>NZ_CP024123.1:240000-2640000 GCF_002736105.1 Solibacillus sp. R5-41 | reverse complement strand
TATACCACATTGTAGGATCTATTATCATTATCATCGGTGTTGTTGGTACAAACTATTATGGTGAAAGGGGCAAATCAAATGAAAAAATATAGTCTCTTGCTAATCATAAGCCTCATTTGAGGATCTCAATTGATGTAGGTTCCATTTCGTTATCTGCTTTAAAGCACTGATCGGTGCACTTTGTTTATCAGTGATTAGTCTGTTCCAATCCAAGAAAAAACCACACACTCAATAATAAACTATATTTTTGGATTGGACTTTTTGAAGTCGTCTTGCCGTTTATTCTTAGCGGGATTGTTGCATAAGCGTCTCTGTTCTTATTCAACTAACGGGGGCTTTAGTGAAAGTCCGTTGAGCGATTAAGCGGCTCTTTTTTCTTATTCAACTAACGGGGCAGGTTAGCGGAATAAGAGATATAATTATCATAGCTTTACTCGTAGACAATTGATAAAGGAGAAATCCCATCTTATGTTTAGTTTTTTAAATATAGCAAAATTAAAAAAAGATGATTTAAAAGGCATTGCAAAATTAATGTATCGGGATGTATCAGATGATTCCTGGGATAAAGAGAACCTAACTAAAAGAAATTTAGACTTCACTATCGAGAGTATTCGTTACATTGATATGTATGCAAAAAGATTAATAAATACGGATTTTGGTACTGAACTGTTAAATAAGCATTTTGATAATTTTGTGGTTCGAATAGGTGCGTATATTGGTGAGGTTATCAAAAATTATATTAATCAAGACTTTTACTGGTATGAGTCTGATTCTGTACGTAATTACTCTCCCAGTCTTGATGGAGAGTTTAGTAATAGCAAAACACAGAGTGTTCTTTATTCTAAAAAGAGGGATATGGTGATATTACCTTTGAATGTGGTATCGCAATTTTTGAAAGGGAACTCCCCATACAGTAATCTTCTTACTTACGTAGAAGAAGCGATTAAGCAAAATACTTAAATAAGAAATGTTACTCAACTAACGGGTGCTTTAGCAGAATAAGGCTGCCTTTAGAGTAGATTTTCTTTTTGAACTAACGGGGCAGGTTAGTTGAAGAAGAGAAGCCTGTATATTTGAATGACGTCGAAGAGTTAATACAAGGAAGTTTTAAGAAAAAACACAAAGGGGTGAATATGATGACCAAGAAAAAGGATTTTAGGTAGTTTTGAACTTTGAAAGAAAGTTGCACCATTTTGAAATTATCAAGACCTAAATTGTAACAAATCATAAAAATAAAGGGTGATACATATTAATCATATATAATATGTATCACCCTTTTACTTCTTGCTCAGTAATTGCGCCCGATTGCGGAAAATCGTTTTCTAGTTAGTTTCTTTTCATACATTAGTGGAAAAGCAACCCTTTAATAAGAAACAGGTACTTTACTTTCATTCTTTTCACTAACTTTAGATTCTAGCGTTATTGTTATTATGTAGTACAAAAATGTACCAGTTAACCCTAGAATAAGAAGCAATCCCCCCATATATATGGGGCGAATCCACTCTCCAACGATGATCAACAACGAAGATACAATCATTGCTCCGTAGAAAGTCAAGCTATTAAAAGCCATATAGGTGCTACGAGCGTTTGGTGGTGCAAGTTCCCCTAACATTGCCTGTTTAATAGGAACGTACATCAGTTCACCAATTGTTCCAATAAACATGGCAATAAAAAGAAACAACACGCTGTTTGTAAAAGCAAAAGCACTAAAACATATAGAAAAGATCAACATTCCTGTAACTAGAGTCCAGCGATCACTCCAATTTCTAAATAAGATTAATACAACACTTGATAGGAGAACTACAAGAATTGTATTCTCCGTTCGGAGAATACCCAGCATCTTTGTGCCATCAAGCATGAAATCTATTCCAAACAATGAAGCTGAATGATGGGGTATATCTTTTTCAAGACGAATCCCAATATAGTTTGTTAAAGACTGTTCCAAGGAATAGATCAAGATCGCACCGAAAATATAAAACATAAACAGCTTATCTTTTAAAACGGTTGAATAGGTTTGAAACATCTCTATTGATGAAAATTTTTTCTTATAATTAGAAGACTTAGATGAAGGTAACGGTGTATAGGTTTCTGTGATGAAGAATACGGTCATGAATACAGATAACAAAGAGATGAGTGAAATCCCAATAAATAACTCAAACAAGTGGTTTTTAAAAAGAAATGCTCCAATGATTCCTCCAATAGCAGTTGATAAATTCCCCAACCAGTAGCTAATTGTAAATACGAGCTTTCTCGATTCGGAATTAGTAACATCAATAATCATAGCTTGTGCTGCAGGCTGAAACATTCCTCCAAAAAACATATTGATGATAAAGAATGCTGCGGTAATATAAGGAAGGTTAAACCAAGGAGAATTACAAAGTGCTATAAACAGATACGAAAGCAATATACCAAGTTCAGAATAAATCATTATTTTTCTCCGGCCTATTTTGTCTGAGATATGCCCCCCCATAAACCCTCCAATGATCCCACTAATCACAATTATTATAAGAATAATACCCGTTTTAGTAGCTCCGATTTTCTGAGTAAAATAGATTGCCAGAAAAGGTATAACAGCCATGGAAATAATGCTACCAAGAAATTGCATGGCCAGGCGAAGTTTGACGTTGGGATGGATATCTCTCAATTTCATATAAATCCCTCCTTATTTATTAGAGATAGGTCCAAATAATCTCAGGGCTTGTATCGTTATATCCTTCCACATCAAGTTTGTATATTCATCAATAAACGTTAAACGCATTCCATTTAAGATGGATAAGTACGACTCAGCAACTAATGAAGGTGATTCTTCATAAAAGTAACCTAGCCTTTGCCCTGCTTCAATAACCGGATGAATACTGTCTATAAATGCATTTACGAAATCGTTTAGTTCTTTAAAAAGCTTTGGAAATCGATCGGGTCTCGCAAGAACCTGCTGAATTAGACGTAGGTATTCACTTCTCATTGAAAAGAGTTGTACATGGCAATCTATCATTTCTTTCACAACTTCAAGAGGCTCACCTTTAAAGTGTTCTTCTATCTCAATAAAATATGGTTTGATTTCCTCCAATGGTTCCAAAATTGCTGATTCATAAAGTGCTTCTTTTGAATCAAAATACGTAAATACGGTACCAAAGCTAACTCCTGCTTCTTTTGCTATTTCGGCAACTTTTGTCTCTGCAAAACCATTCTCACTATATAATTTAATTGCAGCGTTTAGGATAGTAGATCTTTTTTTTTTCTTTTTTTCATCTTTAGTAAGTCCAGGTTCCATTTAGATTCTCCTTTCATAAAATGATTGATTAATCAATCAAATTTTATTGTAATTTGTTTCCATTGTCAATATTATAAAAGAATTTATTTTCATATTTTTTACAGTTAGTTATATTCGAACTTCGTAAACGAATAAATTTATTTTAAAAGTTGTTATTCCATTAAATGGCCCTTTTGTGGAGCAAAAATTAATCAGGACTCTTCAACTATGCTTCAGTAGTGAGGAAGAGGAGGGAGAACAACGTTCTCCTTCATAACTTTTTATCAGTTAGAGTAGTTTTAAGCTTTTCGAGAAAATGTGAAGAGTTTCACTTAAACTAACGGGGGCTTTAGTGCAACAAGCATTTCGAAAATTTTCCCAAACGACACTTTGGGGACTTTTTTATTCATATTATTATATTTACAACAGTAGAATGTTACGTTATAGAAAAAGCATTAGGAGGATTATTTATGAAGAAAAAAATAAGAATTATATTGTCCTTATTCGTTCTTATCTTTGTTTTTATGACTACGGCATCTTATGCAAAGAATTATCAATTTGAAAAAAAATTTCTAGATATAGGTTATGAAGAAGTTAATAAGGCAGTTGAAAAAAGTAAAAAGCATTTTAAACAAGAAATTGCATTGCCTCTTCAGATACCACCAATTACATTTACTCATAATTTTGGAAGGTTCAATAATTCGGAGGGGTCAGATAATGACTCCCTCGAAATCAAATATATAAATAAAAATACAGGGGAAAATCATTATCAAATTCAAGTAAGACCAATTGATTTTAAAGTAAAGTTTGAGGGAGAAAAGATAGATCGAACATTAAAATTAAATGATGGTAATGATGCAATTTATAGTACTGCCGTAACAGGTTTTAATATTTTGACATTTGATAAAAATGGATTGCAATATATTCTAAGTCTAGATAAAAAGGTATCTGATAATGCCTTAGAAATTTTAATGGAAATAGCTAATTCAATAAGTTAATAATATTAGCACCGAATTTAACAAACTTCTTAATGAATCACGCATGATTCTAAGGTTTGGTAACCGTTATTCTAATAATAAAGAAGTTGAAACATTAACATCACAGTGCAAAACATTTCGGAAATTTTCCCAAACGACGCTTTGGGAAGGTTATACTTCAACTAACGATGCAGGTTACTTCAATAAGCAGGATAATAGTTGGATACGTTGAATAATTATTCCACTAATTACACAAAACAAAATAATCTCCTTGTGAGACGATCGATAACGAAATTTTTTTAGATAGAATATAAATTTGAAAGAAAAAACAAATGGCAAAGAAAGTATGGTTTGGATATATTATATATTTTATTTCTTATGTTCTTGTTTATCCTGTGAGCTATATACCTTTTATATTACTAATGTTTGGTGGTCTTTTACTTCCTGAACAATCACAGGAAAATGTTTTTATTATTTTCGGTATATTAGTCACGATAATTGGTGCTATTGTTTTGAATTTCTTCTTCAAAAGAAGTATGAAATTGCAAAAAAATAATAAGTATTCACTGGCAATATTTATTGCACATTTAATTCTTATTCCAATGACATACTTATTTTTTTTCGTAATTTACGAAGTATAATTGTTCTTATAGAAGTAACGGGGGCGTTGATCTAAGAAGGATTACGCACTTTTTTGTTGTTAAGCTAAAGGAGCAGCATTCCTGTTTGAAAGATGTTCGAGGTCTTGAAAGAAAAGGAGCCCTCTAGTATGATGCATGAGTGTCAACGACCATTGACCCATCATCAAACAAGGAGGACTCCTTTATGCATTCTAAATGGAATAACAAAATTAATCAAGTTACTGAAAATACACTGGTTGTCGGCATGGATATTGCTAAGCGTATTCATTACGCATGTTTTGTTGATGAACGCGGGCGAGTAATAGAAAAAGCTTTTGCGGTACATCAATCGAAAGAAGGTTTCGAAAATTTGTATGAAAAGATTCGTCAAATGATGAAGGAAGCTAAGAAAACTGAAGTAATAATAGGGATTGAGCCTACAGGCCACTACTGGATGAACTTAGCCTATTTCTTAGATCAATACGGATTCCCACTTGTCATGGTGAATCCAATGCACGTCAAACGTTCGAAAGAACTTGATGATAATTTGCCGACTAAGAATGATAAAAAAGATGCATTAGTCATCGCACGGTTATTGAAAGATGGACGCTTTAGCTATCCACGAATATTAAAAGAAGTAGAAGCTGAACTAAGGATTGGTTCTACTCTTAGATTAAAGTTAACGGAAGATCTAGCAAGTATTAAAAATCGAATCATTCGTTGGCTCGATCGATATTTTCCTGAATTCACTCAAGTCTTTCCTTCTTTCGGAAAAATGGCACTTACTGCATTAGAAAGAACACCAATGCCACAGGACATTCAAGGGAAAACCGCGGAAGAACTTGTATTTTTCTACCGTCAGGTAGGGGGTATGAGAGCTCCACAACTACCAAAAGCTAAGCTACTCATTGAAAAGGCTTCAAACTCTATAGGACTGACAGAAGGACAAAAGATGGCCAAACATGAAATCGCCACACTCCTACGTCAGTTTCGCTTATTAGAAACTGAAATCGAAGCAGTGAATGACCAATTAACTGAATTGGCAAAGACAACGATGGAATATGACCTACTCGCGTCAGTACCAGGTTTAGGAGATGCGACAATTGTTGATCTACTTTCCGAAGTAGGGAGTTTTTCACTTTACGAAAATCCACGCCAACTCATTAAACTAGCGGGACTAACATTACGTGAAAACTCTTCTGGTCAACATAAGGGCCAAAAGCATATATCAAAACGTGGACGTAAGAGACTTAGACATATCCTTTTCAAAGTGATTGTTCCTTTGATTCGGCATAACCTAGCATTCAAACAACTTCACGAATACTACACCACAAGGAATCAGAATCCCTTACGGGGTAAGCAATCGATGGTAGTTCTCTGTGGTAAATTACTGAAAATATTACATGGTATTTGTAAAAAGAAAGTGTATTTTAACGAGCAACTTATGATGAAAGATCTCTACTGTCTTGGAGAGGCAGCGTAAGCATTTCGATCAAAGAGCTATAACAAAAAGGATGATACGGAGAAGCCGGCAATATCACTAAACTTAGACTATGAGTCCCCGGAGCAGCTTAGCAGGCCTCTGCCTTATGAATAGACCGAACGAAGGAATGTAAGCGCGTTGACGCTAAGAGACATGGGAGGGTACGTCGTCATAAGCATCGCAGAGATCCATTGTGCATCAAAATAATGGATAAAAAAGCTAATGATTTCCATTAGTTTTAGCGAAGCGTACGCTTCATTTGGTAATATAATCTATAAATTCAAGACTCTGTTTATCAGAGGGGAGAAAAATATTTTTCTTAAATCACGAAGTGATGGAAACCGTTGATATCTCAATGTTTATAGAGGGAGTTTAGTTCAATAAGCAGGTATATTTGGAAGGACGCCAAAAAGGGGATTAGATTCAATTGAAGAATATTTCTATGTGCATTTTTATCATATGTTTAAAGAATAAACAGATGAAACAAAGGAGGAATTGACATTTCAATTATTCGATTGAAGAGAATAAGTATTTTGTTGCTTGTTTTAGTTTTATTACTTTTAGGATGTACAGAAGAAAAAGCTAATGATGGAGATTGGAATTTAAGTCCTACATTCAATGTCGATAATCTAACTTTGCATGGAACTGAAGGGAAATTTGGTGTTATTAAAGTAAATGGAGAAAGCAATGAACCTGAGTTTCCAGCAAAACAAGGAAGACTTTATGCAGTTTATTTCTTGGATAGTCTCGAAGAACTTAATGGAAAAAAATATAAAATGACGGCTACACATAAAGAAACTGGTGAATCTGTCAAACTTCATGAAAAAAATATTGAAATGGAACAGAATGCAGCGAAATTCGGATTTGACAAATTAGGGTTATGGAAAATTGATGTAACTATTGATGAAAAGCCTTATACAAGTTTTGTTGTGGAAGCGAAATAAGGGATTGTGTTATTCAACTAACGGGGGCTTTACTTGAAGATTATTGAGTTGCATATGCAGCTCTTTTTTTCTTTATTGAACTAACGGGGCAGTTTAGTTCAAGAGTGTTGTTTAACTTGTGTTCAACAATCGGGCCAGATTGTGGAGCAATAACGAAATAAGCACATACTTTTATTCGGAAATGGTGAAAATACTTCAAATGATTTTTCTTTATAATCAGTATTAATTGCATAGATTGTCTAAGTAGAATTTATAGTATGTTAATAAAAAATAAAAAAATTCCAAAAAAGTGCAATATTTTATCTATTTGTAGTGTCTTATTATTTAAACGGAAAGTAAGGAGGGTTTTTGAATGGAATTGAAGCAAAGTGAATTAGATGCCATTAAATCAAATCCGCTTGAAGCAATAGTGGATATTATGGATACATATGGAACTGAAATAAAAAAGTTTGTTTATATGTATTTAAAAAATGAAGCGGATACGGAGGATGTAACCCAAGAAGTGTTTGTGTCCATCTATCAAAATATACATACTTTTAAAGGGAATTCATCGCTAAAAAGCTGGATTTATTCAATTGCTGCAAATAAATGCAAAAATCATTTAAAACGTGAACGATTACGTCATTTCAATTTAATTGAGCGATTAACTCGACAGCAATCAAGCGTTTCCTCGAAGCAAGAAGACCTATCGGAGCTATATTTACAAAACTCCTTAAATAAAGGTCTATTTGAAAAAGTAATGGATTTACCTATCAAATATAGAGAAGTCGTAATCCTTTATTATTACAAAGAATTATCCATTAAAGAAATTTGCGCCATCTTAAATGAAAAGGAAAGCACCTTACAATCTCGCCTATTAAGGTCCCGGAAAAAGTTAAAAGATTCAATACTTAATGAAGTAGGAGGCATCATTCATGGATAAACAATTAAAGGAATTGGATTTCGAAAAGAAAATCAACGTTACATTTACAGAAGAGAACAAAAGGAATGTATTAAACAAAATTCAAAAAGTTGAACAAAAGAAAATGTCCAAACCTCATTATTTACAAAATGCACTTACATTCACTTTCACAATTGGATTAATTTTCTTCGGTTACACTATGTTCGCTAATAACGATGTTCAAGAGAGTGCCGAAGATTCCACTCAGTTGAATAATCAAACCCCTCCTAATAGTGGAGATTCAAATGCTGTAATCACAAGTGAAGTAGATAAAGAACATAAACAATTAAAAGTCAGCGCTAAATATTCTTATTGGGATCCAATTACCTTTACTCGAGTAGATACAGAGACAAATAAACGTGTCGAGTATGATTTTTCAGATCCAAATTATAATTTATTTGCTGCTCACCTCAAAGCTGCTGCCATTACAGAAAATACTATTTTTATGGGAGCAGTTAGAGGTAATGAGATTCCCACTCATACTATTTATATTAAATATTTAAACGAAATATTGCTCTTATTAGGCAACATTGAGCCAAGTCAAGAAAATTTAGAGGAATTAACGCAAGCCAAACAAATTACACAACGCGTTCTTGACGAGGAGATAAGTAAGAGGGATCCAATTTTAGATGAACTTCACATGATTTTACATGATTTAGACGAATATTATAACGTAAAACCTTTTAAAGACAATGTTATGACACAAGATGGGCTTCAAGTATTATTACCGGATGAAACAGAGGATTAATAATAGTAAATGGTTCACGCTATTTCTACGCCACAATTAAGTAATATGGTCATAGCACATAATTATTGGAGAATTGATACAATGCGTCTGCTACGTTAATGGTAATAGTGTGCGTATGGCAAAAAGCCAACTATCTGATTTCCATCAGATAGTTGGTTTTTTTATACCATATTTGCTCTGTTGAAAGATTTCCATCTTAACACTTCTAAATCTTTAAAGTGATTTCTGCAATAGAGAGCGGTCAATTGGTAAAGAGCACAGTAGCTACTTTCCGTCCGTGAGATCACTCGGTTAGATAGAGCCATTAGATACTACTGTAGCTTCACTTTTCTTCTTCAACTAACGGGGGCTTTAGCAGAACAAGGCTGCCTTTAGGGTAGCTTTTTCTTATTGAACTAACGCAGCAGTTTAGTTGAATTAGGAATTGTATTTTTTTTCCAATCGTCTAATGAGAAAGATATGGGGGGATTTAATGAAAAAAACTATTATCTACTCGTTTATAGCTATTCTTGTGTGTGCATTAGGATTTTCATTTTTTTATAACGGATTTTCAGGAATCCAAAGCATGACTATCCAAAAATATGATGAACCAATTGAAAAAGGAAAAATCACTACCGACAAGGAAAAAATAAAGACCATCACTGGAATCCTTAATAGGTCAAATCGTGTTACTGCTAATTATGAACTTGTATATCCTCCCGATTACAAAATTCAGCTGAAGTATAAAGACGGTAAGACAGAAGTTTTATATGTCAATAAAAATTTTGGATCAAACATAACACTTTTTGTTAGTGATGTGCGTGACAGCTACAAAATCAATGATAAACAAACAAAAAAAATATTAGACCTTTTACTGAACTAACGGGGGCTTTAGTTAAACAAGACCATCATTTCGATGGTCTATTTTTATGTCTAAAACATCTAGTAGGCTTCGGTGATCCATTGTGAAATGTTACACTTAAACTAACGCAGCAGTTTAATTGAACAAGAATTTGTTTTTAATAGTAATTTTTATTTGTTAAGGGGGTTCTACAATGACATTACCTATTTTTATAGGATTAGCAATTATAATTTTTATTTTTTCTTTACACAAAACTGAAGGGAATAAGAAAAATAGACTAATAACTGGAGTAGTCATGCTGTTATCGTTTTTGACTTTTCCGTTAACACTCTCCTTACACGAAATTAATGTTATACACGGTTTAGAGGGAACAGGTTCTTTAATTGTTTTTCACCTTCTTGTATCGTTAGGTGGAATTATCACAATCATTGCAGGGATTTTCACTAAAAAGAAACCAATTGAGAGTAATGAATGATTCTTTTTTTCACTAACCGGGGCTTTACTTGAAGATTATTGCATATGCAGCTCTTTTTTTCTTATTGAACTAAAGGGGCAGATTAGTTGAAGAGCGTTGTTTAACTTGAGTTCAACAATCGGGCCATATTGTTGAATATCATTCTATTATGAAAGGTTATGAAATAAGGGTATAGGAATATTTGGAACCCTCATATTTACTCTATTTAAGAGCATATAATTGAACGGCACTTACCTAAAAATGGATATTTATGTTAAAATTAAGTAGCTTGAATTAGGAGAGGAGATAAAAAGATGATTGAATTACGAAAAATAAACGGGGATAACATAGATGAAGTAATAGCGCTTGATGTTGAAGAAAACCAGAAAGAATATATATTAGAAACTACTAACCTTAGATGCTTCGCAGACGCTCATATGTTGAACACAGATGGTATACCAGCTTCTCCATTAGCTATTTATGCGAATAATACGATGGTTGGATTTTTGATGTATATTTATGATACGACGGATCATGAATCATTTCAAAATGAAGTTTATTACGGGAAGAAGGCCTATTTCATTTGGCATTTTATGATTGATAAGCGTTATCAGGGGAAAGGCTATGGCAAGCTTGCCTTTGAAAAAATGTTGACGGATATTGAAAATCTCCCATATGGGGAATCACAATATGTAGATCTCTTTTATCATAAAAATAATGTCGTAGCTAAAGAATTATACGCTTCATTAGGTTTTGTAGAAACAGGCATCATTCAGGATAATTCGGTGCATGCGATTAAAAATCTAAAGGGAAAATAACGAATTACAAAGGGAATGTTTAAATAATTTTACAGATGCTTAGATGAACAAGCAAAAAGCAGTTATCACTATCATAATATTCCACAATCGGGCGCGATTGTGGAATAAGCTTCACTTTTCTTCTTCAACTAACGGGTGCTTTAGCAGAATAAGGCTGCCTTTAGGGTAGCTTTTTCTTTTTGAACTAACGGGGCAGTTTAGTTGAATTAGGAATTGTGACTTTTTTCCAATATAAACGTCTAATGAGAAAGATATGGGGGGATTTAATGAAAAAAACTATTATCTACTCGTTTATAGCTATTCTTGTGTGTGCATTAGGATTTTCATTTTTTTATAACGGATTTTCAGGAATCCAAAGCATGACTATCCAAAAATATGATGAACCAATTGAAAAAGGAAAAATCACTACCGACAAGGAAAAAATAAAGACCATCACTGGAATCCTTAATAGGTCAAATCGTGTTACTGCTAATTATGAACTTGTATATCCTCACGATTACAAAATTCAGCTGAAGTATAAAGACGGTAAGACAGAAGTTTTATATGTCAATAAAAATTTTGGATCAAACATAACACTTTTTGTTAGTGATGTGCGTGACAGCTACAAAATCAATGATAAACAAACAAAAAAAATATTAGACCTTTTACTGAACTAACGGGGGCTTTAGTGAAAGATCATTTCAAGAATCTTCCCAAACGACGGTTTGGGAAGGATATACTTCAACTAACGGAGAAGGAGGTAGTAAGGAATCCCTGCTGTACATATGGAATATATAGTAATAGGAAATTAAGTTTTTAATATTCGATATAGAGGAGGGGGGACATATTTTGAAGAAAACATTATTTATTTGCGTTCTAAGTATATTTTTATTAATAGGTTGTTCAGAGGTAGCTTTTAATCCTAATGAAGAACCCGCTGGAAGCCAAAGTAATTATGATATGAAATTAAGTATGGATAACAATGGACTTTTTAGTGCGGATATATCCATAGATATTCTTAATGTTTCTAATGAAAAATGGGATGAGTTAAAACTTTATTTTATTCCTAATATGTTTACGTCCGAAAATTCTCCACAATTAACTCAACCTTCTGAAGTGGAAATTGAGTCAGTTAAAGTTGAAAATCAAGATGCATCATATTCACTTGAGAAAGACACAATTAACATTCCCTTAAAAACATCGGTTTCTCCAAATGAAAGTATTAATTTTCAAATGAAATATCACTTCACCTTACCAACCGACGGGTTTAGATTCGAAAAAATCGATAGTAATTATCATCTCGCTCAATGGTATCCAATGGTCCCTACTTATCAAAAAGGATGGAATAAACAAGATTATACTTTCAAAGGAGAGTCATATCACACAACTTTTAGTAATTTTAATCTAACATTTGATATTCCTAAAGAATACACTCTTGTTACAACCAGTGACGAAGATAGTTTACTTAATGAAAACAATAATTCATTTCGAATTGAAAATGTAAAAGAAATATTTGTTGCTCTATTAAAAGACCCACAAGTTGTCCAAAAAAAATCGGATAGCGTAAATATAAGAGTATTTGGAACAGGTGAATCAGAGGAGTTTTTAGATGAGGTTATGGAGACTGCTGTTGAATCTTTTGATTACTTTGATGATATTATTGGACCATATCCACACAAACAGTTAGATATTATTTTAGATGGACCAGGAATGGAGTATCCAGGAGTAGTAACAGCAGGCTCCCTTAAGGGGCGCTCTGTCACAAACGAAGGAATTAAAAATCTCGTAATTCATGAAATTGCTCATCAATGGTTTTACGGAATAATAAGTAATGACCCATACACCGATGGGTGGTTAGATGAGGGAATTGCAGAGATTGCAACTACTTTATTTCTAATGGGTAATGAGAAAGAATTAGGTTATATAGACTTTTCTGACAAAATTAAACCATTGCCCTCCAATTTACCATTACACGAGTATCTGATGAGTACACCAAGTAATTATATTTATGGTCAATCTTATTCAAACTTAGCTAAGATTTTCAATCAATATGGTGGAAAACAAACAGCAGAGGATTTTTTAAGAAGATATTATACTTTTTATAAGTATAAAGAAGTAAAAACAGATGAATTCGTAAGGTTCATGAAATTCTATTTAGAATTAAAAGATGATTCCTTATTCGAGAGTTGGTTAGAACTGGGAGATACTAAAAAATGAATAAATCCTTCTTTAACTAACGGGGGCTTTTCTTGAAGATCATTGAGTTGCATTTGCAGCTCTTTTTTCTTATTAAACTAACGGAGCAGTTTAGTTGAATAAGAATAAATGAAAAATCATTCTGTAAGGAGTGTAGAAATTGAAAGTTGCATTTTTTGATAGAGATGGCACTATAATTGAAGATTATTTAGATCATGAATGGACTAGAATAGAGCATCCAGTATTTATAGATGGGTCAATTAGCACATTAAAAGAAGTCATAAAGAAAGGTTATAAAATCATAATTATTACCAACCAATACATTATTAACGAAGGATATATTACGGTTGACCAATACCATGATATAAATAATCAAGTGGAGAGAGAGTTAACTCGCCAAGGTGTTGAACTGCTTGATGTCTTTTATTGTCCGCATGGTAAATGTGAGGGGTGTACTTGTATGAAGCCTAATATTGGAATGGTTAAGCAGGCAATTCATAAATATCCTGAAATTAATTTGGAAGAGTCCTTTATGATTGGTGACTCAGCAGTTGATGTAGAATTAGCAATAAATATAGGAATTAAAGGTTTTGGAATCAGAGTAGGTTCTAATTACAAGGAAGGAAATATATATCAATTGAACAGTGTAAAAGATTTACCACTTTATATTTAATATTGGTTTATAGCTGTGCCATCACAAAAATTTTTAATTAATAAACTGTTCCTTCTTCAACTAACGGGGGCTTTAGTACAACAAGCATTTCGAAAATTTTCCCAAACGACGCTTTGGGAACGATATTAAATCGTAAATTGGATTACTAAGATGCAGTATTTTATAATAAAAAATATAATTAGGAGGGATTAAAGTTAGTGAGTATTGTTAACTATCTTGGATGTAATTTCATCTTTCCAAAACATAGTTCTGATGAATCGTATAGTATGGAAGAAGGCTTTTTGGACGACGAAGACAGAAAGTTGGTAAAGAAACATTTTTCAACTACTTATGTATATGAAATCTTTTTTCCTAATGGTGTAGGGGTATCTTTTGATGCTGAAGAGCAAAATCCTTATCTAAAAGTCAGTAAAAAAGAATCGCAGAATGATTTTTTAGCATTATGTGAGTTATTAAATGAATATCTCGACGAAGGCGATTATTATGAGTTATATACTTGTTGGTATGGCGAAGAAGGAGAAAATAGAAATTATAAATTTGACAAAACAATTGATTTGGATAAAGTAGATATTCAAAACATCTCTATATTAGAGAAAACGCTAATTACACTGAAAAAATAAGTTTATCATTCTTAATCAGTATAAAAAAGGTGGTCATTATGATACTGAACAGTAAAAGAATTTTTTATATGCTTTTTTTATTACTTGTTGTTTTACTTTCGGGATGTAATGGTAATGAGAAGGCAGTTAGTAAATACTATTTATCATTAGTGGGAGAAAGTCAGAATTGGAACTTAACTGGATACGAAGTTGTGATAACACCCGAAAGTTTTAAAGCAGGTAATGGAACTTTACATATGAAAAATGGAAATAAATCTATTGTAGACTCTTTTTATTTCGAAACACACGTAGTTATTAACGATAATGATGTAGTAGTGCATACTGGTGCAGTAACTGGTGCTGGAATTGATATTGCAGAGGAGTCAACTGGCGCAATTGAAGGTGGGACATATCTGAACGAAGATGGAACCCCTATTACATTAAACGAAATAAATAATATTTACATGATTGTTGAATGGTGGAGTAAGAGTGAAAGTGCTAAAGAAAGAATTGATTTATACATCAAACCTAACAAAGAACAATCCTTCTTCAACTAACGGGGGCTTTATTTGAAGATCATTGAGTTGCTTATGCAGCTCTTTTTTCTTATTGAACTAACGGGGCAGCATTCCTGTTTGAAGGATGTTCGAGCTCTTGAAAGAAAAGGAGCCCTCTAGTATGATGCATGAGTGTCAACGACCATTGACCCATCAACAAACAAGGAGGACTCCTTTATGCATTCTAAATGGAATAACAAAATTAATCAAGTTACTGAAAATACACTGGTTGTCGGCATGGATATTGCTAAGCGTATTCATTACGCATGTTTTGTCGATGAACGCGGGCGAGTAATAGAAAAAGCTTTT
Source organism: Solibacillus sp. R5-41 (assembly GCF_002736105.1). Classification (NCBI taxonomy): domain Bacteria; kingdom Bacillati; phylum Bacillota; class Bacilli; order Caryophanales; family Caryophanaceae; genus Solibacillus; species Solibacillus sp. R5-41. Next base: position 2,624,612 of record NZ_CP024123.1, on the reverse strand, counting down.
GCGGTACATCAATCGAAAGAAGGCTTCGAAAATTTGTATGAAAAGATTCGTCAAATGATGAAGGAAGCTAAGAAAACTGAAGTAATAATAGGGATTGAGCCTACAGGCCACTACTGGATGAACTTAGCCTATTTCTTAGATCAATACGGAATCCCACTTGTCATGGTGAATCCAATGCACGTCAAACGTTCGAAAGAACTTGATGATAATTTGCCGACTAAGAATGATAAAAAAGATGCATTAGTCATCGCACGGTTATTGAAAGATGGACGCTTTAGCTATCCACGAATATTAAAAGAAGTAGAAGCTGAACTACGGATTGGTTCTACTCTTAGATTAAAGTTAACGGAAGATCTAGCAAGTATTAAAAATCGAATCATTCGTTGGCTCGATCGATATTTTCCTGAATTCACTCAAGTCTTTCCTACTTTCGGAAAAATGGCACTTACTGCATTAGAAAGAACACCAATGCCACAGGACATTCAAGGGAAAACCGCGGAAGAACTTGTATTTTTCTACCGTCAGGTAGGGGGTATGAGAGCTCCACAACTACCAAAAGCTAAGCTACTGATTGAAAAGGCTTCAAACTCTATAGGACTGACAGAAGGACAAAAGATGGCCAAACATGAAATCGCCACACTCCTACGTCAGTTTCGCTTATTAGAAACTGAAATCGAAGCAGTGAATGACCAATTAACTGAATTGGCAAAGACAACGATGGAATATGACCTACTCGCGTCAGTACCAGGTTTAGGAGATGCGACAATTGTTGATCTACTTTCCGAAGTAGGGAGTTTTTCACTTTACGAAAATCCACGCCAACTCATTAAACTAGCGGGACTAACATTACGTGAAAACTCTTCTGGTCAACATAAGGGTCAAAACATATATCAAAACGTGGACGTAAGAGACTTAGACATATCCTTTTCAAAGTGATTGTTCCTTTGATTCGGCATAACCTAGCATTCAAACAACTTCACGAATACTACACAACAAGGAATCAGAATCCCTTACGGGGTAAGCAATCGATGGTAGTTCTCTGTGGTAAATTACTGAAAATATTACATGGTATTTGTAAAAAGAAAGTGTATTTTAACGAGCAACTTATGATGAAAGATCTCTACTCTCTCGGAGAGGCAGCGTAAGCATTTCGATCAAAGAGCTATAGCAAAAAGGATGATACGGAGAAGCCGGCAATATCACTAAACTTAGACTATGAGTCCCCGGGGCAGCTTAGCAGGCCTCTGCCTTATGAATAGACCGAACGAAGGAATGTAAGCGCGTTGACGCTAAGAGACATGGGAGGGTACGTCGTCATAAGCATCGCAGAGATCCATTGTGCATCAAAATAATGGATAAAAAAGCTAATGATTTCCATTAGTTTTAGCGAAGCGTACGCTTTACTTGGTAATATAATCTATAAATTCAAGACTCTGTTTATCAGAGGGGAGAAAAATATTTTTCTTAAATCACGAAGTGATGGAAACCGTTGATATCTCAATGTTTATAGAGGGAGGTTAGTTGAACTAGGTGTGATAAAATATTCCATGTAAATTAGGAGGAGAAAATGAAATCTAAATTAAAAAAACTTTTTAGTTATTCTATATTTAAGATTGGACTGAAATCAAAACAAAGTTCGGTGGGATGGACAACCTTTGCACCATTAAGAATCGTACCCGAATATACAAATATAGATTTAGTGAAAAAACAAGTCACAGGGGTAGTAAAATATAATGGTGAAGCATATTTAACTGTAATTGTGGATGTTCAAAATAATAAAACAAAAACAAAAGGAAGTTTAAGAAGGATTAGTGAATTAACGAAACCTTTCAAAAAAAGTAGCTACATTGAAATAATTAAATCTGAAGCTGAATTTTTAATTGAAAATGAAATAACAAATCCTAAAGAATATTACGATAATCGTTAACTTCTTATTCAACTAACGAGGGCTTTAGTACAACAAACATTTTGAAAATTTTCCTAAACGACGCTTTGGTAGTGTATCATATTTTTGATTCCTCACACCAGATGAGTTAGGATTTTTCTAGAGGAGTGAAGATATATGGGACAACTTTGTTATAGTGGTTTTGAACTTGTTAAAGAAACAGAAACGGAGGGTTTTATTTACGGTGAAATAACTGACCATTTTTACTTTGAAAATGGGAGTGCTTGCATTTCGGGAGATGGATTTGTTCAAGCCCCAGATGGTAGTAGAGCAGGCATAATATGGGGACTTGAAAAAGAACCTTCGATAGCTGTTTGTATAGAGCCAGAAGAAGATAGATGGGGCGTTTACGAAATAGGCTTTATCAAACCTATAAAAACAATAGATGACTTAATTATAAATTTTAGAGCTGTTTTGCCACTGATAAAAGAAGCCTATCAAAATGCACATTCAACAAAATAAATATTCAATTGAGTGGGGGGGATTTTGGCTGCTTATGAACAGTATGTCCCCAAACCAAGCTTTGGGGACGTTGTTAGCTAGTATGTGACTTTTATAAAAAATTTCGTTCTTTTGCTGCCTTTGTTCTTCAACTAAAGCTCCCATAAATTTAACTAATACAGCGTTGTAATTTGAATACCAAATCTTTGTGGTTGGCATGAATATCTACAATAGAAAGCACTGTATAATAAGAATAGAACTCCGTATTAGTTAATAGACATTCATCGTAAATCAAGCTAATATTCAATTGTTTCTTAGGTTCTATATGATTTTTCTTTAAAGAATTCGTTAATTCAATATATATATTATGACTTGGATCATCAATCGACCTTTCTACAGAAAAACCCCCTGCATAACTACTCCACCACACGCGAAAACCTGTGTAAATTTCTTTATAAGTCTTTAAACTATCCGAATTAGGAATGAATAGTTTTTCGTAAAATAAATTATTTTCATCATTGAATAATATTAAATCCATATCGTCTTTAGATATTCTAATTGAAACGTCTTCCCATAATTCTTTGAAATTTAATTCAAAGTCATCAGAAAACATGACCTTTTCCGATAAATATGGGAATTTCAATTGTTCTTCTATTTGTTTTTGATTAAGATAAAGATTTTGCAAATAAATTAAAAAGTTTAGTGTATAGGGTGTATCTAGTCGCATTGTTAATTCATTTTTCATATATTCCCTCTCCTTTTGCAACATACAATCATTTGTTCAACTAAATTACAACGTTAATTTAAGTGTAATCATTCACAATATCGATTGCACTATATAAATATTTGTTACTGTATAATTAACAACAGACTTTTTTAGTCAAACTTTAAATTGCATAACTGATACATCTCAATGTTAATAAACGTTCCCAAATGGGGTGCAGTTCAAGGACGATTTGGGGACTTTTCTTTATAAGTAAATGTTATCCTTTAATCCGAAGTCGAGCCACTTCTTCTAGCAAAACAATAAACTTTTCTTGCTCTTTTCCACTTCGAATTAATTTTGATACACGCATAGAACTTTCTAAATACTTTCTAATTTTTATGCTTACAAAAAATGAACGATGATGTTCTTCATTTTCATATAATTCATTAAACCAAGAATAACCTTTTAATTTTTCTATATTTTTTTCTATGTTTTGTGTATTTAACCCCTTATCACCACTAAAATTTAGAAGATTCACACTTGTTATTATGCTTAAAATTAAAGTAACTATAAAACCTAAAAATACAACAATCCAACTACCAAGCTTTTTCATTAAAATTCTCCTTTAAGACAAGGTTGGGTCAATTTTATCATATTCAGATTGTTATTAAGCTGCATAACAAATTCAGCTAATAAATAACGTTCCCAAATGCAAGATTGGTAACAAAACCTCGTTTAGGGAGCAGTTCTTATTCAACTAACGGGGGCTTTAGTGCAACAAGCATTTCGAAAATTTTCCCAAACGACGCTTTGGTAGCGTTTCATATCTTTGATTCCACACACCAGTTGAGTTAGGATTTTCTAGAGGAGTGAAGATAGATGGGACAACTTTGTTATAGTGATTTTGAACTTGTTAAAGAAACCGAAACGGATGGTTTTATTTATGGTGAAATAACTGACCATTTTTATTTTGAAAATGGAGATGCTTGCATTTCTGGAGATGGATTTATTCAAGCTCCAGATGGCAGTAGAGCAGGCATAATATGGGGAATAGAAAAAGAACCTTCAATATCTGTTTGTATAGAACCAGAAGAAGATAGATGGGGCGTTTATGAATTAAGCTTTATCAAACCTATAAAAACAATGGATGATTTAATCGTAAATTTTAGAGCTGTTTTACCATTGTTAAAGGAAGCTTATAAAAATTCAGTTCATATTGAATAAACGTTCCTAAATGTAAATTTGGTAACATTTTAAACAGCGACAAACACTGATTTAACAGTGTTTGTCGCTGTTTTTTATAGAAAATAACACTCTGAGACGCTGCGAAAAATAATTTTAAAGAAGACTGTTCGATCCTTTATTAAAAATTCTTAGCTGTATGGATGTTATCGTTTTTATAGTCAAATTGGTGAGTCTTCATAAATCACGTTATAAAAAACAACAATTGAATTTAACAGAGCCTAAATAAAAAATAACAATATGCAAAGAATAAGAAATAAACAGAACTCTGAGGTGTAACTTAATGGTTAAGCAATACTTGGTATTATTAGGATTTGTATTTATTGTTTTTATTCCTACGCAAAATGCAAAATCTGAAACTAATTCAGAAGTAGAAGGGATGTATGTCACAACAGAGGACATTATTTCGGACATTATCTTCCCAACTATTGATAAAAGAGTTATCAAAGAGTATGGAGGTGATAATCACCTTATTTGGCAATGGAAAAGGATTGTTGGTATTACTTACAATGAGAATCATTCCTATGATGTTACTGTAAGAATTGAGATTCCTTCAAAAAAACTTAATGAAAATGTTAAAGAAGATTTGGTTAAGGTAAGAATATCCCCGTCCTGTGATAGTGAGAAGATTAATAAGCAAATTTGTAATCATGAGTTCAAAGTTGAAATATTAGATTACAAACATTTATCTCAATAAGAATTATTACGATTAACCTAACTAAGCTTTAAAATAACTTGGGAACTATTTGCGAATTTACTCTATTTCAAAATTCAACTAACGGGGCAGTTTAGTTGAGGATAAATTCCATTTTTAGTTAAGAATAAAACGATGCACATAGAATATGCAAAATCTCGCATAATAAATGAAAAAAGAAAAATGGAGGTTAGCTATTGAAGTCTGCCTTTAAAGGATTACTTCTTTACTTAACATTAACATTCACTTTTTCATTAGTTGTCAGTGCAAAAAAAAATTGAACTTGAAAAAAGGGAAAGCGATGAAGGAACTGTAATTTACCATGTCAAATACGATTATGATGCCACCACTACTTTTTGGGAATTAGTCACGATGGGTTCGAGTTTCATAATACCTGGGTGCTATCGAAGCATTGAAACACTAAGCAATAATAAAAAGAAGGGAGCAAGTTGAATGTGTATTAACCGTATATTTCTGGAACATAATATATTGTGTTGAAATAAAAATCTATAGTAATTAAGGGAGTGTTCAACATGAAGAAAATTCTTTATCCGTCACTATTCATTATATTTGTAATTTCTATTTTTCTGAATAGTTCGATTTATACGAAATCCCAGACTCCAGAAAACATTGAAAATTATTCGCAAATAGATAATGAAGATAAAGGAAAAGTTGTTTTTAGTTACAAAAAAGATTTCAAATCTTTAGCAAATTTTTTCAACCTTACTGAGAATGAATATTTCCAAATGCGGGAAGATAAAAGTATGGTAGAAATTGCTGAAATTAAAGGAATAAACAAAGATGAGCTATTTTATTACTTGGTCGCTAAAAATTATGAAGCCCTAGAATCGGCATACAATAAAGGGCAGGTAGACTTACATTTTGTTATGGATTATGTTTTATATTTGAAAAAAGATGTTGAGCGAGAAATGCAAGCTAAAAGAGATTTTCAATACGAAGATTAATTTTGTATATAAAATTATTGAATTTATTTCAATCTTTTCCTTATTAATTGGTCGACTCAACTTTATACACTTAAGTAGCCATCTGTTGCCGATATTCAATCAAGACCATCATTTCGATGGTCTATTTTTATGTCTAAAACATCAAGTAGGCTTCGGTGATTCATTGTGAAATGTTACACTTAAACTAACGGGGCAGGTTAGTTTAACAAGGATTTCTCGTTCATACTGTTGAATATTAATTAGATACCGACTAAGTGAGGGATATAGATGAGTGAATTACCGAAAAAATTGGAACAAATTCTTGGAGATAAGATTTATAAACGTGACAATAAAGTTAAAGTTAAACAAGCTTTAACTCGCTTAGATGTTAACACTTCATATTCGTTTAATAAATTCTATGAAGAGTACGCAGGACCTTTTTGGGACACTTTTGTACCATTTGAGCTATTAGATATTGTTGAAGAAAAAAATAATATTGAAAACTATACATATATTTGCAGAAGTGAGCATTCATTTCCTAAACATTATCTTGTTTTAAGTGAAATGTCAGTAAATACTGTTTTAGTTCTGGATACCTTAACAGATAAAGTCTATAAAGTAGATTTTGAGGGAGGAGAAGAGCTTTTATTAAAAGGAGAATTAAGGGAAGAATGGTCAACGTTTTATGAGTTTTTATTGGAATACTTTAATTGTTAAATAATGCAGTAGTTCTTTATTTAATGATAAGGAGTTAACGAATGCAACAATAGAAAGTACGAAGTAGGGGGAATATGAAATGAAAAACAAAACTTCTATAAAAGAACTGTTACTTGAGTTAGAAGAAAAATTGTTAAAACCAAGAATCAGAACATCAAATGAAGAACTTACTAACCTAACATACTTTCAGAAAAATTTTTTGAATTCGGAAGCTCTGGTAAAGTTTTATATAAAAACGAGAGTCTTAGTGATGTGAGTCTTAGCGTTGTACATATGAAATTAAGTGATTTCGAAATTCATCCATTGTCTGAAGAAATAGTCTTAACAACTTACAGAATATATAACGAAGTAAATAAACAACATTCATTACGTAGTTCGATATGGAAATTAATTGATGGAACGTGGAAAATGCATTTTCACCAAGGTACACTAACAACTCCTTCACACTAATTCTTATTGCACGAATAGACCAGGATAGCTAAAAAAAGAGTTTTTGAATAAATGTACTTAAACTAACGGGGGCTTTAGTTGAAGATTCGGTTTCCGAAATGATCAATCTTTGGAGAATAGCTCCATTTTGAATAATTTTTGTTCAAAATGGGGCTATGATTTTCTATAAGGGGTCCTGCCGATAAAACGCGTATAATATACGCTAAGGAACTTTCTAGCATGGAAGTCTCTTATTTCTCTCGCTAAGAAGAATAGTAATCTCTAGAGCAACAAGAGCATGATTTTCACTTTTGTGTTTGATTAACTATTTTTCATAATTAGGTTGAATATATCCTAATCTTATTCCTTTGGTTACAGCTTCTAACGAGGATGAAACATCCAACTTGTCAAATATGTGTTGAATATGGTTTGAAATAGTGCGTTCACTAGCATATAACATAGAAGCAATATCTTTACGCTTACATCCATCAGCTAATAATTGTAAGATTTGTTTTTCACTATCGGTCAATTCCTCTACATAGTCCGAGGACCTTGGAAAATAGTAACTACCCTCATTAATCTCAATTAAGATTTGTAATAACTGTTCGGGCATAATGTTTTTATTAATAAAACCACTTACTCCGATTTTTTGAGCTTCGTATCTATAAACAGGCAAATCATACCCTGTTAATATGACTATTTTCATGTCGCGTTTACTCTCTAAAATACTTTTTGCTATTCCTAAACCATCTTCACTACTGATGTTACTTAAATTAATATCTATTAAGGTAATGTCAGGCCTAAACTCTTCCATGGTTCCAATGATATTTTTAATATTTTGTATTGAATAAAAACGGTCTATTTCAGGACAATCTTCTAAGGCTATTTCCAAACTTTTTGCAAATAAAGCATGGTCATCTATTAATAAAATATTGATAGGAATGATCTCCTTTCATGGGAATTCGAATGGCAACACATAAACCAGAAGAATTACATTCTGAAATTGTCATTTTACCGTTTAATAAAAGCAGTTGTTCTTTTATAGAATTCAATCCCCTATGGTCATTAGGAACGTACTTTTCATTCTCCATTAGTCCTGTGCCATTATCTTTTACTATGAGTTCTATTTCATCATTTTCTTGTGTCAAACTCACAACTAGCTTAGACCCTTTAGAGTGTTTAAATGCGTTTGTTACCAGTTCTTTTAAAACCCGGTATATAACAAGATGATAGGGTTCAACTAAAAATAGATTTTCATTACAATGAAAAGAAATATCTATATTTTTCATTCCATATTTTTGCTGTACCATTTCAAGCAAATTACTATAGTTTTCTTTTAGCGTGAGCGTTTTTAATAGTATTGGGTGGTACTCTTGCATCTGTTCTCGTAATGACAAATTTAAGTTCTCCAGAGTTTTTACTATTATTTCTTGAATCTCCTTTTTGTTTGATTTATTCATCATATTTTTAATGGATAATATATCTTGTAATACTTCATCATGTAAATAATTAGAAAAGTCCCTTTTTAACTCTTCCTCTTTAGTTATCTGTATAAGATTATGAGCATAAAAGCCCTTTTGAAGAATTATTTGTTCTTCTTTATCCGAATCTAAGATCGTGATTTTGATGTCCCTATATAATAATATGAAATAAAGCAGAACAAACCAAAAAATAGTATGTATGATGATGAAATAGGTAATCATATTAAACCTAAACAACACCCCAAATGAAATAATACAAACAAGAGAGAATAGGAACGCTATTCCCCATTTCCCTTCTTTTAAATGGAAATCTCGCTTGATAAATTTATGATTTTTAAATGCCATTGTGTGAATACTAAATAAAGGAACGAGGATCATGATATACCAGCCTAAATTACTTAGATAGTCTGGTTTTTTTGCGAACAGTATAACATATCCAATAAAGAGAAACATAATAACAGCAAACGATTGGAGTAAATGCTTTTTCTCGCTTTTTAAAACAAATGTAATTCTTCTTCGGTGTTTCAAAAATAGAAAAACGATACAACTGAAACTAACAATCAATTGACATAAAAACAGCGTTGCAAACATTCTGTCGCTTATAAAGTTCGCAATCAATGTCACCAAAAATACGCTTCTTAAAATCCAGTCTTTTGCTTTCTTATAGGCATAGGTGGAGTCTTGAAAAAAGAATAATAGCAGGAATTGTACGGTCTTATACAAAATCACTACACTAAGTAGGGTACTGAGTTTATAAAAAATAGGATTTTCATTAAGAGTAAACAAAAACTGCCATGAAGAAAGGATTAGCAAATTAGAAAATTGTGATAGGGTGATATTTTCTTTTATATTTAAAAAACCAATATATGCCCCTTCAATGGCTATAATAGTTATTAGCATTAGCGGAACGAACTTCGCTGTTCCTACAAGATGATTCTGTGAAAAATCATAGCATAACAAAATAACCACAAATAGCTGATTTGCTAAGATTAAGATTTGTTTTTTCTCATACGACTTTTTCATAAATCCACCTATCTTCAGTTTAAATACTTTTATATGAATACAGATAAAACTGACGTATCTTTCCTGCCATCAGCTTTATCTGCAAATGTTTACATTTTATTGCTAAAAATAATCTTATAACATGCTCGTTTCGTTACCAAATAATAAAAGATATACACAAGGGTAAAAATAATTACCACAAAAAGAATAGGTAATAAAAAGGCACTACTTTTTCCTAACAAGTCGTCCATCAAAGCCGATTTATAGGCTATCAGGGCAAAAATACTATGCGTTATCCCTAATACATAGGGAATGCTAAACAAAGTGAAAACCTCTTTTCTTATGATCTTTTTTATCTTTTTCTTGTTATAGCCCATTCTTTCTAAAATCGTGAAATCATCTTTATCAGACATCGTACTAGAAATATTAAGGAAATAGAGAATGCTACCCGTTGCAATAAAAAAGATGATTGTAACAAAGATAATGAGTAAGAATGTTGAACTATTCTCATGAGTAATCAATTCATTTCGCTGGTAGCTACTTGCAAAATAAATATTGTCTTCAAATAGTGGAGCTAGGTTTTCATAAACCTCTTTGTTATCCCTCATATCTGTCCCGTCAATGCTCATAATAGTTTTTTCAGGAAGTCCAGAATTTCTTATGTCATTGTAAAGATTATCTGAAATAATAAGTGTGCCAATGCTATTAGAAAACCCAATTGGATTGAGTAAAGTTGTGTCTTTTACTGTAATATCTACGCTATTATCAGATGCAAGGGTCAAGGCATACATATTTCCTTTATCCGGGTTTCCTTTTTCAGGGCGATATTTTACTAAGATAGACTCATTGTAAGTTAAATTATTGAATTCTGCATCCTTACCTTGAATCTCCATAAGTTCTTTATAATCCGATTCGGAGATAAGGTCAAATCCCGGCACTTCTTTTGGATTGTATTCATAAGGCAACTTTTCCGAGGAGGAAGTTGCTTGAATAATAGTCGTCTCTGTATATTTCATATTATCTTCACTAACGGTATCCTTCACAATTTCAATTACTTTGTCAGCTACTTGTTTATCTTCAACAGGAAACTCAATAGCTGAAGGTATGATACGTTCTGTAGCCGCAACAGGATAATAAATAGTAAGTACAGTTGAACCAAAAATAGCCAAAGTTCCTGAAGCTAATAAAGTTAATAAAATTAACGTCTTGGCCTTTGATCGGATTTTATAGATAAATTTTGGTAGGATAATTATATTCAATTCCTTGTAAAACCACTTTTTCTTTTTCTCCAATTTTCGGATAGCAAAAGGTAAACAAGAATGAATAAAGAAAATGGTTCCTATTACCACACTTATCATTGTCAAAAGTGCAATTGGTGAAAATCCTATAGTTTTCCACAACGATTCTTTTCCTCTTGTAATATCAAGGGCTAAGACATAGCCGACTAAAATCAATAATATCCCTAATATTGCTAGGAACCCCTTAACCTTAATTTGCTTCTCTCCGCTCTTTTCCAAACGGATCAGCGTTAATAGTGAGCTTTTTCGAAGGACTATCCAGTTTGATACAAACAAGACCGCCAAAACAACAAATACAAATACAAAAGTGAATAGAACCGCACTATAATTGATAAGTGGTATTTCAGAAGTTTCTATTTGTAATTTTAATACTCTGACTATCACCTCGACAATTCCCTTATGAGTAATTGAACCTATAGCGATTCCTACTAATAGAGAGCCGAAACAAATTAAAGTATTTTCAAAGGTTAATAGTTTTAACATACTGGACTTTCTATATCCTAAAAGAGAGTAAATCCCAAGTTCTTTCATTCGTTTTTTCATAAAGAAAGTGTTGGAGTAGGACATGTAGAATAGAACAAATGCCATAACAAAGACCGCCACCGTTCTCGACATTGTTTCTACTCTGCCATCGGACGAAATCTTTTCCATAATAATATCGTTCATGGAAAAGGAAATAAAGGTGAAAAACACCATAAGAACAAATGCCACTGAAACGAAATAGAGAGAATAGAAGGCGAAATTCTTCTTCAAATTCTTATTTGCTATTGTTAATAATCCCATATCAAGGCTCCTTTCTATCTCTTATTTATCTCGATTTTGGTAATTTCTGTTAATATATCTTCATAAAAATCCTTTCTATCTCGACCATTTCTTCTTAGCTCTTTCAAAATATCTCCATCTTGAAATATTAGAATTCTACTCGAAAAGCTTGCAGTATAAGCATCATGCGTTACCATTAAAATCGTCGTATGAAGTTCCTCATTGACTTCTCTTAATTTGTAAAGTAATGCTGTTGCAGAGCTTGAATCTAACGCACCTGTGGGTTCGTCTGCAAATAAAATACTTGGTTGTTTCACAATTGCTCTTGCTGCAGCTACTCTTTGTTTTTGTCCTCCAGAAAGTTGACTCGGGTATTTGGATAATTGTTCGAATATCCCAAAACGATTTGCTAAGCTATTTATAGATGATTCAATTTCTTTTGGGGATTTTTGTAGCAAAGTAAGTGGTACAGCAATATTTTCCTTCACCGTTAAACTATCGAGCAAGAAATACTCCTGGAAAATAAATCCTAAATACTTATTTCTAAAATCAGCCGATTTGTTATCGTTGAGTGTCCTAATATTTACACCGTTTATCAAAATATCACCATCGGTTGGCGTATCAATAGTTGATAGGACATTTAATAAAGTTGTCTTCCCGGATCCTGATGCCCCCATAATAGCCACAAATTCACCCGACTCAATATCAAAAGATACTTTATTAAGTCCATACGCTTGATTCTTATTGTAAATCTTTATCACATTTTTCGCAGATAATAATATATTCACCATATTTGCCCCTTTCGATTTATGAATATGTTAAGTTTATTTTTAAAAGTAAAAAGAAGCATGAGTAAAAAACGCAATCTTTGTACGCTTTTATGAAGGCAATTATTATGATTCAATTCGTATGGGCATTTTAAGAGAAGAATGGGAAGCATTAAAACCTGCTATGAAAATTTAAGTTAACAAGATAAACAAGAGTTGACTTTACAACTCTTGTTTTATTAAATGTCAGATTGTGAAATTGTTCACTTAAACTAACGGGGGCTTAAGTTGAAGATTCGGTTTCCGAAATTATCAATCTTTATTACAAAATGCCCTATACGAATATGGAAAATAGCCCCATTTTGAACGATTTTTGTTCAAAATGGGGCTATGATTTTTTATAAGAATCATCTTTTATAGTTGTAATTTAAACAATCTTTATTCCAAGTCAACATCAGATACTTTTTATCATGGAAAATTACTTGATGAGGGTTTCCGTTAGACTATAAGTCGTCCTCTTTTTTTGTGGAAAAATTTTAAAATACGTATAGCTTTGAGATTTCGAATATTAAGTTTGTAGGTAAATCATCAAGTGAAATACTTTTACATATAACCCCAAAATTATGTTTAAAAATGGAAATAACAGTTAACAATGATGTTAACACATTTTAGAATTGTAGGAAATAATAGGGATGGTGGTAACTTGTGACGAATCATGAAAAAAAATATTGGATTAGTACCCATGAAGCAATTCCCATACAAACGAGAAAGATATTAAATGAATACTTACTAAGTTTAAAATTAGCGAATAAAGCGGAAGCAACGATTTCAAAATACCGTTCGCTCTTAGAGCGTTTTTGTAGCGAGTGTTTAGTTGCGTTGGACTTGCTAACCTCCGAAGATGTATTGAAATGGGTGAATAAATTCTCGGTAGGGAAAAAGGAAACAACAGTGATTATTGTACTTTCTATTTTGTCTTCTTTTTTTAAGTTTTGTCTTGAGGAAGATTACTTAGAGAAAATGTTGATGAAAAAGCGGTGGGGACCGAAAGTACCTCAGCCTTTGCCAAAATTTCTTACAGAACAAGAGTATGCACGAGTGAAAATGGCTGCGGAACGGTTGCCTCTCAGAGACCGGGCACTTGTCCTATTTCTATTCTCTTCTGGCTGCCGAAGGTCCGAAGTTGCTCAATTATTAATTCAAGATGTGGACTTAGAACGACGAACTGTTGTAGTTCAAGGGAAAGGGAAAAAATTTCGACAGGTTCATTTTTCAGAGGAATGTGCGCTCATTATAAAAGATTACTTATGGACGAGATCCGGTGATGTGAAAGAACCGTTATTTATGAATATATATGGTCAGCCGCTTCAACAAAATGGTATCTATAAAATCACCACGAAACTTGGGAAATTAGCGGGTCTTGAGCAATCGTTACATCCGCATTGTTGCCGGCATACCTTTGCGACGAATATGTTAGCCAGAGGAGCAGAACTGGAATTTATTGCAGATGAAATGGGGCATACCAACTTGAATACTACTCGTGTTTATGCACGCATACCTACGGAAGATATTATGTTAGCTTATCAAAATATAATGGGGTAGATATCTATGAATATAGAAGCGCAACAAGCTTTCTTTAATGACCATCATGCTAGATTTAGTCCTGAAACAATTCGAGGCTACCGAATTGCTCTTACTCAGTTTTTTGTATTTTACGAGAAGAACTATGAAGATGTAAGAGCAACTGACATACGATCTTGGTTAGCCCATTTGGAGGAAATAGGATTAAAACCACGTTCAATTCATTTAAAGTTGGCTGCATTGAAATCATTTTATAACTATTGTATGGAAGAAAGTAAAATAAAAAAAAATCCGACGCTAACTGTCAGTACACCAAAAATTGATGATTCACTTCCTTATTATTTAAGTAAAAAAGAAATTGCATTGCTGCAAGAATTAACCCGGCAGAAACCTCGAGATCGAGCGATTGTGGAGACGTTATATGCGACTGGTGTTCGAATTAGTGAACTATTGCAAATTAAGTTGGAGGATGTGAAGTGGGATACGCGGCAAATCTGGATACGAAAAGGCAAAGGGAATAAGGAACGCTTTGTACTCTTTTCATATGACTGTGCAGTACGCCTGAAAACGTATCTGGAACAGAGAGAAAAAGAAAGTGATTATCTTTTTTCGAATTGCCGAGGCGGCCCATTAAGCCGTGTGTTTGTTGAACAACAATTCCGGTTCTTTTCTGAAGAACTGGGATTTAAAGTGAGACCACATACGATGCGTCATACGTTTGCAGCGCATTTGGCGGAAAAAGGAATGAAGTTTACCTATATCCAAGATCTGTTAGGTCATGCGAATATTAATAGCACCAGAATTTATACAAGATTGATGAATCATACTAGGAAAAAACAGTATGATCAATATCAAATTTAAAATAAGCGGATATTAAGAGGAAATTCTTATAAACAGAATCTTAAGGTTAATCATGTACAACTAATTTATAGAAAGGGTGGAAATGTGGAAATAAGGGGAGAGTTCTTTAATCAAAATAATTATATAGTAGTGAATGAATTTCTTTCAAGCTTGAGAAAAGAAAACAAAAAGAAAACTACCATATATCTACATAGAACTAGGTTGCAGTTCTTTTTTAAGGATAGGAAAGGAGAGTTTACGGAAATTACACAGGATGACATTCAGAAATGGTTAGAAAAGCTACAAGGGGATTTGAAGGAACGAACCTTACAAGAATTTGTTGCAATCCTTCGGGCTTTTTACAAATTTTGTGTGCTGATGAAGTATGTAAAAAAGTCCCCTGTTATGGAGAAAAAAAAGCGAGCACCGGAAAAAGCATACTGGGTATTAAAGAAATCTTTACCGAACGAGATAAATCAAACTGTCGTGAACGAGTATCTGGAAGGTATGAAGGATTCCGGTAGAACTGAAAAAAGGATTAAAACACATCGTTCCATGTTACAGCGTTTTTTTATTGCTTGTAAGAAACCCTATCCTTCAATAACAGCAAATGATATTGAACAATGGATTGATAAATATCGGGACAAATGGTCCATTAACTATATTTCAGGATATTACTCCGTGATCCGCTCCTTTTTTAGCTTTTGTGAGGAAAAGGATTATATTGAAAACATGCCTATTAAAAAGACCCGCTGGGTAGGTGTTGCAGAAAAATATTGGGAAATACAACAACCAATCGTTAATCATGAGAATTGGGAAGTGCTAAATGAATATCTTTTGTATTTAAAAGATGAAGGCTATTCAAAAAAAACGATTGAAGATACCCGCATTATGTTGCAACTTTTTTTTCGAAGAAGGAAGGAACGATTTTCTTCTATTACGACAGAAGAGATCTACCTTTGGATTGAAGAAACATTGAAAGGCATTAGAAAAGAGACGAGTGGCACGTATGTTGGCTTTATCCGCTCTTTCTACCGCTTTTGTGTTTGGAAAGGGTATATGGAAAGATCGCCTGTCATCTATAAGTCAGAATGGGAAAAAGGAGGGGAGAAATACTGGGTATTAACGAAAACATTAGTGAACGCAAGGAATCATGAAGTAATTAATGAATTTTTATTAAGCATGAAAGTTTCCCATTTTAGCGAAGGTACGATTAGAAAATACTGTGCTTTTCTAGGCAATTTTTTCTATGAAAGAAAAGGAGATTTTGATTCGTTGACTTCAGATTGTATCCTGACATGGCTTATTCAGCACCAAAAGGAATGGAAAGAAGGAACGGTGTGTAACTATTTAAGTATGCTAAATTCCTTCTACTACTTTTGTGTAAATGAAGAATATATGGAGAAGTCGCCCATCAAGATGCGTTGGTTTCCCCGTATTCCTAAATCCATTCCAAAATTCTTGGAAAAAGGAGAAGTAGCAAAAATTCTCCTTGAGAGTGAAAGCGGGGAGATTCGAAACCGGGCAATCGTTGAATTTCTTCTTGCTACTGGCTGTAGGGTTGGAGAAGTTCACCGACTCGATAAAGCGCACATTGATTTTGAAAATCGAACCGCTATCGTCACAGGGAAGGGAAAAAAGATCCGCACCGTTCATTTTACAGGGAAATGTTCGATGATTTTAGAAAGGTATCTCGCAACAAGGAAAGATAATCAACCGGGCCTATTTGTTTCGAAATGGGGAGCACGGCTTGGAATATCAGCTATTCAAAAGATTGTCAGGAGGCTAGGGGAATCCGCCAAGATATCACGCCCTCTTTATCCACACCGGTTTCGCCACACTTTTGCAACTGATTTATTATCTAAGGGAGCCAACCTATCGTTTATCGCAGATGAATTGGGGCATAAGGATATAAAGGTTACCCAAATTTACGCCAATTTACCGAAACAGGAAATACTAACCATGTACCGTAAATACATGGGATAGGAGGATGAGCGAAATCAAAACAGAGGCATGCATCGAACGATTCCAACTCGAATATAGACTACGCCTGAGTTCCCAAACAATGAAGGGGTATATTTTTAGTGTTACCCAACTTTTTGATTATTTAAAAATGGAGCCTTCTCGTGTATCAAAGAAGGATATCCGAAATTGGCTACTTCATTTGTCGGAAGCAGGGTATAAACCGAGTACGATAAAAGATCGATTAATCGGATTAAAGACTTTTTTTAAATTTTGTATGGAAGAGGGCTATGTTACTAAAAATCCTGCAAAAGACATTCCCTATCCGAAACGGGAAGATAAAAAACCGACTTATTTAAACAAGGGGCAATTGATGCTTTGCAGGGAACTTGTTAAAGGAAATGTAATGGAAAGGGCCTTACTTGAGGTACTTTATGCGACGGGTGTAAGAATTAGCGAGTTAATCGCGATGAAAAAGGAAGATATCAATTGGGATGAAAAGAGTATCTTCATTCCAGAAGGTAAAAGAAAAAAAGAACGAATTGTTCCATTTAGCCGAGAATGCGGAGGATATTTATCCGCCTATCTTGAAAGTAGAACAGATGATTTGCCGTATGTGTTTGTGAATAGCAGATTTAACCGGCTGCTTCACCAAACAAGAATAAACGAGCGGTTCCGATATTATTCTAGCCAATTGGGGTTTCGAGTTACCCCCCACATGCTCCGCCATACCTTTGCAACTCATTTGGTAAAGAGGGGAATGCGCTTTGATATTATTCAGCTACTTTTAGGGCACGACGATCCGAAAACAACCCAATTGTATACACGTTTTTATGAAGAGGGTCAAAAGGAAGAGTACGATCGTTGGACGTAAAGGGATGATGGTTATAAAAAAAGGATCTAATCAAGTATTCCATAAAACTTGATTAGATCCTTTTTTTTATGCATAGTCCTTTAGTATTGAGGGATCGTATAAGTATAATCTCTTATCTGCTCGTCTCGCACCGTCTTATAGAGGGTCGTTATCTCGGAATGAACCAAGTTGTTTTTGAAGAATTGGTGGCATTTACGGAGTGAATGATTCAATCTAATTAAGTTGTATTACAAGAAGTATCCTACTAAGTAAAAAATCGAAACGCTTTTAAAATAAACAGTTCGGTCTATTGTATGAAGCCGAGTATTTTTTAGGAAATCTAGTCGGCGCTATCTGCTGCAAAGTTTCGAGAATGAGATGAGTTTCTACTATTAAATATAACCTCCCATAAGGTCGGGGTTCCATTGATGAACCGCATTTCGCTCTCGCTTGATAATGGACTCTAAATAGATTTCCGTTGTTTTCCGTTGATTATGGCCCAACGAATCTTTAATTAAATCTTTAACCATACTAATACTTCTTTTAATAAAAGTCCGAACCCTTGATACTAAAGGGATTCGGGCTTTTTTGTGGAAACCTGTTGGAATGATAAACTTTATTAACGCTACTACTGTTGAAGTAACGTTTGAAGAAGATGTTACTGATGTGAAAGCATTAGATTTCCACGCCTTTAAGCTGCTGTCGAAAGTATAGACTGCTCCATCAATTTCAATTTTTGTTACTGGTGTGCCAGTAGTTTGACCTAATGCACGTAACTATCGTGCTTAAAAGGTCACTTGCAATTAGGCATAGTTAGAAGTAGGGAATATAAAATGTAGCTTTGTAATAAAGATTGATTATTTATAATAAAGAACGATTATTTGTAATAAAGTTTGAATAAAATCATCTTTCCTCTGTAGATTTCTTAGAGGTTAGATGATTTTTTTTATTGGATATTTATGTTAATGTAAATGTAAAGATTGTGAAGAAATGTACTTAAACTAACGGGGCAGGTTAGTTGAAAAAGAATTGTTACTTTCATTCAATATTAACGCCTATTGTAAATAAAGGGGGGAGTACAATTAAAAAGATTTCTCTATTAATTATTATTGGACTGATTATGATAGGTATATTTATTTTTGAACCGTTTCGTTTAGAACCACCTACACCAAACGTAACAATAGGAGATGTTGATATTCCTACTACACAAGGTTCGTATTGTTGGAAGGGGCTATTTTTAGCTCAGTGTAAAGATATGGCTTATACAAGCCTGTTTGATATGGCAAGTACACATAAACCAACAGTTGTATCATCGAATGAAAAAATAAAAATTGAATTTAAGATAAAACCTATTGCTGGAACAATGGAGTTAGAGCAATGAGTAGATGAAGAAAATGTACAAAAAGTTGAAGTGAAAAATGGCTCAATTGTAGTTCCTAAAGAAAAAGGTATGTACGTTTATCGTGTAAGAGCTAATTGGGAAAAGGGAAAAGGGAACTATGCTGAAGTGAAATAACCTTATTGTACTAATATTTACATTTTCATAATAATTACATTCTATCATCAAAAAACGATCCCAAATGAAAGTTATGTAACTAAACAACGCTGAATTGACTATATATATTGTTTCCCTAGAGGAAAATACTATTAAAATAGAATCACCAAGCTATATGTTGCGGGAGGGGATTTTTAGTGTTGAGATTTGTTGACGACTTAGCAGGTGCTATATAAGATATTTTAAAATTTATTATAAGGTAGATTAGCTATTTACTTGCAGGGGCGATAATTATTGCAGTTCCAATGTATTTGATAGTTTGGATATTCGGTTTATTTCAGTAATCATATTTAATTAACGGGGGCTTTAGCAGAACAAGTTCTTATTGAACTAACGCAGCAGTTTAGTTCAAGAGAGGTTTTAACTTGTATTCAACAATCGGGCCATCTAGTTGAAGAGGAAAAGTGAGGGAGAACTTGTATGATCTATGTAAATGTTAGAGCAATAATTGAAAGAAATGGACCAAATGGAACTGAAATCGTTATACAAAAAAGGGTTAAATCTAATGAGAATAAAACACCTTATGAGCTACCTGGAGGAAGGTTAGAGGAATTCGAGTCATTTATGGAAGGACTTAAAAGAGAAGTGCACGAAGAAACAGGACTTCATATAACAAAGATTTTTGGGGAAGAAACTAGAATTGAAACTAATGATGTGGACTCAAATGTTGAAGCTATGAAGCCTTTTGCTGTTTATCAAACGACAAATGGTCCAGTAGATTCATTAGGCACTTATTTTCGATGTCAAGCCTCTGGTAATTTAGTTAAAGAAGGCGACGGTACTATGGATATAAAGTGGATTCCAGTAGATGAGCTACACCATTCACTAGAGAAGGATCTAATAGATTTTAGCTGGGTCGATAAGTCTGGAATAATGTATTATTTAAAATGGTATTACGCAGAAAAACAACAAATTGATTAGTATGATGCCTATTTTATTCTGGAAAAGCATTCATTAAATTTCCGATAATAACTTTACGGGACCTTTGTATAATATTGGAGTGGTTATATTGAAAAAATTGTTTTTGAAATGGATTGTGAAAGAAAATACTTAAAGTAACGGGGGCTTTAGCAGAACAAGGCTGCCTTTAGGGTAGCTTTTTCTTATTGAACTAACGGGGCAGTTTAGTTGAATAGTGTTGTTTAACTTGTGTTCAACAATCGGGCCATATTGTTGAATAACAATCTGAAGTTTACCAAAAAACGCTTTGTTAGCACTTTAAAAGGAAATTTCAAATTGATAGGGAATTATTATGATAATGAAATGAAACTGAGGTGCAGTAATGACCAAAAAGAAAATGATTACTATTAGCTTTATAATTGCGTTGATTTTTGGTTTCCAATTTAAGTGGATTCAATATAAAGGTGAACAAATGGTATCTATATTTGATGTCTATAATTTAGGAATGAAAAATATGTTTTTCGATTTTTCTTTGTTTTTTATTAGCACATTTATTATTTTTCTCATTTGGAATTGGATTTTAAAAAATAATAATATACGTTCTCATACGAAAAACGTTTACAAATGATTAATTTGCGGATGAATTATAGCTTAATGTTGGTGAAAGAAAATTTAGAGGAAAAGGCTCTGCAACAATTAAATATCGCATTGTCATTGGTTCAAAATTATAAGTTACGTGTACAGATGGGAATCTTATATATCCGTATGGAGATTTGCTACAATAACTTAAAAATACCAGTAGAAAAACATATTATATTAAGATGGGAATTACGATTACGATACTGGAAGTATTAAAAGAAACGGAAGTATTAGTGGGTATGACAAATGAAATTAATATTTACCTTAAATAAAATATAGAGAGTAATGCCATTTTCTTCGGGGAAGAAAATGGCATTTTTTGAAATGAATAAAAATTTATTTCCTATCTGGGAAGCTTCTCCGCGGTCACGGCCTGAGCCTGTAGTCTCAGGCGTCGTATTGTTGCCGCAGATGACGCACTTATAATAATAAGTTAAGCAATTTGAGATAAAGTCGATATATGTTTCAAGATTTTAACATTTTTTGGTTTTTTTGCGAAAAATAGATGCCATTCAACGTTATATATAATGTAAAGGCTTTTGCAGTATCAATACTATATAAAGGAGAAAGAAATGAAGATTAATGAACATAATTTTATAAAATATCTTCAAGGCGGCAAAGAAAACGCTCTTGATTACGTAATCGATCACTATCTTCCATTAATAAAAGGTGTTGTATTAAAAATTTTAGGTCCTCTTGACATTAATGACATCATAAAGGAGTGTTGTAACGATATTTTATTATCTATCTGGAAAAACGCGAAAAAGTTCAACGGAGATGCAGCTGACTTTCAAAAATGGGTATGCGTGATAGCCAAATATAAAGCAATCGATTATTACCGCATGGAAATAAAGAAAAAAGAAAGCCCCACTTTGGATATAGAGCTTACGCCGTCTGACTCCTTGAAATATGAAAGCACCTATCTGGAAGAACAGGAGAACATTCAGGCAATCATCTCAACATTAAAGCCTGTCGATCAGAAAATTTTTATAATGAGGTACCTGCTAGATTTTGATACAGAAGAAATTGCCCATCAATTACAGATGACAAAATCGGCTATTGATAACCGGCTTTACCATGGCAGGAAAAAACTAAAAAAAGATTTAGGGGGTATGCACATTGAAAAATCTGTTTAAACACTTCAATGATATTGAAATCGATATAACTGAATTTGAAGAAGCAGAGGTAACAGAACTTGAAAAAGCACAGTTTAAAAGGGACCTGAGAATTCAGACATCCAAAACAACACCGAGAAAGTGGATGAAGGGAGCTGCAGCTGTCTGCTTGTCGTTGGGTATCGGCACTGCATCAATTATAGGTCTATCCTACACAACATTCGCTCAGGAAATTCCAGTTTTGAACAGTATTATCAAGCTTTTCTCGACCCAGGATAAAATAATATCAGGCTATGAGGAATTCGCGGATCAACAACATCTTGTAGTAGAAAGCAATGGGATAACGATTACGGTAAATGAAAGCTTATTCGATAGTAAAAAGTTTTTAGTTGGCTATTATATTGAAACGGACAGGGATTTAGGTGAGTCCCCGGAAATTGAGACTACTTTTAAGGTGGATGGCCGCGAACACGCACTTTTTCATACGAAACATATGATTGAAAAAGTCGGGCCAAATCAATACGCCGGCTTAACAACAGCGATCTTGAATTTATCTAATCATTTACAGGAGGCGAATTTTGAGTTTCACATTAGTAGTATTTCCAGTCAGGATAAAAAGGAAATGATCCAGGGGAGTTGGGATTTTGAAATAAATGCTAAGGCGACTGAGCCTAAAGTCCAAATCGTGGAAGCTCCTGCATCAAAAAAAGATGATTTAGGTATTAAATTGAATGAAATCATATACACACCGATTTCCTTTATCGTCAATTACAGAGAAACAATAAAAAACGAGAATTTAAAAGAAAAATGGGATATTATTTCTTCCGGTTTAAAAGTAAAGGATAATTTAGGTAATACGTATACACCAGCGTTAACCGGTGGTATAGGACACGACCATGGAGATAAGGAATTTGTCTATACCTTTGAAAAACTGCATCCAGATGCTGAAACTTTAATATTCACCCCATTCTTCCGATTGATGGAGGCTGACGAAATTGATGAAAATGGCGTTAAATATTTTAAGGATAATAGCAATTCTATAAAGGAAATATTAGAGCTTGAGGATATTATTGTAGATATTCAAAAATAATAAGGCACCGCACTTAAAAAACAACTAAAAACATAAACTGCAAGCCAATTGTGTACCAATTTAAGGATTTAGTTGCTCAAAATGGAGATGCATTTTTACTTAAAGAAGGTGATGTTGTTTCATTAAGTCTTGAAATTGATAAGCTAACCTGTTTTAAACTGCGAAAGATTTAGTACAACAAGGATTTATAAAGTATACAAAACAAACTTAATAAACTTTCCCAAATCAAAGTTAGGGAACCAACAACCCCATTCAATTGAATGGGGTGCTTGCTTTTAGTTGCTTATGTCCACTATGTCCCCAAATGTCGGTTTAGGAACTTAAAATACTAAAAAACCAGTAAAATCCATATATGGTATTATTAAAGTGGATATTTTAATAATTTTAATGGGGTGAAAATTTTGAAAAAGTATTTTTACATAAGCATTTTACTAGGAACATTTGCTTTATCAGGCTGTACTGATGGCTCTTCTGATAACACAAAAGTTTCATCAGAAGAGCCATCTTCAAAAGTAGCGTCAAAAGAAGTGTCAGAAGTTGTAAATGAGGAACCTGTTATCTTAGATGTCATTACGTATATGGAAAATTATCAATACCCTATGGGAGGTTATAATCTCCTTATGATTGATGAAGAGGTTGCGTCTCGAATTGGTGAAAGCAAATCTTATTTTTCTTATCCTGGTGATGTGCCATTTATAATATCTTTATTAAATGTCGGTACTGAAAACTTTTTTTTCGAAATTCGAAATGTAGATAAAGAAATACTTATAACAAATGGTGTTTTAAAAAATAATGAAAGTTATGAGAAGGTATTTGACGGATTCTCTGAAGGTGCTTATGTCATCTCTTACCTTGTAGAAGAGGAAGAGCATCCTAGTGATATAAAACTGAAGGTAAAGGTAGAGTTACTTCCTTGAAACAATTGAATTTTTTTAAAATTCCTTTGAGTGCTTTTGTAAAACGAGTATTTATAATGTATACATAACTAGACCAAATAACGTTCCCAAACGTAAGTTAGGTAACAATACACCCCATTCCAGTGATGAGTGGGGTGTTTGCTTTTGACTGCATATAATCAATATTTGCCAAAACGATGCTATAGGTGCAATTTCTTCTTCCACTAACGTAGCAGTTTAGTTGATTAACAAAGGAATTATTAAATGAAACATGGAGGTGCTAAAATGTTTAAAAAGAAAATGTTGTCATTTATTTGGACTATAATAATTTCCACTCCTATTATTGGTTTTTGTTTTATGATTGTAGAACGGAGTGACATAACCGAGGTACCAGCTTTAATGTTATTTGTACTTATTTTTGCTGCCCCAGTTGTTTTATTCTTTGGAATTCCTGTAACAATGTTATCCGATCAAATAAATAAGAGATTTAAGGGCAAGAAAAGAATGTATGCCTCATTAGTAACCCATTTATTCTTTGCTATCAGTTTCGTTGTATTATTTATTTTAATTACTGAATATAGGTTTATTTTCACTGACTTTAATAGATTTGATTGGTACTTTTTAATTCCAGCAACTGTTTATTCATCAGTAATCTGGTGTGTAGATGTAAGATTAAGAAAACGTTTTAATCAACAAGACGTTGGGTTTAACTGACTTGTAGGGACAGTATTCGAAAATAATCTTATTCAACTAACGGGGGCTTTAGTGCAGCAAGGATTTCAAATGGTCCTAAACGACCGTTTGGGAATATTGTTACTTAATATGTAAATTTGATATCATCGTAAGAAGAAAAGAGGTGCTTATTATGGAAATATTAGAAGTAAACGGAAAGGTAATTATTGATGGTTTCGAATTTTATGGTCAAATCCAACAAAACAACTTTTGTTCGCAATGTAAATCTAACTTAATTTATTATGATAAATTTGATACATATTTTTGCCCTAAATGTATTAGTTGGACTGAATCAAAATGTAGTGACCCTCATTGTAAATATTGTCCTAACAGACCGAAATACCCTCTAAATAGGGATTTATGCGAATTTATAACACTAT
Organism: Solibacillus sp. R5-41; assembly: GCF_002736105.1. NCBI lineage: Bacteria > Bacillati > Bacillota > Bacilli > Caryophanales > Caryophanaceae > Solibacillus > Solibacillus sp. R5-41. The sequence continues at coordinate 2,599,641 of NZ_CP024123.1, read as the reverse complement.
AAGGAATACGTCTTCAAACATCGCTTTGGTAACTAAATCAAAACAATAAGAATCAGTGTATTGTATAATATTGGTATATAAATTAATATGAGCGAGGTGAAACAATGACTAAAAAAACCTTAATTTTTCTAATCTGTTCTTATATAGTTGCTTTTGCAATAAATTTAATTCCGTCAATAAAACATCCTGACTCTAATGTGACCATTTTGAATTTACTTGTATCTATTTTATTTATAGTTACTTTGTTGGCATTTGTAAAAAAAGGAACCCTTAAAAATGGATTTAATAAAAGTTTAAATATCTTTTTAACCTTTGGTTTTTTATCTGGTTTGGTAGTGTATGTTATAACAAAATTTGAACATATAACTTTGGAATATGCTATTTTGGATGTAATAGCGTCAATTCATTATCCGTTTTATATTATTTTTACAACTCCACTATTTGGATTAAACTATCTATTTGGTGTAAAATATGGAGTTTTCTCGTTATTGATGTCCGTAGTTTATTTGATTGCAATTTTATTACTTGTAACTTCTAAAAGATTAGTGAACCAATCGGCATAATGAATAAAGAACAATTAAGTTATACAATCACATTCAAAATAACGTTCCCCAAATTTTTGGGACGAAATAAAACACTTAAAACGTTGTCATACCAATGTATTAAGTATTTTTCTGTATATTATTCATATACACCTTTTTATGCACTATCGTTTGAGCAAAGATACAACAAAGCTTTCAATGCTGTTCAAAAGAAATTGCACTGGAACATATTTTGAAAAAATCTTGCATATACAGCGGATTCCTAACGTTAAAAATCAACCTTTTCTTATAACATAGCCTTTTTCTTTATTGAACTAACGAGGCAGTTTAGTTCAATAAATATGAAGGGAGTTTAAGGGGAAATGGATACCACAGTTTATATGATTAGACACGCAAAATCACCATTTATTTTCGGGGAAGAACGAACAAGAGAATTATCTAAAGAGGGTGTAATAGATTCAAAAAAAATTACAGATTTAATGAGCCACGTGGAAATTGATGTTATAGTTTCGAGTTCTTATACGAGAGCTATTCAAACGATTGAAGGTATTGCTAATCAGAAAAATATAGAAATAAAAGTTATTGAAGAATTAAGGGAAAGACAGTTAAAAGGGGCTTATAAATTACCTGATGAAGAGATTCAGCAAGCAATTAAAAAATCCTACGAAGATTACGATTATTTTTTATCAGGAGGTGAATCAGTTAGAGAGGTACAAAATCGGTCTATACCAGTTATCGAAAGTCTTTTAAATCAATATGAAGGGAAGACTATAATTATAGGTACTCATGGAAATATAATGACAATAATTATGAATTACTTTAACTCAAAGTACGAATATGAATTTTGGAAAAGTACCACTAAACCTGATATCTACAAGTTAGTTTTTTCGGGTACAACACTTCAGAATGTACAAAGAATATGGAAATAATGTTATTAAACTAACGGAGCAGATTAGTTGAAGAGCGTTGTTTAACTTTTGTTCAACAATCGGGTCATTTTATGGAATAGCACTTAACAAGAAATATTTGGATATTCATATTTAAATCTAATTAGGTTTGTGAAGCAATGTATCTAAACTAACATGAAAATAAACTTCTGTAATTAAGGGAAAAAGGCAAAACTAAAATAGACGTAGCTCATTCAATTTTTTTAAAAAGAAAACGCCTAATTCATTGATCAATTATTATAGTTGACTAGATTAAGAAGCTTCAGGTTCTTGCAACGTAACTATGTAACCAAGACTTTGTAATCTTCAGAGTGAATGTCGAACAATTGATTACTGTCTCTGTTTGTCAAACTAGTCTTCGGCTAAATATACATACATTTAATGTAAAAAACATCAAAAACCTCATCAACCAAAATTTGAAAGAAAAATGGGATCTTTTCAGATTGTTGGCGAAAAAGAACTGACGTTTCAGCAGGGGAGTGTCTTAATTAAACATTGGGTGATGTGCTATCCCTCATGGGGGTGTTTGGCAGGACTGTTCCAATATGTATTACTATTTAGTTGTTCTATTAATAATTACTAAAATATGGTAAAATGTGTAGAAATGGAGTTACTAGCGATAATCTTAGTATCTGAAAAATCTAATTTTACTGGTCAGTAAAGGGGGATCTGTATTCGATATGTTAAAAGATGATATTATTTTGGATAAGCTGCAGCAATTTGTTTCTGGGGACTCTATTCAACGCCAAAGTATGAAGACTAGCCTTGCGGATTTTATACTGTCATCTGGTGAAACTTCGAAAGCTGCAAATTGGATAGTTAGCTATATCGAGAGCTTATGTCATGACAAGCATGATAAGGGTGTTTACACTCAAATGAATAACCCGGAATTAATTGCTGATTTATTAGAAGCGGCTTATGAAAGTCTGAGTATGGATGCTGATCTGCATCCATACGTTACGCCAATCGCACGATTATTGTATATTGACAAAGAGGAACGAGACACATTAGATTCTGAACGATATGTCCAGTACCGGGCAGCTGCGATGTTGGATGAATTAATTTCCTTAAACGTTTCGTTGCCACCAGAAGTAGTAGAGCTGATGTTATCGGATTATTATAGAAAGGATATACCGACAAAAGAGTTCATTTGCAGTATATGGAGGAGATTGGCTGAAAGAGGCATTAATTTATCCAATCATATAAGTTCACTTGTCATCAATGTTGATAACCACGAATCTTCTACTCTCACTAATAATAGTATACTAGCTTTATGGGCATGCATTCGCAGGGGATTCTTTGATACACCTATCCCTGATAGTAATCTAACTTACCACGTATGGCTTTGGCATATGACTACAAGCTGTGTTGGTAAACTGAAGAAAAGATACGAGGAACCTACCCGCTCAGTGGCTGTCGGCTGTCTTCTTGAAACTGCAAGGATATACCCGGAGGCTCAATCTTTGATTCTAGAGTGCATGGATAAATGGGGAATTGCAGAACCAAAGCGTCCACGTAGTGATTTTCAACGAGATTTAAAAGAGCTTTTTTCACGTTGCGAAAATCATCCAGGCATAAATTGCTTACCAGAGAATTATGATATTACTAAAAGAGGAATCATGTCGAGATCTAAATCTAAATCGTAATTCAAATAACGTAAGGATTGTACGAATCAAGTTTGGTTATTTTGAAAAAGTAATTGATAATAAGATAATGATAAAAAGATGTGATTTTTTTGCTTAATAAATATATCATACTTTAATTAATTCTTTAGGTTGTTATATATGAGTTCTAGTGATTATGGGTCATAATAGTAACATTTAGTTACAAGTAAACCTTTTTATTTGTACTAACGGGGACTTTAGCAAAAATAATAGAGTAACTATTTTGGAATTCTTTAATATTCAACTAACGGGGGCGTTAGTGAAAGATCATTTCAAGAATCTTCCCAAACGACGCTTTGGGAAGGTTTTAAAGGTATCGGGGGATTTATCTAGAAATACTAATATATCAATATACGGAGGTGATTAGCTTTGCAAAAATGCGAGAAATGCAATGCACATTTTAGTTGGAGCGAAATCTATAAATCCTGTTGGCAGAATTATAAACCGATTAAATGTATTGAATGCGATACAACACATAAGACAACAGTACAAGGCAGATTAATTTTTGTCTTTTTTACTATTCTTCCAATGCTCATCTTCGGTTATTTCCTGTCTCCTTTTAGCAATTTACTTGTGACACTTGGCATAGCTTTTTTTATTTGTATAATTGGTTCTTTGTTAGCACCTTTTCTTGTTACTTATAAGAAGTCTTTGTGAACTAATGTACTTAAGTTAACAGGTTGCTTTAGTGAACCAAAGCTTATAAAGTATACAAAATAAACCTAATAAACGTTCCCAAATGAGACTTTGGTGACTCTACAAGTAAAGCTTTCCAAACCAGGATTTGAGTACTTTTTTTCAATTAATGGCGCAGGATAGTTGAATTAGCAAATTAAGCTGCTAATTGTTGGAGTAGTAATTATATAGCATTGTTCAAGTAACGATGCCAGGAAATGAGGAATAACCGATGTCAAAAACGGTACTTGATAAAGCTAAGAGGATTGTAGCAGGAATCGAAGTTGATCCAGGATTAGCTAAAGATTGGAGTAAAGATAATTATGACAATTATTATCTTTACTTTTCAGATCCAGATCCTGAAATACGAAAATATTCGTTACTTGTTTTTTTTGTGGGTCTTGGTAATTGGCAATTGGGGTCAGCTTATATCTTTAGACCAATCAAAGAACTTAAAAAATACCAAGATTTCGATGAAAATAAAGTGTATCGTTTTGAGGATTATGTTCAATCATTTCTCGACAATAGAGAAAACATTAAACAAGAGTTCCCATATTTATATGATGATTTGGTTTGGTATTTACTTAGGTTAGATAATCAAAAGCGTTTTGAGTATATTTTTAGATCCGTTGATAAGCAATTATTCATTGAACTTAGACAAGTATTAATTGAATCGGGTATTGATGCTAACATATTTCCAAACAACTTAAATAACATCTTAAGAGAAGTAGGAATTACTCCTTATTTTCTAGATTAAACATAATTTTCAAACAGATAGCATTACTTATTGAACTCACGTGCGCTTTAGTGCAACAAGGATTTATAACGTATACATAACTAAACCTAATAACGTTCCCAAATACAAGTTTGGGGACACCATAAAACACTTGAAATGTTGTGGTATCAATGTTTTAAGTGTTTTTCTCTATTAAATTCATATACGGCTTTTTATGCACTGTCGTTTTAACTTAGATACAACAAAGGCTTTCAACGCTGTCCAAAAGAAATGTACTGCTCATGTTTTGAATAAAATCTTGCAAATGCAGTCGATTCCTTTACGTTATAAATCAACCTTTTCCTACAGCATAGCCTTTATCTTTATTGAACTAACGCAGCAGTTTAGTTGAAGAAGTAACCTGAGTTATAATTGGAGTGAATACATAAATCAGGAGAAATAAAACGAGTTAGGGTTGCTTTAGCATTTCACTTGAAGGCTAATTTTCTTCTTCAACTTAATAATTAACGAAAAAGAGGGAGGTATTTGGATGCATGGAAAAATAAATATTTTTGTGTTTTATTTCAAAGTATTACTTTGTTCAATTTTATCTGGATTTTCTCTCAGCTTATTAGTATGTTTCTTAACAGTTCCAAGAAACTTTAATCCAATAGATATATTTTTTATTGGTCTAATATATAGTATTGTTTATCTAATTCCAGGAGCACTGATACAATCTTATTTGGATGAAAAAAAAATCAATATTCGCGCCAGCAAATTATTCTTAATATATCTAATTACCGGAACAATCGTTACTACTATTTTCTATGCACTTGACCATGTAGATTTTTATAAGACTTCTAATTACTATTTCACAGTACTTTCTAGTAGTGTAGTGTTTTGGTTGTACGATTTAATTTTATTTCGAAGGAAGTAATCGAACTCAATCAAATATTTACTTCAATCTGTTTACAGAGTAATGAGCTAGGAAGTAGTTTTAATTGACGTGATTGTTAACTTAAACTAATAGTTTGTGAAAAAATGTACTTAAACTAACGGGGGCTTTAGTTCAATAAGAATTACACAAATTTATTATTTTTTTAAGCAACAAAATTCTTTTAGATTAATTCGATTTTAAACAACTTTAAAAGCCTTATTACATATCAAATGTAGTAAGGCTCTTGTTTATTATAGCGAAATTAAACAACTTTATTATCGCTATACATCATTGGAATTTTTTAAAAAATAGCGAAAAATAGATACCTTTTTATTAAAAACTCTATCCTACAAGAATACCACCACTTTGGGGATACCTTAAATTGATTTTAAATCCCTTCTACCAAATTCACCGAAATTAGCTCACTATTAAATATATTAAGATGAAATGTTCCGTTTCCTATCTTAAAAGTTCCTTTGTAAAGTTTGTCGTTTACTTCCTCTTCAAACTTGTCGATTCCGCCTTTGTCTGATATTTCAATCGAATCCCATTTCACATTACCATTTTGCGGGTTATTTCTTGAAGTAGCTGAAAGTAGTACATCATTATTTTTTTCAAGATGCATGGTAACATAGCTTGGTCCATCAACGGTCCAATGGTTTTCAAGAGAACCTGGATGCAGCTCAATTGTATTATGCTTTCCTCTCACCTCTAAGCGAACATTAACTGGTACAATAATTGTAGGCTCGATTGCCATATAGGTCGAGAAAGGACCCGAATGACGAGAAGTAGCTTTAATCGTCACATACATTGTGTCGCCTACTATTTTTGTCAGCGTATAATTATCCTTGTCTGTAATCGGAGGATTGCTTTTCGGATTAACCTTTACGCTATAGGTACCAAATATATTTATTTGGTTTACGTCAGAACCCTCTATTTTTGCTTCATGATCATTCGTTTCCAGGACAATTCTTTTAATGTTGTCTGGTATCTCTTCCTCGATTGAAGGTAGATTGAATGATTTATCCTCAGCCACCACAAGGGTTTGCAGCTCGGTTAATAGACCAGTTGAAGTTAAAATCGTAAAGCCAATTCCAATAGTACCTAATATACCAACAAATAAAATGCTTATAAAATCGTACTTTACAATTGGATTTTCTTGCTTTGATAAAAAGAGGTAAACGATAATTTCAATTCCTAACACAATAAGGATAATCGGCCACCATACAAGAAATGGTTCAAACATAAATTTCCCCTTAATTTGAGTTATAAATAAGAGAACCCCTAGAAATATAAGAGATAAGCCCATTGATACAGTACCAACACGCCATTTACGCATTACGACTCTCCTTTCGGATTTTGCTTCCGAATAACAGCCTCAAGCCCCCGCCAATTAATAAAATACAGATAACACTGACTTGGAAGTAGTTATAATACCAATATTCAATATCAAATCCTAGATTTATCTTTAATGCCGGCGCTAACGCAGGGATGATCACATTTGCAATTAAATAATAAAGTCCTAGCGTCAACATACCAATACCTAACCATTTTTGGTGATTCACAAAATACGAGATCATTGGGATATCTTCTAGTTCCTCCTCCTCGTGCATTGAAACCTTTTGCAATGCATCAAAAAAGCTGTAAAACCATATTATTGGGATTAAAAATAGAAACAGTGAAAGTCTTAAAATGTCTAAAATATAAATTCCCAACAAAAAAGCTGCCATGAGCTGTAAGCCACGTTTTTGTAACCCTAAGTACATATGTCCCGCACCTGGAAAAATCGATAATACCGTTGCTAAAGTCTTACTTTTCTTTCCTTGTTCACGACGTGTTTCTTCGAAATCCTCTAATATCGTCTTATCTATTAATTCTTCTCCTCGTAACTTTTTGCTCACTTGTTGAATTGCATCAAACATGTTATAAACCCAAAGCACAGGGAGAATCCCTAGAAACACCAAGAATGCAATTTGGTCCGTGAAAACTGATATAAATAAGACCATCGTTCCAAGTCCAAAAAATCCGATTAGGAATGTTAATCCTCTATTCATTAAACCTAGTTGAAAATGACCTAACCCTGGGATAAAGGAAAGTAAAATTGTATAAAAGCGTTCATTTTCGTCCGTTTTAATTTGGGTTGGTTCCTCTAACGTTTGGTGCGTTTGGTTAGTTGGTATCGTAAGTCTCTGATTTTTTAATAAGTAAAGTACCATATCCATTACACTAATTACCGTTACGATTGCTGCGATGAATATCCCAATAATTAGTGCTTCGTCTGAATAAATTTGGATATATAGGAGGAAACCATATATGAAAGGTAATATGGCCCCTGCTCCATAAAGGAACCCTCTGACTTTTCGACTTAAGTAGAAATGTCCCACCCCCGGAATAAAGGTGAGGAAGAACGCAAGTAGTGGATTTTTAGTCATCGTTATTGACCCTCCTTATGTTTTATATCAATTATTTCAAATAGTGCCAAAGATTTTTCCATTAGGCTATTCGATACACTTTGCTGTGGCTTTGATATCGACGATACTTCAACGGTAGTAATAACACCCATAATGGTTTGGAAGAAGCCAGTTGTCATAAGTGTTAATGTAATTACTGCTGCTACCGCGTAATGAAATAGTGTTCGCTGATAAAGTGTTTTATTTCGTACCATCTTTTGAGGGAGTTCTGCAATTATTTCATCTGTAAAGCTAGTATAATCTATCACTGGTAGCTCCTCTGCCTGTCTATCTAACATTTTCATATAGACTTCTAAACATTGGTCACAGGAAAATAGGTGATCTTCTAGCTCTTCACACGTAGTTTCTGATAACTTATCGTTTATATAACTCCTCCACTCTTCGTTGTTGAAGTGCCTCATCAAAAATCATCCTCCTTCCAATGTTTTTTCATCCAATTTCTTGCACGGTACAACTTCATTTCTATTGTCTTAACCTCAACCTCCTGCTCATCAGCGATTTGTTTATAACTTTTTTCAGTTATGTAATACGCATAAATAACATCTCTATAATTAGGGGGCATTTCATCTAATCGATGTCGTACTACCTCTCTCTGTTCTTTTCGCAGAAGAAGAGCAATGGTATTACAACCGGTTTGAGCTATTGCTGAAAACACTTCTGGTTCAAGAACCGTTTCATTCTGACGTTGCTTCTTGCGCTTTAAATCAATTGCATGATTAATCGCAATCCGCGTCATCCACGCCTTCAAACCTTGTGATTTGTACTGAGGGAGAGCATAATAGATTTTTAAAAACACTTCTTGAGTTACATCCTCTGCATCCTTCTCATTCCTGAGGATCGGATATAACGCCTTGAACAAATCATTTTTATATCTTTCAATAAGGAAACGAAACGCCTGCTCATCACCTGCTTTCACTTTTTCTACTAAAATCTCATCCTGAATAGCACTCTCCCCCTTTCTACCTTATAAGACGAATCTAATCCTACTATACCCTACATATTTTCCAAAAATAACAAATATTGATAAATTTACAGATTAGAATGGTCCGTCCAGTTAAATGCTCACTTTTAAAAATTTCTAAAAGTGAGTTGGTTTTCGTTGGAAATTTACGTTAATATCATAATGAAGATTGTGAAGAAATGTACTTAAACTAACGGGGCAGGTTAGTTGAACAAGGGAAATCTAAATTGCTTGGAGAAATAGATAGAATAGAAGGGGATGAAAATAAGGGGGGAAATTTATAGATTGGGGGCGAAAGAATGAAAAGGACAGTAATTGGCGGTTTTATAATGTTAGGGGGATTATTTACTACATTAACTATAATTGTGGTGGCAGCATTATATATTCCCAGCATGAATAGTTGGTCTGGTTCACAGTTGTGGTATGCAATTTTTGGAGGAAAGCAATATGCGAATGAAAGTGTTGAAAGTTTATTCCTAGGTTTCCCATTTGTTGTAGGATTGTTGTTGTCGATTTTGGGGCTAGTAATACTAGTAATGGAGTATTTTGACAAGTCCTTTTTAAAGTGATTTTTTTACTAACGGGGGCTTTACTTGAAGATCATTGAGTTGGGCACTGACCTAATAATATGAGACAAATAAAAACACCTTTCATTGAATAACGGGGACTTAAACCTGAAATAATCAATGTGGAGGTGTTTTTCTATGGGAACAAGAGTCAGTTATCCAGTAGAAGTGAAAATGAAGGCAATTGAAATGCGATTGGCTAACGTACCGGTAAAAGAAGTAATGGAAGAATTGGACATTCGAAACTATACGCAGTTGAAGCGATGGATGCATTGGTATCGAAATGGTGAAATGCACCGTCTTAAACAACCAGTTGGTAAACAATATGCCTTCGGCAAAGGACCGGAATTTGAAAGCGAGACAGCCAAGCTACAGGCAGAGAATTTGGAGTTGAAACAACAGATTGAAGTTTTAAAAAAGTACGCGGAATTGGAAGGGAAGTGGCGCCAAAAGTAGTACTTCAATTAGTTGAAGAATTAAAAGATGTTTTGCCAATTGGTGAAATCTGTCTTCATTTAGGCGTAGGTCGCTCGTCATACTATCGTTGGAGAAATGATGTGGATCAATCCACACAAAAGGAGATTCGAGATCAGCAGATTGGTGACTTGTGCAAACAGAATAAATTTCGATATGGTTATCGAAAGATTGCTAATCTGTATCCAGGAGTTTGTAGGAAGACTGTGCAACGTGTTATGCAAAAATATGGTTGGCAATGTAAAGTAAAGGTGAAGAAACGGAAGCGTACCGGGCAGCCAGCATACGTTGCACCGAATTTATTAGCACGTGATTTTACAGCATCTAAGCCCATGGAGAAGCTAGTCACGGATATTACGTACTTGCCTTTTGGTCAATCGATGATGTATCTTTCTAGTATTCTCGATGTCTACAATGGAGAAATTGTGGCACAAACTACTGGTATCAAACAAGACACTGATTTTGTGTTGGATACGCTCTATCAATTGCCTAAGCTACCAGAAGGATGCATTCTGCATAGTGACCAAGGGTCCGTTTATACATCCTATGCTTATCAAAAAGCAGCCAAAGAAAAAGGAATTACCATGAGCATGTCCCGCAAAGGCACGCCAGCTGATAATTCCCCAATCGAATCGTTTCATTCCACGCTAAAGTCTGAAACGTTCTATCTCGACGATATCTATCGCACAACGAATGCACGTGTGATACAGATTGTCGAAGAATACATTACTTATTATAACAATATCCGTATTCAAACGAAACTAAACAGCCAATCGCCGGTTCAATACCGTCAATTGGCTGCATAATAGGGTGTTTTATTTTTGTCTCAAAAAGGGTAGTCAGTGCCTTGCGTATGCAGCTCTTTTTTCTTATTGAACTAACGGGGCAGGTTAGTTTAATAAGAGATTCCGATTTGTATGAAAAAAACAAACTCTTTACTTTGCATCGTAATATACGATACAATCGTAATTGACGATATAAAGGAGTGGTATTTATGAACAGTAAAGTTTCACTATTAAATCAATATTGGACAGATATTTATTTCCATTTACATTATCTTCATAAAGAAAAAATCTCTCATCAAGTGGTCCGTATTCTTCAACTTGTAGATAAACAGGATGAGATAGGAGTAAATGAAATTGCTTCATTCATACAGGTTTCTCATAATACTGCCTCGGAACACGTTAAAAGAATGATTGAAAAGAACTATTTAATAAAGGGGAGAGATCCTCTTGATGAAAGAAAAGTAATTCTTTGTCTAACGGATTTTGGTAAAGAAGTTTTACATAGAAATACTAGTTTAGATGAAGAAAAATTAGAACAAGTGTTGAATCAACTTGATGACAATGAAAAGAATTTAGTAGAACAAGCCCTAAAAATCTTAAGTGATCGTGCAAAACAATGTATGTGATAACGAAAATTATTGCTTCAGCAATCGTTATTGGTGTTGTTACGGAGATTTCAAGAAGATTTCCTTCATATGGAGGAATAATAGCTGCATTTCCTTTAGTAAGTTTACTAAGCATTATATGGCTGTATGTCCAAGGGGAGCAAACAGCAATGTTAAGCAAGTTTACATTAGGGGTACTTTGGGGATTACCTGCAACTGCTGTTTTGTTAGTAATCGTTTATATAGCCTTGCAAAACTCCGTTCATTTATTTATATCTATTGGTTTAGGAGTATGTGGCTTGTTGATATTTTTATTGATTCAAGATCTTGCTTTAAAATACGTTAGAGTTCTGTTCTTCAACTAAGGGGGGCTTTAGCAGAACAAGGCTGCCTGTAAGGGTAGCTTTTTCTTATTAAACTAACGGTGCAGTTTAGTTGAAGAGTGTTGTTTAACTTGTAATTCAACAATCGGGCCATATTCTTGAATAAAGGTTAAAATAAGCAGGTCTTAGGGGGGGATATCCTAAAACATTAAAAAATTAAATTTAAAATTAAAAGACCCGATTTAGATATTGAATTTTTGAAACTGAATATTCATACTTAAAAAAGTCAGTTACTATTACTAGTAACTTAGGTTGTAAATTATAGTATTACAAGGTGAGGCAACAACCAATATAATAAGCCCGGAGGAATAAAATATGAAACAATTGGGGACTCTATACTTTTTCTGTGGAAAAATGGGAGCAGGAAAATCAACTAAATCAAACCAATTGGCTATAGAAAAACATGCGGTACTGTTATCTGAGGATGAATGGCTTTCATCTCTTTATCCCAATCAAATCACATCATTTGAGGACTATCTAAAATTTTCAGCGCAGCTCAAGCCGATGGTGAAAAAGCTTGTCCAAAACATATTAAGTGTTGGTACAGATGTAGTGATGGATTTTCCAGGTAACACTCAAAAACAGCGAAAGTGGTTTTGGGATATAGCATCAGAGGTCAATGCAAACCATCAGCTAATTTTCCTTAATTTGAATAACGAGCAATGCTTAAGTCAAATTGCACAAAGGCGTAACGAACAACCCGAAAGAGCAGCTTTTGACACGGAAGCGACGTTTATTCATGTTACTAAATTTTTTGAAGCACCAGAAGCATCCGAGGGTTTAAATATTTTAGAGTTTAGTGGAAAAGAATAACAAGGAGTTCAACATAGCGTTATAGTACCAGAAAAATAATTAGCTGAACTGAACCGCCAATAGAAACCCCTTTGGAATTCCACAATCAGCTAATAGAAGCTAACCGTTATTTAGTTATCGGGCGCGATTGTGGAAGAAGCGTCGCTGTTCTTATTAAACTAACGGGGGCTTTACTAGAAGATCATAGAGTTGCTTAGGCAGCTTTTTTTTTATTGAACGAACGTAAGTAGGTTAGTTCAATAAGAACATTAAATAAATTAATAAATAAGGGAAATTAAAGTTTTGCGATAGGAAACGGAACCCGTTACTCTTGGGATCACTCATTTGGGAACATTATTCGCTTTATTTATGTATACGTTATAAATCCTTGTTGCACTAAAGCACCCATTTGTTGAATCAGAAAAGTGGAGCTTATTCAACAAACGCGCCCGTTAGTTGAGTTTATTAACAAACAATTACATCGTTTTCTTTAACTTTAATTACTTGTGTATTTGAGATGGGTAAAAGGTTTAACGTGGAACCATAATGAGCAATTATAGCCGATGCCGAGTCCTTAAATGGCTCGTTACTATAGTGAGGAACTGGATAAAATTCCATTAAGTTTAAACCTTCAAACGTTTTCAATTGAGTAGCTTTTTCTTTATCGTCCATAAATCTTATATACTCTATATTAGGGGAAGTTACTATAGCTCCTGCTGATTCTCCAATATACAATTTTCCTGAATCAACTTGCTCTTTCATTATCTTATCTGCTCCTGATCTTCTCAACTCTTGCAACAAGAAAAAAGTATTTCCTCCTGATACATAGATAAAATCGTTTCGTTCCAATTTTTCTTTAATCTCTTCTGGCGATGCTACAGCAACATCGAGTTCTACAAGGACCACGCCCAACTTTTTGAATTCTTCTTTTGCTGTATTAACATAGTGAACTACCTCTTCTGGAATACTCGCAGTAGGAATAAACGTTAGAGTTTTCCCTTTTAAGTCTTCATCAGCAAATTTTCTAAATAGATCAACTACATCTTTAAACGAAGATGCTAAAAACATTTTAAGCATATTAATTCTCCTTTTTTGTTATTGCTTTTATACAGATATGAAAATTTCTTTAACACAATTTGGCCCGTTTGTTGAATAAGAAAACACACCCAAAGCTTGGTTTGAAAGCTTTCCTCGTAGAGTCAACAAAGTCTTATTGAAAGGTTCCTCCCTTTCAACTCCAAAGTATTTGTTTCCTTAATTATTATTTCCCTAACTAAAATTCGTTTGCCTTGTTCAACTAACCTGCCCCGTTAGTAGATTACTAGCTCCTTTTTTAATTGATAGTCTTAGTATAAGATAAAAAGGTATCAATATATGACACCTTTTATGGAGATAATTTATGAAGAAAACCGAACGTATAAATGATTTACTTATTTTTTTGAATAATAAGAGAACATTTAATTTAAAAGATTTAATGGAGAGGTATAACATTTCAAAAAGTACAGCACTTCGAGATATTCAATCATTAGAACAAATAGGTATGCCGATATATTCGGAATTAGGTAGAAATGGAAGGTATGAGATATTAGATAGTAGTATATTGTCACCGGTTTTTTTTACTGTCGATGAAATGTATGGATTATATTTCTCTCTACTCACTTTAAATGGATACAAAACAAAGCCATTTGAAATAGAAAACATCGCACTAGAAAATAAATTTAAAAATGTATTACCTGAAAATGTGCGTAATAATATTTCAATTATGAATCAAGTACTCTCATTAGAGGTCACAAATCATAGTAATTTTAGTCCGTACTTAAAAGAAATTTTACAAGGGATTTTTACAGAAAAGGTTTATTGTTTAACCTATTCAAAAAAAGAGACAAACAAACAAATGGTCGCACAGTTTATTCGAATACACTCTAAATTTGGGCAATGGTATGCTAAAATTTTCAATATTAAAACAGAAAAGATACAAATTCTTCGATGTGATAAAATCCTCTTAATAACAGAAACTAATGATTTCAAATCTAAAAAATTGGAAGTACTATTAGATTATCTTGATAATTTTCATAAAGAACCTAATGCCATTGATTTTACTGTCATCGTTAATAAACAGGGGAAAGATATCTTTGATAAGGAAAATTACCCTTCTATGAAAATTCAAAGTGACAATGAAAATTTCATAATAACTGGCTATTTTAATAAAGCTGAGGAAGATTTTATAGCTAACTATTTTTTAAAATTTGGACAATCAATTAATTCTATTATTCCTGTAATGTTAAAAAAATTGATCTATGATAAGGCAAAATCTATAGAAATGCACCTAAACTCTTTATGAGTACTGTCCTTTAATTTCAAAACAACTTCTTCTTAAACTAATGGGGGCTTTACTTGAAGAACATTGAGTTGCTTAGGCAGCACTTTTTTCTTATTGAACTAACGAGGCAGTTTAGTTTAATTAGAAAAATGATATATATCATAGCTTTGGAGATAAAATAGAGTGTTGGTTGAATCGAACTATATCTAAAAATACAAAAAGGGCCACTTTTAAAAAAGCGGCCCTATTGTTTATGCTACTGGTATTTATTATCTTATATCGTTATTGTAGTACAAATTATTTTATTTGTAGCAACGCTCTTGGAAAATAAAAAGGAGCTCGTTAAATCGGAGAGACTTTCAGATGTAGCGATTCAAACTGTTAATCATTCACACACCTATAGGAGGATGAACAAGCCATGAAAACCGCGAGAATGTTTTCAATACTTATCTACTTATTGAAGAAAAACATAGTGTCTGCTGAAGAATTAGCCAATGAATTTGAAGTAAGTACAAGAACGATTTATAGAGATATGGATGCTTTGTCGGCAATCGGTATCCCTATTATTTCATATTTAGGAAAGAATGGTGGATTTACTTTAACTGATAACTATCAACTAGATAAATTTACATTTAATGAAGAGGAAAAGAAATTTTTATTAGAAGGTTTAACATTAAAAAATGAATTATTTGATACGAATCAACTGTCAATTTTACAAAGAAAAATAGAACTATTGAAAGAAAATAAAGAAGACTATCATTCTAACATTACGATAATATCATCTACCCTGCACAGAGAAATTATAGAAGACGAAACAAAAGTGAAGATAAAAAAAATACTCTCTATAATTGATGAAGGAAATAAAATTTGTATTTCTTATGTTTCACAAACAGCGAATGTATCTAGTCGAATTATTCAACCTTTAAAACTAAATTTTATGAATGGTAGTTGGTATTTAGAAGCCTTTTGTGAATCCAGAAAAGCTTTAAGGTTTTTTAAATTGACTAGGATAAGAAATATGGAAGTAATACATGACAATACTAGAACTGTCTATACGAAAGAAAATGAGTATTTGACTAATAAGTCAGCTAAAGTCGAGGAAATTATATTACTGTTTTCGAAAAGTGAACTTGGGAAACTATACGATTTTTTTACTAAGGATGAAATATCTGTACTTGAAGATGGGAGTTTAAAAGTAGCCTTTAATTATGACATCAATAAAAATGTACTGCCATTTTTATTGATGTTTGGTAGGCATGTAAAGGTACTATCTCCACTATGGCTTAAAAATGAATATAGGAATGAAATTAAATTTATTTATAAAAGCTGACAGACTGTTGTCATAGTATGAATGCTACACTTTCTATATCAACTAGTAGGAGGAATTAACAATGAATGTAGCAGTTACTGAGAAACATATTTATGGAAAAAGAATAAGAACAAATAATCAAAATACAGATGCACTACTTAGTCTATGGGAAGAGATTCTTCGTTTAAATTTAAAAGGTGATGTATATGCTGTTTATAATAATTATGAAAGTGATTTTACAGGTGATTATGATTTGCATATTGGTACTGAAGAGAAATTTATTGATGAAAGTAGTGTCATCATTCCAGCAGGTAACTATCATGTTGTAGAAGTAGATAATACTGATTCACAAGGTGTTTTTAACGCTTGGGTGGATATCTGGAAAAGTGATTTAAAAAGAGCATACAAAACTGATTTTCAATTTCACTCTAAAGACGGTAGTATAAGGATATTTCTGTCTGTTGAATAATGAACAGTAAGATTACTAACTACAATGGAGGATTGGAACAGATGGATGAGAAAAATCGAGACTTTCCAGATGCTGACCCCAGCGATCAAAATTCCTGGGCTTCCTCTGTCACAATTCATAGTGACCTTCTTGCCACTAAGGATCTTGTCTATAGCCCATGCAGGTTCGAGTGTTCTCAACCGCAAATAAGATACCTATGAGATTGTGGAACTAGTTATAGTAAAAGGTGTTATTTTTATAACTTTTAGGAAGATTGGTATAGTATGCTTAAAAATGTTGTCCAGAGTATGTTTTGTATGTTATTGTAAAACATTCTAAACACCCTCTTATTTGGTATACCCATAGGGGGGTGTTTAATATTATGGGGAAATTTTAAACTTCAAAGTGTTTGACCATTATCAATTGTAAAAACTTGACCCGTGATAGATTCTTGAGTCAGTTGAAAAAGAATAGCCTCTGCAATATCATCAGGTATTGAAATTCTCTTAAGTGGTAAGTTCCCCGCAAGTTGATACATCTTTTCTTCATTACCAGACCACCACCTTGTATCAACTGCACCAGGAGATATACTATTCACCCTAATAAAAGGTGCTAATGCGATAGCTAACGACCTTGTCATTGTGTGAATTGCTGATTTTGTTGCTGCATATGGGATAGATGAGCCTATTCCGGTTATTCCTGCCACACTGCCCATATTAACAATCACACCTGATTGTTGCTTCTTCATATAAGGAACAACAGCTTTTACGCAATGAAACATTCCTTTCACATTTACACTGAAAAGGGAGTCCCATACTTCATCTGTTACGGCGTCTAAGTCATCCATAGCTATTTGAGCTGTAATACTAGCATTGTTTACTAAAGCATCGATCGTCCCAAAAGATGTAACAATATGGGATACTAAATCATTCACTTCTTTTTCTATCTCTACATTCGCTCTATAAGCGAATGCTGTTCCTCCTAGCAGTGTAATCTCATTAACAACTTCGACAGCTTCTTTTTCAGATCGACTATAATTAATCACAACTTTTGCACCTTCAGCTGATAATTTCAAAGCTGTTGCTTTTCCAACACCAGTGCCACCGCCAGTTATTAGGATTACTTTATCTCTTAATTCCATTCTCAATCATCCTTACTGTGTTTGATTTAATATGTTTTATTATATTTTTATGAGTAGGAAGAGTATAATACTGAATAATGAAGGAGGTATCATTCTAAATGATACCAGGGAGAGGAATGTTATTCTTGGAAAGTCATGATTTGTGGATTTTTAAGCATGTTGCAGAACTACAATCAGTATCTAAAGCTGCTGAAAAATTGGGTTATGTACAACCTAATGTTAGTCAGAGAATTAGGAGTTTAGAAGATGAATTAGGCGTTAAATTATTTATGCGTAATAATAGAGGGGTAACGTTGACTGAGGAGGGAAACGTCTTACTAGAGTATACAAATCAAATTATACTATTGATGGATGAAGCTAAATCATTAGTTAATCCTAAAAAATGGAGAGGATCTTTAACAATAGGTGCATCCCAAACAATTTCTGCAATTAGAATTCCTCAGCTGTTTTCTTCATTTTTGAGAGAACATAAAACATTGATGTAAAAGTAAGAACGAATGATAAGCAAAAGTTACAAGAAATGCTTTTCTATGGCGAACTCGATGGAGTTTTTATAAATGATTCGTATAACCACTCTCAGTTCGAAACTGTTTATAGTTATTTTGAGAAAATCGTACTCATTTCACCTAAATATAGTAAACTTGAAAAGCAACAAGATCAAACGTTAATTGTTAATAGTGATACAAATTGCATATACAGAAATAAAACACTAGATTTTTCCGAGAGGAATAATTTCCATGATCCAGCTATCATTGAGTTTGATTCACTTGAATCCATTCTGCAAGCAGTTCATGATGGACTTGGTATCAGTATAATACCGGCAGACGTTGCAAATAGTCGAAAAGAAATACAAACAATTCAATATAAAGAACTGTCCGAAACAATCAAGATAGATTTTATAATCAAACATAGAAAACAACAACCGCAAAGTCTAAAAAAATTTATTTATTTTTTGCAGAGAACATAATTCGATAATACTCGAAAGGGTCTTTATTATTGATTTGATGAAGCAAGAAACTAATCTGTTATTCCATTACGAAAGGCGCTTTGATGAATAATGATCACAGAAATGTAATGCTAATAGCATTTGTATATTTTATACATATCATTCAAAAATAACGTTCCCAAATGCAAGTTTTTGGGTCGACATAAAACACTTAAAACGTTGTCATACCAATGTATTAAGTGTTTTTTTTGTATTTCATTCATATACACCCTTTAAATCACTATCGTTTGAACTTAGATACAACAAAGCTTTCAATACTGTTCAAAAGAAATTGCACTGGATCATATTTTGAATACTATCTTGCATATACAGCGGATTCCTAACGTTATAAATCAACCTTTTCCTAACATAGCCTTTTTCTTTATTGAACTAACGAAGCAGGTTAGTTCAACAAGGAAATGTTAAAGTAGCTGTGTAGAAATAATAAAGTTGTTTCATTTTGAAAGGGAATCGCTTAAATAAGTTAATTTTCTTTTAAGGTGTTCATAAAAGAAATTTTTATCAAAAGTATTGAACATTTATAGAGGATATATGTATAATTCTAAATGTCAAAAGTATTGGACATTTAGAAAGGGTTTTCTACAATGAAAAATATAATTAAGGTGTTAAGAAAAAAATTGGGAATTACCCAAGAGGAGTTAGCGAAAAAATGTGGTGTATCAAGGCAAACAATTAATTGTATTGAAAATGATAAATATGACCCCACCATTTCACTGGCTTTTAAAATTGCGAAAGCACTAAATACAAAGGTAGATGAGGTATTTATATATGAATAAATTCAAAAGAAATTACATGATTAAAATGAAAGACATTGTATTAGAAGGAGCAAATATATTAAGAAAAAAATTAAAAGAAGTCCCTTTCCCTTTAAATAATGAGGATAAGGGAAATTTAGTTTGTATGTTAAACTACTTGAAAAATAGTCAAGACCCTATAATGGCTGAAAAACATAAACTTCGTGCAGGTGTTGGCTTGTCGGCTAATCAAATAGGCTTAAACAAGCGAATGTTTGTTATGTATATAGATGGTAAAGAGTACATTTTAATTAACCCTAAAATTACTAGTCATTCAATAAATATAGTTTATTTACCTGATGGTGAAGGTTGCTTGTCTGTAAATAGAAATGTTTTAGGCTATGTACCACGATATGAAAGAATTAAAATTAGTGCTTATAATATTGATGGAGAAATTATTACACATAGTTTTAGTGGATATGAAGCAATAGTTGCACAACATGAATTCGACCATTTAAATGGTATTATGTTTTACGATAAAATTAACAAATCTAATCCATTTGAATTGCCAAATAGTTGACGGAGTTCAATAAAATAGGCTTATTCAACTAACGTGGGCTTTAGTTGAACGAGACTCAATAGAAAGATCAATCATTTTTGTAAAAGTCTCTTATTTAGTTAGAAAGATATCTATTTTGAACAATCATTTTTCAAAATAGAGTTATGTATTTGTTGTTAAATATAGGTTGAAGGAAACTTTTAAATCAATCCTTATTCTAAAGTTACACTTCGGTAGTAATGCAAATAAAAATAGCATTCCAATTAGCAAATTAATTGGAATGCTATCTCTATTCTTCATCTATAGTTTTTATCTTGTGGTGCAACTTTTTCACTTAATTGACTAACATTACATCTCAAGCCTAGTATTATAGTTGCTTATTCATGACAACCAGTTTTTCCATTACGGATGAATCTGGAAGTTCTCCCTGGTCAAATTCAAAAATGCTTCAATGGCTGGGGAAATCCATTTCTCTTCATGCCAAAACATTTGGGTAGCAAAGGATATGGCAGTCAAATCCCACGGCAGTGAAACCAGCTCTCCCCGATTCAGCTCTGCCGCTACGGCCATTTCAGGCAATATAGCAACTCCCATCCCTATTTTTGCACATTGCTTAATCGCCTCTGCACTGCTAAACTCCAATTCTGTAATGCCTCCCATGGACTTCTGAGAAAGGCTCCGCTCAAAAAACATTCGATATGAGCAGCCCTGCTCTGTAAGTAGGAAAGTCTCGCCATCAAAATCCTCAATCGTCAAAGCAGTTTTCAAAGCTAACGAGTGCTCAGGTGAGACCAATAGATGAAAGGGCTCATCAAGCACCTTTTCTCCGCAAATTCCCGCCTCTCCCTTAATCTCATCTAACATAAAAATAATGTCCGCGTTCCCTTCCCGCAAGTTCTGCTTTAGGTTCGGCTCAGTGAGAGGACGAAACATCAATCGAACCCCTGGGAAACGTAAACGAAATCGACGAAGTACAGCCGGAAGTCGGTACGTACACAAGGTTTCATCCGCACTTATGGTCAGAGTACCGGTCATTTCGCCAGATTGCTTGACTGCATGCTGCGCTTCTTCTAGTTCACTCAAGATGTGATCCACATAGCCCAGAAAACTTCTACCCGCATCGGTCAGAACCACCTTTTTCCCAAGTCGGTCCACCAGTTTGACTCCAAGTTCATCCTCCAATGATTTCATCTGCATCGTAACTGTTGAGGGAACGTAGTTTTGCACTTCTGCTGCGCGGCTAAAATTGAGTGTAGAAGCAAGGGTATGAAACGTTTTGAGTTGACGCAATTCCATACTAAAAAACCTCCAGTAGTTCAAAAAAAATGAACATTCAATTCAAAAATGTTTCTTTGACTTAACAATAACATCGCCGTAAAGTTATGACAAGAAAGACATTTATGTCTTTGATTATGGAGAGGAGATTTTGATATGAAAGATTATGAACTGTTTGAACTGGGCGATGTGTCGCTCCAATCGGGTGACACCCTACCCAATGCCATTTTAGCGTACAAAACCTACGGTAAGTTGAATGAGGCCAAAAATAATGTGATCGTTTATCCTACCTGGTTTGCAGGACTACATACCGATAACGAATGGTTAATCGGAACTGGTAAGGCACTGGATCCGGAAAAGTATTTTATCATTGTACCCAATATGCTGGGAAACGGGTTGTCATCTTCACCAAGTAATACACCACCGCCATATCATCAGGCACATTTTCCACACATCTCTATTTATGACAATGTGCGAATACAGCATCAACTAGTTACGAAGAAATTTGGCATTACAAAAATCGCCCTCGTTGTCGGTTGGTCACTTGGCGCAGTTCAGACCTTTCAGTGGGGGACTAGTTATCCCGATATGGTCGAGCGAATCGCTCCATTCGGAGGAACTGCTAAAACCCGACCTCATGCAAAGGTAGTATTCGAGGGAATGATTGCTGCTCTTCAAGCGGATGCTGGCTGGAAAGATGGTTATTACAAAGAGCAACCGAGGGTTGGATTGGCGGCCATGGGACGAGTTTATGCAGCTTGGGGCTTCTCTCAGGCTTATTATTTGGAACAGCTTTACCAGCAAGAGGGCTTTGCCAACTTGGAAGAGTATCTCGTAGATTACTGGGATCAAGTGTTTTTCAGCTTTGACGCCAATAACTTAATCACCATGCTACGTACTGGTATCACCGGGGATATTAGTGCAAACCCGGTTTACAACGGCAACTTCGAGCTTGCATTAAGCAGAATTACAGCAAGGGCTCTGGTCATGCCTGGAAGCACAGACCTGTTCTTTCCTCCACAAGACAACGAATATGAAACACGACATATGCCAAACGCCACTTTCCTCCCTATTGAATCTAACTGGGGACATTGCGCGGGCATCGGACAGCATAAACAGGATTCGGAATGTATAGATGAACGTCTCAAGCAGTTCTTGCTTGAATGATGGATAAAGCACTTACCTTATTGATTGGAGGTGAAACTTTGTTCCAAATTAAAGAATTTGCTCGCTTAAGCAAGTTTTCATTAAAAACATTGCTCTATAATGACCAGATTGACATGTTAAAGCCGATAAGAGGAGGGACGATGCGAATTGAAAAACAACACTATTATCTATATTATGGCTCTTGCAGTTTTTTTAATTGGGACCGTTGAATACATTATCACAGGAATAATTGAAATGATTGCCGTGGATTTGGGTGTGTCTACATCTAAAATTGGACTATTGGTAACTGTATTTGCCCTTGCAGCAGCCATTGTCGCTCCGATTCTTATCGCCTTAACAATTAATGTGGATCGTAAGAAGCTATTATTAATTACCCTGGGTATTTTTATAGCGAGTAACGGACTGATGTTTATAAGTCCTTCTTATGAAACCGTTTTTTTAGTACGAATTGTTCAGGGAGCTAGCGGAGGAATCGCTACAGTGGTAGCCATGGCAGTAGCCACTCGACTGGTTGAAAAAGAAAGAAGGGGTCGTGCTATCGGTATTATTTTGATGGGTCTTAGCAGTTCGCTTGTGCTAGGTGTTCCGATTGGCACCTTTTTTAGTGAGATCTTTGGCTGGAGAGTTTTGTTTATTTTGATTGGCCTATTATGCATTTTTCCATTCCTGGTTGTTCACAAAAAAGTTCCGGTAATCAAGGAAGAAGAACCAGTTAGCCTAGGCATGCAGCTCTCAATTTTAAAAAATTCAAGGATTCTGACTGCACTGGCTATCACATTATTTTATATCGCCGGTTATTCAACGCTATTCACTTATATTACACCTTTCTTGCATGCTACATCCTCACTTTCCATAGCGGAAATAAGCGGCATTCTATTCCTTGCAGGAATTTGCAGCTTTGTTGGCTCAAGAATAGGCGGACAATTGGCAGATATAAAAGGATCAAAATTTACAATTTGTTTTGGACTCCTTTTACAAGGAGCAATGCTCACTTTACTTGCTCTTTCTGGTACTAATCTCTTGTTCTTGATAGTGATTTTCATGATTTTCATGTTGGCAACCTGGAGCATATCTCCTGCCCAACAGCTATATCTAGTCACTTTGGTACCTCGGTATCCGGATATCGCGTTGAGTGTGAATACATCCTTCATACAATTTGGCTTTGCATTAGGTTCTGGATTGGGTGGACTTATCATCAGCAGTGCATCTATTTTGTATTTAAATCGGGTAGGTCTCGGTGCAGTGTGTATCGCACTCTTTCTAGCCATTTTGCTATTCACAAGAATGAACAATGTTATGTTAATTAAAGAAAAATAAAATAGAATAATGTAGCTTTATAAAAAAGAATGATGATTTATAATTAAGATAGATAGTTTGTAATAAAGTCTGAATAAAATCATCTCTTCTCTAAAGATTTCTTAGGGTGAGATGATTTTTTTATTTGGATATTTACAATAATTGCGCTATAAAGATCGTGAAGAGATGTACTTAAACTAACGGGGGCTTTAGCAGAATAAGGCTGCCTTTAGGGTCGCTTTTTCTTTTTGAACTAACGGAGCAGTTTAGTTGAAGAAGAATATGTAGGTAAATGAAACATACAATTGGTACTCGAGGTATGCTTTTTGTTGGGGGGATAGTTTCTATGTCAAAGAAATTAAAAATTATCTTATCTATAACTGCGATTTTAATAGGGATTTATTTTATGAAATTAGCATTAAAAGATGATGTACAAGAAATTAAAAAGACTATGAACTCATTAAATCAACCCATGACGAACATTGCTCATATTGAATTTTTGGATAACAATCAAGCAATTGCTTTTTATGAATGGGGTAATCAAGAAAATCTCTATTTTGGAAGTGCTCTTTTTAAGAAAAACCTACTTGGATGGAAACTTGTTAGTAGTTCCACGGGTGAACTTTCTCATGGATATAAATTAGATTGGGGTTTTTCAAACTTAGAATTTCATTTTTCAGATTATACCGATTTAATCAGAGGGAAGATACTTGACCCTCAAATAGAAGAAGTGAACGTTAAAACTAATGGTGGAAACGAGTTTAAAGCCAAACTAATCGAATATAACAATGACGAGAAGTTGTGGTTTTTAGTTACTAACGGGGAAGAACTTATAGGCTCTACTATTACAGGTTTGTCTTCAGACGGCAAAATAATTGAACAGATAACACAATAATTTTAACTCTCTTCTTCAACAAACAGGTGCTTTAGCAGGGCAATGCTGCCTTTAGGGTAGCTTTTTCTTATTGAACTAACGAGGCAGTTTAGTGGAATAAGGTGTCTTTAGAAACAATAAGGAGGGGAGTGTATGAAAAAGGTATTAATTTCTTTATTAGCTGTAGTTGTGTTAGTAGGTGGGATTTATTTTGTATTTAACCTTAAACCACCTAAACCAAAGATACGCAAACTTATATAAGTTTGCTCGATTATTAAATTCTTTAGATTGTGGAGAGCTTAATGATACTCCAGCTTGGTTTGAAGACTTAAAGGTAAAGTTAGTTTATGTTGCAGATAAATTAAGAAATAACTTTCAAAAATCATAGTAACAAGAGCTATAATGAAACAATGAGTTTATAAATTTATACAAAATAAATCTAATAAATGTTCCCAAATGAATGTTTGGGAAGACACAAAACCCCAAGAAATGCTGTGAAAACAACATTACTTGGGGTTTCCTTTAGGGATTTTAGTTAAAAAACGAACTTCAACAATCGGGCGCAATTCTTGAAAAAGGATTGTACCATTTTAGCTAAGAGGTCAGATACAGAGTTGACAAATGACACCATAAGTGTAAAATTACACTTATGGTGTTTCTTAATTAAGAATACAGCAGTATTAAGGTGAAAATGAGGAGGATTTTTTTGAACAAAGGTTATAAAATCAGTGGAGTAATTATTTTAATTGTAATTGGGTTAATGTTCTCTATCATATATTCTCTCAATACTTCAGAACCCGAAAGTGATCCACAACTTATTACATATACAGAAGAGAAAGTTAAAGAATATTTAATTCAAGAAAAGGACCTTTCAGAGGGTGAAATACTAGAAATTGAATCTATAAAGAAAGCTAAAAGTTCGGATTTTTCAGCTTCTGGATATAGTGTCAAGGTTGTCTTTGCTGATGAACCCGAAGCAATTTATTATTATCAATTAACCGTCGAAGATAAAGTTGAACAAAGTGGATATGCTGGCAATGCTAAAAAACATAAAGAAATTCCATAAGTTACCCAACAATCGGGCGCTATTGTTTAATAAGCATCTTTGTCATTAAATAATGAAAAGTGAGGAAAAGCTGATCGATTATTTCACACAGCGAGGTGCTTAGTATGTTAATGTTCCTATTAAAATTTATATTACCTTTTATCTTAGTGACACTTTTATATATAATTAATATTGTTTTTTTATCAAAAAAAACGATAAATAACGTAAAATTATGGAAAACTTTGATTATAGTGGTCAATATCATTGCGTTATGTTTAAGTATATTGGTCGTTATACTACCATTTATGGTTATTACTGGTATATCTTTGGCACAGGTCTCACGAGTATAACAGAGGTTGAATTGAATTTAGAGATAGTCATGCTTATACTGATGACCTTTGGTAGTTTTATATATTTCATCGTTACGAATATTGTGTTAACTATTTTACTGGGTAAAAAACAATTCCACGATAAAGAAAGAATTAAATTAGAAAAAAATCAAATAAAAGAACCGATTGAAACATAGCTGAATGAGCATACCTAGAGAATGGGTGTGCTTCTATTATTCCGCGAACTATAATGAAATTTATTCATGAAAGATGGGTGTAGTTGAAGGAAATGGATTTAGTTCGTATTCAAGCAAGGTGTGATGTAGAAAATATCGGTTCAGCACGAGTAATGGAAAAAGCAGGAATGTCTTTTGAAGGGATAATTAGAAAAGGTATATATTTGTAAAAGGGAAACATCGAGATTTAAAAATGTACTCTATCTTAAAAGAAGAGTTTTAATGATGTAGTTGGGGAGTAGAGTTTAAATTTTTTTATTCGAATATAGGGGGGAAATAATGAGTACATATTTATATTTAACAAGACACGGAGAGACGGTGTGGAACACAAAAAAACTTATGCAGGGGTGGAAGGATTCTCCACTGACAGACAATGGAATAAAACAAGCAAGTCAGTTATCGGAAAGATTATCTAATGTAACATTAAGTGCTATTTATTCAAGTACAAGTAAAAGGGCTGTCCAAACAGCAGAAATAGCAAACGCAGAAAGAAACCTCGAAGTCTTAAATATGACGATTTAAGAGAAATTTCTTTTGGCAAATGGGAAGGCAAGACTTCGGAAGATAACGAAAAGGAAATCCAGAAGAGTGGATGACTTTTTGGAAAACTCCTCACCTGTTTTATAATGAATCAGTAGAGCCGTTTTTAAAAGTCCAAGAAAGAATGGTTGGTATGGTGAATAAAATAGTAAAACAACATCCATTTGATAATGTACTTATAGTTACACATTCTATTGCACTTAAACTACTAATGGATTACTTTGAAAAAAAATGAACTAAAAGATTTATGGTCAACTCCAGCTATCCCTTCAACAAGTTTAACTTTGGTAGAAATAGAAAAAGATAATCAGCAAGAAGTAATATTTAAGTATGATACTTCACATCTAGTCGAGTTAGTGCGTTAATCTTTTGATTAACGTATTTTTCAGTTATGAAACTATATTACAATGAACACTTTAACATAAAGTTTGTAAAGTAATTCACTTAAACTAACGGGGCTTAGTTAAACAAGACCATCATTTCGATGGTCTATTTTTATGTCTAAAACATCATGTAGGCTTCGGTGATCCATTGTGAAATGTTACACTTAAACTAACGGAGCATTTAGTTTAATAAGAAGTATGATAAAATTTAGTTAAAAAAGGGGCGGAGAGATTATATGAAATATACTTGTCCTTTTTGTGGATATAGAACATTAGACGAAGAACCCCAGGAACTTACGATATAATTATTGCTTTAACAGCGAAAGCTATGAAAAATGATCAGAATAAATCTCTAGAGGCTGGAACTTCTGATTATATTAGTAAGCCATTAAATCTAGAACAATTGTTTTCTTTTTAAAGGGAATGGCACGTATCCAAAGTGAGTAAAATAATTGATAATATAAAGGAAAGACAAAGGGAAATCAATGCTTGCGTCCTTAATTTTATTGTGGATTACATAGTATGTATCACGATAAAGTTTATAAGGAGATAGTAGATGTTTATTTTATTATCTTAACTAAAGTTAAAAATAATAAAATCCCAACCAAGTTTATCAAATTCTTGGTTGGGATTTTAAAAAACAAAATTTAGTATACTTTATCGCCGTTAAAGATTGAGTTTTTTACAATAACATAGTCTACATTACGGATTGCGTCTAGTTTGTTACCACCTGCGTAAGAAATCGATGATTGAAGATCTTGTTGCATTTCAGTAAGTGTATCTTTTAAATTACCTTTGTGTTCAACGTACATTTTCTTACCTTCAACGTTTTTCTTTTCGCCTTTTTGGAATTCTGAGGCAGACCCGAAATACTCTTTTACGAGCTTGCCATCAACTTCGATCGTTTCGCCTGGAGATTCTTCATGACCAGCAAATAGTGAGCCGATCATTACCATTGAAGCACCGAAGCGTACTGATTTTGCGATATCACCATTTGTACGGATACCACCGTCAGCAATGATTGGTTTTGTAGCAGCTTTTGCACACCAACGAAGTGCTGCTAACTGCCAACCGCCTGTACCAAAACCCGTTTTGATTTTTGTAATACAAACTTTACCTGGGCCAATACCGACTTTCGTTGCGTCAGCGCCAGCGTTTTCAAGTTCACGCACAGCTTCTGGTGTACCAACATTACCAGCGATAACAAAACTGGTTGGTAAATACTTTTTAATGTGTTGAATCATACGGATGACAGCATTTGAGTGACCATGCGCAATATCAATCGTGATAAATTCAGGTATTAAATTAGCGGCTGTAAGCTCTTCTACAAAAGTATACTCCTCTTCCTTTACTCCAACACTGATTGAAGCGATTAGGCTATGATCTTGCATAGTTTTAATGAAATCTGCACGCTTTTCAGGGTTAAAACGGTGCATGATGTAAAAGTAACCATTTTCAGCCAGTTTCATAGCAATATTTTCATCCATGATGGTTTGCATGTTTGCAGGTACGACAGGTAGTTTAAATGTATGCTCACCTAAGGTAACTGAAGTATCACAATCAGAACGACTCTCTACGATACATTTTGCGGGAATTAGTTGAATATCTTCATAATCAAATACGTTATCCATTATATACACTCCTAAAATACGAATATTTTTTAAATTTTAATTGTAATTGTTCGCCGTTTTGTAATTTACATGATTTTTGAGTTAATGTCAAACGCTTTTTATAATTTTGTAAATTAGTGTTCTCATTTGACGGCATAATATGTACAAATGCTACAATATACTTGTTAGTTATAACAAAGGAATGTTGGAATTGGCAGTAGATGTGTATCTAACGTTTAATGGGAATTATCGAGAAGCTGTAGAATTTTATGAAAAAGTTTTTATGTAAAAATACACAATTAATGACTTTATGTATACACTTTTTGGTCTAGTTTTAGTTATAGGAGGCTTAACTCTAAAAGTCCAGAAAATAGACAAAAACCATCAAATTAAAAATTTGGTGGTTTTTTTGTTTTAGGCTTTTTTCTGAAAGAATGTTATTCTTCAACTCACGGAGCAGCGTTCCTGTAATAAGTGAACGGACTGTTCATTGTAAAACAATTAAGTTTGTGAATAAATGTACTTAAACTAACGGGGGCTTAGTTGAATATTTGGTTTTCGAAATGTTCAATCTTTATTATAAAAAACCTATACAGATATGAAAAATAGCCCCTTTTTGAACAATCTTTGTTCAAAAAGGGGCTATGATTTTCTATAAGAATCATCATTTATAGCTGTATTTTAATCAATCATTATTCCAAGTCTGATGTTGGTTTAAAATAAAGTTTGATCAAAATAAGAGGGCTACGTTTTTCAATTTAATTCATTTTTATTACAAAGTTTGATTACAATTTTTTATAAACACTACATCTTTTTTGTAATATAAGCTAACAAAAAAATACTTTTTTATAAGAATAATATAGCTATCGGATTGTTGACTAGATACCTAGCAAAAAACTATCATTATCAATGCATAATCAAAAAGTAAATTGCGAAAAGGTATAAAGAAACATTAAACCACTTAATTCGTCTTTCTGTAGTAAAAATATGGTAATAACGAAATTGCCCCAAGGATAGATAAACAAGATCCAATCCATAACGGAGATACAAATCCATATCCTTTACTGATTCCAAGACCACCCAGTGACGAACCAATAACAACACCCAGAGTAATAAAAGAACTATGAACGGTATTTATCATTGTTCCATTACTAGCTGTTTTCATTACTCTCGCAACCATTGCAGGATTCAATGCTACACCAGTTAAACCAATAAAAATCATCGAAATAACCGCAATGTATTTATTCTCTGCACCTAAAGCAAATAAAGACAATGCTACTATTAATATAATCAATCCGCTCATCAGTATTTTCATTGTATATTTATCAGCAAACTTGCCAATCACTATATTCCCAACTACCGTCGCGCTACCATAGAGAGCAAGTAAATATGGAATACTTGCACTTGTAAAGCCTGTGACATTTGTAAAAATAGGAGTGAAATAACTAAATGCTGCAAACGTACCACCAATAATAAACATACTTGTTGTGTACGCTGCCCAAAGATGTCTGTTTTTAAAATGCATAAGTTCGTCTTTCCAGTTCAGTTGCTCTTTGTTTGATAATGATGGTAGCAACAACTGAATCATAATCCCTGATACTAGCACAAGAACAGAAACAGCCCAAAAACTAATACGCCAACCAAAATATTGCGAAATAATGGTTGTTATAGGTAAACCTAATACAGTTGCAACCATTAAACCTCCAAGTACAATTGATGCAGCTTTTCCCATTGAATCAGAGTGAACCAATGTTGTAGAAAAGGAAATCGCAACTCCAAAAGCTGAAGCTGAAGCAATACCAGTTATAATACGTGAAATCATCATAATATCATAGTTCCATGCAATAGCTCCTAGCGATTGACCAATTAAAAATATAAACATTAAAAACAATAGTGCTTGTTTGCTACGCATTCGTAAGAGAATTGCAGTTAAAATGGGCCCTCCTACCACCATTGCTCCTGCATAAGCTGTTATTAAATAACCAATAGATGATACAGAAACCTGGAATGCAATAGCAAGTTCGTTCATCATACCTGCAACCATAAATTCTGATGTAGTCATACAAAAGATTGCTAAAGCTAGTAAATAAATAATCGATGGCACAAAAAACCACTCCTAAAATATTATTGTAACGTTCGGTACAAAAATAGTGCTAAAAAAGAGCGCACTAAGCGCCAAAAATAGACTCCAATGTTCCTTTGATAACCTGTTGAGCTAACATTCGATTTTGCATCGATACATTAAGAACACGGAATCCGTAATAACTACTTATAAGCAGACTTGCTAATTCTTCAGCTGATTGATTTTTTGAAATTTCACCTGTTTGCAATCCTTCCTCCATCACTGTTTCGATAACTTGTTTAAGAAGCTCAACATGCTTTGAGAAAATTTCTTGCACCATTATATCGCTTTTAGCACGTTCTACACTGGCATTAATCAATAAACATCCTTTTTGATCAATATTCTCAAAGTCTTCTTTCAATGCCCATTCAAAAAAATTACTTAATCGTTCTTTAACTGGAATTGGAATATCTAACAGTTTCTTTTGTTCCCTAATACCAATTTCATGGTAACGTTCTAATACTTGTTTATACAGTTCATGTTTACTGCCGAAAGTATTGTATAAACTTCCTTTTCCAAGTCCTGTATCATTGCATAAATCTTGCGTAGAACACCCCTCATATCCTCTTATCCAGAATGTTTTCATTGCAACATCTATAGTTGAGGAATAATTAAACTCTCTGGGTCTGCCACGATTATTCAATCTTATTCTCCTCTCATTTTAAAGATAACATTAGTAGAATACACTTTTTGTACCGATTGGTCAATAAAGATATTTTATTATAACTCTAAAATAAAATTTGATTATTTTAGATTTCGAATGATTAAAATGACCCCTTATCAAATTCAAGTGTTATTTTTAATCAAACTTTATTATAAATGATCAATCGGCGCGATTGTTTAATAAAAGTCACTGTTCTTCTTAAACTAACGGGGTGCTTTACTTGAAGATCATTGAGTTGGGCACTGACCTAATAATATGAGACAAATAAAAACACCTTTCATTGAATAACGGGGACTTAAACCTGAAATAATCAATGTGGAGGTGTTTTTCTATGGGAACAAGAGTCAGTTATCCAGTAGAAGTGAAAATGAAGGCAATTGAAATGCGATTGGCTAACGTACCGGTAAAAGAAGTAATGGAAGAATTGGACATTCGAAACTATACGCAGTTGAAGCGATGGATGCATTGGTATCGAAATGGTGAAATGCACCGTCTTAAACAACCAGTTGGTAAACAATATGCCTTCGGCAAAGGACCGGAATTTGAAAGCGAGACAGCCAAGCTACAGGCAGAGAATTTGGAGTTGAAACAACAGATTGAAGTTTTAAAAAAGTACGCGGAATTGGAAGGGAAGTGGCGCCAAAAGTAGTACTTCAATTAGTTGAAGAATTAAAAGATGTTTTGCCAATTGGTGAAATCTGTCGTCATTTAGGCGTAGGTCGCTCGTCATACTATCGTTGGAGAAATGATGTGGATCAATCCACACAAAAGGAGATTCGAGATCAGCAGATTGGTGACTTGTGCAAACAGAATAAATTTCGATATGGTTATAGAAAGATTGCTAATTTGTATCCAGGAGTTTGTAGGAAGACTGTGCAACGTGTTATGCAAAAATATGGTTGGCAATGTAAAGTAAAGGTGAAGAAACGGAAGCGTACCGGGCAGCCAGCATACGTTGCACCGAATTTATTAGCACGTGATTTTACAGCATCTAAGCCCATGGAGAAGCTAGTCACGGATATTACGTACTTGCCTTTTGGTCAATCGATGATGTATCTTTCTAGTATTCTCGATGTCTACAATGGAGAAATTGTGGCACAAACTACTGGTATCAAACAAGACACTGATTTTGTGTTGGATACGCTCTATCAATTGCCTAAGCTACCAGAAGGATGCATTCTGCATAGTGACCAAGGGTCCGTTTATACATCCTATGCTTATCAAAAAGCAGCCAAAGAAAAAGGAATTACCATGAGCATGTCCCGCAAAGGCACGCCAGCTGATAATTCCCCAATCGAATCGTTTCATTCCACGCTAAAGTCTAAACGTTCTATCTCGACGATATCTATCGCACAACGAATGCACGTGTGATACAGATTGTCGAAGAATACATTACTTATTATAACAATATCCGTATTCAAACGAAACTAAACAGCCAATCGCCGGTTCAATACAGTTCAATAGGATGATAATGAAAAGCACGCTTTAATTGTGTTTCAACCATTATGTTTTTTTAATCAGAACGTACTTGCTACTTTAACAGCTTTTTCAAGCCCAGTAGCAATAATTCCTTCTGCTTTATCTGGGAATTGGTTGTGACCTTCAATCACTACTTTCTCTATATCTTTTACACCGAAAAAGTCCATCATACTTGCTACATATTTAACAGCCATTTCTATTTCAGCTGCTGGTCCCGTAGAATACACACCGCCACTTGCATTTAGTAATGCAATTTTCTTATTTCCAATAAGACCTACTGGACCCTCTGGCGTATATTTAAATGTTTTTCCCGCACGGTTTAAATAATCAATATATGTGTGTAGTACAGCTGGAATTGTTAAGTTCCATAGTGGGAAACCAAACACAATTTTATCAGCAGCAAGGAATTGGTCTAAATATTTATCAGCAACTGCTACTGTGTTTGCTTCTTCAACCGTTAAATCAAATCCTCTACTAGCCTTAAATGTACCGTTAATCATATCTACTCCGACATATGGCAATTCTTCATTGTATAGATCAAGTTCTACCACGATATCATCTGGATGGGATTCTTTATAACTTGCTAAAAAAGCCTCATATAATTTCACACTCACCGATTGGGCGGCCGGGCGATTGTTTGCTTTTACAAATAAAACTGTTGTCATTATTTTTCCTCCTGTTGCTAACTCTTATGTTGTTATATTTTGATTGTTTTTACAATATCTTTTTAAAACTATATTCCATATCTCCACCTAAAGCTTCAGGTGTATCACCAGTTTCTCTGAAGTCATGTATATGAATTTTCTCAAACGGATCAAAATTTACTTGCTTATAAATTTCATAACAAGGGAATCCATCATGTTCACCGTGTATATCGCCTGTACCATCTTTTTTAACATGTACAATTAAAAGATAATCAGCAGGAGGTGCATATACATTTAATGGGTTGCTAGCACTAGCACTCATATGAAATGTGACGTCATCCTCTCCCCATTCAATATTTGTACATAAAATACGTTCCGTACTAGCTTTTCCTGTTCTACTATTAACAGAACCATCAGAATTTGTGATTCTTTCTGTTGTTATGCCAGTATTCGCATATGTGAAAATTTCTTTTTTATAAAAATCTACAACTACCTCTTGTTCAACTCTGGAACGCATAACGTTGACAGCATATGGTGTAAATTCACGTGAGTCACCTTCGTATTGAATGACGTTTCCTGTTTGAGCATCTGTTTTAGGTTCAGTCCAGGCCATTGGAATAAATGCACTTGCTCTAATTTTAACGATGTTAGCCATGAGAAACCTCCATAATTAAATCTATTTATTTCTTTTATAATTGAAATATAGTCAATTTGGTTGACTACTTTGAGTATGGTACAATAGATTTGATACATAGTCAACTAAGTTGACTATATATAACGGAGGTAAAATATGAATAATTCTGTAGATAATGAGTTGGACCTTACATCACTTTTGTCCTTATCTTTTAGTACGTCAATTAGTGAACTACATGACAGATTGAGTGAATATGGATTTGAGGATATTAGACCTATACATGGCTTTCTGTTTAAATGCATCACTCCCAATGGGGCAACTGGAATAGATTTAGCCGAATATTTAGGAATTACCAAGCAAGCTGTGAGTACTATGGTGGATTATCTTGAGAAAAGTGGTTATGTAATGCGTAAAGCACATCCCACTGATAAGAGAGGAAAAATTATTGTTTTGACCGAACGAGGTTGGTTAGTAGTAAATGCAAAAGAGAAGATCCTCACTGAGATTGAGGCACGTTGGATGGAATACATTGGCACTGAAAGAATGCACATGCTAAAAGAAGATTTATCGACATTTGTTAATAAAGAAAATGAAGATAAATTATCATTGAGATTAAGACCTATTTGGTAAAAATAGAATTTTTAAAAGGGATAATCGAGTTTAAATTAGAACTAACCATCGCAACATTCCAGTGATTATATAAATTAGCAGCAATGTTTGTGAATAATTGTACTTAAACTAACGGGGGCTTCGTATTATATAGTTCAGCCAGAACTTTCTGGTTGAACTTTTTTTATTTAGATTTAAGCTATCAGTAACCAGGGTAGAACGTACGGGGGCGTGGGACATTGATCCCGTCAATTAAACTGTTCACCCCCTACTTGTAGAAATATGTTTGAGGCTGGTTGGGACTAAGATCTCGTATAACAAGCGAAGCTATAATACTACTTGAAGGTAATAGGGGTTACTGGTGAATACGTTAGAGGGGGAGAAAAAATGAACCCAGTAGTGGGTATTGATGTAGCTAAGGATGAAAGTGAAGTACAAGCTTTTTTAGAAAAGGGAAAGCCATATGGGAAAAGTTTTTCAATTAAGCATAATCGTGAAGAGTTAGACAAGTTTATAAGATTTTTAGGAGAGATTAGATCGATAACAGCGAGTAAGCCTGTTGTCATTTTGGAATCAACAGGTCATTATCATACACCGATTATTCAATGTTTAGAAGAAAATGAAATACTTTATATATTGTTAAATCCAATCATCTCTTACCAAGCAAAGAAGTCAAGCTTAAGAAAGGTAAAGACTGATGCCTTCGATGCCTATCAATTATGCGTTCTCTATTACAAAGAGGAATTTGAACCTTATAAAATGAGAGGGATTCAGCTTCTAAACCTTCGTAATCTATCGAGACAACAGGAGATTGTAACGAATATGTATGTGGAAGCTATGCTGCAATTCCATACTATTTTAGATCAGGTTTTCCCTGAATATAAAAAAGTCTTTGGAAATCTTTTTTCTAAAGTATCTTTGTTGATATTGAAAGAATATCCAACGTCGGAGAAAGTTCTAGATTATAACGAGGAGGAACTGGTAAATAGTATACGTGAGTATTGTCCAAGTCGTTCTGCCCTATGGGCAAGGGAAAAGGCAAGAAAATTGATCGATTCAGCCAATCAAAATCCTTTTCAGAAGGTAATGTAGTTCATTACCAAGGACACCTTTCGGAATTAGAGAGCCAAATGATATCCCTGGCAAGTGAAATAGAAGAATATAAGATTATCCAATCAATACCTGGAATCGGTGAAAAAATCGCTGCCACGATAATTTCTGAAATTGGGGAAATTGATCGGTTTAATCACCCTAAGAAATTGGTGGCCTATGCTGGAATTGATCCGAGTGTTTATTCTTCAGGAAAATTCACAGCGACAACGAATCGGATTACTAAACGTGGTTCCAGTAGGCTAAGGCGCAGTTTATACTTAGCTGTTTTGTGTGGAATAAGAAGCTCTAGAAATAAAAAACTCAAAGAGTTTTATGACAAGAAACGGTCAGATGGTAAACCTTCAAAAGTTGCGTTAGTTGCTTGTATTAATAAACTTCTTCAATGGATATATGCCTTATTAAAGAGAAAAGAAGTTTTCCTTGATTTAGCTTGATTCGTTAAATTGACCATTAGATGAAAAACCTTCCATAATACATCTGGAGGGTTATTTGGTATGCCCAAAAAAGTATAACATAAAGAAAAGTACTTTTTTACAGAAAGATATTGACAACCTATTAGCTGGTTTAGTTAAACAAGACCATCATTTCAATTGTCTATTTTTATGTCTAAAACAACAAGTAGGCTTCGGTGATCCATTGTGAAATGTTACACATAAACTAACGGGGCAGTTTAGCTTAATAAGAATTAAAGGATTATCGTTCAACGTGTTTGAATAAGTGTTATATATACTAATTCTTTGGGGGTACATAATGGAGGTTTATAAATTTAGTAAAGATAGTGGTAAGAGGATTTCAAAATTTAATTCAAATTTTATTATGTCTCGTGTTATTCAAACAGATAAAGCAACTAATATAGGATGTATGCACTTAGAAGAAAATGGCGTTGTAGGGTACCATCAAGCAGTAGTACCTCAACTTTTGGTAATAATAACAGGAGAAGGGTATGTTCGTAATGATAAAGAAGAATATTTTAAAGTTCAGTCTGGAGATGCTGTATTTTGGGAAAAAGATGAATGGCATGAAACGAAATCAGATAAGGATTAACTGCTATTGTAATTGAAAGTGTTGAGTTAAATCCTTCCTTATTTATGTCATTAAAGAAATAGATGTTGTTCAACTAACGGGGGCTTTAGTTAAACAAGACCATCATTTCGATGGTCTATTTTTATGTCTAAAACATCAAGTAGGCTTCGGTGATCCAGTGTGAAATGTTACACTTAAACTAACGGGGCAGTTTAGTTGAACTAGCAGGATTGATGCATTTGATAATCGCGTAGAACAAATACATCAATCCTGTAAATACACAAAATACATACGCCTGAAATAAATCAAGCGTACCGATGTTATTTTTGGGTTTCCGGTTCTCCAAGTTTTGCTACTAAGTCTATCAAAAAATGAAAGATGATGATTGGTAAAATTGAATTTAGTCCTATATAAAGCATAGAAAAAAGTAACCCGACAATCGTTGTTTTTACTATATCTGATAACCCTTGATAAGTGTATGCTAGTCCAAATAACAATGAAGAAAGAATTAAAATTAACCAAACTGAGTAATTAGGAAATATGTAAGAAAAAGCAAAGATTAAAAAACCTCTATATATAATTTCTTCAGTGACTCCTGCCGTGAAAGAAACGTAATTCCATACTTTTTTCTCTTTTTTAGTTATAGGGTTTGGAGAGGCAATCAAATATTTTTTGTCGTTCTCATTATATTTGTCCATATCAAACTTATCCATAATGTATATCCTATTAATATATTAACTAGAAAGGAGTGAAATAGAATGCCATGTACTCTAACAGATTTAACTCAACCAGTTTGTTTAACAATTATCTACAATTTAAGTTCTCGCTTACTTGTAGATTCTTTCATTGATTGTGGAACATGTAGACTACAAACGGAATTAGACCCTGTTAATAAAAATTTAACTATTAGAGTCCCAATAGTTCTTGAAGGTGAAGTTACATTTTCTGATAATTTACAATCAGGTTGTGTTACAACGGGTATTCATTTAGGTTAATCTTAATCTTAGATGAAAGCTGTTTAGTTATAAGGAAAAGTAGGGTTCTGACTTCTACTTTTCTTTAGTGTTTTATTGGTGTTTGAATAGAAGTAAATTGAAAAATCTACTTATACAGTTAAATATAATACTTAAACTAAAGGGGCTTTACTAGAAGATCATAGAGTTGGGCAGCTCTTTTTTTATTGAACGAACGTAAGTAGGTTAGTTCAATAAGAACATTAAATAAATTAATAAATAAGGGAAATTAAAGTTTTGCGATAGGAAACGGAACCCGTTACTCTTGGGATCACTCATTTGGGAACATTATTCGCTTTATTTATGTATACGTTATAAATCCTTGTTGCACTAAAGCACCCATTTGTTGAATCAGAAAAGTGGAGCTTATTCAACAAACGCGCCCGTTAGTTGAGTTTATTAACAAACAATTACATCGTTTTCTTTAACTTTAATTACTTGTGTATTTGAGATGGGTAAAAGGTTTAACGTGGAACCATAATGAGCAATTATAGCCGATGCCGAGTCCTTAAATGGCTCGTTACTATAGTGAGGAACTGGATAAAATTCCATTAAGTTTAAACCTTCAAACGTTTTCAATTGAGTAGCTTTTTCTTTATCGTCCATAAATCTTATATACTCTATATTAGGGGAAGTTACTATAGCTCCTGCTGATTCTCCAATATACAATTTTCCTGAATCAACTTGCTCTTTCATTATCTTATCTGCTCCTGATCTTCTCAACTCTTGCAACAAGAAAAAAGTATTTCCTCCTGATACATAGATAAAATCGTTTCGTTCCAATTTTTCTTTAATCTCTTCTGGCGATGCTACAGCAACATCGAGTTCTTCAAGGACCACGCCCAACTTTTTGAATTCTTCTTTTGCTGTATTAACATAGTGAACTACCTCTTCTGGAATACTCGCAGTAGGAATAAACGTTAGAGTTTTCCCTTTTAAGTCTTCATCAACAAATTTTCTAAATAGATCAACTACATCTTTAAACGAAGATGCTAAAAACATTTTAAGCATATTAATTCTCCTTTTTTGTTATTGCTTTTATACAGAAATGAAAATTTCTTTAACACAATTTGGCCCGTTTGTTGAATAAGAAAACACACCCAAAGCTTGGTTTGGAAAGCTTTCCTCGTAGAGTCAACAAAGTCTTATTGAAAGGTTCTTCCCTTTCAACTCCAAAGTATTTGTTTCCTTATTTATTATTTCCCTAACTAAAATTCGTTTCACTTGTTCAACTAACCTCCCTCTATAAACATTGAGATATCAACGGTTTCCATCACTTCGTGATTTAAGAAAAATATTTTTCTCCCCTCTGATAAACAGAGTCTTGAATTTATAGATTATATTACCAATTAAAGCGTACGCTTCGCTAAAACTAATGGAAATCATTAGCTTTTTTATCCATTATTTTGATGCACAATGGATCTCTGCGATGCTTATGACGACGTACCCTCCCATGTCTCTTAGCGTCAACGCGCTTACATTCCTTCGTTCGGTCTATTCATAAGGCAGAGGCCTGCTAAGCTGCCCCGGGGACTCATAGTCTAAGTTTAGTGATATTGCCGGCTTCTCCGTATCATCCTTTTTGTTATAGCTCTTTGATCGAAATGCTTACGCTGCCTCTCCGAGAGAGTAGAGATCTTTCATCATAAGTTGCTCGTTAAAATACACTTTCTTTTTACAAATACCATGTAATATTTTCAGTAATTTACCACAGAGAACTACCATCGATTGCTTACCCCGTAAGGGATTCTGATTCCTTGTGGTGTAGTATTCGTGAAGTTGTTTGAATGCTAGGTTATGCCGAATCAAAGGAACAATCACTTTGAAAAGGATATGTCTAAGTCTCTTACGTCCACGTTTTGATATATGTTTTTGACCCTTATGTTGACCAGAAGAGTTTTCACGTAATGTTAGTCCCGCTAGTTTAATGAGTTGGCGTGGATTTTCGTAAAGTGAAAAACTCCCTACTTCGGAAAGTAGATCAACAATTGTCGCATCTCCTAAACCTGGTACTGACGCGAGTAGGTCATATTCCATCGTTGTCTTTGCCAATTCAGTTAATTGGTCATTCACTGCTTCGATTTCAGTTTCTAATAAGCGAAACTGACGTAGGAGTGTGGCGATTTCATGTTTGGCCATCTTTTGTCCTTCTGTCAGTCCTATAGAGTTTGAAGCCTTTTCAATGAGTAGCTTAGCTTTTGGTAGTTGTGGAGCTCTCATACCCCCTACCTGACGGTAGAAAAATACAAGTTCTTCCGCGGTTTTCCCTTGAATGTCCTGTGGCATTGGTGTTCTTTCTAATGCAGTAAGTGCCATTTTTCCGAAAGTAGGAAAGACTTGAGTGAATTCAGGAAAATATCGATCGAGCCAACGAATGATTCGATTTTTAATACTTGCTAGATCTTCCGTTAACTTTAATCTAAGAGTAGAACCAATCCGTAGTTCAGCTTCTACTTCTTTTAATATTCGTGGATAGCTAAAGCGTCCATCTTTCAATAACCGTGCGATGACTAATGCATCTTTTTTATCATTCTTAGTCGGCAAATTATCATCAAGTTCTTTCGAACGTTTGACGTGCATTGGATTCACCATGACAAGTGGGATTCCGTATTGATCTAAGAAATAGGCTAAGTTCATCCAGTAGTGGCCTGTAGGCTCAATCCCTATTATTACTTCAGTTTTCTTAGCTTCCTTCATCATTTGACGAATCTTTTCATACAAATTTTCGAAGCCTTCTTTCGATTGATGTACCGCAAAAGCTTTTTCTATTACTCGCCCGCGTTCATCGACAAAACATGCGTAATGAATACGCTTAGCAATATCCATGCCGACAACCAGTGTATTTTCAGTAACTTGATTAATTTTGTTATTCCATTTAGAATGCATAAAGGAGTCCTCCTTGTTTGATGATGGGTCAATGGTCGTTGACACTCATGCATCATACTAGAGGGCTCCTTTTCTTTCAAGACCTCGAACATCTTTCAAACAGGAATGCTGCCCCGTTAGTAGATTTCTAGCGCCTTTTTTAATTGATAGTCTTAGTATAAGATAAAAAGGTATCAATATATGACACCTTTTATGGAGAAAATTTATGAAGAAAACCGAACGCATAAATGATTTACTTATTTTTTTGAATAATAAGAGAACATTTAATTTAAAAGATTTAATGGAGAGGTATAACATTTCAAAAAGTACAGCACTTCGAGATATTCAATCATTAGAACAAATAGGTATGCCGATATATTCGGAATTAGGTCGAAATGGAAGGTATGAGATATTAGATAGTAGTATATTGTCACCGGTTTTTTTTACTGTCGATGAAATGTATGGATTATATTTCTCTCTACTCACTTTAAATGGATACAAAACAAAGCCATTTGAAATAGAAAACATCGCACTAGAAAATAAATTTAGAAATGTATTACCTGAAAATGTGCGTAATAATATTTCAATTATGAATCAAGTACTCTCATTAGAGGTCACAAATCATAGTAATTTTAGTCCGTACTTAAAAGAAATTTTACAAGGGATTTTTACAGAAAAGGTTTATTGTTTAACCTATTCAAAAAAAGAGACAAACAAACAAATGGTCGCACAGTTTATTCGAATACACTCTAAATTTGGGCAATGGTATGCTAAAATTTTCAATATTAAAACAGAAAAGATACAAATTCTTCGATGTGATAAAATCCTCTTAATAACAGAAACTAATGATTTCAAATCTAAAAAATTGGAAGAACTATTAGATTATCTTGATAATTTTCATAAAGAACCTAATGCCATTGATTTTACTGTCATCGTTAATAAACAGGGGAAAGATATCTTTGATAAGGAAAATTACCCTTCTATGAAAATTCAAAGTGACAATGAAAATTTCATAATAACTGGCTATTTTAATAAAGCTGAGGAGGATTTTATAGCTAACTATTTTTTAAAATTTGGACAATCAATTAATTCTATTAGTCCTGTAATGTTAAAAAAATTGATCTATGATAAGGCAAAGTCCATAGAAATGCACCTAAACTCTTTATGAGTACTGTCCTTTAATTTCAAAACAACTTCTTCTTAAACTAACAGGGGCTTTACTTGAAGATCATTGAGTTGGGCACTGACCTAATAACATGAGACAAATAAAAACACCTTTCATTGAATAACGGGGACTTAAACCTGAAATAATCAATGTGGAGGTGTTTTTTTATGGGAACAAGAGTCAGTTATCCAGTAGAAGTGAAAATGAAGGCAATTGAAATGCGATTGGCTAACGTACCGGTAAAAGAAGTAATGGAAGAATTGGACATTCGAAACTATACGCAGTTGAAGCGATGGATGCATTGGTATCGAAATGGTGAAATGCACCGTCTTAAACAACCAGTTGGTAAACAATATGCTTTCGGCAAAGGACCGGAATTTGAAAGCGAGACAGCCAAGCTACAGGCAGAGAATTTGGAGTTGAAACAACAGATTGAAGTTTTAAAAAAGTACGCGGAATTGGAAGGGAAGTGGCGCCAAAAGTAGTACTTCAATTAGTTGAAGAATTAAAAGATGTTATGCCAATTGGTGAAATCTGTCGTCATTTAGGCGTAGGTCGCTCGTCATACTATCGTTGGAGAAAGGATGTGGATCAATCCACTCAAAAGGAGATTCGAGATCAGCAGATTGGCGACTTGTGCAAACAGAATAAATTTCGATATGGTTATCGAAAGATTGCTAATCTGTACCCAGGAGTTTGTAGGAAGACTGTGCAGCGTGTTATGCAAAAATATGGTTGGCAATGTAAAGTAAAGGTGAAGAAACGAAAGCGTACCGGACAGCCGGCATACGTTGCACCGAATTTATTAGCACGCGATTTTACAGCATCTAAGCCCATGGAGAAGCTAGTCACGGATATTACGTACTTGCCTTTTGGTCAATCGATGATGTATCTTTCTAGTATTCTCGATGTCTACAATGGCGAAATTGTGGCACAAACTACTGGTATCAAACAAGACACTGATTTTGTGTTGGATACGCTCTATCAATTGCCTAAGCTACCAGAAGGATGCATTCTGCATAGTGACCAAGGTTCCGTTTATACATCCTATGCTTATCAAAAAGCAGCCAAAGAAAAAGGAATTACCATGAGCATGTCCCGCAAAGGCACGCCAGCTGATAATTCCCCAATCGAATCGTTTCATTCCACGCTAAAGTCTGAAACGTTTTATCTCGACGATATCTATCGCACAACGAATGCACGTGTGATACAGATTGTCGAAGAATACATTACTTATTATAATAATATCCGTATTCAAACGAAACTAAACAGCCAATCGCCGGTTCAATACCGTCAATTGGCTGCATAAAAGGGTGTTTTATTCTTGTCTCAAAAAGGGTAGTCAGTGCCTTGCTTAAGCAGCTCTTTTTTCTTATTAAACTAACGGGGCAGGTTAGTTCAATAAGACTTTGTTAATGGGAAGGAGAGGACTAATTTATGTTATTTATGCTTTTGCTTGTCACTCCATTATTAGGGGTTTTCGGGTTTTTAAATTTTACTACTTTCTTGAAGAACCTAAATAATGGAAAAAGCATTCATAACTAAAATGGTTTTTGGAGCAGTCTTAAATACCCCTATTAGGAAAACACAAACGCCTATAATTACATAGAAGGAAGCAAATAAAAAGAGGCATTTATTTTATGGTGCACGATTACCTAACGAGTTGGCACGCGGACAATTGTGTCATTTTAGAAGTGAGACCTAAGGATACACAATCCCTTAATATTCTGGATTTAGTTTTATTTCAGCAAATTTAGCAGCTCCTAGAGCAACAATTCTTTTGGCATCAGAAGGTTCAATGATCTTACAATTATTAAACATGTCTTCTAATGTATATTGTTTAGCCGTTAAGATCGCTTGATCCATATATCCTTTAAATTTAGTACATCCTCCCCCAACAACAATGAATTCCGGATTAAATGTATGTATGACATTGCTTAATGCCAAGCCGAAGTAATACCCCCCTTGCTTAATAATATCCGTAGCAAATTTCTCGTTATTGTTTAGAGCTTTTATCAACTCATCAATACTGCAGCCTGCTTTATTAAGTATTGCCTTTCCACCTGATATACCATCTAATGTTTTAATTTCGCCATTTATAGGATAAGGACTAGATCCAATTTCTCCGGCCCAACCATCTTGACCTAACACATTTACTCCCTGTGTTCGAACTGACATTGCAAAACCTGTGCCTGCCATTATTAATGCAAAAGCTGTATTTTGACTATAAAATTGTTCCTCACAAACCATAGCGGCTTTTACATCATTTATAAAATGTGCTTTAAAGGTTTCAGTACTGAAGTACTCCGTTTTCATACCACACAAATTCTGAAGATGA
Source organism: Solibacillus sp. R5-41 (assembly GCF_002736105.1). Taxonomy (NCBI): domain Bacteria; kingdom Bacillati; phylum Bacillota; class Bacilli; order Caryophanales; family Caryophanaceae; genus Solibacillus; species Solibacillus sp. R5-41. The sequence continues at coordinate 2,555,183 of NZ_CP024123.1, read as the reverse complement.
CTCATTTTTAATGTTTCATCTCCAACAAGTCCTACAACGCCCATACCCATTCCTTCGGGTACGAACGGTAAACGATCTATAAATTTAAAAATTTCGCTTTTTAGATACTCTGGCGTTACATCGGAACCTGTAGGCACTGTCTTATCAATATATTCACCCTCATATTCTGCCGTCATTAACATTTTTGTACTGCCGGCATCAACACCAATAATTTTATTCATCTGATTCACTCCCATATTTTATTTTCTGGATTTCAGTTTTATGCACTTGCATCTTAATAAATAAGAGTCCTTGAAATCCCTCTTAATTATTGCCACCTACAAAAAGATAAACATCAAAATGGACCGTTTGTTGAAGATTGGAAAAAAGAAAAAGCCTGAACTGTATTTAACCGAGTAATCAGCTTTTAGACCATATAAATAGATGAACAAAATAAAAGATGTTGAGAAAGCTATTGTTCCACTCAAAATATTCATAAATCTTCTCCTTTTTTCACAATGAAATTTACACCTAATAATTATTATACAGAATTTTCAGTTATTTCAGAAGAAAAAACAGTAAGCCACAGTGCGATCAAAATGTGCAGTAGAAGAAAAGGTGCTTATTCAACTAACGGGGCAGCATTCCTGTTTGAAGGATGTTCGAGGTCTTGAAAGAAAAGCAGCCCTCTAGTATGATGCATGAGTGTCAACGACCATTGACCCATCATCAAACAAGGAGGACTCCTTTATGCATTCTAAATGGAATAACAAAATTAATCAAGTTACTGAAAATACACTGGTTGTCGGCATGGATATTGCTAAGCGTATTCATTACGCATGTTTTGTCGATGAACGCGGGCGAGTAATAGAAAAAGCTTTTGCGGTACATCAATCGAAAGAAGGCTTCGAAAATTTGTATGAAAAGATCCGTCAAATGATGAAGGAAGCTAAGAAAACTGAAGTGATAATAGGGATTGAGCCTACAGGCCACTACTGGATGAACTTAGCCTATTTCTTAGATCAATACGGAATCCCACTTGTCATGGTGAATCCAATGCACGTCAAACGTTCGAAAGAACTTGATGATAATTTGCCGACTAAGAATGATAAAAAAGATGCATTAGTCATCGCACGGTTATTGAAAGATGGACGCTTTAGCTATCCACGAATATTAAAAGAAGTAGAAGCTGAACTACGGATTGGTTCTACTCTTAGATTAAAGTTAACGGAAGATCTAGCAAGTATTAAAAATCGAATCATTCGTTGGCTCGATCGATATTTTCCTGAATTCACTCAAGTCTTTCCTACTTTCGGAAAAATGGCACTTACTGCATTAGAAAGAACACCAATGCCACAGGACATTCAAGGGAAAACCGCGGAAGAACTTGTATTTTTCTACCGTCAGGTAGGGGGTATGAGAGCTCCACAACTACCAAAAGCTAAGCTACTCATTGAAAAGGCTTCAAACTCTATAGGACTGACAGAAGGACAAAAGATGGCCAAACATGAAATCGCCACACTCCTACGTCAGTTTCGCTTATTAGAAACTGAAATCGAAGCAGTGAATGACCAATTAACTGAATTGGCAAAGACAACGATGGAATATGACCTACTCGCGTCAGTACCAGGTTTAGGAGATGCGACAATTGTTGATCTACTTTCCGAAGTAGGGAGTTTTTCACTTTACGAAAATCCACGCCAACTCATTAAACTAGCGGGACTAACATTACGTGAAAACTCTTCTGGGCAACATAAGGGTCAAAAACATATATCAAAACGTGGACGTAAGAGACTTAGACATATCCTTTTCAAAGTGATTGTTCCTTTGATTCGGCATAACCTAGCATTCAAACAACTTCACGAATACTACACAACAAGGAATCAGAATCCCTTACGGGGTAAGCAATCGATGGTAGTTCTCTGTGGTAAATTACTGAAAATATTACATGGTATTTGTAAAAAGAAAGTGTATTTTAACGAGCAACTTATGATGAAAGATCTCTACTCTCTCGGAGAGGCAGCGTAAGCATTTCGATCAAAGAGCTATAGCAAAAAGGATGATACGGAGAAGCCGGCAATATCACTAAACTTAGACTATGAGTCCCCGGGGCAGCTTAGCAGGCCTCTGCCTTATGAATAGACCGAACGAAGGAATGTAAGCGCGTTGACGCTAAGAGACATGGGAGGGTACGTCGTCATAAGCATCGCAGAGATCCATTGTGCATCAAAATAATGGATAAAAAAGCTAATGATTTCCATTAGTTTTAGCGAAGCGTACGCTTTACTTGGTAATATAATCTATAAATTCAAGACTCTGTTTATCAGAGGGGAGAAAAATATTTTTCTTAAATCACGAAGTGATGGAAACCGTTGATATCTCAATGTTTATAGAGGGAGGTTAGTTGAATAAGGATTTATTATGGTACATCAAGAAAATACTGTTCATCTCTCTTCTTAAATTAACTAAAAAGATCACTATGGTATGGATAATTTTACTTTAATTGTAAATATAAACAATTTACCTTACAATAAGTTGGAGTGAAATTGATAAAATGGAGTAGATTATTATGAAAAAAAGAAATTTCATCTTTATTTTTGTAACTTTAATTTCTGTAGTTGGTTTGTATCTACTATTAGATTTGGAAAAGGATTATAGCCAGCTTTCAATTGAAGAGTTACACGATTTGGCACAAAAAGAAGACGCAGAAGTACAAGGAATGTTAGCCTACTATTATCAAGAAGGTATAAATGAAAATATTAATTATGAAGAAAGTTTAAAATGGTATTTAGAAAGTGTTAATAATGGAAATACAACAGCTATGGTCAACTTAGGTTATCTTTATGGAAATGGAATAGGTGTAGAAAAAGATTTAACAAAAGCATTTGAATTGAATTTAAAGGCTGCTAATAGTGGAGATTTAACTGGGATGTTTAACGTAGGTAAGAAATATGAGATGGGTATTGGAATAGCTAAAGATACTACGAAAGCTAATTATTGGCTGGAGAAATCCGAAGCATCAAAGGAGATATAAAATATTATTCCTGTTACAAATTTGGAACTTACAATGCTTCATTCTTGTTCAACTAACGGGGGCTTTACTTGAAAAACATTGAGTTGTATATGCAGCTCTTTTTTCTTTATTAAATTAACGCAGCAGGTTAGTTGAACAAGGACAAGTTTACAAAGAGAACAAGTGAATAGAAAATACTGTGAAGAGGGGTTTGGATATGGAGAAAATTCTTGAAAAATTACAGGAAATAGAGTCAGGTGAAGTGGGGATTATTATTTATTCTCCGGTAAAACAGGATATAGTTTTATCGTTAAATAAGGGGCTATTAGTACCTCTTGCTTCAGCGGCAAAAGTGGCGATTGCCTTTTGTATCGTAAAATTGATTGAAGAAAGACACTATAAATGGACAGACATTGTTGAAGATGTAATTTTTAATCCAAAAGAGGATAGCAACGAAGTGTATCCTCACTTTCAAAGTAGAGAAAACCTGACACTCCAGGATGCGGTGGAAGTTATGATAGCCTGTCACGATAGTTTTGTCGAAGAGAGAATTGTTCAATTTTGTGGTGGATGGGAATTGATTAACGGTAAAATAAAATCATATTTTAAAAGCATAAATATTACTCAAAATCCAAGAGACTTGGATAACAATGGTGAATTGAGTGAGATGTTAGAACTTTTACGATTAATACATCAAGGATACAAAACTAATCCTGATTTATGGATTCCAGTTATTAATGGTTTAGTTAGGCAACGAGGTGATATAGAAGGTATACCAAGCCATTTCTTAAATCATATGACTGGTGGATTAGATAATGTAGTAGTTGATATCGGGATAATAGGTGAGTTTTCTAAAAATCCGTTATTATTTGTTTTGGGTGCAAAAGAGTTACCAAATCGATTTAAAGAGAAATTAGCAGATGAAATAATTATTGATACAATGAAATTACTTTATGATGAGTATTGCAATCAGGAAGTTGAATTGGAAAGTGAAAGTCTATCTAATTCATAAAAGGCTTATTAAGCTAACGGGGGCTTTACTTCAAGAAGGAGTAAAGCCTTTTTTCTTAATAAACTAAAGAAGCAGGATAATTGAAGCATCATTATGATGGTACTTGCTCCAGTGATTGGTTTTTCAAGTGGTGCTTTACTTCTTCATATTTATGATTGGAGCTCTGGAGGAACAGGAGAAAGTGCGGTGAGGGAAGAATTGACAACCAAATATGTGAATTGGGGAGATTCAAAAGTAAAGTTAACCTGGAAGCGTAATTCACAACTGCCTCCAAGAAAGTTAATTACAAGCGTTCACGGCTTCTGTTTAAAAGAAGAAAAGCTACTTTTGGTTAATCTAAATCATAGAGGGTGGGATTTTCCAGGTGGTCATATTGAATATGAAGAAACCCCTGAAGTTTGTTTAAAGCGTGAAGCGTATGAAGAGGGGTATGTAACGGGAAGTATCATTCTTTTAGGTCATATTGTAGTTGACCATACTGAAAATCCAAAATGGGATGCAAGTAGCAATTATCCAAAGGTAGGATATCAAGTTTTCTACCGTATGGACATTGACCGATTACATGATTTTCAAGCACAGTTTGAGTCTGCTGAAAGAATTTTTATAAATCCAGGTGAAGTAATAGAATACTATCATGATTGGAATGAACTTTATCAAGAAATACTTGATTATGCTTTAGTCCTAAAGTAATTCATCTTCAACTAACGGGGGCTTTAGTGTAACAAGCATTTAGAAAATTTTCCTAAACGACGCTTAGGGTACCTTTTTTAAAGGGATTGGTATTGTATAGTCGAAATGTAATAAAACAAGAAAATAATAGAATTAATTTTAGGTGAGGAGAGTATTGAATGATTACAGAATTGAAAAAGTTGGAATTTTATAAATGCAAAGACTTGTTATATGAGCACGGGCAATTAGAAGCAAACGCAATAATTGAAGGAGTAAACCCAGGTAGAGTTTTTGTAGATGATATTAATTCGCCTATTTCTGGACTAATTTGGTTAGGTAATAATGATGGCTTTATCTTTATTGGAGATGAAAACAATGAAGCATTCAATAACGAAATAAACGCCTTTATTGATCAAATCATTACACCAGAAGCACTAAAAGTTGGATTACATTGGTTTGAAGGTGTCGGTAATCATCCAAGCTGGAATACAACAATTGAAAAATTATTGTATAGTCGTAAATTAGGCAGCTGGAATCAAAGGGTATATACGCTACAAAAGGATGATTATACATATAGCAAGGTACTTATTATTGAGAAAGGATATAAAGTTGTGACAATCTCCAAACAACTCTTTGAAAATAAAGAGAATACAATAAAAAACATTGGTTTTTTACACGCCAAAATTTTAGAGTTTTGGTCTTCTTCTGAAACATTTTTTAATAAAGGTCTAGGATACTGTATGCTTTACAAAGATGAAATTGTGAGTGTTTGTTTTTCATGCTTTGTCGTTGGAAATGTACATTGTATAAATATTGAAACTTTAGAAGAACATCAAGGAAAAAAGTTAGCTCAAAAAATAGCGCAATCTTTTGTAGAAGATTGTATAAATAATAATTTGGTTCCATATTGGGATTGTATGGAATCAAACAAGCCGTCTATTGCAGTTGCTGAAAATTTAGGATTCAAAATTGCATTTAACTATATAGGATATGAATTTCCGTTGAAGTAATCTTACTCCACTTAACAAGTGCTTTAGTTCATTAAGGGGATATAAAGTATCCAAAATAAACCTAAACAAACGGGGCAGTTTAGTTTAATAAAGGTAGCTTTTGAAGATGACAAATTAATCTATATTTTGCTGCTTTTATAATATTACTACTAGCAGGTGTATTTGGTGGACTAGGAGGTGCATTTGCATTTTTTATTATTCGTGATGACTTTGCGATTTTAGTTACTATAATTAAAAAATTTAACAGTATAAAAATGTGATTATGCAAAATTAACTTAATTTGTGAATGAATACACTTAAACTCTCGGGGGCTTTACTGCAACAAGCATTTCAAAATTATCTAAAAAGCTTTGAGAGGATACTATGTACATGATTTTAAAAAGAGGAGTAACAGGTTTTACGGCAGGAGATTTATCACTTGAACGCGATTGGGAAGCATATAAAGCCGAATTTAAAAAATGCTGTTATTTGTATGTTCAGCAGTTAAATGGCAGTATTTTGGCATGGTATGAGCCAGATATTGATTGTAACTATGCCCATGCTCATGTGAAAATCGATGGACAAGAGTTATATATTTTTCATAACCATATGTATGATTATATAGCTTTTACACGTAATTGTTATGTTGGGGGCTTAGATTTTATTGACCATTCTTTATTGAAAGCCTTGTTTGAAAATCGTTATGAGGTATTAACAGTATACCAGTTAGAAGAGCCCTTAGTACGTCAAGCTAAAGGTAGTGGTAATATCCTATTAAATGAAGATGTACTTAATGATGTTGATCTTCGTCATAGCGATAATATCCTTTTGAATGAAAATGAACTTAATGATGTTGAAATTGGTTTTATGAATTATTTTTGGTCACGAACGGTAGGAGATTTAGTGTTTAATTATTGGGATTAATAAAGTATACAACTTGATTCGAACACAAAATTTAGTTAGCTGAAATTAAACAATAGATACTTCACAAACTGGGGCTTTACTTGAAAATCGTTGAGTTGGCGGCTCTTTTTTCTTATTCAACTAACGAGGCAGGTTAGTTGAATAAGGAAACTTACTATTACAGTTCACCATATAGAAGATATAGCTCAAGAAGGGAAAGTGAGAATAGTGGAACAATTCAACATAAATGGACAGATTGTTAAAGTAGACGTTCAGAAAACAAAAGCGTTGTATGAAAAACTACCACTAATTTCTGATAAAGAGCATTGTGGATGCCCTGAATGCGCTTATTATACAAAGGTAATCGTTCACACATCTCCAGCAATTCAACTGTTTTTTGAACAGTTTGGCATAGATCCAAGAAAAGAAGCAGAAGTATGGAGAGCTTGTGAAAATGATAATGGTACATATTATTATATAGCAGATTATCATTTTATCGGAGAGATTCAAGATGTCCCAGAATTAGACTGGATTGATGTTGAGGAAGCATCCTTTGGTTTGACAAATCGTATAGGAGAATTGCCGTCTCCGATGATTCCAGAAACATTTTCATCCCCCATTATTGAAATGATTGTAAAAATTAATCTACGTTCTGATATTTAGTTATTGAACTAACGCAGCAGTTTAGTACAAGATTATAATTGATTATTGGGAGGTTCTTTTGTTGTTAGAGATTGAGAAAGTGAAGGAAAGGATTCAACAATTAAGTGAATCAGAAGCTAAAACTCTTTTACTAATTACGTATGCAAGACTGGATACCGCTATAAATGGAAGTGGCGGAGATGAATTTATCCAACAAACGGTAAGGGATTTATATGATTTTTATTTCAAAATTCCAGAGAGTAAAGATTTGAAAAAATAATAAATCTTTATTGCTTAATGGAGTTGACTACTTCCGTGAAGTGGCGTTATGTTATCCTGTTGTGAATAGAACATACAAAGCCGCTATCGAATCGCTGGTTTATGGATGGAGATAAACGCATTTTTTCATGAATACAACCCCTTTTAGTTTTTATATTGTTTTCTTTCAAAATTATCTCATGGCGTGGAGAGTATGCAATTAATGAAGAACGTTTGGAGAAATATTTCGGGGAATATAGTAAATAAAATTTAGATTAGGAGAAAAGGAGAAGTACTTATGAATCGGATTTATTTTAAAGACAACCCGTGGCCTAGTGGACATGGCATTAAGGAGTTTGAATGGCTCGCTAGGTTGAATCCTGATAGTGGGATTTGGTTCGACTTGCATTTGAAATCAGCAGACTATTACGAAGAGGACTCAGAGGATATTGAGGAGGACGACATACCTGAAGATACACACAGTTGGCTTCACAAAGGGGTATGGAATAACTACCATCAAGCGATAATATCCTCCACATATTGGGGGAATAAAGGATTTTTGGCTGGAACAGAAATGAATAAACTAGATTTTTATAATAACAAAACAACGACATTTCAAGTAGAAATGTTACCAGTGGAGTCAAATGAGAGTTTTGACGACAGCGCTTTCGGAATTTATTTATTGGGTCATGACGCTGTCGCTGGTCATCATATTCGCTTTGAAAAGGATCAAAGTATTTCAGCCTTTACCGTGCATTGGACTGGTCAGATTGCATTAAACTATTCTGGAGAAATTGATTATGATTATGAGTTTGATGCGACAATTTCAAATGTAGCCTTTGGTGGAATTGAACTACCTAAGGGATGTAGTATTGACGAGGGACATCGTTTATTGGAAAAATACGTTTCAGATATAAACTCATTTGAATGGTCTCCGGAACAGCATAAATTTTTGATGCGAAAGTAGTTGAACATTAAAATTGAAATCGATGAAGGAGCGGAATTATCTACTTTTTGTAAATGTTGATGATTCCGCTCTTCATGTCGTTTAAGGCTTGCATTGAAATGGTCTGCTTTCTTAAAAGTGATAGATTCGGCTTAATGGTACTTTGAAATAAAGATTGATTGTTTATAAAAAAGATTGTTAATTTATAATTAATATTGACAAAATTCTCTCATTAGCTGTTTTTCTTTGAGATGAGTTTTTAGTTGGATAATTATGTTAAAGTAGATGTTTATCTTGTGAAGAAATGTACTTAAACTAACGGGGCAGGTTAGTTCAATAGCGTTCTTTAACTTGTGTTCAACAATCGGGCCATATTGTTTAATAACATTTTCGACGATAAGAAATATGTTATACGAGTTTTTATGCAAATAAATGAACAAGCCCTGCAATTATAAATGCAGCTACTTCAACTGTTTATGCTACCTGTATAAAAAGTTGTATAAAAAATTTACTCTAAAAAAGAGACAAACGCTGTTACATCAACGTTTGTCTCTCTTTTTGGCGCTCCCAAACTTGCGTTTGGGAACGTTATTCGGTTTATTTTTGTATGTTTTATAAATCATTGCTGCACTATAAGCTCCGTCTTATTTTTTTGCTTAGAATGGATTTCCCCCTTTTATAAAAGGGATAAAGACTACATAATTTGAACCAATAAAAAGAAGCCAAAAGATTACCGATGTAAGTCGCTGTTTAAAGAGATTATTTCCCTTAAAAATAAACAAACCAAAAATCAATGTGTATAATACAAATAAAATATAAGCAACTCCAAACCAATTTACCCATACGTTTCCAGTGAATGAGATTCCATAGTTCTCATAAATAGGTCTTAAAATATAAAGCGTGAAAAGTAAACCAATTAATAAAGTTACAATGATTTCAATCAATATAAGTACAATTTTTTTCAATTCTTCCAAAGAAATCACCCCATATCGAATATCTCTTAATGATACTTTATTCAATATTTGCAAAGATATATCCTTCGCAGTTCATAAGCAGCCAAAACAACCTCATTCAATTGAAAGAGGTTGTTGGTTCCCTAACTTTCATTTGGGAACGTTTATAAGGTTTAGTTTGTATGCTTTATAAATCCTTGTAACACTAACCATCTAACTTATCGGCTCCGAAAAATACGGTTATTTAACAATACCGATACTATCAAGTGGATAAAATCTAATATTGACTTTTCCTATTACCTTTTCCATTGGTACTAATCCCACGCTAGGATATCTACTATCAACACTATTTCTACGATTATCACCTAAAACAAAAAAATAGCCTTCTGGTATTGTTGAATAATCTGTTAAAGACTGTAAAGTGAAATCTTGTGTTAGTGTACCATTGTCTAGCAATTGTTCTTTATACAAGTCTAAATATGATTCTTCTAAAGCTTCGTCGTTTATATAAAGCGTGTCATTCTCATAAGCAATATGGTCTCCTGGTAATCCTATGACACGTTTAATATAAATCTCACCAATAGGGGTTTCGAATACGATAACATCAAATCTTTCGATACCAGAAATTTTCTTACCAATTTTATTTACTATAACTATGTCTCCATCTTCATATGTGGGCATCATTGAAGCACCATCTACTAAAATTGGTGAAAAAATAAAACGTTATCGTAGCAATAACAAAAACACATGCTACCGCAGTAGACTTAATCCAGTCTAATAATTCTTTTATCTTTGAGTTATCCAAAACAATATCACTCCTTTATTTACCATTTAATTAATTATAAACTATTAATCTCACTTGTGTGATTATGCTTGTTATTTGAATTATAAAAGTTACCAAAGCGTTGTTTGGGAATATAGTTTTTCATAACCTTGTGAACGCATAAAAATAATGGCATTCGTTATTCAAAATAAAGAGATTCATTTTTATCACAAACCATCTAAACATTCGCTTAATTTTCCCAAATAATCACTGATATAAATATTACCTTATTTTTAATAAACATCCAATATGTGGGTTGTTTTCTATTGTTATATATGTCGCATCGTGATATAGTCGTAACAAGACATATCTACTTGCGAAATATTTATGTGCTACTTTAATTTGAAAAATATATAAAAGTAAAACCAACTGAGGTGGTCATTTTGGACATTAATAAAGTCTTAAAAAAATACGTTCCTATGACAGAAACCGCGTTTTATATCCTTCTATCCTTAACAAAACCGCGCCACGGATATGGAATTGTCAAACATGTAGAAGAAATTTCAGGATTACGAGTTCGATTAGGATCTGGTACCGTTTATGGCACTCTGACAAAAATGCAAAAAGATGGGGTTATAACTGTATTTGCAGATGAAGAAAGAAAAACAGTTTATGAGGTTACTGAAATTGGAAAAAAATTAATGGTTGCCGAGATTAATCGCCTTGAAGAGCTGCATCAAAATGCAATTAAATACGAGGAGGATTTCTTATGATGAAAGTATTTAGACCATTCTGGAGCTATGACGTAAAAAAAACTGAAGTATGGCTTTCTGACATGGCAAAAAATGGTTACTTATTAGTGGGATTGAATCGATGGACACGTTACTTTTTCTTTCGTGAAAGTCAGTCGGAAAATATAACATATAGAATAGGTTACGATAAAATGCAAGGTGCTTCATTGTCTAATTCTTTAGTAGATGAAGGTTGGGAAAAGGTTATACAGAGTGGGAACTGGTATGTAATATCGAATGAAAAGCCTCTTCTACAAATAAAAACCACATCCGTTCGTGAAGGTATTATTAAACGTAATAAGATAATTATGTACATTTTTAGTGCTATTTTAATTTATTTTACATGTATTGCTATATTTAATCTCACTATAATAAGCTTTACTTTGTTTCAAAATGAACCTGTTGAAGTTGTCGAAAGTCCTATGTGGATTTTAACCTATTCTTTATTAGGATTAGCTGTAGCAATATTTGTTCTTGCTATCTATTCAGTTCTTAAAATTAAGAAAACAAACAAATATTTGATTAGTGACAAATCAAACAAACTTCAAGGCGTAAAGCATACTGAAGGAAGACTAAGTAAAGAAAAAGAAAAGCAGTTGAAACGTACTGGCCAAATGGTTGTCAAAAGAAAGCTTGGGTGGATGTATTCTCCTGATAGACTTGAAAAATGGCTCGAAACAATGGAGGAACTTGGGTATAACCTTTACCGAGTAAGTAGAACAGGAACAACTTTCTATTTTATCATTGGTACCCCTCGTAAGGTAAGCTACTGTGCTGATTATCAAAACATCTCTGATGAAAGCTATTACGACATGCACAGAGATGCTGGATGGAATAGTGTTTTTATTTCCTACTCCTCTTTACAAAAGTGGACGATATGGAGCCAAGAATATTCAGAAGCCGAGGAAAGACCCCAAATCTATAGTGACCAATCATATCACTTAAAACAGGCTAGAAGGGTAGCAATCGCATATACAATTTTGTTTCTACCTTTGACCATCATGTATATTTTAAATTTAGGGTTATTCATTGGTGGGATGTTTAATAACGGCACAACGACATTGAATATACTAAACACTGTTATGTTTTTATTCTGTATTCTTATTTTTGGTTCATTCACAGTAAGAACTTGGCTGTATTACTTGCGACTTAAAAAGCGTTATGACTTTCAATTTTAGCTAGGGCTTTTTATTAAAAAGCTAAGGTGATGCGGCGCTAGAATTAGCCCGTCACAACATTCGTGTAAATGCAATTTTTCCAGGACTTGTATCAACACCTCTTACAGCTGGATTAACACACGAAGAAGCGATTCAAGAAGCCTACATGGAACGTATTCCAATGAAACGTGCTGCCGATCCAGAGGAAGTGGCTGGTCCTGCGCTATTATTAGTAAGTGATGATGCATCGTATGTTAATGGTGCAAGTTTAATCGTTGATGGTGCATGGGCAACGAGTGGTTATCCAGATTTGAGTAAGCATTTAAAATATTAAAACTATGGGAAGATAGTTAGAGCAAAGATATTTACCTTTACCCTAAAGAAAAGACCATCCTTCAATGCAAGGATGGTCTTTTCACTTGCCGTTACAGAAATTACGGTGAACCTTATAATTAGAATCATAAGTTTTCATAGAAAAATAGTGAAGGTCATTGAACTAAAGAAGAGAAGAACGATAGTTGAACATTAAAGGGTAGCCGACGTTGTGGGCTACCCTTTCACGTCAATAAGATTGATACTCCTGTGGAAATTTTAAAAGCTCAAAACCCCAAAAAGAGCAAAACAAAATAGACCCAGTAAAAACGAATTATTAAAAAAAGCGGAGCCTTATGAGTGATCGGATTGAGATTGGTATATCAATAAATAAAAACCTCATAAGACATTGTGAAAGAATATACTTCAACTAACGGGGGCTTTACTTGAAGATCATTGAGTTGCATAGGCAGCTTTTTTTTTTGAACTAATGGAGCAGGATAGTTAAACAAAGAGGTTGTATTATTATGGTAAAATTGATTAAAAGGAAGGGCTTTCAAAATGAATTTTTCTGGGGATACGGTAGGTTTGGTAGGAGCGTTGTTTACATTAATACCAATTTTGTTAGTAGCTTTAGTATTAAGATGGGTTAGAATCATTCGAGTGAATAGTGAAATTCAAATTGAACAAAACAAAGAAATTATTTCTTTACTTAAAGAAATAACTAAGAAAAATTAAGTGTGACAAAAAGCGATTCATAGATTGGTGATTTCAGAAGTAGTGCAGTTGCCTTTATCACTAACGGGGGCTTTTCTTGAAAATCATTGAGTTGCATATGCAGCTCTTTTTTCTTATTGGTCTAACGGAGCAGTTTAGTTGAGAAAGAAATAGATTATTAGTTAATTGTGGTATATAATTACATTTTGAAGAACATATGTTCTTTTGGGAGTGGTAGATTTTAATGTAGAAAAGAATAAACTATGAAAATTTGATAGGAGGGTGTTAGTGGATGCAAATAAAAAAGGTTTATCTTTATGTATTTAATACAATGTCAGACTGGGAATATGGATATTTAATTGCTGAATTAAACTCAGGAAGATACTTCAAAAAGGATTTAGCTCCTTTAAAAGTAATTACAGTAGGATCGAATAAAGAAATTATTACTACAATGGGGGGACTGAGTATAAAACCAGATATTTCTCTTGATGAATGTAACTTTGATAGTAATGATCTTGTAATTCTGCCTGGGGGGAATACTTGGGGAGAAGATATTCATCACACTATCTTGAAAGAAATCGGTGAGGCTTTAAAACTTGGCACTATTGTTGCTGCTATATGTGGTGCAACTGAGGGACTAGCGAATATGGGATATCTAGATTCTAGAAAGCACACTAGTAATAGCTTAGAGTATATTAAAATGGTCTGTCCTAATTATAAAGGGGAAAATTTGTATGAGATAGAATCTGTGGTAGTTGGTGGAAATTTGATTACTGCATCAGGAGTAGCTCCTTTGGAATTTGCGATGGAAGTACTGAAAAAATTAGATGTACTTGCACCAGATACATTACATTCGTGGTATAGCCTAAATAAGACTCACAAGCTTGAATACTTCTTCCAGTTAATGAACTCAATAAATAAATGAGTTTTAAAATTATATTGGTAGTTTTATTTTACTTGAAATAATCTCCATACTCTGTGTGGTGGCAAAGTGTAGTTTTTGTTCATTATTTAAAAATTTTAGATAAGTTAATAGAGCTTGTGAATGATTACACTTAAACTAACGGAGCTTTACTTGAAGATCATTGAGGTGCATATGCAACTCCTTTTTTCTTATTGAACTAACGAAGCAGGATAATTTAATAAGGATTGATTTAGGAGGTGGTTAAATGAGTTTTTGTTCATTTATAGCAACAAATTATGAAATGCCAGAAGTAGAAACAAAAGCGAAGTATATTACTGTTAAGGAAGCTATAGAATTAGAAATAAAACCACATGAGTTGGTACCTTGGGAGAAGATGGACCCTAATAGCAAAATATTATTTGTTGAAAATGAAGATGACTTAAATGAATTGGTCATTAAAAAGGACGCTTACTATGATGTAAGTGGATATACAAGTTATCCATTCATTTATGAAGTGAATTTTATCTATTCGGAATTGAGGGCAAAGCAATTACTGGAGTACCTAAAAGAAAATATTAGAGAAGGACAGATTTTAGAACTATGGAAAGTATGGATTGGTCTTGACGATAATGAAATAAATATACCGTATATTAGATGTTACTATGAAGAATTATCTCTAAATCACCTGGTGAAACTGTACAATTGGAACTATGAAAAATTTAAAGAACAATATTGTATAATATTAGAAAGATAAAAATATAAATAATTCTTATTGAACTAAAGCTGCAGGTTAGTGCAATAAGAATTTACATTAAAAGAGTAATATACATCATACTCTATTATTAAATTGAATAAAATGGTTGTAAAAAGAAATTGGAGGGGTACTATGAAGCTAGTAGGGGAACAAATTTATCTCCGACTTTACAAAATTTCTGACTCCAGCGAGTTAGCAAGCTTGCATTATAGAAATCGCGAATTTTTTCAACGAGTTAGCCCATTAATTCCAGAAGCCTTTTATACAGAGGAATTTCAAAAACAACGCCTTCAACAGGCATTGAAAAAGTCAGATGAAGGGCAATTATATCCCTTTGGAATCTTTTTAAAAGCAACTGATAAACTTATCGGAGACATTTCATTAACTCAAATTTCAAGGGGAGACCTACAAAGCTGTTATACGGGATTTACTTTAGATAAGGGGTATAATGGAAAGGGCTATACAACGGAAGCTCTTAAACTTGTTGTAGACTTTGCTTTTAAAGAATTAAAACTCCATAGAATTGAGGCAGGAGCTATGCCTGACAACATAGCATCTATTCGTGTATTAGAAAAAGTAGGGTTTGAAAAAGAAGGTATAGCTAAAGGAAATCTGAAGATTAATGGCAAATGGACAGATCATCAAATATTGGCTATCATCAACAGCTTGGATGTGTAAGCTCTTTTCACTTCATTATGGAAATCCAAGGCTATGGGATTTGGCGAAGCAGGAAGAGACTCTAAATTAGGAAAAAAATTTACTTGAGCACGGCTAAAAAGCCTTTTTATCCTTGTGTAGCCGTGCTCAAATCTATCTTACCAATAGCCAAGTAGCTTCCACCATAAGCCGCCGATTATAACAAAAATGAGAATCGTAACGATAGAGACAATAAAGCCTACCGTCCACCATTTTTTCTGTTCAATATAACCTGCGCCAAAGAATACAGGAGCAGGACCAGAACCGTAATGAGTTGTGGCACCAAATAAATTACTGAATGCTGCTAATAGGATTACCGAAAGCATGGCTGGTGCTCCCGCTTGAAGCATAACAGATAGAAACGCGGCATACATGGCACTAATATGCGCTGTAGAACTTGCAAAGAAATAGTGTGAATAGAAATAGACAAGTGCTAATATCAATACCGCAAACATCCAATTATAGCCAGACACAAACGAACTGACCTCTTTACTAAACCACGGAATCAGTCCAAGCTTGTTCATGTAAGAGGCCATCATAAAGAGCGTCGCAAACCAAACAAGCGTATCCCAGGCTCCTTGTTCATTTTTAATATCTGACCATGTTAGTACTTCTAATAATAAAAGTAAGGAAAGCCCTATTAAAGCAGCAGTTGTGGCACCAATGCCTAAAGAATCCCCACCAATCCAAAGTCCTAAAACAACAATAAACACGGCAATCATGCGTTTCTCAGAGCTTTTTAATGGCCCAAACTCATCTAATTTCTCTTTGGCAATTCGACTTGCTTCTGGAGTTTGTTTAATCTCTGGAGGAAAAATCTTATAGATAATAAATGGAACAACAATCAATGCTACTAATCCTGGAACAATCATAGCAGTTGCCCACCCAAACCACGTTATTGTTACACCAGCCGTATCACTCGCTAGCTTAGCAATTAAAGGATTGGCTGCCATAGCTGTCATAAACATAGCAGATGTAATCAAGTTCCCTTGAAATCCTACCGTCAAAAGAAAGGCTCCCATTTTACGTTCTGTACCATCTTCTGGTTTAGAACCAAATGTACGTGATAAGGATTGGATAATAGGAAAAATCACACCACCTGCACGTGCCGTATTACTCGGAATAGCAGGTGCCAAAATTAAATCACTTAGCAATAAAGAATACGACAAGCTTAACGTTTTCTTCCCAAATAACCGAACAAATACATAAGCTATACGTTCACCTAACCCCGTCTTAATAAATCCACGCGAAATAAAGAACGCAATAACGATAAGCCAAATCGTCGAATTACCAAACCCACTTAGCGTTTCTTCAATTGTTAGCGTGTTAGTCACCGCGATCACTGCCATAGCAATAATTGAAATAGCTCCCATAGGTAATGGTTTTGAAATAAAACCGACAATTGTCGCAACAAATACAGCAAACAAATGCCATGCACTTTCTTCTACTCCAGCAGGTGCCGGTATAAACCAAATAATAATACCAATTGCAATGGTAATGAAGAAAGGAATCCATTTTATCGTACTTCCTGATGTTTCTTTCATGCCAACAAACTCCTTTTATGTCGATCTTCTATAACAATTACGTCCTCTGTCTAACATTTCCCCTTCATTGGTTACTCACATTAAGTTTAACCAATTTAAATTGTTAACTATGCACCCCATTTACTTGAAAACTAAAAAATTATAACAAGTTCGTGTCCTAATGAAAAGAATTTTTTCATCATTCTATGTATTTTCTTAGGATCTCACCAAAACGCGAAAATAGAAATACCACAATAGACTTACCCATTCATTAATTCAAACGTCTTATGAACTGTAGCCTTGTAAAAAGACTATCGTTTATAACAAAGCACGAAATAAAATAAATTTATTGTCATTTAACAGCTGGAAGTATCCTTTTGTGATTGGAAGGTTTTCGCTAAGCTTTATAGAATTAGATATAAGAAGTATTATTTTATAGGTGGGAACAAAATGAGGAAACCAATTGTTAATCTTAGTGATTATAACGTTAATTGGGAAAAAGAATTTGAATATGAGAAAAAAAGAATTGTTGATGTTATAGGTGATAAAGTTGTTGGAATTGAACATATTGGAAGCACTTCTATAAAGGAATTAGAAGCGAAACCAATAATTGATATTATTGTGGGCGTACAAGATTTAGATGAAGTATCCAATTTTGTTATTCCTCTTAGTGAAATTGAATATGAATATGTTCATAAACCTGAGTTAAAAGATAGAAGGTTTTTTAGGAAGGGATTATGGGGTCAGGGTACTTGTCATCTGCATATCTGTGAAATTAACAGTAGTGAGTGGATTGAAAAATTATTGTTTCGAGATTATCTTAGGTTACACCCCCATGTAGCTAAAGAGTATGCTTCATTAAAAAAAAAACTTGCCTCTAAATATATGTTCGATAGACCAACATATACAAAGAAGAAGGAACCGTTTATTAAAACTATTATCGAAATAGCTTTGAAGGAAATGTACATTAAATAAACATCTCTTATTAAACTAACAGTGACTTTATTTGAAGATCTTTGAGCTGTTCAATCGGCTCTTTTTTTATTCAAATAAAGAAGCAGGTTAGTGTAATTGGTTTTATATGGTAAACCTTATTTGGGGAGGGCTTGTTTTTGAAAAATGATAAGAAAGTTCTTTATTTTTATATGATTTTGGTCACTATCGGAACCATACTCATTGCTTTAGGTATAATAGGGTATCTTGTTAAGGTAAATGAACCTAAGGGATACTTAATGATAATTCTTGGATTTATATTAACGATTAACTATATCAATTACTTAGAAAAAAAAGCTGGAATAAGTAAAAAAATCATTTGGATTAAAAATAGTGTGTATATGGTTTTAGTTTTTTCTTTATCATATTTCTTATATTTTTAAAAAATTCTTATTGAACTAACGGGGGCTTTACTTGAATTCATTGAGTTGCATATGCAACTCTTTTTTCTTATTAAACTAACGGAGCAGGTTAGTTCAATAAGAAAAAGCTTTATATTAAAGATTTATTGAAAAGGGGAGATAAATTTGTCTAAAATTAATAGTATATGTTTAGTAGCGATGGTAGTTATGACCATTGTGTCCGTTTCTAACTTTTGGGGATTTGGTATTGCTGGAATATCTGTTATTGTTGGTATCACATTTTACTTTATCAATAGAGTTTTAGAAAAAAATACTTCTTCTCATAATGGACTAAATGTGAAAGCAATTGGAACAAGTCTAAAAGATAAATCAATATTATTTTGGATTGTTTTACCATCTATAATTAATATTGTCTGTTTTATTTTAGCAACACTGTTATTACCTGAATTCATAGAACACATTTATCACAGAACAGAATCTATGGTTTCATTAGATAAGCTATTATTACTCGTCCTTCAAGTTGCCATTTTAGCATTAGGTGAAGAAATCGCGTGGCGGGGTTTTTTCCAAAAGCTAATAAGCAAATGGTTACCAATCATTCCAACGTTAATTTTGACATCTATACTATTCTCACTAGGTCATTTCACAGTCGGTAATATTGTGATAGTCAGTTATGATATTTTCTTCATATTCATAAATAGTATTTTGTACGGTGTCGCATTTTACAAAACAAACAATGTATGGATAAGTGCAATTTCACATTTTATCGCTAATTTGTTCATTATTATTGTCATAGCATTTTATTAACTAACGGGGGCGATTGTTCAATAGAGCAGTCTTTTTTTTACTAACGCAGCAGTTTAGTTTAAGTAGGATTATATTCACAAGATATAGAATGAAAGGAATATAAATAAAAATTCAGAGGTTACGATTGAAAATGGAGCGTCTGTTTTGATGTCAGAAGATAATTGTGGAGGTGAGCTAATTGAAGTTTTATTATGATGATATTAGAAGTGGTAGTGCAACTTGTACATTTGAAATCAATAATAAAAAGATGGAATTTTATCCTTCTTTTCATTCGGATGCTCTAGGCGACTTTGTTACATATCTTGCATCGATACATCCCCTATGTAAATTAAATTGGAAGGAAGGAGCTTTTAACAAAAGAAATGGAGGTATCGAATGGCATACGGGTCCTTTTTTATTATGCTGGGAATTTAAGCGTGATTTTGAAGACTTAGAAATTACTATTACAGAAAAACAAAATTTCATAGTAGAGAGAAAAATTAATAATAATTTACCTAGAGTAGTATTAAAAACAAAATGCAACTTTGAAGAGTTTGTTTTATGCGTAGTGAAAGAGTTAGACCGAGTTATTAAACAACGTGGCATTTTAGGATATCGTCAAGAATGGCAAAGTAATACGTTCCCAATTGATGGTTTCCTTGCCTTGAAATATGCGTGCCTTTATAAAAAAACCTTTGAGATAACAAAGAAAAATAGTGGTACTGTAATTGAAGAAGAATTAAATTTATTGTTAAGTGCAATTGAATAAGTTCTTCCACTAACCGGGGGCTTTAGTTGAAGAAGGAATTAAATAAAGGACCACACATCCACACATATTAGACATATCTAAAATGTGTGGTCCTTTTATTATCCACTGCCTTAACTATCTAACATAAATATAACTGCAGAAAGTTTTTTATTTACTAAAATTACCTATTATGGGATTACAACGGGACTTTCATGTTATTATGTTTAAGTGTTAAAGGTTAAGAAAGTTCTTTGGATTAATTATTAAACCAAATTTAAATCTAAAATCAAGTTATATTACGGAGGAACCTATTATGAAAAAAAAACAACTTAGAAAATACTCGGTTATTACAACAGCATCTTTTATGACATTACAACTTGCTGCTTGTGGAGCGCCCGCTCAAACGTCACCTGCACCGCAAGTAGAGGATATGACTAAAGATGTACAAAAAAATATGGAGGAAGAAACAAATATTTCTCCGGGTACAGAAAATAATACTGTTGATGATAAAGTCGAAAATGTAATGGACAGTGATTATTCACAATCATGTGCTGAATGGAAAGAAGCAGAAGACGGCTCCGCGCAATGCATTGATGAAAACTCGCCTTACTATTCTCAACACTTCTTTAATGGGCTTATGTTTGCTACATTAGGTGCAATGGCAGGTAGCGCTATGTATAAAACAAAAATAGAAAAAACGAAAAAAAATAGTAATGGGGTAGTTGTACCACCGCCAGTAAAACCGAATAACAACAATACTAACAATAATTCTAGTTCGACTACTATTAAGAATGACACAACAACTAATCCTTCTAAAAATACTAGTAATAACGGGATCAACCTAAATAAAAATAACTCTAATAACAGTACGTCGAATTCTCCTACAAATAGTAACAACAGTAATAACAGTACGTCGAATTCTCCTACAAATAGTAACAACAGTAATAACAGTACGTTGAATCCTACTACAAATAGCAACAACAGTAACAGTGGTAAATCTGGATTTAGTTCAGGTGGAGCAGGACGTGGTGGTTCTTCGGGTTCATGAGAAATAACCTGTTTTTCTTTTGGAAATAAATTTATTGGGTTTATAAAAAAGTAATTCTTTAATTGCTGGGGGAGGTTGGAATAGATGTTTCCACACATCATTCCAAATCTCCATATTTAATAACGGCCATTAAAAGAGATGATGCAAGGGGGATAATCATCTTATGATTAATACCGAACTACACTTGAAAAAAAGAAAATACTTTTATGATCAACATCCTCATTTTTTCGCGGACATAGAAGATTTAGAATATGCGTTATTTGATATTATGCAATTATCAAAAGAAAAAGTGGACGAATTGTATTATGCAACGAATGTTTTATGGCAGACCTTCCATAAGGTCTCAAAGCAATTTAAACACTTAGAGCCAGAGAAGTTAATTGCTTTAGGTATTCGAGAAGAAATGATTCCATACCTTGACTTAGATTATCTACCGCAACAATCGGTTCTCGCTCGATTTGATTTTATTTGCACTGAAAAAGGTGACTTAAAAGCCATCGAATTAAACGGAGATACGCCATTTCTTATTACAGAAGCGTTTGAAATGAATCAGCATCTATGCGATGAGTTTGGAGCGAAAAACCCCAATCAATCAAAAGTACTTATTAAAAGCTTATCACAAGCATTGTTTTCTTCTATTGAATACTTAAATAAACCTTCCAACGAATCTATTAAAATCGTTATTACAGGAAAGGAATTAGAAGAAGACTTTGAGGAATATGTACATATTCAGTTTTTAAAGGAATGTTTACCCTTCACTATCGATTATGTCCCCATTTCTAAACTTATTATTTTTGGAAACGATACCACAACTGTAAAAAGAGGTCTATACACACCAAATATGGAGCGTATCGACGTGTTATATCGTCCGTCGCACCCATTAGAATTTTTAATTGACGATGTTTCTGCCGATGGGGAAGGAACACGTATCGGGCTTGATTTACTTGAATTAGTAAAAGATCGTCAATTAGCAATAATTAATTCGCCAGCTGCATACGTTTTACAATCAAAAATTTTACTGTGGTTAATTTGGGAACAGCGAACTGATCCTAAATTATTTACGGATGAAGAACGCGCGGCGATTGAAAAATATATGTTACCTACTTATATGTTACCAGATTATTTTGTTGAGAATGGCTTAGGTTATGTGAAAAAGCCTGTTTTTTCGAGAGAAGGAAATACCATCGAAATTTACAAAGAAGACGGTGAACAATTAACAGCATCACAATATCTACACTATACGGATAACCTATATGTTTACCAACAATATATAGCGATGCCAACGATTGATATTACATTAAGAGACGGCCGACATCAAAAGAAATGGTTAATTGGTTCATTCGTAGCAGATGGCCAAGCGTGTGGATTAGCTTGCCGAGTAGGAAATGACATTACGGAATGGGATTCACATTGGTTAGCGATTGGCTATAAACGATGACTACAAGCGGATATCTAAGAATATGTGAAGAATCATACTTAAACTAACGGGGCAGGTTAGTTTAATAAGAAGTGGGAGGGACAAGATGAAAGAATGGTTTGGTTCGGCAGCAATTTGCATTAATGAGGACAAGGAAGTTTTAATGGTAAAAAGCATTAACTCTGAGACTTGGGCTATTCCTTCGGGTGGTATTGAACAAGGAGAAACACCAGAAGAATGTTGTATTAGAGAAGTTAAAGAAGAAACAGGTTATGATATTGTCATAGAGGATAGTCTGTTTATTAAAGAAGCTGAAGTTAAAGGTTATAGTGTAAAAACTTATTACTTCAAAGTGAAAAAAATTGGAGAGAGTGAAGGGATTAACGACCCTGATAACAATATTGTAGATGCTGGTTGGAAGTCACTTAGAGATATAAAAAGAATACAACACGCATATCCCGAAGACTTGGAAGTTTTAGAGGAATTTTTGAAATAGAACTTATTATTTAGTCAGTGAATTTTTTACTAACGGGGGTTTTACTTGAAGACATTGAGTTGCATATGCAGCTCTTTTTGATTGTTTGAATTTACTCTTATATATGTTATAAACGAAAAATCTCAAGGAAAAATAGATATTTATGGTAATGTAAATATACTTAATTCTTAAACGTAGAGGAAGATAATTTTGTCGTTAAACGAGGCTATGAGACAATATTTTTTATTACGGAAAAAATATGCAGATGGGGGATTAGATTTCCTTTTTAAAACGCCATTCAACGAAGATGTTGATTCGTTTATTTATATAGGAGAAGTTGATGAGGACGATTATATTGAATGGAGCCCGATAGAGAAAACTAAATATCATGAATTTACATTGTTGGAAAGTTCAATTAAGACCAAGTTTCACTCATCAATTATCGAGTATTTTAATTCATATTGGTTTGCCGACTTGGATGGATTTTTTGACGACTATTATATAAGCTTAGATTCTATTTTGCCTAAAGTTGAACTTGAGTCATTTAGAAAAACTCTTCAGGGATACAAGAATAATCATAATAACGAACTTGAAAACATTCCTCTTGGAATGGAAGGTAATGGACTTATAGTTGTAGTAGATAACACTGATGGTACTGTAAAATTGGAGGATTATGAAAAAGGTACATACGTAAGACTTTCAAAGAGTTTAGAGGATTTGATTACAAATTTGCACTTAAAGAGGAGAAATTAGATTATATAAGCAAGAGAATTGGACGCTTCAATTGCCGACTTGTTCCATTTTGACTTTGAAAAATAATGGAGATGAAAAGAGTGAACAGGACAACAGTCAGATTATTGATTGGTTTGATTTGGATTATCGGTGCAATCGTATGTTTTGTTAAAGCTAATTTTTTAACGGCTGCTTTGTGCTTGTTAGTTGGTGTAGTATTTGTCGTCGCAGCTATAAGAAAAACAAATACGAAATAATGGGAAGATTATGAAAGATGAACTATTCTCAATCAAAGATTTAGCGGTTTGGTATGAAACTGGCAAACCCATCATAATGAATTTGAATGTGAAAAAATCTTAGTTGTTCCATTAACGGGCGCGATTAGAATCGCTGTTCTTCTTAAACTAACGGGGCAGGATAGTTGTAGGAATATTTTTATTAATGTGGAACTTTAACCAATTTTACCCGTCAAAAGTTATAGTCTATATAGTTTATGGAGAATACAAACGAATGGTAGGTAAGAAAATGTTAAATAAGCTTTTAATGCCGATGATTTATGTAGCTGAATGGGTTTTATTCTTTTATGTTCTTCTCTGTGTCTTCGTTTTCAATATGCTTAATTTCTCTAACATTATTTATACTGATATGTCTTGGGAAGAGCCGATTACCTTAACATCATCCTTCATAAAGTCATCGCTAATAATAGTAGGAATGGGTTTGGTGTGTTTCTTTTATATAAGGTATTTAACTGGTAATAGAGCCTATAAAATATTCAAGGAAGTCATTTGGGGGATTTTATTCGGCTTAAATTCATTAAGCTGTGTGATTTGTTTAAGTATTATTTATGGATTTGATTTGAAAAATGATGAAGGGATTTTACTACTAATAGTTACTCTAATAAGTATCGCTCTGACGATGCAAATAATTATGAAATATAATTATGAAATGAATTCAAAGTTAAGTGGCTGATTGTACTAACAGGGACTTTACTTGAAGAACATTGAGTTGCTTAGGCAGCTCTTTTTTTTTATTCAACTAAAGCAGCAGTTTAGTTGAAGAGTGTTGTTTAACTGTTGTTCAATAATCTGGCCATTTAATGGAGTAATGCTCATTGAATTAACTTGTAGTAAAGCTAATGATTATGAAAAGGAAGAACATACAAATTATAATGATTGATTATTTCAACTCGTATGGAAATTATTGTATAATTAAGGGGCGTTCTATTATCTATGAAGGGTACCTTTAGGAAAATGTGGATTTTGTCTTTATTGAATTTCAAAAAGTAAAATGAGGAAAGATGGAAGTGGTTTATTATGAAAATATTCGAGGCAAATCAAGCTCGCAAGGATATTGATGGAATAATGATTCTTAAAGAAGTCTCTTTAAGCATTTCACAAGGTGAAAAAGTAGCGATCACCGGAAATAATGGATCCGGGAAAAGCAGCCTTTTAAAACTCATTGGGGGTATATTTGAAGAAACTGCCGGGCAAGTGAAAAGATCACAAATTAACATAGGATATGTACCTGAACATTTTCCAGAAAGTATCCGATTCAAATTACAGGAGTATTTAATGTTAATGGGTAAAATGACTTGTAAATCGGATGAAGGTATTTTAAAAAGAATTGAGAATTATGCTGAGCTGTTTGCAATTACAGACTTTCTAACCTCCCCTTTGAATCATTGTTCAAAAGGTACAAAGCAGAAAGCCGGAATTATACAGGCATTGCTGAAGAATCCTGATTTATTATTATTAGACGAGCCGCTAACTGGGTTAGATGATAAAGCAAAAATCGAGCTTTTGAATCAGCTAAATTCTCTTCAAAGGGAAAAAACGATTATTTTTACTGCACATGATCCACTATTAATTGAAGGATTAGCCGATAGGGTTTTAACTGTCGAGAGTGGTAGAATTGTCTACGATTCTACTACAAACAAAAAGGAAAAATTTAAGTATATAAAGGCAAAAATCCCCACTAGAGAGATATTAGCAGAGGTTCCATCTGTTAGATATAAATTTATAGGGAGAGATTCAGTTGAAATAATTGTTTCTGCTAAAGAGTCTGATAAGATATTGGCCATGTTGCTTAAAAGAGGATGTTCAATATTTGAATTAACAGAGAAGAGGTAGTAAGTTGTCAGCTTTTATCCGTTACCAATTAATAAGCTTTGTTCGTTCATTAAAATTTATCCCTCCCGTTGTAATTTTTTTAGTATGGGTGTTTATTTTATATGCCTATAAAAATGTGCCGATTCTCAGTAGTTATGCAGCATCTTCAATAGCAATGTATATAATAATGACATGGATTACAATGGCTATTTTTACTTTGGATGAAGAAAGTGAAAAGCATATCTTAATCTCTCATCTTAAAAGAAAAGTTAGTTACTTATTTGGCAAATGGCTAACTATTCTAGTAGTAATGATACCATTACTTTTGTTTGCAATTTTTTTCCCAATCATTACAGAAAGCTTCAAAGGGAATATGTCAATCAAGCTGTATGCTTATGCATTTTACAGCCACTTGGCCTTTATGACATTTGGGATATTAGTAGGGACCCTATTTTCGGCTACTAAATTTGCAACAAAAAAATACGCTTGGCTTTCGTCTGTATTTATAATCGTAGTTTCACTCGCCTCAAAATCAATTATCGAAATATCATTGTTTTTTAAATGGTTTTTGTGGGTCTTCCCCCCCGTGTTCAAGGTGATCGAGTATATGGAAGGCGAAGATCAAGTACTAATAAATATACCAGTAATAATGGATAGTGTTTTTGTAGTTATTTATCTAATCATCGGAGCTGTCATGTTAGTTTCTCTTTTTATAAAAAAAGAGAGTTAGCAACTTTACTAACTTATGAATATCTGTAAAATCTATACCATATTTACGCTCTTCAATTAAAGGGCGCTTTTCTTGAACAAGAAGGCGTCTTTTTAATATGCCCCTCACGTTGAGTGATTAGATTTTTTGAGAAAAAAGATTGAGAGTTTTTTCTTCTTCAACTAACAGGGCAGGTTATTTCATGAAGAAATTTGAGATATAGCTTAACTATATAATAAGGGGGTGATAATATGAATGCTTTAATGCTAGAAGGATGGACTCCCATATTACTTATCGGGATTATGTTTATTGTAGTCGTTTTCCTCATTTCCCGAAAAGTAACAGTGGAAGTTTTATATTTAATTTCCTCAATATTGAGTGTAATCTGCATTGGTGTAGTTATTTACAGCATAACAGCTGTTGGTGGCTGGGATGGTATAGGATTAGGGTTTGTTACGATTAGTATTTTCATAGGAATATGGATAGGTACTGTAATTGGTGTTGCAAGTAAAAAATGAGTATTTAATTTGCTCACAATCGGGCGTGATTGTTTAATAAGTATCTCTGTTCTTATTAATCTAACGGGGGCTTTACTTGAAGATCATTGAGTTGCAATGCAGCTCTTTTTCCTATTGAACTAACGGGGCAGGTTAGTTGAAGAGTGTTGTTTAACTTGTGTTCAACAATCGGGCCATTTAACAGAAAAGGCAAGCTTAAAAAGAGAGCAATTGAAATATACATTAAGGGGGACAATATGAAATTTTATCTCTCATCTTTTAAAATTGGAAATGAAGAAAGGAAACTAATCGAATTAACGGAAAATGGGAATAAAAAAGTTGCATATATCAATAATGCATTAGACTTTGCGACTGATTTAGAAAGAAAAAATAAAAGTGATGTTGCAGACGTAAGTGAACTGCAAAGAATAGGTTTTACAGTGGATATTTTAGACTTGAAAATGTACTTCCATAACCACGAAGGATTGAAAGAAAAGCTCGATCAATACGATGTTATTTGGGTAAGAGGTGGCAATACTTTTGTTCTTGCACAAGCAATGAGATTAAGCGGTTTCGATAAAATCATTAAAAAGTATTATAGAGAAAAAAGAGATATTCTATATGGGGGATATAGTGCAGGTGGTTGTATCCTTGGACCAACTTTAAAAGGCATACACTTAGTAGATGAACCTGAGCAGAAACCTTATGGAAATGAACATCAAGTTATATGGGAAGGTTTATGCATTTTGGACTATGTAATTGCCCCACATTATAAATCAGACCACAAAGAATCTAACGATATGGACCTAGCAATTGAATTTATGATCGAGAATAAAATTCTATTCAAAGCATTGAAGGATGGAGAAGTAATCATAATTGAATAGACCTAATCCCACATTCTAAAACAGTTCAGCTAACAGGCGCTTTACTTGAAGATCATTGAGTTGCTTATGCAGCTCTTTTTTTTCTTTATTGAACTAACGGGGCAGTTTAGTTAAATAAGAGATACGATATTCCATGCTTTTTTATGTCGTATTTGAATTATACAGAATGAAATATATTAATTTGTCAAAATTAAAAAGCCACTCTAAGGTGACTTTTATGAATTAATTAACTTTATATTAATTATATATTTTATATAACTCTTTTCCCTAACCAATGAGCAAATAGAGCAAGAGGAATTATAAGAGAACCAAAAGGTAGACTTATAATAATGATCTTCCACGTTATGACTTCATTTACTAACAAAGCTTTATATAACACTAAACTGTATGGAATTATGATTATTAATGACGTTATCGCTCCTGGAGTTATGGAACGGAAAAAAATTGATTGGCCAATATGAGTAAATGCATGGATGAAAAAAGTTAATGTTACTGCTGTAAAAAGATAGATATTAGCAAATGCTCCTTGAGTTAAGTATTGGTTGGCCATAATTGTAGAAATGCTAACAAATAAAAATATAATTAACACTGCGAAAGCAAATTGTGCAGTGGACATGGAAAATTGTTTAACTACTCGATCGGCTAATTTTTTGGGTAATCTATTATAAACTTCGTGCCTATTCTTTTTTAGCCAATTTTCTATCATAATAATTTCTTCGAAGTCATGAAAAATAAATAAAATAGGAAACAACCAAATAAGAGTTTGAACATTTATCCATAGATCCATTATTCTACCTCTTTCATTCATATTTAGACTTAGTTTATAATATGGAATTTTATAACTATTATACCAATATTTAATTATGTAGTTATTTATTAATAGTGCAATTGAAAAAGCTCCTTATTCAACTAACGAAGCAGTTTAGTTAAAGAACATTTGTATTCGTCTAACAAAAAACTGCCTGATGGGATTGAATTTTTATGCTTAGAAAGGCAACGTTGACTGTTCAATATGGGGGGATATCAATGCGTTCTATCATTATCATTTTGTTAGGTTTTGGACTGATAACTGGTTGCTCAAATGAAGTAGTGAATGAAGAACAAAAAATTAAAGTTCAAATACGGGTTGACGATGAAAACAATTATGAAGATTTCAAAGAAATTACGGATAATGATGAAGTCCAAAAAGTGAAAGAGATAGTTTTTGATATTGAATGGGAAAATGCAAAGGTACAGATGGAACATCCTGCTGATTATAGGTTTATATTTCAGTATAAAAATCCTAATATAGAAGCGAAAGCCGCATCATATAATCTTTGGATAAGTCCTAATAATGATATAGTCGAAATTGTAATGGAAGAAGATGCATACGCTAAACTAAGTAAGGAAAATTCAAGTATTCTAATTAAAATTTTAACGAGAGAAAACTTACCAAATTAAATAGTTCCTTCTTCAACTAACGGGGCTTTAGTGAAAGATTAATGAGTTGCTTAGGCAGCTCTTTTTTCTTATTAAACAAACGAAGCAGGTTAGTGAAAGAAGGTTGTGATAAACTTAACTAATGAAAAATTCAAAAAAGGTATTTTATATGAGACGAAATATTATTATTTTCATTATATTTGTAGTTGTTCTTCTATTATCGGTATTTTTATTTAATCATACTTTCTCTCGCTCTTATCATCATATATTTACGAAAACATCAGATTTAAGTAAAGAAAACATTGAAGGGTTATTTTTAAATGATGATTTTTATAGTGAAGATATCACAAAAAGGTATGGAGAGAAGACAGAAAGAAGTAGGAATGTAACAAATTATGATTATTTTGAGTTAAAGAAAGGTATTGAAATAGCAGTAAATGAAACAGGAAACATTACGAGATTTATTATAACTAACAGCAGTTTAGAGACTATAAAAGGAATAAAAATTGGTGACAAAAAGGAAGATGTAATACAAGCATATGGAGAAAATTGTTATTTCCGTTCAGAACAAGGAGCAGATATTATCGGTTATGTAGATAAAAAAAGCGATACATCTATAG
The DNA here is from genome assembly GCF_002736105.1 of Solibacillus sp. R5-41. NCBI lineage: Bacteria > Bacillati > Bacillota > Bacilli > Caryophanales > Caryophanaceae > Solibacillus > Solibacillus sp. R5-41. The sequence goes on along the minus strand of NZ_CP024123.1, from coordinate 2,525,404 downwards.
AATTCTGGTTATTTGATGGGAAAATTGTTATTTATAAACTTGATAATAAATCAATGAAGTAAAACTATTTATCTAGATTTCTTTTATTTTTCACTTTTGGTTGTAATAAATGTGAAAGATTGTACTTAAACTAACGGGGCAGGATAGTTGAATAAGAAGGTATATTTTAAAGACTGTCGAAATATTAAAGACGTAAAGATTTAACGTTATTCATCTAAGAATAAACGTTCCTAATTTAGTTATCATAAGGAGTGCTTAAATTGACTGTACATAGTAAATTCCCTAATTTAGAAACTGACAGATTGATTTTGCGGAATGTGGGAAATGAGGATATTGACTTTATTTATCGACTCTTCAGCAACGAAAAAGTATGTGAATTTTTATATGATGAAGAAGTGTTTACGACTAGAAATGAAGCTACAGAGTTTGTTGAATGGAATTCAAATCCTGAAGAAAAAGGATTAAATCGGTGGATATTAGTCGAGAAAAGTAATAATCAACAACTTGGAACGTGTGGATTTCATTGTTGGGATAGAACGAACAATATAGCGGAAATCGGCTATGATTTATGGCACGAATATTGGGGACAGGGATATATGAAAGAGGGATTGATAAGTGCTATTGAAAGTGGCTTTAATAATATGGCACTGAATAGAATTAACGCATTTGTAGCTTTGGAAAATGTCAATTCTATAAAATTATTAGAAAAGCTAGGATTTAAGAATGAAGGGGTTTACAGAGATAAGCATTTATTTAGAGGTAAGTATTATGACCACTACTCTTTTTCTTTGTTAAAAAGAGACTGGAATCAAATCAAGGATAATTCAACAAGATCCCTTTAGTATGTGAATGATTGTACTTAAACTAACGGGGGCTCTATTTGAATATTCGGTTTCCGAAATGATAAAACTTTATTACAAAATGCCCTATACAGCTATGGCAACAAAGCTTTCTGTAATTTTAAAATAAAGTTTGATAATTTAAGACTAAGTCCGATCATTTATAAAAAGATTGGTAAGAAATCCTATTAGCGACAGCTTAATAGGATTTCTTATTTTACGAGGGAGTTGAATAATAAAATTATTCAAATAAAAAATAGCACTCCAATGAAGCTACTCCTTAAAAGTAGCTTTTCATTGTATAGTCAAGTATAATTATATCGACATAATTAAAATTATTAGTATTTTAATTGAATATAGTTACTTAAAGCAACAAGAGAGAGTCTTAATTTACATTTTAAAAGTGGGGAATTTTATTTTGACTGAGAAGTACTTTAAAATAATCGGATTACTTGTTTATGGCTTAATTCTAAGTGGGATAATCGGTTCTATTTCTTCTGTTTTTTTAATTTTAGTTAATGAGTTGACGGAATTTTTATGGACTGACATACCCACTAATTTAAAAACACCCTTCATCTATACATTATTTTTATGTATTTTTGGTGGTGTTATAGTAGGTTTTAGTAGGTATAAGTGGGGAAATCTTCCTAAAACAGCTAATGCTTCTATTATTGAATTAAAAACAACTCAAAGAATTGACTATTCATATGTATGGCTCAATTTTTTAATTGCTTTTTTCATTTTAATCTTTGGTGCAAGCGTAGGTCCCGAAGCAGCCTTATTAAGTTCTGTTATTGCGTTATCGGTATGGCAGGGGGATAAAATGCGTTACTTTTATTTTTCCTACAACGAATGGAAAAAGGAATCGTGGTTAATTAGACTGAAAAAATTAGCATTACCTCATAACTACCTTATTTCCTATGATCCTGATCGGGCTCCTAAAGAGAAAAAGCTACTTTTATTTAAAAAATTTTTATATATGGTATTTATCGTTAACGGTATGGTTGCTTTTATGTTTTTAACAAAAATATCAGACCAACACCCTTTTGTGACAAAATTAGGGGAAACTAATTGGGGTTTGGATGAATTGGTTCTTTTTATTCCTTTAATTTTGTTTGGTATTTTGTTTAGTAAGCTATATGAACTAATGGAAAGAACAATGAATAAATTCTTTTCTAAAATAAACAATAAAATTATTTTAAGTGCTGTTATCGGTGGTATTGGTATTGGTTTGATGTCTTTAATTGCTCCTAATCTACTTTTTTCCGGCCAACTTTCTATGCAAGCTTTGCCTAGTTTAGTACCGACACTTTCAATTGCTACATTAATTTTGGCTTCTGTTTTAAAACTGGTTTTAATGGAGTTTTGTTTAAAGTCAGGTTGGGTTGGTGGAAATATTTTCCCGGTAATATTCGCTTCCATATTACAAGGCTACGCTGTCGCGATGCTGTTTCCACAACTAGATATGATCTTTATCGTAGCTGTTATAGGTAGTAGTGCTTCGATCTCTATTTTAAAGTCACCTTTACTAGTAGGACTGTTTCTAATGCTATTTTTCCCGAAAGAGTTAGCCCCGGTTATATTAATCATTGTGGTTATATTTATTGGGTTAAGTAAAATGAGTAATAAACTTCCACAAAAAATAACTGCTTCATTTTAGTTAGTGACGCTGGGTAGTTAGATATATGTGGAATAAAGAGATTTAAAATAATCAATCTTTTTTATAATATTAAAAATAATAGAAAGCTGTCATTTTGATTAATCTTTATTCAAAACGACAGCTTTTTATATACAGTAAAATCAAGGAATTAGAGTAATTAATAATCAAACTTTATTCTAAACCAACACTTTCAATGCTATTAAGAAATTGCACTGGTTCATATTTTGAATAAAGTCTTGCATATACAGCGGATTCTTTAACGTTATTTATCAACCTTTTCCTATAATATAGCTTTTTCTTTATTGAACTAACAGGGAAGTTTTGTTAATAATTATTGGTTCATATAGTGATAGTTGTTTAAAATTGTATATGATGAATAATTTGTAGAGGGATAAAGCTGGAGAATAAAAAGGATTATTTCTAATTGGCTTAATTATGATTTTAAGTATTAGTATTTTTATAGCAACGACATTAATATCTGATACGATAAATAATGTAATTTGCAGCATGAATCTACAGCGTAAATAGGTCTACCTGATCCTGAACATCCTGGTCCACAGTATTTATAGCTAGGGTAGCAAAAAACAAATTTGCGGTGTCTATACACCATCTATTCTCATTAATAAAAAAAATAATTGTTACTGTAAAATATGAAATTTTTGCTTTTAGAAGGGGATTAAAAGCTAATATAAATGAAAAAAGGCATTAAATAATGAGACACATCTATAAATTTAAGGTTCTTGTAAGCTTTTCTAAAAGTTACTGTAAGGATGGGAGGCTATGATAGCCATAGAGCAATAAAGTGCGAAAGAAAAGGAGTTTTTAAAAATGAATTCGTTTGTTACTGAGAAAGAAAGAATCGTTTCCTTAGATATTATTCGTGGGCTAGCGTTATTTGGCATTTTGTTTATAAATGTGGCGGCCTTCAAGGTATTGGTAGAGGGTGAACTGCCTGAATATAGTGGAATTAATGTTATTATTGAAACGCTCATTGATATTTTTATTGAGAAGAAATTCTTTTCTATTTTTTCATTCCTCTTCGGTGTAGGTTTTTATATTTTTGCTTCACGTGCAGAAGCACGTGGCGATAAGCCAAGATGGCGTTTTGCAAGACGTTTACTAGCTTTATTATTAATTGGTATCGTCCATATAATTGTTTTTTGGGGCTCAATCCTTTCTATCTATGCAATTATAGGTTTTTTACTCATTCCATTCTATAATGTAAAGATTTCAACGATTAGTAAATGGATATTTGCTATCATTACTGTTCATGTACTTTCCATTCTCGGACAATTATTTATGCCAAATCTAGGAACTTTTTCCACTTTATTTGGAATATTAGGAAATGATACAGTTACTATTTTTATCATGTTTTTAACTGGTTTTTTAGTAGCAAAAGCGGATTGGATTAATCAAATTAGTGAATACTCAAAACAACTAAAGTGGATTCAATTTGTGACATTCCCCATTTTTGTAGGGATCTCCCTTTGGATTTGGTTTGCTCCAAGAGGAGATTATCAAAATCTACAATTAATAATTGGTTTAGGTGTAATTCCGACAACGTATTTTTATTTAACTTGCCTATTTGTACTGTTGGAGAATAAAAGCATCGCGAAGTTTCTTAAGCCAATTGGAAGAGTTGGTCAAATGGCATTCACAAATTATTTGGCACAAAGCTTTATTGGCTTAGCTATTATTTCTTTAATGGGGCTTGAAGTTGTTTCGCCTTCTTATGTGGTTATCATTGCAATCTTAATTTTTGTCATTCAAATTATCTTTAGTGTTATCTGGTTCAAATTCTTTAAAATGGGACCATTTGAAAAGCTATGGCGTTTTATGACCTATGGAAGAAAAGCAGTGCCAAATAAATAAATAATTACATGCGAAACTCCCTGTGGTGAAAGATCCAATCCGCCAGGGAGTTTTTAGTGTTATGTTAATAACATAAGCATGTTACTCAGTAGCGAGTATAACTTATCAGATTTAATAGGTTGTAACTATGGAAAACTACGTTGTGACGCAGAAAATATACATTGAAACGATGTAGGATTCATAATTAATAATTTTTATACAACAGGTGCAAGAGTTGCTGAACAAACATGGTTCGGCAGCTCCTTTTCTTGTTGTAGTAAGCCTTATTTACCTATAAGGGCAGAAATTACAAAAAAGGTATTTGTAATTTTATGTAGAATTAGAATATGTCTGGCTATTGATTTTTTATAGCGGAAACTTAAGGAAGGGGTGACATATTGAAAATGAAAGAATTTCAAAATAGCATGCTAATGAGAGGGATTACTTCTTAACTAAGGTTTAATCCTCTCAAAGGTAATGGGAGGAAAAATAAAAGATGATGGATCTAGGAAACATGGTAAGAGGAGTAGCTTCTGATGCAGTCGCTCAGAGACTTGTTCAATTCTGGGAATATGACGAGGGAACTTTGGAGTTGTGGCGTGCAAGTGCAAACTTTGTGTATGCTTTTGAACGGAATCAAGATCAATATTTTTTGAGATTCAATTTTGAGCAGGATAAATCTATTAAACAAACAAAAGCTGAGTTAGAGTTTATACAATATTTACAATTGAATGGATTTCCATCTATAACACCAATTCAATCATTAAGTGGAGAACTAATTGAAACACTAAAGACCGCAGAAGGAACATATATTGCCGTTGTCTTTAGTGCAGCAAATGGAATAAATTTGGATGCAGAAACAATTACTGCAAAACAGATGGAGGAATGGGGAAAATCACTTGCCTCACTTCATTGTTTATCGAAAAATTTTGAACCATTGTTTGAAAGAAGAAAGAGTTGGTTGGACACAATACAGTTCATGGAAAGCGTATTTAAAAAGCATCCAGGAGAAAAAATAGCCCTAGAAGAGCTAAGTAGGGTGACGAAATGGCTTCAATCGTTACCCAATAACAAAGATGTGTTCGGATTGATTCACTATGATTTTCAACTGGATAATATCTTTTTTGAAGAGGGTAAGGGTCATAGTTTCAATATAATCGACTTTGATGATGCAATATATCACTGGTATGCACTTGATATTGTAACAGCGCTTGATGATTTTATTGACGATGAGAATGCTCATTCAAAATTGCTGATTCAATCTTTTTTGAACGGATATCGTTCAAAAATGTTTTTAGAAAATGATGTAGTGGCTCAATTTCCACAGTTTCAAAGATATGCAAACTTATATAAGTTCTCCAAATTATTAAGATCTTTGGATTATGGAGAAATTAATGATATTCCATCTTGGTTTGATGAATTAAAAGTAAAGTTAGTTCGTGTTGCCGATGAATTAAGAAAGAGCTTTCAAAAATCATGGTAAAAGGATACATGAAATAAATACATGCGCTGCATATTGAGATTCATTTCATGTTGCAAAGAAGAAATTGTGAAATATTATAATTAAACTAAAGGGCGTGCTGATCCAAGAAAAGGGATTAACGCCCTTTTTTGTTGAAGTAATTAAACTAAAGGGGCGGGTTAGTGGTAGAAAGGGGATTGAATGTGAAGCGTTTTATTATAGGTATAGCAGTAATTTGGTTGACTTTATTAGCTATGTGGTTTTTAACTTCAGTGTCACCAAGTTAGAGTGTTATTGGATTATTCAATTAACCGGGGCTTTAATTGAAGATCATTAATGCTAATTTTAGTTTTGAGTGGATTTAATTTGAATTATTTGTTCAAAACCCGTGGTAATAAATCTAAAAAAACAAGGATTTAAACAGAGCCTGCTTTTTGTAAAGTTTTAGGGTTAGAAGGAGATCCTTATGAAAACCTTTTTGACTACGGGAGACAAATGGGGATTACTTAACTGTCTTACTTCACTAATTGGTAGCGTTGAACAAGGAGGATTAATGCACTTTCTTGTTGAAGTACTTAATGTACTTATGTGAGAGGGATTGGATAACTTAAGAAATTCTATTAAAGGTTTTTGTACAAAAAAGGAGTATTGAATTGATTATTTCAGAAAAACTTTATGGAGAATTTGAAATAGAAAAGGTGTTAGAAGATTTAATATTAAGTAAACCTGTGCAAAGGTTAAAGGGAATTCATCAAGGGGGAGCAAGTTATTTAGTTAATGAAAAATGGAACGAAACTCGGTATGATCATTCAGTTGGAGTAATGCTTTTAATAAAAAAACTCGGTGGTTCATTAGAGGAGCAAATTGCTGGTTTGCTACATGATGTATCACACACAGCATTCTCTCATGTGGTTGATTTTGTTTTCGATAATAAAAACGAGGATTATCATGAAACAATATTTAATTCTGTAATAATAAACTCAGAAATACCATCAATTTTGGAGAAATATCATTACAGATATGAGGATATATTGTTTGATGATTCAAAGTGGACATTACTTGAGCAACCTGCACCTGAATTATGTGCAGATAGGGTGGATTCTACTTTACGCGATATGCATGAGTATGGACAAATTTCATTAATAGATGTTCAAACCTTTTTAAATAATTTAGTAGTTATTGAAGGAAAAATGTATCTTCAAAATATTGAAATAGCAGAATGGTTTGTTAAAACATATTATAAAGAAGTTATTGATTTCTTTATGGATCCGTTAAATATATATGGTAATGACACTTTAGCAAAAACATTAAAATTATCTTTAGAAAAAGAATTTATAAATCTTGATGACTTTCTTGGAGAAGATGATGATCTAATTCAACATATAAAATCATCAAAAGATAAAGAGATACAAGATCATATAAGAAGACTTAATCAAAACGTGAAAGTAAAGGAAGATACAACTAATTACAATTTACATCGAAAAAACAAAGTTCGACTGATTGATCCTTCAGTTTTCAATGGAAATGAGTTAATTAGAGCATCTTTACTTTCAGAAAGAGTAAGGGAAATGAATAAAAGAGCTTATGAAAAAGCTACAAGAGGAATGTATGTAAAGATAATTTCAAATTAAATAAGCCCCTGTTCTTCAACTACGGGTGCTTTAGCAAAACAAGGCTGCCTTCAGTGTTCAAAGAACAGAATGAACACGTAGAAAAAATCTTTATAACTTACTTTGAAAAAGAGGATAAACAATGGCAATGGATACAAACAAGAGGTGCTGATGGAATTTTCCTGTTAAATGGTCTTCTTTGAATAGTGAACCCTATATTTATTCTTGTGCAATCAATGACAATTCAATTGCAAAAGTATATGCAGGTGATGAACAAGCAACAATTATTGACGTTGAAGGTGAAAAAAGATTTTGGTTTGCTATTAGTCCAATTAAATATGTGAAAGTTAAGGTGGTTAAAATAGATGGTACTGAAGAAATTAACCACCTAAAATCTATATTTTAAGTTAAATGATAAGAACTCGTTTTGAAAAATGATTGATCAAAACGGGTTAATTCTTTGTGAAATACTATGCGATTTTTGTAATAAAGTTTGATCATTTTCTACCTAGTAATTCTAAAACATTCGCGCCCGATTGCGGTATAAATATTATATTTTTGCTAAGACAGAGTTAACAAACTCGGTTTTTTCTTCTGGACATTTGTGTTTATTAAGGGTCAAGACGTTGATAGCTTATATTTCTTTACGAGAGATCCTATTCTACTAAGGATTCTTTTTTTTCACATTTAGATTTTTAATCGCCAACATCGAATTATCCTGAATGATTCCTGTATCTACGAAACCAAATGAAGCGTATAATGTTTTAGCTATGACATTACTTGTATGATAAAAGAGGGCAACATATTCCGCTTCTCCATCTGGCATAGATTCAATATCCATCAACATTTTTTCAAAAGCAAGTTTGCCATACCCTTTCCCCTGGTAACTCTGGCCAATCATAATGTGCCAAATAAAATAGCTCTTCTTCCCGTAAAAAACTTCATTTTCAAATGACTCATGATCCAACGTATCATAAATATACATCAAAAATCCAACCGCAACTTCTTCGGCATAAATGGCAAAAGGAGTCGCTGGTATACCGTCTGCGTTCAACATATGAGCATCTGCAAAGCTTCTGAGGTTAGTAGTTTCTAACAAGTCTTCCTGGTTTTCTTCAACTTCTAGTGCTATTACTTCATCTATGTTATCCCCGGTTATCTTTCGTAATTCAATCATTTTTTTATCTCCTCTCCTAAGACGAGCACTTCCACAAATATCCCAAAACATTTCAAATTTCATTTCCATAATTCTCAAAATAGGGTACACAAAATATTCACCAATGCTAACTCATTTTACCCTGTGATTTTCTAATCCTCGTTCTGTAAAATGTCCCGTTTGTGGAATTGTCATAATCCATCTTGTCATTGCAATTGTATCAAACATTTTTATGAATTATCAGACTTTATTACAAATAATCAATTTTTATTTAAATCTACACTCGTCAATTGTACTGATGGGAGTTTTACTTGAAGAACATTGAGTTGCCTATGCAGCTCTTTTTTCTTATTGAACTATCGCAGCAGGTTAGTTGAAATAGCAGGTATTATTAAAGGGAAGTCGAATAAGTTGATTTAATGAATTATTCAAATAAATGCTAAGTGTTTAAAAGAGAAAGAGGTGTTGAACGTGAAAAAAGCAAAAGAAAAAATTGAATTATTGGAATTGGCAAAAGCAATAGGAATTGCTATTGCTTTTGCATATGGTATTCGATTTTTCTTATTTACCCCTATTGTAGTTGACGGTGCTTCTATGATGCCCACATTTGAAAATGGTGACAGAGTAATAGTGGATAAAATCGGACCAAAATCGATGGAGTATGAAAGATTTGATGTGATTGTATTTGAAGCAAAAGAAGATACTAATTATATCAAACGTATTATTGGTATACCTGGTGACCGCATCGTTTATGAAAACGATGAACTTTTTATTAACGGTGAGAGGTACAAAGAACCCTACTTAGAGGAATATAAAAAAGCTTTAATAGACAATGATACACTTACTGGAGACTTTACATTAGAGGGGAATTTAGGTGAATTAACTGTGCCAGATGGATACTTTTTTGTATTAGGAGATAATCGTCGTAACAGCACGGATAGCAGAGACCCTAGTGTTGGATTTGTTTCGAAGGATAAAATTTTGGGTACCGCAAAAATTGTATTTTTACCTGTAGATAATTTAAAGATAATAAAATGATAAAGTGAATTGTAAATGAAATAAGTTAGTTGACGTTCCTATTCAACTAACGGGGAGCTTTACTTGAAGACTATTGAGTTGCCTATGCAGCTCTTTTTTTCTTATTGAATTAAAGGAGTAGGTTAGAGCAAGAAGGATTTTTCCTTTTGAAAGAGAATAAATTAATAAAATAAATGGCTATTGCTATGGAGTTAAAGGGGCAGAATTGCCTAATAAGTACAATTGGATTGCTAAAGTTATTTAATATTTTCTTAGGAGGGAGTTTTATGAAATTTGTTCATATATTTGGTCCACAAGCAGTTGGTAAAATGACAGTTGGACAGGAGCTAGCAAAAATAACAGATTTGAAACTTTTTCATAACCATATGACGATTGATTTAGTTAATCATTTTTTTGATTACAGTACAAAAGAAGGGAAAAGATTAGTAAATTTGTTTCGTCAGGAGATTTTCGAAGAGGTTTCAAAGAGTAATCTGTATGGAATGGTCTTTACTTATGTCTGGGCGTTTAATTTGGAGTCGGATTGGGATTATGTTAAGCGAATCTCCCAGCTTTTCGAGTCTAGAGGAGGCACTGTTTACTATGTAGAATTGGAGGCAGACTTAGAAGAGAGACTTGAGCGAAATAAAACCCCAAATAGGCTTGAACACAAGCCTAAAAAAAGAGATATTGAATGGTCTGAGAATGACTTAAAATGCACAATGGAGAAACATAGATTAAATTCGTTAGAAGGTGAAATCATATTCCAAAACTATATTAAGATTAACAATACAAACTTAACTGCTGAAGAAGTAGCCAAGATAGTTAAGAGGGAATTCCATTTATAGGTAAATGAGTGATGTTAAAAAACGTTTGGTATGTCCCAACGTTTTTTTGCTAAATACACTGTTATTTAATCGGTTATTTTGGTTATTCTCTGTGTTATCTGAACTACTTAAATATGTTCCCTACTTTTTTAATTTATTGAAATGAGGCTGGCATCCTTTTAAGGTTAGTTTAAAAGTTCGACTAACGATTACATATAGTTTGTGAATAATTGTACTTAAACTAAGGGGGGAGAAATTATGGGCTTTTGGTATTTCTTAATATTATTTGTAGGTTTATTTTTGGTAATTAAGGGGCTGATTGGGGGTAAAAAGATTAGTTTAGTATTTGCTGGACTATTATGTATTTCGTTTTCAATATTTATGTTTTCTCCAGGAAGTGATGAAATCATTTCGAAATTATTCAGTTTGGATTAAAGTGTAGAATAGATTTTAGACTGATCATTTATGGGGGTTTACACTAACGGGGGGCTTTTCTTGAAGATCATTGAGTATGCAGCTCTTTTTTTCTTTATTAAACTAACGAGGCAGATTAGTTGAAGAGCGTTGTTTTAACTTTTGTTCAACAATCGGGCCAAATAATTGAACAACCCTCTTCAAAAAAAAACGATATTTATAGTGAAGGATTTTCACTTATAAGGTTTAAAGAAAGAAAAACTTTAATTTCCTTATAAAAATAAAACATATGAGTGTAAATGTTTATCTGTTAAAATTATACAATAAAGGATGTTTATTCAAAAAGATTCGCTATAAGAAAATCATGTTAACTTGATGTATCTATGCCCCATAACATGATAACGAGTATATCCAGGATAATATGTGCTACCTAGTCGACTAAGAAGAAAATGGAGGAATAAATGAATATTGAACTTGAACAGCTGATTTATGCTTTAAACCAACGATTCAAAACGAATATCATCTCTACTGACTTCCAAACTACGCCGTTACAGGGCGGAACTGTGGGGAATGTGTACCTGATAACGGGGATCGCCGAAACCGTGGATGGTGAAAAATTGCCTTACCGTATAGTGCTGAAAATCCAGAAAAAATGGGAGCGTTACGGCGATCCGGGTTCATGGCGTCGGGAATATGATCTCTATTCGTCTGACTTAGGATCGACTTTCTCGCAAGCCCTCCGTTGGCCGATATGTTATCACTCTGAGTTCAACGCCGAAGATAATGAATACCATCTGTGGCTGGAATATATCGATGGCGTAACTGGTTTAGACTTGACCAGTGACATGTATGAAGAGGCCGCGTTGGAGTTAGGGCGCTTTCAAGGCAAGCTGTATGAGGAGCAACCCGCCGTGCTGCAGAGCCTGACTAACTTGAGCCATCCGGATTTCATGAAGAATACGTATTTGCATTACCGGTCATGGCCAGTCGTCTACGATTATATACGATCGAATGACTGCGAATTGCCCCTGCACGTGCGGCAAATGCTCATCGGTATCGATGAGAAAGCAGACGAGATATTCACCCGTATTGAAAAATTGCCCCTCGTGCTATGTCACCGAGACTTTTGGGTAACCAATCTTATCTATGCTAAAGGGAAATTCGCACTTATCGATTGGGATACTAGCGGATGGGGCTACCTAGGCGAGGATCTCGCAAGCCTGATCGCAGATGAAGGGGATATCGATAACATGGTTGAAAATTACCAGAGATGCATCCCTGCGTATTACAAAGGCTTTTCGGAGTATGTGGATGTATCCCGAATCACCGATCATTGTGTCTACGAGATAATCCTTCTCGTATTTGGGTACAGGCTTGTAGAGGGATATATCCACACAGAGACTTATGACGAGAAGACAAAGTATGTCCATACTCTCCAAAAAATCTATGAAATGAAAACCAAACCTTTGATGGTTTAAGAAAATAACAGGCTATTACAGTAGCCTGTTTTGTATTTATCCCTAAGGGTAAAATTAGGCATCTGAAAAAAGGTATGCTTATTCACAATAATGGCGCGATAAAGCTTTATCTAATGACTCAAAATTTTTTTCCGAAGGTATAATATCAATTGTTCGGGAAAGATATCACGTTTTTCGGCAATTAAATTATTTTTAAAAGATATTGGAAGGGGTCGATAGAATGAGTGAAAAGTTGTTAAGAGTTGGAACTACTTATATTCCAGTAACTAATGTAGAAAATTCTTATGAATGGTATGTTAACAATTTGGGGGCAGAGTTAAGCTATAAAGACGAAGACAAAGCAATTCTTAATTTTGCAAACCAAAGTATTTTTCTTGTTAAATCTAAAGAAAATCAAAGTTCTAACTTTTATGATTGTTATGGTGTAGAACGTTTTTCTATAACATTTGAAGTTAATGGACTAAATGCATTAGAGGCAATACATAGAGATTTTACCGATAAAGAAATAAGAGTTGGCGAAATTGAAAACAGAGGACACTCTGGAAGGAACTTTGTTTTCTTTGATTTAGATGGTAATAAATTTGATGTGTGGAGTGAATTAAGTCCAATTTTCAAAGAAAAATATCTAACTACGCAATAGAAAGAACTATTTTCTTCTTGAACTAACGGGGAAGGTTAGTTGAACAAGGAAGTGTAGATTTGAACTAAAGATGCACCGTTTTACCCTTTGGATATGATAATCTAAAGGGATGTTTTTATGTCGAAAAGAATAAGGACATTTGAAATTAAGAAGTGGATTAAACAAGGTCGAGGTTCAGGAATTTGCTTAGATTATAAATCATGGTTGAAGATTCAAGATGAAGGGCGTTCTACTCGTTTAAAAGGAATTAAAACGAGTAGGCAGCATGAAATTTTATCTGACTTGGAACGAACTACTTTTATTTGACTGAATATTCAGGGGCACAATTGATATTCTAGAACAATTTCCATTACAGAATTAAAGGGATTAAGTTTTTAAGGTCATTCTATTATTTTGAGTACATTCCTGTATAAGTTATAATTATTCAGTAAAGGACACGCCATAAATAAAAGGTAGCGTATGATTCCCAGTTTTTCCATGGAAACGATAATTCTAAGATTTCATCCTTCGTAGGCTTTCGGTCCATATTACGCATTACTTTTATCGAATTAATAAGGCCCACATCATCGATTGGAAAAGCTGATTGGAACCTGAGACAGCGCATTAGAACATAATTGGCTGTCCAAGGACCGATGCCTCGTATTTTAGTTAAGTTTTTTTCAGCATCTTTGAAGTTCATTTGCATTAATTTCTCCTTCGATAATTCTCCACTTGCCATTAACTTGGCAATTCCAATAATATATTCACTTTTTTTTACCGTCATTTTAATATCTGCTAGGTCAGCAGCGGTTAACGATGCAATTCGTTCGTACGGTGGGAACACCCAATATTTTTTTCCATTCCACTCGATAGCATCGCCAAATCCTTCTACAAATTGCTTCTTTAAGGAGTACGCGAATGCTAAGTTAATTTGTTGCCCTAAAACTCCCCAACATAAAGCTTCAAATAAGTCGGGAATGCCTACGACTCGCAATCCATAGAATTTTCGGGCAGGCATTTTAAGTATTGGATCTACTTTTGCCATTTCATAAAATGGGGTTAAATCGTTATCAAGATCAAACCATTCACGAATATATTTTACAATCTCTTCTCGTTGCCACGCATCAGTGGGCCTAGAATCATTTAAGAACTGAATAATCATTTGTTTATTATCGATTACTCTTACCTGTACCAAGGACCGAATTCCCCCAATGGCTATGACTCTTGTAATGATACCGTTCTCAATTTCATACATGCATTCATTTTTTGCCCTTGTTAAGTAGCCTAGGTTTGCATTCATGTCAAACTCATCAGGTAATGTAATAATAATATCATCATGGATTTCATGCCATTTCACTTTTTCATTCTCCTCATCTTAAAACTATCTTCTATACTATACACAAAATAATTTGATGGAAAACTCACACTTGTTGAAGTTTTACTTTATCATATAATAATTTCAATTAATTTCGTTATCTTGCTTTTACATTCTAAATACCTTATTTTTTTCTATTTATGAGGTTATAGTGTTAGTTATCAAGAATGCTAAATAGGGAGGTATAAAAATGGTTCGAGATATAAAAACACGTGTTAAAGGCTTAAATTGGGATTCAATTCAAAACGAATTAGATAAGCAAGGATTTGCAAGGCTTCCAGCAATATTAACAAAAGATGAATGTGACTCCTTCATAGAACTTTATAGTGAAGAAGAATCATACAGAACGACAATCAATATGACGAGATATCGCTTTGGGAATGGGGAGTACAAATACTTTTCCTATCCATTACCCGAAATCATCCAAAGTTTAAGAGAATCCTTTTATCCAGAGTTAGCTAAAACAGCAAATCGATGGTTGGGTTATTTAAATAAACCAGAACAGTTTCCAGAACGTCTTCAAGATTTTTTGAAAACATGTGAAGAATATGAACAAACTAGACCAACACCCTTAATTTTAAAGTATGAAAAAGGCGGGTTTAATTGCTTGCACCAGGATTTATATGGAGACGTGTTTTTCCCATTTCAAGTAGTGTTTGTATTAAATCAACGGAATAAAGACTATACGGGTGGTGAATCCCTATTAGTGGAACAAATTCCTCGTGCTCAGAGTAGGGGGCATGTGATTACTTTGGAACAAGGTGACGCGCTGATCTTTCCTACTAACCATAGACCTGCTCTAGGGAAAAAAGGATATTATAAAAATACGGTTCGTCACGGAGTAAGTACGATTACTTCTGGAGAACGATACGGTCTTGGAATCATTTTTCATGATTCCAAGTAAATATTAAATTTCAATATCTTGCTATTTCATTCCTAGAATTGTCCATTCTGAATTTTTAGGGAGTAT
This sequence comes from Solibacillus sp. R5-41, assembly GCF_002736105.1. NCBI lineage: Bacteria > Bacillati > Bacillota > Bacilli > Caryophanales > Caryophanaceae > Solibacillus > Solibacillus sp. R5-41. The sequence continues at coordinate 2,510,126 of NZ_CP024123.1, read as the reverse complement.
ATTGTAAGGAGAGGTGAGATAAATGTCGGATAGCATCAATAATAAATTACAAGAGCGTCATGATCAAACAATTTTGAATGACGTGGACATGATGACAAATGAAAAGTGGCAAGCAATTATAGACAATGATGCTTCGTACAATAATCAATTTTTCTATGCTGTAAAGACCACAGGAATCTTCTGTAAACCGTCATGCAAATCTCGCGTTCCGAAAAAAGAAAATGTATGCATTTTTCCAAACGCAGAACAAGCTCTTCGTGCAAATTTCCGACCTTGTAAACGTTGTAAGCCTACTAATGTGAGATTGCCTGAAAGTGAATGGGTGATACTTATCACAGAATACATTGATAAAAATTTTACAGAAAAATTAACGCTAGAAACGCTATCAGATATTGCTCATGGGAGTCCCTATCATTTGCATCGAACGTTTAAAAAGATTAAAGGCATCACGCCAGTTGAGTATATACAACAGGTTAGATTAAACGCGGCTAAAGAGTATTTGATTCAGACAAATAAAGCGATTGCGGATATCGCCATATGTGTGGGTATGGCTAACACGCCCTATTTTATTACCTTATTTAAAAGTAAAACCGGACAGACACCAGCACAATTTCGTCAAATGAGTAAAATGGAGGAAATGTAAAATGGAAACAAACAACAAACCAACCCTTTTTTGGTCTTTACTTGAAATTAAGGATTGGAAATTTTATATTGCTTCAACCTCTAAGGGGCTATGCTATGTAGGTTCACAGAATAAACCATACGAAGAATTGTGCGAATGGGCTAAGAAACGCTTTCCAGGAAGTCATCTTATTGAAGATGGTGAAAAGCTTGAACCCTATGCGGTTGAAATTATTGAGTATCTAGAAACAAAAAGGAAAACCTTTACTGTTCCATTTGATTATAATGGGACAGCATTCCAGCTTGCAGTCTGGAATGCACTTTGTGAGATTCCATACGGACAGACGAAGTCCTATTCCGACATTGCAAATTATATAAATAAACCAGCAGCTGTTCGTGCTGTAGGGGCAGCCATCGGAGCTAATCCAGTATTAATCACCGTACCTTGTCATCGTGTAGTGGGGAAAAATGGATCATTAACTGGCTATCGTGGTGGATTAGAAATGAAGACACTGCTTTTGGAAATGGAAAGAAAAACTTCTCCAGCAATGAGTGATTATTGACGAAATAAGAAGTGAAAGGGGGGGTCCGTTATGAAAAGTGAATTGTTCTATAAAAATCCGAAAACCATTCTTAATAAAGGTACAGGCTTTCTTTCTGGATATACTCATTCACTAAATCCTTATACAGGCTGTTCATTTGGATGTTCCTATTGTTATGTACGCCAAATGCCTGTATCCCTTTTTCGAGAAGGGGATTGGGGAAATTGGGTCGATGTTAAAAATGGGGCTGCGAATTTACTAAGCAAGGAGCTTCATCGTGCAAAAGCCAAAGGGAATGTAACCATTTTTATGTCATCAAGCACAGACCCGTATCAACCAATAGAGTATAAGGAAAAAGTAACGCGATCTCTACTAAAGGTAATGGTAGAAGATCCCCCTGACTTCTTATTAGTACAGACGAGGAGCCCACTTGTAAGTCGAGATATCGATTTGCTGCAGCATTTAAAAGATAGAGTCCGGGTAAGTATGACAATTGAAACGGATTCAGAAACGATTCGTAAACATTTTACTCCAGAGGCACCTCCTATTCAGGCACGCTTTAAGACATTGGAAAAATTAATGGCTGCGGGAATACCGACGCAAGTGGCGATAGCACCCATATTACCAAGTGGGGAATATTTTCCTGAGAAATTGAAGCCATTCGTCGATCGGATATGTATTGATGACTACTTTATGGGCGATGGCAGTGGAGGAAAACGGACGAGAAAACTTGGAATTGAAAAAAAATACACCGAACTTGGTTTAGAAGAATGGTATGGACCTCAAGCTATTAACAAAGTATATAACAGATTTATAGAAACCTTTCCGGAAAATCAAATTTATGTGAGCCAGACAGGGTTCGAACCGTAAACAAAGGAAGTAATTGCATGTATAAAGATAATGAGAAAAGTGCTGAAAATAGAAAAAAGACATTCACCCTGTTTGGTGCCGATATGCATCCATATCGAAGTGATACACCGGGTATTTTTGGTGGGTATCGACCGAGTAAATTATATGGAAGATTAGATTGTCCCTCAGCGCTTAGAGCTATAGCAAAAGGTGGATACGTTAAACATCGCGTGTTTTATCATGGACAAGCAGAAGTGGTGAAACGAGTGTTTGCGTTGAAGCAAGTATACAATTAATAATGCTATACAAAAGGAATTAAAAAATATAGTAGGTACAAATACTGAAAAAGCAGCAGTTAAAAATGCAACTCCTGAACAAATCTGGCAAGCTCATCGTAATGTATACGTAAAAATGGGGAATAGTGATTGGGCAAAGTTATATGATGCCCATGTAAAACCTCTAGGAATTCCTTATAAATAGTCATGATAAATATTTTGATTTTGAGTAGTTTTTGTTAAAGTAATGGTCAAGGGGAGAAAAAGGATGAAAAAGTTTACTAAGATAATTGAAAGATTTGAGCAAAATATAATTAGAAATGGTCTAGAGGCTAAAGAAGCTAAAGAAGCATTTGGTCAAGCTAAACCTGATGACCTAAATAATTTTACTTTGTTGTATGAAACATTTGCTAAGTGGTCTGCTTTTTATGAAGAAAAGGATTTAGAAAATTTGAAATCCTATTCAATTCCAGAAACTATAGTAACTTTTTATAGGAATTTTGAGCCTCAAAATTTACCTGCTTTAGGTGATGGAATAAGATTATTGGGACTAGAACAAATTAAAGAAGAGAATGCATCTGCTGTACCCAGTATGTTTTTTGTGAAATTTGGACTATTAACTGTTGCTACAACTATAGGTGGTAATGTAATTTGTTTAGACTTAAATGCAATAAAGAATGATGAGCCAAGTGTATTAATAGCAGACCATTCCTTCTGTTCTTACAATGATGACTTAGATGTTATAGAGTGTGTAATTGTTCCAGATGATATTGCTGACAATTATTCAGATGATGAACCAATAGTATTAACTTACGATTTAATAAAAAGTTGCCTTCCACAGGTAGCGGATTCATTTAGTGATTTTTTAAATAAGCTAGCAAATGAGGAATATGTAGATATAGAAAACGAATACTTGTAGTAAAAGAACGTGTATTTAAAAGGAAAATGAAGCTAAATGGTTTTTATGTAATATGATCTATACTTTTATTATCGAGCAACTTTACTATATGTTTTTCTTATTGAAAAAACGGTGCTTTATTTGAATAACAGGGGCTGCTTAGTGACTATTTTTTTATTGAACTAAGGCAGCAATTTGGTTGAAGTAGTATTAACCATTTTATTTTGTATTAAATAGAAAAAAGTTCTGGTTTAATAGGAGGTTTAATTTGATAAACATACAAAGGAACTCAAACAAATTAATTATAGTAGTACATGAAATTTATGGGGTTAACCAGCATATGAATAAAGTTTGCCATTCATTATCAGAGAGAGGCTTTGATGTTATTTGTCCCAACTTATTAGAAAAAGAAGGACCTTTTGAATATTCACTTGAAGAAGTTGCTTATCGAAATTTTATAGAGAAAATCGGGTTTATTAATGCGGCAAATAAAATTAAACTGCTATTGCAAGATATTAAAGATCAATATGAAAAAGTCTTTCTTGTTGGATTTAGTGTTGGGGCTACCATTGCGTGGTTGTGTAGTGAAGAAAATGATATCGATGGAATTGTTGGTTACTATGGTTCGCGAATTAGAAACTATCTAGAGATTGAACCATTATGTTCAACAATGCTTTTCTTTCCTGAAAGTGAGAAATCATTTAATGTCAATGAATTAATTCCATTCTTAGAAAAAAGGAATATTGAGATACATAAAATTCACGGAGAACATGGATTTAGTGACCCATTCAATTCAAAATATAATGTAACAGCTGCACAAGAATCTTTTGATATAATGGTTGATTTTTTATCAAAACATTAATTAAAATACAAGAATGTGTGCGGAATTTAGAAAATGAAAGTTGTCTAGATGTTGCTGATATAGCACTTTAAGATAAATTTATGAAGTGAAGAGATTGTAAAGAATTGTACTTAAATGTGGTGCTTTTGTTGAATAACAAAAGATAAAGGCCACTATTTGGTGTTGGTCAATAGTTTGTGTTTTTATCAAGTTAGTTGTGTAATAAATATATTTCCTAATAATAAGATTACTCTGATCAATCTTGTGAACTTCCTCATATTAGCGAAGTTCACGAAATTGAACAATTTAAATATTTAAAGCCTTTGAAATTTTTTTCACTTCTTTTGTTAAAAAATTTAGCTGTCGCTGTATTTCTAGTATATCGGCACTACTCTTTTCATTTTCCTCAGCTAGTTGTTGGACTTCTTGTACAGCGAGTACGGCCGCAAATGTAGCAAGTCCTTCAGCTAGCGTAGCGAATAAACCCGCTATCACTTCAACTGTTGCGGCTTGAATTGCTGGGTTGTTTTCCTGTGCCGCTTCACTATTTTTCTTCCGGTTATTATTTTGCATATCAATGACCTCCAAAATATAGATGTATTATCATATGGAATTCATTAGCAATTATGAATTGAGGATACTTGAAATGGAAGGTTTCCATTTTGTTCCATTGCTTGAAAAAAATCTGGATGCAATTACGCCGAGACGAAACGGAGTAATTTCCATTAATTTAGGGATTACTGTTGCGTATTCTTAGATAGAATGAAATTTCGTATAAAATGCTGGAAATATTGGAGGTATAAATGGGGTAGTCAGATAGAAATCGAAAACTGACGGATAGAACAACCATTCAAACGGATAACCACAAAAATTCGCATAGGTAAATGACGTGGGATGTTGCAAATCGTAAACTTTGTGTCAATAAATGCTCATTTAGATGATAAAAGTTAATGGAACAGAAAACCTGTTCGAATGCATGCCTTCTGTTCCTTTTTATGCCGTAGATCTATTTATTTTTCCACGTCACCCGTCCAACTCGACATGCCCTGTGCAACATTAACGATAGAGTAGCCTTCTATTTGTAAAATGTCACTGGCTGTTTGTGAGCGATTACCGCTTCGACAAATGATTATATAATTTTCATCCTTTGATAACTCACTATAATCATTGGCTTGTAATGCACTTAACGACTTATTTTGTGCACCTGGAATATGCCCCTCTGCAAATTCATTCACTTCCCGAACATCAAGCACAATATAGCCTTCTTCCATTTTCTGTGCAACTTCATCGATTTGAATCGTCGAATAGCCTTCTTTTTCATCCGAACTACAAGCGGTTAATGCAAACACGGTGATGATTGCAACGAAACCAACTAACCATTTCTTCATCTGGATCCCCCCTAATTATAGTACCTACAGGGGTATTATAGCCTATTTATTCTATAAAGAATAGGAGCTTTTTGGCACAATCTGTGGCTGAAAAATGAATAAATATTCTGCACCAACAGCACAAATAATATGTTTAATGTAAAAAAAACAATATATGCTACAATTGAATATGAATTTTTTTACTTGAAAAGAGGCGAAAATCATGGTTCAACAACTCAATCAATTTATTCAACGATGGATGCCTGTACTAACACCGCTTAGTTTAGTAATCGGTGTACTATTAGAAAATATCGGGGGACATTTTTTATTTTTAGTCCCGATTTTATTTGCCTGTATGACATTTATCAGTAGTCTAAATTTAAAATTTCGGGATATCAAAGTGTTTAAGGAATACCCGAAAACAATCTTATTCATCATCGCATTTTTACATATTTTAATGCCATTATGGGCGTTCTTTCTAGCAGAAACGATATTTGATGATCGCCTATTATCGATTGGTTTTTTACTGTCGGTTGCAGTTCCAACTGGTGTCACAAGCGTAATTTGGGTGACGATTAGTAAAGGGAATTTACCATTATGCTTAGCCATTATTTTAATTGATACATTACTTGCGCCAATTTTAATGCCAGTGACGCTTCATTTAGTCATTGGGGAAACAATTCATTTAGAAACAACCTCACTCATTCTTGATTTAATTTGGATGATTGTACTCCCGTCTATTTTCGGCATACTAATCAATGAATGGACGAACGGTGCACTGCAAGAAAAACTAGGGAAGCCGCTATCCCTTATTTCAAAGCTATGCTTATTTGGCATTATTATGATAAATAGTAGTGCGATTGCGCCGTATGTGAAAACAATTAATGGTGAATTAGCAGCGGTAATCGGCTTAGTATTGTTTGTTGCGATTTCAGGTTATACATTTTCGCTTATTATATCCCGTCTTTTTTGGAAATCAGGCGCGGACCAAGCAACATTTGTTTTCAATGCAGGCATGCGAAATATCGCTGTAGGTGTTGTAATTGCGACAACGTATTTCCCTTCAAAAGTAGCGATGCCTGTCGTTTTCGGTATGCTCTTTCAACAAGTTTTAGCTTCAGTATTTTATAAAATAATCCGAAAGTAAATATTCACCGGCAGCATAAACAATTAGAATAAATCAAACTGCCTTCTAGCACAATACATAGCTAGAAGGCAGTGTTATTAATTAATCCTTGGCAAACTCTTGTCCAGAATTTTTTCGAGTACATTCGAAAAACCTCTCTAAAAATCTGTGACATCCACTGGGGGCTATGGGGCCAACACGATGTTGTTATAGCAATTTATTGGGATTCATAATGTTTTTCGGATCAAGTACTTGTTTGATTGCCTTCATTACGAAAAGGGCATTGCCATGTTCCTGCTGCTGATAGCTCCTTTTCCCAATACCGACTCCGTGTTCACCTGTACAAGTCCCTCCGCGCTTTAGTGCAAAGTCTACTATTTGTTCATTCACTTGTTTGGCAGCCTCAACTTCCACCTTATTATTTAAATCAATCATAAGCAGGGCGTGGAAATTCCCATCCCCAACATGACCCGTAATGCCGCCTGTTAAACCGGACAAATTCAGAAGTTCCCTCGAATAATCAATGGCGCCTGCTAATTCACTAATCGGCACACAAACATCTGTTGACATCAGCTTTTTTCCAGGGCTGGCATGGATAAAGGCATAGGCGAGATTGTGGCGGGCCGTCCACAGCTTATTGCGAGCGGCTGTATCCTTTTCAAATTGAAGGTCCGTGCACTGAAACTGCTGTAAAATTTCTGTGGCAAATTCAATATCCTGCTTTAAGCCCGCTTCATTACCATGAAACTCTAAAAATAGCGTCGGTTTTTCTGGATAATTCGTTTCACTGTAAAGATTCGCTACATGAATCGAAGCCGCGTCGACTAATTCTACGCGACCAATTGGAATACCAGCATGCTTTAATGCAGTTACCGCTTGAACAGCAAGTGCAGTCGTAGCAAAGACGGCTCTACCTGCAACTTCATGCTCCGGAATGCCATAAACACGCAAAGTCAGCTCAGTAATACAGCCTAAAATACCTTCTGAACCGACAAATAAGCCATTTAAATGCAGTCCAGAGGAGGATTTCGAAGCGGAATTTCCTGTATGTATGATCTCGCCATTTGCGATGACAACTTCCAAATCGCGCACTTGATCACGCATGACACCATATTTGACGGCGGTTGTACCACTTGCATTCGTAGCAGCCATACCGCCTAGTGTTGCATCTGCACCAGGGTCGACGGAGAAAAATAAGCCATGTTTTTTTAATTCTTTATTCAACTGCATTCGCGTAACGCCCGGTTGAACTTTTACAAGTAAATTTTCAGGTTCAATTGCTAAAATTTGATTCATTTCATTAAAATCAATGGAAATCCCACCGTCATACGGAATAATATGTCCTTCAAGACTAGTGCCTCGTCCAAATGGAATAACGGGAATTTCATATTCATGGGCAATTTTAATAATCGCGCAAACATCTTGTGTAGAACGAGGAAATACAACGAGATCCGGGAGTGCCGGCTCGTGATAGGATTCATCCTGTCCATGTAGTGTACGAACAGTCTCATTATCCGTCACTTGCGCAGCTGTTAAACAATCCAATAGGCGAAGTTTTACTTTATCTAATGTTTCAATCGTCATCCATACCGCTCCTTTTTATTGAATATTCAGATAAATAATACATGAAATTCCATAGAATGTAAATGGTTCGCCAGCTTGAAGTGGGAAATTTCCATTTTAATAGCGTTTTAGTCGAGTGAAATAATTATTGATTTCCACTTTTTTCAACCTTCATAATAGGGCTCGTTATTTTTATCTTTGGGTTGTTATTAATAGTGCATAACCAAAAGTTCGGGAAAACAAAATCAATGCCACGTTTTCAGCCGTAAATGAAGGAACGGTAAGCAGTTCCTTCACAAAATCAAGTTCAAAGTTCGTCTGCCTTTAATTATTGCAACATTCGGGCTTATAACAGAAAAACACTTAACAATAATTGGATATTTAAGGTATAATTATTTAGTGATACATATAAAATAAGAGGTATTTTGGGGTGAATTTATGAATAAAACAGTCGAAATATTAGGAATTCCTTTTTCGAATATGACACTAAATGAAACACTTATTTTTTTAGAAAAACAAATAAATGAAGAAAATTCAAAACTCTTACATCTTATTACGATAAATCCAGAAATCACTATTAACGCCCAATCTGATTTGGAATTCCAGAAAATTGTAAAAGAAGCGGATTTAATTACAGCGGATGGCATAGGAATTGTACTTGCATCAAAAATTAAAAAAGATCCAATTGTTGAAAGAGTAACAGGGTTCGATTTGCTGCAGCGTTTACTACAAAAAGGTGATAGACAAGGTTGGAGTTTTTACTTTTTGGGGACAGATGAACAAATAAATAAAAATGCAGTCCAGCAAATAGAAAAACACTATCCTAATGTTTTGATAGCAGGAAGACATCATGGCTTTTTCTCAAAGGAAGAAGAACCACAAATTATAGAGTCAATAAAGAGCGCAAGTCCAGATATCTTGATTGTAGCAATGGGGGCACCTTACTCGGATAAATGGATTTATAAATATAAAGAAGAGCTATCGAAAGTGAAGGTTGTATTCGGTGTTGGAGGAAGTTTAGATGTAATCGCTGGAAAAGTAAAAGCTACCCCAGAAATTTGGAAGAAATTAAATTTGGAGTGGTTACACAGGTTAATCACTGTTCCTGTTGCTAACGGGCAAAAATCAAGGTGGTTAAGACAAACAGCAATACCAAAGTTTATATTTCAAGTATTGAAGAATAAATAAACAACGATTCAAAGTAATGGAGTTTTAGTTGAATAGATTTTCTGCAATTAGGCTCATTTCTTGAATTAGAATTTGTGCCTTTTTGTAATCGAATCGTATTGTAGAACAATTTTAATTTACTAATGAAAGAGAGTACTAGTTAAGGGGGAAAACTATGATCGATGTAAAAAATTACGCAACGTTTAAAAAAATTAAACCAATCAACAAAGGCTGGTCTATTGATAAAAAGTACTATATTGAAACCTTGATAGGCGAAAAGATGCTGCTTCGGATAGCCGATATTTCAGAATATGAACAGAAACAGCATGAATTTGAAATGATGAAACGATTAGCAGAAAGTGGTATACCGATGTCGCAGCCTGTTGATTTTGGTGTTTGTGACAATGGCAAAAGTGTATATTCGCTTTTCACTTGGTGTGACGGTGAAGATGCAAAGATTGTGCTTCCTAAGATGACCGAAACGGAGCAATATGAACTTGGCGTGAAATCGGGACAAATATTGAGGAAGATTCACAGTATTCCCGCGCCAAAAGACCAAGAACCATGGGAAACCCGTTTTAATCGCAAAGCAAACGACAAAATCCAAAAATATAATGAATGTGGCATAAAATTAAACGGTGACGATAAAATCATTGCCTATATTGAGGTGAACAGACATCTACTTGAAGGGAAATCACAATGCTTTCAACATGGTGATTATCACGTGGGGAATATGATTATTTCGCCAGAAGGAGAATTGAGTATAATCGATTTCAACCGTAATGACTATGGCGAACCATGGGAAGAATTTAATCGCATTGTATGGAGTGCTAGTGTTAGCCCACACTTTGCCACAGGACAACTAAATGGATATTTTAACGGTAGCCCACCTGTTCAGTTTTTTAAACTTTTGGCATTTTATATTAGTAGTAATATGCTGTCATCAATACCGTGGGCAATTCCTTTCGGTGAAGATGAAGTGAGAATAATGAAAGATCAAGCAAACGATGTGCTCACTTGGTTTGACGGGATGAATAATACTACGCCGACCTGGTATTTGTCGGATTTTTACATTCAGTACATAAATAATATACCATACAAATTAAAAACTCCCTTTGATATGTCTTTCATAGAGCAATATGGTAAGGTTTTCAAAGTTTATGATGATCAGGATTCGGGTAATATCTGCTTCGGCGTAGAGAGTGATGGTAAGAAATACTTTATTAAATTTGCTGGCGCACCGACAGAACAATATTCTGGTAAACCCGAAGATGCCATAGCACGGCTAAAATCCACTGTATCTATTTATCAGGATTTAGCACACCCCAAATTAATAAGATTTATCAAAGCGGAGGAAGTAGGTGGAGGGTTTGCTTCTATTTTTGAATGGACAGACGCCGAGTGCATGGGGAGAATGTATCCACTTTCCAGAGAAAAGTTCTTACAAATGCCAGACAACACAAGACTAGAAGTATTTAACGACATACTTTCCTTTCACATTCATGTTAAAAAGCAAGGGTATGTAGCAATTGATTTTTATGATGGCAGTATAATGTATGACTTTGGCATAGGTAGAACATTGATTTGTGATATTGATTTCTATTCTAAATCGCCCTATATCAATACGATGGGGAGAATGTGGGGTTCTTCAATCTTCATGTCGCCTGAGGAATTTACACTTGGTGCAACTATAGATGAAATAACGAATGTGTATTTAATGGGAGCTACCGCGTTTGCTCTGTTTGGAATGGGTAAAGATAGGTCCATCGAAAAATGGCGATTGAATGACCAATTATACAAAGTGGTGTTAAAGGCGGTAAATGTTGACAGGAAAAATCGTCAGCAATCACTTGCGGAGTTTGAGTGCGAGTGGAAAAGGGCGTGTGATAATTAAGTTGTAGAGTGATTTAACTATCAGGCAATTATATTGAATAAGGACTAGGAATTTGAGGACAAAAAGTGAATTCCTTACTAGGCTAAAAAATGGAGTGGTAACAATGATCAAATTTTTCGAGTATAACTGGCAGGTAAGAGATGAATGGTTTACCTGGTGTAATCAATTATCAACTGAAGATTTGTTAAAAGACCGTATTGGGGGAGTAGGAAGTATTTTATACACCCTATTTCATATTGTAGATGTAGAGTATAGTTGGATTCGTGCTATTGAAGGTAAAGACGATGTGGTAGTCGAGTTTGAGGATTATAATACCCTTGAAAAAGTTAAATCTCTCTCAGATACATTTCATAAGGACATAGTCGAGTTTCTACAAAAAAATTCAGATGAATCAAGTGATAAACTTGTATTTGTACCTTGGGATGAAGCTAATTATACAAAAAATGAAATATTACATCATATAGTTGCCCACGAAATTCATCATGTTGGTCAACTTTCTATTTGGGCAAGAGAATTAAAATTAAGTCCAATTTCGGCTAATTTTATTAGAAGAGGCTTCAAATTTGTTTGATATTTCTCCGAGTAAGCTGTGCGGCTCATATGCTTGAACCAGCCAACCGCAAATCCTGTAAGAATTTTTATTCGCATATCATTCATGTGACTGTAAAAAGTTGCAATTTCTATATAGTTGCCCATTTACAATGGATGTTTAATGGGCGGTAGTCAAACTTTCCGCAATGTTAACATACAAAACGAGTGCTTCATAATTAGCACAACTAACATTTTTTTGAAAAATTCTACGGAGAGCTATTGACAATAAGATACAATTGTTGGTAAAGTAAAGGTAATTAATTTGAGAGAAGGTGATGTAGGATGACAAATGTAGCAGAGAGTGTAAAAAAGCAATTCAGTTTGTCACCAATTACATGCCTTTTGTGTGCTGATTTTTAATCGTGCATACCTTTTAAATGTGCATCGTAAACCTTGTGATAAGCTGAGTTGCTTATCATAAGGTTTTTTTCATGGAGAAAAACGTAAAAAATACAAATCCATAAAAAGAAAGGCTTTCAATCTGCACGATTCGTGTGGATGTTGGCCGAATACTAGATGTCCATTTAGGAGGAAAAAACATTGAATTTAAAACAACTTGGGTTTACCCCATTTTTTGAACAGCAACTTGAACAATTAACGGTAAAAAATACAATTCCAGCACGTGTACTATTAGAGCATAAGCATTCATACCGCGTGTTAACAGAAAACGGTGAATGGCTCGCGACGGTTTCAGGAAGCTATGCATATCAATCCTTTTCACGCGTCGATTTTCCAGCGGTCGGTGATTTCGTATTAGTAGAACAAATGCCAGGTGAGGAAAAAGCAATTATCCATCATTTATTGGAACGAAAATCGAAATTCTCACGGAAAATGGCGGGTCTTGAAATTGATGAACAAATCGTTGCAGCGAATATCGATATAGTATTACTTGTCATGAGCATCAATGCCGATTTCAACATTCGCCGCTTAGAACGCTATTTAGTCGCGGCTTGGGATTCTGGCGCAACACCGGTCGTTGTTTTAACAAAAGTGGATCTTTGTGACGATGTAGAGCCATATATTCGAGAAGTCGAGCAAGTTGCTTTTGGCGTTGAAATTATTGCGTTAAGTGCCGTTACTGGAGAAGGGTTAGATGTATTACGTGCCATGCTCACAGAGGGAATAACGGCCGCGCTACTCGGTTCATCTGGTGCGGGGAAATCGACATTGACGAACGCATTATTAGCGACTGAGCAAATGAAAGTATCGGACATCCGAGAAGACGATGCGAAAGGGCGCCACACAACAACGCATCGGGAGTTAGTCGTTTTACCAAGTGGTGCGTGCTTAATTGATACACCTGGAATGCGTGAGTTGCAACTATGGGATCAAGGCGATAGCATACAGGCGAGCTTTTCTGATATTGAGGAGCTTGCTCATAAGTGCCGATACCGTGATTGCACACATAAAAACGAACCCCATTGCGCGGTGCTTCAAGCAATTAATGAAGGAATATTAGAGGAATCCCGATTAAAAAACTATTTCAAATTACAAAAAGAGGCTGCTTACATCGAAAAGAAAACAAATGTTGCTGCCCAATTAACAGAAAAAAGAAAGTGGAAGCAAATTTCGAAAGGGTTGAAAAAACAGAAGTAGGCCGCTTTCAATGACATAAAATGAATGAGAGGATGTTTTCAAGAGAAATTTTGAAAACATCTTTTTTCAATACGTAAATTTAGTAGGAATTTTTGATTTTTTATGTAATTTATCCCGACAGAGTTTATAATATAATAACAAGTTAATTATGGAGGAATTTTTGATGGTAAATTGGTTTCAAGTTATTTTATTAGGGCTTGTAGTTGGAATTGCATCAGTTGTATTTAATCTGCCATTTGGTTTATGCGTGGCATTTATTGTCGCTATAGGGCTGCTTTCTATTGCCAATATGTTATATAAAGCATATTTTTCAACGAATATGAAGCAGGTTAAAAAATACATAGAAAATCATAAAAAAGATCCATTTATGAAATACATGCTTACATTGGAAAATGGAACAAAAGGAGAGGAACTGGCAGCGATGGATGATGTGATTGCCCATTATAAACAGCCATCTATGCAAAATACGTTTGAGATGAACCGAGCGATTTTATTAGCAGACTATAAACGAGCAAGTGAATTTGCGGAGAAGCTGAAGAATGCACAACTAAGAACATTTGGGAAAGCAATAATCGCTGCGGTGCAAGGAAATGAAGAGCAACTGGCTGAGTATGATTTGAAACGCGAGTGGATGAAATATGCGGTTGAGGCAGAACTGGCTTTAGCGAAAAAAGAACAGCAACGTTTTGAACAGGCATCGGTAAAAGCAGTAAATGCTTCGAAAGGTTTCCAACGTTTTTTACTCATCCATTCATTCAAAAAGTCCAAACTTGAGAACGGTTGGAGTTAAAGCCGGGATGAATTAAAAATCGCCTACCAAATAAAAGGTGGGTGGTTTTTATTTGAAAGTAGCTTTCAGGCGATTGACGAAAAGTTCAGCCTGGAATATTTAGAATCCATACACAGAACTTACAATGAAGCATTATTTTAACTGGATTTGTAAAAGGTGTATATGGATAGAATTGGAGGAAAAAAATGACGTTCGTTGGTATTTTTACAATTTCGATTTACATTTTAAACTTTTTATTCGCACTTTTGGTCGTATTTATTAGTCGTAAAAGTCCATCATCTGCATGGGCATGGTTATTAATCCTATTTTTCATTCCTATTGTCGGCTTTATGTTGTATTTATTGTTCGGTCGGAATTTACGAAAAAAGCATTTTGTACGGTGGATGACGTTTAATCAAAATGAATCATTACCTGTATTCAAAGAGCAGCTACAACAATTACATGATAAAGCATTTGAATTTCCAAATGCGGTGACAAAAGAACACCAGCAATTAATTCAAATGAATGTCGATTACAATCAGGCGCTATTAAGCACACATAATGAGGTGGATATCTTATCAGAAGGGAAGGACAAGTTTGATGCCTTAATAAAAGACATTGAGCAAGCAAAAGAGTCCATCCATATGCAATATTATATTTTTAAAATGGATCAGATTGGAAAAAGTATATATGATGCCCTCGTATTGAAAGCGCAGCAAGGGGTCGAAGTGAAAGTAATTTACGATGATTTAGGCTCGCGAGAATTAGAGAAAAAGCATTTTCAGGCGTTAATAGATGCTGGTGGAGAAGTAGAAGCCTTTTTCTCCTCATATTTCACTTTATTAAATCCCCGAATTAATTTCCGAAATCATCGCAAGCTTGTTATTATTGATGGGCAAATTGGCTATATTGGTGGGTTTAATGTGGGAGAGGAATATGCGTGCCTGAACGAAAAAATCGGATATTGGCGGGATACGCATTTAAAAATTAAAGGTCATTCCGTTTACAGCATGCAGGCTCACTTTATTTTTGACTGGCATCAAGCACGTAATGAAATGATTGAGGAAGCGGATTTGAAGTATTTCCCAACGTTTGAAGTGGAAAATTTGTTGCCGGTTCAAATTGTTTCAAGTGGACCCGATACGGAATGTGAGTCGATCAAAAATAGTTATATTCGAATGATTTTAAGTGCGAAACGGTATATTTACATTCAATCGCCGTATTTTGTTCCAGATGAAGCCTTTTTACATGCGATTCAAATTGCTGCTTCTTCAGGAGTGGATGTGCGCATTATGACACCTGCTGTAACCGATCATCCTTTCGTTTACGGCGCTAACTCGGCTTATGGTGGGGAAATGCTAAAATTCGGTGGACGCATATTCCGCTATGAAAAAGGGTTCCTCCATGCAAAAATGATGGTTATTGACGATGAAATTACGACAATTGGCACAGCGAATATCGACGTGCGCAGTTTTAGCTTAAATTTTGAAATTAATGCGATTTTATTTGATGAAGAACTTGCTATTAAATGCCGAACTCTTTTTGAAAAAGATCAACAAAATAGCTTTGAGATGACAACCGAGCGTTATGAAAATCGTAGCAATTGGACAAAAATCCGTGAAGCTGTATCTCGATTAATTTCGCCAATATTATAGTCAATGATTTATAAGTAGGGGGCAATCGCATCACCATATAGACCGGGGAAGCTTCCTATTTTGCGAAATGCTCTTTCTAAGATTATGTTTTTACTAGTTATTTAAAACTAAGGCGCTAAAATTAAAAATGTCTAAACGTTGATTTAACAGCGTTTAGGCATTTTCAATTTCGAGTGATATTGTTGTAAATAGTTTTTATCAGACAGTGCCAAAATACCTCATATTTCTTCTTGATTATGCCATGTCATAATTGGCTAATTTTCACGTATTAATAATCAGTATTGTACATATCGATAAGAGACGTCTACTTAAGCAAGTTAAACTATTTCTATAAATCGATTGGAACGATCATCTAATTCCTCTGCAGCAGAAGCGATTTCAACAAAGTCTCTTGTTGTAATATTAATTTGCACATTCGTTTTCTCGACCTTGTCAGATAAACGTGTAATATTATCGGAAACTTGTCCTATTTCATCTACTATGCCCTCTATATTATCTTTCACTTCTGAGATAGATTGCTCAACTCTTACTGAAAGTTTTCTAACCTCTTTTGCTACAACATCAAAACCTCGTCCATATTCACCTGCCCTTGCTGCTTCAATAGCTGCATTTAATGCTAGCAAATTTGTTTGAGATGCAATTTCTTGAATCGTCTTGACAATACCTTTAATAGATTCAGCATTCCTTTGTAACTGTGCCAAATTTTTTACGTTTTCCTCAGACTCTCTAGAAATTTGTTGAATTGTTCCAAGTAAATCTTCACTATTTTTTATGCCTGCCTCTGAACGACAATAAAGTTGTTTAGACATTTGCTTCAAATCATCGGCAACATTAATAATTGTGTTTTGTCGTTCTGTTATATTTGTTGCGATTTTAGATACGCCAATCACTTTTTTTGAATTATTCGCAAAAACGGGCATATAAGTAGCTTCAAGCCAAATGTGATTCCCAAATGCATCCATTCGTTCAATTTTATCTTGATAACTTTTACCAGCGGTTAAGCTACGCCAGAACTGTTCATAGGTTGCACTTTGAACAAAATTGGGGAAGCAAAATTCCTTATGGTGTTTCCCTATCATTTCTTCGACTGTATAGCCCATCGTTTTCGCAAAGAGTTCATTCACATAGGCCACTTTTCGATCCATATCAAAGCGGATAATAGCTACGTTACGTTCAATTGCTTGAACAACTAAATCATCCGTTACTTGTGTGTTTATTGATTGTGTAAAATTCACCTTATATTTCCTCCTTTTCATCTTTATCCCTAAATTAAAACATAATAATCATACCTTATTAACTCAACTTTCGCATTCTAATTTGTAAATATCAATGCTAATAAACGAAAGGAAAAGGTGGAAACTTCAGTTCATCAGCAATAGGTTTAAAATAAAGTCTCTAACTCAATTTTATTTCTATTATCGAAATACTTCTATACAAACACGCAAAGAATTTAGTAAAATAGGAATTGTACTATTATTCTGAAAGTGAGGCGTGTTTTTTATGAAAAACGTAAAATATCAAGAAGTATGGGATTTAGATGTATTCTTTCCGGGTGGAAGTGCGTCCCCTGAATTAAAGCAACATATTGAAAATTTAACACCGAGATTTGAGCAATTAACAGAAAAAGTGGCGCAATTTGATTTGCCAAAATCAACAGATGCTGCGGGTGAAATAGCTGCCATTTTAGAAGAAATTAAAGAAGCATTCATGCATGTTTCTCAAGCGGGTGCAGTTCTTTCATGCTTAACTTCTCAAGATACAACTGACCGTGAAGCGGTGTTATTACAAGGTCAATTATCTGGAGTAGCAGCGAATTTCTCTCCAATTTTAGAAAGCTTCAATCAAAAATTAGGTCAAATCGAGCAATCAGTATTTGATCAATTACTTGCAACAGAAGAGCTTTCACCATTTGCCTTTATTTTAACGGAGTGGCGCGATAAATCGAAATTGTCATTATCTGAGGAAGAGGAAGCGCTCATCTCTGCATTAGGTGTGGACGGTTATACCGCTTGGGGCCAAATGTATACTATGTTAATTGGTGATATTAAAGTAGAGGTAGAAGTAGATGGTGAACTGAAATTACTTTCGGTTGGACAGGCGAATAATTTAAGTGGCCATGCGGATCGCAATGTACGTAAAGCGGCGTTTGAAGCATTAGAAAAAGTGTTTACTGAGCGTGAGGAAGTTTTTGCGAAAACGATTAACCATCTGGCAGGCTTCCGTCTAGCGGTTTATAAAAAGCGCGGCTGGGATTCGGTTTTACAGGAGCCGCTACAATATAGCCGTATGAAGCAAGATACACTCGATGCAATGTGGGGCGCGATTACTTCTCGTAAAGCGACTTTTGCAAACTATTTAACACATAAAGCATCACTTTTAGGACAAGAAAAGCTAGATTGGTTTGATTTCGATGCACCAGTAACGGATTCAACGACGAAAGTTAGCTATCAAGAAGGTTCTGAGTTCATTTTAAAACATTTCGGTCGTTTCGGTACGGAAATGGAATCTTTTGCACGTACGGCATTCGAAGATGGTTGGATTGAAGCAGAGGACCGTGATAATAAAGGAGCTGGTGGCTTCTGTACAGGCATGCCATTATCCGATCAATCCCGTATTTTCATGACATATTCTGGAACAATGTCAAACGTTTCAACATTAGCACATGAACTTGGCCATGGCTTCCATACGTATGCACTACGTCCTGTGCACCCATTAAATCGCCGTTATGCTATGAACGTAGCTGAAACAGCGTCGACATTTGCAGAAATGATCGTGTCCGATGCAGCGGTACAAGAAGCAGCAAATGAGCAAGAAAAAATTGCATTATTGGAAGATAAAGTACAAAGCTCTGTAGCGTTTTTAATGAACATTCATGCACGTTTCTTATTCGAAACACGCTTCTATGAGGAACGCAAAAAAGGGATGGTTTCTTCAAAGCAATTAAATACCTTAATGGAAGAAGCGCAAATTGAAGCACATGCTGGTGGATTAGGCGAAACGCATCCACATTTCTGGGCATCTAAAATGCATTTCTATATTACAGGCGTGCCATTTTACAACTTCCCTTACACATTTGGCTACTTATTCTCACTTAGCATTTATGCAAAAGCGAAAGAAGAGGGTAAAGGATTCGAGGAAAAATACATGGCATTATTACGCGATACAGCCGTTATGACTGTGGAAGATTTAGCAATGAAACATTTAGGCGAAGACATTACAAAGCAAGAATTCTGGTTAAAAGGCATCGCGTTATGCGAAAAAGATGTTGAAGAATTTATTACATTAACATCAAAATAATAAACCACAAATAATAAAAGGCAGACACGTGATTCAATTAACGTGTCTGCCTTTAGTTTGTTTAATTTTTCCGTAAAGCAAATTGTAAATCATCTGAATTTTTAATCGTGATTGTGTACGTACCACTTATTTGGTCGTGGTGAATATCAATTTGATTCAGACTTTTATCGTATTTAAAAACGATTTCATTATTTTCGGATTTATACACGACTTGTAAGTCATCCCGTTTCGCTTCAAAATTAGGTGTGAAACTTGGATTTCGTTCGGTAAATTCGTTGATAAATGTTTTGGAATGCTGCGCGACATAGCTTTCTCGCTCTTCCTCAGGTGCGATCGCTTCATAAATCGAATGCACGGAAGATTCTAACTCGATGTATCTACCGTTTTCAAATTCTTCATCAATTACTTTTTGTAAAAGAGGTGCCTTGTCCTCTGCTAATGTAGGTTGGATCGTTTCATATAGTT
This sequence comes from Solibacillus sp. R5-41, assembly GCF_002736105.1. Classification (NCBI taxonomy): domain Bacteria; kingdom Bacillati; phylum Bacillota; class Bacilli; order Caryophanales; family Caryophanaceae; genus Solibacillus; species Solibacillus sp. R5-41. Next base: position 2,490,610 of record NZ_CP024123.1, on the reverse strand, counting down.
CCTTCATCAACATCTTCGTTTTCTTTTTATCCGTTGCAACGGGAGTCGCCTGTAAAAAGGTTTCCATGAAAAATTTAGCAGGTTCGCCGTCGGATTGTTTGTCAAGTACATATAAGTTTTCTTCCATGGCATTGTAGTCCATGCGAATAAGGGCACATTTTTGAACGCGGCTAAAGGCATCTGGTAAAATATTTTCAATCGTTTTTAAATCTCGTGTTTCCAAATCAATTTGCACCGCATCCTGTGGGTCGATTTTCAGGAAAAGTAAGTACTGCTCTCCAATTAATTCCACATGAGCGACGAAAACTGAGCCATTACTGCTCGAAACATTTTGCATAATTTGGAATAGCTTATTGGATAAATCATTCGTAAGCGATAAAAAATGCGTGTCATCTGGATATTCGATGTAACGATTCATCTTTGTTAAAATATCATTATCCGAATCTAAAAATTTGCACGCAACGGACTTCGGACTATTCAATGTCGCATCAATATATTGTTCGAAAAATTGTGTATAGACGTCTTGTTCAAGTGTGGATAAATCCATCGTGTTTTGCGCGGCCATAAAGCGGTTTTGCTCCATATTAATGACCGCAATGGCCATACGCTTCATTTGGATGGAAAGATCTGTTTCTACTTCAGTCATGATGATGTAGCTCCTTTTAGTCGAAATCTGGACGAATTTACGTCAAAGACATAATTGCTATTAGTATAGCGGATTGTGTAAAAAATGCATAGCCAGGCAATCGGTTTTACAAATGTCAACACCTATGCTATGATTTAATTATGTTATTTTAGATAGTAGTATATATAAATTGGCGTTCCACTAGTGTTTTTGAAGATACTTTTTCACACTGGCGCATGCTAAAGGGCTGCAAGGACATAGTAGCAGGTTGGGACTATGTTGCTTAAGTTAGAAAAAATTAGTAGAATTTTACCGCGGTTAAAACAGGAGCTATAGGCTTCTAATAATAGATAAATTCCCCGGATGATCGGGTTGAGACTTTGATTTATTTATAAAACTATCTATCAAATACTAAAGGGGTGCCTTCTTAATTGAAGGTGCCCCTTGTCCAATTTAAAAGGGACTATTTTTAGAGAGTAATAGGCAGAGGTGTGTAGGGTTAGACTGCAGTTTACTTGTAAAACAGGTTAAATGCTATTTTAGAACACCGTAGCTACAAATTATTAAATTAATTCCAATAGTAATCCCTCATATTTGCTTTTCTGTTTTGTTAATTGGTATCGCTTAAGTATAGATTTTCGCTAAATGGCTAATCTATTTTATGGAGGTGATATTTTTGACAAAAGATAATCGAGGTAAAAAAAAGGTAGGTCGAGAAGAGTTTGGTTACGGGTACGACATTAGTCCTGATGATTTAGGTGTAATTGGAAAGAATAATCAGGCGAAAAAGCAAAATACGGGTGAAAATAAGGCAAAGTCTCAAAATAAAACGAATCCCGCAACATTAAATGAATAAGTTAGGTCTGCTGATTAACTAATTTATTCCAATAGAAATACATTATAAAAGAGGGATTCTCTAGTAAAATGTTAGTTATAACACATACTTTTTACGTAAAGAGAAATCCCTCATGTAAAATGACGGGATTTTCGGGCTAATCCTAAAAACATTACGAACATAGAGCTTCAGCCAATTTCCACAGAGTTTGATTTCATTGATTTTATCGATAGATCTGGAATCAGGACCCCTATTATCCCAGCATATTTTTCGTCCAATGAAAGTGGCTACATCCTCCTTTGCTTGATCACGTCCAGAAAACACCGTATCCAACTCTCCTTATGACTAAATATTTCACACAGTTTCAGGTGTTTACCTTTTTGACGAAATACCGTCAAAGGCACAACTAGTAAGCCTTCATAAATACAGGGAGTAGATGGTTTTAAACTTCAATTTCTCTTTATACATACGACCGATAATCTGTTCGGGTATCCAAGTTGCACCCAATTATTCTTGAACAGCTTCTGTTAACTCAAGTGTCAATTAGAAAATCGAACTACAATTCAGTTTGATGGATTTGTAACGAACATGTGCTTCTTCAGCACAATTAGCATGTTTTCTCAATCCATATAATATGGTAGATGGTTGTCAATTTAATTGATTCGTAATTTTTCTCATTGATTAGCCTGGATCACCTAATGTCCATATTTTGCACGTTTGGTTATAGTAATATACGAGTAGCTCATAACGTTTCCTATGTTCAAATGTTGTGTGGTAACTGCATTTTACACGAGGGCGTTAGGGGACTTTTTTTATTTCGCCGTGGGTGTTGCACTTAATATTAAAATTCAAGCAAAAGAAAAACCACCCAATTCGAAATTGAGTGGCGAAAAATAAAAGATATAATTAGTCCGTGAAGCATAAAGAAGTCATGTAACCTAACATTAAAAGTAAGCCAAGACCGATTACGATTGAAGTGTCCATTAAAACTAACCTCCTTTAAACAACGTACATTAGATTCTTCATTATTGTACAATGAATAGAAAAAAGATGAAACCTTTTCTTCCATTATTCGTATATAATTAGGAGAGCATGTTTCTAAATTATACATATATTAAGTAGGTGGAGCGAATGAAAAAATGGTTATATAAATCACTCGTCGTATCCGTAGCCTTATTAACATTTGGCATGATTACGCCGAAACACGAGATTTGGGCAAATTTTGAAGAAGAAAATAATTCAAATCGGGCTTTTGAACGGTCTGATAACAATAATATTTCGTCAGCCTATCAGCTCGATGAAATACTAGTTGAAGATTACACAAGACCAACTGTACAATCAATGACAGCCGCAGCAAAAGAGCAGTCTTATATGAAGTTTGGAACGCGTATTGGACCGGTTATTGAAAATGAATTTGAGACGAATATTTTCCCGAAGATTGAAGAGGCAATTGCATTCACCGTCGATCGTTTAGGTGAGGACAAGCTCAAGAATGCAGTTATTTCCGAAAAACCGAGTGGCGAATATTCTGAAAAGATTTTCCATATTACCGACAATAAATTAAAGCAAGATATTATTCGTTTTCATGTTCGAACAGAAAATCGCCCATTTGACGGCTTTTATTACAATTTCCATTACCACACGTTCGAAGACAATTTCGTCAAGCACTATAATTTAGGTGAAATTTACTGGAGCAAAAACACGCCTCCTAAGTGGTTATCATAAATAATACAAGGCACCCATGATTATTGTGGGTGTTTTTTTACGTCTGAGACGTTGATAAAACTGGATTTGCGGCGCTTTTATAATTTACTGAATTAACACCCCAACACATTGAATATAAGTGTAGAAATTGAAGTACCACAAAAAGTACCACAAATTAAGCAAAGTTATAAATCGAATGATTCTAAATTGATCAATTCATCCATTTTCATCGAAGCATCTTTTTCGTTTTTTGGGAGTGAGTGAGCATAAACTTTGTGGACTGTATCGGGTGTATCTCCAATCAAAGCAGCAACGGTTGTAACTGGCACATTATTCAATAGTTGGATTGTGACAAATGTGTGCCTTAAATAATGAGGGGTAAAATGAGAAATCCCTTCTTTTTCAATCATTAATTCAAGAATTCTTCTTAAAAAGTTTTCTCCAATCGGTGTTCCCGCATAATTTACAAATACTCGATTCTCAAGATTCCGAAACAAAAAGCGTTGCATTTTTTCATCAAACCATTCCTTATAATTCGTAAGTAGCTTTACGATACTATTATTCATCGGAAATTTTCTAATACTATTGGTCGTCTTAGGATCACGAGCACCAAAACGATCCTTTGTTTCATCGATATTAATATAGCCCGTATTGAAATCAATATCGTTCCAAGTTAATGCACGCAGTTCACCAATTCGCATGCCAGTTAAAAATAACAAAGCTACAGTAGTGTAGTGGGTGATTTTATATTTAGTTCGCAAAACCTCTAAAATAAATTCCATTTCTTCAATTGAAAAAGCGTGCCTCTTTATAGATTCTTTTGCATTTTTCAAATTAGGGGTAGTAAATTTTTTTCTAGGCAACAGTTCATTTTTAACACCAAACGAAAAAACGGCATTGAGTCGTTGGTATATAGCCATCAAAGTGCTAGATTTAAAATCCTTTTGAATAAGAGGGTTAAAAAGTTCATTTTGAATAATGATATTATTTATGTTCTTCGCTTTTTGGTGACCGATTACGGGCAAAATATAGTTTTCCATTACATATGTGTGATTTCTTTTTGATGTCGGTTTCCACAAAGCGTTGTTTAATTGTATATACATGTCGTTTAACTGAAGAACCGTAATATTATCGTTTTCTACATAACTTTCATTTCCATCTAATACATTGGCCTTTAATTCAATTAGAGCTCTCTCAGCTTTTTCGATTGAGCTAAAACCTTGTTTAGACCTCTCACGGCGCTTCCCAAGTTGATCGTAAAAATTGTAACGATAGGCAAACATCTTCTTTCCGTTATGTTTATACCAGTAAATACTATCTAGTTTGGTTTTAGTCATATCAAATCTAACCAATCAACTCACTCCTTTCAAAATAGAATATATGTTCTTTTTTTAGGTATTAAAATAGCTTCTTACATTTCAGCTCGATTAAATCGATTGGTACATTATGCAAAGAAGCTAAATCATAAATATTATTAATTTCAAAAAATGTGTCATCAGATATTAAAAGTTCAGCTGCAAACCGATTGGCTTCGCGTTCAATTTTGCTTACCGACAAAAATGTGTTGTTGCGCATAAATGGGGTGTTAACATGCTTATGGAGTACAGCATGGCCAAGCTCATGTGCGCATACAACACGTTGTAAATGCTGGTCTAAATTAACGTTAATAACGATGTATTGGTTACGGCGATCGTATTTATAGTAACCATTAATTTCTTCGTGCAAATCATGCTGCATAACATGTATTTTCAAGTATCTTGCTATTTCATATGGGCATTCAGTGTTATATCTCTGTTTTAACTGATTGGTTCTTTCTTTTATCCACATGCAATCACTTCACTTCACCAGTATTTAGTTATTCATCCTCACGAAATTTTTTTGGCGTAAACTTCTTATTAATCCGCTGAGTTTGTTTAAATAATAATTCCATTGACTCCAGCAGTGATTCCTTTGCTTCGTCACTCATTGGCTCCCCATCGAATGCAAGGCCATCGCTGTTTTCCAAATCTTCTTTAAAAGACTCCAGACGCTTGGCGATGTCGCGTTCGTCTTTATCTGATATTCTGTTAGGATTATCCGTTCTTCCATAAAGATAATCTATAGTTACATCATAATAATCAGCTAACTTTTCAATTGTTTCGTTATCAGGAGTTCTATTTCCTTGTTCGTATGCAGTATACGCTGGTCTTGAAACACCTAATATGGTAGCGATATCTTGTTGAGTTTTATTTCTACCTTTTCTTAGAGCTTTTATTCGAATGTTTAACATATAATTCACCTCACGTTCTATATAAATTATAGGTAACAATTCGTGACAATTCTATCTAAAATAAATAAAGTAACAAATCGAAACATTTATAGTTGACAATGTAACAAAAAGAAACTAATATAAGGGTAAGCCAAACGAAAGGCGGTGAAAATACCATGAGAAATGAAGTTATTCCAAGAGATTGGTTAAAGAAACTCCGTAGAGAAAAAGGGTTAACCCAGCAAGATGTAGCTGATTCGGGGAACTTTGCACGAACATATTACACAATGGTAGAACAAGGTAAAAGAACACCAAGTGTAGATATAGCAAAAACGATAGCCAAAGTATTAGGCTTCCACTGGACTATTTTTTTTGAAGATGAATGTAACGAAATGAAACGTATTTGCAATTTAGATGAAACTAAAGTAGCGATTTGAAACAAATTAAATTTGGAGGAATGAAGATGAATCAATTACACCGTAATATTTCAAGTTTAGAAATTGCTGAAATGGTAGGGCGCAATCATCCGGATGTTATGAGAGACATTCGAAAAATTCGCACTCATTTAGGTGAAAGCAGAATTGCTGAGACCTATTTTATCGAATCTGCTTATACAGATATTCAAAATAAATCACAACCTTGCTTCCTTTTAACAAAGAAAGGTTGCGAATTATTTGGCACTCGGATGACTGGAGAAAAAGGAACTCAGTTCGCAGTTAAGTATATTGAACGGTTTAATGAAATGGAGGAGCATATTCAACAACGGATGCCTGCTGATCCAGTCGAACTTGCTCTACAAACTTCACTCAAAAATTATCAAGAAATCAAGGGCATTAAAGAAGATGTGGATTTATTGAAGGATTCAATGCGAATTGATGGTCGACAAGAATTCGCTATTAAATCTCAAGGGAAGGCGAAAGTTCTTGAAACATTAGGTGGTTATAATTCACCTGCTTATAATTCACTCAGCAAGAAAGTGTTCTCACGTATGTGGCGAGATTTTAAAAATCATTTTGTTTTACCACGTTCGCCGGATTTACCGAAGGCGCGTTTTGATGAAGCAGTTAGGTATATTGCGATGTGGCGTCCAGACACATCGACAGCGATTGAAATTGAATCTTATAACAATCAATCGCAATTGAAGTTGGTTCAATAAAAGAGGGCGCTAAGCTAGCGCCTTTAAATAGGAGGAAGTAGTCATGATACCTCAAACAGAAAGTGCATTGATTACAACACTTTTCGAAATGTCGGGCATTACACCAGAAAAGGTTCAACAGCAGTTAACTGAGTTAGCGAATAATGCTGCTCAACCGCTAATCCTTTTTTGGGACATCAAAGACTTCGTACAAGCTACTACGTTTAGTAGAAAGTTTTTAGAGGACCACATTCTCACTGATCCTCGCATTCAACAATACGAGCGTCAACGTGAGAAAGGTGGTAAGCGTGTATGGCTGAAAGAGCCAACAGCGAAAGTTCTTCAAGAAATCATTATGAATGAATGGCTTTAATCGATTGGGCAGTGGTCCAGGGCAACGGACCACTAATAAATCATTCAGCCGAGGGCAATCGGCTTTTAAAGAAGAGCCAGGGCAATGGCTCAAAAGCAAGTTAACTTGCTAATTAGATAATAACCAAAAATTACGAGGGTGTGTGTTCTTTATTAGAACAGTTTGGAAGGTGTTCGATTTTCGAACAAGGAGGTGACAGTTATGCATGGGGAGCACCTAAAGCAATTCCGTGAGCAAGCTGGGCTAACACAGCAACAGCTTGCTGACCAATTGTTTAAGTCAAGATCAGCTATATCAAAAATTGAAAACAATGAGCAAGAAATCGGTATAGGGACATTTAAGGATTGGGCGATTATAACAAATAGCGAAATACAAGCAGCGATGATTTTGTTTGGAGCAGATATATTTGCTCAAGCAACGCAAATTTTATCTTTAGTACCAGCATTCATACCACCAGTTGAGATAACACAATTATTTATGTAGAAGGAGAGGTTACATGCGCATCAAACCAAGAGTTTGGCGACTTATGACAGTCAAACAACGTTTACAAGCGATGTACTTTTTGGCACAAAAAAACCGCTGATTGTTGGACCAATCAACGGCTGAATCAAATTTAACTGTATTTACATTATAGCAAATCTATATAGACGGTGCGAGACAAATTTTACTCGCTCTCGTCAAGCAGCTTAAAAGAGCGCCTGTCATTGCGCTACCTCCTAAAATTTTAAGTTGCTTGATGTGAAATGACCATCGGAAAGTAGGTGGAAAATATGGATTACGGTATTGAAAATACCATGTTTAGTGGAATAGGTTTTGAATTTTCAAAAGGCATAGAAGTAAATGAGAAAAAACCTGTTGATTATCAAGGTAAACGATTATTAAAAGGGGAAGAATATTACATCTTTGATCGAGCTGGAGAAGTGGTTTATGTCCATATCGAAGAAGTTCGTGATTACTTACAAGACACACGTTTGGACGAAATTGAGTGCTATGAAACTTTAATCCAAGCAATCGATGCGCTACATGATAATTATCCCATCATTATGTAAAAAAGCCCACTGCTGTAACAGTGGACTGCAAAACAAAATTATTTCCAACAGTATAACATAGGAGGTTTTCAAAATGGTAGCGATTAAAACATCAACTTTAAATATGAGCCATGAAGAGTGGCTTGAATTACGTAAACAAGGCTTAGGAGGGTCGGACGCAGGAACGGTATTAGGCTTCAATAAATACAAATCACCATTCCAACTTTACTTAGAAAAAATCGGTGAGTATGAGGAAGTTGTAGACGGCGATGCAGTGTATTTTGGTAATGCACTTGAGGATTTCGTTGCACAAGAGTTTGCAAAGCGAACAGGTAAAAAAGTACGTCGTATGAATCAATTCTTAACACACCAAGAGCACCACTTTATGTATGCGAATCTTGACCGTGTGGTAGTTGGAGAAAAAGCCATTCTTGAATGTAAAACAGCTTCTGAATATTTAAGAGAAGCTTGGGAAGGTGATGAAATTCCAGCTACGTATCTTTGCCAAGTGCATCACTACTTAGCAGTAACAGGCTACGAAAAAGCGTACATTGCAGTGCTGATTGGTGGTAATAAGTTCGTTTGGAAAGAAATTGAGCGCGACGAAGAGTTCATACAGATTCTTATCGAACGCGAAAAAGACTTCTGGGAAAATCACGTACTCGCGCAAGTAGAGCCTCCTATTGATGGTTCAGAAGCTGCTAGTCAACTACTCAAGAAGATGTACCCACAAGACGACGGTACAGCCATTATGTTGACGAAAGATGATGAAACAGTCCTTGATGCGATTGATGCGATTTCATATGAAATTAAACAGCTGGAGACGCAGAAGAAAGAGTATGAAAATCGATTGAAATTGAAACTGGAATCTGCAACAGAGGGGCATTCGCCACGTCATAAATTGACCTTTAAAACCGTTGTGTCTAATCGAATCGATTCCAAACGTTTAAAAGAAGAAGTGCCAGATGTGTACGAAAAATACACGAAACCATCTTCAGCTCGACGACTAACTATTAAGAAGTTGGGGGCTTAAAACATGGCAACTTCAAACGAATTAAAAAAACAAGCACAAGGGCAAGTAACAGCTAAACCAACAACACCTGAAGGTTCTTTAAACGCTTTACTTAAAAAAATGGGTCCAGAAATCCAACGTGCTTTACCAAAACACATGGACGCTGACCGAATTGCTCGAATCGCATTAACAGCAGTTCGCACTACACCAAAATTATTGGAATGTGACCAACTTTCATTCGTAGCAGCATTAATGCAATCGGCTCAATTAGGTGTAGAGCCAAATACAGGTCTTGGACAAGCTTATTTAATCCCATACGGAGGCAAAGTTCAGTTCCAGTTAGGTTACAAAGGGTTAATCGATTTAGCGGTACGAAGTGGACAATATAAAGCAATTTACGCGCATGAAGTCTATGCAGATGATGAATTTAGCTTCGCGTACGGTTTGCACAAAGATTTAGTGCACGTTCCATCCGCTAATCCATCTGGCGATCCGATTGGTTATTACGCAGTGTATCACCTTAAAAATGGTGGTTACGACTTCGTTTACTGGACACGCGAACGTATTGATATTCACTCTAAAGCATTTTCACAAGCTGTACAAAAAGGCTGGACAAGCCCATGGAAAACGAATTATGACGCGATGGCCAAAAAGACTGTGCTAAAAGAGGTCTTAAAATACGCACCAAAATCCATTGAAATGCAGAAGGTCGTCGAGGCAGACGAAACGATTAAAAATGAAGTTGCTCCAGATATGAGTAATGTCATCGATGTTACAGATTATTCAATTTTAGAGGATCCACAGGACGTAACAGACGCACAATAAGCGGTTGGGGAGCAATCCCCATTCCGCTTTAAATAGGAGGGCTAGGGCAATGGCTAAATTTAGATTAATACACACATCATTCTGGAATGATCCACGTGTCGTTGAAGAAATGACAGCAGAGGATAAATACTTCTTTCTATATTTGCTAACGAATGAAAGTACTACACAAATTGGAATTTATCAAATTACTAAAAAACAAATAGCATTTGATTTAGGTTACTCACCAGAGAGTGCAAATGCATTGTTACAACGTTTTATAGAGCATCATAAGTTGATTAAATACAATGCTGAAACTCGTGAAATAGCTATCAAAAATTGGGGTAAATATAATCTGATTCGTGGCGGTAAACCGATACTTGATTGTGTGAAATCAGAGTTAAAAAATGTAAAAGATGCAACGTTAATTGAATGGGTTGGTGAATGTATACCAAACGATTCTATACGTAACGTTTACGAGTCGTACTACGATACGTCAACGATACGTGAGTGCAATGAGTCTAAAGAATCACAAGTCAATGGTGATGCGCCTTCTCACGTAACGTCGACGATAAGTGGACAAGAAGAAGAAAAAGAAAAAGAAAAAGAAGAAGAAAAAGAAGAATATAAAGAACAACAACAAGATAAAGAAAAAGAATCGGCTCCGCCTTCTTCCGTAGCAGTAGTAGTAAATCCCTTTAATTTTTATGCTCAAAATGGTTTTGGGTTAACAATGAATGATATTACAAGACAAAAGATTATCGCCTGGTGTGAGGATTTATCTGATGACCTTGTTATACATGCTATGCAAATCGCAATGGAACGTAATAGCGTTAGCTGGTCTTATGCAGAGGGAATATTAAAGAAATGGAACGCTAAAGGCGTTAAGTCCTTAAAGGATGTAGATGCCTTATTGGCTCAATTTGAAGCACAGAGAGCACAAAAGAATCGTCCGTATGGAAATCAACGCACAGAAAACATTCCAGAATGGTTTAGCAAACATCAAGCTGAATCAGCTGCTACACAACAAATCGTAAATGAACCAATTGATTTTGAAGCTGAACGAGCAAAAGTGTTAGCGAAATTAGGTGGAGCATGACCAAACAGCAAGTAGATCAAGCAATCAGTGAGTTAATTAGCGAGTATGTATTTCCGTTTGAAGCTTTGGTGGATGTACATACAAGATTGCTGGGCTGTACAGGTGTGCATTACGCAGCCCAGCAGTTGCGCTATCTTCAAAATTTAGTTAATGCCGGAATGGCGAAGAAAAGGGGCGAAACGATTGAAAGCTAACGAGAGGGATAAATTATTATTCAAACCATATGCAGACGAATGTACGACTTTTGAAAACGTAAGGGTTTTGCGTTTTTATGAGGAAGCAATGGAGGTCGTGATAAATCACGAAGGAGAAAAGAAGTTCTTTTAAAATTCTAAGCCTTTCCCGCTTTATTACGACACAGTGAACTTAAAAATTTTAAACGTGTTGCAAATAGTGAGATTCGAGTCGGAAAAAATAAAAGTTAAATACAGATTAAAAGAATTAATCGAGCTGTCGGATATAGAGCGAAGGTTGAAGGATTGGAATAATCGTTCATTGGAGGTATCAGCATGACACCAACATACGAAAGTAACACAGCTATTTACGACAACTATCGTGCGCCAGCTAGGTTCATAGAGTTCGAGGGGCATGTTTATAAATTTAAGGGCACAGAACTAAAAGCGGATGTTGCTATCCATAATTATCGTTGTAATTACGAACAACATAATTTACGGATCCATTTGCAAGGTGGCGTACCATTTTACGTTGAAGGGATTTATAAAATTGAGGATAGTGCAGATGCAGTACTCAGAGCTATGTAAACGTGTAGATAAAGACATGTTAGTAGTCGTGGGAATGTTTACAGCAAAAGAAATTAAACAGTTAAAGTGCGAGGGGTACAAGTTAGTGCCACTCAATAAAAATGGGATTCGGGTGGCTTAGGAGGTTTAGGGCACGGCAATGATTCAATTTACAGTACCAGGTGCAGTTCAAGCACAAGAAAGGCCAAGGTTTTCGAGAATGGGTAAGGGCGTCAGAACACACGACGCCCCCAAGTCTCGTAATTATAAAGAGTTGGTCAAGCTCGTAGCATGGCAGAATAAGCCACAAGAGCCTATACAGGAGTCGATACGGTTAGAGGTGGATGTATTTATCGTTCCACCGAAAAAGTACCACACAAAGCCAAAGCCCGCTTATTGCTAGTGGTGAATTACGGCCGACGACTAAGCCGGATTTAGATAATTTAGTTAAGGGCATTAAAGATGGCTGTACAAAAATCATTTGGCATGATGACGCGCAGATCGTTGAGATGGTGGTCCGTAAATTTTATGATATGCAGCCTAGGGCAGAGGTAAAGGTTAAGGTACTAAGCATTTGAAAGATATTGCGGAGTAAGGAGGATTCTCTTTTGACTGAAAGACAGAAACAAAAGTTACGAAAGAAACATATACTTTTTCTCGCTAACAACGGTAGAGAGTTCAAGTCGGTAGAAGCGAAAAGAAGATGGATAAAGGACACTTACGATGGATGGGGAACAGCTTACACCAAATATCATTTAAAAGGCTATCCCGAATCCCCTTACAAAAAGTTTTTCGATTACTAAACAATTAGTGAAAAGAAGAACGTATTTACCTAATTATTTCGTGCCGTATTCATTTAACAACTTATCAAGATCTTGACTTGCTTTAATAGTATTTGGATGGGTTAGACCTTTTTCCATCCCAACATTTATTAAATGGGATCTTAGTTTTTCTATTTTTTTCATTTTTATTTTATCAGTAAAAGGCACTTTATAATTTCTCCTATTAATTAACTTAATAAGACAAATATACAGAAAATAACATTCCGATGGAAGATGTAAATTATGGAAATAAAATACTGGAAGCAAACGCTAACAATTGGAGGGCAGCATGGCATACAAAAACAGGGCAAAAGCCAATCTTGGGATGCAGCTAGAACGCATTATTGATATGGCCAACAACAAATATCGTAACGCTAGTGTAGCGGATATACGCAAGGTGCCTACGAGAACCCATTGCTGCCAAAGGTCAATTGAGCTTATGGAATGGGAACAATAGAACAATTATAAGAACCAAAATATTGAGTAATGAATTGAGAACACATTGTATCACATACTTGATGTGATTGTTGGAAAGAGATTGTGCATTTAAAGGGATGTGAAGGGTTATTAAGTGTTCTTTAAGATGAATAAGTATGAAAAGATAAGAAAAGAGGAGCAATTCCTTCTATAAAGGATACTCACTCCTAACTAGGCATACCTATTTTGAAGTTTTCTCCTGTTAATTAATACGATATCTGTTGAAGTCCATTTGAACCGAGGTTATCTTTCCCAAGTATTTTAACTCTAGACAATAGGACTTAACATTTTAAGGATAATAGAAGCATTTACGTTTATTTGTGTGCCTCCCGCTAAAGTTTGAAGTATTACTGCTGCGGCAGAAGAATGATTCCTAAGTGTTAGAATACCGCCGGCTGGTATAGAAATTATTACCTGACCTGTGTTTTGTTGAGTACCAGCTCCTGAACCATAGACTGCTTGCGTAACCGGATTACCATTTAAAAATAGTGTGAATTGGTTAGGTTCAACACCTGATACGATGAAAGTAACCTCGTAGATTCCTGGTGTGGTAACAATAATTTGAGAGGTACTAGGGACGTGCGTAATTCCAGATGTAACTATACCTGTTGAACTAAAAATAATATCTGCCTCTACAGCTACAGTTTCAGCGGCCAGATTATATATATATCCATATTCGCATAAACCGCTACATGTTGTTGGTGGGTTTACTAGAGTGCCACTAGGAAATTCACATAGTTCGACAGCTCTGAATGGTCCTATTTGATTTCCGCATAAGCAGGAACGTTTATTACAGTTATTACAGTTATCCATTTTCTCACCTCCGTTCATAATATATTATTCGTTCAAAAAACAGAGTAAAGGGCAATCGGCTACAATCTACTAATAATTTTATTTCCTTAATTGAAATTTATTTTAGAAAGAGTTTGGCTACAAGGTTAATATATTTGAAGGTATGTTACAGCACACTTTGTGAAAAATGGGCAGTAGACAGAAAGTAATTTTAAATGTGAATTAGCTTTAATCCTTGCAAGAATAGAATATTTTGAATTGGTTAATTTATTTCTTGGAGGTGATAAATATGCAAAAAAAAGGGGCAATAAAGAAGAAGTAAAAAGAGAAGAATTTGGAACCGATTTAAGTCCTGATGATTTAGATATCCGTGAAGAAAACGATCTAACAGAAGAACAGTATAAGAATTCAAATCAAGTAAAACAATCCGACAATAATGAAAATAATAAGTAAAAAAAATCCCCAGTTTTAAACTGGGGAAATAATTATTTTGCAGTTTGACCAGGCTTAATAAATACTTATTATTTTTCTGGATGATCTACATGTAATGGTGGAGGTACTAACCAACCTTTAGCTTTATTAAGGCGTAATAGTTTGGCGCCAAGAAGTGCTTTAGCTGTATGGAATTGACCATACATTAAGCCGATGTCTTCTCTAATAGACATCCCCATTGCTTGACTACATGCAACTAAACTAGCAGCAGCGTCTAATGATAATGCGGCACTAATTTCAGGATCATTAAACTTTGCACCAGGAGGGATATCTTCTAGTCTTGCATCTGCACGTTCAGGCGGTGCAGGAGGTAATGCAATGCCATTGGTTTTTAGAATCTCTTCTAAAGGTTTAACTTCCTCTTTTGCACCTTGAACAAATTCTTCTATGATTTTTTTCAAGTCTTTATCACCAGCATGATTATAAAATGTTTGATACCCAGCAATCATGCCATAGTTTGCAGCAAGATTTGTCCAGATACCGAATACCTCACCATAATGTAATGGTTCGTCTTTTGAGTTACCGCTTAAAATACCCATACTTGCACTTCCTTTTCAGTTTTATTTCGCCATTTTCAAACAAGTGTAGTATGAGCAAAATCAGAAATATAATTCTTGAAAAATTAATTTTACTGAACAATATGTCAATTATGCGTAGTAAAAGCCATAAAAAAAGACCTGAGTTTTCACACCCAAGTCAGCAAAATTATACAGGTCTAGTATAACAAAAAAGCCACAGCTTTGCAGAGCTACGGCTTGGTAAGTCCCTTTTATGTTATTGCGATAATCAAATTATAACATAAGGGGGCAATCTTATGGCAGGGCAAATCATGAATAATTGGGCAGATGAATTAATAAAAGAATATACAGATGGTTGTAAAGAATTGAAACGTATGAAGGATAGTTTAGAAAACAGTAACATTAATGATGCAAAACAAATTAACAGCATGATTGAAAGTATGTCTTTTTCAGTTGAGTGGTTGAAGACTGGCATTCAACCAAGAACTTATCGGAGTATTAATAAAAAATCCATCTATCACCGTCAATTTTTTGAAAGTTTAGATGTTATACCAGACATTATAGATCAACTTGAATGCATTAATGAAAAGCGTTTTTATCTAACTAGTGAAGAGAAAAAAGTACTTGCAGATATCTTTGTGTCACTTTCAATACGTGAACGGCAGTGTTTCGTTATGTATGTAGCAGAAGGTAAGAGTATGGGGAATATTGCGGAAGAAATGCAACTAAGTAAGAGAACGGTGCAACAGTATATTGAAAGAGCAAGGAAAAAAGTTCTAGAAAAAGTATCTTGAATTCGCTCCTCAAATTAATTAAGATAACGGTAGGTGATATTATGGACTTATTAAATGACTCTAAGGTAAGAGAATTACTACTTTTGGAGTTAAATGAAAAATATTCAAATTGTAATGATACACGTATAATCAATGAGTTAGGCTTAGATTTTGGTGCAGCAAGAGTTGATGTAGCAGTGGTTAACGGAATAATGCATGGTTATGAAATAAAAAGCGATGTAGATACTCTTTATCGGCTTCCGAGACAATTAGAATATTATAATCGGGCTTTTGAACGGATGACAATTGTAGTTTCAAGGAAGTATCTTGATGAGGTTAAAGAAATCGTGCCTAGTTGGTGGGGAATAAAAACTATTAGTGCTGATCAAACGAGATTGATTGATGTTCGAAAAGGAAGGAAAGTAACTAATCAAGACCCTTTCCTTATAATAAAATTATTATGGAAAAAGGAATTAGAAGGCTTAGTGGATTTCCTTGGTTTACCAAGGGAGTTAAAAAAAAATAGAAAAAAGCAGCTTCTAAATATACTTATAGAAGAAGCTGACTTTGAAATAATACGAATGTATGTTTATAACGTATTGAAAAAAAGAAGCAATTGGAAATTAACCTAATAGTTGATTGATGGTTGTTTCAATATGATGATTTACCCCAATAGCAATAGGTGTCTGATGACCACTTATTGTTATTTTTTTGTCTGCACATTTTTTTATTTCATTATCACCGAAGGAAAATCCTTCCCCTGGATAAAAATCTTGTTCGATCAGTTCCTGACAAACTTCATAAAAGCTATCTTCCCCATCATTTTTAATCATCTTTGATTTTACAATGTAATAATCGGATTCGGATGAATAGAATATTTTTATATATGAATTATCGTTATTAAATCCACTTAATATTTTACCCTTAAGTCTTGTTGTATAATCTCCAAATAATAAGTGTAAGTTTTTTTTCTTTAATTCCAGATACATATTCAGCTCATTTCGTGGTCCAACCAAATTAATTGAATGTGATTTTGTTTTACTTGCGTCTTCAGGACAGGCGGTTGCGACATATACCATATTCGAATGTGGTATATTTTGGAAAGTGTTTATGGCATTTTGAATTCTACTTAAAGTTGCTGGTAGATTGTAAAAATCTAAGATGATAGTGAATTTGGCACTAACTTCAGAGGTATTAATAATTTTCAATAAGTTCTGCATAACTAATTCATCTAATGGTTCCTTAAAATCATGACATCTGACCCTTATAGCAATTTCCTTAAAATCATGTTCGAAAATAGTTTTGATAATCCAGCTAGGTGAATCATGTTGGAAACATGGAATAAAATCTAGATTTTTGTCTTCCATTTTTTCTATACAAAAAGTCACAAGATTTTGGTTTTTAGTATTAAGGAATTCTTCATCAGAACCTAGATCATCTAAGGTAGTGTTAAAGTCATAGATAAATTTGATGTTTTCTAATCTTTCACCTAAATAACTCCCTAAAGTATTGAATGTTGATTCCCAATTGTTAATGTTCTCGGGTTTAATCCTTTTCGATTCAATAATTGGAATTAATTTAGAACGGCTATCTTCTTTAAGATTTCTTAATGCCTTCATTTCATTATTATTATTTTTTAATAGTGGATAGTACAATAGAATCTCCTCCTAAACGGTTATTTTACTTACAATTATTTCATATTCGACATAAATTTACATAAACCCTTTTTTATTTTATAAAAGACGTACGATTGACGTACGAAGTCTGTATATATGAGTGGAAATAAAATCGGTAGAAATGGAATAGGGCGATCGAGGGACATTCACAAGGGCAATATGAACGTATTAAGATGATATTGTGATCTTTTTATAACTACCGCATTCTCTTTAATCCCCTTTAAAGTGTGCGGTAGATTTTGTTTGATTTTGTCGCGGGTATAAGATAATATAATTGGAACAAATGTTCTTTTTAGGACTATTAGTTTACTGTAATATCCAAATGCTGTATGATTATACCGATAATTCATATAGTTAAAAAGGGGATATGAAAGATGGTAAAAAGAGACATCAGGTTTGATTATTACAAGTTACAACAGGGAGTGAACAGTAACTCGTTATTGGACTGTCTAGTTGAAATTGAATCAGAATTGAGGCAAAGTCCTGAAGTTCTAAGAAACAAATCAATCAACGGATATTTTGTCAGATTGAGAGAGATAAAAAAAGTACTTGTCGATACTACTCCGAACTCGCATTACTTTTTGATAGGTCACATTGAAAAAATAGATACCTATTCGGAAGCATATGTTGGTAAGATAGATGGGGCAAGAGCAACATATGGTGAAGCAGATGACGAAGGACCGATAAAGGACACAATAATTTTATACGATCCATTTAACGGTATTGTATCAAGCCATAGAACAAATGCGCTTAGCTATGCACAGGTGACTAGTTTTTTTAAGCAGATTACAG
Source organism: Solibacillus sp. R5-41 (assembly GCF_002736105.1). NCBI lineage: Bacteria > Bacillati > Bacillota > Bacilli > Caryophanales > Caryophanaceae > Solibacillus > Solibacillus sp. R5-41. Next base: position 2,472,669 of record NZ_CP024123.1, on the reverse strand, counting down.
ATGATGAAGATTTAGACTTAGAAGTAATCGTGGATGATGCTGTTATTGATAAATTAGAAAAAATTCCAGGAATTAGAGAAATAGAATATAGTATTGCGGCACCGCAAAGATGGAGTAAGCTTGCATCAGGTAGAAGTATAAATGCGGATTTAGATTTAGGTTCAAAATTAGAGGCTGGAAGAATGAAAGTAATAATTACACCGGAAAAGGGAAGCTTTATTAACAGAGAGATGGCTGTAAAAAAAGTAAAAGCACTCTTACCTTTTATAAATGAAGAAGTGTCCGTTCTTAAAGTTAAAGGAAATGTATCAGAGAATACTGACACACTAGATCTCATTAATGGAAAAATTGAGTCCTTAAAGGTAATTAATATTCCAAGAGGGAAAAAACTAACTTTTGTTCTAGTCAAGCAGAAAATTGAAGAAGCCTACCGCGAAAAGAAAAAGTTGTTTGATAATATGTTTGTTAGATCAAAATAAGCAGAGGAGGTGATAACTGTTGGGGATTTTAGAAAAAGTATTTTTCACTATAATTTCTTTAGCAGTTGTTGTTTCCCTATACTTTCTCGAAATAACATTAAAGGATATAGGGAATTTTGATAATGTCCTATTAGGAACCATCACATTAAATTCAATAGGTATAGGTTTTTTAGTGGCTTCAGTATCAATGATACCTTCACTTTCGGAAAACGAATTTTTTAAGAAGTTGAAGGAATTGAAGACCGATCAAAAACTAATGAGGTTATTAATAGTCACTATCAGATTTTTACTTCTTATTTCAATAATATCTTTGGTATTGTTATTTACAAATACAATAGGGCAGATCCAAGAATATTTAGAGTGGTTATTTTATTTGTGGATATTCTTGTTGACTTTTTCGTTGTTACTAATAAATAGTGTTGTAAAGATATTTTTAACAGTTGTTAAAAGCATACAGGAAAAGGGATAGAGTTAAACTATCAGAGCATCTCTTCGGAGGTGCTTTTTCTTTTGACTAAAATAAGCAACTAGCATACCGGGTGATTACAAAACAAACAAATGTTGGAGGTGGTGGTTATGAGATATGGCTAGACCGAGAAATCCAAAGCGTGATGAAGCGTTTCAAATGTGGCTTGAAAGCAAGGGGCAAATGCTCCTGAAAGATATTGCAGAACAACTAGATCTATCCGATTCCCAAATTCGTAAGTGGAAGAATCAAGATGGTTGGGATGGGAAGTTGAATGGTAACGTTACTAAATCCAATGGTAACGTTACTAAACGAGCGAAAGGTGCACCTGTTGGCAATAACAACGCTAAGGGTCATGGTGCACCTAAGCAAAATCAGAACGCTACTACACATGGTTTCTTTGCTAAATTCCTACCCGAAGAAACATTAGAAATCATGGAAGCGATGAATGAGCGTTCCCCAGCAGATTTAATTTGGGACCAAATCCAAATACAATACGCTGCTATTATTCGTGCTCAACGGATAATGCATGTTGAATCGAAAGAAGAAATGATTAAGGAAATCAAGAAAGAAAAGTATGGCTATTCAGAAGTTGAAACAACAAATGATGATGGCGATACCGGAACAAAATATGAACGAACATTGGATGAAGTAGAATACAACTTCCAGTTTTCTTGGGAACGACAGGCGCAACTACTCACAGCTCAATCACGAGCTATTGGGGAGTTGCGTTCTTCTATTCGTCAGTTTATTGAGATGGTTGATGCAGAGGATGAACGTCGCTTGAAGCTGGAGCAGATGCAGTTGAATATTGATAAGACGAAAGTAGAAATCACTAACCTTGATAAAGGTCGTGATAAATCAGTTCGAGTGGTGATTGTGGATGATGTGTAATGGGTGAACGACATGTAAGTATAAAGAGTATACTCACAGAACAATTTAAACCATTTTGGAGAGCTTCTAGAGCAAAAGAACATCTACGCTATGTATTAAAAGGTGGGCGTGGTTCGGGCAAGTCGTTTCATATACCAATGCGGATTCTATTAGACATCATGGAATATCCAGTTTCGGCATTAGGTATTCGTAAGGTACAAAATACCATTCTTAAATCCGTTTATGCCAACTTTAAAGCGGCCGCCAATATTATGGGGGTCCGTGATGATTTTCGTTTCGTCGATTCTAAGTTAGAAATCACATACCTAGGTCGAGGTAATAAAATTTACTTTGCTGGTGCCGATGATCCCGAGAAAATCAAATCGATTAAAGACGCTGATTTCCCGCTTGCTATTGTATGGTTCGAGGAATTAGCTGAATTTAAGTCAGAAGATGATGTAACGACAATTGAAAACTCTATTCTACGAGAGGAGTTGGAAGGGAAGATATTCTCGCAAGCTGAAAGACAGCAGGCGTACCCTTTCGACTACTCTTTTTATTATTCTTACAATCCACCGAAACGAAAGCAGTCGTGGGTGAATAAAAAGTATGAGGGTTCATTTATTGATGCTAATACGTATGTTCATCATTCGACTTATTTAGGAAATCCGCATTTATCGAAGAAATTCATTGAAGAGGCTGAAAATGTAAAGCGAAATAAGCCTTTGAAATATCGGTGGGAGTACATGGGTGAAGCGATTGGCTCGGGTGTTGTACCGTTTGATAATTTACAAGTGAAAGCCGGTAGCATCACTGATGAAATGGCTAAGTCCTTCGACAATATCCGTAATGGCATCGACTATGGTTATGCAACAGACCCTCTTGCTTTTGTCCGATGGCATTATGACAAGAAAAAGAACGGTATCTATGCTATCGATGAAGTGTATGGCGTGAAAATTAGTAACCGTGAACTTTCTAATAAATTACATGCAAAAGGCTATGAAAATGACCGTATTGCAGCAGAGAGTGCAGAGCCAAAATCTAACGCAGAATTAAAAAACGAACTAGGTATTAAAAGGCTTTACACAGTTAAAAAAGGACCTGATAGCGTGGAGTACGGCGAGGAATGGCTAGACGATTTAGATTTCATTTGCATTGATCCATTACGCACGCCGAATATTGCTAAAGAGTTTGAAAATATCGATTATCAAACGGATAGAGACGGCAATCCATTGCCTCGCTTAGAGGATAAGGATAATCATACGATTGACGCTACACGGTATGCATTTGAAGAGGATATGAAAACAAATACGAAGCTGAAAGTAAGCAACAAATCAAGATTAGGATTGAGGTGAGAATATGGCGGTTATTCGTGACAGGGATTTAATAGAGAACGGCATTCCAGTTGAACTGATAGCTAGCTGCATTAAGGAGCACCAGGAAGGCATTATCCGCCTAAACAAACTGGACGATTACTACCAAGGTATACATGCTATCCTTGACCGTCCGTCAGATGAGGACAAGGGGCTGCCAAATAACAAGCTGGTAGCAAACCATGCAAAATACATTACCGATATCGCTACTGGTTACGTATTTGGCAAACCCGTCAAATACGAGGGCGAACAGATTGAAGCTATTACAGAGGCATATAAAGCGATTGATATTGTTTCACATGACTCGGAGCTCTCTAAAGATTTATCTGTATTTGGACGAGGATTAGAGCTTTATTTCATGTCAAGCGATGAAGAGCCAATCTCAAAAGTATCTGTCATTGATCCACGGCAGATTTTCCTTGTGGTCGACGATACGGTTGAATATAAGCCGATGTTTGGTGTTCATTATTATGAAAAGCGTAATATCGACAATGAAGTGATTGGCTTCAAAGTCTTTGTCTATTCAGATACAAATGTAGTTGAATTCTTTATTGAAAAGGTAGATTCAAAAGACTTCACGTTAGTTAAAGAAGTCCCACATTATTGGGGAGCTGTTCCTATTACGGAATTTCTGAACAATGAGGAAGAGCAGGGCGACTTTGAACAGCAAATCAGTTTAATCGATGCTTATAATTTGCTCCAATCTGACCGTGTGAATGACAAGGAACAGCTGGTAGATGCACTGTTAAAAGTGGTAGGTGTTTCTTTTGGTGATGATGAGGACGAGGTATCTAAAACGGCAACGATGATAAAGAAACATAGGATTTTAGAGTTGCCTGAAGCTGGTGCAGATGCTGATTGGCTTGTTAAGCAACTTAATGAAGCTGAAGTAGAAATACTCAAGGATTCTATCAAGTCTGATATTCATGAGTTTTCCATGGTTCCTAATCTGACAGACGAAAACTTTGCATCTAATTCGTCTGGCGTGGCAATGAAGTACAAGTTATTTGGCTTAGAGCAGTTGGCTGTCATCAAGGAGCGCTTCTACATCCAAGGATTACGAAAGCGCTTGAAGCTGTTTGCCAACATCCTAAAGGTGAAAGCAAAAGCGGTTGAAATAGCTGGAGTTCTTATTACGATGATCCGTAACCTACCTGTAAATGATCTTACAATTCAAGATATTGTTTCTCTAATTGGATTAGTAAGTAATGAAACGCTTCTTTCGCTCCTTCCATTTGTAGAGGATGTTTCAGAAGAGGTGATTAAATTAAAACAACAGCTAAAAGAAGATTTGGAGCGACAGCAATCCGCATTCAATTTCCCAATAGATCCGCCAGAGGTTGTTGACTATGAAGACGAGGGGTAACGGCTATTGGGATAAGCGGTCAATGGAACGCATGGCTGAGTATCATCGTTCTGCTGATGCTACAGTTCAAACGGTGAATAAGGCCTATGAAAAGGCGCAGCAGGATATTGCAGCTGAAACTCAAAAGATATTTGATAAATTCGCAAAAGATGGAAAGCTGTCCACAGAAGAAGCTCGTAAAATATTGAATGAGCCGATTTCTAAAGCCGAATGGAATGAAATTAAAGCAAAGATAAAAGATATCAAGGACCCGAAAATAAAACGACAAATGCTAAATCGATTGAATGCGCCAGCATATGCCGCACGTATTACTCGTTTAGAGGCGTTAAAAGAAAACACCTACTTACAGTCCAAAATTATTGCCGATGCAGAAATAAGGGAAACGACGACGGGCTTTGCGCAGACAATTAACGATGCTTACTATCGAATGATGTATGATGTCCATCGAGGTTTAGGAGTGGGATTTGAGTTTGCTGCTATGCCTGCAAGTACTGTTGAATTAATTTTAAAAAATCCATGGAGTGGCAAACATTTCAGTCAGCGAGTTTGGGACAATACGGATACGCTTGCTAGTCAAATATCAGAAGTGATTACAGCAGGCTTCATGTCTGGTACTGGCACTCGCAAAATGATACAGGATTTAGCGGAACGCATGGGTGTAGGGAAGTTTGCTGCTAGTCGCCTAATCCGCACCGAAACAACGTATATGGCAAATGCTGCTGAAATGGAAAGTTATAAAGAGTCAGAAGTCGATGAGTATATGTTTCTTGCTACATTAGACATGCGCACATCACCACAATGCCAAGAGCAAGATAAGAAAGCTTACAAAGTAAAAGATGCTAAACCAGGTGTTAACATGCCTCCTATGCATGTTTTTTGTCGTTCTACAACTCGTGCTTATTTTGGGCCGCAAACACTCAAGAATATTCAACGTAGAGCACGCAATCCAATCACAGGTAAGAATGAACTCGTTCCAGCGAATATGGCATATCTTGAATGGAGGAAGAAATATTCGAATGCGGGGTGATAGTGTGATGTTGAAATATTTTAATTGTTTTTTCTTGGTGGCACTTACGATATGTTTCGGAAGTTACTTTTTCTTTGAAGAAGGAACCACGTTTGAATACCTTGTGTTACTTTTGCTATTAGGAATCTTTACAAATTTAGTAATAGGTGATAAATCGAAAGGTTAGGTCGATTATATAACTTTTAAACGATTTAAATCAGTCGCTAATTTAGCGGCTTTTTCTTTTGTCCAAAACGTGACCACGACATTAAAAGGTGCATGGATAAAGCCGACGGGCGTAAAACGGAGGAGGTAGTTATGAAATTTATTCAAATGTTTATTTTGTACATTAAAATCTTGTTTGGAAAAACTAAGCAAGCAGATCCTTTCAGTAAATTTGAGCCGTTATTACCGTTAGATATTAAATTCTTCTCGGATCCAACTGACCCACCGACGGACCCAGTAGATCCACCTGCTGCCCCTCCAACTGATCCGCCTAACAAAATTGAGTTCACACCAGAACAACAGGCTGAACTAGATCGCATCCTCGGCGAACGATTAGGGAAAGAACAAGCAAAATGGGAAAAGGATTACCAGTCAAAACTCGAAGCTGCTAAAACAGAAGCTGAAAAGTTAGCCAAAATGAATGCTGATCAAAAGGCAGAATACGAACGTCAAAAGCGAGAAGATGAGCTAGCGAAACGTGAGAGTGAAATCACTCGTCGTGAGCTTCGTGCCACGGCACTTGAAACATTAGCAGATAAGAGTCTTCCATTATCGTTAGCGGAAATTCTCGTATTCACTGACGCTGCATCTACTAACGCTAGCTTAGATGCAGTAGAAAAGTCATTTCGTGAAGCAGTTGAGGCTGGTGTGAACGAACGTCTACGAGGTGGCAATCCACCTGGTGGCGGAGGGAAAGGCAATGGTGAAGTAAGTGTTGGAGCCAACTTCGCCAAATCACTGAACGAAAAAAGCAAGCCAATTGCAACAACATTATGGACTTAAGAGAGGAGAATTTTAATGTACGTATCAAAAAAAGAAACAGCAAAACAAATTAACTTTTTAGCAAGTGCGCGTTTTCAATCGTTTACTACTCAGGTAGAACAAACGGGGGTGGTTGCTAATGCGAAGGGACGCAAAATCGTACCTGCTGGAACAATTTATCCGAAAAACGATGCAACGGCAAAAGGTATTTTGCTAAATGATGTAGACGTAACAGAAGGTCCACAACCTGGAGCTTTACTGGTAGAAGCGTATATCTTGGAAACTCGACTTCCAGTAGCTCCTGATGCTGCTGCAAAAGCCACATTAACTGAAATCAAATTTCGATAATAAATAATAGAAAAGAGGAATCGCAATATGCCGAGCGTATTAGATTTATTTAACCAACGAGAAGTTTTAAATTACTTACAAAATCGTGAATATCCAGCGCTTTTAGGTGCTAGTTTATTCCCTGAAATCAAGAAACCAACACTTGAATTCGACTTAATCAAAGGTGCAGGACGTACACCGGTTGTTGCCTCTGTTCACTCGTTTGATACAGAAGCAGAAATTGGCTCGCGAGAAGCTAGTAAGATGGCTTTAGAGGCAGCGTTGATTAAACGTAAATTACCATTAACTGAAAAAGAAATTATCGCTTTAGAAAGTCCGCGTAATGCAGCGGAACAACAATATTTAATGCAAAATGTATACAATGACATTGACGTGTTAGTGGCTGGTGTAAATGCGCGTGTTGAACAAATGCGCATGGAGGTACTTGCAAAAGGTACTCTAACATTGGCAGAAAACGGGTTGAGCGCAGTCCTAGATTATGGCGTGCCAACCGAAAATAAAGAAGCTTTATCTGGAACTAATTTATGGACAGATCCATCTTCAAACCCAATTGAAGATATGATTCGATGGGCGAATTCGTTATCTATTACACCTACTAGAGCCTTAACATCTAATACCGTGTTGGCTGCTTTATTAACAAACCCTAATGTTAAATCAGCTTTATACGGAAAGGATTCAGGTCGAATCGTTTCAATTGGAGAGTTGAACACGTTTTTAGAGAGTCTTCAACTTCCAAAACTTGCTTCGTATGATGCTAAATTCCGCAAGCAACTGGCAAACGGAACATATTCAACGCATCGCTATTTCCCAGCGAATTCATTTGTTATGTTCGGTGATGGAGCGATGGGGGAAACTTTATTTGGGCCAACCGCTGAAGAAAATCGTTTGACTCGTGATCCATCGATTGAAACTAGTAAAATCGGTAACGTGCTTGCAATGGTGTACGAGGAAAATGTTGACCCAGTATCAACTTGGACAAAAGCTGTAGCAACTGCTATACCATCATTCCCAGCTGCTGATGAAGTATTTCAAGCACAACCGATTGCATAGGGAGGGCGCGTTAAATGAAAGTAAGAGTTAAAAAAGTACCTGTTCGATATAATGGTAAGTCCTATCAACCAGATGAAACGTTTGATATGGCGGAAAAGTATTTCGATGAGAATCTTGTAGAAAAAGTGTCTGAACAGAGAAAAGATAGCAAACAAAAACAAGAGGGCGACAATTAGTCGCTCTTTTTTTCTTAGGAGTGATTAAATGATTAAATCTCAACTGGATAAGCTAAAAATTGCTCTAGGTATAAAAGATGATTTGCAAGATGATTTATTGCAATTGTTTTTAGATGATGCTCGTAACGATATTCTCACATGGACGAATCGAGTTGAACTATCACCGTCGCTAGAATCCGTTCAACGGCAAATGGCTACCATCTGTTACAACATGCAGGGTGTTGAGGGGCAATCCTCACATTCAGAGGGAGGCATTAGCCGTTCTTTTGATGATTTGCCGCAGTCTATACAAAACACTATCAACCAATCCCGTTTATTAAAGGCGGTACGCTATGCGACTTAGACAACGCGATTTAAAGCCGTATAGGATAAAGCAATGGAAGAAGCTGTCTGAACCCGATGGCACCACATATGATGGGTGGGATGATGGAGGGACTCTTCTTGCAAATGTACAACCTGCAGGTGGAAGAATGCTTGTGGAAATGTATGGAGCAAAATTAAAGTACATGTTAGTTGCTTATGCAGAAACGATTGAAGGTCTTTCTGAAAACGACGGTCTCTGTATTTATGTTTCAATTGATAAAGATCCTGATTATAAAGTTGTAGCAATAAGACGATGGAATGCCCATTATGTCGTTGATTTGGAGAAGGTATAAACATGACTATTCGAGGTTTAGACAGTCTTATGCGTAAAATTGATGCACTTGGCGGTAACAGTCAAAAGGCTCTTAAAACAGGTATCCAACAAGGAATAAAGGTGGTACAGGGCGATGCAAAAGAACTTGCTCCAATCGCTGAGGTTGACGGCGGCCAATTGAGAAACAGTATTCAAGGTACAGTTGAAGAAAAGTCAGGCGTAATCATCGGAAAAGTATCTACAAACGTCGAACACGGTGCTTACGTAGAGTTTGGCACAGGTCAACGTGGCGAAGGTTCACCATCCCCGCCTAAATCTCCAGAGAATTTAAATTACCGTCAAGATTGGGCTGGTATGGATGCCCAACCATATCTGTACCCAGCACTAAATCAAAATAAAGAAAATGTAAAAAAGATTGCGAAAGAGCACTTGAAAAAAGAAATACGAAAGCTAGGTGGTTAAATGTACGATGCAAAGCCGGAAATAAATACGTTACTGAATACAATTGCTGGTGTAACAGTATCTGATCAATTTCCATCGGGTCCAGCGCAAACACCACATATCACATTTAAAGAAGCTGATAATGCTAATTATCGTAATATGCGGGTAGAGTTGCAATCTGAAATAATTATATTAATTGATGTGTGGCATACAAAGTCGACTGGAACTATTGCAAAAGCGGTAAACGACAAGATGGCTAGCATTGGTTTTCTTCGACAGTTTCAATCAGATTTAAATGATCCAAGCGGAATGAAACGTAAAACGATGCGCTTTCGTGGCGTTGTCGATAAACGAACGAACTTAGTTCATCAATAGAGGAGAGTGTAAATAATGGCAGGATTATTATCGAAAGACACAACACTGAGCTACAAAAAGAGTGGTTCGACATATACAGTACTGGAACACCTTATGGAAGTTCCAGAAATGGGTGGCGACCCAGAAAAGGTTGAAGTTACCACGCTATCTGATGGTGTAAAGAAGTACATCAATGGGGTAAAAGACCTTGGAGATTTAACATTCAAGTTCTTATATGATAATGACACGGCAGACAGTAACTTCCGTGTGTTAAAAGGGTTGCAAGATGCGAATACAGCAGCTGAATTTAAGGTTGAGTATCCAGATGGTACAGGACACGAATTTAGCGCATTCGTGAATGTAAAAATGGATGCTGCGGCAGTTAATGCGGCCATGACATTTACGGTTGGAATGAGCTTGCAAAGTGATATAACCGTGACAAATCCAGCACCATAACAATTATGAATTTAGAGATAGCGGTAAATGTTGAAACTTAACATACTTGGAATTTAACTGGTTGGTCTCTCTCTGTTATGGTAGAATATTTACGCAAATACATTTGACAAACATATTTGGGGGAGAACAAGTTGAAAAAGTTTTTATTGATGATGATTATTATGTTGATAGGCGTAGTTGTTGTGGCATGCGGTAAAGAAGATGTTGAAATCACTTTACCTGCTTCGATGTTTAAAGATCAAGACGCCGATACTATTATTTCAGAAGCTAAAAAAGATGGTGTAGAGGATGTTGTTAGTAATAGCGACGGATCATTCACTTATAAAATGTCAAAAGCAAAACATAAAGAAATGCTAGAGGAAATGAAAACTAGCATACTAGGAACTATCGAAGAAACTAAAACAAGTGAAGAGTTTGCCTCTATTGAGGAAATCACTTCTAACAAGGACTTCACAGAGTTTACTATGGTTGTAGAAAAAGGGAAGTTCGAAAGTAGTTTTGATGGTTTTGCAGCTATGGGATTAGGTATATCCGGCATTTACTACCAGACATTTAACGGTGTAAAAGAAGATAAAGTCAAAGCTACTATTATCGTTAAAGATAAAGAGTCAGGGGAAACGATAGATACTATTGTTTATCCGGATGATTTAAATCAACAAAATAAATAATTTAGAAGCACTCTCAAATTTTGGGGGTGCTTTTTATATTGGAGGAATACAAAAATGTTATATACAGAATTTAAAGTTGGGGAACAGGAGTTTAAATTACGCGCTACGGCATCAGCTATTATCGAGCTGGAGAAAAAGTTAGGAGGACGCAATCCACTGCAAGTACTTATGACGGTTGAAAACGGTGAAATCCCATCAGTTAGTAGCTTGTTACTCATCTTACATGCATCTTTACAAAAGTACCATCATGGCATGACGTTCGAAAAAGTGTTAGAGCTTTACGATGATTATGTTGATGCAGGTAATTCGTACACTGATTTAATTCCAGTTATGGTCGACACATTCCGAACTAGCGGTTTTTTCAAGACAGTGAAGAAGGAGGAGGCAGCGACAATAACAGCGAGCCTATAAAAAACTTAACAGAACTATTCGAAAAACTGTATCCAATTGCCGTAGAAAGCGGAGTGGATGCAGTTTTTTATTGGGATATGACCTACAAAGAAATTTTAGCAGCTATTAAAGGGAAATCGAAAAGGCAAGAAGCAGAATTGCAATATCAATCAATTATCGCTTATCACCAAGCAAATCTTATCTCACATCTAGTAGGTATCTCGCTAGGTAGTAAGCAAAATCCACAAGCTTTGCACGAAGCTTTCCCAGGTGTTTTCCCTGAGCTTGAAAAACAAGCGCAACTACAACTAGTGAAACAACAGAATTGGCAAATCATGAAAGCTAGAATTGATGCTTATGCAGCTGAGAAACGGAAACGAGGTGAGAAAAATGGCGATGACAATTGAAGAACTACAAATTTTGATCACGTCAGAGACCTCGGGCTTAAGAAAAGAACTAACTAATGTTAAAAAAGAGCTAGGTGGATTGGATCAAGCGGTTAAACAATCTACAGAAGCAATGAAAAATGCATTTAAAAGCGTAGTTGCCACTTTAGCTACCCTTGGCCTTGGTAAGTATATAAAAGATGCTGTCCAAGCATCTAGTAATTTAGAGGGAGCCTTTCTTGGTTTGCAAAGCATCATTGAGGGGCAAGGGCGTTCCTTCGCAAAAGCTAAAAGTTTTATTAATGACTATATTGCTGATGGTTTGGTACCACTTGGTGATGCTGTTAATGCTTACAAAAATTTGGCTGCACGTGGTTATAATGACGAACAGATACAAATAACAATGGAACGGCTGAAAGATGCAGCGGCATTTGGTAGACAATCATCTTTATCTTTAGGGCAGGCAGTATCGTCAGCCGCAGAAGGTTTGAAGGCAGAAAATAGCATACTTGTCGATAACGCAGGTGTGACAAAAAATGTTGCTAAGATGTGGGATGAATACGCTACATCAATTGGTACCACAGCTAACAATTTAACCCAACAGCAAAAAATCCAAGCCGAAGTGAATGGCATTATGGAAGAAACAAAATTCCAGGTTGGGGACGCGGCGGCATATGCTGATACATTTGCTGGTAGACTCTCTCTCCTAAGCAAGACGCTAGGTGACATTCAGACAAATATTGGTGATGCGTTCATGCCAATAGCTAATATAGTCTTACCACTGCTTCAGACCCTGGCAAACTGGCTTGTAAAAGTCACCGCTTACTTCCGATATTTCATGCAGGCGTTTTTTGGCGTTTCTAAATCACAGAAACAATCGAATATAGCGGCAGGTGGAGGTGCAGCCGCGCAAGATTCGTTTGGTGTCGCAGCTGAAAATGCAGGCAAGAAAGCGGAGAAGGCAGGTAAAAAGACAAAGAAAGCAGCTGAAGAAGCAAAACGGTCAGTTGCAGGATTTGACGAAATCAACTCATTAACAGAGCCGTCAAAAAAAACTGACAGTGGTTCGGGAAGTGGAGGATCTGGTGCAGGTTCTGGTGGCGGAATTGGCGGCATGGACGATATGGGCTTTGACGATTTAGATATGCCGGATATCGATACAGAAACAATTCCAGCTCACATCCAAGCGATGGCAGACAAAATCAAAGAAATATTTAAGGACATGTGGGGCGGTATAAAAGATACAGGCTCACTTTTTGCTGATGCTTTTAGCGGTATTGGACCAGCGCTTCAGCCTTTACGTGACGCTGCGGATCCTATTAAGCAATCATTAAAACAAATTGGCGAGACTTTTCTTCAGTTAATCGAAGAATTTTTAAAACCTGCGGCAAGCTATATTCTGTTTGATTTCATTCCAAGCATCGTAACTGGGTTTGTAGAAGACTTCGCTCCAGTATTTGCTGATGCAGCAGTATGGGGCATGAATTTACTTGCAGAGACATTCCAAAACGTAACGGATTTAATTATTGCGTCATGGAACGAGGTATGGTTGCCATCATTAGAAGCGATAAAAGTAGCCTGGTTAGATGCGAGTAAATCTATTGCTCAATCATTACAAAGTTTACTAGATGGCACAATCAAGCCGCTAACAGAATTTATTTTAAATCAATTTTTATTACCAATTGTAGATCAGCTTAATAGAGTGCTAGTTCCCATCTTTACGGACGTTTTAGTGTTTGCGCTAGAACTGTTTGCTAAAACATTTAAAAAAGTTACGGATACTCTTAACAATCTAACTTCAACTGTAATAATCCCAGCGCTTGAGCGTATTCGAGATGCTTTCTTGGATTTCTTACCTCGGATGGGAAATGCGCTACAGACTTTACTAGATGGTACTATTAAGCCTTTTGTAGACTACATTTTAAACGGGTTCGCTATCCCAATTGCAGATGCTATTATCAAAACAGTTGTACCGATTTTTACCGACATTTTAGTAGCAGCATTTGAAGTTGCAGCAGAAGCTTTTGAGGGGGCAGCCGATTTAATGAACGATATTTATAAATCCGTGATAAATCCTACGTTTGATTTAGTAAAGAAAATTGTAACAGATACATTAAAGATCATTACTGATGCGTGGGATAAGCACGGCAAAGACTTGTTGAAAAACCTCAAAGACTTATTTAAGAATTTACAAGATATATTCCAGACTTTGTGGGACAAGGTGCTAAAGCCAATTGTTGAACCGTTCTTAGAACAATTATCAACATTGTGGGATAAGCATCTAAAGGGTGTTGTTGATGAAGTAGTGAAATTTGTACTGAAATTAGTTGATGCAGCTTTAGATATTTTAAATAAATTTATTCTGCCAGTTATAAATTATTTGGTAAAAGAACTCGGGCCGACATTTACAACAGTTTTTAATTTGGTCGTTAGTATAATTGGGACAGCCGTCGGTTTAATCGCTGACTTAATAAAGAGTTTGCTCCAAATATTAGGCGGTTTGATTAAATTTATTGTTGGTGCCTTTACAGGGGATTGGCGAAAAGCTTGGGATGGCGTTGTTTCGGTCTTTGACGGTATTGTAACAGGTATTTCAGGGATTTTTAAAAGCGTATTAAATCTTACTATTGATATCGTAAACGCTGCAATAAGCGGAATTTTTAATGGTATTAATAGGGTGATTAGCAGCGTGAACGATCTAGTTGGGGCTGTTCCAGGAATTGATATAAAAATTAATCCTATATCTCCACCTAGGATTCCAAAATTAGCACGTGGCGGTATCGTCGATGGCGCTACTAACTTTGGGAATTACATTGCCGGTGAAGCTGGTGCGGAAATGATTGTGCCACTCGAAAATACACCGTTTGTGGACAAACTGGCATCTGCATTAGGAACTGCTGTAATGGCAGCTATGCAAATGGGTAACAGCGGTCAACAATCGAGTGACGGTGGCGACATTGTACTAAACGTAGATGGAACTACATTTGCCCGTATTCTTAACCCGTACCTTGCAAAAGAAGGTCAACGTTTAGGTTCTACAATCATTCAACCAATCTAAAGGAGTGAGGGACAAATGATAAAAATTGACGGCAAGGAGATCCCCACTCCTTCTGATTACCAAGTAGGTATTATGGACATATCAAAGGCTGAACGTAATGCCAGGGGCGATATGATCATTGAACGGATAGCTACAAAAAGAAAGATTGAACTCGGGTGGAAATACCTAAGTAAATCAGACTTACAAACGGTAATGAATGCGGTTAGTCCAGTGTTCTTTTCAGTTAGCTACATCGACCCGTTAACCAGCTCACAGAAAACAGGAACGTTCTATTCCGGTGATAGAAATGTTGGTGCGCTTGATTACATTAATGGTGATATTCGTTGGAAAGATATTAAATTTAGCGTCATTGAAAAGTAGGTGATTAAGTGATTGAGGTAAGTCGTGATTTTAAGCAAGCGGTTTATGCTCCTATAAGAAAAACAGCAGCCAAAGTTATCTTTGAAATCTTGGATAATGCTGCTTATGCAGATGCTGTTATTTCTGCAAATTCGGAAGCTAAAATAAGCAAAAAAGGGCAGCTTGTCAATAAGGTACGAAATATGACCCATAAATATGCTACGTTCGAACAGGACTATTTCAAACTGGACGGAAGTTTCCGTATACCTCCACCACCAGGTGAGGATGATAGCGAGCTAGGTTGGTGGAGTGGTGATTTGTGTGGTGCAGACGGTGTTTTTGCCGTCCCTCAAGTCGTCACGTTTACCTTTGATGAGCCACATGATTCGATGGGCTTAACTATCCATTTTGACGCGCTAACCAATGAGCATGCGACTGATTTTGACATTATTGCATATTCTGCAGGTGACACTTTGATAGCATCAGAAACTGTGAGAGGGAACAATGCAAATGTTTATGTATGGGTTCGTGGTTTGGATGCATATGAAAAGATTGAAATCATCATTCGAAAGTGGGCTAAACCGTTTAGACGAGCTCGCATCGTTGAGATTGATTTCGGTGTTTTTCAGGTTTATGAGGGCGACAAGCTAATTAAAGTAAATTTGATTGAGCAGATGAACGTGGTTGGTGATACATTGCCAGCCAATGAAATTAAATTCACCATTGATAACTCGGACAAAAACTTTAATATCTTAAACCCCATAGGATTCTACCGCTTTTTAAAAGAACGACAGGAACTAACAATGGGTATCGGCATTGAGATTGAGGAAAATGTATTTGAGTATGTGACTACCAAAGGTTATTATTTGACCGATTGGCAGTCAGATGAAGGTGCTCTAACAACAACTTTCACCGCTAGGAACATTTTTGAACTGCTTGAAAAAGAATATTTGCAATCAGGTGCATTTGAAAAACTATATGATTTGGCTGAGGATATTCTAATCAAAGCTGGTGTGACTTATTTTAAAATCGATGAAAAGTTAAAGGAAATTCCTACAAAAGGTTTCCTAGAGAAAATAACATTCCGGAAAGCCCTCCAATGCATCGGTATAGCGAGTAAAAGTGCCATTTACCAAAATAGAGATGGCGTGCTAATTATCAAGCCTTTCGTCATTTTGGATGAAAGTACGAGCTATATTTACTTTGCTGGTCCTGACATGTTTACAGGGATGACCACACCTACCGTATATAGCGGCTACGATATGTTGAATATTACATTTGACAACGTTTATAGCGAACCACAAATTAAGCTAGACAAGCTGATTCAATCGCTTGTAATGACGGTGTATGTAAGCGGAGTAAAGGAGGAACACACTTTCATGAATACAGACGTCAAAGAGGGTGCCAGCATGAAGTGCGACAATCCCCTCATTAATTCGGTGGGACATGCGGCAGACATTGCCCAATGGATCATCGATGAAAGTAATCTACGCGCTCTGTATCAAGTCAATTGGCGTCAAAATCCTGCTCTTGAATGCGGTGATATCGTTATCATTGAGGATTCATTTGGTACTGAAAAGCAAAGTCGAATCACAAAGCAGGAGTTTGAATTCGCCGGCTATTTAAGCGGCAAAACAGAAACAAAAGGCGGTGTTTAAATGTGGATTACGCCTAAATTAGATTGGAAATCATCTGACTTTTATAACTTTCAGGACTTGAATCGGGTGGAAAATAACACAGAAGTCATTGCAGAGTTGATTCGTTATTTTATCCTGTTACCTTCCATGTTAACCATTACGAATCGCGACATGAAACGTATCGAATTTGCTGACAGTTTAAATCGCTTAGAAAGCAATCAAAATATATTAAGGCAGCGTTATACTCCTATGGGGTGGCTACAGAATAAGCTCGACTGGGTATCAAATAATCCTTTCACTTTTAACGATGCCCAACGGCTTGAACACAATTTAAACTTGCTATATCAGCACTACAAGGGCAACACGGAACTCGTGCCCATTTGTGGTGCTTTTACATGTGGAGAGGAGGCGGTTTGATTGGCTTATCAACCAACTATATGGGAAAACCGTGAAGTTGAAAGACCACGGACATTTACAATGCAAAACAATCCAGATGGAACAGTTACATTAATACCGGCTGAAGGGGTTGTAAATAAACCAGGAACACCGATTATGGCAGTAAATATGAATAAAATTGAGGATGAACTAGTTAGGCAAGATGGAGTAGTTACTAAGCATTTGGACGATTTAGTGACACATGGAGTGTATGGTATTGCAACAGGAACAAATGCACTTAAAATGTCAGTCGATAATGTAACTTCTTATGTAGAAGGTATGTTAGTAGCATTTAAGAACACAACAACCAATACAGGGGCGGTTACACTTGGCATTAACGGATTGGATAACAAGTCAATCCGAAAATCTAACGGAAACCCCTTAACCAGCGGAAATCTAAAGGTTGGTGGGGTTTATCAAGTACGCTATGATTGCGTAAATTTTATCTTGTTGGGTGAAGGTGGTGAGTATGGTTCGGCAGACAGACCGCAGGTATTGACGGGATACACCATCGGCACAGACAATGGCGTTGTTTCTGGAACAATGACAAGCAGGATAGGATTCGTGTCTGGTGGCTCAAGAAGTGGTGCAGGCTCTACGTATATAGATGTAACACCGCCAGAAGGATATTACAACGGAGCATCTAACAGTGGTGTTAGGGTAACTGACAGCAACTTCATACCAGCTAATATTAAAAAAGGCACTAGTATTTTTGGCATAGTTGGTACACTTGGAGGGCAATATGCCAAAGGGCAAGCATATAACTCAACTGGTAGTGTCGAATATCTTAAACTGACTAATATAGGATTCCAACCCAAACTAGTAGTAGCCAAAAAGAATGGCAAATCAGCAAAGGATGGATATTGTGCAATATATTATATATCCAACGAAATATACGGTGATTTAGATTTTAGGATATCCGATGACGGAAGGATATACTCAAATAGCAGTAAAGTAGTGAGTAGTTCGGAGTTCTGGTTACAAGTAGATTCGATTAATTCTGTATTATTTAACTGGGAAGCCTTCGGGTATCCATGATATTGATGAAATGGGGAATATATTATGAACATTAAGGTTGGTTGGAGATTTATATTTGACCAAGATGGTAATATCATTCACACAGAAGGTGAATGTTCAGGCGATGTATTGTCACGTAAAGAATTAACCTCTATCGACTATATAGACTTAGAGTATGGCGAGATAGACCTTACGAAATGGGATGTTGTCGGCATCGACACCGTTACTCTAAAGCCAATACTGGTAGAAAAACCAATATACGAAACGGAAGAGCAAAGACGCATTAGAGAGTTGGAAGATGAACTGTTATTACAAACAGAAAATGAATTTGGGGGTATTTTATAATGACAAATGTAAATGCAGTAGTGGTAAGAATTGCGGCGGAAAGAATTATGAAGGGTGGGTTAAACCCAAAGACAGAGTTGGTTTATGTGATTGACGACGTCACTAATCCAGACTATCGTAAAGCGATTGAGGATTATATTTTAAGTGATACTGAAGGTATTTAATATTTAGATATTGTTGAAAAAAGAACAAATTTTCATTTTATCGGTAGAACCTGCAAATAAAACATTGAATTTTATGGGTTCCATTGATGGGAATTTAAATTTTGAAGAAAAGTTAAGGTTAGTGCTATCATTTTCAGAAGCTGAAGATGCTAAGGAGCGTAATGAGAATAGAATGGGGACAAGCTTTTATTTTGATAACATATCGACTATTATGAGAGAAATTAGAAATGTTAAGTTAGGGAAAACTGCTACTCGAAATATTAATAGATAATATACAATAGTCTTAAAGAAATTAGTAGAATCATAAAGTAAGAATATGACAAAATGCAGACTCATGATATATTTATATGTATTATGCTTATTTGGAGGATTTATGAAATCATTGACCGTAGAACAGAAGGCGGACTTAGTTGATATCGCGAAAATGTCGTATAAATTGGCATTGGAAGCAAGAATAGAAAAGGGCGATTTATTTGCAATACATGATAGCAGAGTTCACTATTTAAATGAGAGTTGCTACAGAATTTCTAGTTTGATTTATCATATAGTAAAAAAGGAACATGGAATATCTGATGAAAATAACAAAGTCCATCATTGTTTGATTCAATTTGGCGAAGGTTTAAACACAAGGGTTTATTCTCATTTTATTAATGAGGTGTGTGGGGAATATATTGATGCTAGTATTGAACAATTTAATGGTAGAAGAAGTGATTTGGTTTTGTCTCCGTATGAGAACAATGAGCAGTATTATAAAGAAGTTGAAGAAGAAAAACCGTTGGTTACTAATGCAATTAGAGATGAGATTGAAGCTTATGAGAAGTTTAGTTCTAAACAGCAATTCAATCCTCTTCAAGAATTGGTGATTGAAAAATATATAAATACGAAAAAAAAAGCAATGAAGAAAGCAATGAAGAAATCATCGAATGCTAGATTAAAAGTAATAATCACAATTGGCTTAATCCCTTTGACAGTAACTGGTTTACTCTTTGTATTTTTACCCTTATATCTAACTTTACATGATGTAAAGTGGATGATATTTGCTTGTTTATTTATTTGCGTAATGATATTTTCTGGCTATCTTTTGTATAAGTTCCGAGCTAGTGATCTCTAATTTCGACTTAGTCTTAAAATGTGTAGTATCTGTTAATCATTCGATAAGCCGATTTTTAGTAAAAAAAAGTGGGGTTCTATATGAGTAACTTAACTAAAGAAACATTTACTAAATGTATTAATTTATTGAAACAAGTCGCAAAGCAAAATGAATTGTCCGAATTAGTTATATCATCAAAAGATGTTCATAAGTTAGTAGGTGGATATCCAGGGAAAGACCATCGCATGCCAGTATGTTGCGATGCCATGTATGATGCTATGTCTGATAAAGATGAAATCTTAGAAAAGCCTCCTAAGGATAAAGGGGCTAGTTTAAAAATTAAATATTATTTATAAGCGCTCTCAACCGGGGGTGCTTTTTATATTGTTTTTAGATTCGTGAGCGCAATCGAGACGGGCAACTACCTACAAAGTAGAATCTCGATGCGTCTCATAGCGAAAGAAATCAAAATAGTAGAACAGTACATCAAGGCACCAGCAACGCACTGTACCGAGCAGTGCTATTTTTACGGGCAGAGGTGAGGGCAATGGAACTATTAGTAGTAACAGGGGCAGGTATAGCAGAAAAAGTGGCTAGCAGTCCAAATCCGTGGATTTACTTATCAATCATTTTAATCATTGCAGCATTATTAGCTGGGCGATATATTTTCAATTATTTAATCAATTTAGATCAAGCCCATCGAGAGGAATCGAAAGAGCGCGAGAAAAAAATGAATGAGCAAATAAATAGATCAATTGAAGCAAATTTATCGTTGAGTGAGACACAAAAGGAAATCGTGACAGCCATCAATACCATGGGAGCTACAGTTAATGAGGTAAAGACAGATGTTACGGATTTACGTTTACGTTTAGAGAAATTCGAAAAAAGGGAGAGTGCATAACATGGATTTAACAACATTATTTATCATCGCATTGGCAATTGTAGGATTAATTACAGCTCTTGTACAGGTATTAAAAACGACACTCAATTTAACAAAACGATATGTACCGATTGTCTCCGTGGCAGTCGGTATTTTATTTGGTCTTTTATTTCAGCCACTAACGGACTACAACATTTATACGATGGCTGTTGCAGGACTAATTGGAGGCTTAGCAGCATCAGGGGCATTTGATTTAAGTAAAGTTGTAAAGGGTGGTGGTAAATGAGTGTAACAACAACATGCCGTGACTTATCTGAACTAACAAAGGTAGCCGAATTAGCGTGCCGTTTATTATTCCAGGAGTGTTTTAAAGCAGGCATTAAGGATGTTTTTATTACAGAAACTTTCCGTAGTCCAGAGCGCCAAAAATACTTATACTCACAAGGTCGTACAAGACCAGGTCAAATTGTTACATGGACACTTAATAGCAATCATAGTGGCCGTTTAGCATGGGATATTGCGGTTGGCCCACCAAAATCCTTATACGATTTAACTACATTAAATAAAGTTGGTGCTATTGCTCGTAAGTTAGGGATTACATGGGGTGGTGATTGGTCTAAAAATATCGACCGACCACATTTTGAAGTTAAGACTAATTGGTCAGCGCCAACAGGCTACAAACTAGAAGGACAGGTTATCGTACCATCCAATAGCAAAATGAAAGTACAATTAATTGTAAAAGATGAATCGAAGGAGGCTGAAATTGTGGCAAAAGAAACATACGAAAAAGATGCAGCACCAGCTACGTGGGCAAAGGATGCAGTTGAATGGACTAAGGAAAACGGCGTATCAGATGGCACATTTTTAAAGCGCCCAGCAACACGCGAAGAAGTTATTGTAATGCTTCATAATGTACAAAAAATAAAATAAGTTTTAAATTCAAAGCCCGTCACACTGTTAAATGCAGTAGTGGCGGGCTTTTTGCGTTTACATATTTAATTACTGAAGTTAGCTTAAAGGTTCATCATAAAAAGTATCAAAAATACCTTTATAATTCATTTTTAGGTTTTTAATATTTATAGGATTTGTAGAAAGTATATTGATTACGTCCCCACTTGTTCCAAAATAAATTAAATACTTACTTGTGACAATAAAAAATCCAGCATTAGAGGCACGTCTATTTTTGTTGAGAAGCACATCTATTGTAAATAAAATGATGTCATTTACTGCTACATTTTTTATTAATGCAATCTTACCAAAGCCTTCATAAAAATCAATCTCTTCACTTGTAAGTTTATATTCTTTCCAATTAACTAAGCGTATACGCTTGGATAAGTTAAGAGGGATGTAATTCTTTTTATTATCGTATTCTAAAGAAATGAATAGATCAACAGTGGGATCATCTAGCGTGAGGTTATTAATAAACTTTTGAATTCCTTCCACTCGAACTTCTCTAAAATAATCTGTTGAAAAACGAACACGCTTTTCCATTGGTGCATTAAAATACATTGAAGAACTCCAGGGTTCAGTTATGGGCACCCCAGACTTAGTATTAATAGATTTAGTCACCAATCCTGTTAAGGTCTTTATCATATGTACCATACTCCTTCTTTTCCATTTTATTAGCAATGTTTTGAGAAGTACATAATAAAAAGCAGACAACTGTATTAGTTATCTGATAAAAAGTAAGGGCTTATTTCAAATTTCTTGATATTACCTCTTTTAAAAGAGAACAAATGTGCGTATAATACAAACAGACAAATGTTCTGTTTTATGAGGGGATAACAATGAAAGAACAAATAATAAAAGCTATGCAACGCAATCAATTGATCGACTTAATGTATATAGCAAAAGATGGTGTCATTAGTAAACGACGTATTAAAATAATCAAAATGATTGGTGGTAAGTTTCAGGCATTTTGTTTTACGAAACAGGCAAAGCGTACTTTTATTATCGATAATGTTCTTGCTGCTGTTCCAGTGATTCGTAAAGAAGGGATGGTAATCTAATGTTAAGTATTGACCATCGTCAATTAGTGCATGAATATTTGGTATTAGATTTAGCTGTTCAGTCACTTCAAACGGACTACAGTAAGATGGAACAAACCGAACAAATGAAGATGAAAAAAATTTATTTACCAATCATAGATAACATACTAAAAAGTGTGCGTAATGATTATTTAAACCAAAAGCGTTTGCTGGCTAAAGATAAAATACGCGTTGTGAAATGGGTTAAAATTGATGAGCATTTTAGTGATGTGGTAGTTGCTACGGTTGGTGAAGACATTACATTACGCTATGCAAAACAAGCTTTAAAAACGCAAGTAGAGCAGTTGATTATTGGTCGTATGAATAAATAATAGCTACCGTATTTAATAAAGATTAATTAAACGACAACTTTTTATTTACAGTAAAACAGTATAATCGAAGGTCATTAATATACTTTAAGATATTTTACTAAAATATTAAATAATTAAAATAAATTACCAAAAATATAAAAAATTGATATAATGGAACTACCTCAGTTGTGCGCTATTATAATTTGTGATGTTAGGGCAAAAGTAAGAGATTTGTTTAAACATGGGGTATGTAGGGATGTGACGCATTAGGAGATAATCAAGTGGATGCGTCATGAGGAAGGAGAAGTGTTTTAAATGGGATTATGTATGAGAAAAACTAGGAGGAATTATATGAAAAGAGTAATTTTATTTATGTCTCTAATACTATTATTTGTTTCTTTTGAAACTGTCAATGCGAATACATCGAATTCTATGGATTTGATTCCTGAAATGACATCAAACACTTCGCCATCAGGTATTGCTAGTGCTAGTAGTATCTGGAGCAAACAACATCAACCGTTTAACGTTTTCAATGAAAAAAGTGATTATGGGTGGTCCACAAAACAAGGTATTACTGTTGGATGGGTAGCCTATGAATTTGATAATCCGGTAGTTGTAAATAAATACACTATAAGCTCTAGAAGTAAACATATTGACTCTAAAAAAGAGGCTCCTAAAGATTGGGTATTTGAAGGTTGGGACGGTAATCAGTGGATAGTACTTGATACCCAACAAGATATTACTGAATGGGGTGTAGGAAGCAAGAAAGAATTCTCTTTTTCTAATTCAAATGAATACATAAAATACAGGATAAATATAACGAAAAATAATGGTCATGCAGGTTTTACAACAATAGGTAAAATGAGTATGATGTTTGATGAACCAGAACCAGAACCAGAACCAGAACCAGAACCAGAACCAGAACCAGAACCACCTAGCGAAGAAGCAGGAGATAGGGCTATATTAACAGTTACAATGATTACGGATTTAGAAAAAGAATTCGATTTAAGTATGGAAGAAGTTGACGCTTTTATTAATTGGTATGAAGGCAGACACCGAGGAACTGGGACAGCTACATTCTCAATTAATAATCATGGTAACAATAAGGGACCATTCACAAGTCGCAAAGATTATATTATTTTCGATAAGGTACTTACTTTTAAAGTAAACGAGTATAAAATCAAATGAAAATTTAAGTATAGGGACTGACCCTTTTGCTAAAAAAAGTAAATAGTCCCCCAGATCAACCAGATGACAACGATTGATAACTACCGGTATATAACCAAGTTACACTGTTTGGACCTTATTAAAATCAAGAA
This sequence comes from Solibacillus sp. R5-41, assembly GCF_002736105.1. Taxonomy (NCBI): domain Bacteria; kingdom Bacillati; phylum Bacillota; class Bacilli; order Caryophanales; family Caryophanaceae; genus Solibacillus; species Solibacillus sp. R5-41. Next base: position 2,448,591 of record NZ_CP024123.1, on the reverse strand, counting down.
AATAATGTTATATTAATAATTGTATTTAATTTCGATCAATCTTTATTCAAAGCTATAGCTTTTTATATGCTGTGTTATTAAGAGTTTAGATTAATTTATAATCAAACTTTATTCTAATGGTTTGAAATAGTGAAAGTAACAAGAAAAAGAGACAGTACCTAAAATAAATAGGTACTGTCTTTTTTTCTAGGCGCTTATTAAACCAAACTTCCAAATTGTTTAAGTAATTTTCTTCACAATAATACCTAAAAAGAAATTTTGATACCTTTTATAGATTATTTTACCATTTTATTGTAACTTGGCATATAAGGGGGTGAGACAATGTATGCACTATCAAATTCTTTTTTAAAACCAACCGGAGAATACCATGTAGAAACGTATTGCATGGAACTTTTAAGTTATGCTGCTTTTGTTTCCATCGAGTTGAAAATTTTTGGGGGAGGATTTTATACCGCCGGATACGAAATTGAAAGAGAAGATGGGAAAACAACGGAAGGTACTTGTATGAATCGACCTACAAAAGAAGATACACTTTTAGCGGTTGAAGAGGCTGTGATAAGAGCGATGGAGGACGAAAACCGTTATTGGAAATAGCATCATGTAAACTGGATTTCAAAAAAGGGGAGAGAAATGTATAAATATAAATTTAATGCAAACAACACTGGGGGCTACGAGTTTGAGAGCAATCTTTATTTACCCGAAATTGAAGTAATGATTATTAATGGAGTAAGCATGTTATTTTTCGAAGATGCACAGATAGGAATTAACTTAGCGGAATTGAAGGGAATCGAAATTGATGGTCAGACATATGAAGTACCAGGTTATAGAGTATAACAAAAGACCTTCAAAGGGTCCCGTCAGAATAATGCGGATTTACAACGTTAAGGAAAGAATGGTTACCAAACGACGCCTTGGGAAGGTTTGTACCTCAACTAACTTAGCAAATATCTAGGAATGAAGGAATTTTATAAACCTATATTGAATTAGTGCATTAGCAGTAAAGGTTTTGGTTATTTTTAAAGGCTTAAGGTCTCAACAATTAACCTCTTGGGGGATATTTACATTTAAAAAAGGAGTTATCAAAAAATGAAAAAAGTATTTTCAGGAATTTTACTTGTTATGATTCTAATCATTACATCATCACCTACTTATGCGGCGACCACTCAAATAAAAATTGACGGTGTTACGATTGTATCCGATGTGAATCCCGAAAGTAAGAGTAACCGGACAATGGTTCCATTACGTGTTATTAGTGAAAATTTAGGAGCCAACGTCAAATGGTCGGATTCGCAAGTCACACTTACTAAAAACGATATGAAAGTAATCTTAAAACTTAATAGCAATAAAGTGGTGAAAAACGGTAAAACGGAACTTCTTGATGTAAAGCCATACATGAAGAATAATCGTACTTTTGTTCCGATGCGTTTTATTGCCGAAACATTTGGCAGTAACGTTGATTACAAAAACGGCATAGTGACGATTGATACAAAGCCATTCGTTATAGATGGTGTAATAGTAAAAGCATTACAGTATGAATATCATGCGACAATGGGCGGAGTAATACAGCAAATCAAAGGAAATGGTTATAACGAAGCCATTTATAATATTTTTATAGAAAACAAAGGAAGTAAGGTCGAACCGCCTTCAGATTACACATGGTCAGTTCATAGCATCACAACTGGGGGGTATTATAAAGGTGGTCAATATGATTTTCTAGACCAAGAAGGGAACAGCGTAGAACGTTTTGATATCTATAATTTAGTTCGAGGTTATGATGAAAAGTTGCCCCTTCCACCCCAAACTTTGATTCATGTGCCTACTGAAAATCAATGGTATTTGTTTAGTGATCCCGCAGGACAAGCCATTGATCAATTAATTGATAGAGCTTCGGTGAGCGGCTTTGTAACGGTTATTATTAATACAGTTCCATAAAGTAGACAAAGGTGTTTTCTTATTGTGTTAACAGGAGCTTTAGTGCAACCAGAACGAATAACGTATACATCAATAAACAAAATAACGTTCCCAAACGCAAGTTAGGGAATCACCTCCATTCAATTGAATGGGGGGGCTGCTTATGATCAGTATGTCCCCAAACCTCATTTGGGGTGTATTTCTTGTTCAACTAACGGTGTAAGTTAGTTGAACAAGGATTTGAAACTTTATTTTAAATTTAATGTCTAATTGAAAGAAGTGTTAATTATAAAAAAGGTATTTACTTTATTATTGTGTTTTGCATTAGTTGGATGTTCTCAAGAACCAAAGAAAGTTGAAGAAGTGATAAATAACCACAATGATATTCAAAATTTAGGGGGGTTAGACAGATTTGTTAAGAATGTAGAAAATCAAAACGAAGCAAAAGTAAAATATATTCAGTATGGGATAGAGGGTCAACGAGGAGTTATGACATTAACGTTCGATGGTGTACAAGTAAATGTTTCTCATAGTGTAGATGGTGATTTTGTTTCAGAATATAATTGCAAAAAAGTAATAGTTGAAACTGAAGAAGAAACACAAAAATATATTCTCAGCGAATGTACTGGGAATTTTATTGGGGATTTCGAGTTATTATCAATTCAGAATAAATTCAACTAACAGGGACTTTAGTGAAACAAGGATTTATAACGTATACATAACTAAACAAAATAACGTTCCCAAATAAAAGTTTGGGAAGCCACCAAAAGCCACGAAATGTTGTGACATCAACGTTTCGTGGTTTTTCCTATGAACATTGTTTATACGTCTTTTTATACAGGTGGCATAAACGGTTGATGTAGCAGTATTTTTACTTGTTTGGTTTGTTTTTCACTTAGCATAAAATCGTGTATATTTCTTAACGTTGTAAATCCGCGTTTTTCTGATGGGACCCCTTCCACAAATTATTGATTGTGGAAGGTTTTTGATTTTCAGTACTGACTATTACTATTGCTAAATATCTCATTACGTACCATAATTAGGGCGTACAACAAATACATGGAGGTTTATTATGAAGAGTTTAAAAGTTATACTTGCAGTAATGCTATTCTCTGTTACATTTTCTTTTGCTAATGTAGGTGATGCAAACGCCTCAAGTAACATTACGATTTATGTGAACAATGAAAAACAATCGTATAGCAATAAAGCTGTATTAAAAGGTGGAAGCACTTTAGTGCCGTTACGTGGCATTTTTGAAGTTTTAGGAGCAGAGGTTAAGTGGGACCAAACATCTAAAACAATTGACGCAACAAAAGGTACAACTAAAATATGGCTGAAAATCGGCTCTAAAGCGACAAAAGTAAATGGTAAAACGGTAAATATCGATGTGCCAGCACAAGTTGTTAATGGCAGCACACTTGTGCCATTACGTTTTATAGGTGAAGCTTTAGGCGCAGAAGTTAAGTGGAATCAATCTTCTAAAACGATAAATATTACAGCACCTAAAGAAGTTACTGGTGAAGTTCCATCAAAGCCAAATACTAAAAAGCCGATGAAAGTTCACTTTATTGACGTAGGACAAGGTGATTCAACATTTATTCAAATGCCAAACGGTAAAACAGCCTTAATCGATGCCGGGACCGATGCAGCAGGAGAAAAAGTGGTAGCCTACTTAAAATCATTAGGTATCAAAACAATCGATTATGTAATCGCAACACATCCGGATGCTGATCACATTGGTGGAATGGTTGATGTATTAAATGCATTTACAATTAGCAATTTTATTGATTCTGGTAAAGTACATACATCAAAAACATACGAGAACATGCTCTTAACGATTCAAAACAAGAATATTAAGTACATTGTGCCTGAGGAAGAAGATATCTTAAGCGAAGATGCAGAGACATATTTACAGATTTTAAACGCAAATCCAAACGCAGATGATAATAATGACGCGAGTTTAGTTGTTGCAGCTGGGTATTGTACGAATGATGTGTTACTAATGGCTGATGCTGGTGTAGAAGTTGAATCTGAAATGATTCAAGAATACGAGGAAATTCAAGCTGAAATTTTAAAAGCTGGTCATCATGGTTCGAACACAAGTAGCTCACTTTCATTCTTGAAAGCTGTTGATCCAGAAGCTGTTATTTTAAGCTACGGTGCTAGCAATTCTTATGGTCATCCTCATAAAGAGGTAATGTCTAATATTAAATCTGTTGGCGCTAAAGCGTATTCAACTGCTCAAGATGGTACGATTATAGCTACAATTAACTGTGGTGATTACTCAATTGCAAAAGAATTTAAGTATGAAGTTGATAAAACACCACCGACTACTAAACCAGAAGAAAAACCTGAAAGTTTATTTAAGAACTGTACGGAATTAAAAGCAGTTTATCCAAGTGGTGTACCTGTTGGTCATGCAGCTTATGAGCTTAAACATGATGGTGATAACGATGGTTGGGCTTGTGAGTCAGAAACGGTAACACCAATACCTGATCCAGAACCAGTTCTGCCGGTTACCCCAACACCGCCGCCAGTTACTACACCTCCGGTAAAAACATATAAAAATTGTTCGGAATTAAAAGTAGATTATCCTGATGGAGTGAAAAGAGGTCACCCAGCATACCAATCTAAAATGGATGGTGACGGCGACGGACATGCCTGTGAATAAAATTTATTAAAAACAGCCCTTCCACTTGTGTGGAGGGCTTATTTTTATTTCTATTGTTATTTCATAACTTAAATTATCAGTACCACAAAAGTACCTCAATTCGATATGTTATAATATACGAAAGTAAAAGCGATAGAAATTCTAATAATTCCAAACGTCGATAATCAAAGGGGCGAACAATAAAAAACTATTCATTGCCAACCTAATTGAACTCTGGAGCAAAAACACGCCTCCTAAGTGGTTATCATAAATAATACAAGGCACCCATGATTATTGTGGGTGTTTTTTTGCGGTTAAAAGCTTGATATTTCACGGTTTTTACGAATTGTTCACAACAATAAATCATTTGCAAACAGACCATGATTTTCATGCAATAAATGATGTACCCCAAATTCACTCTATTTCGATTTCATCTTTTTCAAATGAATTGGCATATGTTACATACTGTTTCAGGTGTATATCCAAGCGCAAGATACAAATTAACTGTCAGCGGATAATTGTGATATTGCTAATATATTGGGTAGCATGAAAAGAGGTTTTTAGCTTGAAATATAAAAGTAAATCTCAGTGCATAAGATAAAATTAGGAAGGCTTTATTCCGATGTCCTTAATGGAAATATTTCATGAATTAGTCAGGGGAATTGTTTGATGATTAGGATATTTACTTGTTTTGCAATATTTTTTAGCGTAGCGGTCCTTTTTTACTTTTATAATCCTAATAGTAAAGATGTGGAAAAGGTAAGTAATGAAGCTTTGATTATTGCACACAGAGGGGCGGTAGATCAATTCAATGAAAATACCATCGAAGCATATGAGCAATCTATAAAAGACGGTGCAAACTGGATTGAGATAGATATACGTATGACAAGTGACGGTGTACTTGTACCAATGCACGATGTTGATATAGACCGTACAACAACAGGTACAGGTGAGGTAAATGATCTGACATGGAAACAACTTTCCCAATTTGAAACAGTAAAGAATGGTCATAGGGCACCAATTCCTAAGTTAGAAGAAGTATTCCAAAAGTTTGGTCAAAATATGCATTATTATATCGAAACAAGATCAGTAGATGGGAAGCTTTTAGTGGAAACTAAATTGATTTCACTCTTGAAAAAATACGATTTACTAGATAAAGAGCTCATAACCATTGCATCATTTGAGACGGAAAGTTTGGAAAAAATAAAAGAAATCGCCCCATCTATCCCACTTGTTCGCCTCTACAAAAATAGTGAATTCTCACTTAAAGATGCAGTAGAAAATGATTATGAATTGATTGGCTTAGAATCTCTAGTTGTATCGGAAAAAATAGTGAAGCGTTTACACGAGGCTGACAAAAAAATTCACGTATATTTCAATATACCAATAATTGAAAAATTCGAACAGAAACGAGTTCGCAAATTATTAGTTGATGGGTATATAACGAATTCCGTGAGATTTACAAAGGAACTAATTTGGCGTTAAATCCGTGAATATGCAGCTGGTGTGTAACTGAACATAAAAAAAGCCCTGGCATCCACGCACAGTAAACGTAAGTATTATTTACAATCAAAGGGAGGTAGGAAGGCAAAGCCCGAAACTTCCTATGTTCTAAGAATTTTATAAATCCGAGGGGCTCTATATTGCTATGTAATGGAAGAGTACTACTTATTCAGTGCTCTTTTTTCCATGTCCAGAAAAGAGTGAAAATATGAATTCTGTATTGCAGTGTGAGGATTGTAAACGACCAGCACCAGTGGTTGTGGCTGTTTTTTTCAGTTGAAACCTTGATAAATTAGGCATTCTTCAGTTTGTTAACGACAAATAATTTGCAAATAGAGTGAAATTTTCATGCTATAAACCATGTACCCAAAATTCACTCTATTTCGATTTCATCCTTCTTAAAAGAATGGGCATATGTTTTATAAGTTGCTTCTATTGTATCTCCAACTAATACTGTGAAGGAATTTATGAAACTTTTTTACTTAACGAACGTAAATAGGCTAAAGTAGGGAATTTAATGAATGAATTAAATAATTTTCTTAAACTTTTTTATTGCCAAGAAAGAGGTATACACATGTTCTTTAACCGTAAAAAGCAATCCGAACAACTAAATCCTTATAGCAATAACGAGCAAGATTACTCTAGAAAGAATATAGACACCGAGGAAGATTATAACGTCGATGTGCTAATCCACTTCACACCACAAATGAACTACGTCTACATCTCAAACACTTGTAACATCTATATCTGTTCTGATTCAAACTTTGTTGAAGTAATAAGAGATGGCGTAGATTATACTATCTCTGGTTCATTCGTAGTACTAGAGTGCATAGACATCAGAAATCTCGACTCTATTCTAAACAACCAGTACCAACTAAATAATTTACCTATACCATTCGTCAAAATAGATGTAGAATAAAATCTTTTTAAGTTGAAAGGGAATGAAATAATTGACGCTAAATGTACAGTAACGTCGTTTATACAAACTAGTGATTCAAGGAATTTCATTGCTACATATCTTTTTGATTATTATAATTAATAAATGATAGTTATTTTGAGAGGGTGATAGAATGAGCAAGAATTTCATTATCTTTGGAGCAAGCCAAGGACTAGGTGATGCGTTTGTAAAAGGTTTACCCGTAAAGGGGGATACTGTATGGATGGTGTCACGTACCCGACCTAAAAGTTTAGACATAAATGATGGTGTAAATCGCCAATGGCTACCAATTGATTTGTCTAGTCAACAACAAATTCCAACTTTAAAAGAAATGTTAAAAGACATTCCTTTCTAATGTTGGTGTATGGGAAAAGCGTGGTTTCGAGGATGACTATACATTTGATAAGGATGAAATTGAAGATGTTTTCAACTTGATCAATATAAATCTAACTTCTACTATTACATATATTCAGGCGCTTATACCAAACTTAAGACAAGCGAAAAATGGAAAAGTCATTTTAATTGGTTCAACGGCAGGCTTAGATCACACAAACAGTGCACAAGTTTCATTTGTTACATCTAAATTCGGCTTGCGAGGCATTACAAATGCTCTACGTGAACATTTGAGAAAAGATAAAATCTCAGTCACTTGTATTAATCCTGGAGAACTGGCAGCAGAAGTACCTTATGAAGAAGGTGCCAAAAAGGCAATTGATTTATATGAAGGTACAAGAATCCCTGTACAAGATATTGTATCTATTGTTCAATGTGTAATTAATTTATCACCAGTTTCATGTGTTAAGGAAATTAATATCCCTGCAATAACAGACTTAAATGCTTGATTGTAGCATTATTCGAAGCAAGGATGTGATTGAATGTTTCATGATGGATTTCCAAATTATTTGAGAGATGATGTAACTACAGTGGTTGGAAATATTCCACATAAAATTTATAATAATGTCGCTATTGGTGTGTCCGAGGATACTATTCAATATTTTCAAGATAAAGCCGTGATTAGATTTCCGTATCGTATTTATTACATTGATAGTTCAGATGAAGTTATAGACGATTTAAGTCTACGACAAAAAATGATTTTGCACTGTATTTATTCAAGAAGTTGTAACGGGTTTGTTCGCCAAAAGCATATTTATTCGTTGCTCCAGATGGATTATGAGGACTGGGCTATTCCTTATATCGTAAAAATATGTGATGAATATGTCGTAGAAATATTAGAAATGACTTATGATATTTTAAAAGAGCAGGAAACAGAACGGATTAAGAGATTTTGTCTTGAAAATATTGTGCCGTTTTGCAAAAGCTATAATAGAATGATTAGTTATTGGAACGAGTATTACCAAGATAGATACAATAATTTTCATAAATATATTGGCAGGAAGTTATTTAGAGATTGTTTTGGTTACTCTAAATCAATGGAACGCGGGAAAAATGGAATTTGTGAAACATTTCACTTAAAGTAACGGACGGGGACGCTAATCTAACAAGTTAAGTCAACAATTTGTTGGCTTTTTTTGTGCATTCGTAGCATATTGTTCAATAGCAATAAGAATAGCGCTGCCATAAAGCAACGCTAAGTTCGTTCAATCTTAAATAACTTTACAACACTAAAAACAAAGCCTATCAATCCGCTAATCAAGAAAATATATGCTACTACAATTGACATAGCTTCTATGTTGTTTGAAAAGATTCTATATGCGCCTAATGAAAATAATGCCAAACCACTAACTGAGCTAAGTAATGTTCTATTCTTGACAGTCAAAAAAACACCTCCAAATAATGGTATTAATAATATGTTAACACAAACTCAGTTTTTAGTTAACTTATTATGGTTTTTTCTTTAGAGCGGGTAATAAAAACAAAGAAACTTACTAAACAATATGTCAATAACAATGAGCAATTTGAGCATAAAAAAAGACCTGAGTTCCAACCCAGATCAGCAAAGCGCGTATGTTTGTATGGTTCTAAATAATTGTGCACTTAAGATGTTGATGAAAACTATTTAGGATTAATTTGGTTTTGAACTTTCTTTGTTAGTTTCTCAAATACTAGCTGGTAGGAATGCAGAATTAGATTTTCTATCAAATCATTGGATAAATCTGAATCTAAATAAATTGAGTTCCAGTGTGTCTTATTCATATAATAACCTGGTATAATGCCTTGAATGGTTTCTCGTAATTCTTCAGCACGAGCAGGGTCACATTTCAAAGTGATGATAGGCTTTCTTTCAGCGTCTCCTCCCATCATTGCAAACATCTTACCGCCAACATGATAACGATCCGCTTGCCAGTCTACCTGGTAATCATGTGTCGTTCCGGGTAGGGTGAGGCAAAAAGATTGAAGTTTATTTTTTTCCATTTAACAGACTCCTTTTATAATAACATTCTTAAAAACTAGAATTTGATTACATATATATCATCAACAAATTATGAATTTTACTAATCTTATAGAAAATATTGTGACTTAATTGAACAAAATTATTGAGGAAGACCTTCACAAAATTTAGGAAGCTCAGTAAATTAGATTCTATTTGTATAATCTCTTTCAACTTTGCAAATTCGAGTTGTGTATGAAGAATACCAATCTGTCTTTCCTTTTTCTTGTGCTCTCATATGGGAATGATGTTCTTTCCATTGTTGGATAGACTCTAATGAATCCCAATAAGAGACTGTAATGCCTAATCCGTTAGCTTCTCTAGCACTTTCAACTCCTAAAAATCCTGGTTGCTTTGAAGCAAGTTCTACCATTAAATCAGCCATAGTATGGTAGCCGTCATGATTGTTCATATTCCTTTGGGAAGTAAAAATAACAGCATAATATGGGGGAGTGGGTGTATTTTCAAAAAACATATTGATTACCTCCAATACAATTTATATTGAAAATAATACCATGATTTTTCATTCAACATTTAGTAAAATGCGTAATTGTGACATATAGCGAATTACTAAAAAAAACCATGTAAATTAATATTACCGAATTTTACATCAAAGTCGTGCTAATTAATTATGGTACGGCTTTTTATTATGCCTTGAACACCTATGATTACCGCAAACAATATTTCGCGAATGGGAATAATTGAATTTTCACCAGAAACATGAACAGGTTGGTAGTAGAATTAAGATTTCTGAAACAACAGGTAATCGTGCAATCTTATTAGCAGAGGAAAAAAATTATCCGCATTTGCAGAACATCGTAAATGTAATTGAAAAATTGTACAGCGAGTTAGACAACGACCAATAGACCATTGTAGATATGCGTTACTGGGACAAGGTCGGCTTTTATGTATGGGGAGATATTGCGGATAAGTTGTATATGTTACGGCATAAGGTATTACGTAAACGGAATATTTTGATTGATAAGACGACAGAAAGGATTGGTTGGGTGTAAATGTTAAAATCAATAAAAGTAAAGAAAGTAAGAAAAGTTATATTTAGTGTTATTGGATTTGGAGTTGTATTTGCAATATTCATCTCCTTGAGTGTCAACAAGTCAATACTGTGGGCAATCCTCCACGGAATATTTGGATGGCTCTATGTGATTTATTATGTAATACAAAGTTGAACTACCTAACACTAGCGAAGTTCACTAATTAATGTCGTAAAGCTTTATCATGAGTTACTTTATAAACAGTTACAGGAGCAAGTGCTATGAACGTACCTGTTGAAGGAGGTGGAGGAGGTAAACCACCGTCCTGCGTTAACTTACCAAACCCTTGTCTTCCGACTTAACAGGGATAATCAATTCAATGAGATTTTAGGCATTTTCTGCTTAATTTAGTATCGAAAGCTATTTTAATATTTTCAAAATAAGGCACTCACAGTTGTGGGTGCTCTTTTTATATTCACAAAAGGAATATTGCCTTTCTTCGCGTTCTTGCTCCATATTTTCTTGTGGACTCATTTTGTATTTACTTCTTATATTTTTTTAGTTCTTCTAAATCGTAAACTAAATCTATTACTTATCACTTCCAACCCTTTATCTAATGCATAGTTATTTATAGCTTTTCTCTTTTTATTTCAATTCAGCAATTATTTTCTTTGATTTTTTATTAGGTGTAAAAACCCCCTAAATAGAAAGTGAGAAGGAAAATACTTTATAAAGTAGTGATTACTCAAAGGGCGAATGTAAACCAAGACAACTAGAATTAATTTGCTAAACATTTTGTCAATTGCAAGAATCATTTTACTGAGGGGTGAGAATGATAAAACAGTTAATAAGAGTTTTATACACCGATGTGCAGTACGAAAGGGAGTTTGAAATGGAGAAAGAGAAGATTATTGAAAAATTAAATGACGTGAGACACGATCTTATGAAAATAGAGAATGAACTATTTGAAATATATGGTGTTGAACCAAAAAGTCCAGGTGCGATTTTATCCGATGTTTCTTACATTGTTGCAAGCCTTACAGAAGATATAAAAAACAATTACTGAACAATAGGTCAATTAGATTTAACCCTTGCAAGAATAGATTATTCCCAAATGGTTAATTTATTTATTGGAGGTGTTAAATATGCAGAAAAAGAAGGGCAATAAAAAAGAAGTAAAAAAAGAAGAATTTGGTACAGATTTAAGTCCAGACGATTTAGATATACGTGAAGAAAACGATCTAACAGAAGAACAGTATAAGAATTCAAATCAAGTAAAACAATCTGACAATACTCAAAATAATAAGTAAATAACCCCCAGTATTTTTACTAAAAAAGCCGCAGCGAGTACAAGCGCTGCGGCGATACATAAGAATCTCTTATGCTTGGATGTCACCATTTAAGGAATTTTATTTTCCGACCATATACTTATATATTTCGTTTGTAATAATACGTGGTGTAGCTCTCCTATGACTCAATAACTCCAATTACCACAATAACTAAATAGACGAATTTAAAGTCCCTTAAGCGGATATGAGGGGCTTTATAACGCTACCCCAAAAATATTTTGATGGTACATTATCAGATACAATAGTTTCAGTTCGGCTTGGGGTATTAGGGCGATACAACAAATGAAAAGCGAGAGAAACGATGTATCGGATGGCACATTTATAAAACGTCCAACTACTTACGAGGAAGTTATTACGATGCTTTGTAATAATAAGAAGTGATTCCAAGCCCGTTACCTTTCAATGGTAGTGGGCTCGGAATCACTTTTACAAGTTAAAGATTACTATTTTTTATTTTATTTATTAATTCTACCCCGGAATCATTTCCATTTACCGTTATTCTACTTAATACAAACCGATTGTCGCCCTTAATAACACTTTTATTATTAATTACAAACCCCAATTTAAACCCAGCTGCTTTGACCGAGTTTATTGCTTCATTGGAAATAACACCATAGGGATAGGTAATAGCAATTGGTTCATAACCTAACTTCTCTTTAATAATTTTTCTGGACTGAATAAAATCATTTGTTACTCTTTCTATATATTCTGTTTGATTTTCCAACTTATTATTAATGTAACCAGGACCATATAAAGCGGTATTTGTACTTCCATTGCTTGATTTAAATTTATAATGCGAGTCCCAAGTATGGCTTTGGATAGTAATATAATCTTTCATCTCTCTTAATTGATTCCAATTCATTTTGGGAATCTCTTTGGAGTTTGGCTTATCAACAGTGTTTTCTAAAATACGACTAGTGATAACAAAGATTTCCGCATGCATTTTGTATTTTTTCAAAATTGGATAAGCTATTTCATAGTTGCTTAAATACCCATCATCAAAGGTGATCAACACTGGCTTTTGCGGTAACTGCATGCCACCAATTAAGTAATTGTATAATTGCTGGGCTGTTATGGTATTGTATCCTTCTTCTTTAAGTGATTTCATTTGATTATCGAAATTTTCCCGAGAAATAACCAAATTGTTATCCAGTTTTTCTTCTAGATGGTGATACATAAGTACAGGAATTTTCTCGTCATTGTATCCTTTTGTGGGGGAGAAATTCGAGAACAATACAAAGTAAGTAATAACTAAAATAATTATTCCCTTTTTCAAATACGCACCCCGTTTTTTGTGTTGTTATGTTAAAAAAGCATTCAATCTATTTTGTACAAAGGAAAAATATTTATTCTTTGGTTTAAGGTTGTTGTTCGAACCAAAATGATGAGTTATTAGAGTAAATTTTTAAAAAGTTGAATCCTTCCCGTTTATTTTAAAATTTCTTTTTATTACCGCTTTTAAAATAGAACGCATGTGCGTATAATGAAACAAACAAACGTTCTGTTTTTACTTGGAAGGGGATAACAATGAAGGAACAATTAATAAAAGCGATGCAGCGAAATCAATTAATTTATTTGATGTATATAGCAAAGGATGGCGTCATTAGTAAACGTCGCATAAAAATTCTTAAGATAACTGGTGACTCGTTTCAAGCATTTTGTTTTAATAGGCAAGCCAAGCGTTCTTTTATTATCAATAATGTCTTAGCTGTTTTTCCTGTCGTATATAAAGAGCGTGGTATCGTATGATTACAGAAGAACTAAGGCAGCTAGTACACCAGTTTATTCTAATCGATATGGCGCAAAGGTCTGTAAAAGTTGACAAAGAGTATATCGAGAAATATGCAGACAACTTTAAAACCGCTAAATTGCAATTAAACTTAATTAATAAATTGCTCGATGAACTTCATCAGGACTATCATAACCATAAACGGCTTTTAACATTAAATAAAATTCATGTTGGCAAATGGAAACGTGCAAATGATACGCATACCAATTATCATTTCATGCTAAACGGAATTGAAGGGTCATTAATGTACAATAACGTCCAATTAAAACGCGAAGTAGAAAATATGCTCACTTCTGTTTTTTTTAGCGATTCAAGTATGGGAACCTCTCAAACGTAGTGGGCATAAGCTTATAATATTTGTCAATTTGAAAGGGTGTTTTATAGATGTTTCCTTATCACCAAAAAATTCATCAATTTCCCTATATCAATTATAGGTTTATGCCCAGCTGTTTTTATTACTCTCCTTATTCTGATGTATCGTCGCTTCAGACTAATGGTGCCCTTGAATTTGACGAGAAATACCTTTTACCCTCACAACAACAACTTACCTTTGTGCTTGTCCATGGTTCTTGGGCAGATGCTCACTTTTGGGATGGAGTAGCGGCAGAACTTCGCAGTCAAGGGCATGTCGTCTATACACCTGAATATGCAGGTCACGGCAATGATCCGAACAAAAATGTAACACATGCGATGATTACGAATTCCGTTGTTGATTTTATAACGAAATGGAACCTACGTAACTTTATTCTCGTTGGGCACAGCTTCGGCGGAACAGTCATCCAAAAGGTTGCAGAACAGGTACCGGAGCGCATAAAACGCCTTGTCTTCTGGGACGCGTTCGTACTGAGAGACGGCGAATCAGTTGCCGATGCGTTTCCTGCCCAAATGAGGTATGGTTTCGAGCACCTTAGAGCTAACTCACAGGATGATACGATTATGCTTCCGTTTCCTCTGTTTCGGGATTCATTCGTCAATACGGCCACTTTGGAGGAAGCTCAACGGATGTATAATGGAGTCACTCCGGAACCGGCTAAGCCGCTTTTCGAGAAATTGGACCTTAAAAGGTTCTACTCGTTATCTACGCCAAAAAGTTATGTCTATTTCTATCAAGACAACGCATTGCCACAAGGAGAGGGTTACGGTTGGCATCCGAATATGTCTAGCCGGCTTGGGCAATTCCGATTGATTGTAGGGGACGGTGACCACTTTACAGATACGCTTACAAGACCGGCTATGGTGGCACAGAAGTTATACGAGGCGGGTCGCGAATGACCTACTGTAAGTGGATGTCATCGATAGTATGAAGCACCCAATAACTGACCTAAGAAAGTTAGACAATTGTATTTAGGCTACTTCATGGACCTATGTTCAGTATTCCACCGGGCATAGGTTTTTTGATTTTTACTACAATTTCACAAGGGAAAAATTCCATAAATATTTATTAAAACAACATTCCATAGTAAAAATATAGAACACTTTTAGAATCATTTGAAACCTACTTAACAAAAATACCTATATAATTTAATGAATGAATATTATAAAACAGCAAAAAATATTTATTAAGAACGGATGTAAATTCCGTACAAGAACTGAGAATGTTAGCGAAATTTAAGGGTCAGACAAATTTGCTAGCGATTCAGACGGTTCTAAGTACAAATCCATTGGGAGGTGTTAGTAATTTTTTTACCGAACAAGCTACGTAAACAGTATAAATATTCGTTATTATACAAAAATTACTTAAAAATTTTGTTTGGATAGGTGAAATTTTTGAGTAAATAAGGTAAAATTAGAGCATATCATATGAAAAGGGGGACTGCCGATGGTGACCGGTCAGTTAGAGCGAGCATTCCAATTAGCGGAAAAACATAAGCTCGACGTAAGCACAATTTTAGAACTAAATAAAATTATTGCAAAAGAAGTGAATATCTCTTTTAAAATGGAGGAGAAGATTTTAAATCAATTCATTCACATTCTTGAAAACAATAAGACAATCCTAAAGGAGGCTACTTAGTAATTGGAAAAAACAATTGAACTTTACGATGATTTAGACACATTTGACTAAAGGCGTTGCTCAGCAAAAGTAATACGAGCAGCGCCTTTTATTGTGCCCATTTTTAAGTGATACATAAAAATGAAGGAACCACATAATCGATATCAGCTCATACAACAATCCGATATTTAGGCTATAAAGGGTTAAGTGAAATTTGCGATTGGAAATAAATTAAGAAACTTTAAAGCAATAATCTGTACAATGTAATCCATTTTAAAAACCAACTATAAATTTTAACCCATTAGTTCTTCTAACTACTTTTTATTATTCCTCACAAAGTTAACTGTTTTGCACCAGAACGGAAAAAATACCGTTGGAATTAATACCTGATTATTACAAAGTTTCATTTACATTTTAAAAAAAACCACTATAATTACAGTAATAAAGAAATGAAATTTTATATTAAAATAAAAGATCTAAAGACCTGTTCGGTGTAGGTTGGACCTAATTTTGTAGTATAAAATAGAAATTTGTAGGTGAAATAATTGGATGATATCGTCATCACTCGGTATGGCATTAAAGCTCCCGGGTGTTTTAGATAAATTTAGATTTTTAGATGTATTAGATAAAGGTATTTGTACTCAGAGCGTTCTAAAAATTGATAATCAGCTTCAGTCTAGTATGATTGCGGGTTTGATAGAGGATTGCTTTTAGAAGATAAATAGGAAATATTACAAATGATATTCTCGTGTTTTAGTTGGATGTGGAACATAAGGTCGTTTGATTGGTAAATAAATTACGAAAATTAAGAGGTGAAAAATGAAGAAAACATCTTTGTTACAAGAAGAAAAGCATTCAACGGTACTATTTTTATGGCTATTTTTTGTTGTGTTTTTTGTTTATGAAATAATTTATTATAATCTTTTCCCAGCATTTCCATGGGGCGATGTTAATGCAAAGAGTTCCAAATGGGACGATTTTATGTTTTTTAAATATGGAATCATATTTGCGCTCATCCCTTTATCTATTTATTTGATAAAAACGGAGAAAACAAAATCTGTAAAATACATATTATTTTCCGGTTATTTTTTAACGAATGTAGTTTCAGATATATTGTATTATAAAGATAGTACGCTTACTTACACTAGTGGAAACATGGTAGAACTTGTAATTGTCCTTTTCTCACCGATTTTTGTGAATAAAAAATTTACATATTTTATTACAGGTGGTTTAATTCTAAAATATATTTTGGTTGGTATATTTATACATGATCCATTGGTTTTGTTTCCAATTAGTGCATTGATTGTACTATCATTTATTTCCTTTTTACTACTGCTTCGTTTTTTAAATTATATTAAAGCATTGAAATATTCGTACGACGAACAATTGGAAGGTATTGTTAAGGGAGTTATTGCTATTCTAGAGTTGAAGGATCCCTATACTCGTGGACATAGTGAACGAGTTGCTGCATATGCAATGAACATGGCGGAAGCTACTGGAAAATTTAAACCATCTGAGTTAAATTATTTTTATTACGCCTGTCTGTTACATGATATTGGAAAAGTTAATATTCCCGACTCAATTTTAACAAAGTCTGGTAGATTAACAGATGAAGAATATGATATAATTAAGACGCACCCGGTTGTTGGAGCCGAAGCTATTCGAGAAGTTGACGGGATTGCCGATAATCTTGAAGTGATTTACCACCATCATGAAAGATGGGACGGGAAAGGGTATCCAGATGGACTATCAGGGGGAGATATTCCATTTTTAGCTAGAATTACGGCGGTGGCCGATGCTTTTGATGCGATGACTTCATCCAGATCCTATCGCCCAGCACTTCAATTTGAAGAAGCATATCAACGAATTCTCGATGGACAAGGGAGTCAGTTCGATCCACAACTTATCGAATTATTTAAACAGGTTTACCCCCAATGGATGCAAATTTCTAAAACATATCGGAAGGGTATGAACATGAGAGGAGGAGAAAAACATGAAAATTCGCAAACTAAATAAAATTAAAGTGACTTGCTGGTGGTGTTGGTGGACTCCAGTAGGATGAGTAAGTACGTTTTAGGATGCTGTAATTTTAGCATCCTATTTTATTTTATAGAGGAGGCTATACGTTGAAGGTATCCTTGCAATCCGAAATAACGTTATATCCGCTATCCATTCAAAAAGATAGCAAAAATTATATCGTGGAGGAGCCGATTTCTGGTGATTTCTTTGAATTGCCTGAGATAAGTGTTGATGCAATTAAACGATTGGACAAAGGTGAAGGACTAGCTGCGATTGAAAAGACACTAAAAGATTCTTATCCTGAGGAAGAAGTGGATATCATTGAATTTGTGGAGCAATTGGTGGAGTTAGGCATTGTTCAAGAAGTGGATGGGGTCCGAGTTAATAGAGATAAAGAGAAGCGGGCTAAATCTGCATCTGATGCAGGTGGTTTCTTATGGGTCCCTCACTGGGTTGGACGTTTGTTTTTTAATGGAACGATGAACATGGTTTACTTGCTTCTGCTAGTATCGAACGTAATAATTCTTATACTGAATCCAGAACTTTTTCCCCATTACAAAGACATATTCCTATTCGATTCCATGGTGCTAAATGTAATTAATTATCTATTGATTTCTATAGTATTAATTTTAATTCATGAATTTGGGCATATCCTTGCCATTCGATCGTATGATTTGCCAGCTAAATTAAGTATCGGAAACCGGCTGATTTTTATTGTTTTTGAAACCGACCTGACTCAGGCGTGGAAACTTGAACCTAAACAGAGGAATATCCTGTATCTTGCGGGAATGTCTTTTGAGCAGATCATTCTTTTCCTTTCATTCGGTTTTATGCTTCTTTTTCCAAATGCAAATTTTGTAGGAATTCTTAGCATCATCGTGTTAGATATTTTTATTAAATCAATATATCAATGCTGTTTCTATATGAAAACAGATGTATATTATGTTGTAGAAAATGTAACAGGATGTTATAACCTGATGGAGAGTGGCAAAATATATTTAAGTTCATTCCTTAATAAACATCGGAAATCAGGGAAGGATCATAAAGAGATGTTCCAGGATGAATGGAATTTGATTCGTATATATAGTGCATTTTACATAGTCGGAGTTTTTTTGACGTTACTTTTGACAGTTTTGTATTTTTTACCGCAGCTCTATTATATGTTTAGTACAATTTATTTAAATATTCTGGGAGCAGGAGATCGTGCAGCTTTTTGGGATGCTATTGTATTTTTAGTACAGACAATGTTCATGCTTGTCTTGTTGGTTTATTTGGCGAAAAAACAAAGGCGTGAGAATTAAATAAACCGAATAGTAGATTATTTTATTCATTAATACAGTATTCTCAGTAGCTCAGCAAGATAGAGCAACGGGTTTACAAAGCCGTCAGTCCCAGGTTCGAATCCTGCCTGGGAGGTAATCAGGTTTCAAATAGTCTTGATAAACATAAATCAATACTTGTGTACTCAGGCTTACTAATAACGATTTCATATTTAATATTAACCATATTCCATATCAATGAACAATTAAGTTTAGTGCGTACGATAAAAGATAATAAAACCTCCACGTAAATTCTACAAAAAAGAAAAATTTCAGCTATAATGGGTAAGTGAAATATTTCGGAGGTGCACGATCGTGGCAAATAAACTAGAACAAACATACTTAGATCTTTTACAGTCTATTTTAAATAATGGTGTAAAAAAGGAAGACCGTACAGGAACGGGGACGTATAGCGTTTTCGGTCATCAAATGCGCTTTGATTTAGCGCAAGGATTCCCGTTACTTACGACGAAGCGTGTGCCATTTAAGCTTGTTGCGAGTGAGCTTCTTTGGTTTATTAAAGGTGATACGAATATTCGTTACTTATTGCAAAATAATAATCATATTTGGAATGAATGGTCGTTTAAGCGCTGGGTGGAATCGGATGAATATGATGGTCCCGATATGACAGATTTCGGAAACCGCTGTTTAGTAGATGAAGATTTCAACAAACTTTACAAAGCGGAAATGGCTTCTTATTGTGAGCGTGTATTAGAAGACGATTCATTTGCTGAAAAATATGGGGAACTAGGCAATGTATACGGGAAACAATGGCGCCGTTGGACAGACTCAGAAGGAAATGAAATTGATCAGCTCCAAGATGTCATTGACCAAATTAATAACAATCCAGATTCTCGTCGCATCATTGTCAACGCATGGAATCCTGAAGATGTTATTAATGCCGGCGCAAAAGGAAGTAAGGCTGCATTACCACCTTGCCATGTGATGTTCCAATTTTACGTAGCTAATGGAAAGTTAAGCTGCATGTTGACGCAACGTAGTGGGGATACATTCCTCGGCATTCCATTCAACATCGCAAGCTATGCTTTATTAACACATTTAATTGCACATGAATGTGGTCTAGAAGTAGGGGAGTTCGTGCATAGTATTGGGGATGCGCATATTTACTCGAACCACGTCGAGCAAGTGAAAGAGCAGCTAAGCCGCGAACTAAAAGACTTGCCAACATTAACAATCAATGTAGCAAAAAAATCAATTTTCGATATCGAGTTGGAAGATTTAACGATCGAAGGCTATGACCCGCATCCAACGATTAAAGCACCAATAGCTGTATAAAATTAAAGTACCTGGAATTAGTAAAAATTCCAAGGTACTTTTTTAATGTGCCCGGCTTGCGCAACAACTCGTTGGTGAAAGTCCATTACAGGGTTGGTAATAGAAATTATAAGCCAAAAACGACCCAAGCGAATAAATTCACTTGGGTCGTGCAAAGACAAGTTAACGTATTTTGTCCTACAATCTATTTTAAAATTAGGAATTTAATACTGAGATTACCGTATTACTATACTTGGCAAACTACGGATGCCACAAGTATTTTTGAAAGTTCTTCTGGAGGGTATGGTTTCGTAAAATACTTTTCAATGTTGTATTTTTCAACGTTTTCTTTTGACTCATCTAATGCAGAAGAAATAATAATTGGAATTTTACTTGTTTGTTCTGTTTCTTTTAGGAGTTGTACAAAATCCCATCCGTTTATTTCATCTCCTAGCATTAAATCAATCACAATTCCAACTAAAGGTGTTTGAAGCGCTTCTTCAAAAGCAAGCCTCGTATTATCATGAAAAAGAACAGTAAAACCTTTACTTTTTAATTCTTCTGATAAGAGTAAGGCTAAACTTAAATCGTCTTCTATGATCATAACGTTTAAACCAGTTTGTTCTTCATCTAAATCATTTCCTTCAATATTTTGTCTTGCTGAAGTCTTAATGTTAAGTGGTAAGTTAAAGTATACGGTTGTCCCTTGTCCTTCTTCTGAATTAATCCAAATATCGCCACCATGTTTGGTAATAATTTCTTTACAAATTGATAGTCCTAACCCAGTACCACCAATTTGTCGTCTTGAACTATTATCAATTCGTTTAAATTTCTGAAATAGTTTTGGAATTTCATTTTTGGGGATACCAATTCCTTGATCTTTTACACTAACTTGCAGCATTTCATTGACGTTTTCGAGAGATATGGTCACATCGCCTCCTGTGGGGGAGAACTTGATAGCATTCCCGATGATATTAATAAATACTTGAACTAGTCTTTCTGAATCTCCGTTCACATTCACGAATTTTGCTTTATCAATTAAATGTACATGATGGTTCGTTTCGTGACGGAATCGGTTAACGATATTAATGGATAGCTCATCCATTGATAGTTGCTGCATACTATACTGTTGTTTACCAGATTCCATTCGCTGTAAATCAAGAAAATCATTAATTAGATTTGTTAGACGAACAGCTTCCTTATGAATTGTTTCAATATATTTTGTTTG
This sequence comes from Solibacillus sp. R5-41, assembly GCF_002736105.1. NCBI lineage: Bacteria > Bacillati > Bacillota > Bacilli > Caryophanales > Caryophanaceae > Solibacillus > Solibacillus sp. R5-41. Next base: position 2,427,240 of record NZ_CP024123.1, on the reverse strand, counting down.
ACGTTCCGGTTTTAATTCTTTTGTTAACAAAAGCTCAGTAAATCCTAAGACGCTAGATAATGGCGTACGTAGTTCATGACTAACTGTACTTACCAACTCAGATTTCATTTGATCTACCTCGTATTCTCTAGTGATGTCACGGTGAACAAACATAGTTCCAATTTTTTCTTCACCTTCATACACGCTGGTTGCATATACTTCAACAAAAACTTGAGTACTTTGTGAAATTGAATAGCGGAAAGTTCTTTTATCTATAAAATCCTCTACAACAGCTTCTGTGAAAAAATGAGTCAATTCTTCGGGATGATCACAAATATTCTGTAAATCTTCCAGCCAAGTTTGTTGAGAAACATGTTGCTTGTTTAATTTGTTTTGTGAAGGAATTATTTGAGATAACGCTTTGTTGACTAAGACAACATCTCCTGTGGAGGATACCAGTTGGATTCCTTCATTTACATTGTCAATAATATTTTGATTCAGTTGTCGTGAACGCTCAACTTCTTCATACATTAGTATACGTTCAAAGGCGATAGACACACGATTCATTAATCCGTTTAAATCTTCTATTTCATGACAAGTAAATGGAAAACCTTCTCGAGTAGCCATCATAACAGCAACTAAATGCCCCTCAGAATTCAAGACAGATGAATAGAGGTCATAGCAATAATAGGGGTGTTGTGCAATATCTTGTGCACCTGGAATTACTTTTCGCGTAATGACAAAAGACTTTTCTTCCTCTAAACGAACTTGTTTATCTTTATTAAGGTTGCCAACAAGAAGCTCGGTTGATTTTTTTGTTAACCCTTTAGATACATAAACATGCCCTTCTAATAAATACAAGATACTAGTATCGAACTTGTAGATATCATTTAAATATTCGTTAAGATTCTCCAATAATTGTTGTTTATCGAGTGTGAACGTTAAAACATGATTCAAATCATTATATTTTTGTAACTGACTTAGTGAGTGTTGTAATTGAATTTGATTTCCCTGTAATTCATCTTGTTGTGCAGTCAGTTCTTCATTTTGAGTCGTCAAAACTTCTTCTTTCTCTTGAATAGACATCGTCATTTTATGAAATGAATTAGCTAAAATACCTAGCTCATCTTCTTTCTGAACTAGACTACTAAGATCTATGAAATGTCCTGATGTTATGGCATTTGTAGCATTTGTTAACTGCTCAATTGGTTGAATCACATTAGAAAGTACTCTGCGCATTATGATTGCTACAAAAAATAGAAGAATTATTCCTAATAATAGGGATATTAATGTGAAATTTTGAGCCTTTTCAATCGATTTTGAGAATAAATTGTTTAATTCAATCTCATTTTTTTTGTTGTAAGTATTTGTATAGGCTACAAATTTATTTACAAGATTATTTGTCCCATCGCCGGAAAGCTTCCTTAAAGCTTCATAGTCATTTGCATCTACATAACTTATAGCTTGAGGGAGGATGACTGTTTTATAATTTTGACTAAATTCAAGTAATTCTTCATACAATGCTTTTTCTTCTTTTGTGTGAGGTAATTGACCGAATTTATTTAAATATAATTCGAATTCCTCTAAATTTTCATGTAATAATTGTAGTTCTTGTTTATTTTGAAATGCATAATACCCTCTAGCCCTGAAATTAATGCCATTAAAACTATCCGCTAGTCCACCTACAATTTCTGCTTTTTCCCTTACAGCTTCTCGTTCTACTTTTAAACTCTCATTACTAGATTTAACATACAAAAAGAAAACAATCACGATTATTAAAAATGTAATGGATACTTTAAACAACATTTTTAGAAATTGACTACGAATGTTTTTATCTAGTCGTGGGAAAGATTTATACATTTAAAATTTCCTCCACTAAGCCCAACAATTCAACAGGACTAAAGGGTTTGGACATAAAAAAATGAGCGCCTTTCTCTAATACGATTTGACGGTCTGCTTCTTGTGCTTTAGCAGTAAGCATCAGAATAGGAGTGTTGTTTTTTACATCATCTGGTAGCTGCTCAATTACCTCTACGCCCGTTAAATTTGGCATCATGTAATCGAGTATCATTAAGTCATAAACTTGCTCATTGATTTTTTGAAGTGCTTCAGCCCCATCCTCTGCTTCGTCAATTTCGAATCCTAGGTCTTCTAAGGTATCACAGATAAGCATTCTTAAAATTTCTTCATCATCTACAACTAAAATTTTCTTCATAATTTCCCTCTTTTCTTCACTAAATCAATTACGCCTCGGCGTAATTGCGTCCAGATTTTTTTCGAGCTCGCTCGAAAAGCTCCTCTAAAAAATCTGTGACATCCACCAGGAGATTTAACATGATTCAGCCCCCGGCTGAATCATGTTAAATAAATAAGCGTTTAATCAGACTCATTATTCGCGTTGAAACATCAATGATATTAAACGGTTTAACAATATAATCATCTGCTCCATTTTCTAGTGCCTCTAAGACGTAATTCTCACCTTTAAGACCTGTTAACATTGAAATGATTACATCGTTTGAAGTATGTTTTTCTCTAATTTTTTTAAGTACTTCAATACCATCCATTTCTGGCATCATGCCATCTAGTAAAATAATATACTTATAATTTGGCGTATACCAATTAGAATTTAAGAAGCTAACACCATCACCATAAGATATAACTTCAATATCGAAGTTTTCACTTGATTTCCAATTTTCGAAGTGAGTTGTAATTAGATTCCTAATGATATAAACATCATCAATCACAATGATTTTAACTTTTATTTTCTTCTGCACTCCAGCTGTTAGGCTATCAAACATAACAGTCTGATTTCTTCCAAATTCCTTTGCATTGTATAGCGCTTGATCTGCTTCTTCGAGTATTTTTTTGGGATGAAGATTTTTGGTAGTGGCTTCAACTACTCCAGAAGAGAAGGTTACCTGAAATCTTGCACCGCTCGCTGTAAAATGTTTTTGTTTCATTGACTCACGAAGTTGTTCTAATAGCATGTATGCCTGATCGACAGTGGTTTGCGGCATTAACATGACAAATTCTTCACCACCATATCGACAAAAAACATCTTGCTCACGTTTAGAATTCATTACTAAATCTGCAAATCCTTTTAAGACTTCATCTCCAACCAAATGTCCGTATGTATCATTGACTTTCTTAAAATAATCTAAATCAGCTATCGCAAGAGCAAATGGTTCTTTATTACGATTGTATTGCTGGATTAACTTTATAAGTTGTGAGTCCATGAATTTACGATTATAGATTTGTGTTAATTCATCAATAATAATTGACTGTTCTAACTCTTTTCTATAAGCTAAGCGATTCGTTACATAGGAATTCAAAATATCTTCCTCTATAGGTTTAGAAATGAAATCTAAAGCACCCATGTCATATGCTCGTATTCTGTTTTCCTTGCAATCATTGGAACTCATAACAGCAACAAACATACGATCCTTTTTTATCTTCTTTACATTTTTTAATATAGAAAAACCACATGTATCAGGTAGCATAATATCTAAAAATACAATAGAAGGTTTTAATTCATAAATTAGTTCCAATCCACGTTTGCCATTGTACGCAACGATAACGGAATGACCCTTTTTTTCTAAAACATCTTTTAAATAAGAAATAAATACAATATCATCATCTATAATTAATATAAATTCTTGATCATAACTATTATCAGTTGAAATTAATTGTGTATTTTCTACTTGCTGTACATTAAAATTTGTTTGATAAAAACTAATTCCTTCAATTATAGGTGCAAGGTAACTCTTCCATTCAGACTTACTCCAATGTCTTTCCTCATTTTCATTTAAAGGTTCTATTTTCTCACTAGCAATAGTAGTTAGTTCACATAATCCGATTGATCCAGCTGTTCCTTTTAAGCTATGTAGAAAATAATATATTTGTCGTTCTGTAACAAACTCTAGTTCATCCCATTTTTGAAAGTTCTCGTACATACTTTTATAAATCATTTGTTGATATTTTTCTTTTACCATAATATATCTCCTCAGTTATTATTACCTGCATCTATAGTATAACTTGAAATATATTTATATCTATCATGAATTTTTGTTTGTGGAACTCTTGAAATACCGTGGTTACCCTTATTAGCTAGCTGTAGTTTTAAAGAGCAGACTAAAGAGCAATAATAAAATAGTCCCTTTTTGCCCGAATTTCAGTAATACATATAATAAAGGAGGAATGTCCATGAAATTATTAGAAGCGGATTATGTGTTAATTGTCCAACCGAAGTTAGCGAAGGCGGTCGGACTGAACGAGGCACTTTTTTTGCAACAACTGCATTATTGGGTGACGAAAAGTGGCATCACACTTGATGGCGAAAAATGGATTTACAATGCGTACACAAGCTGGCAAAAACAATTCCCTTTCTGGAGTGAACGTACAATTCGGCGCATCGTGAAAAGGCTGGATGAATTAGGGGTTTTAATCAGCGCGAATTATAACCGTGCGAACTTTGATAAAACGAAATGGTATCGCATTCATTATAAACAATTAAATCAGCTTCTGAATGAGGCTTCTTTTTATGACGTTTCAGGACAGAATGACAGGATCAATAGGCCACAATGTCCGGTTGAAGAGGGACCAATTTGTCATACACCACCGTCCAAAATGGCCACACCAATACAAAAGACTAATACAAAGACTAATGATAGATTAAATAACATAGAACATGTTTTTCGGAATTTTGGTATTCATTTAACGAAAAAGCATGAACAACAATTGCTCGAATGGCAAACTCATTTTTCGGAGGGAGAAATAATAAGAGCGGTCAACGTAGCTGTGAAACGTGATATTTTAAATTGGCCGTATGTGAATGGCATTTTGCAGGCATGGCAGAAAAAAGGGGGGTCAAAAAAACGCAACGAAAAGATTCCGGATTGGTTCACAGCACGTCACGACGTAATTGAGGAAGAAGTTTTAGATGAAGCACAAGTAAAAGCGGTGCGCGAGAAGTTAGAAATGCTAAAGTTTGCTAGTCAAAATCTATAACAGCAAGATAGTTTAGCAATAAATAATGCTATTTATTAAGCAAATAATAAAATAGTAGTTTATAACACATTCAATAAAAGTGGGTTATGTATATTCTAAAATACATCTTAGTTTTTGAAGGGAGGGAATATGAAATGACACAGCCAGTAGAAATAGAATTGCATGTAGGACATTACGGTGATGGAACGGGTTCGCGTGGGTATGTTGATGAGGTGCAATATGCCCGGAAATTTATAAAGCGAATTTATGAGATTTTGATCGCCAATAAAGTTGCAGCGACATTCTATGAGGATAAAATCTCTAAAAACCAAACCCAAAACATTAATCATTTAGTATCCTATCATAACAAAGATCGCAATGGGCTTATTGTAAGTGGTCACTTAAATTCAACGACTCCGTTAACCGATCAACCAATCGGAGGAGAAGTACTATACAGTACACAAAAAGATTTAGCGGCAAAAGTAGCAAAAGCGATGAGTGACGCTTCCGGCTTAAAAAATCGTGGCGCCATTTACCGTAACAATATTGGCGTTTTAACGAAAACATACGAGCCAGGCATTTTAATAGAATTCGGCTTTGTAAACAGTAAGAAGGATATCGAATTGCTGGATCAAAATTTGGAAGCAATTTGCCTAGCCATAGCAAAAGTATTAGCAGCAGCCATTGGTCATCCATTTTCAACACCCGCAAAGGAGGAGGGGAATGAAGTGGAAACGTCCAAAAATACATTAGACGCGACTGGTGTATCAGAAGCAAAAAAATTATTCGGAAAGCTGTATGAAAAAGGCGTATTTAGCGTAGATCACAGTGATAAAATCGAACAGTATTCAGATGGCAAAATTCTTAGTTTGTTGCTTGCCTATTTAAATCGCTCACAATAAATTTTGTGTCAGCTGTATATCGTAGGTTTCCGCTCTTATTTAATTAGGGGCGGAAACTTTTTTATTATCGAATAAAAAATACCTAACAAAAATCTCGCGAACGGAGTGGTAAGAGGCAGTAAAATAAATGCATAAATTGTTCCCCAAATGAGTGTGCCTTCTACGTTAATTGTTTCCATACCACCCCGAACGATCGTTTCTCCAAAGATAGCCCCAATCGTACCACTATATAGCGTGACTAAAAACGCACTGATAAGACTGATAAGCCAAAGTTTTCTATTGGATAGTTCGTTTCTATTGTGAAAATAGCCACCTAAAATGGCAAAGGTGATGACAAATGGAATGATGACGGCAAAATATAACCAACTTTCACCCCAAAATGAAGTGATTCCACCAGCCGATGTTTGCGCGAGAAGCATGAAAATTAATGCAGAGACCAATGACAATACTGCACCGAAAATAAGACCCGTTATCCAAGAAAAATTTTTCATAAAATCATCACCACCAAATACATATTTTTGGATTTACCGATTTTATCCTATACTAGTTAGTTTACTATATAATTACAATTTAACTAATCGTTTTATCCGTTCCAGTCTACATACTGAAAGTAATTGAAATCGAATAAAATAGTTGAAACTTTTTTGGGCTGTTTTTGCTCTAATGAACGAAAGGAGGCAAGAACATGAATGAAAGGAAGCTTGTAAAAAAGGCAATGAAAGGTAACGATGAAGCGTTTGAAGAACTTCTCGTCATGCATAGTACTCAATTGTACCGCACCGCTTTTCTATATGTTGGAAATCGTGAAGATGCACTAGATATCGTGCAAGAAACGGCGTACAAAGGGCTGATTGCAATTGAACAATTAAAAAATGAACAATTTTTCTTAACATGGCTGACAAGAATTTTGATCCATTGCGCCTTTGATGTGATGAAAAAGAAAAACAAAGAAATACCAGCGGATGAAATAATGGAAAATTCTCATGGGCTACTTGAAACAAAAGATGAAAATTTAGATTTAGTTAGCGCTGTCAGTCAATTAAAGGGTCACTATCGTACCGCCATCATCTTGTTTTACTTTAAGGATTTTTCGATTAAAGAGGTAGCTAAAACAATGGATGTGCCAGTAAATACAGTAAAAACGTATCTTTCAAGAGGAAAGGTCGAATTAAAAAAACGCTTAAGGGGGCATACATATAATGGAGAAGAAACCGTTTCGAGATGAATATGAAAAAATTGAAGTACCCCAAGAAGATGTGTTAAAAGCGATACAAACGGGGATCGGCCGCGCAAGTTTACATAAAGTATCAAGAAGAAATAACAGGCGAAGGAAACCGTTTATTTTGTCGGCCGCTGCAGCAATTTTTATTAGCTCAAGCTTTATTGTTCCGTCCATGTCACAGGCTTTAGCAGAGGTTCCGTTGATTGGCACACTATATACTAATTTTAATGATTTAGTTGGAAGAAGTTTAGCGTCACAACAATTGATTACCGAATTGAATGCATCCGCTAGCCATCGAGGGATTGATGTCACCGTGACAAGTGCCTATTATGATGGAGCGGTAGTTGGTGTAACGTTTCATGTGAAAGGTGATGTGAAAACAGAGTCAAATGGTCGCTTAATGGGGTTCTATGAAATATTTGATGGTGATGACGGGATTGCGGATAGTAAAGAGCTTGTTTATTTGGATCAAACAGATGGTGGCTTTGTAGGGAATATTCGATTAAATTATCCGAAAACGGAATTACCACCAAATACGACGTTTCCGCTTGAATTTAAGCGGTTAGGAAATAAGGAAGGAACATGGAAATTTGATGTTCCAATTAAGCAATTAGCGTATGAAGAAAGGGATATTAATGAAGAACGAAGTAATATAAAGGCGGAAGTAAACGTCCTATTTGATTCGATTATTCATGGGGAAGCATCTACGGCAATTAATTACACAGCTTCTTTTCCGCTTGAAAGTAAAAATGATCAAGTCCGTTTAGATATTTTTGACGATCAAGGCAATGAAATTAACGTTTTGTCCGATGGTATTGATTTAGAAACGCACAAATTTGAAAATCACAAAACGGTAAAAGGAAGAACGGTATTTGCGCAGTCTTTAATAGAACAAACAAGTTACATCGTCATCGAACCAAAAGTTGCGATTAATGAAAAAGATCATTTTGTATTATTAGCTCAACCAACGCCTTATTCCATCCAATCTAATCGCCAAAATTTATCAGTAGATATTGAAAAAATGGAGATATATGATAAAAAGTTCATTGTAGATTTTCAAGTGAATAGTGGCGAGCGCGGTCAACAGAATTTGACGTTCTTTAAAAATTACGCAAAAAATAATCTTATACTTGTGAAAGAAACAGAGAAAGAAGTGTATGAGGAGCCGATGAAACATACAACGGAAGTGCTGGATGAAGAAAAGTTGCGATTTAGAAGTACCTTTGAAATTGGTAAAGTGAAGAGCTTCAATCCAATAGATTATGTTCTACGAGTGAGTTTAAGCACCCTTAGTTCGAATATGCCAGTCGAATTGGATTCAGTGAAAATTGATTTGCAGTGAAGTTTAACTGTTTGGCGCATACATTGCTCATTAATATAACCATATATATAATAACTATAAAAATAGGATGGATATACAATGGATGTGAATTTAAAAGAACATTTAAAGCAAATAGAGGAAAGTCACACAGTACTTGAAGTGCGGAAAAGCCCAAAAAAACTAGTTAAATACTGGCAAACAAGTTTTTTGAAAATGGTAGTTCAGGGTATATGTATGATAAAAAAGAATGCCTTGAAACGGGTGTTGTTTTGACTGAGATGTCACTACATAACTACGAAATTTATCCGTTAGCACCTGATGTGGTTTTTGCTACCTATTTTATTGTTGATAAAACGAGAAACCGTAACACGTTAAGAAGTTCGATATGGAAACTTATTGATAGCAGATGGCAATTATTTTTACATCAAGGGACGATATCTCGATTGCAATTAAGCGAAGTTCTTAAAGACACTAAGTAAATGTGATCCAAAGAAAACAGCCATTTCTCCGTGAAGTGGCTGTTTTCTTGTAGCAATCCGGGATGGAAGAATGCTTTTTGGGGTTTATTTATGAAGCTTCGTCAAATGTTGAATTTCACGTCACTGAAAAGGTGGATAAAAGATCGTCATACTTAAGCGGATTAATGTGCTACCAGCATTCGTATAACTGTGAGGTTTGTCCGCCTTGAATCGGATGGAGTCACCCTTATTTAGTGTATATTGACCGTCACCGACAGCAATCGTGAGTTCGCCATCAAACACAGTAATAAATTCCTCGGTACCTTCTCTATGGGCATCCGCCTTCAAATGTCCACCTTTGTCAATTTCAACCGTATATATTTCAAAGCGTCGGTCACCCTGGAACGGGAAGGAAGGGTAGACGCGATATTTACCACTGTTTTCAGATAAAACTTGAATCTCATTTCTTAAAACAACTGTTGCATCTGGCTGCGGATTGTTAATCAGGGATGTAAAGGAAACCTTTAAGCCGTTCGCTATTTTCCATATCGTTGTCAACGTTGGACTAGACTCACCTCGTTCAATTTGACCAATCATTGTTTTGCTGACACCACTTAATTGGGCGACCTTTTCTAAGCTTAGTTTTTCCTGTTCGCGAATCGCTTTTAAATTTTTTGCAACAATTAGATGAATTTCTTCCATGTGCTCATGCCTCCACTATGTACAATATAACGACTGGAATGTATAATAAAGCGAACGACGCTATATTGTGTGTTTTGTACATTATAACATACATAATCAATTACGCTTTGGCGTAATTGAGTCCAGATTTTTTCGAGCTTGCTCGAAAAGCTCCTCTGAAAATCTGTGCCATCCGCTGGAGGCATTATCTTTGTTCAGCGGGCATTTGAACACCAACTGAACAGGAAAAAAACTGTATTCATCTCAACACCAATAAAAGTGGGAGTATTCTGCTGAAGAAAGAAAAAGGAGGTCCGACTATGCCTATATTTTCATTTCTGTTATTTGTCTTCATTTCTAGTTTTACGCCAGGTCCAAATAATATTATGGCGATGGCATTTGCGAATAAGTATGGCTTAAAGAAAACCGTGACATTTTGTTTAGGTGTCGGTGTCGGCTTTTTTGCGATTACATTATTATGTAGTGTTTTTAATATCGTGCTGACAAGTGTGATGCCAAAAATAGAATTCCCATTGACGCTTTTGGGTGTCGGCTACATGCTGTATTTGGCGTATAAAATTTTGATGAGTAAAGAGGGGAATGACAATGCAAGTAGGGAGCATAAAAATTTTTTCTTCATCGCGATTTTGCTCCAATTTGTCAATCCAAAAGGAATTTTGTTTGGGATTACTGTCGTTGCAACATTTATTCTCCCTTATTATGATTCCTATTTTAGCTACCTGTTGTTTTCCTTATTTTTAGGGATAGTCGGTGTCATGAGTACATTCAGCTGGAGTCTTTTTGGTTCAGTTTTCCAGAACCTGTTGGTGCAATATCGACAGCCGTTTAATATCGTAATGGCGGGCTTATTAGTTTACAGTGCTTTTTCGATTGTTGTGAATTAAATCAACGTGAGTTAGGTTAATTGACCATTGTCATATTGAAAGGACAAACATAAAAAGGCATTCCATCATAGCACGGATGCCTTTTTATTAGGTGTTAATGTGAAAGTTAATCAAATGTTTTGTTCTATTGGACTCTGACGTTTTACGATTTTTGGGAAGTAAGGTGGTCTTCGAATGCATCGATAATGTGAAGGAAATGATCGGCTTCGCGGTAAACATGGTCTGCGAGCAGTGCAGGAATATTACTTTTTATACGGCAAGCTTCAATTAAATCTCTCGCCGTTTTCTTGAAGTCTCGTAATGCCACAACAGATACGCGATTTTGATCAAGAAATTGATCTAAAAGTGATGGTGTTTCGGATTGAGGGCGCATATGATCTAAATCTTGCGCTTGGAATAGTAGTTGGTCGAAATCATTGCTAAATTCACGTGCCTGATCGACTAATTTTCGTTCTGATGGATCCATTAAGTGACCGATGAATTTTGAATGATCGGCCATAATTTTTAGGAAAAACACATTCTCTTTAATAATGGCTTCAGGTAACGGAATTAATTTGCCTTCATTTAGTTCTTTTAATCGTTTCGCAAAATAATAGGCTTCTCGGCTTGTATGATCCACTAATAAAGGCATATTGTTACTTACTATTTTACAGCTTAAAATTAAACCGAGTACTTTACGTTTATAAGCCCAAATATACGTGGTAGCTTGGAACACCTGAATGTTAAACTGTTTAATTACTTGAGGATCTGTTTGTTCGTTATATTGATTTGCCTGCTCTTGAATTTGTTCAAATACGGGGATAAAATATTTGGCTTCATTTATAAGTTCGGTTTGATCAGCGGTGAACCCAAGACTTAAAAAGAAAGCATGTTCCTTCATTATTCGAGACCAAAATCGTATTTCCTCCAGTGATTGCGTAACAAATGTAGGAATTACTATCCCTCCTCCAATACTAGTTATCATTGCATAATGTATTCGAGGGAATTCGGAATCATGCACTTATAAAAAATTAGCTTCCTCGGGATGGGCAGACGTTTGTCCAATCATTTCATTCGTAAACTAATAAAGATTAAGAGCACCCCACTAAATAGACAAATCATTTTCGGAAGTGATACTTTATCACTAAGACCAGCTAATCCTATGCCAGTTGTGAGGATAAAAATAAGTGGTCCAATGAGCGCAAGGGAGGTATTCACTACAAATGCTTTTTCCAAATTATTTAATTTGAACATAATATATGCAGCTACAATATCAACGCTACCCGAAAGGATACGTAATAATACGATATATATAAGTGCAGTTTGCATAGATCAACCACCTTTTTTATCTTTAATTCATGTTTAATCCATTGTATGATTAGCTATTTTTAATTATTATAGGAAATCAAGAGGGGGAATTTCTATTTCATCATTTTTATAAACAAAAAAAGCAGCATGTCCTTTAAATCGTGCAAGGAAATGCTGCCTTATATGAGTAGTGAACCGTTTATTTCTTTAAAAAAGTCGGAGCACGTTATTCTATTGCGGTTTTTAAAAGCTGATAGGCATCAATATTAATTGTTTGTGTCGGATTAATCCCATCCATAATATTCACAATGTCTTGCAGAAGTGGGGTTAAATGCTCTTCGATAAACTCCTTTTTCACCGAATCCTGAACTTCTATTTCAAGGTTGTCCATTCTTGCAAGCAGCTCATCACACATTAAGTGGAGAACTGCCTCTTCTCTGTGAGTGGGCGTATTGTTCAGTAATAATTTCGCCCGTAAATCCAAATATTTATACCAATAATCCCGTAAAGTGTACTGCTCCTTGTGCAAATATTGTTGGCGTTTCATCCCTTTTGGATCTGCATCTTTTGTCAGTGTTAGCAGGCGTTCCATTTTATACTCAATCGTATTTTGCGCATCAATCTGTTGTTGCTGCTTTGTTTCCAGCGCCTGCTGTTCCTTGCGTTTTTGATTCCATAAAAAGAGGAATCCAATCACAATAAAAATCCCGAAAAAGCCTGCTATATATGTCCAAAAGTTCAAAATAATACTAATAACTAAGCTCACCACAATGATAATCCCAAAACAGCCTAATAATTTGTCCATCTCTTCACCGACTTTCTATGTTCGTGTGTCCTTCATTATACGATGATTGTAAGCTGAAGGTTTCATTTTACTTTTATATATCTTCGCAGCAAATAAGGATTGTTTGCTAATTATCAAATAACAAAAATCTACAAATAACTCTCATTAAAAAGACGTATTGCGCAGATTTAGTGGTATTAATGATGGTTCTTATAGGTTAGGTTGGCTAAAACACTTGAGGAACATAGCAATGCAAATAAAAATAAGTTTTTAGTTTGGTGTTCTCAATTTATTTTGCCTTTATAAAAATAGTCTGCTATAATGGGCGTCATAGTTGAATAATCCTTCGGGGTCGGGTGAAAGTCCCAATCGGCGGTGATGAAGAAATTCTAAGCCCGCGAGCCTTTTTAGGCAGGATTTGGTGTGAATCCAAAGCCGACAGTATAGTCTGGATGAGAGAAGGATTGGTTAGGTTTAAAATGAACCCTTTGTGTAGTTTAGCGTTTACACTAAGGTTTATTTAAATACGCCTAAAAAAGAATTTTCTAATCACCCCGTAGAGCATCTTCTATGTGGTTTTTTTGTTTTTTGAAGAAACTTTGTAAAATTTTATATGTTTTCCTTCGGGGTCGGGTGAAAATCCCAATCGGCGGTGATGAAGAAATTCTAAGCCCGCGAGCCTTTTTTAGGCAGGATTTGGTGTGAATCCAAAGCCGACAGTATAGTCTGGATGGGAGAAGGAAATAAAAATGGTCGACTTTTTTCAAAAATAAATGGAAAAAAGCTTATTTGACTATGCCATTTTTACAACTCTCATCAAAACTCCGAGCTAATATCGGGGTTTTTTCTATTTTATTTTCTTTATGAAAATAAAGCTAGATGCAATTACGCCAAGGCGAAATTGATAGGATGAGGTGAGAAAGATGTTTACAGGGATTATCGAGGAGTTAGGAAAGATTCACCAGATGAAATCAACTCCTCAAGCAATGGAGTTATCCATTCATGCTAAAAAAATTTTAGAAGATGTAAGGCTAGGGGACAGTATTTCAGTAAATGGCGTTTGTTTAACTGTGACAAGCTTTACAAGTAATGCTTTTACGGTAGATGTTATGCCGGAAACGGTGAAAGCATCGAGCATTCAACAATTGCAGGTCGGCTCAACAGTAAATTTGGAGCGTTCCATGGCAGCAAATGGTCGCTTTGGCGGACATTTCGTTTCAGGACATATTGATGGAGTGGCCAAAATTGTTCAAATACGCCAAGTTGCAAATGCTGTGTATATGGATTTGGAAGTACCGAAAGAACTGTTAAAAAATTGCTTAGTAAAAGGTTCCATTACACTAGATGGCACAAGTTTAACTGTTTTTAATGTTACAACGTCCTTAATAACCGTTTCATTAATTCCACATACGTATAAAGAGACGGTACTCGGTATGAAAAAAGTAGGGAATCTCGTCAATGTTGAAACCGATCTTATTGGCAAATATATTTTGCAACATTTGACGAATAGTCAAACAAAAAATCTTTCAATGGATTTTTTACAACAACATGGATTTTAAAGGAGTGCACCGAGATGTTTCATACAATTGAGGAAGCGATAGAATCGTTAAAAGCAGGGGAAGTCATTATTGTAGTTGACGATGAAAATCGTGAAAATGAAGGAGACTTCCTAATACTTGGGGAACACGCTACACCAAAAAATATTAACTTTATGGCAACGTATGGGCGCGGCTTAATTTGTACACCGATTTCACAAAGAATTGCGGATAAATTACAGCTTCAGTCAATGGTTCAAACAAATACGGATGTCCATCAAACCGCATTTACTGTGAGCATTGATTTTAAAACAACAACAACAGGCATTAGTGCTTTTGAGCGTTCAGATACGATGTTGGCACTATTGGATGAAACCGTTCAACCGCAAGATTTTAGAAGACCAGGACATGTATTTCCACTGCTTGCAAAAGACGGTGGAGTATTAGAGCGTAGAGGACATACGGAAGCTGCGGTCGATTTGGCAAAGCTTTGCGGTTCCGCACAAGTAGGGGTTATTTGTGAAATTATGAATGAAGACGGCACAATGGCACGCGTACCGGATTTATGGGAAATAGCCAAAACCTTTCAGTTAAAATTTATAACAATTGATGCATTAGCATTGCATATAAATCAATTACGCTGTGGCGTAATTGCGTCCAAATTTTGAATTTAAATGGAGGCCTGTATCTGGCAGCCATCAATATAATTAATACTTTTCAAAATCTGTGACATCTGCCAGGGACTTCTCTTCTTACAATGGGTGTTTGAACACCTATTGCACGAAAAGAGAAAATTACAATTAGCATAGGGGATATGAACATGGGAAAAACATTTGAAGCACAATTAGTAGGTACAGACTTAAAAATAGGTATTATTGTCGGGCGATTCAATGAATTTATTAATGCTAAATTATTGAGCGGTGCAATGGATGGTTTAAAGCGCCATGGTGTTTCAGAAGAAAATATTGATATTGCATGGGTACCCGGTGCATTTGAAGTGCCCTTTCTCGCAAAAAAAATGGTCGCTACCGGGAACTATGATGCGGTCATTGGACTAGGTACAGTCATCCGTGGATCCACAACACATTATGACTACGTTTGCAACGAAGCAGCAAAAGGCATTGCCAATGTATCCCTAGAATCAGGCGTTCCAGTTATTTTCGGTATCGTAACAACTGAAAATATCGAGCAAGCGATTGAACGCGCTGGAACTAAAGCAGGGAATAAAGGATATGACAGTGCAATTTCGGCTATTGAAATGGCGAATTTAAATAGAATGTTTTAGTTTTGAAATATGATTAATGACATGCCAGGTACAAAATCAAAGATGAATTCTCCTAATATTGCAAAGTAAGAGGAAAAGTGTTTTTATGAAATCAATGGTAACTGTACCTGGCATGAAATTCTAAATGGATACACGTAGGAAAAGTCATTTCGTCGGTACATTAATGACCGACTCAATGATTTCGCCGTCTGTCGTTTTAACAACAAATGGTTCAACAATCGTTTGTAATCCTATTTCAATAAAAGGCATTTTTTGTGGTTTCCCACCATCAATAATTTTAATAATCACTTCTGTGTTACCAATGGTTTTAACCTTTTCTACAAGTATTTGCTTTCCTTCGTACGCTTCACCTAATTGTATTTTAACTTTTTTCATCCCCTCGGATATTGTGGTGGTTGTATAGTAACCCGCTGCTGTATACTTGTTCTCCTCAATAAAACCTTCACTGATTACCCAGTATCCATCATCGTAGTTAATTACCCATATTATAGAAGCAAATAATAGGAATGGTGAGATAATTAAAATCGATTTGTCGAACTTGTTTAACCCGTTTTTATCAATTTGCTTAACTATTAATGGAAGTATTAAAGTGCCTATAACTGCTACCACAAAAATACTTACACCTATAATGCCATAACCCATTCCTTCAAAGCCACCCACTTTAAAAATGCTATAAAAAACAACAAATATAGCAATAGCAAAAGTTACAAGAGGGGCTAAATAGTAATGGCCATTAATTTTTGAAATAGCAAATGAAAAAAGAAAAATTAAGATACCAATAAAAAAGCCAAAAATAATAATTGTAGCCAATTTCGTCACCTCCGTTTATTTAGATCAATATAGATATGAAAGTATCTAAAAATAAAATAATGATTAAGTCGAATAAAATAGCTAGCCAAACCCATTTCTGATTAAAAAAAACCAACGTAAATAAATTCAAAAAAATAGTACTCGGGAAATAGAAAAGGAAGAGGGTATTCTTTATAAATTCCACCGCTGCATCACTAGATAATTCCCAATTATAAAAAATAAAACTAATACCTAAAATGAAAAACAATAATGCACCTCGAATAACAAAAAGCATTCCTTTAAGACTCCGGTTAAATTGCACTAATTTTTTTAAAGGCTTCATTTCAATTTGCTCTTTGTCTTGCACAGGAATAGAATAATCTTCATCATTTAATTGATTTACATAAAGAGAATGGCAGTTCTTACAAATTTCAATATGCTCCAAAATAATGTTCTTCGATGCGTCTTCTAATTCATCAAACACAGGAATTAGCTCCTGTGAAAGAATATGGATTTTTTCGAATTCCTTCATATTCTCACCCTCTTTTAGCCATCTGTTTTCTAATCCTAAAAACCGTAGACTTTATTGTTGTAATCGAGATGTTTAAAAGTTCACTAATTTCTTCATAGTTGTATCCATAATAAAATTTTGCCAATAAAATGGATCTATCTCTTTTTGACAAATCCTTTAAAGCCGCTTCGATTTGAGCATTTATTACAGCCTTAGATTCAGGTGTTTGATAATTTACCAATAAGTCCTCAATTAGATTTTCATCCTGGAACAGTTCGGGTTTCTTTTTTTTATAATAATCGAGCAATGTATTTTTGCTGGCCTTTGTTAACCAGCTTTTCATATGCTGAACTTGCGAAATTCTTGAAGGATCTTTTAGTATTTTGGAAAAAAGCTCTTGAATAATATCGTTGGCTATATCTTCATTTATGGTGAGTTTGAGCAAATAATTTTTTAAATATGGATAGTAAGCTAAATAAATTTCTTCAATAGCTTCAAACGGATGTTTCTTTTTCATTTTGAGCCCCCATTAATTGTCACTCACTTATGAGACGATTGAGGTGTGGAAAAAGTTGTTTTATTTTGGTAAATTACTAAATTTTATAATATTCCTATACAACTCATTCTAAAATATTATGAATTGCTGACTTGTTTTTGAGTACTGCTTTAATATTTTGAAATCCCCATTTAGCGTTAAATAGGTAAATCGAAGGCGGAGAATGAGCGGCCTATACATATTAATGAAATTGAATTGCATATTAAAAATTTTAATTTGATTACGTTTATTATTCTGAATATACTGAAAACACGAAGTTCGTAAAGGCTAATAAGCTAACTAGAATGAAAATCATCAATATGCGAATTTAAAAAATTACTTTGGAAGAGGGGATTTCAATGAATAATGCAAAAGTGGTAGAAGTGTATAATGCAAGTAATATTTGTCCAGATGATTTACCATGGATTCCGTATTTTGGAGTGGCTCATTTTAAATTATTAAAGGCTAACCCAGTAACAGGACAATCAATCACACTGTTAAAAGTTCCAGCGGGTACAAAGCTTCCTACTCATTTCCATTCTGGCACAGTTATTGTGTATACGGTTCAAGGCTCATGGAGATATATAGAGGACTCTTGGGTTTCTAAAGCTGGTGATGTTGTTTATGAACCTGCCGCATCCACACATACTCCTGAATCAGTAGGAGATGAGGAAGTTATTACGTTAAATATTACTGAGGCAACATTAGACTATTTGAATGAGAATGGAGATATTATTGCTAGAGATAATTGGCAATCATTCTTGCAAAAATACCATGATCATTGTGCTGCTGAAGGCATTACACCTATTGATGTGACTCGATTCTATTAATTCAATTTGTATAAAAGAGAAGTACATCGCTCGTGTGTGGCGAAATACTTCTCTTTTTTATGGCCGACACATGTAGCTTTTAATTTGTTCGACCTAATCGATTCAAAAATGAAAAGAACATAGCTTCTACGAAAGTCGAAGCAGCTTCTTTTTTTGTGTCTTAAAATTTCATGATCTCGGATTTCATATATTGAATATACTTGTTAGGGAGATTCGACAAATGTTTGTCTTCAGATATTACTAGCCCAAATGAAATATTTACAGCTCCGTGATTAATCAATTCAATCGGAATGATATCGCCATTCAAGACTGAGGGATAATTTTTCATTATGAAATCAGGTGCCATTGTAATCGCTAAATTTTCGTTGATAGCTTGAAGTATGCCGTCAATATTATTTGCAGTAAATAAAATTTTCAATGGTGCATATTTCGTGAAAAAGTCATGTACAAAATGTTGCATAAATTCACCGTAATAGGTAACGAGAGTTTGATCAAGAATCTCTTGTGGTGTGATAGTTTTCTTAAATGCTAACGGTGAATGCTTACAAACATAGACTTTCTGCTTGCCTTCCAGGAGAGATTCAAAAACGATTCCTTCCATGTTGATGTTCCAATCAGGAGAATATGCAATTAATCCAAAATCGGTCTTATGCTGGCGAACATCTTCAATCACAGCGGTAACGCTTTTTTCGTTTATTTCAATATTAACTTGCGGGTAATCAAGTTTAAATGCACCTAGAGTTTTTATGAGAACATTAGTAAATCCCGGTATTGAAGCTACTTTTAGCGTTCCTATTTTAGAAAAATTGATTGAGTGCGCCGTATCTCTAATTTCTTCAAACCTTTTAAGTACCTCATAAGCTTGTTTCAAGATGATTCTACCTTCTTCCGTCGGAACAGCACCTTGCCCTCGTGAACGATGTAAAATCTTTAACCCTAATTCCTTTTCTAAACTTGAAATGGACTGGCTAACTCCAGATTGAGTCACATGAAGATTCTGCGCTGCAATAGAAATAGAGTTGTGTTTTGCGACTTCAACAATATATTGTAATTGTTCAAAGTTCATCGTTATTCTCCTCGTATATTAATCAATACCTATCAAAATCATTCTTGTATTTTTTCAAGCGATGTAGTAGTGCTGGTAGATGTATTCATAAGGAAATTACACTGTACCTTGAAAACAAGCGAGATAATTCGATTGTCCGAATACTGAAGAATTAGTCATTCACATCCTTTTATTTGTCTGAGCCCATGAAACTCTTAATTTAAAATGACAAGAAGACAGAGCGCTTCCTAAAATTATGTAATGTGCGTGATGACATAAACAGGAAGGGGAATACTTTAGTTCAATTATACGACAAGAAAATTTATTTGATATTAAAATTTTAGAAAATTTAGATATATATATCACTTTTCATCTAAAAGGGTGACTATTTAAATCTAGAAAAATGCTCAAATTCAAAGCTATTTAGGACTTGAATTATTAGCTTTACTACCAACCGGTTCAAAATACACAGGAATAGAACAAAGGGCAAAAGCTTATTAATAAGGGGAGAGAACTTTTTCGTAATCTGAATTATGAAGCTGAATTCTTTGTAGCTGATATAAATGAGATAGAAATTGAGCGTAAGTATGATATTGTTGTTTGCCACGCTTTTCTTTTAAATATGTCCGAACCCAAAAGAATGCTTCAAAAAATGGTCGAATCTGTTGTGGGGGTGGTTTCAATATTTCATTAAATTTAGAGGATAAGGTGAACATTGGATTATTATTTTTTAACGAAGGGCGAATTAATTCAAATCAGGTGATTTCATTCAACTGGCTCCTTCAGACAAAAAGTACATATAAACAAGTTGAACCCACAAAAGAAATGTCCCAGCAAATAATTAGGCTGTTAGTAGGGGAAGGTTATTTAATGAAATCTTCCCCAAACTTGAAATTATAGGTCACCATTAATAATTTTCACCAAAAAGTTAATTTGTCACAAATAGAAGTTTCAATTTCAGATTTCCGGGTATCCTATAAATATACTCATATGAGAAGCTTATGAGTTATAGGTCTCTCCCCCAATAGTAGACTTGAAAAGATGTCCTTTCGCGCATAAAAAGGGCATTCTTTTTTTTGTCGTGAATCGAAACAGATCGCCTCATATTCCATACAAAAAACGCGTTCGAATAGGTAGGGCAGCTCCTACCAGTCGAACGCGTTTTATAATATTCGATTACAGTTTAAAGCGGCTAATAGCAACGGCTAAATCATTGCTTAAACTGTTTAGTTGCTCAGAGGCTTCAGCAACAGATTGAATGGCTTGTAGCTGTTCATCGGAGGAAGCGCTCACTTCTTCACATGTCGCGGCAACGATTTGTGAATTGGTTGCCATTTCTTCGATTGTGGAAATGACGTTTTCTTTGTAATGCATCATCTCTCGAATTTCACTAGCAAGTAATTCAAATGAGTGTTCGATTGTCGTCATTTTGTTGGACAGCTGATTAAATGTTTGCGTTGTTTCTTCTACAACGATGCCTTGCTTGTCGAAGGTTTGTTCCATTTCATGCATTTGTGTCGTAACGGAATGCGATTCGCCTTCTAACGCAGAGATTGTTGCTTTCACTTGCACTGTAGCGGCAGCGGATTGTTCGGCTAGTTTTCTTACTTCATCCGCTACAACGGCAAAGCCTCTCCCATGATCACCAGCGCGTGCTGCTTCTATTGAGGCATTTAACGCAAGCAAATTTGTTTGGGCAGAAATAGCGGAAATGCTGTCTATGACGGATTCAATGGATGTAATTTTCATTTCAAGTGCCGTCACAACTCTAGACATGGCATGTAAGTCATGTTTGGAATGTTCAAAGCTTTGTAAGAGGTCACTCATTTTGTGCTGGCCCATTGTATTTAATTGCACCATTTCTGTTGTTGTTTGCTGAACGGCTTTTGTTTGCTCATGCATTTTATCAATTTCGGCACCTAATTGCGTAGCTTGTAATGTGACAGCCTCCGCATGTACGGAAGATTCCGTAGCGCTTGCGGCGATTTCACCAACAGCTTGCGAAACGAGCATGCTGGATGCGTTTGTTTCTTCCGCCATCGCACTTAAGTGATGCGAACGTTCTTCAACATTCGTGGAGGAGCCCTGCACAACACTAACAATTTCTTTCATATTTGTGATCATATTATTAAAATGATGCGCAAGCCGACCAATTTCATCCTGTGTTTTGACCTGAATATGTACAGTCAAATCCCCATTTGATACACGCCCCATTAATGTTCCGAGCGTATAAAGCGGTTTGATCATCCGTGAAATAAAGAAGTACAACACGATAAAGGTTACGACTAAAATGCAAGCGGTTATAAAGAAAATAATTTTCTGAATGTCCGTAGCGGTTGCATGGAGATTGGCTTCTTTATAAACTGCGGCAACCGTCCAACCAATTTCAGGGATCTTCGAAAAGATAACTGTATTATTTTCCCCATCCATTTTGGCATGTACGACATCATTTGTTTCTGAAGATGCGAGTACTTTAGCAATGGCTTCTTGTTCTTCAATGTTTTCTCCTGTTGCAGTTGGATGAACAATGGCGACACCTTTCGGATCAATGATGATTGGAATGCCTTCATAGCCTAATTCAATTTCTGAAACCATCGCAGTTACTTCGGATAGTAAGATATCTACACCTAAAACCCCAACAATTTTATTGCGATCTTTCACTGCAACGGAAGCGGTAATCGTATAGTTTCCTGTCGCCTTATCAATATAAGGTGAAGACCATTGCACTATATTAGGACTGTGGATACTTTTTTGATACCACGAACGTGTCAGTGCACGAATGTTTTTGACTTCATCAAAATGTGGATAAACTGTAATAGCCTCTTCGTCCGCATAATAAATAGAAGAGGTAGCAGGAAAGCTTGTCGCAAAATTTTCGAGCTGCTTCCTGTAGAGTAAGTCGGCCTCTCCTTTATACGTGCGATCATCTGCTTGAGCAAATTTCTTTACTTCCTCGGAAAGGGACATATTGTAAAGCACTTGTTCATACGTACTTAAAAAGGTTGTGACTGTATTGGATACTTGTGTGACAAGGGCACCACTTTGATCGACAACCGTATCAACTGTTTTATTTTTAATAATGGCAGAGCTAATGGTAGCTAATGAACCAAGCCCCGCAATGACGATGACAACAACGAGTCCAATAATTCGCCATCGAATGGATAATTTCAAAAAAATGCGCCTCCCTATAAAACTGTTGTATAAATGAATCCAATTTTTCTAGTGTTAATTTCAAATTATCATAATTAACTGAAATTTCGGTCATTATGAATAATTTTATAAGAAAATTTTGGATTTGGTAGTATAATAATACTACTAAATTTTTAATATTTCAAATTGTTATTCAACCCAGATAAATTGCCAAATGAATATCAAGTATTTCGAGTGTAAATGAGCTATAATTTAGGTAAGTAACGTGAAACCTTTTGCACGTTAATACGTAAGTATATAATAGACATTTAGAACGGGGGATATAGATGACAGATAATCCATTATTTGATGATTTAGACAAGCGTACGCAGCAACATGAGCAGCCCATCCACGAGGTGACAACGCCAGCACCCGCACCACAAGTTTTAGTGAATGAGCAGGAGTTATCGCAAATTCGCCAACGACAAGAAGCCTTAAAACAACAGCCAACCGTTCAAACATTGGCACAAAAAATCGATGTAAAAAATCAGATTGCTGTATTAGAATTTGGGAAGGAAACGGCTAAGGGCATTTCGACGTTTTCCGACCGTATGCTGGCAACGATTAAGCAAAGCAATTTAGAAAAATCAACAACTCTATTAAATAACTTAAATAAAATTATGGATCGCTTTGACCCAGTTGATTTCAAGGAAGAAGAGAAAAAAGGCTTTCTGAAGAGGCTGTTTTCAAAAAGTAAAGAGCAGCTGGACCGCATCCTTTCAAAATACGATACGATGAATAAAGAAGTCGATGCAGTGTACACGGAAATCCAAAAATACGAAGTAGAAATGAAGCGCAACACGATTCAGCTTGAGCAAATGTATGATGAAAACTTAAACTATTTCCATACATTAAGCGAGCACGTGGCAGCAATTGATCTAAAAGTTACCGACTTGCGTCAAAAATTGCCAGCACTTTCTGCACAAGCAGATGCGGGTGACCATGAGGCAATTATGGAGCTGGAAACGGTGACGCGCGGTATTGAACTACTAGAACAAAGAGCCTATGATTTAGAAATGGCACAGCAAGTCTCGTTCCAATCTGCCCCGCAAATTCGACTTATGCAGCAAGGGAATAATCACCTTATTGGAAAAATTAACTCCGCGTTCGTTACGACAATTCCTATTTTTAAGCAAGGGCTTATTCATGCCGTGACGATGCAGCGTCAAAAATTAGTTTCGGAGTCCATGGCGGAGCTTGATAAACGTACAAATGAAATGCTTGTTCGCAATGCTGAAAATGTTCGCCAAAATTCTGTGAACATTGCACGTCAAGCGGGGAGTCCAAGTATTAAAGTGGAGACAATTGAAACAACTTGGCGCTCAATTATGGCGGGAATTGAAGAAACGAAGCAAATTCAAGCCGAAACGATGCGTAGTCGTGATGAAGGACGAAAACGAATTGAGCAGCTACAACTGGAATATGAAAAACTAAAAAAAATGTAATGTTAAATGCCTAGAAATATCGGAGTTTATCCGATTTCTAGGTTTTTTTATGTGAAGATGTGATTTGCAATTTTAGAAAGAGTTCTTTATAGTTATAACATAGTAAACTTATAAGAATTAATTGTATTCGGTATTCAGAACCTAGACGTAATTGATTCTAGATTTTTTTCGGCGCTCGAAAAACTCTAATAAAAATCTATAGCATCCGCCGGGGGCTTTGGGCCAATACGATGTTGGTCACTCAGGCGTTGTCGCAGGAAGAGGCGTTCTTAGCCAGAGTTCCCCCTATTCAGATTGAGTTTGAACACCCGCTGAATTAAGGTCATACCTGGTAAAAATCCCGACTTGTAAAAGTGGAGGAATTCTGCTGAAGCAAGTTAAATAGTAAAGGAATGTGAAAAGCTATGGCAAATTTACTTGAAAATACTAAACGTTATTTAGCGAATGTGAATAAACTGCCATCATTGGCATCAATGGATTACGATACGGCGAGAAGGATGCGAGCGGCTATGCCAAAAAAACAATTTCACTTGGCTCCGTTAGCAAAAATAGAAGATCGTTTTATCTTCGTTCGTGATGGAGAACAAATTGCCATACGCATTTATACACCTATGGGAGATGGTCCATTTCCGGTGATTGTTTATTTTCATGGTGGCGGTTGGGTTTTGAATGATTTAAATACCTGCCATGAAAGCTGCTCACATTTAGCGCATGTGACAAACCAAATTGTCGTGTCTGTTGCGTACCGGTTAGCACCAGAGTATAAATTTCCGGTGCCTGTAAACGATGCATGGGATAGCGTACTTTGGACGAAAGCACATGCTGAACAATTCAATGGTATTGGCAGCCAAATTTCAGTTGCTGGTGATAGTGCAGGTGGAAACCTCGCAATTGCGGTATGCCAACTTGCAAAAGAGCAGGGAAATTTGCCAATTACCGCACAAATTTTACTTTATCCTGTAACGGACTTGAGCTATGACAGCAACTCCTATACACTATTTGAGAAAGGTTTTGGTCTCGATAAAGATGTGATGCAATGGTTTGGCAATTACTATATCAACGCACAAATTGATGCAAAAAATCCGCTCGTCGCTCCTTTACAATTGCAGGATTTTTCATCGTTACCGCCTGCGCTCATTATTGTGGCAGAAAATGATGTTTTGCGTGATGAAGCCGTGCAATACGGAGAAAAATTACGTGTAGCAGGGACGAAAACGGAAATTTTGACAATGGAAGGCGTTGTGCATAGTTTTTTCACACATAATGACGTGTTTCCAAACCAAATCCAAAACGCCATCGACCAAATTCAAACCTTCTTAGTAACGATCGCTGATTAGATGGAGGAATTGTTGTGCAAGTACTGAGTCGTAAATTTTCAATCGCACTAATTTCAATTGTTGTATGTAGTTTCATTTTAACAGTTATGAGCATTGGCGCTTCACAGGAATTCGATTTAACATTTGGAACATTATGGATGACGTTTATCATTTTAAGTGCACCGATGTTTTTAATTGTAGGCGTCCTTTCTTCGTTTATTTATTGGAAATACATTCGTTCTACGCGCATTCGTTTCATTTGCTATGTTGTAACCGGCACGATTCTCATCATTCCGTATTCGAACTACTATTTTCAAGGGTCGGATGCGCTGCGATTCGCTTTGCTAGGCGCGTGTGGGGCAATGATCTTTTTCGGAATCGAATGGCTGTTCAATCGATATATTTTCCGTGGAGAGCGCCAGCAAAAACGAAAATCATCTTAAATCATGTGAACAAATCCACCACTCTCAATTTATTTGAACTGGTGGATTTTTGTATTCGTACATCAAGTGGGATTAAACAATTATTAACTTCAAAGAAAGTATAATCCATGCGCGTATTTGTCTAAACTATAAAAAATGAGTGATGTTCAATCATGAAGGGAAGACGTTGAAAATGGATGTAAATGTGTTAATGATCGATGAGCTATTAAACATGTCAAAAAATCGTGTTCGAAAAGCAACGGAACGAGATGTCTTAAATATTAAAAATGAAATGCTACTTTTATTAAATGATAAGTTCAACACATCAGAGTCAACCAGCATTCGCACATTAATTAACGAATTACATTATTTGAATGTCTATGTGGAAAAAGAGGATGAGCATAAAATTATTTATTCCTATGAACCGCCAAAATTTTCGACAAAAAGAATTACCATTACAGAAGGTGGATGGATAAAAATTGATAAATAAAGGCTTTCCCGTAACAAATAGCTAATATGCCTATGTAAAATCATTGTCTATCCCTTATCCTGTAAAGCGTGCTAAACTCTTCATAATAGGTTTGAGGAAGAAGGGTATTTGTGGAACGTTTGAAATGGCGATGATTCATAAAAAGCTGCCACCCAAAAGTCAATTTATTGGGATAATAAGTACACTTTTTGGGTTGTATCTACTGTTAACGAACTGTTCTTTACTGCACTATTTGTCAGCTATGAAGCACTGATTTGGGGCGTATTTTTAGGGCTAACATATGCCTTCTATACGCTTTACCCAGCAAGATTAATGACTGAAATCGGTGTCATCACCATCATCGGCTGGGGAATGATTATTAGTGGCACGGTGTTTGCTATCATGGGAACAGTTTGGTCTAGTGATGAATGGTCGCTTTTAGCCAATCCGCTTATTATCCTGTTAATATTGGGCATTAGCATATTTGGGGCAGTGGCGTATGTACTATTTTTAATGAGCTTAAAATACATAACAGCTGTGGAAACGAGTATATTATCAAGTTTTGAACCCCTTGCAGCTATGATCATCTCTGTAATTTGGTTAGGTGCGGTCTTGTTAAAATGGCAGCTTGTTGGCATTATGCTCATGCTCATTTTTGTCGCTTATTTATCGATTTCAGGTGGGAAAAATAAAGAAACAATGGATGCCTAAGTGTAAAAGCTTAGGTATTTTTTTTAGTTATTTTTCAGTAAAAATCAATCGCATGAGGGAGAAAACGGAGGCGTTATGAGAAGGAAATTATAGAAGTCATAAAGCGGCTCGTCCAAATCGATTCGCCGTCGCAAAATTAAGAGCTTCTGGATTGCTGCAAGGAACCCATTCAAAAGATGTTTTTCGATACGTTTCAAGACAGCTTATGAAAATGGTAAACCCTCGCGTATTAGCTCGAGGGTTTAACGCGTTTCCGTAAGGGGGAGCCAAAGTTACTTCCGTAAAAATTTGCACAGGCCCTTTAAATTTTAAGTTTTCTTTTACAGCCTTGATTTTAAAAATAAACAAGGACAAGAGTTTGCCTAAGGAATAAAGTTTAGTTATATAACATATTGTTGCGTAAAGGAAACTTTTTAGGGGGTTAAACATGGATGAACAGAATAAAATTTCTAGGCGTGACATATTAAAGTTGGGATCTGCTGGTGCTTTAGGATTGGCGGGTAGTTATTTTTTAAATAATTTAGCACCTTTTAATCCTGCGGTTAAAGCTCAAACACATAGCCAAAATCACAGTAATATGGATCATAGTCAAATGAAAGGAGATACTACAAAAACCGCAGGCTATAAAATGGCTGAACAGTTACTTACTACATTCAATTATGGAACAGTAAGTAAATTACCAAATGGTCAAACGCTTCGTGAATATGAAGTTGTTGCCATAGACAAAGAAATTGAAATTGCAAAAGGAATTAAATTTCCAGGGTGGACTTATAACGGAACGATTCCAGGACCTACATTTCGTTGTACGGAAGGGGACTTGCTTCGTTTCCATTTTATAAATCAAGGAAGTCATCCCCACTCTATTCATTTTCATGGTATTCATCCACCAGAAATGGATGGACTTGAACCAATTTCCCCTGGGCAAAAATTCACTTATGAGTTTGAAGCTAAGCCATACGGAATACAGGTATATCATTGTCATGTAATACCACTTGCGCGCCATATTCATAAGGGTTTATATGGAAACTTTATTATTGATCCGAAAACACCAAGGGAACCGGCGTTAGAGTTAAATATGGTGATGAATGGGTATGATTTGGATTTAGATGGTGAAAATGATTTTTACACGGTTAATGGGTTTGCATTTGCATTCATGAATCATCCGATTAAAGTGAAAAAAGACCAGCTAGTCCGTATTTATCTCAGTAACTTAACAGAATTTGACTTAATTAACTCTTTCCATCTTCACGCTAATTATTTTACGTATTATCCGACAGGAAGAAATGATAATCCTTCACAATTCACAGATACGATCATGCAGTGTCAGGGGGAGCGTGGCATTATTGAAGTGAGATTCCCCTATAAGGGAAAATACATGTTCCATGCCCATGTCAGTGAATTTGCTGAATTGGGATGGATGGGATTTTTTGAAGCAGAGTAAAGGAGGGTTGGTAAAATGAAAATAAAATGGCTGATTTCAGGTTTAATCCCTTTAGTAATGCTTATTGGAGTATTAGCTTGGGTATTGATAAATGGCTCAGGAATAGAAAAAGATCCCGCTGCACCAATCGAAGTATTAAATATTGAAAGGATTAAAGTAGTAAATGGAGGTTTTGAACTTTCAGTAAGTAACACTGGTCCAGAAACACTTACGATTTCACAAGTAATTGTAGATGATTCTGTTTGGAATTTCAGCGTTTCACCTAACCCTATGCTAAAACGATTTGAAGATGGAAAAGTAACGATTTCTTATCCATGGGTTGCGGGAGATCCTCATGCGATTAAAATTATCACAGAAAATGGCATTGTAACAGAAGGAGATATTGCTGCTGCAACTCGGACTCCTGAAGCTAGTTGGAGCAACTTTTTAAACTATGGCTTTATCGGTTTTTATGTCGGAATTGTCCCAATCACTCTAGGATTATTGTGGTATCCATTTATGAAGCGTTTTAAGCGAAAATGGATTAATTCTATTCTTGCACTCACTGTTGGACTCTTATTATTTCTATTTGTTGGAACACTTGCTGATGGGTTTGAGATGGGCGCTGAAGCTCCTGCCGTCTTCCAAGGAAATATGGTAGTTATAATCGGAGCGGCACTAACCTTTTTACTATTAATCGGATTTGACCAGTATCAGCACAAAAGACAGGAAGCAAAAGGCTATTCACCTATTAAATTAGCACTTCTAATGGCTTCAGGAATCGGACTTCATAACTTTGGAGAAGGATTAGCGATTGGATCTTCCTTTGCACTCGGAGAAGCTGCATTAGGAACATTTTTAATCGTTGGCTTTACCCTGCACAATATTACAGAAGGTATTGGAATAGCTGCACCACTTTTAAAAACAAAGCCAAGTATAAAGGACTTCTTAATTCTAGGAACACTCGCTGGCGCACCTGCCATTTTTGGTACTTGGTTCGGTGGTTTCATATTTTCACCAATCTGGGGTGCCTTATTCTTAGGAATTGGTGCAGGTGCTATTTTACAAGTAATCTATGTTATTACAAGAATGCTCATTGAAGATCATCGAACACATAAAGAACCATCTGTTTCATGGCTAAATCTTTCTGGATTCACAATTGGTCTGTTAATCATGTACTTTACTGCATTCTTTGTTAAATTTTAAGGAACTCATTTAATCATTGGACCTGAACGTGCTGTGCAGCGATCCGGAATATTGTCCGAAATATTCAGCTGAGACTATTCTAAAAGTGATAATAATCATTTATAAGGGAATTACAAGATTTGAATATTAGGAGGGGAAAATTATGCTTCAAAATATTGGTGTACCGGGATTAATACTAATTTTAATCATCGCCCTTATTATTTTCGGTCCTTCTAAGTTACCGGAAATCGGGAGAGCATTCGGCTCAACATTAAGAGAGTTTAAAAAGTCTACCAGAGATCTTGTAACAGACGACATAGAGTCAGAAACAACTAAAAAGAAAGAATAACTAATCAAATTAATTAATAGTAGATGTAGGTTCTGGCTTACATCTTCTTTTTCATGGAGGGATTAGATTGGGAGATGAAAACATGCGCTTAGTTCAGCACCTTGAGGAATTACGTAAACGCATTATCATCACTTTAGTCATCTTTCTGCTGACTTTAGTTCTAACATTAATTTATGTCCAAGATATTTATCATATAATCGTTCAAGAATTGCCATTTAAGCTGGCTCTGTTAGGACCAAGTGATATCATACTCGTTTATTTAATGATTGCCAGCGTTGTTGCTATTACAGCTACTATACCAGTTGCCGCGCACCAAGTTTGGCTGTATGTACGTCCAGCTTTAACACAAAAAGAACGCAGAATTACAATCGCTTATATTCCAGCACTATTTATTCTATTCATATTAGGAATTAGTTTTGGTTACTTTATTTTATTGCCTCTTGTACTAAATTTTTTAATGTCACTATCAAACGACATGTTTACTACGTTCTTTACAACAGAGAAATATTTCCGATTTTTGCTTCATATTACATTACCTTTTGGATTTCTATTTGAGCTGCCTGTTGTCATTATGTTTTTAACAAGTTTAGGAATTATAAATCCATACCGTCTGCAAAAAATCAGGAAATATGCCTACTTTATTTTAGTCATCGTTTCAATTTTGATTACGCCGCCAGATTTTCTATCAGATATCCTTGTGATCATACCTTTATTACTCTTATATGAGAGTAGTATCAGTTTATCTAAGATTGTTTATAAACGACAGCACAAGGGAGATAAATAAAAAGCAATTCATAGTATTAATAAAACTAGTGGGGATGGATGAGATGTTTCTATTAATTAGAAGCATCTCATTTTATCGTAAATACACGAAGACCTTTTGTGTATATTAACGGGGAAAAGATGGAAACTTTAAATATTCGTTAGTTGGCACATAAAGATTTAGGATGTATTAAGGATCTACCTAAATATTTTGATGAAGTAGTTACTGGAATCAGCATTCTCGATTTGATAAGCTTACGATAATAGCAAACCGTCACGATTTAACTTGAGGATTTAACGCGTTTTCAAAAGGGGGATTAATATGACAACTTCGACTTTAGCAAAGTGGATGTTGCAGTCCAATTCAACGGTCATTTTAACTGGGGCGGGAATGTCAACTGAATCGGGCATTCCTGATTTCCGCTCGCGCACAGGTTGGTGGAAAAATATCGATCCGCGAACGGTTGCATCTGTAGAAAGCTTGCAGCAAAATTACGAGCTGTTTCGGGAATTTTATCAAATGCGAATACTAAGCTTAACGAACTGTGAACCGCATTCAGGGCATGAAATTTTAGCAAATTGGGAAGCGCGGGGGCTCCTAACACTTATTGCGACTCAAAATGTGGATCGTTTTCATCAGCAAGCAGGGAATGGGGCAGTAGCTGAGCTGCACGGCAATATTGTTACGATTCGTTGCCAAACTTGTGGGAAAGCACTTCCACTTGGTCATTTTATGGATAATGCCGTGTGTACGTACTGCAATGGCAAGCTTCGTCCAAACGTCGTGCTTTTTGGTGAAGCATTGCCACAGCAGGCTTGGAACCGTTCGCTCCATGCAATTCAAAATGCAGATGTTGTCATTGTCATTGGAACAAGTTTAGAAGTGTATCCGGTCAATCAATTACCCGCGATGTGTCAAGGAAGGCTCGTGTATATAAATCTTGATGTATCGGGTAATAGCAGAAATTTTGATTTAATCTTACAAGGAACGGCTGGAGGAGTGCTTGCGGAGATAGACAAGTACTTACGTGAACTTATTGCTGAATAATGTTGATGAACTTTTCAGCACCGTAAATTCTATAAATCGTATTTGTATCGTTTACATTCATAATGGTCGCTGTGTTATTTGGGTTTATCCATAAGTAATAATTGTATTTCCCTAACTGTAACTGATAGTGTGGGTCGGCTATGTCTACAATGCCGGCCATTTTTTTCGCACGGTTCACTGCATCTGTAATTGTTAAAATGTCATCTTGATTTGAAATTACTTGAAGGGTATTTGGCTTTTGTTCAGAAAAGCTAATCATTTCATGAATTTCTATTTTATCAAAGTTATTTGTTGAAAGGTCATTATTTTTACAGGCGGCTAAGCTGAATGAACAAAGTAATGCTAAGATAAGTATGTTGAACTTCATTTATTTCACCTCTTATTTGATTAGACGTGGAAATACTTGTAAAGTTACAATTTCAAAAATGCAATTCCATCTAATCACTTAACATAGATTTAACACATACCTAGCTAAACTTAGGATATTGAGGTGATTTTTAATATGAGAATTCTTGTTGCTGAAGATGAGTTGGATTTACAGGAAGCGATCGCTGAGGGACTTCGAATGGAAGGCTATGCAGTGGATACTTGCGGTAATGGAGAAGATGCCTATGAACTGGCATTTGTTGAAAAATATGACTTAATTATCTTGGACTTAAATCTTCCGAAAATGGACGGATTCCATGTGTTAGAAAAGATAAGAGAAGAAAATGAAGAAGTAAAAGTTTTAGTACTAAGTGCAAGAAGTAGTATAATTGACAAAGTGCAAGGCTTAGATATGGGGGCAAATGATTATTTAACGAAGCCATTTGACTTTGCGGAACTGGAAGCAAGAATACGAAATTTATTACGACGGAAATTTGTGCAGGAAAATAGCCTTTTAACTTGTGGAGAAATCAATATGGATTTAACTAAACGCAAAGTATTTGTGGGTGCGAATGAATTGCTCCTAACAAAAAAAGAGCTCGCATTACTGGAATACTTCTTACTTCACCAAGAGAAAGTAGTTAGCCAAGAGGAATTGATGGCACATGTTTGGGATCAACATGCCGATAGTTTTAGTGGGGTTGTTCGCGTGCACATCGCCACATTACGCAAAAAACTAAAAGCGCTTTTAAAGAATGATCCGATACGGACAAAGATTGGTGAAGGTTACTATATTACAAAAATTGATGGTGACGCTTAATGTTTAAAAAAATGCCAATTCGGCTACGACTTACAGCTTTGATGGTTATTCTATTAACAATTTGCTGTGTAGGGCTTACCGTCATTTTAAATTTCTCAGCCGGTATTATGGCAACGAAAATTGATGCTGTTGCTTTATCCCCTGCACAAAATACGGTTGAAAATCGTGATAATTTTGAAAATGTTCAAACGCCGTCAATTGACCCTATGATGACAACACCGTCCATAGAGTCACAACAAGCAAGAACGGAATTTCAATTTGAAAGTGTCATTTATTTACTATTAATCATTGTTTCTGGTGGCGTACTGACATACTATGTATCCGGAAAAGTGCTAAAACCACTAGATACATTAAATCGTCAAATTAATAATCGATCGGTGCATAATCTAGCAGAAACAATGGAAATACCCCCAACGAATGATGAAATTGCCGAGCTTACGCAGTCTTTTAATGAAATGACAGATAAGCTAAATGATGCTTTTCTAATGCAAAGCCGCTTTACTGCCAATGCAGCACATGAACTCCGAACGCCACTTGCCGTTTTAAAAACAAAGGTAGATGTATTTAAAAAGAAAACCTTCCATTCTACCGATGAATATGATGCACTCATTACCATTTTTGAAAAGCAAATTCAACGATTATCTGAGCTTGTCATTGCCCTTTTAGAGATGACAAATATGAATGATGGATTTGAAAAGGAACCGATTTGCTTGAAGGATGTTTTACAAGAAATGATTGCCGAGCTTGCTCCTATTGCCGATGAAAAAAAGGTTCGATTATATTTGGAATGTGATAATACCGTTATTTACGGAAATCCAAACTTACTTTATCGCGCATTTTATAACCTTGTTGAAAATGGCATTAAATACAATGTTGACGGTGGTAACGTAATGATTCATGTGAAATCGAATGACAGGCAAATAATGGTTGCCATCAAAGACACAGGTATTGAGATCCCTGATGAATTGAAAAATACGATATTCGAGCCATTTTACCGGGTAGATACATCACGCTCTCGTGAAACGGGCGGGGTTGGACTTGGACTTTCTATTGTGCAAAGCATTGTAACGAAACACAGGGGAACGATTAAAGTTTCAAATAATGAAGACGGCGGTACATGTTTCGAACTTACATTTAGTAAAACAAATTAAGAAATTGAAAAAGGCATAACAATAGCAATAGAAGGTAAATAAAGTTTGATAAAGAAAGCTTTTTTGTAAAGTGATTCTTAGTTCTACAATCGGGCGCTTTTCTAGAGTAATGAAAAATCCAATTTCTCAATTTTAATTTTGAGAAATTGGATTTTTTAGTATTGTACTTTCTTTAACGCTGTAAATGAGATTTCCTGACGCTACCCCTTATTTTAAGAAAAGTATACTAGAGATGGAAATACTTATTGTAATAATTTGGGGATATTTTCTACTAGGGAGTTCCTTCGCATGAATATTTCTTCAAGTATTATTAATAGCACTTTAGCAGCACTAGCGAAAAATTTTAATAAGAAAATACACACAGTTGAATATTTGAAAGATGCCAGGTACTAAACAATTCGAAATCCGATAAGAACCTGGCACTCATAGTAGTCTTATATGAATTTTACCTTATCCTCTATCGGGAGGCGTGTTGTTTGATAGGCTGGTGCGTTTTCTTTGCCTAGCGTAATCAGTACAATTGGGAAATAACGGTCAGGTACATTGAAGCTCTCCGAGAATTTAACTTTATCGAAGCCGCCCATTGGTCCTGTAGCGTATCCCCGTTCCTTAGCGATTAACATAAATTGCATTGCAGCCAGTCCGGAATCGAATGTTGCTAAATTCTTGCGTGCTTCTTCTGGTGCATATGGATAGGTTTTTTTTGCATTGCCGACTAGTACTTCTCTTCTGGCGTCATCAATATATCCTGCTTCAGACATGCTGTCATAGACAGAATCGATATTATTATGAAATTCTTTATCTCCTAAAACTGCAATGACAGCTGAAGCCGTTTCAATTTGTTCCTGATTATACGCAATCGCTCTCAAGTCTTTCCTCACTTCGGGATTTATGAAAACGATAAATTCCCAAGGTTGCAAATTGCTTGTAGAAGGTGCAAGTGTTGCCACCTTCAACATTTCTAAAATCTCTTCTTTATCAATAATAAAGTTTGGATCGTATTTTCTTACCGAACGGCGTTCTTGAATTAATGTAGAAATTTTTTCGGACAATTGAATTCCTCCTATTATTCGAACTAATTTTTAGTAAGTACAATTACAGCATACTTTTAGTAAGTTAGAACTGTCAAGTTTTTCGTAATATGGTATGATGAGGAAAAATACAAAAAGAGGTTTTGGCTAATGAACAGGAATGGAATAGAGCGGGAGCCAAGCATTGAATCATCGTGCCAAATGTATCGGCTCGCAATAGAATTTATTGGAAAACGCTGGACGGGAATCATTATTTATCAATTATTCGAAGGACCAAAGCGCTATCACGAATTACTTAATGCGATAGATGGAATTTCGGACAGGCTGTTAACGGAGCGATTGAAGGAATTAGAAATAGAAGGTTTGCTTAGGAAGAATGTCATTGCAGAAGCACCGAAAAAGGTGGAGTACGAACTGACACCCCCGGGTTATGAGTTCATAGAAGTATTCAAAGCGATCATGGCCTGGGCGAGGAAAAAAGAAGATTTTTTGAAAGACCGAAAGTAAGCAAAACAGGAGTGCCGGGTTTATAAATTTCATACCTTTGAAACAAACTATCGGTGTTTGTCAATATAGTCTCGCATTTGGCAAGTATACTTTTCTAAAAATCTTATTTCAAAATATAGAGGATCATGTTTTCTGCATTCTTCCCTAGTGATTTGAATCGAAAGTATGATTTTTCTTTTGGTTCAAATCACCAGGGAAAGGGGTTGTTTACGGCATTATCAATTCTTCTGTTTGCACTCTCGGACAAAGCAACCTGTTTCGTTCTCTCGGGTGGATTACTATTTTTAAAATACTATAAAATATAAAACAATCTTACTGAAGGAGGAAGTAATTTGTCAAAAATAGCAATTATTTCAGATATTCATGGTAATTTAACTGCATTAGAAGCGGTACTAAAGGATATTGAAAAACGTGGTGTGGACAAGATATTTTGTTTAGGAGACTTGGTAGGCAAGGGGCCACGTGGTTCGGAATGTATTAAACTTGTTAGAAAGCATTGTGATAAAGTCATTTATGGGAATTGGGATGTGTTTATCCGAGATGAGACAGATAACGAAATTATTAAGTGGTTTCAAACTCAGCTAAGCGAAGAGGATTATAACTACCTGGCTTCCTTACCTTTTCATATTGAATTTGAGTTAAACGGGAAACTAATTCGTTGTTTTCATGCATCACCGAGGAGTGTTTTCGAGCGAATTGCACCTGAGTATCATCCAATAGAAGAGTGTTTGTCGCTTTTTGAAAATAGTGAAGAAACCGAATCTCATCAATTAAAACGTACCCCAGATATTGTTTTTTATGGCGATATTCACTTAACTTTTTTAAGAACTTATGAAATCGGTATCCTCTGCAATGTGGGTAGTGTAGGTTTAGATGTAATTGATGCTACATATGTTATTGTTGATGGTTCGTATGGAACTAATTCGATTAATTTTATACGTGTTCCGTATGATAGAGAAGCCGAGCTTAGCGCTGCGAGGGAACTAGGAATGGTAGGATATGAGCAATATTATAAAGAGATTATGTACGATCAATTTGTGGAAATGAAAAAATAATAACGGAAATGTGCCTTTTAGAAGGAGAAGGATACAATAGATGTTGTTAATATGATGCGTTTATTTATAGGCAAGCAGTATTAATGTTGATTTTATTAGCTATTTGGTTTTTAACTACAATGTTACCAAGATAACGTGTTACGGCATGTTATGGGATGATTAAACTTTCCAGCGTTATTGAAAAGCTAAGCAGAAAAAATGACGAAACTTTTTTATAAAACGTTATCTTAAATCTTTACATAAGAATCCCTTTTGAGCAATATTCACTCGAAAGGGATTTTTATATTTTATAATAAAATTCGTATTTCGAGGTAATTTTAATCAAACCTTATTTTATAGCAACAGTTTGTAAGAACAACTTTTTATTTATTTTCAATATCAAATTCCCTTAACAAGGATTTAACATAGCTTGTTATACACTGGAGACATCCATTAGGAAAGATGCAGCATTGTATCTAAAGATTATTGGGTAGAAGATAAAACATTTTAGGAGGAATTTATTATGAAGAAAAAATTAACAATTACATCGGTGATTCTAGGATTAAGCGTGGTTGCTGGATCGGCATATGCAGCGAGCAACACAGATATTTGGAGCGCGAAAAATACGAATGGAACAAGCACAGTACAAGCAGTTTCAAGATCAACTGCAACAATGAGTAAAGAAGAAGCAATTAAATCAGGCGAATACACAGACTACGCACAAATGGCAAAAGACAAAGGCATTACAGTAGAGGAACTATTTGAACAGCTTGAAAAAGAAGGCAAGATGACAAAAGTAGTTCCGTCAACGGAAACTGTGAAAGCTGAAGGGGAAATTGAATCCCCTAAGACAGATGGATCAACAGGAATGGTTCAATCAAGTGAGCCAATAAACTTAGAAGAAATGGCGAAAGAAAAAGGGATTACGGTAGAAAAACTAATCCAACAACTTGAAAAAGAAGGCAAATTAACAAAAGCTGCAGAAACAACTGAGTCAATGTCAGCAACACCAAGTAATAAATAAAAGTATAGTAAAGTAAAGGCTTTGAATGACGGTTGTTACCGTTTTCTCAAAGCCTTTTTCATAGTAGATTTTTGAAAAGTAGTGGAATTAACAGGGGTTTAACACAGCTTGTTTTACACTAGCGATATCCAATTAGATTGAATTGCGTTAATACTCTTTATTATTATGTTGAGCGTTAAACTTATTAACACTGAGCCTGCCGTTGCATTAAGGAAATAAAGGACACCTTGCAAAATTGAAATTTAATTTATAATTACAGATCTGAAATGTTTAAGGTATTAATTAATCGTTCGAGCGAATAACTGCAAAAATCCACCACATTAACCATTGTTAATGTGGTGGATTTTATTATGCCAACTTACTTCGCACAAATAATAAAACTGTTTAACGAATGGATGGCAGCGGTTTGGTCATTCATTAGTTGGCCATAGCTTGTGACGATTGTTTGGAATTTGGCAGGGGCTTTTTGAAATTGCTCTAGCACTTCATTCGCATAATCTACTTCCCAAGCGCCGTCTTGTAAATAAGTGGCATCGATTATTTGCTCAGATTCAATCGTAAAGCCGGCTTCGATCAACAGTTGCTCTATTTGTGCTTTATGGAATAAGTTTTGAATATTTCCTTGACCTTCAAATAATGCTTCATAAAGAGCTAAAATACTCGCTGCACAAAAATGAGCTCGTTGAGAAGGGGAGGTATAGTCAAGATCCCATTCAGCAAAACAGACACGGTCGGCAACAGATTTAAGCTTTTTGAAGTAGGCCAATAAGTCATCCGGCTTGTGAAAATACCAAGAACAGTGAGATAGCACGGCAACATCAAATTTTTCGTCCATGTCTAGCTGTAAAAAATCCGTTTCAAATTGGAAGTGGATGCGTTTTCCAAGTGATGAATGGGTAATGGCATCGGCTGCTTCACCAAGTGTGATCGGTGCACCATAATGAGGTGAAGCAAGATCAATCGCAAAAATCGAACCCGTTTCCCCAACGGTATCGGCTAATGCAACTGTAGTATCCCCTTGGCCACAGCCGATTTCTAAGATGCGCATCCCTTTCTGAATTTGAAAAGCCTCGACAAGTGCCATGCGGTGTTTTAGCTGGGTACGCTGAATTGTATCGTCGCCAATTATCTTCATGCATTGTATTAAATGGTCCATTTTTATTCGCTCCTATTATCTATAGGATATCTTTTAAGCCATAAAAGCGTTTTTGGTGTTCTTTTAATTCTTTTTTCACGTCGAGTAAGTCCGCTTCGAGCTTTGCAATGTCTTGACGCATTTGGATGCTTGATTTTGAATAATCTGAGCGCTCGTGATTGAGTTCGCTAATCCGGTCTTGAATGGCTGCGTAGCGCTGTTGCTCTGATTGTAAAATCGCGCAATCCATTGCAAGAAATTCAGTAACAAGTTGATTTTCCGTTTGCTCGACATCTTTTTCAAGTGAGCGAATTTCGTTTTTATAGGAATTTTTATCAAAGGCCGAAGTTAACGTATTCCAAAAGCCGGATTGCTTAGAATTGCTCATCATTTGGACTTCTAATGACGCTATTTGCTCCTTTTTACTCGCCGAAATTTCTAATAAACTTGTGTAAAGAGCGGATTGCTCACCAGGCTGAATACTATAAATCATTTGCTTGAACGAACGGTGCAGATGCTCCATTTCACTAATCAAATGGGCAATGTCCTTTGAGATTTCACTTGATTTTTTCTCTAACGCACGCGCATTTTTTTCATTAAATGCAATTTCTTTTAATAATCGGTGTAGCTGCGTATTTTGTTCATTTTGTTTCTCGCGTTGATGCTGCCAGCGGGCAATAAATGCCTGAAGATTTTGCTGTTCTACTTCCTCATGTCCAATGCCAACAATTAAAGGTAAGGTCATTTGTAATAGGACAACAGGTACTAATTTTTTGCGTAAATGTTTATTTTGACGGGTTATTAACCAGCCACCACCACCAAGTGCAAGTGGAATAAGGACAAAAGGATTGATAATTAAGGATAAAAGAGTTGTTGCAAATGTATACACCCCAAATGGGAGTGTCACACCAACAATTGCCATCGACGTTGCAATCGCAGTCGTTAATGTTGTATACGCAGCAAAGCCAGCAACTTCAACAATAATGGAGAGTACGATAACGGAACCTTGTGTCACCATTATTTGTCGGACCGTTTCATTAGTTAAGTCATCAATATTGAGTTTTTCTTTTAATTGCGCCTGTTTTTCAGCTGGTAATTCCATTAAAAATTGATGAATCTTCTCAGTGAAATTATTACGTTCTTTTTCATCAAACTCTCTAAATTTCCCATCAAACGCTGAAAATAATTTTTGCATTTGATAATGAATCATAATTTGAAGTGCTGTTTTATCACTGGCACTATGTACAAATTCCTTATATTCCTTCTCATCTTTGAGCATTTCCTCATGGGCACTTTGAATAATTTCTGCACATTTTTGTTCAATTTCGAGCGCTGAATCATATTGGCTGCCTTTTAACTCATAGATTTCAGTGAGCTTTAAAAATAAATCAATTTGTAGTGCTTCATCCGAAATATGGGTAAGCTTTTCAATTTCTTTTTCGAGTGAAGCATTAAAATGATCTACGTCTTTATTAAATAAATCTTTCGTTTTCGCGCTAATTAAGCTGACGATGTTTGTTTTAAAGAGCAACGAATAAATCATCCGTAACTCTTGTCCTTTTAGCTGGACTAAAGAAGATGTCAGTATTTTACCATCCATGTTCATTCCTCCTCTATGTATCTCTATTGTATGATGAAATGAGCGGACTAGCATTATGAATTTTCTAAAATAGGGAGAAATCACTGTAAAAATTAAATTTTCAGAAAACGGTTGACTTCTTTTATAGAACACTTTAAACTTGCTTTCAAGAGAACAAAATAAGCCTTGATTGGAAATAGTAGAAATGCCGTATGCTTTTAGAGAGCCAGTGGGTGGTGTGAACTGGTACATACAATTTTGAACTCGTCCATGAGCTACAACCTGAAACTAAGTAGGGAAGTCGGAAGCCACCGTTAAAGGGCAAGACAGTATATACTGTCGTAAAGTGGAACGGATTTCAGCAATGACCGTTCAATTTAGAGTGGTAACGCGAGCAAACCTCGTCTCTATCGGATTTAATCATCCGTGGAGGCGGGGTTTTTATATTTATTCAGGGAGGGTTTCTAAACTCACTGAACGCAATCACGCCTCGGTGTATTTGTATTTTATTGCTTATGATTGGTAAAAAATCAAAATGAACTGGAAAAGGGGTTTTGGAAAATGAGTAGAAAAATTTGGGTGTTTGATACAACTTTACGTGATGGCGAGCAAGTGCCAGGTGCGAAATTAAATTTATATGAAAAAGTAGAAATCGCTCAACAACTCAAAAAGCTTGGTGTTGATATCATTGAAGCTGGTTTCCCTGCTTCTTCACAAGGTGATTTTGATGCGGTAAAAGCAGTAGCACAAAAGGTCGGTAATACATCGGACATCATGATTACGGCTTTAGCACGTGCGGTGAAATCAGATATCGATTCGGTATATAACGCAGTCAAATATGCTGAAAATCCAATGATTCATATGGTTCTAGGGACTTCAGATATTCATGTTGAAAAGAAATTTAGCAAGTCCAAGGATCAAATATTACAAATTGGTGTTGAAGCCGTCAAATATGCGAAAACATTACTGCCACAAGTGCAATATTCAACAGAGGACGCATCTCGCTCCGATTTTGAATACCTATGGAAAACAATTGAAGCCGTCATGAAAGCTGGTGCGACAATGATCAACGTGCCTGACACTGTTGGTTATGCAGAGCCTGAGCAATGGGGCGAGCTGATATACAAGCTGAATGATCGCATGAAAAATTTAGATGATTCAGTATTACTTTCCGTGCACTGCCACAACGACTTAGGGATGGCGACAGCGAATACACTGGCAGCGATTAAAAATGGTGCGGACAAAGTAGAGTGTACGATTAACGGAATCGGTGAACGTGCAGGGAATGCGGCATTAGAAGAGGTCGTAATGGCGCTGAAAACACGTGGTGATATTTACGATGTCTTTACGGATATTCAGACGAAGGAAATTATGAATACATCGCGCTTAGTTTCAAGCTTTATGGGTCTAGATGTACAGGTAAATAAGGCAATTACAGGGGACAATGCGTTTGCCCATTCTTCTGGTATTCACCAAGACGGTCTTTTAAAATCGCGTGATGCGTATGAAATCGTGCACCCAGAAGATGTTGGCTTAGATGATATGGAGCTTGTGCTAACGGCGCGATCAGGTAGACATGCAGTGAAAAATTCATTATCGAAGCTTGGCTTTAAGGATTTTGCGGTCGAAGAATTTGAAGGCATTTTTGAAGGTTTCTTAAAGTTAGCTGACTCGAAGAAAGAAGTATACAATCACGATTTATACGTCATCGTGGAAAATTATTATGAAAAGGCAGAGAAAAACAATCCAAATAAAGAAAATTATTCGGATCAGTTTTTTGACCTAGAGGATTTACAAGTTATTTCGAATGCGTCGTTCCCATCTGCGAGCGTAAAAATCCGTCGCGGAGAGGGAATTTATAAATCAAGCGCGGTCGGCTCTGGTCCAATTGATGCATTATATTCGGCCATTGCTAACATTACAGATATTGAAGTAAAGCTGATCGAATATAATATTAGCTCAGTATCTCGTGGTCAAGAAGCGCTTGGTAAAGTGAAAATCATCGTAGAGCATGAAGGCGAAAAGTATATCGCAAAAGCAGCGGATACGGATATTTTAAAGGCATCTGCTCTGGCTTATATTAATGTCATCAACAGCATCATCGTCGCACAAATACAACCACAACGATTTGAAGTGAAGGCAACGGTGTAACACATTATCCACCAGGTACACAAACAAGGAAAGGCACTTCATGGCTATGGCTGTGAGGGGCTTTTCTTTGAGTTTGAACGCAAAAAAAATTCATTCATTATTCCTCTATAAATGATTTAATAATATCAAGGAAATTACTGTCCTAGGTTGAGCATAGGTTTATTCCCTTTTCTATTTTGATATTGTTACAACAATCAATACTCCTGCAATCAATTCAGACGAACTACAAAAATTAGTAGAGAATAAAGAACCACTGACAGTTGTACTTGAAAATTACGATGATGTTCATTTGATCTAGAGAACACCTAAAGGACCGAGTATGTGACAAACAATGTAGGAATGCGCCTACTTCTTTTGTATAATGTAAACAATAGGAAGTTTAAATTTGAGGTGGTATCGTGTCTATAAAGGGTATAAATCATTTTTTATTTTCAGTGTCGGATTTAGAGAATTCTATTTGGTTTTATGAAAATGTATTTGATGCAAAATTGTTAGTAAAGGGTAGAAGTTCAACTTATTTTGATTTAAATGGTATGTGGCTTGCTCTTAATGAAGAAAAAGATATTCCGCGCAATGAAATCAGTCAATCCTATACGCATGTCGCTTTTTCAATAGAAGAAGCTGAATTTGATCAAATGTACGAGAAGCTTAGGGGATTGAATGTAAATATTCTACCAAGTCGCCCGAGAGACGAAAGGGATAAAAAATCAATTTACTTTACAGATCCGGATGGTCACAAGTTTGAATTTCATACTGGAACTTTACAGGACAGGCTAAATTACTATAAACAGCAACATACACATATGGAGTTTTTCGATTGAGATTATAAAAAAAGGATTTGAGCACGCCCGCTCAAATCCTTTTTCTAATAATAAATTGTCAATGTTTGTCCAGCTTCTATAAAATTAGAATTTAATTGATTCCATTGCATAATGGAAGTAACGGTAACATCATTTGCTTCAGCAATCAACGGGAGTGAATCGCCATCTGCTACTTGAATCGTTTTTTTACTTTGGATCGGTTTGTCGTATTGCGCTAAGTCGTATTGTGCAATAAGCGCGTTCAGTTTATCATTGTATTTCGAATCCGTCGCGTAGGAGCCAGTTAAAAAAAGGGTCGCATCTTTATACGATGCTGTGTTGCTTTTGAAAACGCTCGTATAATAATTCTTATTCCAGGACACCCCGTTACGAAGCAAGTTGACATAGTCCTTCAAAGATTCTTCATAGGAAGCATACTTGCGGAATTTTGCCTGTATCGTTGTCATATTACCCGCGCCATCATCCTCTAACGTTTCAAGCACAACGGAACTATTTTGATACTGTCCTTTTATGCCAAATAAATTATAGTTTGGGGATGCAGCAAGGCCACTTTGTCCACTTTTGCTCTCGAGAATAGCTTGTGCAATCATAACGGACGCATATAAATCATTTTCAGCACCAAGCTTGCGCGCTGTTTCTCCAATTTCGCCTATAAATTG
Organism: Solibacillus sp. R5-41; assembly: GCF_002736105.1. Lineage (NCBI taxonomy): Bacteria > Bacillati > Bacillota > Bacilli > Caryophanales > Caryophanaceae > Solibacillus > Solibacillus sp. R5-41. The sequence goes on along the minus strand of NZ_CP024123.1, from coordinate 2,383,591 downwards.
TTCAACAGCCGGACCTTCCTCGATTTGTTGTGGAGCTGCTGTGTTCGAAGGTGTAAATAAAAAATAGTTGAGTCCGAAAATTAAAAGCCCAAAAACGACACCTAGAATTAGGAACGTTAATAAAATTTTTCGAATAAATGCCATGCCAAATTACTGATGTTGAATGCTTACAACATCTTCCTCCTTTCTTTCATCATATAAATATAGGTTTAATAGTATTGAATAGAGTTTATCATTCTTTTAACGAATTGGGAGTGAAATAGTTTCAAAGAATGGATATTTACATTAATAAATTTGTCTATCTTAGTTGAATAAACGATAAATGGAAGCGTTTGAATTGAATTGGCTATTGCTGTAACATAGTAATTCAAAAAGGTAAATTGGTTTTAATGACAAACAAGGGGAGGAGTGGAAATATGTACGAGCCAAAAACGAAGGAAACAGATGAAAGCGTTGTTGAATTTATTGAAAAGGTAGAGAGTCCTAAAAAACGGGATGATGCGTATCGATTGCTCCAATTATTTACGGAAGCAACAGGCCATGAAGCGAAAATGTGGGGGCCTAGTATTATTGGATTCGGCGCGTACCATTACGTTTATAAAACAGGACATGAAGGGGACGCGCCGCTTGTTGGTTTTTCACCACGGAAGGCAAAAATTAGCTTGTATTTTGCACCAGGTGATACGGCACGTGAAGAGCTCCTTGCGAAATTCGGCAAACATACGACTGGAAAAGCATGTGTCTACATTAATAAAGTAGATGATATTGATATAGACGTATTAAAAGAGTTGATCCTTCAATCGATATTGTTTTTACAAAGTCAGTATCCTGAAAAATAGGGGTACGGGTGTACGAACCAATCTGTAGCATGCACGATAAAATGCCATACAACCTAGCAAATTTCAATATCTAGCCACTAGTCATGCACACAATTCTCATGCAACCTATAAAATAGAGAATAAAGAAAACATGGATCTTTTTCAACTTGAAAAGAGGTGTTTATGTGTGCTAAGTGAGACGATTCGATCATTAGAAAATGGCTTTCAATTATTTGATGGGTATCACTTTAGCTGGCTGATGTTGACGGTACTTGTTATTTACATCATGTATAAAATGTATAGTGGCGCGGATTTAGCAGGGCAAAGAAAAATAAAAATACGATGGGCACTTGTCATTTTGCTGCTGGAGAGCATAAAAAATGTCTTGTTAATCCAGCAGGGTGAATTTTCATACGACTCATTGCCCCTACATCTTTGCGGATTGGGCATTTTTATCGTATTAGCACATGCCTTACTGAAAGATCATCGCATGGATATGCTGCTCTATTGTTTGACGATGCCGGGTGCATTCATGTCGCTCATAACACCAAATTGGACGGATGTATCCGCGTTTAATTATTTTCATTTTCATAGTTTTTTCTTCCATCTTCTTTTATTTGCCTATCCGGTGACGATGCTTTTATCAAAGGAATTAAAGTTGTCCGTACGTAAAATATGGCAGCCGATTTTATTTTTATGTGTGACCGTTCCAATAGTCTACGTCTTGAATGTATTGTGGGGAACGAATTTTATGTTCCTTAACAAAGCGGCGGAAGGAACACCATTAATGCTACTTGAGCACTATTTAGGGGAACAGTATTATATCATCGGCTTTATTGGACTCGTCCTTATTTTTTGGCTCCTCTTGCTATTGCCGCTAATTATTTGTAATAAAAGTAAAAGGTAGTTAAAAAGGTGAGCTTCGACGGTTTGTTGGGAGTTTGCCTTTTTCTAGTATTTAGAAAAATAGTCGCTCTACCGGGAGCTTTACCTGATTCTTGGGCAACATTAGCCGCGGCTGTGATCGTGACACAAACAATAGTGGAGTTGGTGGGGGAATTATTCTATATTAAAAAAATACATAAAATGATGTAATGGGCACACCGAAAAAAGGAGGTGGATGGTGGGATCAGCCACCAAAAATTGTATGAGAAAAATGATTGAACCATTTATTAAACATGTCATTGTAAAAGAGGTACAGGATGGTAATATGATTTATTTTTACGGAGCCGATGAAACAATGCTTGCAGAGCTATATTTTGAAGAGCAAAAAATAAGTTCAGTCACTTATTATACCAGGAAATGAAAACAGAGAAAGTTTCTCGTGAGCAATTAATCAAAATCATTAAGCAAGTGCAGCAAGTATTTAAAAAGGAAGATTATGGATTTGGTTCGCACCGCTATCAATTCATATATTTAATCGATTACCCTACCTCTACGACACAAGGGCATATTCACTACATTGATGGTGAAACAGGGGTAGTACATTTTGTGGAAACAGCGTTTTAACAACCTATATATAACTTTAGAAATAGTTTACTTGAATACAGCATTCAAACTATGAAATGCGCTATCTTTTACGAGAGATGTCACACTTTAATGTACAAAGGTCTAATTTCCGTTCTAACATTTGGATACTATAATTAGTAAAAAAGGAGATTAGATTTATGGAAATTAAATTACTGACGTTACAAACGGATAAATTACAAAGTATGAAAGAATTTTATACGAAACATTTAGGTTTTTCGCTTTGTGGTGATAGTCCAAAAAGCTTTCGAATCCAAGTAGGAAAAAGCATGTTAGAATTCACAAACAGCAATGGAGCGAGGGAGCCTTTTTATCATTTTGCAATGAATATTCCATCCAATCAATTTCAAGAAGCAAAGGCTTGGTTGAAAGAGAAAAAACCGCTTCTATTAGAAGATGGGGAAGATGAGGCGGACTTTTCATTTTGGCCGGCACATTCATGCTATTTTGAAGATCCAGCAGGAAATATCGTAGAATTCATTGCGCGGTACAATGTAACCCCAACAAGCGAACTGCCTTTTTCAAATCATAGTATTTTGAATATTGGAGAAATTGGTTTGATCTCACATGATGCACCTATGATTGGGGAGCAGTTAAAAACGATCAATATTGTAAATAGTGACGATTCTCCCATTACGAATTCGAAGTTGAGTTTCATGCAAGAAAGTAACAATGGTGTTTTTATCATTTTAGCGGGTCCAGGTAGAAGGTGGCTGTTTTCTGAAAAGAAGTCCAAAGTTTTTCCAATGAAAATAATATTGGATAATCAATTTTGTTTAGGGATTAATGAAGATCAAGAATTTTTTATGTGTAAAAGTAGCTTAAACTATAAGGAGATTTAGCGCGGTATAGAACTCAGAATGCTTTTCTCAAAAATAGGTATTCAAGAACAAAGTTTGCTTATTTTAGAAATGAAAAAATACATCTTTAAGAATAAGCCTTAAGGATGTATTTTATTTGGATCATTTTTTAAAAGTAATGAGGGATTTCATTAATTAATTCTATGACATGACCAAACTATCCCAGCAGTGTTATCGCCACCTATGTAAAGTGGCACAGTTAATCCATCTGCTTCGTAAAATAATTCAATTGTGTCCCCCGAAATATGCAAATAAGAGTGTTCTCTTTGCGAAGATTTTCTATGAATAGAAATAGATTTTAAAAAGCGGTTCAAATTATTGTTTAGAGGAGAGGGAGTTATGTAAATACAATATGTGTTCAAGACTCACTTACAGTCCCAGCTCCAGGTAGCGTAAAAGTAACAGTTCGCATTCATTGAATTTTAGTTTTATATGAATTAGAAAATCTAAGGCGCAGTCAGTCAAACAAATAATTACATAAAGAGGTATGCTATCTATTTGAGATGGTGTACTATTTTAATTGAAAATTTTGTAAATTAATTTATTATGAATTTAAAATAGAACTGCACCAAAAAGCTTTGCGCTTTATGTGCAGTTCTATTTTTTGTTTTGAATTGTTTAATTAATTGAGATTCCAGCACTTGCGTATCCAGCCACTGTGTTAAGCAAACTTATTCCGGTAGCGGTTGCAGAGAATACCATTAATAGTCGAGTTCCAGCAGTTACAGGTATATTTAAACCTGTAACGATTGCAGAATTATGCTGTCCAATAGAAAGTGGGCCTGGTAAAGGTATGTTTACTTCAGCACCAACAATTGGAATAAAGATGTTAGTAGAGGGAGCAGCTGATTGATATAATTGAGCTTTAATAGTAATAGTACTTCCTCCAATTGCCAAAGCAACAGTTGAACTGAAGTATGCGGCTAGGGAAGTAATAGTAACACCTCTAGGAACAGAGAATGCGAAGTTTAAAAGTGTTCCGGCTGCTCCAGTAAGATCGATAGTCGCTCCTAGAATAGTAGCAGATGTAACGGAATTACCGAAACCTACTAAACCAGGTAAACCTACTAATCCTAGTGCGATTGTTGTTGGAGCGATAGGAAGCCCTGATGCAAATGCGATAATTGCACCGCCGCCAGTAGCGCCAGTAGCGCCAGTAGCGCCAGTAGCGCCAGTAGCGCCAGTAGCGCCAGTAGCGCCCGTTCCGCCAGTAGCACCCGTTCCGCCAGTAGCACCCGTGCCGCCAGTAGCACCCGTGCCGCCAGTAGCACCTGTGCCGCCAGTAGCACCCGTTCCGCCAGTAGCACCCGTATTGCCAGTAGCACCCGTGCCGCCAGTAGCACCCGTGCCGCCAGTAGCACCCGTGCCGCCAGTAGCACCCGTGCCGCCAGTAGCACCTGTGCCGCCAGTAGCACCAGTACTGCCAGTAGCACCCGTGCCGCCAGTAGCACCCGTACCGCCAGTAGCACCCGTGCCGCCAGTAGCACCCGTACCGCCAGTAGCACCCGTGCCGCCAGTAGCACCCGTGCCGCCAGTAGCACCAGTACTGCCAGTAGCACCCGTGCCGCCAGTAGCACCCGTTCCGCCAGTAGCACCCGTGCCGCCAGTAGCACCCGTACCGCCAGTAGCACCCGTGTCACCAGTAGCACCCGTGCCGCCAGTAGCACCCGTACCGCCAGTAGCACCTGTGCCGCCAGTAGCACCAGTACTGCCAGTAGCACCCGTGCCGCCAGTAGCACCCGTACCGCCAGTAGCACCCGTGTCACCAGTAGCACCCGTGCCGCCAGTAGCACCAGTGCCGCCAGTAGCACCCGTACCGCCGGTAGCACCCGTGTCGCCAGTAGCACCAGTACCGCCGGTAGCACCAGTGCCGCCAGTAGCACCAGTGCCGCCAGTAGCACCCGTGCCGCCAGTAGCACCCGTGCCGCCAGTAGCACCAGTGCCGCCAGTAGCACCAGTACTGCCAGTAGCACCAGTGCCGCCAGTAGCACCAGTGCCGCCAGTAGCACCCGTACCGCCGGTAGCACCAGTGCCGCCAGTAGCACCAGTGCCGCCAGTAGCACCCTTGTCACCAGTAGCACCAGTGCCGCCAGTAGCACCAGTACCGCCAGTAGCACCAGTGCCGCCAGTAGCACCAGTACCGCCGGTAGCACCAGTATTGCCAGTAGCACCAGTACCGCCAGTAGCACCAGTGCCGCCAGTAGCACCCGTACCACCAGTAGCACCCGTACCACCAGTAGCACCCGTACCACCAGTAGCACCAGTGCCGCCAGTAGCACCCGTACCGCCAGTAGCACCAGTGCCGCCAGTAGCACCAGTGCCGCCAGTAGCACCAGTGCCGCCAGTAGCACCAGTGCCGCCAGTAGCACCCGTACCGCCGGTAGCACCAGTGCCGCCAGTAGCACCAGTGCCGCCAGTAGCACCAGTGCCGCCAGTAGCACCAGTGTCGCCAGTAGCACCAGTGCCGCCAGTAGCACCAGTGCCGCCAGTAGCACCAGTGCCGCCAGTAGCACCAGTGCCGCCAGTAGCACCAGTACCGCCGGTAGCACCAGTGCCGCCAGTAGCACCCGTACCGCCAGTAGCACCAGTGCCGCCAGTAGCACCAGTGCCACCAGTAGCACCCGTACCACCAGTAGCACCAGTGCCGCCAGTAGCACCCGTACCGCCAGTAGCACCAGTGCCGCCGGTAGCACCCGTACCACCAGTAGCACCAGTGCCGCCAGTAGCACCAGTGCCGCCAGTAGCACCAGTGCCGCCAGTAGCACCAGTGCCGCCAGTAGCACCAGTACCGCCAGTAGCACCAGTGCCGCCAGTAGCACCAGTGCCGCCGGTAGCACCCGTACCACCAGTAGCACCAGTGCCGCCAGTAGCACCAGTGCCGCCAGTAGCACCAGTGCCGCCAGTAGCACCCGTACCACCAGTAGCACCAGTGCCGCCAGTAGCACCAGTGTCGCCAGTAGCACCCGTACCGCCAGTAGCACCAGTGCCGCCAGTAGCACCCGTACCGCCAGTAGCACCAGTGCCGCCAGTAGCACCAGTGCCGCCAGTAGCACCAGTGCCGCCAGTAGCACCAGTGCCGCCAGTAGCACCAGTGCCGCCAGTAGCACCAGTGCCGCCAGTAGCACCAGTGCCACCAGTAGCACCAGTGCCGCCAGTAGGTCCAGTAGCCCCAGTAGATCCTTTAGGTTTACATGGTACCCATCCACAATCATCATGTTTTAGACCACCGTGACTCCAATGATTACCTAAACATTGGCATGGGTAGCAGTCACAAGTCTTACATATCTTACGTTTAAAAAAATCATCAACATTCATTATTTCACCTCCTTTCTCGACTATTTTATTCAATAGAAGAGAAAGAGGGAGAAGACAAGTAACTAATAAATTAAAAATAAAGACGACAGAAAAAAATAAGGTAATAAGAATAGAGACTAGAAAATTCTTTTTCAAAGACTCGCATTTGTATTTCGTAAAAATTGTTTGAAAAGGTTATGTGAATCATGATAGTTAATAGGGATTTTTAGTTGACTGACTCATCGTCCTTTTTTAAAATTCGGTCGAAGTAATCTTTATTGAATTGTATTTTAGGATCGTTCGGTATAAAGGTTCCTGCTAGTTCATTATGTGCATTAGCAATTTCGTATTGTTTTAAGCGGTCATATAGGACACATAGCTGGAGATGAGGTAACCAGGTTGTAAAAGTGTTGTTTTGGAATGGGGCATTCGGTTGCTGTTTCGTTAGGAGCGCTTGTTCGTACCAGTGAATAGCTTCGTAATTTTTAAACTGCTCCATAAAGTAATATCCGAGTCTACAACATGCCTCTGGGCGAGGAATATCATATTCAAAACTTCTTAAAATTGCGCTCAATATATTTTCTTTGTCGTTTAAATGAATGTAACAATCCGCTAGTTTAAAGCAGGCGCGAATGTTATCTTCTATCCATCCTAATTGAGAGGTTAAAAAATGTTCGTAGTAAAAAACAGCTTTTTCATAATGTGCATGGTCATAAAGTTCATTTGCGTAATAGAAAGTATCACGAGGTGACAACTCTTCGCCGGATTTTACTAATCGATTGTATATTTCAATATTTCTATTGTGGTCATGACTTAGCGGTAAATGGCTTACCGCGACATCGCACTGATAGATATTTCCACCGACTGATAAATATTCATGTACAGCACCGATCCATTGGAAATTTTTCTCTCTTTTCACGATACGATTTCTCCTTAGTAGAGAGCTCACATTACCTTCTGCATCAAAACTTAAATTATAGTTCATAGACACGGCATCAATGTCAGATGTTAATGACTTTTTTAATGCTTTAAACTTTTCCTGATCTTCAACAGAGAAAACATCATCTGCATCTAGCCACAGAATATATTCTTTTGTTGCTTGTTGAAAGGAAAAATTTCGTGCATCTGCAAAATTGTCGATCCATTGAAAGTCAAAAATACGGTCAGTGAACTGTCCCACAATGTCCTTCGTGTTATCAGTAGAACCGGTATCCACAATATTAATTTCATCTACTAAGTCTTTAACTGAAGCAAGACATCTTCCAATTACCTCATCTTCGTTTTTGACGATCATACATAAACTGATTGTAATCAACTTGTACCCCTCCTAAAATAATCCTTGTAGTATATGTAATTTGGGGTTTTTTGCTTTTTTGCTTGGATGGACAATTGAATGCAGAATCGTACGTATATAAGGTAACGAAATGATGCCGTCCATGCATGATAACTACTGCATCAGGTGCAAGATTAATAACTAATTAAGCTCAAAACATAAAAAAGCAATTAAGCCTCGGCCTAATTGCTTCAAGATTTTGAATTGTGTAGATTTCCATTCTAGACATTATTTCATCTGTGTTGATCTATAAGAATAGCATTACCATCAGGATCTTCAATTGTAAAGCTTGCAGGGCCTTCGCTTGATTCATCTGCTTCAGTCAGTAATTTAATGCCTTGTGCTTTAAGCTGTTTCTGGAGATCTCGAATATCCGTAAACGAATCGAGATTTTCTGCATTCTCATTCCAACCGGGATTAAAAGTCAAAATATTCTTTTCAAACATGTTTTGGAATAGACCAATGATCGTACTCTCATTTTTCATAATAAGCCAATTTTGAGTAATATCCCCGCCAAAATCTTGAAACCCTAAATTTTCGTAAAAGGCTTTTGATTTATGAATATCTTTTACACTTAAACTAACAGAAAATGCACCTAGTTTCATATTTCCTCCTATAAAAAATTAATAATAAAGAAAGTATACAACATTCCTTTGTATAACATGATTCAGTTTGTCCAATTTTTGTAATGTTAATCCGATATCATTCTGCACCAGTAACACAAACAAGTCATCCCTAGAATTTGTTAATGATCCAGTATTTAGATGACTGATTATTTATATTCTTATATACTATAATTAATTTGTAAAATTTTCAAATCTTCAGTACCGTGAATGGAAACTTTAAAAGGGGTTGTTGTATATGAATTTCATCTCATGGATGATCGTCGCATGTGAAATCGGCTTTTGGATTGTTATCTTGCTGGGGCTCATCACACGATACATTCTCAAATTTGAACGACTGGGACTTTTTTTTCTTGCCTTGACGCCAGTAATTGATTTAATATTACTCATCGTCACAGCAACTGACTTGTATAATGGAGCAACCGCGACGCAAGTGCATGCAATCGCTGCCATTTATCTTGGGGTGTCAGTCGCGTTTGGTAAAAGTATGATTCACTGGGCGGACGAACGTTTTGTTTATTACATTCAAAAAAAAGGACCAAAACCGATAAGGAAAACAGGCTACGCACATGCACGTCATTCGATGAAAGGTTCATTACAACACGTTCTTGCCTATATTATCGGTGCTGCATTTCTAGTGGCCATGATTTTTTTCATCAATGACCCAGCAAGAACGGAAGTGTTTTTAGAGACATTGAAAATATGGGCACTTGTGCTCGGTATCGATTTTGCTTTCTCTATTTCTTATTTCATTTGGCCAAGACCCGAGAAAGCCTAGTAAAGTCCATTCTGTAATTGGTTTGGGAACTTTTGTCAGTAACAATAAAATGCAATCAAAAAAGTTTTGTTGAACTTTATTGTTCAACAAGGCTTTTTTGGCGTATCGAGGTATAGAAAATGTATATTCTACACCGTGTGCAAGGTACATTTTTGATCGGAATTACTAGAAGTATAAGGGCACATCGAAATTTGAGAATAATAAGTAATATATTTCATGTGAGTAACAAAAAAGACTTCGAATTATAAAGTTTCGACCGATAAAAATTATGGACATCATTTATGAATCGAAAGGGCTGTTGTAAAGCGTTTTTCGAATTAATGCATCTAAAGAAAAAGCTTTTAAAGCTTATACAGAAAAAGGAGAACCGTTACATGAAAAAATTATTTAGAAGCCTTAAAAACAAGCTGTATATTGCGTTTGCACTTGTATTAGTAATCCCAGTTGTTTTAGTAGGGAGCCTCTCCTATCTAGCAGCAAAAGATTCAATTGAAGAAGAAATTCTTCAAAGTGCCAACCAGAGCATAGGGGTATTAAACAAACTTATAGACAAAACCATTAGTGAAAAAATTAATGACATTGATGTCTTTAGTGAGGAAATTAATTCGTCGATGTATGAACAGGGTGAGGTTGCCTTAAGGACATCTCTTCAACAATACTTTAAACGAAACCCAGATATCTTCAGCATTTATGTTGCAACGACGAGTGGGAAATTTATTCAAGGAGAGAACGTGCCTACTGCCGAAAATTATAACCCTTTGGATAGAAGTTGGTATAAAAATGCAGTAGAGCTTCAAGGGGATCCTTTTATAACAGAGCCTTACAAAGATTTGAGGACTGAAGAAATGATTGTTACAATTGCTCAACAGTTAAAAGACCGTTCAGGGGTTGTTGCAGTAGATCTTAAACTAACAGACTTACAAAAAATGTCAGAATCTATTCAGATCGGGAAAGATGGGTACTCTTCCATTTTTGATGTCAACAAAAAGGTTATTTCACACCCTACATTAGAAGGGGGTGGAGAAGTAAAAGAGAGCTTCATGGATAAGATGTATGAGAAGGAATCTGGTACGTATGATTATGTTTATGAAGGGGATAACCGAATATTATTTTTTACAACAAATAAATTGACGGGTTGGAAAATTTCAGGAACAATTTTCTCGAAAGAAATAGATGAATCTGCTTCCTTTATATTGTATACAACGTTACTTGTGTTAATTATTGCCATTGTAGTTAGCGCGATTGCCGTTCATTTCGTCGTAAAAGGAATTATTAGACCGATTGACAAATTAAAAGTAAGTGCAGTGACGATCAGTAAAGGGGATTTAACTGAAAAAGTAACGATCACTTCGAATGATGAAATTGGACAATTAGGTCAAGCTTTCAATGATATGCAGGAAAGTCTTCGAACACTAATAAAAAAAGTAGAAGTAAATGCAGAAGAAGTCGCATCTTCAGCGGAAGAGTTAACAGCTAATGCCGATCAAACGAGCTCGGCAACCGAGCAAGTGGCAATTGCGATACAAGAAGTTGCTTCTAGTGCAGATACGCAAACAATCAGTGCAAGCAAAAACGCGGAATCTTTAAATGAATTGTCAAAAGCAATTCTTCATATAGCAGAAATATCTTCTACTGTAACGGATCTTTCACAGCACGCTACGATGCAGGCAGATGAGGGTGGCAAAGTAGTCCAAGATACGAAGGATCAAATGAATTTCATACATCAATCCGTTTCAGAATCAAACACAAAAATTCAAACGTTACATGATCGTTCGCAACAAATTACGTCCATTTTAGATGTCATTACAGGCATTGCTGATCAAACGAATCTACTCGCTTTAAACGCTGCGATTGAAGCTGCAAGAGCAGGAGAGCACGGGAAAGGTTTCGCTGTAGTTGCAGATGAAGTGCGTAAACTGGCAGAGCAATCCCAACAATCAGCAAAACAAATTTTCGAATTAATTCATGGTATTCAAGCAGACACGGAACAATCGGTACGTATTATGGCTCAAGTTACAGAGGACGTACAAAGTGGCTTACGCGTATCGGATGAAGCGATTTCTAAGTTCCAAGTCATCATGACAAGCATGAGAGAAATTACTCCGAAAATGGAAGAAGTATCTTCCGCTTCCGAACAAATGTCGGCAAGTGTGCAAGAGGTTACCGCAATTACAGAAGATTTAGCTTTCACAGCAAAAGGGAATGCTGCTACATCAGAAGAAGTTGCTGCATCTACAGAGGAGCAATTAGCTTCAATGGAAGAAATTAATGCATCTGCACAATCACTTTCTCATATGGCGGATGAGTTAAAATCTCTTATTAACCAGTTCAAATATTAAATTTTAGTTTAATAGTACATTTTAAAAAAGATGGTTGAAGTAATGTTTATATGCTTCAACCATCTTTTTACTATTCAATTAGAGTAGCCAAAAGCGAATGGTCAAAAAAAACAAGGAAAGACTAAGATAAAAAGGAGCATTAAAAGACATGAAAACCTTTTTATCAATAGCAGTCATTTCTTGTACATTACTTTTAGCTAATTTCATATTTGCGAATTCGAACGATGTGGAAAAGGTATCACAAGAAGTTCCTCCATATGCAAAATGGGGAGGAATTGCTATGCAAAAGACTAAGGAAAAATATCCGCAAGCAAGTATTATTGATTATCATCATATTGGAAGAGAGGAAGGAACGGATACCTCCACAGAAAAATTTAAACTTTGGTTACGTGAAGGCAACAAAGAGTTCGGTGTATTTATTAACATTAAGTTTGATCGAAAAACAGAAAAAGTAATAAACATTACATTCAAAGAAACGACTCGGTGAACGGCCTTCTTCATATTATACACTGGGTGCAAGTACAATTATTCGGTTCCTATGCTTTAATACAAAAGTGATTATGAAATTGGCACAGTGGATAGAGCTATTAATAAAGCGCTAATCATACAAAATAAAAAAACTCATTCACAATTAAATAGGTTCTTTATTAATTTTCAGTTGAAATTTATGTCCTCATTTCAGCCAATATTTCCGCTGTGTTGATCTACAAATATGGAATAAACCAATTTTTGTATCGGGTGCAGCAATTAGTGCTAGCCAAAAATAGTCGCTCAATCCAAAAAGTCTTATTGAACTCTAGTGTTCAGCAAGGCTTTTATGACGTATTAAAATATATATCCCTGTAGATTATTCAGTAAAAATATTCTTCACCAGGTGCATACCCATTTATAGTTGAATTACATAAACCTATTTCATTTTGTAATGCTTAGAATCAATTAATTTTAGATATGATGAGCATCCGTTATTCTTTCTATTGCTAGATTAGACAACTAAACAGTAGAGAGACTTGGGTGGCTAGCAATTATCTTTAAAAGTTCTAGACTTTGCACCTCTAATTTGCAATAAAATTGAAACTATAAAATTAATGAGTAAAAATAGGTTATATATCCAAAACATATTATTGAAACTGAATAGATTAACACTGTAGTGCATTTTACAGGAAAGGAGGAAAAAATAATGTTAGATAAATATTATAAAGTCGCTCAATTTGAGGAGAATTCAAGTTTACTTCAACAAATCGAATCTTTATATGGTGTTAGTGATATTAATTTCGTTAGCTCTAAAGAAGAGATGATGGAAAAGTATTCAGACATTCTAAAACATGAAACAAATTTTTGTGATAGACCATGTAAGCAAACTTTCTCTACATGTTTTATTAAAGAAGCGCCATTAAATCTAGTAGCTGTTTCTAATGGTATTAACCCAGTTGCTGATTTTTCAGATCTTCATTGTATTATTGAGCCATGTGTTACGAAAGCAACCATTGATATTTATGGATGTAAGTCAAAACACGTCAAAACGAAACTAAACGCTGTTCATATTATTGGTAAATTTGGTTACTGGTTCAATTTTGAAGAAGTTTTTTTAAACAAATGTGAGAGAAGATTTGACTTTAGAACGGCAGCAGGTCAAGGAACAGGTTTCGTGGACCAAGTACTTTGCTATATTCCAGAATATGAACATGGATGTCCTGTAGACCTTTGCGATTCGAAAATTGATGTTGATTTTAAAAAGGCAATTATTTGTGATGACAAACTTTATTTAGTGTATGACGTTAAGGTGAAATTCCCTAAATGTTGTTAGTACTGAACGGAGGGAGGTTTACAATGAAGCGAATGGCAGGAGCTTTTAAAGAAAAGCATTTAGAGCAACAGAAAAAAACAAAAGAAAATGTAAAACGTTTTTGTGGTTGTGGTTGTAGAAAATATTTTGCACCGTGTGCCCAATCAATTTGTTGTAATTCATAAAATGAAATGAGCGGTGTTGGAAAAAATTCATGTACAGGGCCCGTATTTTATTCAACACTGTGACCAAGAGCGCTATCTGAAAAGGTATGCGCTTTTTTGTATTATGCGAGAGAATCCAATCGCGTATTTCAACAATCATTTCTTCATAACTTGGTACGGTAAATGAAAAATCTTGTCGGGAATTAAGTAAGGTTTTATATAATTGCACGATAGGAGAGGGTAAGATAGTCATCTTGTTTTTTTTACCTCAAGCAACTCACCTAAACTTTTCGCACGGTCATATAGCGTTTCGCCATCATGTTTATTGTTCAGCAAGGCTTTTATGACGTATCATGATATAGATCCCGATAGAATCTACATTAAAAAAATCCTTCCACAGGTGTATAACCATTTAGGGTTGAATTACATAAATCTATTTCCTTTCGTAATGCCTAGATTCAATTAATGTTAGACATGACGAACATCCTTTATTCTTCCACGCGATAGATTCGACAACTAAACAGTAGAGAGACTTGGGTGGTTTGCAAGTCTTTTTTTATGCAAGATAAAAGTGCTAGACTCTGCCCGAATTCGTTTCACAAGTTTGCATCTCTATTTTGCAATAAACATGTAGCTATTAAATAAAAAATAAAAAATAGGTTATTTATCCAAAACATATTTTTGAAACTGAATAGATTATAACTGTAGTACATTTTAAAGGAAAGGAGGAAAAAACAATGTTAGATAAATATTATAAAATCGCTCAGTTTGAAGGGAATTCAAGTTTACTTCACCAAATCGAATCTTTATATGGTGTTAACGATATTAATTTCGTTAGCTCTAAAGAAGAGATGATGGAAAAGTATTCAGATATTCTAAAACATGAATCAAATTCTTGTGATAGACCATGTAAGAATACTTTCTCTACATGTTTTATAAAAGAAGCGCCATTAAATCTAGTAGCTGTTTCTGATGGTATCAACCCAGTTGCTGATTTTTCAGACCTTCATTGTGTTATTGAACCATGTGTTACGAAAGCAACTATTGATATTTATGGATGTAAGTCAAAGCATGTAAAAACGAAAGTAAACGCAGTTCATATTGTTGGCAAATTTGGTTACTGGTTCAACTTTGAAGAAGTCTTTTTAAACAAATGTGAGAGAAAATTTGACTTTAGAAGAGCAGCAGGTCAAGGAACAGGGTTTGTGGACCAAGTACTTTGCTATATTCCAGAATATGACCATGGATGTCCTGTAGACCTTTGCGATTCAAAAATTGATGTTGATTTTAAAAAGGCAATCATATGTGATGATAAACTTTATTTAGTGTATGACATTAAGGTGAAATTCCCTAAATGTTGTTAGTACTAAACTAAGTGTGATTTACTATGGAACGAGAGGCAGAAGCATTTAAAGAAAATTATTTAGCGCATCAGAAAAACAAAAAATAATGCAAAACGTTTTGTGAGTATGGTTGTGGAAAATATTCTGAATCAGGTACCCAATCAATTTGGTGTAATTCATAAAATGGAGTGAGTGGTGTTGGAAAATATTCATGTATCGGGCCCGTATTTATTCAACACTGTGAACAAGAGCGCCGCCTGAAAAAGGTAGGCGCTTTTTTGTCAGCAAATAAAAAGTTCAATTAAAAAAGCCTTATTGAACTAGTGTTCAGTAAAGCTATTTTGACGTTTCACGATATAGATCATTTTAAGTTTTTCACTTAAAATAATGTGGATATAAGTTTTTATGCGAGAAGATCCAATCGTGCATTTCAACAATCATTTCTTCATAACTTGGTACGGTAAATGAAAAATCCTGTCGGGAATTAAGTAAAGTTTTATCTAATTGTACGATAGGAGAGGGTAGAATAGTCATCTTGTTTTCTTTTAAATGCTTGTTGAATAATTGAAGTAACTCATACTTGTTCACACTAGTCGGATGGACGAGATGGTATAGTCCGGTGAGGTTATCTGTTGCTGCTTTTTCTATGGCCTTTGCTAATGTTAACGTCGTTACACCATTCCAAATAGCTCCAGTGTATCCATTAATCGTACCAGATTGTTTCATAAACCAATTCAATAAGCCAATGCCACTTTCCTTTATGTCAGGACCAATTATTGAATTTCTGAATGTTAAGTGCCTACCACAAGCAACTTCACCTAAACTTTTAGTACGGTCATATAGCGTTTCGCCATCATGTTTACTTTTTTCACTATAAGGCGCAGCTTTTCCTGAGAAAACACAATCCGTACTTAGATGAATAAGCTTTGTATCTGTATCTTTTATTCTATTGACGATTGCATGTGGCAAATAACTATTCAAAAAGATGGCTTTTTCAGGGTCTTTATCACATGCCTCATTTAAAATACCGATACAATTGATGATGACATCATAATCGTCTGAAATAATGGAACGGAAAAAAGAAGAATCCGTAATATCACCCGTTATACCTTTGTTTAAAGGGAAGTGAGTTCGTGAATAAGTAGTGACGTTATGCCCGTTCTCACGTAAGAAGTAAGTAATCGTGTGACCGGCCATACCTGTTGCACCAAGAACTAGAAATTTCATGGTTTTCCGCCCTTCCATTTTTGTAATTCATCATGAATGTATGGAAGTTTTATTAGTTTTTCTTTAATTTCTTCTATTGAAAGTATTTTAGTATTATTGGAGTTATATTCATCTGTTAGCGTAATTTTTGGAGAACCTTCTTCAAGATACTTACCATAATTTAAATCACGATTATCTGCGGGAATTTTATAAAAGTTGCCCAAATCAACTGCTTTCGCGGCTTCTTCCTTTGTTAAAAGGACCTCGAATATTTTTTCTCCGTGACGTGTACCGATAATGTTTACATGATTTTGGACATTAAATAATTCCAGTAGAGCTTGAGCTAAATCAACGATCCGCGCAGCTGGAGATTTTTGGACCATAATGTTTCCATTTTCTGCGTGCGAAAAGGCATACAAAACTAATTCGACCGCTTCATCTAGGCTCATCATAAAACGTGTCATATTGGAATCTGTAACGGTTAATGGTTTGCCAGCTTTTATTTGTTCAATGAATAGGGGAATGACAGAACCGCGTGATGCCATGACGTTGCCGTATCTTGTACCGCATATAAGAGTTTGATCAGTTGTAAGCATTCTAGACTTAGCAATAAATGTTTTTTCCATCATTGCTTTTGAAATACCCATTGCGTTTACCGGGTAGGCAGCTTTATCGGTAGAAAGGCAAATTACTTTTTTTACACCTGCATTGATCGCTGCAGTTAGTACATTCTCGGTGCCTAGAACATTTGTCTTAACGGCTTCAAGTGGGAAAAACTCGCAGGAGGGGACTTGCTTAAGGGCTGCCGCATGGAAGACGAAATCTACATTATACATTGCGTTATGTATGCTCTGTATATCGCGTACATCGCCAATGAAAAATTTGATTTTATTATTTTGATATAAAATACGCATATCATCTTGCTTTTTTTCATCGCGAGAGAAAATCCGAATTTCTTTAATATCGGTATTTAAAAACCGTTCTAATACTGCATTTCCAAATGAACCAGTTCCTCCTGTAATCAATAATATTTTGTCGTTAAACATCGTCATGAAATGTTTCACCTCCTAGATGCGTGGGCGCTACTTAAGCCCTCTTTGATGTAAATCGGATTCAGAATTTTCTCTTGGAAAGTTATACCAATAGGCTAATATTCCGGTGTACTTGCATGAAGGGTTTTTATCCATGAGCGCGCAATTAAAATCCCAATCTCCTGCAATATCTTTTCTATTCGTGAAAAAGGCATCCCCAATAAAACTTCTTCGGATGATTTTAAATTGTCCAGGTAATGAATATCGATTTGATTCATCTTTGAAAAACGAGTATCCCGCTTTCGCATACATATTGTAGTAATAAATGTCATATGTTCCATCCACTTGTGCTAACACATCTCGGATCGCAGGTAAGTAATGATCATCGCTATCAATGATAGCTACGTAATCACCAGTTGCTGCTGCAATGCATCGATTATAAGATTCACTCGCACCTAAATTGGTGCCATTTTCAAGTATTTTTAAGACAGGAAAATACCTTTGATAGTCTTTTAATATAGCTACTGTAGCATCCGTTGACCCATCATCGCAGACGATAATTTCATAGGCATATTCTTTAGGAATGCTATTAAGCATTGTCACAATCCAATCTCCACTATTGTAAGCAGGTGTTAAAAAACTAATCTTCATTCACAACCCTCCATTCTATACTTATTGTCATTCAGCAGATTGTTTAGTAACGAGGGCGTAATTAATGAATATTGCTCATGTTAAAACGAACCCCGAATGAACGTTAAGACGCTTTCCTATACAATATGCATAATATTAACTAGTCGATAGGCTATTGTTCTTTTGGGCAAATGAGATTCAAAATTATCGTTTCATCTGGCATTAGGTTAGGAAACTATTAGCAGTAATCGTGCTAAATAGGAGCATTGGATAAGTGAAGTATTCGGGCAATTATAAGAAAGCATGGTTGATTCTGGTTAAGTTTTTCACGTAATGTTTCACGGCAACATACCTTAAATAAATCACTTATTTATTTGGGGGATACGATGTCAAAAAAAATAGCCTTTATTTGTAGTGTTGAATCATATAAGCTTTCAGAAGCTCATATTTTCAAAGATCTTTGTCTCGTACCGATCTTGCTCGGTGAATATTTAAATTATGATGTGACGATTGTAACGTCTGAATTTAATGAATCCGTACTCCATCAAACATTTCCTTTTGTGAAATTCCAACATATCCCTTTTGAAGGTAGTTTTGAGGAAAATATGAATGCTTACTTAAAGGAACATGCACAAGAAATTGATATAGCTTTTGCCATTGGACCTTATCCATCCTATTTATCCATGCTAAAAACATATAAGCAATACAATCCAAACGGTAAAATTTATATGAAGCTAGATGTTAATCGTTTTTGGTTGAGCCGACTTATGACTTATTCTTATTTTGAAGAGTTGCTTCACCTTTGTGATTTAGTCACTTCTGAATGCGAACCGATTCAAACACAAATTAATAGTGCGCTGAATTTAGATGTAAAGCTGATTCCAAATGGGTATTATGAATACTTTCCAACTGTGCCCGTTTCCTTTGAACAGAAAAAAAACAGAATACTGACGGTTGGTCGTTTAGATGCGCCTGAAAAACAAATTAAGATGGCAGTAACCTCCTTTTTAGCTGCTGAGCTTGCGGATTGGGAATTTCGCCTAGTTGGCCCCATGTCAGAGAAATTTAGACAGGAATTACACGAAATGCTTGAAGGAAGCGCATATGCTGATCAGGTAATCATTTTAGGACCGATCTACGATAAATATTTGTTAGAACAAGAGTATAGGCTAGCTAAAATATTTTGCCTCACATCCACAGTAGAATGTCATGCACATGTATTTGCTGAAGCGGCTAAAAATGGTTGTTATATCATATCTACCAATGTTGATGGTGCTTCGGACATTACACAAAATCAACGTTTTGGTAAAATTCATCCGACGTATGATTGGGAACATATTGGACTAGAATTAAAAAATGCGGCAACACAAGAGCAAGTACTTTCACATACATGTGACGAACTACAAAAGTTTGCGCGGACTGAATTGAATTGGAAGGTTATTGTGAAAAAAATTGCAGGTTTATTAGATGAGGAAAGAGCTGATTGAGGGCTCTTTTTCTTATTCAGATAAGAAAGGGTGACAAAATGAATAAAAGGAAAGGGAAAAAGAGATGGATTATTTTAGGGGGATTTATCCTGTTGGCTGCTTTCGTTTGGATAAATAATACGAGTTTATTTTATTCTAAAAATACGAATTATAAGATTCTGGCTCATCGAGGGTTAGCTCAAACCTTTGATATATCTAAGGTAGAGAGTGATACGAATACAGCTGAAATGATTTATCCACCTGAACATCCTTATTTAGAAAATACAATTCCTTCTATTAAAGCAGCGTTTGATCATGGTGCGGATGTAGTGGAATTGGATATTAAACTAACGAAGGACCGTCAACTAGCTGTTTTTCATGATTTTACGCTAGAATATCGAACAAATGGAAAAGGCGAAGTCAAAGATTTTACGATGGACGAATTAAAAAAGTTAGATATTGGCTATCGCTATACGGCTGATCAAGGCGCTACATACCCGTTTCGTGGTCAAGGTAGGGGTATGCTACCAAGCTTAGACGAGGTGTTTGCTGCTTTTCCGAATAAAGAGTTTTTAATACATGATAAAGATGCCACTAAAGAAACGACAAAAGTTTTGTGGGATACGTATTTAAGCAAAATGTCTAAAAATCAATTGAATTACATAACCGTTTATGGTGATGGAGAAAGTGAAGGATTTTCCTATTTACGATCAAAGAATAGTGACATGAAGCTATTAACAAAAGCAATGATGAAAGAGGCGTTATTAAAATATGAATTAATAGGTTGGACAGGCTATATTCCAAAAGAATTGCACAATATGGAGCTTCATTTACCTTTAAATTATGCAAAATACTTATGGGGTTGGCCGAATAAATTTGTAGATAGAATGGCGTCGGTTAATACAAGAGTCGTAATTGTAGAAGGAAATGGCAAATGGTCAGAGGGTTTTGATACAAAAGGCAGCCTTGAAAAAATTCCAGAAGGGTATCAAGGGTATATATGGACAAATCGGGTGGATAGGATTGCTGAATGATTTCTCAATAGGTCCTACTACCAAGCATGTAATGGACTTTCCCTATGGAGTTGTTGTGCCTATCGGGCAAACCAATAAAAAACCTTTGGATAAAATATCCAAAGGTTTTTGTGTTTAGGTAATTAAGAGACTGTTACGGCTTCATTTTGGTTAACTTGTACCACAACCGGTCCCATTGCATTTGTAATTATTTGTTTAATATCTTCAAGAGTAGCTTTTCGTGGGTTTGTCGCTGCGCAAACATCTAACATCGCATTTTGAGCTAAAATTTCGATGTCTTCGTCTTTCGCACCAAGCTCACGGAAGCCACTTGGAATATTTAAGTCTTTTGCTAACGCTTCAATTACTGAAATTGCTTTTTCAGCAGCATCGCGCTTGCTTAGACCTTCAATATTTGCACCTAATAATTCAGCGATTTTTGCAAAGCGTTCTGTACGTGCTGTTAAATTGAAACGGCAAACATGTGGTAATAAAATCGCGTTACATACGCCGTGTGGTAGGTTATAGAAGCCACCTAATTGATGGGCAATGGCATGTACATAACCTAATGATGCGTTGTTGAACGCCATTCCTGCTAAAAATTGAGCGTAAACCATTTGCTCACGTGCTTCTAAATCAGTACCATTTGCATATGCGCGTGGTAAAAACTCAGGGATTAACTGCAGTACTTTTTCGCCACAAGCATCTGTAATTGGCGTTGCATTTGTTGAAACAAATGCTTCGATCGCATGTGTTAATGCATCTAAGCCAGTTGCTGCTGTTAGTGCTGGTGGTAAACCAATCATTAACTCAGGGTCATTAATCGACACAAGAGGGGTAACATGTTTGTCGACAATGGCCATTTTTACTTTACGTGCTGTATCTGTAATAATTGTAAAGCGCGTCATTTCGCTCGCTGTACCAGCAGTTGTATTGATGGCAATTAGCGGAACTAATGGATTTTGTGTTTGATCTACGCCTTCATAATCATGAATGCAACCACCATTCGAAGCAATAATACCGATACCTTTTGCTGCATCGTGTGCACTTCCGCCTCCAAGCGATACGATTGAATCACAGTTCTCGGCATGATAAACCGCGATACCATCTTCAATATTTTTGTCCGTTGGATTTGGTTCTGCTTTCGGGAAAATTGCAACTTCAATACCAGCAGCTGTAATGATATTAGCAATTTGTTCTGAGAGACCTAATTCGTGTAAGCCCTCATCTGTTACGATTAATGTCTTTTTCACTTCTAAATCGGTTAGTTTTTTACCAACTTCTTGAATTGCACCAGGTCCAAATAAGTTTTCTGATGGCATTACAAATTGCTTTAGAACGTCTGACATGTTTCCAACCCCTTTTCAATGTTAGATATTGCTTGAATGGCGAAGAATCACCCTTCGAAATTCATATTATTCTTTTTATTTAGTAAACTCAACTGAAATCTTCCAGTTAAATGTAAAGATTTAGTGAACGTTATTGTAGAAAATTTTGTACATTTTAGCATATCTATAATTCATACTAAAAATGCAAGTGAATAATTGTTTAATGAAGGTAAATTGTTTTTCTAGGAAAATAGAAATTTTTCGAAATGGTTTGAGCAATTGATTTGAAGTAGAAACGTTAGCGATATTGATAAGCTATTAACTAAGCGAATTAACAGAAATTATTAAAAGGGTATAAACAAGAAGCGTTTTACATCTGCTACATTCGAAATTAATAACGATTTTCCATCTCCAAAATTTGGTGATGGCTTGTGGAAATACATTTTTTCCAATTATTATGAAACTATCTTTCGCTACATTCGTATAGTAATTAATAACGAAAAGAAGGTGAGAGATTGAAGGTAGAACGTGTAGAACTGATGGACGCATTGAGGGGATTTTCGCTAATTGGAATATTATTAGCTAATATGCTCCATTTCCAATTTGGTTCATCAGGCGTAGAAATTATTGAATCGGCAAATTTGCTAGATAAAATAAGCTATTATTTTGTGAAAATAGTTGTGGAAGGGTCATTTTATCCGATTTTTGGTTTTGTATTTGGATTTGTTTTGATAAAAATGATTGAATCAAGAGAGGCTTCGGGGTTAAAGTACAAAAATATTGTGTTTCGACGGGCTATTGGCTTATCCATATTAGGAGCGATGCATATTGCACTTGTATGGGAAGGCGATGTTTTATTAACATATGGCTCAACCCTTTTCATTTTATTAGTATTTTTCTTAAAGCGTCGAGTGAAAACGTATTTTGTATGGGGCATTATTTTAACAGCAATCCTAGGAGTGGGAGCCTATTTTGGTAGCAGTTTTATAAAGCTACTGAAACCTTTAACAGCAGCGGAAATTATGATTTATCAGGACGGTACATATGCCGAAATATTTGCACAACGTATAGGTGATTTTATTATAGGGGATGGACTTATATTTTTATTAACTTTACCAATTGGCTGGCTTTTCTTGACTATTGTAAGCTTTCTAGCTGTCGGTCCCTTTGTATTATTCGGAATAGGCATGGCGAAAAAGGGAGCATTTTTACAGCTCGCTAATAGCACTCAGACATATAAAAAAGTGGCGATGCTCGTACCAGTCGGGCTACTGCTGAAGGGATTCATTATTTTTGACACGCCGTTTAGCCTATTTATTTATTCGGCAGGGACATATGTGTTAGCAATCGGTTATATTGCCTTATTCGCATGGCTATTTAACCGCTATCAAACGCAAATGACTAATTATTTTGCCCCAATCGGAAAATTATCGCTTACCAACTATTTGATGCAATCGATTATTTGTACAATTATTTTTTACGGTTACGGTTTTGGATTGTTTGGGAAGCTAGGTGTATTTGTTGGGATCCTGTTATCGGTCATCATTTATGTTATGCAGCTAAAAATAAGTCAACTGTATTTAACACGCTTTTCAATTGGTCCAGTAGAAATGATGTTAAGATGGTTTATTTATTTGAAAAATCCACGTAAAGTGAATTAATATTCTGCATCGGGTACCATAATCAATAATTTGTTTTGGTATAGGATTTAAAAATTTTAAGGGTTAAAACGTGAGAGTATTGCGATGGAACGGTTGTCTTTAGTAATTACGGGAATCCTTTTCTTTTTGCCACACATACCACTAGTTAGTAAACTATGCAATAGCTATTAGCCTTAGCTATATTAATAGCAAAAAGGCAACAAGCTTGATGTATATAAATACAAATAAAAAAGGGGATAATCATTTATGATTCACCCCTTTTTGTACGATCATTTATAAATATATTAAGCTGCAATTGTAGATAGTGTAATTATTTCCCACATCCACAGCCACTTGAACGTTTGATACTTGTTTTTGGTTTTTTGGGTGGCTCTTGTTTAATCCCTGTATAAGGTCCTGCCATTCGTTTCATAGTATATTTCCCTCCGTTCAGTCAGGACTTTAAATTCCTGATATTAACAACACTTAGGGAATATTACCTTAACGTCATATACTAAATAAATTTTATCATCACATATAATTGCCTTTCTAAAATCAACATCAATTTTTGAATCGCAAATGTCTACAGGGCAATCATTTTCATATTCTGGAATATAGCAAAGTACTTGGTCCACGAACCCTGTTCCTTGACCTGCTGCCGTTCTAAAGTCGAGTCTTTTTTCACATTTGTTTAAAAATACTTCTTCAAAATTGAACCAGTAACCTAGTCGTCCAACAAGGTGAACTGCGTTTACTTTTGTATTCACATGTTTTGACTTACACCCATAAATATCAATAGTTGCCTTAGTAATGCATGGTTCAATAATACAATGAAGGCCTGAAAAATCAGCAACGGGGCTAAGACCATCAGAAATAGCTATTAGATTTAATGGTGCTTCTTTAATAAAACATGTAGAGAAGGTTTGCTTACAAGGCTTATCACAAGTTGTTAGTCCATGGTTTACAATATCTGAATACTTTTCCATCATCTCTTCTTTAGAGCTGACGAAATTTATTTCATTTACACCATATAAAGCTTCAATTTGGTGAAGTAAACTTGAATCCCCCTCAAATTGAGCGACTTTATAATATTTATCCAACATTAATATTTCCTCCTTTCGTTTAAAATGAACTTCTGTAATAATCTATTCAGTTTCGATAGTATGTTTTGGATAAATAACCTATTGTCTATTTAATAATTTAGTTAATTTTTTATTTATTCTTATAGGTACACTAGTCATACTAGTTTAATGACACGAAAAAACTCATACAATTAGAAGTAAATAAAAAGATTTCTTATATAGTGTGGGATTTTAATTCAATCTGAATAGGGTACGCAGCTACCAGTGGGAAGCAGAATTTTCTGATGAGGCTTACAATTTGAATAGCCATAATAACTGCTGGTAGCATTCTTATTTGGAATTTAAAATTATTATGCACCTGGTGTTCGACTAATTCATACAGCGATAGTTTAAGAAGAACATTATAACAGTAAGTTTAAATTTAGTATGAATAATTTATCGGAAAGTGCTGTTTATTCTACTTTGTATCATTTTATTTCTCGGGAAATTATCAATTCGCTAAAATTTACTATTGAGTGTAACAGGGAAGTCATATGCGGGTAAATTCTGTACAGGGCGATCAAATAATTACAAATGAGAAAAGAGGTAGTTTTTAATGAAGAATGGAGGAATAATGTTTAAAATTGATGACAGAAAATTTGCATTAGCGGATATTTTAATTGATCTAGTTGATCCAAAATGCTAACGGTCGATAGGTCCTGGTGAGATTTATAATTTTGAGGATAGAGTAAGGAATCAAAACTTATTTCAAACAAATGAAACAATTTTAGTAGGTCCTACATTTTTAGAACGTATTTCTACAAAGAAATATTACATAATCTTTGCGAGATTGTAGGCATTTCCTAATATTGATCGCAATCAGAATAATGTATATTATGCTGAATTTTTTAAACGTACATGTGAACTTGCATTTTTATCTGTGGATTCAATATATTTTGATTTTCTTAAAATCAGAAGTATTGCTTGTAAATTTCTAAAACATGTAGAAGCTGCTGGTTTTCATGATATTACAATAATAACAGATGAAAATGATACACATCCTTCATTGCCTGTATGGAGTTAGTAGCAAAAAAATCTTTTCTAAGGGCTGGGGCAATAAACGATTATGGAACTAATTAGATTATACAAGCAATGGATAAATGAAAGGGTGTACAAAGTCTTGGTTAATTTACAGTAAATACCTAATTTGTTTGGAAAGAATATGTTGAACCTTATGAATGGATAATGGTGCAAATGAAAAATCGGTTCCCCAAATATGCGGGAGAATATCCGATATGGCTTTGGACCGAGCGACCTGATCTAAAGGAAGACTGCTCATAAAGCGCTTCATGAACAAGGAGGTGTTCTTGTTCTTTTACTTGCAACTTGTTACAGCTGCACAAGTAATCCTCTATCAAAAAAAATGATTTATCATGCGAAAATAGTTTGTGGTATGATATTTAGGTTGTTGATTTTGAAAGGAGCAATAAAAGGATGTTAGCCTAAGGTCGTCGCATCCATGCGACAACGGCTAACTGACCTGCAGCTTGCAGGCGTAAGCACAATTTAAAATCCTGTCCCAATTACGCCGAGGCGTAATTGATCTACTTTAAAACACATTTCCATACATCTTAGAAAAGAGGCACTTATGCATATGAACTCCACAGAATTAACGAAGCGACATTGGTTGCTCATTTTAACACTTTCTTTATTAACATTTGTTCTCGGAACAAGTGAATTTGTTATTGTCGGAATCTTAACCGATATTTCCTCGAGCCTACAAATTACAAATGCAATGGCAGGCACACTCGTTTCTGCATTTGCCTTTACGTTTGCCATCGCCACACCATTAGTTATGTCAGCAACAAGTCATTTTCCAAAGCGTAAATGGATGTTGTTTTTAACAGGAACTTTCATCGTCCTTAATGCTTTGTGTGTCGTCGCGACAAGTTATACCATATTCCTTGCACTTCGAATTATGACAGCGATAGTAACTGGCGTATTAATTTCGCTAGCAATGATTGTTGCAAGTGAAACGATGCCCAGTAATAAACGCGGACTTGCTATATCATTCGTTTTTGGCGGTTTCACACTTGCCAATGTCGTTGGCGTGCCACTTGGTATTGTTATCGCCAAATCGTACGGCTGGAATGCGACGTTCATGTTAACTACTTTCCTAGGCGTATTGGCATTTTTGGCATCTTTTTTTATCTTGCCAAATAAACTAAGCCAAATACGCAGTTCGATGCGGGATCAGTTTTCTTTACTGACCAATCCAAGAATTTTGATGGCTTTTTTCATTCCTGCGCTCGGATTTGGCGCAACTTATGCCGTCTTTACTTATCTTGTTCCTATTTTGCAAGGAATGGAAGTACCAAATCATTCAATTAGTTTAGTGCTATTTGGATATGGATTTATCTCGATTTTCAGTAATATCCTTGCTGGTAAAATTGCTAGCCATAATGCAATCGGTCGTCTGCGATTTGTTTTTCTCATTCAGGCAGTTGTTCTGACAAGTTTATTTTGGACGACTAACCATTTTATATTAGGGCTAATCAATATTGGCTTGATGTCGTTAATGGCAATCCTATTAACAACATCTACTCAGCTTTATTTAATTGATCTTGCTGAAATTTATCAGCCAAAAGCAACAGGTCTCGCTGCTTCACTTATGCCAGTAGCAAGTAACGTCGGAATCGCTTTTGGTTCTGCATTAGGCGGAATGGTATATCATCAAGGGAATTTACTGAATGTCACATGGGTCGGTGGAATCGTAGCAGTTTGTGCAAGTTTGCTCACTTTCTATAGTTATTTTTTAGATCAGAAACAAAAGAAAGTGGCATAGACGAGGAGACCTAAATGTTTGGCAGCCACTTATTCGGTGAAATTTTTGTACCAGACGTACAAACTATTTATATTTCACTACAATTCAATTCATGTTTTGGAAATTATGAACAACATCAACAAGAGCGCCACCTGAATAGGGGGCGCTCTTGTTACATTTCGTAATTGGTGTACAAACAATGAAATCCAAAAGTTCAAAAACGAATATTATTAGTACGCACGAGCAAACCAAACTGTATGTTTAGCTTCTTTACCACAATGAATGCATGTTTGTTTTATTTGTGGTGGGTCGAATGGTATGTTTCGAGTTGTGAATTTTGTTTGTTCTTTTACATGTGTTTCACAAGCGTCGTCTCCACACCAACCTGCTAAGATCCAACCAGGAATTGTTGCGTTTTGTTCGGATTGTACGAGATGCTGCTTTAACTGCTCGATTGTATCGATGTGATGGTATGAATTATCTGCGCGGAAAGCTTTTGCTTTTTGTAAAAGGCGCGTTTGCATTGTTTCAAGTTCATTAATAATGCTTTCAACAATCGATTCTAAAGGGAAGGAAATTTTCTCATCTTCATCACGGGCCTTCATTAAAGCTTGATTATTTTCTAAATCACGTGGACCCAGTTCAATACGTACAGGTACTCCTTTCAATTCCCACTCATTAAACTTAAAGCCTGGTGATTGATCAGAATCATCAAGACGAACGCGGATGCCTTTTGCTTTTAACACTGCAAAGATTTCATCTAATTTTTCAATAATTGCAGGATTCTTTTTCCATGGGCCAACTGGAATTAAAACAACTTGAGTCGGTGCTATTTTCGGTGGTAAAACAAGTCCTTGTTGATCGCCATGAACCATGATGACAGAACCGATTAAACGTGTTGATGTTCCCCAAGACGTTGTATGCACATAGTCATGCTTATTTTCCTTTGTTAAGTACTTTATATCAAATGCTTCCGCAAATTTTGTGCCTAAATAGTGTGAAGTACCTGCTTGTACGGCTTTCCCGTCTTTCATCATTGCTTCGATTGAGAATGTATCGATTGCACCAGCGAAGCGTTCTGAAGGTGTTTTCTGCCCGTCATATACTGGAATGGCAAGCAATCCCTCTACAACGTCCTTATAAATTGCTAACATTTGCATTGTTTCTTTCCGTGCGTCTTCTTCATCCACATGAGCAGTATGACCTTCTTGCCATAAAAATTCAGAAGTTCGAATAAACGGCAGAGTTTTCTTTTCCCAGCGGAATACATTTGCCCATTGATTAATCAAGACAGGAAGATCTCGATAACTTTTAATCCAGTTTGAATATAAATGGCCAATCATTGTTTCGGAAGTAGGGCGTAGTGCTAACCGTTCTTCTAATTTTTCTCCTGCAGCTTCCGTTACCCAAGGGAGTTCTGGTGAAAATCCTTCAATATGTTCCTTTTCTTTTTGGAAGAAAGATTCTGGAATTAGCATTGGAAAGTATGCATTTCGGTGCCCAGTTTCTTTAAAGCGTTTATCCATCTCTGCTTGAATATGCTCCCATATTTCATAGCCGTCTGGTTTAAATGCAATACAGCCGCGAACTGGGGTATAATCCATTAAATCGGCTTTTTGTATCGTTTCAATATACCATTTAGAAAAATCATTCGTTTTTTGAGCCATCTTCTGTTCCTCCTAAGAATGTGAGATGAAAATAAAAAAAGCATAAAGAGTCCAAAAAGGACGTCTTTATGCTCATAGACGTGGTACCACCTTAGTTCGACATTAATAAAAATTATTAAGTCCTCTATACGTTTGTAACGAAACGACTCGGTTAGTTTTTAAGTAACATCTCCGTGGTAGGGTTCAATAAGAAGGGGTGATATAACTCTCAGCCAAGGTTATATTCTCTAGTTCACAATTCTTATTTACTTGATCACATCATTGATTTAATATTTATAAATTACTATATCATTTTTTTAATGAAATTCAAGATTTTAAGTTGAAAATTCGGAAAATTAATCACCTGGTGCACAAATAATTTAGTACCGAATCATATTCCAAATTCCGATATCCTCAAATCCTAAACGCTTATAAATTGCACCGGCAGCTGGGTTGTCATAAAAGAGGCATAGCGATTTTCCCTCATCCAGCAGCTCACCACATATTTTTTGCATACATTTTGATGCATAGCCTTTTTTCTTATAGCCCTCACGTGTGGCAACACCAACAATCATAGCAGACATGCTATTCTCTGCGGTTGTAGATGCGGTGGATACCATAACGTCACCTTCACGCATAATGTATGTGCGACCAGTTTTGTTTTCTTCCGCACGTAGTTTGCTTTCCACAGTAGAAGGACTCCCTGCAAATTCGGGAATGGAATGAATCAAAGCGATGTTTTCCTCAATTGCATCCAATGTTAGACGTTCCACATTAGTTAAATCAGCAGTAGGGTAGAGGGGCTGTAACACGGTGCATTTGGCGTAAAACAGCTCTTTTTTACTCGTAAACGTTTTGTTAATTTTAGGCTCTAATTGGTCTATTAAGTGCTTTAAACCTGATAACTCTTTCGCCTTTTCATCCGAATTAAAAATGGATGCGAAACCATCTACATCAAAAGGACCCTGTGCATATGGAATATAATTGCTGTCATATTTGAGCAATACCGCAACTAGTGTATCCTTTTCAAATTGTCCCCAAATTTTTTGAAATGGTTGATCATAGCCAAAAGCCTCGATGTCCCCGATAATAAATAAGTTTTCAGCAGGCTGCTGTTGGACTAGAGCCATACATACTTCATGGTCTGCGTTTGTTAACAATCGAATCATAAAATCCCCCCTCATGTAAATTAATAGAATGATATGGTAAATGATGTAATTTGTCAATGGGATGTTTAATGTTGGTAAGTAAAAATAATGGATTGAGTGTACAAAAAAATATAAACGATACTATTAAATTTCGTATTAGAGTACGATTTACTAAATGGGGGCTATTTAAATGAAAAAATCAATTTTGGTATCAACGACATTAACAATTGGATTATCATTCACACTCGTAGCAACGCCTCAATAGGAAGAGTAATTAAATTAATGACTAGCGCTGCCTCTCTAGATATGCCTATAGATTCTCTAATTGGGGGGATTGTAGGAGAAGCATTTACATCACAAATTCCGGTGATGATTTGTGGTACCTCAATGAATATTTTTAGCCTTTACTTGTTAAGTAGTTCTGTTATATGTTAACTTTCTGGTCTCGAGAATGTAAATCTGTTTAATAATAGTAAGGCTGAGGCATAATGACTTCACTTTGTTCCGGGTGTACAAATTACTAGAAATATAAATTGACTTTTCTTAACTTTCGGTTTATTATTATCTGAAATTTCGAATTTGTCTAAATACTAAGATGGGGATATGAGGTTTGATGATCGATTTACAGAGCGGGAAGATATGGTGAAGGCTTCCTAATGCCGAATCAAATTTTACTCCCCTTGAGTATTGTAAGGTAACATATGTCGTTTGTGCTACGTTAAAAGTACATTTGAGCTATTGGAATTTAGGTGGAACAACGGGTATTCAAACACATACTCGTCCTTTTGTGGGCGAATATGTGTTTTTTATCATATTTAGAAGTAACAATTCAATTACAAATGGAGAAAAGAACGTTTTAACTAAGGTGATACGTTAACCGATATTGCGAAAGCGATTAGTCCAAGCTTAGCGGAAAAATCAATTTTAGGGAGTGTAAATACCATGACAACTGATTTGGCACGACCAATTCTCATAGATGCTGAAATTTCCCTGAGGGTTCCTATCAAGGCGGAAGTGTCGTCACAATATTTTGGTGCTGGGCAGTTATACATTAATTGAAAGGGGAGACAGATCAGATGATATCACAACAAATAATAGCTACACTTGATGAGGTGCTTCATGATAAATGTTTGACGGCTAGTATTCCTGGGATGGCGTTAATAATTGCAAAAAATGGACAGCCTATTTTTGAAAAGTATTATGGTTACCGAGATGTAAGCAGGAAATTACCAGTCACGAAGGACACGATTTTCGGAGTTGCTTCGATCACGAAATCATTAACTGCTCTGGCTGTTATGCAACTAGAGGATGCAGGGAAGCTTTCAGTTGATGATCAAATGATTCAATGGTTGCCTGAACTCTACCTACCAAACCAACAATATAGGGAAAAAGTAAAAATACATCATTTACTTTCACATACTAGCGGTCTACCAGGGATGAATCTAGTAAACTGTGCAAGGGCAAATAGTATTCTGAGTGATCCACACGGGGAGTACTTATTTGATTGTTTGTCACTAGGATCGAATTATAGAAAAATTAATACAGTTAAGGAACTGATGGAGGGGATAGGCGAAACAGAGTATTCATTGCTTGGTCCTCCGGGTTCAATTTTTAACTACTCAAATGAAAGCTATGCATTACTTCAAGAAATAATCGAAAGAGCCAGTGGGGAAGCCTTCATTACATATGTACAGAAAAATATATTCCAGCCCTTAGAAATGAAACGCTCCTTTTTCTTAACTTCTGAATTAATGAACATTGAGAATGTTACTGAGCTCTATGCATACAAAAACGAGGCAGATAACCTTTCAGTTTTCAACTCACCAGCTTGGTGGGATGTTGGTGATATTTATTCCAATGGATCGCTTAAAACATCTAGTTCCGATTTGATGAAGTATTTAGAAGTTTTCCGTCTTGATGGAACAGTAAACGGAAAGTCAATTATCTCCAAACAGGGTATACAAAAGATGACTTCCGTTCAAGCAACTATGCCAACGGGTGACCGTTACGGATATGGCTTACAAGTTGATTATTTGTCGGGAATATCCGTTTTTGGGCATGGCGGCAGCATTAAGGGCGTTTCTTCTAATATGAAAGTCGCTAAAGAACAGGGAATCACGGTATCAGTACTTACGAATATAGCTGAGGCGAATGCAGAGAATCTGGCCAATACATCATTAAACCACATACTTCAGTTACCAGATGTAACGAGTAAGGAATTTACAGAATACAAGCTTTCTGAGGAACAATTAAAAGATTTCATTGGAGTGTACCTATCAGATGAGGGACAAAGAGCCGAAATTTTATTATATGAGAATCGTATCCAGATGAAGGTACAAAAGAATCTATCTCTTATGAAGGCTTATACGGTAGATGGTTTTATGAACTCAGAAGGTGAAAGGATAAAATTTATCATGGATGATCGAGGGAAGGTAATGGGGTTTTTTAAGGGCAGCCGTTTTATACCGAAGAGAAACTAATGCACCGATCACTTATTAAACAACACAAACAAGAGGGCCTCCAAAAACAGGATGGCGCTCTTGTTAGACTTACATAAAATTTGTAGTGATAAACCTATTATTTCTAGCTATTTAACAATTCCTCGCCAAGTAATCGGTAAGCAGTTAATCGTTGGTCGATGGAATGCAGGTTGCAGTTAATCATCGCCTCATCAAAACCATATTGATGTTGCTCTTCTAAAATTTGTGTCGCAACTTCCTTTGCTGTGCCAATGAGCATGAGCGGACGGTTTTTATCTAGGATTACCTTATCCATTTCTGTTAGCGGGTAGTCATTTGCTTCCTGTGGAGAAATGGTTGGAAGAAGGCGACCGCGCATTAAATTTAAGCGCATAATTTGCATTGGCATCGAATTATATTCGGCTTCCTCTGTTGTTTCCGCAACACTTACTGCATACGTCGTGATAATTTGTGGCTTTTCCATAAAATAAGAAGGCTGGAATGAATCACGATACGCATCAAAAATCGCCTTTGACATTTGTCCGTTAAAAAATTGCGCAAATGAATAGCCGATACCTGCTGCGCCTGCCTGTCTGGCACTTTGACCACTTGAACCGAGCAGCCAAGCTTGCGGTAATGTCACTTTAAATGGCGTGGCCACGACTTGATCGTAAATTTCTTCACCTGTACTTTTCTCATTCATTAGGTTCAAAATAATTTCTAGTTTATCATATTGTTCCGTTAATTCTGGTCTGCGTCCACTTGCAAGGGCGGTCATCGCAGGTCCATCCCCACCAGGAGCTCTTCCTGCACCGAAATCAATGCGGTTTGGTGCTAATGCAGCTAATGTTTTAAATACTTCTGCAATTTTTAATGGGGAATAGTGCATCATCATAATCCCACCCGTGCCTAAACGGATGCGCTCTGTTTTAGCCGCAATATAAGCCGCTGTAATTTCGGGCGCAGAGCTTGCGAGTGAAGTTGTATTATGATGTTCAGCAAGCCACATTCGTTCATACCCAATTTCATCACCAAGCTGTGCAATTTTCACGCTATTTGCCAGTGCCTCTGTGGAAGTCATTCCTTTAGAAATCGGCACTTGGTCTAATATACTCAATTTCATATTTACCGCCTCTTTTCATACTACTAAAATACCGAATCTCGAGGTGGAAGTAAAATTATTGACCTAAGATATATGTCTTTAAAAGTGCTAGTCTTTCACGAAACCTCATTTTTGCTTCGACGATTTTCGGGGTAGGGGCAGCGACGACATCTGCTTCTAATCCAATCTTCTCAGCTAAATAACTTGCACGTCTTAAGTGGAAATCATTTGAAATAATTGTGATATTAGTTACATCATCAGGCAATAATCGTTTGGAATAAAGTAAATTTTCGTATGTAGATGTTGCTTCATCCTCCACGAGTATTCGCTCAGAAGTAATGCCTTCTGCGAGTAAATAGTCTTTCATAACTGATGCCTCTGTGCGGTCCTCATCCGCGCCTTGCCCGCCAGATACGACCGCGATAACATGCGGATGCTTATGTAAGTATTCTGCTGCTACTTGTAAACGGTTCGCTAATGCCAATGAAGGTACACCACCAGGTTTCACTTTGGCCCCTAATATGATGACGTATTCATTTTCGCCCGTTGCTTTTTTTTCGACGCCACGATCCATTTCATGCCCCAACCAAACGTATACAGCGCTGCCACATAAAACCGTTATACCAAAAGCAAAGAACAGCCATTTCTTCATGCAAAATCCCTCCCTTTATCATTAATACGAATTAGGAGTGAAGAAAGTTTCCTGTTTTTGGGAAATTTAAGCTTCATTTCCCTTAAGTATGAGGGAATTCCATACGAAATAGAAAAAATGCTATTCCGACCGCGGTCAAAATAGCATTTTCATTTTAGTTATTTTTGCATAATAAAGCTTAAATGGCGTCCTGCTTGTTTCGATTGTCGATAGGAAAAACCGGATTCGTTTAAAAACGTACACATCGGATCGATTTGGATATTGGCAGCGGGAACACCAGCTAATTCGCATTGCTTTTGCACGGTCAATTGGTTGTCAATATGATATTTATTCGATGCCTCATTGTAATACATGAAATCCTCCGCATAGCCAAGTGCTTTGAATTGTTCATACACATCGGCGTCCACCTCGAATTTCTCCTGACTGAGTGCAGGACCGATAAAAACGTGTAAATCATTCATATGACAAGCTTCATTCGTCTTTAAGTGCTCGAATAAATGGCGCGTAATTTCCTTAACAGAGCCTTGCCAGCCGGAGTGAATTGCTCCAATTAATTCGATTTTCGGATTGTAAAAGAGCACGGGTACACAATCTGCTGTAAAACTGCTAATGACAGTATCTTTTTCATACGTGTAAAGGGCGTCGGTATTTAAAACGGAGCTTTCATAATCATGAGCACCCAAACCGATATGCTGTTTTTCCACCTTTAAAAAATTGGCACTATGCGTTTGGTTAGCACAAACAAATTGGCTTACATCCGTTTGCAGCACATCGGCAAGCTGTTGTCGATTTTCTAGTACCGTGATTTTGTTTTGGCAAACATTGAATGCCATATTATTTTGTTCTGCGAATGCGGCATCCTTAAGTGTAATACCTGCGATTATCTTTTCATTTTGAACATAAAATTTTTGCTTCATTTTCATCACCATCTGTACTATATCGCATCGGTCGTTTTTTGTATAGTTGAATTGAATTTGTTAAAATAAAGGAAAAAAGTAGGTGATAGAATGCGACTGATACAGGTTTTAATTTCTTCGCTTCTGCCTTTTTTAATCGGGCTATTGGCAATTTATTTAATGCTTTTTGGCAAGGGCGGTGCTAATTCGTTTCCCTTTGAATTGTTTATCATCGTTATTTTTTATGGTTTCCCTACCTATTGTATATTTTGTCTACCGTTTTATTTATTCGTTTATTATCTCCAAGGGTTACTGAAGCGTAGCATTTTTTTCATAACTGTTATTGTTTTCGTCTATTTACAAGGCTTTATCTATTCGTTTGTGCTTAATGTTCCACTTTTTAGTAAGGAAATGCTGAGCGTTGTATTCCCACTATTTTCCATCATGATGCTGTCTTTTATTTGCTGTATTTTTGTGTTTACGAAGCATTCCCAACAAATCAGTAGAATTAACTAGATACCTCTAGGGGATACTGTATAATAATAGTGATAGGTAAGGAGTGATAAACAATGGAATACGATTCAAAAACAAAAAGTCGTTTAAAACGCATAGAAGGTCAAATTCGAGGGATACTGCGCATGATGGAAGAGGGGCAAGAGTGTAAAGATGTTATTACACAGCTGTCGGCAGTCCGTTCAGGTGTTGATCGTACAATTGGTGTCATTGTTAGTGAAAATTTAGTGACCTGTGTACGTGAAAGCGAAGGCGACGAAGAAAAAATGAATGATTCAATACAACAAGCCGTAAACTTATTAGTAAAAAGCCGTTAATTTTAGACGGCTTTTTTCATACAGAAAGAACCTTTCATGCGGGGCAATGTTCGATATTTCTTCCAAATTAATGAGTAAGGGGATGGTATTTTGAAATTATCCATTGAATGGCATTATGTATCTGCGAAAAAACAGCAAACTGTTTTTAAAAGTGAGCCGTTACCTGCTGCACATGTGTATACACTTGTTGAGGATATGCAAAAAACGGGTCGGGTCAAACAAGTGATTTTAACGGATGAACAGGATAGTACATGGACATTGAAGGAATTGAAAAAGTATTTAACCGAAATGGAAACGGAGCCGCATGACGTGGCTGTTTATTTTGATGGTGGTTTTAATCGTGAAGAACAACGCGCTGGACTTGGTGCAGTCATTTATTTTCAGCAAAATGCGAAAAATTACCGCTTAAGAGTCAATCAGCAAGCGGACTATTTAGTTTCTAATAATGAGGCGGAATATGCAGCCCTTTATTTTGCTTTGGAATTATTCGACGAGCTTGGTGTGCATCATCAGGAAGTGGCGATTTTTGGCGATTCACTAGTAGTCATCAAGGAATTGAATGGTGAATGGGCAGTGACAGACAACGCACTTTCTAAATGGGCGGATCGCATTGAACACAAGCTTGGACAATTAGGAATTAAGCCAATTTATACGCATATTGAACGAGCGAAAAATGACGAAGCAGATCAGCTAGCCAATCAAGCACTTGCAGG
The DNA here is from genome assembly GCF_002736105.1 of Solibacillus sp. R5-41. Lineage (NCBI taxonomy): Bacteria > Bacillati > Bacillota > Bacilli > Caryophanales > Caryophanaceae > Solibacillus > Solibacillus sp. R5-41. The sequence continues at coordinate 2,347,084 of NZ_CP024123.1, read as the reverse complement.
GACGACGATTCATGCGCAACGTGAAATTCGGAAAAAATAAGCATCCATTGGGGGGAAGGCTTTGAAGAGAATTGCCGGAATATTAGCGTTTCTTGCGATTCTTCAAATTGGTAGCATTTGGTATGCGAAGTCGAAGGAAATTGAGCCAATCATTTTGACGGTCGATTACAGTGAAGATTATCGTTCGCTTACGAGCGCGGTCTTGACGAATCTTCAGGAAGAAAATCAAATTGCTTGGATTGAAATTAACGGGAGGCAATTTAACCCGCAGTATGATCAACCGATGTTTGGTTATATGCCGCTACACCTACAAGATAGCTATGCAAACTATACATACTACGCCATTCGGGATACTCATTTTCAATTAAGCGATAAAAATTTATAAAAACCTTTCCATTAATGTGCTCATTGCAATCGGTGGTTACGCACTAGTTAAGAACGGAATGAAGGAAAAGGCGTGAAGTAAACTATTATTTTTGAAATTTCGATAGTAGAGAAGAGGGTGTGAGTTGGGTATAATTATAATAGCACTCATAGTAGGATTAGTACTTTACATGCTCATACAGGCAGAAGTAACTTACATCCGTGCAGATAAGGTGAAACAGCAGCAATACATAGAGCAACATAAGAAAGAAGGAGATTCACAATGATTCGTTCCGTTGGGGCAGGCAGTACAGGGCTCAGTAATCAAACAAGACGCAAAACACAGCCAGAGCAAACGATCCCATTTCCGAAAATAGGTAATGAAGCCGTTTCGTCAAATGAAGATAAGATAGGGGGAGCTACGCCGAGTAAAGGCCCACTTATGGTTGGTGTCAAAACGAAGGCTGAACTCAAATCCATTTTTGATGAAGTAAATGGAGTCGTAAAGGTAAATGCAGATGGCGACCGTTTAGAAGTAAGCAAGCGTGCTATTTCAATGGCAAAGGAAAAATTGTTTTATTAAATTTTGAAAAGACATCCACTCGCTACATATGAGAGTGGATGTCTTTTTTGTTAGGAATCATAGTCGGTTTTCGGAATAGTACGTCGCTTTTTCAAGATGAAAGAGAAAAGCGAAAACAGTGGAAAAATAAGAAATAATGATTTTACATTTTCATAATTTGAAATATACTTGCTGAGAAAAACCGATTAATTCAGACTCAAAATCGTATTCTACAAATAGAATAAAAATGGATGTAATAAAGGCTATTAGAATAGGAATAAACTGTTAAATATGCCCCATTAGTTATGAAAATAAATATTTGGCTTGTCAAGTTAGTGAAAAGTGAATGTAATATAATTTTTTAAATTTATAGCTTTGAAATTTAAGTAAAAAATATTAAAACTACTTGCTTATTATGATGTAAAATAATGTATATAACTAATAAACTTGAACGACCACATACATAAAATCAGACATCTTTTGTAATCCAATACGAATGAGTAAAGGGTGATTTAATTTGCTAATTGCTGATGCAAGGCTTGTTAAAAATGCAGAGGAGAAGCTAGTCAACATTCAGGAAGTTTCCAAGCTGCTGTATGATACTAATTTCCGTGGTTTTTTATATTGCCCGACACCTGGTTGTCCAGCAAAGCTACTATATATAAATAGTGACAGGGCTCATTTCCGGACATGGAAATATCACTTGCATCTTGAGAGTTGTGTGTATCATATTGAAAGAAGATGGGTGGACCGAGATTATCAATTTGCAGATGTAACGGATGGATTTGAATTCCAACGCCGTCAAGTAGCATTAAGTAGGGCTTACCGGGCTATGAGATTTCCAGAAGAAGAGCTACCCAACTTAAAAACGAGAAATAGAACAACAGTGGTTGTCCAAAAACCGACACTCTCAAGACGCAGAAGAGTCACAGGGATCCAAACTAAATTGTTTAATGATGAAATTTTACAAAGTCTAGAGAGAAAGAGACCACCATTAAGAAGAAAATACGTCTCAATGATCAATGCAAATGATGTAGGGAAACATAAGCTCGTCATGGGCTTTGTTCAAAAAGTAGAGCTAATAAAAGATGTCGCAAAGATTACGCTTCTAGAAAGTGACAAAGAGATTGATATTGTATTTGAGCGATCATTTACCGCAGAATCCAAAAATAGCAGCTACTTAAATAAATTTGCTGTCATCCAACACTTAGCCGATCAAAATTCAGAAACCGCCTTTACAGCAATCGGCGAAGTAAGGTTCAATCGCAAAACCAATCGCTTCGAACATCAAATCTTCTTCGGGACAGATTTTAGGATAGAGGATATGGACTTGCTGACGTTATCAGCAAAAATGGTATTGGGTGAGTTGGAGTAGGGGACATATAAGAATTGGAGTTTTTATTTTGTGGGTCATTTTATGCTTGTATTCTTAAAAAACACAAAAAATGAGCTCTTAGACGAATCGAGACGTGGAATCGCCCGTCTCGATGTTTAATATGTCCGAGAGCTCAATCCTTTTATGAATTCGAGATGAATGGTTCAATGCCTGAAACTTCCTCATTGGTGCAAATCCACATTTTCCTGACGCTAAACCCAAATTAATTAATATAAAACAAAAGACATCTTCTTATCGTTCAATCCTTTTAATATATTTAATACACTGTATACAAAGTTAAACTTCTATTCCTGCAATCCCAAATCCTCCAGGACCGGAATGAGTAGAAATCATAGCACCAGCTTGGATCCACGTTATATTTTCGAATCCAGTTTCTTTGGCAATTTCATTAATTCGTTGCTTGATATGTTCACTAAATCCAATTGAGAATATAAAGTATATTTGTTGTCTATCAATTTCATATTGATTTAAATAATCACGCAGTAGCTTTTCAGCAACAGTGCTCATATTTCCACGATATTTTTTAGTGGAGACAAGCTTTCCCTCAACTAATTCAATGCATGGTTTAATTTTCAGCAAAGCACCTCCGAGATAAGCTAAATTACTTACTCGGCCACCTGCTTTTAAAAAATCTAAGCTACCAGGAATGAAAGCAAGTCTTGATTTAGGTATCTTGGTTTTAATTTTTTCTATTAAGAGAATAGGGTCAATCGTAGGTTCTTTCTCTAGCAAAGTAACGGCATACATCACAATTGCAGTTAATCCACCTGTTACGTTCAAAGCATCAATTAAAAATAGGTCCTTAAAATCTTCCGCTGCAATTAACGCATTTTGAAAGGAAGCAGATGCCTTTGACGTATAACCAATATGAATAATGATACTATCAGGGAAATCCTCTCTAATTTTCTTAAAAAGCTCATGATACTCATGGACATTAGTGGCAGATGTTGATGGTATCTTTTTTGTGCGATCATAAAAATCATAAATTTCTTGTACGGATAGATGACCATCTAAAAAATCCTGATTTTCCATGATTACATGCATTGGTACTACTTGTACATCATGTTTGTTGGCTAAAAATTCCGGCAAATCGGCTCCGCTCTCAGTGGATAAAATAATTCTTCTCAATGTTTATCTCCTCCTCCAACTTACATTCTAATAGTGCTTAACTTTAAAATTTACTCTAACTATACATTATAATAGGGTATATATGTTTAAATGTATTAAAATTGTAAAGTAATGGATTCGTTATGCTCAATGGAATTGTTAGACGCATGAAGACCTACTAGCAATAATCTAGAACATTTTGCATCGGTTATTATCGCCGATTGTAATGACACAAAATGGATAACAAAATTGTCCCATATTCGAAAAAATCTAAAAAAAGGACACTTCCCGATTGCAATGAATCGAGAGATGTCCTTTGATAATGAATTGATTATTATAGTGAAGCTAATCCTTTTTCGCCAGCAATACCTGGTTGCGTTAGCTCGAATGGATTTAAGATGATGTTTAATTGCTCTACTGTGAAGTACTTGTACTCTAGGCAAAGCTCACGAACTGATTTACCGCTATGCAAAGCTTCGCGGGCAATTTGGCTTGAACGCTCATAGCCTAAATGAGGTGCTAATGCTGTTACAACACCGATTGAGCTTTCTACATAGTCATGCATACGGCCTTCATTTGCTTCGATATGTTCTAAGCAGTGTGTCGTAAATACAGTGAAACCATTTGTCATAATTTCGATTGATTGTAATAAATTATGCACTAAAACTGGTTCCATTACGTTTAACTCGAATTGACCTGCTTCAGAAGCCATTGTAATTGTCACATCATTGCCCATTACTTGGAAAGCAATTTGGTTAATGAGTTCTGGCATAACAGGGTTTACTTTCCCTGGCATAATTGAAGAACCTGGTTGGCGCTCTGGTAAGCGAATTTCACTGAAGCCTGTTTTCGGGCCAGAAGCCATTAAACGTAAGTCGTTAGAAATTTTTGACATATTCGCCATTGCGATTTTTAGCATTGCTGAAACTTCAGTATATGAATCGGTATTTTGCGTACCGTCAACTAAGTTATCTACTTTAGTGAATGGGAATCCACTATACTCAACAATATTTTTCACAGCAAGCGTCATATATGCTGGATCCGCATTTAATCCTGTTCCAATCGCAGTTGCTCCGATATTAATTTGCAACATTGTTTGTCTTGCATTTTTAATACGTACGATATCGCGAGTAATAACTGCTGCATAAGCTCCGAATTCTTGTCCAAGACGAATTGGTACAGCATCTTGTAAGTGTGTACGACCCATTTTTACGATGGAATCAAATTGAACAGCCTTTTTTAAGAAGCTTTCTTTCATATTTTCCATTGCTACGATTAATTTATTTAATGTTGCCACCGTTGCGATATGAATCGCTGTTGGGAACGCATCATTTGTTGATTGCGCCATATTTACGTGGCTGTTTGGACTAATAATAGAATAAGATCCTTTTTCTTCGCCTATAATTTCTAATGCGCGGTTAGCAATGACTTCATTTGCATTCATGTTCATTGAAGTACCAGCGCCACCTTGAATTGGATCGACTACGAACTGGTCATGATATTGGCCTTCTAAAATATCATCAGAAGCTTGTGCGATGGCATTGGCAATTTTTTCGTCTAATTGTCCAATCGCTGCATTGGCAAGTGCCGAGCTTTTTTTAACAATCGCGAATGCACGCACTAATTCAGGGTGCATTGTCATATTGGTAATCGGGAAGTTTTCTAATGCCCGCTTTGTTTGCACGCCATAATAAGCGTCCTTTGGAATTTCTAATGTGCCTAAAAAGTCTTTTTCAATACGTGTACTCATCTGTACAAACCCTCCAAGAGAATTGAATAATATTGTTAATGTGAATGGGCAGTTGATGAAAGGTAAAATCTACCTTCGTCAATTGTTACAATTCACCAATCGGGCCTTTACGGGCAGTTCATCTTTTAATTTCAATTATTAGAAATGAAAAGCTGCTGCCCGCTCATGCGGGACAAACAACTACATTATACGTCATATTTTGTAGAAAAGGTAGATGTTTAATCAAGTATAATTTATTTCGTTTGAGGCGAGTCTTACTGGAGGGTTATTACTGATTAATCGAAATATTTCGCGAATAATAAATGGTCTTAATTGTCAGGTTGATATTCTAAAATATCGCCTGGCTGACAATCAAGTGCCTTGCAAATCGCCTCTAAAGTGGAGAAACGGATGGCTTTTGCTTTGCCATTTTTTAGTATGGATAAATTCGCCATCGTAATTCCAACCTGCTCCGTAAGTTCTGTGACGGTCATTTTCCTTTTTGCGAGCATCACATCGATATTAATAATTATGGCCATTGTTTTCCCTCCTTAGACAGTTAATTCGATTTCTGATTTCATTTCAATTGCGTTTTCTAATAATTTTTGCAAAATTGTAGCGAAAATAGCGATACCCATTGCAGCTATAATAAAAGCAACGCCTACAAAAATGAGTCCTGGCGCGTCATCTTTATCGGCAATAACATAAAAAAGTGGAAGGCTCATAAAATAAAGCCCACTAATTGTATAAGCGCAATATTTCACTTTTTTTAGTGCAACGACCGATAAATTTGAAAAGGCTTCATTTCGATCAATCAATGTTAATAGCTTGAATGCTTGATAGAGCGCACCGAAATAGGCTATAGCTGTCGCATATATGCCAATTAAAACAGGATATTGTAATATTGGCATTTTCAAATAACTTACGGAGAGCTCCTCTGTCATCGCTGGCATCCCAAAAATACATAATGCGAGCACGGGTATGGCGAACAAAATCAATGTCAACTTTAAAAAAATCGTTTGTTTTTTCATGTAAAGCACCTCATTTCTAATGTATGAATTGAATTTAACACAACGTTTATTGATTATCAATAAATTATTGTTGTTTTTCGTGAATAGGCGACATTAAAGCGATTCCATCATTTTATTTAGAAGGATTTCAAATTTTTTATGTGGAAATTTAAATTATTGCTGGTTGAATGTTAATTATGTCAGTGAGTTATATGTTTAAGTGTTAAATAGAAAAGAGGGAACTAATTTTGAGGAAAACTGAAATTTTAGCTTGGACGGAAGAGTGGGGAAAATTATTCAAACTAGAAGAAGTAATAATCAAAGAAGTATTGAAGGATGAATTAATAAATATTTTTCATATTGGAAGTACATCTGTACCAACTATAGGCTTTGCAAAACCGATTATTGATATTTTAATAGTTGTAAAGGATATTGATCAAGTTGATTTTTACACAAGAGAAATGGTGGCATTGGGTTACGTACCAAAAGGCGAAAATGGGATTATTGGCAGAAGATATTTTTCGAAGGGTAAAGAAAACAGAACGCATCATCTACATATTTTCCAAGTTGGAAATGAAAACATAAATATTCATTTACAGTTTAAACAATATTTAATAAATCACCCTTTAGAAGCTAAAAAATATGGAGATTTAAAAGTGGATTTAGCAAAGCGGTTTCCTAACGAACATTATAAATATCAAGAAGGTAAACAACAGTTCCTCAACGAGATAGTTTCTAAAGCGAAAGAATGGGCAATACAGAAGAAAGATTGTTATTAAGCTTAGTGGTAAAAATTTTTGGATTATTACCCTGCATAATGAAGAAATAAAGTGTCAGAAAATATGGGTAATTATTACAATAATGTATGGTATAATGGCTATTCAATGAAATTTATTTTGGTACATATTTTACCAAGTAGGACTTATTAGAAATCAATAAAATTTAGGAGAGGTATAAAATGAATTTAACATTTAGCAATATTTATAATCCTGGAATCATTGAAAAAGAAACAAACGAATTTAGCCATCTTGCGTTTATGGAAGTGGTTGATATGTATGATGGAAATTTCATTAAGTGGAAAGAAATGCCTACGCTCGAAACGCTCAAGCAGGTGGAAACGTATATGAAGGAAACACATCTCGCACGCGGGCAAAAGCATGTGAAATTTGTTTTCCCTCAGGATGAAAAAATTCCGGATGTGCTTGTAGCGTATTTAACAGAACAGCAGTACGACTTGGGCACTTTGGAAATGTATGCGGTGAAACCGAAAACGTTTTCCGCGGATGTCATTTGCTCCGCCAAAATCCAATTTGTTTCAGAGGAAACATTGCAGGCATACAGTACGATCCAATATGAGGAAGCAAAGCAATGGGGAGAGTCGTATGCACTGTCGAAGCATGAGATGTTGAAAAAGGATTTTCGTGACAAACGAAAACAGCAAATTGTCGCCATTATAGATGGTCAGGTAGTTGGTTCAACCGATGTCATTGTGCGTGATCAAACAGCGGAAATAGACAATTTATTTGTACTGCCGTCATTTCAGCGACAAGGGATTGGTTCAAAAATTCAGCAATTCGTTATGAAACACCACGAAGAAAAAACGATTATTTTAGTGGCGGATGGGGAAGATACGCCAAAAGATATGTACGTTAAACAGGGGTATCGTTTTATCGGATTTCAATACAATGCACTGAAAACTGATATTGAATAATGAAGAAGGTGTATTCCTACAAAAAAGGGATGCACCTTTTTTAAGTTTTTTGCTGAACAAAAATAATTCATTCTTTATTTACAAATTTTCTCCACTCGTTCGTCTTAATAAGTAAGAGAGGTGAAAGCCATGGACTTTGAAAAAATTTATGAGCAACATTTCCAAAAAATATACCAATACATACGCTACATGGTGACGAATGCCGAGTTGGCGGAGGATTTAACACAAGAAACATTTCTCCGGGTGTACAAAAGTACGTTTCGTCATGAGGCAACTATCACAACGTATATTCGACAAATTGCCCGCAATATTGTATATGATCATTATCGTAAAAAAGCATTAATTCAATGGTTACCATTTACAAAATCACATGAGCAAGAAGAAATGATCTATGTCCCACATGATTGGATTTTGCAATCGGAAAATCGAAAAGTACTTTATGAAGCGTTGCAAAAGTTAAAGCCTGTTCAGCGCGAAGTATTAATTTACCGGAAAATCGAGGAATTATCCATTCAAGAAACATGTGAAATTATGGGCATTCCAGCGATGAAAGTGGCGAATACACAACGTAGTGCACTGAAGGCATTGGAGCAGCTATTAGGAGGTGAGCGAGATGGATATTGAGAAAGAGCTAGCGCATTTAAATAATTTACCTGAGGATGAGCAAATAAAAGGAAAAATCCGGTCTTCAATCATCAGGCAAGCTGCACCAAAAAAGCGGGGAAATGTGTGGAAGGATATCGCGATGATCGTGGCGATTTGTAGTGTTGCTTTCTTTTTACTAGTGACGGGAACATCACAAACAAACCAAGCAACTAATAATGAAATTCAGCATATTTACACGTATTTTGGTGGGAAGGAAGATCAGTTCCGCGCGCGAACTTCTACGTTATATAGAGGTGTTCAGGAAATTAAGAATGACACAATAACCACCTTTTTTAAACAAATTGAGACGATGGAAAAAATGGAAAAGGGCTATTTGGGTGACCATATTGTTGATGTAATTGTCGTGCGAAATAATGAGCAACACCGTTACCAAATGTCTAATGTTTCATTATACGATGTGGATAATGGGATTTATTATAAAGGTGATGGAGCACTTTTTGGGGAGGCTTTTCAATTGCTTTATAAGCCTAAAATAAATTCATATTATATAATTTTACCTTTAGGCATTATTGCAATAAACCTTTTAGCATGGGCTTATTATCAGCGTCGAAAGATTAAAGTAGAAAATCCAGTAGGGAATAACTGGGGATATATGGTCTTAATTCTGGCGAGTCTTGCAGGTGTATTTGCATACAGTGCTTTTGTTGGCCCTTTATATAAGCCATTTCTAATTGTGTTGGCGATTTTGTATGGCTATATCATCTTGAAAATCATCCGACGTCATTCAAAAACATATATCATTGTAAAAATTGAATCATATAAAGCATTTGCATTAACAATCCTGCTAATTATTTATATCCTCAAATTATAACTTGTTTCAGCAGAAATCCCCCTACTTTTATAAGTGAGGGATGAATGTTAAATATGCCATTATATTGAGTGTTGGTTTAACCCCAATTGAATCAAGTTATTGCCCCGGCGGATGTCACAGATTTTTTAGGGGAGTTTTTCGAGCGAGCTCGAAAAAAATCTGGACGCAATAACGCCGAGGCGTTATTGATCAAAACGCCCCTTCTAATTTTACAGAAGGGGCATTTCACTCGACATTTTTAATCCGACTTTAACGCAATATAAACCATCATAAATAAAATAAAGGACGTGCCGAACCATTGGAATATGCCAAACGGTTCGTGTAGCCAAATGACCGTTGCGAGTACCGCAGTAAGTGGCTCGACATTGCCAAGGAGGCTCGTTTCCTTTGCTGTTAATGTTTGCAAGCTTTCAATGTAAAACCAAAACGACAGCATCGTCCCGAAAATGATAACAATAACGAGGTAAATAACGGTTGATGCTGTCCAACTGCCCACATCCACTTGCCACGGTGGGTGGAAGAAACTCATCGTCGTACCGGCTAGCGTCATTGCCCAGCCAACAACTACGAGTGAATCAAATTGCTTAAGTAGTGGAATGGCATAAAGTGTGTAAAAGGCAAGGCTCACCCCAGATAACAGCCCCCAAATAATGGCTGGCATCGGAACCGCAAGCGCGGAAAGGGACCCATTTGTTAATAAAAAGAAGCTTCCGCATAATGCGAGAACAATCGTAATCGCATCTTTTTTCGTAAATTTCGAATGACCGCGTAATGCTACGTACACAATAATCATGACTGGCGCTAAATATTGAAGCAATGTAGCGACCGCAGCATTGCCCTCTTTAATCGAAGCCATATACGTATATTGCACCGCAAGCATCCCAACAATCGCGAAAATGACAAGGCGAAATGCGGTGAATTTTTGCTGCCAAATAGCGAGTATTTGTTTGCGATCTTTAAAAATCGCTTGCGTACCTAATAATAATGTCCCCGCAATGAGTAGGCGAGTTGATACAAGCCAGCTTACCTCAATGCCTTCGGAGAATAACTGCTGGGCAACCGTTCCACCAATTCCCCAAAAAAAGCACCCTGTTATAACAAGTATAAATCCAATGTATCTTTTATTTTTCATGCCGAACCTCTTTATCTAGTAATATTTTCATTTTACCGAAAGTTCTGTCGGAATACTATATGCAGTTGGTTAATACCAATTTATCTTTGTTCAGCAGACAAAGTCTACCTATATTAATAATCAGTCGACTGATGTGTCCGTATTGTTTCAGCAATTGTTTCAATGCGCGCTGAACAGTGAAATTCTGGCAAAGAATGCCGCGACGCCAGAGTGACCAACATCTTGGTGTCCTAAATCCATAAAATAAAAAAATTCAAAATAGGTGTAACCTTTTTACGTAATATACTACTAATTTAATGAAAACGAGGAGAGGAATGACAAAAATGAATATGAATATGAAACGTATTACACCATTAGCACTATCTGTATTATTATTAGGAACAGTAACAGCAGGCGCAACGTCACCACCAAAACCAAACGAAGTACCAACAAGTGAGGAAACAAAGGAAATTAACCAAGCCACTTCATTTATGCACATGCAAGGAACAATCGGTGCTATTGAAAATCGCAAAGACCAAACATTTTTCAGCACAACGGATAAAAATAATCCATTTAATTTCACAACAAATGAAGAGACACTTGTTTTCGATAAAAAAGGAAATAAAGTGCAGCTGAAAAAAGGCGATAAAGTTTCGATTTATACACATGCGAATCAGCCAATGCTTTCGATTTATCCACCACAATATAACCCTGCCGTGATTATTGTAGAGAATGAGGAAGTAGCGAGTTCAGTGAAAGTGACTACTTTTAATGAAGAACTTTTAAGTGAAGACCAAGATTTAAAATTAAATATTGGTGACGAAACAGTGATTGTTAATGAAAAAGGTGAAAAAGTAGGCAAGGAAGCACTAGCTGGTAATGACGCAATTGTCTTTTATACATTCTCAACATTCAGCATTCCAGCACAAACAACACCGGAAAAAATTATCGTATTCTCAAACAATGATAATGATGCTACTGAAGAGAGTCCAATGACTGAAGTTGCGCCATTCATGAATGTAAAAGGGGCAATTAGCTCAGCTGAAAAGCAAGCAGATGGCACAATCCAGTTCAGTGTAACGGATGAAAATAACCCATTCAATTTTAGAACTGACAAAAATACAATAGTATTAGATAAAAAAGGGAATAAAGTAGAGCTGAAAAAGGGTGATAAAGTATCACTATTTGTTTCTACTAATCAACCTATGATTCTAATTTTCCCACCACAATACAGCCCAGCGGTAGTTATTGTAGAGGATGAAAAATCACCGACAAATGTTGTTGTAACAGATTTCAATGAAGGTTTCATCAATAAAGAAAACGATTTAAAATTAAACATTAGTAACGAAACAGTAATTGTTAATGAAAAAGGTGAAAAAGTAGCAAAAGAAGCACTTTTAGAAAATCATCACGCGATTGTTTTCTACGGCGTGACAACACGTAGCATACCTGCACAAACAACACCAGAAAAAATTGTAGTTTTCCCAAATGAAACGAATGAAACGGTTGTTGAAGAAAAGAAAGAAAATACATCTACTGAAGAAAAAGCAGCAGTAGTAGTAGAAACAAATGAAATGGATGCCGAAATTGCAAAGCTAATCAACAAAGATTTTTATGAAGTTGATGGCAAAGTAATGGTGCCACTACGTATCGTTGCAGAAGGCTTAGGATTTAAAGTAGACACGACAACGACAAAAACAGGTGCAATTGTTTCAAAAGGTGCATTATCATACACAATTACACGTGGAGAAAAAATGTACGGACATAACCGCGCTTTAGCACAATTTGAAGTAGCGCCTGCATTACTTGAATCAGGTAAAACGTATGTAGAATACGACTTTGCCTTACAATTATTAAACTAAGCTACTTAATTTTGTTTCACAATGATTGCATGAGAATCGAACGGTGATTCTCATGTTTTTTCGTTGAAACCCACTTGGAAATCATTCCGATATTACGATGTTGGCCCAATTTATATATTCAATTACAGTAAATGTAAAATGTAATGGATTTGTAACTGGAATGTAACAAGAATTTGATGTTTATTACCATTTTACCTATATGAATTTAGCATTCACTCCTATACAATAACTAGTGAACAGTTAAGAAAGGAACAAAAAAACAATGAAACAAAAATTAATTACATTCTTTGTTGCGATTCTCCTTGTTTGTACGATAGTGGTTAACCCAGCTTCGGCTAACGTCAAATTTGTAGATGTTGCGACAACCCATCCCGCTTATGATGAAATTCAGTACTTGATCAGCCTTGGTGCGATTAGAGGCTATGATGAAAATGGAAAGACTTACTACAAGCCAAATATTAGTGTTACGCGTGGACATGCTGCAAAAATGGTTGTGATATCTGCAGGTTATGAACCACTAAAAGTGAGCAAATCTTCCTTTACCGATGTAAAAGCTGGTACAGAAATTTCTGGTTACGTAGAGCGTGCGATTCAGCTTGGAATTTTCGAAAAGAAATCGACTAAATTTTATCCAAATGATCCATTAACACGTGAAGAAATGAGTTATGTTTTAGCAAAAGCGTTTGATATAAATGTAGAGGATTATCAAAGTTTACCAATGGTATTTCCTGATGTTCCTGCAACAAATACATATGCTTCATCTATTAAAGCTATTTATTATAACGGTATAACAAACGGTAGTGATGGAAAGTACATGCCGAAAAGTGCAGTGACACGTGCGCAGTTTGCATCTTTTATCGCACGTGCGAAAAGTGATAAATTCCGTTTAGATTTACCGGAAATTCCAGAGAAAGTGGATACGTCTCAAGTCATTGGCACAATTGCTGTGACAACCGATGGATTAAATGTACGCACGAAACCTAATACAAACGCGACTGTGTTAGGGAAAGTGAATACGGGCGGCAAGCTTTCGGTTTATGCGATTGAAGGTAGCTGGCTAAAAGTTTCTTACCAAGGTCAGTATGCCTATGTGAGTAAATCTTACACAAAATATTTGGACAGTAACGGTAATCCAATCGGTGCTGCCATAAAAGAAGTTACCGCAAATGAAACATTAAATGTGTATGTTAAAGCGACTTCAAGCTCGAAAAAAATAGGTACAGTTGCAAAAGATGCGACGGTTTCGGTTTATAAAGAAAGTGGCGGCTATTATTTGACAACAATCGATGGTTTACCGGGGTATATTATGAAGGAAAGCACGACAACTGTTGATAATGGTGACGAAAACCCAGAACCAACGCCAAAACCTGATCCAATTCCGGATGATTCAAACCTAATGGGGAAAGTGACAGTCAACGGTTTAAACATGCGTGAATCAGCAGATGGTAGTTCGAAAGCGATCGCAACATTATCGAAAGGTTCGATGGTATCGGTTCACTCGATTTCTGGTTTTTGGGCAAAGGTGACGGCAAATGGTCAAACAGGCTATGTGCATAAATCGTATATCAAGCTCATCAATCAAGCAGGTAGTGCTGTAAAAAATCGTGTCATTATCCTTGACCCAGGGCATGGTGGGAAAGATCCAGGTACTGGGAAAGATGGACATACTGAAAAAGCGATTACGCTTAAAGTTGGAAATTTAGTGCGTCAAAAGTTAGAGGCTGCCGGCGCGACGGTTCATATGACTAGAACGGGTGATACGTATCCGACGCTAGAAGACCGTGTCGCTTTCACAAAAGCAAAGCACGGGGAAATTTTTGTCAGCATTCATGTCAATTCCGCTTCATCTTCTTCAGCTAGTGGCACAGAAACGTACTATAATGTTTCCACTGGTGACCAATTTGAAGAGGATAAATTATTAGCGAAATATATTAATAATGAAATTGTTAAAAACGCGAATATGAAAGACCGTGGTGTCAAAGAAGGTCCGTTTTATGTGATACGTAATATGATTATCCCATCTGTGCTAGTAGAACTTGGCTTCCTTACGAACCCATCAGATCAAGAAAAGCTTATAAACGATAAGTATGCAGAAATTTTTGCGCAATCGATCTACAATGGTATTGTGCAGTATTATTCAAAGTAAGTAGATCAACCTGTCAAATTCCAATTGGAATTTGACAGGTTTTTTGTTGTGTAAATGTTTAAATTTCCTTATAATGGGTAAGGATTGGGTTGCTTTTTAATAAATCATTCAACATTGCTTAAATGAAGATAAAAAGAAATACTTCATGAAATTTAGGGGGAGACTGATGACTTTACAGTTAGAACGTGTAACAAAGCGTTATAAAGATTTTACTGCGGTGCAGGATCTAACGTTTACTATTTCAAAAGGCGAAATTTTTGGTTTAATTGGTCAAAATGGAGCGGGGAAAACGACAACATTCCGCATGATTTTGGATTTGCAAGATACAACAGAAGGCATGATTATGTGGGACGGAAAACCGATTAAGAAAATTAATCGTGATATTTTAGGATATTTACCAGAAGAACGCGGCATCTTTCCACAAATGAAAGTTGAGGATCAGCTATATTTCTTTGGAGAGTTGCGCGGAATGGATAAAGAGACACTAAAAAAGGAAATAGATTTTTGGATTACGCGTTTTGAGTTACAAGAAAAACGTAACGACAAGGCCGAAACATTATCAAAAGGAAATCAGCAAAAAGTGCAACTTATTGCGAGCTTCCTTCATCGCCCACAATTTTTAATTTTAGATGAACCGTTTAGTGGACTGGACCCGGTGAATATGGAGCTTTTGAAAAATGCAATTTTATATTTAAAGGAGCAAGGGATGACGATTTTATTTTCAAGTCATCAAATGGATAATGTCGAGGAATTATGCGATCATTTATGCCTATTAAAGCGCGGGGAAGCACTGTTTTCAGGTTCATTAATCGATTTGAAAAAGCAGTATGGCAAAACGAAATTAACGGTGCAAACGGATCTGGCACAAATCGAACTTGAAAAGCTGCCAGGGGTAAAGCAAGTGGGTTATGATCGCGACGGTCATGCGGTGTTAACGTTAGAGGATGAATCCTATGCACGCACGCTATTCGAGCATTTTTCGAATGGGCAGTACATTGAGAAATTCAGCCTTGATTATTTATCCCTTCATGAAATATTCAAAGAGAAAGTAGGTGCGGTTCTTGTCTAAATTTTCCGTACTTGTAAAGCAATTATATAAACAAAAAGTGCGTACATTAACTTTCCGTTTAATGACCCTGCTATATTTGGGACTCATTTGCGCGTTTATTTTTTGGCCGGAAATTAAAGGGCTGCTGTTTTCAGATGATGCCGAAATTGTAGGTGTTGTGAATGAAACGAATTTTGACGTGGCACCATTTTTACAGGGCAATGATCAATTTGACTGGCAAGTAGTGGATGCGGACAGTGCGAAGAAAAACGTAGAAGAGGGCGAATATTACGCACATGTAACGCTTACTGATGACCAAGGGAAGCTTTCTGCAATTATTACGTCATTTGACCCGCTACCACTTAATGACCAGCAATCGATTTCTGGTCTTTTAGGTCAAATGAGCCAAATGTATGCGATGGCGCAAATGGATTTAACAGCAGAACAACAGGAGGTATTATTATCAGCGGAGCCAATCATTTCCATGCAAACATTAAATGAGCAGGCGAGTGATGGCAAGTCGACAGAAGAAAAACAAGCTGGTATTTTTGTATCATATGCAATAGGCTTTGTCATATATATATTTGTCGCAACCTATTTATCTATGATTACGACAGAGGTCGCTTCGGAAAAAGGCTCACGTGCGCTGGAAATGTTACTTGTAAGCGTAAAGCCTGAAACACATTTCCGTTCGAAACTTGTCGGGGTCTTTTTAGTGGCCATTACGCAATTCACTATCATTTTTGGTGCACTTATCCTATTGTTGCGCTTTACGTATGGCGGCGAAAAATGGACGCTTGTCACGGATTTACTAGAATCTATGTCAATAGGTTATTTCCTTTACGTCATTGGTTTCTTATTCGGAACAATATTAATGTATTTAATATTAGGGGCATTATTTGGCTCGCTTGTGTCAAAAGTAGAGGAAGCCGGACAGGTGATGATGCCTGCGCTCATGATGACTTTAATCGGTTTTTACGTGATGATTTCAGGCATGGGCAATCCCGATACACTGTTAATCAAAGTGTTTTCTTACATTCCCTTCACGTCTGGAATGGTAATGCCAATGCGTATTGGAGCAACGGATATTAATAGCATCGAACCAATTATTTCATTCGTGCTATTAGTTGCAACAACGTTATTGCTTTACTTAATTAGCTTAACGTTCTATAAACGCAGCGTGCTGACTTATTCGTCTGGTGGTTTGATACAAAAAATTAAAACCGTGTTTAAAGTGACGACTTAATCGTTTGGAAGCTGTTTAATCATATAAAATGCCGAAACGTTGATTTAACAGCGTTTCGGCATTTTTTCGGTTAGTAGAGTTTGGAAGGCTGGAGAATGCTAGTTTAAATCTTTCTAGCCAACTCCTTATTTATCAGCCAAAAAATGATAGTTAACGAAAGTAGAACAATCGGGATTAAACTTAAACCTATATATTGTCATGCATTATTTGAACCAATCAGAAAATAGGGAGTAATTGGTAAAATTGTTAGCGTGCTAAGTAGAAGGGTGTACCACGTTTTTAAAATACAGATGAAAAAAGCAACATTCTCATCTTTAAGGTAGACTTCTGTATAGTCCGCTCATTATAAAATAAGGTCGTTTTTATATAAATGGGTCTATTACCTTGCTATTAATTCGGAATCCGAAAAAAATTAACTTCTAATATATCAAAATATTTAATTTTTTGCTAAAATAATGAGAATTGAAAAAAAGAAGGTGGAAATGTTGAACGTATTTTTTAAGTTAGGATGGTTTTTCCGAGAACGAAAAAAACAGTATTTTATTGGTTTAATTATGCTAACATTTGTTGCGATTTTACAACTGATTCCTCCGAAAATTATCGGCTACACGATCGATGAAATTGGGGAAGGGACATTAACGAAAGCGGGACTATTTAAATGGCTGGGGCTCATTGTGGTCGTCGCGTTAGTCATGTATGTATTGCGTTACTATTGGCGTCAAATGATTTTTGGTTCCTCGAATTATTTAGCCAAAATTCTACGTCAAAAGCTGCATCAACATTTTACAAAAATGGCGCCATCCTTTTATCAAAAGCATCGTGTCGGGGATTTAATGGCACATGCAACGAATGATATTAGTGCGGTTCAACAAACGGCTGGTGGTGGGGTGCTCACATTATTCGATTCGATTACGACAGGTGGTTTCGTCGTACTAGCAATGGCCATTACGATTGATTGGCGCTTAACGTTAATCGCATTATTGCCAATGCCGATTATGGCTTTTTTAACGAGTTATTATGGCAAGCTGCTTCACGAACGTTTCCGCCATGCACAAGCCGCGTTTTCAGATTTAAATGACAAAACGCAGGAAAGTATTTCAGGCATTAAGGTGCTCAAAACATTCGGCCAGCAACGGCAGGACGTAGCTGATTTTACAAAATTATCCGATGAGGTAGTAGAAAAAAACCTACGTGTGTCAAAAATCGATTCATTATTTGATCCAACGATTAGCTTTGTTGTGGGCCTGAGCTTTATGCTAAGTCTAGGTTTTGGCACTAAATTCATTTTGGAAGATGCGATGACGATTGGCGACTTAGTGACATTTACGACGTATTTAAGTATTCTCGTATGGCCGATGCTTGCGATAGGGATGTTATTTAATATTGTCGAACGTGGTAATGTTTCGTATGACCGCATTGAAAAAATATTGAACACTCCCGTGGACATTGATGATCAACCAAATGCGATTACGACGATGCCAAGTGGCGATGTATCATTCCAGGTCGATTCATTCACTTTCCCAGGAGACCCAAAACCGACGCTCCATCACATCCACTTTGATTTAAAACGTGGTGAAACTTTAGGTATTGTTGGAAAAACAGGTGCCGGGAAAACAGCTATTTTAAAGCTGATTTTACGTGAATTTGAAGGGTATGCAGGCAAAATCATGTTTGGTGACCACCGAATTGATGCGTACCAGAAAATCAAGCTACGAGAGGCAATCGGCTATGTGCCTCAAGATCATTTCCTGTTTTCAGCATCCATTTACTCGAATCTATCGTTTGCAAATCCAAATGCAACGCGAGATGAAGTAAAGGCTGCCGCGCAAATCGCTTATATCGACAAGGATATTGAAGGTTTTTCAGAGGGCTATGAAACGATAGTTGGAGAGCGTGGTGTTTCACTTTCTGGCGGGCAAAAGCAACGTATTTCCATTGCGCGTGCATTACTTATGAAGCCGGAATTATTAATTTTAGATGATTCATTATCAGCTGTCGATGCACGTACCGAAGAAGCGATTTTACATGCATTGAAGGAAGAACGAAAAGATGCAACGACGATTATTACTTCTCACCGATTGAGTGCTATACAGCAAGCACATGTCATCATCGTTGTGGAAGAGGGCGAAATGATTGAAAAAGGCACGCATGAAGAGCTGATGGCATTACACGGAAGCTATTATGAAATGTATCAATTGCAGCAGCTCGAACAATTAGTAGCGGAAGGAGGCGATAGTCATGGCAAATGAAACAATTTCAAGTAAAGAACAGCGAGCCATACTTCGCCGCTTACTTCGCTATTTACAACCGCATAAAAAGCTGTTAATTATCGCTTTATTCTTACTCATTTTAACAGTAATCGGAGATCTTGTTGGCCCGTATTTAATTAAAGTGTATATTGATGATTATTTAACTTTGCGTCATTTTGACAGGAATCCAGTCATGATTTTAGCGGTTTGTTACTTCACGATTCAAGTGCTGAATGTCGTCATTACGTACTATCAAATGTTGAAATTCCAAGAGTTGGCACTAAAGGTCATTCAGCAGCTGCGAATTGATGTGTTTTCAAAAATCCATAAATTAGGCATGCGTTATTTTGATCAAGTGCCTGCGGGGTCCATCGTTTCACGTGCGACGAATGATACCGAGGCCATTAAAGATATGTTTGTCACGGTGTTAATTAGTTTTGTGCAAGCTGCATTTTTAATTGTCGGTGTATATATTATTATGTTTATTATGAATGCAAAATTAGCATTTGCGATGCTCCTATTACTGCCAGTCATCATTTACATTATTTATATATATCGCAAAATGAGTGCGGTCGTATATATGAAAATGCGTGAAAAGCTAGGGGAGTTAAATGCGCGCCTAGCGGAATCTTTATCTGGCATGAGCATCGTTCAAGTTTTCCGTCAAGAAGATCGTTTTAATGAAGAGTTTGATAAAACGAATGAAGAACATTTTCAGGCAATGATGGACAATACGAAAATGAACAGTTTATTGCTTCGTCCAATTATTGATTTAGTGTATTTTACAGCGATCGTTATTTTACTCTTTTACTTTGGCTGGACATCATTTGAAACGGCTGTGGAGGTCGGAGTTGTATATGCATTTATTACGTACATGAACCGCTTCTTTGATCCAATTAATCAAATGATGGAGCGTCTTGCCTTGTTCCAGCAAGCGATTGTCGCAGCATCACGTGTCTTTTCGCTGTTGGATAATGAAGAGTTAGAACCTGCGCAGAAAAATGACCCAATCCACGTATCGAACGGACAAATTGAGTTCAAGAATATTTCGTTTAGCTATGATGGCAAGCAAGATGTACTGAAAAACATTTCGTTCACTGTCAATCCGGGTGAGACGGTGGCGCTCGTTGGCCATACGGGGAGTGGGAAAAGCTCGATAATCAATTTATTAATGCGCTTTTATGAATTTGAGCGTGGCGATATTTTGATTGACGGAGCATCGATTAAAAACTATCCCCAAGTGGAGCTTCGAGATAAAGTTGGTCTTGTGCTACAAGATCCGTTTTTATTTTACGGAACCGTGGCGTCAAACATTCGATTATATAATGAGAAGCTAACGTTGGAAGATGTGAAGGATGCGGCGGAATTCGTTCAGGCAAATGACTTTATCGAGGCGCTTCCAGACGGCTATTCGAATAAAGTAACGGAGCGCGGGTCTACGTTTTCAAGTGGGCAGCGTCAACTCATCGCCTTTGCGAGAACGATTGCCACGAATCCAAAAGTATTGGTATTGGATGAAGCAACAGCGGCCATTGATACAGAAACGGAAGTGGGGATTCAGCAATCGCTGGAAAAGATGCGAAAGGGGCGTACAACGATTGCCATTGCCCATCGCTTATCAACGATTCAAGATGCCGAGCAAATTTTAGTGCTGCATAAAGGCGAAATCGTTGAGCGCGGGACACATCAACAGCTTATCGCACAAAAAGGACTTTATGAAAAAATGTATTTATTGCAGAATGGGATTGTGGGGTAATCTGTGCAACAGCAACTAACTACATGTATTAAAAATATTAAAATTTTACCAATTTATCTGATTTTAATTAGTGAGGAGCAACATCATTATGGCTTGAAAACAGGTCAATAAAGTATTTTTTCAAAGCCAAATGAACAACAAATATATAAAGGGACGATTAACGGTTTAGAAATTATTTGGTCAGGGCTAGTTGATACTGATTAATGAAGGGGTGTTTTAAAATAAGACAAATATTTGCTTTCGAAACAAAAGAAGAACATGAAAATTGCCAAGAATTAATTGAAAGATTTAACAAGAAGTTAAAGGGATACCAGGCTGAGTTAGAAAAAAACTATTCGCTCAGGGATTTGCCAAAAGCCATAATATGGACTTCAGAAGAATTAGCAACGACTGTATTTTCTACTATAGCAATACCGGCATTCACAAATAAGGACATTATTTATTTTTCCCCTGACCTACTAAAATGGAGAAAATTATTTTTAAGGCAATTAGAGGGAAAAAACAATCCAAGAATAGAAAAGTTTTATGAAAGTATGTCTGAAAACCATTTATTAACCATTGTTGGACATGAACTAACACATCATTTAGATCTATTTGTGGATGATTTTGATGATGAAAGAAAAGATGCTATATGGTTTGAAGAAGGCATGTGTGATTATTTATCAAGAAAGTTTATTCTTAGCGACAAAGAATTTAATGAAATTACAAACATCGAATTAGATTTGATTGCAATGTTTCAAGATGAGTACGGAAATCATTCATTAGATGAATTTGGAACCTCTAGTTATGAAGGCAGTTTAACAAGTATTATGTTCGATTATTGGCGGAGTTTTCATGCAGTTAAACATTTGGTTGAAGAAAGAGCTAATAATGACATCACAATAATTTTTAGAGAGTATCATAAATGGCATAATGAAGGAAGAGAAAAACCATTGATTGAGCATTTTGGTTTGGGTAGCTTATTCAATTAACGGCTGTGTTTACTATTAAAACGATTGAGCTAACTGAAGAGGCAGCACAACAATGGAGTAAACAATGTATGGAAATTGCCAATAGTACATTATTTACAAAAACAGATTCTTGGTATACCGGCTCCAATATAGAAGGAAAACCACGTGGCTTCTTAATCTACTTAGGTGGGTTGGATAAATATCGTCAAATATGCAACGAAATCGCTGAAAATGGCTATAAAGGTTACCAATTAAAGTCCACTGAAGCGATAAAATAACTCAATATTTTAACCGAAAAGGACGCTCCTATTTGTGCATATGGGAGCGTTCTTTTTGGTTGATTTAAGCTGATAAGACGCTTATTTTTGAAATGTACTTTGTCAAGCTAAAAGAAGTAGGCGAACTGACGTGATATAGCTTTTTGGAAATGAGATTTAACAGCAAACACACTGTGAAAATTGGCATTGAAGGATAACAATAAGCATTTCTTTTTGTACAATGGAGCTTTGAATAAAATTAACAAGGGAATTTCCAGTTATTTATTTACAAATATTCAATTTAATCCTATCGTTATGTTATACGAAATATCGCGCGGCATAATATTGGAGGTGATGAAGATGTCTTATAGTGGTGGACCAATGACAGAGGCAATGTATTACGTATTATTAGCGTTAATGCGACCCAACCATGGATATCAACTGATGCAATCGATTGCGGAAGTCTCAAACGGACGTATAAAAATGGGACCAGGCACATTATACGGGGGACTTTCACGTATGCAAAAAGACGGTTTAATTGTTTTGTCAATAACTGATGGTAGAAGAAAAACGTATAAGATTACATCAGTAGGTGAGCAGGCATTAAGATTGGAGTATGAGCGTTTAAAATCCTTAATTATTGATAGCGTCATTTTGGAGGAGGAAGGAAGACATGACCAAAATTGTACGCAAAGTACGACCTACTGACTATTGGCGCATTGGGGAACACGAAAGCTGGTTTGCAGACATGTCTGCAAAAGGGCTGCATCTTTATAAAATGGGTACGCATTTTGCACATTTTAAAAAAGGCGTGCCGAAGCGAATGGAATACCGAATTGAAGTGACACAAACAAAAGAGATGTCCTATGAACAAAGTAATATGTATGAGGAAAACGGTTGGGGTTATGTGGAAAGCTATCAGTTTTTTCACGTATTTTCATCCCTTGCAGAAAATCATGCACCAGAGCTTCATACAGACCCTATGGAACAATCCTATACTTTAGATCAACTGAATAAAAGGCTCATTTTAAATTTTATTCAAATTTCATTAGTATTTCTATTTATTATTTGTACGTTAGCAGCAATGTGGTTTTTAGATGGCACACCTATTTTACAATTAGTGGAAGGGCAATTAACTCAACTAATAACTTCAAGCCTAACTTTTCTTTATATTGTGTATTACTCAACAAGAGCGATGATAGCCATTCAAGTATTACGGAGAAATTTAATCGAAGGGAAGGCAATTAATCATCACGCACCATGGGAAAAGCGTCTGCGAAGAAACACAGTATTTTCAATTTTATTTGCAACCATCATTTTAATCAGCGCCACACTTCCAATAGTACAAATATGGAAGTGGGAAACGTTCACATTACCAGAGAATGGTTCGAACTTACCACTTGTCCGATTAGCCGATATCGAGCAAAAACCGTTGCTCGTAGGTGATGATAATTATATAGATGGGATTAATTTGGCGGATCAATATACTTCTAATTGGAGTGTATTTGCACCTGTGCAATATGAGTTCTACGAAAGTGGTGTGATAAAAGGTGGGAAATGGTTAGGTGAAAGGGGCCCATATTCACCAGGTGTATTTACAGAAGTGTATCAATTAACATTAAAAATATTAGCAGAGCCATTAATTTCTGACTTAATTAAATGGCATTCATTGGAGAATAAAACAGATCTGTTTGTTGAAAAACAACACTCTAATTTTGACCGATTAATAATTTATGAAAATAAGGGATTGAAACAATTAATTGCCTCAAAGGGTAAGGTGGTTATGTATGTACGATATTCTGGAAATGCAGGAATAGATGTTTTAATTGAAAATGCTGCTCAAAAAATTAGATTGCTTGCAGGGAAGTAGTTTTTTGAGAGTTATATTGCACCGGTTGCACAAATAATTGGGTTAGACTAACAATCAGCGGGTGGGAATGGGAAATCCACTGTTTCGAGTGGGGACTCCTTTTAATGAGAATGGAGTTAAAGGCGTAAAATTTGATAAAGAGATTACAAATTCAAAATCCATCGAAAGTTTAAGGACGCTCATTAAAAAAGTAAGGGATATTGATGAACCAAATGGATTAAACAAAGAGTCAAATATCTTTTTTTCGCTTGATAGACCCAAGGATGGCATTTCTGAAATACGGCTGTATATATGGTATCAAGACGATGGTAGTTCCATTTTGAAAACTGATTCAAATAGTTACTTTGCTCTTACAAAAGAACATACTAATGAATTAAAAAATATATTAGAACAATAATGATTCTTTCATAACAGAAAGAGTCAATTGTTAGTTATTCATTGAAATTAGTTTTAACGTAACATATGTTTTTATAGCCCTCTACAAGGGGGACATTTTATTATAAAAATACAGCTGCACATAGAACACCATTAAAAATCACGATATCCCCAGTGTTAAATCCACTAGTAGTTATTAGTCTATAATCACAACTTTCACCATACGTGCATCAAAATTATTTTTCTCCAAAACGGCATTCCCGATTTGTTGTATTTCCCTTTTTAAATTTTCGCTAATAGGATTAGCAAATTTTATGATAACCTCTGAGGATTTGGGCGAAATTTCATAATCTAAACTGAATCCTTTTATGCCCTTATCCAACAAAGGGGAACGAATATACTCCATTAAATCATTATAGCTTAATCTGTTTGCCGCTTTTAATACGGGTTGAGTGGAATTGGATAGTTGAATTTGAAACGTGGCACGAACGAAATTTTGTTGTTCAATCAATTGGTTTACGATTTTTTTTATTTCTTCTATTTCTCTAGGTTTAAGTTTTTTTTTCATGTTTAGGTTTTTAATGAAAATTTCAACTTTTCCATCATTTACCATAGCGAAATCTACCGTTAATACGTATCCATGTTTCCGTAAGTCCGTATGGATCGAATCCATAAGACTAGTATATTTTTTCTGGTATTGCATCAATT
Organism: Solibacillus sp. R5-41; assembly: GCF_002736105.1. Taxonomy (NCBI): domain Bacteria; kingdom Bacillati; phylum Bacillota; class Bacilli; order Caryophanales; family Caryophanaceae; genus Solibacillus; species Solibacillus sp. R5-41. The sequence continues at coordinate 2,322,151 of NZ_CP024123.1, read as the reverse complement.
GAATGTTACTGTAGGATGTCGTTTTAGATTGTTTCGCAACATGAGTTAGGGGGGTATTGAGGATAACGAACAGCGCAATCGTAAATATAATGTATGGTAAAAGATACCTTTTGAAAAATTGCATAATAGACATGCCAATACCTCCTAAAATGGATAGTAAAGGATATGTTTACGTTTTAGAAATAGAATGAAATTGGACAATTCGTAATAAAAATGCATAATTTAAAGCCATTAATGTACCTTCGTGTGTTTGGTTATTTTGAAATGGTAACGATTTGAAGCGGATTATGTATTAATAATGGAAATGGATTGGAGGGGGATATTTATGAATAAAAAATTCCGGAAATATTTGTTTTACTTTTTCTTATTCTTTAATTTAATGAATTTCTTAAGACTCGTATATGCTGAAAATTTTGATACTTTCAACCTACTTTTAATTTATGGCTATATCGCTTTTTTTATTATGGGTTTTCTATTTAGATCAATACGATATATTCTAAAACTTGAGGTTGAAAAGATGGAGAAAGTGGAACCGATTATTAAAGGGCTGATTATTGTGTCAACGGTTCAACTATTCATTATTTCAATCATTACTATAAGTACACTGTCGCTCATTTTTTCATTATTTATGATTGTTATATTATCTTTAGATTTTTATAAGATTTTAAAAAACAACAATCAAAAAATACTGCCCCCTGATTAGATTTAAGATACAGGAGGCAGGAAAACCTTTATTTCACAACACCATGAATTTTCAAGGCTTCTAAAAACACGGTGCCAATATGCAACATGGATGTTTCATCGACATCGAATTTTGGGTGATGATGTGGATACGTTGCGTTAATCTCTGCATTGCCACCACCTACAAAGAAAAATGTACCCGGTCTCTCTTGTAAAAAATAGGTGAAATCTTCTGCGCCCATCATTGCTGGGGCATCAACGACTTGGAAGTTTGGTTGATTTTTGATGACAGCCTCACGTAGTGCATTTGTTTCGGAAGGGTGATTATATACCGCATCATAGCCACGGTTATAGCTGAAATCAAGTTTGGCATCATGCTGGATTTCTAATGCTTTACAAAGTTTTGTCATTTTGTCTTCAATTAAATTACGTACCGCTTCATCAAATGTTCGAACCGTCCCCTTCATCTTAGCGGTATCTGGAATTACATTATTGGCTGTACCACTTTCGATTTTACCAACCGTAATAACGGCTGACTCTAGCGGGTTTACATTGCGGCTGACAATCGTCTGTGCTTGTAATACAAATTGCGCAGCCACGACAATTGGATCGATTGTGTCATGTGGAGAAGCACCATGTCCACCTTTTCCTTGAATAGTAATGTCAAAGAAATCAGCGGCCGCCATTGCATACCCTTCTCGAAATAGCACTTTGCCAAGATCATTTATTGACGATACATGGGCACCGTAAACATAATCGACTCCGTTTAAGCAGCCGTCCTTCACCATGGCAATCGCTCCACCAGGTGCAAGCTCCTCTGCAAATTGATGAATAAACACAATATTCCCGTGCAATGAATCACGATGTTGTGCCAATGTTTGTGCTAAGCCGAGCAACGAAGCTGTATGAATATCATGCCCACAAGCATGACTGATCCCATCAATTTTAGACTTATACGGAACATCCTTTTCATCTTGGATAGGCAATGCATCAAAATCTGCACGCAGCGCGATGGTTGGCCCTTCATGTGCACCCTTTAAATAACCAACAACACCATTGCCACCAACTTGCTCCTTTACATCAATTCCAATTGCTTTCAATTTTTCTGCAATTAACTTTGGTGTGTTGACCTCTTGGAACGACAATTCTGGGTACATATGAAGATGTCTTCTTAAGTCCACCATTTCATTGAAATTTGCGAATAACGTTTCTTCCCATTTCATAAACTACACCCCTTGATAAAAGATTATTTCGTACTGCTAAATAGATTATGCTTTGTCCAATTCATGCATTAATCAAATTCTAGAATTTTTTATTGTTAGCAAAATATTAGTAGAGGAGACCTAAACGATTTACATTGTGCTACCCGAGCCGCCGTCAATATTTAATGCGGTTCCTGTAATATAGCTGGCGGCATTCGATGCGAGAAAAACGATCGCATTTGCGGCTTCCTCGGTATTGCCAATGCGTCCGAGTGGAATCGTTTTGCCAACTTCTTTTGAATACGTGTCCCAAGATTCATCAGGCATGGCGTTTTTCCAGCGTTCTTCAATTTGGCTGCTGCGAATTAAACCAATACACACTGCATTGACACGAATATTGTACTTCCCTAAATCATTGCTCATCGCTTTTGTTAACGCGAGTCCAGCAGCGCGGCTTACTGTAGTAGGGAGGCTCCCAGCAGGTGGTGTTTTTGCTATGACGGCCGATAAATTAACGATTGCGCCACCGTTTGCCGCCTTTAAATGTTCAACGGCATATTTGGAGCAGTGAATGGCACCGAATAGCTTTAAATCTAAATCGGATTGCCATAATGCATGATCGACGTCCTCAAAGCTATTTGCTGAAGCAGTACCGGCATTGTTTATTAAAATATGTAATTGCCCGAAATGTGCAACGGTCGCTTCCACAATTTTTTTACATGCTGCTTCCTCAGCCACGTTTGCGACAAGCGTTAGTACTTCGACGCCTGTATGTTCGTGAATGAATGCTTTTGCCTCATGTAAGCCAGTTTCACCACGTGCAGCAATCGCAACATGCGCACCTTCTTTAACGAATTGGAGTGCACTATAAAGACCGATTCCTTTACTGCCACCTGTAATTAAAACTGTCTTTCCTTGTAAACCAAGCTCCATGTTCATCCCTCTCTTTCTATCTAATAATGGTACAAGTTTAATTGTATCAAAATTCTGATAACTTACCAGAATAATTACTTGACTACCAGTTAATTTAACGGACTCATAAAATTTCTAGTAGCGAAATAATTTCATTTACTTTACAAATTCCGACCTATATAATTGGTTTAACTTGCTTCAGCAGAAGTCCTCCACTTCTATTAAGTGGTGATGAATACCCAATATGTCATTCGGTGGGGGTTCCAACCCTAGCTGAATCAAGTTAAAGCCCCCGGCGGATGTCACAGATTTTTAGAGGAGTTATTCGAGCAAGCTCGAAAAAAAATCTGGACGCAATTACGCCGAGGCGTAATGGATTCTATTATTAATAATGTTAGAGGTGCAGCGATGAGTGAACATAATAAAGGTGTGCTGAATGCGATTGTCGCGTATGCATGCTGGGGAGTATTTCCGCTCTATTGGAAATTATTAGAACAAGTATCAAGCATGGAAATTTTACTGAGCCGCGTCATTTGGTCCTTCGTATTTACGACGCTTTTTATCCTGCTTATTGGACAGCGTAAAAATCTCCTGCAAGATATTCGGTTCTTATGGGCAAATCAAAAACAATTTTGGACGCTATTTGCGGCTTCTGTTGTCATTTCAATCAATTGGTTTACATATATTTGGGCGGTCACAAATGGACAGGTGTTACAGTCAAGCTTAGGGTATTATATTAATCCGCTTATTTCCGTGTTGTTTGGGATGCTCTTTTTCCGTGAAAAACTATCGAATGCCACGATTGTCGCTGTTTCCATTGCAGGGGTTGGGGTTACGGTCACGACTTTTTCAGGTGGAACGGTGCCATGGATCGCATTAACGATGGCGATTTCCTTTTCGATTTATGGTGTACTAAAGAAAACGATTCAGCTTGAAGCCACACGTGGTCTAGCGATTGAAACGCTCTTTATGTTACCGATTGCGCTCATTTATTATGCTTATATTTGGACGTCAAATGACATGCGGTTTTTACAAGGGGATGTAAAAACCGACCTTCTATTAATGGGAGGCGGAATTGTGACAGCCATTCCACTCGTGCTTTTTGCGAAAGGGGCACATCGTATCCCATTGTATTTGATGGGCTTTATCCAGTTTTTATCACCAACGATTACTTTGTGTATAGGTATTCTATTATTTAAAGAGCCGTTTACGAAATTAGAATTTTTCACATTCGGCTGTATTTGGATTGCGATTGTTATTTTTTCAGCATCAAAATTTATCGAAGCAAAACGTCGACACCAAATAATTGAATACCCGAAAAGCAAATTGTCCTAGGACAGTTTGCTTTTTTTATTGAAAAAAGGTACCCGATTAATTACGGAGTGGAAAATGGCAAGAGTTCATATTGCAGAAAAGACTAAATTTTATAGAGGGATTACGCGGTATTTAGCGAATAGTATCGATTAGGGGATAATTTGGGGAGGGGATGAAAAGGTGTTTGTTACGATAAATGAGGAACAATTTGCTTTTCAAAAGGTAGAAATTATTGTATTAGAACAGGGGATTCATAATTTATTTTCTAATTTTAATAAAATGACGCTTCAGGAACTGGTGTGTCAAAAAAAATACGAACAATTAAAGGAACTTACAGAAAAAAACTATGTACATTTACTTGAACAACCTGCTGGTAGGGCAATTCAGCAAATAAAGAATCTCGGGCATCCATTTTATAAACAGTTTTTGAATAATTACGGGGACTTGGAATATTCAAGGTTTGCAGTCAAGGGCAGTGACGAAGCGCTTCAAAAAAATGGTGTGTATATCGTCATTGTCGACAATGAGCTCGTTTTTTGTGGAGTTTGTGCGCGGACATTTAAGGAAAGGTTTAATCAGCATATCGGCAGTATTTATGCAAAGGGCTGCTTCCGTGACGGTACCGCGACGCACTGTCATATCAACGCCAATATTACACAAAAATTGCAAACGTCCAACGTGCATTTTGGAATTTGTCCGATCGACGATAAGAAAGAAATGAACGACTTAAAAAATGCCATCATAAAACGCTTTGAACCAGAATGGAATTTGAGATCAAATCAGATGGTCATGAGCTTAATCCATTAAAGAATTATTGAAAAGCAATTCGTTTTTCACGCCAATTTTGAGGAATATATGAATCCATCGCATGAAATTTATCGACAGGACATAGTTTATTATGACATGAATTGTGGAAATAATAGACTAAAATGGACAGGTAGGTGATGATCTTGCGAATGGCATTGAAGTTATTTCGGCAAACGCATTTACAATACTTATGGCTTCATTTTCTTGTGGCGGTCGTATTAATTTTCACTTCCGTTTTTTGGTTTGTGCTGCCTTACTTCATTATTAGCTATGGGACCTATTCTCCCTCCGTTTGGCTGCAATCCTTTTTATTGCTGGCTTTATTTATTACACCGTCGCTTTTAATTACTCTCCATTGTTGGTTCATCAATTTTCAAGCTGCGCAAAAATGGAAAAAGGAGCATCCGGACGAAAATATATGGCGCTGGGTGTTTCGCTTCCAGAGCGTTACATTTATCATCGTTATTTCATTTACCGCGATTATTTATTCGCTCCTTTTTATAATTGATCAACTACGTTAAATGCTAAAAAGTTTACTAAATCTCCTGTAAAGCGAAGACCATTTTCTATTTCACAGCAATCTCACATGTCCGTCAAAAAAAATTCACATGTTAAAAGGCAGTAATGTTCTGTATAATTTGGTACGATTGATGCATTACTGTGAAGGAGAGACGGGACACTATGAATACAGACATCAATATCTTTTTAGCCTTGGGTGCGGGATTTTTAAGCTTTATCTCACCATGTACATTACCACTTTACCCAGCCTTCTTGTCTTACATTACAGGTATGACGCTAGATGAACTAAAGAATGAGCGAGGAATGTTACAAAAACGTGCGATCTTACATACGCTATTCTTCTTACTCGGTTTCTCAATCATTTTTATTGCGATTGGATTTAGTACGTCATTTGCGAAAGAGTTTTTTGTACAATATCAAGAATTACTTCGTCAAGTAGGGGCTATTTTAATCGTTGTATTTGGCTTAATGATTGTCGGCCTACTACAAGTTGATTTTTTAATGAAAGACCGAAAATTCCAATTTAAAAACCGCCCTTCTGGTTATGTAGGTTCGGTATTGATTGGTATAGCATTTGCTGCTGGCTGGACACCATGTACTGGGCCGATTTTAATGTCGATTATTACATTAGGGGGCACAAACCCAGATTCGGCAATTTGGTATATGTTAGCGTACTTCTTAGGATTTGCAATTCCATTTTTCATATTATCCTTCTTTGTTTCACGCATGAACTGGATTCGAAATCACAGTCAAAAAATTGTAAAAGTCGGGGGCTGGATTATGATTGCGCTCGGTGTGCTTTTATTCTTTGACGGCCTAACGTATATTATTACGATTTTCGCACCGATTTTTGATGGTTTTACTGGATTTTAAGCAATTCCCCTGACTACCAAAATTATTATAGTGACGGCATTCGGGCGACCGCGTATAATAGTAGATGCGATTGTAAATAATGCAAAAGATTTTATTACCAAGCCTTTTACATTACAAACACTAAAAAGCGTTCTTTACAATAAACTAAATTAAATAGAAGATTAGTCAAAGTAGGGGAGGATTAAGATGTTTAACAATATACCTTCTCAATTTTTATTGATTGGTTCGACTGTTATGGCAGTTGTGATGGGTATGATCGTTATGATCGTTCGACTGCGTTCACAAAAAAAACCTGTGACGACGAAAAAAATCATTATCCCACCGATTGCAATGTCTACCGGTGCAGTCATGTTCTTATTACCGGAGTTCCGCGTTGAACCGACACAAATTGTTGAGGCAGTGATTGTCGGGTTATTGTTTTCGACGGTACTTATTGCCACGTCAAAATTTGAAATGCGGGATAATACAATCTACATGAAGCAATCGAAGGCATTCCCATTTATTTTAATTGGGCTGCTTGTACTACGCATCATTTTAAAGCTTGTTTTCTCAAACAACTTGGATGTTACAGAATTAGGTGGCATGTTCTTCATTTTAGCGTTCTCGATGATTTTACCGTGGCGTTTAGCAATGCTCATACGCTTCAAAAAATTACAAAAAACGCAATTGACTGCATAAAAAATCCTTACAAGGCGAGTTTATAAGCCTTGTAAGGATTTTTTGATTCATGAAAAAACGTGTAACCTATGCATGTAATAAATGATCATAAGGGGATGTATCAATTTGCATTTGCTTCAGCTTTTTACGCAAAAACTTATGATCCCGTTTTGGCGAAGCGATAATATAGCCACGAATAATTAAATCTTGATTGATTTTCGTCGCGTGCTCCTCTAGTGCAAGCTCCCCAATTTTTCCAGCAATCTTCTCCTTGGCCACTTGACGAAATAGCTCAGGCACTGGACTAACAAGCTCTAACAGTAAAGCCTTTTCCTCGTCTTCCCATAAATGAATCGTTTTGTCGAGGTATATATTTTGCCAGTCTAAATCCGATTTGCCATCTGCTTTTGGTAATGCTTTTAAAAACTTGCGGAACATGAAAAAGCCGCCGATTGCCATTAACGTAATTAGTACAACTACCCAAAATAAAATAAACCATAAAAACCAACCACTCAAGTCCACAATATTCACCTCTCTTGTCTATTATAGAAGGTTTTTACAATATTTTCACCCTCCTTGTCCCTTTTTTCATGAAATCGTGACATATATGAAGTAAGGAGGTGAACAAGATGAACCCATTCGTATTTCAATCGGCAACAATGACCGTTTTTTATCAAGCTGGTGTAGATGAACATGGTGAACCAGTTGTGAAGGGCACGACGTATCGCAATTTGGTCAATACCGTAACGGGCGCCCAAATTCAAACCGTTGCGCAAGCGTTAGTAGGTTTAACGGATTTTGCTTATATTGAATCCGTGAAAACGCAAAAAGATTTAATTGGTGTGTAATGACAAGGCTTAAAATTTAGGAGAAAGGAGGAGATGCTTATGACACAAGTATTACAATTAACTTTTGCCAATGCATTAGACAAAACAATGACGTTAAACATCGCACAGCCAAAAGCAAATTTATCAGAAACGGAAATCAATGCGGCAATGCAAATCATTGTGGATCAAGGAATTTTTGCGAAAGATGGTTCAGTTTTTAACATGAAAAAATCGGCGCGTGTAGTGGAACGTCATGTAACAAGCTTCGAATTAAACGTATAATGAAAAGCCGGTAAAGTGTTAAACTTTACCGGCTTTTCATTCCTTCATGTGGGAAGGAGGGGGTATATAATGGAACAGTGGTTTGCTATCATTCAAGAAGTCAGTTTTCCAATCTTTATTTCATTTTATTTGTTATATCGTATTGAAACAAAACTCGATGCAATTCACAGTGCGCTGATTTCATTGAAAAGCTCAGGCTAACCTTTGATGAATTGTGAAACATGGTTTCACAATATCGCCACACAACATTTCGCCGGGAAAGTATTGTGTAAATGCGCTCGTTTCGCTAAGATTAACTTAATGATGTGTAGAGTGGAGAGAGAAGCATGAAAAAGAAATCGTTAGCATTAGCACTATTGCTCGTCGTTTCGGTCGTAATGAGCGCTTGCAGCAACTATCAATTCAAACCAACAACAAGCTATGAAATTTCTGATTTTACGGCAACGGATCATCGTGGTGAAGAAGTGTCGCTTGAAAGTTTAAAAGGTGAGCCGTGGTTGGCGATGTTCATCTTTACAAATTGTACGACGATTTGTTCACCAATGACGTACAATATGAGCTTGATTCAAGAGGATCTTGTGAAAAAGGGCATAGAAGATTATAAAATTGTGGCCTTTTCGGTGGACCCAGCCAATGATTCACCAGAAGTGCTGTCAGAATATTTAAATCGCTTTAATGTCCCAGATGAGTCGAAATGGCATTTAGTAACAGGCTATGACCAAAAATTCATCGAGCAATTAGCGGTTGGTTCTTTCAAATCTTTAGTTAAAGCGATTGAAGGGGAAGACCAAGTGATGCATGCGAACACATTTTATTTAGTCGATGAAAAAGGCGTTGCGGTTAAAAATTACACAGGCTATTCTCAAACAGAAGACGGTGTACCGTATGACACAATCGCAGTAGATTTACAATCATTAATTGAAGAACGATTAGGAAAATAATATTTTAGTGAGAGTGTAAACCAATACGTGTTTATGCTCCTTTTTTTGATGAAAGGGATGAGTGCATTTGTTTTTAAAAACAGTCAAATTAAAGGATGAATTCGTACCAAATACAGCAAGTTATCCATTTTCGATTCCCGCACTAGCGCAACTAAAAGAACTATCTTTTGACAATGCCGTGACGTTTTTTGTTGGAGAAAATGGCTCAGGAAAATCAACGTTGCTTGAAGGAATGGCGGACCAAATCGGCTTTAATCCAGCAGGAGGCAGCAAGCAAAACTTCCAAGCATATGATGTTCATGCTGCCGAATCATCTCTTGGAGAGTATTTGCGCCTTTCTTGGATGCCACGTGTCACAGAAGGCTTCTTTTTACGTGCCGAAACATTTTATCAGTTCGCTTCACATATTGATGAAGTTGACATGTCGGGCTACCGCGATTATGGGGGGAAATCCTTACATGCACAGTCACATGGAGAATCTTTCTTTTCGTTATTTCAACATCGTTTTAAAGGAAATGCCATCTATTTATTGGACGAGCCTGAAGCCGCATTATCTCCAAATCGGCAGCTTGCTTTTTTGCGATTAATGCATGATTTATTGAAGGAAGGAAATGTGCAGTTTATTATCGCCACGCATTCGCCCATTTTACTTGGCTATCCGGATGCGCAAATTTATCAATTTGATGAATCAGGAATTGAATCGATTGCCTATTCCGATACTGAGCATTATCAAGTGACATCGTATTTTTTACAACATCGTGAGCGTATGTTAGAGCAATTATTTAAAGAGGATGATTAAGCGTTTGAGCGCAGAGAGTAAAGTGAAAATAAAAACAGCAACAAGATTGGGATAAGACCTTTCTCGTTGCTGTTTTCGTTGATTAGTGTACATGTGGAATGCAATAGCCAATAAAGTTAAACACGGTAATCGACATAATGCCTATATAAAAGCAAAGGGCCATTACCAAGCATAATAAAATCGAAATGATGAGTGGTGCTCGTTTAATAAAGCTCACAACAAACAGCCCAATAAAGACCGCTGTCAAAATAAAGAAAATCACACCGGTTCCGTTCATCTGAAAATGCCCAGTCATGCCATTTTCAAGTGGCATGGACAGCATCCACTGGAAGAGCAGCGATACATTATCGGTTTGAACGAATGGCATCGGGGGCTGATGTTCACTATAAATAGCTGTTACCAATAAGATTAACAGTAATAATGCTGCCTCTAGCTTCGTCCAAATGGTAGGATTGAAGTTTGGTTTAGAAAGCTGTAATTTTATAAGAACACCATTCGCAAAAATGATGAAAATAAGTGGCATTAATAGTACATGCTTAATAAATAACCAATGCCCATAAGGACTGGACCAGCCAGTGACATAATCCGGTACAATCGTCTCTGTTAAAAGTACGCCGCTTAGTGCAACGGCAGTTAAAGCAGCAATTGCAGTCGGGGAGAACCACTTTAAAAATGCTTCCCAATTATCATAAGATGTAGCAAAAAAGCTCACTTGTAAAAGGATGCCGACCCAAATACTGAAGGCAAATAAATGAATAAAATCAATGAAAAATCCTGCTGTCGAGCCCATTGCATGTGCATGACTCGCAAAGGCAATCGCAGCGATCATGGCAGTTAAAATGAATAGATAGATAACTGTAAACAAATGGCTTGCGCGCTTTTCGCTTACTAGAAGCAGTGCTGCTAAAATGAATGTTAGCACAACGGTAGCAAGCCAAGAGTGTCCTACCTGATAGTTCATTACTATTTTTAGCAAACTCGGGAACAGCCCAAATTGCTTTAGCAAAATGACGAGTAGCTGTAAAATGGGCGCAAACGTCACTATTGGGATACTCCATAAACTTGCATAAATCCATTTAGTCGGAAGTGAAATATCCGGTTTTAATGACGCGGGAATAAGCCGCATAATGAAAGCACCCATTAAAATGGATAAGCTAACGAATAAAATAAATTGACTTACAATTGTTACAACAATCATCCTTATTTTTTACGCTTCCATAAAACGAATGTACTAATCGCTATTAATACGACTAAAATGACACCAGCGACAATTAGTGATGACGAGGATTTTGAATCGTCCGTTTCTTCTTCGCCCACTATAGGTTGTTTAGCTTGCTGTTCAATGTCTACAACGTCCGTCTTTTCCTCTGTTTTTACTTCGTCAGTTTGTTCCGCTTCCGCTTTGTTCACGGTAAATGAAAAGTTACCTGATAATGGGTGACCATCTTGGCTAATACTATTCCACTTTACTGTATACGTGTCATTTTTAAGCGGTGCGTCCAACTGTCCCTTCAATACGCCACTATCTACTGTAAAAGAGCTGACAGGAATTTCATTTCCTGCACTACTTTCAAGTGTAAAGAAACTTCCTTCTTCAATTTTCCCTGAATAGTTTAATTCAATCGACTGAATATCTGTTGTTAATACTTCACCGTCTGCTGGCGTTGTAGAATCCAAATAAGTATGTGCAAACGCTTGTGGTGAAAATAGTAAAAATAACGCAAATGCTGATAAAATAATTTTCTTCATACGTTTTAAACTCCCCTGTTTGTTAGTGTTTTGTCACTTTTCATTGTAGCGGAAAAGTATCATCATTTCATTATTCATGAATATAATTTTACTATAACAATTGAATATTTGTCATAATAAAGACCAAATTGTGAAATCTTTTGGATGAATTGAACATGTTACAATAGTAGAACATGGTGAAATGATGAGGATTGATTAAGTGTGAGGATTTCGACAAGTTAAACAATTTGTAGGTCGAATTAACTACTAAAAATGCCGAAATAGATTGAAAACTAGCTTTCTAATCAAAATTAGACGACAAACGATTTTTTAAATAGTATGTATGGAGGAAGTAAATATGTTGGAAATGATTATTATTTTTGCCATTTGCGCTGCACTTGTTGTATGGAAAATGCGTCCAGTCCCTGGCGTTCAAACGATTACAACAGATGAATTACAAATGATGCTGCGTGATCAAGATAAGATTTTTATCGATGTGCGGAGTGCAGGGGACTTTAATAAAATGCATGTGGCTCCATTTCTTAATGATCCGCACGGGAAAGGCATTGCCGCTTTACCAAAGGACAAGGAAATTGTGGTCATGTGTCGCTCAGGTTTACGTTCACTTGAAACGTGCAAAAAATTGAAAAAGCTTGGCTATGACCGCGTAACGAATGTAAAGGGTGGTATTACGTCCTATCAGCAGCGTGGCGAGTTGTAGTCGAAGGAATTATGTGTGGTGAAAAGGATTTAAACGAAACGGGAAAAATTGTATAATAGTAAAAAACAGGGAGTGAGTTCAAATGATTTGGATTGAAAAGGGCAAACCGATTTGGCTCGTTTTGCTTATACTCGTAGTTGGTAGTAATATAGCACTTTATCAAACAGCGATAGGCACAAGTATTTTGACAGAGGAAACGAAGCTTGTCGTACTTGGTTCGTTACTCGATTTAATTCTCATTGCTCCGATATTATGGATGCTGTACCGCAAACAGTTTTCATGGAAAATGGCGATTGCGCTTATTGCATTCGGCTGTATTGGAATTCGGTTGCTCATACCGAGTGACCTGTTGGCCCCATTTTCGACGATTACACTAGCAGGCATTGGGATGGAAGTGTTACTCGTACTGTTTGAGCTATTACTTATTATCACACTGATACGCTATTTACCAATAATTATTCAAGAAGTGAAGCAAAATGAGCTGCCTGTGCTATATACATTTAATACAGCAGTTGAAAAATATGTAAAAAACAACTTACTTATTCAAATGATTTGCTCCGAATTACTCATGGTTTATTATGCGCTGGCAAGCTGGAAAAAGCCGATTCCAAACGGGATCACATTATATAAAAATTCAAGCTACATCGCATTTCAAGTGATGATGATTCATGCCATAATAGTAGAAACGCTCGGTATTCATTATTTTTTACATGCAAAATGGCCAGTTGTATCGTTTGTATTACTTATTCTCAATGTGTATTCTGTCATTTTTTTCTTAGCAGATATACAGGCCGTGCGAATGAACCCAGTGCAAATTCAAGAGGGCAAACTTTATATTTCATTAGGTTTAATGAAACGAATGAAAATGGATATACAAAATGTAGAATGCATAATTGAAGCGAAAGCGGTGCTGGAACAAAAATGCACGAAAGATACGCTTGAATTCATCGCACGTGATTTTGAAAAAGTGTATCCCGACTTTATTTTAAAAATGAAGCACCCACAAAAGGCGACATTATTTTTAGGGAAAGAAAAGCACTATAACTATATTGCGATAAAATCTGATGATCCTGTGCGATTGAAACAAATGATTGCGTTGGGGATCGAGAGTAATATTGCAGAAAAAAATGAGAAAGCATTTTGACGAAAAATTAAATACACTAAACTAATAAGAGGATACTATGTTAAATGTATGAGCATATATCCTCTTTTCTTATGCACATTTATTATATGTTTGAATATTTAAAATATGGTATAATGTGTAAAAAGTTATTATGGAACATTAGTTTCTAAAGGGGGATAAATAACCATAAAATATGTAAATTGGTGGGAGCGAAAGTAAAGCTAACTTAGAATTGAGATACACAACTTCTTCCAAGAGAGTTATTTACAAGCGTACACGGAGTTTGTATTAAAGATATTAACTTAAAAAAAGGAGTTTTCATACGATGGAAAAAGTGTTCACAGGAATTTTCCTTGCATTAATTCTAATCATTACATCGTCAACTACTTATGCAGCAGGCATTCAAATAAAAGTTGACGGTGTTTCTATTGCAACAGATGTGAATCCCGAAATTAAGAAAAATCGCACAATGGTTCCTTTACGAGTAATTAGTGAAAATTTGGGAGCTAAAGTCAATTGGTCGGATTCTGAAGTCACTCTTACTAAAAACGACATGCAAGTAATATTAAAACTAAATAGCAATACAGTAGTAAAAAACGGTAAAAAGGAGTTGATTGATGTAAAGCCATATATAAAGAATAATCGTACATTCGTTCCGATGCGTTTTATTGCAGAAACATTTGGCAGTAATGTCAATTACAAAAATGCCACAGTAACGGTTGATACAAAGCCATTTGTTATAGATGGTGTAAAAGTAAAAGCATTGCAACGCGAATATCATATGGTTATGGGCGGAGTAGTAGAGCAAATCAACGGGAATGGATATAACGAAGCCATTTATAATATTTTTGTAGAAAACAAAGGCAGTAAGGTCAAAGCTCCTGCTAATTACACATGGCAGTTTCATAGCGTTTCAGCGGGAGACTATTACAAAAATGGGCAATATGATTTTTTAGACCAAGAGGGGAACACTATAAAACGTTTTGATATCTATTCTTTAGCCCAATCTTCAGATGTAACTTTGCAAAAGTACCCCGAAGTATTGATTCATGAGACAACTGAAAATCAATGGTATTTGTTTAGTGATACTGCAAGCCAAGCTATTTATGAATTAATTTTTAATGCCTCGATGAACGGCTTTCTGACGGTTATCAGTAATACAGTTGCGTAAGGTAGACAATAGTGTGTATTGGTTGAATTTGAATGGATCATATTTTTTATAATCGCATTTTTAGGTGATTCAAGTGACTATGTATAATGTTACCCAACTACGATTTGATGGGCTTTGAACTATAGACTAAAAGAATAACCCTATAAGATGAACTTTTTTAAGTGCTTATCTTATAGGGCTGATTGTAGGTTAACGCTAGTGCGTTGTATTATTTAGTTAACACAACTACTATTTGGTGATAAAGTGAATTCCACTGTTAAATTATTTATGTAAGGGAGGGGTATTAATGGATGAAATATACATTAGCAAAGAAGCAATCAAAATTGATTTGGCACTTATTAAATCTTGTTTGAGGCTGATTAATCAAACTGTGATTTTAAGCAAACAAAGAGGTGAAACTTTTACCGCTTCAGAAAATGAAGAGTTACATATGTTAATTTCCAAAATTGATAAGGATTTGAACAAAATCAAGATGAACATACACTATGATTTAAATAATACTATGAACCGCAAAACTCATTAGTTCAACAAAATTCAATTTCAATAGTTAATAACTATAGGGGACTCGTCAGATTTATGCGGATTTAATATGTTAAGGAAAGGTTTGTTACCAAATGACGATTTGGGAACTAATATATTTAAAAGTATTTCGTGATAATAAAGTTGTTTAATTCATAAGGTTTTTAAAATTACAATGTATTAAGTTGTTCCGCAAACGGGCCATTTAATGGTGTGGAAGTCTAATTGAGGAGGGAAACTGTGAGGATACCTTTTGTCCCTAAAAATGTTGAGATTAATCAAGATCGCTATGATTTTATTAAAGGATATCGAGGCGGAGGATTTATGTTAATTGCGGGTGCTATTTTTTGGTTATTAGCATTTATATTAACTTATGTATTACCTAAAGGGGCAGTAGTAGAGTTCTATATCTGGGGTGGTTTACTCACTCCTGTAATTGGAGCAGCATTATTTAAAGTAATGAAAATGTCTACAAAACCGAATCAGTACTCATCATTAGTTGTATTTTCCTCCGGTGTCATAGTTGTTTGCCTTCCAGTATTGTTGCTCATTAAACAACTAAACGTGGATATGTTACTTCCCGTAATATGTATTATAAATGTCGCCCATCTTCTCATTCTTTGCTGGGTTCATTTAGATTATTTGTATTTCATACTTGTTATGTTGGGAGTTTCACTTGGGTGCCTTTTTATTTATACTCTACCAAGCTCTCAGGTACACTTCCTTGCATTGATTTGGGGATTAATTTCTTTAATAACTGGAATTATTACTCACTATTCTACCCTACAGCCATTAAAAGGATATGACTTTACCATCAAATGATAAATTCGGGTTATTCCATTAAAGGACGCGTTTGTGGAATAAGCTCTAATTTTCTAATTCAATTAACATGTACTTAAATTCCACAAGGATTTATAACGTATACTAAATAAACTTAATAAACGTTTCCAAATAAAAGTTTTGGGACAAAACAAAACACTTAAAACGTTGTTATGCCAACGTTTTAAGTGTTTTTCTTTTTTTTATTAATATACAGTTTTATATGCACAATTATTCGAATCTATAATAATTAACACATTTTCAAAGATGTTCAAAAGAAACTGCACTAACCCACGTGTTGAATAAAATCTTGCATATGCAGCCGATTCTTTAACGTTGTAAATCAACCTTGTTCTTTAACATAGTCATTTTAATCTAGATCTTGACTAATCCATTGAAAATGATTTTTGTAAAAGTGGCATTCAAAAATCGTACTGCGCATCCTTTTTCTTTCGTAATGCTGCGTGGACTTCTACTAAATCAACCGTATCGTCAATAAGGCGGTCTATCCGGAATAATACATCATCATTGACGATCTCCTTACGGTGAAAATCCTTTTCCTCGGCAAATACATATGTTGGCACGATATGGGCCTTCATGTACGCTAAAATCGGTTTTAGTTGTTGTTCGACCATCATGTAATGCTTAGAAGTGCCTGCTGTCACAATTATGCTTACAACTTTATCACGTAAACCATTGACAGGGAGTAGATCAAAAACATTTTTCAATGTCGCAGGAATTGATGCTTGGAATGTCGGTGTTCCGATAATAATGGCATCTGCTTGCATTATCGAATTTGCAATAAATAACGTATCGCCTTCATATTCAGAATAATTGCGTCCATCACTAAAGCGCATATCATAATTAGCTAAGTCGACCAATGTAACGTCTGCTTGTGGATATTTTTTTTGTAGCAATCCTACTGTTGTAGACATAGCCGTACGTGTTTTTGAGCCGATTGTTGAACCGACTAATGCGACAATTTTCATTGAACTGCCTCCTTATTTTGCTGTATATTTTTTGATCGCCGGAATAATGTCATTACCGATAATTTCAACATTCTTCATTAATTTTTCGAACGGAACGCCACCGAAATCAATTTGTGCCATAAAACGTTGCATTCCGAATAAATCATGCTGATACAGTAATTTTTCAATAATTTCATTTTTACTACCCACCATTAACGCATCACGCACATCTGTTGATTGAGCAAATTGTTGCTTTGGATAGCCCGAGCCGCGAATTGCTTGGAAGCCACCGTTAATATGGGGATACATACCTTTCAATGCTTCTTGTGTTGTATCTCCTACATAAAATAAGCTCGTCGTAGCAATTGGCAATGTTGCAGGGTCAAAGCCACTTCTTTCTGCAGCTTCACGATAAATATCAACTGAAGGCTTAAAGTTTACCGCCGGACCACCAAGTGTTGTTAGCATCATTGGAATGCCCATGTAGCCAGCTTTAATCGCACTTGCAGGGGGGCCACCAACCGCGCGCCAAATAGGTAACGATCGATGTAAAGGCTGTGGTAAAATACGAGCATTTTCAAGTGGTGCACGGTATTCACCTTGCCAATTCACAACATCTTCCTCATTGATTTTTTTCAATAATTCTAGTTTTTCCTCAAAAATTTCCTCATAATCCTTTAAATCCACACCGAGTAAATGGTAGGCACCGACACGAGAGCCACGACCTGCCACGATTTCTGCACGACCATTTGAAATTAAATCAATCGTCGAAAAATCCTCATAAACCCGTACCGGATCAGATACACTTAACACCGTTGCAGAACTCGTAATTTTAATTTTTTGTGTTGCCTGCGCAATCGCACCTAACACGACGGTATGGGCCTGTGTTGTGAAATATTGCTGATGGCTTTCTCCTACGCCGAATACATCAATGCCAGCTTGCTCTGCTAATTGACTTAGTTCAATTAGCTCTTGAATGCGTTGTCGAGGTGATACAGTTTGCCCTGTTAACGGGTTCGGGATATGGTCACCTAATGAATAAAGACCAAATTCCATTCCTTTTGATTGATCAATACGATATTTTTCCATTTTTCATTCTCCTTAATGTTAGACAATTGGATGTAATTTTTCTACGATTTCATCACGGTGCGCTTCTAAAAAGTCGGGTAAATCGAGCTGTTCACCTAAAGTTTCGACGTTACCATCACGTAAAAATCCTGGTCCATCCGTAGCGATTTCAAATAAGATGCCGTTCGATTCACGGAAATATAAGCTCTTGAAGTAGAAGCGGTCGATAATTCCCGATGTTTGGAAGCCGCGTTTTTTCACTTGCTCATCCCAATACTGTAGTTCTTCGTCATTTTTCACACGAATCGCTAAGTGATGAATGCTACCTTTTCCTGGTTTTTCTGAAGGACCATCTTGCTGAATGACATAAATTTCACCAAATACTTCACCAGCCACTGATTGGAATAATGCGTCCTGTTCATTCTCAAATACAGTTTGATAGCCAAATATTTCAATTAAAGTACGAGATAATTTTGATAAATTCTTCACAGTCATTTCTACGGTGCCCATTCCTTGAATTTGATGCTCTTGTGGAACAGGAGAGCGATCATACGTTTCCCAGTGTGATATCTTTTCACCATTTGCAACGATTAATGCCATGCGTAAACCTTCTTCATCCTCAAAAAGAAGGGCAGGGCGGTTCGCATACGTAGAAATACCTTCATGTTGCACTTCATAGTCATCAAAGCGTTTCATCCAATATTGCAAGCTTTCTTCTGAAGGAACGATTAATCCAATTTTTGTAATCGCATTTGTACCGCGATGTGTGCGACCTACTAAAGGAATTTCAAAGAACGATAATTCAGTCCCTGGGCTACCCGTTTTATCTCCATAGAATAGGTGATACATGGATGGTGCATCTTGGTTTACGGTTAATTTGACACGACGTAAGCCTAAAACTTCTCGATAAAAATGGTTATTGTCATTTGCGTGTTTCGTAATCATTGAAATATGGTGATGTCCTGGAATGTTATACATAAAGTTTCCTCCTAAAGGGATATTTTGAAATGATTTTATTCGTATTTGCTCTTCTTTTCGCTATTTTTTTGCACACGAGACATTAATTCGTATAATGTTTTCTGCTCGTCGGCTGATAAGCAGTCATCAAAAAAGGAAGATTGAAAGGCAAGCTGAGCATCAAATGCATTTGCTAAGTGTTGTGCGCCTCTTTCTGTTAGCGAAATGTATTTTGTTTTCCATTGTTGCTTACGTTCGATGAATCCGTCTTGCTCAAGGCGTGCCAACATACGGGAAATGCCACCTTGTGTAACAGTTACTTTATCTGCTAAATCGGATTGTGTAATCGGTGCATATGTGTCGATTTGCATGAGCACGTCAAATTGAGCTGTAGTTAATCCAAATGGCTTGAGAAAATCATTCGATAATAGATTACTTTGATGCGTAAAGCGTGTAATTCGTAACCAAATAAGTGAGCCGCGTGTATTGTTTTTCATGCCGTCACATCCTTTCGTTACTATCACTTTACTACTCAATTGATAAAAATACAATAAAAATATCTCGAATTCGAAATAAATTTCAGGAAAGGTAAAAAACGAGCTGAGAAATGGAGAGTACCACGCATTTTCAGCTCGCTATTATTATGATGTTGAATCATGCAAAGTATGAATGTGCTTCATTTCAAAAAATAATCCTTTTGCTACTAGAAGTTGTTCATAGGAACCGGATTCTGCAAGTTGTCCATCTTGCATGACGAATATTCGATCCATCTTTTCTAATCCATCCAACTTATGCGTAATTAAAATGACCGTTCGTTCTTTCGTGCTCGTGAGCAATTCATGAAAGAGAGCGCGCTCTGTTACGGCGTCTAAGCTTGTGAAAGGCTCATCTAATAGCCAAATGACACCGTTTTTTAGAAGTGTACGTGCAAAGGCTAGACGCTGGCGTTCACCACCGGATAAATTTTCACCCTTTTCTAAAATGACATCATCCAAGCTTTTTGACAGCCGTGCGCGGTTTAACGCATTGATAAGTTGTTCGTCGGTTGCCCATTCATTCGCCAGTAATAAATTATCTCGAATTGTCCCAGAGAAAAAGTGATTGTGCTGCAGTTGCACACTCATCTGTGACCATAAGGATGCTTCTTCGATGTTAGCAAGTAGTTCGCCATTGATGAAAAGCTGCCCACTCGTTGGCTCTAATCCCTTTATAAGGAGTTGAAAGAGAGTGGATTTTCCTGAGCCACTTGGACCGACAATCGCAATTTTTTCGCTCGGCTGTATTGTAAATTGAATGTCCTTTAAAATCGGTTTATTGAAATGCACATAAGAAAAATGCACGTTCTTTGCTTGAAGGCTGTAATTATTTGTAATGGCTAGAGGTTTTGTGTCCGTTTCTGGCATCGCTGTCACCTGCTGCAACCGGGCCATTGCAAGTGTTGCCCCTTTATAATGATGCGGCACAGTAGCGAGCGGGATGGCAGTTTCAAAAACGGTCAGCGCGATTAATAACAGCATCGCCAAATACAATCCATCGAGGGCATTCGTCGTGACAAAATAAGCACCGATCGTCACGATGAGAAATACCGTCAACAAAGAAGCACCTTGATTGTACAGCTGCATGCGAACGAGTGCTTGTTGCTCTTTTTTGACTTCTTCGGTATAGGCATCGCTTAAATGGAGCAGTGCCTTGCTTTTCTCGTCGACTAAATGATGATTTTTTAATTCTCGAAAGCCATATAAAAATTCCGTTGTTTCGGTCATGAGCGTGCGTTTATAAGGAGCAGGCTGTGTTTTTTTTGCGATTAAAAGTGCTGGAATAATGACCGCCACAAATAAAAAACCAAAGACGAGGAGCAGGGCAATCCAAATCGAGAAAAAAGCCGTGAAAATGACCGTTCCGAAAAAGACGAGCAAGGCAATAAGTGGTGGATAAACGACACGTAAAAAGAAATTTTGGAGCGTCGTCACATCATTCGTAATGCGCGCGAGCAATTCACCACTTTGATAATGCAAAAATAACTGATTAGCAATGGGCTCTAGCCGGTCAAAAAAACGCATCCGAATTGCTGATAAAAGGGAAAACGTCACGCGATGAGAAACATAGCGCTCTGCATATTTGCTCGTAGATTTTGCTACGCCAAATATTTTTAAAAAGGCAGTTAAGATTAAAATGACATAAAAAGGGGGCATTAACGCTGCTTTTGAAATAAGATAGCCACTTTGTGCAAAAAGGGCGACCGCTGTTAAACCACTTATAGTGCCAGCAATTAATGCAAGTAGCATTTCTTTTTTCTCACGCCAAATCATTTCATAAAGCTCTTGCATCAGGTAAACCTCCTTTTTTCATTGCCTCAAAATATCGTTCCTGTTGCAATGCTTCGGGTGAACCGCTCGCACGAATAGTGCCGTTTTCCAAAACATATAACAGATCGGCGTGCTGCAACGTTTCGAAACGGTGCGTGACAAGAATGACGGTCGCATGAGATTTTAATGTTTGAATCGCATGGGCAATAAGCTGCTCGGTTAATACATCCAGTCCGGCAGTGGGCTCGTCAAAAAATACGATGGTAGGCTGATGAACAAAAGCCCGAGCAATGGCGATTCGCTGCTTTTCACCGCCAGAAAGCCCGCGACCTGCTTCACCTATTTTCGTCTCAAAGCCGTCTTGTAGTGTTGCAAACCAATTTCCTAATTGTGCTTTTTGTAATGCACACCAAAGCGATTCATCGTCTAGGTTTTTCCCCATCGTCAAATTATCTCGTAGTGTACCAGCAAATACGTAAGGATGCTGTGAAATCATACTCATTTGCGCATACCAGCTGTGCTCACTACTGCTTTCGCGCGCGATTCCGTTGATGTCAAGGGAACCTTGCGTTAGCTCAACCGCGCTTGCCAGCATATTTAAGACGGTCGTTTTGCCATGTCCAGTCGGTCCGATAATGGCAACCGTTTTCTGAGGGGGGATGTCAATGGAAATCGGACCAATACTTGTTCCGTCTGGATAACGGTATACCGCATTTTTTAATACAAGAGAAGGGGCGGGTGTGATCAGCTGTTGTCCCCATGCGACCATCTGCGATTCTTTTTCAAGATCTGTATGAATGAGCTGCATCGCGCCAAGACTACCTTTCCCAGTATGAAACGCCGTACCTAATTCCTTTAAAGAACTATAAAACTCAGGTGCTAATGTTAAAACGAAAAAAGCAGAGGCAAAGGCAAGCGTTTCAAATACAATCATTTGAAAGCCGATTTCAAGTGCCACAAGCCCAACACCAAGCGTTGTAATGAGCTCAATAAACAACGTTGAAGCAAATGCAATTTTCAACACTTCGAGTGTCGTCTCCATAAAACGTGTGTTGTAATGCTGTAAAATGTTCCTTTGTTTTGCGCTTTGTGAAAAGAGCTTAAGCGTCTGCAAGCCTTGTAAAACATCTAAAAATTTACCAGAAAAGCGATTCATATTTTCAAGCTGTTGTTCCGATTTCCTTTTCGTTTGCACACCGATAATAATATAAGAAAGGGGAATAAAAGGTGCCGTTATGAGCAAGATTACCGCACTCATTGGATGGGCAAAAAATACAGCGACTATCAAAAACAATGGCACAATAAGCGTTTTCATCGTTTGCGGGATATACTCACGAAAATAAGCATCGAGCTCATCTACCGTATCGACAAATAACGAAACTTGAAAGCCCGTTTGCTGTAACTTTACATTTGCGATGGATTCTTTGCTCCAGCGTGTCAGCAGTTGTGCACGTATCGATTTTTTGACATGAGCGGAAAGTTGATTACCCGTCCAATGAAGAAAATAATTGGACGCAACCCGAAGTGAAATTGCCAAAAGCAACCCGTATACATAGGGTAAAACGGCATTAAAAGTGGTTTTCTGAATAAATACGGAATCCACTATGTGAATGATGCTATATGCTTGTAATACAATCGCGAGCCCTAGCAGAAGGGCAATAAAAATGAGCTTCATGCGGTATTTTTTCATTGATGGAATCCATTTTTGAAACTGGCGCATTCTATTCCCCCTAAAAAAGCGTTGTTGTTATTTATTTCACTCTTTAGGATAGATTAAACACAAAAAAGCAAAAGAAGTGGGGGATTCATTGGTTTTTAATGAGGTAGGCTTATAAAAAGCTAAAAGTAACGGATAGAAAGTTAAAAGTGTTGAATAGAAATCGTGACGGAAAGCCGCAAAAATATATGGGGCAGACGGATAAATCTCGAAATAGACGGATAACCACAAAAAATCGCTTAAAAAAAGATGCGTTGAACAGGCCTTATTCAAGCTCTAAACAATAGAAAACCAGGAGCCTAAGAAGCTACCTGGTTTAAAAGTAATTAAAAGGATCAGTATTATTAAACTTAGTGGATATGTTTCTAATAAAAAACACGCCCAAAAGAATCTATAGAGCGGTACTAGCTTTCTCTAATGCTTGTTTGAAATCTTCTAGTAAATCGTCTTCGTTTTCTAATCCAACAGAGAAGCGTAGGAGACCATCTGTAATACCGCGTTTCACACGTTCCTCGGGCTCCATTGCCGCGTGACTCATTTTGGCAGGGTACGATAAAATCGATTCGACACCGCCAAGGCTTACGGCGAATACGGGAATTTTCATAGCCTCAACGAAAACTTTTGTCACATTATAGCTCGGTAAAGTAAACGATAAGACAGCACCGGCAGATGTGCTCTGGCTTGCATGAATTTCGTAGCCTGGATGGGTTTTCAGCCCAGGGTAATAAACGTTTTCTACTAGTGGATGAGCATTTAAAAATTCAGCGATGCGCATAGCAACACGCGATTCCTCATTAAAACGGACAGCAGTAGTTTTCATATTTTGGATGAGTGTATAGCAATCTTGCACGCCTAAAACAGAGCCAAATGAATTTTGGATGAAATAAATTTGATCAGCAAGCGCCTCATCATTTGCCACAACAAGTCCAGCGACGATATCGGAATGACCTGATAAAAACTTCGTTGCAGAATGAATTACCACGTCCACACCCATTTCTAGTGAACGTTGATGAAGTGGCGTCATAAACGTATTATCTAAAAACGTTAATGCGTCGCTCGCCTTAGCAATATCAACAATTGCTCGAATATCGGTAATGCCGAGTGTTGGATTCGATGGTGTTTCGATGTAAATAAGCTTAGTTTCTGGTTTTACAGCTGCTTGGATTGCTTCAACATCCGTAAAGTCTACAAATGTGTGAGTAATGCCAAAGCGGGGCAATACTTTTGTCACAAAGCGATACGTCCCACCGTATACATCTTCGGTAATAACGATATGGTCGCCAGCAGATAAATCATAAAGCAGGCAGAGACAGCCGCCATCCCTGTGGCAAACGCAAATCCGCGATGACCACCTTCAAGCTCAGCAATCGCTTTTTCAAGGGCTGCTCTTGTTGGGTTGCCTGAACGGGCATAGTCGTATTCACCAAATTCATCGATCGATTCTTGATGGAACGTCGATGATAAATACATTGGGACATTGACTGCCCCTTTTTTATCCGCATAGCCTTCGCGGATTGCGCCATGAATTAAAGCGGTTTCGATTCGGTTATTCATTCGAATTTACCTCGCAATGTGTCAAATACTTGCTTTAAATCTGCTATTAAATCGTCCGCTTCCTCAACGCCAATGGAGAAGCGCAGAAGACGGTCACAAACACCACGTGCGACACGCTCTTCATAAGGAATATCCGCATGTGTTTGCGTTGCAGGGTACGTGATGAAGCTTTCCACACCACCTAAACTTTCTGCAAATGTAATGAGCTGCATCGCTTTTAAAAACGGATTAACCATAGCAGCATCCTTCACTCGGAATGACAGCATGCCACCTTTACCCGTATATAAAACATCCGTTACAAGTGGTTCAGTCTCCAAATAGGCGGCGATTTTTTTGCCATTTAAATCATGCTGCTTTAAGCGTAAATGCAATGTTTTTAATCCACGAATTAATAGCCAAGAATCCATTGGAGATAGTACTAAGCCCATTCCATTATGCATAAATGCAAGCTTTTCACAAAGCTCTGCACCTTTGGCAACAACAATTCCTGCAAGTACATCATTATGCCCACCAATATATTTCGTTGCACTATGTAATACAATATCTGCTCCTAGTTCAATCGGGCGTTGGAAATAAGGTGTATAAAACGTATTATCCACAATTAACAGAAGCTGATGTTTTTTAGCTAATTCGGCATAAGCGACTAAATCGATTTCCTGCATTAAAGGGTTTGTCGGGGTTTCAATAAATAACGCTTTCGTGTTTTCTGTGATTAATGCCTCAACTTCACTCGAATCAACAAAGGCATTATAAACCGGACGGATGTTGTAATTTTCCGCGTATGTTTTAAATAAGCGGTAAGTACCACCGTATAAATCGTCAGGTACGATAATTTCATCGTTTGGCTTAAAGATGGAAAGTACTAATTGCACAGCTGCCATTCCTGAACTACAGGCAAATCCTGCATCGCCGTTTTCTAAATCTGCCATGCCACGCTCTAAAAGTTCACGTGTTGGATTTTTTGTACGTGAATAATCATAACCCGTTGATTCTCCAATCCCTGCATGCTTATACGCAGTCGACATATAAATTGGAGGGTTAACTGCGCCTGTTTTCGGGTCGCTTAAATTACCAAGCTGAACTAATTTTGTATCAATTGATCGTTGTGACATGAAAAAACACTTCCTTTATAAATTTACGAAACATTTGGAATGAATCGATTATTACCTCAATTTAACATGAGATAGTTCTCGCGACAATAGTTGTTGCGGCTGAAAAGTAAAAAAGTAATAAATTTCAATCAGAAAAGACGGAATTAACATCCGATAAGAAGAAGTAGTTGTGATGATTCGTACGATATGTTCAAATAAGGCATCTTCTATTTAAAATAGAAGATGCCTTAAATGTAAAGAAAGCTATTGACTAGACAATTTTAAGTTTTTTTCGTTTCGTCGGATCAAGACGTCGCTCCAACCAGAGTAACAATACATCTGCCAAAATCGCCATGAGAGCAGTAGGAATCGCACCTGCTAATATGATGGCTGTTCCATTCGTGGCATTTGTCCCTCGAACAATAATATCGCCTAAGCCACCAGCACCGATAAAGGCACCAATCGCAACAATACCAATCGCTACGACTAACGCGATTCGAATACCAGTAATGATGACCGATAAGCTAAGGGGGATTTCAACCATATAAAGCACTTGAAGCTTCGTCATACCCATCCCACGTCCAGCATCCGTTAAGCTGTGATTAATCGTTGTAATGCCGACATGTGTATTTTTAATAATCGGCAATAATGAATAGAAGAAAACTGTCACAATTACCGCCGTTTTTCCAAGTCCTAAAACAAGCATAATCATGGCCATTAATGCAAGTGCAGGAATCGTTTGAATAATATTCGCCAATGTAATGATTAGTCCAGAGGAGCGTGGAAATTTTGAAATTACAATCCCGATTGGAATACCTACGACCGATGCGAGTAAAACACCATAAATTGATAATAAAAAATGATTTATAAATTGTGAAAAGATGTAAGACCCATTTTCCCCCATGTAAAAGAAAAATTGCTCGATAACGGATAGCTTTGTGATATCAGTCATGGCGTGTCACCTCCAGAGAAGTAATTTTCCTTAATTAAAAAGTTTTCAGCGACGATTGCTGGTTCAATTAAGTTATTATCCGCTAAAAAGTTTAATCGTTGCATTTCCGCTGTGGAAATTTGCCCAACTAGTAGTTCTAATACTTTTTTTACTTCAGGCTTTTCCTCTAATAAATCGGTGTTCGCAAAGGGGGATGCATCATATGGTGGGAAAAAATGAAGGTCATCCTCTAAAACGACCAAATCATAGGAAGCAATTCGTCCATCCGTCGTGTAGCCAAGTACAGCATCGAGCTCGCCTTGTGCAACAGCATCATAAACAAGACCGATTTGCATAGGGAAGACACGTCCAAATTCAAAGCCATATTTCGCACTAAAATCTTTATAGCCATCCCCTTCACGATTCATCCAAGACGTATCCACTCCGACTTCTAACTCCGCTGCGATTGCTTCAAAATCACTCACCTTTTGAAGCTGATACTTGTCTGCTGTTTCACGTGTCACCATAAAGGCAAACGTATTATCGAAACCATAGGAATTAAAAAATGTCATATTAAATTGTTCTTGGAATAAGCGCTGTACCATTTCTAAAGCCTTTTGCGGATCACTCGTAGGCTTTTGCTTGAGTACGCCTATTAAATCGGTTCCAGTGTAGCGAACCGCTGAAATATTCGCGTCACCATTTAGCATTGCTTGATGGAGAACAATAGAAGAGCCGAGATTATTTATGAGCTCCACTTCTTCATCCGTGTAATATTCAATCATGTCTTTGACTATATAAGCTAATATTTGGCTTTCTGTCGTCACCATAGAACCGATGCGAATTGTGCTATTATCTTGATTGCTACATGCACTTAGAAACAGCATCACTAGTACAAAAGGTAGGAATTTTTTCATGATGTGCGACCTCCTTGTATACGAAGCCCTTTTGGAATTATTACTCGCTCGACTCGGCTTAAAAAGAAGTCTGTAAACAGTGCTAATATCGTAACGATAACTGCACCGCCTACAATGAGATCAATTTTAAATAAATTTAAACCGTTAAAGATAAAGTCACCTAAACCACCTGCGCCAATATAGGAAGCGAGTGTTGCCCATGAAATGACATACACAGCAGATAACCGGATCCCGGACATAATGATTGGCATTGCGAGCGGCAGTTCAATCATTCGGAGAGACTGAAACGGTGTCATTCCCATCGCACGACCTGCTGCTTTTACGTTTTCATTCACAGACTGCATTCCCGTAAAGGTGTTATTTAAAATGGGGAGAAGGGAATAAATGCAAAGTGCAATAATTGCAGGCACTTTCCCTACCCCAAAAAATGGTATCATAATGGCAAGCAGTGCGAGGGAAGGGACTGTTTGTAGCATGCTCGTAATCGTGAGCACAATTTTCGCGATTTTCTTTGTTTTAGATAAAAGAATGCCTAAAGGTACTGCAATGAGCGTACCTAACAATAATGCAATGAATGAAATATAAATATGTTCCCATGTTTTTAAAAAAATATCCGCCGTATTCTCAATGAAAAAGTTGATCATGAATTTGTCAACTCCTGTTCCTCATCGCCCCAAATTGTTTCATAGACGATATCCACGATGTTTGCACGAGTAATGAGCCCAATTAAATGATTTTGATGATCGACTACTGGAATATTATTTAAATTACGGTTTAAAATGCGGCGAACAGTATCTTGTAATTTTGAACCCGTTTTCATATAAACAATTTCTTTAATATATACTTCCGCAACGCTTTTTTTCGAACGCGCTTCACCTGTTAAGCTTTCAACATTTAAATAGCCAAGCAAGCGATTGTCGCCATCTGTTACAAACAACGTATCGACACGTGATTTAACCATTAATCGAATGGCCTCATCCAAACTGCGCTCAAGCGTAATTGAAATTGGCTTGATCATAACTTCGTCAACGGTTTTGAAATTTGGCTTTTGCTGGATTAATCGATGAGACCCGATAAATTCTTTCACGAAATTATTAACGGGATTGGACAAAATATTGTCTGGCGTATCAAACTGAATAAGCTTGCCATCATGCATAATCGCAATTTTATCCGCCAATTTTATCGCCTCATCCATATCATGCGTGACGAAAATAATCGTTTTATTTAAATTTTTTTGCAGCTCTTTAATTAAGTCTTGTAAGGTATCGCGTGTAATGGGGTCGAGTGCCCCAAAAGGCTCGTCCATTAAAATGATATCCTGCTCAGCAGCTAATGCTCGGATAACACCGATCCGTTGCTGTTGACCACCAGATAATTGAGAAGGGTAGTAATCTAAATAGGATTCTGGCAAGTTGACTAATGAGATTAAGTGTTTTGCCGTAGCTTCAGATTTTTCTTTTTGCCATTGAAGTAAACGAGGGACGAGCGTGATATTGTCTCGGATGGTCATATGCGGCATTAAACCGATTTGTTGAATAACATAGCCAATACTACGTCTTAGCGTGACCGGATTCATTTTCATCATATCTTTTCCATTTATCGTCACAGTACCACTTGTAGGCTCGACCATGCGATTTAGCATGCGAAGTGCCGTTGTTTTTCCGCTACCACTCGTACCAATAAAGGCGATAAATTCTCCTTTTTGTATATCAAGTGTTAAATTATCGACGGCAACTTTGCCACCACGATAAACTTTTCTTAACTTTTCGATATGTAGCATATTCTTCATCT
This sequence comes from Solibacillus sp. R5-41, assembly GCF_002736105.1. Classification (NCBI taxonomy): domain Bacteria; kingdom Bacillati; phylum Bacillota; class Bacilli; order Caryophanales; family Caryophanaceae; genus Solibacillus; species Solibacillus sp. R5-41. Next base: position 2,292,956 of record NZ_CP024123.1, on the reverse strand, counting down.
CCTTGTGTAAATTAAGTCATACTTTTTTTTAGAATTTTCTAAAAAACAAAGCGTTCTAAAAGGATACCCTATTATTGCGATTATTATCATGATTTTTGTTAATTATGAACGATTTTATCTTCTTTCAGTAGAAGAATTCCAGCTTTATTAATATTTGTGAGCAAATTATCCTGTTATGGTGGGGTAGTCACTTATAAGGGTAAATTACCTAGCAAATGAAAGTGAAAAGTTATTTTAATAGTTTTTGAAAGGGAGATGATGGATTTGTGAAACTAAGTAGTATATAATTTAATTCTGAATTATCTTATAATTAAGAGCGTCCAAATAATAGATTGCAGTAGTTAGGAGAACAAATATGAACATAAGCTTAGCAACAATCACTGAAACAAATGAAATCGCCAAATTTATCGCCAGATTAAATCAGCAAAAATCTACTCATATCGGTTATGTTGGAACTGAGTTTGAAGAAATTGTTGCTACTCTAGAAGATGATTTTGTTTTAGAAAATGGTCATCTGTCATTTGTAATACTGAAAAATGAAGATGATGAAATTGTTGGGGCAATTGGTTTAGATATTGATGAAAATTCAGCAGAAGTTTGGGGACCTTTCGGAGATTCGGTTTCTGAAGAGGCACTCACAATACTTTGGCAAACCACGCTTGAACAATTTCCTTATGTAGAAACAGCTCATTTTTTTGTAAATCTTGAAAATATAACCCAACAAAATTTTATTGAGCAATTACATCCTAAAAAAACGGGAGAACATTTAACACTTACCATTTCCAAAGAGAATTTTGTACCACTAATCAGTCAACGATTAGTCCCGTTTCAAACGGGAGATGAGAAGGACTTTGAAAGCTTACACAATGAACAATTTCCGAATACATACTATGATGCGAAGACGATTATTACACGTATAAATGACAATAATAAGCTCCTACTTCTGAAAAATGAGCAGCAGGAATTACAGGGATATGCGTATTTTGAAGTTAAACCCGTTTTTGGTGATGCGAGTTTGGATTACATTGCCGTTTCCCCAAAACACCAAAATCAAGGGTTAGGGACACTAATGTTAAAGGAAGTACTTCAAGAAATATTCAAGTACGACAATATTATAAAAATTAATCTTTGCGTTAGTAACGACAATGACCAAGCAAATCATGTCTATATGAAGGCTGGATTTAAAAAGGAAAATATTCTTTTGAGTTACACGTTAGAAAGATAAAGAACTTTAATAAGACATAGGAGGTAAGAACTATGCAAAACGCAATCATTTTTGATATGGACGGCACATTATTTAAAACGCATCTTATTTTAGAAGGGGCACTCGAGCAAACATTTGATAAATTACGTGCTGAATTGTTGTGGGAGGGCGAAACACCACTTGAAAAATATAAGGAAATAATGGGCGTGCCGTTAGCTGTCGTGTGGGAAACACTTTGTCCGCATCATTCACTTGTCATAAGGGAACGCAGTAATGAATGGTTCCAGCAGTTTTTAGTACTACAAATTAATGCCGGGCAAGGGGATTTGTATGAGGGTGTTTTTGACACGTTGCAACAACTCTCAATAGACTTGCCAATTTATATTGCAAGCAATGGGCAGCCGGCTTATTTACAAGCGATAGTGACGCATTATGATCTAAATCGTTGGGTCAAAAAAACATACAGCATTGAGCAAATTGCTTCACGTGATAAATCATCGCTCGTACAAAAAATCATCGAAGAAAATAATGTCGCAGGCGGTTTTGTCATTGGGGACCGGTTGTCGGATTTTCAAGCGGCGAAAGAGAATGGCTTGCAATCGATAGGGGTGCGTTTTGATTTCGCGCAGCAACAGGAATTAGAGACAGCAGATTTTGTCGTTGAACAATTTACTAGCATTCTTCCTATTATTAAAGGTAAGATGCCCTCAATTGTATAGGTTGAGTGGATTTTTGACTCACGGATAGAAAGTGGAATATAACGGATAGAACTATCATTTAATTAAATAGACATACAAAAATGCTATTCTGACCGAAATCAAAATAGCATTTTGCAATATTATTCAGCTTGTTCCTTCTTTAGTAAATCGCGAATTTCTTTTAGTAATTCTTCTTTTGCGTCGAGTTGAGGTGCTGGTGCTTCAACAACGGCTACTTCTTTTTTACGGTTCAACTTCGCAATAATTCGTAAAACCATGAAAATAGCAAAAGCGATAATTAAGAAATCGATAATCGATTGGACAAATACACCTAAGGCCACTTGTGCATCACCCGAGCCGTATGTCCATTTCTTAGTAAGGTCAATGCCGCCTGTTAACATACCAACTAGGGGCATAATTATATTTTTTACTAAAGAGTCGACAATTTTACCAAATGCAGCACCAATAACTACTGCAACAGCTAAGTCCATAACATTCCCACGCATCGCAAAATCTTTAAAATCTTTCCACATTCGAATTTCCTCCTCTATCATTTCTCTATGTGCAACTCCATATTATACTCAAAATAGAAGTAATTTTCAACTGTGAAAATAGTTGGAATAACCTTTATAATATAGGGAGCAATTCCTTTCGAGACACAATAATCCATTGCTTAAAAAGAAAAAGATTGGTGGCAATTATGGCAGCTAAGAAAAAGAAAAAACCGTTCATCTCACCGAAAGTAAAGCTATTTTTAATCGTTCTATTAATCCCGGTCGCTTTGACGCTTTATGTATTTAGCTATTTTACATGGCAACAAGGTCGAGGGTTTCCGTTTGGTGACCAATTTACCGAAAAGTCCGTATATCACCAAATTCAGGACCAATTTGATATGTCTATTCCGATTGAATACATACCGATTTACGTCGCAGCAGAAGAAAAATATAAAGTACCGTGGACACTGCTCGCGGCTCATCACAGAGTTGAAACGCGTTTTTCAACGATGAAAACACTTGTGTCACCAGTTGGGGCAGAAGGACATTTACAGTTTATGCCGTGCACATTCGTTGGCTGGAAGCATCCGTCATGCAAAGGTCTCGGTAAAGGAGAAATACCAGAAAAGGACAAAACAAATCCTGCAGTTATCAAAAAGTATGGTGGCTATGGGATTGATGCCAATGGAGACGGGATTGCAGACCCATTCGATATTGAAGATGCAGTCTATAGCGCGGCGAACTTTTTAGCAATATCGGGTGTTAATAAAGGGCAATATAAAAAAGCGATTTACCAGTACAATCATAGTGATGCATACGTCGAGGATATATTAAAATACTATAATCAATACAAAGATTACGATGATCAGTTGAAGCAAATCGCATTAAAGGATTAATTGTTTTCACAAGTGAAATGAAGAACGCCAAGTAGATGAGATATTCCATCTACTTGGCGTTTCATTATTTTAATATATTCTATATCTAATAGAAGTAGTACAGGCTTTATTTTACATCTGCCTTCCATTTATCAACGGTTTCTTGATTTTCTTTAATCCAGTCTGCAGCCGCATCTTTTGGCTTTTTACCGTCATTTATTTCTAACATGACTTCTTCCATATCTTCAGCTGTCCAGTGGAACGCATCGAGTACTTTATACGCTTCAGGTGAAGTTTCTTCTAGACCTTTACGGGCAAATGTATGAATTGTTTCCTCGCCCCCAAAAATACCTTCTGGATCTTCTAAATATTTTAAATCATACGATGCAAACTTCCAGTGAGGAGACCAACCTGTTACAATAATTTCTTCATTATTAGTAATTGCTTGACTCAAAGCAACCGTCATTGCCCCTGATGAAGAAGGAAGTAATGACCATGATTTTAAATTTGGATAGGCTTCAAGTGCTTTTTCAGAAGCTATCATAATACCAGCACCGGGTTCAATTCCAGTAATCGTAGATCCTGCTTCCGCATCCAAGTCTGCAATGGAATTGACGTCCATATAGCTAGGAACAACCAAGCCAATTTTTGCACCGGATAAATTTTCACCTAAATCAATTAAATTATCTCCATATTTTTCTAACTGCGCGCCGTGGGTAGCAGGTAACCAGCCAGCAACCATCGCATCTGCTTCACCTTTTGAAACGGCCTCCCACATGATCGCATTGTCTAGTGGTGTTAATGATACGTCATAGCCAATTTCTTCTAATACTTGACCTACTACATGGGTTGAAGCGACTTCAGTATCCCATTCCACATAGGCAAGATTGATTTTCCCAAGCGAGTCTTCTTTTTCTGAAGATGAACCGCCTCCACAAGCAGAAAGTAAAATACTCGCACTAATTGTCATGGCGCCTAAAAGAATTTTGTGTTTTTTCATCTGAAATTCTCCTTTATTACATTGATTTTTTATTGAAACTTTGCGTTAATCGATCGACGATTATTGCAAAGATAACTAAGCTAATCCCAGCAACAAAGCCGTTTCCGACCTGAGCACGTTGTAAAGCAGATAAAACTTCTCGTCCTAATCCAGGTGCCCCAATCATCGAAGCTATAACGACCATTGATAAAGAAAGCAATACCGTTTGGTTAATCCCGGCCATTATCGTTGACTTGGCGATCGGAAGTTCTACTTTTAGTAATTTTTGAAAACTAGTACTACCGTATGAATCAGCTGCCTCTACCAGTTCTTTTGAAACTTGGCGAATCCCTAAATTCGTAAAGCGAACAGTAGGGGGGAGGGCGAATATGACTGATGCAAATACACCTGGTACAACACCGATACCAAAGAATGCAACAGCAGGTATTAAATAAACGAAGCCAGGCATTGTTTGCATAAAATCAAGAATAGGCTTAATAATATTATCTGCCAACTTGCTCTTTGACATTAAAATACCTAAAGGAATCCCTATAATAATAGCAACGACACTTGCAAATAATACGAGAGTAAATGTGTTCATTAATTGCTCCCAAAGTTGCTGATTATAAATGAACAGTAAGCCAATTATTGAAAAGAGTGATAGGCCAAATTTCTTCCCAGTAGCGAAAAATGCGAGAATCGCTATGAGTAATATGAATAGAATAGGAGGGATTGAGATGAGTAAATTAGTGACGGTATCCATTAACGCTGTTCCGTCAGTTTGAATAAACTTAAATACACTTGAAAATGTATCGGTGAACCAATCCATTACGTTTTCTACTACATCCCCAACAGGTAATTCTGGTATTTGATTTAGAAAGTTACTCATGATCTTCTACCTCCTCAGTTGCAGAGGCAAGTGACTCAATAATGACACCACGAATAAGTATTCCGCGAAGTTTCCCTTCATCAACGACCGCTACAGGTGTTGGACAATCAGATATAATCGGTAACACGTCTTGAATCAGTGTTGTAGGTTCGACTGTGGGCATATCCGTCTGAACAATTTCACGGACAGATTTCTCTCCATTTTGAGCAGCTTTCAGTGCATCATTCGCTGTAATATACCCTTTAAATTGTCGTTGTTTGTCGATTGCAATAAGAACACTTATTTCTTCCTCACGCATACGTTGTAATGCTACTTTTGGACCGTCTTGTTCAATGTTAATCGTCATTGCACGAACCATAACATGCTCAGCAGTTAATACTTTTGATCGGTCAACATCCTCTAAAAATGTTCGGATATATGCATTTGCTGGATTCGTTAAAATCTCTTCTCCAGTACCAATTTGAATGATTTTTCCATCCTTCATAATCGCGATACGATCGCCTATACGAAGTGCTTCATTTAAATCATGTGTGATAAATATAATTGTTTTTTGTACGTTTGCTTGAAGTTCTAATAATTCGTCTTGCATTTCTTTTCGAATTAATGGATCGAGTGCAGAAAAAGCTTCATCCATGAGCAATATTTCTGGATCATTCGCAAGTGCTCTCGCCAAACCAACGCGCTGCTGCATCCCACCAGATAATTGATGAGGAAACTGATCTTTATAAGCCAGTAAACCTGCATTATTTAAAGCCTTTTCTGCTTTCAATCTTTTTTCTTCCTTAGCAATACCACGGATTTCTAAGCCAAATTGTGTATTTTCCAAAATGGTGCGGTGAGGGAATAGACCGAAATTTTGAAAAACCATACTCATTTTTTCACGACGAATAAGTTGTAGTTGGTTTTTTTTAAGATGTGTTATTTTTTCACCATCAATGAATATTTCTCCACCAGTTGGATCAATGAGGCGGTTTAATAGACGAATGAGCGTAGACTTTCCGCTACCCGACAAGCCCATAATGACGAAAATTTCACCTTCGTTTACGGTGAACGATGCATCATAAACACCGACTGTTGCTCCTGTTTTTTGCAAGATCTCTGTTTTACTCATTTGTTTTTCGACAAGCTTCATTGCATTTGCAGATTGCTTACCAAAAATCTTGGTGACATTTTCTACTCTTAGTTTTTCCATTTCATCACATCTACTTTCTTATTTATGTCAATTTCGCCTTAGCGTAATTGCGTCAGAATTTTGTATTGTGCTTAGGCCTGCACGATGCAAGTCAGTTAGCCGTTGTCGCATGGATGCGAAGACCATAGGCAAACTTCCTAATATTGACTCCTTTCAAAATCCTTGACATCCGCCGTGGGCTATATCTTCATTCAGTTAGCGTTTGGAAGTCCACAGTAAAAAGCTATACTTGCATTCATCACGCCACCTATTGAGATGGGAGTCTTCTGCTGAATGAAGATAAAATTGTTACGCTTTGAACAAAGTAACAACTTAATGTTAACGGTAAGTTGTTACTTTTGTCAAATGAGTGATTCGAATTTATATTGTAGTGTAATAAAAAGTGATACCTTTCCTAAAAGGGGGAGGTGTGCCTGTAAAATGCAAAAAATAAAAAGCCGAAACGTTGATTTAACAGCGTTTCGGCTTTATAAAAATTAATTATTTTGATTGTAAAAGGGACGGTTAGATTGCCCTTATTTTACTATGGCTAAAGTTGTAAAAATTGTTGCGCATTTGCTAATGATTCATCATCACCGATAAAGTAAATAACATTGCCAGCATCAAGTGTTGCATATGGACCGGGAGACATGATTAAATGGTCGTCTTTTCGTATACCAACGATTGTTGCTCTTGTATTTTGCCAAAAATTGATTTCGCCAATATTCTTGTACAAAAAAGGGCAATTTTCGGTAATTTCTAATTGAAACGGAACGAACGGATTAATATTACGGAAACGATTTGTTCGATTAATCAATTCCTTTGTCGTTTCTTTTAATGTTGTTAGCTCGACGATTTGTTTATCAATGCTTTGTTGTAAGGTAGATTGCAACTCCCAAATGGATTGAACACCTTCAAGCCGATGGACAAATTTTGCGGCATTTTCATACGAAGTAATAATAACGCCACTTCCTTTTGTCGCTTCCACAATGTCCAAATCCTGCAAGACTGCAATGGCACGACGCGCTGTTTCTGCTGACACATTGTATTGGGATGCGAGCGATGAGCGGGCATAAATTTTTTCACCAACAATATATTTTTTTTCGACAATTTTAGAAGCAATATCTTCAGCAATTGTTTGATATTTTGGTTGTTTGATTTGTAGTTTCTTTGATTCCATTAGTTGAACCTCTTTCTGTCGATCATCATTCCTATCGTACAATATTTTTGAGAATAAGCATACTTTGTTTTTTTAGGATAATTTTTTGCTTATGATTCCTTTCCAATTTAGCAAATTTCAGCTAACTTCAAGGTGGATTTCTTAGTGAAACATTATCAAATATCACTTATTTTGAAGATTCAAAGTGTGATAAAAATTTATCTTATTAACGACAAAAGGCACTCAGATGAAACATCATTCTGAATGCCTTTTCCTAGTATAAAGAGGGTGATTATCCCTTTATCTTCCATATCTTTTAAAAATTACGTTGCTTTGCGCATGGATTTTAAAATTAAGCTTACGATAAATATTAAAACAATGGCACCAATAAGAGCAGGGAATACATAGAAGTCAGATACTTGCCAACCCCAGTTACCTAAAACCATACTACCAATCCATGAGCCGATGATTCCCGCAATAATATTACCAATAATTCCGCCTGGAACATCTTTCCCTAATATAACGCCCGCTAACCATCCTAGCAAACCGCCGATGATTAAAAACCAAATGAAACTGATCATGTTGTTCAACTCCTTTTGAAAGATTAAGAATGATAATGGTATCTACTTAATTATTTCCTGAAATCTGAAAGTTAAACGTTGAAAAGAAAAATTTTTAAAGAATCTTTGCACCAAGTGTCGTTTGGAAATGCTGCAGTGCCCAGTTATGCCCAGCCACGTTAAAGCTTGCCACACCATCCTTTGGCACGGTAATCGTATACCCTAAATTATATGCGTCAACAGCTGTGTGTAACACACAAATATCGGTACAAACGCCAACAAGTACTACTTCTGAAATGTTTCGAGCGCGCAATAAAATATCCAAGTTCGTCCCTGCAAATGCGCTGTATCGTGTTTTATCAAATGAAATGACCTGATCCTTATACTGCTCATAGGCATCTTTTACCATACCGTATAAGTCACGGCCAGGTGTTCCTATAATGTTATGAGGTGGGAAAAGCACCGTTTCAGGATGATACGGATCTTGTTCAAAATGTAAATCATTCGCAAAAACGACCACGTCTTGCTCCTTCATAAACTGTTCAATTAAGGAAGTAATCGTCCCTTCAATCGCTTGTCCAGGAGCTCCACAAGTTAATTTTCCATCTGTTGCGACAAAATCATACGTGTAATCAATTACAATTAAAGCTTTTTTTAACATCGATAAACCCTCCTTAAAAAAATGTCTTGCATCTATTATGACATGAAAAAATGAAGAATGGATGAAAGATAGTTCACAAATTGTACAAAAAGTTTTGATTTTTGACCTTGTTTGTTGTATAGTTTTATTAACTCAAATGAAGAGGTGATGAACATGGACTTAGCTTTAATGAAAAAACTGAACCGTCAAGGATTAATTTTTGTTGGTATCCATAGTTTGTTTATAATAAATTTTGCGCTTGAATTAATGCTATTAAAATAAGTAACATATAAGTTATTAAATAAAAAAGCTATTTTGATTGAATTCAAAATAGCTTTTTTCTTTTGAATTGAGATGAATGCGACGAACTTAGGCAAAACCCTATATTAGTACAATTCAAAATTTGTACGCAATTACGCAGAAGGGTAATTGATACTAGTTTATAAGGGTAATACCTACAATTTCTTTAGAATTAGCAGGGGAATTATTTCTTAAGGGCGAATTATTAAAAACGAAGGAGTGAACGGAGTTGGAAAAATTTGAACGAGTTTTCTCTGAAATCGAACGGCCTTTTGCATGGCTTGATCTCGATGCTTTAGAACAAAATATCGCATTTGTAAATGAAGCATGTGGACAAAAAAAGATCCGAATCGCGACAAAATCAATCCGATCTGCGCCTCTGTTGAGCTATATTTCAAAGCGAATAAATCATTGCGCCGGTTTTATGACGTTTACAGCAAGCGAAACATTTTTTTTACTTGAAGAAGGCTTAGACGAATTTCTAATTGGCTACCCGGTATACGAAAAACAGTCCATTATGCTTCTTGCAGATTGGGTGAAAAAAGGTAAGTCCATTACGTTCATGGTTGATGCGATTGAGCAAGCTAAATTGTTAAATACAATTGCAAAAGCAGAGGGGATCGTATTTGAAATTTGTATTGATGTAAATGTTTCAACAGATTTTCAAGTGCTGTACTTTGGATCAAAACGTTCACCCATTGCAAACTTCCAGGCATTAAATGAACTGACAGATCTATTACAAGCACTTGATTCGGTTACGGTTAGTGGTGTCATGGGCTATGATGCGCAAATTGCGGGTGTCGCCGATCAATCCTCGCAGCTGTTCGGCTTACAAACTACACTGATCCGTACATTAAAAAAGCAATCTAAAAAGAAAGTGACAGCCTTTCGTCAATTTGCTGTGGCCCATGTTAAAAGCTTAAATAATGTAAAATTCGTCAATGCTGGGGGGTCAGGCAGTATGCAATATACCGCGCAGCAACAAGATGTTACGGAAATTACAGTAGGCTCTGCATTCTTTGCCCCGGCATTATTTGATCGTTATGATACATTATCATTAGTACCAGCAGTTGGATTTGCCCTGCGTGTTACACGACAGTTTGCTCCAAATATCGTCGTTTGCCATGGTGGAGGCTATATTGCGTCAGGCGCAGTAGGAAAAGATCGATTGCCGTCCTTTGTGGAAGCGGATCGTTTTGAATTTTTACCACAAGAAGGTGCTGGGGAAGTGCAAACACCGGTTGTTGTTAAGAAAGGCACGGTCAACATTGGTGATACGCTTTACTTGCGCCATTCAAAAGCTGGGGAGCTATGTGAGCGATTTCAAGTATTACATGCAGTAAAAGATGGTAAGTACTTTGGGTCGATTCAAACATATCGGGGGGATGGGCAATGTTTTCTATAAAAAAATGGCGGAACGGGGCAAAATGGACAAATTGGTCAGGAAGCTATTTATCCTATCCAAGTCAATTTTATGCACCACAATCGATTGATGAGGTATGTGCGATTGTGAAGGAGCATACATTTTCAAAAAAAACGATTCGTGTAACAGGTGCTGCGCATTCATTCAGTCCGATTGCCATGCCAGAGCAATCTGCACTAACATTACATAATTTACGAGGACTTATTCAGGTAGATAAAGAAACACAAACTGCGACTTTTTATGCGGGAACGTATTTGCATGAAGTCGGTCCGATTTTAGCAGAGTATGGATTAGCGCTCATTAATATGGGGGATATTCAATATCAAACATTAGCGGGTGCCATTTCGACGGGAACGCATGGAACCGGGGTTACGCTCGGTTCATTTTCTTCGATGGTGAAACGCTGGGGCATTGTGACCGGTGAGGGGGAGTATTTCGAACAAGAGCGCAGACCAGATGCACTGTCAGAGGCGTTGCATGTGTCATTGGGCTTATTAGGCATCCTCGTAACAGTTACGATTCATGTCATGCCGTTGTATAGCTTAGAATATACATCGGAAAGAAGCGATTTCCAAATAGAGGTGGATAACTTCCAACAAACGATCCGTGAAAATCGCAATGTTGAATGGTTTTACTTCCCAGGAAGCGATCAAATCCAAGTGAAAAAGATGAAGCAAGTGGATCCGATTGCCCAATCGAAATTGCAAAAGTTGGTAGATCGAACGAAGGTACAAGTCATTGAGAACGGTGCATTTTTCGTCGCATCGGAAATTTGTAAATGGAAGCCATCCCTTAGTTTGCCGATTAGTAAATTATGTTCGGTTGCGGTTGGTCAAGAGCACCGTACAGATATTAGTTATGAAGTTTACCCGTCTCCGCGTAGCGTAAAGTTTGTAGAAACGGAATATGCGATTCCTGTTAATCAGTTTGAAGCGTGTATAGAAGAAGTGAACTATGTATTTGCGCGTCAACAATTTGATGTTCATTTCCCAATTGAATGTCGTACAACTGCAGGCGAAACAGGCTATTTAAGTCCGACTCAGGAAGAAGAAAGTGCGTTCCTGGCGTTTCATATGTATAAAGGAATGGACGAATCGAGCTATTTTGCTTGGGTGCATGACATGATGCTGAAATACAATGGGCGACCACATTGGGGCAAAATGAACAAATATAACCGCGATAATATCGAAAATTATTACCCAAATGTGGCTAAATTCAATGAACTGCGACAAATGTATGATCCACACGATATCTTTTTAACATCATATTTTAGAAATATTTTTAAATAGAAGAATACGAGATGAAGAGAAGGGAACATTCCGAACAATCGGGTTCTCTTCTTTTTTGTTTCGAAAAAAAGTTACGCGCAACTCTTATAACCTAATTATTAAGAAAAAACAAAAAATTCAATTTTCTGTAATAAAGTATTTTACGAGCATAAAACGCCCAGGTTCCACGATGAAAGCGATTTCAATCAAACGTAAACTTTTTGAATTGTTTAAATAATTAAAAAATAGTGTTGACGACCACTATTCATTCGTACTATGATAACAACAATTTAGTACACCAACTTAGTAATTCCAACTCAAATTTTGAACTTGAAAGAATCATTGAAACGGTTACGCGTTAGAAGTTCAAGGTAGAAAGAAGGACTGACTATTACATCTTTTTTTCAGCAGAAAACTCCTAATTTTTATAGTTGGTGAGATGAATAAGGTTTTAATTTCCTATTCAAGGGGTGTTCAAAAGCCAGCTGAAAAAATCTAGACGTAATTACGCTAAGGCGTAATTGAATAGGATGGTAGAAAGTGAGTCAAGGCCATCTATATTTCTAATAAAATAAGTTGTAAATACATGTACTTGAAAGTAAATGGATTACGTTGAGGGGCGTTTAGAAATGAGAAGCGATATGATTAAATTAGGGGTTGACCGAGCTCCACACCGTAGTCTTTTATACGCTACGGGGAAAGTGAAGGCAAGAGATTTAGAGAAGCCATTCATCGGTGTTTGTAACTCTTATATTGATATTATTCCAGGACACGTTCATTTACGCGAATTTGCAGACGTTGTAAAGGAAGCCATTATTGAAGCAGGCGGTATTCCATTCGAGTTCAATACGATCGGTGTTGATGATGGAATCGCAATGGGACATATTGGAATGCGTTATTCCTTACCATCGCGTGAAATTATTGCAGACTCTGCTGAAACGGTTATTAATGCACACTGGTTTGACGGTGTTTTCTACATTCCAAACTGTGACAAAATTACACCAGGAATGTTAATGGCAGCTGTACGCACGAACGTTCCATCTGTGTTCGTATCAGGTGGTCCTATGGAAGCAGGTACATCGGCAAGTGGCAAGCAATTATCACTGACGAGTGTATTTGAAGGGGTAGGTGCTCATAAAGCAGGTACGATGACTGCTGAAGAGTTGCTTGATATTGAAAACAACGCCTGTCCAACATGTGGTTCTTGCTCAGGAATGTTCACTGCCAACTCGATGAACTGTTTAATGGAGATGCTCGGTGTAGCACTTCCAGGTAACGGAACAATCGTAGCGACAAGTGCAGAGCGACACCAGCTCATAAAAGATGCAGCAAAACACTTAGTTCGCATGATTAAAGAGGACGTTAAACCTCGTGACATCATTACAAAAGAAGCAATTGATGATGCCTTTGCGTTAGATATGGCAATGGGTGGCTCGACAAATACGGTGCTGCACACATTAGCCATTGCCAATGAGGCGGAAATTGACTATAACATTGAAGAGATTAATAAAGTAGCAGAGCGTGTACCGTATATAGCAAAAATTATGCCAGCATCGGATATTTCGATGGATGATATTAATAAAGCAGGTGGCGTACAAGCTATTATTAATGAATTAACAAAAATTCCAGGCGCCATTCATCCAGATCGCCCGACTATTACGGGCTTAACGATGCGTGAACTTGTGAAGGATTACCATATTACAAATGAAAATGTAATTCGCACGAAAGATAATCCATATAGTGCAGTGGGTGGTTTGTCTGTATTATTCGGCAATATCGCACCAGAAGGCTCCGTTATTAAAGTAGGTGCGGTGGATCCATCGATTAAAGTATTTACTGGTGAGGCGATTGTATTTAGCTCACAAGAAGATGCTCAGGAAGCTATTGATAATGGTGAAGTAAGTGAGGGGCATGTCGTTGTTATCCGATATGAGGGGCCAAAAGGTGGTCCGGGAATGCCGGAAATGCTTGCGCCAACGTCAGCGATTCAAGGGCGAGGGCTAGGAACAAAAGTTGCGTTAATAACAGATGGTCGTTTTAGTGGCGCATCACGCGGAATTTCCATTGGTCATATTTCACCAGAAGCAGCAGAAGGCGGTCCAATCGCTTTAGTTGAAAATGGTGATATTATCGAAATTGACTTACCAGCACGTACGATTAACTTACAAGTATCCGATGAAGTATTAGCGGAACGTCGTACAAAATTACCAGTATTTGAACCAAAAATTAAGCGCGGCTGGTTAGCTCGTTACTCAGCATTAGTAACGAATGCTTCTCAAGGTGGCGTCATGAAAATCTAAAGATGAAAATTTAATATGTTAAAACGTTGATGAGGTTAAAGGTTACAGAGCATTGTATTTACCAGAGAGCCGGCAGTGGTGGAAGCCGGCGATACAACTGTATCCGACATCCCCTCGGAGTGAGCTATTAAACGCATTTTGCCATTAGATAGCTCCGGGCACATTCGAAGTGCTCGTTATTAATGAATCGTCCGCTAGATTTTTTAGCACTTTTTAGCATTAGCTAAAGTGTAAATCTAGTATCAGCACGATTCACGAGGTAGCAGGGTCAATAAATGGTCTTTCACTAGCAATGTGAAAGGATGTTTAATTTCGCTACAAACGAGGGTGGTACCATGAAAAGTCTTTTTCATCCCTACGCAACAGGATTTCTTTTGCGTGCGGATAAAAGGGCTTTTTTGTTTCTTAAAAAAGGAAGGAGAGTTCAAATATGAGTGCAAATGTTTCAACAAAGCAAGAAATCGAAAGTACAGCTGAAGATCAACAAGTAAAGAAACCGAGAGATGGTGCAGACATTTTAGTACAGTCTCTACATGATCAAGGTGTTGATATAATTTTTGGTTACCCTGGTGGTGCCGTGTTACAAATTTATGATGCGCTTTATCGCAATCCGATTCGCCATATTTTAACAAGACATGAGCAAGGTGCCATTCACGCAGCAGAAGGTTATGCACGTGTCACAAATCAGCCCGGTGTCGTAATCGCGACATCAGGTCCAGGTGCGACAAACCTAGTGACAGGAATTGCCGATGCGATGATTGATTCGATTCCATTAGTCATTTTCACAGGGCAAGTGGCGACATCAGTTATTGGTACAGATGCATTCCAAGAAGCGGATATTATCGGCATTACAACACCGATTACAAAGCATAACTACCAAGTTCAGGATGTAGCAGATATTCCACGAATCGTGCAAGAAGCATTCCATATTGCGAATACAGGTCGTAAAGGTCCGGTATTAATCGATTTCCCGAAAAACGTTTCTCAATCAATTTTCCAGGACGATCAAATTAAAACACCGGATGAAATTTATTTACCAGGTTACCAACCAACAACTAAACCAAATTACTTACAAATTCAAAAGGCGATTCAAGCATTATCAATCGCAAAAAAACCGCTTGTGCTTGCTGGAGCGGGTGTATTATTTGCCGATGCACGCAATCAATTAACTGAATTTATAGAAAAATATAATTTACCAGTTGTAAATACATTACTTGGTTTAGGGAGTATCCATGGTGATCATGAGCAATTTTACGGCATGGCAGGGATGCATGGTTATGTAACGGCTAATGATGCAATTACAAAATGTGACCTATTACTCAATATTGGCGCACGCTTTGATGACCGCTTAACAGGGAACTTAGCAACATTTGCACCGAATGCAACGATTATCCATATTGACATCGACCCAGCAGAAATCGGCAAAAATGTCCCGACAGATATTCCAATTGTTGCTGATGCGAAGGAAGCGTTGTACGCATTATTGAAAAAAGACTTTACGATGTCAGATACATCCGATTGGGTTGCTTACTTAAAAGAAAGTCGTCAAGCGTATCCATTGTGGTACACAGAAGCTGGCGAAGAAATTTTACCGCAGCAAGCACTTGAAATCATCCACAAATTAACAGGTGGAGATGCTATTGTCACAACAGATGTTGGTCAGCATCAAATGTGGGCTGCCCAATATTACCGCTTAAACAATGACCATGGCTGGGTAACTTCAGGTGGTTTAGGAACGATGGGCTTCGGTTTCCCAGCAGCGATTGGCGCACAATTTGCTCGTCCAGATAAGAAAGTTATTTCCATTGTGGGGGATGCAGGTTTCCAAATGACGAATCAGGAGCTGGCATTGTTAAAAGAGTTTAACTTACCGGTGAAAGTCGTAATTTTAAACAACAGCTGCTTAGGAATGGTACGTCAATGGCAGGAAACATTTTACGAGGAGCGCTATTCACAATCGTTAATGCCGATCCAACCCGATTTCGTAAAGTTAGCCGATGCGTATGGCGTTAAAGGGTATCGCATTGATAATTTATCAGAAGCCGAGGCGATTTTTGCAGAAGCCATTTTATCAGATGAACCAGTAGTAATTGATTGTCGTGTGAAGCAATTAGAAAATGTCTATCCAATGGTTGCACCAGGTAAAGGCTTACATGAAATGATTGGAGTGAAAAAACTATGAAACGTGTCATTACTGTAACTGTAATTAATCAAAGTGGCGTTTTGAATCGTGTCACAGGTTTATTAATGAAACGCCAATTTAATATTGAGTCCATTACTGTTGGCCATACAGAGCAACCGAACTTCTCAAAAATGACGTTTGTCGTAAATGTAGAAGATGAAAGTAAAATTGAACAATTAATTAAGCAATTATCAAAACAAATTGATGTGTTAAAGGTCAATGATATTACAGAAAAAGCGATCGTTTTACGTGAGTTGGCTTTAGTAAAGGTCGTATCACCACCCAATTTACGACTTGAAATGAATGCGATTGTAGAGCCATTCCGTCCACAAGTTGTTGATACTGCTAAAAATGTGGTGACGTATGAAGTAGTCGGACATCCCGACAAAATTGATGCCTTTATCGAATTAATTCGCCCATATGGCATTAAAGAATTGACACGTACAGGCGCAACAGCAGCTGTTCGTGAAACGCAAAAAGTAGAGGGTCCACAATTGTCGATTTTAAAATAACATGCGAGATTTCTTAGGGTGGAGGATGTCATCTGAAGCCCTAATTTCTAAAAAAACTAACTTAACTAATTGGAGGAAACAAAAATGTCAAAAATGTATTATGAAAACGAAATTAACGAGCAAGTACTAAAAGGTAAAAAAATCGCAATTATTGGGTACGGATCACAAGGCCATGCACATGCTCTTAACTTAAAAGAATCAGGTTTTGATGTAGTTGTTGGGATTCGCCCAGGTAAATCATATGATGCAGCAAAAGCGGATGGTTTAGATGTAAAAACAGTTTCAGAAGCTGCAGCAGAAGCGGATGTTATCCAAATTTTACTTCCTGACGAGCGTCAAAAAGCAGTTTATGAAGCAGAAATCGCGCCACATTTAACAGCCGGTAAAGCATTAATGTTTGCACACGGTTTTAACGTACACTTCGATCAAATTCAACCACCTGCTGATGTAGACGTGTTCCTAGTAGCACCAAAAGGCCCTGGTCACTTAGTTCGTCGTCAATTTACAGAAGGTGCAGGCGTTCCAGGATTATTCGCGATTCACCAAGATGCAACAGGTGAGGCACGTGAAATTGCACTTGCATACGGGAAAGGAATTGGTTCTGCACGTGGTGGTTTACTTGAAACAACATTCGCTGAAGAAACAGTTACAGACCTTTTTGGTGAGCAAGCTGTACTTTGCGGTGGTACAACTGAGCTAGTGAAAGCTGGTTTCGAAACATTAGTTGAAGCAGGCTATCAACCAGAACTTGCATACTTTGAAACGCTACACGAATTAAAATTAATCGTTGACCTAATGTTCGAGGGTGGTATGGCAACAATGCGCTACTCAATTTCAGATACAGCAGAGTGGGGCGACTATGTTTCAGGTCCACGCATTATCGATGCATCTGTTAAAGCGCGCATGAAAGAAGTGCTAACAGACATCCAAGACGGCACATTCGCAAAACGCTGGATCGAAGAAAACGAAACTGGTCGTCCTGAATATACAAAATTCAAAG
The DNA here is from genome assembly GCF_002736105.1 of Solibacillus sp. R5-41. Classification (NCBI taxonomy): domain Bacteria; kingdom Bacillati; phylum Bacillota; class Bacilli; order Caryophanales; family Caryophanaceae; genus Solibacillus; species Solibacillus sp. R5-41. The sequence goes on along the minus strand of NZ_CP024123.1, from coordinate 2,275,302 downwards.
AAGCAGGCGCTAACCACCAAATTGAGGAAGTTGGGGCAAAATTACGTGCAATGATGCCATTCATTAACCAAGGAAAACAAAAGGTTACTGTACAATAATGATGAGAAAAATAGATATTTTCGATACAACATTGCGCGATGGTGAGCAATCAGCTGGTATTAATTTAAATACAGCTGAAAAAATCGAAATAGCAAAACAACTAGAGCGTTTAGGTGTCACAATTATCGAGGCGGGATTCCCTGCCTCATCTCCTGGTGATTTTGAGGCGGTCAATCGCATTGCTAGCACGGTGAAAAATTCGATTGTGACAGGGCTTGCCCGCTGTATTCAAAAGGATATTGATAGGACGTGGGAAGCGCTAAAAGTAGCAGAGCAACCACATATCCATATTTTCTTGGCAACGAGCCCAATCCATATGGAATACAAGCTGAAAAAATCACCAGAACAAGTGATTGAACAAGCGGTAGAAGCAGTAAAATACGCAAAAAAGCTTTTCCCACTCGTGCAATGGTCCGCAGAAGATGCCTTCCGATCTGATCGCGAATTTTTAGCGGAAATTATCGGTGAAGTCATTGCGGCTGGTGCGACTACGGTGAATATTCCAGATACAGTAGGCTACGCATCACCAAATGAATACGGGGAACTTTTCAAATATTTGCGAGAAAATACGCGCGGTGCAGACAACGTGAAATTCTCTGCCCACTGTCATGATGATTTAGGTATGGCGGTTGCGAATTCAATCGCAGCCATTCAAAACGGTGCCGATCAAGTAGAATGTACGATTAACGGAATCGGTGAACGTGCAGGAAATGCCGCATTAGAAGAAATCGGTGTTGCCATGCATATTCGTAAAGATTTATACCAAGTTGAAACCGGCTTAAATTTAAAAGAAATTAAACGCACATCACAGTTGGTGAGCCGATTAACGAATGTTGTTATCCAACCGAATAAAGCGGTTGTAGGGAAAAATGCATTCGCTCATGAATCAGGTATTCACCAAGATGGCGTATTAAAAAATCCCGAAACGTATGAAATTATCTCACCTGCATTAGTAGGGGAAGATGAAGTTGCTTTAGTTTTAGGGAAACACTCAGGTCGTGCCGCATTCCGTGACCGTGCACATACTATGGGCTTTGAATTATCCGATGAAAAGCTGAATAAAGCATTCGCAGAGTTCAAAAAATTAGCGGATCGCAAAAAGGAAATTACCGAAGAAGATTTAACGACGATCTTAACAGAACAGCAAGTTTCGATTGAAGACGTGGCATTATTTGAACTGAAAAGTGTCCAAGTGCAGTATGGTACAGAAAATATCCCAACTGCTACAGCATCAGTTGTTACGCCTGAGGGAGACGTGAAAACAATTGCAGCAACCGGCTCTGGTTCAGTTGAAGCCATTTTCAATACATTAGAACAGCTTGTTAATGGCAAGGTGAACATTTTAGACTATCGTGTAAAATCGGTTGGCAAAGGGCGCGATGCGTTAGGAGAAGCCGTTGTCAACTTAAAATACAATGGTTACACATCAACAGGTCGTGATTCTGCACAAGATGTTTTAGAAGCATCTGCAAAAGCCTATTTAAATGCTATTAACCGTCAACTTATTCAACAAAAAGTACGAGAAGAACAATTTCAAGTTCATTAATTAAAGAAAAGCGCCATCAAGCGAAATTGTTTGGTGGCGTTTGTATCTAAGTGATATTGCGAAGAAAGAAGGGTGTATTCAAATGGAAAAGAAAATTACAGTACTGCCTGGTGACGGTATCGGCCCCGAAGTTGTTGCAAGTGCAGTGAAAGTATTACGAGTAATTGGGAAGCGTTTTAATCATACGTTTCATTTAGATTATGCGTTAATTGGAGGCGCAGCAATCGATCAGGATCAAAACCCACTACCGGAAGAAACCATTGCAAAATGTGAAGCAAGTGATGCCATTTTATTAGGTGCAGTAGGCGGACCGAAATGGGATAATAACCCACCAGAATTACGTCCAGAAAAGGGCTTATTAAAAATCCGCAAGCATTTTGATTTATTTGCTAATTTACGTCCAGTAAAAGCCTTCCCAAGTTTACTCGCTTCTTCTCCATTAAAACGTGAAGTTGCGGAAAATGTAGACTTAATGATCGTCCGTGAATTAACAGGGGGCTTGTACTTCGGGGAACCTCGTTATAAAACAGGTATGGGTGCTGTTGATACATGTGTGTATTCCCGCATGGAAATCGAGCGCATCGTGGACAACGCGTTTGAACTAGCAAGACTACGTCGTGGAAAACTTTGTTCCGTAGATAAAGCTAATGTTTTAGATACGTCACGTTTATGGCGTGAGATTGTAGAAGAAAAGAAAAAGCAATACCCAGATGTAGAAACAGAACATAATTTAGTCGATTCAGTAGCGATGAAACTCATTACGAATCCAGGTCACTATGATGTGGTCGTAACGGAAAACTTATTCGGCGATATTTTAAGTGACGAAGCATCTGTAATTACAGGCTCTCTAGGGGTACTTCCTTCTGCATCTATTCGCGGTGATAACTTTGGACTATATGAACCCGTGCACGGTTCAGCACCTGAAATTGCTGGGCAAGGCATTGCAAACCCAGCAGCAACAATTCTTTCGGTAGCAATGATGCTGCAATATTCATTTGGATTAAAAGAAGAAGCGGCAGAAATTGAACGTGCCGTAAGCGCTGTTTTTGAAGACGGCTACTATACAGCAGATCTTGCACAACAAGGCGCGCGTGTTCTTTCGACAGATGAATGGACAGAAAAAGTAATCAACGAAATCGATGCAAGCTTCGTTTCAGATAGCATTATGATTTCATACAATTAAGGAACGGTGAAAAACTATGGGGAAAAATATAATTGAAAAAGTGTGGGAGCAACATGTCGTACATCGTGAAGGAGGAAAGCCAGATTTACTTTACATCGACCTCCACTTAATTCATGAAGTAACAAGTCCACAAGCGTTTGAGGGACTGCGCCTTGCTGGACGAAAAGTACGTCGTACAGATTTATGTTTTGCTACGATGGATCATAATGTACCAACGAAAAACTTACCGACGATTAATGATCCAATTGCGAAAAAACAAATTATGACACTGGCAGAAAATGCAGTAGAATTTGGCATTGAACTTGCGGATATTGGTCATCCAGATCAAGGAATTGTACATGTAATCGGTCCAGAGCTTGGTTTAACACAACCGGGTAAAACAATTGTATGTGGAGACTCTCATACGGCGACACATGGTGCATTTGGTGCCATTGCTTTTGGGATTGGTACATCTGAAGTGGAGCATGTATTATCGACACAAACATTATGGCAAATTAAGCCACCGACGATGGAAATTCGCGTGAATGGAGAAATAGGAATCGGTGTAACGGCGAAAGATATCATTTTAGCGATTATTGCAAAATGGGGAATTGGAATCGGCACAGGCCATATCGTGGAATATACGGGAGATGCCATCCGCAACTTATCAATGGAAGAGCGTATGACAATTTGTAATATGTCTATTGAAGCAGGGGCAAAGGCAGGTTTAATTTCTCCAGACGAAACGACCGTAGAATTTTTACGTGGTCGTCGACATGCTCCACAAGGTGAACAATTTGAAGAAGCGGCAAAGTACTGGCTAAGCCTTGCATCTGATGCGGATGCAATGTATGATGTGGTGCTTGAAATTGATGCAGCGGACATTGAGCCAATCGTTACATGGGGAACTAATCCAGCAATGGGAGTCGGCGTTTCTAAAACCGTGCCAACAGCTGCTGATTATGACAATGAAGCGGATAAATCGGCATTAGATAAAGCGTTACAGTATATGGATTTACAAGCAGGTCAAAAAATTACCGACATTGAAATACAACACGTTTTCATCGGCTCTTGTACAAATTCTCGTATTACCGATTTACGTGCAGCTGCTGAAATTGTCGAAGGTCAAACAATCGCATCAGGTGTCACTGGTATTGTTGTGCCAGGGTCATGGTCAACAAAAGCGCAGGCTGAAAAAGAGGGGTTACATAACATCTTCTTAGAAGCGGGCTTTGAATGGCGCGAATCCGGATGCTCCGCTTGCCTAGGAATGAATGAGGATGTAATACCATCAGGGGAACGCTGTGCATCTACATCAAATCGTAACTTTGAAGGACGACAAGGTGCGGGTGCGCGAACACACTTAGTATCACCTGCAATGGCAGCCGCAGCGGCAATTCATGGGCGTTTTGTAGACGTACGTCAATTACAAAAGCAAGAAGCGTAAGGGGAGAGTAATTTATGGAACCAATTAATATCGTCAATAGCGTATTTGCGCCACTAGATCGTAAAAATGTCGACACTGACCAAATTATTTCAAAAGAGTTTTTAAAGCGCATTGAACGCACAGGCTTTGGCCAATTCGTGTTTTATCACTGGCGATTTGATAAAGAAGGTAATGTGAATCAGGATTTTGTATTAAATAAACCGCAATATAATGGCGCGGAAATACTTGTCGCACAAGATAATTTTGGCTGTGGTTCTTCGCGTGAGCATGCACCATGGGCTATTTTAGACTATGGCTTCCGCGTAGTGATTGCACCTAGCTTTGCTGATATTTTCTACAATAACTGCTTTAAAAATGGGATTTTACCAATCAAACTAACAGAAAAAGAATGTGATGAACTGTTAGAAAATGGCTTAGCACAAGCGCAAGCCATTGAGGTAGAGTTAGAGACACAAACGGTAAAAACAGGCTACGGAAAAATGTACTCTTTTACGATTGATCCTTACTACAAAGAAATGCTATTAAACGGCTGGGATGAAATTTCGTTAACGTTTAAATACGAAGATCAAATCACAGCGTATGAGAAAAATCGTATTGCCTATTAATAGATAGCTTGTCACAAAGCGTTTTAATCACGTATGTGACGAGCTTTTTTAATGTGAAAAATATTGAATCTATCCTCTGATTATTTCGTGTTTCCCTCACGAATTGCTTGTAATAATGGCAATAAATTTTCATCTCCCCGAATATGGCGCATATACAAATCGACAGTAGGTAAATAAAAAAATGTAAAATGGAAACTCGTAAAAAAGCCATCTTTCAAATCTTGGTCAATTATGGATTCTGGTAAAAATGCCATCCCGAGTCCGTCTTTAACGAATTGTTTTATGATATGACTTTGCTTGATTGTTCTTTTTCGCAATTGTGGATAGTCTTTTTCTAGCAATGTTTCAACTTCCATTGTTTCCTCTAAATGTCCTGAAAACAATGGATATTTCTCTACCAGTTGTTGAAGCTGCTCAAAATTCCTCGTATTATCTTCACCTTCTTGTAATGGGTAAATCAATTTCAGCGGGCTTGAACTAATTTTTTCAGAATGAATTTTTTTAATTTTACTTTTCCCAATGCAAATAGCTAGTTGAACTTTATTAGTAAGAATGAGTTCATCCATATATTTTGAATCCTCGACAATAATATCGATCTCATATTGTGGATAATTAATTGAAAACTGATAAATAATTTGTGGTAAATTCGTTTCTGCGAGAAGGGGCGAAAGGGCAACAGCTAGCTGTATTTTATTTTGTTGTGAAAGTAATTGCACTGCTCGGCTACTTTCATCTATATTTTTTAAAATATTTAAAGCTAACGGATAATAAAAAAGACCTGCTGAAGTAAGTTTGATTTGTGTATGATGTCGTTCAAAAAGCTGAACATTTAGGCTTTCCTCTAATTGTTTAATATGGACCGTTATACTCGGCTGAGAAATGAATAATTTTTCTGCAGCGATACGAAAATTACCAGTTTCAACGGTCGTAATAAATGTTTTTAACCATTTGATTTCCATTGTTGACCTCCAATCGTAATTAATAATATTAATTACTTTGATTTGAATTCATTAATTCTATTAATTTTATCTTCATTATACAATAAGATTACAGAAGTTGGAGGAGGTCTTTATATGGAGAGATTAGCAATGATTTTTACCCGGTTTGCAAAACAGGAAGCGAAAGGTAGCAGTCCATTATATGAATACTGGAGTTTGAAAATTGCACAAGATATCGAATTACTAACTTTAGTTCAATTTATTCCACCAAATCAACCAAAACCAAACTTATTTTTCGCAGCTGTACAATATTTGGCACATGAAAAAAACCATCCTTTAGCGGACTATTTTAATCAAGTTTCGTCAGGTGAATTTGCACAAAGTTTTAGACAGTTACAAGATTTTTGTAAGCAATATAGAGCACAATTAAAGGTTATTTTTCAAACGAAACTAGTTCAAACGAACGAACTCAATCGAGCTGCTTATTTGTATCCAATATTTAGTACCATTCAGGCTAAGAGTCAAAAGCCGTTATCACTTATTGAAATTGGTTCAAGTGCAGGTTTATTACTTAATGTAGATCAATATTGTTATGAAATTGAAGAAGCCGGAGTAAAAAATATTTATGGAAATGAAAACAGTAAGGTACATATTTTCGCGGAAAATACTGGCCAACCTATCGGAGCATTGAGTGCGTTAAACATTGATCATCGAGTGGGCATTGATTTAAATATAGTAGATTTACAAAATGATGAAGATTCTCGCTGGATGCAAGCGTTAATATGGCCAGAGCATAAAATGAGAAAACAGCAATTAGAAAATGTGCAAGAGTTGAATAGTGAAGTGCGGAAAACGTTGCTTGAAGGGGATTTTTTATCGTTGATACCAAAAATTATGGAGCAACAGGATAAAACAACGCAATTCGTAATTTTCCATACCCATGTTGCAAATCAATTTTCTAAAGAGTTGAAACAACAATTGTTGCATATGCTTAATGAATTAAGCTTTAAACAGCCAATTTATCATGTTTATAACAACATGGATGACAATTATGTACACGTCGACTATGTTCGTCATGGACAAACGCAAGCTATAAGATTATTACAAACGGTTGATAATCATGGGAAATATTTCAAATGGAATTGAACAGAACTAATAATAGCCATTCCCTATACATGCAGGGAACGGCTTTCTTCGTTGTTATTTAGCTACCCAGTGATCTTTCGAAACTTCGACAAGCGTTGTGTTTTCCACATCGAAACGGTTGTTCATTAATTCTTCTTCGGACATAACTTGTCGCTTTTTTTGCTTTTCAATGACCGGGTCTGGAATAGGGATGGAGTTAAGCAGCATTTTTGTATAAGGATGCTGTGGATTCGCGTACAATTCTTCGCTTTCTGCTAGCTCCACAATTTTCCCTCCATACATAACTGCGACACGGTCACTAATGTGTTTTACCATTGATAAATCATGTGCAATAAATAAATACGTTAAGCCAAGCCGTTGCTGTAAGTCTTTTAATAAATCAACTACTTGCTTTTGGATGGATACGTCAAGGGCAGATAATGGCTCATCACATACGATAAAATTCGGCTCTACCGCTAATGCACGGGCAATACCGATTCGCTGTCGTTGACCACCACTAAATTCGTGTGGATAACGGCGTGCATGTTCTTTATTTAAGCCTACCAGTTCTAATAATTCTTCCACTCTAGCACGTCGCTGCTCTTTTGACGTGACAAGCTTATGTACATCTAGCGCCTCTCCGATAATATCGAGTATTTTTTTACGCGGGTTGAGGGATGAGTACGGGTCCTGAAAAATCATTTGCATATGGCGTCGCATGCTTTTTAGCTCCATTTTCGTTAAACGCGTTACAGGTACCCCTTTATAAAGCACCTCACCATCAGTCGGATCATGCAATTGGAGCAGCGTCCGGCCAGTCGTTGATTTTCCTGAACCGGATTCCCCAACAAGTCCAAGTGTTTCACCAGGGTAGATTTGGAATGTTAAATCGTTTACCGCTTTTAATACGTTGCCTTTTGTCAATTCAAAATGCTTGGACAGATTTTTCACTTCAACTAATGGCACTGTTAAATCGACATCGGAACCAACATTTGGCAGTTGCTTCGGTTCTTTCTTTTCATGTAATTTCGGTAAAGCGTTTAAAAGATTTATTGTATAAGGGTGCTGTGGGTTGGCGAAAATTTCTTCAGTCGTGCCTTCTTCCACAATTTCGCCTTCCTTCATAACGATCACGCGGTCACACATACCTGCAACGACACCTAAATCATGTGTAATTAAAATAATGGACGTGCCTAAACGTTCCTGAATTTGCTTCATTAAGCTTAAAATTTGGGCTTGAATGGTCACGTCCAGCGCAGTTGTAGGTTCATCGGCAATGAGTAGAGAAGGGTTACACGCAAGGGCCATCGCAATCATGACACGCTGACGCATCCCGCCACTAAACTCATGTGGATATTGTTCATAGCGTTCTTCACTATTTTTAATTCCTACTAATTTTAAAAGCTCGATTGTTTTTTCATAGGCTTGTTGTTTAGATAAGCCTTGATGCTTAATTAAACCTTCAGCTATTTGTTCACCAATACGAATGGTTGGATTCGTTGAGGTCATGGGATCTTGGAAAATCATACTAATATCTTTTCCGCGTATACCTTCCATTTGTTTTTCGGATTGCGTAATTAAATTTTTGTCTTGAAATGTAATGGTCCCAGATTTTAAAAAAGAAGGGGGAGAAGGGAGTAGGCGCATAATCGAACGAGCAGTTACACTTTTTCCACTACCTGATTCTCCAACAATGCCTAACGTTTCTCCTTTGTTTACATGGAAGCTAACCCCTTTTACTGCTTCGAATTCTGATTCTCCCGTAATAAACGAAACGCGCAAATCATTTACAGTTAATAGTTTTTCATTCATCGTTTACTCACCCTTTTAGAAAATTCAAATAATTGTATTGACGAAATGATATTGCTAATACATACTGTACTATACAGGTAGGGATTATACAATGATAATATTCACAATATTTAAAACTATTTTGCTGTTTGTCATTGGAAAGGAGACGATATATGGGTAAATCGAACGATGCTAGGAGGAAGAATTTAGTTCATAATAGCTATCAAAAAAACGCATCGAAAAAAAGTTATTTAATTGCGTATTTTGTTCTTGGTTTTCCTGTGCATCTCATAACGTTGCTCCTCTATTTAGTAAAGGGTTCGAAAGCATCCTATTTAGAAAATGTGGCGCTACTAAAGGAGCAGTTCATACATGATGGAAAGTTTGAGTCATGGTGCAAGGAATATAGAGAACAGGAACTGACGAAAGCGCAATTTTTTAAACAAGCTATTGACGAGCAAAAATTAGGGGATCATGCAAAAGTGCTCGCTACACAGCGCGTGCAACGTGAAGTAGAAAAAATAATGGCTTCAAAGGGGATTGAGAAACATACATATACAAATTATTTTGGTCATTTGTTAAAAAATCCGTTGTTTTTAGCTATTAGCTTCATTCCAGGAATGCTTATGTACTTGCTGCTAATAATAAGTAGTAATCCGTTTGTGCGATTCGTATTTGAGCGCTTCATTCAGAGTGCATTTGTTATTTTAGGTGTGGCGACGTTAGTCTTTACAATTCTTTATATTTCGCCGTTTGACCCGGCAAGAAATTTACTAGGTGTCGAAGCAACGCAAGAGCAAATTAACAATTTCAACCGTTTATATGGATTAGATCAGCCGTATCTTGTTCAGCTTTGGCATTCATTAACGGGACTCTTTACCTTTGATCTTGGGACTTCGTTTGCAGGGAAGGAAGATGTCACACAAAGTATTATTAATAAATTCCCTGTGACATTAGAAATTGCCTTATTCTCGTTATTGATGGCGATTGCGATTGCCATTCCAGTTGGCATTATTTCAGCAGTAAGACCGAATACATTATTCGATTACGTATTGATGTTCATTGCCTTAATCGGCTTATCGATTCCGAGCTTTTGGCAAGGGTTAATCTTTATTTTAACTTTTTCATTAGAATTAAAGTGGTTCCCAGCGACCTATAACCCAAACAATTGGATGTCACTAGTGCTCCCAATTGTAGTACTCGGAACATCACTTTCAGCATCCATAGCCCGTATGACGCGTTCAAGTATGCTGGAAGTTATTCATGAGGATTACATTATTACAGCGAAAGCAAAAGGATTAAGTGAACGAAAAGTGATTACAAAACATGCGATTCGTAATGCGATGATTCCAATTATTACGGTTATCGGACTATTATTCGGTGGCATGTTGGGCGGGGCGTCAGTCGTTGAGAAAGTATTCAATATTAACGGAATCGGTAGCTATATCGTGGATAAGCAGTTCATTCCAGATATTCCAGCCATTTTAGGTGGGGTTGTATATATTGCGATTACGATATCAATTGTTAATATGCTGATCGATATTTTATACGCATTCTTTGATCCACGCATTCGTTCGAAAATGAAAAAGTCCTAGGAGGAGGTAGACACGTGAAATTCATATCAGATGTAAAACTGCTTTTGAAAATAACACAAGAATATGTCAATGCACAGTTTACGCTTGCCTTTTCTGCCATTTTTTCAGCGCTGTTTTTAATTTATAGCTTCAATTTTTCAGAAGGTGTATGGAGACCGTATGTTGTCGCATTGTTTGCCATATATGCAGTGACCACATTATACGTCTGGCTTGCATCTCAATTAATAAAAAAAGATTTAGCAAACGAACGTGAAATTACAAAGCGTACCCGTTTACTTGGGTATCCGCTTATACTGACGATATTTTTGGGGAATGTATTTGCAGCAGGCTTTGGATTTATGCTCGTAACGAAAAATAAAACAGTCGAATATACTTTTGCGGTATATGCATTTCAAACACAAATCTTTATTGTCATGATTTCGGGCGTAAACATTTTTAAGCCGTATGTTGTCGATACATTTTTACTTGCGATGGGTGTATTTATTGTATTAGCGATTGTTTACTTAGTTGTGGCAATATTAATTGCGCGCAAGGTGACATTAAATTATGCACCAAAATGGATGCAAATACTTGGGTTCCTTTTATTATTACCGGTGCTAACGGGGAATTTCTTCTCCTTTTTACTAGGCATTACCTTAATACGGAAAGCACGTAATTCGGATCCATCTGCTATTGAAAAGTGGCAAAAAATGTGGCATAAAATTTTACGCAATACGATGGCTGTATTTGGGTTATTTTTCATCGTCTTTATGTTTTCTCTCTCAGTTGTAAGTAGTTGGACGTTTGATTATGACTTTGCGGTGCAAAATAATTATAGTGCGCTGTTACAAACGCCATCGCTTGAATATCCTTTAGGCACAGATAACTTTGGAAGAGATTTATTTTCTCGTATTATTTTCGGCGCACAAATTTCACTCATTGTTGGTTTTAGTGCAACGGTCATCCCAGCATTAGTTGGTGGAGCACTCGGCGCAATTTCAGGCTATTACGGGAAAAATACCGATAATATCATTATGCGTTTGTTAGATGTGCTGTATGCAATTCCTGGTATTTTACTTGCAATTGCGATTATTGCAGCATTTGGAGCGAACACAGTGAATTTAATTGTTGCGCTAAGTGTAGGGGCGATTCCGACGTATGCCCGTACGATGCGCGCCAATGTTTTACAAATTTCAAACTACGAATTTGTTGAATCAGCCCGTGCATTAGGGGCGTCGGACCGCTCGATTATTTTTAAACATATCGTACCTAATGCCCTGGCGCCAATGATTGTTAAAGCAACGCTAACAATCGGTGGCGCGGTTATTTCAACAAGTAGTTTAAGCTTCCTAGGACTAGGTATCGAGCCACATATTCCTGAGTGGGGCAATATTTTAAAAGTAGGTAGTACGTATTTAGAGTCCCATTCGTATTTAGCGATTTTCCCAGGGCTATGTATTATGTTGCTCGTTCTGTCATGTAACTTTTTTGGCGACGGACTGCGCGATGCATTAGACCCGAAAGCAAACTAACTAATTTGGAGGAAATGAAAATGAACAAAAAATACTATACGTTAGCTTCTACGGCAATTGTAGCGGCAGTGGCATTAACAGGCTGTGTAGAAACAAAATCAGATGTAAAAGAAAATGATAAAGAGGTCGACGAAACAGCGGGTGCAAAACCAGTTATTGAAGTGTTAGGTATGGCGGCAAACGAACAAGACATCAACATCGTTCGTGACCAATTGGTGAAGAATGGATTTGATGTTAAATTAAATATTCAACCCGATTATGGTTCATTTAAAGCCCAGGAAGATGGAGGTAACTATGATATCTCACTTTCAGGTTGGACAACGGTAACAGGGAACCCTGATTATGCAGTGCGAGGCTTATTCAAAACAGGTGGCGATTATAGCCGAATTTCTGATGCGACAGTGGATAAATTAATTGACGAAGCAAGTACGTTAACAGGGGATGAAGCAAAAGAAAAATATAAGGAATTAGAGCAAGCATTAGTATTTGATAATGCATATATTGCGCCTTTATACATTTCTCAAAAATTCCAAGGTATTTATGCAAAAGAAGTGAATCCGGATACAGTTCGTTTACCAAAATCACGCGCGCAAGCATGGGAATCGATTTCGTTTAACGATGCAGCAAAAAATAGCTCAGAAACATTAGTTTTACAACAAGCCTCTTCTTCCTTAACATCACTTGATCCAGTGAAGGGGAATGATGGGTCAATCAATACATTAAATACGAATATGAATGTCCGTTTAGTGAACTTAACGGATACAGATGAGGTCGTTTCAGATGGTTCATTATCTTACAATCATGCGATGTCAGAAAATAAAGATGAATACTATTTCGTCCTACGTGATGATATTAATTTCGCAAAAGTAGAAAACAAAAAAGCAGTAGATACGGGCGATTTAGTATCAGCTGAGGATGTTGTATTTTCATTAAATCGTGCAAAAGATCAAAAAGCAGTACCAGATCACCGCACATACTCGATTCATGAAAACATTGAAACGGTTGAAATTGTGTCTGATATTACGTCATTAGAAGCAGTTAAAACAGCAGATGGCGGTACAGTTTTAGATGCGCTATCAAAAGACCTTCCATCGGCAGTTGCAGAAGTTGTAACGAGTGAAGCAGACGTAGACAATGCAGCAGGGAAATACCAAGTAGTGAAAATTACGACACCTGCAGCATTCCCACAAGTATTAAACTACTTAGCGCACCAATCGGGAGGCATTGTTTCAGAAGCAGCAGTGACAGCAGTAAATACATTTGACGTGGCAAAATATGACCCAAATAAAGATGTAGCATACGGTGACCAAGCGACAATTACAGAAGGCGCAACATATGCCAACCATTTAGCTGCGTCAGGTCCATATATTTTAGTTCAAAAAAATGACTATGAAGCAACGTTCGTTAAAAATCCAGCTTACCAAGTAGGCACGGAAAACGAACCAAAAATTAATAATATTAGCGTTCGTTTCATCCAAGATAATGACAGTGCATTATCAGCGCTGCGAAATGGTGAAATTCACGTATTACAAACGGTTCCAGAAACGAAAGTAGATGTAGTCGAGGGCGATACGAACTTAAAATTAAAAACATTTGATAGTAATGCTGTAAGCTACTTAATATTCAATCCAAAAGGACGCGAAGTTTCAGAATCAGTTGACTTACGTAAGGCTGTACTTTATTCAATCAATCAAGATGAATTTATCAGCTACTATCAAGGGAAGAAAAAACCAGCTGTATCAACGGTTTCTCCATTAATAGATACAGGCTTAAAAGTAGAAGCGGATAGCGCGAAAGTGAAAGAGTTTTTAAACGCTTATAACGCAAGTAAATAATGAAACGTGCCCGATGCGGTAGACAGGTTGAAAAATTTGTTTACGCATCGGGCGTTTTTTATCTTTGTTCAATAAAAAACGCACTGAACGAAGATAAGCCCCCGACGGATGTCACAGATTTAGAAAGGTTAATTGTACGTATGCCTGCACAATGCAGACCCAGATACAATTAAAATCTGAACGCAATTATGCCGAGGTGTAATTAATCTCGTTTCCTCTGTAAAATTTTTCAGAATGTAAACTTGCTTCCAGCGCTGTTTCATGTCAAAATCAAAACCAATACGCATGTCGAAAAAAGGGGCTGGCTGCAATGAGGAAAATTTTACTAGTCGATGATGATGAAGCAATATTAAATTTACTAGCGACGTATTTTAAACAATGGCATTATGAAACAATCAAGGCGAGCAATGGCGTCGAGGCGCTTGATATGATGGATGAAACAGTGGATATTGCTGTTGTAGATGTCATGATGCCAGTCCTAAATGGCTTTGAATTAACGAAAAAATTAAAAGAAGATTGGGAAATTCCCGTGTTACTACTTACTGCGCGCGGACAATTAGAAGATAAACGTGAAGGGTTTTCGGCCGGGGCTGATGATTATATCGTTAAACCATTCGAATCCGAGGAAATGCTTTTTCGTGTACAGGCGATTTTGCGTCGGTACGATAAATTAACGATTTCTAAGTTAGAAATAGGCGATCTGACATTAAATCGAGCACAGTTTGAAGTTTCCAAAGGGCATATTTCAATTGTGCTGCCAAATAAAGAATTTGAGCTGTTAGAGCTTTTATGTAGCCGAACTCGTGTCTATGAGCGTGCCCATATTATGGAGCTCGTGTGGGGTGATATTGTGAGTGACGATACATTGAACACACATATTAAGCGATTACGCGAAAAATTAACACGGTTAAAAAGCAATATTACAATCAAAACGATTCGCAACGTCGGGTATCAAATAGAGGTCATTCATGAAAACGCTATACAGTAAATTTATCGTTTTTACACTTGCAACATTTTTAATTAGCGCAACTTTTAGTTTTTTATTAACGAACGCGTTTTACCACCAAGTGATGAAGGAAAAAAACGATGCCAACTATGTCAAGTTAGCTACGGATATTACGACCTATATTCAAACGCATCCACCAGATTCGTTAGACGCGTATTTAACACAGCTAGGTCAAATCGGGTATCAAATTTATTTAGCAGATGAATTTGGGAAACGCACTTTTTACGGAGATGAATACCGATTAAAAGAGTTAGAAACGGTGGAAATTAATCGCGTTTTAGCAGGTGAAACGTACCATGGAGTTGGAGAATACCCACAGCAGCTATTCATAACAGGCTTCTTTTCAAACGATTTAAAAAATACAGTCGGGCTCCCATTTGAATATGAAGGGAACAATTATGCACTGTTTATGCGCCTGGATATTAAGCTACTATTTAGTGAAATGCATTTTATTATCGCTGGGTTTTTCATCTTCATCCCCGTTGTTAGTATTCTTGCTATGATTTTAGCCGCTTGGTATTTAGTCAAACCGATTCAACGCTTATCGAAAGCGACAAAATTAGTGGCCTCGGAAAACTTCGATGCACATATTGATGTTGATCGTGCGGATGAAATTGGTACGCTCGCGATGAATTTTAACTTAATGACGAAAGAATTAAAAAAACAGCGGGAAATTCGCAAAGAGTTTATTCGCAATGTGTCGCATGATTTCCAAACGCCACTGCAAAGTATAGGTGGCTACGCATCGCTTATTCAGCAGCAAAAAGCGGATGCTGAACGCACGAAGCAGTACGGTGAAATTATTGAGCGAGAAAGTGAGCGGTTATCCCATTTAACAAAGCAATTATTATTATGGCAAAGTGCGACGAAACTAGCGGAACAAAAAGAAAACCTCGCGCTAGATGCTATCATAAAACAAGTCGTCAATGAACAGCAATTTTTGCTACAACGAAAAAATATTTCCGTATGGATGGAGCTTGTTCCATTAGAAATGTACGGAAGTGAACCATTTATTATACATGCCATCGAAAATTTAATAAGCAATGCGGTGAAATATAGTGAAGCAGGAACTGAAATTAGTGTGTCAGGAAAAATAATCGATAAGAAAATTGAGCTTGTAATTCAAGATGAAGGGCAGGGTATTAGTGAGGAACATATCGCGCGGATTTTTGAACCATTTTACCGAGCAGATGAATCCAGATCGACACCTGGTACTGGTTTAGGGCTTGTCATTGTCAAGCAAGTTGTTGAAATGCATGATGGGACGATTGCTGTACAAAGTGAAAAAGGTGTAGGGACGAAATTTACATTGACGTTTCCTATTCAATAAATAGCTGTTGTCGTTCAGATTCAGTTCAGATACGTATTTTATACTCTCTATAAATCAAGTTTATGGAGGGTATTTAAATGGTAGAAAAAAAATGGGGTATCCGCTTTATTCGTTTAGCAGCAATTTTTGGATTAATCGGTGCGTTCATTGGCTCTGATATGTCGGGTTCAGGTAATTATGCATTACGCCCTGTTCATGCGCATATTTTAGTTGTCGGCTGGTTGTCACTTGCAGTTTGGGCATTATTTTATCAATCATTTGTTGTGAAATCAAAAAAATTAGTGCATTTACATGGCTGGACAGCAGTAATCGGAACAATTGGATTAACGGTCGGTATGCTCTTTTACAATGTCAATCCGTTTAACTTTAATGAAACGTTCACATTAGTTTTCTTCATCGTTGGCGGCACGATTTTATTAATCAGCTATGTCATCTTTATTTGGATTACTTTTACGCTGAAAGCAGTGGAAGATAAATAAAATTAAAAATAGGCTCCACCTTAGTAGAAAGAGTTTAATTTGTTTAACACCTGTGTAGTTTTGGAAATAGATTTTTCATAGAAAAAGATTGATTAAAATCATCTCTCCCCTAAAGATTTGTTAGAGGAGAGATGATTTTTTATTGGATATTTATGTTAAAATTATTGTAAAGATTGTGAAAAAATGTACTTAAACTTAAGGGACAGGTTAATACAACAAGAAGATTGGCAAAAATAGGAAAAGGAGTAAGGTTTTTTTATGCAATTAAAAGAATTTATTACCTTTCTAAATAAGTTAGAGGAAAATAGTATTTTTTATAAGCTAAATAAAGACTTTAGAAATCCATTGTGAAATGTTATTTGAAAAATATCTAAAATGAACCTTTCGAAAACTACTATATCAATCCCAACGAAAACGTACTACAAAATGTAGGATAATACTCAAATAATAATAGTGGAGGAAATAATCTATGAACTATCAAATGAATGATAAACTACTAAAAATATTAAAAAAAGTTTACAACAAAAAGAGATATGATAAAGACGAAAAAGGTTATTATCGTGAAATTGATCATGGAGATGAATGGGATAATGAAAGAGCTGTTTATATTTTTTCAACAAATATTTTAAAAGATGAGGAAAAGATATATTTGGAAGAAAGTTCTTATCCATTAAAAGAGATTGAGCATTTTACTCACGATAAAGTGATTGATGAATTTAAGATATTAACCAAAAATTTCAATGTAACGATGGATAAAGCACTTCAAGCTTATGTAGCAGGTATGAATAGTTTTCCAAGGGGAAGACAACCAATATTAAGCTATCTTTATGCCCATCAGTGTAAAAATCATACCTACCTAAGCGAAACAGATTACTGTCAAAAATGCAGTGTTAAAAAAGAAAAATACTTAAATGTGGGAGAAGTGTTATTCAGTTATTATTATGGTGGTTCATGGAATGAAGGTGTTGAATTAATGTTGATAGAATTAAGAGAGTTTTCACAGCTAGATGTTCCAACCCCAACAGAAGATGATATCGTAATCTTTAGAAAGTTAATAGATATAATCAGAAATGCCCCTCAAGGAGAAACGCCAGGAAAGTTAGAACAGCGAATAAAATCGGAAAAGGTATTTCCTAAGTTCAGTAAATATAGTGTTCGTGGGCAGCTCTTATCCTTAGCAGAACTTGGAATAATGCCAAATGATTTTTATCCGCCAATGGTTGATAGATTCGTAGATCCCTTTGAAAGAATGAAACTTTATGAGAAGGCAAAAGGCTCCCCACGTTCCGATATTATACTTCCACTAGCTGCTTGGCGTGGAGAGTATGGAATTGATGAAGAACGATTAGATAAATATTTCGGAAAGTATAGTAAATAATTTTAGCTAGGAAGAATAAGAGAAGTTTTTACGAATCGGATTTTAATCTTAAAACTAGATGGCGCGCTAGGTTATCTTCTAAAAAGGCGTAATAAGGAATGTGAAGTATTGTACTTAAAGTAACGGGTGCTTTATCTGAACAAGGCTGCCTTTAGGGTAGCTTTTTCTTATTGAATAAACGAGGCAGTTTAATACAAAAAGATGGTTTATTTAGAAGGACGTTGTAAGTAGTACTCATACATAATGAAAATCATATAGAGAAGGGAACACAAGCTAATGAAATACGAATGGAGAAAACAAGAGAAGAATTTATATATCCCAAAACAAAAACCTGAACTTGTAACAATTCCAGAACAGAAATTTTTATTGATAAAGGGAAAAGGCAATCCAAATGAGCATGAATTCGCTGAGAAGATAGGTGTTCTTTATTCTTTGGCTTATGCGGTCAGAATGATGCCGAAGCAAGGATATACTCCAGATGGTTATTTTGAATATACTGTATATCCATTAGAAGGCATTTGGGATTTAACTGAAAAAGGAAGAAAATTAGACTCATTAAATAAAGATGAATTATTATATACTATTATGATCAGACAACCAGATTTTGTAACAAAAGAAATAGTAGAGAGAGCATTTGAAAACGTAGAAAAAAAGAAACCACATCCATTCTTGCATGATGTAACGTTCGATATAGTTCAAGATGGTTTATCTGTACAAATGCTTCATATTGGTCCATATGATGACGAACCACAGAGTTTTGAATTGATGAATGAATTCATTAAAAATAATAATCTTGAAAGAACTTCATTACAACATAGGGAGATATATCTTTCAGATTTTAGAAAAGTTGCACCTGAAAAATTAAAAACAGTTTTGAGATATAATGTTAAGTCAATAGAATAGTGGAAACTTTTAACTCTTTCGGGGCAGTTTAGTTGAAAAAGGATTTTCACTTTTAATTAAGAATTTAAAAATAAGAGTGGATACTGTTATGCAGCTAAAATATAAACAATGCAATTTGCTGATGTTCTTTTTTATACTTTTAGTACTACAATTCATAATAAAGAAAGGGCTGATTCGTTGAGCATTTATGAGAAATTCAATCATTTACTTGTAGATGAAAAGCACGAGGAAATCTTAATGCTATTAGAAGTATTTCGTAATAGCAGAACACTCACAGTTGAAGAAAAAGCATGGGTATATTGGAACATTTCCGATAGACTTGCTATCATGCGTAAACCCCGCCAAGAATATGAGATTCACTGTGAATTTGTTAAATGGGGAAAGATAGCTTTAGCACCTGATAAACTGCACTGGTTTGTTTCGGATAACACACAATCTTTAACATTATCATTAGGTAATTATTTTGAAGAATGGTATGACTGGTACTTATATGCATGTGAGCATTCTTTAAGAAACGAAAGTAACAGAGGAGTAAGATTTGAAAGTCATCGTGCAGCAGTCTCTTCTCTTTTAATGTTGAAGAAGTTTTCAAGCATTGACGTCCCCCTTATTAATATGTTGGACTTGATACAAGAGGACAGTGAATGGGAAAACAATCCTTTTGCAGAATTAACCTATTATTCGTTTCTATTAGATAAAGCTTCTAAACTAGAAGAACAAGAATTGATCAAAGAGTCATCTGAAAAAATTGCTCATTTGATTAATCATAAGCTCTTAGAAATACTCGATGATTCAATTATTCCAATGGAGAGTGATCCCTTTGTTTTAGGTAGTTGGGAGCAATTAAACACGTCCCGTCTTACAAAGCGTTCTATTACAATAGCTTTAAATAATTTAGGTTGTACATTAACCAAACTTAAAATGCATGAAGAAAGTGTTAGAATATTTAACTTAGCTATACAGTATAAGCTTAAATTTAATGAATATGGATTGTCTTTATATCTTTTATCAATCTGGAGCCTTCATAATTGTAGTTTAAAAGTGGTGAAAGCTTGGAAGAGAAATGGAGGGAAAATTTCGAATATAAACGAGTTACTACTAATTGCACCTGAATTGAAAAATGTAGATTGGGATATTAGAGCTTTGTGATTTTCATTTCAAGGGAGAGCGAATCTTAAATATGTTTCTGCCAGTCTTACTCCGTTAGAAATGACTTTTAGAGTATCTATGAATCATAGATACTCAATAAATATCTTCCGTTAAAGGGCGCGATTGTTGAATAAGCTTTACTTCCCTTTTTAAACTAACGAGGGCTTTACTTGAAGATCATTGTGTTGCTTATGCAGCTCTTTTTTCTTATTGAACTAACACAGCAGGATAGTTCAATAAGCATAACTAGATTTTTGTTAACTCATTATGGTAAATGCATTAATAATTAGAGCTTATGTTCGTATCGGACGTTTTAAAGTAAAGGTGGATTTTACTTAAATAAGTATAGAAACTTTTAATCTCTCACATGGGGTTTAAAAGTAAAACTAATGGGAGGTGGAGGTTATGAAAAAAGAAGTCGTCGTTTTACTAAGTATGTTATTTGGATTGATTGTTTCGGCTATCGTATCCATTTCGATTCTTTTCGCAACTAAATTCTTTACGGGAGGCGTTATGGATTTTGGAGCAGATAAATGGATGTACATGACATTAACGATCCCTGTCGTAATTGGGTTTGGTGTGTTGGGTGCATATTTTTACAACCATGCAAATCTAAGTAATAAACAGATGTGGAAGATTACTCTAATAAGCGTACTCGCTATTAGTTTGCTTAGTGGAACTGTTGGTACGATTATCAGTGATGTATTGATTTATGGCAGCGAAGGCGTAAATTTTGATGGGCGCATCATTTGGGGTGTATTATATTCGATTTTTGCATTACCGATTACCTTATTTATTGGTAAATTACTCATCGAAATATTGGCGGAATTCGTTGCATCGGTGAAGAAAAAAGATGCTTGAACAGCATCTAAACACACGAACTAATTATTGTAAAAAAAGGAATTCGAAAAATTGAACGGGGTGAAAAAATGTATTGGGAGAGTTTACCGAAATTATTTTGGATAATTTACTATTTATTTTTAATAACGACGCTTGGAACAGCAATTTTTAATGTTATTCGAATGAAAATGATAAGTTTGTCCGTTATTACTATCGTTTTTACAGTAAGTGTTCCGATAATTAGCTTTGCAAACAGTATTGGGAGAGAAAAAGGAGTTAACGAGTTTGAACATTTAGTTACTCAATTACAACAAGGTTCTTTCTGGTCTATTTTTGTAATCATCGCTTTTTTATATCTTCTTGTTTGGTGGGGTATGTTTTTAATCAAAAATGTAAAAAAGGAAGTGTCTTATTAAGCAAACTGGTGCTTCGTATGGTTCTGGTGCAAAAACTTCAAGACAATGGCAATTAAAATCTAAATCTTGGACATACTGATACTATTACTCTAAAAAAGGTGAGTGATCAGTATCGAAAAGCAAAATGTATTCAAGTGGCAACATTATCAGGAATATCGTAGAGCAGGGTCATCGCTTTATTAAAAAACGAATTCGCCCGATGCTTGGATAGAGGCTATGCACATGATCAAAAAAGGACAGACTCTCCAAGGGGAAAAGTCCGTCCAAAATCAAAAAGAATTCATCCATCAACTGTAGCTAAGTTTTCATTTGTAAGCTTTTACTATTTGTTGAATGAGAGGAGTTCCGGTTTCTACTAAAGATTGATTATCATATTTAAGTCCCCAATAATAAATAGTTCCCATTAA
Organism: Solibacillus sp. R5-41; assembly: GCF_002736105.1. NCBI lineage: Bacteria > Bacillati > Bacillota > Bacilli > Caryophanales > Caryophanaceae > Solibacillus > Solibacillus sp. R5-41. The sequence continues at coordinate 2,253,740 of NZ_CP024123.1, read as the reverse complement.
AGTTTGGATAATCACTTGGAAAAATTGTTTTTTTGAAACAATTTTTTTTAATGATCCATCCTTATTTCCATCCTCTATAATTTCTAAAATAATTTTAAAAAGTTTTCGATCTTCGTTTGTAAAAAATGTATGCTTTTGGTCAACAATCGCTGCAGAATATATAACCCTCATTAATTCCTTTCCCATCTCTTTTTCAATGCTCGCATAAACGGATAAACAAAATGCTTCTAAACGATCAATTGCCAACTGGTGTTCTAATCTAATTTGAGAATATATATTTACATAGCTTTCATCCATTTCCATAAAGCGCATCATAAAAATACTAGACTTCGATGGAAAGTGTTGATAAAAGGAACCTTTAGAAGTATCACTTTCTTTGACAATACGATCAACAGAAATTTTATCATAGCCATACTTTTCAAAAAGAGCTAGTGCAACAGTCATTATATGCTGTTGTTTCTGAATCCCGCTCTCAGTTTTATTATCGGTATTGTACATATTATCTCCTTTAAGTGTTTATTTTGTAAAAAATAATTGACTTACTATAATTACCATTATATCATTAGACTACAGTCTGGTCTATGGAGGGGATGAGAATAATGAAAAAGCTTAGAAAGCCAGAAGAGTTATCTATACTTTTTGAAGACTCTATGCGTTTACTTGTTGGGGGCTTTGGTATTTCCGGCACACCACTAACAGTTTTAGACGCCCTTGCTAAATTTGAAGCAGGTAACTATGAAGTTGTTAGTAATAACCTAGGGGACAGTGGAAAAGGATTACACAAAGTTTTTATGGCTGGGAAAATCGACAAAGCTATTGGATCCTTTTTCACAATTAATAAAGAAGCCATAGAAGCATGGTCAAAGGGAGAATTAAAAATTGAGCTTTTACCTCAAGGTACTTTAGCAGAAGCAATTCGTTGTGGAGGCGCTGGCATTGGTGGTTTTTATACCCCAACAGCATTAGGTACTAAATTGGCCGAAGGAAAAGAAGTACGTGAAATTGACGGTGTTCGCTACTTATTTGAAAAAGCAATCAAAGGGGACATAGCATTAATAAAAGCGGATAAGGCGGATAAAGCAGGTAATCTAGTTTACCATTCAACAGCACGTAACTTTAATCCAATGATGGCAACAGCAGCTAAAATTGTTATTGCTGAAGTTGATGAAATTGTTGAAATTGGCGAAATTAGCCCAGAAGAAATTGTAACTCCACATATTTATGTAGATTATATAGTGAAAAGTAAATATGTAAAGCAAGGAGGGAGTTACATTGAAGCTAGATAATAGAGAACTAATTGCTAAAAAAATAGCAGAAGAATTACAAGATGGAGATGTTGTGAATTTAGGGGTAGGAATTCCAACTCTCGTAGCAAAATATATTGAAAATCACAATGTTTATTTGCAAACTGAAAATGGTTTAATTGGGATGGGACCACCGCCAGATAAAGATAACATTGATATTGATCTAATTGATGCTAGTAAATCACCAGTAACAATTACACCTGAAGCGGCATATTTTGATAGCGCATTTTCTTTTGGAATGATTCGTGGAGGACATGTAGATGTAGCAGTTTTAGGGACGTTAGAAGTAGATTGTTATGGGGAGATTGCCAACTGGGCTGTGCCAAATCAACCAATTTTAGGAGTTGGTGGAGCGATGGATTTAGTTGCAGGTGCAAAAAAAGTAATCGTTGCTAGTACCTTGTTTACAAAAGACGGTTCATCAAAATTAGTAAAAAAACTAACATTAGACTCCAGTGGAGAAAGAAAAGTTGATCAATTCGTAACAGAATATGCAAATTTCATGTTTCAAGATGGCGAAGTGATTGTAAAAGATATTTACGGATCATTGAGCTTTGAAGAACTTGAAGAAAAAATTGGTTTTCCTTTAAAACTAAAAATAACTAAATAAGTTAGGGAGGATTAGCTATGTGGAGTTTAATTACAATCGTTATCTCATTAATACTACTAATTGTATTAGCACTTCGTGGTTATAGTATCATTATTATTGCTCCAGTTGTCAGTTTGTTTGTAATGGTAACAAATGGATTTCCAATATTAGAAACATTCCAAGAAACATATATGTCCGGATTTATAAATTATGTAAAAAATTACTTCCTTATATTCTTATTTGCCGCAATATTCGGAAAGTTGATGGATGATAGTGGTGCTGCTCGTCAAATTGCTAACTTACTACTAAAAGTTGTTGGTAAAGATAGCAAATATAAAGTATTAGTTGCAATAATGATTATTTGTGCATTTTTAACATATGGTGGCATTAGTCTATTCGTAGTTATTTTCGCAGTATTACCGATTGCTAAGCCCCTGTTTAAAGAATTAGAAATTCCTTGGCATCTGTTTATGGCTCCATTCTTTACTGGGATAGGAACATTTACAATGACGATGTTACCAGGTACACCATCTGTTCAGAACATCATTCCGACTAAATATTTAGGTACAACTGTAACAGCTGCCCCATTATTAGGAATTATCGCTGCGGTATTTGTTATTGCGATTAACTTATGGTATATGAAGTATGCATTAAAACGCTCTGAAGCAAGAGGCGAAACATATTCTGGTATGAAAAACCCTGATAACGATGAAAAAGGAAGTATTAAAGATATTTATGAAGGGCGTAAATTACCGAATCCAATTATTAGTTTAATCCCACCTATTGCTTTATTAGTCATTTTAAATTTATTTGAAGTTCAAATTATCTATACATTAATGGGAGTTGTTGTATTAACTACAATTTTATTCTGGAAATATATCGAAATCAAAAAAGATACAATTAATAATGGTGCTACTTCAGCAATATTACCAATTATTAATACAAGTGCAGATGTTGGTTACGGTTCAGTAATTGCGATTACAGCAGGCTTCACAATATTTAATGATGCTATGGCAGATATTCCAGGAAGCCCATTAATTTCACTATTTATCGCGACTACTGCATTGGCTGGTATCACTGGTTCATCAAGTGGTGGTTTAGCAATTGCTATGGAAGCTCTTTCCCAAACATATTTAAACCTAGGATTAAATCCAGAAGCTATGCACCGAGTGGCTTCGGTCGCCTCTGGAGGATTAGATTCATTACCACATAATGGTGCTGTAATTACGATTTTAGTAGCTTCTAAATTAACTCATAAGGAAGCATATAAGCATATTTTTGCAGTATCAGTAATTGCACCACTAATTGCTTCGATTCCAATGTTAATTGCTGCAGTTTTATTATACTAATTTTTGGGAGGTAACAGCATGGTGGAAAATGTAGGTGTTATCGGGTCTGGAACAATGGGATTCGGAATTGCGTTTCAATTCATAACAAATGGTACGCAAGTTACTATTCAAGACATTCGTAGTGAAGCGTTTGAACTTGCTAAAGAAAAGTTAAAGACGTACTTAACAATCTTTCGTGAAGAGGGCGTTTTATTTACTGATACTGAAGAAGTAATTATAGATCGCTTAAAATTTACTACAAAGATTGAAGATTTAAAGCATTGCAATTTAATAATTGAATCAGCGACTGAAAATTTAGAACTGAAACAGAAAATTTTCAAACAATTGGATGAAGTTTGTGATGAAAAAACAATTTTAACGTCAAATACATCAAGTTTAAAATTATCGGAAATTACTAGGGATATTAGTGAATCAAGAAAGCAACGTGTTCTTTTAACTCACTTTTTTAATCCTGCTCATATTGTACCTTTAGTTGAATTATTAAAAGCACCTGAAACATCACAAGAAGTATATAACGAAGTAGATACTTTTATGAAAAAAGTAGGTAAGGTGACGATTGAAGTTAAAAAAGAAGTACCAGGTTTAGTTGCAAACCGTATTCAAACAGCACTTGCAAGAGAAGCTCTTGCGTTACTTGAAGATGGCATTGTATCAGAGCAAGATTTAGAGAATGCAATTTTTGCTGGTCCAGGTTTTAGATTCTCAACTAGTGGATTATTGAAAATAATGGACTTTGGGGGTTTAGATGTTTGGAACATCGTTTTAGATCAGTTACAACCTGTTCTAGAATCTAATATCCGTTCATTTGAAGTTTTAAAAGACAAAGTACAAGCTAATAAATTCGGAGTTAAAACGTCTCAGGGCTTCTTTGAATACCCAGGTAAAAGCTTGGATAGCTACGTGGTCGAAAGAGATCGTTCGTTAGTACAGCAATTAAACACTTTCAAAAAAATATTTAATGCGAAGGAGCATGAGCATGCGTAATGTTTTAATTACAGGTGCAGCAGGTGGTTTAGGTCAAGCGATGGTAAAAAAATTCATAGATGAAGGTGATTATGTTTTCGCTGCTGATTTGGCTATCGATGAATTAAATAAATTGGTAGAAGCATTTCCTGGAAAAGTAACTGCTGTTGAACTTGATGTAACAAGTGCCCAATCAGTACAAAATGTAATTGATTCCATTTGTAAGAAACAAGAGTTACATGTCGTTGTTAATAATGCCGGTTTACAACACAGAGATAAGATTGAAGATTTCCCAGAAGAAAAGTGGGATTTATTGCAAAATGTAATGTTAAAGGGTCCATTTTTAATGACTAAATACGTATTCCCATATATGAAAAAACAAAATTACGGAAGAATTGTAAATATTTCTTCTGTGCATGGTGAGATGGCTACACCTGAAAAAGTAGCTTACGTTGCTGCTAAGCATGGGGTTATTGGGTTAACGCGCGTTGCAGCACTTGAAGGAGCTGCCCATGGTATTACGGTTAATGCAGTATTACCGGGACCTGTAAAAACGCCATTACTCCAAAAGCAATTAAATGATTTAGCTGAAAATAAAGGTATGTCTGAAGCAGAAGCATTAAGTGAAATTGTTTATCCTAGGCAAGCAATGGAACGCTTCATCACAGCAGAAGAAATTGCAGATGGTGTTTATTTCATTTCATCAAAACATGCAACAGGTATTACGGGTGAACTGTTAAATGTTTCGGGTGGAATGTAAAGGAGGAATATTATGACAGCTTATATTATTAGTGGTAGTCGAACTGCTTTTGGTACATTTGGTGGTTCATTAGCGAATACAACCGATATAGATTTAGGTGTAGTTGCAACAAAAGAAGCAATTAATCGCTCGAAAATATCTACTGAAGATATAGGTGAAATTGTCTTCGGTAATATTATTCAAACAAATGAGTCTTCGGCATATTTAGCTAGACATATCGGCTTAAAGAGTGGATTAGCTTACGAAAGCTCAGCATTAACTGTTAATCGTTTATGTGGATCTGGTCTACAGGCTATTGTAACAGTTGCTAAAGAAATTAATTTAGGAACATACGATGTTGGTGTGGCTGGGGGTACTGAAAATATGAGTCAAGCGCCCCATGTTTTACAGGGTACACGCTTTGGGTCTCCTAATAAGGCGCCTAACGTAGTAGATATGCTTTGGTCCACTTTACATGATACTGTAGCTGGTTGTGGCATGGGGATGACAGCTGAAAATTTGGCTGAAAAATACTCAATTTCACAAGAAGAACAGGATCAATTTGCATTTGAATCACATAAACGAGCAGCAACAGCTCAGAAGTCGGGTAGATTTGAAGAAGAAATTGTACCTGTAACAATCAAAAGGGGTAAGAAAAGTCTAGAATTTAAAGAAGACGAACATATTCGAGCAGAAATATCCGTTGAAAAATTAGCTACATTAAAGCCGGCATTTAAGAAAGATGGTACAGTTACTGCTGGTAATTCGAGTGGAATCAATGATGGTGCAGCAGCAGTTGTCATAGTTTCAGATGCGTATTTACAACAGCATCAGTTAAAACCATTAGCAAAAATTGTAGCATCTGCAACTGCAGGTGTTGATCCGACAATTATGGGAATTGGTCCAGTTCCAGCAATTCAAAAGCTATTAAAGCAAACAAATTTAACAACTGATGACATCGGGTTGTTTGAATTAAATGAGGCGTTTGCTGCACAGTCTTTAGCTGTCATAAAGGAGTTAGGGTTAAACAGTAAAATTGTGAATGTAAACGGAGGTGCTGTAGCTTTAGGTCATCCAGTAGGAGCAAGTGGTGCTAGAATTGCATACTCACTCTCATTAGAGATGCAAAAACGAGGTGTAAAATATGGTGTCGCTAGTCTTTGCATTGGCGGTGGTCAGGGTATCGCAGTACTTTTAGAAAATCCTTCAGTGTAAAAATATGTGTTTCTCAAATAATTCCCCAAAAGGTACTGGTGCAAACACTTGAAGAAAATATAAAAAAGTGAATGATTTCTAGTGACCCCTGGTCTTAAGGAACTAATCCAAACAGTTGATGGATGAGTTCTTTTTGATTTTGGACGGACTTCTCCCCTTGGAGAGTCTGTCCTTTTTTAGAGTAATAGGATCAATATGTCCAAGATTTAAAGTTAATTGCCATTGTCTTGAAGTTTTTGCACCAGAACCCTTTACTGGATATAGCGTAACTAACGGTTAAGAGTAATAAAGGGTATAACTTCCAAAAAAAATGGAGGGCTATTTGTCATGCTCAAAATAGTATAACATAAGGTTAATTAGAAAGATGTAAAATCAAAAAACTGCATCCATTTGGATGCAGTCTTATTTTTTTCTTAACAGTTTATCTCCAAGAGGGATTCCAACCACAACAACCAAAACCGTTAGAATTACCAGGGCTTTAAAAATAAAATACGCAATTTGATCAAACATCGTAACTCTCCTCTTTTCTTAATAATTCTTACGTTATATTCTGTAATTATCCATCTCCTATAGTTTAGTTTACTTCATTACAACTTATGTATGCAGTCGTCACTTTTTATATTTTGTGATCTTCAACATTAGGGCGCGATTGTTTAATAAGCTTCGCTGTTCTTCTTCAACAAACGGGACAGGTTAGTTTAACAAGATTATGGCTTTTAATAGTAATTTTTATTTGTTAAGGGGAGGTTAGTTGTACAAGTTATAAATTTAATGGTTTAAAGTTATAGAGCATTTCTTTGAATGAGGAATGCTTTTTATTTTTGCTTATTACAAAAAAATACAATAAAAATTTTATAATAATCAATAAAAATTTATTGAAAAACGATAAATTATATATTAGAATCAAAATAAGAATAAATAAGTGAGGTGCTTTTTATGGGAAAAGTAACAACGTTATTTTTAAAAATAGCTGTTATTCTTTTAGGAGTCCCAGTTCTTGCTCTGTGCATCTTTTTTGTGCCTGAGATGGCGAATTTTGCAGCAAAATTGCTACCAGAGTTTGCTTTTATAAAACATTTTGTTTTCAGCGCTTTTGATGCATCGGCGATACCTTTTTACTTTGCTTTGTATCAGGCTTTCAAACTCTTACGCTATATTGACAAAGATAAAGCTTTCTCAGATTTATCTGTAAAAGCTTTAAAGAAAATCAAATACTGTGCCATCACAATCAGTATTTTGCATGTGCTAGTTTGGCCGCTCTTCTTTATCTTTGCGGAAGTAGACGACGCACCAGGAGTTGTTTTTGTCGGATTAGTTGTTCCTTTTGCTTCGATGGTTATTGCAGTCTTTGCGGCTGTTCTGCAAAAACTTTTACAAGAAGCAATTAATATCAAATCAGAGAATGATTTAACGGTCTGAGGTGAATAACAATGGCAATTATAATCAATATTGATGTGATGTTAGCAAAAAGGAAAATGAGTGTAACAGAACTTTCGGAGAAGGTTGGAATAACAATGGCGAACCTTTCTATATTGAAAAAGGGGAAGGCAAAAGCGATTCGATTATCCACTTTAGAGGCAATTTGTAAGACTTTAGAATGTCAGCCTGGAGATATTTTAGAATGCAAATTTGACGAGGACAGTTAAACATTGTGGAGGAAACTAAATAAAACAATTATTAGGGGAGGTATAAGGATGGACATTAACAATTTGATTATTGAAAATATTAATAACCCTCATGAGCTGGAGAGAATGTATAGAAACGACCCGAAAGCTTTTAAAAAGTCATTCTCACACGCATGGGAACAAAATCCTGATTCTCAGGTTCTTGGTATTTGGTATGAAAGATTGCATTTCAAGGAGACGGCAAATACAGAAAAATCTACCTTGCTTCAAAAAGGTTTCTTATTCATGGGCATATTATCTATTCTAGCCGGAATAAGCACCAGGATTATTTTCCATTTCGTCGAACAGGGAGCAATTGCTCCAATTAACCTGGCTTTTGGTATCATTCCCTTTATTGCTGCCTATTTTGTTTACAATAATACTCCGAAAAAAAGTGTTATTTATTCCATTGCAGCGTTGTTCATAATTTCTGGGATTTATCTTAATATGCTACCATTAAATTATAAAGACAGTATTATCCTTGCTTATTTACATCTTCCTATATTCTTATGGGTATTGGTAGGGCTTGCATTTACAGGAAATGAATATTCAAAAGGTAGTACAAGATTAGCCTATATTAAATTTAATTTGGAATATTGTATTCTATACGCCAGCATGGCAGTTAGCGGAATGGTACTAGCAGCATTAACCATGCAGTTATTTAGCTTTGTTGGTCTGGATATAGAAGAGTTCTATTTTAGTAATGTCGTTTTATTTGGTGCTGCCGCTCTTGCTATTGTGGCTGCATACCTGGTATCAATGAATCTTAAACTTGCTAAGAATATTACACCATATATAGCTAAAATTTTTAGTCCTCTTGTCCTGGTCACATTGTTGGTCTATCTTATAACGGTTATATGGGTCGGAAAAAATCCATTCTTGGACCGCAATTTCCTGATAGCCTTCAACGGTATACTCCTTGGTGTATTGGCCGTTACGATATTTTCCATTATCGAGAGCGACTCAGACGAGAAAAAGAACATTTCAGATTATATAAATTTTGCCTTAATTGTTCTTGCGCTTATCATTGATAGTGTGGCTTTGTCAGCCATCGTGTTCAGACTTTCTTCTTATGGAATTACGCCTAATAGACTTGCTGTTTTAGGAGTAAACATACTTATCTGGGCAAATCTAATTTGGATTATGCTCTCCTATATGCGTTTTCTACAAAACAAATCTGGACCTTCAACTATCCAAGATGCAGTTACTAAGTATTTGCCGATCTACGGACTTTGGGCAGCTTTCGTTATATTTACTTTTCCTTTAATTTTTAATTAGAAAGGCTCTGTATGTAACGAAAAGCTAATCTTCTATATCTTATAAAATCCTTAAAGCCGAAATTATGCAACTTTTTTCCACAAAGTTGCATAGTTTTGGCTTATTTTCATTATTAAAGTAAAAAGAGGTTATTCAAACTAGAAGACATATTATATTGTTGCAACTGGATTCTTTAAAATATGTCCAGTTTCTTGTGCTAAACGAAAAAGGACTTCATGAAACGTATTTGATAGGCTAAACTTAGGTATTAATTTTGAGTTTGATATAGATTAAATGTGAAAAGATGTACTTACACTAAAGTACATAATTTTATGGATATATCCTTTACTTCTACCTAAGACTAAAGTGACGAGAATGTAACATTAATCATCACATTGTAACAGTAATCGATGGTATATCTTATTTCAGTTTAATATATTTAACCTATAGTAAGGGGGAACGAAAAAGTTGAAAAAAATAATTTTAATGATTGCTATAATAATTTTATCACTAAATGCTTTGATTCCAGTAGTCCACGCAGACTCAAATGATAAAATTCAAAAGATTGAACGATTTGTTGAAGAACAAAAGGAGATTAGTAAAATTCCTGGGATATCGTTAGTAATAGTAGAAAAGGGGAAAATAGTTTATCAAAAAGGGTTTGGATATGCGGATGTAAAGGAGAAAACTCCGGTAACTTCTCATACCTTATTTGAACTGGGATCGACCGCGAAGGCATTTACTGGTCTAGCTATTTTACAATTAGAAGAAAAAGGGTTGTTAAAACGAACTGACGATGTTAGAAACTATATCCCATGGCTAGAGTTGAAATATAATGGAGAACCGCAAACGATTACTATAAATCAATTGCTTCATCATACCAGTGGGATCGCTTGGAACTCTATTGTACATATTCCTGAAAGTAACGCAGATAATGCACTTGAATTAACAGTAAGAACCCTACTTGAACAACCATTGAATCGTAAACCTGGTAGCTCATTTGAATACGCTACGATCAATTATGATATTTTGGGTCTCATCATCCAGAATCTTTCTAAACAGCCTTATGATTTGTATTTAAAACAACAATTATTAGAACAAATAGGTATGAAAGACTCGTTTGTTGGCTTACATCAAGTTAAGTCGGATGAGTTGGCGACAGGTAATAAAATAGGATTCATGAGAGAACAAAAATATACTCCGCCTATTTATCGTGGTAATATACCTGCTGGTTATATAGTTAGCAACACAAACGATATCGCAAAATGGATGAACGTACAGTTAGGTTCCGAACAGAATGACACGATTAGCGAACAAGTTATAAAAGAATCTCACATTCCTGACAAATCCGTGGAGCCTTTCGATCAAGACACCTACTATGCAAGTGGGTGGGGCATTTTGAAAAAAGGTGACAATCAATACATCCTCCACGCTGGCGAAAATCCTACATTTACCTCTTATTTCATCATGCAACCGGATGAGCAATTAGGGGTAGCCGTACTCTCTAATATGAATTCAACCTTTACAACTGCAATAGGTCAAGGCGTGATGGATTTGTGGGAAGGAAATAACGTAAAAATTAGTCATTCTGACGTGTACCAAAAATTAGATAAAATTATGACGATACTGTGTATTATTGTCGGCTGTTTAGGTTTAATTTTCAGTATTTTATTGCTAAGAAGCCTATGGAAATTAAATAGAAAGCAACGAACTTTGATAGCGGTAAAAGGAAAGAGGATGTTTCTATTATTGTTTCATTCATTGTTTGTAGCTGCGATTTTGATACTTATGCTGATAGCTCCCAAAATATTGCTAGGAATGAGCTGGGAGTTTATTAGAATTTGGGGCCCAACTACAATTTCCGCGGTTTATTATAGTGTAATAGCAACGATCATTATTTTTTACATTTTTGTATCATTACTTATTATAACAAAAAAGGTGATTTCAATAGATTTAAAGCAGGACTCTCAAATAAAATAATACACTATTTTATAATTGAACTAATTGTACTCGTCAAGTAGAGCAACGTCTTTCAAGACGTTGCTCCTTTTACATTTAAGGTACTTTTGATAATACTCTTTCTGTAGTTTTCCACTTAATTGAGCGTATATCCTTGTGGTTTCACTTTTCTCATGCCCCATAAGACTTTGAATGACTTCAATAGGAGCGCCATTATTCAACAAGTGAGTTGCATATCTGTGGATGAATGTCTTTTTTAATTTCAGCACGATTGGAGATCCGCTTGTGATGTATCGCATTTGGGCAACACTCATTTTATGTGGCTGCCTTGCTGTTACAAAGATGGAAGGATTATTGTCATTCCAACTTTCAATATACCTTTTAAGCCATATGTCGCAACGTATATTAAAATAAACTTCCCTCTCCTTATCACCTTTACCTCTAACAATCGCGGATTGATTCGACCAAAGATAGAGGAATATAATGAGCCTTTATCGTTATTTTGCTTCAAAAAAGCCTTTACCGACTGTTCAACGAAAACCCCTAAAGGAAGATTCCTTTTTTAATAAAAGTGTCGCACTAGAAGCGAATGTTGAAAATTCAATTTAGGGGAACAGTTTGAAGTTTTTCCTTGTAGAAAAAATCCTCCTATAGCAGCAGGGGGGTAAATTCAAAATCTTTATATCTTTAAGGTGAGAGGGAATACAAATGAAACGTTTTTAAACCAACTTGTTGACTATATTAATGTTATAATATTTACTTAAAATTACAATTAGGAGGCGGGCAATGAAAACTTTTGGTAATCGTAATTATGATTTAAATTATTGGAAAAGAACTGGAGCTTATGCTGTCATTCAAAATGACCATCTACAATTTTTATGTGTAGAAGATTTGGACGGGAATTTGTTTTTAGTTGGCGGAGGGGTTGAAGCAGATGAATCTCCTGAATGTGCGCTATTAAGAGAGAGTATTGAAGAAACAGGGCATAAAATTCAAATCGTTAAGATTATAGGAAAAGCTGAAAGACATTGGGTTTCAGCAAGATATCCTCGTGACTCTCAACACAATATCGGAATATTATACGCATGTGAACTATTAGAAAAGATTGCAGAACCAGTTGAAAAAGAAACAATGCGCTGGGTTGATTTCAATGATTTAGAAAAGCATCTTTTCCATGAACATCATTTATACTTAATAAAACAGTACTTAAATATTATTTAATCAGTTAATATAAAGCTTTATACATAAAATGTTCCCGAATAAAACTTGAACTACACCCCAATTGTTAGACACAACTAACAAGGAGGTGCAGTTTTTCTATGGCTAAAATTAGTGCAGAAGAAAAATTAGCAGCGGTTCAAAGATATGTAAATGGAAAAGAAAGTTCAAGAACAGTAGCGGCAGATATAGGTGTGTCCTATCGTTACCTATTAACTTGTGTAAAACAATATAAATACAATGGCGTAGAAGGTGAATTCCCATAGCGTAGAAGAAATTCAGGAAAGTATTAATAAAGCGGAACGCCTAAATAATTTTTTGGAAGAAATGCCGTTGAAAACTCCAACAATGGCATGAAGGAAGTTGGAAATTTTCGCTTTAATTGTTTACTCGATTCCAGTGCTTTTTCTACTAGGGTTGATTTTTACTTCCAATATTATATTTATTGAAGCAATAATCGAGTATGTTCTTTGTAAGAAGATGGTGAAGTTATTGCACTTTAACTAATAGAAACTTTAGTTGAAGGAAAAACTGTTTGAAGATAAATAAAAAAGGCTAAGTTCTACTATGGTAGGACCTAGCCAATTACTTAAACCCACCAGCACCCTTGTATTGCCACATACACTCGACACATTGTGAAACGATTGCGTGGTTGAACTTAACGGAGTTGTAAAAGAAAGAATTATGGTTTGAAATACCCCGTAAATGTTAGTTAAAAAACTAACGTTTCCGGGGTATTTTTATGACAAAATTTAAAAATAGAAGAAACTATTCTAATTGTCTTTCGTTATATTAACTGCTTGACAGAAGTGTAAATGGGGAGTAAGCTACATTAGCTATTAAAAAAGCTATTGTGAAGTAGCTTTTTTCTGAATTTTATACTTATTGTCTAAATTAATATAAATCTAGATTTAAATTTAAATAAGTAAAGGTTGGTGCAAAAATGAAAAGTCTAATAAGTAAAAAAGATGACCTATTAAACAACTTTTTAGGGGTATATATATTAGCTGTTTTGATGTTATGGATTAAAACATACATCACTCAAGTAACACAATTTGAACTAGGTGTAGAAGGGTTCCTTCAACAATTCATTTTAATGCTAAATCCACTAGGATCAGCTATGCTATTTCTAGGATTTTCATTTTTATTTAGAGGAAAGAGAAAGTATACATCACTAGTTGTAGTTTACGCTCTAATGTCTATTCTTTTATATTCCAATGTTGTTTATTACCGATTTTTTAGTGATTTTATTACATTACCTACAATTATCCAAACGCAGAACTTCGGAGATTTAGGTGGAAGTATTCTTTCTTTATTAAAACCTTATGATATCTTGTTCTTTGTGGATGTCTTTGTAATGTTTTACCTACGATTCTCAAAAAAAGTGCAAAAAGAAACAAATCGTTTTGGATATAAAAAAGCAATAGCAATTATAGCTCTTGCACTCGTAGTATCAATCGTAAATTTAGGACTAGCCGAAATTAGTCGTCCACAACTATTAAGTCGAGGTTTTGATAGAAACTATATTGTGAAATATCTAGGAATGTATAACTATACGATTTATGACTCAGTAGAAACTCTGAAAGCATCATCACAGAGAGTTTTGGCGGATAGTAGTGATATTACAGAAGTGGTTAACTATACAAACTCTACCTACGCCAACCCTAATGCAAAATATTTTGGTGCAGCACAAGGAATGAACGTCATCTATTTACATTTAGAATCATTCCAAAACTTTCTTATCGACTATAAATTAAACGGTGAAGAAGTTACACCATTTTTAAATTCATTAGCAAAAGATGAGAATACAATGTATTTTGATAATTTCTTCCATCAAACAGGTCAAGGTAAAACTTCCGATGCAGAATTTATGCTGGAAAACTCTTTATTTGGGTTGCCACAAGGGTCTGCTTATATTACAAAAGCACAAAATACGTACCAAGCAGCTCCTAGTATTTTAAAAGATTATGGTTATACATCAGCTGTCTTCCATGGTAATATCGGAAGCTTCTGGAATCGGGATGAAATTTATAAATCATTTGGATACGATAAATTTTTTGATGGTAGTTATTATGACACGAGTGCTTCAGAAGAGATGGCTGACTATGGTTTATTAGATAAACCATTCTTTAAACAATCTGAAAGTCTTTTAAGTTCGTTACCACAACCTTTTTATACAAAATTTATTACGGTAGGGAACCACCATCCATATAAAATGAACCAAGACTTAGTAACAATTGATAAAGCTGATACTGGAGATGCAAGTGTTGATAATTATTTCCAAACAGCGCGTTATGCAGATGAAGCAATCGAACAGGTCTTCAATCAATTAAAAGAATTAGGCTTATATGATAATACGATGATTGTTCTTTATGGTGACCATTATGGTATTTCAGATAATCATAATGAAGCGATGGAACAAGTAATTGGAAAAGAAATTACACCATATGAAAGTACTAATTTACAACGAGTACCATTATTAATACATGCTCCAGGAATGCAAGGTGGAACCAACCATACTTATGGTGGGCAAATAGACCTTCTTCCAACGGTATTACATTTACTAGGAATTGATACGCAAAACTTTATTCAATTTGGCTCAGACTTATTATCAGAAAAGCATAATGAAGTAGTACCATTTAGAAATGGCGATTTTGTCAGTCCTACGATTTATTCAATTAATGAAAAGTTTTATGATAATAAAACAGGTTTACTACTAGATGATAGTCAATTAGAATCGGCGAAAGCTATCAAGGATGAAGTAGATTATAAAATGGGGTTATCTGACAGAGTAGTGAATGGTGATTTATTGAGATTCTATACGCCAACAGGTTTTACTCCAGTTGATCCTTCGCAGTACAATTACAAAAAAGAGAATGTAGAATCTAATTAGTTGTTGAAATTTAGTGGGCAGTTCAAGAAGAAGTGTTTGATATCAAAGAGTTTATGATCCGATTGCTTTATGATATCTTACTGTTAACTTGAATTGCCTTATTTAAATGTTATTTTTGGATAAGAACTAAAAAAGTAAAGCCACCAGCACCCATGTGTAGCCACATACACTCCGCACAATGCGAAGCTATCACGTTGTTGGAATTAGTATAATGAAAAAAGAACGAATTTGGTACAGCACCCCAAAAGTTAGAGTAAAAAATCTAACCTTTGGGGTGTTTTTATATGGCAAAAAATAGCGATGAATTTAAATGGGAATTGTACTAGAGTATATAGAAGGGCGTCTTTCTTATCATGCATTAGCTAGGAAGTATGGAATTCCAAGCAAATCTCTAATCTTACAATGGGTTCGTACATTTAAGGAACTTGGTGAAGTTGGATTGCTTAGTAAGTATACGAAACAAGTTTATTCTGTTTAATTAAATAACGATATTTTACATCGCTATAAATAGTTGGCATTCCAGAGGCTACATATCACTATCAAGAACGAAGAAGCTCATTTTCGCGTACTAACTGTACTTCGCGAGATAATTGTTTTTCTTGCTTGATTCGGTCTACTAAAACAAGAGATGTATTATGGGGAGAAATTAATGTCGTATGGACCTAAAGCAAAAGATTGAAAAGTATATCCATTTTAGATGAAACACAAAAGATAAATGAACAGTCTGCAAGAATAAAACCATTTCCATTAAATCCTTTATTTATCGATAATGATACACCTGCTTGGGATTCAGATGATATTGACCCAAAACTTCAAGATGAAATATTACGTCTTGAATTTGAAGATGGTATTGAATATTACGATGATATTGTCGAAAAAATATATTCAACGCATAAATTGGGCGGGTATCCTTCTTTTACTCAAGGTGGAGTCTCTTTTGGGGAAGATTACCCATTTGTATTTCAAATAAGTTCTGATGAAAAGGCTCGCTTCAACATTGTTGATAGTGGTAGTTTTTATTTTTTCTACAATCAAGAAAAACGGGACTGGATTGTGTACTGCGATTTTTACTAGTGTTTTTTGTAGAAGCTATTGAACTAACGTAGCAGTTTAGTTCAATAAGCAGGGATTTATTATTTGGAGATTTACCTAAAAATGGAACCTATTTTAGTTTCAAACGTATTTTAGTAAATGGGCAGGTTACGTTAGCGAAAGAAGGATTTCCCATTTGATATAAAAAAAGTAGTCATAACACAGTAATAGAGGAGGTACCAAATGGATGGATTTAAAGTCTTTATTTATATTAGCTTGGGAGTTACGATATTATTTGTTATTGCCTCAATGCTTTTGAAAAAAAATAAATATGACAAGTACATTAGTATAGTGTTTGCTTGGTTGCTTTTGATAAGTATAGGAATCATCGTTATCAGTTTGATTGTTGGTGGTTGGACAGGAATGGGATATGGCTTTATTGGTCTTTCTATTCTTATTGGTACAATTATAGGTGGTTTAATATTTAGTGTGATTAAGTATTTCGGAAAGACTTGAACAAAAAAAACAAGATATTCTAATTGTACTAACGGGGGCTTTACTTAAAGATCATTGAGCAGCTTAAGGCAGCTCTTTTTCTTTTTGTACTAACGAAGCAGTTTAGTTCAATAAGGTATCATAATTATTTGGAAAAAAATGGTATTATATTAAGGTATAGCAGAATTGCTAAAGTACATTAATAGAACTGTAAGGATACAAGTTATTTTGTGGAGGGTAAAAATGAAATTTTTCAGAACAACGTCTAAATTGGAGCAAAATAATTGGAGAAAAGGAGCAATACTGGGTTTTTACACGTATATGCTGCTATTATTTGTAAATTATATTTACTTTTTTATATATAGAAGTGAGCCTTTTACTTCAGTTTTAATTTTTTGGACTGGATTGTTAGTAGCTTTTGGGTACGAATTTATCTTAAATTTAAAGTCTAAGATGAAAGTAAAAAAATGAATTAATAGCGATACAACTAATAAGTCAAACTTTTACTTATTGAAGTAACGGGGGCTTTAGTGCAACAAGGATTTCAAATGGTCCTCAAACGACGCTTTGGGTACGTTTTCATTTCCTCTACAATCGGACCATTATCTTGAAAAAACATTTAGTCATATGTCAACTTCATATGATTAAATGTTTTTTTATTTCTATAAAAATTTTGAGAAATTTGTATACTTTTTTGTTTTACAATTGTTATATAGGTGAGTGATCACTACGAACTAAAAATGGATATCCAAAAGTTGGTGAAGTTTTGAATAATATATGGGAGCAAATACTCCTTGAGCATGCAAAAATTGTATTTAAATATCTAATTAAAATTGGAGCAACGAGAGAAGATGCAGAAGATATTACACAAGAAACAATCATGAAAACTATTGAATGCCTCCAACAAATTGAACCTAAGAAAATGCGGGCATGGATGTTTAAAGTGGCAATTAATCGCTACTATTCTCTTTATAACAAAAATACATCCGTGGTTACGTTAAGCGAGGTAGATTTAGAACGTTTATTGCCAGTGTTTGAACATGTAGAGAGCAATATATTAACGAAAGAGAAAGCAAGCGAATTGGAAGAAGTGTTGCATGTACTTAAGCCAATATTTCAGCAGCTACTCATTTTGAAGTATTACATGGAACTGTCGTATAAAGAAATCAGTGAGATTTTAGATGTGAAAGAAACACAAGTAAAGACGTATTTACAACGTGCGCGAAAAAGTTTTAAAAAGATTTGGGAGGAAAAGGGATATGAGCAACGATAAAATAGATGATCTTTTCGATGTTAATAAAATGGAAAAAACGATAAGAAAAGCAAAGTGGAAGTCAAATTGGAAAATGGTTATGATTTCCAGTATCGTTCTAATTGTTGTCATCATTGTAGGTTCCATTTTAAATCGGTTTATTACACAAAAATTGGAAAATCCTGTTCAATTTTCTGCTAGTGGATTTTATGAAATATCTGCACCGAATGAATTTATGGGAAAAATCGAACGTTATCAAGGATTTTTAGGGGGAGAAAATCGTTACACAACTTATAAAATCATTGAAGGAAAAGTTATTTATACAGGTCAAGAAAGATTTGAATATGGACTTTTCCGTGATGAAAATTTAAATCGGGTAGATATTACATCTCCAATTCTAATTGGTCAAACTTTGCATGAAGGAGATTTACAAAATCAGCACTATAACGAATTAGGACAACGAGAAATGGTGTTTTTCTATCCGTTTTTGCAATATAAAACATATCGTAATGATTTAGCATTGCTTGATGATATTGGGGAGGACAAAATAATGGAAGTCGCCCTATCTTTTGATCAGGGCTATACATTTGACGAGGTGCAATCAATGATTTCAAATAATGTAACACTCACTTGGCTTTGGGTGGATGATGTTAATGAAGACACAGATGATTTTCAATATAAATATGTAGATGGAAACGGTGAAGTGATTGTATTAGGTAATTTACTTCGTTCAGAACACTCTGTCTATGGTCTTTCTCTGCTCGATGAAAATGGGGATAAAAAAGATGAGCCCGTTCTTCGCTTTATTGGAGCGATTGAGGCAAATCAACAATTTAAAGCCTTCTGGCAAGGAGAATTTAAACGCTTATATGAGACTCTTAGTGGTGAAGACGGTCAATTAACTGCAGATGACTTGCAATATTATGGCGCAGTTGTCACAGGAGATGCACAAACCTTAACACAATTAAATGATCTACCTTTTATTAAAGCTTCAACGATTGGAGTAATTACGGATAAGTACTAAAAATTTGGAGAGAAACGAAAAAACGTCCCTATCCTTATTAAATTCAATATTATCTAGTTCATTAAAAACTTATAAATTATGCAAAATGAACCTAAATAACGTTCCCAAATACGACTTTGGTAACTCTACAAAGAAAGCTTTCCAAATGACGCTTTAGGTGTTGCCTTTAACCCTTTGGATTTCGTACTGTCCAAAGGGTTTTTTGATGGTAAATATAGAAGTGGTTTTTGAATTAAATGCCATTTAGTTTTATGTGGGGGGAATATAACTATGAAATTTAATAAAATATATATTGATAACTTCTTTAACAACATCAATGATTATCATTCAATGGTTGAATTGTTTATTATTGCTTATGGTGAATTAAGAGAACAAAGCACCTTGCCTGATTGGTATGTTGAATTAAGAGAGATTATGAATTGGCAATCACATTCTGATAGGTCGGGAGTTTGGACATATTATGAAATATTAAATGATTCTTCAGCTGCCACACTTATAGGTAAACTTAAAGTAAAAGAAGAAAATGAAATCCTTACTTTGTATATGATGGGGATAAATAAATATAGTGATGAAACCATAATGGAACATATTGATAAATGGATTTGGGAAAATGAAGAAAGAATTTACCGATATTTAACTGATGTGCTTATAAGCAATAAAGAATGGTTTTATAACCTAACTTAAAACTATTAAAGTACGGCAGTTTTGCATAATTCTACTTAAACTGTTTTGGTGCAACAAAAATTAATAAAGCATACATAGCCATGCAAAATAACGTTCCTAAATGAAAGTTAGGGAATTACCCCCATTCAATTGAATGGGGGATTTTGGCTGCTTAGGAACCGCATGAAACCAAACGATGGTTTGGGAGCTTTAATTATCAAATGGATATTTATGTTAAAATAAATATTAAGATTATGTAAAAAGTACTTAAACTAATGCAGCGAGATTATTGAAGAAGAAAAGGGGGAATTTCCGATGGATTTAAAAGTAAATAAAAATTACATTTGGGTATATTTCATAATATTTTTTGCCCTATGGTGTATTAGAGAATTATGGTTAGTTCAATATTTAGATTTGATGGATTCCATTCCAAGGGCTATAACATCAGCCGTTATTAAAGTAGTTATTTGGATAATTCCAGTTTTATTATTAGTTAAAGTTATGGAAAAAGGGGTTCCACTTTCCTATTTAGGGTTACGTCATAACTTTAAAAATGGATTAAAGTGGACAGCTTGGGCATCCTTGATATTCGTATCTTATTTCATAGTTTTAAATTTCACTATTTTAGATAATAATGTCGATTTTCAAATAGGGTTTAACGAATGGATAAATACTATTCTAATAGTTGGCCTAACTGAAGAAATTGTCTTTAGAGGTTTTTTGTTAAGAAAACTTATGGATTCTTTTAAATTTTGGATAGCTAATACCATTACATCTATACTTTTTGTATTAATTCATTTTCCTATTTGGTTTTATAAAGGGCTTTTCGAATTACCCTATTTTTTAACTGCCTCATTAACAGTTTTTATATTGGGCATTATATTCGGCTATGTGTATAAGAAAAGCGGCTCTCTTTGGTCGGTAATCGTTATCCACTCTTTGTATAATTTGTTAGTATCGCTCTTCTACTAACTAATACTTTATTCAAATAACGTTCGAATGCAGACCGGGGTAAACTTACATAAGTACGGAATTATTTGATTGAATGGAGTTACTACCGAATGAAAAAAATATTATCGATGGTTTATTGTTCTGTCAGCATTGTATACTTTAGGACATTTGCTATTTGGTTTTGATGAAACACGGTTGTTGAGAGTTATTACGAGTACAATTGGTGCGGCTTTCTGTGTCAGTGTTCTTCTCTATATGAATATAAAAGAACGAGATGAAGAGATTTCTTAATTAACAGTTTGGTTCAACTTTACAATAAATTTCTTCAACTAACGGGGGCTTAGTTCAAGATTATTCGGTTACTTAGGCAACTCTTTTTCCTTATTGAAATAACGGAACAGGTTAGTGTAATAACAAGGTTAAAATAGAAAATAACGAACAGGGAGAAGGAGATTTGAATGAAAGATTGTATATTTTGTAATCTAGAATTAGAACCAACCCAGAAAGTCATTTTAAGCAACGAGTATTGTATGTTTTTACAGTTAGAACAAGCACAAGAGAAAGGTATTCAGCTTGAAGGTGCTGGGCTAATTGTACCTAAAAAACATAGGGAAACTGCATTTGACTTAACGATAGAAGAATGGAATGCAACCTATACGCTTCTTCAAGATGTAAAAAATTTCTTAAATGAAAGGTATCAACCCCAAGGATATAACCTCGGATGGAATTGTGGCGTGATTGGAGGACAACATATATTTCATTCTCATTTTCATGTATTACCAAGGTATGAAGATGAACCACTTGCGGGTAAAGGTATTAGGTATATGTTTAAAAGTGCTGATAATAAAAGGATAAATTATTAAGCTAACGGGGGCTTAGATAAACATGGAAAGGTAGGGGGACACCATGAACAAAAAATATAGCAAGTGGTCTGCCATATTAAGTATTATTTGTGCAATAACTATTTTTACTTCTTATGCAATTGCACCACCAGAGCCTGAAGGCTCGATGGTTGTACTTCTAAAAGTATTATTTTTCACTTCCATTATAGGGGGCGGTCTTAGTCTGATACTTAGCTATTTGGCGTTTAAAAACCAAGAAGAAGGCTTTTCGAAGAAGATAGCTCCTATTATAATTTTATTGATATTATTAGTGTTCGCCCTTTCATTTATTGGAATAATAGTAAGTCTAGGTGATCTATTTTAATGTCGTTAATTGCATTAACGGGGGCTTTACTTGAAGATCGTTGAGTTGCTTATGCAGCTCTTTTTTCTTATTGAACTAACGGGGCAGGTTAGTTTAATAAGATAACTAAAGGAGTGGTTTTTTTGGAAAACCAATATACATGTCGTTTTGATATAGATTTTAGAAATGGAGATGTTGAAATCAAATTAAATGGAGAAGGTCAAGATATCTATTTCAATTTTAAGATTGCATTCTATTCTATACCTTCGTTTTTCTTTGTACTCTTACATCTATGGAATGGAAAAACGAACAAAACTGAAATAGACGGTTTCGGTTTTGCGGTGAAATATTATTTAACTGTAGAAGAGAAAAATCTATGTATTGAACATTTAACTTATTACAAATATGATCAACCACCCATTACTTACAATTATAAATTTGATTTTGAGAAATTTGCTAAAGCATTATATAAAGGATTTTCTGAGTATCTTCAAGAACAAAGTAAAAAAGGAATACTTCCTCTTAAAGTTGAAGAACCTTCTCACCCCTTATCGAAGCAAGTAATTAAAGAATACGAAGAATTTTCGACCATCATCAATGAGAAGAAAGGTAAATGATGTATTTAGTAGAAACAGTCGGTAGGTACTCATGCTGTTATATATTTGGACGGATATTTAACTTAGTTGTATTGAGTTAAGATGTAATTATAGACCGATTACGTGGAGGTTATGTACAATAAAGGAATTAACTAACAAATAAATAAATTGGAAATAGGGAGGAACATAAACATGGAATGGAAAAAACTTTTGGACGAATGTTGTGCAAATGAATTGGAAGGTTTGATAACAGACAATATTAAAGCTGGCTTTTTGTCAAATGAGGAAATTCAAGAGGAGTGTAAATTGTACATAGAAGATAATTATCCTGATGATGAAGGAAAAATAATAGATGATGACTTTTCAGCAATAATTGCAGAGTTACGTGATAAATTTCAGAATGTCGGCACACAAGAAAATTTTATGAAATTGGATTTAGCCTTTGATAACATGGAAAAGCGTGGAGTTGTTACAAAGCATTGTGCAGGATACACCCTATCGGACGGATTTGATGATTGTAACGAATATGCTACTGAATGCTATGAAAAAGGCGAAAAAATAGTTGGTTGTTGTTTTTATACAATGCAAGATTTGGAACATATATTTCACGATGATACAACGGTACTTTACTTTGCTTTTGGTAATTACTTTGATAAGCCAACAGCAGAAGAAATCGGTCAAATTATTGTTGAAGAATTAGAAATTACAGGATTTTCTATAAAATGGAATGGGTCTGCTGATGAAAGAATAGCGATTACAAACTTAGTGTGGGACAAGAAGTATCATTAATTATACGGTATTTGTTAACGACGCTTTGAGAACTTACGAAGGTAATTATTGTAAGTTTAAAGAGAGATTCTATATAATTAAATTTACGATTTAAATGATGGAAGAATAACTTTAATTGAAAAGGGGTTTTTTATTGAACCAGGCTTTATTAGTAATCGATGCACAACAAGAATTGATTGATGGTAACGAAAAAGAAAAAGCCGTTTTTAACCAGTCTACTCTGCTAAATAATATTAATTCAGTGATAAAAAAGGCAATGGTTTCAAATAGCTTAGTCGTTTTCATAAGAGACAAAGATGTTGCTGAAGGAAGTGGTGAGGGTTTCGAGATTCATCAGGATATTGATATTCCAGCAAAGGCAACGATATTTGATAAAGAGGCGACGAATTCTTTTTACGGGACGCCATTATTGAAATTTTTACAAGATAACCAGATTAAGCATCTTGTTGTGATGGGATGCAAGACAGAGCATTGTATTGATACAGCAGTTAGAATGGCAACCGTAAGTGGTTTTGATGTCACGCTTGTGGAGGATGGTCATTCAACGACGGATTCTCAATCTTTAACAGCCGAGCAGATTATTAATCATCATAATGAAATCCTTCATGGGCATTATAATGTTGATAATTTTTCAGTGGTTAGAAAAGCTGTCGAGAATTTATTTCAACCTACTCATAATGAGTATCGCTAGATGAGCTTTAGATAATAAAGTGCATCGTTATACAATGTCACATCCATAAAATGTTCCCAAATGCAAGTTTGGTTACACCATAAAACACATAAAACGTTGAGCTATAAATGTTTTATGTGTTTTTCTGTATTTCATTCGTATACACCTTTTTATCCACTATCGTTTGAACTTAGATCCAACAAAGCTTTCAATTTTGTTCAAAAGAAATTACACTGGATCTTATTTTGAATAAAATCGTATATATACAGCCGATACCTTAACGTTATAAATCAACATTTTCCTATAAGCCTTTTTCTTTATTAAACAAACGGGCATGTTAGTTGAAGAAGGACAATATATTATTTCTAGAATAAAAAGATAAATAATTGGGATTAAGGAAGCGGTGAGATTAATAGCACAGAAAATCAATTTATTTTTAGATAATAAAACTGAAAGAAGCATAATCAACAGACTACGGAGTGAGGGTTGTGTCTTTGCTGTAGAAGAAACACAGTTACTTACCTCTGAAGCTAGAAGTATAGAGGATTTAATGAAAATGGTAGAAAAACGAGTAAGTGGTTTACCGCTTGAATACGCGCTTGGGTTTACGAAGTTTTGTGGGCTACGAATAGAAGTAGAACGGGGAGTTTTTATACCACGTCGACGTACGGAGTTTCTAGTTCAACAAGCAAAAATTTTAACCCGCCCATATGATATTGTTTTGGATTTATGTTGCGGGTCTGGTGCTATTGGCGCTGCAATTGCAACCGACCTTAAAAAGATTTTATTACACTCCGTTGATATTGACCCCGTTGCTGTACGATGTACTTCCCGTAACATAACTAAGATCGGTGGTCACGTCTATCAAGGTGACTTATATGATGCTTTAGCTGATTCATTGAGAGGTCGAGTGAACATCATAGTGGCTAACGCACCTTACGTTCCTACTGATTCAATAAAGCTGCTTCCTCAAGAAGCACGTTTATATGAACCGAAAGTGTCGCTTGATGGAGGGAAGGATGGACTAGACCTTCAGCGAAAGGTTGTAGAAAAGGCTTCTCACTGGCTTATTCCTGGAGGACATCTATTGATAGAGACGAGTGAAATTCAGGCTACTCAAACTTTAGAAATTTTTGCAAATGTTGGGCTAATTACCAAAATAGCTAGAGATGATAAATTAGATGCAACAGTTGTTATTGGAAGAAATCCTTAAACTAATGATGACACGTAAATTTGAAATTAACCCCAAATCCTTGTTCAACTAAAGGGGACATTAGATTAACAAGACATGTATTTATGATCTTCCACAAAAGGGCGCTTTCCTGTAACAAGGACGAGTGCTTATTTTCATTTTAGGACCATATAATGGCGTAAGAAGTTATTGAACGGACAGGTTAGTTTAATAAAAACACATAGATAGTTTTATGTATTTTTATGGTACATTCTAGTAGTAGGGTATTGTTCCAAATTTAATTGCTTGGGAGGAGGTTGCGTTTGTTGATAATGATAATGATACTTTTAATTATTTCAATTTCAGTTCCTTTATATGCCTTTATCAGAATGGTTCGGAGTTTTACTAGGAAGACGAAGTCACATGATGTTAAGGGTGGGTCAGTCAAAATTAAAGCAATTGATTGCTATTATTCCATGGTAATTTTATGTTTATTTATGTTTGGTTTTTTTCTAAATGGTAGTGCCGTGGATGCTGGTGAGCAATTGCATATATTTGATTTAAATGGTGTAAAGGTAGATGGATATGCTTCTCTTTCCAACGAATATATAGCATCTGTTGTTGTCTTATTGACATTGGGTATGTTTTCCTTTTGGGTCGTAAGTCTTAACGATGGGTCACTTTCGCCGGTTGTGTATGTGATATGTAGTACATTAATGATATCTAATATCATATTTGCAATTGTCTATCTTACTCATACAGGTTTTTCACATGATGGTGAAGAACTTACGGTCCTCCTACTGCAAATTAGCTTTTTATCATTATTATTTTTATATATCGCAAGGTTGAAAGATTCTCTGAATAATTTTCTTGATAGCCAGAATGAAAAAGAGGCAGAGGACAATAATAAATTCATTTTATTTCTCTACAGAATATCTAATAACTATCAAAGGATGTCAAAAATATGGGCAATATGTTTTTTTCCAATTTTGGTCATCATCCAATTAATTTTGATCTTGTTTGGACAACGACCAGATAGCTTTATCCGGGTGTTCCTTGAGACAAGCTCTTTCAACTATTCGAATATCCCTGCGCCAAAACCAGTGATAGTAGAGGGTGACGGGCATTATTTGTGTACGGTCTCTGCTAAAGGGCATAAAAACTTGGTCAATCCGATCAGAGCTGGCATTAGAAGAGGACAAAGAATCCCCGTGAATCGCCAGCTGCTGATTGCTAACGCATTCGAGAACATTCTAGAACAATATATGCCAAGCTTCCATAAAGTCATCCGTAACTTTTACGACAGATATGGCTATCCAATAAGTAGGCATATAAATTCAAAATGGTCCGCAGACATCATTTATCTCTTAATGAAGCCTTTAGAATGGTTCTTCATTGTTGTGCTATATACGGTAGACAAAAAACCAGAAAACAGAATTCATATGCAATATAGTGAGTTGAGAAAGTGAAAGAAATAAAACGGTTCACATTGTGGTATTCGCTTTTTATTAAGTAGTTTATTTAATGATTGATTAGATATGATGAGAGAAGAATGGATGAGTAAATATAATAAAAAGTTGCTTTTAATGGCCGTTGCTATTCAACAAACGAGGCAAAAACGGAAAATCATAATGTATGTCTTTCAGATTATCTCGATATCGAGTCTTCAAGAAAAGGGCGCGATTCTGTAACAAGGATTTGCATCTATTTCTTTATTGGGCCGCATCATTTGTCAATTACTTTAAGTATCATGGAAGGTGAAATTAATGACTATCGAGATTAGAACCATTCAACCTTCAGATTATAAATATCTAGTCGATCTGTTGAGTGAATTAGGTTATCCAACAACTTTAGAAGATTTAAATATGAGATTTGATTTATTACAAAAACATGGAGATTATGAAACTTTAGTGGCTGTAAAAAATAATCAAGTTTTAGGTTTTGCAGGGGTATGTAAGGCACTTGCTTTTGAATTCAGTGGTATATATGTCCGTATACTTGCTTTTATTGTAAGTTCAAATCAACGAAAGCAAGGAATAGGAACAAAGCTATTAAAAGCCTGTGAAGAATGGGCAATCATGCAAGGTGCGGAAACAATAACTTTAAATAGCGGCAATCGAGAAGAACGTCAAATGGCACATAACTTTTACGTAAGTAATGGTTATGTAGGTAAAAGTACAGGATTTTCAAAAAAGATAAATTAAGTTATAACTCTACAAGAATCGGTCGCGATTTTTGTATAAGCTCTACTTTTCTGATTCAACTAACGTGTGCTTAAATTCTACAGGATTTATAAAGCATACAAAATAAACCTAATAAACGTTCACAAATCAAAGTCAGGTAACAAAACACCCAATACAATTGAATTAGGTGTTTTCTTTTGGCTGCTTATAATCAGTATGTCCCAAAATCTCGTTTTGGTAGCTTTTTGTTCAACTAACGAAGCAGTTTAGCTGAAGTAGAAATAAGTTCAAAAGGGGTGAAATGGAGTGAGTAAAAATAAAAAACGATATAAAAAAGTAAGTGGCAAAGTAATACATGGCACGACTGCTGAAGAACGATTTAAAGAAATTCACGGAGTAACAATTGAGGAATGGAATGCAAAACAAGAAGAAGAGTTTATAGCTAAAACAGGAATGAGTTACGATGAATGGTATATAAAACAGGTTAATTCTTCAACACCAATTGATTATCTTAAAAATCGTAATGGTGCTGTTTCACAGGATGATGTAGAACTGGTGAAGGATTTACAAAAGTTAGGTTTGAATGATTGTGTGATAAATGTATTACTGGATTATGTGAAAATTGTTAGTAAAATTGGCTTTATTCACTCGTTGGTAAGAGAAATGGGTGAAATTTGGCTCAAGAAAAATGTCTTAACTATTGAAAGTGCAATAGCCTTTGTTAGGGAAGAATGGAAGAACTAGAGTCTCAAAAATACATTCTCCAACTTCAGGTGCCTTATTGAACAAACGGAGCAGATTATTTGAAGAAGAAAATGGGAGTTTTTATATCGCATTTGACTCAAATTGCGAAACAAAAAAATGAACTGTGCCAAAAGGACAGTTCAATCTATAGGTATTATTTTACATTCTTTAGAGGGGAAATGATATTGTTATAAAAAAACCTTTCCCATTTAGCTAACAAACCTTTCCCATTTTCACCACGTTGTATTTCAATTTCATGGTTTTTATGAAATTCTGCTATTCGTTTATTATGTTTTTTATGCCATTGATGGAGAGCTGCTTGTTTCATTTTTATTCCTCCTCCGATTATTACTATAATTATATCTCTAGGATTGATAATTACAAAGTTATATTAACCAACAAGTTTTGATAAAAAGAAGCAAAATTTATGGAGAAAATTACGCAACGAAATACGGAGGTGCGTTATTGGGAATAGAACATGAAGAAGAACAATTTCGTAGTACGACCATAATGTGTAATAAATGAGAAATTGCTTATTCAACTAACGCGGCAGGATAGTTGAATAAGATCAGATAAAAGAAAAACTAAGTGAGGATTGATTGCTTTGAATTCGATTAGAAAAGCCTACGGTTATGTAACAAGAATTAAAGATGGAAAAATACAGGTATTAGTTTTTCAACATCCGATTTCTGAAGCAGGGATACAGATACCTAAAGGTACAGTAAATGCCGAAGAAGATACTTATAATGCAGTAATTAGGGAAGTTAAAGAAGAAACAGGATTAATAAACTTTGAGGTTGAGAACTTAATTGCAGAAGATTATTGGGAAAATGATGATGGTGCTGTACATAATAGGTTTTTTTACAAGATAAATGTATCAAGTAATTTAGATATGTGGGATTACGAACCGACAGGGGGAGGGGATGAAGAAGGACTAACGTTCCATTATTTTTGGATATCATCAAAGGATGAGGTTGAACTTATACGAGGGCACGGTGATTATTTAAACCTAATCTTTATCTAATTCTTCTTCAAGTAACAGAGGCGATTGTTCAATTAGAGCAGTCGCTTCTTGTGCTAACGCAGCAGTTAAATTTAATATAATAATTGGTGAAATTAAATTAAATATGTTAAAATTATCCAAATAGGGATGTTCCTGAATCCATTTTAGCTGAAATTAAACAATAGATACTTCACAAACGGATTGCTTTAGGATAGCCTTTTCTTCTTGAACTAACGTGGCAGGTTAGTTGAACAAATACATTGAATTAGCTAATCAATTTGAAGTAAAAAGTAAAGGATGATGATAATTATAGAAGCATTTGATGGATTTTTTTATGGTCTAATACAAAAACGTTAGAAAAATTAACAGATAAGATTTTAGAGAAACAAGAAATGCAGTATAAATTATTAGGAAATAAAATCGAACTTAATTGATAAATTAGAATAGAAGATTGTATTTTATAAAAGGCATAATAATATTTTTCCTAATTCAACTAACGGAGCAGATTAGTGATAGAAGGACTTAGAATCTTGTTTAGATATGGATATAAAGAAATGGGGGAAGTAGTATGTTCATAATTAGAACAATTATTTTATGGATTATTATATCAACTATCATTAATGCATATTTAATGACATTACCCATACCTGTTTTACGAAAAAGAAATTATCCGGCTAACTATCTAATTAAACGAAATAATAGGATAGAAATACAAAAAAATAGGGAGTGTGCAGCATTTTCAACAGCGTATGTGCTGCGTCATTTTGGAATGGAGGCCGATGGTGAAGAGTTATATACTAATTTCCCTAGTAAAACGAGGTCAGGCAATGTATATCCAAAGGGAATCCGTACGGTGTTAAGAAAAAAGGGATATAAAACAAACTATTATAAAGGAAATATTAATACATTAAAGTACGAAGTTAGTAAAGGAACTCCCGTAATTGTTTTTATTAAAGTACATAAGAATCACAATAATTTGCATTTTGTCCCTGTCGTAGGGTATGACAAGGAGTATATCTATCTTTCAGAATCATTAAGGCATCTGGTGAGTTGTAATGATGATAACAATAGCTATAATCGAAAAGTTCCTATTAATGAATTTGGGGAATTGTGGGATATAAAAAATATTAATATGCTTCTTTATAGCAATACTTATATAACCGTAGACGCAACACAGAGCAAATATTAAGGAAGCTTGCAGTGATAAACTTTTTGTAGTAGTGAATGAGTTCATATGTTGTATTAAAGGGTAGATGTATATACAGGTATACACTCTGGTTTATCTATTAAAATCTTTAATTTTCTTATAGAAATAACAGGACAGCAATCCTGTAAAAAAATATGAACGTTTTACTCCTGTCATCAGTCTAATAAGTAAAGGGGGCGAGAAAATAGACGAACGCGAGCTAGCAAAGCGTGCAATTGCTGGAGATGAACAGGCATTTCTACAGCTTCTTTCCCTTTATGAAGGTGCATTATATCGTACATCACATAGCTATTTGAAAAATGAACATGATGCCATTGAAGCATATCAAGAAATGACATACCGCAGCTTAAAAAATATACATAAGTTGAAAGAACCGAACTATTTAAAAACGTGGTTAATTCGCATCTTGATCAATATTTGCCTTGATATGAAATTAAAGCAATCACGTTTGGTATTAACAAATGAAATCGAGCAAATGATTTAGCCGATATCATTACGAAACTTCCACTAGCGGAGCAGCAACTCATCCATTTGAAATATTTTGAGCAATACAAGAACAGTGAAATCGCGGAAGTTCAAAATATTCCAGAAGGTACAGTGAAATCTAGGCTCCATAAAACATTGCGTAAATTGCGTGGCATGGTTGGGGAAAGGAGTGAATGGGAATGACGAACTGGGACGATGAAAAAATGCACCAACTGACTGAACAACTAAATGAAATTTCTGTACCAAAACAGGCGTTAGAGCAAGCGCGTATCAATGCCCAACGACAAAATCGACGGCACCGAAAAAAAATCCGTCGTACGTGGCAAACGGTGGCTCTTATAGTGACAATCTTCTTTGTTTTTGTTACATCTGTTCGTGTATCACCAGCCTTTGCAAATGCGGTGTCCAAAATTCCTGGTTTGTCGCCAATCATCGAATTGATAGCGTTTGACAAAGGTTTAGAGGATATTGTCGCGAATGACTACTACGAGGAAATCTTAATGAGTGAAACCCAAAATGAACTGACTTTTACGTTACTTGGTGTCATTGCGGATGAAACCGGCATGCTGCTCTCTTACAAAATCGCATCACCAAATGATTTACAAGGACTAACATTAGACCATTTAGAACTGGAACTAATGCACGGTGGTAATCCGATCGAGGCGGGTGTTGGCTATGGCTGGACTGCACATTATGAGCCTATATATGAAATCGAAAATACAATTAATGTGACCGCAACAGAGCCAATAGATTATTCAAATCGAAATTTTGAACTAAACTTTAAATTGCAAAAAGGGCAGGAAATGACTTTTAGTATTCCATTTACATTAAAAAAAGAAATTGTTAAAACGAAACATTATGTAGTGGATGAAAAAGTAATGGTGGATGGGCAAACAATCGAAGTAAAAAGCCTAGAGATATCGCCGTTGCGTGCCGGGATTAAAATTGCCATAGATCCGAATAATACGATGCAAATTTTACAATTTAACGAAATGAAGCTGATTGATGAAAAAGGCGAGGATTGGGGAAAGATTCAAAATGGTACAATAGGGTTCGGTGGAATTCGAGACGGAGTGGTCACTCTTTTTATGCAAAGTAATTATTTCCGTGAGCCTAAAAATTTGACGCTTGTTATTCCTGAAATAGAGGCATTGCCAAAAGGCGAGGATTTCATTACGGTTGATTTTGACAAACAACAAGTGCTGTATCAACCTGAAATACTTGATTTTACGATTCAATTTAAAAATAGAAATACGTTTTTCTATCTGATTCGTGATGTTAATAAACAGACAACTTTCTTTAGCCAAGGCGTAGATGCTGAAGGCAAAGCTGTATTTGAGCGTTCGAGTTGGCGTAGTGAATCCGACAATCTATACGAAGTTGGTTCTCAATTTGAAGCAAATGAAGGAGTAATGATAAATCCGGTTAAGATAATGGTCAATAGTTTCCCGAATTATTTAAAAGGGGAGTTAAAGGTGGAAGTGCCGTTAGGGGAATAACTGTATATTTTCCATATAAAACCCCGCTACACAATTCAACAACTATGGTTCTTAGGCAAGTATATAATTTGAAAAAGAGACGGAAATTTCAAAATCCACTTGCTTTTTAAAATCCACTTATGTAAAATGAATTCTAATTTAATCTAATAAATTCGATGAAAAAGAAAAGTAATCTATCTGGGATGTCAAGCGAGTTAGGGTTGGTGTGAGCCTAATACTGAAAAGATGGACGAAACGCACTTTGGAGAAATTTCTTGAAATAAAGTAGAGAAAATCGGGGAAGTCACCTCGTTAATAACAGAAAGCGGTCACTTTTGTGGCAACTAGAGTGGTACCACGGGAATCCAAGCTTCTCGTCTCTTTTATTTAGAGACGGGGAGCTTTTTTATTTTGGGGAGGAAAATGACATGAAGACAAAATTAGCACAGGTTATCGCAACTGCACTACAAGACAGCTTGACGATTGAAGAAGTGGAAGCGTTACTCGAAACACCGAAGCATGCTCAGTTAGGCGATGTGGCATTTCCTTGTTTTATTTTAGCGAAAAAATATAAAAAATCACCGCATACCATTGCAAGCGAATTAGCTATAAAAATCCATGGGACATTTATTCAAGAAGTACGTGTGGAAAATGCCTATATCAATGTATTTTACAATCAATTACAAATCGCGCAGGACATTGTAACACAAGTGCTAGTGCAACAAAGTCGTTATGGCACGAAAGAAAAAAATGGCCAAAAAGTGGCGATAGATTTTTCGTCGCCGAATATTGCCAAGCCATTCTCAATGGGCCATTTGCGTTCAACAGTGATTGGTCATGCACTTGCGAATATCGCGGAGAAGCAGGGCTATGAAGCGAATCGTATCAATCATTTAGGAGACTGGGGCACGCAATTTGGAAAGTTGATTGTTGCGTATAAATTATGGGGCAATAAAGAAGCAATCGAACAAAATCCAATTACTGAATTACTGAAAATTTATGTAAAATTCCATGATGAAGCAGAGCAAGATGACGCGCTAAATGATCAAGCGCGACAGGCATTTAAGGCACTAGAAGATGGAAATGAAGAAGCAACGGCATTGTGGAAGTGGTTCCGAGATGCATCTTTAAGTGAATTTAATGCGATTTATTCGATGCTCGGTGTACACTTTGATTCTTATAATGGAGAGGCATTCTATAATGATAAAATGCAGCCTGTCGTTGAGGAATTAACAGCGAAGGCTTTGCTCGAACAATCTGATGGCGCGATGGTTGTTAAGTTGGAGGGTATGCCACCTTCTTTAATTATGAAAAAGGATGGTGCAACATTGTATGCGACACGTGATTTAGCGGCTGCGATTTATCGTTACAACACGTATCAACCTGCAAAAGTATATTATGTAGTAGGCAATGAACAATCACTTCATTTCAAGCAATTATTTGCAGTGTTACAAAAAATGGGCCATACTTGGGCAGCGAATTATGAGCATATACCATTTGGGATGATGTTAAAAGACGGCAAGAAAATGTCGACACGTAAAGGAAAAGTAGTACTGCTTGCAGATGTGTTACGCGAAACGATTGAGGCAGTGACAAAAAATATTGAAGTGAAAAATCCACAGTTGCCGAATAAAGCACAAGTAGCAAATGAAATTGGTATTGGCGCGGTGATTTTTAATGACCTAAAAAATGATCGTATGAATGATATCGAATTTTCAATTGAAAAAATGGTGACATTTGAGGGGGAAACAGGCCCTTATGTGCAATATACGAATGCACGAATCCAAACACTACTCAGCAAAGGGCATTTTGAACTGGATGCCGAGCCGATTTTGCGTTTAGACGAGGAAGCATGGGAAATTATAAAGCTTTTAGGAACGTTTCCAGCAGTTATTGAGACGGCCTTCATACAAGCAAGCCCAGCTGTTATTGCGAAGTTTAGCTTAGGTTTATCAAGAAGTTTCAATAAATATTACGCCAACACGAAATTTTTAACAAATGATCTGCAGGAAAAAGATCGTTTGAAAATAGCGAATACTGTGTCGATCCTTTTAGAAGAAAGTTTACGTTTGTTGGGGATTAAAGCGCCAAAAGAGATGTAGGGTGTCATCTTCCTTACCGTGTAAACGAACTTTCTAAGGGCAATGCTATTGTGACAATTAGCCGCGGATAATAAATTTGAATTAAAAATGTTTGAACTAGAGGGAATCCTATGTGAGATCAATCTTGCATAGGGAATCTTTTTTTTATGTCGTATTAGGCATAATGCTAGTATCGTACACGGGTGCATTTATGATAGATTTCGAACTAAGTGTACAGCGTAGGTAAAGTAAATCCGTTGAAATCTAAATCAAAGATGCGACATCCATTTCAATGTCGGCATTTTTTGCATACATATAACAATCGATGCTTTTTTAGTCTGTAAATTTCAGTAAAGATATAAAAATTAATTAGAAATTTATTTTTATATTTTATTCTTATTATTATAAACTGAAAGGAGTAGTCTATGAAAAAAGTATTGAGAGTGATAAAGAAAATAGCTGTGTTGTTTATTGCCACCATCTTGCTTGGGTTAGTATCGATTTTTATTTATCATAATTATCAGTTAGGAAAAGAAGCAACACTTATTAAAAGTAAGGGAACCCTCGTTAATGTAAATAATAAAAATATTAACGTTTATAATGAAGGTAATGGTAAGGACACGTATGTATTTATGTCGGGTTCCGGGATTGCTGCGCCTGTTTATGAAATGAAGGGCCTTTATAGCAAGTTTTCACAAGAAAATAAGATTGCTGTTGTTGAAAGAGCAGGATATGGCTATAGTGATGTTTCTAACGATGGTCGAGACATTGATAAAATACTAGAGCAAACTCGAAAAGTACTCATTCAAAGTGGAAATAACCCCCCGTACGTTTTAGTGCCACACTCGTTATCAGGATTGGAAGCAATTTACTGGGCTCAAAAATATCCAGATGAAGTGAAAAGTATTATTGCATTGGATATTGGTTTACCGCATCAATATGTAACACATAAAATGGGCCTAGTTGATTCATTAGCCGTAAGAGGCATCAATATGTTAACCAAAATTGGTGTTCATCGACTTTTTCCTTCTACTACTTTTAATCCTGAAGTGATCGAGCAAGATTTTTTAACTGATCATGAAAAAGAACTCTATAAAGCGCTATCCTTTAAGCAAACCTTTAATGATGATATGGTGCAAGAGCTTTTACAGAGTTACGAAAATAGCAAAAAATCGGTTAACCTACCGATACCAAAGGAAACACCTATCTTATTTTTAGATGCGGTTGCTGATCAAAATAAAAATTCGAAATATACAAAGCAAAAAAGTAAAGATTATGAAGAATTTGCAGAACAATTAAATGTAGCAGATGTTATAAAAATTGAAGGTACGCACAGCATTTATTTATACGAGCCAGAAGAGATTTATAAGCTGTCTACCAAATTTATTAAAAAAAATGAAAGGCCTATGTGATGAAAGAATACAATATTTTAGTTGTTGAAGACGATGTAATGATTGGCGATTTATTGCAAAAAATTTTGCAACGCGAAGGATACCATGTATGTTGGAAATCAGATGGAAAAGAAGTGCTTGATATCATTCATAAGATGGATTTAGTCATTATGGATGTAATGTTGCCAGGTGATGATGGCTATCAAATGACCAAGAAAATAAAAAAGCTAGGATTAAATATTCCGATTATTTTTCTATCTGCCCGCAATGATATGGAGAGTAAACTACAAGGTTTGACAATTGGAGAGGATTATATGAGTAAGCCTTTCGATCCTAGAGAACTTCTTTTAAGAATAAAGAAAATGCTCGAAAACCAATATGGTACATTTACACAAATAAGACATTTATCTATTGATGCTGAGCTTAGAAGGGTGTTCAGCGAAAGTCTGCATAATGAAGTTGCCTTTACTGCCATTGAACGAAAGATATTTTTCTATTTATATGAAAATAGGGATAGAATTTTGACGAAGGATCATTTCTTTGAATATTTATGGCCTCTCGAAGATAGAAATCAAAATATCGTGAATGTTCACATGAAAAAAATCAGAACAAAAATCAATGATAACTCAGGTGAAATACTTCAAAATATATATGGAGAAGGGTATAGATTAAATACCTATAAGAAGAAATGAAACTAAAAAAGAAATATCGGCTATTATTACTCTCAGCCATTATCAGTGTGCCGTTGTTATTACTAGCAATTAGTGTTTTTATGTCAATCATTTATGAAGTTGTTTTTAAAACGAAAAACAAGGGTATTCCATTTCATGAATCTTTTGCTTATCCCACAATGCTAGTCGTATTCTGTCTATCGCTTTTATTATTAGCCTTGTTGTTTTCGAAATCGATTAACGCACTCCTAAATAAAATTAATATATTGAATACAACGATTCGCGATTTAGCAAGTGATGAAAAGATTCCAAGTACATTAGAGGTTACCAATAATGATGAAATAGGAGAACTTATCCGGTCGGTCAATGTATTAATCGAAAGAACAACGTATAGAGAGTTGGAAATGAAGCAACAAGCAGAAATACAAAAAGAGCTGCTAAACAAATTAAGGCACGACATCAATACACCGTTAACAGCTATCAAATTACAATTATTTTATTTAGAAGGTCAATATACACTTTCAGCACCGATACTAGATTCACTCTATCAACAAATACAATATATTGCTGATTTAACGAATGAATTTAATATACAAAACACAGATACGTTAGAAAGTTCATATATTTTGAATGATGAAGTTAACCTAAATGATTTAGTAGAAACCATGCTTAAAAAGTGGAGTTATTTGTATAGTATCCATGATATTGAATTAATATATCAACCAGTAAATAAAGGTTTGATATGGACGAGTAGCGAGCTATGGATACAAAGGATATTTGATAACATTTTTCAAAATACATTGAAGCATGCAAAAGCTACCAAACTTGAGGTGAGCATTGAAAATAATGTTGTTATTTTAAGTGATAATGGTATTGGTTTTGATGTTAATCGTAAACATGAGGGGCTAGGATTAAAGATTATTGAGGATATCACAAGAATTCTCAATATAAACTATACTGTACAGTCGAATGAAAATGGGACTATTTATAGAATACAGAAACCTGGTAAATGAACAATACACGCGCACTGCTGCGGGAAGTATGGACATTAAACTATACGAATGGTGCGGAAATTCGTGAGGAGGATGAAATCATGTTGGAGTCATTCAAATGAGATTCCGCACCGGTGTTGTTACGGATCCTACTGCCCAAATCATGAAGAAGAATACAAGAAGATCTGCATTCGTTAATTTTCAGACTGGCAGGTCTTTTAATTTTGTCCTCATTAAAAAGAAAATTCAACTCGCAATAAAAAGAAAATAAAAAATGATTCTTTGCCGTTGACATTATACCTTGCGGGGTATATTATAAGTCATGTAAGCAAGAGCAATACGCTTTTGAAGAAAGGGTGAGGACATTGCAATATGATCCAAAAGTTTCTCATCGCTTAAATAGAATTGAAGGGCAGCTTCGTGGAGTACTTCGTATGATGGAAGAAGAACAAGATTGTAAGGAAGTCATTACACAGCTCAGTGCTATTCGTTCCGGTGTTGACCGGACAATCGGTGTCATTGTAACAAACAATTTAATGGATTGTGTCGTCAATGCGGAAGGTGACGAGGCACAGCTGAATACAGTCGTCCAGCAAGCGATGGATTTAGTTATAAAAAGTCGATAACCTCGGCTATATATTTTTCACAAAAATTATACCTATACGGGTATATGGGTACAGGAGGAAGGAATGGAAAAGAAAAGAACGACAATCGTTTTATTTAGTGGAGATTACGATAAAGCGATGGCCGCTTACATTATTGCGAATGGTGCAGCAGCCTATGATCATGAAGTAACAATCTTCCATACATTCTGGGGAATTAATGCATTGCGTAAACAAGAGTCAGAAGAAGTGAAAAAAGGGTTCTTAGAAAAAATGTTCGCTAAAATGATGCCAAAAGGTGCTGAAAAATTAGGTTTATCTAAAATGCAAATGTTGGGCATGGGTCCTAAAATGATCAAGCATGTGATGAAAAAGCATAATGCACTAACTTTAACGCAGCTGATCGATATGGCTCAAGAGCAAGACATAAAACTTGTAACATGTACGATGACAATGGATTTACTAGGACTTCAACAAGAAGAACTAATTGATAATATCGATTATGCAGGAGTCGCCGCGTATTTAGCTGATGCTGAAGAAGGTACAGTCAACCTGTTCATTTAAAGGAGGAACCTATGGAAACACTCATTATTATTGCAATAGTTGTCGCCTTCTTCGTTTGGAGAATGAAACCAGCTAAAGGAACGAAAGCAATTTCTACGAGCGAACTCAAAACCATTTTAAATGACAAAGATAAATATTTCCTTGATGTGCGTACACCAGCTGAATTTAAAGGGCGTAACATTAAGCAATTTAAAAATATGCCATTAGGTTCAGATTTTTCGAAAGTGCCAAAAGATAAGGAAATCGTTGTTATTTGTCAAAGTGGCATACGCTCAAGTCAAGCGTGCAAACAGTTAAAAAAATTGGGGTATGAAAAAGTAACAAATGTCCGTGGCGGCATGAGTGCCTTTTAACTTGCTTCAGCAGAAGGTTCCTACTTCTATAAGTGAGGGATGAATGTTAAATATACAAATTTATTCAGTGGGGATTCGAACCCCGGCGGATGTCACAGATTTTTTGTGAGTGCTTTCGAGCAAGCTCGAAAAAAATCTGGACGCAATTACGCCGAGGCGTAATTGATAGGAGGAAATGAAATTGAAATCAATGACAACAACAGAACTACAGCAACGTTTAGAAGCTGGGGAACAAATCCATTTAATCGACGTACGTGAAGTGGGCGAGGTACAAGAAGGGCATATTCCAGGTATCGTTAATATTCCACTTGGATTATTAGAATTCCGTATGCATGAACTTGATAAAAGTAAAGCGTATGTAATGGTTTGTCGTTCTGGAGGGCGCAGTGGTCAAGCTACATCAATTTTAGACGCACAAGGCTATGATGTAACAAATATGACAGGTGGCATGCTTAATTGGGCTGGAGAAGTGAAATGATTTTCTAGTTAAAAATCTCCAGATGTTTCGTACATCTGGAGTAAATTATAAATAAAAACATACCCCATGCGGTATTTAGGAGAGAATATAATGGCAATTAAAGCAGATATGCAATTGGATGCAAAGGGTTTAGCATGTCCAATGCCGATCGTTCGCACAAAAAAGGCGATGAATGAGTTAACTGAAGGCCAGGTTTTAGAAGTGCTAGCAACAGATAAAGGCTCAAAAGCGGATTTAGCTGCATGGTCTAAAACAGTTGGCCATCAATATATCGGCACAACGGAAGACGGCGACGTTCTGATTCATTACATTCGTAAATGCAATCCTGAAACGAGTGAAGTGGCTGAAAAAACATTCGAACAAACGATTTCAAATGAAGATATCGTTGGG
This sequence comes from Solibacillus sp. R5-41, assembly GCF_002736105.1. NCBI lineage: Bacteria > Bacillati > Bacillota > Bacilli > Caryophanales > Caryophanaceae > Solibacillus > Solibacillus sp. R5-41. The sequence goes on along the minus strand of NZ_CP024123.1, from coordinate 2,214,139 downwards.
AAAAAAGGCATCGTACTAGATGTTCGTGAAGCAGCTGAATATGCATTCGGTCACGTTTCAGGTGCCGTTTCTATGCCAATTGGTGAGCTAGAAGCACGCATGAAGGAACTCGACATGGATCAAGAAATTTATGTCATTTGCCGTACAGGTACACGTTCTGATATGGGCGCACAAACTTTAGCAAACGCAGGCTATACAAAGGTTTACAATGTACTACCAGGAATGACCGGCTGGACTGGCGAATTAGAAACATCTATTTAATAGTATTAAATCATAGGAGGAATTGATAATGTCAAACAAAGTGGCAATCATCGCATCTAACGGTGGATTATTCGATGCGTATAAAGTATTCAATATTGCAACAGCAGCGGCAGCTACTGAAAAGGAAGTACAAATTTTCTTTACTTTTGAAGGATTAAACTTAATCCATAAGCAAGCAATGCATGTATTAAAAATGCCAGCGGGTAAAGAGCATTTTGCACAAGGTTTTGCAGATGCAAACGTACCATCCATTTCACAATTAGTTGAAATGGCACAACAATTAGGCGTTAAATTTATCGCATGCCAAATGACAATGGACGTAATGGGCTTAACCAAAACGGATTTCGTTGAAGATATTGAAGTGGGCGGCGCAGTAACATTCCTAGAATTTGCGAAAGATGCAGCGCCAGCGTTAACGTTCTAATGAAAAGGCAGTGAGTGAAAGTTTGCTCACTGCAAAAAAATCCAAAAAATAATACCTGCGGAGGTAATTCTACATGACAGTAGCTAAATGGACGGCGGCAGATGTAGCGCGTAAAGTAATCGATAATCAAGAATTATTCATTTTAGACGTGCGTAATGCAGATGCATTTGAAGACTGGAAAATCGATGGTCACCAATTTGACTATTTAAACATTCCTTACTTCGATTTATTAGACGGAGTAGAAGAAGTTTTATCTGAAATACCTACAAATAAAGACGTATTAGTCGTTTGTGCAAAGGAAGGCTCTTCTATTATGATCGCTGAAATGCTATCAGAGGCTGGTCGTGAAGTGGCGTATTTAGAAGGGGGGATGAAATCTTGGTCGATGTACCTAGAGCCAATTAAGGTAGGCGGTCTTCAAAATGGAGGGGAACTATACCAATTCGTGCGCTTAGGGAAAGGTTGTCTTTCTTACATGGTCATTTCTGAAGGAGAAGCGGCATTAATCGACGCAGTCCGCTTTACTGAAGTATTTACGAAATTTGCTGAAGAAAAAAATGTGATAATTACGCATGTATTTGATACGCATTTACACGCAGATCATATTTCTGGCGGTCGTCAAATTGCAGAGGTAACAGGTGCAACGTATTACTTACCAGAAAAAGATGCAAAAGAAGTCGTATTTGACTATACAAAATTAGAAGATGGTTTAACTGTACAGATCGGTGCTTCGAAAATTGATGTAGGTGCACTTTATTCACCAGGTCACACAATTGGCTCAACATCGTTCGTTGTCGATCACAAATATTTATTAACAGGTGATATTTTATTTATCGATTCGATTGGTCGTCCAGACTTAGCGGGCTTGGCAGAGGACTGGGTTGGTGATTTACGCGAAACATTATATAAACGTTACCGTACATTAGCGAAGGATTTAATCGTATTACCTGCACACTTCATGATCATTGAAGAGTTAAATGAAGACGGAACTGTGTCGAAACGTTTAGGTGACTTATTCGCGGAAAATCACGGTTTAAATGTGGAGGACGAGGCGATATTCCGTTCAATGGTAACGGATAATTTACCACCACAGCCAAATGCGTACCAAGAAATTCGCCATGTGAATATGGGGAAAATCACACCATCTGATGAAGAGCAAACGGAAATGGAGATTGGACCGAATCGTTGTGCTGTGCGTTAACACCGTTGATCACAAAAGCATTGCAACGCATTTGTTCCACGAGTAGTAATCTAAATTGAAATGTTATACCAATGCATGCCTTGCGCTCATAAGGCATGCAACCGTAATACACGGAAAAATCGAAAATCGCTTACAAAACAAATCAAAACGAAAAGAGGAATTTATTATGAATATAACACAAACATTAGACGCAAAAGGCTTTGCTTGTCCTATGCCAATCGTACGTACAAAAAAGGCGATTGATACTTTGAACTCGGGTGAAATTTTAGAAGTTTTAGTAACAGATAAAGGTGCAATTAATGACTTTGCTGCTTGGTCAAAAGCTGGCAGTCATACAATTTTAGAACAAAAAGAAGTAGATGGTGTCATTTATTTTTATATTCAAAAAGCATAAATGAAAATAGCGAGTAGCACGTACTACTCGCTTTTTCTAATAGAAGGAAGGTAACAAAAGATGGATTTCACCATTACGTATATTTTAGTTATTTTCGCCATCGGTTTTGTCGGTTCATTTGTATCGGGGATGCTAGGTGTTGGAGGCTCTATTATTAAATACCCGATGCTGTTATACATTCCACCAATATTCGGACTCGCATCATTTACCGCACACGAAGTATCAGGAATTAGCGCGGTGCAAGTGCTTTTTGCATCGATGGCAGGCGTATGGGCTTATCGTAAAGGTGGCTTATTAAATAAACAGTTAATTATTTATATGGGAGGAGCAATTTTAGTCGGTAGCTTCATCGGTAGTTATGGTTCAGGATTTTTGTCGGAAGAAGCGGTGAATATCGTTTACGGCACGCTTGCACTAATCGCGGCCGTGATGATGTTTGTACCAAAAAAACAGCTGGATGATCAACCGTTAAATGAAGTGACATTTAATAAACCACTTGCAGCAGGCTTAGCGCTTGTTGTAGGTATGTGTTCGGGAATTGTCGGGGCAGCAGGAGGTTTTTTACTCGTACCGATCATGCTCACTGTATTAAAAATTCCAACGCGTATGACGATAGCCACAAGTTTAGCCGTCACATTTATTTCATCCATTGGTGGAAGTGTCGGGAAATTGATGACAGGGCAAGTGGAATATTGGCCAGCATTTATAATGATTATTGCTAGTATTTTAGCAGCCCCACTCGGCGCAAAAATGGGGAAAACAATGAATACGAAAGTGCTTCAAAGCTTTTTAGCAATCCTAATTGCCGCAACAGCGATTAAAATTTGGACGGATATTCTACTTTAATTTCATTTTTCCATGGGTATCTAGCCACTTTCTAGCAAACTCAATATTTGTTATGATTGCCATATAATGAATAGGGGGCAACGAGAATGAAACAATTTATGGAGCGAGCGGTGCAATTAGCAATCGCAAATGTTCAAGAAGGTGGACAACCGTTTGGCGCAGTACTCGTAATGGATGAACAAATCATTGCAGAAGGTGTGAATGAGCTTCATGTTGTCCATGATGTAAGTGGACATGCAGAATTATTAGCAATTCGCCGCGCACAACAGCAATTACAAACGAATGATTTATCTGGTTTTACGATGTATGCAAGTGGTGAACCATGTGCGATGTGCTTAAGTGCGATGTATTTTGCGAATATAAAGGATATTTATTATTGCGAATCCGTTAAGCAAGCAGCAAAAGTTGGACTAGATAAATCAAAATTTATTTACAATGAATTAAAAAAAGACCGAGCTGAACGCACCGTCTCTATGCAACAAATACCATTAGAAAGCGAACAACAAAGCCCGATGAAGGTATGGGAAAGTAAATAATCATTGGACAAAGTGAGGATGTTACAAAACCTCCTCTAAACACAGAAATCCTCGAAATTTTACTGACAGTAAAATTATCGGGGATTTTTTGTATCCCTAAGATTTTATAATGACAAATGAATTCACTATTATTCCTTTTGTTTTTGGAAGCCTACTATTAATTCAAGTAATTAATAGTATTTTTGTTGTTGTTTAAACTTTTTCCTACCGCTCAACCGTCTTATAATTGTCGACAAATAAAAGAGAGGAACTTTGACATGGATGTTAAATTAGAACAATTGTTCACTGATTTCGTGCGGGACAACAAAAAACAACTATACTTATTCGCTTATAGCTATGTCAAAAATGAACAGGATGCGCTTGATATCATCCAAGACAGCATTCAAAAAGCATGGCTATCACTCCATACGCTTGAAAAAAAAGCGCAAATGAAAAGTTGGTTATTTCAAATTATTGCCCGTACTGCAATTGATTTTTTACGTAAGATGAAACGCATTCAAGTGATGGATGATGAAAAACTTAAGTACTTATCACCTCAGCAGCAAGATACATATGAGGATGTTGATTTAGAAAATGCGATGGATCACTTACCTTTACCTTTAAGGGAAGTCATTATTTTAAGGTATTTTGAGGATTTAAAATTAGAAGATGTAGCCATTATTTTAAACATCCCATTAAGTACAGCAAAATCTAGACTTTATAAGGCATTAAAATTATTAAAAATTGAATTAAGTGATGAAGGGAGCAAGGAATATGGATGACAAATTAAAAAAAATAAAAAAGCAATACGAGGATGTGCCAATCCCAAAAGAGTTGGATGAGGTCATTGAAAACAGTTTAAAACGCAAACCGAAAAAACGTAATAAAGTGAGCTGGTTACTTGGTTCTGCCGCTGCGGCGAGCATAATTTTTATTGGAGGTATTAATGCGAGTCCAGCCATGGCAAAAAGTTTAGCCCAAATTCCGGTGCTTTCTGCTGTCGTTGAAGTATTAACATTTACTGAATATGAAGTGAAAGACGGGAATTATGAGGCGAATATTAAAGTGCCACAAATTACGGGAGATTCTGACGAAATCCAGGCCTTAAATGCGCAATTTGAGGCGGAAGGTAAAGCTTTATACGAGGAATTTACAGAGGAAATAAGCTATATGGACGGAGGACATTTAGGGATTGATAGTGGATACATCGTTGAAACGGATACTGATCAATTGCTGTCGATGGGGCGCTATGTTGTGAATACGGTTGGTTCGTCTTCAACAGTTATGCAGTACACAACGATTGATAAAGAGAAACAAATCGCCCTAACATTACCGAGCCTATTTAAAGATGCGAGTTATATCCCTGCTATAAGTGAATATATTCAGCAACAAATGCGTGATGAAATGATCGAGACAAATGGGGAATCTACGTATTGGTTAGTTGAAACCGACTCTATGGGATTTGAGGAAATTACAAAAGAGCAAAACTTCTTCATTACCGAACAAGGGAAATTAGTCATTGCCTTTGATAAATATGAAGTGGCACCAGGTTATATGGGGCTTGTGAAATTTGAAATACCAACTGAATTGATTCAAGAAATGCTTGTAAGCTATGTTTATATTCATTAATAAATAAGAAAAAGGGATGTGGAGTAGTTAAAACCGCATCCCTTTTCTATTTAAACATGTATAACCCCAATCTAAGAACAGGTTAAGGTTAACAATTAGTTATTTCTGTATTATTTGAATTAGATTGCCACATGTATCATCGAAGACAGCTATTGTGAAATCGCCCATTTTTGTTGGTTCCATAGTAAACTTTACGCCGCTTTCAGATAAACGTTTGTACTCATCATGAATATCTTCAACGCCAAACATTGTTGCTGGGATACCCTGAGCAACTAAATTTGTTTGATAATTTTTGGCGGTCGGATTCTCATTAGGTTCAAGAACAAGCTCGGTGCCTCCTTGATTTTCAGAAGAGACGAGCGTAATCCACCTAAATTTCCCACTTGGAACGTCATGCTTTTTTACAAATCCAAGCGTTTCTGTATAAAACTTTAGTGCCTTTTCTTGATCTTCCACGAATAAACTAGTAACAATGATATTCATACTATTATTGCCTCCTTTGAAATTTTCGGTGGATGGTGCTGGCTAATAATCTGACAGTAAGTAAAAAAACAACACGTTCGTCAGAAGTACTGTTCCTATAATACCCTTTTTTAGAACCATTAAAAACAATTTATTAACTTGACCATTTTATCGAGATAAATACACAATTTCTACTATAATTCTTAATTACTTTAGTAGCGCTTGGGTAACTATAAAAATTACACCATTTAAAGAAGTTATTTGATAGGAAAATTTTTTTTCTAATTAACCCATATTAGAATTCATAGAAAACAGCAATTTGGCATTACTATGAAAATCCAGTAAGAAGACTCGATAAAATATCATCACCTCCCATGCGAACGATGTACTTTATGGAAGAAAATTTAGAATCTCAAATAAAAAAACGCTGATCGTAACTGCTTTTAAGCAGAACGGCAGCGTATTTTCTAAAGTAATATTATTTATCCTGCTTAAATGGTCAGTAACTTATTGCGTTACTTTAAGTCCTACAACGGCAATTATGATAAACGAAATAAATAAAATACGTTTCCAGTTTTTTGATTCTTTATAAAACAGCATCCCGACCAATGTGCCACCCACAGTGCCAATGCCGGTCCAAACAGCATAGGACAGCCCCATTGGTAATGTTTTCATGGCCAGCGCAAGCAATGTAAAACTACAAGTGAATGAACCAAATAAAATAGCAAATGCTCCAATAGAACGCTTTTGAACTACTTTATTCATACCAATAACGCCACCAACTTCAAATAATCCTGCAAAAATTAAATATACCCAAGCCATTATGCATCCCTCGTTTCTTGTGGTTCATCGGATACAAGTTTTAGTCCGATAACCCCAACGAGTAGAAGAGCAATAAATCCAATTTTTGAGAAACTAATTGGTTCGTTGAAAAGTATCGTTTCCACAATGACCGTTCCTGCGGTTCCAATCCCGGTAAATACTGCATAAACCGTTGCGACAGGAAGTTTGTCATTCGCTAAGATTAAAATATAAAACGATAGGATAATAAGTACTACGACCCCGCCCCACATCCAAATGGTGGACGCGTATTTTAAACCCATTGCCCAAATAATTTCAATTAGGCCAGCTAATAATACAAGTAGCCAATATTTCGTCATGATGTTTCACCTCAATTTGTTAGTCCTCGATAAAATACAGTCCAGCTCGCGTGCAATCTCTTTTCAAAGCGCGCTTGACCCCCGTAAAGTAATTCAACAAATAAGCTATCGAGCAAAGCTAAATAACTAATGGCTGCTTCATTTGGGGTAACGGCGATCGATTGCAACTTAAAATAGTGCGTAAACTGTTGTTCAAGGCTGTCTAAATAAAAATAAATGTGTCCGTTAAGCTGTTTTTCTAAATGCGGCGGTACAAAAAAAGAGGACCGTAAAAAGAATTTCGTAACATCTTGCCCGGTATAGCGCAATTCGCAAGCATGTAAAAGTTGAAATAAAGTCTCCTCCATCTCTTCCTTTTTATTTTCTTCGATGAACTGTTCGACAAAGGCAAGTTCGAATTCCATTGCTTCTTTTGAAAGGGTCGTATAAAGCTCATCTTTACTTTTAAAATACGTATAGATGGATTGCTTTTTAATGCCAACCTCTTCTGCAATTTGCGCTAATGAACCGCCATTATAGCCATTTACAGCAAAGTTTTTGAATGCTGCAGCTTTAATTTTTTGAATGGTCAACTAATCACCTTCCTAACGTTCGTCAGTTAAAAATAACATAATGCGATTGTTATTGCAAGGCTAATGCTTTACATTGTATAAGAGGTTATTATTTCCAAAAAAGAGGTGTAAAAATGAATCGATGTGCGTGGGTCAAACTAGATGAACCAATTTATGTTGCGTATCATGACGAGGAATGGGGCGTGCCTGTTTATGAGGATCGCCACCTTTTTGAAATGATTTGCTTAGAAGGTGCGCAAGCAGGACTAAGCTGGCTGACAATTTTAAAAAAGAGAGAGGGGTACCGCCAAGCATTTGATCAATTTGATGCAGAAAAAATCATTCACTATGATGCTGTAAAATTGGCCGAATTAAAAGAAAATTCAGCAATCATACGAAATCGTTTAAAAATTCAAAGTGTCGTTACAAATGCCAATGCCTTTTTAGCGATGCAGCAAAAGCACGGCTCCTTTTCCAACTATATATGGTCTTTTGTAGACGGAAAACCGATCATCAATCATTGGAAAAGTATTGCGGAAGTACCAATCACGACGGAAATTAGTGACCGCATGAGCAAACAATTAAAAAAAGATGGCTTCAAATTTGTAGGCAGTACGATTTGCTACTCCTTTATGCAAGCAGTTGGCATGGTCAATGATCATACGACGGATTGTCTCTGTCGAAAATAGGGAATAACACAGCAATTTATGCCAAGTACTTTAATCAATTCCCCCTTGGCTAACTCTTGTCCAGATTTTTTTCGAACTCGCTAGAAAAGCGCCATTTCAAAATCTAAGGCATCACTTGATTCAGCAAGTTATGAATCCCACTGGATTCAAGGCATACTTGGCATGCATTCCTTACTTTTGGAGTAGGTATTTCCGCTGAAGTAAGTTAAAAAATAATGTTATTCGCTTCCTTTCATTATGAACTAATACCTAAATTTGAAAAATATGACTGTGTCGCATGACTCAATTTTCGCTCTTTTCGCAATTTTCTCCTTCAACAAAAAGTGATCCCGCTTATAATTGAAGTAATGAAGTAGTAGGGGAGTATGGCACATGACTGAAGAAATAACTATTGAAACACTTGTTAAAGAAAATCCACCACCTTTGCACCAATTGATTGAACGTCTAAAGCCATTACATTTAATTTTATCGCAAAATTCTTACGTGAAAGATACGACACGTCGACTTAAACGAATGATTGATGATTCGGAAAGTCAGCCTATGTTGGTCTTATTAGGGAAAGAACGCGTAGGAAAAACAACATTAATTAACAGTCTATTAGGACGTGCATTATTTACAGTGGGTAATAGCCAACCGACGAATATTAGTACATTTATTCGGTTTGGTGAACAGGAATGCATTAAAGCCTTTTTCTTAGATGGCGTCATTGCCACGTTTGATATTTCGAAGCTGCATTTAATTACCGTTTCAGATACGTTTAGTGCCCAAATAATTCGTGAACATTTAGATTATATTGAAGTGTATATTAAACATGATTTATTAAAGGACGTCACGCTTGTTGATTCTGTTGCACTTGAAGTAGGTCCGAATAATACTGCTTATTTTTCACAAACATTACTACAACGAGTGGATGAAGTATTTTGGGTACTTCGAAATGGTTCGCCTGCAACGGAGGATGAAGTCAATTTATTAAAGAAGATGAAAACTTTTGCGATTGAGCCTCATTTTATTATAAATGGGATTGACGAAGCTGATGTAGATGTTACACAATTTATTGCATCGGAAAAGGCACGCTATGGGCATTTAATTGGTGACGTGTTAGCGGTATCGGCAGAGCAGGCGTTAGAAGCCCGAAAGACGCATAATATGCAGCTTTTAATTGATTCACGTATTACAGAGCTGTCACAATTAATTCAACGCATCGTAAGTAATCAGGTAAAGAAAACACGTCATGTTTCAGAACAATTTATTCATTGGTTGGAGCGACTTCGCAAAGAGGTTGAAATGATTCCAACACGCGAACCTTATTTATCTGCATTTGAAAATGTGGAACGCTATAATTCCGAGGCAGAGTTTGAGTTCACTCGCCAACAGCGGGATAAGGCACTGATTTCTTCCTATGAAGAAGAGTATGAAAATGTAAGTGGCATCTTTCATAACGTTCAAACGTTATATCAATTGCTTCAAAAATTAGCAAGTGAATTATATTTACGAGATGCACAAGTTGAAAAATATGAAGGAAATGCGGCGTTATATCAACAATTCGTGCGGGATTATCGTAAGTTGCACGGTGAATATTCGATGGAGTTTACGCGTTTTGAAAAGCAATATAAAAAAATGACGGGGAAATCTTTGTCCTTCCCAATCAATGAACCTGAAATTGCAGGGTTCGTAAAGGAACGCATCGCGACACTTAATAAAATGCAACAACAATGTACTGAAAAATTAGAAGCGATTCAAAAATATGAGGTATATGTTTGCGAGAATTTATATGCGGTGCAAAATCGATTAAATGACCTTGCTGCCAAACGATTAAAATCGATTATTACACAGTTAAGTGATTTAAATATTCAACGAAAAAATGAACGAGTTTCATTAAAGTCCTATGTCGATAAGTTAGCTGAATTTAATTGTATTGTGGAAGCACAAGGTTTTTTACGAGAGGCGGTATTACCTTATATAGAAGGGGAGCAATTGCCACTTTCCGAGCAGGAAAAACAGCATATTCGCAATACAATTGATTGCATTTGCGCGGTAGATTTAACGCATGAAGCATTGTATAAGCGCTCCACAATTCCAGAACCAGACGACTTAATGACTCAGTTTGAATTTGAATCTAAATATAAATTAATCGGTCTTAGCTTAACGGAATCGGATGTCAAGTCCGACCTGCCAGAATTGCCGACTGAAATCAATTACGGCTTGGCGTAATTGATTTTAGATTTTTTTCGAGCAAGCACGAAAAATTCCTCTATAAATCTGTGACATCCACCGGGGGTATGGGCCAACACGATGTTGGTCACTCAGTCGTTGCCGCACGACGCAGCGTTCTCATGAAAAATAAAAGCCGCCAGTACAGGATAATCTCCTTACTGACGGCTTTGTTTCATTCATCTATTTGGCGGAACCACTAATAAAGGCTTCATTTTCATAATACATATTTTTCACTAACACATTTGGACCTAAGCACTTCACAGCGGGACAGTGGCAATTCAAGCTTTTCGCAAGGTCTGTAGTGAGCCATTTATCAAAAACGGCTGGTAGGGAATCGGTTTGAATATTGCCAAGCGCAGGCGTATCGCCAAAATCAGTGACGATCACATCGCCTGTAAAAATATTTATATTTAAACGCGAGCGTCCATCAGGATCATTGCGCAATGTGACGTTTTTCGCTTCACGAAGACGCGTTAATAACTTTTGATCTTCCTCATTTGAACTACATGGGTAGAATGGCAGTGTCCCAAATAACATCCACGTATTTTCATCGCGAACATCCAGTATATGATGAATCGCTTCACGTGTTTCATTTAGGGATAGCGAGCTAAGTGCAGAAGCGAAATCGGAAGGGTACATCGGGTGTATTTCATGTCTTGCACACTTCATTTCCTCCACAATTTGGCGGTGGATATGGTCTAAATAAGGCAATGTTTTTTTATTGAGCATCGTTTCAGCGGATACCATTACACCATTTTCAGCGAGCATTTTTGAATTATCAATCATGCGTTGGAACAGTGCTGCTCTTTGCTCAACAGTTGGTTTTCGATCCATCATAGCAAAGCCTGTCTCCACAAATTCTTCAATCGTACCCCAGTTATGCGAAATATGTAGCACATCTAAATACGGTGCAATTTCTAAATAACGCGTGCCCTCGATTGTTAAATTGGAGTTCATCTGTGTTCGGACGCCTCGTTCATGAGCATATTTTAATAACGGTAACACATAATTTTGAATCGACTTTTTACTCATCATTGGTTCGCCGCCTGTAATGGAGAGCGTTTGTAAATGTGGAATTTCGTCTAAGCGCTTTAAAATTAATTCAATTGGTAATGCGTCTGGGTCTTTCGTTTGAAGGGTGTAACCGACAGCGCAATGTGCACAGCGCATATTACAAAGATTCGTCGTTGTAAATTCGATATTCGATAGGGTCATTTGTCCGTGTTTTTCGATATCTAAATACGCTTCCCACGGATCGTAGCTTGGCGTGATTTTAGTTAAAGTCGTCATAATTTGTACAATCTTCCTTTCTAACTTTCTATCTTTATTCAGTAGGCGTTTGGACACCAACTGAATGAAGATAGAGCCTCCGGCGGATGTCACAGATTTTAAGGGGAGCTTTTCGGATAGGCCCGAAATAAATCTGGACGCAATTATGCCGAGGCATAATTGATTTTCTCATAAAATACTAACTTTGCAAATGAAAGTCTACTGATATTCACTTCGTTTGCTATCTTTTTTGAATAAATTTATAAAATAATGAAATGATTAATAAACTAATGAAAAATGAATCGATTATTCTAACGACAACGATTCCATAGCTTAAAATCGAAACATAGTCTATAACATACCAGAAAAATACGATGAATAGCGTTAAAAGAATAAGAGATAACCAAAAAGTGAGCTTTTGTTTCGTAGGAATGTTCATCTTTTTTTGTTTTTGAGATAAAGTCCTGAAATACACATAACCAACGATTAAAATTAGACCGAATAATGTCCCCCCATGTTGTAAAAATTTATACAATGGGATTTCAAAACGATCAATGGTAAACGTGTTTGCCAAAATCGTTGGGAATTTTTGAACCATATAACCATTTTTATGTGTAAAAGAATCCCATGCGACATGCGTCAACATACCAAGCAATGCAGAATAAATAAAAATGACTACCTTTAATACATTGTTAGTATGTATACGGTTTTTAGAGGAGTCTTGTAGAAACGCTGGCAAATGATTAATTAATGTTTGATGAATAAAGTAATGATAAATCAAGTAAATAAATGCAACGAGAGGGAGATTGTAATACAAAAATCCCGAAAAGGTGTGCCCAATTGCCCCGATTGGTTGCCCCCTTAAAAAATATTCAAAATCAGGAGCCATACTACCTAAAACTAATGCAGAAAAATGTATGTATTTGCTTTTTCTAGAGAATGGTAATACGGCTGCTGGATGTGCAAAAGTTAATGGCATTACTATAAACTCCTCCATGTTTATTTCGCTTCGTTTAATGTGAGCGAACCGTCATTGCTTGTCTGAAAGAACTTTTTGATAGAACACGAACAGGAAAGGGTTCACTTGTGCTCAAAGTCAGCATCAATAAAGAATTATATCACCATTGCAGTCGGGTTTGCAGATTTTCTTTGATTATTAACAATGATATTGATTATTACATTTGTCCTTCGCTATATAAGGGTGTTGAACATTTGAAAATAACTTAATATTGCAATGGAAATCTAGAATAAGAATCAGCCGCCTCCCATGGTAGCGGCGCCCTATATCCAGAAAGCTCCAGTAAGACAAACCTTAAAAAGGATGGTCTTGCACAAAGCTGTGTGACTAATGTGCTCAGCCAGCCAAACAAGTACACACTCTATTAGAGTTCATAATAAAAAACTTACAACCATAGAATAGAATCTTTTGTTTAACTTATATATTTTAGAAAAGCATAAAAAAAGGATCACAATTTGTGACCCCAAGTATTCAATCATTTACCTCATCAAACGTATGGGAAATGTGGCTGTTGTTTTCGCTATAAAATTTTTCACCCATTGAATTTTCAACGGACGTTCGGACGAGTTCAATTTTAGAATGATTAATTGCTTGCACATTATAATTGAACCGATCATTTTGAACGATGCAATCTGTCGCGTACAGGAAAGAACGATTTTGTACATAAAAATCGGATTCATGTCCTTCAATCACCTGTGTCGCGGAAAGCTCCACTGTGGAATCTAAGTCAATCCAAATTTGTGGAAACTTATGGTTGGAAATAAAAGAATCCTGGATGAACGCCTCCGCATTATTTTCGATAATAAATCCATTTCGCTCGCCCTGTAATAACTCGCTATTTTTAAAAATGAGTGAGCTATCATTTATGACGATTTGGGGCATTTGATGATCTAAAATTTGGCTTTCTGAAATGTGAACGGACGAATTATTTTGCGCTTTAATCGCATTACCCGTGCCTCCGCTAACTTTTGAACGATGAATCGTTGCTTTTGTCCGACCAATGAGTTCAATTTGTGTTCCTAATGCGTTCTGAAACATAGAATCCTGTACATCTAATCGGCAATCATCCACCATAAAAATACTCTTCCCACCAGTAAATTCACTGTTATGAATAGCCACACTTGCATGCTCTTTGCCCGCGATATGTGGCATATGATTGTCATGGAATTGACAGTTTTCAATCGTTATATTCGCTTCATTGGCAGCGAGTATCCCATTTCCTTTATTTTGTCTTAATTCGCATTCCATCATTACTAATTCCGCACCAATGACTGTAACAGCCGAATTGTCGTTTTTCGCTAGGACACTTGAGACAAGGGATACAGATGCCTCTTTATCAACGAAAATTCCGACTTGTTTTCCTTCTTTAATGGTTGAATCTTTTAACGAGCAAATCGACTTTTCCGTGACGAATAATTGCGACAAGTCGTTCTCTGCAAACGTTGTGTGAACAAAATTGAGTATCGATTTTTCCCGTACTTGTATGCCAACCCCTTTGCAATGAACGATTTGGCAGTCGGTCATATGAAGCAAAGATTCCATTGTGAGCTGGACATTCGCGATGTTGTGGGAAGAAAAAAGGGTGTTCGAAACCGTCCCTTCAGCGTATTCCCGTAGCATTAATCCGGATTCATTGCCATGCTGAATTTGGCAATGGTCTAACTGAAATTTACTTTTTTGAATCCAAAGCTGTGGCAAGTGATGATGTTGCAGTGTAGTTTTTGAAAGTGTGACCGATGCATTTTCGGTTGCGTATATCCCATTGCCTTCACCATGTTCAATCGTACTTCCACAATCCGTTAATCCGGATTCATTTTGAAGAATAATTTGAGTGCCAGTGTGATGATGAATTATGACATTTTCGGTTGTGACATGCGACTGCGATTTTGCCCATATCGCATGGCGTGCATTTGAAAATTCGCTATTTGTAATTGCAACCGTCGAATTTTCTACTATTAGGTGCGCTTTTTCATTATTATCAAACGTGCAATTTACAAAAGATGCATGACTATGATTGATTAACGCAATCGCGACTTCGGTAGCATTTGAGAATGTACAGTTTTCAAACGTCGCATTTCCGCCATTTAACGATAAAATGACGTTCGTTAATAAACCATTAAATACACAGTTATTGAACGTAATGTCACCTTCAACAATCATTTGCATTGTTGGGAAAATCGCCATATTCTCAACAGTCACTTCGCCTAATTTTGGTATGATCATGACCCCTTCAAATAAAACGGGATTCGTTAAATGTCCGCTAATCGTTACGTGCTCATGGATTGTAATGGTTTCTTTATATTTACCGCCAGCAAGAAGGAGCTGATCGCCTCGCTGTGCTTTTTCCAATGCACGTTTTACCGTTTTTATTTTGGAAAAAATAGAAGTGGATACTTTAATCATCGTCATACAAAAACCTCCTACTCGTCATGCCCTACCTTTTATGTTCACTCAATTTACCAAAATTAATCATGTGGATGAAAATTTTCTACCCATACCTTGTCACAGCGAATTACCTACAGTTTTACTTTTATATGTGAGAACGGCGCTGTTTATTAAAATGGAAGCAAGGGAATAATAATGAATGGATACAATGATTCATATATATGTTTAAAACGTACTAAATAAGTGAAACTTGGTAACAAGATTTTTTTAGACACTTTGAAGTTGGTGTTTGGTCGGAAAGGAGCGTTTCGGATGTTAAATAAACAATTACTCGTAATCCAGCAACATTTAAATGAGAAATTTTTTGATCGTGAAATTGAAATAGAAGCGTTATTGACCGCACTTCTTTCAAAACAACATATTTTGTTTATTGGTCCAGCTGGCACGGGGAAAAGTGCGTTGTCCTCGATGCTCGGGAAAATGGTGGAAGGAAGCCATTATTTTCAACATTTATTGACGCCCTTTAGTACACCAGAAGAACTTTTCGGGGTATTATCATTGAAAGATTTAGAACAAGGAATTTACAAGCGCAATGTGAGTGATATGTTGCCTGAAGCGAATTTTGCATTTATTGATGAAATTTTTAAGGCCAATTCGGCTATTTTAAATTCCTTATTAACGTTAATTAATGAACGTATTTACTATAATAACGGGTTGCCCATTGCCTCTCCATTAATGACCTTAGTCGGCTCCTCGAATGAATATATCGAGGAAGGGGAAGGATTAGAAGCGCTTTTTGACCGTTTTTTATTGCGCTATGAAGTGACATCCATACGTGAAGACGAGGACTTTATTGCGATGCTTAAAGATGAGCAGCCTAAACACATTCCGAAAATGACATTGCAGGAGCTTGCGAATCACCAAGCACTTGTTTCGCGTATTCCTATATCAGATAGTATTTACAAAACGATTGCGAAAATACGCCAGGGTCTTTTTGACTTGGGGATTCGCCCGTCGGATCGCCGCTTTAAGCAATCATTATCTATTTTAAAAGCGAGGGCATACTTAGCAGGAAGAATGGAAGTACAACGAGAGGATTTACTCATTTTATCGAATATATTATGGGAAACGATTGATCAAAAAATGACGACCGAAGAAATAATTCATGACCTCGCATTTGATACAGTCGAAACCTTTATTCACCGTGTACAATATGAGTTTGAGGGGATTTTAATGAATGTGCAAAGTACGATGCTTAGCAAGACCCCATTCGCGCGGACAGCATTGAGCGAGCTTCTCATGCAAGGAAAAACATTATTTATCGAAGTGCAAAATATGAATCGCCAAGTACCGAATCGTCCAGAATTGCAAACATTAAAAAATGATATGCATAAACGATTACTCCAAATGACGTCAGAGGTAATCGGGTTTTAAGGGGGATTGCGATGTTGTATCATCATTCCATTTTTGACCAATCAAATGACCTACAATTGCGATTTAATGAATTACTAAAAATGGCCACTACACTAAAGCAATGCTGTATGGAAGGTGAGCAAATGCTACCAGGCTTTACGAATTTGGTAGGGGACTGCTGGACCGCATTTATTTCACTTCAACCGCAATTAAACGATGCTACCGAGAAAAATGATGCTTTTCAATATCCGTTTATCGTCAGTTTATTAAAAAATGAGGAGTACAAGCGTTGGCATTGTTTAACAAAGGGGGATGAACTGCTCAGTGTCTTAACGGCAATCGGAGTGGCAGAGCAAATGAAAGCGTCATTCCATATTACACAAGCCGTGCAACAGCTAAAGGCAGCCGAGCAAATTAAAGAAATGACCCAAAATCAACTCCATCAACTGCGGAAAAGACGATTCGATACGACACTTTCGGACCAAATGAAGCAACAGCAGCAGCTACTTCGAAAAAGAATCGATGAGGCAACTAAAACAATTGAACAAGCCCATCATCAGCTACAACAACAAATCAGAAAGCTAGATGACGTGTCCATTAGCTCGCTCATTACAAGCAATAAAAGAAAAATTTGCCGCACGAAAAATGCCATAATTGCTGTAGGTACGATGGGTGGAAAAAAAATCGAGCGGTTGCCTTTATCAGATCAATTTGAATTAGTTGAACAAATCCGAGAACAAAAGAGCTTACTCCTCATTGCGGAAATGGTGGGTCGCTTCAAAAAAATAATTCAAAAAAAGCAAAAGATAAAGGAAAAACAGACGATGGCGAGGCAATACATTTCGACTGGTCAGGAAATTTCAAGATTATTGCCATCGGAGCTCTCAAGCTTTGTTTTACCACCGAGTAAGCTAGATTTTTTACGGCGGTACGGCGAACAACAAACGTTTATCTTTGATACGAAAGGGAAAGATAGAAAAGGAAGAGGACCTATCATTATTTGTATGGATGAAAGCAGCTCCATGACTTCGCTAAAGGAACAAAGCAAAGCCTTTTGTATTGCGTTACTCATGATTGCTCGGCAACAAAAAAGAGATTTTGCAATCATTCCATTTGCAAGTGCCGTAGGGGAGGTGCAACGATTTAAAAAAGGGCACGCGACATCCAAACAACTAGTGGATTTTAGTACTCGTTTTTTAGGTGGCGGCACGAACTTTGAAAGCCCTTTGCGAGAATCATTGAACATTTTATTAACAAGTGGGTTTAATAAGGCGGATATTTTATTTGTAACAGATGGCTCAAGCTTTTTACCAACGAGTTTTATTGATGAATTTAATGAAATCAAAAGGAAAAAGCAATTTGAATGCACGGCCGTTGTGTTAACGAATTTATTTAATGCTGTCGATTTAACGTTAGTTGGTAGGTTTTCGGATAGGATATTAGAGGTTAATGAGTTATTTGAAGCGGAAAATGCGTTTGTACTTTAGATTCGCCATTTTCTTTCTAGTAAAACAATCAATTGTCAAATACAATGTCAGTAGCAATTGTTTGAGGAGGAATTTTTTTTGTTAATAGATTATTCAACTTTACTAGAAGTTTTACCTGAGCAGCGAGCGCAGTTTGTTAAAGAACAGGATGTGCTTTTTGAAACGATCTTAATGAATGTCGGTCATATTGAATCTACTATTCGGGATCAGCAAAATTACCGATTATTTATTCAGTTACTTTCAGAAAATATAATACCAGCACCGATTATCCATCATTATGTAAACTATTTGAGCGCGGACAATGGCTTGCTATTTGAATTAAATGATACGGATACGTCAACGGTCATCCAGCGTTCGTTTTCCGCTTTATTTTTAACAGCCATTGTTAACGCGGATCGCCAACTTGGTATTTTAACGAAAGAGGAAGTAGAACAACTGACAACCGCCGCGATCGAGCTTTTTTCGAAAGAGCAGGATTTTCGCAGTTATATAGATGAAATGACAGGCTGGGCACATAGTATCGCCCACACAGCTGACCTCATTTGTGCTCTTATTTCGCATCCGTACTTCAATATTCGTTTCACATCACATATTTTACAAGCTATTCGTACAAACTTGTGGAAGGGCTATGTATTTCAAGATGATGAAGAGGAGAGGTTTGTGAAAATTGTTGAGGCGCTTATCGCGAAAGGGATCGAAGAAGCACTATTCATTGAATGGGTCGAGCAGTTATTTGACCGTTTGGAAATGGTTGCTTATGAGCAGGGCTATAATGCTTCTTGGTTCAAAGCAAGGACAAACATATTAAATATGATGAAAACGCTCTACTTTTTCTTGAAATTTTCGAATCATTCGGACAAGCTACGAGGGATCGTGTCGATCTTTATTCAGCGCTGGCTAAAACTAACATAACTTCGAAAAAAGTTATGAACAGAATAATGAGGAATCCGTTAATTGGTATTGTAGGAAACTTGTATTGTATGGGCGATTGATGCCCCCATAAGCGGAAAATCTATTTATTCTGAATGCCTCGCCATTCAATGAATAACGGAGTTGAATCCGCAAAAAAACATCTCTTTCAAAATTAATATTAAATCCAGAATGACTATGGGCTACAAAACAATTGTGAGACAGTTCATAAAAAATGACGTTATTGTAGAATAATTTAGAGTTTCCGATAGGTCATAATTAAAACTTATCGCAAAAGATAATAATAATGCAATTTACTTATGTAGGTAAATACGTTATCATAGGCGTTGGAGAAAAGAACTTATTAACCTTTTCGATTAAGAAAAACTAGGGGGAACATCAAATGGCACAAAACTTACACAACAGCCGCGCTTCATTTGAAGTAAACGGTAAGTCTTATAACTACTTCCGTTTAGCTGCTATTGAAGAAGCTGGTATCGCAAACGTATCACGCCTTCCTTACTCAATTAAAGTATTATTAGAATCAGTATTACGTCAATATGACGGTTATGTAATCAAAGAAGAGCACGTAAATGAATTAGCAAAATGGGGTAAAGATGCTAACACTGAAGCAGAAGTACCATTCAAACCATCTCGCGTAGTTTTACAAGACTTCACTGGTGTACCAGTAGTAGTTGACTTAGCTTCTTTACGTTCTGCAATGAAAGAAATGGGTGGCGACCCAGACAAAATTAACCCAGCAATCCCAGTTGACCTTGTAATTGACCACTCAGTACAAGTTGACAAATACGGTAACGCTGCTGCATTAAATGCAAACATGGACCTTGAGTTCGAGCGTAACGCTGAACGTTATAACTTCTTAAAATGGGCGCAAACTGCTTATGATAACTTCCGCGCTGTACCACCAGCAACTGGTATCGTACACCAAGTTAACTTAGAGTACTTAGCACCAATCGTACACGTTCAAGAAAATGCTGATGGCACTTTCGAAACATTCCCAGACTCAGTAGTAGGTACTGACTCACATACAACAATGATCAACGGTATCGGCGTTCTTGGATGGGGTGTTGGTGGTATCGAAGCTGAAGCTGGTATGCTTGGCCAACCATCTTACTTCCCAATCCCAGAAGTTATCGGGGTTAAATTAGTAGGCGAACTTCCTAACGGAACAACAGCTACTGACTTAGCATTAAAAGTTACTCAAGTATTACGTGCAAAAGGTGTAGTAAACAAATTCGTTGAGTTCTTCGGACCTGGCGTACCTGGTTTACCTCTTGCTGACCGTGCTACAATTTCAAACATGGCTCCAGAATATGGTGCTACTTGTGGTTTCTTCGCAGTTGACGAAGAATCATTAAACTACATGCGCTTAACTGGCCGTGACGAAGAGCACATTGCTGTAGTAGAAAACTACTTAAAATCAAATGACATGTTCTTTGATGCAGCTTTAGAGCCTGTATACACTGAAGTTTTAGAAATTAACCTTGCTGATATCGAAGCGAACCTTTCTGGTCCAAAACGTCCACAAGATTTAATTCCTTTAACTGACATGAAATCTGTTTACCGTTCATCTGTAGTAGCTCCTCAAGGAACTCAAGGTTTCGGTTTAACGGAAGCTGAATTCGACAAAAAATCTCCTGCTAACTTTGCAGAAGGTACTGTAGAAATTCCAGCTGGTGCTGTAGCAATCGCTGCAATCACTTCTTGTACAAATACATCTAACCCATACGTTCTTTTAGCAGCTGGTTTAGTAGCTAAAAAAGCAGTTGAGTTAGGAATCAAACCTGCGAAATGGGTTAAAACTTCTTTAGCACCAGGTTCAAAAGTAGTAACTGGTTACTTAGAAGATTCTGGCTTACAAGATTACTTTGATGCAATCGGCTTCAACACAGTTGGTTACGGTTGTACAACATGTATCGGTAACTCAGGTCCATTACTTCCTGAAATCGAAGAAGCGATTAAATCAAATGACTTATTCGTAACTTCAGTACTTTCTGGTAACCGTAACTTCGAAGGTCGTGTACACCCACTAGTAAAAGCTAACTTCTTAGCTTCACCACCACTAGTAGTTGCATACGCTTTAGCTGGTACTGTTGATATCGACTTACAAAAAGACGCTATCGCTGTAACTCCAGAAGGCAAAGAAGTATTCTTCGCTGATATCTGGCCAACTACAGAAGAAGTAAATGCTGTATTAAACAAAGTAGTTACTCGTGAATTATTCCAAAAAGAATATGAAACAGTATTCACTGCTAACGAAAAATGGAATGCAATCGAGACTTCAACTGAATCTCTTTACACATTCGATGAAAAATCAACTTACATTCAAAACCCACCATTCTTCACGGGTCTTTCTAAAGAGCCAGAAGCAATCAAAGGTCTTGAAGGTTTACGCGTAATGGCGAAGTTCGGTGATTCAATCACAACTGACCATATTTCTCCTGCAGGTGCAATCGGCAAAGATACACCAGCTGGTAAATATTTAATCGAAAATGGCGTTGCAATTCGCGACTTCAACTCTTACGGATCTCGTCGTGGTAACCACGAAGTAATGATGCGCGGTACATTCGCTAACATCCGTATCCGTAACCAAGTTGCTCCAGGTACAGAGGGTGGTTTCACTACTTACTGGCCAACAGGTGAAGTTGAATACATTTATGACGCTTGCATGAAGTACCAAGAAGCTGGCACTGGCTTAGTAGTATTAGCTGGTAACGACTACGGTATGGGTTCATCTCGTGACTGGGCTGCTAAAGGTACATTCTTATTAGGCGTTAAAACTGTAATCGCACAAAGCTATGAGCGTATTCACCGTTCTAACTTAGTAATGAT
The DNA here is from genome assembly GCF_002736105.1 of Solibacillus sp. R5-41. Lineage (NCBI taxonomy): Bacteria > Bacillati > Bacillota > Bacilli > Caryophanales > Caryophanaceae > Solibacillus > Solibacillus sp. R5-41. Next base: position 2,192,459 of record NZ_CP024123.1, on the reverse strand, counting down.
GGGTGTTTTACCACTTCAATTCATGGCTGGCGACTCTGCTGATACTTTAGGATTAAAAGGTGACGAAACAATTTCAGTTAACTTAACTGATGATGTTAAACCACGTGATATCTTAACAGTAACTGCAACTTCTCCAGAAGGTAAAGTAACTCAATTCAAAGCGTTAGCTCGTTTTGACTCTGAAGTAGAAGTAGATTACTACCGTCACGGCGGTATCCTACAAATGGTATTACGTGCTAAAGCTGCACAATAATCCATTATATTTATGAAAAAAAGGTAAAGTCAAATTGACTTTACCTTTTTTTTATGTGAAGAAAAACCTAAATTTCGAATAATATTAAAATTTAATTAATTTCTTATAATACATATGGAATAGTTGGTTAAATTTAGATAAAATGGTAGAGTGGTATTATTATAGGATGGAAAAGGGGTATTTAAATGACGAAGAAACGTAAAAAATATACTGCCGCAGCTCTTACAGCGATGACAGCAGTAGTAGTAGGTGCTACTGGTGTAGTTGCAGAACAATCAATGTATTCAGATGTGAACGATTCTCACAAATACTCTGAAGCAATTCAAGAACTAACAACTGCAGGAATTGTAACGGGCTTTGAAGATGGAACATTTAAACCAGATGCGACAGTTACACGCGGACAAGCCGCAAAAATGATTGTAGGCGCTTTAAATTTAGACACAAAAAATGTAGTTGATCCAAAATTTAGCGATATCACACAATCGAATCACTATTACGGTGCTATCTCGGCATTAGTGTCGACAGGCTTTATCTCAGGCTATGAGGATAATACATTCCGCAGCTCAGAAAAAATTACACATGGTCAATTTGCAACGATTTTAACGAATGTTTCAGCTGTTTATCCAATTGATACACAAATGATTCTAAAAGCGGCAAATGTATCATTCAATCCAACAAATGAATTATCACGTGGTGAATTATCTAGCATTTTAGCAACTATTTTAGCAGGGGCAACAACACCAGAAACGCCTGAAGCATCAGAGAATTTCAAGCTTTCTGTTATGCATGTCAATGACACACATGCACGTGTTGAAAATTTCCCAAAATTAATGACGGCTGTTAATGATTTCCGTGCAACATCATCGGAATCACTTTTACTCCATTCAGGCGATGCATTTTCAGGGACATTGTATTTCTCTGAATTTAAAGGGCAAGCCGATATTCAGTATTTCAATGCACTTGGCTTCGATGCGATGACATTAGGGAACCATGAATTCGATTTAGGCTCTTCACCAGAAGGGCACAAAGCATTAGCTGATTTCGTAAAAGCAGCAAAATTCCCAATCCTTACAGCGAACGTTGATTTTACAAAAGATCCAATTTTCACAGGGCTATTTACGGATTTAAATTCAAGTGATCCAGAAAACGGTAAAATTTATTCGGGTATGGTGAAAGAAATTAACGGCGAAAAAGTCGGGATTTTCGGTTTAACGACTGAAGAAACAGAATCGGTTGCATCACCTGGGAAAGTAACGTTTGAAAATTACATTAAAGAAGCAGAAAAAGCGGTTAAAGCATTTGAAGGTATGGGCATTAATAAAATTATTGCGCTTACGCATATCGGTTTTGACGATTCAGCTGAAATTGATAATGATCAAATTTTAGCAAAATCAGTACCTGGTATTGATATTATCGTAGGTGGACATTCACATACGAAGTTAGAAAAACCATTTATCGTTGATACAAATACGGTAGGTGAAAAGAAAGATTCGACAATTATTGTCCAAGCAAGTGAGCAAGCGCAATTTTTAGGTACGTTAGATGTTGAATTTGACGAGCAAGGGGTTGTCGTGGGTCATAATGGTCAACTTATTGATGTAGCGAAATTAGCGGCAGATCCAAAAGGTACTGAAATGCTCGCTCAATATAAAGAAAAAGTAGATGTAATAGCAAGTAAAGAAATCGGGGTAACATTAAAGGAGCCTCTTTTAAATCCTCGTTTGAAGACAACAGGTGATACGGCAAGTGTTCGTAATAGTGAGACGGCTTTAGGTAATATTATTACAGACGGTATGTTAGCAAAAGCAAAATCATTTACGGGTAAAAATGTTGTAATGGCACTACAAAATGGTGGGGGGATTCGTTCGGATATTCCAGCTGGCAATGTAACATTAGGCCAAGCCATTACAGTATTACCATTCACAAACACATTAGCAGTAATGGACATTACAGGCGCGGATTTACTTGAGGCATTCGAATTTTCGGTTCGTAATGCACCAAAAGAAAATGGCGGTTTCCTACACATCGCGGGTGCACAGCTTGTATTTGATTCATCAAAAGAAGTAGGCTCACGTGTCGTGTCGTTGAAATACTATGACGAAAAAACAAAAGCGTATGTTGATATTAAAGCAGATGAAACGTATACAGTAGCGACAAATGCTTTCACAGCACGCGGTGGCGATGACTATGAAGTATTTAAGAAAATCTATGATGCAGGAAAAGTTCAAGATTTAGGCTTATCTGACTATGAAAACTTCGTGGAGCAATTAACTTCATTAAAAGAAGTGAAAACGACAACAGAAGGTCGCATTACGGATGTAGCTGCACCAGTAACTGAAACGAAATAAATTAAAAATCACCGAACGAGGGCAACCTGTTCGGTGGTATTTCTTTTGGAATGATTATAATTTGAATAATAATAAAAGGGCGAATCCAATTGAATGGGTTCGCCCTTTGTTTGCTTAAAATTCGATATATGCGACCATGCCTTCTTCATCATGAATGTCCAGCGTAATACGTGCTGACATCGAGTCACGACCAAGCTGTTCATCAATATAAAGACGGATAGCTGTAATAAAATTAACAGAGTTGTAGACGTCTAGTTGACCATTGTAAAATGCTTCAGCAGAATAGCCTGCAAGATCATCGTACATTAACTCTACTTCAATGTCTTGTGGTGCCACGTTTTTAAATTTAGCGTGAAAGTGGCATACCGAATTAATTAAATCTTGTTCAAGAAACGTTAGTTTTTCCAAGATTGTGCAACCTCTTTTTCTTTTTTACGCTTGATTAATTGATAAATCTTCACTAAGAAGAACACAACTGCCCCAATTGCAAGCATATTAATCATTAATCCTAAAATCGAACCAAGCATACCCATGCCACTAAATAGACTACCGAATAATAAACCAGCTAAACCACCAAGCATTAAGCCCTTCATTAAGCCGCCTGATGATTTTTTCGTTGTATCTTGTTTCGTTGTCGTGCTGTTATTTTGTTTTGCAGTTGTAGGACTTGTAGCGTCATCCTTTTTTTGGATGTTGGTGTTGTTATTTGTGTTTGAATTATTAAAACCCTTTTTTCCTGATTTGTACGATTTTGCCTCTACTGAATGTGCGTCATTAGCAAAAAATAATGTTGATCCTACACTTGAAAAGACAAGTGCAAATGCTAACAATACAGCTGATAATTTCTTCATGTTGTGCCCCCAATTTGTCGATTCATTTACTTTTTTAGTATACCAAAAAGAAACAAAGATAGAAAATAAAAAGTCTGAATATGATTCTTCACATGAGTGAAAGGGATATTGTTAGCAATAAATTGAGTTGAAATCCCATTAAAAGTTGGGAAGAACGAATAAATAGATTGGTAGGGATATGCCACCAATTCAATGAAAAAAATCCATAGAAAATAAAAAAATTGATTGTGTTTTTTTTTATAAAAATATATGATAAATAGTGAATTTAAACGCTATTCTGAAATTAAAACGAAAGTTTATCAGATTAGTGTACTTAATATGGGAGGGACAAAAATGGCTAAAATTCGTATTGGTATCGTTGGCTATGGTAATTTAGGTCGAGGTGTGGAAGCGGCAATTCGTCAAAATGATGATTTGGAATTGGCAGCAGTATTTACGCGCCGTGACCCATCAACAGTGAGCATTAAAACAGAAAATGTCCCTGTTTATTTAGTTGAGGATGCGGTAAATTATAAAGAACTAATTGATGTAATGATTTTATGTGGAGGTTCGGCAACGGACTTACCAGAACAAGTGCCGTATTTTGCACAATGGTTCAATACAATTGATAGTTTTGATACACATGCTAAAATTCCAGAATTTTTTGATAGCGTAAATGCGGTTGCAGAACAAAATGCCACTGTTTCAGTAATTTCAGTTGGCTGGGATCCAGGTTTATTCTCATTAAATCGATTACTTGGTGAAACGGTTTTACCAGAAGGCAATACGTATACTTTTTGGGGAGATGGCTTAAGTCAAGGGCATTCCGATGCAGTCCGTCGAATCGAAGGAGTAATTAACGCGGTACAATATACATTGCCGATCAAAGAAGCTGTTGATCGTGTACGAAACGGTGAAAATCCAGAATTATCAACACGTGAAAAGCATGCGCGTGAGTGTTTTGTAGTTGTAGAAGATGGAGCAGATAAGGCAAATATCGAACAAGAAATTAAAGAAATGCCAAACTATTTTTCTGACTATGATACAACAGTTAACTTTATTTCTGAAGAAGAATTACAACAAAATCATGCGGGTATGCCTCATGGAGGATTTGTCATTCGTTCAGGAGAGTCTGGCGAAGGAGATAAACAAATTTTCGAGTTCTCGTTAAAATTACAATCCAATCCTATGTTTACATCCAGTGTATTAGTAGCATATGCGCGCGCTGCACATAAATTAAGTGCAAAAGGGGAAAAGGGAGCGAAGACGGTATTCGATATTCCGTACGGGCTACTTTCACAAAAATCACCAGCAGAGTTACGTAAAGAGTTACTATAATCAATTAAGTAAACGACTTCGTGTTAAGCGGAGTCGTTTTTTCTCGTTTTTTCACACATAAAGTCTTTTCATCTCTTGAATTCAAACGTATGATAGAGAGGTCACTATTAGAAATATGAAAGGATGATCCATGTGCAAGATAAACGGTTTAAAGTAGCCAACAAGGAAGCATTAATAGGTGTTGGCCTTGTTGTTATAAATTTTGCAATTTGGTTTGGGTTTGCCTATGGACTTGGCTCTGGTGACCCACTTGAATATCGTTATGTGTTCGGCTTTCCAGCGTGGTTTTTTTATAGCTGTATGGCGGGCACCGTTTTCATGATTGTATGTATTTGGCTAGCCATGAAACTGTTCTTCAAAGACATTTCACTTGAAGAGGAGGATGAACAAAAATGATTCATTGGCAAGTTATTATTCCATTATTACTTTTTTTAGTCATTATATTTGGAATTGGCATATGGGCAAATAAACAAGTGCGCACGTCGAACTCCTTTATGCAAGAGTACTTTTTAGGTGGACGCGAAATGGGTGGCTTCATATTCGCGATGACAATGATGGCTACTTATGGGAGTGCTTCTAGCTTTATCGGGGGGCCAGGAGTTGCCTATAATACAGGGCTTGGTTGGGTGCTACTCGCAATGGCACAGCTTCCAGCAGGGTATTTTGCATTAATGGTACTTGGGAAAAAATTTGCGATTGTGTCGCGCCGTATTGAAGCGATTACCTTAATTGATTTTTTAAAGAAGCGTTATGACAGCAACATAATTATCATATTGTCAGCATTAAGTATTATTGTGTTCTTATTTGCCTCAATGACCGCGCAATGGGTTGGTGGCGCACGGTTAATTGAATCGTTAACGGGGCTGAATTATACGAGCGCGTTATTAATTTTTGCTGCTTCCGTACTAGTTTATGTAATTATCGGAGGATTTCGTGCTGTTGCGTTAACGGATGCAGTCCAAGGAACAATTATGATAATCGGGACAGTCATTTTACTCATCGGCACAGTCATTGCCGGGGGTGGTGTTGAAAATATTATGCAAAATCTCGTAGCAGAAAATCCTAAGTTAGTTTCACCATTTGGAGCAGAAGGGAATTTAACACCACTGTATGTTTCGACATTTTGGATATTAATTGGTCTCGGTGTCATTGGTTTACCGCAAATTGCCGTTCGCACCATGAGCTATAAAGATGCCAAAAGCCTACACCGCGCGATTTTAATAGGAACAATCGGGATTGGAACAATTATGTTTGGCATGCATTTAATTGGTGTGTTTGCTCGATCAGTAGTACCTGGCATTGAAATTGGTGATAAAGTTATGCCTATAGTAACGCTGGAAGTATTGCCACCTTTATTAGCTGGGATCGTATTAGCAGCTCCAATGGCGGCCATTATGTCGACAGTCAACGCATTACTTATTTTAGTGAGCTCCACGGTTGTGAAGGATATTTATTTAAACTTTATCAATCCAAAGGCGACAGAACAGCAAATTAAGAAAAGAAGCTACTGGGTAACGACTACTATTGGACTGGCCGTTGTCATTTTTGCACTGAATCCACCAGAATTTTTAATTTGGTTGAATTTATTTGCATTTGGCGGCTTAGAGTCGGCATTTTTATGGAGTGTTGTTTTCGGACTGTATTGGAAGAAGGCGAATAAATACGGGGCAATTAGTTCGATGATTGTCGGTTTAACGTTGTATATCGCCATTGATCGATTATCACCGCATGTATTCGGTATGCACACCGTTACGCTTCCGATTGTTGTGTCATTCTTTACATTTATACTCGTAAGTTTAACGACTCATAAAGTAAAAAAACTAGAAGAATTCCACTTTTAGTAATAGGTGTGGTATTGTAAAGAAAATGGATAAATTATACAATGGAGGGCAAGCATGACAAACGATTATGAAGCAAGTATACATTATAATGGAATCATTTTATTAACAGCTTATTTACAGCGCCAATTTGTTTATGAAACGGTGCAAGTGCGATTACATAATGCGAGTGATGACAAATTAAAAAAAGTAAAAGATTGTTTAGATCGTACGCACGCGATGTTAAAGCTCTTTGAAGAAACGAAAAGCTTACTAGAAGGTCAAACGAATAAATTAAAATCTTTTTCAGAGCAAGTGACGCTCATGATGCAGAACTATATTAAAGAGGAACCTTCCTTCACAGAGCGTTTAGCCGTTGTAGGTTCAACTTTATATGCCGAGCAAATGATGAATAATGGCATCATCCGATTAGGACAAGTGTTTCAGCAAAATGTAGGAAAAGATTTTACTGCGCGCACAAAGTTTTATGAGGACCGAACAAAGGTAATTGATATTATCGTTCATTTACTAGCGGACGGAAAAGAAGTAGAAGAAGCTATGATGCAGCAAATTGATAAATGGTACGAAGGTATTGCTGGGCAGAAAAATAATATTTTAGGTGATATGAAAAAAATCAATGAAATGTTGGACTACACGCATAGAGGCTAAAGTGACATTGAGTGGGGAAAACTTCACTCATTTGACTCAGGTGTAATTGCGTCCACATATTGTAATGAGCTTTTACTGCTGAATAAAGAAAAAGGACCACCCGTTGAATGGGGCGGTCCTTTCGATTATGCACGTTCGAAAAATACTTTGTCGATATTGTATTTAGATTTGAATTGGTTGATCGCATATGTTTCGTAAATTTCACGTTCCATTGGATCTTCAATTTCATAAACTTCGATTTTATGCACTTCATCACGGTGATTTTTCATTGGTGATACAGTATCCTCGAAGTGTTTTTTAATGCGTTGACGAATTTTACGTGCCTTACCGACAAATAAAAGTTCGTTTTGTTCATTGTAAAAGAAGAAAATTCCACCAGTATCACGCGTAATTTTGTGGAAATCAATAAAGCCGAAGTAAGGTGTAATTTCAACTTCACCTGGTTTAATAACTTGCTCACGTTGACGAATAACAAGGGTTGGTTTTGGCATTTCAATAGTAATCAAACAGTTCACGTCCCTAATATATTATAAAATTATATATTACATTAAATCGCATCATAATTCCATCATTTCGTTATAAAAAAGTGGAAATTCAGTTAAATTGTACGATTATTCATAGAAAGTTCGTTTTTGAAGTGAACAGTTCTGCATATTATACGACACAATTAATTGAACTTTATTTTTCATCTACTCGCCCCAAAACAAACAATATACACAACTAAATCACGATAAATTGATAAAACTACATTTTAAGATCAGAAATAGCAAGTATCTAGAACAGGGGCAACCTATGAAACGGCACATTGGGAATTATTAAATAACGGCTCACATACCACAATTTATTTATCGGATGTGGATACAAATCGTGAAGATGCTGGGTTATATATTTTAAAAAAAAATGCGAATTAGTTTATCTTTTCAAAGAGATTTTTCAAAAGGTTGAAATGTTATAGGGTAGTTTTAATGTTCATTATACTTGCCATAATCCAAGACTTTAATGAAAAACTAGAGAATAATAGGCGTTAAACGAAAGCTCCTTCAAGTAAGAGGACGTTCAATGCGATAAGGATTTCAAAAATAACTGGGCTTTTTACAAGCTAACTAAAATGATAAGGGGAGCATAGCAATGGAAACTTGGGATTTATATAATAAGCATCGTAATAAAATCGAGAAACAAATAACTCGTGGAGAACCCATGGCATCGAATGAGTTTCATTTAGTAGTGCACGTCTGTATATTTAATTCTAAAGGAGAAATGCTCATTCAGCAACGTCAGCCATTTAAACAAGGTTGGTCGAACCTTTGGGATATTACTTGTGGTGGAAGCGCTACTTCAGGGGATACAAGCCAGCAAGCAGCGTCGAGAGAGTTATTCGAGGAATTAGGTATTGATTTTAGCTTTGAAAATATGCGACCACAATTCACCATTAATTTTGAACGAGGTTTCGATGATTATTATTTAATTGAACAGGATATTGATTTAAATGAACTTACATTACAATTTGATGAAGTCCAAGCAGTAAAGTGGGCTTCAAAAGAGGAAATTTTTAAGTTAATCGAGCAAAAAGCGTTTATACCATATTATGAGAGCATTATTTCCTTTCTATTTGAAAGTCGACACCGTTACGGCTCAATTCGTCTTTAACTGAGTAGGGCGGTAGAATTCTACGGGAACAGCACTACGCCTGAGACTACAGGCATAGGTCGTGCCGACGGAAAGCGTCCGCCCGCAACGGAATATGTGGTCAGTCGCATATTTTAGTAAAGATCCAGTAGGAAACAAAAAGATCTTCGAAATAGCTAAACAAGTGAAAAAGTAATCAGAAAGGTAGGGATGACTTTGCTATTACATACAGAAATTTTGGGGGATGGGGAGCCCATTGTCTTTCTTCATACCGGTTTACAAACGGGATTAACTGATTTTGCCTATCAAAGTGATTATTTCAGACACCACTTTAAAGTAATTCTTCCGGATTTAAGAGGTCATGGTAAGTCTATTGAGAATGATATTTCGAACTTCTTTGAGGATTCTGCAATGGATTTAGAAGAAACACTAAATAAATTAGAGTTGAAATCTGTTCATCTAGTTGGTTGCTCATTAGGGGCTTTAGTGGGCTTATGCTTTGCTAAAAAATTCCCTCATAAAGTAAAAAGTTTAACTATTTCTGGGGTTTTATGTGAAAAGCCAGACAACTGGAACGAAATGCACAAGAAAGAAGTGGAATCTCAAGCACGATTATTACAAAATAAAGAGGCAGCAAATTACTTTGATAATATCCATAATACTGACTGGAGACAATTTTTACATAGGGCAAAAGATGAACATTGGTATCCATTTTACGTAACAAAGGATTTGGATGGAATTGGTGCACCTGTTTTGTTTATAGTTGGTGAAGGAAATACAGCTGAAACGAAGGGAGCTACGCTGTACCCATTATTAAAGAAGAATGTTCACGTATCAATTATTCCCTTCGCGTCGCATTTGGTGCATTGTGAGCAGCCAGAAATATATACAAAAATATTAGAAGTATTCTTTAATAAAATTGAGAACAAATAGTTTTATGAAACAACTAACGGTTAGGGGTCATTATGGAGGGGGAATAATGAATGGAGCATCTCATAATATTCTTTTGTTTTGCAATTACTCTACATAATATTGAGGAAGCAATTTGGCTTCCTCAATGGTCACAGAAGCCGTCAAAGTTTCAAATGGCCGTTACTCCGAGTGAATTTCATTTTGCAGTCATTATTATTACAATTTTGGCTTATTTATCTGCTTTTAGTTATTTATATTTTCCAGAATCAGATCTTGCAAAATGGATTTTTATTGGCTTTTTAGGTTCCATGGTTTTTAATGCCATTTTTCCACATCTTATTGCTACTATTTTATTGAAAACGTATGCTCCAGGGCTCCTTACAGGCTTATTGCTTAACATCCCAATAAACTCATTAATTATTTATGAATTGCTTGAAAATCATTTGATTATCTGGAAAGAGCTAATAATATCTACGGTAATCATAGGAATTATTTTATTATCTCTTATACCATTATTATTTAAAATGAGTAGAAAATTATGTCCGTATACATAGATCGATTAAGTATTATACAGTTTGAATAAGTAAATTCTTAATGCGGTTCTTGTTGATCTTAGTATCTTTTTGGTTATGCTTTTAAGGAGTTTTGAATATTTCCGTTTCTAACCAAAAACCGTCGTTTAGAAATTTAAAAATTTCGGGTTTTCTCTTTATTAAATTCTTCAAAAGGGCATAGTAAGTAAATAAAGTAATCTGAAACTGGTTTCTTGTTATATCTTCAAGGCCAACAATTTAATTTTTGTATAGGGGTACTGCCACCGTGTCTGTATATTTAATATCAATAAAAACTGCATTTATTATATTTGGTCTTTTGGGTTTTTTTCTTATTATTCCTTGGTTAATCTATAGTTATAGAAAATATGCGTATTTAAGCATTTGGGCATCAATAGTAGCTTATTCCTTTATTTTTTATATGTTAGCTGCATTATTTTTAGTTCTTTTGCCTCTACCGGCTACACGTAATACTTGTGCTTTACAATCGCCTGATACGGTGCACTATTCTCTTGTACCATTTTATTTTATTTGGGATGTTATTAAAAGTAGTTCAGTTGTTTGGTCTCAGCCATCAACTTACATTCAGATATTTAAACAAAGTGCTTTTTTGCAGGCAGCATTCAATTTCATATTATTACTTCCTTTTGGTGTTTATTTAAGGTATTTTTTTCAACAAAAAAGATATTGGAAAAGGGCACTTGGTCTTGGGTTTGTACTCTCTCTTTTTTATGAGGTCACACAAGTAACTGGGATTTACGGAATCTATAATTGTCCATATCGCATATTTGATATTGATGACCTTATATTAAATAGCACTGGCGCACTGTTTGGATTCCTTATTGCACCGATTATACTTGCTTTATTCCCGTCTAGAAAAAGCATACTTGCTAAAGGCGAAGGTATACGGGAAAGTCACTTTGTCCCTCCATTATCGCAATTAGTGGCTGTACTCATAGATTACCTTTTAATCAAAGTTAGTTGGAACCTAACAGTTGGATTCTTTTCAACAAGTGCATTCTTAGAATTTATTTTTACAACGTTTGGATTTATCATTTATTACCTTCTTGTTCCTCTTTTTTGGAAAGGCAAAACAATTGGAACAAATATCATGCGTTTTAAACTTATTACATTTGATGGAGAAACACCATCATGGCAGCCTTTGCTAAAAAGGTTCTTTGCGTTATATCTGCCTTGGGTAGCAACAAAGTTTCTAAGTATATTTAACAGTATTGAGCTAGATATGAACTCATTTTTCTATCCATATCTAGTGTGGTCTTCTGTTTCTGTATTTGTACTTTTTGCTACTATGTGGTCTGTATTATTTATTCATGCTATGTTCATCATTGTTAATAGAGGGAGAAGGACGTTTTATTTTGACCATGCAGCGAATGTAATACCGAAGAAAAAATAATATGATTTATAAAAGCAAATCCTGATTTAAGGGTTTGCTTTTATTTTTAAGGTTTATTTAAGGTTTAGATTAAATTGGTGTAAGGTTTGTTAATTATACTTGTGATTAGTTACAAGGAGGCTATAACAGTGAAAATAATATTACAAGCAAAAAACGTACAAAAAGTATTTGGTACAAAGGGAAATATTTATAAAGCATTAGAAGATATTGATTTGGAAATTAAAGAGGGCGAATTTGTTGGAATAATGGGGCCTTCAGGTGCTGGTAAATCAACATTGTTAAATGTGTTATCCACTATTGACACACAAACATCAGGGGATATTATCATCAACAATCAACATATCGTAGGCATGAATGAAAAACAATTGGCAGACTTCCGTCGAAATCAACTCGGCTTCATTTTTCAAGATTATAACCTTCTTGATACGTTATCAGTGAAAGAAAATATACTACTTCCACTTGCATTATCAAAAGTTTCGGCACGTGAGATAGAAACCCGAGTGGAAAAAATTGCGAAGACGTTTGGCATAAGTGAAATACTCGATAAATATCCGTATCACATTTCAGGTGGGCAAAAACAACGCACAGCAGCAGCAAGGGCTATTATTACGAACCCGAGTCTAATCTTGGCGGACGAACCAACAGGTGCATTAGATTCAAAATCCGCAACCAGTTTATTAGAAAGCTTAACTATGTTAAACGAAGAGATTAACTCCACGATTATGATGGTTACACATGATGCTTTTGCTGCAAGCTTCTGTAAACGAATTGTATTTATTAAAGATGGTAGAATCCATGCTGAAATTCATAAAAAACAACAGTCTCGAAAGGAATTCTACCAAAAAATATTAGACGTTCTTGCTTCACTTGGGGGTGGGAATTAAATGACGCTGTTTCAAATTGCTAGGAAGAATATTAGGAAAAACTTCACCAATTATTTTCTTTATTTTTCTTCTATGATTTTTAGTATTGTAATCTACTTTACTTTCGTTTCAATGAAATATGATAAAACAATTCAATCTGCATCAGAATCTTCGACAAAAATTAGTGCAGCCTTTAATGCTGCATCTGTCGTATTAATGATTTTTGTTGCCATTTTCATCTGGTATTCAAATTCTTTTTTTACAAGGAAACGGAAAAAAGAGATTGGACTTTATTCATTACTAGGTGTACGTAAGAAACAAATTGGCCGTATGCTCTTTTATGAAAACTTTATAATGGGTATCATGGCGCTTATTATTGGAATTTTCCTAGGTTCGCTATTATCCAAATTTTTTGTATCGATCTTAATGAAAGTGATGGGCTACGATGTGATAGCGAACTATGCTATTGCACCTGATGCGGTAATCAACACGCTCATTGTGTTTACTATTATTACAATCATAACTTCATTTTATGGGTATAGATTAATTTATCGATTTAAGTTGATTGAACTATTTCAAGCAGACAAAGAAGGAGAAAAAGAGCCAAAATCTTCTTTTATCACTGCGATGTTAGCTGTTTTATTCATTGGTATTGGGTACTGGCTTGCACTTCAAAATATATTGGAGTCAGAAGCTTGGAGAAAAATCGGTATACTGGTAACTCCACTTGTTATTATCGTAACCGTAATTTTAGGAACTTATTTATTATTTAGTACAGTAACAATCTATTTATTAAAGATTTCAAGAAATAATAAGAAGAAGTTTTGGAAAGGTATTAACATCATAAGTACATCCCAGCTTCTATATCGTATGAAAGGAAATGCACATACATTAACCATTATTGCTATTTTGAGTGCTACTACGCTAACAGCAGTCGGAGCGTCTTATAGTTTGTATTATAACAATAAAAGTAATGCTGAATTAGCAAATCCAAACAGCATCATGTTTATCAATAATGACAACCAAATAACAAATAAAGTTAAAGAGCTAGTTTCAAAAGTAGAAAACCATGACATTACCTATCATAAAGTGATTCCTACGCTACAAATGAGAGTAGATACGACGAGTTTGAATAGTAAAATGGGTCCGGAAGAAGCGATTTATACTATGATTTCAAATTCATCTTTCAACGAAATGGCTGAACTTCAAAAAAGAGAAGACCATCTTTCACTGGAAAAAAATGATGCAGCTGTACTAGATTCAGGCTACTATGAGGGATTATCTCCAGAATATGTAGGTTCAAGTATTCCTTTAAATGGAGTCAGTCAAACGGATGAAATTATGTTAAAAAAACTGTTGAAATATAATGTCCTCAATGTTCGAACTGCAAATATAACCGTTGTGATTAGCGATGAGCTATTTACACAATTGGAAAAAGAAACTACCTCAATCAATATGGAAACATATGGCCTTTCGGGTGGCGAAAATGGAAAAATGTTAAGTAAAGATATTCAGTCTATTCTCCCAGAGGAGGCTGGTTTCTCTAGCTTTTACAACGATTACGCTCAGGGAATGGAAGCGGCTGGTTTAATTATCTTTATTGGCGCTTTCCTAGGATTGGTATTCCTTGCTGCAACAGGAAGTATTATTTACTTTAAACAGTTGACGGAAGCGAATTCTGATAAAGAGCGTTATGTGATCCTACACAAAATTGGTGTAAATAAAAAAGAAATTAGAAAGTCTATTTCTAAACAGGTATTCTTTATATTTGTTCTACCATTATTAGTAGGGATAGCACATTGTGTAATTGCGTTAACTGCTTTATCAAGATTACTACAAACAAACTTGGTTGTTCCTGTATTAATCTGTATAGGTATTTATGTTTTAATCTACATTATTTATTACTTCTTAACGGTGCGTACTTACTATAAAATTGTGACCAAATAAAATATGGACGGAGAAATAGCAATGAAAAAAATAATTATAGTTGTTGGAATAGTATTAGTGATTCTAATCGGTAGTTTGTTTTTTATCCAAAATGTAAATATTAATCGGTTTGGAACGGATGAATATTATACAACAATAATTGGAGATGGAAATAAAATGGAGGATAAAATGGACGATGGTTCTATTTTAGTAAGGTATGAATACGATTTACCCGCTTATGATAAAGATAGTAACCAAAAAACATTAACATTTACTGCCAACAAACAACTTCGAAAGAATGCGTATTTACTTCTGTTCGTGAAAGATGGAAAGGGAGTTACCTCATACAAGGAAGTGACTGCTGAAGAAATACCGGAAAAAGCCGTTAAAATGTTGGAGTAAATTTTTTCTGAAATCAAATCTAAAGAATCCTTTATTACAAGGGTTCTTTTTTGTTCATATAGAAATCTTAGGGTTGTTTCGTTTATAATTGTTTAAACATTGAAGGTGTGGAGGTAGTAATGAATGGCGTTAAATAAAACAGTATTAATTATTGATGATGAGGAAGATATTTTAAGAATTATAAAAACGGTTTTAATAAAAGAAGGGATTGAAAAAGTTGTAACTTCTACCACTGCAAAAGGAGGCTTTGACGAGTTCCAACAATCACATCCAGACCTTGTATTATTAGACATAATGTTACCAGATGGAGAAGGTTATGATGTATGTAAACAAATAAGAAATATTTCGAATGTGCCAATTTTATTTATATCAGCAAAATCAGAGGAATTGGACAAGCTCTTAGGCTTTGCCATTGGTGGTGATGATTATATAACAAAACCATTTAGTCCTAAAGAGGTTGCTTATCGAGTAAAAGCTCAGTTACGAAGGGCAGAATTTTTGCTAACGGATAACAAGACAGATCCTATAATTATAGCTGGTCCGTTTGAATTGAACGATCAAAAAGCGGAGTTATTAAAAAATAAGGAAGTCATTGAATTAAAGCCAAAAGAACTTGGTTTAATGAAGTATTTTCTCCAAAATATTAACAAGGTGATTAGTAAAGAAAGGCTCTATGATACCGTCTGGGGTGAGGACTATTTTGGCTCGGATAATACAGTGATGGTTCATATCCGGCGATTGCGAGAAAAAATAGAAATTAATCCCTCCTCTCCAAAATTTTTAATTACTGTAAAAGGGTTAGGCTATAAATTTACTGTAGAGGATGAATAAATCATGACGTGGAAGTTAACTGGAAGATATATACTTTCCGTTGTATTAGTCGTAATTCTCGTTGTTTTCATAAATATGTTTACAATGTTTGCTTTATTGCTAGCTCAGTCTGCTTTTAACTTACCAATATTTAAAGGAAACGAAGCAACGCCTGAACAATTTACAAGACAATTTCAAGAGAACATAAATATAGCAAATAATCATGTGACTATTACCGAAAAAGGAAAAAAAGCGTTGGTCGAAGAAAATGCTTGGATTCAAATTTTAGACGAAAATGGTAAGGTAATCTATGGCTATAGGGTGCCAACAGGTATAAAGGAAAAGTATACGCCATCAGAAATCATTCAAAACTATAAATATCAGGAGATTAATGGGGATACAACTGTATTTGTTGGTAATAAAAAGGAAGAATCCTATAATTACAGTTATTTTATTGGAATAGAGAATCCCAGTGTAAATCGCTTATTTATTTCGTTTGATAATCAGGACATATTTCAAGCAGTAAAAGTTGGCGCTATTGTTCTTATTATAGACATCTTCATCGCCTTATTAATTGGCTACTTATTTAGTAAACGTCTAACAAAACCTATACAAATACTCATTAATGGCATCAAAAGACTGGCGAATAAAGATTATACTGTCCATTATGAGCCTAAAGGGGTTTATAAAGACGTTTTTCATAATGTCAATTTATTATCTAATCAACTTACAGCCAATGAAAAGGAAAGAAAGAAGTTGGAGATGATGAGAGAAGAGTGGATAGGAAATATTTCACATGATATAAAAACTCCATTAGCTTCCATACAAGGATATGCTGAATTAATAAAAGATCCAGATTATAACTTTAGTTTATCAGAAATAAGGGAATACGCTGAGATTATTGAACAAAAGTCTTTGTATATAAAAGAGGTAATGGATGATTTAAATTTAACGACAAGATTAAAAAATAAAGCATTATCATTAAACAAAGAAACGGTTAATATTGTTTCTTTATTAAGAAATATGGTAATTGATATCTTAAATGATCCGCATTATTCTAATCGCCATATAGAGTTTCATGTAAATCAAGAGAATATACCTGTAGCGATTGATGAAATTCTTTTTCGAAGAGCGATCAATAATCTAATTTATAATGCGATTGTTCATAATGATGAAAATGTAATAATAGATGTAATGATTGAGAAATGTGAACGAACTCATATAACTATAAAGGACAATGGAAAAGGCATAAAGAATGAGGAACTTGATAAAATTTTTGATCGCTATTACCGAGGAACCAGTACCGGAGAAGCACATAAAGGATCTGGACTTGGAATGGCCATAGCTAAAGATATTATTCAGGAACATAATGGAGAGCTTACGATTAACAGTGAACTTGGTTTTGGGACAACGGTAGAAATTAAATTTTAAAGAACCCTAGTAAAATTAAAACGTTGCCGAATTAAACAGCAATATTTTATTCATTAATAACAGTATGTTGAGTTAATAAAATTCAGTTAATGACTGGGGTTTTTTTCAGTGATTAGATTAAATCTTTTTTATAAAACTACAGATACATCTACAACAAGTGGAGGCGCACATTTGAAGCTACCTGCCTTATCCAAAACCCAATCGCCAACAGTAAATTTCATTGAATTTTGTACACTTTTTCGATTTTAGTAAATTCTCCTTCCATTTTTACTAAATATTGATTATTGTTAAACTATTCGTATAAATTCATAGAGAGAAGGAATATTTATGCAGAAATATAAAGGCGAAATTTTGATGCTCATTACGGCCGTGATGTGGGGGAGCGGTTTCGTCGGCATGGCTGTTGGGCTAGAGTACTGGACCGTCTTTCAATTAATGGCTGGGCGCTTTTTATTAGCGTCCATTATTTTAAGCGTTATATTTTATAAAAAGTTAAAATTAATTACGAAAAGCGTTCTTTGGAAGGGTGCTGTCCTTGGCGCCATCTTATTTGCCGCATTTGCTTTGCAAACGATGGGGCTGGAGTACACGACACCCTCGAAAAATGCTTTTTTAACAGCTTTAAATGTTATTATTGTACCAATCATTGCGTATGTCATTTATAAACGTCGCATTGATCGCTTTGAATTTATTGCTGCCGGAATGGCGATTGTCGGAATTGGCTTTTTATCATTACAAGACTCGCTCACAATCAATTTTGGCGATTTCCTGTCCATTTTATGTGCAGTTGGCTTTGCCTTTGACATTTTCTATACAAATGTTTTCGTCAAAACTGAGGATGCACTTGCTTTAACAATTGTTCAATTTTATACGGCGACGATTTTAAGTATTGCTTCAGTCCTAGTGCTTGGTGAGGTGCCAACTACATATTCTTCGGAAGGGATCTACGTTATTCTTTACTTAGCGGTTTTCTGTACGGCGGTTGCGTATGTGTGTCAAAATATTGGGATGCAATATGCAAATCCAACAAAATCCGCAATTATCCTATCAACGGAAGCTTTATTCGGTACGATATTCTCGGTATGGCTACTCAGCGAAATATTAACGGGGCGTATGCTGTTCGGCTGTGTGTTAATTTTTGTTGCCATTATATTTGCCGAGGTCAAGCCAACCTTTAAAAGGAAAAAATTATATGCATAAAAGGATGGAAAGCAACCTGTTTTTTAGGTTGCTTTTTTGTGAGGGGAAAAAGTTGAAATACGTGCCAATTCACATGAAATCACCCATTATTCGCACTTTATTCAGGTACTACGAAAGGCTTTTAAAGTGAAAAATCGGAAAACTGGATATATTAAGCTTGACCTATGTGTCGGATATCGTTACGATAGGCATTGAAAAGTTCATAGACCTAAAAATGTAGGGGTGCTAGTGTTGCTAGCTGAGAAAGTGATCCATGGAGAGACTTACCCTTTGAACCTGAACTGGTTAATACCGGCGGAGGAAACATTGACACGTAGATTGTTATTTAGTTTATTTTTGTAACTATTTGTTTCTTGTTCGACGCCTGGTACCCAATGTACCAGGCGTTTTTTACATTTTTCTATTAGTCCTTTTCATTTGAAAGATAGATCTTGCAAAAAAACGCAAGAATCTGTACATACTTAGGCGAAAAAGGGAGGATTTTTACATGTGGAAATGGTTAAGTATTATTGGCATGTCATTGCTATTAGTAGGCTGTCAACAAGATGCTAAAACAGAAGATTCAGATTTGACGAAAGTTCAAGTGGTGCTTGATTGGACGCCAAATACGAATCATACGGGCTTATATGTTGCCCAGGAAAAAGGGTATTTTGAGGAAGCAGGTCTGGATGTTGAAATTATTCAACCAGGGGATGCAGGTGCAGATCAGCTTGTTGCAACAGGCAAAGCACAGTTCGGAATTAGTGCCCAAGAATCCGTTACACAGGCGCGATTGCAAGGTGTCCCAATCGTTTCCATTGCAGCCATCATTCAGCACAATACATCGGGTTTTGCATCATTAAAGGAAACGGGGATTCAAACACCAAAAGATTTTGAAGGAAAAACATATGGCGGCTGGGGTTCACCAGTTGAACAAGCCATTATAAAAACGGTAATGGGCATGGAAGATGGGGATGTAGAGAAAGTAGACATTGTTAACGCCGGCTCTGCAGACTTTTTTAATATGATGAAACAAGATATTGATTTTGCATGGATTTACTACGGCTGGACAGGCATTGAAGCGGAGTTACGTGAGCAAGCTATTGATATGCTATATTTAACAGATTATGCGAAAGAATTGGATTACTATACACCGGTAATTATTACGAATGAAAAGTACATTGACGAGGAAGAAGAAACGGTTCGTGCATTTATGCAGGCCGTAAGCAAAGGCTATGAACTAGCGATTAACGAGCCAGAAGAAGCGGCAAGTATGCTATTAAAAGCCGTACCAGAATTAGATGAAGAACTAGTAGTGAACAGTGCGATTTGGTTATCGAAACAGTACCAAGCAGAAGCGTCACAGTGGGGAATCCAATCATTAGACGTATGGGAAAACTACGCGAATTGGATGTTCGAAAATAAGTTAATCGAAAAAGAATTAGATGCTGAAAAAGCATTTACAAATCAATTTTTACCGGAGGAATAAAAAATGGCCAACAGTTTAGTAAGTATTCAAATTATCCCGAAAACAGAACGGTATGAAGATGTGATCCCGTATGTCGATGCAGCCATTGCAATGATTGATGCGTCTGGGGTCGTTTATCGCGTAGGTCCTTTAGAAACAACGATGGAAGGCGAGCTAACACAGCTTCTACAACTGATTGAAAAAATGAATGAAAAAATGGTGGAACTGGGTGCAATTAGCGTCATTTCTCAAGTGAAAATTTTATATAACCCACAAGGTGCATCAATCGAAAAGCTAACGGGGAAATATGATTCATGAACCTTTGGAAAAAGTATCGCATTACGATAGGCTTTTTACTAAGTTTATTCATCATTGCCGAAATTGTCGTGCGGCTACTAGATTTACCAGTTTGGCTATTTCCTGCACCATCTGTAGTCATAATGGAGCTTTTTCAAACGTCTGATGAACTTTTACCACATGTCATTGCAACGGTTAAGCTAACAATCATCGGTTTAACAGCTGGAAGTTTAATTGGTTTTATCGTAGGGATTTTATTGCATTTACTGCCGATCGTCCATAAAGTTGGCTATCCATTAATCCTGATATCGCAAAATATCCCGACGATTGTGCTAGCGCCACTATTAATCATTTGGTTTGGCTTCGGGCTTATGCCAAAGGTCGTCATTATTGGGTTAGTATGCTTCTTCCCAATTGCGATTGCCCTGTTGGATGGGTTACGTCAAACGACACCAGAACTGCGACAGTATTTTCAAATGGCTGGTGCGACAAAATGGCAGCAATTTTGGAAGCTTGAGCTACCGTTTGCAATGCCAGCGTTATTTTCAGGGTTAAAGATTGCCGCTACGTATAGCGTGATGGGTGCGGTCATTACCGAATGGCTCGGTGCGAAACAAGGTTTAGGCGTGTATATGACATATGCACAATCAGCCTTTCGCACAGATCGCGTGTTTGTTGCGATTACACTCATTGTCGTACTAAGCTTAAGCGTTTTCGGAATCATTCGCCTAATAGAAGAGCGTTTTGTACATAGCTATAAAAAGGAGGAGCCACATCATGCTAACAATTCAAGCACTCCATAAGCAATTTCAGCAGCAAGAAGTTTTGCAAGATATTGATTTACATGTACAAGATGGAGAAATCGTGGCATTGCTTGGTCCTTCTGGTAGCGGTAAAAGTACATTATTACAATGTGTTGGCGGGATATTGCCACCATCTTCTGGTCAAATTTTCATTGATGATACGCTCATTAATGGGGAAAGTGGGCACATTAGCTATATGCCACAGCATCACTGCCTATTACCTTGGCGAACGGTGTTACAAAACGTACTGCTTGCACAAGAATTATCGGGCACGGTTAATAAGGATGAAGCTATTGAATGGATTGAACGTATTGGATTAGGGGATTATTTACACGCCTATCCACACGAAATTTCAGGTGGCATGAAGCAGCGTATATCCTTTTTACGTGCTTTATTAAGTCCGCAAAGCTTGCTCTGTCTAGACGAGCCTTTTTCAGCACTGGATGAAATTACACGCCATAAAATGCACATTTGGCTATTAGAAATGTGGAAAAAACGTCAAAAGTCTATTTTATTTATTACCCATCAAATTGATGAAGCGCTTTTTTTGGCAAACCGTATTTATGTGCTATCGGAACGCCCGGCAACGATTAAAGCAGAAATCCAAGTGCCGTTTCCAAAAGAGCGCACAAAGGAACTGTTAGAAACCGAGGAATTTTTCCAAGCACGTACAAAGCTTTTGAACTTGTTGATGGAGTGAAAATCTTATAAAGCACAATTCATTGTTTAAATGGATTGTGCTTTACTTCGTATTATAATAAACGAGACATATAATATTCATCCACATATTGGCCGTCGATAAATAAAGAGTCTTTTTTAACGCCTTCAATTTCAAAGCCCATTTTTTTATATAAATGAACCGCTACTTCATTCGTCGCGATAACGGTTAACTCTAGGCGATGAAGCTCCACTTGTTTTGCCCATGAAATAACCGAAGTGAAAAGTGCATTACCTACACCTTTTCCTCGACTATCACTATGTACGCCAATGACAATATATGCTCGATGTGCAATGCGTTGAGGCTTTTCATTTTGGACGATCATATAGCCTAATATGCGGTCACCTTCAGTTGCAATAAACATACCTGATTTGGTTTGACTATTGATTAATTCAATAAGCTTGCCTAAACTTTCAGGAGTCACCTTTCTTTCCCCAGGTGCAAATAGCATAAAACCAGATTCTTCTGCATTGCTCATCACAAATATGATGTCTTCAGCATCACGATTCGTTGCTTTTCGGATTTCAATCATAGCTAAAACTCCTTTTAATTTCCTATTTTTCTCATTATACCAAATAATCAATGACTGACTCTTTTGATTTTTTAAACGATAATGTAAATTAAAGGTGTAGTATCCTACCTCAAATGATAAAATAATTACTATATTGTGAAATGAAAGAGGTAAAACGAATGGAAACTAGTTCAGATGTTTTAATCGTTATCGATTTACAAAATGGCGTATGTTACAGCGGAGATCATCTATTTGATTTATCAAATTTACTCACGAAAGTAAATAATCGAATCGCCTTATATCGAAAATTACATAAACCTATCGTTTTTGTTCAACACTGTGATGAAGGATTAGTACCCGAAGAAGAACTTTGGGCAATTCATGCCTATTTAGATGTCCAAAAACATGATTATTTTGTAAGAAAAAAACATGCAAATTGATTTTACAAAACGAACTTAAAACAACTTTTAGACCAATTAGATATCCAACGCATTGAATTTTGCGGCGCTCAAACAGAATACTGTATGGATGCTACAATTAAATTTGCTCATGGAATGGGCTATGAAAACTCCATGGTACAAAAAGCAACCTCAACTTTGAATAATCCATTTATGTCTGCAGAAGACACAATTGATTTTTATGAAAATATATGGAAAAACAGATTTTTAACATTGATAGAAGATGAATTATAGAAATGTATTACACCGGGTGTAACTAAATATTGAAAAGCTCATTATAGCTGCCAAAAGAAATGTTAGAACAGTTACAATAAGAAATACTTGCGGAAGTTCGGAGGGAAGACGAAATGATGTTGCATTCATACAAAGGAGATATTATGGATGCTACTGATTTAACTTATGAAGAACTAGAAGCGTAAAAAATGTAAGTATTCCCAAGTCCTTTTGCTAACAACGGCAAGTTTAATCCAAATGGGTCGGTATCAAGCACGGAATTTTTTGCGTTTCTGTAATAAGCATTTCTCATATAAAAACAAAAACGCCACTAAATACTGAAACTAAAATTGGTAGCGTGTTTTATTTGTATTAATCATAAACAACCCTGAATTACCAAAAGTTGTATAATCATTTCAATTTATATGATAAACTAGATTAACAGCAAAACATAGAGCGGACGGCGGTTGGCACTCCTTTGAGAAAGGGGGTGTTAAAGATAGTGACCTATGAAGCATTGAATTTAATGTTCCATTTTTACCACATTTTATGCTGAAATAAAAATAAAAGCAAAAGCTGTGCCGAGAGTTAAAACTTTCAGCACAGCTTTTTTCATTATCAAAAAGTATGCTGCTAGAAGCTTATACGAGCGTTGATATTTCTTTGTAATAAGGTTTTCTCTATGAAAACGGGCGGATTCAATTGACGATTTGGAGTTATTATAATATACTAGCTTACATAAAGTAACTAAAAGATGGGAATGGACAACATGGAAAATATACTTTCGATTTTACTAGATAAAACAAATCTGGTCGCGCGTAACGACTTTCAAAATATAGCAGTAGTTGGCCCAGTGAAATTACCAGTGAAGCAAAGTGAATTTGAAGCAACATTTAACTGGTACAGCTGGCTACCAGTGGACATAGCGCACTCAAAAGAGGAAGTCATTTCATCCTTAAACGAAATGAATCTAGCATTTGGGCAACAGTCTTCAGTTTTAGTATATGGAGATTTTGAAAATGCAGACAATGCGCTCATTCGTATGCATAGTATATGTCATACAGGCGATATTTTTGGCTCACAGCGTTGTGACTGTGGCTACCAGCTGCATGAATCGATGAAAATGATTGTCGAGAATGGCTGTGGCGCTATTTTCTATTTAGCTGATCATGAAGGACGTGGTATTGGGCTATTTTCGAAAACTTTCGCGTACTTATTACAAGAAGAAGGCTTCGATACAGTAGAAGCGAACCATGCACTCGGCTTTGAAGATGATACAAGGTCGTATGAAGATGCGATTAAAGTGCTGCGTTCACTAAGAACAAAACCTGTGACACTCATTACAAACAATCCGAAAAAACTCGCAGCCTTACAAGAACACGGACTACTGACAAATGGGCATGTGCCTTTATGGGGTGGAGAAACGGAAACGAACCGTCATTATTTACAAACAAAAGTAGAAAAATCAGGTCATATTCAACAAAAAATTACCGGGTAAGGGGAAGTCCATAATGCATAACGATCAAACTTATATGCAGCTTGCATTAGATTTAGCAGCAACTGCGCGCGGCAATACGAATCCGAATCCACTTGTCGGCGCAGTTATTGTAAAAGACGGGGTTATTGTAGGCACGGGTTTACATAGAAAGGCGGGCGAACCTCATGCGGAAGTTCATGCTTTCCGTATGGCAGGTGAACATGCGCAAGGGGCGACTCTTTATGTGACGCTGGAGCCGTGCTCACATTATGGCAAAACACCGCCTTGTGCAAATTTAGTGAAGGAATCCGGTGTCGTACGAGTTGTTATTGCAATGAAAGATCCGAATCCATCTGTTGCAGGCCGCGGTATTCAATTGTTGCAAGATGCCGGCATTGAAGTGCAAGTTGGTCTGCTAGAGGAACAAGCGCTACGTTTAAATGAACGGTTTATTCATAATATGCTTACAAGCCGTCCGTTTGTTGTATCGAAATTTGCGATGACGCTCGACGGAAAAATAGCTACAGCAAACGGTCATTCTAAATGGATTACAGGGGAAGCTGCACGCAAAAATGTACATGAGCTCCGACACGAAATGGATGCGATTTTAGTCGGGGTTGGGACTGTACTCGCAGATAATCCAAAACTGACTACACGCCTAGATGATCGCAACAGTAAAAATCCCGTACGTATAATTTTAGATTCGAATTTGCAAACACCGCTAACAAGTCACGTTGCAAATACAACCGAAGCGAAAACAATCATCGTCACTTCACTAGAAGCGCATGAAGAGAAGGCACAAAGCTTAGTCGCATTAGGCGTGGAAATTGTACGCGTAGGGAAAAATGAGCGCGGCTTAAAGATAGAAGAAGTGCTGACAAAGCTTTATGATGTTGGCATTACGGATATTTTAGTTGAAGGGGGCGGCGCGGTGAATGCCTCGTTCCTTCGTGCAGGTTTGATTGATAAATTCATCGTCTACGTAGCACCTAAAGTGTTAGGTGGCGAACATTCGATTAATCCGTTTCGCGGTGAAGATGTAACCTCGATGGACGCGGCAATGCAACTTGATTTTTCAGATGTGCAAAAAATAGGGGACGATTTTTGTCTCATTGCTTACCCTCAAATGGGTGATGAACGTGCATAAAGATGTTGATATTTGTATCGTCGGTGCAGGACCAGGCGGCGCACTCCTTAGCTTGCTACTAGTAAAAAAGGGCTTTTCTGTGCTGTTAGTCGAGCGCACAAACTCTTTAGCTAAAGCATTTCGTGGCGAGCATTTAAATGAAACGGGAGAAGCCATATTGAAAAAACATGGCCTATTTGACCGAGTGGAAAAGCTTGGACTATTGCGCATGGAAACTCTGGAATATTGCCATAACGGTAAAACAATAAAAACAATAAAAGCCGACCCAACTGTTGGGCACTTAGGTATTCATGTACCGCAAGCCCATTTGCTACAAGTCATTACAGAGGAAGCAGAACAATTCCCGAACTTTCACTTACTCCTCAATACGACTGTCAAAAGTTTAGTTCAGGACTCAAACGGGCATTATACACAAGTTTTGGCTTTGCACGACGGAGAAGAGCTCACGATTGATGCAGCATTAATTGTTGGCGCAGATGGACGTCACTCAACAATCCGCAAAAAAGCAGGGCTTGATACGCAAATTTATAGTCACGGCTATGATTTACTGTGGGCACGTATTCCCACACCGGCTAACTGGACTCCGGCAATTAAAATGGCACTCGTCGATGGGATGCAAATTTCATTGTTCACGCAAGCAAAAGGCTATGTCCAAATTGGATGGAATATCGAAAAAGGCAGTTATCCGAAGTTAAGAAAGCAGCCATTCGCACCATTTATCGACAAGCTCGTGCAAGCGTTCCCGCAACTAACAAACAGTGTCCAAACCCATATCCAATCATGGCAGTATTTTGTACTGCTCGATGTATTTAGCTCCACAAGTGAAAATTGGGGAAAAGATGGGGTTTTATTGATCGGTGACGCGGTGCATACAATGACACCAACCGGAGCGTTTGGTCTTAATGCAGCGATGGAGGATGCAGACGTGTTCGCGAGTTTACTCGATCCGAACACCATTTTACAGTCCAACTTTAAGGAATGTGCAACAATGAGAAAACAACAAACGGCGAAATTACGCGAAATGCAAGTTGAAAAGGAAAAAGGCTTCGCGCAAAATTTCATCGTCATGGATTAGGTGGAAAATATGAAATTTGGTTTTGATATAGATGATACATTAATTCATTTGCGCGGCTATGCGTTTGAATTATATAACAAGGAATTTGAGCAAAATTTTGGGGTGGACGTCTTTCAAGGCATTCCAACAGTTGAAATTCATGCCCCATTTGGATTAACAAATGAAGAAGGGCGCGCGATGTGGAAGCGTTCCATGGAAACAATTTATTTCACAAGTTGCCCGGTGTATGAAGGGGCACTTGAAACATTGCAAGCACTCGTTGCAGAGGGTCATGATGTGTATTACATTACCTCTCGTCCGAAGCAATTTTGTGGACGTACAAAAGATTGGATGATCGCACAAGGCTTTCCTGTCGCAGAGGGACATTTCTTTTGTGGTATGGAAGACGACGAAAAAATTGCGACGATTAAGGCACTCGAACTCGATTATTACGTGGACGATAAACCCGCCGTACTGGATACGCTTTCTGCTGTTTCAACGAAGGTAATCGTAAAGGACCAATCGTACAACCAGCATGTAACGTACCCGCGATTAACAGACTGGAAAGATTTCGAAAAATTACGGTGATGGCTGTACATTGCTTTTGAAGTGATTCCATTTTGAACAACAAATTTTTTAGTATGCTCTCCTGCCTTTTAATGCGTAATTGATATAAAACTTCAATATAAGTAAATGTTAAACCACTACTAAAATTCTGAAGTATCGATTTATAAAAAATATTTATTCTTTCAAAATGGACCGATTCAGCTTCTATACATCAAAAATTTACACCCACCTACCCGGTAAACGAGCAGGTGGGTGTTTTTAATTATTTTAAATGAAAGGAATTACAACGTTAAAGCCTACACATGCTGACGGTTCAATTGAACAGGTGATAGACCGCTTACCATTTAGAGCCCTTAAGCCCACTTTAATTTCGTGCGCTCAAGGGCTCTCTTTTAATCAATGCTTTTTATTTTCGTACTTCGTAATGGAGTTCGACAAATTGATTGAACTGCTGAATTCCTTTTAAAGTAAGCTCTAAATGGAATTCTTGTTCTTTAAATAACGGAATACCATTGCCAATTAATGTTGGCGCAACGGTTATGATCAATTCATCAACCAATTTATCTTTTAAGAAGGAATGCAACAACTCGCCACCACCTACAAGCCAAATGTTTTTGCCGTTTTGTGTTTTTAGTTCATTCGTAAAATTCACGATATCATCATTGATAAACGTTACTTTTTCATTTTCTTCGTGTACCGCTCTTGAAAAGACATAGCATTGTTTATCTAAATATGGAAATTCACCGGTCATGTTTTCCTTAATCCAATCATACGTTCTTTTTCCCATCAAAACGGTATCCACTGTATCATAAAACGCGGAATACCCATTGTCACCTTCACCTTCCACTTTAAACAACCATTCCAAAGTATCGTTTTTTGTTGCAATATAGCCATCTAAGCTCGTGGCAATGAACAGCATTAATTTTCTTTGAGTATTCATAATTTCTCCTCCCACAATATAGAATGTATGTTCTAATCATTTTAGACGAAATGCACGCAAAATACAATGGATGCATCTTGTTCGTGCGTGTGTTCACCTTCAATTTATTGTAGAATAAATACAAAATTTATTTGATTGTCTATAATTATAAAAGATAATAAATTTTCATCAGATTACGTATCATTCCTACAAGTTATAGGTGCTGTAATTATAAAAAATGTAACTCAGTAATCATCCAGAATGTAAACCTCATAAGAATCCGTCGCCACCAACGGCAGCGACGCACTCTATGAAAAAGCTTTAGAACCTCAAACTTTCACATAGGCTAGCCTTCCACAAAGCACAAAGCTGTGCGCCTCATGTGCTTAGCCAAACTAAAAAACGACACGTTATTAGATTCCCCATAAGAAAGAAATCCTTTATTTCATTAGACTTATAAAAAAATTTTAATAACGAAAAAAAGGATTTGAACTGCGATTCGAATCATTTTTTTTGTTTTTATTTTGGCATTTAAAATTTCGTATTCATTTCAATTTGTCAGCTCAAACTAATAAAAAAATTTTAACTCATGAAAAATAAATTTGAACTCACACTAAGAATGAAGGAAAGGAGGTTTACTTATTGTTCGTTCGTCCCATTGCCATTTTTTCGTGTTTCATACTATGGAGTACGATTTTTTCGAATGTGGCATCAGCTCAGGATTCACCATCCAAAGAAGAGATATATCAAGAACGAATGGCTTTTTATAAGCAGTTTGAGCAAGCATCTGTTCCTTGGTACCAAATAGCAGCGGTGGATCAATATGAACGAAACATCCAGGCGGTCCGCTCAGATATTTCGAAGCGAGAAGGTATTACCGCTATCCAATTTTCCAAAGAGTTTTGGGCCGGGGACATCAATCCATTTAGTGAAGATACTTCCCCTGCATCAATCGGCTATTTTGGTGGCTTCGGTATAGACGGGAACGGCGATGGTGTGGCCGATCCGCAACATGATGAAGATGTGCTCCAATCCCTGGTCAGCTATATAAGCAGTTTCGGTACATCCGAAACGGATTTTGAATTGGCGTTAATGGCTTATTATCAAAAGGAAGAAACGGTCAAACAAATCATGACCAATATGCGCCTTTTTATGCATTTTAAAACTATTGCTCTTGAAAAACATCATTTTCCACTCCCTATAAAGTTTGAATACAGCTACAGAGGGACATGGGGTGCGAATCGTGGATGGGGAGGTAGAAGGATGCATGAAGGAACAGATCTTTTTGCGGGGTATGGAACACATGTTTATTCTACCTCTTACGGTATCATCGAAATAATCGGTTGGAATGATTTTGGCGGCTGGCGGATAGGTATTCGAGATCATCACAATACGTACCACTATTATGCCCACTTAAATAGTTTTCAAAAAGATATTGCACTTGGGGACATTGTAGAACCAGGCACGCTCATTGGCTTTGTTGGTAGTAGTGGTTACGGGAAAAAGGGCACTTCTGGTAAGTTCGCACCACATTTGCATTACGGGATGTATAAATTTAATGGTCGAACAGAGTGGGCATTCGATCCTTATCCATCACTCTTGCTATGGGAGCGGCAAACGAAGGGCGGTATGTAATTGAAACGTAAAGTTGTTAAAGTGTGTCTAGTATTGTTTATTTTAATCCTCCTCGTTTCCATATTTTACGTCGTGGTCACTATGGCCGCAGATAAGGGCAGACCGTATTATGAGAACGCTGGACAAATTGTATGGGATATTAAAACAGATGAAAAAATTATTGCGCTGACATTTGATGATGGTCCACACAAAAAATACACGAATGAAGTGCTGGATTTATTAGCTAAATATGAAGCAAAGGGAACGTTTTTTGTCGTAGGAGAATACGCAGAAAAAAATCCAGAAGTTATTTTACGCATGCATGAAGAAGGGCACGAGTTAGCAAATCATACGTACTCCCATCCATTTAAAGCAAGCGTTCCAAAGCTCGTAAAGGAAATTCAACAAACAAATGAAGTCATTTTTAGTATAACCGGATACGCGCCTAAGTTATTTCGACCGGTGGAGGGGCAATACACGGATGCGTTAATTGAAGCGGTGGTAAAGGATGGCTATAAAGTAGTGATGTGGTCTTGGCATCTAGATACGGAAGATTGGAAAGACCCCGGTGTAAAAAAAATTGTTGACATCGTACTGAAAGGAACAAGAAAAGGTAATGTCGTGTTATTCCATGACGGTGGTGGGAACAGGAAGCAGACAGTAGAGGCACTCTCCCAGATATTACCTACGCTACAAAAAGAAGGATACCAGTTTGTGACCATTTCAAACTTGTTAAAGGTGCAACGAGAGAATGTGGAAAAACCATAGTGGGTAATGGAGCCCTTGCGCATGCTGATTAACATGTGCAAGGGCTCTATTTCATCTTCGTTTTAATTGTCACCTAAATCAAGTTCGATTATTTCTTAATCAATTTTTGAAGAAATCGGTGTTAAAACAAGTGATTGTATCAATGCGAATGGAATTTTCCTTAGGTAAATCAAGTTTTCCGCATTGACATTTCAAAAATAAGGAATGTGTGATTCTGTTATTTCTATTGGAACGCTTTTTCATTTTTCATGATTAACTGTTCTACTACATTTTCTTCTGTAATCTCCATTTTGTACCTTCAAGCTAGAGCCCTTATAACCTCAATACGTAGAAATGGGATGTTTTCTATCAAAATATTTTTTAGGACGTGTTTTCGCTAATTCTCTCAAAATAAGTGAAATATTAATAGATTTCATTCTTTAAGATGAAAATTAAAACTTTTTATCACGGAATGAGTATAATAGGGGACGGTAGCCATTTGCTACAGTTGAGCTATGTGAAGGGAGGGGCAAATTTACATGAACAAACTAAGCAACATATTCGGCATTCTCATCGCAGTCCTCGCTTTCATTGCGATTATCGGTGTGGTTATTGCCGCGGAAGTGTTCGCGTTAATTTTAGTAGGATTTACATATGAAAGTTGGAAATCCTTCGCTATTTTTATTATTGTGTTCGGCATTGTGGAGTTTATTTTATCTAGTATAATGCAAAGATTTGTTCAGACGAAAGCAAAATCAAATCACATGTACCATAAGTTTTGGGGGCATTTACTTATTTCCATCACATTGATGCTTATCGCAGTAAACGTCATGGAATCTATTTCGATTCCGGTTTTTGGGGCGATTATTTACGCGGTTATCACAGCCATTTTATATCTTATCGTTGATATTATTGAACAAAAGAATCCGAGAGACCCGCACGAAAAATAATGAAATAAGGTGTGTTTCAACTTTTAGAACGTTCTATCGCGTAATCCTCTCGCAAATCTGCTAATATGGGAAAGTACACATAATACATAAGGAGTTGGAATCACATGTTTGCACGAAATAAATTATTTTATTTAGTAGTTAGTCTATTGGCAGTTGTATTCGTTTTATCTGCTTGTGGCGATAAAACTGAAAATGATGAAGTAGTAGATACCCCGAAGGAGCCTACTGAGCAAAAGAATTACGCAGCTAATGTAAAGGAAAACCCTATTGTTACAATTACAATGGCTAATGACGAGAAAATTGTTGTGGAATTAGATCCTGCCGTCGCACCTAATACGGTTGCGAACTTCATTTCTTTAGTGGAAGACGGTTTTTATGATGGGCTTATTTTCCACCGCGTAGTCCCTGGCTTTATGATTCAAGGGGGAGACCCACTAGGTAATGGTACAGGTGGTCCCGACTATAGCATTGCAGGTGAATTTACATCAAATGATTTTGAAAATAACTTAAAGCATGAACGCGGTGTCATTTCAATGGCACGTTCGAAAGATCCAGATTCTGCTGGCTCTCAGTTTTTCATCATGGCAGAGAACACACCACAATTAGATGGTGACTACGCTGCGTTTGGTAAAGTAATCGAGGGCATCGAAACGGTGGACAACATTGTTAATGCCGAAAGAGATGCAGCGGATAAACCGTTAAAAGATCAGCAAATGAAAAAGGTTGAAGTCGACACGAAAGGCTTTGACTATCCTGCACCAGTTGTAAAATAAAACATGCCCCCCGCAAATGTTCGCAGCCAAATGCGCATTTACGGGGGAATTTTTTTTAGTTAGCTAGTAGGAGAGGGGCTTTAATCCGTCAAAATCGAAAATCTATCTGTCAGTTAGACGTTCTATCCGTTAAACACCCCTATTTAAAGGGAATTTATCATATCAAAACAAAAATTATTTGACGTTTTATTGCACAATGTTAATTAAATGTTAAGAGATTGTAAATATTGTTTACATTTCTAATGTAGCGATTGATAATAGGGCACAGTACGTTGAAAGGTAGTTGACTATGGAAGATAATTTTCAAGAAATGATATTTCAATTTTTAGGCGGTTTAGGCTTATTCTTGTTTGCTATTAAGTATATGGGCGATGGCTTACAAAAAGCGGCCGGCGATCGACTTCGAGATATATTAGATAAGTTTACGACAAATCCATTTATGGGCGTACTTGTCGGGATGATAATTACGGTTTTAATTCAGTCAAGCTCAGGGACGACTGTTATTACAGTTGGACTTGTAAGTGCTGGCTTTATGACATTAAGACAAGCGATTGGTGTCATCATGGGTGCCAATATCGGTACGACGGTAACCGCGTTTATTATCGGGATTGATGTCGGCGAATATGCATACCCAATTATGGCATTAGGTGCTATATTCTTATTCTTCTTTAAGAAAAGTACAATCCAAAATATTGGACAAGTATTATTCGGTTTTGCTGGATTATTCATCGGTTTAGAAATGATGAGTAGCGGGATGAAACCATTACACGACTGGCAACCATTTTTAGAGTTAACTGTACAAATGAGTGACATTCCAGTGTTAGGTCTTGTTGTCGGTACTGTGTTTACACTTATTGTTCAATCTTCTTCTGCGACTGTCGGCATTTTACAAGGGCTTTATGCAGAAGGGTTAATACCTTTACA
Source organism: Solibacillus sp. R5-41 (assembly GCF_002736105.1). NCBI lineage: Bacteria > Bacillati > Bacillota > Bacilli > Caryophanales > Caryophanaceae > Solibacillus > Solibacillus sp. R5-41. Next base: position 2,159,450 of record NZ_CP024123.1, on the reverse strand, counting down.
AGGAGCGCTACCTGTTTTATTCGGTGATAATATTGGAACTACCATTACTGCAATTTTAGCTTCAATTGGTGCTTCAGTCGCTGCTCGTCGTGCCGCAGCAACGCATGTGTTATTTAACATAATTGGTTCAGTTATTTTCATGCTTTTATTAGTTCCTTTCACTGCATATGTGGAATGGATTTCTAGTGTATTAAACTTAGAAAACAAAATGCAAATTGCGTTTGCTCATGGTACATTTAATGTGGCTAATACAATAATCCAATTACCATTTATCGGTGCACTCGCATGGATCGTGACGAAGCTCATCCCGGGTGAAGATTCTGTCATTGCGCATAATCCAAAATATTTAGATGAAAATTTAATTGCCCAATCTCCTGCTGTCGCTTTAGGACAAGCAAAAATGGAAGTATTACATATGGGTTCTTATAGTGTACAAGGCATGGAAGAAGCCTTGAATTATTTACAATCAGGTGACACCAAGGCAATTGGCAATGTCGAGCAATTAGAAGAGGCAATTAATAACTTAGATCGTAAGTCAACGGACTATTTAGTGAAACTATCGAAACAAGCGTTATCACAAACAGAATCGAATTTACATCATAATTTATTTGATAATATTCGTGATATCGAGCGAATCGGTGACCATGTAGAAAATATCGTGGAGCTTTTACAATACCGTGATGCAAATAGAGTAAAACTAAGTGATGATGCGCAGGCAGAATTAGTTGAAATGTATGAATTTACGATGGATACAGTGCGCCTTGCTTTACAATCACTTGAAAAAAATGATCCAGCACTTGCAAAAGATGTATATGCAAGAGAAAATGAAATTGATGTGATGGAACGTAAATTGCGAAAAATGCATATTTACCGTCTGAATGAAGGCATTTGCTCTGGTTCAGCAGGCATTGTTTTTGCCGACATCATCAGCAATTTAGAACGAATTGGCGATCATGCGAAAAACATTGTGGATACAGTGAAATAACAAAAGGCGATAACCCACATAGACAGGGTTTTCGCCTTTGTTCGTTTAATATTTAAGGAAATGAGATAAAATAAAACAAATGATTTACAGAGAGGTGACATGTTACATGGATTTGGTGGAGGAAAGTAGTGCGAGTGTTTGGATTAGTTTTTTAATAATGGTGGGGTTAGCCTTTGTACCGGCTATGCCCATTCCGTTAATTGTAGGGATCATTGCGGCAAATCAACCGTTTTGGCTCGCATTATTGATAAGCCTTGGTGGAACAACAGTTGGCTGTATAGGCATGTTTTATTTAAGTCGGACCATTTTGGCGCGTTGGGCAAGAAAAAAGGTCGCAGCGTATGCACGGTTAAACGGCTTTTTTACGATGCTGGATCGCAATGTATTTTTGGCCATTTTAATTGGTCGATTAATTCCAATCATGCCTTCAGCAGCTTTGAATGCCATTGCTGGTATCACATCCATGTCTATTTGGGCATTTACTTTCGCGACAGTCATTGGCAAACTTCCCACAATGGTCGCTTTTACAATGGCCGGCCAGCAATTTGAAGACAATCAATTCAGCACCATTATTTTAGTTGGTACATATATGCTCCTGTTAGTATTAATCGGGCAAAAGTTGAAACGGAAATTATCTTCATAAGTTATGATACGTACAAACATAGCCAAACCATGCTTTGGGTTGCTTTTTGTAATTCAACAAATTTTAACATTAGGGGAGTTTTACACGTCTAAATTTTTTAAGGGGGATGTTAATGAAAAAATATTTGTTTATACTATTGGCTCTAATGGTTTTTTCCCCTGGTGAATACTATTATTCTAAATAGGGGCTTAATCAATATGGAAAAGGACAACTTCAACAGGGGGGAAGTCTATCAAAAACGAGAATGAATTCATACATAGATTATTTGGAATAACGCCCTCCCTGCAAAAAAAACAATGAGAGAGAGCGTCCAATAAACATGAAAGCTTGGTAGATTCATCTTAGGATTTTGTACAAACATTTATCATTCGTTGGAGAGTTCATCCTCTGCAACATCATCAAAGACATGGGAAAGTACAATGGCAATGGCTCCTTTTAATGTAGCATCATGGCCCCATCTAGATATTTCAACATGACTATTTTTGGCTTTCCCTGTAAGCCCTTTTTCTTGAATGATTTGCTTCACGATAGGTAATATGTATTGTGATGCATCCATCACTCCTCCACCTAAGACAATACGTTCAGGATTGAACATATGAATGAGATTAATGAGCCCAATACCAATAGCATGTCCAATTTCGTGGAAGATTTTAATAGCCTCCTCATTTCCTTGGCAGGCGAGCTGAAAAACCGTGTCCCCTGTAATTTGGTCATTAAACCGTTCGAAATGAGTGGAAGGAATTCGCTCCTTTGCTTTAGAAGCGATTGTTTTTCCAGACGTTAACGTTTGTAAACATCCGCGATTCCCGCAGTCACATATATCGCCATTCATATTAATCGTCATATGACCAATTTCACCAGCTAAGTAATCTTTGCCATAAAAAAGCTTCCCATCAACGATGATTCCGGCGCCAACACCGCGTCCGATATTGAGGGTTACTAATGATTGCGGAACGTTTGTTGTGTCAAACCATGCCTCACCCATTGCCATAGCTCGTGCATCATTTTCTACATAGATGGGCACTTGAAAATGCTCATATAACATTTCTTTAATCGGGATGTTCGTTAATCCTAAATTGGGTGCAAATGTGGCTTCTCCCTTGAGAGGATCGACCACACCGTGCATCGCGATTCCGATACCTAAAATGTCCTGAGAAGGTTTTAAAAATGATGAAATCGTATCAATGCTTGTCATAAGCGCTTCAATAAACAATTCATTTGTATGGACACCTTCTAGTGAGCAGTGGTAGCGATTTAAAATTTCCCCTTTTAAGTTCGACAAACTAGCTTGAATTTTTTGCGAACCAGCATCAACACCTATTACAAAATACTTATTTTCCGTTAGCATGAGCATTTTCGGTTTGCGTCCACCACTTGAAGTGCCATAATCTGTTTCTTCTACAATACCTAATGCGATTAATTCTTTAACATTGCTACTAACTGTCGGAGGAGTGATTTTGGTTTCTTTGGCAATTTGAGCTCTAGATATAGGTGCGTCTGTTCTGATTTTATTAATAATAATGGATCGATTCACTGATTTCATCCATTCAAATGTACCTAGTCTCAAAATATTTCCTCCTACTATTTATTATCCAAGGCGATGAACATCTGTAAATTGCACAGTTTGTAATTTTTCAGCGTCTAGCTCAAAAACAATCACTTCATTTGTTCCTTTACGCAAAATGCTACTTGGTACATAGTACGTTTCTTGTGGACCAACAGACCAATAGCGACCTATATTAAACCCATTGATAAAGATAACGCCTTTTTCACCTGAAGGCACCTCGATAAAAGTATCGGCTACTTCATCGATTGTCAAAGTACCTTTATAAAAAGTAGGTTCATTTTTGCGAAGTGGCTGTAACTGATTGAATGAAAGCTGCTCTATATTTGTTAGTGGTAACGTATAAATTTCCCAATCGAAAATAAACTGCCCTTTGAAGCGAACCCCACTGACAATGCCTTTTGGGTCAAACATTTTTTCGCCGTAATTCACCCGACCCATATTTTCAACTAATATATCTAATTGTACATCATTTTCTCCTACATGAATATCGATTTCTTGCTGTTCCCAACGATCAATGATGCCTTTGAATTCTTGGTTAATAAAAATATGTGCACGGTCTGCCACACGGTCAATGCGAATAGGTCCAGTACCCATATTTTTTGGCAAAATCGTTCGATATGAAATAAAGCCGTAATCCTGATTTGCCTTTTCCATCGTTAATGGCTGTGGGCTTCGAAGTGGGGAGCTCAGTTGATTTAAGGCATCGAAAAGTTGCTTGCTTTGAGAAAGTTGGACCGCTCCATAAGCCAATTTCTTTGAGTTTTCAGGAATAGGCCCAGCATCAATACCGGTATATTCCTCAATGACATTTTTTAGTTTTATATATTTTTCGGTTATATCTCCTGCTTCAGTAAGAGGGGCATCATAGTCGTAGCTTGTAATAGTTGGATCGTATTGTTCTCCGCAATTTGCGCCATTGTAAAATCCAAAATTCGTCCCACCATGGAACATATAAAAATTTACAGAAGCTCCGTTATATAGCATTTCTTTAAAGATATCTACGGCTTCATCTACATTGCGTGTATGATGCTTTTCTTTCCAATGATCAAACCAACCATTCCAATATTCCATGACGATATGTGGTACGGCACCAGCATGTTTTTCTAACATCTCAAAAGATTCTTCCTGGCGTGACCCGAAATTGACAGTTGGTAAAACATCTTGAACCGTACCGCCAGTTAGCATCCAATCGGTAGGTCCATCACTTGTAAACAGTAATACATCTACGTTTCTTTGGAGAAGCGAATCTTTTAAGTAATTCAAATATTGTTTATCGTTGCCGAAACTACCATATTCATTTTCGATTTGTACTGCAATAATTGGCCCCCCATTAGTAGATAGGAAGGGTGTTAATTTTGGGATTAATACATCATAATAGGCATCTATTTTTTCTATAAACTTCTTATCATACGTTCGAATATTAATATTGTGATCTTTTAATAACCAATAAGGTAAGCCGCCAAATTCCCATTCAGCACAAATATAAGGACTAGGCCGAGCAATGACATAAAGACCTAATGAATGAGCAATTTCAAAAAACTTTTCTACATTTGCTAAACCTTCAAAGTCATAGACACCTTCTTCAGGTTCATGCAAATTCCAAGGTAAATAGGTTTCTACAGTATTAAATCCACAAGCCTTTAATTTTGCTAAATAATCAACCCAATCCTCAGGCATTGATCTGAAGTAATGAATCGCACCAGAGATTAATTGTATTGGCTGATCATTTAATAATAGTTGACGCTCTTTGTAAGATAATATTTTTTTTGAATTCATCATTTTCGCTCCTTAGTCTTTAACAGCTCCCGCTGCAATATTAGAAATGAATTGTTTGCTTACAATTAAAAATAAAATAATTAACGGCAATGTTGCCAGTAGGGTACCAGTCATTACAACTGCATAGTTTGTAGCATGTAACCCTTTTAAACTTGCTAAAGATACCATTAATGTATACTTAGAAGGATCATTTAATATAATTAACGGCCATAAATAATCATTCCAAACGCCCATAAATGTGAATATACCTAAAAAGGCTAGTGCAGGCTTTAGTATAGGAAGTGCTACGTTAAAATACATTCGAAACATGCCAGCTCCATCTATACGTGCAGCATTTAATAAATCATCATGAATTGCACCTTCAGCATATTGCTTTGTCCAAAAAATGCCAAATGCACTGACTAAACCAGGAATAATTAAAGCTTTATAACTATCAGCCCAGCCGAATTGTTGCATCATTGAGTATAGGGGGATAAGCGATAATTGTGTAGGAATCATCATTGTCACTAATGTAAAAATAAAGAGAAATTTTTTTCCCGGAAATTCGAATTTAGCAAAAACAAAGCCAGCTAATGAACTAAGAAATAGAACAAAAAAAGTTGTCGTTGTCGATACAATCAATGTGTTTGTGAGCGCCTTAAAAAAGTCAACTTCGGTAAATACCATTTGAATATTGTTTAGAAACTCGCTTCCTAAATTCCATTTAGGTGGATAAGCATAAGTAACACTGCTGTCGTTGGTAGCTAATACAAGTAACCAATAAAATGGAAAAACAGAAATGATTACACCAAGAATCAAACTACCATACAAAAGTATTTTTTTGAACATCTTCATCTTAGAACCTCCTATTTTTTCCGTTGAACGAGTGTCCAGTTAATAAGTGAGAATAGCATAATAATAACGAGTAAGCTGACAGCAACTGCTGATCCATAACCATAAAGATTTTTAGTAAACGCTTGCTGATATAAATAGAGCACTATCGTCATCCCACCTTGACCAGGACCACCGTTACTACTTACGAGTATTTGGGGTTCTGTGAAAATTTGCATTCCACCGATTGTCGATGTAATAACGACAAATAATAGAACAGGCTTTAACAGTGGAATTGTGATTTTTGTAAAAATATCAAATGTGCTTGCACCATCAATTTTTGCAGCTTCATATAATTCAGTATTAATATTTTGGAGTCCTGCTAAAAATATGATGGCGTTGTATCCTGTCCAACGCCAAATAACCATGGAGGCAATCGCAATTTTGACACCGATACTGTTACCATGCCAGTCCACGGCATTTAGATCGAGTAAAGACAACAGGTAATTAACAAGCCCATAATTAGGTGAAAAAATCACGCCGAATACTAATGCTACTGCTACAATGGCTGTAACATTCGGCAAGAAATATAATGTTTTAAACAAGTTATTAAACTTTACGAATGTGGAGTTTAATAAAAATGCGATCGTCAATGCAAAGATAATCATAGGAATGGTTGACATAAACCAAATGATTATCGTATTAGATATAGACTTCCAAAAGACAGGGTCCGTCATTAATAATTCAAAATTACGTAAACCAATAAATTTAATTTCGCCAATACCATCCCAACTTGAAAGAGATAGATACAATGAAAATAGTAAAGGATACACACCAAAAATAAAAAAGAGAATAAAGAAGGGGGAGATAAATAAATAAGCCATTTTATTTTTTTTAATGTCATGCCATAGTCTAGCATTGTTGCGAATGGTTTTTCCCATTATTTTCACATCCTTAAATAAAAAAGGGGAATAGCTTCCCCTTTTCTTTTTACATACTTAAATCTCTGGCGATTTTATCTAGTGCATCTTGCCATGCTTTTTCGGGATCTTTATTTTCAGTTGCAACTAAATCTAGTTCATCACGAAATGCAGTAGACACAATTGTTTCTTTCGTGCCTCGGAAGGCCTCTTTCACATTTTTTGCTGATTCAACAAACACTTCTGAAGTATTTTGACCACCGAAATATTCTTCGCTTTGACCAAGTTCAGTGTTTGCAAGCGCTTTATTATGAGCAGGGAACAAGCTCATATTTTTATAAGATGTCACTTGGTTTTCTTCATTATTAATAAATTCTGCAATTTTTACTGCTATTTCAGGGTTTTTTGAAGATTTTAGTACACTAAGGAATGAACCGCCGTCATTACCGTCAGCAACAGGGGAGCGAGAAACTTTCCATTTTCCAGAAAGTGCAGGAGCAGTGTCGATAATAATATCCTTTGCCCAAACTGGTCCATCATAGCCAACAATCTCTCCATTAATTAACGCAGCATTCCATTCTTGTGTTAGCTCCTCGATATTGCCTAATACCAATCCGTCCTTACCTAAAGAGATAGCTTTATCCCATTCTTGCTTAATATGCTCTTGATCACCGATAAATTTATTGTCTGCATCAAAGTAACGTTTATCTAATTTATTGATTTGCTTTGAGAATACATCTTTCATAGAAGACTCCGCATAAACACCTTTTTTATCCTTTAACTCTTGTAACACACTGACATAATTATCCCAGCTTTTCACTTTATCGCTTAGCTCTTCAGGTGAAGAGGCAATGCCAGCATCTTTGAATATATCTTCACGATAGAAGAGGCCTGTAGGAGCTGTATCAACAGGTACCGCAATCATTGTTTTGCCATCACCTGAAACGCCTTGTTGTACTTTCCATGCTGGATAATTTTGTTCAATATCTTTTCCGTTATAATCATATAGATTCAAAAATTTTTCAGAGTATGGTAAGTATTCTGATAACCAAATATTCATCAATACTAAGTCTGGTGAATCTTTGCCTGGTTTTGATGTTAATAATGCTGTTAATTTTGTTTTATAATCCTTACCTGGAGGTAACTTTTGAAGATCTAATTGAATATCTGGAAATTCCTCCTTCACTTTTTCTAAAACGCTTTCATCTAATCCACGATTCCAGTACCATAAAGTAATTTTTTTAGAACCTGAATTGTTATCCGTCTCTGCTTCTGCTTCATTTTCACTGTTACAAGCACTCAATAATATAATTGACAATACCAACAGTAACAGCGATACCCCTAACTTTTTCATTACCATTTCCCCCTTTGATTAAGTTATGAATTGATTAGCGTAAATAAACTTAATTTACTAAACTTAATTAATTAAATTTATTTAAATAGAATGTAGCAAAATAAAAAATGGTAGTCAATGATTTTACTGAATTTTTAAAATAACGCTAACAGTTCTAATATTCTGTTTGAATGTTCATTAGCATTGTAGTATATTCTTTATAAAATTAATTTATTAACTTAGTAGTGGGGTGTTTTTTATGGATATAAAAGATCAAGTAGTTATAGTGACGGGTTCAGGGCAAGGAATTGGCAGAGGTATTGCATGGGAATATGCGAAAAGGGAAGCGATTGTTATTATTGCAGAACTGCAGGAACAGTTAGGGTTGGCGCTTGAGCAAGAACTATTGAGCGCTGGATACCGAGCAAAGTTTGTACAAACAGATGTAACGAATGTAACTCAAATTGAGCAGTTAGTAGCGCAAGTCATTGAAGAGTTCGGGAAAATAGATACATTGGTGAACAATGCAGGCATCACCATATTTAAATCAATATTTGATTGCACAATAGAAGACTGGGATAAAATGATGAACACGGATTTAAGAAGTGTATTCTTATTATCGAAAGCAGTCGGTAAAGAAATGGTGAAAAAAAATAACGGGGTAATTATCAATATTGCTTCGAATCATGTATTAGCTACTTTACCAAATACAGAAATGTATGCTGCCGCGAAATCAGGTGTCATTGGTTTCACAAAAAGTTTGGCATTAAGTTTAGGTGATAAAGGGATAAGGGTAAATGCAATTTCTCCAGGATTTATGGATACCCATCATCACAGAACTTGGCTGACACAATTTGAGCAACCTGATGTTGTTCAAGCACATATTAATGGGCTACATGCAACAAGGAGAATTGGTAATCCAGAAGAAGTAGGTAATATGTGTGTCTTTTTATCTTCTTCACTGGCAAAGCAAGTGACGGGAGCAAATATCGTCATGGATGGTGGATTAAGCACGAGATTGTATACTTCACAATACGAATAGGGGAGAACGCTTTGGAAGTCATTACATTAGGGGAGACAATGGCAGTTTTTACAGCTAGCCAAAGAGGTAAAATGCGTTATGCCTCTAGTTATAAAAGGAGCTTTGCTGGAGCAGAGTCCAACGTAGCGATTGCTTTATCTAATTTGAATGTTCAAGTGTCATGGATTAGTCAATTGGGAGAGGATGAATTAGGGCATGCCATATATGCATTTATGAAAGGGCATTCCGTCGATACATCAAATGTTACATTTACGACGAAAGCCCCGACTGGCCTTATGCTGAAGGAAAACCGCAGCCTAGGGATGACAAACGTTTACTATTACAGACAAAATTCTGCTTTTGCTCATATTCATAAGACGCAAATTGATGAGTCCTTGTTTACACAGGCGAAAATTTTGCATATAACGGGAATTACGCCATTGTTGAGTGAAAGTGCATATGAAGCCTGTATGGAATGTGTACGATTAGCCCAAAAACACCAGATGCGCATATTTTTTGATCCAAATATTCGAATGAAATTGTTAACATGTGGCGACCAAATAGCAAGATTAAAAACATTAGTCATGCATTGTGATTTTTTTATGCCAAATGTGCATGAAGCGCAATTTTTATTCAATATAACATCCGCTGATCCGAAAGTTATTCTCGATAAGTTAGCTAGCAAAATAAAGGCGACAATTATTTTAAAAGATGGCACCCGAGGCACCTATTTTGTCAGTCCAGAAGAAAGTGGGTATGTCGAAGCTTTTCAAGTAGATGAGGTGGATGCGATAGGAGCAGGCGATGCTTTTGCCGCTGGGATGATTTACAGTACGTTGCAAAACGGCAGTTTGAGAGACAGCGTATTGAAAGGAAATGCAATGGGCGCAATGGCTGTAATGGCTGAGGGGGATATCGAAAATTTACCGACAATAGATGAGCTCGACAGATTTTTAAAGCAAACTACTGGCAATGATAATGTCTTTCGATGAGGAGTGCAATGATGAACACGTTAGAGCATTTAAAAAAGTATCCTATTATCTCTATTTTGCGGCGTTTACCTCAAGAAAATTGTTTGAAAGCTGTCCAAGCGCTTTATGAGGGTGGCATAAGGAGTGTGGAAATTACAGCTGATTCAGATGATATTTTGTCAACAATTGGTGAAATTAAAATGCGTTACCCATCAATGAAAGTTGGTGCAGGGACAGTGCTATCAGTGGACATGGCAGAGCAATTGCTTGATTGTCGTGTTGATTTTATGCTTTCACCTGTTGTAAATAAAACGGTCATACAAAAAGTTGTTATGAATAATTGTATTATGATACCTGGTGCGTTTACCCCTACTGAGGTGTTGGAAGCGTATGAGGCAGGCGCACAAATCATTAAATTATTTCCCGCGCATTTTCTAGGCAGTAAATTTATAAAGGATTTATCAGGACCATTACCTTTTATTCCGTGTGCACCAACTGGTGGTATAGATTCCTCGAATATTTTAGAATACCTTGAAGCGGGTGCGCATTGTTTAGGTGTATCAAGTGCGTTCCCTACACATAGCAAAACGATAGGTGATAATGAGTATCAAGAAATTGTCAGAAAAGCGCTAGAAATAACAGCAATTGTGAGAAAGTTCCAAGAGGGGTAAAAACAATGGACGCGATATTAAAAATTAAATTAAAGCAGACGTTAGGGGAAGGTCCGCTTTGGGATGAAAAAGGTCAAAAAGTATATTGGACGGATATTTTGAATGGCTGTTTATATCGTTCAAACCTGATAGGAGATTCAATCGAAAAGCGTATGTTGCCATTTCATATTGGTAGTTTTGCATTTTACGAGCAAGAAGAGCGTTTACTGCTAGCCACGAGTAAAGGTTTGTTTCACTATTCATTTGATGACGATTATTATGAACAGCTATGTGAATCCTTCCAACTTCCATCTCATATGAGATGTAATGACGGCAAAGTAGATCCGCATGGGGATTTTTGGTTTGGAACAATGCAATATAATCCTGTAGAGCCACACGGTTCGATTTTCCGATATACAAAAACGGGTCAGCTAATAGAGGAGGCACGAGGCTTCATTATCCCGAATGGTATTTCCTGGATAAATGACGTGATGTACGTTGTAGATAGTGGCAAAAGGGAATTGTATGCAGTGCAGAGGAAAAATAATGCATATGATTGGGAAAACAAAGAAGTTATTTTTTGTTCGCCAAAGGGAATGACACCGGATGGCATAACAATTGATTCAGAAGGAGATATATGGATAGCCATTTGGGGCGGTGGCAAGGTAATCCGTTTTAATCCACAACGTCGAGAAATTGTAAGCGAAATTATTGTCCCAGCACCGTATGTTACAAGCTGTTCATTTGCCGGTGAATTTCTGGATACGCTATGGATTACTACGGCAAAAAGTGATTTAACAGAGGAGCAACTGCAACAATACCCATTATCCGGAAGTGTTTTTGTTGTTCAAATGAATACAAAGGGAGCAAAAAATTCATTGTATAGAGGAGAATCTAAATGAAAATTACCCGTTATGAATTATTTCAAGTCCCACCACGATGGCTATTTTTGAAAATTGAAACAGACGAAGGTTTTGTAGGATGGGGAGAGCCGGTGATTGAAGGGAAGGCCCATACGGTAAAGGCAGCAGTTGAAGAATTAATGAGCCAGTTAATTGGCAAAAACCCTCTGAATATTGAGGATCATTGGAATATGATGTATAGGAGTGGCTTTTACCGAGGAGGTCCTATTCTTATGAGTGCGATTGCCGGTATTGATCAGGCACTTTGGGATATTAAAGGGCATTTTCATAATGCAAGCATCCATGAGTTAATGGGAGGGGCATGTCGCTCTAAAATTAAAACATACAGCTGGATAGGTGGAGATCGTCCACAGGATTTGGTAGATGAAGCTAAAAAAGTAATGGACTTAGGGTTTACAGCAGTAAAAATGAATGCCACAGAGGAATTGCAAATAGTCGATTCATTTAAAAAGGTCGATGAGGTAGTCGAGCGTATTGGATTACTTCGAGATACTTTTAAATATGATTTAGATATCGGTTTAGATTTCCATGGAAGGGTTCATAAACCGATGGCAAAGGTATTAATGAAAGAATTAGAGCAATTTAAACTATTATTTATAGAAGAGCCTGTTCTTGCTGAAAATTTAGAAGCATTAAAAGATATTACGAAAAATAGTTCGACGCCAATTGCAACGGGTGAAAGGATGTTCTCAAGATGGGACTTTAAGCAAGTACTACAAGAAGGCTTTGTCGATATTATCCAGCCGGATCTATCGCATGCGGGAGGCATTACAGAAACGAAAAAAATAGCTGCGATGGCAGAAGCGTATGATGTTGCTTTAGCTCCACATTGTCCACTTGGTCCGATTGCATTGGCTAGCTGTTTACAAGTAGATGCCACTTGCTATAATGCGTTTATACAGGAGCAAAGTTTAGGGATTCATTATAATCAGGAAGGTCAGGATTTATTAGATTACTTAAAAAATCCGCAAGCGTTTCATTATGAAGATGGCTTTATTACTATTCCTGATGGACCGGGTTTAGGCATTGAAATGAATGAGGACTATATTAGGGAAATGGCCCAACAAGGACATGATTGGAAAAACCCAATTTGGCGTCATAAAGACGGCTCTATTGCAGAGTGGTAAATACGCAATAAAACACTTGAAAATAACTAGTGTATCTTAATTAAGAAAGCAGTATGACTACTCGTCATACTGCTTTCTTTGTTGAAAAAAACCTATCAATAAAATTTTTGTGAAGATGATATTTGAAGTGGAAATGCAACTTGTATAATTGAAATCAATGGTAAAAAGAATGTTTAATGGCTTTTTGTATAAGCATTATCTATACATATTATTATGCACAATCTGTTAAAGGCATTGATAGCAACAGTATAAATGTACTGTGATGTTTACTCCAACTGTCTATTTTTGATATATTATGAATATTAGAAACTACCCTATAACAGGAGGGATACTATGAAAATTATTCAACAATTTGAATTTGGCTCAGCCGATGTTTTACGAGTACAGCAAACACACGTACCAAGCTTAACAGATAGAGAAGTGTTAATTAAAGGTGCTTATACGAGTATTAATTTTGCTGACATTAAGAATCGAACAGGTGCTAAGGCAAAAGGTGCATTTCCAATAACGCTAGGTCTTGATTTAGCCGGTACAGTAATCGAAAGTTGCTCAAGTCACTTTAATGTTGGAGATAGAGTAATTGCGTTTCCTAAAAATGGTAGTTATTCAGAAGTGGCTGTCGCACATGAAAATTTGACTTATAAAATTCCTACTAATCTTTCATTTGAACAAGCTGCAACTATGCCTACCGTTAGCTTTTTAGCTGAAATCTTAGTAAATGCTATTGGGAATGTCAGTAAAGAGGATACGGTGATTATTCATAGTGCAGCGGGCGGTGTAGGTTCGATGCTTGTCCAACTTTGTAAGCAGCTACAATGTCAGAAAATTATCGCGACAGTAGGTTCAAGCAAAAAAATAAACTATGTGAAAACATTAGGAGCAGATGTTGTATGTACATACGAGGAATTTGTAGGGACAACACTAGAGGCTACAAATTCGTATGGCGCGACAGTTATTTTTGATTCGGTTGCTGGAAATATTACTGCGGATAGTTTACACTGTTTAGCACCTTTTGGCACGCTCGTTCAGTTTGGTAATAGTAGTGGAGTAAAAGGAATCTTTTCTACGAATGATGTTCATAGTAGTTGCCGGTCCATTAAAGGGTTTAGTTTAGGAACAACACGCAAACTGAAGCCTGAATTCATCCGTCCTTATGCCGAAAACATGATTGATCAATTTGCAAATCAAACACTACAACTTCATATTGATCGTATATTTAACTTAGACAATATAATAGAAGCGCATCAGTATTTTGAAAAACGTCAACATCATGGGAAAATTTTATTGAAATTAAATTGATTACTGCTGAATTCTTGATATGTGAATCAAAAATTCGGTAATACACATACCCATCACGTGGCACAAAAATATGGAAGAAGCTCTAAAAAGAACGTACCGCAGTAGACCACATCAACGTCTATTTATAATAGGGAATGTCCAGTTGATATGAGGGGGAGCAATATTAACAATATTGATTTGAACGAAACACGTGTGAAAAGTTCTACTTTTTCAGTACCCGTTACTTTTAGTGATGGGACAGAAGGCGAGTATTTATTTATTGGCGAAGAAGGGAAAGTTGGTTTTTTGGTCTATACTCTTTGTAACAATTCATTTTCCTATTTGGATTTATAAAGGCCTTTTTGAATTGCCTTATTTTAAGTTCCATAATAACAGTTTTTGTATTGGGTATTATATTTAGGTTTGTATATAAGAAAAGTGACTCCCTTTGGTCAGTAATTATTATTCATTCTTTGTATAATTTGTTAGTGTCACTTTTCTACTAACGAAGGCAGATTAATAAGGATTGCTGAAAATGATCAAATTTTTTTCAAGAATCTCAACCTTCATGAGTGGAAATGCCCATCTAATGATACACATCACGAGAATATAGATATTAACGCAGGGCAAAATTTTTATAACGACGCGAGAAGGATTCAAAATAAATAAATTCGTAATAACGGGTAAAATTATTTAATAAAAAAACATTATTCTTTTATTTAAAATATTGTCTATACTTTCAGTAATCAAAACAATCAACTGTGAACAATAAACATTTAACTAGTATTGAGAGGTGAAGGCTAGTCATTTTGATTAGCAAATTACAAATGGGAAAATTCCAAACAATTTATGCGCAAGCACAGAAATTGACTAGTAAGGGCAAGGTTGCGTCCTATATCCCGGCATTAGCTGAAGCGGATTCTACTGCATTTTCTGTATGCCTGATGTCAATGGATGATAATATTGAGCTCGGAGATTGTACAAAAAAGTTTACTCTTCAAAGTGTTGTTAAAGTGCTAAGTTTCATGGTTGCGGCGCATCATCATGGTATAGAGGAAATCATGCGTTATGTAGACGTCGAGCCAACAGGGGATTCGTTTAACTCGATTGTGCGCTTAGAAAGTAACAATAACAAGCCCTTCAATCCGATGATTAATGCAGGAGCAATCACCATTGCATCGTTATTGCCCGGGCAAACGATGTTTGATAAGGTGAAATCCGTAACGTCTTTCATTGAAAAAATTTTAAATAAACAAGTATCGGTCAATAATGAAGTGTATATGTCAGAATATCATTCGGCTGATTATAACCGTGCCATAGCTTACATTTTACAGGCAAATGGCTTCTTAAAATCCGATGTAGAGGAAGCGCTACAAGTATATTTACAGCTTTGTTCGATTTCAGTGAATTCTTCAGATTTAGCGAAAATCGCGCTTTACTTAGCGACAAATGGTCATAATTGTGAAGCAGAGTGTAGCAATCAAGTTATCAACATCGCTAAAGCATTAATGATAACATGTGGCATGTACAATTTTTCGGGGAAATTTGCTGCGTTCGTTGGCTTGCCAGCAAAAAGTGGTGTATCCGGTGCCATTATTGCCGTTGTAAAAAACGGGGAAATCGAGCATTTAAAGGGTCCAATTGGGATTGGACTTTATGGTCCGTCGATTGATGATGTTGGAAATAGTGTTGCTGGCATAGATTTTTTAGCGAAGTTATCGAAGGAGTACGATTTATTTTGTTTATAAAAAGAAGCCTGCTTGCATATAACGAGCAGGCTTTTAGGTGTTATTTTAGTGTTACGTCTATTATTTCCAAAAAATTATCTTTCATTTCATCGCGTTCAAAACGCAGAGCAAAGTTTTATTCATCAAATTTTAGCCCGATAATTAGTTATTCCTCATCTTAAAAGAAAGATCAAAATTGGCAAGTGAATATGCAATGAGTAAAACCTATCCATTTTTTCATTAGCTGGATAGATAATGATTGTTGTCTCATACACAATCTTAAAAAAAGCGAGGAGATGGTGAAGTGATTATAATGATAAATGGAGCATTTGGTGTGGGTAAAACTACTATTGCAAATCTGCTTCAAAACGAAATTAAAAATAGTATGATATATGACCCTGAAGAGATAGGGTATATGTTAAGAAATGTTATTCCAATGGATATAAAAAGAATTGAATCCTCTACAGGGGACTTTCAAGATTTAGATTTATGGAAAGAGTTAACCGTTGATGTGGCAAAACGGTTAATAACAAAATATAAAATTAATCTAATAGTGCCGATGACAATTCGGAATATAGAATACTTTCATTTCATTTACAAAGGATTTAGAAGTATAGATGAACACACCTATCATTTTTGTTTGAGTGCAAATAAAGAAACAATTTACGAAAGGCTAAGACTACGTGGAGAGGAAGAAGGCAACTGGTGTTTTCAACAAACCGATAAATGCTTGGAAGCCTACAGTAAATATGATTTTGGAGAGTATATAGATACTGAAAAATTTGAAATTAATGTTATTGTTCAAGATATAAAAGAAAAATTAAATCTTTTTTAAACTATATTTTTGATTATATCAACCACTAAAATATTGTTTATTCAACTTTTCGTGGCTTTTTGTAGAACATGATCTATACATATTTTTTGCACAATCGATGAAGATCATTTATAACAACAGTTTTGATGTATTTTGATAATGCTGCATCATCGTCATTGTTGATTAAAATCGTGCAAAAAATTAAGTCTTATCGTTGTAAGGTCAGGAAATCTGATTAGACCACTTAATGTAAAGAAATCGCAATCTATCTAACCAATATATGGGGTTATTACAGGAGGTGAAGAATATACAAATCGGGGTGATACTAATAGAAACACTCCTAACAACTCTAGAAGCCTATTAATTAGTATTTTTAATGATACAATATTAGTAAAATCCAACATTTCATCTTCCTACCAAAAAAAGAACTTTATAGTGAATTCAGGTTATCTTATATAAGTATGTATGATAATGATAAAACAAAGTGAAAGTAAATCGGAGGAGATACGAGTGTAAATTTAACTACCTTTTAAATTTTTTATAAAAGAAAGGGTAGTGAAGATGAAAAAGTCGTTTCATTTTTTATGGGTGAGTCAATTACTTGCTAACTTAGGTGATGTTTTTTATATAGTCGGGTTAATTTCTATTTTATATCAAGTAAGTGAATCGCCATTTTATCTGGCGTTACTACCATTTTTAAATATGGCAGGGCGTATGATAACTAGCAGTCTCGCACCTTTACTGGTAAATCGTTATCCTTTAAAACAATTACTTGTCATATCCCAAGCGTTAAAAACGATATTATTATCAATTTTAGCTGTAGGTTTGTACTATACGCTATCGTTAATTTTTATTCTAATTATTATTTTTGTCGTTGCTCTTTTAGATGGACTTGCACAACCAGCTAGTAATGCGCTAGTTCCTCGGATATTAGAAAAATCGCAGCTTTTACGTGCAAATGGAATTTTATCAATGATTAATGAATCGACACAGCTTGGAGGTTGGGCACTTGGCGGAATACTTGTAGCGAATACAAATGGAAACACAGTTATTTGGATTACGTTGATACTTTTTGTGCTTTCTACATTGTTTATTTTGTTCGTTATAGATCCTACGCCATTCGAAAGAAAAATAAATGTTGCTAAAAAACAAGAATTAACAGAGGGTTTTAACCTTATTTGGGATAATCATTCCTTCCGCACGATTCATGTAATGATTGTTTTTGAATCCATTGCAAATGTCGTTTGGGTTGCAGCCATTATGTATCTTTTTGTTGCTGATGTATTACATGCATCTGAGGCATGGTGGGGGTATATTAATACAACCTTCTTCATTGGATTGGTAATCGGTGGTTTTATTTGTACCAAATTTGAACAAGTTTTCGAGAAAAATTTGAAAAAAATCGTTTTGGTTTCATCATTTGCTGCTGCGATTGTGATGTTATTGTTTGGATTAAACCAAGTTGCAATTTTAGCACTAATATTAAGTCTATTTTTCGGAGTTTTAGACCAGTTCAAAGGCATTCTACTTGGAACGTGGCTACAATTGAAAGCAACGGATGAACAACTCATAAAAGTTTATAGTGCTCAAGGTGTATTAACATCTCTGTTATTTGGTTTATCAACACTATTAGCAGGGACATTAGCAAATATCTATTCTGTTCAATGGCTTTTTATTGGGGCAGGGCTACTTTTACTACTGTCCGCAATTTATTTTAGTTTAGGACAAAAAAGATTTGAATAACTAGTAAAAAATTTTTTCTATACTTCAAATGTAGAACAAATATTCCGAAATTAAAGTTTGGAAACGATCCTAAAAGCCACGAATGTTTATTTCAACGTTCGTGACTTTTTGTAAGAACATTATTTAATCATAGTTTTATTTATAATCGCTGAAAGTAGTAAGATCCCTAATTAGACAAACATTGAATCAGGTATTTACTCATAAGTTTGCAGAATCAATAAAAACTCGTTTTACTCAGATCGATGTTAGTGAAAGAAGGTATAACTAACGGGGCATAATCATGAACGGTATCAAAAACGATTAAACGGCTTAAGCCCATCAAAATCAGAGCTCAATCCGCTTAACCTATTTTTATTATTTCCACTGCTACTTGACGGGGAGCACTTCATAATTTGCTATAAGGTGCTTTTTAAACTAGAACAAAATTACTGGTCTTTAAGTCGTTTACGTGAGGAATTTCGTTCTGCAGTAATGGGAATATGCTCCAATGCCTTTCCTAATCCATAGTGAGGCATATTTACATAAATAGATTCATAATGACCCTTACTTATTTGATAAGTTTCATGATAAATTCCAACCGCATCATTGTTACCTACTTTTTGGTTGAATTTTTTCCAAGCAGTAAAATGTTTTTCATTTTTAGAATAAGCAAGCAGGTCTTCGATTGAACGCCAATATTGGATCATAGTAGTAGTTCTAAGTCCAAAATAACTTTCCATCGATAGAAATCCCAGTTCCTCTTTGTTTATATAAAGCTCCTTAATCATTCCAGGCATGGCGTTAAATACTGGTAACCACTTATGAACTGCGAGTCGCCTATTAAATCTCATTCCAATGATGAAAACGACAATATCCTCTGTATTATCAATCGTATAACGACCAGTATAAATCTGCTTAGTCATCGCTAATCCCCCTTCGTAGATAATTTATCAAGAGTAAACTCGCACCAATCTATCGCAGCTTTGGTGGTCCTTTTTCCATAATCCAATGTAAACAACCAAAATATTGAATCATCATCGTTATCTTTGTGATTGATAATAGCCTGTTCAATAGATATATAGGTTTGATAACGTCCTTCAAGTTCTTGCTTGTAATTCTGTAGAAGCAATACCTTATTTTCTCGAGCTTGATAGCGACCAAAAAATAATTTAAGTAAAATTTCATTTCGGTCAATTGGTATTTGTTTAATGGGCTGCTCCAACCAATTTTTCAGTACTTCCATTCCTTTTAAGGTAAGATAGTACTCATTTCTATCAGGTTTTCCTGGGCTTGATGAAGTACGAACTTCTGCTAATTCCTCTTGGACAATTAATTTTAGAGTTGGATATATTTGTCCATAACTAATTTTCCAAAAATGATTTAAGCTCTTGTCAATGAACTGTTTAATGGCGTAACCTGATTTACATTCAGTAGTTAATATCCCTAATATTGCATATGTTGTATCGTTATAACTTTTCAATATTTTCACACCTATCCAAAAGATATATATCATTAAGATATAAAATACTGGATGTTAACAAAAAACACAAGTTAATTTTCTGAATAGTTAATAAATACCGTGATTTAGAGGATAAGTCAAAACCTCATTTAGATACACCACGGTGAACCATACCATAAGAAAAATTTTATTAATTTGTTATACAAAAAACATTACCAAATCAAAGTTTTGGGATGCACAATTAAGCCACGAATGTTGTTAAAATCAACGTTTCGTGGCTTTGGCTTTTTGTATGAATATTATCTTTACATATTTTTAGGCACGATCGGTAAAAGTCGTTTAGAGGTGTTTTGATAATGCTGCACCATATTAATTGATGAATAAAATTATGCAAAAAAATTAAGTCTTATCGTTATAAAGTGCGGAAATCTGATTAAACATCTTAACCGGGCTATTTCACATATCAAAAACCATTAAAAACTACTGTAATACCTATAAAATAGACAATTACAAACACCATAATGAACCGAATAAGTTTATTTTTCACTGTTAATTGCGCGGCATTCCAACGCTCATCGGAAATTTGAAATATGACATGGATTGGATGTTCTCTCATTTCAGTAATGAGGGAATTTGTATATCCCTTGAGCATAAAGTAAGTTGCAATAACTAAAAGGATTTGTGCCCAAAAAGGCAATGCGAAATAAAGTGGTAGCGTAATTCCAACGAGTCGTAAATAAGCCCATTTATACCTTCTATTTCGAATGAATGTTTTGACAATCAGTTCTACAACTTCATCTTGAATGATTCGCTTCGTAAAGAAACGTGGCTTTTTTCCCGTCTCTTTAGGTGTATTCATACTTTGTAATTCCTTGCTTAATGTAAAAACCGTTCCGACTAAAAAATAATATTGTGAAAGATCCACACGTAATAACTTATCAAACGAATGGTGGCGATACACATAGCGTTGAATATAAATTGCGAGAAGTAGGGTAATGATAAAGCAACTAATTATCATTCCTAAAGGCGTTGGAACAACTAAAAAAAGCACGGTCATGAGCAACGGAAGGAGGAATTGTAAAATCGTTTGAAACCATTCTCTCCAATCCGTTCGAACGATGAGTTGTTTCCATAAATAAGTAGTTAAACTTAAGAAAAAGATGAAAATGATTTCGAGCACTGAACGGTCGTATAAATGAATAAAGACATTATACAGTAAACCTAGAACAAGTCCGTTAAATAGGATTTTCAAGGATAATGAATAAATAAGTCCGCCAGCTAACAGCTTTCGCCATTGCGCCGGCTGCTGAATAAGAAACAATTTATCAGCAGGTTCTAGTAAACTTCGAATAATCCCCGTTTGCAGGAGAAAAAGAAGCACAAACAGGAACACTTCAAATGGAACCCATTCTAACAAACCAAATTGCTTTTGCATGATCGTTTCGCGATAGAGAAAATAGGAGAACAATGCCGCTGGAATACAAATATAAATCCATACAGTCCAATCTGCGATGCTTTTTAATATGGTGCGGTTAAATTGCCATTGCCTGCTTAATCTATTTCTAAAGAGTTCCATTACTTTTTCACCTCGAGTAAGGCATCGAAAGCAGCAAGTAGTGAATTGTCTTCAACATGTACACCATCTTTTATTTCAGCTAATGTTCCTTTTTTTAAAATCGTCCCTTCATGCATCAGTACGAAACGGTCGCAAATTTTTTCCGCCGTATCAAGCGCATGGGTAGACATTAATATACTCGCACCTTGCTCTTTCAGTTCATTTAATAATTGGATTAAACGACGCATCGCCTGCGGGTCCAGTCCCATAAATGGTTCATCAACTATGTAAAAAGTATAAAGGGGAGTGAAGGCTAAAATAAGCATGACCTTCTGTTGCATCCCTTTCGAAAATTTCGTTGGATATTCTGATAATTTCGTCGTTAGCTGAAACGTTTCACATAGCTTATTTGCACGTTGTTGTAAAACCGAAGCATCTTGTCCAACCGATCGAATTAAAAAATCAATATGCTCCTTTAACGTAAAGTATTCATACAAAATCGGTCTTTCTGGCACATAACCATACGCTGGTAAATGCACAGAGCCTTCCATATACGGTAACGTGCCCATCATTGCCTGAATGGTCGTACTTTTCCCCGCACCATTCGAACCAATTAACCCTATTAATTGCCCTGGTAAAAGTTCGAATTGAATATTATGTAAAATTTGATGCTTTCGTTCATAGCCACCTGATTGAATCGCAATACGTATCAAAAAATCATCCTCCTTATAATAAGTACGAGTTAAAATAGGAAGAAGTTTCAATTATTTTGGGTAATTTATACAGATGGATATTTGAATGGGGCGACCAATTTATTTGGATAAATTATTATTTCACGTACTTATTAGTTTTTTGTTAAAGGTGGTTTGATTTATTTGGAGAATAATATATTTATATATAAAAGGAGGCAAGACAATGCATTTATACCACTACATCGCAATCAATCAAGACAGCAATACATTTAACAGTCCTAACAATGCGTTAAAAGAAGGGTTAAATCACCAAACGAGAACAGGTTACTATACGAACGGAGGCAATTTATTTCCAGAACTAACAGAAAAACTAAGACCCACAAATGTCGAAAGCTGGGTTGATTTTAACAATGCGTTCGGTGCCCAATTGGGTCAACCAGAACAACCTTATTTGACATTTCCTCTAACCACGAATAAAATTTTAGTATTTAATCGGGATTTATCGAGTGATTTATTTGCTTACATAGAAGATCAATATATGAAGCAGGAAACAGGCGGAGGTTATTTTACAGTGGGGCTTCCATCGAAAGAAGAACTCGTAATGCAATATTGGGCGAGTATGTTGATACTGGATGACTATTTAAAGATGAAACCTTACAAAGATGCAGAACTTTTAATTTTCACAACCGTCCCACCAGAATTATTGGAATATAGGAAGTAAATTCACTGTAATTAAAGTGACTTGAGCTCAGCATGAATAGAAGTGGCTCAAGTCGTTTTTGTCCATGCCATGTTTGTTTTTTCAGTGGAGCAAGCAACAATGGCCGCATTTGTGCGAGCGCTAATTGTACTTCCTATCAGTGTCTTTCTATTCCCTAAGCACGACTCGGATTGGTCTGGATAGGAGACGTTAAGACTTAAATTCCACCAAACAATTTTCACAAATACAAACCTTTTCACGATCAGGTGGTAACTGGTCGAAAATCTCTTTTGGGAAGACTACTTTAAAACACCAGCATTCTCCTGTTGAAGGATTGTCGGTCATCCCACACTTATTACCTTTCTGACAGAGTGGACAAAGCTTGGCTTGATTCATTTCTAATGTCATAAGCAATCTCCTTTTTTTCAAATTTGACTTCATTATATCGTCACTCTTTTCAGAAACTCAACATCTATTAGAATGAACAATCAATCTTTTAGTAGAGGTGAATGGCTGTGGCGAAAAGAAATCGTGGAAAAATATTAAATCGACTGCCATCTAATGGGCGAGGCGATTGTCCTTTATGTAATCGGAAAAGAGTCAAGTTATTGTACGCCCATAAAATAGATCCAACGAAAACCGTGCAGGTCTGTAAATTCTGTAGAAATAAATAAATCATCAAATTGTACATCGCTTTTCACAGACGATGTATTTTTTTGTTTTTGGTGAAAGGATGATTTGAAAGAGGGAATTACTGCTCTATTTGGTAATCGCGCCATTTTTATACCGACATGGACAATCTTCCTGTCAAACTTTGCTTCAAGTCTTTGCATTGTGGTATTAACCTTTTATGCACTCGATATATTGCAATTCACAAAGGGACAACTTGGTTTCATGTTTGCCTTATCGGCTGCAGGAGGACTTGTTGGAGCAAAAATCATCAAACCGCTCCGTGCAAAGTGGCGACGCGGAGCCATTTATACATATGTACCATTATTTGATACGCCTGCCTTCATATTATTTTTCTTAGCAGACAGCTGGCTATTTTTAGGCATCCTTCTTGCAATTCGAACAGCCTTAGCCACGGTAACAAATATTATCTTTTTAGCCATCCTCAAGAAACAACACCGAATCATTTACTAGGTAGAGTTGCAGGTACATCCTCGATGTTGATGAAGCTCGCATGCATTGCCAGTTGGTCTATTTATTGGAGGAATGTGGGCTGATTATTTACCAGTTGCACCAATTTTTCTGTTGTGTGCACTTATTGTTTCATTGAATTCAATCATTTTATATAAAAATAAATTTCACGAAATATCTTAAATCACATTTCACAAATTAATTTTAACCCCGAAAAATACAAGGTAGGTTTACTATTAAAATTTCTAGGCTATGGTTAGAGTGTAGACTCGAATAGGGGAGTGGTATTTTGTTAAATTATAAACGAGAAGGTTCAGGCAAGGTTCTTGTATTAATCCATGGTTTTTTAGGTGGCATTGCCATTTTCGATAAAATTATTGTTCCATTAACACAAAAATTCGATGTCATCGCAATTGATTTGCCTGGACACGGACAGAGTGAAGTAGGGGAAGACAAGGTTTATACGATGCAGCGCTATGCTGAAGATGTTGTCGAGGTACTTATGAAAGAAAATGTGCAAAGTGCCTTTTGGTTAGGTCACTCCATGGGCGGATATATTACTTTAGCGGCATTGGAAAAGAAGCTGTTTCCTATTGATAAAGCCATCTTACTTTATTCTTCTGATGCAGCAGACACGCCAGAAGCAATAGAAAAAAGAACAAAGCAACAGCAGGAAATACAAGAATCGGGTGTAGGTTCATTTGTAGATGGCATTATCGATAAATTTTTAGCACCCGATGCCAAAACAGAGGATATATTATTCGCTAAAGAAGTAGCTTATGAAGCAACATCTGACGGGTTAATTGCAGCTCTAGGAGCTATGACGACACGTACAGACCAGCGTAAACTCGTTGCCAATATTGAGGGCCCTATGCTCATAATCGAAGGCGAGCAGGATCTTGTGGTAAAACCGATTGAAACGTATAATCGTCATGTCCAAAAAGTAAAAACGAATACAGGTCACTTAGGTATGCTTGAAGATTCGAAAGCCGTTCTTCAAGCGATTGTTGCGTTCTTGTAAAAAAAGTGTGATGGGGGGAATGCTTACCCCCATTCAATGCTCGAACTATTGAAACTGCTTTCTTAATAAATAGCAATACCAATCAAACTTATCATTCTTCTCAATATTGGAAACTAAACCTAAAACAATGGGCGCGCGCGTCATTTCACTTTGAAGTTCTTCGATTAATAATTGAACGGATTCTTTTTCAATCTTATTGGATGAATAGGCACATGCTTGTTGTAGCCCTTCAATAATTTCTTCAACAGGAAAGACTGGCTCACTTGCATGTGGATGATTTATCGGTTTTTTCAAAAAAACGAGCTGGCTATTCATAGCTAAAATGGTCGTTTTCTCAACTAATGTTTCTGCTAATTTTTGAATGTCAACATGCTGCTTGTTTTCAAATAGCATATGCGCATAGGATTGAATCATGCCATTTACGACAACGACTAAATCATATTGCTTTCCTTCAATTTGTTCTCCAAAAACATCAAATAGCAGCTTTGTTAAATTTGCATTCGACATCTCAACAAAAAACTGCACTTTTTCAATCAATTTTTCACTTATTGTCGTTGATCTTTCTCGCATGAGAATTTCAGCAAATCCTGTGTATTCGGAAAGAATCGTAAACGTTTTTACAAAATAAACAAGTAATTTATCCGTTCGCTTCATTGTTTCACTGACTGATTGGTCAACATTCTTTATTATATTGCTCATAAAGTATTCAATGATGGCGATGATTAATTCGTCTTTTGATTTAAAGGATAAATAAAAAGCGCCCTTTGAAATGCCACAGTGCTCTGTAATTTGCTGAACAGATGTTGCTTCGATTCCTTTGGCCGCAAATAATTCAATCGCAGCATCAATAATAATTTGTTTTTTTGTCATAAATTTTATATACCCCTTTAAATTGACAGTTGACCGATTAGTCATTATTATAAAATGGTAAAGTTAACAAGTCAAGAAAGGTAAGGTGGAACAGTGAACGGTTTAGTTAATTTCGTAATAAAGAATAAATTAGCGGTATGGTTACTTACGTTAATCATCACGTTTTCAGGAATTTATTCAGCTACACGTATGAAAATGGAGTCCATTCCAGACATTTCGATCCCATATTTAATTGTAATGGGAGTTTATCCTGGTGCAACACCCGAACAAGTGATGGATGATGTTTCCGTACCATTGGAAAAAGCAATTGAAAGTTTAGAAGATGTAAAGGCTGTGTATTCAACTTCCTCATCAAATGTCTCTCAAGTTCAAGTGGAATATGAGTACGGCATAGATATGGATGAAAAGAAACGCCAACTAGAATCGGCGTTAGATAGTGTTACATTACCTGAAGAGGTAGAAAAGCCAACAGTTATGGCGATTAGTATGAACATGATGCCAGTTGTTGCGTTATCGATGAGCAGCACTGAAGAAAACATTGTCGAGTTAACATCAACAGTAGAAGATATCATTCTACCAAAAATCAACAAAATTGACGGGGTTGCATCTGCAACGATTACCGGTCAACATATTGAAGAAGTTTCATTCACATATGATAAAAAGAAAATGGCGGACCTTGGTTTAACAGAGGATTCCGTGAAACAAATGATACAGGCGAGTGATTTAGCAATTTCACTTGGTTTATATGAATTTAAAGATGGGGAACAAGCTGTTGCAATTGATGGCAAGTTCAAAACAATGGATGATTTAAAAGAAATGCTCATCCCAGTTACACCATCTGAAACAAATCCAGCACCATTCGTGAAATTAGGAGAGATTGCCGACATTAAAACAGTTGGTAAAGTTCAATCCGTTTCACGTACAAACGGTAAAGATGCGATTGCCATTCAAATCGTAAAAGGGCAAGATGCGAATACCGTGACGGTTGTAAATGCCGTGAAAGAGTTAATTGAGGAAGAGAAAAAATTAATCAATGGTTTACAAGTGGATATTTCACTTGACCAAGGGAAACCAATTGAAGATTCTGTTTTCACAATGATTGAGAAAGCGGTATTTGGTGGCTTAATTGCGATCCTAATAATTTTATTATTCCTACGTGACTTTAAATCTACAATTATTTCAATCATTTCGATTCCGGTTTCTGTGTTTATGGCATTACTCTTATTAAACTGGTTAGATATTACGTTAAATATTATGACGCTCGGTGCCATCACGGTCGCAATTGGTCGTGTTATTGATGACTCCATCGTCGTCGTTGAAAACATTTACCGACGCATGCACTTGAAAGATGAAAAACTACAAGGGCGCGCACTAATTCGTGTAGCAACGATTGAAATGTTCAAACCAATCTTTTCTTCAACATTAGTAACAGTGGCTGTATTCGCACCACTAATTTTTGTTGGCGGTATGGTGAGTGAATTATTCATGCCATTTGCTTTAACGATGTCATTTGCATTAGGTGCGTCATTAGTCGTTGCGGTTACAATCGTACCAGCACTTTCTCACTTCCTATTCCGTAAGAAAATTTACGGGGTAAAAGAAGAAAGTCAGCATAAAGAAGTTGGAAAATTAGCGATTGCTTATCGTAATTTCCTAGAAAAATGTCTAAATCATAAATGGATTACTTCAATTGTTGCCGTTGCAATGCTTGTTGGTTCATTAATGCTAACACCATTAATTGGCTTTAGCTTCATGGGCTCACAAGAAGAGAAGGTGATGTATTTAACATACACACCAGGCACAGGGGAATTAATCGATAACACATTAGCCAATATTGAAGCCGTTGAAAAAGAATTATTAAAACGTGACGATATTGATATTTTACAATTATCTGTGACAACAGAAGCTTCAACAGACCCGTCTGCTATGATGATGGGCGGCGGTGCTGGTGGCGGATTAATGTATTTAATCTTTGATCCAGAAATGGAAGTTGAAAAATTCACAAAGGCGAAAAAAGAAGTAGAAGACTATATTTTCAACATCGGTCAATCTGGTGAATGGAAAACGCAAAACTTCGGAATGAGTGGCATGTCTTCTAATGAAGTAAGCTACACGCTTTATAGTGAAGATTTAGATAAGTTGCGTACAGCGGTAACAGAAGTCGAGGGCGCTCTACAAGGCATTGATGGTTTAGAAGAAATTAAATCAAATGCTTCGAACCCATATGTTGAGCATGTATTAAAAGTGGATCAGCAAGACGTCTTACAATACGGCTTAACAACAGCTCAAATTTTAATGGCGTTACAAGCGGATACGTCAAAAGAAGTGTTAACAACAGTTGAAAGCAACGGAAATGACATTAATGTTGTTGTTCAACGTGATGCAAAAACAAGTGCGGCTTCTATTGATGAGTTATTAAAAACACCAGTCCAAACTGCAATGGGTACTACGCTGACACTTGGTGAGTTAGTTAAAGTGGAAGAAGGCACAACATTAACTTCTTTATCACGTCAAAAAGGGGAATTCTTTGCGACGGTTTCAGGTACAATTACGGATAAAGATATTTCAAAAGCAACTTCTGCTGCCGATGAAATAATGGCTGACTTAGATTTACCAAAAGGCGTAACAACAGGTGTTGGTGGGGTTGCAGCTGATATGGCTGAAACATTTACACAGCTTGCGCTAGCTATGATAGCAGCTATCGCGATTGTTTACTTCATTTTAGTCGTAACATTCGGTGAGGGCCTAGCACCATTTGCAATTCTATTCTCATTACCATTCGCGGTAATCGGTTCTTGGGTCGGCTTATGGGCATCGGGTCTAACGATTTCGGTTTCTGTATTAATGGGTCTACTCATGTTAATTGGTATCGTCGTGACGAATGCAATCGTACTCGTGGACCGAATTATTCATATGGAACATGATGGCATGAACATGCGTGATGCGATTTTAGAAGCGGGGGCAACGCGATTACGACCAATTTTAATGACGGCAATTGCGACAATTGGAGCGATGCTTCCAATGGCATTTGGCGGTGCTGGTGGTGGCTTAATTTCACAAGATTTAGCGGTCACAGTAATCGGTGGTTTATTATCATCGACAGTATTAACATTAATCATCGTTCCAATTGTGTATGAACTATTATCAAAAATGCTAAAGAAAAATCGTAAAGATGTAAAAGATAATTAATAGTCGAAAAGCAGCCTGTGAAAATTCGCAGGCTGTTTTTCTTGTAGCTTTGTAATAAAGTTTGATCGATAATTTGAAATAAAGATTGATTAAAATCATATTTCCTCTATAGATTTCTTAGAGGTTAGATGATTTTTTTTGGATATTTATGTTAATGTAAATATAAATATTGTGAAGAAATGTACTTAAACTAACCTGCAGTTTAGTTGAATAAGTATATGCTAAAATCGGAATATATGTTCGGTGTGGATTTAATACATATTATTCTAGGAGGAAGATGATGGAGAAAATGGGGTATCAAAAGAATTGGAATTTGGATAAGATTTTTCTAGGTGGAAGCAAATCAAATCAATTTTTAGATTATATAAAGAGGTTGGAAGTTCTTGGTCGTGATTTAGAACGATGTGTTAAATCATATACTACTTCATTAGCAACAAATGAAGCGGCTAACTTGAGAAAGTTAGTGGAATATATTGGTGAAATTCGCGTCAACTTGTCACAAGCTAATTCTTTTATCACTTGTCTTCATTCACAAAACACAAAAGATCAGGATGCTGCAACTTTGCGAGGAAAAGTAGCTCAAATAGAATCCAATTTTGAAAAAAAATTATCAAAGGTGAAAATAATATTAGCAAATACAAAGCAGGATGTATGGGAAAGTTTAATTGAAACTAAAGAATTAGAAGATTATAGATTTGTTCTAAACGAATGGCGTGAAAATACAGATAAGCATTTTTCTGATGAAGAGAAAAATTTAATATCTGATTTAATGGCTGATGGATATCATGCGTGGGGTCATTTTTATAATGCGCTAGTAAGTAGTATTAACGTAAATGTTCAAGTTGATGGAAAAGAAAAGAATTTATCAGTAGGACAAGCAATTAACTTACGGTCACATCCTAATGAGGAAGTGAGAAAGGAATCTCATAATGCTTTAGAATCTATAGGGGAAGAAAAAGAAGAGCTATTTGCAAAAATATTAAATCACATTGCTGGCTTCCGTTTACAAGTATATAAAAAGTCTGGAGTAAAAAGTGTATTAGAAGCACCTTTGAAAGATAACAGAATGAAGGAAGAAACACTGAATGCTATGTGGTCAGTAATCAGTAAATATAAAAAACCTTTCTCTAATTACTTGAATCGAAAAGCTGAAATGATGGGTGATTCCAGCATGAAAGCATATAACTTTTGGGCTCCCGTTACCAATAGTAATCAAAAGATAGAATACGATGAAGCCGCTATACTAATTACGGAACATTTTAGTCAGTTTGGAACCGAATTAGAAGGTTTCGTTAAGCAAGCTTTCCATGAAGCTTGGATAGAAGCTGAAGACCGTGCCAATAAGTCCGCTGTTCCGTTTTGTGCTGCTTTTCCGCTCACTGGTGAATCAAGAGTTTTTATGACATTTGGGGGTACTTTTTTGAATGTGTTAACTCTTGTTCATGAATTGGGTCATGCTTTCCATAATTATGCTATGAAGTCTGTTAATGGGGTGAATAAACGTTATCCTATGAGCGTTGCTGAAACTGCATCAACCTTTTCAGAAATGATTATTTTTGATGCCGCTATGCAAAAGGCAAAGTCAAAAGAAGATAAGTTGATTATATTGGATGAAAAATTAAAATGTAGTGTTATGAATTTTATGAATATTCATTCGAGATTTTTATTCGAGCAGAGATTTTACGAAGAACGTAAAGAAGGGATTGTTTCATCAGCTCGTCTAACTCAGTTAATGAGAGATGCAATACATGAAGCGTATGATGAATCACTAGAACAGCCTTCCACTTATTCTTGGGTATGGACACCACATTATTATATTACGCAATCTCCTTTTTATAATTTCCCATATACTTTTGGGTATTTTTTTGCTTTAGGTATCTTTGCAAAGGCAAAGGAAAAAGGGAATGAGTTTGAAAAGGATTATCTGAACTTACTTCGTGATTCAGGAAGTATGACCGTTGAAGATTTAGTTATGAAACATTTAGGGGAAGACATTACTTCGGAGGAATTTTGGGAAAAAGGAATGGAAATATGTGTGAAAGATGCTGAGGAATTTCTAAAATTAACTTCTTTGGATGATATTGAATAAGAAGTAGTCGATTCGACAAAGTGATGTTACAAAATGAACAGTTTTTATAGTGCGATTACTAATATTTTTGTGAATGTTTTCACTTAAACTAACGGGGTGCTTTAATAAAGTAGAGCAACGTCTTTTATGACGTTGCTCATTTTACATTTAAAAGTACTTTTGATAATACTCTTTCCGTAGTTTTCCGCATAATTGAGCGTATAACCTTGTGGTTTCACTTTTCTCATGCCCCATAAGACTTTGAATGATTTCAATAGGAGCGCCATTATTCAACAAGTGAGTTGCATAGCTGTGTCTACGTTGGTGTGGATGAATCTCTTTATTAATTTCAGCACGATCGGAGATCCGCTTCGATTGTTCAATAGAGCAGTCGTTTTTTTTACTAACGGAGCAGTTTACTTAAATAAAGAAATGTCATTTTTCTTATGTCATAAAAGTGTTAGTCAGTAATAAAAGTGCTAAAATACAAAGTGACTTAATCATTCTATAACAATAGGAGAGACAATAATGATTCAATCAATAGTTCATATCGCATTAGTAGTAAAAGACTACGATGAAGCAATAGAATTCTATACAAAGAAGCTAAATTTTGAATTAGTCGAAGATATTTATCAACCAGAACAAAACAAACGCTGGGTAGTGGTGTCCCCTCCTGGTTCAGTAGGTACCACAATATTATTAGCTAAAGCATCTAAACCTGAGCAGGAAACCTTTATAGGTAATCAGACGGGCGGTAGAGTTTTTCTTTTCTTAAATACTGACGATTTTTGGAGAGATTATAACGATATGAAATCAAAAGGAATTGAATTTGAGAGAGAACCAAAAGAGCAATCATATGGAATAGTTGCAGTGTTTAAGGATTTGTATGGGAATTCATGGGATTTGTTACAACTAAATGTTGATCACCCCATTGCTCAAAGAATTAAGTAGGATAAACTGGGGGTTTCCAATAATTAGGGGAGCTCTTTTTCTATGGATGATAAAGGTGCAACTCCTGTAAAAAGAACTGTTTGTTGTGAAGAAAAAAACTTAAATTATAGGGTACTTTACTTGAAGAACATTGAGTTGCGTTGGCAGCTCTTTTTTTCTTTATTAAACTAACGCAGAAGTTTAGTTGAAGAGTGTTGTTTAACTTGTGTTCAACAATCGGGCCATTTAATGGAGTAAGGCATATCTACAATGGGGTAAAGAAATAAATTTAGAATGTTAATTTTTTATTATGTATTGACTTAAAATGTTAGATATTTAACAATAAAGCAATGTGTATTAATAAGCTTGAAGGTGGGAATAGAAGTGGGAAGAATGGAAAGAAGACAAGAACGCAAATTGTCTAGGAATACTGTATGGAATAAGATACAATCTAAAAGTTTTGTAGTTAAGTTAGTATTGGCAGGTATAACGTTTGTCTTAATTAGTTTATTTATTTTTAATATCTTTATCTGGAAAAGTGATATTAGTAAATTAGAAAATCCGGTTCCACAGCCAACTATTATATATGATCAAAACGGAGACATTGCAAGCAAGATATCTAATTCAAATATTGAAGGAGTTAGTATAGAAGAAATACCAAAAGAAGTCATACAAGCTGTTATATCAACAGAGGACCAGCGTTTTTATAAGCATAATGGTGTTAATTATATAGGTATCATTCGGGCATTTTTTCAAAACTTGATAAGTGGAGAAGTTGTTGCGGGCGGAAGCACAATTACACAGCAGTTAGCAAAAAATGTTTTTCTAACACATGAACGTACCTTTACAAGAAAGATAAAAGAATTAATTTTAACTAAAAAAATTGAACGAACTTATACCAAAGATGAAATCCTTGAACGATACTTAAATCAAATTTATTTCGGTGAGGGAGCTTGGGGCATTCAACGTGCTGCTCAAACTTATTTTGGAAAAGATGTAAGTGAATTGTCGTTAAGTGAATCTACAATTCTTGCTGGTTTAATTAAGGCGCCTTCTGTTCTGTCACCTATAAAAAATTTAGATAAGGCAGTTGAAAGAAGAAATATAGTCTTAACATTAATGAAAAATGAGGGATATATTGACCAAAGTGATGTTGAAAAGGCGAAGAAACAGACTATTGTATTAGAAAGTAAGAAGATCGATGACAAGTACAAAGGTAAATATCCTTATTATGTAGATCATATCATCGAGGAAGCAATTCAAAAATATGATCTGACAGAAAATGAAGTACTTTCTGGTGGGCTTCATTTTTATACTGAATTAAATCCTACTATTCAGAATGCTACTGAAGAAGTATATGAAAACGGAAATTTGTTTCCAGAAAGTCAGACGGATCAGTTGATTCAAAGTGGAGGTATCTTTATTAATCCTTCAACCGGTGGAATTAACGCTCTTGTTGGTGGAAGAGGCGAACATACTTTTCGTGGTTTCAATCATGCTACACAATTAATACGCCAGCCTGGATCAATAATGAAACCATTAGCAGTGTATACACCAGCTTTGGAACAAGGATATGATACATTTGATTTGTTAGAGGATAACCCGCTTAATATAGATGGATATCAACCGACTAACTATGATAAGCAATACCGTGGTCAAGTGACGATGTATGATGCCGTAGTTAACTCATATAATGTACCAGCAGTTTGGTTATTAAACAAAATGGGATTGGATTACGGGATAAATGCAGTAGAGCGTTTCGGTATCCCATTAATTGAAGAAGATCATGGACTTGGGTTAGCTCTAGGAGGAATGTCTAAAGGAACATCACCATTATTAATGGCACAAGCATTCTCGACATTTGCCAATAATGGATTAATGGTAGAGGCACATGCCATTCAAAAAATAGAGGATGCAAATGGGAATCTACTTGGAGAATGGAAGAAAAATGCGACGCGAGTTACTGAACCAGATGTTGCTCAAAAAATGACATATATGCTTAAAGGTGTTGTAAATGAAGGTTCGGGGATAAAGGCTCAGGTTGAAGGTGTAGAAATAGCAGGAAAAACTGGTACAACACAGCTCCCATTTCTATCAGAAGGAGGAGCAAAAGATCATTGGTTTGTTGGATATACCCCTCAATTAGTCGGTACGATATGGTTAGGGTATGATAAAACAGATCAAGATCATTATCTTTTATCAACTAGCAGTGGGACTGCGACAGTAATTTTTAAAGAAATAATATCTAAGTCTGCATCGGAGATTTCTAATGAAAATTTTGACTTATCTTTGATTGAGAACAAATATAAACAAGAGTTGAAGAATAAAAAATATGAAGAGGAAAGGAAAGAAGAGGAAGAGGAAAAGGAAAGAAGAGATGAGAGAAAAGAAAGAAAAGAAGAGGAAAAAGAAAGGAAAGAAGAGGAAAAGAAAAAGGAAAAGGATAGAAAGAAAGAAGAAAAGGATAGAAATAGTAAAGATAAAAAGGAAGATGAGGACTAAGTAAAGACATTAAGTGTAGATGTTTTGGATATAGAGATGGTTTTTTATGTGCTAAGATTAGAAATTACTACAAAATGAGTAACATATGGTAACTACGATAGGAGCAAATTTTTTCTAGATTTGCTCTTCTTTAAATGATCGGTTTAATGTTGCAGCTGAAACTCCTGTCGCTTTCTGAATTTTTTCACTGCAATTTGTTTAGAATGGGACATTTATTTAGGGGATATTAATTGAAATTTTGTTCAACAATTTGGCGCAATTCTTGAAGAGGAATTGTGCCTTTTTCAGCAATAGGGCCTTGCAGGTGTTGGCTTGTCGGCTAATCAAAAAGGCTTAAACAAGCGAATGTTTGTTATGTATATAGATGGTAAAGAGTACATTTTAATTAACCCTAAAATTACTAGTCATTCAATAAACATAGTTTATTTACCTGATGGTGAAGGTTGCTTATCTGTAAATAGAAATGTTTTAGGCTATGTACCACGATATGAAAGAATTAAAATTAGTGCTTATAATATTGATGGAGAAATTATTACACATAGTTTTAGTGGATATGAAGCATTAGTTGCACAACATGAATTCGACCATTTAAATGGTATTATGTTTTACGATAAAATTAACAAATCTAATCCATTTGAATTGCCAAATAGTTGACGGCGTTCAATAAAATAGGCTTATTCAACTAATGGGGGCTTTACTTCAAGAAGGTGTAAAGCCATTTGAACTAACGCAGCAGTTTAGTTGAATAAATTGTCGGGAATTTGTGGTAATGTTAATTAAAGTAGATTTTACACGGAGGAGTTTTATGAAACAAACGATTGCTTACGGTGCTTATTTTCTAATCGTAGCCACAGTCACCTATTTTGTTGAAATTTTTTTATCTTTTATGATTATGGGCATTTTATTCGATGCCGCCG
This sequence comes from Solibacillus sp. R5-41, assembly GCF_002736105.1. Taxonomy (NCBI): domain Bacteria; kingdom Bacillati; phylum Bacillota; class Bacilli; order Caryophanales; family Caryophanaceae; genus Solibacillus; species Solibacillus sp. R5-41. The sequence goes on along the minus strand of NZ_CP024123.1, from coordinate 2,124,140 downwards.
ACGCACCACCAGGAGATGTTTCAGACAAGGGTAAATTACTGTTCAGCGTAGGAATGCCTGTCGTCTATGCCTTTGTTCTTTTTGCGCTATATTACCAATATAACGCCATTCTTAAGAGTTTCAAGAACCATCTGATGCTAAGTGTCGGGGTTTTGTTCCACATACTGATTGCCATTTATCTCATTTGGAATGTAGTACCAGATGCCTTCTAATTTACAAAAAGATATGACTGAAAATACATACATTTTGTGCTGTTGATTTAAGCCATATAAATAAAGAACCAACATTCAAATAAGCTGTCACTTTAGTTTTCACTAATATGACAGCTTATTTGCTTTAAGATTGGTTATTCTGAAAAGAATCTTTAACTAAAAGGGCAGTTTAGTTCAAGAAGAATAATCTTTATAAAGGTAACTGGTGTATAATTGGAATATTGGAGAGATGAATAGATGGTTGATGTAATTGGTTATGTAGTTGTTATGTTATTCATTATCGGTTTCACATATGGCTTAGTTAGACAAGTTCAATATACGTTGACTATCCAAAAAGCTAATAGCTTCGGTGTATCTAATTACAGAAGGTTGTTATTCGGCAATTATTTAACTTGTGTTTCATTATTGGGTTTTCTCGTTTCATTTATATTAAACGTATTAGTTGCAATACAAATTATCCAATTAAATCTACTGACAAGTAATAATACTGGTTTTAGTTGTTTTGTTTTTTTACTGATTCTTTTAATTGCTAAATTCAGAGTTATTCCTAAAAATAGTAAACGAAACGAATTTTTATATTGATAAAAAGTTAGATTATTTAATATTAATTGTACTCTTAAACTAACAGGGCAGATTAGTTGAAGAGCGTTGTTTAACTTTTGTACAACAATCGGGCCAGATTGCTGTATAAGTTATGGTAAAGTTGAAAATTTGGGAGGTGGCAACATTGCAAAGTAAACAGAGTATGGGGTTGCTTTCTTTTATTAGTCTAATTGTTGGACTTATTTTCCTTGGTGTCTATATTTTCACGGGAGATTCGTTTATTGATGACAACATAACAATGTTACTCGGGTTTACCTTTCTAGTACTCTCTTTTGTTCTATCCTTGTTCAGCAAAAAGGACAAATTAGGAAGGATATCGCTATACGTTTTCCCAATACTTGCGGTTATTTATTTATTGTTTTTCGAAGTTATGTCTTTATTTTGGAATACACCATAATAGTGCAACTAAAGGGCGCGATTGTTGAATAAGCGTCTCTGTTCTTAATTAACTAACGAGGGCTTTACTTGAAGATCATTGAGTTGCATATGCAGCTCTTTTTTCTTAATAACCCTAATGTGTTTAAACGTTTAAGAGAAGAAATTTTAATTCCAAAAAAACAGTTAGCAGAAAAGCGTAGCCCTCACAAATACTTATTAAAAGAAATAGGTATTGAACCTTTTTTTTGAATCAGATAAATTTTAAACAAGTTTCAGCAATAGTAAATTCGGCACAATTTATATAATTGAACTAACGGGGCAGGTTAGTAATAGAAAATAATAATGTCCTTACCATATTAATTAAGGGCAATTAAAGGTGGATTTAATGTGGAAAAATTAACTGTTACAGAGTGGTTAAAGGAGAAAAATCTCACTGAAAATGAAATAGACTTCCTTGTTACGTTTATACCAACATTAACATATTTGCAAAAAAGTTCAGAGAAAAGAACTGTAGCGTTTAAAATGTTAAAGGAACAATTCTCAACCTTTAGCGTTGATCCAGAAGTAAACTACTTAGAATTTGAAGTTTTCAATTCAACTATCCAAAAAAATATATCAAATAAGATTTCATCCAAAGAATTATTGGAACGTATGTCAGAACAAGGTTTATGTAAACCATTTTGCGATTCTTTACTTAACAACTAATATTTTTAAAACAATTAACAAAGCATAAATACTTTTAGTAACTTGTTTAGAGTTTGTGAAATAATGTACTTAAACTAACGGGGGCTTTACTTGAAGATCATTGAGTTGCATATGCAGCTCTTTTTTCTTATTAAACTAACGGGGCAGCATTCCTGTTTGAAGGATGTTCGAGGTCTTGAAAGAAAAGGAGCCCTCTAGTATGATGCATGAGTGTCAACGACCATTGACCCATCATCAAACAAGGAGGACTCCTTTATGCATTCTAAATGGAATAACAAAATTAATCAAGTTACTGAAAATACACTGGTTGTCGGCATGGATATTGCTAAGCGTATTCATTACGCATGTTTTGTCGATGAACGCGGGCGAGTAATAGAAAAAGCTTTTGCGGTACATCAATCGAAAGAAGGCTTCGAAAATTTGTATGAAAAGATCCGTCAAATGATGAAGGAAGCTAAGAAAACTGAAGTAATAATAGGGATTGAGCCTACAGGCCACTACTGGATGAACTTAGCCTATTTCTTAGATCAATACGGAATCCCACTTGTCATGGTGAATCCAATGCACGTCAAACGTTCGAAAGAACTTGATGATAATTTGCCGACTAAGAATGATAAAAAAGATGCATTAGTCATCGCACGGTTATTGAAAGATGGACGCTTTAGCTATCCACGAATATTAAAAGAAGTAGAAGCTGAACTACGGATTGGTTCTACTCTTAGATTAAAGTTAACGGAAGATCTAGCAAGTATTAAAAATCGAATCATTCGTTGGCTCGATCGATATTTTCCTGAATTCACTCAAGTCTTTCCTACTTTCGGAAAAATGGCACTTACTGCATTAGAAAGAACACCAATGCCACAGGACATTCAAGGGAAAACCGCGGAAGAACTTGTATTTTTCTACCGTCAGGTAGGGGGTATGAGAGCTCCACAACTACCAAAAGCTAAGCTACTCATTGAAAAGGCTTCAAACTCTATAGGACTGACAGAAGGACAAAAGATGGCCAAACATGAAATCGCCACACTCCTACGTCAGTTTCGCTTATTAGAAACTGAAATCGAAGCAGTGAATGACCAATTAACTGAATTGGCAAAGACAACGATGGAATATGACCTACTCGCGTCAGTACCAGGTTTAGGAGATGCGACAATTGTTGATCTACTTTCCGAAGTAGGGAGTTTTTCACTTTACGAAAATCCACGCCAACTCATTAAACTAGCGGGACTAACATTACGTGAAAACTCTTCTGGTCAACATAAGGGTCAAAAACATATATCAAAACGTGGACGTAAGAGACTTAGACATATCCTTTTCAAAGTGATTGTTCCTTTGATTCGGCATAACCTAGCATTCAAACAACTTCACGAATACTACACAACAAGGAATCAGAATCCCTTACGGGGTAAGCAATCGATGGTAGTTCTCTGTGGTAAATTACTGAAAATATTACATGGTATTTGTAAAAAGAAAGTGTATTTTAACGAGCAACTTATGATGAAAGATCTCTACTCTCTCGGAGAGGCAGCATAAGCATTTCGATCAAAGAGCTATAGCAAAAAGGATGATACGGAGAAGCCGGCAATATCACTAAACTTAGACTATGAGTCCCCGGGGCAGCTTAGCAGGCCTCTGCCTTATGAATAGACCGAACGAAGGAATGTAAGCGCGTTGACGCTAAGAGACATGGGAGGGTACGTCGTCATAAGCATCGCAGAGATCCATTGTGCATCAAAATAATGGATAAAAAAGCTAATGATTTTCATTAGTTTTAGCGAAGCGTACGCTTTACTTGGTAATATAATCTATAAATTCAAGACTCTGTTTATCAGAGGGGAGAAAAATATTTTTCTTAAATCACGAAGTGATGGAAACCGTTGATATCTCAATGTTTATAGAGGGAGTTTAGTGGAGTAAGAGGAATAGATAAAAGGCTCTTTTCGTAAAGATAGTTGCTTTCTCAATAAAAATAAGGTTTTTTACATTTTTATGGTATTTTATTTACAGGATCTTATTCAACTAAAGAGCAGATTTGTTTAAAAAGAAAGGATATTAGGTTAAGCAAGGAGTGGTTAGATATTCGTAAAGACGATGATTCTGTTTTATATCGAGAAGTTCAACGGCCAAGACAATTATTATATATCATAATGATAATTGTTATTTCAGGCATTTTTTGGTGGGGGTTTATCCAACAGGTTATTTACGGAATTCAATTCGGAGACAAACCGATGTCGGATATTGGGTTGGTAATAGCTTGGGTTTTGATCGGTTTGATGATGCCCTTGTTAGCGTTCCAAGTTAAGATGATAACTGAAGTACTTGGAGATGGAGTATATATAAAATTTGTCCCCTTCCATTTTGAATACCGAGACTTCCGTTATCAAAGTATTCGGGATTATAAAAGTGTTTCTTTTAGTTCGCTAAAACGGTTTGGAGGTTGGGGGATTAGTATTAATCTAAATGGAGAACGCCTTTATAATATTGCAGGAAGCGAGGGTGTCGAATTAAGGTTAGCTTCAGGAGAGATTGTTATAATAGGCTCAAAAAATCCTGATGAGCTCAAAAAGGCATTAGATTTATCTTTCATAGAGAATACTAAATAATCCTCATGATAATTACCAATTATCAAATTTTCAATTTTTCTTCTTAAACAAGCGGAGACCGCCATCTTCTTACTAAGAATTGTGAAGAATTGTACTTAAGCTAAAGGGGGCTTTAGTTAATCAAGACCATCATTTCGATGGTCTATTTTTATGTCTAAAACATCAAGTAGGCTTCGGTGATCCATTGTGAAATGTTAAACTTAAACTAACGAAGCAGGTTACTTGAATAAAGGGTGGAACATTATTCCATATATTTCGTCAGAATTTAAATTCGAAATGAGGTAAATAGTTATTTAAAAAACTCTATTGAATTTTGGCTATACTCTAATTTAAAGGGAATAATTATTTATGGAGGGGTGTGTATGGAGTTAATTACAAGTAAAGTAGTTGCAATAGCTTTGTTCTTACTAATCATTACTATGATTGAGACTTTAGCCTATTCTACACGGATTTCAGGTACAAGGGTAAAATTAATAGCAACTGCTATGTCGTTGTTTAGTACTTTAGTGATTGTTTCAAGATTCTCAACAATGATTCAACAACCCTTAACAGCAAAACTTATAGCAACGGCACCAGATTTAAACAAATTAGGCTTTATAGAAGATCAGTATAGGATTTTAATTGGGGTAACATCTCTTGGTGTACTGCTGGGTATACTTTTATTTCCAACCTTTATTAATATTTTTTCTAGAGCAATTATTCAATTATCTAATGAAAGAGGTTCGGTAGTTGCAACATTTTTAAAGCAATTAAACCCTAAAGGTATTAAAAAGATTATTGCGTGCTTCAGATTACCTAAATTGACATACTTGAGTGGCATTACACTAAAGACAATACCGAAACGGTTATTTATATTTAATGTTATTGTCTCCGCAGTTTTTACAATTGGAGTTCTGTCTTCTTTATATGCATCAATGTTAGTCCCAGAGGATTATGCACAGGCAGCATTAATGTCCTCTGGAATAATTAATGGAGTAGCAACTATTTTGCTTACATTATTTATAGACCCAAAAGCTTCAGTTTTAGCAGATAGAGTGATGAAAAAGCAATGTGATTATGTTTTTTTAAAGAGTTATTCATTAACAATGATTAGCTCAAAATTTTTTGGAACAATATTGGCTCAATTATTGTTTATTCCTGCTGCATATTATGTTGCTTGGTTTGCCGAGTGGATTTAATTATTATTGAACGGGTGCTTTAGTAGAAAATCTTTGAGCTGTTCAGACAGCTCTTTTGTTTTGCAGTCATGCTATTCCCAATAATTCAGTTCTTTATATCCAGAAAGTATAAATAAGTCTTTATTAAACTAACGGGGGCTTTAGTACAACAAACATTTTGCTATTTTATTTCTGTATAATGGCTAATAAAAGAGGTGCATTTGGTAATGGGTAAAATCAACATTTCTATCATTTTAAATATAATAGTGCTTATCTTTTTACTAGCAACATTCTATTGGCAATATGAACAATTATTTGTGACTAGAATTATTCTAATAATCTTTGCACTAATTTACTTGTTGTTTGAAATTAAGAAGGAATACATTTCGAGAAATAAAACTATATTTATTATTTTTAGTGTTATTAGTTTAATTACAGTAATTATTAGTATCTTTTTCGATAATTTCCCACTAAATAGTGCAATAAACAATAGAGATTATCTTATTCCTGTATTTACTTTTATCCTTATTTCGATTATGTATAAAGACGTGTACACTAAAAATCAATGAGATATCATTTGATTTAGAAACCTGTAATATTTTTTATACAATTCCATGCAAAATAACGTTCCCAAATGGAAGTTTGGGGACACCATAAAACACTTAAAATGTTGTGCTATCAATGTTTTAAGTGTTTTTCTGTATTATATTCATATACGGCTTTTGACTATCGTTTGAACTTAGATACAACAAATCTTTCAATGTTGTTCAAAAGAAATTGCACTGGATCATATTTTTAATAAAATCTTGCATATAAAACGGATTCCTTACTGGTGTAAATCCGCATTTTTCTCACGAGACCTCAAATTTACAATAAAAGAAGAGAGCAATCTATAAAATGTTCCAAAATTTCTTTTTGGGCTTATTTGGTTTATTCTACAAATAAAAATGACCAGGCACATATGATTTAAAAAAAAGATTGTTAACCTTAAATTGGATATTTATGTTAAAATTTATGTAATTAGGATTGTGAAGTAATGTACTTAAACTAACGGGGCAGTTTAGTTGAACAGTGTTGTATAATAAATGGATATCTTTAGTTTGAAAATCACATGTTGTACTGGGAGGATAGTATGTGGAGTTTTAACACTTTTAAAGATAAACGTTACTGGATTCTTTTGATTCCAGCTATAATTATCTTGGTCTTGTTCGCTGTTTTTACCCCTGATTATATTCTTGAAAAAACTTACGTTTCACCATTTTCAATACTTATATTTCCAACTTTATTTTGGTCTACATACCATCTTTGGAAGTATTTTGGTGATAAAAAGAAGAGGAATAATACGGATGACAGTTGCGATTTGTAACTTGCTTGTTCAACTAACGGGGGCTTTACTTGAAGATCATTGAGTTGCATATGCAGCTCTTTTTTTCTTTATTAAACTAACGCAGCAGTTTAGTTGAACTAGAATTGTTACTTTCATTCAATATTAACGTCTACTGTAAATAAAGGGGGGAGTACAATTAAAAAGATTTCTGTATTAATTATTATTGGACTGATTATGATAGGAATATTTATTTTTGAACCATTTCGTTTAGAACCACCAACACCAAACGTAACAATAGGAGATGTTGATATTCCTACTACACAAGGTTCGTATTGTTGGAAGGGGCTACTTTCAGCTCAGTGTAAAGATATGGCTTATACAAGCCTGTTTGATATGGCAAGTACGCATAAACCAACAGTTGTATCATCGAATGAAAAAATAAAAATTGAATTTAAGAAAAAACCCATTGCTGGAACAATGAAGGTAGAGCAATGGGTAGATGAAGACAATATACAAAAAGTTGAAGTGAAAAATAGCTCAATTATGGCTCCTAAAGAAAAAGGTGTGTATGTATATAGTGTAGTATCTGATTGGAAGCAAGGAGACGGGTGGTATGCCTTTTCTATAGAAGTAAAATAAATAGACCTTTCTTTAACTAACGGTGGCTTTAGTGCAACAAGCATTTCGAAAACTTTCCCAAACGACGCTTTTGGAACGATTTTTATTTGATCCAGCATAACGGGTTTGTGGAAGATGGTTTTCATTCGCAAGATATAGAAGAATAATATAGGAATTTAAATGAAAAATTTGTAAATTTAGAATGAAAATGTAGAGTTTGTTTTGATATCAAAAAATAATTATGGGAGTGGGAGTGAGCAAATTGAAATTTTATTATGATGATATTAGTAGTGGTAATGCAACATGTACATTTGAAATCAATGATAAAAAGATGGAATTTTACCCTTCTTTTCATTCGGATGCACTAGGTGACTTTGTTACATATCTTGCATCGATACATCCACTATGTAAATTAGGTTGGAAGGAAGGAGCTTTTCACAAAAGAAACGGAGGCATCGAATGGCATACGGGTCCTGTTTTATTATGCTGGGAATTTAAGCGTGATTTTGAAGATTTAGAAATTATAATTACAGAAAAACAAAGTTTCATAGTAGATAGAAAAATTAATGATAAATTACCAAGAAAAATATTAAAAACAAAATGTAACTTTGAAGAATTTGTATTATGCGTAGTGAAAGAGTTAGATAGAGTTATTAAACAACGTGGCATTTTAGGCTATCGTCAAGAATGGCAAAATTACACATTCCCAATTGATGGTTTCCTTGCTTTGAAATATGCGTGTCTCTATAAAAAAACTTTTGAAATAGCAAAGATAAATAGTGGTACCGTTATTGAAGATGAATTAAATTTATTGTTAAGTGCAATTGAGTAAGTTATTCCGCTAATTGAGATGCTTTAGTATAGCAATGATTTATAAAGCATACAAAGTAAATCTAATAATCGTTCCAAAATGCAAGTTAGGTAACAAAACCTCGTTTTGGGGAGCATGTCTTGTTCAACTAACGGGGGCTTTCGTATTATATAGTTCAGCCAGAACTTTCTGGTTGAACTTTTTTTATTTAGATTTAAGCTATCAGTAACCAGGGTAGAACGTACGGGGGCGTGAGACATTGATCCCGTCAATTAAACTGTTCACCCCCTACTTGTAGAAATATGTTTGAGGCTGGTTGGGACTAAGATCTCGTATAACAAGCGAAGCTATAATACTACTTGAAGGTAATAGGGGTTACTGGTGAATACGTTAGAGGGGGAGAAAAAATGAACCCAGTAGTGGGTATTGATGTAGCTAAGGATGAAAGTGAAGTACAAGCTTTTTTAGAAAAGGGAAAGCCATATGGGAAAAGTTTTTCAATTAAGCATAATCGTGAAGAGTTAGACAAGTTTATAAGATTTTTAGGAGAGATTAGATCGATAACAGCGAGTAAGCCTGTTGTCATTTTGGAATCAACAGGTCATTATCATACACCGATTATTCAATGTTTAGAAGAAAATGAAATACTTTATATATTGTTAAATCCAATCATCTCTTACCAAGCAAAGAAGTCAAGCTTAAGAAAGGTAAAGACTGATGCCTTCGATGCCTATCAATTATGCGTTCTCTATTACAAAGAGGAATTTGAACCTTATAAAATGAGAGGGATTCAGCTTCTAAACCTTCGTAATCTATCGAGACAACAGGAGATTGTAACGAATATGTATGTGGAAGCTAAGCTGCAATTCCATACTATTTTAGATCAGGTTTTCCCTGAATATAAAAAAGTCTTTGGAGATCTTTTTTCTAAAGTATCTTTGTTGATATTGAAAGAATATCCAACGTCGGAGAAAGTTCTAGATTATAACGAGGAGGAACTGGTAAATAGTATACGTGAGTATTGTCCAAGTCGTTCTGCCCTATGGGCAAGGGAAAAGGCAAGAAAATTGATCGATTCAGCCAATCAAAATCCTTTTCAGAAGGTAATGTATCAAAGTCACTTGTTTAATCTGAATATGTATATTGATATCCTATTTCATTACCAAGGACACCTTTCGGAATTAGAGAGCCAAATGATATCCCTGGCAAGTGAAATAGAAGAATATAAGATTATCCAATCAATACCTGGAATCGGTGAAAAAATCGCTGCCACGATAATTTCTGAAATTGGGGAAATTGATCGGTTTAATCACCCTAAGAAATTGGTGGCCTATGCTGGAATTGATCCGAGTGTTTATTCTTCAGGAAAATTCACAGCGACAACGAATCGGATTACTAAACGTGGTTCCAGTAGGCTAAGGCGCAGTTTATACTTAGCTGTTTTGTGTGGAATAAGAAGCTCTAGAAATAAAAAACTCAAAGAGTTTTATGACAAGAAACGGTCAGATGGTAAACCTTCAAAAGTTGCGTTAGTTGCTTGTATTAATAAACTTCTTCAATGGATATATGCCTTATTAAAGAGAAAAGAAGTTTTCCTTGATTTAGCTTGATTCGTTAAATTGACCATTAGATGTAAAACCTTCCATAATACATCTGGAGGGTTATTTGGTATGCCCAAAAAAGTATAACATAAAGAAAAGTACTTTTTTACAGAAAGATATTGACAACCTATTAGCTGGTTTAGTTAAACAAGACCATCATTTCGATGGTCTATTTTTATGTCTAAAACATCAAGTAGGCTTCGGTGACCATTGTGAAATGTTACTCTTAAACTAACGGGGCAGTATAGTTGAATAATGGAAGGAGGAAGGAAGGTTGGCGAATAATATTATTGAACAAGCAAAACGGGGTTTGGAAGGATTTGCTATAGGCGGTTATCATACTAGTTGTGATTATTCTAGGTATCGAGAGCACTATTATAAATATTTTGGAGACCCCGATTTTGAAACTAGAAAATACGCGATTGCTGCATTTACTTGTATGTTGGGGGCTTGGGAAACAGGTGCTCTCTTTATATTTCAACCCGTAAAAGAATGTGAAGAAAATAAAAAATGGAGTTCGAATCCTTTAAATCAAAAGCGTTTTTACCGCTTTAAAGATTATCTTCATGCTTTGTTAGACCATCACGAACAGATAGAAAAAGAATTTCCTTATATGTTTGAAGATATTATCCTTTTTTTAATAAGAATTGAGCAAAATAAGGGGATAAGTTATGAAGAATGGTTTCCTGAACATAACCCTAATGTGTTTAAACGTTTAAGAGAAGAAATTTTGATCCCCAAAAAACAATTAGCAGAAAAGCGTAGCCCTAACAAATACTTATTAAAAGAAATAGGTATTGAACCTTTTTTTGAATCAAATAAATTTTAAACAAGTTTCAGCAATAGTAGATTCGTCATAATTTATATAATTGAACTAACGGGGCAGTTTAATGGAACAGAAATATTTGAAAATGAGGTGTTTAATTGTTTAAAAAGCACATTTTTCGCTATTCGTTTATGGTGTTTTTTTCCTTGATAATGTTAATCGGTTGTGCGGGATTGGCAGATTATAGCTTAGAACTCCCTGGAAATTACTCAATTGTAAGAACATCTGCTCACCAAGTAAAGGTAGCACCAAAAATTAGTGATTCACATTGGGGAAGTGATGTTATTCCAACAAAAGTCACCGAGGTGGCTTGGGATGACAACTATATTCTTGCAAAGCAACTTGGTTTAGTAAACGACCCAAAAAGTAGTAATGGCTATCAGATTCCTAATAATGAAGATGTACATTTTTGGATAATATGGATTTTTATGTTAAAATATATTTATAGAAAAAATAAAAATCTAATTTTGAATAAGAGAAAATTCACATTTGAGACGTGAGGAGAAGATTAAAAATATGATAAATCAAGCTGATCGGTTATGGAAACGTATTATTGAAAGAGGTTCAAATAATGGAAGTAACTTTAAAGAATCATTAAATCTTCAGTCGGGTGCAAGTGATGAAGAGTTTCAACTTCTTGAGGATACACTGGGTGTTTTACTGCCTGAAGAAATGAAGAGCTTTTACAGGGTATATAACGGACAAGTTTGGGTAACTGGGGTGAATCCATTTGTGAGAAATTTGACTCTATCACCTACTTCTGAAATTATAGATAATTGGATTTTTTTACAAGAAGAATTCGATCCAGATGAGGATGTAGAGCCAGATATTGAAAAAGAGCTTAAGTCACTTCTTTGGAATTCAAAATGGATTCCAATTGCAGTTAATGGTGGTGGTGATTATCTTTGCATTGATACAGATCCATCTGAAGCTGGGGTGGTAGGACAGATTTTATACTTTTGGCATGATTGGGGAAATCGTTCTATTGAGGCAAAGAATATCTTTGAATTCGTAGAGATTTGTTTAAATGAAGAAATTTAAATTTTATTAAGGGCTTGTGAAAAAATACACTCAAACTAACGAGGGCTTTAGTGCAACTAGGATTTATGGCGTATACATAAATAAACCTAATAACGTAAGGTAATAAAAACACCCCATTCAATTGAATGAGGTGTTTGTTTTTTGCTGTAATCGGTATGCCCCCCAAACGGTTGTTTTGGAACCAAATAATTACAATTCTCGTCTATACTGAGAAATGAAAGTATAATGGAGGCATCAATATGTGGTTAATATTAGGTCTTATTGCAATAGTAGCAACTTTAATAAATCTTTATATGTATACAACTGGTAAAGATTACAAACTTGCGATGGCATTCGGGTTATCATTTACAGCGTTGACACTCTGTGCAGAAAATAGTCTTATAGCTAATTGGGTAGAAGTTAAAGATTGGGTAGCTTTATTGGATGTTGTACCTACTATGGAAAAGGCGTTATGGTTTCTGACAATTGTTTCTATCTTACTAAATATTGCACCTATACTTTTAGAATTAAAAAATAAAAAATAATTTCTTATTGGTGTTCATAGGATTTACAACATTAAGAGCAAAAAGTCCACAAACCTCGCTTGAACTGCGCCCCAATTATTAGTCACAATTAAAAAGGAGGTGCAATTCAAGTTAGGGAATAAAACACCCCATTCAATTGAATGAGGTGTTTGTTTTTTGCTGCTTATAATCAGTATATTCCAAAACCACGCTTTAGGATATAAAAACCAATGAAAACCATATATGGTATTATTAAGTTGTATTATTTAATAATGTTAAATGGGGTGGAATGTTGAAAAAATATTTTTACGTAAGCATTTTACTAGGGGCATTTGCTTTATCAGGTTGCACTGATGATGAAGCAGATAACAAGGAAGTTAAAGACGAACCGTTAAATACCGAGCAATCAATAGAAATTAATAACGAGGCTAATACTACAAAGATAGTAGAAGCAGCACCGATTCCTCTAAACTTAACGCAAGAAGAAAAAGCAGAATACTATCAAAAATACGTAGAAATACTAGAAAAAGTAAACGAAGAAAATAACGAAGCCTTTGAACTAGAGATGGAGCCTATAACGGCATTTCTTGATGAAAATTGGATTGAAGTAGCAGACTTTGAAAAGCTAGCAAAAGAGCGAGCTAATATGTCTATAACGGTTTTGGAAAATAGTGAAGGTTATAGCCCGGGGGCAGTACCAAAGACAGTAATGTTACAAATAGGATCAAAAGTAGCAAACATTATTTTTGAAGGCTCTTTTGATACACAATTAAACTCAAATACACCAGAGGGGATACAATTATTTTCAGCATTTAATGGTATTTCTTCAGAAGCAGAGAATGCTGATGGAAATTGGACTCAATTTGGAAATGTAGCTTTACTAAAAGATGGTGGCGTTACATATGTTATTGAAGTTTCAGGAAAATACTCACAAAGCGGAATTATTTCTACACATACAATGGCATTAAAGTTCAATTGCAATAAATATGGCGCAATAAGTTAATATTTTTAACTAAATCCTTATCCTGTATGTTATATGCCAAAAATTCTTTATAATCGTTCCCAAATACATGTTTGGGTACACCTTAAAACACATAAAACGTTGTGCTATAAATGTTTTATGTGTTTTGCTGTAATGGCTGAGTATGAAGAGGACTGGCAAAATTCTTCTCAACAAAAATTGTTTACTAGCTTAATTCGTATTGTAATTGATGGTTCTGACTATAAACTATAAGGAGTTTGAAAAGAAACTCAACTAACTATAGTCTATAACACGCTTCTTCAATGGGCGCAATTGTTGAATGAACGTCACTTTTCTTATTCAACTAACGGTGGCTTAAGCAGAACAAGGCTGCCTTTAGGGTATCTTTTCTTCTTGAACTAACGGGCAGGTTAGTGAAAGAAGGATTTAGAATATTGTTTCGATTTGGACGTAAAGAAATGGGGGAAGTAGCATGTTTATAGTTAGAACAGTTATTTTATGGATTATTATTTCAACTATTATTAATGCATATTTAATGACATTACCCGTCCCGGTTTTTCGAAAAAGAAATTATCCAGCTAACTATCTTATTCAAAAAATAAACCGAATAGATTTTCAAAAAAATACGGAATGTGCCGCATTTTCAACAGCGTATTTGCTGCGTCATTTTGGTATGGAGGCTGAGGGTGAAGCGTTATTTATGCATTTTCCTAGTAAAACGAGGGCAGGCAATGTATATCCAAAGGGAATCCGTAAAATGTTAAGAAAAAAGGGCTTTAAAACAAACTATTATAAAGGAAATATAAATACATTAAAGTACGAAGTTAGTAAAGGAACTCCCGTAATTGTTTTTATTAAAGTACAGAAGGATTTTAATAATTTGCATTTTGTCTCTGTTGTAGGCTATGACAAGGAGTATATTTACCTTTCAGAATCATTAAGGCATCTGGTGAATTGTGATGATGTTCACAAGAGCTATAATCGAAAAGTTCCGATTAATGAATTTAAGAAACTATGGAATGTAAAGAGAATTCATATGCTTCTTTATAGCAATACTTACATAGCCGTAGACGCCAGACAAAGCTAATATTAATAACGGCTTCCTGTAAGAAAAATGCCGATTTACAAGGTTAAGGAAAGAATTGTTCAACGGCGCTTTGGAGACTTTTTTTTTCAACTAACGGGGCAGGTTAGTCGAAGAAGCGTAGTGTCGAACTGTGGATCAACGATTGTGCTAAATCAATCCATATTCCTTTTGAATGCAGACCGGGGTAAACTTACATAAGTACGGAATTATTTGATTGAATGGAGTTACTACCGAATGAAAAAAATATTACTTCGATGGTTTATTGTTCTGTCAGCATTGTATTCTTTAGGACATTTGCTATTTGGTTTTGATGAAACACGGTTGTTGAGAGTTATTACGAGTACAATTGGTGTGGCTTTCTGTGTCAGTGTTCTTCTCTATATGAATATAAAAGAACGAGAAGAAGAGATTTAATTAACAGTTTGATTCAACTGTTGCTTATGCAGCTCTTTTTTCTTATTGAACTAACGGAGCAGCATTCCTGTTTGAAAGATGTTCGAGGTCTTGAAAGAAAAGGAGCCCTCTAGTATGATGCATGAGTGTCAACGACCATTGACCCATCATCAAACAAGGAGGACTCCTTTATGCATTCTAAATGGAATAACAAAATTAATCAAGTTACTGAAAATACACTGGTTGTCGGCATGGATATTGCTAAGCGTATTCATTACGCATGTTTTGTTGATGAACGCGGGCGAGTAATAGAAAAAGCTTTTGCGGTACATCAATCGAAAGAAGGTTTCGAAAATTTGTATGAAAAGATTTGTCAAATGATGAAGGAAGCTAAGAAAACTGAAGTAATAATAGGGATTGAGCCTACAGGCCACTACTGGATGAACTTAGCCTATTTCTTAGATCAATACGGAATCCCACTTGTCATGGTGAATCCAATGCACGTCAAACGTTCGAAAGAACTTGATGATAATTTGCCGACTAAGAATGATAAAAAAGATGCATTAGTCATCGCACGGTTATTGAAAGATGGACGCTTTAGCTATCCACGAATATTAAAAGAAGTAGAAGCTGAACTACGGATTGGTTCTACTCTTAGATTAAAGTTAACGGAAGATCTAGCAAGTATTAAAAATCGAATCATTCGTTGGCTCGATCGATATTTTCCTGAATTCACTCAAGTCTTTCCTTCTTTCGGAAAAATGGCACTTACTGCATTAGAAAGAACACCAATGCCACAGGACATTCAAGGGAAAACCGCGGAAGAACTTGTATTTTTCTACCGTCAGGTAGGGGGTATGAGAGCTCCACAACTACCAAAAGCTAAGCTACTCATTGAAAAGGCTTCAAACTCTATAGGACTGACAGAAGGACAAAAGATGGCCAAACATGAAATCGCCACACTCCTACGTCAGTTTCGCTTATTAGAAACTGAAATCGAAGCAGTGAATGACCAATTAACTGAATTGGCAAAGACAACGATGGAATATGACCTACTCGCGTCAGTACCAGGTTTAGGAGATGCGACAATTGTTGATCTACTTTCCGAAGTAGGGAGTTTTTCACTTTACGAAAATCCACGCCAACTCATTAAACTAGCGGGACTAACATTACGTGAAAACTCTTCTGGTCAACATAAGGGTCAAAAGCATATATCAAAACGTGGACGTAAGAGACTTAGACATATCCTTTTCAAAGTGATTGTTCCTTTGATTCGGCATAACCTAGCATTCAAACAACTTCACGAATACTACACCACAAGGAATCAGAATCCCTTACGGGGTAAGCAATCGATGGTAGTTCTCTGTGGTAAATTACTGAAAATATTACATGGTATTTGTAAAAAGAAAGTGTATTTTAACGAGCAACTTATGATGAAAGATCTCTACTGTCTTGGAGAGGCAGCGTAAGCATTTCGATCAAAGAGCTATAACAAAAAGGATGATACGGAGAAGCCGGCAATATCACTAAACTTAGACTATGAGTCCCCGGAGCAGCTTAGCAGGCCTCTGCCTTATGAATAGACCGAACGAAGGAATGTAAGCGCGTTGACGCTAAGAGACATGGGAGGGTACGTCGTCATAAGCATCGCAGAGATCCATTGTGCATCAAAATAATGGATAAAAAAGCTAATGATTTCCATTAGTTTTAGCGAAGCGTACGCTTCATTTGGTAATATAATCTATAAATTCAAGACTCTGTTTATCAGAGGGGAGAAAAATATTTTTCTTAAATCACGAAGTGATGGAAACCGTTGATATCTCAATGTTTATAGAGGGAGGTTAGTTTAATAAAGACTGATCTAATAAATAGATTGCCATGTATAAAAATCTAAGGAGGATTGCATGTGAAAAACTTTGAGGAACTTTTGCCAAGACATAAATTTGATATCGATAGAGTAGAAATGATTAAAAAAATGGATAGAGATAAAATATTGCCCTTACTCCCTAACCTCCTCGAATGGATTCAAGATATGAATTGGCCAGTGGCACCAAGCGTATTGGAATTACTTTTAACTTTTCCAGAAGAAATTGTTCCACTTGTGCAAGATATATTATCTTCAGATGATGATAACTGGAAGTGGTTTATTCTACACTTTTTAGTTAATAAATTGCCAGTAGAGTCAAGAATCCAGTTTAGAGAGTATTTAACAAGAGTGGCTGAAACACCTGCACATAATGAACTTGCAGAAGAACTTGATGAAATCGCAAAAAAGATTTTGGAAACAATCTAACAATACCATTTGTTCAACTAACGGGGCCGTTTAGTTGAATAATCGTAAATAGCAAATGAGGTGGAAAGATTTATGAAAATAATAGAATTAATGGGAGAACATTATAAAGGTTTATTGTTAACACCAGGTATTTATCATTCTTTGGATTTAGGAATCCACATTGAGTTAGGTGAGGATATTTATCAGATTAATGAAGATGGAAAACTTAATATGAAGAGATTTCACACCGTATATAGACAAGTAGCTGAAATTTTTCCTTTGTTGTTTAAAAAGAAGGATGACGTAATTGTTGTTGTTAATTCATATCCAAGTGAAACAAATAAAATCGTATATCCAAACTTTTTTCAACGTTATGTAAAAGTACAACAAAGAAAGTATTCATTACGCATGCACGAGTTTATTTGGCAATTTGATGAAGATGATGTTTTTGTTCAGCAAATGGAATTGTTCTGTAAAGTTTCAGATTTAAAATTAGAATACCTTCTAAAAACATTAATACATGAGGACTTTGGCTCTTTGAATCCTCGATTAAGAAAAAAGTATTGTATATATGCACCTGATATCTTCTTCGTAAATGTAAGGACGAAGTGTATTTTTCACATTTATGATGACAGAGGATGCGAAATTATGAATACTGATGTGAAATTACATAAAGAACTGGTTGAATACTTTAAAGAATGGGAAATTCAAGTGAAAGTTTAATATGGTAACAATGTTTGTGAATAATTGTACTTAAATTAACGGGGGCTTTAGCAGAACAAGGTGCTACCTTAAGCGTAGCTTTTTCTTATTGAACTAACGGGGCAGGTTAGTTCAATAAGAAGGTTTTCATTAGTAAGTCAAAGAAGTAGTTATTGAAAGAATAATGCCTTTGTTAAAATCAAAAGTGAGGTGAAGCATCTATGTGGTCATTTATTTTTTATGGTTTATTTCTAATAGGATTAATCTTAATGATTGTAGCAATAGTTAAAAATGTTGCGAGAAATTATTGGTTGGCGGGATTAATTATGTATATTGTTAGTTTTTTAGGAAGTTGGTCTATTGGTCTCTACTTGCTTGTTATACCTTTTGTTTTATGGTCTTAGCTTTAGCACATTCTTTCGGTTGGGTGAAGAAAAGTTGGCAAAATGCACCTTTTGCAATCATCGGAATAATACTCTGGTATCTAAGCATTACAAATATTGATGATTATTGGTTGTTCCTACCTTTTGTTTTGTTACTTTAGTTAATGTAATTAAACGTTATTAAGCTAACGGGGGCTTTAGTGCAACAAGGATTTATAACGTATACATAAATAAACCTAATAACGTTCCCAAATGAAAGGTTGGGAATTAAACCTTCTTATGATTAATGTTGTTCCAAATCTCGATTTGGGAACTTAAACGTAACTTATCCGTAGAAATAACAAACAACATTTTATTTTAGGAGGTAGTAACTTGAAAACTATTAATTATAAGAACCCTGTTGTTGCGAGCTATTTATTAGTAGGTGGCGTATTTTTTATTATGGGTTTTTCTAATGGGTTTTTGTTCTTTCTTTTGGGAATAATTTCGATTCTTTTTGGGATTAGAGAAAACAATAAACTTTCTTGATATCTGATAATTGAAATAACTTTAAGTTCATATTTTATACAGTTCCATAGAAAATAACGTTCCCAAACACAAGTTAGGTAACTATAAATCCCCATTCAAAACGAATGGGGGATTTGTTTTGGGTTGCTTATTCACTAAATGCATCTAAACAACACTTTGAAAATTTACATTTAAATGTTAAAAAAAACTAAATGTATTATTTTTATTTATGGAGGGAGAGATATTATTGGGTTTATTTTTTTATTTCAGCGTAATTAGGGATATAATCTTGAACTTTTTTCAAAATGGTATCTGGGTACTTGGCTTTTTTTTTCTTTTAATTAAGATATTCGAAAATGCTAAACTTAAGCATTTTTCTAAGTATGTTATAGCCATTGTTTTAGTAATATTGTTTATCAACGCCATTTGGGTAAATATACATAAATTAAAATATATCAACCTATAGGTACTTCATTATAAAATGGATTTATAATACATACAAAATATAACTAAAAAACGTTCCCAAATGCAAGTTTGGAAACGAACGTAAATGCCACAAATGTTTTTAAATCAACGTTTTGTGGCTTTTGTGGCTTTTCTTATGAACATTGTTTATACGTCTTTTAATACAAGTGGCGTAAACGGTTGATGTAGCAGTTTTTTCATTTGCATAAAATCGTGTATATTTCTTAACGTTTTAAATATGACGCTACCCCGGCTTTAGCAGAAAAAGGCTGCCTTTAGAATATCTTTTTCTTAGTGAACTAACGCAGCAGGTTAGCATGAAATTTTTTCTTTTACTCTCTTTATAAGAATGTTGCTTATCAATTCTTCAGCGAGAAGTAATAAGTCTAATAAATTGGAACAAAAACTCGATATGCTAATAGAACAAAATGAAAAGATAATTTCATTATTAAAAGAGAGAAAATAGTTTCTTATTCAACTAACGGGGGCTTAGTTAAACAAGACCATCATTTCGATGGTCTATTTTTATGTCTAAAACATCATGTATGCTTCGGTGATCCATTGTGAAATGTTACACTTAAACTAACAAAGCAGGTTAGTTGAATAAGAAGGTTTTTTTGCAAGAATATCGAAGTTGTAATTAAACAGTAAATTATTCAAGCAACGAGGGAGAAGCATAGAGTCGTAATTAAGGGAATTAGTTAATTTGAAAAGGCGAAGATAAAAATGAATTATCAATAATTAAGGCGAGGGAGAATTCCAATGAAGGCTACAAAAATTGCAGTAGATACAAATGATAGTCTTAAACAGATAGAGTATACACATATTCAAACAGGTTCTAAAAATATTTGCTTTATGTTTTCGGGTACTGGTTATACCTACGATAAACCCTTGCTTTATTACGCTACTATGGTAATGCTTGAAAATCAATTTGATGTTGTTCAAATCCACTATTCATATCAAAAAGAATTATTCGAACAATCTTTCGAAGATATAACTAATATCATTATGAATGATGTTAACCCTGTTATAAATAATGTTCTAGCTAATTTTCATTACAATGAAAAGATTTTCCTTGCGAAATCACTTGGAACAATACCTGTTATTAGTGAAATTATGAAAAAAGAAGCTTTTAGTGAGTCCAAAATGATATTACTTACCCCTTTGCTGAAACTCGATAGAATTTATGAAAAAATTTTAAACAGTAATCACGTAGGATTGTTAGTCATTGGTGATAAAGACCCTCATTATAACTCAGAACAAGTCGAACAATTGGCACAGCAAACCTCTTTTAACATTAAAGTAATACAGGGGGCAAACCATTCGTTAGATAATGAAAAGTATGACACACTAACCTCTATTTCCTCTTTAACGAAAGTGATGATAAATTTGAAGGAAATGATTAGTTAGATTAGGAAATACCGAATTTAAAGTATAATAATTGAATGTTTTTCCTAATTTCCTTGTTAAACTAACGGGGGCTTTAGTGAAAGATCGTTGAGTTGCTTAGGCAGCTCTTTTTTTTATTGAACTAAAGCAGCAGGTTAGTTCAACAGTGTTGTTTAACTTGAGTTCAACAATCAGGCCATTTAATTTAATAAATCTAACCGTTTCTATAGGAAAAGGTTAGATTTACGAGAGAAAGCTTATTTACTCGTATTTTTTTAAAACAATAGCCGCATTATGACCTCCGAAACCAAATGAGTTAGATAGGCCTGTATTTATTTTCACTTGGCGAGCTACAGACGGTACATAATCTAGATCACATAATGGATCAGGGTTTTCTAAATTAATTGTTGGAGGAACTATCTGTTCCTTTATGCTCATTGCTAAAGCAATTGCTTCAACTCCACCAGCTGCCCCTAACATATGACCAAGCATAGATTTATTAGCTGAAATTGGAACCTTATAAGCCCGCTTTCCAAATAGCTGTTTAATAGCCATCGTTTCAGAGATGTCTCCAACTTTTGTACTTGTTGCGTGGGCACTAATTACATTAATTTCTTCAGGTGATATATTGGCATTTTTTAAAGCGGATCTCATTGCAAGATATGCCCCTTTACCTTCTGGGTGTGTAGCTACCATATGGTGTGCATCTGAACTTGCACCATATCCAATGACTTCTGCATAAATCTTTGCCTCTCTACGTAAAGCATGAGATAAAGATTCTAAGATTAGTATTCCAGCTCCTTCTGACATGACAAAACCATCTCGATTTTCATCAAATGGACGACTAGCTTTAGTAGGATCATCGTTTCTTGTTGATAATGCTGTAGCATTACCAAAGCTTGCTATTGATAAGTCTGTTATAGCTGCCTCAGTTCCACCTGCAAACATAACGTCAACTTCTCCGGAACGGATTAGTCTAAAGGCTTCTCCGATAGCTGTATTCCCAATTGCACAAGCGGAAACAGGAGACATAGAAGGTCCCATGGCGTTCCATTTGATACTAATTTGTGCGGCAGCAGCATTAGAAATCATAGCAGGTACTAGAGTTGGGCTGACTCTTCTTGGTCCTTTCTGTTTAAGCGCATCAATATTTTCAATTAAGGTTTCAAGTCCCCCTATACCTGAACCTACATATACGCCTAATCTTTCTCCGTCTATATGTTTAAGATCTAACTCAGAGTCTGACCAAGCTTGTTCGGCAGCAGCCAAAGAAAATTGAGAAAAGCGATCTAAACGTCTTGCTTCATTCTTTCCTAAAATTTCATCTGCATCAAAATCTCGTATGATACCTGCGATTTTAGCCTTGTGATTAGTAACATCAAATGTATCAATAAGGGATATACCTGATTTCCCATTAATCAAATTGTTCCAAAATGTTTTTATGTTGTTTCCTATAGGAGAAACTACTCCCATACCGGTAATTACAACTCTTTCCATTTCCCATCCCTCCAAATCATTAATATACTTGTATTTTACATCCTTATTATCCTATTACAAGAGATTGTTTATACTGGTATAATAAATACTAGGTTAAATTGATAGGATGAGGAGTTTTAATAATGAATGATAAAACTAGGCTAGAAGCTGTGTCGACATTCTTAAAAGCTAAGCGTGCCCAAATTAAGCCAGAGTCTATTGGTTTGCCTGCCGGAACTCGGAGAAGGACACCTGGGTTACGAAGAGAAGAGGTTGCACAATTAGCAGGTGTAAGTACCACTTGGTATACATGGCTAGAGCAAGGAAGAGATATAAAAGTATCTTCAAGCGTACTTGATTGTATTTCTACAGCATTGCAATTAAGTAAAGATGAAACAGACTACTTATACGACCTGGCATTAGAAGTAAAATCGGAAATTACAAATCTAAAAAAGAATCAATCAGAGCTAAACCCTTCTCTAAAACGAATTTTAGCTGAATTAACATATTGTCCGACTATCATTACGGATCGGCATTGTCATATTGTAGGTTGGAATCCTGCAGCTGCTCATGTTTTTTTAGATTTTGAACAAATACCGAATAGTCAAAGAAATCTGATTCGTTTAGTTTTCATTAGAAAAGAATTTAAAGCATTGGCCGTTAATTGGGAACATTTTGCTAAAGGTTTTCTTTCTATTTTCCGTACCTATTATGGACACTATTTAGGCGATGAATGGTATAACCAATTTATTGAAGAAATGAGTCATTCACATTCAGAATTCCAGGATTTATGGCAAGAAAGTCAAGTGAGTAAGGCTCCAGAAATGATAATTGAATTCAGACATGCAAAAGCAGGGAAAATGTTGTTTAATTTAACTTCTCTTCAAGTTCAAGGCGATATGGATTTACGGTGTAGCATCTATACACCAGTAGAGGAAACAGAAACAGAAAATAAATTAAAGCGATTAATGAAGAGGGTTTCCGCTGAATAATAATTAAGTAATTTCATTTCGCCAGAAAAATGATACTGATTACTGAACGAAATGAATATTCCTTATGGGAAAAAGAGTTAATTTTACTTTGCCCTCTTATCTTAAGTGAGGATGACGTTAGTTTAAGAAGAATAAGCTAATTTGCATTCGTGTTTTTAATTCCTTTATTCTTTTATAGAGCGCGATTGATTAAGGAGCGTCTCTATTCTTCTTCAACTAAAGGGGGCTTTAGTTAAACAAGACCATCATTTCGATGGTCTATTTTTATGTCTAAAACATCAAGTAGGCTTCGGTGATCTATTGTGAAATGTTACACTTAAACTAACGGAGCAGCATTCCTGTTTGAAAGATGTTCGAGGTCTTGAAAGAAAAGGAGCCCTCTAGTATGATGCATGAGTGTCAACGACCATTGACCCATCATCAAACAAGGAGGACTCCTTTATGCATTCTAAATGGAATAACAAAATTAATCAAGTTACTGAAAATACACTGGTTGTCGGCATGGATATTGCTAAGCGTATTCATTACGCATGTTTTGTTGATGAACGCGGGCGAGTAATAGAAAAAGCTTTTGCGGTACATCAATCGAAAGAAGGTTTCGAAAATTTGTATGAAAAGATTCGTCAAATGATGAAGGAAGCTAAGAAAACTGAAGTAATAATAGGGATTGAGCCTACAGGCCACTACTGGATGAACTTAGCCTATTTCTTAGATCAATACGGAATCCCACTTGTCATGGTGAATCCAATGCACGTCAAACGTTCGAAAGAACTTGATGATAATTTGCCGACTAAGAATGATAAAAAAGATGCATTAGTCATCGCACGGTTATTGAAAGATGGACGCTTTAGCTATCCACGAATATTAAAAGAAGTAGAAGCTGAACTAAGGATTGGTTCTACTCTTAGATTAAAGTTAACGGAAGATCTAGCAAGTATTAAAAATCGAATCATTCGTTGGCTCGATCGATATTTTCCTGAATTCACTCAAGTCTTTCCTTCTTTCGGAAAAATGGCACTTACTGCATTAGAAAGAACACCAATGCCACAGGACATTCAAGGGAAAACCGCGGAAGAACTTGTATTTTTCTACCGTCAGGTAGGGGGTATGAGAGCTCCACAACTACCAAAAGCTAAGCTACTCATTGAAAAGGCTTCAAACTCTATAGGACTGACAGAAGGACAAAAGATGGCCAAACATGAAATCGCCACACTCCTACGTCAGTTTCGCTTATTAGAAACTGAAATCGAAGCAGTGAATGACCAATTAACTGAATTGGCAAAGACAACGATGGAATATGACCTACTCGCGTCAGTACCAGGTTTAGGAGATGCGACAATTGTTGATCTACTTTCCGAAGTAGGGAGTTTTTCACTTTACGAAAATCCACGCCAACTCATTAAACTAGCGGGACTAACATTACGTGAAAACTCTTCTGGTCAACATAAGGGTCAAAAGCATATATCAAAACGTGGACGTAAGAGACTTAGACATATCCTTTTCAAAGTGATTGTTCCTTTGATTCGGCATAACCTAGCATTCAAACAACTTCACGAATACTACACCACAAGGAATCAGAATCCCTTACGGGGTAAGCAATCGATGGTAGTTCTCTGTGGTAAATTACTGAAAATATTACATGGTATTTGTAAAAAGAAAGTGTATTTTAACGAGCAACTTATGATGAAAGATCTCTACTGTCTTGGAGAGGCAGCGTAAGCATTTCGATCAAAGAGCTATAACAAAAAGGATGATACGGAGAAGCCGGCAATATCACTAAACTTAGACTATGAGTCCCCGGAGCAGCTTAGCAGGCCTCTGCCTTATGAATAGACCGAACGAAGGAATGTAAGCGCGTTGACGCTAAGAGACATGGGAGGGTACGTCGTCATAAGCATCGCAGAGATCCATTGTGCATCAAAATAATGGATAAAAAAGCTAATGATTTCCATTAGTTTTAGCGAAGCGTACGCTTCATTTGGTAATATAATCTATAAATTCAAGACTCTGTTTATCAGAGGGGAGAAAAATATTTTTCTTAAATCACGAAGTGATGGAAACCGTTGATATCTCAATGTTTATAGAGGGAGTTTAGTTGAATTAGGAATTGTGACTTTTTTCCAATATAAACGTCTAATGAGAAAGATATGGGGGGATTTAATGAAAAAAACTATTATCTACTCGTTTATAGCTATTCTTGTGTGTGCATTAGGATTTTCATTTTTTTATAACGGATTTTCAGGAATCCAAAGCATGACTATCCAAAAATATGATGAACCAATTGAAAAAGGAAAAATCACTACCGACAAGGAAAAAATAAAGACCATCACTGGAATCCTTAATCGGTCAAATCGTGTTACTGCTAATTATGAACTTGTATATCCTCACGATTACAAAATTCAGCTGAAGTATAAAGACGGTAAGACAGAAGTTTTATATGTCAATAAAAATTTTGGATTAAACATAACACTTTTTGTTAGTGATGTGCGTGACAGCTACAAAATCAATGATAAACAAACAAAAAAAATATTAGACCTTTTACTGAACTAACGGGGGCTTTAGTGAAAGATTAATGAGTTGCTTAGGCTACTTTGGGCGCTTTTTTTCAACTAACGGAGGGCAGCATGATTAAATGTAATAGGGGGATAGAAGATGGATAACCAATATTTCGTAGGTTGGGGTACATTGGCGTTGATAAATGCTGCACTTGCACAAGGGAAGAATAGAACCGGGTTAAATTGGTTTTTACTTTCACTTGTATTAGGTCCATTGGCAACACTAATTTTGTTATTTGTTGAAAAGAGACAGTAGCACTATACGTTATAAATTAACCTTTTCTTATAACATAGCCTTTTTCTTAATTGAACTAACGGGGCAGTTTAGTGCAACAAGGAGTACCTTCAGAATTATGGGGATTTATAACGCTAAGTTAAGAAATGTGACCAAACGACGCTTTGGGGATGTTTTTATTTAAAAAAGGATTTGGAAGGTTTTAATTGAATCTAATTCAGTGAGGATGAAGGGATTGAATAAATGAAAAAAATTATAGTTGGAATAATTATAGTTGGAATTTTAGGAATTGGGATTTATCTATATTACTCGGAACCAACTTATTCTGCGACGGATGTTTTAAAGCGTGCCGATTTTAGTGTAGAAGAACAAACTGTAGAGGTGACAAAGTTTGATTTGGAAGTGGATGGAGTACTTGTTCCGATTGAGTTAACAGATACAACTCAAAAAAAAATGATAAAGGCTTTTGAAAAATCGAAATTTAAAAAAGACGATTCAATATCTTTCGATAATGATTACTTAATGAAAATCACTTTGAACACAGGTTATTTTATGTTTATGGATATTACCGGTAAAAGGATAGCAGTTGAAGATAATAGAGGTTCATACGACCGTTATTTATTTGAAGATGATAAATTTTTCAGTATTTTAGAAAAAG
Source organism: Solibacillus sp. R5-41 (assembly GCF_002736105.1). Lineage (NCBI taxonomy): Bacteria > Bacillati > Bacillota > Bacilli > Caryophanales > Caryophanaceae > Solibacillus > Solibacillus sp. R5-41. The sequence continues at coordinate 2,097,659 of NZ_CP024123.1, read as the reverse complement.
CAATGACAGAATAAAAAAACTATAGATAAACTAGAAAGAAGTTCTTATTAAACTAACGGGGGCTTTACTTGAAGATCATTGAGTTGCATTTGCAGCTCTTTTTTCTTGTTAAACTAACGAGCAGGTTAGTTCAATAAGGCATATGGGTTATAATCGTGATAAGGGGGTGTCTAAATGAGGTTGGTTTTCCAAGCATTTAGTGATTCAATTGCAATTCATGTAGTCTATTTTGTCGGTATGATGTTAGTCAGTTATATAAAAACAAGAAACTACAAACCAGATTTTACAAGTGCGTGGGATAATGTAGAGACACTTCAAAGTGAAGTGGTTTTTAGTAAGGCTAATTCTCCTTTTCTTTACTTATTCACATTAGTAGGGGTAGCAGTAATTTGCGGAATTATAATATTTTCATATAAAACCTTCTTCAACTAACAGGGCAGTTTAGTTGAAGAAGGGATTATGATTATAGATAAAGAATTAAGTAGTAAAATGCTTATTAGATGGGGTGTACTCAATGCAACCAATAAATATCGATGAAATTCCAATTGAAATAAAAGAATATCTTAACAAGATTATTTCTATAAGGTTTCCACGGCAAGGTTACACATCTGATGTTGGATTAATTGAAAATAACCAAGGGTATTATGCACTGAAAAGGACAAAGGGAGAATTATTTAGGTCTTGGTTGAATAGAGAAATATCTGTATTAAACTGTTTGACTAATCAAACTAAACTACCTGTTCCAAAAGTGAAGAAATTTGTTGAACAAGAAAACCACGGGGATTCCTGGGCTCTCCTCGAGTTTTTAGAAGGAGAAACAATAAGGACTGCTTTATTCACTGAGAAAAATAAAGAGAAACGGCAAGAAATGATATTTAATTTTGGTGCACTCCTATTGCAAATACATACAACCCCTTGCCCAAAAGAGCTAACTTATGAACGAAAATGGATTGACCAAATGTTAAATCAAGCTGAATATAATTTGAAAAATTATAAAGTTGATGGAAATGAAAAATTATTAGAAAAAATTAAAACAAATAAACCCAACTTCTATAAACAAACTTTAATTCACGGAGACTTTACAATTGATAATGTTTTAGTCTCGAACGGAGTAATAACAGGAGTAATTGATTGGGGAAGTGGAGCTTATGGAGACCCACGATATGACGTATCATTGGCTATACGCTCAAAACCCAATGCCTTTGAAAATGAAATAGATAAAGCAATTTTTTTTGAAGGATACGGGGAAAAGATTATTGATGATAACGTATATGATTATTTTGTAAATGGGTTATATGAATTCTTTTAATGTTTTGTTATTCAACTAACGGGGGCTTAGTTAAACAAGACCATCATTTCGATGGTCTATTTTTATGTCTAAAACATCAAGTAGGCTTCGGTGATCCATTGTGAAATGTTACACTTAAACTAACGGGGCAGTTATGTTTAATAAGATGTGCTGTATTTTTATGGTAATATTATCTGTAAAGGGGGTAATAAATTGATTGATGAATTGAAAAGAATCCTTAAAAATTCTCCTGATGATGAAGTGAAATCACTTTTATTTCAAATTCTTTTGCGAATCAATATGCTTGAAGAAACAGACCAATATACTGAGGGGCAATTTGTGACAGACTTGAAAAAAACATATAATGATTTTCTGAATTATAAAAGAAACCAAACTGATAAAAAAAATAATAAAAACTATAAGTTTGTACATATTCTCTTTGGTGATTCAGCATCTGGTAGTTTAAAAAGAGCATTAAAAGAAATGGAATCGCAGGACGAAGAAAAGGTTATCTCATTTTCGGATATGTTCTCTATTGGTCCAGTTTGGCAATTGCATGATAAGGTTGGGCTTAATCAAAGGTATGAATGGATAAAAAATCATCTAATTTTTGATGATGATTATATAGATGAATACCAATATAATTTCAATAATACTACTTCAATGATTAACGCTATTCCTAAAAATACAACAATTATAGTTTGGGTTGGGGCGAATTCTCACGAACAGACTGCCTTAAGATATGTTCTGTATTTATTAAAAGATAATAAATACGATATTTTCTTAATGGATACCACTAAGCAATATAAAAATCAATTCAATATTCCAGATACTGATTGTTACCCGTTACACACTGGAGAAATTATTTCTGAAAAATTAAGGTTAATTTATGAGAAAGGTAGAATGGTTCCTCCGATAAGTCAAGAGCAACGTGAAAAATTGGAGAAGGAATGGCAAGAGTTATCTTCTACACAAGAGGTTCTAAGGGTATGGGAAAATAAAGAAATAAAGAGTGTAGACGTAGCTTACTATGATGACTATATAATCAATAAAGCTAAAAAATTACATACGGAGAGAAAGAATAATGATTTTATGAAATCAGCACGTCTTATTGGTGAGGTTATTGGATATTTAGACCAATATATTGGTGACGAGTTTTTTGAGTATAGGGTAAGACATTTAATCATGAATGGCGTTTTTGAAATAGAAGGAGTTCCAAAAGCTATGAGGTTTTATAGTGTGAGACTCAAAAACAACTAAATCTATTGCACTAACGGGGGCTTTACTTCAATAAGGAGTAGAGCCTTTTTCTACTTCAACTAACGGGGCAGCATTCCTGTTTGAAGGATGTTCGAGGTCTTGAAAGAAAAGGAGCCCTCTAGTATGATGCATGAGTGTCAACGACCATTGACCCATCATCAAACAAGGAGGACTCCTTTATGCATTCTAAATGGAATAACAAAATTAATCAAGTTACTGAAAATACACTGGTTGTCGGCATGGATATTGCTAAGCGTATTCATTACGCATGTTTTGTCGATGAACGCGGGCGAGTAATAGAAAAAGCTTTTGCGGTACATCAATCGAAAGAAGGCTTCGAAAATTTGTATGAAAAGATCCGTCAAATGATGAAGGAAGCTAAGAAAACTGAAGTAATAATAGGGATTGAGCCTACAGGCCACTACTGGATGAACTTAGCCTATTTCTTAGATCAATACGGAATCCCACTTGTCATGGTGAATCCAATGCACGTCAAACGTTCGAAAGAACTTGATGATAATTTGCCGACTAAGAATGATAAAAAAGATGCATTAGTCATCGCACGGTTATTGAAAGATGGACGCTTTAGCTATCCACGAATATTAAAAGAAGTAGAAGCTGAACTACGGATTGGTTCTACTCTTAGATTAAAGTTAACGGAAGATCTAGCAAGTATTAAAAATCGAATCATTCGTTGGCTCGATCGATATTTTCCTGAATTCACTCAAGTCTTTCCTACTTTCGGAAAAATGGCACTTACTGCATTAGAAAGAACACCAATGCCACAGGACATTCAAGGGAAAACCGCGGAAGAACTTGTATTTTTCTACCGTCAGGTAGGGGGTATGAGAGCTCCACAACTACCAAAAGCTAAGCTACTCATTGAAAAAGCTTCAAACTCTATAGGACTGACAGAAGGACAAAAGATGGCCAAACATGAAATCGCCACACTCCTACGTCAGTTTCGCTTATTAGAAACTGAAATCGAAGCAGTGAATGACCAATTAACTGAATTGGCAAAGACAACGATGGAATATGACCTACTCGCGTCAGTACCAGGTTTAGGAGATGCGACAATTGTTGATCTACTTTCCGAAGTAGGGAGTTTTTCACTTTACGAAAATCCACGCCAACTCATTAAACTAGCGGGACTAACATTACGTGAAAACTCTTCTGGTCAACATAAGGGTCAAAAACATATATCAAAACGTGGACGTAAGAGACTTAGACATATCCTTTTCAAAGTGATTGTTCCTTTGATTCGGCATAACCTAGCATTCAAACAACTTCACGAATACTACACAACAAGGAATCAGAATCCCTTACGGGGTAAGCAATCGATGGTAGTTCTCTGTGGTAAATTACTGAAAATATTACATGGTATTTGTAAAAAGAAAGTGTATTTTAACGAGCAACTTATGATGAAAGATCTCTACTCTCTCGGAGAGGCAGCGTAAGCATTTCGATCAAAGAGCTATAGCAAAAAGGATGATACGGAGAAGCCGGCAATATCACTAAACTTAGACTATGAGTCCCCGGGGCAGCTTAGCAGGCCTCTGCCTTATGAATAGACCGAACGAAGGAATGTAAGCGCGTTGACGCTAAGAGACATGGGAGGGTACGTCGTCATAAGCATCGCAGAGATCCATTGTGCATCAAAATAATGGATAAAAAAGCTAATGATTTCCATTAGTTTTAGCGAAGCGTACGCTTTACTTGGTAATATAATCTATAAATTCAAGACTCTGTTTATCAGAGGGGAGAAAAATATTTTTCTTAAATCACGAAGTGATGGAAACCGTTGATATCTCAATGTTTATAGAGGGAGGTTAGTTGAAAAAGAGGTTTCTTTAGTAAGAACGTAGAAGTAGTTATTAAACAGATGATATTAGCATCGTTATAGTTTATGAGGAGAAAGGAATGAGCCCAAAAAAACAAGATAAAATCCAAAAGCAATTAAAGGTTCAAGGTATATATAGAAAGGTAAAACAACAAAGTAGAGGAGATAAAGACGATAAAAATGATAACAAAATAAGTGTAATCATTGTAAATATTTGTGTTGTATTAGCGATTTTAGCTCTTATACTAAACGCATTTTTTAAAGTATTCTAAATTGTTTTATTGGGGAATTTGAACGTAGAAAATTGCACTTAAACTAACGAGGGCGATTGTTCAATTAGAGAAATCGCCTCTTGTGCTAACGGTGCAGAAGTGTTGAATAAAGGGGAAAAGTAAATATGGAGAAATTTAAGGTCTTTTTACTATCTTTTATCACACTTACTTTACTATATATTGCCTTTATGGTAACTGACTTAGTAGTGTAATCTAATGCAACTAACGGGGTGCTTTAGCAGAACAAGGCTGCCTTTAGGGGAGCTTTTTCTTATTGAACTAACGGGGCAGTTTAGTTGAACAAGGAAATTTGTTAAAATTGTAATATATGGAAGGATTAAATTCCATGTCGATACATCTGGTTTACAGTGAAAGGGGAAACAAATACATGTCGATTTATCATAAAGTAATTGGAGAAGGATATCCCATCGTTATGTTGCATGGTTGGACACTTGACCATCAAGTGATGTTACATGCAATGGAACCGTTATTCGAGAAACGAAGCGGTTGGAAGAGAATATACATAGACTTACCAGGTATGGGGCATTCCGAGTCACAACCATATATTCAGAACTCTGATGATATTTTAGAAGTGATATTGCGTCTTTTGGACGAGATTATCCCTGGTCAACCTTTTATTATTTGTGGTAATTCATATGGCGGATACATTGCCAGAGGCATAGTCTGTTCACGGCAGGACACAGTTCGTGGATTACTGCTGATGGCACCAATGACTATAACTGAGTTCGATGAAAGGATATTACCACAGCAGACCGTTCTAAAAAAAGACAGCAACTTGATATCACATTTGTCACCAGAGGATGCTGATGAATTTTGCTCCATGGGGGTAGTGCAAGGTCAAACTGAATGGGAGAGGTTTCGAAATGAAATTTTAATTCCTTCTAAACAAACAAATTATGAATTCTTAAACAACATTCGTCAAAATGGATATGGCTTTACCTTCGATATTTCATCTAAACTTGAGTTTCCCATTCTAATTATCACAGGGCGTCAGGACAATGTAGTCGGATATCACGATGCGTGGCGACTAATTGAAGATTACCCAAGGGCAACTTTTGCAGTGCTTGATATGGCTGGTCACAATCTACAAATCGAACAAACCGATGTATTTAACGCATTAGTTCATGACTGGTTAAACAGACTTGAGTTGGAAAATTTTCGACTTGTATAACTGTTCATAAATTTGGGTTCTTATTGCACTAACGGGGGCTTTAGCAAAACAAGGCTGCCTTTAGGGTAGCTTTTTCCTATTGAACTAACGCAGCGGTTTAGTGAAATAAGGAGATATATTTTAAAATAAGCTCACAGGTGGTGGAAAAGATGACTTTAAAAGAGTTTATTGAGTTCCAAGAAGGTATAGCAAATGGAGAAGAATACCCTTTTACATATCAAAATGAAGAATATTGGATCAGCCAAAATCCAGAAGGATATTATCTTACGCGAGTTAGAGGTTCCTATACTCAAGAGTTTGATACTTCTGAGGTTCTTTTTAAAAATGGAACAATCGATGGAAGACTTATTGCAGAAATTTATATGGATATAGAGTGGTAATTTAAATCTTAAAATACGTCCTTGTTGAACTAACGCAGCAGGTTAGTTGAATAAGAAAATATTGACAATTATAAAAATATAACTAAAATAGATAAAATACACAAATCCGTTAATCGAGGTGATGAAATGTTAGGGTTACCAAAAGGTGAAGTTTTTTTAACCCCTTGGACAGAAGAATGGGAAAAAGAATTTTTATTAGAAAAAGGGGAAATTCAGAAGAAAATTAGTAAGTATATTGTGGATGTTCACCATATTGGAAGTACCGCAGTAAATTATCTGAGTGCAAAGCCGATTATTGATATTGCTGTTGAAATACATAAATTTAGCGATGCTGAGTATTGTATCTCACATTTAGAAAGCCTTGGATACTCATATCGAGGAACCAACATTTTGCCAGATAGGCATTATTTTAGTAAAGGCGAACTAAGGACACATCAAATCCACATGTTCCAAAGTGGAAGTAAATATCTAATCGATCAGTTGAAATTTAGAGATTATTTAAGAAGTAATGATGACGCAAGAATTGAATATGAACAACTTAAACAGAAACTATCAGTAGCAAATAAAAATAATAAACAAAAATATACTGATGAAAAATCTGATTTTGTTAAGTGTATCTTAGAAAAAAATTAAATACTGTTCTTCAACTAACGGGGGCTTTAGTGCAACAAGCATTTCGAAAATTTTCCCAAAACGACGCTTTGGGAACTTGTTGAAATCATATATAGATTATTCCTTTTTTGAAATTTTTAATTAATTTCATTCGTACAAGTAAATTAATGGTATTTTACAAAGCGATACTATTGGTTTAGTTCAGTAGGATTCTTGAAGTAGAAAAAAAGGAGGTGTTTGATGGATTTAAAAATAAATAAGAATTATATTTGGGGATATTTCATAACATTTTTTGCCCTATGGTGTATCAGAGAGTTATGGTTAGTTCAATATTTAGATTTGATGAATTCTGTTCCAAGAGCTATATTATCAGCCGTTATTAAAGTGGTTATTTGGATAATTCCAGTTTTAATATTAGTTAAAGTTATGGAAAAAGCGGTTCCACTTTCCTATTTAGGGTTACGTTATAACTTTAGAAAGGGTTTAAAATGGGCAGGTTGGGTATCCTTAGTTTTCATATCTTATTTCATAATATTAAATTTCACAGTTTTACATAATAATATTGATTTTCGAATAGGGTTTAACGAATTGCTAAATACTGTACTATTAGTCGGGATTACTGAAGAAATTGTCTTTAGAGGTTTTTTATTAAAAAAACTGATGAATTCTTTTAAATTTTGGATAGCTAATGCGATTACATCTTTACTTTTTGTATCCATTCATTTTCCTATTTGGTTTTATAAAGGGCTTTTCGAATTTCCTTATATTTTAACTACTTCATTAACAGCTTTTATATTGAGCGTTATATTCGGTTATGTGTATAAGAAAAGCGGTTCTCTTTGGTCGGTAATCGTTATCCACTCTTTATATAACTTGTTAGTATCACTCTTCTACTGACTAATAATTTATTCAAAAAAACATTCCCAAATAAAGTTAGGGAATCAAACGTCCCTTTCAATTGAATAGGGGCTTTGATAACTTTTGTAATTCTAATAATAAGCATATAAGTGATATTAATAATTTATAATTAATTTAATGGTAAATAAAGGAGTGATGTTGTTTTGGATAACTCTAAGAAAAAGGAATTACTAGACTGGATTAAGTCTACTGTGGTAGCATGTGTTTTTACTATTGCTATAATAACGTTTATTATTTCACCAGTTGTAGTAGATGGTGCTTCAATGATGCCAACATATGAAGATGGAGATATAGTTTTAGTAAATAAAATTGGTAAGAAAATTTCTGGTATCGATAGATTTGATGTTATCGTATTCGAAGCTCCTATTGGTGAGATTTATATTAAACGTGTCATAGGATTACCAGGAGACCATATTGCTTATGAGAATGACACGCTTTATATAAACGATGAAGCTTTGGAAGAATCATATTTAGACTTGTATAAAAAACAACTGCTAGACACTGGTACACTAACACAAGATTTCACTTTACAGTCTTTAACAGATTATTCAACGATACCAGAAGGCTATTTATTTGTTTTAGGTGATAACCGTAGAAATAGTGTTGATAGTAGATATCCTAGTGTGGGGTTAGTACCAATGGAAAAGGTTTTAGGAAAAACCAACATTAAAATTTATCCACTTGATAGTATCGGTATTGTTAAATAACCGCATTTTTCGGAGCCGATAAGTTAGATGGTTTAGTGTTACAAGGGTTAATAAAATATACAAAACGAATACAAATAACGTTCCAAAATGAAAGCTGAACTGCACCCCATTTGTTAGACACATCTAACAAGGAGGTGCGGTTTTTCTATGGCTAAAATGTGCCCAGAAGAGGAATTAGCAGCGGTTCAACGATATGTAAATGGCAAGGAAAGCTCAAGCGGTGAAAGCGCTTGTGGCATATGCGGATATTCCACGTAGTACGTTTTACGATATGGCGAAAAAGTTCGATTTACCCGATCCAGACGTCGATTTAAAGGCTGAAATCCAAGCGATTTACGATGAACATGAGGGTCGTTACGGCTACCGTCGCATTCGTGATGAGCTCGCGAATCGTGGGCAAAAAGTGAATCATAAGAAGGTTCAACGCATCATGAAAGAACTTGGCTTAAAGTGTATTGTCCGCATGAAAAAATATAAATCTTTTAATGGCACGGTTGGCGAAATTGCGGATAATATTTTGGATCGCAATTTCAAGGCCGAAGCACCGAATGAGAAATGGGTAACGGATATTACAGAGTTCAAATTATTTGGCGAGAAGCTTTATTTATCGCCTGTTTTAGACCTGTTTAACGGAGAAATTATCACCTATACAATTGGCTCTAGACCCTACCTATTCTTTAGTTTCAGAGATGTTAGAAAAGGCATTAGAAAGCTTACCAGAATACCATCATCTATTAATGCATTCAGATCAAGGCTGGCATTATCAAATGAAGCAATATCGCCACGCCCTAAAGACGAGAGGCATTGTGCAAAGTATGTCACGCAAAGGAAATTGTCACGATAACTCCGTAATGGAGAATTTCTTTGGCATCATGAAATCTGAATTTCTTTACTTAAAAGAATTTGAAAGTATCGAGCACTTTAAAGAAGATCTCGAAAACTATATAAATTATTACAACACAAAACGGATTAAGGCAAAATTAAAATTGAGTCCGGTACAATACCGAACTCAATTTACCCAAGCTGCCTAGATGAAATAACCGTGTCTAACTTTTTTCATTCTGGAGGTTGACCGTTCACGACATTGCGTTTGCAACATCTGTTTGGTGAATACACTGGCTCAATATCACCATTTGCTGTAATGAAGACATAAATTAAAACATAGTAATGTGGCGGTAAATTTTGAACGATACGAACATCGGATAATTCAAATGGTCCCTTACTTAACAAAGAAACAACATCTAATGGGGGCTTTACTTGAAGATCATTGAGTTGGGCATTGACCTAATAACATGAGACAAATAAAAACACAGGTTTTCCTTTATTTAAAGAGATCAAAGAGCTGCATAGACGGCTCTTTTTCTTGTTAAACTTTAGGGCTGTTTAGTGGAAGATTGCTAAAGCTATTTAAATTCAGCGGCAACACCGTAATCGATTTTGGAACAGGAAGTAATTTTAGACGTCTTGGTAATAAATAGAATTTATTAGGAGGAAGAAAATTGTTTAAGTATGTATTACAACTCATAGTTTAATCTCAATGTTAAATAAATTAGAAAAAGGTGTTGAATACCTCCATTCCCAAACGATATTCTTTATAGTATAAAAAAGGTACAAAATATTACGCTATACAAGGAATAAGCACGGAAGAAGCAATTGCTATTGAAGAAGATGGTAAGTATAGAAAAGCAATTAGGGATGGAAGGTACGGAGAAAAATAACTTTCATTTTTTACTAATGGGAAAGATACTGATGTGATCATTCCTTTTAAAGGTGAATTAGTAAAGTGTAATGTAATGCAATTACTACCAGAAAAATATACAAGTGATACTGAATGACCTTGTTAAACTAACGAAGCAGGTTAGTTTAACAATTATGGATAAAAAAGGGGGGATGAAAATGTTTCGAAATAAATTCAAGAAAAGTGAGACAGGCTTATTTGTTTTACTTCTTACTTGTTTTCTCCTAGTTGGTTGTTCACAAGAAAAGCAAGTAATCGAGGAGAAAGAAGCTGTAATAGAAGATAGTAATACTATTACTATGCCAGAAGCAATACCAAGTGATTTCTATTTTATCGTGGAATTTGGTGTTGATAAAAGGAATGTAATTAATACCTATGAAGACACAATAACAAAGGATTTAGTAGCTGATGGAACAGTAACAACGAATTTGACATTTACAGCAGAAGAAATGGATATGATTTATCAGAAAATGAAAGAGATAAATATAACAGGAACGAAAAACTTTAATCCACAAACAAATTGTTTAAGAAAACCCTTTAGTGAAGATGAATGGGAAATTACGATTAATCTTGAAGTATTTACTCATACTGTTTCTGAACAGTACTGTGAAATATCTGATGATGCCAAGCAATTAATTGAGTTACGAAATTATGTTTTCTCTTTAGTTAAAAATAAAGAAGAATATAAAAAACTTCCTGAAGCTAACGGGGGGTACGAATAATTTCTTATTCAACTAACGGGGCAGCATTCCTGTTTGAAGGATGTTCGAGGTCTAAAAGGAGCCCTCTAGTATGATGCATGAGTGAAGATACTAGAGGACCCTTTACAGAAGAAGATAAAAAGTTAGAGCCACTTTATTTTTTAGATGACGAAGATATAAATGTAATTGTTAATGTATTTAGAATATATCTCCTATCAGATGAACCTTTAGAAAAAGAGGATTCGATTATGTTAAGACAGTTTTTTGGAGAATTAGTTGACATTAGTTCTGTTACAAACTATATTACTCAAGAATTTATACAAAAAGACTTATATGAACATGTGGAAGATTCTTGGGATGTTAAAACTTATCAAAGAATGTTAGATATAGTTGGGTCAAAGTATAAAATCCAAACAATTGATGAAAAAAATTGGTTAAATTTATCTCAAGAAAGTTTGGGGACACAGAAAAACGATCTTCCACAATCGGGCGCAATTCTTGAAGAGGAATTGTGCCTTTTTCAGCAATAGGATCTTATTGATATGGAAAAATTGCAACTATTCATAAAATTATTTGGAGTAGGAGTAATTTTTTTCTTAGGAATAAAGATTTTCTTTGAGACCAGAAATACAATTGAAAGGTTAGCAGATATTGGAATTACAATAATTCTTCTATTTGTATGGTTAGTTGCACTTATTGAAACAATTGTCGTTGAAGTAAAATTAAAGTTTTTTTACAAAAAAGATATATGCTTAAAGCCGAGAATTTTTAACATAATAAAAGTAATGTTAAAAATTAAAGGTGTGATGAGATTGAAAAGGGCAGTTTTTTTAGATCGAGATGGAGTAATAAATGAAGTGCTAACTGATCGAGTGAAATTTGTAAACGAACCGAATCAATTTTATTTTTTACCTGGTGTAGAAGAAGCAATTAAAAGTTTAAATGAGTATTTTGATTATGTGTTTGTCGTAACAAATCAAGGTGGAATTGGATTAGGTTATATGAAGGAAAAGCAGTTAAATAAAATTCATGACTATATGGTGGCTGAACTGGAGAAAAAAGGAGCAACGATTCATGAGGTTGCCTATTGTCCGCATAAACCAAAGGCTGGGTGTGAATGTAGAAAACCAAATAGCAAAATGATTTTAGATTTAGGAGAAAAATACAAAATTGATCTTGAAAAATCATATATGGTTGGAGATACTGATACTGATATTCAGGCAGGTAAAAAAGCAGGTACAAGAACCGTTTTTATTGGTGAGAGTGATCCATTAGCAGATGCAGTGTGTCCAAATTTAAAAGAGGCAGCACAATGGATTATTCGTGATATTAAAAATGATAAGAAATAACACATAGTGGAAAATTATCCATTGTGGAATTTAGTAGGGTGCATATTTGGACCGATTTCATTTACACTAACAATCGTTCCTTTACGTCTACGAAGACTCAAAATTCAAATCGAATAGTACTTAACTATCGCAAGCAACAAGAAATGAGGAAATAAGTTTGGGGACACAGAAAACTTTATAAAACGATTCTTTTGGTCATTTGTTTCAGCAATCAGTGGTGTTCTTATAGGTATGACTATTATTGATATGATTAACTGAAGTTTATCAAGAATTTCCATTTCATTTTTAGTGATAGGAATTATAATCATGCTGATTAGTATTTGGGGATATTAAAAATATGTTGGAAAGGCTTACTATTTAAACATAATGAATAATGTGGGATATTATAGACTTTTAGATAATCAAAATTAAAGAGAATAACACATCAATCTAGGGACTTGTGCGTTAAATTACACGCAAGTCCTTTTGTTTTGCTCTCACACTGACCTAGACAATCCACGTAACCAAGTATCCATCTGTCCCATTATCGAATCGTTTGAGCGATGTTTGTGCAAAGGTAAAAGAAATGCACACCTCTATATACCAGTATTTGTAAAAGTGTTAAACTGGATAAAACAGCTGATTATTCCACTAACGGGGCAGATTAGTTAAAGAAGATTATGTTTTAATTTGTAACTTTAACCAATATATACCTTCAAACTTATGTATGTAGAATTGTTGTGGAATGTGCAATTTATTTTTGAAAGGGGAAATAGAGGAGTTGAAAAAAACTATAATTTTAGGAATTGTATTTAGTTCGATTTTGTTAGTTGGGTGTAATGGAGAGGAAGTAATAGATATTACGGAAAACGGGGAAAATGATGCAATTTTATCACCCGAAAGAATTTTTTTATCAGAATTACACAATGAAATAATAATATCTATTACAGAACAAACGGAGCTTGATAGTGAGGAAATATCGATATCCGCAGGTGGAAATTTTAAAGAGTTGTCTGTATCAGTAAGTTTCCCGAAGGATGTAAAAGTTGATGATACGATGATTCAACAAATTGTTAAAGATTCTATAAAGAAAGTTTCTGAAACAGAAAACGTAAAAATTAATGAAGGAGACATAACAATAAAAATTAGAAAATACTATCGCAAAAGTTCTTAAAGGATTCAAACAACCTTAAAAATACAGTTGCTTAATAAGATTGTGAAGAAATGTACTTAAGCTAACGGAGGCTTTACTTGAAGATCATTGAGTTACATATGCAGCTCTTTTTCTTATTGAACTAACGGGGCAGCATTCCTGTTTGAAAGATGTTCGAGGTCTTGAAAGAAAAGGAGCCCTCTAGTATGATGCATGAGTGTCAACGACCATTGACCCATCATCAAACAAGGAGGACTCCTTTATGCATTCTAAATGGAATAACAAAATTAATCAAGTTACTGAAAATACACTGGTTGTCGGCATGGATATTGCTAAGCGTATTCATTACGCATGTTTTGTCGATGAACGCGGGCGAGTAATAGAAAAAGCTTTTGCGGTACATCAATCGAAAGAAGGCTTCGAAAATTTGTATGAAAAGATTCGTCAAATGATGAAGGAAGCTAAGAAAACTGAAGTAATAATAGGGATTGAGCCTACAGGCCACTACTGGATGAACTTAGCCTATTTCTTAGATCAATACGGAATCCCACTTGTCATGGTGAATCCAATGCACGTCAAACGTTCGAAAGAACTTGATGATAATTTGCCGACTAAGAATGATAAAAAAGATGCATTAGTCATCGCACGGTTATTGAAAGATGGACGCTTTAGCTATCCACGAATATTAAAAGAAGTAGAAGCTGAACTACGGATTGGTTCTACTCTTAGATTAAAGTTAACGGAAGATCTAGCAAGTATTAAAAATCGAATCATTCGTTGGCTCGATCGATATTTTCCTGAATTCACTCAAGTCTTTCCTACTTTCGGAAAAATGGCACTTACTGCATTAGAAAGAACACCAATGCCACAGGACATTCAAGGGAAAACCGCGGAAGAACTTGTATTTTTCTACCGTCAGGTAGGGGGTATGAGAGCTCCACAACTACCAAAAGCTAAGCTACTCATTGAAAAGGCTTCAAACTCTATAGGACTGACAGAAGGACAAAAGATGGCCAAACATGAAATCGCCACACTCCTACGTCAGTTTCGCTTATTAGAAACTGAAATCGAAGCAGTGAATGACCAATTAACTGAATTGGCAAAGACAACGATGGAATATGACCTACTCGCGTCAGTACCAGGTTTAGGAGATGCGACAATTGTTGATCTACTTTCCGAAGTAGGGAGTTTTTCACTTTACGAAAATCCACGCCAACTCATTAAACTAGCGGGACTAACATTACGTGAAAACTCTTCTGGTCAACATAAGGGTCAAAAACATATATCAAAACGTGGACGTAAGAGACTTAGACATATCCTTTTCAAAGTGATTGTTCCTTTGATTCGGCATAACCTAGCATTCAAACAACTTCACGAATACTACACCACAAGGAATCAGAATCCCTTACGGGGTAAGCAATCGATGGTAGTTCTCTGTGGTAAATTACTGAAAATATTACATGGTATTTGTAAAAAGAAAGTGTATTTTAACGAGCAACTTATGATGAAAGATCTCTACTCTCTCGGAGAGGCAGCGTAAGCATTTCGATCAAAGAGCTATAACAAAAAGGATGATACGGAGAAGCCGGCAATATCACTAAACTTAGACTATGAGTCCCCGGGGCAGCTTAGCAGGCCTCTGCCTTATGAATAGACCGAACGAAGGAATGTAAGCGCGTTGACGCTAAGAGACATGGGAGGGTACGTCGTCATAAGCATCGCAGAGATCCATTGTGCATCAAAATAATGGATAAAAAAGCTAATGATTTCCATTAGTTTTAGCGAAGCGTACGCTTTAATTGGTAATATAATCTATAAATTCAAGACTCTGTTTATCAGAGGGGAGAAAAATATTTTTCTTAAATCACGAAGTGATGGAAACCGTTGATATCTCAATGTTTATAGAGGGAGGTTAGTCAATCTTGAAAATAGAGTATCAATAAAGAACCTTTCTTTTTAAAATTTAGGTGAGGTGAAAATCATGAAAACTAAAACTTTATCGATTGTAATAATCCTTATTGGCTTAGTCGTTGGGGCTCTAGGCTACTACTTATTTATGGAAGTATTTATTCCAAATATGATGTAATGATTTCCCTAAGATGTACTCTGTATTTTTTGTTCGCAGTAGATACATCTTTCGGAATATTACATTTCAAAGTAACGGAGGCTTTAGTGCAACAAGCATTTCGAAAATTTTCCCAAACGACGCTTTGGTTTTTTTTTCTTTAACTATCGACGCAAATCTTTGAATAAGAAGGAAGTTTTAAAAGAGTAGTGAATAAATATTTATATATATAAAAATTGGAAGGGGAACTTTATTCTTGAACCAAGATTATAAAAAAATCGGGTTAGGTTCGATTTCATTATTACTATTTATATTTGGAATATTATTTTCATTTTCGTTTGGTGATAGAGAATCATACGGAGACAGTATATTAAGATTTATTGGATTAAATCCTTGGTCAAATGGTGACACAGGATTGCATTATACAATATTTTATTCGCTAATTTTCTATATATCAGCATTGATTCTGGGTTATAAGTTCAAAAATGACTTGGGGGCAAAATTGGGTAGAACCTTATCTTTGATTGCGACGATTTTCTTAATTCTGCTTTTTGTCGTAATTTAGTCCAAATATATTGCACAAGAAAATAATTCAAACAAGTGTAAGAGTTTCTAAAATTCTAATGCAACAAAAAATGGTTTTTAGTGCAAAAAGGATTTATAAAGCATACAAAACAAACTTAATAAACGTTCCCAAACCAAAGATTGGTAGCTATATAAAAGATTTAAGAAAGATTGTATAGTAACAAAGAGGTGATTTTTATGAGAAAAAAAATTAATGTATTGTCTTTTGTCCTTTCGATAGTCTGCTTAATATTCTTTTTGATAGCAGCATATTGGAAAGGATTTTCTAATTTTGTTATTGAAATAACAGGTACAGATGTTTTAAATATTATTTGCTTTATATCATGGATAACTTTATTCTTCGGGATAATTGGAATGACAAGTATAAGAGACGGGAAGCCACTTTTAAGAGGAGTAATAACAATTTTAATTACTGTTGGTTTATCAGGAATGTTGACTATTATGATGTTATTAAATCAATCTACATTTTAAATGAATTAACAAGTTTATTCGTTAAATAAAAAGTAAAATATAATGCTGGTGGAAGTAAAAGTAAAATAGAAACCATTCTTAGAAAGGGAGATAGTTATGTACGAATTACGTTGGATTAAAACAGTAATCTTAATGGGAGTCTTTGGTGGTTTTATTGGTCATTTCGTTGCAAAAAATATTGAATTAGGTTTAGTAATTGGAATAGCTATTGGGAGTTTATTAAAGTCTTATATCCAACAGAAACATAATAGACAAGAAAGTTGATTCAAACAAATCAATATAGTCAGCCTTAATTTTTTCGAAGGGAGAAAGATCATGATTGCAGATACTTTATTAGAGCAGTTGAAAAAAATAGATTTTTCAGATATGGATTTTGATAAAGTTTTAGATATGAGGGATTCATCCGTATTTGATAAAGAATGGGTACGTGTTTGGAATGAATTAGAGGCATTAAAAAAGAAAAAAGAAGCTTTAGATGGGGAAGAAAATTTGTCAGAAAGTGTGCGTAAAGAAGTATATTTGGAACTCTATAATTTGACCCAAAATGAAGAAATCGCCGCCTATGGTTCGGACGATTTTGGTTTAATATATGAGAGTGAAATTTGGGGACTTAGTGATGAATGGTTAAGTAAACTAGTAAAATGCTATCAAAATGCTCGATTCCCGCACGGAAAATTATAAACAGTTCAATTGTGGGTAGCTGTAATTTGCGGAATTATAATATTTCCATATAAAATATTCTTCAACTAACGGGGGCTTTAGTGAAAGATCGTTGAGTTGCTTAGGCAGCTCTTTTTTCCTCTTCAACTAACGCAGCAGTTTAATCCAAGAAGGCTAAAGTCACTTAATCAAACTTGGTTAATTAACACGTGTGATGGCGGTTTGAACTTATAATATGAAAAAGTGGATTTAAGAAAAGTCCCCCTCTTTAGGTTGGACGACTTTATCCCGTAAAAGTCCGATTGGTACTGACCAACAGGAAGTTCCTTAAATAATCAGTGGGGATAAAGAATATCCCCACTGATTAAGTTTCACTTTACCTTTTAATACCCCAATAAGTAATCGTTCTCCAAATATACTCCAACGGACCATAGCGGAATTTGGACAACCACCATTTACTAAAGAGCATCTGGAAAGCGTAGATTGCAATTGCAATCATAATTCCTGTTGTTAAGTGTAGCTTGCCATATACGCCAAATACAAAAGGACCGAATAAGAAAGTACATATGATGGATTGGCTAATGTAGTTAGTGAATGCCATTCTTCCTGGGAAAGTAAACCACTGTAATATTTTCTTACCTTTTACCGTGTGATAAATGAAAAGAAGACTAATCGCAAAAAAGATTGTTACAAGTGGTGAGCTTACATATTGAATCGTTTGAACAGCAGATTCATTTTCTAAAAGGAAAGGTAAGATCCAGTTCAAGGTGCCACCAATTATTAATGTAATGAGCCAAGTAATGAAAAAGCCTTTTCGATACTGTTGAAAATGATGTATCCACTTTTTCTTCGCGATAGCAGATCCGAATAAGAACATTAGTAGAAAAGGAAGGTTAGTAAACAAATAGCCGAGTGGCATCCCTGAATAAAGGGCGTATAACCCATTTCTCATTGTATAATAAGTTCTTTCAAATAGATTTGCTTCAAATAGGTCTTTAATGCTTCCATTTTGATGGACTTCTATTGTTGCTTGAATAAGCTGGCGGTCTTCTTCTGATATTTCCATCGTCATAGCGGCGGGATCGGATAACAGTGTTCCTACCGTAAAAAGAATGAATAGTAAGCTATATAAGGTTACGCTAATGATTAGCATAGTTTTAGGTTTTAACTTATGCATAAATAGGAGTAATAAACCTAGGATTGCATAGTCTGTTAAAATATCCCCAAACCAGATGAAATACGCATGTATACAACCGAAAATAAATAAAGCGATAAGTCGTCGAGAATAGATTCCCCAAAAGTGTAACTCATTAGCAGCTGCTCTTTCCTGCATAATGACCATTCCAAAACCGAACAGCATGGAAAAGAGCATCACAAACTTTCCGTCAACAAACATAGAGAGAATGGATTTGGCTGTGTAATCAGACTGATTCCAAAAGGACGTCCATTCATTTGTAAAAGAGGGATCTTGCTGCAAGTAAACAGGATAAAGAAACCAAACAATATTTGCTATAATGATGCCGAAAAGCGCAAAACCTCGTAACATATCGATTGTTTCTAGGCGATCTTTACTTGAAATAGGTGAAAGCTTTTGTTTCATAATCATCCATCCTTTGATTGATATATTGTCTCTCAGCAAATCGTTTTCTGCTGAAAAATATTTGATAATGGAACTTTAACTTGAAATTATCAAGATTTTATAAAGAGAATACATTTTTTTTGCAAAGGGTGCAGCTCTTTATTCTTTCTTGATAATTTTACAGTACTTTTAACTAAGCTCGACTGGACTTAAATTCGCCAAGGCGAATTTGATTGAGATAAATAAATGGATAGGGTGATTTTAATGAAAGAGAAGATTTTAATTATTGACGATGAAGTAGAGATACTTACTTTCTTGCAAGATGCTTTAGAAGATGAAGGTTATCAAGTCTTGAAAGCTGCAAATGGTATAGATGCATTAGGCCAATTAAAGCATAGGCCTGACTTGTTGATTCTTGATGTAATGATGCCAGGAATGAACGGGTTTGAGTTATGTGAGCAAATTAGAAAAAGTGTGAATATGCCTATTTTATTTTTAAGTGCAAAGCAAACAGAAAATGATCTCGTCCAAGGTTTGCTTGTTGGTGGCGATGATTATTTAATAAAGCCATTTAGTTTAAGAGAATTAAAAATGCGAATTTATGCCCATTTACGTAGGGAAGAAAGAAAAAGTAATAGTCAGTTGCATTGTTTATTTTTTGGGAAGATAATCATTGATTTAGCAAGCTATCAAATGTTCTACGATTCTCAAGAGGTTTTATTGACTACGAGAGAGTTTGAAATTATTCAATATCTTGCGGTAAATTGTGGACAAGTACTTACTCGAGAGCAAATTTATGAGAAAGTGTGGGGCTTAGAGGCGTCAGGTGATTCGATTACCATAAATGAGCACATCAAAAACATTAGAGCAAAGCTGCAAAAGGTTGGTGAACAAGTACCTAGTATCACAACGGTATGGGGAAGAGGTTATCGATGGGAAAAATAAATAGAAAAAATCAGACATTAAGAACCAAATTTATTACTTCTTTCCACCTTATTTTAGTCAAGAGTGTTGTAGCAACTATAATAACCTGGGTATTGTTACTCTTTTGTATGTATCTGCTGTATACAACGAATAAGCTAAATCCCGCTAATTATTATGAACAGGAACTACCTGCTATTGAAAAATATATAGATGATGTTGGGGCGTCTTTGCTTTCAAGTAATAGTCAAAAGCAATTAGAGTCAGTAATTCCTATAGATGGGATTGATTTTCAAGTCATTGATTTAAGCGGCGAGGTTGTTTACGGTACTTATCAGACAAATTCTGTTGACAGTGCTAAGGAGTTAAAGCAAAACATAAATGATGGTGTAACGAAAAAAGATGGTGGATTCGTAAAGTATTACCCAATTAAGGACGACCAAGGAAAGGTTCAAGGGGCTATTGCTTTAAAGTATGGACTTAGCCTAATCACATCAAACCCTCATAATGGATGGATGATTATCTTCTTTGGTTTAATGATTCTGTTTGTTGTAACACCATTTATGTGTTTCTATCTTTTTTCTTACTTTGCTGGAAAACTGTTAAGTCAACAGTTTGAACGACCATTTAACGAAATTATTGAAAGTACAAAAAAAATAAAAGAACAGGACTTAGACTTCACCTTGCCGACGATTAGTTATTCTATTGAATTGGAGCAACTAACTCAAGCGTTTGAAGAAATGAGATCGGCATTGAAAGACTCTCTGGATCGCCAACTTCAACTAGAGCAAGAACGAAAAGATATGATGGCAGCCATTTCACACGATTTGAGAAATCCATTAACTATTATTCAAGGTCATGCTGAAGGGTTATTAGAAAGTGGAAAAAGACAAAAAGAACGATTAGTGCCGTATTTACAAACGATTATTAGAAATACAAATTATGCAAGTCATTTAATAAGTGATTTGAATGAGATTGCACTTGTAGAGAAACCCACCTTCATCCTTAATACTAAACAAACAAATATCTATCAATTTGTGCAAATGAAAAGCCAAGAATATCAAAGGTTATGTGCGGAGAAATGTATCGCTTTTAATCATCGAATGATTGACGAAGATGACAAAAGTATACGAATGATTGATCCAGATCGAATTTCTCAGGTGCTTGATAATATTATTACGAATAGTATTCGTTATACACCTAAAAATGGTGAAATTGAATGGATTATAGCCGTAGAGACAGATGGAAGTCTTTCATTTGATATCCTTGATAACGGTCCGGGTTTTTCAATTGAAAGGAAACAAAATGTATTCGATAAATATTATCAGGAAAAAAATAAAGATTCGGAAGAAAATGGACTCTCAGGTTTAGGCCTATATATTGCTAAGGCGATTGTAAAGAAGCATGGAGGAGATATTACTGTCAATAACCGAGAAATTGGTGGGGCGCATGTGAAAGTAACGATCTGTGAGTTATAAAGTATTTGGATTAATTTGTTGTAATATCATTAGGTTTACGACACTTTTATATCAGAGATTATATGACCTTTTCAAATGATTGTATTTATAATTCTGAACATGTCCATTTTGAGAAAATACAAAATTTACTCCGATTAATTAAAAATAAAGAACTTTCTACAGATGAGCGAAATAAATTAAAAATTGAACGTACAAAATTATCTCTCTATATGCCAAATAAATATGAGCAGTATTTTTCATTGGCTATAACTAAAGATATATCAGCTATTAGTTTGAATTTTTTGATAGGGAAATTCAAATATATGACCTTACAAGAAAATTGAAATTAATTTCAACCCCTACTTTAATTGTTTGTGGAAAGCATGATGTCCAATACCCATTGGAATATTCAACCGAGATGGGTACAAAACCCCGTTAGGGGAGCATTTCTTGTTAAACTAACGGGGTGCTTTAGTACAACAAGCGTTTCGAAAATGTGCCCAACGACGCTTCGGGTTCGTTTTAAACAGATATTTACTTTGTATCCATAGGCATGTACACTGATAATAATTTAAATTCTTTAGTCTTTTAAAGTGAGGTTAGTAATTTGATAAAACTAAAAAAAATTCTTCTGCTTATAGGGTTTTTGTTTATGATGTTATATGGTGTCTACATAGCTGGGTACTCAACATCTCCTATTTTTAAATACGCCTTACTTATAGGAATGCTCTTTTGGTCAGTAGAATTGCTCATTCAGACGATAGGATACTCTGATTCTCTTGTTAAGAAGATTCGAGTGAAATGTGATACCAGACATTATAATAAGCACTAGTTATTATAAACAATAAGTTATTCATTACAATACAATAAACGTTCCCAAATCAGACTTTGGTGACTCTACGAGGAAGGCTTTCCAAACCACGCTTTGGTTGCATTTTTTTCACTTAACGGCGCAGAATAGTTGAATAAGAAGATGTAATTTTGATTGATTATCAGCAGTAAAATAAATTGAAAGGGGACGTTTTAGTTTGATTGATTATTTTGAACGTAAAATTAGATTAAGAGACTTTGAAGTGTGGGATGTTCGAATTGGCGACCAACATTATGCTTTAGCCATTTTAGATGAATTTCGACCTGCCACATTTGATGATTTTGAAATTCCAGATTTAATTTATGAAGAAGATGACCAACGTGCAAACTATGTCTCTGCTACATATTTCTCTGATGAAGCTGTTAAAGATGAACATAAAGAAATACTGCGTGAATTTGCACAAATGCTTACAGAACACTTAGCTTTGGCACATTGTGAAGTAATTATAAAGATTTATCAAGAGAACCCTGAAAAAGCGATAGAACAAATGATGTTAAAGAAATATGGTTTTAAAGAATCAGAAATGCCATTAGATAAATTATTGCATTTTAATCAAGAGTAGAGGCCTTTAGTTCTTCTTAAATTAACGGGGGCTTTACATAAAGATCATTGAGCAGCTTAAGGCAGCTCTTTTTCTTATTGTACTAACGGAGCAGCATAGTTTAAGATGAATTTTTTAGGGGGGAGAACGTGGATAAGGAAAAATTGATGTACAGTATACTGTTTGAAATAAATAATGGGAGAATCCCTAATCATATAGATTATAATTTAGAATTGTTTATGTGGGCTGAAATTTTAGACACCATGGAATATTATGGGTATGTGAAGGGTATCACCATTTCTTACTTTGAGGATGATGAGTGGTATGATGAAACTGTTCACTCGGTTGTACTTAACTCAGCACATCTTACTAATGTAGGATTAGAATTCTTAGAAAAAAACATCGTCTGGATTAAAACATATAGTGGCATTGCTAATGTGAATGAATGGTTAGAAATTTAAATGCCCCTTGTTCAACTAACGGGGGCTTTACTTGAATAACATTGAGTTGCCTATGCAGCTCTTTTTTCTTCTTGAACTAACGAGGCAGTTTACTGAAATAACAGTAATGCTTTTCTAATCGTACAAACGTGCAGGTTGATAATACTCGGAATTGGATATTTATGTGAGATAAAATGATTGGGGAGGAATATTTATTAGGACTTTAAGAATAACCAAGAACAATTGGATTACATATACACTAATTGTATTCATTGTTTTATCGATTATTAGTGAAATGATAAATCATTTCACCTCTAGTATTTTAGTTGCGCTTTTTATCTATTTCCCTTTGACGTTGCTTTTGCTTTTAGGAGGAATTGTACTTTTCATACTTTCAGTAGTACATATTTTTAGAAGATATAAAAAGACCAGAGTAAAAAGCTTCCTACCTTTAATCTTAAGTGTTACATTGATTTTTTTGGTAATCGATCGACCATTATCGCCTCTATTTCAGAACGTCGAATTTTCTTTTAAACTGGATAAGCGTGAAGAAGTGGCTAGACAAATTATAAATGGTGAAATCAAACCATCCAATGAAAGTGGGAATTTATTCCTAGTTCCAAAAAAGTACAATAATTTCTCATTGTCAGACGGAAATGAAGTTATGAAAATGAATGATAAATTATTCTTTTTCACAGTAAGGGGAATCCTAGATAATTTTTCGGGATACGTTTTTTCTCCAAGAGGATTAGAACCAACTAACGAAGATGTTCAGGCTACTATAATTAGGATGCAAAAATTGAATAATAATTGGTATTTTGTTTCCTGTACTTAGTGTCCCAATTAATATTTTAACTAACGGGGGCAATACTTGAATAATATTGAGTTGCATAGGCAGCTCTTTTTTCTTTTTTACTAACGGGGCAGGTTAGTTGAAGAAGGAGATGTACACTCTTTTGTTGAATAGAAGCAAAGCTCCTTTTTCTAATGTAGAGGAGTAGTTCATTAGAAAATTGAGAATAAATACTGAATTTTTAAAGGGGAGTATTTAAAATGGCAATAAGAAATTCAGCAAAAGCAGTTATAGTTAAAGACGGGAATTTATTAGTCATAAAAATACAAGAAAATAGTGGAACATATTATATTTTACCGGGTGGTGGTCAAGAACATGGTGAAAATCTTCACCAAGCTTTAGAAAGGGAGTGCAAAGAAGAGTTAGGTGCGGAGGTTGAAATTGGAGAATTGATCTTTGTACGAGAATACATTGGAAAAAACCATGAGTTAGCTTCCTATCATTCTCATGCACATCAAACTGAATTTATGTTTTTGTGTAATGTTAAGCTAGATACATTTCATATTGGAAACAGTCCTGACAAGGGGCAAATAGGTACAGAGTGGTTACCAATTAAGGAGTTGTTAGAATATAACTTATTTCCAAAAGCATTAAGGCCTCATTTAATTTCTTATTTTGACAGTGGAAAATCTACAACTTATGTAGGTGATATTAATTAATTCTAATACTCCCTTCTTCAAATAAAAGGGGCTTTAGTGCAACAAGCATTTCAATAATCTTCCCAAAGGATGCTTTGGGAACTATACTTTGATTTGATTTTAAATATATTTTTGGGGAAAATATGAAACTCCATTAACCTCTTTCCGTAGATTTAATTAAAAGGAGGAATAAAAATGATTAAAAAAATATGGTGGACGCTTACTGCTTTTTGGATTGTCGTATTTGGCGGTTTAGCTACATTTATTTATACTAGAGAAGTAGATGCTGCTGGTGTAGTTCAAACACCTGAATTAAAATGGTTTTCTCTAGTATTGTTAGGTGGTTTATTTATTTTCATTGCTATATGCCATCTTATATTTTTATTTATTATTAATAAAAGAGCATCTGTATAACCATGCATACAAAGTAAAATAACGTTCCCAAATAAAAGTTTTGGGACGAGATAAAACACTTAAAACATTGTCATACCAATGTATTAAGTGTTTTTCTGTATTTCATTCATATACACCTTTTTTTGCACTATCGTTAGAACTTAGATACAACAAAGCTTTCAATGCTGTTCAAAAGAAATTGAACTGGATCATATTTTGAATAAAATCTTGCATATACAGCGGATTCCTTAATTATAACATAGCCTTTTTCTTATTAAACTAACGAAGCAGGTTAGTTTAATAAGAACGACTTTTTGTGAAGTGTGAAAATTTTATCGACATCTAGATAGTTTACTTGTTTTGTTGTTAATCTTACATTATCAGTAACGTAATAAAAGAAGATTAATTGAATTGTTATATTTTATTTGTGTTAGCAAACTTTTTAGATTAGCTGTACGTCAAACTTATAGAGTGCACTTATAATGAATTTTCACCTTAAGGAGAAGTTGTAAAAGATGAACAAAACAGATTTAGGGACAAACATCGCAGATTTTGTGATGCAGAATCAAGAAAAGTACTACAGACTGGCTTACCAATATGTACAAAATCGGGAAGATGCACTTGATGTGGTGCATGATGCCATTAATAAAGCGTTCTCTAATAAGAATTCATTAAAAAATCCTGAGTATATCAGAACATGGTTCTATCGAATTGTCGTGAATACGGCCCTTGACCTGCTTCGGAAACAGAAAAAACTAATGGTTATAGATGACGAGATACTATCTAACTTAGATACAGGAATGATGGATAATTATGAAAATGTTGATTTAAATACAGCAATCAATGCGCTACCCGAGCAGTACCGTAGCGTGATTATACTCCGATACATCGAAGACTTCAAACTAGGTGAAATTGCTGAGATCTTAAACGAAAATGTCAGTACTGTTAAAACAAGGTTGTACAAAGCGTTACAAATATTACGCATCGATATGATTGAGGAGAATTATTAATAATGGATGATAAATTAAAACAAATGAAAAAAGAAAATGACAATATTCCTATTCCAGAAGAATTAGATTTTGTTGTTAGGCATGCAATAAAACAAGGAATGAAGAACAATAAAAATCATAAAAAATTGCCTAAAAAAATTACTGGAGGAGTAGCGGCAGCAGCACTAATTTTTGTATTAGGTGTGAACACGAGTGAATCCTTTGCGGCTTCAGTAAAAGACGTGCCTGTCATTGGTAGTCTAGCAAAAGTTGTTTCCTTCCACGAATTTAAAGAAGATAAAGAAACATATAAAGCAGATATCAAAGTACCGGCTATACAAGGATTGGAGAACACTGAATTTGAAGCAAGCTTGAATAAAAAATATATGGTTGAAGCCCAAGCACAATATGAAGCCTTCAAGGAAGCTATGAAATATGTTGAGAGCATGGGCGGAGGGCATATTGGAGTCGAAGGGGGTTATGAAGTGAAGACCGACAACGATCAAATCCTTTCTATCGAGCGTTATGAAGTCAGCACATCAAATGGTTACTCCGCAAGACAATTCGATACGATAGATAAGAAGAACGAACTTTTAATTACATTACCAAGTCTTTTCAAAGATGATAACTACATTTATAACATCAGCAACAATATCCGTGAGCAAATGATCGCAAATTATAAGAAAGATAGCAGTAATTACTACTGGGTAGCGGGGATTGTTGAAAAGCCTGAAGAGGTATCTTTTGTAAATGTCGATAGAAATCAAAGTTTCTACATCAATAACGAGGGTAAGTTAGTCATTTGCTTTGACAAATACGAAGTAGCACCAGGGGCAATGGGCGCTTTGGAGTTCATAATTCCTACTGAGGTCATTAAAGATGATCTTGAAAGCAATACGTATATCAAATAGTCCGAGAGCAGAGCCTTATTCAACTAACGGGGCTTTAATGCAACAAGGATTTCAAATGGTCCCCAAACGATGGTTTGGGGGCTTTATTTAATTCAAATAACGAAGCAGAATACTTTATTAAAGCGAGGATAAATATTTAAAACAAATGAATGAACAGTATATGATAAGATGGTTATTAATTACATTAAATGGTTTTAATTCATATGGAGGGTATTTATGCATGATTTTTATTTAATAAAAAAGACCGAAACACAAAATGAAGATTTTTTTAAATATTTTTGGAGAGATAAAGAGCATTACAAAGATTTAATTGTTGAATACATTGGACTTGAAGATAACATAGTTGAATATATTTATGATTCACTTACATGGATTCCATGCAGGAACCCTAGCTTGCCTGGAATGCCTAAACACATAGGCTTTAATAACATTGGCGTTACCCTATTTGATGAACATTCGGCTGCTTCCCTTATTTCTATTTTTACTGCTTGGAGTGATTTATTAAAAAATGGTCCAAAAGAAATCCTAAAAATGATTTATTACCATAATTACTCCGAGGATGAATTAGTGCGTTTCGATAGAGACTATGCGATAGCAAAATTTGAAAAATTCAGTTCTATATCCAAACAACTGTCTGAGGGCAATTATTATATATATCATTGTGGGATATGAAAACCAAAAACTAATTTTACTTTGAGCAGAAAGCGATAAGAGTTTATCCTGATTAACAATCATTAAGCAAAAATCGTTACCAGACACCGCTTTGGGAAAGATAATAAAATTAAATACAACTACGAGTGTTTAATTGGCATTGAGGTTGGAGGGGGATTTTTTGCATCCAGTAGATTTATTATTTCTAATAGGTATTGCAATTATTGTGTTAATAGCGGTTGTTATTACATTAATAATTTTTCGAAAAAGAAGAAAGTTGGCACGAATTATTGTTAGTATAATTGTCGGAAGTTATATTGTTTTTTTCGCAATTTATCCTACTATACGCTCAAATATTCATGCACAACGTTATGATGGATTAGAAGAATATTTACAGAACACATATCCTACTGAAGAGTTTTATATTGAATCAAGGGATTACGATAATGTCATTCAATTAGGTGATTTTTATGTAAGTAATAAATCTACACCAAATAGAGGTGTTGTTTATCGTGTTAAAAAAGGTGGAGAAATAATTCAACTTGAAGGTTCTTGGCAAAAGTACCACTAAAAATCCACTTTGCATTTCTCAATGATACATTCAAAATAATTTTAAATAACGTTCCCAAATGAAAGTTAGGTAACAATACACCCCATTCTAGTGTGAGTGGGGTGTTTGCTTTTGGCTGCTTATTAATAGTATGTCCTGAAACGGCGCTTTGGGAAGTTTTTTAGTCTACATAATTGCTAAAAATATTCAATTTATGTAAATTGTGATAAAATAAGGATAACTTTATTTTAGAAAGGATTGATTAATATGAAACAGGTAACAAAGGTGATTGAAAAGTAGATATATTTTTCTCTTTTCAATCTCAATGAAACTAAAACAATTGAAAAGAGGATAAATGATGTATTCAGACAAAGAATTGACGATTCGACCAATAGTAGAAGAAGATTTATTTCGCTTATGGGAGCTCATTTATAAAGATGAAAAACCAGAATGGAAAAAATGGGATGCCCCATATTTTCCCCATCACTCCAAATCATATGAAGATTTTCTGTTATCAAAAGATGAATGGATTGGTGATGAAAGCTATTGGGTGATTGAAGTGAGTGGAATTGTCCGAGGTATTGTTTCTTATTATTGGGAGCATGAGCCGTCTAAATGGCTTGAAATGGGAATAATATTACATGAAGCAGGCTCATGGGGAAAAGGCATTGGTACACGTGCATTAAATTTATGGATAATTCATCTATTTTCAACTATACCTTTAGTTCGTGTTGGCTTTACAACTTGGTCTGGGAACGAAAGAATGATTCGTGTTGGTGAAAAACTAGGTATGCAAATCGAAGCACGTATTCGTAAAGTTCGCTATCACGAAGGTTTTTATTACGATTCAATTCGTATGGGTATTTTAAGAGAAGAATGGGAAAATAATGCATTGCATATGGAATACATTGAAAGATAAATAATCGTTCCCAAATCAAAGTTAGGTAACAAAACACCCAATTCAATTGAATTAGGTGTTTTGTTTTGGCTGCTTATGATCAGTATGTCCCCAAACCTTGTTTTGGTAGCTCTGTTCTTCAACTAACGGGGGCTTTACTTGAATAACATTGAGTTGCAAATG
Organism: Solibacillus sp. R5-41; assembly: GCF_002736105.1. Taxonomy (NCBI): domain Bacteria; kingdom Bacillati; phylum Bacillota; class Bacilli; order Caryophanales; family Caryophanaceae; genus Solibacillus; species Solibacillus sp. R5-41. The sequence continues at coordinate 2,068,614 of NZ_CP024123.1, read as the reverse complement.
CAGCTCTTTTTTCTTATTGAACTAAAGCAGCAGGTTAGTTTAATAAGGAAAAACTAGTATTTGTGTAGATTTTAAATGAAGTTTTACTGTTTTTAAAAAAGATGTACCGTTTTAAATAAAGTTATACCGTTTTACTCCTTTGGATTACTATAATCTAAAGGAGTGTTTTTATTTCTAAAAGAACTAGGACATCTAAAGTTGAGAAGTCGATTAAAGAAGGTCGAGGATCTGGAGTATTCGCGGATTATAAACTGTGGTTAAATATTCAGGATGTTTCATCATTGGGAAGGCCTACACGTTTAAGAGGAATTAAAACAAATAGACAACATGAATTGTGATAATATAATAATAAGAAGTCTTTGTTTTAGGAGGATTATATGAGCTTGATAGCGCAACATCCTTATATAAAAATAGAAAGAAAAGTGACAAGTATTGAACAGTTTGAAATTGAGCATGACCGAATCATTTACTTATACAATGATAAGGTCGTTACACAGAATAGAGAGTTTCCGATTAAGGTTGTGATGGATTTTTCTTATCGAGAAATTGCAAATCAAGGTGGTATTCTCTATTTACATACGCTACAAGGTGTATATACGTATATCGTGAAATCTTCACCAAAAGATTTTATCACAGCATATAGAGCATATTTCAAGTAAAGGTTGCATTATACGTTCTAGATGAAAAATCGGCAAAGGAGTTTAAATCTGGTTATGAAAAGGTTACGGGAATTCCAGATTTAACAAAATGTAGGGAGCCTTATCGGTACTTATATCGTTTATTGTCAGTTCAAGGGAAAGTTGATTTAAATGTTTGGTTAAATCACAAGATATTATTTTATATAATCCTTATTCAACTAACGGGGTGCTTTACTTCAAGAAGGAGTAAAGCATTTTTTCTTATTAAACTAAAGAAGCAGGATAATTGAATAAAGAAGATTGGAAGGAAAGTAATTCACAAAAAAAGGAGGTATAAATGGTGGACTTATTACTCTGGATAACAATTGCTTTCATAATAATCGGATTTGTTGTTCTCACTTCTATGAAAAAAGGTATGGAAAGTAAGCTCGCTTTTATAACAGTAAATATGGAAGGAGAGGAAAGTTCAACAAAAGATAAATCCATAATTTGGTGGATATTGAGTGCCACAGCTTGGGGAATAGTTAGTATGATTCTTGTTGTTTGGTGTTTTCATAATAACTTTGGATAACTGTTGGTTTCAAATGTACTTAAACAAACGGGGTGCTTTAATTGAAGTTACGTATCCTGAAATAATCAACCTTTATTATAAAAACCAAACTAGATAAATAAAGAACCAACTGTTTTGATCAAATTTTGTTTCAAAACGGTTGGTTTCTTTCTATATAAAATTAGCGTTTGTAACTTACTTTTTATCGAACTTTATTCAAAAGCTACATTTCTTTAAATTATTTTGGGGATTCACAAACTCTACGGAGCGTTTGTTGTAAAGGACATCAATGCACATTATTATAAAGTAGGAGGAGGGATTACACATGGATAATGAAAAAATTGGTCAGCTCATCTATCAACTGCGGAAGGAAAAAGGGCTGACACAAAAACAATTAGCTGATGAAATGCTTCTTTCAGACCGCACCATCTCAAAATGGGAGCGCGGTTCCGGATGTCCAGACATTTCACTACTCCCGCAATTATCAACCCTCCTAGAAGTACCCATTGAATATTTATTAGTTGGGGAAATCACATTAAATGAAATGGTAGGAGGAAATATGAAAAAGTCACTTTATTATGTTTGTCCAAATTGTACGAACATTGGGCTTGCAACAGGGAATTTCACTATTTCATGTTGCGGTCGTAAACTTGAACCACTTGAAGCAAAAAAAGCTACAGACACTGAAAAATTAAGCATTGTAGAAATTGACAATGAATGGTCTATTTCCAGCGAACACCCAATGACAAAGGCGCATTATATTTCGTTTGTAGCATTTGCAACGGGTGAACAAATCCAATTAATCAAACTATTCCCTGAATGGAGTTTGAACGTAAGACTGCCAAAGAAAAAACACGGCCAAATTCTATGGTACGATACGAATGACGGGTTGTTTTATCAGTATATTAGATAAAATTTGACCATTAAATGTTAAAACAAAAAGGACATGGAGCGCAGCATGTCCTTTTTTCGTATATGCATTTATTGTTTTAGGTAGCGTAACTCGGCTTCTTGGTCAATAGAGAACGTATTGAAAATAAATCAATTATTTGTTCTTGCTTTTGTTCAGTTTGTTTAAAACTACCAAACATATCGCTTTTTTCTGCTATTATCTCTGAATTCATCAAAACTTGTAATGTAATACTTCAAGTTGGGACTCCGTTCGTTCCATTTTTTTATAACATTTCAAGTGATTCATGATCCGTCATTTAAACCCCTCTTATTAATTTCATTCCATCCATTTCACACTATCACAGCCTTTTCTACCAAATAGAATACATATTTTTTATGTTCAAACTTTCATAATGAATGATATTCAAAGTTTGAACATAAATTAAAAATTGAACGCCGTTTAAAAAAACATTGCAATTTAGAATTTAGACCGCTAAAATGAAACTTAATTCAGAATATACAGAAAACAAATTTTATACCTTAAGGAGGAATAAAAACACATGAAAGCTACTTTTTTAACAAAAGAACATGAAATGTTTAGAGAAGCACTTAGAAAAATGCTCCAGAAAGAAGCGTATCCGTATTACGAAAAATGGGAAGAAGAACGTGATATTCCACGTGAATTTTGGTTAAAGCTAGGCGAAAATGGTTTCTTACTTCCATGGGTGGAAGAACAGTATGGTGGCTTGGAGCTTGATTTCTCTTACTCTATGATTTTAACCGAAGAATTAGAAAAAGTAGGGGTGGGTTTAGCGAGTGGAATCTGTTTGCATTCCGATATTGTAAGCCCTTACATCGCGACGTATGGGACAGAGCAACAAAAACAAAAGTGGCTTCCAAAAAGCGCTACTGGTGAATATATTTCCGCAATCGCCATGACTGAGCCTGGCGCTGGTTCAGACTTAGCCGGCATAAAAACTACTGCGCGTAAAGACGGTGAATACTATATTTTAAACGGAGAGAAAACGTTTATTACAAATGGCGTCCATGCAGATTACGTCGTTGTAGTTTGTAAAACAGATACTCATGCACAACCCGCGTATCGCGGAATTAGTTTACTAATCGTTGAAAATGGAACAAAGGGGTTCAAACGGGGGAAAAAGTTAAATAAAATCGGCATGCATTCTGGTGATACAGCAGAGCTAATTTTTGAGGACGTAAAAGTACCTGTTGAAAACCTACTTGGTGAAGAAGGTAAAGGATTTTATTATTTAATGGAAAAGCTGCAGCAAGAGCGCCTTGTCGTAGCACTTCAAGTTCAAGTAGAAGCAGAAGAAATGCTGAAACTGACAATAGATTATGTGAAAGAACGTAAAGCTTTCGGCAGCCGAATTGCCGATTTCCAAAATACTCAGTTTAAACTTGCTGAAATGGCAACAGAGATTGACATGGGACGAAACTATGTGAATACCTTGACCGAAAAACATATGCATGGCGATGATATCGTCAAAGAAGTATCGATGGCAAAGTGGTGGATTAGTGAAATGGCAAAACGAGTAGCTGCGGAATGTCTTCAACTTCATGGTGGCTATGGCTATATGGAGGAATATGAAATTGCTCGTAGATATCGTGACATTTCGGTGACGTCCATTTACGCTGGGACAACCGAAATTATGAAAGGAATTATCGCCAAAAAAATACTGTCGTAGGAGGCTAAAATGAAACTCTCTGAGAAAAAAATACTAAAGAAGAAAGAACAAATCTTATTATCCGCAATTACGATCGTTAATCGGAGAGGTTATGATGGCGCAACAATGGAAGAAATTGCGGCAGAGATGTTGATGACGAAAGGTTCTTTATATTATTACTTTAAAAATAAAGGCGATTTAATGTACCAATGTCATAAACTTGTGCTCGCGCAAGCAACGCAAGAGCTTGAGGAGGAGTTACAAGGAGAGGGCACCGCGGAAGAAATTCTTCGAAAAATGGTCGCCACACATATCAACTATGCAGTGGAGGAAAAAGAAACCTTTAACATGATTATCGAGCCGAAACAAATGTTTAATCCCGAACAAATCGAACCAGTGCTGAAATTACGAAAGCATTATTCTAGTCTATTTGACAAAGTAATTGAAAAAGGCTTCACAACAGGGGAATTTCATGTGAAGGAGCCGATTATAGTCCGAATGATCATACTTGGTGCAATGAATTGGATTCAACAATGGTATAGCCCAAATGGGAGAATGGCAAAGGAAGAGCTCAAACAGCATTTTGCAGACTACATTATTAAATTATTGAAATAAAGGGGCGATCGATATGTTACTACCGGAATTATTCGGCAATTATGCTCAAAGTCAACCAAACAAAGTGTTTACTTCTTATAACGGACGTGAGTGGACCTATCATGAATTTTATGAAAAGGCGAAACGAGTTGCGGCTTACTTTCAATCGAATGGCTATGAAAAGGGCGATATCATTGCGCTTTATTCATTAAACACCGATGTATTTTTAGTGTGCTACTTCGGTCTTCAATTAGGTGGATTTTCTGTTATGCCCGTAAATACGAAGCTCGCTGTTCCTGAAGTGGAATATATTTTCAATCATTCAGAAGCAAAGTCGCTTATTTATGATATACGTATTGAAAACGTCATTGACGCGACGAAATATGTCTTCCATGAAAAGCTAGCAATCGGAGGCGAAAATCAGCTCGGTAAGATTCTCGATGATGAATCACTCCACTTATCACCTGTGCCATTAGGTGAGCATGATACGTCCGTTATTATGTACACATCTGGAACAACCGGGAAGCCTAAAGGGGTTATGTTGACGCATCGAAATATCATTGCGGCAGGAGAAATTTGGTCAGAGGTAATGGATATTACAGAAAATGACCGCATGCTTGTATCCACACCATTATTCCATTGTGCAGCAGCGCATGTTTTCGTTGTCCCAGTTACGTATAAAGGTGGAACGATCATTATTGAAGAGACGTTCTCTACTGACAAAACATTAGCACTTTTACAAAATGCAAAGCCGACCATGTTCTTCGGTGTTCCAGCAATGTATACGATTATGTTGAATTTGCCACATATAAAGGAAATTGAGCTTCTAACACTGCGTTTATTCGGTTACGGAGCGGCACCTATGCCCTACGAAATTTTGAAGAAATTAAAAGAAACATTCCCGAATATAAAGGTACAAAACTTATATGGTCAAACGGAAAATGCACCTGCCGCTTCCTCACTTAAAGACCATCTTGCCCTTCATAAAATCGGATCAGTTGGTGAACCACTACCACAAACGGAAATACGAATCGTCGATGAATACGGCAATTCACTACCTGCTGGACAAGTTGGAGAAATTGTCGTAAAAGGCCCTCAAGTCATGAAAGGCTATTTAAAAAATGAAGAAGAAACAGCTCGCGCAATAAAAGATGGTTGGCTCTATTCAGGCGATTTAGGGCGATTCGACGAGGATGGGCTTCTGTATATTGTAGACCGCAAAAAAGATATGATTATTCGAGGCGGAGAAAATGTTTACCCAGTTGAAGTGGAAGAAGTGCTCTATCAAATTCCTGAACTATTAGAAGCGGCAGTAGTCGGCGTGCCTCATCCCGTCTACGGAGAAGTACCAAAAGCTTTCGCCGTTGTAAAAGAAGGGAAAACGATGACAGAAGCGCAAGTGAAGGACTACCTGGCAACACAGCTCGCGAAATATAAAGTGCCATTGGAAGTAGAATTCCTGAATGAATTACCGAGAAATGCTTCTGGTAAAGTGTTGAAGCATACATTGGGCCCTAAAGTGGATGTAGGTGTGTGAGGATAAGCTAACTATCTTCATTAAGTAGAAAAGTCAATTTTAATAGTAACCAAGTCATGTTGGCCAGAAAATCCGAAGAAGGAGGAGAAGTTGAATTATGAAAAACGTATACATTATTGATGGAGCAAGAACAGCATTTACAGCATTTGGAGGATCTTTTGCAGGTTTAGGTGCAACGGAACTCGGAGCAGCGACAGCGATTGAAGCGATGAAGCGTGCAAATGTAGAGCCGAATCAGGTAGATCATGTCGTTTACGGAAATGTCATTCATAGTAGTGAGAATGCATCGTATCTTTCGCGCCACATCGGACTTCATGCGGGTGTTCCACAAGAAGTCCCGGCCTTAACGCTGAATCGATTATGTGGATCAGGTTTGCAAGCCATTGTAACTGGCGCACAGCATATCTTGCTTGGAGAAGCACAAATTGTGTTAGCGGGTGGGGCAGAAAATATGTCACAATCCCCGTATGCAAACTTTGAGCAACGATTCGGTGGAGCAAAAATGGGTACACTGAAATTTCAAGACATGCTGCAAGCGACGTTAACCGATTGTTATACAGGAAGCGGTATGGGGCTTACGGCAGAAAAATTAGCTGAGCAGTACGAGATATCGCGTGAAGAACAAGATGCGTTTGCCATTGAATCCAATCAACGAGCTGCACAGGCTCAGCAAGACGGAATATTTGCTGAAGAAATTGTCCCAGTAGAAGTAAAAACACGAAAAGGTACGATTATCATAGACAAAGATGAACATATTAAACCGCAAGTACATGCAGAAGGAATGGCCAAGCTTCGTCCTGCATTTAAACAAGATGGAACCGTGACAGCTGGTAATGCCTCTGGAATTAATGATGGCGCGGCATCTTTTATCATTGCAGGAGAAGATGCCGTGAAAAATCACGGATTAAAACCATTAGCGCGGATTGTTTCTTGGGGAGTAGTTGGCGTCGATCCAACAATTATGGGGATTGGACCGGTACCGGCAATCAAGCAAGCATTAGAACGAGCGAACCTTACAATTGATGATATTGATGTATTTGAAGTGAATGAAGCGTTTGCGGCGCAATTTTTAGCAGTTGAAAAAGAGCTTGGGTTAAATCGTACCAAAACAAATATACACGGTGGTGCCATTGCACTCGGACATCCTGTAGGTGCAAGTGGCGCACGCGTATTATTGTCAGCTGCCTATGAATTAAAACGTCGTAACGGAAAATATGCAGTCGCGAGTCTATGTATCGGTGGTGGACAAGGAATTGCAGTGGTCATTGAACACGTAGAAAACGAATCAAATTAAGGCGGGTGAAAAAGGATGAAGGTAGGAGTTATCGGTTCAGGCATTATGGGAAACGGCATTGCCCAAACATTTGCCATGGCAGGATATGATGTCATACTTAGTGACCTTAATGAGGAGGCACTAGTGAAAGCGCGTGAAGTTATTGCTATTAATATTGAAAGAGTGCTAAAAAAACACGACAGCACGCGTAACGGAAATGAAATTCTCCAACGTATCCAATTTACTTCGGATAAGGCATTATTAGCAGATGCGGATTTGATTGTAGAGGCCATTATTGAAAATATGGAAATGAAAAAATCCATTTTCAAAGAGTTGGATGAAATTTGTGAGCAAAAGACTATTTTTGCCTCCAATACTTCCAGTTATTCTATCACAGAAATTGCAGCTGCAACAAAGCGTCCTGATCGTGTGTGCGGCATGCATTTTTTCAATCCAGTCCCTGTCATGAAGCTTGTTGAAGTGATTCGAGGGGAGGCAACTTCGGATGAAACGGTCGCCTTTGTCCAACAATTAACTGCTCAAATAGGAAAAGAAAGCATTACCGTGACAGATGCACCATTATTCGTTGTCAATCGCATTCTTATACCGATGATTAGTGAGGCAATTTTTGTTTTAGATGAAGGTATTGCAACCGCAGAAGATATTGATAAAGGAATGGTTTTAGGAACAAATCAACCCATTGGTCCGTTAAAGCTTGCGGATATGATTGGTTTGGATACGTTGCTTTATGTTCAAGAAACGCTTTTAAATGAAACCGGTGATTCGAAATATCGCATTCCACAGTCGTTGAAAAAGCTAGTTCGTGCAGGGCATTATGGGCGAAAAACAGGGCAAGGGTTTTATCGCTATACTTAGTGTAGAAGACGCATAATTTGAAAACAAAACATTTAGCTTATTGGACAGGGCGCTGCCGTTTCCAATAAGCTTTTTATATGCTGAATTATTCATATTGAACAAAATTATCGACTAATACCGTTAAATTTATTACCTTAAATGCCTCTTATTCCTTGTCCGAAATATTGACTTAAGTAGAATCATAATTCATAGAAAAAAGGATATCGAGGTTCTTTGTTTCTAATAAAAGTTATTCAGCTTCCATCAGTGACTCATAAATATCAAGGGATTTTTGATAATGGATATGAGACGCTTGATGTTCCCCTTGTAAGTAATAGATTTCCGCTAGTTTCGTTAACGATTTTGCTTGCCAACGCTTCATATCATGCTCTTCAAATAATTTGAGCGCTTGTCGCGTATACGTTATCGCTTCAGCCCAATTTGATAATGAAGCATGTGCGGAACCTAAAATATAGAAAGTCTTACCGCGTAACCGTTTCTCTTGAATAAGCTGTAAATTCTCTTCAACAAGGGAAAGGGCTTCTTCATATTGATGAGCTACTAGGAATGTGTCGGCAAGCTCATATAAGCTATTTTGCTTATGATAGTGTAAATGTGCTTCTTCTGCTGCGATTAAACTTTCTTTTAAGAAATGGATCGCTTGCTCGTAATCATACGTATATTTATAAAGGATTCCTAAATTGGTTAAGCAACCGACAATTTCTTGGATAGCGTTTGTACTTTTGAAAAAATGAAGGGCTTCTTTCGTATAGCGAATCCCTTTTTCATAATCCTTCAAATACGTATGGGCTAGGCCACGTAACATTTTAAGTGCACCGTAATTGTAATGAATTTGGATTGCGTCTGAAAGAGAAAGAGCCTCCTCTACATAACGGATTCCCTGCTTATATTCACCTCTTCGACAATGACAATAACCTAGTATGTTGAGAAGCTTTAATTCGAATAATCGCTCCTCATGATGATTACTTTTAATAATCGATAAGCCATAGAAGCCATAGTCAATCGCTTCATCATATTTTTGACCATTCATATAACTGTCAGCAAGCTTTACATAAATGTCGATTTTGGCGATTGGATCATGTGGATGAAGATAAATTAACGATTGTTTCAGTAAGTCAATCGCATCCAGGTATTGTTGTTGTTCATAAAAAACCTCACCCTTTAATGCTAAAATATCTCCCATAAAATCTTGATTGCCTACTTTCTCGATTTTTTCGATGATTGAAGATGCATCTCCATATTTGCGAAGGTTAATGAGCCTTTTCGCAATTTTAATCTTTTCCGATACTTTATGGTGCGTAGTAAATTCTACAGAGTCTTCACTTTCTCCCCCAATAAGATAGTTGATTGAGACAGCAAGCTTTGTCGCAATAATTTCTAACGTTTTAAGCGGTGGCTTTGTAATGTCATTCTCAATTTGACTAATAAACCCTCGTGTAAATTCAGGTTCAGCTAAATCAGCTTGTGTTAAGCCTAATTCCTTTCTACGAAGTTTAATTTTATGACCAATATCCATAGTTTTCCTCCCGAAAAATCATTTGCTTATAAAATATACAAAAAAACCTAAAAAAATCCAAAAATATAAATTGACATCACCAAAAAATAACCAGATAATGTTAGTAATTAACGGAAAGGTTAATATTACTATCGTTTAAAGGTGACATAAAATGAACAAGATGTTAGTATTATTATCTTTGTTCACTCTTCTAACGTCAAATGATTTTGTATTTTTAGGTACAGTTGATCCTAATGGTTTAGTCTGGCCGGCTCCAATGAATGATTCGTTAGTAGGCGACTTAGTCTGAACGACTCTAATATTTATAGATGAGGAGGCCAAAGTGTAAACCTTGATAAATTGTAAGAAGGTATTATAGAGGCTTCGGATCAATTCGAATTTCTTCTGGAAAGAGCTATAACTATTAATATAGGAGTGAAATGATGTCAAACCTTATTGAGATTGAAAATATTAGCAAATCATTTGGTGACAAAGTTGTCTTAAAAGACGTTACGTTCAATGTGCCTTATGGATCAATTGTTGGGTTTATTGGTGATAATGGGGCAGGTAAATCAACAACATTTAAAACAGTACTAGGATTAATTTCTAAAGATGGCGGTACAGTAAAAATATTTGGTGAAGAAAATATAAATAAATACGTCAAGATTAAAGAAAATATTGGCGTCGTATTTGATGCTATGAATTTACCGGCTCATCTTACAATAAAACAACTAAATAAAGTTTTTAAAAAACTTTTTGACTCTTGGGATCAAGCCAATTTTTATCGATTAGTTAATGCTTTCTCTTTACCGATAGATAAAAAAGTAAATAAATTCTCACGTGGGATGTCAATGAAACTGTCTGTATCTGTTGCATTGTCGCATAATGCAAAATTATTACTCCTAGATGAGGCGACGGGAGGCCTTGATCCCTCATCAAGGGAGGATTTGTTAGATGAATTAAAAAGTTTTGTGAGTAAAAGTAACGGCGGTATATTACTTTCATCTCATATCATGAGTGATGTCGAGAAAATAGCTAGCCACATTGTCTTTATAAAAGATGGTGAAATTTTATTAAATGAAGAAAAAGATAAGTTTTATGAAAATTATGCTGTTGTAGATATTGATGTGGAACAATTAACGTTACTCAACAAAGAAATATTTGTGGCCAAAAGGAAGTATGATTCTTATTTTAGTGTACTTGTATCAGATAAAAAGAAATTGCCAAATGGAATGGCTGCTCAAACTATCTCAATGGAAGAACTTAGTGTCTTCTTAAGCAGGAGTGAAAAATAAATGACCGGTCTATTATTGACAAACTATTACCTAGTTTATCGAAGCATTTTTGCGTACACAGGACTAACTATATTGGTGTCTGGGATACTTCTTTATTTTGGAGACTCTTCAATACATGGAATGGCTGCTATGCTTATTATCTTGTTAATGACTTTACCTGCAACTGAAGTTATAAAACTTGAGGCTAGGTCTGGTTATGACAAGTACGTACTTACTTTACCTGTTAGTAGAAGAAATATTGTACAAAGTCACTACCTTTTCTATTTTTTAATTGCATTTATCGGAGCTATATTATCATATGGCATTTTCTATATATATGATCTAGTTTCAATTACATCAATCGATGGCATATTTAGTATTGTCTCTTTTGGGACTTTCGTAGTTCTCTTTGCTGGTGCGATAGTTTTTCCACTCCTCTATATTTTTGGGCCAGAAAAGTCGGATGCTATTGTACTTGGAAGTGGAATGGGGGGACTTTTTGCTACTATTGGATTACAAAGCGTAGTTGGCTATTTAATAGAACAATTACCACTGTCAAATTTAAATATTAATCCATCTTTATACGTTCCGATTATATATCTAATATTGGGAGCTATCATATACATTATTTCTTATTTCATTGCAGCATTTATATATCATAAGAAAGAATTTTAACTTATTTTCAATTGAACCCTTTTTTTTATGCCTTTCACAACTGGACTGTGGGTGCAATCGACACGGGTAACTACCCGCAAAGTAGATTCTCGATGCGTCTCACAGCGCGGATTTTTAACAGTGGTGGGGCAGTGGATGTAGTAACAGCACCGTTTAATCTAATCATTACTCATCATTCTGTAACTAAATAAATTCAAAGTCCGTCAGTATTGTTTATTGCAGTCATGGCGGACATTTTTCTTTTTGCTATCGAACAGCATTTTTTGAGTGAAAACGTCTAAATAAGAAATAACGGAAAAAATGGGGGACATTATGCGGATTTTTTTCAATAAGGTAACACTTTTAAGTATAAGTTTTTTTCATAGTAATCTAATATTTATGTCAGGTAATTCTTATACCTATTCAAGATCTTGATTTTATAAGTAGTCCAGAGCTATTGGAAATTCAAAAAGAATACGCAATAAACTATCCCTTAGGAACAAGTCTACTTTATCTAGGTCTATTTCTGATGATTTTAGTTAAAATTTTTTCCTCTTTAAGAAAAAAAAACAAATTTCTCAATCAAAATTCTGATGCATATTGATTCAAACACTAAAACACATTTAATAACGTGAGCCGCTTTACACAAACAATGGAGCGCAAAGTTTTGTTTGGTTTTGAGAGAGATGTAAAAAATCATTCCATTTTCTTACCTCTCGAATTATTATTAAGTACGGGGGATATTGTTATCCTTCCCAAAATGTATAAATATAGAGCGGAGGATTTAAATGACACCAGAACAAATTGTTAAGAAATTTTTTGAAGAAGTACGTTCAGGGAATAATCCAGATTACGCAACTGAATTAATGGCAGACCAAGTATTGGCGCATCAAGTAATTTCTGAAGAGGAATTAACAGTTAAAAGAACGCCAAAAGATTATGCTGATCACGTAAAAGAAATGATCGAGGTATATGGCAAATTTTCATTAGAAATCCAAGAGTTTATGGGACAAGGTAATAAAGTATATGTACGCTGGAAACAAGTTGGTACGCATGTTGGAGAAGTCGATGGATATCAGCCAACAAGCCTTCCGGTTATTGAAATAGCAAGTGCAGTTTATAGAATTGAAGATGGTAAAATAGCAGAATATTGGATTCAAATTGATCGTGAGGGTATTGAAAAACAACTCAACCGTAATAAAAGTCAATAATCCAATAACGATTGAATGTAAAATTAGTAGGAGCTCGCAAAAAGACAATGTTGGTGGAAAACCTGCAATTGATGATAACATTAAAAGAAAGTAAACAGATTGTATAAAATATGGGAATGTGCGAAAGATAGTGGATGGGCAGTAGTTTATAGATAATACGGCTCTTAATACGGATTCCCGTAAATTCGGCTTTTTAAGCGAAATAATAAAAGTACGGTTGATTAGCCGAATTTCTAAGTTATCATTTAATATAAACCAAAATTGAAAGGGGGTGTCATTCGTGCAAAACGCAGTCTCTGTATTTATATTAGATGTTACAGATTCTAGTAAATTTAATAATGGACTAGAATTAAGTGAATATCTTACAAAATGGCAAAATGTTTTAGCGAATACTAATAGTACAAGGAAAATAGCAGTTAAACATAGAATGGGCGATGAAATAATATGTCTGGTCGAAGGTTATTCTAGTGCACTTATGATAGCTAACTATATCATCTACAATTGGAAATACCAAGATAATATGCCTTATTTCGGAGTTTCTTGTGGAATGATTGAAGAGAATATAAATCATATAAATATTGAAACCTGGAACAATATTTTAATTAAAAATGCAAGAATGGCAAATGATAAAATAAAAGAAAATAAAAATCGTAAGAAGTTAATTGAATTTAGCCCATTAAACAATAATGAGATTGGTGAAATTGAATTAATTAATATTTTATTGCAATTTCAAAGTGCAGTAATTTTAGAGCAAACAGCCAAGCAAAGAGAAATTCTAGGTTTATTTAGTCTTATGCGATCACAAAAAATAATTGCAGCTCGGGTAGGAAAATCTACTTCTACAATTTCTGGTCATTATACAGCTGGAAAGACAGATTTAATACTAGAAGCTGCGGAAACGCTTTATAACTTACTGACTTTAAAAGAAACACAATCTAGAATAGATAGTAATAATAAAAATACAGTTCAAGAAAAGTTGGAAGAGGAATTAAAAAGGAACATTAAACTATTTAGATTTGGTCAGGAGTACTAAAATGTTAATATTACTATTCATATTAGGACATTTAATAGCTGATTATCCGTTACAGTCTGATCGTTTAGTTAAGAAAAAGCAAAGTGGGACTATGGGGGTATTTCAACATGTCGGTATACATTTAATAACATATGTAGTATTAGTAATAGTGAGTATTTTTTTAGGTTTGATTGAATTCAATGTAATAATTATTTTCTATCTATTTATTATTTGTTTACTACACCTACTAACCGATTTAATTAAAGAAAAGTTAAATAATCGTATTGTAAAATGTAGTAATTTAAGCCCACATCAAATATCAATGCGACTCACTTTATTGTATATTTCAGACCAATTAATCCATATTTTTAGTATTGTGGCATTCGCGATTCTTCTGTTTGAAGATTATAATAGTTTACCGAATAAATTAATTGATTTTGTGACAGCCCGTGAGACTATTGAATTAAATTTCCAAACAAAAATTATTGGTACGTTAATTATTTTATTAACAAATACATATTTTTTTGGACATCTTATAGGGAAGATGTTATCTGAATTTAGACCGACAAATAAGATAATCGAAACTTCTATTGAGGGAAGCTTCACTTCTAGTAATACTAACTTGAGATATGAAGGATTTAGTGAATTAAATATAGAAACTCAATTAGATAAGTATGTTACGAAAGCTGAAGATGATGTGAAATTGAATAAGAAAATTTCGTTTATAAGTGATTCGCCTCCAAAGGCTGGTATGTGGATTGGAGTTTTAGAAAGAAATTTAATTTTAATACTTTGTGTGTCAAATAATTTATCAAGCATTGGATTTTTAATTGCAATGAAGGCATTAACTAGATTCAAACAATTTGATGATAAAAGTTTTTCTGAGTACTACTTAATTGGTACAATGCTAAGCGTAATATTAGGAATTACAGCTGGATTTGTAATGAATTTTATATGGGGATAATTAAAAATTTGATCTATAGTGCTGTAAATAGTTAAATTTATTGCTCCAACACGTCTACTGGATTGAGGCTCCAAATTTACGAAATATTTATATACATCATTTACTTTACGCCACCCCTCGACCTAATATTATTCCCAAAAAACAATTTCCAACAAACCCTTACATACCAATGGATTTAGCGTTATAATAGCATCTAAAGCTGAAAGAAATGTTTGTGTCAGAAACAACAGTACATCGGTTATGCGGAGACGGATCAAATTGGCATCGTGTACCATGCGAATTATTTGATTTGGTGTGAACAGAGCCTAGAACCCTTGGTATTAAAGGGTTTCTAGGCTCTAAATTGTTCATGGACCCCAATAGGGACCCCAAATGGAGCAAAATCACATAATTTGTTCCTTTTTAGTGACAATTAAATTTAATAATTCACTCGCTTCGGTTTCTTTCTTGACAAGTGAGTGAGCATAAATATTATTCACCGTATTAGGATGATCTCCAAGCATTTCAGCCACAGTGATTAATGAGACATTTCTTGATAACAAAATGGATGCAAACGTATGACGTAATCCATGTGTTTTAATTCGCCTAACTTTATACTTATCTGATATATACCTCATAGCATCTTTTGTATAGCTATCCGCAATTGGCTGTAAACCCCTCACTGTAATAAACACTACATCATCATTTTTAGGTTCGAAATTACGCTTCCATTTTTCCTTAACGGTCCAGTTATAATAAGTCTTTAATTCAGCTGCGAGTACATCGTAAATATGCACTTTAAGAATACTACGTTTGGTTTTCGGATTACGTTCACCATGTCTATCACGTGTTTTTGTAATTGAAATTGTCTTATTCACTAAATCAATATCAGAAAAAATAGAGGCCCATTGCTTCACCACGTCTCATTTCGGTCATTGCAAGTAAAGTAAATAGCGCAATGCGAGTAGGGGAGTCGTTTTTCTTAATAGCTACTTAAAAATTCATTTAACTCTTCTTCTGAATAAAACTAATCACGTTCAATTTCTTCCGCTTCATCAAAATTCAATTCAGTTATTGGGTTTCGTTTTAATGGCATTCAATTAAACTATCATCAGAAATTAATAGTTCGGCAGCAAAACGGTTGGCCTCACTTCGATTTTGAAGCAGAACGAGCAAAAGTTGAAAATTAGGTGGAGCATGACCAAGCAACAAGTAGATCAAGCAATCAGTGATTTAATCAGCGATTATGTATTTCTGTTTGAAGCATTGGTGGATGTACATACACGAATTTTGGGTTGCACAGATGCATATTATGCAACTTAGCAATTGCGCTATCTTCAAAATTTGATAAATGCCGGGATTGCGGAGAAAAGGGAGGAATAGGGATGACACCTACGTATGAGAGCAAAACAGCTATTTATGACAACTATCGTGCACCAGCAAGATTAATTGAGTTCGAGGGACATGTATATGAATTTAAGGGTATCGAACAAAAAGCAGATGTTGATACCCATAATTATAGATGTAATTACGAGCAACATAATTTACGGATCCATTTGCAAGGTGACGTGCCGTTTTATGTTGAAGGGATTTATAAGGTTGAGGATAGTGCTGATGCAGTACACAGAGCTATGTAAACTTGTAGATAAAGACGTGTTAGTATTCGTGGGAATGTTACAGCACTAGAAATTAAACAGTTGAAGTGCGAGGGATATAAGTTAGTAGCCCTTAATAAAAATGGTATTCGGGTGGCGTAGGAGGTTTAGGGCAATGATTCAATTTACAGTACCAGGTCCAGTTCAAGCACAGGAAAGGCCGAGGTTTTCGAGAATGGGTAAGGGTGTCAGAACACACGACGCTCCCAAGTCTCGTAATTATAAAGAGTTGGTCAAGCTCGTAGCATGGCAAAATAAGCCATTGGAGCCTATACAGGAATCGATACGACTTGAAGTGGATGTATTTATCATTCCACCGAAAAAGTACCATACAAAACCAAAACTGGCGCATATTGCGAGTGGGGAATTAAGACCGACGACTAAGCCAGATTTAGATAATTTGGTTAAGGGCATTAAAGATGGGTTCAGCAAAATTATTTGGAATGATGATGCGCAGATCGTTGAGATGGTGGTCCGTAAATTTTATGGGATGCAGCCACGTGCAGAGGTGAAGGTTAAGGTACTAAGCAATTGAAAGAAATTGTGCAGTAAAAAATAAATTCTTACTGCACAAAAAAATTAAATGGTAGTTGTTATATTCAAGTTGCTGGTGGAACAGGAAAGCAGTTAATAATTCATTTTCTAACAAGTGAATTTCTTTTATTAATTATTATTCCTGAACAAGCTAATACTGTACCCGTACTTGTCAAATAATAACTGTCTTTATTTCTGGTGAAAAATTCAATATACTACCTACTGCAGATAAAAATATAAGGAGAAAACCTGTAACAATCAAAATATTACCGAGTTTAAACATTTTAATTCTCCTCCTTTATGGTTTCATATTATATGCGAAAAAAATTGGAGCAATGTTTTTTCATTGCATAAATTAACCTGATATTTGGATTAACAAGAGGATAGCATAATTAAGGATTTTTTAAACAATCAATTCGACTATTGGACATTTTGTCAAAAGAAGAACGTAATTACCTAATTATTTCATGACGTATTCATTTAACAACCTATCAAGATCTTGACTAACTTTAATAGTTTTTGGATGGGTTAGACCTTTTTCCATTCCAAAATTTATTAATTGGGATCTTAGTTTTTCTATATTTTCCATAATTTTATTTTTATTGGTAAAAGGCACATTGAATTCTCCTTTAAATTAACTTATTAAGATAAATATACAATAAATAAAATTTTGGTGAAAGATGTAAATTGTGGAAATAATATTACATTGGAAGCAAAGGCTAACTTGGGCAAATATACGAGGGGGGCAAAAGCAGGTGGTCGTAAATCAATTGGACACAAGGAATTTGAAACGATGGCAACAGAGGTTAAGAGTAAAGACGGGTACACGCTGCATTATTTAAAGGCGATTTAGTAATAAGCAATTGAAAGAAATTGTGCTGTAGGGGAAATTTTGGACAAGGATAAAAAAGACTGTCCATAGACAGCCTTTGTGATAAATTTATTTAGTTTTTAGATTACTATTATTAGATTCTTTAGCAAAGGGGATTAAAATAATTCCTAATATAAACAAAATGTTACCTGTCCGTTTTATCCATAGATAATATTGGTGGTCTTTTAAAAAGTACAGTGAAGTAAAGATCAAAATAATACCAATACTAATCATCAACTTTAAAGAAATCGGAATTTTTGACACTCTTATGCTCCTCCTTTTATGTATATTTTTAGGGAGTAAATAAACATTTCCAAATATACCATATATAATATTTATTGAAAAAAATATACTATTTAATATTTTTTGATATATCATCTGTAATTTTGTAAGTGGTTAACAGTAGACAAAAAAATGGAAATAGACTTAATCGTCTATTTCCTCCTGCAACGCTCGCCATCTTACTTTATATTTAGCTTTTGGAATATCGTGATACTGCTCATAGCGACACAACCTACAAGAACAGTGAACCTTTCCTTTGCTTAATGTTCCACGTACAGGTAGGAACTCATCTTCCATTTGATAGACATTTTTTAAAATGGCCCATTTTTTTTGAATGATTCTCTCGCGATGATGGCGAGTGTAAGATTTTGAACGGTTTTTCATGTACATCAGCTCCCTTGAGAAACCCAAGCTTGCAAGGAGCATCAAGGGATGTAATAGCACTCCCTACAAGCTCGGTATTGAGCTGATATATTGAATTAATCGATTCATTGCATAATTCCTTTCATTATTAATTTGAAGATAGTATCACATAATAGTTCAAACAAATAAAGGAATTATTTATGAGGATTACTGAACACTTTGTAAATAATGTGCAGTAATCGGGGATTAAATGCCTCTGACGGGATTCGAACCCACACTCCTTTCGTAAGCATAGGCTAGGGGGAACACGCTTCCCTACGGACTTTCACCGGCTAGGAATTTCACCTGCCTCAGCTCTTTTGCTTTTCGGTGCTTCTGAAACCCTTCCCTTGCGACCCGGCGCTACAATTGTTTTCCGGCGCTCTTCCCTTCTAGAGCTACAGAGGCGAATATTTATACTATTATTATACAAATACGGCAAGGAATTGAAAATGTTTTTTAAATTATTTATTAATGTACAATTTGTCAATTATGCCTATTAAAAGGCATAAAAAAAGACCTGAGTTTCCACACCCAGATCAGCAAAATTATACAGGTCTAGTATAACAAAAAGCCACAGCTTTGCAGAGCTACGGCTTGACGTGTTGCTAGAGGTAAGGAGGGCAAGGTTTATTACATTAATAGCAAGATTAAATATGCAGAATGGGAAGAGAGGGTCGTGTCATAAGATGTGATATAAATATATGGAGGTGAACCTAATTATGGATTATATTGTGCATTTAAATGATTTCAAACCATATAAGGTGAAGTCAGTGAATTTGGTTGAAATAAAAGAAGGGTCTTACTTCCTTTATGATGAAAAAGGACGTGTATTGCTCACTGCACCAAGAGAAAAGGTTAAATGCATAGCGAGTAAAGATATTGTTGAAAAATAATTAGCCAAAGTCACTCATTTTAATGGAGTGGCTTTTTTTTATGTCTGAAATAATAGAAAGAAGGTAAAGACATGAAGAAATTTCAAAAGACAGCTCTTATTGAAGTGGTTGGAACAACAAATGACGGTGACTATCTTGTACAGAACGAAGATAACGACACTGATAGAAACTCTAAAAGGATCACTTGTCTAAAAGTGACCCTTTATGGCATAGCGGAAGAATTGTAACAGCAAAGATTTTTTGTAAGGCTAAATTTGCATTATCCTATTATTAATATTTTGTGTAATAACTTTTTTCTAATGGTGCCCTTCACCTAAATAAAGAGCCATATCTATTAGACTGTTTCTAATCGAATAGCTTGAATATATTGACAATCAACGATGATTGTTGAATCAGGATCTGTTGATGGATCAACAAAGAATGCGCAACAATCCTTGGAGCTAATGTTAATAAAAATAACATTTTCTATAATTTGTCCTCCAACTAAGTAGAGATCAACTTCAGTCTGAGGTTGCAAGCGTCTTAATTGATTACAAACACAACCTTGACAGCTTTCATAATTGTTCAATTTCAGGAACTCCTTTCTATTTTAAGGTAACGCTAGCCTTACTCTACTAATTTATGTATTTAAGATGAAAAGCTATTGGCAAATTGCCTATTTAGATATAAGTTATTTTGCTTAAAAGATAGAAAGAAATATAAACAAATGCACATGGTTAATTGACCAGTTCTAGAATTTCGATTATGTAAATGTAGAGTTGCTAAGAGATTCATTATCCAAAATCCAAAATGTACAGAGTTTATAACTAACATAATTATTCCTAAGTGGTTAATTTATGTATTGGAGGTGATAAAAAATATGCAAAAAAAGAAGGGCAATAAAAAAGAAAAAACAGAAGAGTTTGGAACAGTTTTAAGTCCTGATGATTTGGATATCCGCGAAGGAACGATTTAACGAAAGAACAGTGTAAGAATTCAAATCAAGGTAAACAATCCGACAATACTAAAAATAAAAAGTAAAAAAATCCCCAGTTTTAAACTGGGGACTACTTTAAATAGGCTTTATAAATTCTTATTATTTTTCTGGATGATTTACATGTAATGGTGGAGGTACTAGCCAACCTTTTTCTTTATTAAGGCGTAATAGTTTGGCGCCAAGCAGTGCTTTAGCTGTATGGAATTGACCGTACATTAAGCCGATGTCTTCTCTAATAGACGTACCAATCGCTTGACTACATGCAACTAAACTAGCAGCAGCGTCTAATGATATTGCGGCACTGATTTCTGGATCATTGAACTTTGCACCAGGAGGGATATCTTCTAGTCTTGCATCTGCACGTTCAGGCGGTGCAGGAGGTAATGCAATGCCATTGGTTTTTAGAATCTCTTCTAATGGTTTAACTTCTTCTTTTGCACCTTGAACAAATTCTTCTATGATTTTTTTCAAGTCTTTATCACCAGCATGATTATAAAATGTTTGATACCCAGCAATCATGCCATAGTTTGTAGCAAGATTTGTCCAGATACTGAACACCTCACCATAATGTAATGGTTGGTCTTTTGGATTACCGCTAAACATACCCATACTCGCACTTCCTTTTCTGTTTTTTTGCCATTATCAAGCAAGGATAGTATGAGCTGAAAAAATAATATAATACTTGAGATTGCAAAATTGGGTGATGGTTGATAATGAATAAATTGGTCGATGAAATTGCGGATAAAAAATATACCGATGTTCATTCTATGTTAAGAATTTTTTAAGGGGATGAAAAAATGTATATTCGCTTAGCATCACAAAATGGTGTATTCAGATTACAGCCAATTCAACGACAAAACGATACAGAATTAGATATTGCGATCGCTGACCTTGAGAAAAGGGGATTTATTTTGGTGAGACGTGGTAAAACACCTAGTCAATATAGTTGTGATAAAACATACCGACGAGCTTGGGCGGTTATGGAAAAATATATGTATTAGTATAAAAAAACAATTAAAAGGATCACTTGTTTAAAAGTGACCCTTTTATGGAAATATGGAAGAGGTTTTGTAAAGTTAAATCACTTTACGCTTTATTCTATGATAGGGAAGTGAACTTAATTAGCCGTGCGCCTGTATGATTGATAAAAAAAGCCGCAGCTAGTACAAGCGCTGCGACTAGATAAGCTCTCTTATATTGGGTGACACCATTACTATAGCATAAGAAAATTGGAGGATGATAAAAAAATTGCATCTGGAATCTTGAATAGTAGTGAATTTGTTGCGTTACGAGCAAAGTAGGAAAGTTTAACTACAATATCTTAATTAAATTCGGAAGTGAAGTCGAGGATGATAAGATTTTAGATTTAATAAGAATTCTATCTATCATAATCAAAAAAAATGAATTAAACCAGAATATTTTAGGTTATGTCCAATTTAATTAGGAGATCTTGAGCGCTCACTTTTTATGGAAGTAAGAATATTTAATGAAGCTCGAACAAAAATTGTAAGAGACTTAGGTTTTAACGTGAAATTCTACCACTAGATTTGATGAAAGATAGAGCCCTCCACAAAATATAAATTCCAATCTAATTGCACTGGATATTACAAATTTGAAAGCGAATATTTTTTGCTGGACATGGAAGTAATGAATTTTAATGGAGTAAGCATGTGTTTAATAACGTTTATTTGGATTATTCTCCCAATTTTTGTAAAACAACTGAATTTTTTATTTTCTTAATTCCACACTTCACCTCGATATTATTTCAAAAAAACAATTTCCAACAAACCCTTACATACCAATGGATTTAGCGGTATAATAGCATTTAGAGGTGATAGAAATGTTTGTATCAGAAACAACAGTAGACATCCGTTATGCGGAGACGGATCAAATGGGTGTGGTGTACCATGCGAATTATTTGATTTGGTGTGAGATTGGTCGCTCAAAAATTTTAAAAGACCTCGGCTATAACTATGCAGAGCTAGAAGAGAGCGGCTATTTGTCACCAGTAATGGACTTTTCAATTCAATATAAGGCGGCGATGCGTTACGGTCAGACAGCGACTGTTCGCACGTGGATCGAGGCGCATACAAAACTACGTACGACATACGGCTATGAAATTTTACACGAGGATGGAACGATTGCGGCAACAGCTACATCCGAGCACATTCTTGTGAAGAAGGAAAATTTCCGCCCGGTTTCATTAAAGAAAATCAATCCTGATTGGGATGCAAAATATGTAGAGATTGCACGTACTTAGTAAACTCCAAAAACAATAACCATATGCAAAACCCCATCTCGCTAAGTAGTGCGAAATGGGGTTTTACAATATATGAAGTCCAAAACTATAACATCTACCTACCACACTCGAATCGATTGCGCTACTTCATACGTTTCATCGATGTATTTCGCAATGGCTTTTTGGTCCTCTGAAATATTCATAAGTGTTGCACTTAACTCTTCAATAGTTGCCGTGCTTTCTTCAATGATGGCGGCAAATTCATTTGTACTCATGTGAATCGCTTCACTGTTCGCAGAAATTATCTGGACATCATGCGTGAATGCAGCTTGATTTTAATGCATAACTTAAGAATGCTATTTCACGCAATACTTACTCGTTCATTTAAACCCGAGTTGTTACTTTCTAACGACGTGAAATCTTGGTATAATGGAAGCTATGACTATTATGAAAAGGAGGGTGTTCATGGTACAGAAAACAATGACATATGAGCAAACGCGTTGTCACATTTTATTGACAAACACCGCGCGTGAAGCGTTGAAGCAGCATGTTCCAGATGAACACGCCTTTTTTAATTTCCAGCAATATTTCATCGTGCATATTGAGAAGGTTTCAGTGGATGACGAGCAAATGAATGTCACACTTTATTTTGATAATGAAAAAAATAATGTTTTGAAGCAAAAGTTTAATGAACGTGTCGTCATTATGGATTGTGTGTTTGATACGAAAAATGGACTCGTAGCAAAAAGCTTCAGAACGCGCGGCAAGGGGACACCGGTCGCAACGAATCGACGAGCAGCAATGCAAATTCATTTTGTGCCATCACGAATTAGCGGTCATACATATAAGGAAAATTTCACTCAAATGCTTGCCGCATTACCGATTGCTCAGGAGCGATTTGACTATGTCAATAAACGAATTTCGAGCTGGGAAGGGTATTTAAAAGTACAAAATAAAAACGCAGACATTGAAGATATTCATGCCCGTTTTTCGACTGTTATGTATAATGCCGCCTTTTCACATATGACGATGCGTCTTGCCAATGTGGACAAAAAACAGTGGCAGCAGCTAAAAGGACTCAGTGCACGCCTACGTGGCTACGTACAGGAAATTGGCGAAGTGGTAAAGGTTAATCGTGCAGAACAAACAGTCGAAATCGAGTTAAAACCATTTAACGCGCAATTAGCCCGAAAAAATGAATTGCATTTTCAATCTGAGGATGTTTCGTTTTCGAATGCCTCGACGAAATCTCAGCTAAAGCGCTTATTAAAAGGCTTTGAGCGGTTAAAAGAGGGCTTAGCGGCCAATGCCAATCTCGAAACGATTTTATTTGAAGACAAGCCTGTTTTAGCAGAGCGTAAAAAAACGGTGGAGCTCGAATTTCATAATCGTTTAAATGAATTCCAGCAAGCAGCTGTTGCAGGAGCGTTCAGCGCGGAAGATTTATACGTCATCCAAGGCCCGCCTGGAACCGGAAAAACAACGGTTATCTCAGAGATTTGCTATCAAAATGCAAAGGCCGGATTAAAAACGCTTGTAGCCTCCCAATCCAATTTAGCGGTCGATAATGCGCTTAGTCGTTTACTTTCGAATCAGGACATTCGTATATTACGTTATGGTCGAACGGAAAGTATTGAAGAGGAAGGGAAAAAATTCATCGAGGAAAATGTCGCCTCTTATTGGCAAAAGCAAACGTTTGAAGCGATTTCGAGTGAAATTTCCTTGCATGCAACAAAAGAGCAATTACTAACCGACAATATTCAAACGTTTGAAGAGGAAATCGCTGTTCTCCAGCAAAAACAGCTGGAACTTCAGCAACAAATCAAGCAAAAAGAAGCAGCCGAAGCAGAACTGCATGTATTAGCAGAAAAAATCTCGGCGTTAAAAAAAGAGTTAACGGTTTGCAATAAAGCTCTTGATGAAACCGAGCGCACATTAGAAAAATTACAGCAAACGCATACGCCGCTAATTGACATCGTTCTAGGATTAGCCACACAGCTCGAACAAGGTAAAACGACAACTGCCTTACAGGAAGAATTACAGCAACTACACGAGGTAAAAAACACCCTTACCGAGCAGCTGCATTTTTCAAAAGAAACACTCCAGCTCCAACAGCTTGAAGTGAAACAGCAGCACCTCTCACAAGCACTTGAACGAGAGCAGGAAACGGCCAATTATGAATCACTAATCGACAAAATTGCAGCATTAAAAAAAGTCGTTCAAATTGAAGAATTCATGGAGCAATACAATATTCGCCGCAATTATGCGATGGACCGATTGTTATCGGCTCTAGAACGGACTCAACCAGAGATGGAGCAGTACAAGCCAATTAAGGACGTATACGAGCGTGTTGAAAAGGCAATCAAGTACAGTGAAACTGCACTCGCGATTCACGTGACACCGCTCAGTTTACCGATGAACCATACGTATTCTTTAGCAGAAGTAAGTGAGTTTTTAACAAAGCTCAGCATGGCATTTCGGGACAAAAAGGTGAATGCAACGAACGGGACACGCTCGATTCAAGGGCTCCATTTACGCAAGCAATACCTCGATCAGCTAAATGAAAAATATATGGATGCCATTCGTGAAACAGTGCTCATTTTTGAAAAGCTAAAGGAAGAAATCATTACCCAGTTCAAAGAGCAAAATAGTGAAAAAGCACAAAGATTACAGACGTTACAGCAGGAGCACGAAAAAATCTCCGTGCAAATGAAGACGATACAAGATGCGATTCCCGCTAATTTTACGGCTGACATACCAATAGATGCATTAAAAGAACAATTCGCGCAAAATGAGCTGGAGCAAGTGAAAACAGAAACGCAAATCGGCAATCGTGAAAAGCTTGAGGCACAGCATACGAAAAAAGCACAGGAACTCGATGTGCTTACAGAGCAAATCACGCTTGGTAAGGAAACACTAGAACAGCATACGATCCAATTTAAAGAAATTAATGTACAAGGTGTTCAGCTTGAAAAACGCCGAGCGGAACTTGAACAATTGACGCGGTCAAATCCTGAACAAGCGCTGGCACAAACGACCGAAGCATTGAATATATGCAATGAAGAAATTATTGGTTTACGCTTAAAAATCGACATACTGCCCGTTACGCAACAGCTTCAAACGGAGTGGCATAGCTTATTAGCACAAGCGAACAGTCATGATTTAGACGAAATCCGAAAATTATACGTAAAGCATGCAAATGTTATCGGGACAACATGCGTCGCTTCTGCAAACAAGGAATTCATGGACAATTATCCAACGTTTGATGTTGTGATCATTGATGAAGTTTCCAAAGCGACCCCACCCGAGCTACTTTTACCGATGCTCAAGGGCGCAAAAATTATCCTAGTAGGGGATCACCATCAACTACCACCACTTGTAGGCGACGAAACGTTTGAAGAAACATTAGAGCAAGTTGTAAAGGAAAGTACAACATTTGAACAAAAACGCGAGCTTGAAAAATTGCTTGAGGAATCGTTATTCGAACGTTTGTATAAAAATTTACCGAAGCAAAATAAGACGATGCTCGCAATCCAGTACCGGATGCATGAAAATATTATGGCGACGATTGCGCCGTTTTATAAAAATGAAAATGAAGCACTTCAATGCGGGTTAGAAGATTCCGATCAATTACGGGACCATTATTTAGAAACCGATTTAGTGAAACGTGAAAACCATTTAATGTGGCTTGATATTCCAAATGACAAGCAGCATTTTGAGGAACGTATGAAAGAGGGCGCCAGCTTATTTAATGCAAGTGAGCTCGAGCAAATTAAACAGCAGCTTATCGCAATGAATGAAGCAACGGCTAGTGCCAAACAGCAAGGACTCATTGAAGAAGACGCATTAAAGTCTGTTGGTGTTATTTCCTTCTACGCAGAGCAAGTGAAGCGGATTAATCGTTTAATTGAACAGGAAATTTCTGTTCCCCATTTGCATATCCGTACAGGCTCTGTCGATAAATTCCAAGGAATGGAGATGGATGTCATCATCGTTAGCATGGTGCGTAATCATGCAAACGAGCGCGGAGATATTGGCTTTGCGAAAGATTATCGCCGTTTAAATGTTGCCTTATCTCGTGCACGTGAACTGCTCATGCTCATCGGTAGTGCCACGATGTTTACGAAACGTCCGAAGCAGGAAAAAACGAAAGCAATGTACACACATTTACTTGAAACCGTTAAACAGCAGGGTGGCTACCATTCGATGTAACTTGTTTCAATGCCAAGTACGCACGTAGAAAGGAGCGAAAAAATGGATTTACACGCATTCCAAGAACAGTTAGCAAAACAGCTCTTGCAAAATCCAAACATAGAAATCAAAAAGCAAATGCAATATTCCATTCCCGTTCATACATTGGAAGTGAGCTATCATCCCGTTGTACGCAATGCGATGGATATTTTAATGAAAATGATGTTGCTATCCTTTCAAAAGGCAAAACTGCAAAGCGCTGCGATTTTAGCGGATATTTTATTAGTTGAGCCGCTTTTTATTCACGATTTAACAAATAAAATGCTGCACCTTCAAATGATTGAAAAGGAAGAGTATTTCACATTAACAGCAAAAGGGCTTGCACAATTACAGTCTGGCATTTTTGAAGAAGAATTACCGCTCGTTTCGCGTCAATTGCAATATAGCGCGTTGCATAAAGACATTTTACAAGGGGATATCGAGGCATTATTGGATATCGAACAGTTTCCTGACAGTTTCCCTTACATGGAGTCAGAGGAAATCGGGGAACTTGAGGAATCGAAGTTAATCGAGCAATTGCAAGCGCTCGAACAATCCAACGAACTTGCGGAAGACGAAGTGCAAACATTTATTACGTCCATCCATGGAACCGAATCCATTCAAATTAATGATGTACCCTTGCTGTGCTTTGTCCTTTACGATCTAACAGAGGAACGGCATGATATACAAGTGTATAACACATTAACAAATGAATGGGATGCACAAGTAGCGTCCGTTCTCTTTACACATGAAAAAGAGAACTGGCAAAAGAGCTAAAAGAACACATTTTTAAGAATTATTGCAAAACTCCTAATTCCATGTTACAATTTTTAACAATTAAATAGTCTTATCAAGAGAAGCGGAGGGGTACGTTTTAAAAATCCAGTCGTACCAATGGTTTGATCCACTTGATAAGAAGCGGAGAAAAATTGAATTTATTTATTATTAATAATGCACTTCTTATTGTCTATTAAAATTAGACAATGGAGGTGCATTTTTTGTGCTTTTAAAATTTGCATATGACGATTTTATCGCTGATCGTAAGTTTAAAATTACGACTCAGGCAAATATTAGTACTTACAAATATGTCGTTAAGCCATTTGTTGATTATTGCCTTGAAGAGGGCGCAATTAATATTGAGGATGTTACTCGTATCCACTTAAAGCAATTCCTGATAATTAATCAGCAAAAAAATAAGAAGCCGCATACCATCAATACGATTATTTTAAGGGTTAGAGCCTTTTTTAATTATTTGGAAGAAGAAGAAGGGATAATCATTGCGGCATTAACATAAACAATAGTCGCACGTTGTTCAGTGACATACTAAACCCAAGCAGAGGCTTAGCGTTATTTTTATTGCCTTAATTCAAAATATTATAAAAAATTTAACCTTTGCATTATATATTAAAAGTGGGGAAATAAGTTTTGAAGAGTTACAGCTGACGGATCGCCGTGTGTGATGAAAGTCGCCTGCACGGTGAAGGCTCGTTATAAAACCGAGATATAGAGAAGGTATAAGACCGGAATAGCATAAATGCAACTGCTCTAAATGCCATGTATCAAAACGCAATCAATCGATTAGCGCTATTTTTTTGGATGATTTTAAGTTTAACTTTCGCTTCTATAATTACCAAATAATTATTTTTATGTTAAATTATAACAAACTCTCGTATAATGTATGGTGTGGAGAAATATTATGACACCATACAATTAAGAATCTACTTTTGCTGAATTTTGGATATGTAAATATTTCTATTCCCCATTTGATGATAGCTAAAAGAAAATAGGAGGAGATTGAAATGAAAAACACACAAACATTTAAAACATTAGTAACAAGTATGGTATTAGCATCAGGAATTTTTGTATCAACTTCAGCAGATGCCAACGCTGCTAAAGCTTTTACAGACTTAAGCAATAATGGGATACATACAGAAGCAGTAAATTATTTAAACAGCATTAACGCATTTGATTTCAAAGTTGGAAATCAAATAAACGGTAAAGAACCGGTTACGCGCGCTGAGGTAAGTGCTATCCTTTACTCTATGAGCAAAGTTCAATTAAGTACAGTACGTACTTACAACAATAACTTTAAAGATGTGAATGCAAACACTCAATATGCTGATGCAATTATTTGGAGCTATGAGGTTGGTATTTTCGGTGGAGACAACAAAAACAACTTTAACCCAAATGGTAAATTAACACGTGCTGAAATGTCAAAGATTTTAGTTAACGCTTTTAAATTACAAAGTGCTGGTAAATCAACATTTAAAGATATTAAGACTAACCACTGGGCTTACAAGTACATTAATATCTTAGCTTCAAACGAAGTATCTAAAGGTGATGGTAAAGGCAACTACTTACCTAAAAACAATGTAACTACAAATGAACTATCTAGCTTCATTTTCCGTATTTTGAATGGTAATGTAGTTGTTGAAACACCATCTACAAAACCAGAAACTTCTAAACCTCCTGTTTCAAACAGTGGTTCTGGCGAGTTTAAATCATTTGGAGATATTAAAAATATTATGACAAATCTTTACAATGATCCTTCCAAAGATTTTAAAGAAACAATCGTTTACACTAAAACTGATATGGAAGAACAGTTAATTAATTATCATTTTAATTCAGCTGACTTTAGTCAAGAAGTAAAGGGTTACACTTGGTATGGTCGTACTTTTCAAACAAGTAGCGAGAAAGTGAGTGAAGGTAAATATAAAGTAACACTCTACGTTTTCAATAATCGTAATGCAGAACAGCATTCTGCATGGGTTAAACGTATGGATAAAGCTGAAAAAGCCATTGTAGATAATTACAAATTAGAAACTGATTATGATGTGATATACGCTATTAATGATTTTATAGGTTCTAATATTTCTTACGGGACTGATATTCCTAGTGATAATCCATACATGGTTAGGGGAGAAGAGAACACAACTTGTAACGGTTATACAGATTTTGCAGCAGAGTTATATAAACGTTTTGGTATTGAATCTCGATTAGTGCAAGGAACAGAAAAACACACAGGCTTTGCCCATTCTTGGAATGCGGTAAAAGTTGGTGGTAACTGGTATTACTCAGATGCTACTGGTTATGATTCTGCAGATCAGAAAAATGAAAAGTATTTATTAATGACTAATGCCGAGGGTTCTACACCAATGAACACTAATTTTAAAGTATCAAATGTTGAGTTCAACCAGAGCATGGCAAAACCTTACACATACAAAAAATAATACAACTAATAGATACTAGAAACACGCATAGCACTTCACATTAATTTGTGGAGTGTTTTTTATTTTACCTAGAAAGAGAGGTCAGCATATGGAAAACAGAGTTGGAAAACTAGAAACAGATGTATCAGACATTAAAACTCGACTAGCGGTCGCTGAGAGTAATATTAAGGATGTTAAAGAGGACATCGGATCAATTAAAGAGGATACACGCTGGAGATGATTAATGAGTTACAAAAGTAAGTTGATGCTAAATTAGACGTAGAAAAGGTACGTACAGTTAATACACATCATAAGCATTCATGGGAATGGTTATATAAAGAAGCTAAATTATCAGTTGGAACTAATCCGCAGAATTTCATGACGAGAGAACAGTTTGCAAGTTTATTACATAGGTATCATGTTAAATTTGTGGCTAAAAAGTAATCATCTAATAAGAAAAGTAGTCCTAGCATCCCACTTCTCATTTCCAAAAGTATGAGTTTATTATGATTTTTACATAGTTACAATAAGAAGTGGAATTAATAAGTAATAAATTGAACTCCCCCATAAATTTAAAATTATCTGTAGCGGGAAAGCTGTATTAGCAATGATTTCTAAATTTTTAAGAATTATTGCAAAATTCCTAATTCCATGTTACGATGTTTAACAATTAAATATTCTTATCAAGAGAAGCGGAGGGGATTGGCCCGATGATGCTTCAGCAACCTCTAATTTGTATTAGAAAGGTGCTACTTCCAGCAAGGGTTTTCCCTTGAAAGATAAGAGCGAACTTAGGGTCTCTCATTCTTTTTCTGGAATGAGGGATTTTTTTTCAAACTTCTTTCAGCAGAAATTTCCCACCTATATAGGTTGTGTGAAAAACGTGGATTTTAAGATACTATTCAGTGGGTTTCAAAAATCTGCTGAAAGAAAGCCTCCGGCGGATGTCACGGAATTAGAAGGAGTTCTTTGCGCAAGCGCAAAGCCGATTCTGGACGCAATTATGCCGAGGCATAATTGATAAAAAATAGAGAAATTGGGGGAACGAGCATGCCTATTAATATTCCGAAACAACTACCAGCAGGGGCGTTATTGCGACAAGAGAAAATTTTCGTCATGGAGGAAGACCGCGCGAAAACGCAGCAAATTCGTCCGCTGAATATCTTAGTATTTAATTTAATGCCTGAAAAAGAAAAAACGGAGCTTCAACTTTTACGCTTACTTGGGAATACACCATTGCAAGTGGATGTTACATTTCTAAATACAGCCACATACGAATCAAAAAATGTTTCGAAATCTCATTTAGACACGTTTTATCAAACATTCGACGAAATCAAGCACCGCCGTTATGACGGGCTCATTATTACAGGTGCACCAGTTGAAAAGATGGAATTTGAAGAGGTTGGCTATTGGAATGAAATTAAGGATGTTATGGACTGGGCAGATCAAAACGTCACGTCCATCATGCATATTTGTTGGGGGGCACAAGCGGCGTTATACCACCACTTCGACATTGGAAAATTTGAATTACCGAAAAAATGCTCGGGCATTTATTCGCATGTCATTACCGATTTAACCGTGGATTTAGTACGTGGTTTCAGCGATTATTATGTCGCACCACATTCGCGTCATACATCGGTTTCGATCGAGGAAGTTCGTGCCCATCCAGAATTGCGCTTGCTAAGCTATTCAGATGATGCTGGCGTATTTATCGTTCAATCCAAAAATAACAAGCACATTATGATTACTGGTCATTTAGAGTACGATGCAACGACGCTGTCAGATGAGTATTTCCGTGATATTGAGAAGAATCCGGAAGATACAGAAATACCGGTTAATTACTTCCCAAATAATGATCCACAAAAAGAACCGCAAAATACTTGGCGCGCGCATTCACATTTACTGTTTTATAATTGGTTGAACTATTACGTATACCAAGAAACACCATATGAATGGCATTTTGTTAATGATGCATTAGAATATCATATATAATAAAAAAACCGTCTGAAACATTGATAACTCAACATTTCAGATGGTTTTTTATTGCGTATCGTAAAAATTTTATGCAAAAAGAATGAATTTCCATTTCATTTTTCTTCACAAGTTCGTTATACTTAAAATCGATGTGAAGCAATCAATAACGCCTTGGCGTAATTGCGTCCAGATTTTTTTCAAGCGTGCTTGAAAACTCCAAAGAAGTGGAAGACTTCTGCTGAAGCAAGTTAATACCTAGGTAGGGATTCGTTTATGATTCAATTAAAAAACGTTAGTAAAAAATTTAATCAAGAAATGGCCATTCATGACGTATCGATTTCCATTCAAAAAGGGGAAATTTACGGATTAATCGGTCCTAGTGGTGCAGGGAAATCAACGTTGCTACGTACGATGAATTTATTAGAACGTCCAACTACTGGAGAAATATTAATAGAAGGACAAAACTTAATGCATTTATCGAATGGAAATCTGCGTGAAGCGCGGAAATCGATTGGCATGATTTTTCAGCAATTTAACCTCGTTGCAAATCAATCTGTCTTTAAAAATATCGAAATCGCCTTACAACTTGCGAATTACCCAAAAAGCGAGCGGCAATCCAGAGTAGAGGAATGCTTACGGTTTGTTGGTTTAGAAGCAATGCAGCATAAATACCCTGCACAACTGAGTGGTGGTCAAAAGCAGCGTGTTGCCATAGCTCGTGCCATTGCAAACAATCCAACTATATTGTTATGCGATGAGCCGACCTCATCACTCGACCCTTCGACAACAAATGAGATTTTATCGGTTCTCCAGTCAATCAATCAAACGTTTGGCGTGACAATTGTTATCGTAAGTCATGAAATGGATGTCATTAAGAGTATTTGTACCCGTGTAAGTGTGCTTTCAGATGGACAATTATATGATACAATCGACATTACGCCGACAGGTATTCATTCCATTGAAGCCCATCCACAGTCGTTTGTAGATGCGTTACGAATGGGGGACGAATAATATGCCTGATGTGCTCATTCAATATCAAACAGAAATTGTACAAGCCATTTTAGAAACATTGATTATGGTTGGTGCTTCTATAATAGCTGCTGTTGTCGTCGGCTTACCAGTCGGGACGTTGCTATTTTTATGTCAAAAAGGACGTGTATTAGAGAACAAATGGGTGCATACTATACTCAATTTGCTCGTCAACATTATTCGCTCGTTCCCGTTTTTATTATTAGTCGTCTTTTTAATTCCATTTACACGTTGGCTCGTCGGCACAGCCATTGGTACTACTGCGGCAATTGTCCCGCTTGCTATTATCGCGATTGCTCACTACTCACGTCTTGTTGAACAATCGTTACTTGATGTACCTAAAGGGGTCATAGAAGCTGCAATTTCGATGGGTGCTTCAGTAAACGCTATCATTTTTAAGTTTTTATTTGTAGAAGCACGCTCTGGACTTGTACTCGGCTTGACTACTTCGACGATTAGTTTTATTTCGTATTCAACGATTATGGGCGTCGTAGGTGGTGGTGGCATTGGAGACTTTGCCATCCGCTATGGTTATCAGCAATTCCAAACGGATCTTATGATGTATATGATCATCATTATGATACTTCTTGTACAGCTCATTCAAATCATTGGCATGACTGTGGCAAGAAAAATAGACAAAAGATAGGTAAGGAGCATTCAAATGAAGAAATACTTGTTAGTTGTTACCGCGCTATTCGTCCTTGTTTTAGCCGCTTGTGGTGACAAGAAAGAAAAAGAAGTCGATACATCATCACCATCATCAGAAAAAACGGTTTTAAAAGTGGCATCACTTATTCCACCGATGACCGAAATTCTAGAACAAACGAAACCGCTTTTAGCAAAGGATAACATTGAGCTTGAAATCGTTATTTTAAGTGATAATGTGCAACCAAATGCCGCTTTAGCAGCAAAAGAAGTCGATGCAAACTTTTTCCAGCACCAATTTTATATGCAAGAATATAATCGCAATAACAATACTGATTTAGTTGCGATTCAAGAAATTTATTACCCGAACTTTGGGATTTACGCGAAAAACTATGATTCATGGGATGCTTTACCTGAGGGGGCTTCTATTGCCATCGCTAACGACGCATCAAATATCGACCGTACTTTACAGCTATTAGCCCAAAATGATGCGATCAAACTAAAAGAAAAATCAGGTCCATATTATACATTAAAGGACATTACGACAAACGTGAAAAATCTGCAATTTAAAGAAGTTGATTTGTTAATGCTAGCACGTATGTATGATGAGGCGGATGCGGTTGTTATGTATCCATCTTATGCAGCACCACTTGGCTTAACACCAACAGAGGATGCGATTTTAACTGAAGGCGAAGGAAATGAATTTGCCATTCAATTAGTAACGCGTGAAGAAAATCAAAATGACGAAGCAATTCAAAAATTAAAAGAAGCGATGACAAGCGATACTGTTCGCCAATTTTTAGAGAAAAATTATAAAGAAACGGCAACACCAGCGTTTTAGGTAAATCCCAAAATCTGTGACATCCACTGAATGAAAATAAGAGCTGAGACGAATCGAAACATAATGTAGTAGGCTATACTACTTATCGATTCATCTCAGCTCTTTTTTATTTCATTACATTATCGCACTTTCCACACCCGAAGCCCGGTAAAACAACTTTTCATTGACACGCAGAGCCCATTGTACAATCGGTCCTAAAGCAAATGCCATAATGACCGTCCCAATACCAATCGGACCGCCCAAAAGGAAGCCTAGCACCGCAACGATGATTTCGATCGTCGTACGTGCCCGTTTAACAGACCAACTCAACTTATTAACAATGAGCAGCATTAACGTATCACGCGGTCCTACACCTAGATTTGCGACAATATACATGCCACAGCCAAAGCCTAGCAATAGTAAGCCTAGTATAAAGGCGAGTGTTTGTTCCACAAGACCATTCGGATTTGGCAATAGAAAATTAAATATATCAATAAAAATACCGGCTAAAAACATATCTATATACGTTCCGGCACGAGGTAGTCGCTTTGTAAATAGGGCATCAATCACTAAAATTAACAAGCCCAATAAAATGGACCATGCACCAATTGTTAAACCTAGGTTTTTCGCAAGACCTATATGCAACACGTCCCACGAGCCCACGCCAAGCGCCTGTCCCTTTACTGTCAGTGCCACGCCTAATGAAAGTATGATAATTCCTGTAATAAAAAACAAGCAGCGCCAAAAAAATTCTTGCTTTATCTTCATAAAAAAATCCCTCTATATTCCATCTTAGTTGTCATAATCTAACTACCATTATAACGACAACAAGCAAAAAAGAGGGATAACTGTTAATTCAAAAAACTTAAAGGGAAACAACATACAGACAAAACGTTTATAATAGACTATTTTTCATACGTATAACTTAATTCATCCAAGCTGTTATCGACGTTTACGATTAAATTATGCTCATTAAAAAACCATTCATCGGATTTTTCAATATAAAAATGAACATCCTCTACTACGACGTTAACGCCCATTTCATGCGGTTGCTCGCGGTTCATCCCTAATGAAAAGCCTTCATGAAAAGGAGAAGAACCCCCGTACCGTGCATAAAAGCGAATAAAGTCGCCATTTTCAATTTCCATTTCATTGCGGAACCATTCAATCGCTTCATTTGATAATCTAATTTCCATAAGCTCACCTCAACATCAATTATGCAATACATGTCTCATCTCAAATCATACAAGTTGATGATGAGAATTACCACAAAAATAGATTTTTTCATTCTTTAAATGAAAAAAAACTCCCTCTAAGTCAGAGAGAGTTTCACTATTCAACTAGAAGGGGCTAAATCCATTTCACTTTTGGTTCCGTCCCGTTCTTTATACGCTTTATATTTTCACGGTGACGGTAAAAAATAAATGTTGCTAAAAAGGCGATCAAAATAATGAGCGCAAAATCTCCTGTCACAACCCAATAAACTGAACTATAAATTAATGCGACAACCGCTGCAATCATAGAAGTTAAACTGACCATTTTCGTCATTTTTAATGAGAGGAAAAATGTAAAGAATAGCACGATAAAAAGTGGCCAAGAATAACCAAGAATGACACCGGCACTTGTTGCTACGGCTTTCCCACCGCGGAAACCTGCAAAAACAGGGAACATATGGCCAACAACTGCCACAACGCCTAAAATAAGCGGATGAATTGTCGAATCCGAAAAGAATGGCAACGCTAATAATAATACAGCAGCGGTCCCCTTAAAGACGTCGATAAATGTAACAACAATTCCTGGTTTTTTACCTAGCACACGAAATGTATTTGTCGCGCCTAAATTACCGCTACCATGCTGGCGAATATCCGTATTATAAAATAGTTTTCCGATCCAAAGCCCTGAAGGAATCGAACCGATTACATAAGCACAAAGGAGAATTAATCCATTAATCATAAGTTGTGCTCCTTTCAATTTTCGAAATTAATAGTTGGTACTAATACTATGTGATGATTATTTTACACCGTTTTAGAAAGGAAGGAAAGAAGAATTATTTTTTACTCTTTAAAAAAAAAAAACAGGAAAATAGTTACATTGTAAAGAATCAATCACAGGATGAACTTTTAATGCGCATTCGTTGATGGTACAATTAATCTTTGCAAAGCTGATTATTTCGGATTCACTAATTGACAGTGGGTGCGATAGTATGTACGATTAACAATGTAAATAGAACGTTCGTTTGTGTTTTGGAGGGGATTTCATTTTGGTTAAAAACCAACCGGGCATCGCATACAATGATGATGCCATTCAAGTATTAGAAGGTTTAGAAGCCGTTCGTAAAAGACCAGGTATGTATATTGGTTCCACTGATAGCCGAGGTCTTCATCATTTAGTGTTTGAAATTGTGGACAATGCGGTTGATGAAGCACTTGCTGGTTTTGGGAATCATATTACTGTAAAGATTCATGAGGATAATAGTATATCTGTACGTGACTTTGGTCGAGGTATGCCTACAGGGATGCATAAAATGGGCAAACCGACGCCTGAAATTATTTTTACCGTGCTTCATGCAGGGGGAAAATTCGGACAAGGTGGCTACAAAACAAGTGGTGGCTTACACGGGGTTGGTTCCTCTGTTGTAAACGCGTTATCGACTTTTTTAGAAGTTACCATTCATCGTGACGGTGAAATTTTCCGTCAACGTTTTGAGAATGGCGGAAAGCCTGTTACGTCACTTGATACAATAGGCAAAACGAAGGAAATGGGTACACTCGTCCATTTCTTGCCGGATGAAACGATTTTCTCAGCAACGAAGTATAACTACGATACGTTAGCTGAGCGCTTAAGAGAATCTGCCTTTTTATTAAAGGGTTTAAAAATTGAACTAATTGACGAACGCGGAGAAGGAAAGCATGAAGTATTCCACTATGAAAATGGAATTGAAGCGTTTGTAACCTATTTGAATGAGGAAAAAGATGTTCTTCACCCAGTTAAATATGTAGAGGGGCTCATTTCTGAAATTGAAGTAGAATTTGCTTTCCAATTTAATGATGGCTATTCAGAAACCATTTTATCGTTCGTAAATAATGTACGTACGAAAGATGGAGGCACACATGAAACAGGCGCAAAAGCTGCATTAACACGTGTATTTAATGAATATGCCCGTAAAATTGGTTTATTAAAGGAAAAGGATAAAAACCTCGAGGGCGCTGATATTCGAGAAGGCTTAACAGGTATTGTTTCTGTTCGAATACCTGAGCAACTCCTGCAATTTGAAGGCCAAACAAAAGGCAAGCTTGGTACAAGTGAAGCACGCTCTGCTGTCGATACCGTCGTGTTTGAAAAATTACTTTATGTATTAGAAGAAAATGCTGAGCTTTCGGCATCGTTAGTACGTAAGGCGATTCGTGCTCAGCAAGTTCGTGAAGCCGCACGTAAGGCTAGAGATGATGCACGGAACGGCAAAAAGAAAAAATCGAGCACGCTGCTATCAGGGAAGCTTACACCAGCTCAATCAAAAAATGCGGCACGAAATGAATTATACCTAGTAGAGGGTGATTCAGCAGGTGGTTCAGCGAAACAAGGACGCGACCGCACATTCCAAGCGATTTTACCATTGCGTGGAAAAGTTATTAATACCGAAAAAGCCAAGCTGCAAGATATTATGAAAAACGAAGAAATTGCAACAATTATCCATACTATTGGTGCTGGTGTTGGGGCCGATTTTACTGTGGCAGACGCAGCTTATGACAAAGTTGTCATTATGACCGATGCCGATACAGATGGCGCGCATATTCAAGTGCTACTACTGACATTCTTCTACCGTTACATGCGACCACTCATCGAGGCAGGAAAAGTATTTATCGCCTTACCACCTCTTTATAAAGTGTCAAAGGGTTCTGGAAAGAAACAGGAACTCGTTTATGCATGGACAGAAAACGAATTACAAGCTGCCATTAAAAAAATTGGTAAAGGCTATATTATCCAGCGCTATAAAGGTTTAGGTGAGATGAATGCGGACCAACTCTGGGATACAACGATGAATCCTGAAACGCGTACTTTAATCCGTGTAAAAATTGAAGACGGTGCGCGTGCAGAACGCCGTGTCACAACATTAATGGGTGATAAAGTAGAGCCTCGCCGCAAATGGATCGAAATGAATGTAAACTTCGGCATGGAAGAGGATGCAAGCATTTTAGAAAATGAATTCATCCAGCATGAGGAGGTTAACTAGATGAGCTTCGTTGAGAAATATCAAGATTTACCATTAGAAGAAGTTATGGGAGACCGTTTCGGACGTTACTCCAAATATATAATTCAAGACCGCGCATTACCTGATACACGTGATGGGCTTAAGCCTGTACAACGACGAATTTTATATGCGATGTTCCATGAGGGCAATACGTTTGAAAAGCCTTTCCGAAAATCTGCTAAAACAGTCGGAAATGTTATTGGTAACTACCACCCACATGGCGATTCTTCCGTATACGAAGCGATGGTACGCATGAGTCAGGACTGGAAATCTCGTCATATGTTAATCGAAATGCACGGGAATAACGGTTCTGTTGATGGTGACCCACCCGCAGCGATGCGTTATACAGAAGCACGTCTTTCGGCCATTGCTGCTGAAATGCTTCGTGATATTAATAAAAATACCGTCGAATTCGTGCCAAACTTTGATGACCAAGACATGGAACCAACTGTGTTACCATCACGTTTCCCGAATTTACTTGTCAATGGTGCGACCGGAATTTCTGCTGGTTATGCAACGGATATTCCACCGCATAATTTACAAGAGGTATTAGATGGCGTATTAATGCGACTTGACAACCCAAACTGCACCATTGATGAGCTTATGACCCTTATTAAAGGACCTGATTTCCCTACAGGAGGCATTATTCAAGGGGTAGAGGGGATTAAAAAGGCATACGAAACCGGGAAGGGTAAGATTATCGTTCGCTCCCGTACTGAAATGGAAGCGTTAAAAGGCAATAAAGAACAAATCATCATTACAGAAATTCCATTCGAAGTGAATAAAGCCAATTTAATTCGCAAAATGGATGAGTTGCGTGTGAGTGACCGCCGACTAGAGGGAATTTCCGAAATTCGTGATGAATCCGATCGTAATGGTCTTCGTATTGTAATAGAACTAAAAAAGGACGTGCCATCACAAGGAATTTTAAATTTCCTTTTTAAATCAACGGACCTGCAAGTTTCTTACAATTTCAATATGATTGCCATACATGATCGTCGTCCAACGATGATGACATTACCTTTAATGCTTGATGCCTATATAGACCATCAAAAAGTAATCATTCGTCGACGCTGTCAATATGATTTAAAACGTGCAGAAGACCGTTTACATATTGTTGAGGGCTTAATGAAAGCATTATCGATTTTAGATGAGGTCATCGCCACAATCCGCGCCTCAAAAGACAAACGTGATGCGAAAACAAATATTATTAATAAATTTGGTTTTTCTGAGGAGCAAGCAGAAGCTATTGTCAGCTTGCAACTGTATCGTTTAACAAATACCGATATTACAGAGCTACAACATGAGCATGATGAGTTAGATCAATTAGTCATTAAATTGACTGCTATTTTAGCAGATGAGAAAAAATTAATTCGTGTCATTAAAACCGAGCTGACAGATATCCGCAAACGTTTTGCTGTGCCACGACTTTCAACAATTGAGGCAGAAATAGAAGAACTTAAAATCACGCTTGATGTACTTGTTCCGAGCGAAGAAGTCATCGTTACTGTTACGAAGGACGGCTATGTGAAGCGTACAAGTTTACGCTCTCACAATGCTTCAAATGGCAAAGATTTCGCAATGAAGGAATCGGACTATTTACTATTCGAAGCAAGCATTAATACGCAGCATCATTTATTGCTCTTTACAAATCGCGGAAATTATATTTTCCAGCCTGTGCATGAGCTCCCAGACATTCGTTGGAAAGATCTCGGCCAGCACATTTCAAGTATCGTTCCACTAGAAGCGAATGAGGAAATCCTTCAAGTCATTGGCATTGATAAGTTTGAGCAGCCAGAGAAATTTGTATTTACTGCGACAAAGGATGGGCAAATAAAACGTTCGCCATTAACTGACTATGTCGTAACGCGTTATTCTAAGCCAATTAAAACAATGAATGTAAAAGAGCAGGATGAAATGATTTTTGCTTCCCTTGTAACGGAAAACGAAGAGCTGTTGTTAGTAACGAATACAAGCTATGCTATCCGCTTCCCAATCAGTGAACTCCCTGTTACAGGCGTCAAAACAGCAGGGGTGAAGGGTATCATTATTAAAGACGAAGAATCCCTTACAGCCGTCTCTATTTTACAGCCAGATAGCGTGCAGGAGCTTATCATTGTCACGCAGCGCGGCGCCGTAAAGCGTATGAGCATATCTGAAATCGAAATAGGCAATCGTGCAAAGCGCGGTGTAGTGACGTTAAAAGAATTAAAGGCCAATCCGCATCGTATATTTGCCGTTTTAGTTGTCCACTTTAGCGATACGATTGTTTTAGAAACAGAAAAAGCCGTACAAGAAGCCATTCAAGTAACAAATCTGACACGAGCTGACCGCTATTCAAACGGTTCATTGCGTGTAGATCCAGTTTCAGACGGCAAGCTTGTACGAGCTTATATCGAAAAGAAAAAATAACTGCTTCAGCATTCATTCTTCACTTCAATACGTGGGGCATGAATATCGAAATTCAATGGGTTTCTAACCCAAGCTGAATCAAGTTCGAGCAAGCTTGAAAAAATTCTGGACACAATAACGCTGAGGCGATATTGATTTTAAAAAAAGGACATCACCATGCAACACGCATTCGGTGATGTCCTTTTATTTTCATTCAGTCGGCGTTTTGTCGCCAACTAAATGAAAATAAAGCCCCCTGCGGATGTCAAGAATTTTGAAACGAGTCAATATTAGGATGTTAACCTAAGATCGTCGCATCCATTCGACAACGGCTAACTGACCTGCACAATTCAAAATCCCGACGCCATTACACAGAAGCGTAATTGACCGCATGAAAAAACCGCTCTCCCTTCAACTGTGAAGGGGAGCGGTTCCTTTACTTAGTGTGATACGTCTTGTACAGAAATACCAGTTTGTGCTTTTACTTCTACTTCACGGTATTTCGCTTCGTCTTTCTCTTTAGAAAGTAACGTTCCGATGAAACCACCTAAGAAGCCAAGTGGTACAGAGATAATCGCTGGGTTTGTTAACATAATTAATGGCTCACCAACGAAAATGGCTTTACCTGCAACCGGATTCCAAACGTTTGGAGAAATCGCAACTAAAATTAATGCAGAGATTAATCCAGTTAACATTGCCATAACTGCACCATTTGTATTGAAACGTTTCCAGTAAATTGTGTAAATGATTACTGGTAAGTTAGCAGATGCTGCAATACAGAAGGCTAATGATACTAAGAATGCTACGTTTAACGTTTGTGCACCTAATGCTAATAAGATTGAAACAACCGAAATGATGATTGAACCGATACGAGCAGCCTTAACTGCTTCTTTTTCAGTAACTTTACCTTTTTTAATAATTTGACCGTAAATATCATGTGATAGGGCAGATGCACCTGAAAGTACAAGACCTGCTACTACCGCTAAAATTGTTGCGAATGCTACTGCACATACGAATGAGAATAAAATTTCTCCACCAAGTGCTTTTGCTAATAATGGAGCCGCCATGTTACCAGCTGGGTTAGCAGCCACAATTACATCTTTACCTACGAATGCCGCAGCACCGAAGCCTAAGAAAATTGTTAATACGTAGAATCCACCAACGATCCACGTAGCCCAAATAACAGAAGAAC
Source organism: Solibacillus sp. R5-41 (assembly GCF_002736105.1). NCBI lineage: Bacteria > Bacillati > Bacillota > Bacilli > Caryophanales > Caryophanaceae > Solibacillus > Solibacillus sp. R5-41. Next base: position 2,026,384 of record NZ_CP024123.1, on the reverse strand, counting down.
GAGCTGTTTGTGCATCCTTTACAGTGAAGAAGCGCATTAAAATATGTGGAAGACCGGCTGTACCAAGTACTAACGCGATTAACATTGAAATCGTATCAATACCATTTGTATAACGTAAACCTGGGTTTAAGTAAGCAGAACCATGCTCTGTTACCGTTGCCATTTCAGCAAACATTGTAATAATACTAAAGTTGAATTTCGCTAATACTAAGAAAGAAATAATGATTGTACCTAACATTAGTAGGACAGCTTTAATAATTTGTACCCAAGAAGTTGCTGTCATACCACCGAATAATACGTAAATTGTCATCATAACACCTACGATTAATACAGCAGCCCAATACTCGATACCTAATAATAATTGGATAAGACCACCCGCACCAACAAGTTGTGCGATCATGTAAAATAATACGATTGTAATTGTTGATAAAGCAGCTGTTCCACGAACTTTTGCTTTGTCAAAACGAGCTGTAATCATGTCCGCTAGTGTAAAGCGTCCTAAGTTACGTAATGGCTCAGCTACGATATAAAGTACCACTAAGTAAGCAACTAAATAGCCTAGAGAGAAGAAGAAGCCGTCAAATCCGAATAAAGCAATCGAACCGGCGATCCCTAAGAATGAAGCAGCTGATAAATAGTCCCCTGCGATTGCAAGTCCATTTTGCCAGCCAGTTAACCCGCCACCTGCTGTATAGAAGTCACTTGCACTTGAAGTACGTTTAGATGCCCACCAAGTAATGACTAATGTTAAACCTACAATAGCAACGAAGAAGAATATCGCCGTGAAGCTTAAATCGTTCATAATTAGCGACCTCCTTCATATTCTGCGATAATTGCTTTCGCATCTTTGTCAAAACGGTTTGCTTTTGCTACATAGAAGTGCGCTAAGCTCCACGTCATAATGAACAGTCCTGCAGCATAAACCCAAACCCAAGTAATTGCCCCGATAGCTGGTTGATGCAAAATCTTTGTGTACGACGATAGGACTGGTAACATCATATACGCTGTTAAGAAAATAGCTGTCAACGTCCAAAGGAAAGCATTTTTGCGTTTAGAAAGCGCTTTAAAAGATTCTTGTGAAGCAATTTTGTCATAATCAATTTTTCGTAGTTGATTTTTCCCCATAAACATTCCCCCAATTGTGATAAAATTTACTGCTCTATGTTTGTAAAATTCTATTTACAAGCATTTTACATTTTTATTCTATTTTAGCCGACACAAAATTGCAATACTTTTCTGACAAATTATATAAATAAATTTTCCAGAAAAATAAGTTTAAGAGAGAAAATAATAGAAATTTCAAGCGAAATTTTAATATTTTCCAATTCAACATTACGCAATAACGTTGAATTACCAACGTTTACAAATTGATTGACGAATGAAACAAGAGTTTTTTCGAGAAAATATTTGCCTTAAAAAAGAAATTGAATTTTTCTAAATTGTAATATTCAAAAAGTTATTTGTATATTAAAACTATCCTTATTTAAACATTACATAATCAATAATTTTGAGCTTTTTATGCAAGAATTCGAATAATTTTTCTATAAAAAACATAAAATTGCTTATTTAATTCCCACAAAAAAAAAGAAAAAATAGGGGAGTGAACCCTATCTTTTCCTGTCAATTTTTTAATGTGATACATCTTGTACAGCAACGCCTGTATGCGCTTTCACACGAATTTCTTTATAAATACGTTCTGCTTTCTCTTTTTCTACTTTATCGGCCGTTAATACCGAACCTAAATAACCTACCAAAAAGCTCAGTGGAATTGTAATAATGGCTGGAACCGATAAGTTTACCAGTGGTTCACCAACGAAAATGGCATTACCTGTTGTGCTCCAAACATTCGGTCCCATTGCACCTAACACTAGGCAAGATACAAGGCCTGTCACCATTGCAGCAACCGCACCGTTTGAGTTAAACTTCTTCCAATAGATTGTATATATAATAACCGGTAAGTTCGCAGATGCTCCGATACAGAACGCAAATGACACTAAAAACGATACATTTAAGTTTTGCGCGAATAAAGCCAATATAATAGAAATAACTGCAATTGAAATTGATCCAATACGCGCGGCTAATACTTGCTGCTTCTCTGTTAATTTACCATCATTTAAAATTTCTCCATAAATGTCATGTGAAATAGCAGAAGCACCTGTTAAAACTAATCCTGAAACAACTGCTAAAATTGTCGCAAAAGCAACCGCACAAATAAATGATAATAAAATATTGCCACCTAAAAACTCAGCTAAAAGTGGGGCAGCTGTATTTCCAGCAGCATTTTCTGCGATAATTGCATCAATGCCAACGAAATGCATTGCACCAAACCCTAAGAAAATTGTTAAAGAGAAGAAAATCGCCGTAATCCAAGTTGTCCATGAAATAGAAGAACGAGCTGTTTTTGCATCTTTAACTGTGAAGAAACGCATTAAAATATGTGGTAATCCTGAAGTACCTAATACTAAAGCCATCATCATTGATACCGAGTCAAGACTTGAACTATATTTCATCCCCGGCACTAAATATTCATTACCATATTCCTGACTAATTGTATTAAACATATTCATTAAATTGAAATCGAACTTTTGGAATACTAAAAACGCTAATAATGTCGTTCCGAATAATAGTAAACCAGCTTTAATGATTTGCACCCAAGAAGTTGCTGTCATTCCGCCAAATAATACGTAAGTTGTCATCATGACACCTACTATTAAAACGGCCATCCAATATTCGATTCCAAATAGAAGTTTAATTAACGCACCTGCACCAACAAGCTGTGCGATCATATATAAAATAACAATAATAATCGTTCCTGTTGCCGCAACCCCACGAATACGCTTTTCGTTGAAGCGAGCCGTTAACATATCCGCTAATGTGAATCGACCTAAGTTACGCATCGGCTCTGCAATCATATAAAGTAACACTAAGTTTGCTACTACATACCCAACAGAGAAGAAGAATCCATCAAAACCTGTTAAGGCAATCGCACCGGATACCCCTAAAAACGCGGCTGCTGATAAATAATCGCCCGCAATGGCAAATCCATTTTGCCAACCTTTTAATCCACCACCAGCTGTATAGAAGTCACTCGCTGAAGAAGTACGTTTTGCCGCTATATACGTTACGATTAAAGTTAAACCTACAATTCCAAGGAAAAATCCTGCTGATACTAAATTCATCGTGACACACCTGCCTTTTTATACTCTTCTAAAACTGCGGCTGCTTCTTTATCGAACTTTCCAGCCATTTTAACGTAAGTCATGCAAAGTGCAATCGTCATAATAAATAGAGCAAGAGAATAAACCCAAACCCATGTAATTGTGCCAATTGCTTGCTGTTGTAATACAGAAGTAAACGCTAATACAGGTAATAAAATGTAAAATGTCAAAAAAGTTGCAGTAATCCCAAACAATAACGTGTTCTTCTTCCTTACAAATGCATTAAAACTATCCATACGATCTATTACATCATAGTTAATAATATCGTTCTTTTTGGATTTTCTGTGTTTTTCATCCACCATGTAAATTTCCCCCTTAAGGATTATTATTCTGTTCTAAACGGAATATTACTCGAATATAACGTCAACAAACCATATTGTAATGGGGAATTCTCTATTATGCAATAATATTTTTTCAGAAAACTCAAAATCAATAGACTAATCAATACATAGAATTAACATGCATTTTTCAGAAAATTTATACGTAAATTTACTTTTTTTTGCTATTTAAATATTATTAAAAACAACCTTTTTCATTAGATTTCATTTTTTTCAAGTAAATCGAATACATAAAGCAGTATATATTATTTAGTCACTCTAAAATAATGAAAATGGTCCATTTTGGCGATGTAGGTCCTTTTGTTATATAACAAAAGGTAAAATGATATTTTTTTGCTACTAAACTTTAATAAATTTTTTATACTTTTACGAAGAATAGGGGATTTTTTTACGTTTCATTTTATTCTTGGTTAATAACGAAGCGGAATTAACAAGATAATTAAATATAAAAATGATAATAATTTGACCACATTCAAATAAAACCCCGAGATTTTAAAGACTTTAAATCAAAAACATACTAAAAAACCAGAGGGAACTTGTTCACACAACAACTTCAATTGGAATGCTATCCTCGCGCGGGTGAGGCAGGGAAGGGCTTTGCTGTCGTTGCAGATGAGGTACGTAAACTCGCAGACGTTTCCAATGTGGCGGCAACTGAAATCGAGCAGATCGTGGCCAATATTTTAGAAAGCACACGCGTCATTGAAGAAGATATTGTTCACAATGATCAATCAGTTGAGACTGGCAAAGAAAAAGTGGCCATTACACGCGAAACTTTCCTACAAATTGATACCGCAATTAATCATGTGCAGGAACAAACTTCAAACGTAACCCAGGCAATCCGAGTAATCGCTGATGATGTGAAAAAATTGGTTCATGAAATTAATGATATTAATGAAATTGCTGTTCATTCAAACGATCATATTCAAAGTGTCGCTGCCGCATCAGAAGAGCAAAATGCAGCAAGGGAAGAAGTCGCTGCAGCATCAACTCATTTATCACAAATGGCGATTGAATTACAGGAATCGATTCAGAGCTTTAGATACTAACGAAAAAACAGAGTGAAAGGGAAAAAATCACTCTGTTTTTTAGATTCAGTACTTTGTATAGAACAATAGCCTATGATATATTACTAAATATTGAATAGTAGTGAAGGTGGTGAAATTTTTGAACCCTCAATTTAAAAAAGGTGTGTTAAATTTATGTGTCCTCGCCTTGCTCGAACAAAAAGATATGTACGGGTATGAATTAGTTCAGGCGATTTCCAAGCAAATTGAAATTTCAGAAGGGTCAGTTTACCCATTATTGCGTCGTTTAACGAACGAAGGCTACTTTACGACTTACTTACAAGAATCAAACGAAGGTCCACCTCGTAAATATTATCAAATTACGAAACTAGGGAAGGAAGAGCTTGCAAAACTTCAAATCGAGTGGGTTCATTTCATCTCAGGCGTCAATAATTTAATCCAAGGAGTGAATTAAACAATGGAAAAGCGTTATTTAGAAATTCTTGAAAATAAATTAGCCCAACTGAATGAGCAGGAGCGACGTGATATCATCCGTGACTTCCAGGAATATTTTGAAAATGGACGTTCAGAAGGAAAAAGTACCGACGAAATCATTAAAGCACTAGGCTCAGCAGAACAGATTGCAGAAGAATTGTTAACTGCTTATTCTCCAGATGATTTCAATCAGCCTATTAAGATTAGCCATACATTAACGTCAACAGTTCCATACAATAAAATTAATATTAGAGCGACCAATGCGCGGATTATTTTAAAATCAGCACCGATTGATCAGGCTAAAATAGTAGTTAAAAATGATGATGAGTTATCAGATACTTCGATGAATATAGAAGGTGACACACTCATCATTAAAATTAAGCGTAAACAGACACAAAGACGAATTCTATTTTTTATTAATATCAGTTATGATTCAGAAGCGAAAGTGGTCATCTATGTTCCGGAGCAACAATATGAATTATTGAAAGTTGTGAATGATAATGGTTCCATTATTGCATCCAATTTACGAGTTAATGAAACCGATATTGAAACAGATAATGGACGCATCGAAATAAATGACATCAATGGTGACACATTTAAAGCAAGAACAGACAACGGCAAAATATTATTATCCAATGGTGAAATGGAATTTGTCGATGCCTATACAGATAATGGGCGCATCGTCATTGAAGAAATGAAAGCACAGCAATTCAAATTAAAAACTGATTTCGGACGGATTGAATTAATGGACGTACATGGTGCAATTAAAGCAAAGACAGATTACGGTTCAATCAAAGGGAAATTTACAAAAGTAGAAAACCCATTATCTTTAAAATCGGATTTTGGCAGCGTAACGCTTAGTACGAAAGAAAAAATTCAAAATGCAACGATTAAATGTAAATCAAATTCCGGTTCAGTGAAAATGTATAATCAATCGACAAAACATTATGTAGATGGAGCTGGCGAGTTATTCATTGGTTTAAAAACGGATTATGGGCGAATTGTTGTAGATACAAATTATGAAGAGTAGCTTGAACTTAAACGAGATCTGCGCGGTGCAAGTTTTAGACCAGTAATTGGTGAACATTATGAATTTGCAAAGCATTGTGACAGACCAATCGAAGAGGAATTCATTGAGATGCAAATACTGGCGGTTGGGCCGTATAATCGTGATAAAGGGTATGAAATGGCTAATAAGCGTCCTGAAGCATTTTCACAGAATTTGATTAGCAACATATAGATACCTAAAAACTTTGGAACAGTTTTAACCAAAGTTTTTTATTTTGTTGAAATTTAATCCCAACCCCTAAAATTTCTCGTTTCATCTCACTATTTCAAGTATACTTATCCAATGAGACGTAACTTCCTATAATATATATTATGACCGTGTCCCTAATTTGTATTTGTAGTAAGGGCACAAATGACTTCCCAAGCTTTCCATAAGTGTACATGGACAAGACTTTCTTGTCTTTTGTACAAATGTATATGGACTAGAAGTTCAAAATTTTAATGTATTTCAAGAAACATAGTAACAAAATTTACTGTGTTTCTTGAATTCGATTAAATATTCTGGTGTACAAAATAAGCTTCCATCAGGAATTGATTCAAAGGAAATATTAGCATGATAATCAAGATTAAATGTATTAATTAAGGTGTATTCCCTATGTTCCTCGCTATTGTAAACTTGCTGACAGTCGTTGCAGCGGTAAAACCATTAATTTTTACCTTTTTTCATGGGCTTTGTTTCAATTATATGTTTTAAAACTTCTTTAGTTAATTCATTCATAAATATAACCTCTCTTTCAAATAACGCATGAAAACAATCTGGTACTTCGCCTCAATTATACGGTGCTAAAATCCATGCCAACTGTTTAAATTTTGCTGAATATCATTCCTTAAGATGTTTCAATAGTTTTTTCACAACAAACTGTGCATCTGATCCAACTCCCCTTAATGTAGCCGAAGCAAAGGAACGCTGCCCTTCCAGCCCCACATAATAAAGCCCTGTAACCTTGCTAATTCCAGCTTTATGTACCGGCAAGCCTTCGTCATCTAATGCACCAATCGTCTGAAGATAAGGAAGTTTAGGTCTAAAACCTGTCGCAAAAATTACGGTATCCACGTGTTCTTTATCTCCGTTTGGCCAAATAACGCCACTTTCATAAAAGGATGTAAACATTGGTTGTTGATTTGGATTTCCTGCAGTTATTCGCTCTTTGAATCGATTTGAATCAATTACCGCATTTGAAATCGGAGCGGTTTTTCCGAATCGCCAATATGGAAAATTATCAAAACCAATTAGTTTGATCCAAAAATGTAAATCTAGTTTCCCAATCTGTTGTTTCACAAACTGAATCGATTGGCGTACAGCTAAAGTTGTTCGACTTACTTCAGACATTTCAACTGCAATTTGCACAGCAGAATTCCCACCACCTACAATGATTACTCTTTGGTTATGAAATGGTTGCGAATTTCGATATTGTGAAGAATGGAGTGTATTTCCCTGAAAATCCCCCATCCCTGCTATTTTTGGTATAAATGGACTGCTAAATGAGCCCGTAGCATTAATAATCGTTCTAGCCTTAAATAATTCTCCTGTATTCGTTCGAATCACAAATCCTTCTTCGTTTTTTTCAATCAAATCTACTCGTTGATTCATTAGAACCGGCAAATCAAATTTCAATTTATAGTCCTGTAGATATCGAATGACTTCATCTCGGTCTGGATACCTCTTTTGATCTCCAGGAAACTTCATACCTGGCATCGAGGAATAGCCTGCTGGAGAAAACAAATTAAGACTGTCATAATAACGTGGCCAAGACCCACCTATCTGATCACTAGCCTCCAAAATTAAAAAATGAAGTCCCTTCTTCTGTAAGTGATAACCCGAAGCAAGCCCAGCCTGCCCCCCTCCAATTACAATTGTATCTAGTATCTTTTTCATATTATTCTCCCTCGTATTTCACAAATTTGTTTTTCATTCTTTAATTGGTTAACAATAAAATGATACTTGCCATTACCCTTCTTCATAAATACGCTTTACAACAAACCTATATTGACTTATAATAATTCGAATTTAAATTGTTATCGTTTAATCCCCAATAAATTATTTAAATTGTAAACATAATAGTTGTATTATGCAAGTATATCTGTTTTACTTATAATTAGAGGTGATCAAATGGAAAACAAACGCGAGATTTTTCACATACTCACACGAAGGTTTGGCTTATTAAACAAAAATTGTTGCTCTATAGGCTCTTTTGAAATTTCTACAATCCAAAGCCATATTCTATATGAAATCGATAAGCAACACGCGCCTTCTATGCAACAAATTGCCGAAGCACTTGCAATGGATATTACAACGTTCAGTAGACAAATCCAAACACTCATTAAAATGGACTTAGTAAAAAAAACACCGTCTTCACAAGACAAACGCGTTTCCATTTTAAACTTAACAACACCAGGGAAATTTGTTGCGACAACAATCGAGGAATCAATGAATGCATACTTAGAGGAAGTCTTCTCTCATATGAATGATTCCGAAAAAGAAACAGTTCTTCGCTCAATCCAATTGTTAAACGTTGCAATGTCGAAGTCCACTGTATGTTGCACCCCAATTTTTTAAGCAGGAGCAATCTTGCTTTTCATTTTGATTATTACTTGCAAAATACAACTAAACTTATTTTATGGAGGATTTTTAAATGCAAATCAAATTAAATGTAATATCACAAACATCAAGCTGTTGTACACCGAGTCCAGAGCCTGCTCCTTCTTGCTGTGAGCCAACTGTACAATCGAATAAAGAAACGCCTTCTCAATTAAATAAGGCATATCCTGTTGCAATTCTAGGTGCTGGTCCTGTTGGTCTAGCTGCAGCTGCACATTTAGCCATTGCTGGTGAATCGTTCATCATCTTAGAAAAAGGCGCTGAAGTCGCTGAAAATATTAAGTCTTGGCAGCACGTTCGCCTATTTTCACCATGGCAGTATAATATCGATAAAGCTGCAAAACAACTTTTACTAGCAGCTGGATGGGTAATGCCACAAGAAGATCGATTACCAACAGGGCAAGAAATTCGCGAAGCTTACTTACAACCACTAGCGAATGTACCTGAAATCAAGCCATTCATTTCATTTAATACAACTGTGGTTGGCATAAGTAAAAAAAATCACGATAAAATGAAATCTGCTCGTCGTAATGAAGCACCATTTGTTATTTATACGGAACAAAATGGTGAATCAAAACGAATACTAGCAAGTGCCGTAATTGATGCGACTGGTACGTGGGCAAGTCCGAATCCTGTTCTCGCTGACAACGTATGGACATCTGCTGAACAAAAACTTGCTCATAAAATCTTTTATGGCATCCCAAATGTGGATTCATTAAAAGAGCGTTATACAGGCAAACGTATCGCTGTTGTTGGTGGCGGTCACTCTGCGATTAATACCATTTTAGAATTAGAAAAACTTGAAGATGTTGAAATTACATGGATTTTACGTAAAAAGCGTGTAGCAGATGCTTACGGTGGTGAAGAAAAAGATGCCCTTGCTGCTCGTGGCGAATTAGGAAGTCGCATTCATGCGTTAGTTGATGAAGGAAAAGTAAAAGTCTTTACCCCATTTTATATCGAGGAACTTTCACAAACATCTGCTGGTATCATCATTAAAGGCGAAAGTCCGGATGGTGAACATCAACTTCCTCCTGTTGATGAAATCATTGCCAATACAGGTAGTCGTCCTGATTTCTCGTTCTTAAAAGAAATCCGATTATCGATTGACGCTGCTATTGAGAGTGTCGAAGCATTAGCAACTTTAATTGATCCAAATGAACATAGCTGTGGAACCGTTCGTCCACACGGTGAGTTAGAATTACGTCATCCTGAAACCGGCTTCTACGTTGTTGGTATGAAGAGCTACGGCCGCGCCCCTACATTCTTAATGGCAACTGGTTATGAGCAAGTACGTTCCATTGTAGCGTATTTAACAGGCGACTTAGAGGCGGCTCTTAAAGTGGAATTAGACTTACCCGAAACAGGTGTATGTAGCTTAGATTTAAGTAACAATAATAACAAAACAAATTGCTGTTAAAGAAGTATCTGTAGCTTTTGAATAAAGTTCGATAAAAAGTAAGTTGAAAACGCTGATTTTATACAGAAAGAAACCAACTGTTTTGAAACAAATTTTGATCAAAACAGTTGGTTTTTTATTTATCTAGTTTGGTTTTTATAATAAAGATTGATTATTCCGAAATGCGAATATTCAACTAAAGCCCCCGTTAGTTAATAAAGAAGAGAGTTGCTTTTATTTGGCTTAATTAATTACTTTTTTGGTAAACCTATTTTAAAACCCAACATAGGCCATCGTTTATTGAACGGGTGGAATGACAAGCGTAACTAGCAAAATAAAGAAAATTAATCCGATGCCAAAGAAAACAACGGAAGCGAAAAACACAGGACCTCTTTTAAAAACAAAGTCTTCTCTTTTTTGAATGATTCCTGTCATGCCTGCGTTTCTTCCTGTAAAGAAATTCGAAAAAGACCCTCCTCCGCTTGTTAAAAAAACAAGCAATACGCTACATATTGCCCCGATAATTCCCATTACCTCAATAAATCGAACTGAGAATTTCTGTGCGACAAAATAGGTGATAACTGCTTCAATACATAGGGTTAAGAAAAAAAGTAAAACATTTTTTTTGTTCATGTTCTTCAACTCCCCTTACTTATATTTCTAATTATTAAATAAATTATCTTTTCAACACTTCTACATACTAAACTAATTTTACCATAAAAATACAATGATTCTTTTTCTTATTCAACTAAACTCCCTCTATAAACATTGAGATATCAACGGTTTCCATCACTTCGTGATTTAAGAAAAATATTTTTCTCCCCTCTGATAAACAGAGTCTTGAATTTATAGATTATATTACCAAGTAAAGCGTACGCTTCGCTAAAACTAATGGAAATCATTAGCTTTTTTATCCATTATTTTGATGCACAATGGATCTCTGCGATGCTTATGACGACGTACCCTCCCATGTCTCTTAGCGTCAACGCGCTTACATTCCTTCGTTCGGTCTATTCATAAGGCAGAGGCCTGCTAAGCTGCCCCGGGGACTCATAGTCTAAGTTTAGTGATATTGCCGGCTTCTCCGTATCATCCTTTTTGCTATAGCTCTTTGATCGAAATGCTTACGCTGCCTCTCCGAGAGAGTAGAGATCTTTCATCATAAGTTGCTCGTTAAAATACACTTTCTTTTTACAAATACCATGTAATATTTTCAGTAATTTACCACAGAGAACTACCATCGATTGCTTACCCCGTAAGGGATTCTGATTCCTTGTTGTGTAGTATTCGTGAAGTTGTTTGAATGCTAGGTTATGCCGAATCAAAGGAACAATCACTTTGAAAAGGATATGTCTAAGTCTCTTACGTCCACGTTTTGATATATGTTTTTGACCCTTATGTTGACCAGAAGAGTTTTCACGTAATGTTAGTCCCGCTAGTTTAATGAGTTGGCGTGGATTTTCGTAAAGTGAAAAACTCCCTACTTCGGAAAGTAGATCAACAATTGTCGCATCTCCTAAACCTGGTACTGACGCGAGTAGGTCATATTCCATCGTTGTCTTTGCCAATTCAGTTAATTGGTCATTCACTGCTTCGATTTCAGTTTCTAATAAGCGAAACTGACGTAGGAGTGTGGCGATTTCATGTTTGGCCATCTTTTGTCCTTCTGTCAGTCCTATAGAGTTTGAAGCTTTTTCAATGAGTAGCTTAGCTTTTGGTAGTTGTGGAGCTCTCATACCCCCTACCTGACGGTAGAAAAATACAAGTTCTTCCGCGGTTTTCCCTTGAATGTCCTGTGGCATTGGTGTTCTTTCTAATGCAGTAAGTGCCATTTTTCCGAAAGTAGGAAAGACTTGAGTGAATTCAGGAAAATATCGATCGAGCCAACGAATGATTCGATTTTTAATACTTGCTAGATCTTCCGTTAACTTTAATCTAAGAGTAGAACCAATCCGTAGTTCAGCTTCTACTTCTTTTAATATTCGTGGATAGCTAAAGCGTCCATCTTTCAATAACCGTGCGATGACTAATGCATCTTTTTTATCATTCTTAGTCGGCAAATTATCATCAAGTTCTTTCGAACGTTTGACGTGCATTGGATTCACCATGACAAGTGGGATTCCGTATTGATCTAAGAAATAGGCTAAGTTCATCCAGTAGTGGCCTGTAGGCTCAATCCCTATTATTACTTCAGTTTTCTTAGCTTCCTTCATCATTTGACGGATCTTTTCATACAAATTTTCGAAGCCTTCTTTCGATTGATGTACCGCAAAAGCTTTTTCTATTACTCGCCCGCGTTCATCGACAAAACATGCGTAATGAATACGCTTAGCAATATCCATGCCGACAACCAGTGTATTTTCAGTAACTTGATTAATTTTGTTATTCCATTTAGAATGCATAAAGGAGTCCTCCTTGTTTGATGATGGGTCAATGGTCGTTGACACTCATGCATCATACTAGAGGGCTCCTTTTCTTTCAAGACCTCGAACATCCTTCAAACAGGAATGCTGCCCCGTTAGTTTAAGTACATTTCTTCACAATCCCCATACATAAATTTCCAATAAAAAAACTCACCTCTAAAAATCTATAGAGGTGAGATGTTTTTAATCAAACTTTATTATAAATGATCAAACTTTTTTATAAAGCTACAGCCTCTCAATAAACAAGCGGATCTCCTTTAAAGAAAAACTCTTCCATAAACTGTTTTGTTTCTTCTACGGATAGTTCTCGGCTATTCATCGCAAGTTGTGCATAACTTAAGAAGTATTCAACAGTTAATGTACTAGAATAATGTAGTCGCATATTAGCAACTTGATTGCTCGTAGCCAAGTAAAACTAAGCCGGGCTGACCATTTTCTTCTTCAGCATGAATTGTTACATCTGTTAACTGCTGTGCAATTTGTGGATCTACAGCGATTTCAATCCCCTCAATCGTTTGCACTGTATCTTCTTCTTTCGCATGTGCTATTTCTGCAATTAAATTCATTCCGCAGCAACCGGCTACACCATAAAAACGTAATGTTGCACCCTCTGCTTGCGCTAATACTTGCTCGACAAATTGTTTACCTTCTGGACTCATCTTCACTTTTTGCTCTCTCCTTTTAATGCATGTAATCCGTTTCTACCCACTGGTGCTTCCTTAACCCAGCGAATCGAGACAAAACGATTATTGCTAATATTTTTTACGTTCTCTAACCATTTCCGTTCAGCTTGTTGTTTTTGAATCAGTGTAGGGCTTGTTAGTTTCAAATTGGCAAATGATTGATTGACAACCCACCAATTCACGTTTAATCCAGCACGTTCTAAGTCCTCTTGCAGACGTGTTGCCTCGTAAACCGGGGTTGCCTCTGGTAACGTCACAATTGCCACACTTGTATATTCATTATCACGTAAACGAGGCAATAAATTCGAAACCGCCACTGGCACTTCCCCTTCTGAGCGGGAAATTTCCTTATGATAGCTTTCGGTTGCATCCAGTAGCAGTAACGTATGCCCTGTTGGTGCTGTATCAATGATAATCACTTCATCTTGATGTGTTTCCACAAGGTTCGCAAACGCTCTAAAAACCGCAATTTCCTCTGTACAAGGAGAAGCTAAATCTTCTTTCACAAATGCTAATCCGTCTTCATTCATTATCTCACTAGCCTTAGCAAGCACTTCTTCTTTATAGTTCGAAATTTCAACTTTCGGATCAATCCGACTAACTGTGAGACCTGCAATTGTTTCCTGGCCAAATGTCCAATTTAAATGAGCTGCAGGGTCTGTCGTTGTTAAATGCACACGCATACCTTCTTCAGCTAATCGAAGGGCAATATACGAAGCAACCGTTGTTTTCCCTACGCCACCTTTACCCATCGTGAAAATAATTTTTGGCTTACGCTCCACGTAATCAGAAATCATATCTTCAAGGTCAGGGATTTTTAAAAAGGTAGTGCTTGATGAATCGGATGTAAGTCTTTCATCATTCATCCACGCTTTCATTCGTTCGATACTTGATAAAGAATACGGAACAAACGGTAAATAATAGTGGTCAAACACCTTTAGTTTTTCAGGCATATGCGCTAAAGCTAGATTTTGCCGTTCATAATAAGCCTGTTCAATTGGATCATCACTTTCCGACTGTAAGTACCCATTAATGATTAATTGCTGATTACGCAGCCCAATATCATATAATTCTTCTGATGCACGCTCTGCTTCCTTTAACGGATTTGCATCAGGTCGTGTCACGAGTATTAACGTTGTTTGTGTAGGATTTGTTAGCTGGGCAACCGCTTGTTTATACACTTCACGTTGTGGTTCAAGCCCTTTTAATGGACCAAGACAAGACGTACCAGTCGTATTTTCATCTAAAAATGTTGACCACGCTGACGGTAATTGAAGTAACCGCAGTGTATGCCCTGTTGGTGCTGTATCAAAAACAATCGTATCGAACTGCTTCGTATACACTTCATTCGTTAATAACATCGCAAATTCGTTGAAGGCAGCAATTTCTACCGTACATGCACCCGATAATTGCTCCTCCATATTTTGAATCACAACTTCCGGCAATTTGCCCCTATATGGACCAACCATTTGTTCCTTGTAACTTGCAGCTGCTTGCTCAGGATCTAGGTTTAGTGCATAAAGATTTTCTGTACCGTTTATTTTTGTCGGTTCATTGTTTAATTTTTGGTCGAAAATATCCTGTAAATTCGAAGCAGGGTCTGTGCTAATTAGAAGGACTTTCTTTCCTTCTGTTGCTAATGCAATCGAAAGACTACTTGCAGTCGATGTTTTACCGACACCACCTTTACCTGTAAAGAATAAAAATGGTGTTGTTGGAAAATGCTCACTTGTGAAACGTTCCATTACTCCTGCACTCCAAGAGATAGACGTACTTTCGGCTTTTTCACAAGCTCTTCTTCGCTTAGTCCTGACCACTCAGCAAACTGTGCAGTAGTTGGGTAACTTCCCTTTAAAACAAGCTCGCCACCGACGAATGTTGCAGGTAAACAGTCCATACCTTCTGTCATTAGCAAGTCATTCACTGCCTTATTTGCGACAAAAACATCTGGATTATTTGTTAAATTAAATCGTTCTGCTGTAATTTGCGTATTTTTTAAGTTATTTAATACGAAAGACATGCGCAGTAACTCCGGATCAATGGCTGGTCCACATACGCCTGTTGGACAGCACATCGCTTGTTCAAAAATTTCAATTTTCTTCATGACGGTCCCCCTCCGAACATCTATTTTTTTAGTTCTTCATTCACGAACTGCTCAATGCGTAATCCGATTGCATCACGCACTTCTTGGAAAACAGTCCATTTTTCTTCGTCTGTACCTTTAGCTTTTGCTGGGTCTTCAAAGCCCCAATGTTCACGACGAACCCCTGGAGGTGTCATCGGGCATTTATCTGCTGCATCGCCACAAAGCGTCACCACTAAAGTTGCTTTATTTAAAATTTCTTGGCTAATTAAATCCGATGTATGGTGTGAAATATCAATGTCTACTTCATTCATTACTTTGATGGCATTTGGGTTAACACCATGCGTTTCAATACCAGCTGAATATACTTCCCAATCTTCTGGTAATAATTTTTGCGCCCAACCATCAGCCATTTGTGAACGACATGAGTTTCCTGTACATAAGAAATAAAGTGTATTTTTTGTCATATAAATAAACTCCCTTAACTAAAAAATATTAATGTAATGTAAAGCCCAATTAACGTTAAGATTAAGATTGGCACCGTTAACACAATCCCTGTTTTAAAGTACGTTCCCCATGAGATTTTCACACCTTTTTGTGACAGTACATATAACCAAACAAGTGTTGCGAGTGACCCGATTGGTGTAATTTTCGGTCCTAGGTCCGAACCGATGACGTTCGCATAAATGAGTGCTTCACGTAATGTGCCATTTGTAGATGTTTCGGCAATCGCTAATGCGTTGACCATCACAGTTGGCATATTGTTCATAATCGATGAAAGAAAGGCTGCAATAAAGCCCATACCGACTGTAGCCACAAATAGTCCTTGCTCTGCTGTCCATTCAATGACACTTGCAAGCATTGGCGTTAACCCCGCATTGCCGAGTCCATATACGACGACATACATCCCAATCGAGAAGAACACGATGTTCCAAGGTGCGCCCTTCACTACCGCTTTTGTGTCAACGACCGCGCTTTGACGTGCCATTAATAAGAAGAAAATCGCTACTAGTCCTGCAACAATTGAGACAGGCACACCGATCAACTCACTTGAGAAATACCCAACAACTAAAATAGATAACACGAACCAAGACAACTTAAACATTTTCATGTCTTTAATCGCAAGACGAGGCACCTTTAGCATCGATTCATTGTACTCACGTGGAATCGATTTGTTGAAGTAAATGAGTAACACGGCAATTGTCGCCACGAGTGAGAATAAATTCGGAATGACCATGCGTGAAGCATATTCAACGAACCCAATGTCAAAAAAGTCCGCTGATACGATGTTTACTAAGTTACTCACTACAAACGGTAAACTCGTCGTATCGGCAATAAAACCACTTGCCATAATAAACGGAAAAATCATTTTTTCGCTAAATTGCAAATTACGTACCATCGCCAGGACAATTGGTGTTAAAATCAAGGCTGCCCCGTCATTGGCGAATAAGGCTGCAACACCCGCGCCAAGCAAGCTGACATAGACAAACATTTTAATACCGCTTCCCTTTGCAGCACGTGCCATATGTAATGCTGCCCATTCAAACAAACCAATTTCATCTAAAACAAGTGAAATTAAAATTATCGCAATAAACGATAACGTAGCATTCCACGTAATATCTATTACTGTACCGACATCTCCAAAATCAACAACACCTACTAAAAGTGCTATCACAGCTCCTGTCATTGCAGACCAGCCAATGTTAAGGCCCTTTGGCTGCCAAATAACAAAAATCAGTGTCACGATAAAAATGAGTGCCGCAATGAAAAACATATTCAATTATTAACCCTCCACACATACACAATCAATTTTACAACCACAAGTCCAATCTCCATCGATGGAAGCCAGTATGCTTTGCATTAACGTAGTTTGATTCTCATGAATACGATAATGCTTCCATGTTCCAACTTTACGCTCTGCAATGATGCCAGCCTCTTTTAACTTCCTTAAATGCTGACTAACCGCTGGCTGTGATATACCTAATACATTCGTAAAATCACAAACACATACCTCTCCTTTTTTTAAACAAGCAAGGATTTTCAATCGGTTCGCATCTGCGACAGCTTTTAATTGTTTCTCAATTAGTTCAATTTCCATTTTCACACCTCCATAATTATATAACGATATACTTATATTATGTGGTAGTGATGATTTTTGCAACCACTAATACGCAAAGTAATATTGTAAAGATGTCACATTATTTTCAAAATCAACTTCTTCTCCTTTGTTAAGATATAGTAACAACAAACTAAGTTTGTCACTCTTGTGAATAATTTTATGAATATTGGATAAATCTACATTAAACGATAATTAGCATTATTTATACGAATAATCCACTTTTGAACGATAAATTATAGGAAGCATCCGATAATTAGAAAGTTGTGACCAAGGTATATATATATTACGACCGTGTTCCTAATTTGTAATTGAAGTAAGGGCACAAATGACTTAGCAAGCTTCCCTAATGTACATGGACAAGGACTTGGAGTCATTATAAAAAATAAATGCTTAATACTCTTAACTTTAGGCAAAAGTAACAAGACTCGATGTCCTTGTCCTTTTACAGTATGGACAAGAATGTCCATACAACTAAAATTACTATTGAGGAGAGAATAAAAGAAATCAATAAATATAAAAAAGCATAAGCTTTTTACGCCTACGCTTTTTCAAAAATTAAGACATCGTTATTCTTTTACAAGCTATTTTTGCTGCTGGAACTCCAACACCAGCACCAAGTGCTGCATCTACTGATTCTCCCCAAGAACCACTGCTAGCCTTAATTTCTTTCCCTGCTGTCAAAACTCCCTCTGCTACAATTTTAACACAATCATAATAGTCTGGATTAGGATTACTTTCAAGATACTGTGCAGCTAAGTCGTCTGCTTTCTTTTGTATTGAAAGTCGACCTGGTTCAGCCAATGAACTAAAAACACTCTCAGCTTGCCCACCAAAATGTACTATTTCGTCGTTAATGTCTCGACCAGTACGATGTATTTCTCCCATTTCAGATGACATATTTAGTCCTCCCAATCCTTGAAATTTGAACTTTTTAAGTTCACAAATATTTTATCCAACTGAGATTGTTCTTATCCATCAACAACTATTTCTTATTGGTTTAAATAAAAAATTTAACATGTCAATTACTTTATGGCGATACAAGCTCATGGTGCTGCCCTTTCAGTTCGATTCTATAATGTCCAAACGTTTTTTTTCTTTCATCAGAACTTAGATCTCCAGAGCGTTGATAGCCAAATGTAGAGATACCGTTATCATTAATTTTCCAATCATAGACCTTACCTAATGTGTCAAAGCCGTAATAAAATCCAGGCTTACCTAAATAATCGGAAAACCATTGTCCATTGTTAAACGTTGCAGATTTTAAATTACTTGTTTCATGAGCATCAAGTATACCACGCTCATATCTCGTCAAATAATAGACATCGTTTAAATATGTTTTTACTGCCTTTATCGGTGCTTTTTCAATTGCTACCCTTGTAATCACTTCTCCATCCACACGGTATAATATAGATTCCCGCGTTGTGTTATAGGCATAATTCAAATAAAAATGGCCCATATCTGTATTAAACCAAATATCTCCAAGTCGAACCGAGTTTTTATCCTCAATCAATTCCTGATAAACAAAAGGCTCAAAATAATAGAAATCATTGCTAACTAATAAGTGACCGTTTTCTTTAATGATTGCCATAAAACGATCACTATAGACAATAGATTTCCCTTCGAATAGTAATTTAACGGCGCGGATAATATTAAAGTTTTCGATTGCTGAGGCGTTAATATCTCTAATTATAATCAAACTATATGGTTGAATTTCTGCTTTTTTTAAATAGACTACTTTTTTATTAAATGCCTCACCAATATCCCTTAAAGGAATATACGTTGTATTGTTGTAAATGCTTGCAGCCACATCCATTTCGCTTGATTTCTCATTTATAGAAATATTATTCTCCCCTATTTTCAGTGATATGGTTTTATTAGCGTGTTTAATAGTAATGACCTGATTTTTTGTATTATACTCTACCTTTGCACCAAATCCTTCAGAAATAAAACGAAGGGGTACTAATGTTCTGCCATCTTTAACAATCGGCTGAACGGCTGATACCTTCTGCCCATTAATAAATGCCATGGAACTTTCAGAAGAAAGAATCATACTATTTTTCAAGTCAAATTCTGTTACATCTTTATAAGAGTCATAAAGATTTTCTGCGTGTGCCGTGTAACCAAAAGCTAGGAACAATGTAAAAGTAAAAAATGTGAGAATAACTTTCACTTTCATTACTACACCTCTCAATAATGAATTTTTTTAAGATGCAAATATCCCAAAATTACCAATATATGTCTTATCCACAGTGTACACTTTTCCGTCAGAGGTTGCTACCTCCTAATGGCCATTCTTCTGTCGTTACTTTACTACCTGATGTAATGGTAACCAAATTTTCTTAGCGATTTTTATATTTCATTCCACAAGCCCTCACTTGATGATATTTAATATTCCATAGTTGTAGTGTTGGAGTTGTACCCTGTTGCTTGTAAAGCAGCCATGATTAGACGTCAAGGAGCACATGAAAGTAACTAGCGATTTCTTGATTGCATTAAGAAGCCCAATTTCTCAACGGTTGTACGTGAGAAATTGGGCTTTATGCAAATGCTCTATTGGGCACTCTAGCGTTACTGCAGGACGCGTTGTTCTTAGCTAGATCACCCTATTTTATGTAATGCTGCCCATTCAAACAAACCGATTTCATCTAAAACAAGTGAAATTAAAATAATCGCTATAAACGATAATGTCGCATTCCACGTAATATCAATAACTGTGCCGACATCTCCTAAATCAACAACACCTACAAATAACGCAATAACAGCACCTGCCATTGCAGACCAACCAATGTTCAGTCCCTTTGGCTGCCAAATTACAAAAATCAGTGTCACGATAAAAATAAGTGCCGCTAATAAAAACATATTCAATTTTTAACCCTCCACACATTCACTATCAATTTTACAGCCACATGTACACTCTTCATTAATGGAAGCAAGTACATTTTGCATTAACGTTGTTTGCTTTTCTTGGATCCGGTAATGCTTCTACGTGCCAACTTTACGCTCTGTAATAATCCCTGCTTCCTTTAATTTGCGTAAATGCTGACTCACTGCAGGTTGAGAAATACCAAGTATATCCGTGAAATTACAAACACATACCTCACCCTTCTTTAAACAAGCCAATATTTTTAATCGATTTGCATCCGCCACAGCCTTTAATTGTTTTTCGATTTATTCAATTTCCATTTCCACAACCTCCATCACTATATAACGATATACTTATATTATAACTAAGTAAAAATGGATGCAATCTCATTCTCATATTTTTCAACTAGCAAGCTCATTGTTTCTCCGCGTACATGTATTTTTCACAACTGTATCTGCCATCAAAACAGCTTTCCCTAATTCAAATAACGTAACTGTTGAACCGTACCTGTGTGATTGCTATCACCTTTACAATGGAAATAAATATTTTGACCTTCATGATAAGCATTCGCTATTTGATTAAATCGAATAAAATATAACAAGTTAGCACATAACTAATTTCAGTTATCTTTTTTATTTGTAAAACAATTCAATAATAGAGAAAATAAAGGAGGATTCTTGTAGTGGATATTTCAGAAAATGATAACCTATCGAAAGAAACGACAGCTCAATTTCTTTCTACATCTCTCCTGAAAAATATACAAACCATAAAAGATTCACTAGGTAATAGTAATGATATTATTATCCGTGAATTTATGATTGGAAAACCTATTGAGATACCAATAGCTATTATCTTTACGGATGGTCTTGCCGATAATACTTCGATTACAGATTTTATACTAGAAAATATTATTAAAAATTTTGAGATACAATCTGAAACAACCTTACAAGATATTGAATTGCGATTAAAAACTCAGTGTTTATCTGTGGGGAGTATAAAAGATATAGTTGATTTCCCATCATTGTTTAACGCAATTTTAAACGGGGATACCGTAATATTACTAGATGGTAGCTCAAAAGGCATCTCAACAAGTACAAAAAATGCCAAAGACAGAGCCATATCAGAGCCTGCAACCGAGTCTGTAATTAGAGGACCTAGAGAATCCTTTACGGAAACTTTAAGAACCAATACCGCCTTAATTAGACGTAAAATTAAAAGCCCCAACCTTTGGATAAAATCTAGAGTTATTGGTAAAGTTACGCAAACGGAAGTAGCTGTAATGTATATAAATGGCATAGCAAATGAAGAAATAATTCAGGAAGTACTTGATAGATTAGATCAAATAGACATTGATAGTATATTAGAGAGTGGTTATATTGAACAATTAATTCAAGATTCTAAGTTCAGCTTATTTCCTACTGTTTTTAATTCAGAACGCCCAGATGTAATTGCTGGAGACTTACTTGAAGGAAAAATAGCCATTTTAGTAGATGGTACACCATTTGTGTTAATTGTACCTGCATTATTCACGTCTTTTTTGCAATCTGCAGAAGATTATTCTCAAAATGCATTTGTCAGTTCGTTTATTCGTCTTATTAGATTTTTAGGAATTAGCCTTGCATTAGTTGCTCCTGCTCTCTATATTTCTCTAACGACTTTTCATCATGAAATGATTCCAACACCCTTACTCATTAGTATATACGCACAAAGAGAAGGTGTTCCATTCCCTGCATTTGTTGAGGCAATAATTATGGAAATTGCATTTGAAGTTTTAAGGGAAGCAGGTTTAAGGATGCCTAGGATGATTGGACCCGCAATCTCTATAGTAGGAACATTAATCATTGGTCAAGCAGCCGTCGAGGCAGGAATTGTTTCAGCAGCTATGGTTATTATTGTAGCTCTAACGGCAATAAGTAGTTTCCTTTTTCCAGCATACGGCCTATCTAATTCTATACGTATGTTACGCTTCCCTTTAATGGTCTTAGCAGCTATGTTTGGACTTTTTGGAATCTTTATAGGACTAATGTTACTAATTATTCATTTATGTAGTTTACGTTCATTTGGCGTCCCATACATGAGCCCGTTTGCACCTTTAATTCCTAAAGATCAAAAGGATGCATTAATAATACTCCCTCGTAGTTCATTACTTACTCGTCCTAGATTGATTAGTCAAACTAATAATGTGAGAGGTCGTAAAAATAAGTGAGAATTAAATGATAAATGAGGTAACTCAATGAAAAATAAACTATTCATTTTAACAATCATCTCTCTACTTTTAATTTTAAGTGGTTGTTGGAGTAAACGTGAATTAAATGAATTAGCTCTTGTTGCCGCGCTCGGTATTGATTATATAGATGGTGAATACGCCATTTCTGTACAAGTAATTAACCCAGGACAAGTTTCCTCCAATAAACCTGGAGAGGGACAAGCACCAGTGGTCACCTACCACGGTAAAGGAAAAACAGTATTTGAAGCGATTAGAAAATTATTAGCAGCTTCCCCGAGAAAATTGTATTTTGCACATATGCAAATGGTTATTTTCGGGGATGAATTGGCAAGTACTGGATTAAGGGATGCCGTTGATTTTCTAGCTAGAGATCAAGAGATACGGAACGATTATTCTGTCATCATATCTAAACAAGCCACTGCAAAAGATGTATTAAATGTACTAACGCCTATTGAAAAAGTTCCTGCCAATAAAATGTCAAATTCATTAAAAGGTGCGGAAGATGCATGGGGCTCAACATTGGAAGTTGATATTGATGATTTAATGTCAGCTTTAGGAGGAAAGAACCCCTCTTTTGTAATATCAGCCATTGAAGTTCATGGGGATAAAAACTTAGGAATAGACAAAACAAATGTAGAGAGAGTTGAAACTCCCGTACTTCTTAAATTTACTGGCCTCGCAATTTTTAAAGAGGATAAATTATTAGGTTATATTGATGAGTATGAAAGTAAAAGTTTTAATTATTTAAACGATAATATTAAATCAACAATTGAAATTATCTCTTGTCCTTCAGGTGGCGAGTTAACAACCGAAATTACTCAATCTAAAACGAAAACGAAAGGGATAATTAAGAACAGCCAGCCTACAATCAATATTAGCATTGATATTGTTCAAAATGTCGCCGAGGTCAAATGTGATATTGATTTATCAGAAATAAAAATGATGGATTGGATTAATAATCAAACTGAGAAGTACATTAAAAAAAATATTACTCACGTGCTGGAAATTCTCCAAGAAAATTATCAAGCAGATGTACTTGGTTTTGGTGAAGCGATTCGTCGTGCAGACCCGAAAGAATGGAAAAAAATTAGTGACAACTGGCAAACGATTTATCCTGAGGTAGAAGTAAATGTTAAGGTTAATGTCAATACACACGGGTTTGGGACTATTAAAAACACAAAATTAAAGGAGTAAATATTGAGATGTTAATCACCTTAGGCATATCAATAGTATCTATTGCTATTATTTTTTTCGAACTTCCAAAATTAAAAAAAGGCAGTACTAAACTAATTTGGACATTCTCTATTTTGTTAGTTATGGGGACGTCATTAAACATTGCTATAAATTTAAATGCCATTAATAGCAGCCCATTGGACCCAATTATGTATATTTTTCAACCAATCAGTGACTTTTTAAAAGATACATTGTTAAATAAAAATAATTCATAAGAGGAATATTATGGAAAAACAATTAATAAGCTCACGACAATTCACAATAATTGTTATTCTCTATACAGTTGGAACAGGAATATTAATTATTCCAGCAAGCTTAGCTCTAGAAGTACATCAAGATGCTTGGATTGTAGGAATAATAGGTACTCTACTTAGCTTACTTTTAATAAAGCTATATATCATTTTTTCAAATATATTGGCGACCCATTCTTTTGTAGAAGCAACTGAAAAAATTTTAGGTAGCTTTGTTGGAAAATTAGTTTCTCTAAGTTTTGTGCTGTTAACACTTTTATCATCAGGAGAGTTAATCTACTTTATTGGTTATTTCCTACAAACAGAGGTGATGCCCGAAACTCCGCCAGTAGTATTTTCTATACTTTTTATGATTATTATTCTTTATGCGGCCTATCAAGGTATAGAAGTTTTTGCTCGTACTTTAGAAATACTGTTTCCAGTTTTTTTGTTCATATTTATTATTTTTTTGTTCTCCGTTTCTCCACAAATTGATATTAAAAATGTGCAGCCGTTTTTTGATGTACCCATTCAACCATTCATATATAGTGTTTTACATTTCATGGGTTTGTTTTCATTTCCATTAATTGTTCTATTAATGATTTTTCCTTCTGCTATTAATAATCTTCAATCTGGTAGAAAGGGTTTTTACATTGGCACATTAATTGGTGGTTTAATTGTAACAGCCTTTATCGCTTTATCGATATTAGTATTGGGCGTAACCAATACATCTTTAAGAACTTTTCCAAGTTATACATTAGCACAAAGAATTTCGATTGGAGACTTTTTACAACGCATTGAAATTATTATGGCTTTTATGTGGATGGTCACAATATTTGTACGAGCTTTTATGTATTTTTACGCTTCTTTATTCGGTATAAGTCAAATTCTTAAAATAAAGGATCCTAGACCGTTAATATTACCACTTGGAATGCTAGCTGTGGCTCTTTCTCAAATTATTCATTCAAATATCATTCATTCCGATAAATACAACCAGGAGACTTGGCCACTAGCTATAGGTATTTTCTCTATTATTTTGCCATTAACATTGCTTTTAATCGCTAAATTAAGAAAAATCAAGACGAAACAAAGCTAATCAAAATAAAGCACTTCCCTATACGTCTATCGTATGTGGAAGTGCTTTCGTTTATTGTTTTAAAATACGCTTACATGCCCTATTTATTGTGCATAATCCCCTGTATAGTTGACAAGTGAACAAGAATGCACGCCTTCAATGCTGTTTAATCTATTCATAAAGCCTGTATTATCATCTACTAATCGAATTTCTACAGTCATTTCAATAAATCCATTGCGGATTGTTTTTGATTTTAACTTCGTATTTAATTTTTGCAATGTTTTACGAACATCTTCCATAGCATCCTCATTATGTTGGAGAATTAATAAATACGTTTCACCACGCACTTTTTTCTTCGATAACCAGGCTAATGTTGCACCGAATGCAAGCGAGCCCATAATTGCCAACGGATACATTTGCGCACCGATCGCAATTCCTGCAGCAATCGACCAAAACATGTACACGATATCTAATGGATCCTTCACAGCTGTACGGAAACGAACAATACTTAGTGCACCAACCATCCCTAGAGATAGGACGATATTTGTGCTGATTGTCATAATAATGAGCGTCGTAATCATCGTCATCAAAACGAATGATACATTATAGTTGTAGCTATAGACAACACCACGGAAACAACGCTTATACACCCAGTAAATAAACATCCCGATACCGAACGAGCAAAGTAAACCAAGAGTAATTTCTATATAAGAAAAACTAGCAAAAGAATCGAGCGCGAGTACACTTTTTTTAATGATATTTTGAAAATTTAATTGATCATTCATTATAAAACTCCTTTAATAGCTGCTTTGTGGAAAAATTGAATCCTGTCATTTATACTTTGAAATATTGAATCGTTCTTTCTCGACAAAGGACATATTTTGAAATGGCAGATCGAGTTAAACGCTCTGGCTGTAATAATTGTCGAATGACATCTGGTAAGAAATCATCATATTTTACTTCTAAAATAACTTGTTCTGGATAAAGAATTTCTTGATACACAATGTTTTTATCAAATAAGTCGATACCATTACTGCCTGCACGCAATTCTTTATCGAAAGTGATACGGATATTCCCTAGCTCATAAACATAGGCCTCACGCGTATAATCAACAATCACGCGAGGTTGAAACTGCCGGAACTCTAGGGCACGGTAAAAGTCCTGAATCAGCGCTTCTGTCCGCTCTTTTAAACAACCATATTCGCCGCGCAAAATAGCATCATAGTCCTCCCGAGTTAATGGCGCCGCCTCTTTATTAATATAATCACCGTATTTACTCTTTCTTTCTAATTTGATAATCGCATCATTCTCGTTATAAATACGAATTCGATATTTTTCTCGCCCAAAAATCCCATCATTTTTATCGTAAATACTGTGATCATGCATCCCATCAAAGTACAAACTACGAATATTATAGCCTTCTGGACTCGTTGCATGCTTATCTAGTGATAAAAAGCTAGAAACCTTTTTTCGGAGCGCAATCATTTCAAAATACGTAATATAATATTTTAGTTCGTGCCGAAAATTTTTATTTTCAATCGCCATTACTCCACCTCAAATCGTAAAACACCAAAATGATAAATGTTTGTTTCTTCATCGTCATACAGCTCGAAGGAACTTTGTGTATTTCCCTGTGAGTCTGTCACTGTGACTTTCCAATAATAAACACCATTTTCTAGTTTTGGTGTTCGATATTCATTCATACGTAAGCCCTTTTCTGAATAGAGCACTTGCTGCATTTCAGGATCTCGTGCAATCGCCACATCATAATAAAGATCGTCCCCTTGTAAATCAAATGATACTTCCCACCTAAAGACATGTTGATTGTCTTCTACTGGAATCTCTTGTGACATAAAGAATGGTTTTGGTTTTTCGAGATCCTCATAGTACCGTTCTAAAGAATTTTTAGGTGTATCAATAATACTTCCTAAAATTTGATCATAGTTTTTACCGACGATCGGTAAATATTGATTGTCTGGGAAGCGTTGGACATATGGTTTTACTAAAGGTACGTATAAATCCAATTGTTTTTTTACAGTTGCCTCATTAATATACGTTGCGTTTAATTCTTCTAATTTGGCTGTTAATTTATCTACGTTTTCTTGTACTCGGAAATAACGATTAAATAAACGATTTCCCCAGAAATTGCTTATACCTGCTTGATATTCCTTCAAGAAATCTTGGCTACGTCCTGCATCCCACCCATCATCATAATCCCAAGGTAAGATGAGCCATGTGTCTAAATTTAAAGGTGAATAGATGAAGAAGTTATTGGCATCTGTATCCATATTGTCCATTAAGATGTTAATAGCTGCCCACGTAAGGATGTTTTCTTCATCAAAATGACGTTCTATTACTTCGTCAATCGGTATACTGTAATTATTTACATCATCCAGCATCGTAATTAACTTATCATGCTCTTCCCGCCCTTTAATTTCTAAAACGGATTCAAATGCTTTTTTATCATATTTTTCATCTGTATGCGCGCGTATTTGATCTGGATATCGGTTAAATTCGAATAATGTTACTTTATACAGATAGCCATTTGGATCAAAAAGATGGTTACGTAAAAACTGTTTGTTTGGTTGTTCAATATGTGTATACAAACCATAATCCTCATAGCTCGTTGACCCAGCAGTTGTATCTTTCACATAAAGATGAACGAATTGTGTGCGTAAACTTGAAATATTCGGGATTGGTTCCATTAAATCGAAGCTTAATTTATTTAATAATCTACTTCCATCTGAAACATGTTTATTTAAATTAATTGTTCTCTGATCATTCCAAGTACCCGCGCTGTCCATCAATTTAATTTTGTATGATTTTTGTGGTTGTTTACGCGCTGAGTTTCCTCGGATGCTAATTTTACCATTAGCTTTTGTTTCATTTGCCCCAAACATGCCGGCTTTTGGCCCAGCACCATTTGTTTCACCTTCTGATACGATAATATCTAATTTTTCTTCGCTATATCGTTCTGAAATTCGATTTAACCCGTACCAATCAAGTTCAGGATTGTTTTCATTTGGTAAAACCGTTACATATAGTGTTTTGATTGAGTCATCTTGATCTCGTTCGTAAAGTCTTTTATCGTCAATTTGAATGCTGTTCGTCAAGGGTGCCGTTACCTGCCCTGGATCCTTTAACGTCTCATCCGTTTCTGTTTTTTCAACACAACCAGCTAAAGTTAATGTCAGTAATAAAAGTAATGTTAGTGCTGAAGAATTTTTTTTCAAAGTTTCACCCAATTTCATTTTAGATCCGATCGTCATTAAAGGCTGTGGACAGAAGGTATAGTAATCAATATTTTCTGCTATGTAAAGCAAGCGGAAAAATGTGAGACACAGCCCGATAAACGAAGCCATAAACATACCCATACCATGCAAGTTTAATCCCATTGTGATATATGTTAAAATAGCGTTCAAAACAATAAAGGTCGCACTGATTGCTAATATACCTTTTCGATCGTCGAAGTACATAAGAATATGAAGTAATAAAAACATCATTATAAAGAAAAAGTACGCAATACATAAAATAATAAATAAATCTAATTGTTCCATAGAGAATCCAATTTTCGGCAGAAATAAGATGCCGAGCGCGATTGATAATGTAGTAAAGAGCAATTGAATTTCTGCTAAAAAACCTGTTTTATGAACAATCACTTTTTGCATGCGCTGTTTAGCTTGCTGTATACTCTCATATGTTCCCCCATCAAGAATATTTTTATAGTAATTTAAAAACTTTTCATAAAAATCAGTTTCTATTATTACAACAAAGAATATTAGGGAGGGCAAAACTGATAAATACGCATAGAAAACGGATACATCATAGAGCGGCATAAGTAAAAACTGATCTGAAACTTGTGTGTTATTGTCTGCAAATAACCAATAAACAATATTGTGAATATACACACCAGAATAAATGAATACCCCTGTAATCATAGCTCCAGGATATGTTTTTAAAGTCCGCAAAAATTGAAAATAATCACGTTGTTCATTGCGTGGAAAAACATGTTCAAAATGGAAGGCCGACAAAATAATAATACTTGCAAAACCGATATTCATGCCAAGCAGTGCAATAACAACAGGATCCCATGACGTAAAATTAAACAACAGATAGCTCGTCACGACGGAAAGAATCATTGCAATTGCAAACCCTCTGAAGATGCGCTTATAATCCTTTAATGCAGATAAGAAAACATTTTGCATCCAAATGACAATAAGTTCAATAAAATAAATATACGCTACAATTTTATAGACAATATGCTCATTAACGCCCCATAAAAACAAGGCAGCAATAATGGCACCAATCGGTACAATTACAACTAAACTACCATAATATGCTGTAATAATTTGCTCGTATTTGCGTTCATATATTTTATCCGCGATGAATCTTGTTACGAGCATCGACAAACCAGAAGTAACGATGATCGAAAACACAAAGCTATAAGCGATTGTCGCTATAAATAATTCATTTTGTAGGAAGGAACTATTATTTTCACGCATCATTAATTGCTGGGCGAATACAAGTATTAAACAGAGAATCATAGGACCGACTGTCGTCATCGTTGAATAGCTATACGCCTTAATATTTTGAACTAGCCCCTGTTGTCTATACAACTTTCGTAGTTCAAAACCGATTCCAGCCATTTATATCACCGTCCCTAACTCTTTATAAATTTCTTTGTAACTCGTAATAAATGCTCGGCGTGTGTAATTACTAGCAACACGGTTAAAACCATTTCTCCCCATCTCGAGGCGTAGCGGTTCATCTAAACAGAGCTTCATTATGAAATTCGCCATCTCTTCATAGTGCATCACAGGTACGATAAATCCTGCTGGACCGAAAGAATCATTTGAGTCGCCTTCAATTAATTCTCGACAGCTCCCAACATTAGTTGAAATAAAAGGCTTACTACAAGCAAAGCCTTCTAAAATGGCTAAAGGTTGTCCTTCACTAATACTTGACAGTAAAAGAAAATCAAGGTTGCCTATATGCTCTTTAATATTGACCATTCCTGTAAATGTAATTTTTTGTATGTTTAGTAGTTCTACGAGATGCATACATTCCTCATAGTATTCCTCGTTTTCTTCAGCAGGTCCCATAATAAACAATTCAACATTTGATAATTGTTTTTCAACTAATGAAAAAGCTTGGATCATCATTTTAATATCCTTAATCGGAACAATTCGCACAATTGCACCAATACGTATTGTGTTGTCCTGGACCGTCCGAACAACTTGATTGTAATCATTAATATCAATTCCATTCGGTATGATTCGTATGCGCTCTGGTTCACAACCGAGTTCAATTTGAATCTCCTTATTCCGTCCGAATAAAGTAATAATTTCGTCTGCTAATGAATATATAGAATTAGATAATGTGTAAAAGTAATTAATCCATAGATCTTTGAAATAACCCTTAACCCAATTGGCTTTAATAATTTCTTCTTCCCGTTCTCGCGAATAGATACCATGTTCAGTTAAGATGAGTGGCTTATTGTAAATAACTTTCGCTAAGGCACCAACTACTCCAGCGTAGCCCGTGGAAACGGTATGATAAATATCAGCTTTTGGTAAATCATCGCGCATTAACATGAATAAAGGTAAAATCATCGAGCCTACTGTCCAAAATAGCTCTGTAAATGGGACATGCGTATACTTCGTTTTTGCTAAATGTTCTACTAATTCATAATAGTCCTTGCTCGATAAAAATTCCCCAACATTAGTAAAATTATCACTTCTAATAAGAAAAAATAATGCTTCCCAGTCCACATTATTAGAACCACTTACTAATGAAATTAAACTGTTTCTCTGAACATCATTTAAATGATAGCGTTTCCCCCACTTTGCTTCTTCACTTAAATGCGCGTCTAAAAAAAATTCGTGCACTTCAATTAAATTTGGGGGTAGTGTATATTTAAATTGCCCTTGCTGCTTACGGTCAGCAGCAATAGCATAAATGATGAATTCATGTTCTGGCATAGCATTCATCAAACTATGAATCCAGCTAGAAACGCCACCCGTTACATAAGGGTAAGAGCCTTCTGCGATTAAACAAATTCTCATATGCATTTACTCCTTTAATGTCACTTCAAATTGAGCTGCTAATGCCTTGATTAAATAAGTACCGTCGTCAATTTTAGTAACCTCACAATTTTCTAGCCTTCCAATTTTTTTATCAGTTCGTAAAATAAAATGTTGTTCATCCAAATAGTTTTCAATGTTCCCTTTAACGACATTATTACTTTTTTCTATTGTACTCGTCGTTTGCAAAGTAGAAGCAATGCCCATCGCAGCTTCCGATGCCTTCATTGCACGTAGCCAAGGATAGGTTTCGTGAACATCTTTCATAAATGCATCGAATTCTTTATACATTTCATTCCAACTACCTCCGGATCGGTCCGTACTAATAATATCATCCGGGTGAATAAAGTGAGAAAATACACCAATTCCCGTTAACGTATTGGCAATGGCCCAATCATCCGAATCATTGCGTACATAGCCGGAAGAAATACGCGGCATTTCAATAATACCGTCTTCTGCAACTTCGAACTCTTGAACGTAAGATCTATTGGTAAGATCCTCTAAATACAAGGAAGAAATGGTCGTTAATTCAGGCCAGCTATTTTTTAAAGCTTGGCGCCCTACTTCTGACAACACATTTGAAGGCGGAACATAGGTCGTTACTTTATAAGATGGGAAGGCTTGTTTAGTATAGCTTTGTAACTCGCGAATTGATTTCTCCATATCCTCGCTACTTGTCCATGCATTATAACCAAACGAAGAAGCAATATTTTGATCCATCGTAAGAGATTGGTGATTATATCCATGGAAGCCTATTTCCCCACCACTTTGAATCAATACTCGACCAAAGGAAATTAAATACACATACTCCTTGTCCTCTACATTATCGAATGGTGGTGTTACATTATCTAAATAAGACTCAATGATGGCACCGGTATATCGAATATCTTCATTTGCTGCTGATTTCAACATATTTGGCCACCAAACCGATTGATAGAAGGACGCAAGACTTTTCTTGTATTCTTTATAAATCAGATCATTTCGCTCTTTTGCTATAGGGGATGGGAAGTCATCTATGAAAAAGACTTTTGTATTAAATATAGGATAAACATAGTCTGGTTCCATTAAACTAACCGCGCCCGTAATCAATCCACGAGAAGATTTTTCAGATAATAAACCGCCGTTAAATACCATGAATGTCCCTTCTCCGTATTCCGCTTTCCATAGCAATGGATTTTTCGTTGTACTTTCCATAAAAATGGTCGCCTCACTAGTTAACGCAACCCCTAAACTGACATCATTTAATGATTCTTCTAAATATGTTTCCCCAGTTGTACCAATAAGAAGATTCGATACCATATGCAGACCATTTGTCATAACGAAATCATCAAAATCTAATATGCCCAATTTACGATACAAAATATCGAAATGTGCATCCATTTCGAGTACATTCATTAAAAAGAGCTGTCCGCCAGCTGATACATAGTTTTCAATATCCTCTACTGTCCCGAGATCCTTTAAATAAGGAGTACTTAACAAAATAGTAGGACAACGATCATAATCTACCTGACCTTTTGCTACATCGTAAGCCCGCGTGCTTTTTTGCATATATTCAAGGGCCTTTTCTGCATTATTTTTAATAGCGACGGATGTTTCATCATATACAATACAATACGATGGATTGTTCATATCACTCGTTTGCTCTTTATTCATATTAGCCGAAACTACTAATTCCTTCATTTCCAAAATGTCTTCATTATCTACCATTTTTAATACCATTTGAGTTCTTGTTATTTGCAAAATAATCCCACATAAAAAAAGCAATACGGCAATAAAGATAACCTTTTGATTAGTCCATAGCCATTTCATCTGTAATATTCACCCCAGTCGACCAATAGCGCACCGTTACCAACGCTTCATTTGTTAATGTAATGGGTGCATTTTTCAAATTATTTAATACGCTTCTAAATTTAGAAGCTGATTTTAGTTCACAATAGATTGCTAACAATTGTAAATATGGCTTTTCAGAAAGTGGATAGTGCTCTTTAAATAAAAGCGCCGTTTGCTCAGCAGCCTGTAGCTCGCCAAGTGTCAATTCCATATCTATTTTTTCGTTAAATAACGCTTCCGTTGCCTTATTATTTTCAATGATTGACTGTATGACTTGAATATAAGTCATACGATAATTTTTTGTGGATTGCTTATCCAAGAAACCACTTTGTAAGTATTCTCTGATTACTTGAACATATGTTAATGCCACATGCTGGTCCTGTGGGTTTTGACTAAATTCCACCGATAATTTTTGCAATAACAGTGATAGTTCGCGTTTTACTTCTATTACTGCAGTTACGGCATAGTGAGACGTTTCAGTATCATCATTCGTAACCGCTGTTTGTAAAATATCTAAATACTTCATAGCATCTTGTTTTAATAGGTCCAACATGACGCGACGACGAGTCGTAAAATCACTAATAATTAGAGCCTCTTCAATCGAAACAACCGCTAATTCACGATCTTTTTCGATGGTCAATTTTGAGGAACGTAACTCTATGGCGATATCATCGGTTTGGGCATTCATATATGCTTCGAATTGTTCGCCTTCATTTCTAAGAAGTTTTTTTGGCCAAAGACTCGGAATAAACCAACCAATAACCGGTAAAAAAAGGACAAGTGTACATCTAAATACCCAATCCTGCAAATTACCGAGTGAAAAGAACCATAACACAAAGGCGGAAATGACAATATAGAGGAAAATAATAAACATTATGGTCATATTGGTCATAAGAGCACCCCATCATGAACTTCAGTTTCAATTCCTACATTGTTAAAACGCTTTAAAATAAACGGAATATCTTCTTGTGTTGTATTTGAAAGTAAAATATAAAGTGTGTCTTCGAAATAACTGATATAATCCGTTTCCCTTAATAATTGGTTCGCTTTTTCCGCAACTTGCTGTGATACACTAGCATCAACTTGGATTTTTAATAGTGTAAATGGCATATTGTATTTTTCTTTAGCGAGTATTTTGCTACTCAATATTTCCTGGAATACATCTGGTTGTAAGATAATAGATTGACCAATATAACGACTCTCTTCAGTAAATTGAATATACTCAAAGGCGCGGCTTAATGACGTTTCGATTAATCCTGCAATAACCTTGAATAGGTTTTCATGATAGTTCGAAAAGCTAGAGAATGGTAAATTATCAATCATGAGCACCGCTTTAATTTTATTATCGTGGAAAATTGGTGCAGCCATTACCGGCACATTTGAAAGTAAATTTCGATTTGCAAAAATTGCATTAGTGCTAATAATTTGTTGGATATAATTCGTATCCGCTACTTTTAATGAGCTCATATGAGGTTTTCCATCTAACAAATTAGAACTTGCCACGAGTCGAAGGTACGTTTTGTCCACATTTAATAAATAAATAGAGACATTTTCACATCGCATAGTCTTTTGTACAACCTCTATCGTACGCGTAAAAATCTTTTCGGGTTCGACCTCATTCAGCTCTTTCGTAATTGAATAAATTTTTCCGAAGCTATCTTCGTTATTTAAGACGCGCAATTGCAGCTCATCTTTTACATCGCGCAGTTCTTCATGAATCATTTCTAAAAAGTCATAGCGCGTTTGAAGATCATTAAGCTTTTCTTGTTGTTCCGTTATTTTAATATTTTTCCGTTGTACAGAGTAACCAACAACTAAACCAATGAATAAAAAGATGGAGATTTGGAAAAAGAACGTCGTATCATACAGCAACGAAACGATTTCTCGACCTTGACGGAAGTAATCAATAAGCAACAAGCTAATGGATAAACAAACAGCAAAGAACGCTTGTTTATTACCATAAATCGCACCTACCGTAATAATATAGAAAATCCCAACCTCAAAAACTGAGAAAATAGGAATATCCACGCTCAAAACAAACGCACTTAAAATGAAGAATAATACGGCATTTTCCAAATATGGCTTGAGAATCTTATACCAATTAGGAACTACTTTCTTTTCTTTGACAACCACTTGTTCCGATGGTTTAAGAAATGTACCCCACTCATATGTTTTTTGAAGCCCTTCTTCAAGCGAATACATCGGGACCCAGTCCAAATCTTGAATGATGCGGGTATTATTTAAAATTGAGCGCTGTATATCACCCTCACGTGACGCCACTTGAGCCGTTTCAATAGCTCCATGGAAACTTTCATAATGGTGAATAAGATCAATTACACTTGCCTCTGTATTCGTTGACAAATTATAAATACCTGTAAGCGTACTTTGTGAGGCACGGTAAATCGCAAATGCTACATCTTCTACATAAATAAAATCCCTCGTTTGGTTGCCGTCCCCATGAATAGTGAGCTTGTTATTCGTTAATAGGTTATTCAAAAATATGGAAACGACACCTCCTTCACCTTCATGCGTTTGGCGTGGTCCATACACATTCGAAAAACGGAAACAAATGGACGACAATCCTTGACTTGCTGCCCAATTACTGCAATATTTTTCCCCTAAAAGCTTACTTATGCCATAAGGTGAAATCGGGTCTGTGTTCATGTCCTCTGTTATAGGGAGTTGTGACTGCTCACCATAAACCGCTGCCGAAGAAGCAAAGATGAATTTCTTTACCTTATATTCCGTCGCAAATTTTAGCATTTGAACGAGGCCAACTACATTGCTCTGTGCATCATAGGTTGGATTATGCATCGATGTCGCAACACTTGCTTGGGCAGCTAGGTGAACGACAATATCGAAGTCATAATCCGCAAATACATCACGACATTTTGGATCATCTATAGAAAGATGATAAAATTTATGTTTAAATGGAATATTTTCGGCTTTCCCCGTTACGAGGTTATCAATAATATGCACTTCGTAACCTTCCTTATAAAATCTGTCCGCTACATGTGAACCGATAAAACCATAGCCACCAGTTATTAATACCTTCATAAGAACCCTCTCTTTCTTACTTTTTACACATAGCCCGTGGATATACGGATTCATCTATGAAACGATTATCAGCAATTACTTTTTTCGAAATATTGACGTACTCTTTTGAGCCGCAAATAAAATAAAAATTGTTTGAAAATTCATTACCGCGCGTATGATGCTGAATCGTAATTTCCCTAAATCCTTCTTTAGAACGATCGTTAAACGAAAACAAATTATTTGTAATGGAGCTATTCTCAACGCCACCGTTATCATCACCCGAACCGCCTATGACCAAACCAGCCTTTGTATTCTTTGCAATAAAGTTATCTTTTATCGTAATATTTTTGGCGGAAAAGCCCTCTTGTTCACTTGATACCGAAATTCCGTAGTCACTTTTACCGACATAATTGTTTTTCACTACGACGTTTTGTGCGCCATCGACATATATACCTGCTGCGGATTTATCCCCTTCATAAGCAGGATTGTCACCAGAAGAAATATAGGAAACGATATTATTTGAAACAACACCATCTCGAGCATAATCCGTGCACCCATCACTTCTACAAGCACCGTAACGACCCGCTACATCAATACCAATATTATTGTTGCGTGAAACAATATTCCCGTCGATCGTGAAGTGTTCAACATTGCCACTTAACGTTAAGGATTCACTGCTACCTAACGTTAAATCATGCAAGCGATTTTTCGAAATTTTAATATTTTGAATCGGCTGAGTATTATCCCCATATACAAGAATTCCATGTGCGTTCCCATTGCTTGAGTAGTTGGCAATGTGATGAATGTCATTTTCTACTATTTCAATATTTTTATTACTTCCTCGTACTAAAATACCAGCAGGATAAGACTTTCGGGAATCAGCTTTCATATTACGTATTTCTAAGCCCTTAATTCGAATCCCTTTAGAGTTTATAATTTCAATACCTGCACGATTTGATGACGTAATTTCTATACCTTCTGCATCAATTATCGGTTTTTCATAGGGATAATTTTGGATTGTAATCCATTGGTCGTCTACTGCCTGTTTTTCTGAGATTACGACCATTTCTTTGTAAATACCGCCTCGAACATTGATAACATCACCCGACTCCACCTGATTTACAGCGTGTTGAATGGATTGCCAAGGTGAATCTATCGTACCTTCTGATTCGTCACTACCATTCGGTGCAACATAATAAGCGCCATGTGCAGTTTCTGTTGCTATAAAAAATAGCGGTATTGTAAATGTATAACAAAATAGAACAACTTTAACTAAATTTTCCATCAAATAAATGCACCCTTCTCACTGAAATAGGTAATTAGGATTACAAAAATAATAAACCCCCATAAAAAATCAATCGGAATCATTACCTTTTAATTACTCCCTATTTTATAATAGCATATTTTTTACATTAAAAATAGGTAATTTGGAATCACTATGTAACAATACCATAATATGGATATTGTTTTTTATTTATTTTTTATTTTGATTGTGAAAATTAATAGAATCTTAATTGTGAAGTTTTTCATTTGAAATACATACTCCGTCCTATATGAATCCCATTCATGAACTACCACTATATTCTGTGGCTTTCTTTCAAATATTTAATTATTTGATCAAAACAAACTGCTAATTTTGCTCTAGGTATCCTTTCAAACGAATACACCAGAAAAAAATAATCATGCTTTTCTTCCTATGTAATAAACAATTATTTAACAAGCGAGCATTTTTAACTTCCTCAAAACAAATTGTAAATAGGAAAGGTTAAAATTAGGTTAAAAAAGTAAAATAAATTACTTAATACTATTAAAAATAGGGTGAGTTTTCAATTTATTCTCAAATAATTGAGCATTTCACTTGAGTGAATCGCGATTAGAGTCCGATAAACGGAAACAAATAGTACTAAATTAATTGAACAATAATATAAATGGACAAAAATTCTTCATGTATATATATCACGTCCTATCTAGCATTTATAATGCGTTCAGAAAGTTATCAAACATGCATAGAACATATAAACAATTACATTTCATTACCCTACTCTTGGTCATTTCCCCCGCGGGTAATCAAAATAAAGCACTTCCTTATACGTCACTATTGTACAAGGAAGTGCTTT
This sequence comes from Solibacillus sp. R5-41, assembly GCF_002736105.1. Lineage (NCBI taxonomy): Bacteria > Bacillati > Bacillota > Bacilli > Caryophanales > Caryophanaceae > Solibacillus > Solibacillus sp. R5-41. The sequence goes on along the minus strand of NZ_CP024123.1, from coordinate 1,988,258 downwards.
ATTTTATTTTTTATGAACTGCCCTTACGTTCCTTTAACATGATAGAAAGTGCTAATCCAGAAATACTTAACAACGTCGCAATGATAAAGGCAATGCGAATCCCTATAAGCATTGCATCCGCTGAATAGTCATCTAAACAACTCATTGTACCCGACATCGCCGTTACAAGTAGTGCTGTGACGATTGCACCACCGACCGACCATACGTAATGTACTGTTAACAGAATGATTCCCGTTTCTAACGCCGTAAGCTCACGCACATTTTGTACATAAAACGTAAGTAAAATTTGTGTGCCAATCATGAGTGCGTACACTAACACAGATAACAGTGTTGATATTGTAAATAGTTTTGATTGGAACACACGGAATTCTAAAATCGGCGTTGGCATCTTGAATTGATGACGAATAAATACGAATAACGAAACGATACCAACCGCTAATGATATCAGGACATACCAAGATGTAAATCCAGCTGAACCTACCATACTAAATCCATATAATAAGCCTCCCCAGCCAAATGTTGAATAAATAATTGTAAGCATATCAAATTGTCTTTCTTGTCTCTTTGCAACATTTATCATAAATGCGAAAACAAGTAGCATAGCGACAAGCGCTACAGGCAATATTGTGTAAAATAAATGACGCCACGTAAAGTAAGTGAGCAACCAGCCAGCCAATGTTGGACCAACTGCTGGTGCGAAGCCGGTTACAAGACCTGCAATGCCCATTACAGAACCGCGTTTTTCTTTTGGATAAAGTGTTAAAATAATTGTTTGCATTAGGCATAATGATTCCTGCTCCAGCTGCTTGAATAACACGTGCTCCGAGTAAAACAGGATAGCTTGGTGCAAATGCCCCGATGATTGTACCAAGCGTAAACAAACTTAACGCAGCTAATAACAATACCCTATTTGAAAAGCGCCCAATCAAATACGCAGTAATAGGAATTAATATCCCGTTCGTCAATAAATAAATCGTGGTTAGCCATTGTGCGGCACTTGCTTTTTTTAAAATCAGCCATAATTGGAGGCATCGCAATCATGAGTAATGTTTGATTCAAAATCGAAACAAACGGTGCGGATAAAACAATTGCTACAATGATTGTCCTTTTTGAATTTGTAATAGTTTGTTCCATATAAATAATCCCTCACATGTACGTTAGTAATAACTAACATTTGAGTATAAATAAAATGATGTTACATTGTAACACCATAAAAAAAGAGTCAACATAATTGTTAATAAACATAGTTTGTTGATTTTTCAAAAAGTGATTCTCAAAAATTACCGTTGTTGCAAAAAAACCAAACAATGTTGTTAAAAAAATAATGGCCTGTGATTCTGATTGAAACGGTTTTAAAATACCCTTTTCAATCAATTGATCAAAATACGCTGCTAGCAATGATTGGAGCTGGTTCGTCTTGGCTTCAGTAATGAGACCTGATAGTTCAGGTAAATTCCCTCGCTATTGAATACTTATGAGGAAGATAACTTTATTTTTGTTCATATTCAGTAAATATTGATGCGCAATATCTGTTAAGTCTTTTTTCACATCAAATGTTAAGGACGATTTAAAATACTGTTCAAAGTAGGTAAAATATGATTGCTGCTGAATAAGCGCCTCCAAAATACCCATCTTTGTTTCGAAGTGACGGAATATAGTCATTTCACTGACACCTGCAAGCTCCGCTATTTCTTTTTACAGCTCTACCCGATAGCGCCAGCTTGCATTTTTCACTTCATCAAACTGAATGTATTTTACGCTTTCCTCAATGACATCATTTAAGTTCAATTGCTGTTGCTTGGCAAAGTCTTTCAAATGGGCAAGTAATTGTTCATCACATGTTGTCCTGAATTCTACGCGATCTTTTGGGCGATTTTTTTTATTATAGGAAATCGTTTCACCTTGCAAAAGATTTAGATATCCATTTTCTAGCAAATAACCAATATGTGTGTTATGTTCGGCTGCTAATTCCTTCAACTGTTCAATCAGTGCCGCGCTTATACGTGTTTTATAGCGTGTACGTGATTCATCTGTTGTTTGAACCAATTTATGATTGATGATTTTCCACATGTGATTCCCCACCTTTGCCTTCTATTATAATGAATTTGCTCAAATAAAAAAACTCTTTAAAAGTTTGAAAATTCATCTTTCACATATTGAAATGAAGGACTTCTTCTAAGGTAAGTTAAAATATTTTATTTCAAGACTTATACCTAGTCGAATTTTGTAAAACGTATATAATAACTAAAGGGGGTGTACGATGCTAAAAATAAAAAAAATTGAATTCATCAAAGTTCACTATGATGAATCACTTACTCAAAATTTCTTTTCCGTTGCGAATATTACATTTTCAAACTATAAACCCATCTCTGGTGCACTTCTCTATTGGCAAAAAAATACGTCCGATGCACCTTTTACAAAAGATGGTGATTATAAGTTTTTTTATGATATGGCAAAAGTACAATTTTTTGCATCCGTAAAATTTCCAAAGGATGTAAAGCTGACACGTGATCAGCGCCAAGAGCTAGCTTATATCTTATTAGAGGAACGTGGTGCAATTGGCTCTTACAGCTTTGTAACGAATCGATCAAAAAAAACATTTCCGATTCAACAAGCGTTTCAAAATATTAAATTTCCGGAACATTTCAACTTGCAAGACTTCAATTCTATCGAGCAGTTAAAACAGTTTCAAAATCAAGATGAAGCGCTCTTTGTAAATTTAGCGCAATATGACCGCGCGTTTATACATGCCTATATGCATTGGTGCCAAAATGCTGTTACAGAGCATCATAGTAAACTACAAAACTACTTTAGTTACTTACCGTTTTCTTATATTTGCTATGCCAACCCGTTTCTTTCAGAGCAATTTTTAATTGATTTCATCGAGCAAGTTGATTTCGATGCGCTGCAATATAATATACCAGTCCTAGCTCGTCTAACTGCGTCGTTTAAAGCCCATCTTGTTAAAACATTACAAATGCAGCAAAAAACAATAAACGAAGAATTTAAAGACCAATTAGAAGAATTCATTGAGAGTATTGTTTATTTATCCTCACATGATATCATCTATTTGCCTGAAGTAGACGAATTTCCAGAGATAGAACTGTTATTTTTCGAATATGATTGCGGTACTAATAAGTGGCCAGGTGGCGAGCATTTAGTAGAAGGTATTCCCTCTTTATATTGCCAACAATATGATCGTTATGGGGATAAAAAATTAACAAATAGCGAGATGGATAAAAAAATCGAGCACTATAATGCACTTCAACTGCAGCTTTTCAGTGCATCTGCTAATTTGCACTGGCTTAGTCGTTATCAAAATCAATTGGATTGGCATGCCATTTGCCAGTACAATGAAAATTTAACAGAAGCCTTTTTGACTGCCCATTTGGATAATGTCGAGTTTCAGTCACTTGGCTTAAACATTTATTGTATACTGGATGAATCGTTTTTATCGAAGCATATGGATAAATTCAATCACCAGCAGCCCGTTCCACTGATTATTTGTCATTTGACGGAGTCTTTTTACTTAAAACATAAAAATCAAATAAAAGTAGATTTAGATACTTTATACAAATATATGGATTGTATTGATTACGAAGAGTTTGAACGCCTAGAAACATATTTTTAGAGATTATTAAGAATCCATAAAAAAAATGCACCATTCCTCTCAACATTGGAATGGTGCATTTTTTTTGAGATTGTCACTAGTTGAGCTGGTGTCATTTCGTTTGCTCTGAAATTTTATGAACGACTGCAAGGGAGTTTGAAATATCTATTCCTTCTATATTAAAATCGTCCACGAAAGAGAAAAAAATCCCCCATTATAATTGGAAGATTTTTTACATTGTCTTATGAAGTTGCAAGCACATAGTTCCCTCGATTCTCCGTTGCGCGGCAATTATAGGCATCTAATTGTTCTTGCGATAAATTTAAAATATAGTAATGAAAGTTAATTGGCTCCAGACCAAAATTCTCACACGCTCGCTTATAATATTCATAGCCACTTCGATAATCGTTCATCTTATTCCACACCTGCTTGCTGCAGTGCTTGATTGTTGAATTCATTTAATTGCTTTGGTGATAATTGAATTACATAATAGCGAAAGTTAATTGGCTCTAGTCCAAACTGCTCGCATTTTTTCACGTATACTTCATAGCCTTGTCGATAAATTGTCATTTTAACCGCTCCCCTTTGTACTATAACAGATTTTATTTGTTGAATTAAATATAGTACAGATATAGTACAGTTGTCAACGATATTTTCAGAAATTTTATGATGTTTTCGTATTTTATCTGGAGTAATATCAATAACCCTTTCAAATTAAGAAAGGGTTGCCGCGCATCTAATATCAATTGTCCTGCATTACTGCTTTTACTTGTTGAGGTATCATTACAACTTCCGTTTTTAAATCTACGGGCTTGAACGATTTATCGATACAATCTTCCCAAAACATTAAATGCTCTTTATCAATCCAATGTTCAGATTTCTCTACCTCTTGACCGCCTTCTCCACGAACGGAATACCAATAGAGGTACTCATGTCCATTAAGTTGCTCTCGGAAAATCGTCTCAACATACATTTTTTCACCTTCAAGTGTAACAAGCACATCATCCATATGAATATTTAAAAACTTAATCCATTCATCCACACGCTTTGATTTTCCTGCTTTTACTTTATATCTCGTCAATTCAATTTCCACTGTAATCCTCCTCGCATCCAAAATAGTCGATTTAGTTTTCCTTCACCCAATAAAACGCGCAATCATCCGTACGTTCCATGAATCCATATTGAATTAAATAACGTCGAATCGTTACATAATCACTATATATAGGCTTTAAAATATCGTTTAATTCTTTTTCCAAATACTTTTTCCCAGCTTCAAAATTCGTCATAATTTGTTGCAATAAGATAATTTTACGCTTCTCTTTACTTGGAAACGTACTAATCGCCCCTTCTAAACCTTCTTTATAATACGTTTCTAGCACTTTTTTCTTTTCATCGGCTGTAATCGCAAAACGTTCATCCACTTGTTTTGCCCCCTTATGTATCGGTTCGTAATGTTCGATCTCATCAAATACTTGCATAATCGCCAGAAAAACTTTCGCCTGTTTCTCTTTTTCCTTCAATTTAAATCGATGCTGGCGAATGGTTGACACACTATTCGCGGAAGTATGTTGTACAATTTCTTTATCTGGCAACCCCTGTGCAAATAGCGTAAGTAATTCGATTTGAATATCCGATAAACCTGTATGCTTCTTATCGAGCTGAATAAGTGCATCAAACACCGAGCCATGCTCTTCTTTGTGATGCTGATAGATCATTTTTTGCGCCGTGAAAAAGCGTCCATCTACTGGATAAACTTCGAACTTATCATACTGTTTCTCACAAAATAAACAGCTATACACCTCGTCGGTTTCCACATATCCATTTACGAGTTGCTCAATAGATAATGTTTCAATATCCACAAACAAAACCTCCATTTGTTTATTATTTCATAAACAATATACCATTGTTTATTTTTAAGTAAACAAAAAAAGCAGATAATTTAGTATTATCTGCTTTTAAGGCACCACGATATTGGTCACAAAGGCGTTGGCACAGGATATGCCGTTAGTTAAAAAAGAAGTATTATGTATTTCGAATTACTACCTTACCCTCTTGATTTTTTTCATGATTCCATTCAACTTGAATTTCAAATGTGCCATCTTTAAAAAATAAAGGAAATCTTCTACGAATCGAATTTTGCATCGGTAGATTATATGCATCCTCGATATTTACCCAAACTGCTTTCCCTTCAGGAGCATCTTCAAGTAGTTCCCCTTCGAAATCCTTTGTAATATAATTAAATATCATATATCGATCCTTAGCGATTGGATTAACGTATTCATAAAGTCCTTTAAATATAAGGTTGCTAACTTCTAAACCCGTTTCTTCTCTTACTTCTCTTATAGCAGCTTCAATAATACTTTCCGGAAATTCTACTTTACCACCTGGTGGAATAAATCCTTTGAAATTGTCATGTTGTCTATCAAGAAGTAATACCTTATCTTCGTTTTGGATCATACATACAGTCCAGATTTTATAATTTATGGAACCACTCATAACTTCCCCCTGTTTCTTTTATATAAAAATTACCATTTACATGTATACTAATGCAAAAGCCTAGAACTATTTCACTGTAATTATATTTGGAAATTATTTTAGTTTACATAATCATTTTATGGATTTAACAGGGTTTATTCTCAGAACATCTTGTTTTTGCTCTTCTTAGCTATCTTTTTTTCTTCCAACATATAGTAAGTGGGAGGAAATTCCTAAAATAGAAGGATCATTTGCTTTTTCAATTAGTAATTCTATAATTTTCTCAAATTCCTTTTCGCCTTTATCTCTCCAGTAGCTCCAATTTTCAGCGTTTAATATTGCACCTACATTTGAACCTATTAATTCCAAAGTTTCAAACCCTTGCTCTTCCATAAATGGTTTTATTTCTTCAATATTAAAGTAATAAGCACCTGTAAATCGTCCTTCATCCTGATGATTAAAACAACCTGTTTCAGAAAAATGTTGGATGTTTTCGATATCATTATTTGGTTTCCAATTTTCAGGATGTAATAGGGACGTCAATATATGCCTGATTCTAGGCATGAACGCAACAAAAACGATTCCATCCTTCTTCGTCACCCTATATAACTCTTGTATTGCTTTTATTCGGTCGGTTTCCTTTTGCAAATGATACATAGGACCAAGCATTAATGAAGCATCGAACTGTGCATCTTTTATCACATGAAGTTCGGTAGCATCAGCAACAAAAAAACCACTAAAGTATGCTTCTAACTGAAGTTCCCGTGCTTTATTTTTAGCAATTTCAACAAGTTTTGGTGTTAAATCGGTCAATGTTACATGATAACCTTCAGTAGCGAGTTTCATAGAATACTTCCCTGGACCCGCACCATTATCTAGCACCGATCCAGATAAAGGCATATATTTTTTTATATAATGCCAATTTACTTGGAATTCAATAGGCTCTCTTTCAAGACGTCCCCATTCATCAAAATTATTATAGTAATTAATAATATTACTCATAAAATCACCTAATTTCTTTTAATTTTCTAAGTAATTCGACATTTAGGTATATAACTCCTTCTTCAAGAAACTTGCGCATTTAATCTTAGTTTACATAATCATTTTATGGTGTTAAACGGATTATTTTTCAGTACGTCTTGAATTTGCTCGTCTTCGATATGTGTGTAAATTTGCGTCGTCGCAACGCTTGAGTGTCCTAAAATATGTTGCAAACTTCGAATGTCCGCGCCAGCTTTATACATCATTGTCGCTGAAGTATGGCGTAGCTTATGAGGTGTTAATTTTTCTTTCTTAATCGACTGCGCATTGATTTTCTTCACCATTTTCGCAACTGTTTGGCGAGCAAAACGCGTCCCTTTCTGTGAAACGAATAAAGGCTCTGGACCCGTCCCCTTATATGTATGGCGCTCTTCTACATATCGATCTAACGCAGCAACACAAGCATCATTTATATAAACAGTGCGTTCCTTATTTCCCTTACCAATTACCGTCAACTGGCGCCCATGAATGGATTCGACATTTAGCGAACACAGCTCGGATACACGTATGCCCAGATTTAAGAAAAATACCATCATGCAGTAGTCCCGAGCGGAATAATACTGCTCATCTATTGCTTTTAAAAACGTTTGGGCCTCATCCATATTCAAATAAATGGGTTTTCTTCGACCAATTTTCGGTGATTCAAGCTCCTCAGCCGGATTTTCTTCAATGAGTCTTCGCTTGCCTTTCAAGTATTTAAAAAAGGCTTTCAATGTTGCCACCTTGCGCGCTCGTGCCGCCGCTGAATTTCCACGCTGCACCTCACAATATTCCATAAAGTAATACAAATCCTCCAAAGATAATTCCTTAATCCAGTCAGCAGTAACATCTGAAATATCAATCGTATGTATAAGATCCGGTGTCATGTCTTTCTCCACACTTTTTAAAAATCGAAAAAACAGTACGAGATCATATTCGTATTCTTTCCGAGTGCGTGGTGATTTTCCGGTAATCGTCGTTAAGTAAACTAAAAAATCTCTCAAAACTTTTGGCAAAGCCGTTTTTGTCAATTCCCTCACCTCTAGCACTATTATAGCATGAAATAAAGTTCCCAAATTCATATTTGGGAACTTTATTTGGATTTACAAGCATTATCCTTCACTTTTTGTAATAAAATGGATAAAAATTACGGATTCCAACCTCTAAACAGAACATATATTCTACCTTTGTAATTTCGCATTCAGACGAAGTGAAATTAACTTTTGTGGGTGTAGGTATAGGTCAAATCGTCTCAGAGCGATTTTTAAAAAGAGTGTTTTATGGATAAATTTGGGATTATTTTTACAATTTAGAGAAAAACTATTGTTTATCAAACCACCGTTTAATATGTAACATAAAAAGCCCTCTCAGATTAATAATTGAGCAGGCTTGATTCATCATGCTATGAGATTAGTGAATCTAATTTTAAAATTATGTTTATATCAATCAATTACACCTCGGCATAATTGCGTCAATTTTTTGAATTATGCTTGCCGAATTAATCATTTCAAAATCTGTGACAGCCACTGATGGAGGCTATATCTTTACTTTTCTCCATCAGCAACATCCTCTCGCCTCAATTCTTCACTTACTTTTGGTGCAAATACAGCTAACAATTCCCTTCATAAGGGTGGTTTTTTTTCAAAATGGTATTGAAACTGACAAGCGATTTGAATGAAATTGTGAACCTTTCCATGACAGGAGGTTTTCAACGTATCCTAACGTATCTACATTTGTTGGGCCAATAATACGCTGTAGAGCTACTAAGTCAAAATTATAGCTTTTGTTAGTTGTAATGATCGGATAAACAGCTCCTAAGGCTAGAACCCCGCCTTCTATCGGTTTTTTAAGTAGTCCATTGGCGTCGTAATACTCTGATAAGTAATCAGGTCCTTTGGTGCTAATGTCTATAATGAACAACCTATTAGGTGAGTGACTTTCAACACGAACCTTATAAAAATCGGCGTAATTTAATTGGAATTTGTATTCTTCATTATATTTATCAAAGTTAAACAGCTCAGTTAAATTGTTGTTTTTGAAGGAATAGATATAAAAGATGCCATATCCGCCACTCCCGCCCGTATCAATACTTACCATAATGTCTGGTATATGATTCTTATTAAAGTCGCCAAGAAACAACCTAGCATTATATCCCGCGTTGTTTTTAAAATGAACGATTGTACTTTTATTTGACCACCCATCACGAATCACCAGCGTAATGTTGTCGGCAAAGATACTTGGTGATCCATCGACATTACCATATAAATAGACGGTATCTAAAATACCGTCTCCGTTTACATCCCCTGTCTTCCAGTCCAACAATGTATGATTTCCGTTAAAATCGACCCCTCCTATTCAAATTCAATCGTTGTTCATTGCAATATATGCTAATAGTAGCTCTGTTAATTGCTCGTCGCGCAGATGCTTACCGTTTACACATGTAAAAAACGGCGCTATCCCATACAGGAAGCACCGCGATTTTCAATTATTAAGTTTTCCGAGACCAAATAACTACCGGTATTAAAAGTAAAGCTAGTAATCCACCAGCTAAAGCTAACACATCATAGCTTGAACTCGCTACGACCATTCCCGACAGTGCTCCACCAGATGCGCCTGCTAATGCGATTAACACATCCAATTTACCTTGCGTTTTTGCTCGTGTTGAAGGCTCTGTCGAATCGACTACTTGAGCTGTTCCACTAATTAAACCGAAGTTCCATCCGAGTCCAAGTAAGGATAGTGCAACAATTAGTAAAAGTAAGGAATCATTCGGTGCGAACGCCGCAAATAACCCCGCTAGTAACAATATAACGCCCGCAGCAATACTCATAGCTGTTCGACCTATTTTATCAACAAGAATCCCTGTGAATAAGGATGGTAAATACATCGCCGCGACATGGAAACCAATGACCAATCCTACATCAGCCATATCATAGCCATGGTGTTGCATATGAACCGGTGTCATCGTCATGACCGCTACCATTACAATTTGTGTAAGCACCATAACAGTCGCACCAACTGCTAACCCTTTTTTATTATTCACCTTTTGTACATCAATATTTGTAAACTGTCCATTTTGCTGTTGATACGTTGCGATTTTATTCGCTATATGTAGTGGATCTGGACGAAGCATAATAAATAATACAATACCCGCTAAAATAAAGGCTGCTGCCGATAAAATGAACGGACCAGCAAGTGAAGGGATACCAACGAATGTCGCAAAATCCCCCATTACGCCGACTAAATTCGGACCAGCAACTGCACCAAATGTCGTCATCATCATCGTCGTACTAATGGCCGTTGCTCTTTGTTTCGTATTAGCTAAATCTGTCCCTGCATAACGGGCTTGTAAATTCGTCGCCGTCCCCGCACCATAAAATAATAGCGAGACAAAAAGTAACAGCACACTATTCATCATTGCCGCGATGACTACACCAATCGCACCAAGACCACCTACGATAAATCCGGTCGAAAGTCCGATACGGCGCCCACGATTTTGTGACAGTTTCCCAACGAGAAAAGCCGCGCATGCTGAACCTAAAGTCAATAAAGCAACAGGTAGCCCAGCATAAGCATCCGTCCCAAGCATTTGTTGGGCTAATAATGCACCGACCGTAACACCCGCAGCGAGCCCTGCACCACCAAAAATTTGTGACAGACTAACAACGAAAAGCACACGTTTATAGAGCTTTTTTAACTTCTCTGGTGATTCAATGTACGTTTCAATAGAATCTTGCTCTTGTATTTTAGCAAACACTAAAAACACCTTCTTCCTTCCCATTGACTCGTTAACCGACCGCTATAAAATTTGTATAAAGATAATAGAGAATAATGGCAATGATCACCCATTTAAAAAGCTTGCCTAAAACCTTAAAAAACAACGGAATAATTACTATAGCGACAATCAACAATATTAGTAAATTCATTGACATCTCCTATGCTGAAATCGTAATGGTATTCCCTTCACGAGTGACATTCCAATTGGACGAGAGCATAAAGCGAATCGCTTCCTCTACTTCTGCGTTCACTTCTATGCCAGATACACTTGTTTCATGCTTAGTAAAACCATCCACAATGCCAAATCTCATGCGTAAAAGTCCTATTAACCCATTGATTGTTACGTACTTTACCGTATAACGCTCTGTGTAAGCGGCTTTAAACTCGGTCTCATCCGTAGTATATAGTTTTTGCAATAACGTAAAATCATAATCATAGTCTTTCGAAAAAATTTCCAAATCCCCATGCTGTAAATACCCGACTACTTCCTTATATGTATAAGGATGCACCTTTAATGTTTCGATAATATAAGCTTCCATTAATGAAATAGCCATTTGAATTTCCCCCTTTTACTTTTATTTAATTATTGTATCATATTGTGAATCTTCCATCATTATACACTCGCACTAATTAGTAGTTTACAATAAGCAAGATCATTCTTTTACTTGTTTTGTCATGCGCTGCTGTCGTTCTGTAAAAACACCTTTTCGTGCATAGCCAAATTGTTCATATAACTCAGTTAGTTTATTAAAATCGGCAAGCTCATTTTGCATGGCGCGGTATCGCAAATTGGTCGTAGTAACTTTAAAACTAACCTGTTGTGAAATCGTAAAAAAGATACGTTCAACCGTTTTGACCGTGATGGATTGCCCTTTTTTATTACCAAGTCCTAGCCAAACGACGGACACTTCACTAGCAATCGGCATCCATTTGAGCGTTTCTTCTTGATAATATAAAAGCTGCTTCATTAGCGCGTTGGAGAGCGGTAATTTCCGAGACTTTTTCGCCGCAATGACCGTCCATTGCTGGGAAGCTTCATGAAAATGTTTCCACTCCATTCGAACAACTTCCGCGGATTTAATCCCAAGTTCCGCAATGACTGCTACGATGGTCGCATTGCGTAATGCAAGCCACGCATCTTCATCTGTTTTTGCCTGCTCATACTTTTGAAACCATACGGCCAGCGCTTTTTTTGCTTGATGCTGTTCTAATGTTTTGATTACAGCCTGTTCTTTATTTAACGGCTGAAGGTATTTCGGCGAGTAATTTTTTATGACATCTCTTAGTTGTAAAAAGCTTAAAAAATGACGTGTTGACGCATATTTTCGATTGATTGAATTAACCGAATGATACTGCTTTGTAATCGTTTCCTCATACATTTGTAGCGCATCTTCAATGGTTGTTTGCACTGCAACAATTTCGGCAAATTGCTTTGCATCTAACGTATATTGTTTTACCGTGTAGGGAGACTTATTGACTGAACGTAAATATGCCTCAAATGCCTTTACGTATGGCATAATTTGCTCCATGGTCATTCCCCCTTTTTTTACTATTGTAACACGGAAAGCACCTACTTTCGAAAGAGTATCTACCTAAACATTCTGTATATTACGTCATTTTACTTGAAAGTTCTATATGCCATGTTAAACCATAGGAGATAGGCTATAATAGTCGCAATAAAGGTTTAGGAGGAAATAAGGTTATGCAAGTACGTACCACAAGGCTTGAGGCGGAAGACGCAAAAATCATTTATCAAGAAACGGCTGGATTAGCCATCATTACCATCCATCGTCCCCAATTAAAAAATGCATTAACGGCAAATATGTGGGATCAATTAGCGAAAATTGCCCTACGCACATTAGAAAATCCTAAAAATAAAGTATTACTTTTACGCGGTTCAGGAGAAAATTTTACAGCGGGCTCTGATATTAAAGAATTTAATTCTATTTCACTTGAAAAAGCCGAAGAAGCATTCATCCATATGGAGAAAACCATTTCTATTATCGAAAATTTACCGATTCCAGTCATTGGTGTTATTAATGGACCAGCAATGGGTGCGGGGCTTGAACTCGCGCTTGCTTGTGATATTCGCATTGGCTCTGAAAAAACAAAAATGGGCATTCCAGTTGGGAAATTAGGCATTACGTTAAATAATAAATTTGCGAAGCGCTTAGTTGATTTAGTCGGTCCATCTGCAACGAAAGATTTCGTCTTTACAGGCCGTATGTACAAAGCCGAAGAAGCGTTTAAAGCGGGTATGCTCAACTATTTAGTCGCAGAAAAGGATTTAAATCGTTTCGCAATCCGCATGGGTAAGCTGGTAGCAGGTATGTCACCGGATTCCTTATTGGCGGTAAAACGCTCTGTGAAGGAATGTGTCGATTCAACACCTGCGCTTTGGGAAGGTTCCACACCATTCGTCTCTCCAACTGATTTCACAGAAGGTGTTCGCGCATTCGTGGAAAAACGCCAGCCGCTATTCTCACGGAAATTATAAAAATGCCAATCAGATATTTACGAATTAAATCAAGAGCAAACTACCATCATTCAGTTTGGAGTTTGCTCTTGTTTCGAATTCCATTCTTTTATCATTTCATAATCATTTAATTTTAGCGCATCCCCTGCTCTAATACCTTTTATTCCTTCTATTATTCTTTGTACAATCAATCTCTTTCACAACATCCTTATTTTCATACTTCCAACGAATTCCGCCAAAACTTCAACTATTAGCTTACCTAATGGTATGGTAATAGGTAATGAGAATAATGCACACATGAAACCCCAAAGAATCTGCCCGAAAAGATTTGCACCTTCGAAGCCATGAGAAATGACCTCGCTAATAGCCATACCAACAGTTCCACTAAACATTGCCATAGCAATGACGCTTATTGCAGTGATTTCCCACATTTGTTGGTTGCTTCGATTTGGATGGTTGTAAAGATATAAGCCCAACACGCCAAACCCAATAGCGAAAGCAGGTGCGAATATTATGTACATCCAAATATCTTCTCTGAAATTCATTACGCCTCCCGCAAAAAACCTAGATAAAAAAAGAAGAGCAGAAGATACAATACCCGAAAGAATTAATCCAAAAAACATGCTTTGTGAAAAAACGCGTTCTTTTTTCATAAGTTTCACCTCCAACGGACTATACATATGAAACACCGCCATCACAACGTTCACTTATGATGAATTTGTTTGTGAGTTGTTAATAATAAAATCATTTGAGATTATTGAATATACTGAGAGATATACTACTAATAATTCAGTATTCCCTACTAGTAAATGGAATGTGCACGATGTCCTTCGTTATCTGTGAAGGGTTATGAAAAATTAAGATTGAGTGAATAAGAATAAACTGGTCTTTCTTATCACAGATATTTTTTATAAATAAAACACTCATAGTAAATCCATCATCAGTTGAAATGATGGTGGACTTACTACATCCCCCGCCCTTAATGCGATTTTTTCGACTCGGTATTCGATAATGTAATATGAATATCCTCTGGCTCCACCTGAAAATGAAATAAAAAGCTTTGCGCAATTTCTCGTTGCAATTGCTTTAAGATGTCAGGCACATAATAATTGACCGGTGCTAAAGTGGATACATCCATTCGCATCGTTGGAACAGATGCTATAGAGAAATGTAAATGATTCAGACGAGTCACATACGGATTATTTGCTACGACATGCTTGATAATATCCGTATAAACCGCATGGGAAATCGTTATTGTTTGATGATGAAAATCCGGCCGCACAATCGTCGTTTCCCCTAACTTTTCTCGATTCGGTGAAAATATTTCTTTCCCTTTTTGCACGAGCCGTTTGAAGAAATTTTGTTCCACTTGCTTATACGGAACTGGCATGACATGTTTTCCCTGGATTTCACGAACAAAGCGTGCCATTTGAATTTCCTTCGTTGAACGGACATCCTCTACATAAAAATAGTGCTGAATATCACCGAGTTCCAAGCGTTTAGCGATTCTCTTCGTCATCTTATCAGAAGTTCCGATAATGAGGATGGATTGGATTTGCACATTGCGTAGTGCTTGAATCACCTCGGCTTGATGCCACTCCTCATCAAAAATGGCGCGGCGAACAGCTGTAACAACATGTTTTTCGAATTTTGCAGAAGTACCTGCCACTTTTTCACCATTCACAATTAATAAACCATCATCAATAATGGCTTGAATTTGATGATCATGTGCAAATTGCAGTGCACTCGTACTTTTTCCCGTTCCACTTGGACCACTTAAAGAATAAATATCCATCATTTTCTCCTTTTTATCAATTATAATTCGGTAAATTTATGCGACGACTGCTGATTAAAGTTACAATAATTCTGATTTCTGATTTACTTTCCATTATAAGCGATGAGTATGCTAAAATGGGGCTTACATTTTAAAAGTTAACGAGGAGTGATACATATGAAGATCCAACCGTCCAACAAAATGACTTTATTTGCACCCGCCATTTTTGGAGACTTAAAAAATCACGCAATTCTACAGCAACAAAAGGGTATGGAACTAATCGATTTAAGCTTAGGTAGCCCCGATATTGCACCATCAGAAAAATTACGCCATAAAATGTCAGAATTGTCTGCCCTTTCTTCTTCTTATGGTTATACTTTAACAGGTATTCAAATGTTTAACGAAGCCGTATGTCGCTATTATGAACGAATCAACCATGTGAAGCTCCATCCAGCTACTGAAGTTGTCCAAACAATAGGGTCACAAGAAGGGTTAGTACACTTACCTGTCGCATTTTGCGATCCAGGTGATATCGTCTTAACAACAAATCCTGCTTATGTTGCCTATGATGCTGGTATTCATTTAGCCGGTGCGGAGCCGTACTATATGCCATTAACGAAAGAAAACAATTATTTACCTGATTTACAAGCCGTGCCTGAAGAAATCGCTCAAAAAGCAAAACTACTTATTTTAAATTTACCTGGGAATCCCGTTCCTGCAATGCCTACCATCCAATATTTCGAGGAAGTTGTTGCATTTGCTAAAAAGTATAACATCATTGTGTTGCATGACGCAGCCTATTCAGAGTTTTACTTTAAAGGAGATGCACCTATTAGCTTTTTAGCGACACCTGGTGCAATGGAAGTAGGACTTGAAATAAACTCGCTTTCCAAAAGTTTTAGCTTAGCTGGAACGCGGATTGCCTATATTGTTGGAAATGCTGAAATGATCACCATTATGAAGCAATTAAAATCAAATTTAGACTTTGGTATTTTCGAGCCGATCCAACAAGTGGCAGCCCTTGCGTTAGATAATTCGGAAGAAGTAACTGCTAATCTCCGTAAAACCTTTTCCGACCGCCACAAAACATTAATGGAAGGCTTAACATCCATTGGCTGGGAAGTCGCTCCAAGTGATGGCGGCATGTTCGTTTGGGCAAAATATCCGAGCAACTTAAACAGTGTTGATTTTGCCTTTAAAGCCATTGAAAAAACAGGTGTTATCATGGTACCTGGTACAGCTTTTGGTACAGCAGGAGAGGGATTTGTGCGACTAGCTTTAGTTCAGCCTGTAGAACAACTTCAAAAAGCGGTGAATCGGTTAAAAACATTAACAGATTAAGCGTTCTATTGAAAAAACGACAATTGATTTCGATATCAATTGTCGTTTTTTTATTAAAATCAATTTGCTTTTTTCTCATACAAATTCGCTTCGTCTGTTTGGAATTCGTTATAACGTTTTTTAAATAATCGATATGCATGTGTAATCAAAACTTTTAATAAGGCATATCCTGGAAGTCCTAAAATAACCCCTGGTACACCGAATAACGAACCTGCTGTTAACAAAACAAATATAATCGTAATTGGATGGATACTTAACGATTTACCCATAATTTGAGGTGAAATAAACTTTCCTTCAATTAACTGAACGATTGTCCAAACAACAGCTAATTTGACAATCATGTATCCCGGATTCACAATTGCAATAATTGCTGCTGGTGTAGCCGCAATTGCAGGCCCTAAGTACGGAACAACACTCGTAATCATCGCCAGGAACCCTAAAAGTAGTGCGTATTCAAGACCAATAATTTGGAAGCCAATGGTCATCATCACACCGATACAAAAGGACACTAAAATTTGACCTTGAATATACGAGCTAATTTGCTTGTCCATATCATGGAAAACTTCGCCGATCCCGTCACGCATACGTGGAGGGAAAATCTTCAAAATAAATTTCGGCAACTTTTCGCCTTCGTATAATAAATAAAACGTAATAAATGGCACGATTACAAGTGATAACAAAATCCCCGTAACGGCGGAAAGAAATCCCGTAATCCCTGATGCAACACCGCTCGCAATATTGGCCATTGTATCTTTTACAGTAATAACAAGGTCATCTTGGAAATCCGTTAAAAATTCATCATAGTTAAAGTTAACGGTTTGGAAATATTCATTAATGCGAGAATTATTTAAAAATGACACAACGCTCTCGGCAGCAGACATAAAGTAAACTGGGAATTCCTGTACTAAACTCGTGAATTGGTCACGTAAAAACGGAAATACGAGTAGCGCAAGTAATGTGATAAAGCCAGCTACTAAAATATATAAAATGAGTATGCCTAATGCGCGCGGCACCTTCCATCGAACAAGTAATTTCAAAGGTGGGCGTAATAAATAATATAAAATAACGCCTAATACACCTGGTAAGATAATGACTTTAAACAGGACTTGAAGCGGTACAAAAATAAAAGAGATTTTATCGTAAACAAAGATGATGACACCTAATAACAGCGTAATCAATAGGAAAAATAATAAATTTTTCCCACCTAAAAATCGGATGAAGCTTGTGGAGAAAAACGTCGATTTTTCTTGTGATGGACGCTTATTTTCATTTCTCTCATAGTCGTTTCCCAAAATACCACCCCAACATATTACCAAATTTTCATATTTCCTTTATCTTATCATGGATTTTGTAGAAAGGTACTATGCTCACTCCTGCAATTGTAAAAAATCATGAAGCAATTGTTTATTTTTTTCGACATCAATTTCGAGTACGGATCCCGCATGACGATAATTCGCAAATTTATACATCCCCTCTGCTGGAATCGTCATTTTTTCAATAGCTAATTCGCCGTTCCCTGCTATTGCTTTAAAAATCGTCGACAATTGATCAGTGCTCGTTAAATCGGTTGTAATATATCCTTGCGCTGCCCCGACAAGTTTCGGGAAATTTTTCACATTCGTTGGAGAAAGCATTTCGTCTTTTAATGCTTCAATCACTTTTTGTTGACGATTTACACGACCAAAATCGCCTTCTGCATCCGAACGAAATCGTGCATAACCTAATAATTCCTTACCATTTAACTGTTGTAGCCCTTTTTTAAGCTCAACATCAATCTCGCCGCCCATATTTTTTTCGACATCCATTTCAATTCCGTTTGGCGCCAAAATATCAATTAATGTTTCAAAACTTTTAAAATCAATTAAGGCATAGTGATGAACTGGGAGGTCAAACATTTCATTTAATGTCGCCTTGAGTAAAGGTACGCCCCCTAAATAATAGGCGGTATTGAGCTTATATGATTGGTATCCAGGTATATCCGCATAAATATCACGCATAAATGAAACGAGCTTCATATCATTCGTGTCATGATTCCACGCTAGCAACATCATTGTATCTGAACGAGATTTTTCTGTCCCCCGTGCATCTACGCCAATAATGAGATACGTTTCAACGCGCTCCTTAAATTCGTCTGGTTGAAAGTCCTCCACAGGTATTTTCGTATCACTGGCCATTTCTAAACCACTTTTATATTGCGCATACACATAAATACTAGTAGCTATAACAGCTAATAGGAGTATGGTAATAATGAAACGACCTTTACGAAGCTTTTTCTTTTTTTGGTTGCGCGTTTGGCGCGTATTTTCTTCCATTTCATAACACCCCTTTTTAGGTAAATCAATAGAACTTAATAAAAAATATCTTAATTCTTTTTTTATTATACCATTCACCTATTTATTACAATTGTATACTAAGTAAAGGAAATTTGATTGAATTTTCTTTCCATGTTAGAATTCAACATATTTATATACTTATTAAATATGAAAAAAGGATACATAATTGGAGGGGTATGAAATGGAAAAAGCAACATTTGCGGGAGGCTGTTTTTGGTGTATGGTCAAGCCGTTTGATCAATGGGAAGGAATTCAAAAAGTGACAAGTGGTTATATGGGTGGCCATCTTGAAAATCCTACATATGAAGACGTTAAGCGCGGTGATTCTGGTCATGTGGAGGTTGTTGAAATAATTTTTGACGAAGAAAAGTTTAGCTACGAGCAATTACTTGAAATTTACTGGATGCAAATTGACCCAACAGATGCAGGTGGTCAATTCCAAGACCGCGGCGAATCGTATAAAACGGGCATTTACACACATAACGAAAAACAAGAAAAGATGGCGCAGCAATCGAAAGCACAACTCGCATCAAGTGGCCGTTTTAAAAAGCCGATTGTTACGGAAATTACAGTAGCTAAAACGTTTTGGCCAGCAGAAGCATATCACCAAGACTATTATAAAAAAGAAGAAGCTCATTATAAAGAAGATCGAGCAAAGTCGGGCCGTGATGAATTTATTACGGACCACTGGAAATAAGTAAACTTTTCTAACGTTGCACTAATTTAAAGTTTGGTAATATGCATTCTGAATAGGTAAATTATGTAACATCACTGTGTTATACTCTAAATTCAGATAAAAAAAACTTTAGATTATTTTCGGAGGAGACGTTATGAAAAGTAGGTACATGAAAAAATATTTCAACGTGATTTATGAGCAGCGAGAAGAATTTGCTAATGAGCTAAAAAATTATAATAATAAAGAATGGGAACGTCCACTTGAAGACAAGTGGTCTTTTGGAGAAACATATTACCATTTATACTTAATGGTTAGACTATTTAGACAGTTAAACAAACCGTTTTTACCGATTGCTATGCCCATTGCTACAATAAGAAGAGGAAAGTCATACAAATTTCATAGTGAAGATATATACACTGAATATAAAGAAAAACACAACAAACCTATGAAAGCACCATTTGTTATCGTGCCTCCAAAAGATATTAAAGAGAAAATTTCATTTAAATGGTTAGTTAACGAGCTAGATATTGAAACTAGGTATTTAGAAAAAATGCTTTCTAATATTAACGATAACGTAGCTGGACATATACGTTACCCGGATCCAATAGCTCATTATCCAAATTTAATACAATGTATTGATTTACTAGGTATACATGAAAAACAGCATTTTTTATTGTGCAAAAAATATTATGGAATACATAATAATTGACTTGTAAAATCAGTACTTCATTTGAAATTCACCTTTTTTTATCCGGGGATTGAACCCCGGATAAATTTAGTCCATGGCTAAAAAATAAACGCGCACGAACGTCCCGATGCTACATCGACGTTCGTGCGCTTTTATTTATCCTCTATTCATACGCTTTAATCGCGTCAACAAATGTTTTTCCGTATTTCTCTAACTTACTTTCGCCAACACCGCTTACTTCTAAAAATTGTGTGCTCGTTTTCGGACGACGTACACACATATCCTTTAGTGATTTATCTGAAAAGACAACGAATGGTGGCACCTTTTCTTGATCGGCAATTTCCTTACGAATTTTTCGTAACACTTCAAATAGCGGATCATTTTCCTCAAAGACCGTTTTAATTGGCAACATTGCCTTGCGCAGCACCTGTTGCTTACCCATTAACACCGTTTTCCCCTCATCGGAAATATACAAGATTGGAAATTGCCCATTACTCACTTGAATGAGCTTTTCAGCGATTAAAAACTCAATAAAGCTGGCAATTTCCTTAGCATTCATATGTCGTAAAATTCCATACGTCGGCAACTTTTCAAAGCTAAACTCTAATACCTTTTTACTTCGAGAGCCTGCCAATACAGAGGCTGTTATTTGCTTACCAAATTTTTGTCCCATGCGCACGATACAGGACAAAACTTTTTGTGCATCCTCAGTGACATCCTGCTTTGGGCGTTCATCCAAGCAATTCGCACAACGACCACAGTCCGAATGACTTTGCTCATCATCAAAATAGTCTACAATATAGCGCTGTGAGCATTGCTCTGTATGACAATAGTCAATCATTTTATGCAGCTTAGTGAGCTCCATTGGAATTCTCGATCGATCCTGTGCTTGGTCTATTAAAAAACGCTGTGTTTGCTCATCCGCTGACGCATACAGTAAAATACATTCACTCGGTAGCCCGTCACGTCCTGCCCGCCCCGCTTCCTGATAATAGCTTTCGATATTGCGCGGCATATTGTAATGAAGGACAAAGCGCACATTCGTCTTATTAATCCCCATTCCAAAAGCGTTTGTCGCAATCATAATTTGCACTTCATCATTTAAGAAGCGGTTTTGCTCATATGTTCGGTCCTCTTCAGCCATCCCACCATGATATTTAGCGACCTTCACCCCAGCTCTTGCCAGCAGCTCATAGACCGCCTCGACTGATTTACGTGTTGAGGCATAAATAATTCCTGCTTCATTCGCGTTATTTTTAATGAAACTTTTAATAAATGATTCTTTATTTTCGCCAAGCAATACCGAAAACTTTAAATTATCGCGTTCGAAGCCGGTAATAAATGTGCTCTGCTGTTCAATGCTTAATAATTCACGAATATCTTGGCCAACTTCCTTTGTAGCTGTTGCAGTTAACGCAAGGATTGTCGGCTTATTTTCCCACAAAGTAAGTAGTTTTTGAATTGTTCGGTAGCTCGGACGGAAATCATGTCCCCATTGCGAAATACAATGTGCCTCGTCAATCGCAAGGATTGGCACTTGAATTTGAGCAAGTTCCTGGCAAAATCGTTCATTTTCTAAACGCTCTGGCGCTATGTATAACAGCTTAATTTGCCCACTTCTCACGCGGTACATCACATTTTGTACTTCCTCAAAGCTTAATGAGCTATTAATAAACGCCGCCTCAATTCCACTGGACACAAGCATATCCACCTGGTCTTTCATCAGTGAAATAAGTGGTGAAATAACGATTGTAGTCCCATCCAAACAAAGTGCTGGAATTTGATAACAAAGTGATTTCCCGCCACCTGTTGGCATAATCACCAGCGTGTCATTGCGATTTAAAACATTTTCGATCACATTGGATTGTCCTGGACGAAATGCATCATAGCCAAAATACGTTTTCAATTGTTGCAATGCAAGATTTAACATAATACCTCCAGTAAAAAACATAGTACTTTTTATTATACTATGTTTTTCAATAGGATACGAACTAATTTAGTTTACATAACATGATTATGTAAACTAAATGTTTATTTATGCTTTTTTAGCTATAGAAACATTGTTTGAACATATGCACTTGCTTGCCCTAAGCATTGTTCATCTATACCCGTTTCAATGCCCATTTGATGCAGCATCGAAACCACTTTTTCTGTTGCGACATTGCCTGTTGCTCCTGGTGAAAATGGACAACCTCCTAAACCGCCGATCGACGTATCAAATTTTTCAATCCCAGCTTGCATGGCAGCTAAAATATTTGCTAGGGCTAATCCATTTGTATCATGAAAATGCCCGACGAAAACAGTCTGTGGAAAATCTTCTGTTAATTTCTTAAAACGCTCATAAACAATTTTTGGATTGGCTTGCCCATTTGTATCACCTATCGAAATTTCATCTACCCCATGCTGGACAAAATAACGTACAACTTTTTCAACCTGTTCATACGCAATCGCCCCTTCATACGGGCAGCTAAAGCACATGGACACATAACCTCGAATAAATAATTTCTCCTCTTTTGCCCGAGCAAACATTTCCGCGCATTCAACTAAAGATTCATCAATCGTTCGTCGAATATTTTTTTGATTGAACGTTTCCGAGGCACCTACAAAAACTGCAATTTGTGTCACGTTATTTTGAATGGCCAGTTCAAGTGCTTTTTGATTTGGTGTTAATGTTAGAAAAGACAGTCCTTGTCCTAAACTAAAACGCGCCATTTCCGCTGCATCCGCCATTTGTGGTACTGCCTTTGGATGAACAAATGAAGCTGTTTCAATTCGTTTTACCCCTGTTGTTGCTAATAGTTTTACAAGTATTTGTTTTTTTTCTGTCGCTACAAAAGTCGGTTCATTTTGTAGCCCGTCACGTGGACCGACTTCGATGAGTTCAATTTGCTTTGGAAAATACATTGTTTCTCTCCTTAGATGAATGAGTAAATTTTTTTAAAAATAATGTTCGCTTTACTTGTTTATTACACACTTATTTGGTAAATCCCTTTTTTCTTGATGGCTAAAAAGGTTTTAATTTTTTACTAAATAGTGTCGTATAATATGCAATCCAATTATTCAATATATTATATAGCCGATTCATTTTCATTTATAATTAGGATCCAATTATAAAATCCCTACGTTTTATAGCGAAATTTCAGCTGAATATCATTTACATATCCGAAAATAGGAAAAAATGGGACGCGTGTTGTGAAATATATCTTCGGACGTAGACTTACTCGTTTCGCTTTGTGGTTACAAGGAAATAAAATCGCTGCACAAACCCACCATCCTGCACCATTGGGTTTGAACTGCAAACTAGAGAGAAACCTTATGGCATTATTTTGAATTATGATTGGTTAGAGTCGGAACAAAATTATAAAAAAACTGCTATTTATAACTCCACATATTTATTTGCTTTAGTTCAAAATGTAGACTGGATAACATTTATTTTCGGTAACCAGCAATACAAAATAACAAAAGAAGATTTGCAAAATTGGTATGGAGAAGATTTTAGCGGGTTGCAAAGTGAAGATGAATTAAAAACATTCATACAAAAACAGTTGGATGATGCAGATAAAGTAAACTTATTATTCAGTTAAAAATAAAGAAATAAAAACAGGACTTTTAAGTATGACCGATACTTAAAAGTCCTGTTTTCCTGGCCTATTCTACGAAAAAACCGTTTTACTCATAATCCCATACATATTGATCCTGTTTTCCACCCGTACATCCTATTATTTGAACCTTTTTTTGTGCGTCATTTGCGACAAGCTCCTCACAATAGAAAGGCTCTTTTGTCCCCTCTTCCCCTTCAATATTTACACTTATTTTTTTATCTTGATGCTTCAAATAAAATACCGTTTGATCCGAGGGGGATTTTAATTTAATCGCGGGTAAATGCTTCTGTAAAAACAGGTGCAAAGCCGGTCGCTGTTCTTCAATGGCCTCTTTTTGCAGCGTAATAACAGGTGTTTTTTCGTCCTCTATTTTCGATTTTTCTATTAAATTCGTACCGATCACTTGAAATTGCTGTTGCTGCTTAATAATCGTAAGGCGCACTTCATTTTTTTCTTCATCAATCCCATTGACGAAATAATAAACCCCTTCTTTCTTAGCCTCTTTTACTTTAAATTTTTTAATCGGCTTCTTTACATATTCTAGGTTTATTAAAACATCATCTGACGCAACAAAAGGTTCTAGACTCGTTAAATTATGTGCTTCAATTCCAGCATTCAATTGTGTAATGAATGTCATCGCAAAATTTTTCAACTGATCTGGATTATAGGTGAATATATTTTTATCGTATAAATTTGTAATCGAATTTTTTGAACTTTCGATTTCTGCTGTTTGCAGCTGGGCATTTTTCTTAAAACGCTCTTGCCATTTTATTGGTTTATCCATTGTTTCTTTTAATAAAATTTCAATTATATCTTTTGGAGCTTGAATAGGTTCACCATCCGCTGCAACCGTTGTAAAATACTGCATTTCATTCGTATCAGCATTTATTCCTCCAACAACTGGCGTATCTACTAGCTTCATCACATTGAAATCATGGCTATTTCGCATATGAATGATGGCCATATTGTGCTGCACATCGATTCCTTGCACCTCTCCAAAAAGCATCAACTCCTCATGAATAAGCACATTCGGATGATTGGATACGTTACTTGCATTCGTTAAAATCCACTTACTTCGTTCCTCCTCAGCAATGACAAAACCCGTTGTTACCCCATTTAGTGTGTAAATTTCCACTTGTGAATTATAAGTTGGGGGTGTTTCCTTTTCCTTACTCGGAAGTATCTGTGCAACCGATTTATTTTCTTCTGGCTCTGAGCAGGCCGATAGTAAGACCATTACGCAAAGCAATAGTAATTTTTTCATTTCATTTTCCTTTACAATAAAAGTATTATGTAAACTAAATCTCATTTAATAAGTAAACATAAATCCACTACATTAACTTGCTTCAGAAGAAGCAAGTTAATATCTCTGGCGAATGTCGCAGATTTTTAGATGAGTTTTACGAGCGTGTTCAAAATAAAAATCTGGACAAAAGCTAGCCGAGGCGTAATTGATTTATACTTACTTCTTCACTTTTTGCATGATAAAAATCGTAATGGACATCACAGTAAACAGCAGAACGATGTCGATTTTTATCATCAAATGATTTCCTATCACGTCGAAAATGACACCAATAATGGAATATTGGCACTCATCATAAAGCCTCCCGAAAAAACTATCGAGCTCCAATCAGGAGTAGAAATTTAATACAATCGTAGTTCCCCTTCCTGATTTGCTATATGCGAATATTTCCCCACCATGGGCTATTGTTAGCTGTTTAGCTATGCTCATACCTAAACCTGAACCACTTGTATTTTCCTCTGAGTTAGTTCCTCGATAGTATCGTTCAAATAACTTATCTAAAGTTGATTGATCCATCCCATTACCACTATCATTTATACGAACTGTGAAGAGATTATCGCTTTCTTTTTGAACAATAATATCAATTTTCGTTCTGGGTGGATTATGCTTAATAGCATTAGAAATCATATTATCAATTATACGGGTAAACCATTTCATATCGAGTAGGTACAATATCGGCTCTTCAGAAGCATAAAAAGAAATATCGTAAGTCGTAAATTGAGGATCATTAATAAAATGTATAACGGCCCTTCGAATGATTTCGTTCACTTCTTGGATTTGTCGATTCATGGGTAATGCATTGTTTTTCAGGCGATACGTTAAACTTAAATCATCAATTAAGTCAGACATAAATGTTGATTTCTCTCGTATTGTTTTTCCTATACGTTGAAATTCTTCTTGTGACCAATTGTAAGGTGCTGATTCAAGGACATGTGCATAGCCATTTATAGAAGATAACGGTGTTTTTAGATCATGAGAGACACCAACAATCCATTCTTCGCGAGTTTGTTCAATTTGTTTACGAAGCGTTTCGTTTTGCTCTAGTTTCTGTTTTAAATCATTCAGAGAATTATTAATTTCTCTAAATAAATGATAGGAACGCTTCATTTTTCCACGACGATTTAGTGTAATACCATTTTTGTTAGCATCTTGTTCGTGATATTTACCATCCGCCAACGTTTGTATTAAACTAACAATATAAAGAAATGGTTGCCCAAATCGTTTGCCATACCAAAATGCTGTGGCTACTATGAATAAAATAAGGGCTACTCCATATATAAGAAGTGCTTTCCCAATATAGTATGATGTCTTATCACCATCTTCTGCCATCATCACAGCTCCTGACGCAAACTCAACAACCCATGTCTGCTGTTTCTCAGCATCATAATATACATATTGACCACCATTATTTCTAAGATTATCAGCCTCATCACCGAGTAAATCATCAAGAATGAGTGTCTCCTTAGGCTTTTTTACTTTACCAAACTTTTGGATTACTTCCCCACTTGATGAATAAATTTGTAATGCTCCATTTGCTTCTTTCAATAGCTGTTCTCCTCGCTGAGAAAATTGATAGCCATCCCATTCTAATGCTAGTTTTTCTGCAAGCTGTCTCGCATCATGTTTTTGACCAACTAAAACAAAATAAGTATGTCCACTTTTCTCCTCCTGACTAATAGTGAGCTCGTAAGGAAAAGGAATGCTTTGCTGCCAAAAAGCTACCAATTGGCCAGGTGTATATTGCGAAGGAACATCCGATGGAAGTTTGGAAGATGCCAACACTTTCCCGTGTGTATCTACTATTTGTAACCATTCTCCCCTTTTTTCTAACTCAGAAATTTTGTTTGAATCTAATAACACCTTGCCATTCTCTATCGAAAATGTTTGCCTTAGTGTACTATTGCTGCTACTCGATAATTGCTGTAATTCGGGTTCACTTTCTAATTGCATACCAACATACACTAAAAAAAAAATTGTGCCAATTGCTAAAGCCACCAATACAAAAACAATTTGCGAGATAAAAGTAAAGGTAAGTCGACGACTAATTCGGTTCATTACATAACCTCTTTTTGGATTAATTTATATCCAAGTCCTCTTATAGTTAACAAAAACTGAGGGGTCTTTGGGTCTTTTTCAATCCTCTCCCGAATACGGCCAATGTGGACTGTAACCGTATTATCATCACCAAAGCTATGATCACCCCAGACAGCTTCATATAACTGACTTTTTGTAAATATTTGATTTGGATGCTTACAAAAAAATAACAGTAATTGATACACTTGAGCTGGACAGGAAACTACATGTCCCGCAACTGTTAATTCCCCTGCGCGCTCATTAACTTGAAATCGTCCAAAATCATAAACAAATGAATTTAAAAATATGTTCTGTGTTCTTTCATCGTCATATAATTTAACACGGCGTAGTTGTGCTTTCATTCTCGCTACTACTTCTAATGGGTTAAAAGGTTTTGTAATGTAATCATCACCTCCCATTGCAAAGCCCGTTAATTTTTCGAGATCTGAATTTTTAGCTGTTATAAATAAAATCGGGGCATCTGTCGTCTCTCTAATAAATGGGCATATGTCAAAGCCACTCTTATCTGGCAGCATAACATCCAAAAGAATCATGTCGTATCGTTTCCTTTCGCATGCCATTAACGCTTCTTGTGCAGTACTTGCACTATCAATTTGTCTAAAACCTTCTTTATTTAATACCATCTGTAACATATCCAGAATGGCTGGTTCATCATCAACCAGTAAAATGGTAACTTCATGTAAATTCATACTAAATCTGTCCTTTCCCGTCTATCATGGAATTAATTTTAACATGTTATTATGTCGAATGAATAACATCGATATTTTTGTCCCAACTACATTGAAAATAAACAGAACATAAACGACTTTAATAATAGTTTATTTAAACGTAATGTCCCGTTTCGGCTTACGTTAAACCCACCATATATACTCTAAAAGAAGTTTAAAAAAATTTACTACTACGGAGGAACAACTATGGTTGCTATTTGGAAAAAGGAGTTTATTCAATCATTTCGCAGTGTCTTTTCACTCATTACGATTGGAATTTTTATTGCCGTTTCATATTACCTATCTGATTTTGTCTCAAAAAGCAGTCTCATTACTGGTATTGAATTTGCAGAAACTGGATACGTAAGTGGACTGGTATTTCTAATATATATAATGGGCTTTTTATTTATCTTTTCTTTATTTCACGACACAATTAATCGAGAAACGGAAAGCAGGACAATTCGATTCCTGGTAACAAAAACATCTAGACCATCTATTATTTTAGGCAAGTTATTAGGGATTTTTTCATTCTGGTTTGTTTGCTTACTAGCATCATTTAGTATCATCGCATTCTTTTCGCACCAGTTCTATTTCAAAACGTTCGGTAGCTTATTTGTTATGCTAGCGTACATTGTGGCTTTATGTGTGCTAATGTCTTGTCTCATTCCTAAGAGATCGATGTCTATGTTTGCAGGATTACTGATAAGTATTGCAATTCCTACTTTCGGTTTATGGAGCCTTTTCTCAGAAAAATTATGGTTAAAAGTCATAAAATTTATTACTCCATATCATTACATGATCGAAGGTGGGACATGGGGATGGCTTATTGTTCTGCTGTTTGCAGCAATTATGGTAGTTTTTTCGATACTCAGTCTTCATAGGAGGGATTTATAATGTCTGTTATTGAAACAATGGATTTAAAAAAATCCTATCACAAAAATTTAGTTGTACGTGGCATTAATCTACAAGTACAAGAAGGAGAAATCTTTGGCTTTTTAGGCAGAAATGGTGCAGGAAAAACAACTTTCATCAATATGCTTACAGGGATTGTTCTTCCAACTAGTGGGCAATTTCGAATATTAGGTGTAGCAAATAATCAACTCGATCGTGTCAAACACAAAGTAGGTGTTCTTCCAGACTACACAGAATTTTATGCAAACGATACAGCTCTTGAGCATCTTCAATTTTTTGCAAGCATACAAAAACACAAAGTTACACGACAACAATGTATGGATCTATTAGAGCAGGTTGGATTAAAGGACGCTATTCATGTCCAAACAAAAAAATTCTCTTTTGGAATGAAAAAAAAGCTAGGAGTAGCACAAGCTGTCATTGGAAATCCGGATTTAATTTTCCTTGATGAACCTACTTCTGGAATGGACCCAGAATCTGCCTTAGAGATGCAAAAATTCATTCGTACATTAGCAAGTCAAAATAAGACTATTTTTATGACATCTCATAATCTAAATGAAGTTGAAAAGCTATGCAACCGTATTGCTATTATGAAAAAAGGTATCATTTCAGGTTTAGGAACCATCGAACAATTGCAACAGCAATTTCAAACAACTATTGAAACAACTATCAAGTTAATACCAAAAAATGATACCTTGTATCGTCATGCACGCGACGAAATCGAAGCTTGGACTACAGTAAAATACTGGGATAATCAACATTTTACCGCTGAGATACGAGATGAATCGGATATTGCTAGAATCGTACATTCCTTCTGTAAGGTTGATACGGATATACTTGATATTCAAACTAATCGTCCTTCCCTAGAAGATATATTTATGAATGATTAAGGTCGAATAAACAATATGGCCGTCTAATAAGTCTCAATAATAAAACAGGTGTAGAAAACGAGTAGTTTTTCTACACCTCAATATAAAGTAATGCCACACAAAAAAACGAATCTATTAGCCTTTTGTTTGAATTCTTACTTTTCATTATATCCCCTCCAATTATTCCCCATTAGCTATTTTACTTGCTAAATACAAATTGAAGAATCATTAAACGTAGTTTGAAACTTTCGATTTGGCCATGGCAAAATGTAATATAGAATGGATCTAGATTACTTCGTTTACTCAGCAAGCTTGTCACCTCTTCACCAACATTTGGAAATATGGTACACTTTATCAAACGATTTATTATTCTGTCATTTAGTTAACAGTGCAGGTTCATTAAACAAGGGATTATTTATATTAATTGTAAAACTTATTACTTAATATTTTTTTCTGAAAGGAGTACATATAATGAGACAAATAATCGCGCTTGGTGGTGGAGGGTTTTCAATGGAACCAGATAATCCATTGTTAGATTTATATATATTGAAACAAGTTAAGAAATCTAAGCCTCAAATTTGCTTTATCCCTACTGCAAGCGGAGATTCTGATAATTACATATCAAAGTTTTATAATTTTTTTAATCAACTAAATTGTACTCCATCTCATCTTTCATTATTTAATCCTCCAACCAGGGATCTTGAAAGTTTTATTTTAGAGAAAGACATTATTTATGTAGGTGGTGGAAATACTAAAAATCTTTTAGCATTGTGGAAAGAATGGGGTTTAGATGATATTTTAAGAAAAGCCTGGAATCAAGGTGTTATTTTAGCTGGGTTGAGTGCAGGCTCCATTTGTTGGTTTGAAGAAGGCGTTACTGATTCATTTGGAGATGGACTTGAACCAATACAATGTCTAGGTTTCCTAAAAGGAAGTAATTGTCCGCATTACGATAGTGAGCTAGAGAGAAAACCTGCATATCACAATCTGATTGAATCAAAAAAAATACAATCAGGGATTGCGACAGATGATGGGGTTGCTATTCATTACAAGGAACACGAAATTAGTAAAATAGTTAGCTCAAGGCCTAATGCTAAGGCGTATAGCGTTTCTTTCGAACAGGAAGTTATAGAGTCAGAACTTCAAACAGTATTTTTAGGTTCTTATTAATCTATCTGTGTTTTTGTTTAAAAAAATAGGACTGGCGTGTATGATGTATTTTCATATAGGCAAGTCCTTTTATTTTTCTTCTTCAATCAGCTCCATACTTCAATTTAAACCATCAAAGTAAATGGTTTCTCTGCTCAACTTACATACCTCACCAATATTAACAAAGTAATAATCAGGGAAAATTTATTACATTTACATACTTATTAACTTTCCTTTTATATGATTTCATCTTTATACTTAATTTTACTCACCCTATGTGGTATAATTAAAAGCATTGTGTAAAAAGATTTTATTCATTAACAAACCACAAAATAATAATCAAAATCTCAAGGAGGTACTTGCATGATTCAAGTATCAGGTGTAGGTCTTCGCTATGGCGACCGTAAATTATTTGACGATGTAAATATTAAATTCACACCAGGAAACTGTTACGGCCTAATCGGTGCAAACGGTGCTGGTAAATCAACATTTATTAAAATTTTATCTGGTGATATCGAGGCGCAAGAAGGTCACGTATCAATGGGTAAAGATGAGCGTTTATCTGTCCTAAAACAAAACCACTTCGAATACGATGAGTTTAACGTATTAGATACAGTTGTTATGGGTAACAAACGTTTATGGGAAGTAAAAGCAGAAAAAGACGCTATCTATGCGAAAGAGGAATTTTCTGATGAAGATGGTATGCGTGCTGCTGAGCTTGAAGGCGAATTCGCAGACTTAAACGGTTGGGAAGCAGAATCTGAAGCCGCAACATTACTTGGCGGTTTAGGTATTGGCGATGAGCTACATTACATGATGATGGCTGACCTTGAAGGTTCGGACAAAGTGAAAGTATTACTTGCACAAGCATTATTCGGCAAACCAGACGTTTTACTTCTAGATGAGCCTACCAACCACTTAGACATTAAAGCAATTAAATGGTTGGAAGAATTCTTAATGAACTTCGAAAACACAGTAATCGTTGTTTCACATGACCGTCACTTCTTAAACAAAGTATGTACTCATATCGCTGACTTAGACTTCGGGAAAATCCAAGTTTATGTGGGTAACTATGATTTCTGGTATGAATCTTCACAGCTTGCACAAAAAATGGCTGCGGATCAAAACAAGAAAAAAGAAGAGAAAATTAAAGAGTTGCAAGCATTCGTTGCCCGTTTCTCTGCGAACGCTTCTAAATCAAGCCAAGCAACTTCTCGTAAAAAAATGTTGGATAAAATCGAGTTAGATGACATCAAGCCATCAAGCCGTAAATATCCATTCATCAACTTCCAAATTGGTCGTGAAATCGGGAATGATGTGTTAACAGTAGATGGTTTAACAGCTTCTCATGAGGGACAAAATGTATTCAAAGACATTCGCTTCAACATGAACAAAGAGGACAAAATCATTTTATTAGGTAGCCCTATTGCGAAATCTGCGTTAATGGACATTTTAATGGAACGCAAAGAAGCAGATGCGGGTACATTCAAATGGGGTGTTACGACATCTCAAAGCTATTTCGAAATGGATCATGACCAATATTTCGGCGGCGCTGAAAGATCACTAGTTGAATGGTTACGTCCTTACTCACCAGAAGACGAAACAGAAAGCTTCTTACGTGGCTTCCTAGGTCGTATGTTATTCTCTGGTGAAGAAGTTAAAAAATCTCCTGGCGTTCTTTCTGGGGGAGAAAAAGTACGTTGTATGTTATCGAAAATGATGTTAAACAATGCCAACGTATTATTACTAGATGAACCAACAAACCACTTAGACCTTGAGTCAATTCAAGCGCTAAATGAAGGTTTAATCCGCTTCAAAGGTGCTATGTTATTCACATCTCATGACCACCAATTCATCCAAACAATTGCAAATCGCGTAATTGAAATCCGTGAAGACGGTTCAATCCTTGATAAGCAATTAACGTATGATGAATTCCTTGAGTGGAAAGATAAAGAAAAGATTAAATAATCCGTACAACTTGCAAAGTGTTGATTTATTAACGTTTTGAATAGTGACGAACCTTTAATTTTACCATATCCCCCAGTTCTCCCCTACTTATTTGGGAAGAATTTGGGGGATTTTTTATTTGGAAAAAACTTTTAATGACATCTTAACAATAGAATCTATACCTGGACATGCCCTTTCAACGTAATTTTATTGTAAAATTTATACATTTATGTTATATGTATTATTTGTGTATATAAATTTACACACTATCAAACTCACTATTATCATAAGGAGATGTATTTATGAAAAAGCTAGCAATGACATTTATTACAAGCGCTCTACTTATTGGAGGTACTCTTGCTGCCCCTATCTCAACAGAGGCAGCTGCAAAAAAATATGCAAATTGCACAGACTTAAACAAAGATTATAAAGGTGGCATTGCAAAAGACAATAAAGTTACAAATAAAGGCGGCAAAACAAAATTTGCACCAACTGTTTCAGCTGAATTATACAAAGTAAACGCATCTAAAGATCGTGATAAAGATGGGATTGCTTGTGAAAAGTAGAAAACCGAATATATATTGAATTTTGCTTTTTCTTCGGACAAACTACCAAACCTTATCCACTTACTCTCACTAATCTCTCACAGTTTATGGTTCAACTTTCTCAATTCGTGGAATATTACCTATACATCCGCTCATATATTATAAATTACGGGGAATTGAAACTTGAAAGTGAGTGATTGGTGATGAGAAAAAGATATTATTTTTTACTCGTTTTACTTTTAACAGGTTGCACGCAAACTGAAAATCTTTCAACTAATAATGAACATGCAAAAATGAATACGGGTACGGATACCGCATTTACGTCTATGGATGTTGCCTCAGAATATAGTAGTTCGTTTGAAGATGCGATTCAAATGCAATTATTTATGTATGAAGATCTATCCATCGTTAAGTTTGAAGGCTATGGGAACGAATATGCCAGCTATCAGGTGAAAACAAACTGGCTATCAAAAAATTTAGTGCGACAAGTCGTGGACAACGGTGGCTCCATCATGACGCGCTATTATCGTATAGGTGAGCATGGTATTACTTTAATAAAAGAAGTTGAAAGTGAAAATACGCCATTAACCGCTGAACAATTGAAAGGCCTCCCATCTATTTCAACATTAATCGGTACGCCATTAGAAGTTGGTCAGAAATTTGATAATTGGACAATTGAAAAAATGAACATGCCCTATGAAACACCGTATAAAGCTTTTGAGCACGTCATTGTCACGATGAAAAAAGAAGATAATCAAACAACGCGAAACTTTTTTGTAGCAGGAATTGGCTTAGTAGCCACTGAATTCGAAATTTTGAATGAGGATGGAACAACGGATATTATTTCATCTAAACTTTCAGCCATTGAATTTCAATAAAAAAAGGTTGTGCTGTAAGTAATCCCCTTACAGTACAACCTTTTTTTTCGTAAAGCTCAGTCCTTATTGATAAAACGGCACAACTTTATAGCCATCTTTCTCTAAGTGGTAGCGAATATTTTTGTCCACTAAGAAGTGACCTGCCCCTACTACTAAGAAATAAGTTCCCTCATCCTCTTCTAAAACTGTTGCAATTTTTTGGGCCATGTCTTCATCGCGCTTACCAAATAGCATCGCATTAAACTCTGATTGATCGCCTGTCGTTGCGTTAAAGCTTTTTGCAAAGCGTTCCGCATCGCCTGTTTTCCAGCTCGTAAACCATTCTTTCAATAATGCATTGCTTTCACCCATTTTTTCTTTAGAAGGATTTATTAGACCATCCAGCACATCCGATAAAGTCTGCTCCTGTGCTTCTGCTGATATTGAATCAAACATATTAACTTGCGCTTGCATGCCTTCAAGTTCGTAAATCGGTTTTTGTTGTAGCATCGCACTTAATAAAAACTGCATATCAATTCCATGCATCGCCATTTCTTGAGATGATAATCCAAATGTATCATCCTCCGTCAAAAGTGCTAATGAATTTGAAATTAACCATGGTTTTTGATACTTAAGTTCGTCCATTGGTATCTCAAATTCCTGCGCCACTTTTTCTAGTTTCTGATACGTTTCTTCACTTATAGCATCTTGAATCGTTTTCCCATCTGTAAACATTGCTTTTTCAGAATAATATTCTGCGCCTTTAGGATCCAACAGATTCGCTTCTACAAAAAGTCCTTGAGACTCATTAAATGCATCTGTTAATCGAGGATGCATTGGGTACAAATCAGGAACACCTACATGAATTGAACCTAATAAATAAATTTTCGTATCCTCATCTTCCACAATCCACGCAAGACCTTTTGCACCTTTTTCATATTGTGCATACGTATTTTTAATTAAACGACTGGCAAATAAAGCCGCTTGTTGTGTTGTCGCTTTTTGATCGAGCATTAAGCCCTTTTCTCCACCTTGTAATACTTGGAGCGCTTGTAAATAAGCGACTGGGTCATTGCTCGCATTGACATCATATTGCGCACTAATATTATATAAGCGATTAATAATATCTCCACGTGTAGTATTCCCTTTTACAACAGCAGGCTTAAACTTTTTGTTTTTCGGTAAATTTAATTCTGCAATCTTTTTTTCCGTTAATGTGAGTAAGCTATTTAAGCGCTCCTCTGTAATCGTCGAGCGAAACCCGTCATAATACCATTCCATTGGGAAAATTCCATACTTTTCCCCTTCATGGAGTGTTTCAACAGCCCATGGACTTATGTCTGGCACAGCTTGCTCTGCTTGAATTGCTGGTACTACGGAAGTAAAGATTAACGTAGTCCCTAATGCTGTGGCTAACACATGTTTCTTCATTTTTCTCATCTTATTTGCCCCCAAAAATCATAAATATTTTTAATATCTCTTACATCGGTTATTATACTATTAACGATACAAATAATTCCAGTTGATATGCAATATTTATGTATTTTTAGTAGATTTTACGAAATATTGGTTAATATTCATTTAAAATGCTATTACAAAAAAAGAAAAAGCGATACGATGAATGATTTTGCATTCATCGTATCGCAATAAAATCGAATGATTTCTTTTGAAAGAAGTTAAATTTTAGTTAAGTTCGCTGCTTGTGGACCACGGTTGCCGTCCACAACTTCGAATTCTACTTTTTGACCTTCGTCTAGTGTTTTAAAGCCGTCACCTTGAATAGATGAGAAGTGTACGAATACGTCGTTTTCTCCTTCTACTTCGATGAAACCAAAACCTTTTTCTGAGTTAAACCATTTTACTGTACCTTGTTTCATTAGAAAAAACCTCCAAAAATTAAAAGTAAACAATTAAAAAAGTCTTTCAAATCAATTACGCCTCGGCTAACTTTTGTCCAGATTTTTTTCAAGATTGCTTGAAAACTCCTCTAAAAATCTGTGTCATCCGCCGGGGGCTTTAACTTGATTCAGCCGGGGATTGAACCCCCAATGATATAAAGGCATATTCGGCATTCATTACCCACTTATAGAAGTAGAGAACTTCTGCTGAAGCAAGTTAAAAATTCACATATTATAAAAAGTACCGAAAACTAGCATCGATCACCTTTATAATATGTGAATCCATTGTTTCGAGTAGAGCGATTTAATTGTTAAGCTTAGTATACGAATCCTCACAATATATGTCAATCCTAATCGTCAAAATAATGGAAATATTTACTCGACTCTGTTTATTTGGAAATGGCCTCCGGTGAATGAATAATAATTCCATGATAAATTTGTGCATCTTCATCACACGCCTCGCAAAATTCACTTTCATCTTCTGACCAAAAGGCGAAGTAGCGGTCATGCTTACACGCTTCATTTTCATACTTTTCACGAAAATTACTGATGAGTTCGGTAAAGCTATGTTTAAATTGTTGCTCACATTCAAATATATGTGTTGAAACAATATGCTCTTCCCACCCATCAAATTGCCACCATGGCTCATAATCCGCTTTTATATAAATAATTTTATACATATTCATTTCCTTTCCAATTCCCTATCATTTTAAACTTTTCGCATAGTTATGTCTATTATTGCTAACTTCCCTATGATAAACTATGGAAAAATGCATAATTTATGGGGGAACTATTTCATGTTTTCTAAATTTAAACCGAAAGCAGAATTACAAGATCTTTTCGAAAGAGGGACTGATATTAATGCATCCGCGCGCTTTTTACAAACACTGACTTTCAATAATTTCAAACAGCGTGACCAAGAGAATCTTGTGAAAATATATGAGCGTATTCAAACATTAACACCTACAATGAATGTCATTTTTAATACATATCTAAAAGAAATAGCCCCTAATGGACAAAATCCTATTTCAGAAGCACAAATTGAACGGTATTTAAAGCAATTCTTTTTATGTGAGCGCAATGATGATTATGCAGATCAGTCCCTTCATTTTTTCAATTTATTACGTGAAAATCATTTTGAGCCAGGTAAACTTATTGTCGTATTTAACCAATTCTCATTCTATGTCACAACATTAATTTTACATCATTTTGCATTAAAGCCACATGTCGCTTTCAATTATATGAAATCTTTATCTGCGGCTGTAAATATTGACCAGGAATTATTAGTAGAAGTAATGACAGAGCGTTTAATTGAAAATGTCATTGAAGAACTTTCTACTTTAACCGATGCGAATGCCAATATTATGTATATGAAAGATTTAATCCAAAGCTTAGATACACAATCCGATGATATTGCAAGCTCTACGGCAGCTTCTCAGGAACTCGCGGCTTCTATCGCTGAAATTGCTCGTTCTTCATCTGCTATTGCAGAAAAAACAAACGAATCGGTTGAAAATGCGGTGAAAGGAAAGCAATCCATTGAACATGCATTAACTGAAATCTTTACAACAGAAGAAACTTTCACAGAAATCGTTCATAGTTTTAAGGAACTACAAAAGCATGTGAATGACATTGAAAGTGTTGTTACATTAATCAATCAAATTGCCGATCAAACGAATTTACTTGCGTTAAATGCATCAATTGAGGCGGCACGTGCTGGTGAGCATGGAAAAGGATTTGCCGTTGTCGCACAGGAAGTTCGAAAATTAGCAGAAAATACAGTATCAGCTCTTGGCGAAGTTTCAACTAATGTTCAATCGTTAAAAAGCTATTCAAATAATGTCGCTTCCTCGATTACAGAAACAACGACGATCATTCGTGAAGCAACAGACGAAGCAAAGGAATCATTACCTTTATTAAATTCCATCGTTGATATTATCGAAAGTATTAATACAGATGTGACAATAACGGCTGCCGCATCAGAGGAACAAGCGGCATCTATTGATGAAATTTCTGTACGAATGGTTCAAATTTCAAACTTACAAGAAGATATACGTGCATTTGGGAATGATACATCACGAGATATTCATAAACTAGGCTTGGAAATTACACGCTTTAGAAATGAAATCACAGCGAATAATAATGTTCAACTTTCAAGTATTTCTTTACTTCAGCTATCAAAAGCGGATCATATCTTATGGAAATGGCGTGTGTACAATATGTTCCTTGGTTTAGAAAAGTTATCACCAAATGACGTATCCTCTCACTTCGATTGCCGTCTAGGGAAATGGTATACATCCGATAAGACGATTGCTCGATTTAGCAAGCATGATTCTTATAAACAATTGGACCGTTATCATATGCAAGTGCATAGTTCTGCAAAATCGGCCGTTGAGCAATTTAACGCTGGGAATACAATGAATGCAGAAACACACTTACTTGAAATTGAGGCAGCATCACGAAAAGTAATTAGCTATATAAATGACTTAATCGAGGTTATTAATAAAGAACGCATTATGCAATAATCGTGGGAAGCAAAACAATTAAACGTTTTGCTTTTCTTTTTAAGTAGGTCGCTTATACAAAAAAAGGAGACGAACGATGAAGGTACACGCAATCATTTGCATCTACACACCAATCCAGGTCCCCTACCACTATGTTCATACAAAGGCTTTAGAGCTGTCGTTAAAAGGCACAATTAACGTAAATAGCGAACAGTGGCTCATTCAAGTAGAAGGCAAAAGAGCGGCAATCAATGAATTCGTTAAAATTATGTTAGACAGCGCGGAATTTTCGGAAATTAAAATTGCAGTCAATCAAACATTGAAGCATTTTAAATCACTAACCATTAATATCGTATAAAATTCAATTCATTTTACTTTCTACTAACTCGAAAAAAATGTAGTATAAGGGTAGGCAAAATGAAACTTATTTGACGCACAAACGTAGAAATAGTATCGAGTAAAGGAGGTACGAATAATGCTTGGTCCTATCAATTATTTAACACGCCATTTCATTAATGTACTAGCAGGTTCTACAGCATTCATCGTATCGGTAGTAAACATTTCAGGAATTGCTATGATTTTGTCACTACCGCTTGCAATGGGTGCCTATTATTTATCCAATAAAATCACATTCGCCGTGCAAAATGCGAATCAGCGCAAGAAAATTGGTCTATCCAAATCGGAATATCAATTAATCGACGCGCAGCTTAAACAAGCGAAGGCTCATACACAATCTTTAACACAACAAATTGTTCGTGTAAGATCCATTCGTTCTTTTAAACAAATTAATGAAATGTCGAAACTATCAAAACGTATTATCAATATTGTTCAGACAAATCCACAAAAATTTTATGCCGTAGAGGATTTCTTCTATGCCCATCTTCCGTCTGC
Organism: Solibacillus sp. R5-41; assembly: GCF_002736105.1. Lineage (NCBI taxonomy): Bacteria > Bacillati > Bacillota > Bacilli > Caryophanales > Caryophanaceae > Solibacillus > Solibacillus sp. R5-41. The sequence goes on along the minus strand of NZ_CP024123.1, from coordinate 1,948,810 downwards.
TGTTCAATTATCTGATAAATATACATTGTTAACGAAAGAACAAGTGACTGGTAATGAGATTCATTTAGCGCTAGAAGATACACGAAAAACGTTAAAAGATCTCCACGTTACAATGGAAGAAGATTTAAAAAATGCGTTAGCTTCGGATATTGAAAATTTAAAAATAGAGCTTGATTTCGCAAAAATGTCCAATGAAAAACGCAAAGAACGATTAAAAGTCGGCGGTGAGTAAATCATGGGAACAGAAATAAACCCTTTCGATGCTTTCACATCTAGTGGAAGTGTCGATATTCAAGCATCACGAGAACAATTTGCGGTGAATGTTGCCAACAATGCAACAACACCGCTTTTTACGTCGCTTAGTACAATTTCCAAACAACGGGCTGTACATTTAGCAGCAGATTTACCAATCCATCAATATGAACAAATTCTAGTATTCGGTTTACCGGCACAAGAAGCACTAAAAAAATTCACCTCACAAATGCTTAATTATATCCAGCGAAAAGATGTTTCGAGAGTTGGTGAAGTGCTGTCTGATTTGATGCAACATCTAGAAGAAATCGATCCTGATGCATTAGTGGAAGAGGAAAAAGGATTTTTTGCCCGCATTTTTAATCGTCCTAAACAGTCGATTCAAGAAATTATGACCCATTACAACAAGCTAAGTAAACGGATTGATCGACTCAGCATCCAATTATCACATACGCAAAATGGGTTATTGGCGGACTATCAGTTTTTAAATGAGTTATATGCTGTCAATGAAGAATATTTCCAAGAAGTTAATGTTTTTATTGCTTCACTAGAAATAAAAAAACAGCATCTTCAAGAAGTTATTTTGCCTACGATTCAGCAAGCTTTGTTGGAAAATACGGATCCCTTTAAACAAAATGAATTGAACGACCTGCAAATGCAAATTGAGTGGCTTGATCGACGGATGTATGATTTAGAAATATCACGTGAGGTAGCAATCCAATACGCACCGCAAATTCGATTAATTCAACAAACGAACCAGCTACTAATTGAGAAAATTCAAAGTTCGATTATGAATACTATCCCGCTTTGGCAATCACAAATTGCGATGCTCCTTAGCATGAATAACCAAAGACGTGCCATGCAGTCTCAACAGCGCTTAATGGATGCATCAGAGGAGCTTTTACGTAAAAACGGGAAAATGCTCGAGTCAACATCTAAGAGTAGCAAACGACTTGCTGTGAATCATGAGGATATAGATCGTTTCAAGCAAACACAATTAAGATTGCTACAAGATATAGAAGATACGTTGCGCGTGCAAGTGACGAGCAATGAAAAGCGTCATGAAATCGAACATATTATTATTGAGCAAAAATAAAAAACAGCTCGTCTTCGTGAAGTGAAAATACTTCAAGAAGATGAGCTGTTTTTCTAATTTCATTAAGTAGGCTATTAAGCGAAATACTCTTTGTAGTAGCCACCAATTTGGCCTGTATTGTCGATAACAAAAATGAACTCTTCCGTTTCATTTTTCACTTCGTATTCTTTTCCAACTGTTAAAACATTTGAAACTAAATACTTAGCTGCGTTTGTGTGCACACATTTCACGGTACGAATCGTTGGCGCATCTTTCCATTTTAAATGTAACATTTGTTTACCTCACTTTTAAATAACTTGTATAATATCTATTTTATACGATTTTCCCCTAAGATGATAGTACCTATACAAAGGAACCCAAATTTTCTCCAGTATGAACGGACTTTATACCTTTCAAGGTATACCTACCCGTGAAAGCTAACAATCTTCGGGTGTTGAGACCACCCTACTGAATAAAGCTACACATTATGCAAATGCTCGTTTGAATGTCCCTTATGAACATGTTACACTATTATTAAGAGGTGGCCTTCATGACATTTGGTAGTGTTCCAATGTGGTTTTTTGCAATCGCTATTGCTTTTGCTATTATATTTTTTATCGTTTCTGAGTGGAACTCTAGAAAATAAGCTTGCAACATTTTGCAAGCTCTTTTTTTATGTCTAGAAGGAACAAGCGTGCTGAATATTATTTTAATGTGCGTTTTAAAAACTCTTTCGTTCGGTCATTTTTAGGGTTTACTAATACCTCACTTGGGTGGCCCTCTTCTACGATCACCCCTTTGTCCATAAAAACAATGCGGTCTGAAACTTCTTTCGCAAATTCCATTTCATGCGTCACAATAAGCATTGTATTTCCTTGGCTTGCTAGCATACGCATGACTTTTAATACTTCTCCCACCATTTCTGGGTCTAATGCCGACGTCGGCTCATCAAAGAGCATGACATCTGGATCCATCGCAAGTGCACGAGCAATCGCAACACGCTGCTTTTGCCCCCCTGATAATTGACGTGGCTTTGCGTTTTTATACGCACTCATCCCGACTAGCTCTAGGTATTTCAACGCATTTGCTTCTGCTTGTTCTTTTGAGCGCTTTAATACCTTTTGTTGGCCGACAACACAGTTACCAAGCACATTTAAATTATTAAATAAGTTGAATGATTGGAATACCATTCCAAGATGGGTGCGGTATTTTTCAATGTTATGATTTTCCGCTAATATCGTTTTATTATTATAAATAATTTCACCAGCTGTTGGCATTTCAAGTAAGTTAATACAACGGAGTAGCGTTGATTTACCCGATCCTGAAGAACCGATTAGCGTGACAACTTCTCCTTTGTTCACTTGGAAATTGACATCTTTTAAAACTTCATGATCACCGAATTTTTTATTTAAATGTTGAATCTCAATCACTGCTGTCATTGTATTATTCACCTTCCTTTTCTAATTTGTTTCCCGTAATTAACTCCACTTTAAAGGATTCTGGCCCGTCCATTTTCTTTTCAAATTGTAATAAGAAGCGCGTCACTGTGAAGGTCATTATAAAGTACAGTACAGACGCAATGAAGAAGGCTTCAATATATTTATAATTACTTCCTGCTACAGAGTTGGCTGTAAAGAATAGCTCCACTACTGAAATAACGCTCAGCACGGATGAATCTTTAATATTCATAACAAGTTGGTTCCCTGTTGCTGGTAAAATATTGCGTGCGACTTGAGGTAATACAACATGGATCATTGTTTGTAAATGATTCATACCAATGGCTTGCGCTGCTTCAAATTGACCTTTATCAACTGATACAATCCCACCACGCACGTATTCCGACATATACGCACCAGTATTTAAACTAATTACAATGCTTGCTGCTAAAAAACGATCGATATCAATTCCTAAATAGAATAAACCATAAAAGACAACCATTGCCTGTACCATCATTGGTGTTCCTCGGAATATTTCAACATAGGCTGTTAAAATGAAATTAACGAGTTTTAGTAAATACGTTTTTGCTGATTTTTTACGTTGTGGAATCGTATGCATAATTCCAATGAAAAAACCAATAAGGACACCGAAAATTGTCCCGATAACTGCTAGGATGAGCGCTGTATATGCACCACGTAAAAATACTTCCCAGTTAGTTATGAACAACGTCCAAACTGAATCTAAAAATGCCATTTTGCTCTCCTCCAATATCTTTGATGTCATTACTCATACATATATATCCTCCGGCGGATGTCACAGATTTTGAAGGGATTTAAAATTAGGATGTTAGCCTAACATCGTCGCATCCATGCGACAACGGCTAACTGACCTGCATCGTGCAGGCCTAAGCACAATTCAAAATCTGGACGCAATTACGCCAATGTGTAATTGATGTAAATGTATTACACGGAAAGCAGCTTTCTAATAAAAAATATTACTAATCGAAAAAGGTTGCCTTCCGTTTGCCGGCAAGACAACCTTTCTATTCGCAACCTCTTATTGTGCTGCTGGTTGATTTGCAATGGCGTCTTCCATTAATTTTTGACGCTCTTCTTCTGGAATTTCAGCTAAAACTTTGTTGATTTGTTCCGCTAAATTTGAACCCTTTTTTAATCCTACTGCAACGGCAGTTGTTGAAGGATCCGCTTCGAAGTTTGGTTCTGGTACGATGTATTTAATGTTTTTCATTGCTAGTTCAGCAGAAATCCCTTCTGGACGCTCTGAAACGTATGCATCAATCGCACCTGAAGTTAATTGAACACGCATTGCACCGAAGTCTGTAGCTGCTACTTCTTTCTTCACACCGTCCATTTGGTCGATAACATCATAATGTGTTGTTGCTTGTTGCCCTGTCACTTTTGCACCTGCAAAGTCATTAATTGATTTTGCACTTGCATAAGGTCCATCTGCTTTCACAACGATAACATAATCACTTGTATAGTAGTTTTCAGTAAAATCAATTGATTCTTTTCGTTTATCTGTTGGTGACATTCCCGCAATAACTAAATCGATCGCACCTGATTGTAATGATGGGACTAAGCCATCCCAGTCAGTTTTTACAATTTGTAATTCCATATTCAAACCTTCAGCAATACGTTTTGCGAATTCAACATCGTATCCTGCTGCAAATTCCTTTGAACCTGAAATGGCTACCGCGCCAAATGAATCATTGCTTTGTGACCAGTTAAATGGTGCATAGCCTGCTTCCATTCCAACTTTTAACACCTTTTTTGATGTAGATCCCTCTGATTCAGTAGTTCCTTCTTCCTTGTCTGATCCACACGCTGCTAATACAAGCATCATCGCCATTAATGTTAAAACTAATACTAAATTCTTTTTCATATTCATTCTCTCCTATTTACTTATTTTTGAGCTATTTTACTAACAGGAAAACCTACTTCAATCAAAGAAGATTAAGATAATGTTTTTAACCATAAAAAAACGACCTAAAAGAAGATTTTAGGTCGCTAAATAAAAAATAGCTCAAATCCCCTACAATCCCATATTGAGATAGCTCAACTCGATTACCGCGAGGATAACCGAGACAGTCCTGCAATTATTCACTGCAGACCCAGCATAAAAAGATAGAGCTCTTCTTAAACTTCGGCGGTAGATCCTTCTTTTTCATCTCGATGCATGCTCTAAGCTCCATGAAAAACTAATAAATACCGCGCCTCTACCCCACAAGAATGTGAGGTTATTATTAAATTATTTAATGAATGAATAAATAATACTATAAATCTATATTTTCTGTCAACATGCATTTTTCAGATATTTGCACGGACAAAAAAACGAGCACATACCTCATATAGAGGTGCGCTCGCTTTTTTTAATAAATAATTAAGAATTTAATAATAAATCTTCTGGATTTTCGATCATTTCCTTAACTGTTTTTAAGAAACCAACAGAATCTTTCCCATCGATAATACGGTGGTCATAAGATAATGCCACGTACATCATTGGACGGATTTGAACTTCACCGTTAATCGCTACTGGACGGTTTACGATTGAGTGCATGCCTAAAATACCAGCTTGTGTACCGTTCATGATTGGTGTAGACATTAATGAACCGAATACACCACCGTTAGTGATTGTAAACGAACCACCAGCCATGTCGTTTAAGCCTAATTTTTTGTCGCGTGCTTTACCAGCTAATTCAGCAATATTTCTTTCGATCTCTGCGAAGTTCTTGCTGTTTGCATCACGTACTACAGGTACGACTAAACCTTCTTCTGTAGATACGGCAACACCGATATCAAAGAAGTTGTTTAAGTGAATTTCGTCACCGCTAATTTGTGCGTTAACGTAAGGATATTTTTTAAGTGCTGCAACAACAGCTTTCGTAAAGAACGACATGAAACCTAATTTGATGTCATTATTTTTTACGAATTGCTCTTGTTTACGTTTACGTAATGCCATGATGTTTGTCATGTCGATTTCGTTAAATGTTGTTAACATTGCAGTTGATTGTTTAACTTCTAATAAACGTTTTGCAATTGTTTGACGACGACGAGACATTTTCTCAACCGTTACACGATCAGAATCGCCTGCTGGAGTGAATACCATTGGGCCATTTGCTGCTACTGCTGCAACTGCCGCTTGAGCTACTGGTGCTGTACCATGAGCTGCAACGTCTTGTACGCGAACACGGCCTTGTGGATCTACTGGAGAAATTGCCGCTAAGTCAATTCCTTTTTCACGAGCTAATTTACGTGCTGCTGGAGATGCAATCACACGATCAGTAGACTCTTCCACGATTGGAGCCGGAGCTGCTGGTGCTGCAACTGGAGCAGCTGGAGCCGCTTGTGCTGGTGCCGCTTCTTGAACTGGTGCTACAGGTGCAGGTGCTGCGCCTTCACCAGCTTCAACTACTGCGATTACTTGACCTACAAGAACTGTATCGCCTTCTGGAGCTAAAATTTGAGTTAATACACCCGCTTCTTCAGAAATGATTTCAGCGTTTACTTTATCTGTTTCTAATTCTACGATGAATTCGCCTTTTTCTACGCGATCTCCAACTTTTTTCACCCACTGAGCAATTGTACCTTCAGTAATTGATTCTGCTAATTCAGGGACTTTAATTTCAGCCACTTTAATATCCTCCTTTAATTACACTATACAAATTTGTATAGGTAGGCTACTTGCTATACAAGCAGCCTTTTTAAATTCATGATTCGATTATTTTTCTAATGCTTCTGTAATTAATTTAGTTTGAGCAGCTTTATGAGAATCGCCGTCTCCTTCAGAAGTCGAGCTCATTGCAGGACGTCCTACATAGCTAACTTTTTTACCATCAGCCATATCGTAAAGTGTTTCAAGTACATACATCCAAGAACCTTGGTTTTTCGGCTCTTCTTGTACCCAAACGATTTCTTTCACATTCGGGAAGCGTGCAATAATATCCGCCACTTGTTGTTTCGGGAATGGATAAATTTGCTCAACACGTACGATGTGTAAGTGGTCGAAACCTTCGCCATCTTTCACACGTTCAGCTAAGTCAATCATCACTTTACCCGTACCAAGTACTACTTTTTCTACTGCTGCTACGTTTTTGCCTAAGCCTTCTTGCTCAATCACTTCTTGGAAGCGACCAGTTGCAAGTTGTTCCGCACTAGCTGCTGCTAATGGGTGACGTAATAAAGATTTAGGAGAAACGACTACTAATGGACGTACACCTTCTGTGCCTAAAAGACCAGCTTGGCGACGTAATAAGTGATAGTAGTTGCCTGCATTTGAACAGTTTGCTACGAACCAGTTGTTTTCAGCTGATAATTGTAAGAAACGTTCCATACGACTAGATGAGTGCTCAGGACCTTGACCTTCATAACCATGTGGTAAAAGGATAACAAAGCCTGATTTTTGACCCCATTTAGCGCGTGCACTTGAAATGAAGTTATCGAACATTACTTGTGCCATGTTTGCGAAGTCACCGAATTGTGCTTCCCAAATCGATAATACATTCTCATTTTCTAAGTTATACCCATATTCATAGCCAACTACACCAGCTTCAGTAAGTGGTGAGTTGCAAACTGTGAATGACGCTTTCACGCCATCTATGTGGTGTAATGGCGTATATTCATTACCATTATTTTTGTCATGAAGAACTAAGTGACGTTGAGAGAACGTACCGCGTTGTGCATCTTGACCTGTAAAACGAACTGGTGTAGCGTCTTGCGTAATTGTCGCATAAGCTAATGTTTCCGCATGACCCCAATCGATTTTATTCGTTGCAAATGCTTCACGACGTTTTTCTAAAATTTTACCTAGTTTGTTTTGTGGTTGGAATCCACCTTCAAACACTAATAAATCTTCATTTACTTTGTTTAAACGATCAAAATCAACTGTTGTGTCGACTTCTGGGAATTCTACCTTTAATTCTTCTGGCATTTCGATTGCAATATGCTCATCTTTTTCTGCCATTGATTTCACGTGATCGTACGCTGCTTGCATTTCTGCGTAAATCGTTGTATCAAGCTCTTTCACTTGTTCAGCTGTTACAACGTTTGTAGCCGCTAACTCAGCACCATATAGCGCACGAATAGGTTCATGTTTTGCAACTAACTTATACGTTTCTGGGTTTGTTACTGTCGGATCATCCGTTTCGTTGTGACCATAACGGCGGTAACCAATTAAGTCAATTACGATGTCTTTTCCGAATTTCGCACGGTATTCCGCGATGAAACGACCTACTTGTGCAACCGTCTCTGGGCTATCTGCATTCACATGGATAACTGGAATATCATAACCTTTTGCAGGATCTGATGAATAAACAGATGAACGTGAATCATATAATTCCGTTGTGAAACCAATCATGTTGTTCGAAATAATGTGAACCGTACCGCCCGTAGAGAAGCCTTCTGTTTGAGAGAAGTTAAAGCCTTCTGTTACGATACCTTGACCAGCAAACGCCGCGTCACCATGAAGTAAAATACCTACTGCTTTTGACGCGTCATGCTTAGCCGTACCTGGAGCAGTTGTATCGTCCTGAACAGCACGAGCCGCACCTAATACAACTGGGTTCCCTACTTCTAAGTGTGATGGATTGTAAGCAAGTTTAACGTTCATGCCAGTTGCGCGCATATACGATGCACCCATGTGATATTTTACGTCGCCCGTCCAACCTTTTGTAATTTCAAGTTTGCCGTCTTCAGGCATAAATAATTCGTTTGAAACGTGAGCAAAGTCAGAGAACATCATGTCATATGGTTTGTTTAAAATATGTGTTAATACATTTAAACGGCCACGGTGAGCCATACCAATACGCGCGTTTTTCACGCCGTTGTTTTCTGAGCCTTTTAAAATTTCATCTAATAAAATAATTTGTGTATCTAAACCTTCACCAGAGAAACGTTTTTGACCAACAAATGTTTTATGGATAAATTTCTCAAAGTTTTCAACGCGTGTTAATCGCTCTAAAACTGCTTTTTTCTCATCTGATGATAAAGCATTTTTGAATACGCCTGATTCAATTTTAGATTGTATCCACTCACGCTCCACATCATTTTGTAAATGTGAATATTCTACGCCTACTTTATCTGTATAAATGGCTTTTAAATAAGCAATCGCATCTTTCCCGTTCGCGATACCCGCTGGAACATTTTTGAAAAATACTGTTGCTGGTATAGCCACTAAATCTGCATCAGTTAAATTGAATACGCTTTCTTTAATTCGATTAGTCTCTAAAGTACGATTTTTTAATGGATATAAATCCGCAGCTAAATGACCATATTCACGAATTGCTGCTGCTAATTTTACTGCAGCTAAAACTTTCGTGTAATCACCAGTGCCTGTTGTGTCCCCTGTAACAACAGTTGCACCATCAGAAAATACAGGTGCACCATATGCTTGGAATAATTCTACTAATTGTAGTTCTACCTCTTCAGGAGATTGCAAGTATAGGTCATACTGTTCCATCACATAACCTAAGTTAGGACCAGAAAACGCTGACCAAACGGAACCTGCAGGTAATACATTGTTCGACATGAAAATAACCTCCAAATTTTGCCTATTGGTTGTTCCAATAATTAACCAAAATAAATCAAATAACATTTTACCATTCTTCTATTCATTTTATTCAATCGCGATAAGAAATATAGAAGAACATTTTTTCCATCTCAATCTTACTACTCTTCACAGAAAATACAACTCTTTTTAGCAAATTAAGCATATTTTTTCGTGAACTATTGAAATTTAAATTAGAAACGCTAGAAATCGTCTACTTTAAAGGGAATTTAAGTATAAATGAGGTCCCATTATTTACAGAACTTTTTACATCGATCTCGATTCGGTATTTTTCAGCGAGCATTTTTGAGATACTTAATCCTAAACCCGTCCCACCGATGTGATTTGAGCGTGCTTCATCGACTCGGTAAAAACGATCAAAAATAAAAGGCAAATGCTTTTCTGAAATACCTATCCCATTATCTCGTATTGTGACCATAATAGCTAGCTCAGTATAATGAATAGATAGTTGTATTTTTTGCTCCTTATCATTATACCGAATGCCATTACTCATAATATTTCTAAAAATTTGACCTGCTGCTTGTTCTGTAATAGAAGCAAGTTTTTTCTGTCCTATAACATCACGTTTAAATTGTACATACGGATACAGTAGCAGTAATTCCTGTTCCACATTTTCCAACACAAGTTCCACATCAGTAACCGCGTTTTCATCTACTTCTTCTCTTCTTGCTAAATGTAATAATTCCTCGATCATTTTTTTCATACGCACAATTTCTTCAAGTGATGTATCCAATGCCTCGGCTAAAACTTCAGGATCATCCTTCCCCCACCTTTTAATTAATGAAAGATGTCCTTCGATTACTTGAATCGGCGTACGCAGTTCATGGGACGCATCCGCGACAAACTGCTGCTGTTTCGTAAACGATATTTCAAGTTCATTCATCATCGACCGATACATCGTTAACAAATCGCCAATTTCATCATCTGCCTTATAATTAAATTGGGGCTGCGCTGTAAATCCCCTTTTTCGCACATGAATCATCGCATCCCGTAACTGGACAATTGGCTTAATTAAAATGTTGGCCAAATAATAACTAATTGAAACAGAAAATAAGAGTGCCCCCAGTCCAACTATGACAATTGTCGTCAAAATATAATTTAACATAGAGTGGAATGTTGTTAATGGATGAATCAATTGCATAATCCCTTGAAATGGACCAATCTGAACGATTTTATGAACAACAAATGCGTCAGTCCCCTCGACCTCTTGCTGTTTTATAATGGAAGAAAAATAGTCCTCGGTCATTTGTGGTAAGGCAACTGCAGGCATTACATCATTAATCCGAATAATTTCAACACCATCATAATTAAAAATTCGAACTGTCTGCTCTTGATTTAAAATGGCTTTCATAAGGGCGGTATTATTTTGTAATTGCTGTATTGTAACAGCACTACCCTGCGACTCAAAAAAGCTTGTAATGTCGTCTACTGTACGCATCGCATTTTTTTCTTCGTTATGCAAAAGCCATGTTTGGAGGGCAATAAATAAAACGATTGAAATAATGGCATAGCTTATAAAAATAGTGGCCCCTACTGTTAATGTCCATTTCGCTTTCAAAGATAAATTTAAGATCATTTGTTGGAGCTTTTTCATCCTCTCACCACATATCCTACGCCTCGCACAGTTTCAATATAGGGCGCCTCCGTTGTTTGCAGTTTCGAACGAAGATGTCGGATATAAACATCCACTACATTTGTTTCCACTTCATTATCAAACCCCCAAACCGCTTCTAAAATAAGCTCCCTCGTACAAACTCGGTTTAAATTTTCCACTAAAAGTTTAAGTAAATCATATTCTGTCCGAGTTAATTCAAGCTTATGCCCTTCAAAAATTACCTCATACGCCTCTGTATCGATAATTAACGCACGGACTTGTAGCTGTTCACTCAATTTCACTTGCCCAACGCGTCTCAAAATGGACCGAACTCTAGCAAGTAATTCTTCAATGGCAAATGGTTTCACAATATAATCATCCGCACCTGCATCTAACCCTGCGACGCGGTCCATCACTGCATCTCGTGCAGTCAACAATAGAATTGGTACGTCACTTTGCTTGCGAACTCTACGACACACTTCAATGCCGTTCAGCTCTGGCAACATTACATCTAATAAAATACAATCAAATGGTTCAGTTGTGGCCAATTCCAGCCCCGCTCTGCCATCATATGCGAGCGTCACTTCAAATTGCTCATGCTTTAATTCTAGCTCTAGAAATCGTGCAATATTTTTTTCATCTTCTACTACGAGTATTTTTTGCTTCATCTCATTACCTCACTACATCGTTAATTTGTGACTTAGTCCATTTATTTTAACATGAGTACTGTTTTGGTAACATGGATTTACTTCTTACATCAATTACGCCTCGGCATAATTGCGTCAAGAGCGAATTCTTTTCACTACTTATTAAGGTGAGAGATGTCTGCTGATGAAAGAAAAAAGGCTTGTGCACATAATAATGTACTACAAGCCTTTCTATATAAAGTTTATGAGGTCGATTGTTTTTCTCAAATCTAAGCATTCGAAATGATATCACAAATTTCATAATTATTTTTACGCACTTGTTTAGCTTTATATAAAGCGCGATCGGCTAAATCAACTAACTCATCTAAACTGTCTCCATGCTCTGGATACCATGAAATGCCAATAGAAGATGTTGGAGAAAATTTATGATTTCGAACTTCAAAACCAATTTTTAATGTTTCACGAATATTATTAATATATTTTTCTAATTCCCTTATTCGGATATTTTCATTGCGAGATAATTCTGTAACGACGATTAAAAATTCATCGCCACCTAAGCGTACAACTAAGTCCTCACTTTTGACACTGCGGACGAGGGCTTGGCCAAATTCCCTTAAAAACTCATCCCCGATATCATGGCCAAAATCATCATTCACTTGTTTGAAATTGTCTCCATCAATATAAAAAAAGGCAACCGAATTAAAATTGGCATTCGCTTTCTCTAAAATAGGGAAAAATTCTTTATTTAATAAACGGCGGTTTGGCAATTGCGTCAGACTGTCATGATAGGCCATAAACCTAAGCTTGTTTTCTAATTCTTTCCGTTCAGTAATTTCACGAGAAACCATAATAATTTCTGAAATTTCATTTTGAGAAAAATCAATCGTAATCGTATAGTTCCCTTCCGTCCAAATTTTTTCCGATTTTTTTGATTGGAGCAGTAATTCCATTTTATTTTCTACATTATTATTAGGGTACGTTTGCGAAATAATATTACGCCATTTTTTTAAACTCTCCTCACCCAACAGCTGTTCGTAAGGCTTGCCAATGAGTTCATTTTCTAAGTAACCTAATTTTCGAATATAGGAAGGAGAAGCATATTTAATTTTACCAGCTTGATCCGTCACAACGATAAAATCATTCGTATTTTCTGTAATTGCTCGGAAAGTTTGTTCAACTTGATAAAGCTCGGACATCAATTTCTTTTTTGCAGAAATATTAAATTGAATCGTTAAAAATTGATGGATTTGCCCAAACTCATTTAACATAGGGATAATAGTGGAATCTACCCAATACGTATCGCCATTTTTCTTGCGATTACATACTTCATTCCGCCAAACCCCGCCAGTGTTCACAGTCGTCCATAAATCTTTAAAATAATCATCCGAGTGAATACCAGAATTGAAAATAGAATGCGGTTTACCAAACAGTTCTTCACGCGTATACCCGGTATTTTGAATTACCCGATCATTCACGTCCACTATTCTACCCTCTGTATCTGCAAAAATAACATCTGCAGCAGAATTAATAGCCTCTTTAAATGTTTCAAACCCATGCGATGTCGTTTTTAACTCTTCTCCCTGTTTAATGAATTGTGTAATTTCTTGCAAAATAACGAATACGGCAATGACTTTATCATTACTTGTTAACGATGAAAAAGTCGCCGTAAAACATCTTCGGACTTTATCTTTATCTATAAAATAGAGCATTTTGGACGTAATATTGGCACCGTTTTGAGCTTGTTTTAAATATTTTTTTAATAAGGGCGCACTTTTTTCATCAATAAACGGTAAATCGAAGAAATTTTTCTTGTGTACCTCGTCTAATTGAATATTAAAATCCTCAACAAATTTCGGATTCGCTTCAAGCAATTGTAAATCTGTCGAGATTAAAACAGTGGATAAAAACGATTTAAAAAAGACGGAGCGCATAAATAAATATTTGTCTTCCATATCACGATTAAAAGGAACTTCTTTTGTTGTCGCAAGGACAAACTGTTTATCTCCCCTCGTAATAGGAACAGCAGAAGTATTTTGCTTTCGAATCTCAGATTTAGTATATGTAAAATCTTCAAAATCAACCTGTTCATGCTTTTCAAATGACAGATTGTAATAATGAAGTATATTTTTGGATAAATGAGGAGGTGTTGACTGACAAACCGTTTTTCCAATTGGATTCTTTTCTATCAGTTTTAGCGCAGCATTATTTAAATAGATATACTTGTAATCGTCTTCTATTTTTTCCATGTAAAATACCGCATCGCGACTATTTTCAAATAGGATATTTAATTGTTCAAATGTATAGTCAATACTAGCCACTTTTATCCCTCCTAACTCCGTACTTCAACCCACCGAATTACCTAATTTTAATTCACCTATATTATTCCATTTTACATATTGTACTGTTTCACCGAACATTTCACAACATAAAATCCGAATTTTTCCATCTAAAATTTTTATAATGTAAAAACCCATTATCGTAACATCACAAATAAAGATAAGTTACATAAAAATATATACAGCACTTTGTTTAATGCATCCCGCATTTTATATGAAAACTTTCTTTTCTATACCGATGTCGTTTTATAATAATAAGTGTTGTAAGGTTCATTATTGTAACACATACTTTAATAAAGCCTACACCACGTTCATACGTTGGCACAAATATTTTGCACTCGGAAACATGTCGGTAAAATTTGGTTATTATACCACACAAGAAATAAATTTACTCTTATTTATAGATGTTGAAAATTTTTCATAATGTACCGTATTTCCAATGTATTTTTTGCCAACAATAACTATTAAAGAACCCATTCTAACTCTTGTTCATATAATGATTCGTATAAATAAAAAGTATTTCCTAATCCTCCAAATTTCGTAGTATTATGATTATTCTGAATAAAATATCGATTTCAAGGAAATAATTGTTTTTTCGAGAAATCCACTTGCTAAGAGAGATTATTTTATTATAAAATAACAGTATTAACCTTATTTCGATATTGTTTTTCTAAGCCAAGTATAGATTGCAACAACGGAAGCTAAAACCATAGTTTAACGTCTATTTCTTTTAGATTGGATCAAGTTCGAAATGACTACTGCCTTGTGATTAGAAAGACACCACTCCGGTCAAACAGATATAAGTGACTGCTATGCCTAAAGTGGATTTTCCAATATGAGTATTTCCTTATCTATTAAAAAGGTTTTTCTATTTCAGAAAAATTTGTGTTTCTAACACTTTCAACAGGCTCTACCATTTTCCTTAAAAGGAGGCGTTTCACATGTTAAAACAAAGAGAACTATACGAGACTGCAGAATTATATGAACTAATAAAACATCCTACTGTATTTCCTTATGTTCGACAAAAAGCAACTTCCGCTGAAGAATATCTATTTATGACTAAACAATTAATGGAAGAAGAAATTAACGGAAAAGCCATTTCTAGAACGATTATTGATGAGTGGGGTATTCCGATTGGCACAATTAGTATTTTTGATATTCAAGATGACGCTGGATTTTTAGGTACATGGATTGGTCAGCCTTACCAAGGATTAGGCTATAATCAGAAAGCGAAATTAGCCTTTTTAAACGAACTCTTTTTTGAGTATGACTTCAACACGGTTTTTTTGCGAATTCGCAATGAAAATGAACGCTCAAAAGCTGCCGCATTAAAATTACCTTATGTCGTAGATGCGGAACAATCGAATCCAGTCCTTTTCGAACAGATTAATCTAGGTGAAACAAAATTTCATCTATTTAAAATACCAAAAGATTTATTCTATATCACAACTGCGCATACGCTTAATGATGAAGAAGAGCAAGCTATGTGAAATCCCAAGCCACCTATTTTCAATATAGGTGGTTTTTAAAGGTGAATTTCCCCCCTATATTTTATAAACGCAAAAATGGCATTCAGACGAAAAAGTCAAAATGCCATTTTTTACGTTATTAAGAATTCAGCATTGATTAGATCTCATACTGTGTAATTAACGACACCATTTCTGCTGGCGTTTTTGGATGTTCTACATCAAGCATTTGATCCTGTATTTCATCGGCATGTGCTTCTAAGTTTTTGATGGCACGTAAAAATGATGATTTTGATATAGATTCTTCATCCAAAACTTCCGCAAATCCTTGTTTTTTAAATAACCGCGCATTTAAAATTTGATCCCCTCTACTTTTTGCAGCAGATAATGGAATTAACAACATCGGTTTATGGAGAGCTAAAAACTCGAAAATAGAATTTGATCCTGCTCTTGATACGATATAATCGGAAGCATAAAGTAAGTCCGGTAATTCTGTTGTCACATAGTCAAATTGTTTATACCCTGCTCGTGACGTCAAACCATCATCCAAATTCCCTTTCCCGCATAGGTGGATAATTTGATAATCTTCTAATAATTCATCAAGATTTTCACGTAGCGCATCGTTAATGACGACAGAACCTAAACTCCCCCCCATCACTAACAACACTTTTTTCTCTTCTGTGAAACCACAATAAGACAAGCCTCGCGCTTTATCACCATCAAATAATTGCTGACGGATAATGGACCCTGTACACGTCGCTTTGTCATTTGGTAGATGCTTCATCGTCTCTTTAAAAACGGTAAAAATATGTGAAGCAAACGGCAAAGCTAATTTATTGGCTAATCCAGGCGTTACATCGGATTCATGTACTACAACCGGCACATTCGCAAGTTTAGCTGCCATCACAACCGGGACAGAAACGAATCCACCCTTAGAAAAAATAATAGAAGGCTTTATTTTTTTTATGATCGTAAATGCTTGCACAACCCCCGCTAATACACGGAATGGGTCGCTAAAGTTTTTCATTGAAAAGTAGCGGCGTAATTTTCCACTAGAAATGCTATGGTAAGGTAACTTGGGAAACGCATTCCCAATTAATTCTTTTTCGATGCCATCATGTGAGCCAATATAGTGAACGTTATAACCCGCTTCAAAAAGCGATGGAATAATCGCTTCATTTAAAGATACGTGACCAGCCGTTCCCCCACCTGTTAATATTATTGTTTTTTCTTTCATACGTTTACTCCTAACACAGTCAATTCTCTTGTATAATTTTATGCAACGTTTTGTAAATCCATGCCATTTCTTCTTTTTAATTAAGTATATAAGTTGAACTAGAGAAATCCTCCTGCTACTTTAAACTTTCTAATATAGATTCTAAAAAAGTGTGTACTTGATATGCTTGCATTGGTACATAAGGCGCAAAGACAATATTAGCATAAATCTGTAAGACTCATCTGTATGCTTTTGCAACAAGGCGACGGATTCTTATTTAGATTTTCATTTCAATATTAAGCAGTTTTCATATGTTCAATATATATAGTTGGATTCTTCTCAATAATCCACGGTTGATTTTATTTGCTGGTTGGAAGCTTTGCTCAGTAGCCATAGTTGCCTCCCCCTTCATTTCAATCAACTTGCTCTGGAATCAAAAAGTTATCAAGCGAGTTTGAATTAGCAAGATTCATAAACACTCGTCTATTCCAACATTGTAGCACAATTATAACGTTCAAAAAAATCCCTACGCAAGAAAAATCGACAATATCTCGTAACTTGTAAGCACATACTGTCATTATGTAGCTTGAATTTCGATAAATAGTTTGCATATCTCTAGGCTATTTGCCCCTTTAAAACCAAACACAACCCACTTCTAATTCGAAGTAGGTTGTCGTATGTTTGCTTATTTTTTTATAAATTGTTGTGTCCAAATATTGCCTTCTTTTACATAGCCCACACCAATATGCGTATAGTCACCATTTAAAATATTGGCACGGTGACCTGCTGAATTCATCCATGCTTCTACTACTTTTTCTGCAGTTTGTTGACCTTTAGCAATATTCTCACCTGCAGATTTGTATGAAATACCTAGCTTTTTCATTTGATCAAATGGACTTCCCCATGTCGGAGATGTGTGTGAAAAATAGTTTTTAATTTTCATATCCTGTGATTTTTCACGCGCTGACGCCATTAATGGGCGATCGATTTGAAGTGCCTTTAATCCTTGTTTCGAACGTTCGACATTTGTTAATTCAACAACTTTTGCTTCGATTGTATCAATCGTTGATGAACCCTGTTCTTGCTTATCATCTTCTGGTTCACCTGGTTTTACAACTGGTTTGTCTTCTGGTTTTTCAATTGGTTTTTCTACTGGCTTTTCAATCGGTTTCTCCACTGGTTTTTCTACTGGCTTTTCAATAGGCTTCTCCACTGGTTTTTCTATTGGCTTTTCAATAGGCTTCTCCACTGGTTTTTCTACTGGCTTTTCAACCGGCTTCTCCACTGGTTTTTCTACTGGCTTTTCAACCGGCTTCTCCACTGGTTTTTCTACTGGCTTTTCAACCGGCTTCTCCACTGGTTTTTCTACTGGCTTTTCAACCGGCTTCTCTACTGGCTTCCAATTTGGTTTCTCACCCGGTTTTACAATTTGACCCCAATTTACTATTGGGAACGGTATTTTCAAACCGTAGCAAGAAAATGTATTCTTTGACGAATCTTCTGAGCCCATCATTTCTTTATATTTTAATTGCACCATTTCATATGGATTGTATTTTGCTAATTGATAGTTGTATCCTCGCTTCGGAATCTCTGGGGATTTCTGAGTAGCCCCCTCTGCATTGGCAACTGGTGCTTGCGTTGCTAAAAGTATTACTGCACAAAATGTCATTACTTGTTTTTTCATTTCGTACGCCTCCTTTCATGCTCCTATCGTAAAATACAATTTGAAAAAAAAAAGGCCTATAAATTGGTAATGACGCCATCTACCAATCTATAAGCCTTTTTTATAGTATTTCCTTATTCATTTTCACTATAAAATTTCCCAATGTAAGAGATTATTACATTTCAAAAGGGGTTGACGGATTATTTGCCCTCTCCAATAACGTGTAAATTTTCAATATTCTCCCCGATAATCACTAATTTTGCTGGCATCTTTATGAATTCTGGCAGCCATTGCACCATTCCGTATGCATATTGAAATAGCATTGGGTTTTTCACCCCGTCGATCGGCACATACCCTTTCATCCGGTAAACCGTGTCTGGCAGCGTTCGTACCCAGTCCTCAAACTGTTCCTGTGTAAAGCTAACCTGGAATTCAATAAGTCGAGAGCCCAAATTAAAACTTTTCCCAATGCGCGCGGAAACAATTTCATCTTTCGAAATACGTGCTGTTGATTGCATCTTTTGTAATAATTGAAGTGGCACTCGTCCATTTGTCGTTTGTAAAATAAACGCATTCGGATTTAACCCTTGCAGTTCCAGTACGACTTGACCTTGCTCAGATTCAGTTAGTAAATCCATTTTATTCGCTAATAATAAATGGGCATGGCGAATTTGTTCCATAAATAATGAACGGATTTGAGGTGTTAAACTGGCGCGATCTAGCCATAATTTACTATCAGCAACGGTAATAATTCCTTTAATATTCAGCTGCTCAGCAAATATCGGCGAGTACACAGCATCTAACGCCTCTACTGGATGCGCTGCGCCGGTTGTTTCAATAATGAGTACATCAAATTCCTGATCGTGGAGTAATGACTGTATTTGTGCTTCTGTCTTCTCAGAACCAGTACAACAAATACATCCTTCAAGCATTTCTTTTAAGGGCACATCTTCCTCAACGGCTTGGGAGTCAAAAGGCAATTTACCGAGTTCATTCATAATGACAGCAGGTTTTAACCCCTTTTCCTTTAGCTGTCGAATAACGTCCGTTAACATCGACGTTTTGCCACTTCCTAAAAATCCACTAAATAAATATACGTCCTTCATCCAATCACTTCCTATAACAATAGGCTGGCTACAAGATGTAATGAAACATCTCGTACCAGCCCATTTATTTTTTAATCGATTTAGTTACTAGATGTGCCTTCTTCAGCTGTTACACCTAATAATTCTTTTGCTTTTACAATTTGCGGATCATCTGTTTTTAATTTTTGACCAATCGCATCAAGTAATGCGTAAGTTGTTTCTCCAGTTAACACACCATTTACTTCTAATGTATTTGCTTCTTGGAATTGTTTTAATGCTTGTTCTGTTTCTTTATCAAAGATATTATCCACAGTACCTGGAGAATAGCCTAGTACTTCTAACATACGTTCTGCAGAAGTAATGACCGCATTTTCTGAACCCACTTGATATTGTTGCTTCGGATCAATATAAGATAATGAAGCATAATCAGGGTACTTCACTTCGACATCCGGTTTAACGCCTTTTTCATTAATCCAGTTACCTTTTGGAGTTAACCATTTACCTGTCGTAAATTTCAGATTGGCACCGTCTTCTAAATAAAGGACTTCTTGCATTGTCCCTTTACCGAATGATTTTAATCCGACAACTTTTGCACCTGCAGATTCACTTAATGCCGCTGCTAAAATTTCAGAAGCAGAAGCACTACCTTCATCTATTAATACTGTAACTGGTAATTTATATTTTTTACGATTATCTGCAAATACCGTTTGTGGCGCGATATCACGTTCTTGAATTTGAACGATTGCCTTGCCTTCTTCTACAAACATATTGGAAATGTCGATTGCTGCATTTAAATAGCCACCTGGATTTTGACGGACATCCAGCACAATACCGAGCATCCCTTGCTTTTCATATTCCTTTAGCAGCTTTTCTAACTCCTCAGCTGTATCTTCACTAAATGAAGTAATTTGAATATGCGCAATTTTATCCTCGTCCATCTCACCATATACCGTTTCCACTGGAATATCATCTCGAGTTAATTCAACTTCCATTGGCTCCGCATCACCACGTTGAACTTTTAGTGTAACACTCGTCCCTTTTTCGCCTCGAATTAAAAGGACTGCTTCAGTCGCACTCAACCCTTTAACACTTTTCCCGTCAACCGAGAGAATCATATCTTTTGGTTGAAGTCCTGCTTTTTCAGCTGGCGTATTTTTAATCGGTGATACAATCATAATGTATCCATTACGTTCTTGAATTTCAGCGCCAATTCCCTGGAAGCTAGAAGATAAGCTTTCATTAAATGATTTTGCCTCTTCTTGATTCATATAATCCGAATAAGGATCACCAAGCGCATCAAACATTCCGTTAATTGCACCATATAGAACTTTCTCCTGATCAATTTCAACGTAATATTTTGAATTTAATTTATCATACGCTTCATAAAACTTTTTGAATTCTGCTCGTTCTACTGGAACTTTTACTTCAACAACCTTTTTTTCTCCAAATGTTAAGGCAAAAATTGTTAGCCCAGCAGTGACCAAAATTGTTAGGAACATAATCATAATGAACGCAAATGGTTTTAATCGTAAAAATTTCCCTGCAGGCTTTACGATTTGTTCTTGTTGTTCATTTTGTTCGTTTTGTCCCCCATCTTTCTTTTGTTCATCCATTAAATTTCACCACTCTCATAATTCACTGACTGTCGTCACACTATACCCATAATAGCAGTTTCCTCCCAGTTAGAAAAGAACAGACGCTATTTTTTTTATTAGGTTGCTTCATTAATAGAGAAAAGGGGTGATATTTAGCTAATCGGTTAATTATCACTACTTTTCTCCTACAATATATACATTTCCAAATTGCATGACAAATTTGTTTGATTTTCATGACATTTGTAAATTTCCTTCATTTAATATCGAATACGTTTCATCGACAAAGGTTTCTTTTTTACATGCTATACCTGCTTCAATTCGGTCATATCGAAAAGCTCTGATAATGGATTTTAACCTAGAAAAATTATTCTTTTCAAGCTCAGTTAATGGACGAATATGCGTATATGCCTTCATATATAATGCAAACCGTTCTTCCGGTGTAAGACTCCCATCATATGCCACATGCCAGCTATGATAAACACCGACAGCAATACACTCATTTAACAGTACTTCATTTCCAGCCAAATTGAAATCAAGTAGTGTAAGGCCTTCCTGCGTTTTAATAAAATTATAATAGCAGCAATCCCCTTGTACAGCAGACTGTGGTAAGTTCGACCAAACGGAATTCAATTGATTGCGATGTTTCATATAAAGTTCTTCTATTAAATAGAATTTTGGATGCGCATAAAACGCATCTCGAAACGCCCAAAAGCTTCTTTCATTTTCATCATAGTCACCTAAAAGTTCTGTCGCATTACCACCAAACATACTCCATGACGTCTCTTGTTGAAATGGTGAACATATGGAGAGTGAAAATTGATGCTGCCTCGCCAAAAATCGTCCGAGTATTTCAATGATTCCATCATTAACTTTCGTTAATTCTTCACCAATTATCGCTTTCTCCATCGTAATTAAATACGGATTATAAACAATTGTAAACATTTTTTCGTCTGATTTAAGATATTTCGTGACCAGTATTCCGTTTTCAAGTAACTTCTGTGCAAATTGACAGCATGCTTCTGTATAGGATCGCTCCGTTTGTTCGCCCTTTATGTAATAATCCTCACCTGTTATAGATGTAACTTTTATTAGTAACCTTTCACCCTGTCGGAAATACTTAAATGAACCAGGCTGTATCCCAAAGGCTTTACAAACGTACTCAATCATAAGTACCTCCGCTGTTCTGTTAACAGATTTCCGTATTTAGTATATAAATGCCACTCAACTAAAAATTATAACCAACTTAAGTTAAGGTTTTTTTTCCTATTCCCCTGAACGTTACCGAATTTTTTTACATACATAAATCATCTCATAGCTATCATTCGTTACAGGTGTTTCTTTCCAATCCTTGTATAAATGAAGAATTTCAAAACCTTGAGCGTTTAAAAGTCTTTCCATTTCTTTTGGAAATACGTATCGTAAACGAATGTTAGTGCTTTTTTCGTCTATTAAATTGCCATCCTGGTTTTTATATTTCCTTATTGTCGTATAATGTTGAATTTGGTCTAAAGAATCGTATTCACTAATCGTAAAAACATCCACTGTATGCTGCGTTTCACGATCAGTGTACGTTTTCCAATATTCTTCTGTAGGTGGTTGTAGCAATTCCTCCACACTTGGGAATCTAGTGCCAAAAATAAAAACCCCGCCCATTTCTAAATGATTATTTACAGAAGACAGCAACTCATCCTGTGCTTCGTTAGTAAGGAAGTGCTGAAACGAATTACCGACTGAATAGATTAAATTACTTTTGGCATTTAAATTTAACTTCGTACAATCTTGCTCGATCCACTCTATTTGCAAATCAAGCTGACCTGATTTTTTTCGGGCTTCATCTAACATCCCTTTATGTATATCAACCCCGATAAGCCTATGTCCATTTTCCGCTAACGGAATCGTAACTCTCCCCGTCCCACAAGCTAAATCGATTATGAATCCTTGCTTTTTGAATGCCCATTTTAATAGGAAAGGAATTTCGGGCATATACGTTTCATTTTCTTGATCATATAATATAGGATCTTCGTATTCTTCAAAATTGTTTAATGTCATTTTGTTCTCCTTCTATTAAAATAAGGTGTTTTCGTATAGATTGTGGCTTACTTGAACATACAATTCAAATATCAAAGTGTTTATAAGGGGAAATTACTGGATTCATATTTGTTGCTTCCAGAAAGTTTCTTAATTTCATTCCAGGCTTTTATCGCTTCTTCACGACTTTTGCATTGATTTTTCTGGTCTGCAAAAAAGTCACGAATGAATTGATTGTATTCAAATTGAGGTCCAATTTTTTTCTTGTATGATGGGTCTTTCTGTCGTTCTTCTTCCTCATACCAAGCATTTACAACATCACGATAAGTCTTTCCTACATTGTTTTTAAAGTAGTTTTGGATATAGGTGGAAAAATGGAATTTCGGAATAACTGCCTTAAAAAACACTCTTACATCTTGACTACAACGATGGTTTTCCGTAATGAAGGTATCAAGACTTAAATCTACTTGTGATTCTATCTTCTTATTGACTCTTGATTTTCTGATAGGCTTTTTTATCTCACCTGTCTGAAGAAATATTTCAATTCTATCAGATAATTCTATTTTCGATCCAGTAGCACTAAGTCCATTTTCTCTACAAAATGACTGCAATTCTTCCTTTAACCAATAGAAATCTTTAAAACTTTCGACACTAATATCTTTTGTTAGATTTGGTCTCAAATTAAGCTGCACCTCCATATATACTTATATCGATTATAGAACATTTGTTCCTAATAATCAAAAATAAATACAATCATGAGCGAAAATGCTTTAAATTATTCTGAAACAATGCATTAAATAAATAGCATCGCCATATTCAAATTCAGTGATACTATCATTCGGACTCTATACAGTGTAACATTTTCTACTCGACGGGATTCTTTATAACAATATATCTATTTCCAAAGTTTTGTCAATTAATATCTAATTATTGGAATTCATATAAAATAGCATTATATCTTTGTTCGGTCACTTCGAAAACTAACCTTCATTGTGAAGTCAGGTCATGAAATTTGTTGTAACCTTCATCATGATTAAAAGTCTAATTATTAGAATGAAATAATAGCAACTATATTGGGGGTGTGTAAATTTTGAATTTTAAAACTTTTCTACCTTTCACAGTAGGAATAAGTATTTTATTCGGTTTATTTTTCCCATATAATGCAATGGCAACAAGTTGGGTATACCCTTTTGTCGTTTGGGATGATTCTATTTATGTGATTAGCGAGGAAGCGGTCACTAATATTGACAAACAAATTGGAAAAGTGACGTCATATTCAGATATGGAGTCATATGGTGGTAATTTTTCAAATGTCTATCCAAAAGGAACGAAATATTTTTCTATCAAGGGTATTGATACAGTGGTTGCCATCGCTATTCAAGATAAGAACGGGAAATTTATTAAAGCAATTAGAGAAGGTGAATACACGTACAAAAAGGAATTCACCCAATATATTTATCAAGGATTAGGGATTTTTGCGATTTTGCTTGTCGGATTTTTCATTTTTTCTCACATTCGAAAAAAAGGTTAATGAATCCGAGGTGAGCAGGTTGGCGAATACTAATATCGAAACCTCTATTTCCATCGCCTTTTCTTCCCCTTGATGCTAGTACTTGTATAAAATTTAACACTTAGTACACTAACTAAATAATCATCATCTTCTCAATCTATGAATATGAAAATACGAAAAAGCACTTGTCGCCTGTTATAGGCAATCAAGTGCTTTAAGTTCATATATTTTCTATCTTTATTCATTCTACCTCTATTTTCTCAACTAATAGTAAAATAGATACTAAAATTAATCTATTGAGTATATTTTCTTCTACTCTCATGAGTAGCTAAATCTGCATAACGTGTCGTAATTGGTAATCGGCTATTTTTTTCTACAAAATGTAGAGTTATTTTTATTGAAGTCTCCAAATCAATCCAGTTACCGCATGAAATAAAAATGGGCTTTACATCCTTTCTCGTTCTCATCACCGCCCCATAAACATCTCCATCAACCTCTATATAAGTAAAATCACCCATTTCATTTTTAGGCATTTGGAAATCCGTATCTTTTATCTTCAAATAACTTTTTGCAACACCTATCGTAGGCTTATTTAAATAAAATGAAGCATGGGTTGCGATTCCCATATTCCTATAATGAAGATAGCCATTCCCATCAAACATATAAAGATCCGGTTTACATTGCAGCTTTTTCGCTGCTTCCATTACCACAGGAAGTTCCCGAAAAGCCAGATATCCTGAAATATATGGCACATCTATTTGTCCCCAATATTCTACTTCTTCTATGATTTGTTTTGTAATATAATCTATTACGACAATACAACAAACCCCATAATCTACTTTTCCCTCTGTCCAATATGCAATATCAATTCCAGCTACCATATGAATATCTGCTAACTCAAAATTATTTTTTAATGAAATCTTAGATATCCATTTTTCTTGTTCTCTTTTAAACAGTTCTTCGTTTTTCATTATTCACCCAATTTTTTAACCTAAGTTAGGTCAGATTCCATTGATTCTTTCTTTTCTTCTAGTACATTGCCCTGTAAATCATATTTTTTAAAGCTCACTAATCTACCTAAAACTCTATATTCAACTAATTTTAAAACGCCATTTTCATAAAACTCTTTTTGTTTACCTTCTAAAGTATTTTTGTCCAAATGTTTAATTTTTTTTACTTGTCCATTCGGATAAAATTGAACCATTTCCCCATCTTTAATCCCACTCTTAACCATATAATAGCTGGCTAAATTACCATTTTCATAACAGTCATAGATTATACCAGTAAAAAGATGTTCATTATTATCTTGATCATATTCCACTATAAAGGAATCATAATCATCCCCGCCATATCCAAAATTTTCTCCAAATATCATACCATTTTTCATAACGTATTCTCTACTTAATATTTTTCCTCCCAAATTTTGACACCTCCGATATTACTTCAAATCCATCTAATAAATACGAACAATGTGGACAACATTTGAACATAACCCCACCAGGCTTATTCTTATTAATTCCTTATTCCTGTTCTTATTACATTTACAGTAAAATCTTCTATTCGATCACTTGGATTCATCTTCAGCTCTTCATTTACAGCTAAAACTTCAGCATGTGAGCCTGCACCTTTACTGCGCTGACTATAAGAATCAAATACTTCTTTTGGCATATTATCAAGTCGATTACGAAGTAACGGAACTAGCTCTGGAACTGTACCATACTGATGAAGTTGAAAAACTTCAAAGAGGAAAATATGCAGATCACTTGGATAAACTATATGATAAGTATGGTAAGGTATATATAAAAAAACTGGGGAATATTATCATGCGATAAATACTATCGATGGTAACCCTTATATTATAAAAACGAGCCCACTAAAGAAATAGTAGCAGTCGGATTTTCCAACTGCCACCATTTTATCATTCATTCAATTTAACTTACTTCACATCTTGAAGGATAACTTCATACATAACTCTAACATCTACATTAATTGGTACCAAAGCATAATAATTCTGATCATTATCTAATATAAATTGAACCAATTTCGTTTCTGTATTCCAATAATTTTTTATATTTGAATCGTAATCTTCCAAATCTTCTTTATAATCCAATTGCAATATGCAGCCTTTTTCAACCATCGCAAAAACAATTAAACTTCCTAAAAGATTTTTCCCCTCATTTTCTTCTTCATAATCCTTTAATAAGAACCAAATTTGCCCTAACCCAATCGTTTTTTTGTATTTTTCATAAAAACTACGATTATCCAGCTCGTTATAATCTTGTATCAATTCATTAACAAATGCGTGCCATCTTGGTGGAATCACCTTTTCCAATGCAGGATTCTTTTCAATTCCTTCTATTATGTAAAGCTCCTCAATCCCTTGTTCATTGTCGTAGTCACTTAGGGAAATTGGCTTTAATTTCATTGAATGCTTATAATGTGCCAAGTCATATGGATAATGATTGTTATTTACTAGGCTTGTATCATCCAGCTCAAGAATCTTTGCCAGTGCAGCCGTTTCAAAGCTCCAATATCCTACATATCCAGGCTCTTTATGTGAATTCTTCCAATCATAATCATAATGACCTTTAAACCATTCTTTCTCCATATACGTTTGTAACCTTTTAGATGCTTCTTTCTTATCCGTTTGCGCAAGATCTATAATTTCCCTTGTTTTTGCGTACGGATTTTCTTTATCATACTCATTGGTGATTTTCGTATATCCGATATCACTAGCACATAATAAAAAATCAATTACTGCATCATTTATTTCCTTTTTCTCAACTACCTTACTTAATCTTTCGATATTCTTTTTATCTGTTTCTAGTAAGATGCCTAAGGAAATTGTCCACAGTATATTAATATAACCTGCTTCTTTTTTTCCTGTCTGCTCTAAATTATCTATGGCATTATGATAATCTTCTTCGATTGTACTAATGTCATCCCCTAAAGAATATTTTGCACTAGTATCATCTATCTGATGAATAAAACTTGAAAGATAGGTACTTTCAATAATACTATTATTATCTTTAGAATATCTTTGTATTCCATTTTTCGTATCTTCTTCCAAACCTTTAATTTCTTCTCTATTTTCTTCAATAAACCTTTGATGATACTCAATTCCTTTTCTACATTTTTCTTCTTTACATAGATGATCTCTCATTATATGATATTCCTCCCTCTAAATTAAGGCCATTCTCCTATTATGTCACCATCCGAATCTAGCCTAAATGTTTTTGCATTTCCACTACTATCAACCTTTGATAGTACTCTTTCTACTTGATCTTTATTTAATGCTCTCTTGATTATTCCCGCTAATTATTCATCTCCATTAACAACTTTTAATATCCGGCTTTTTTTAGATTTCGTACCTTTCAACCAATTATCTGACATTTGCGGTCCATCGTTAGGCGTCTTACTTAATTGTGAACTGCCAAACTTAGCTTCATCAATAGCATATTTGATATTGGAATCTGGATTTTTATTTTCATATAATCGACTGTATTTGGCGGAGGTTTAGTCAAAGGAGCTGTACGTGGTGGTAAAGTGTTTCTTTATAACCGCCTTCTTTAAAGGCATTGTAAGTGATGGCAACTTTCCGCGCCACTTTTGTCATAACCTTTTTCGTGTCTTTAACAGCTGCTTTTACATTCTGACTGGCTTTTTTGACAGCTTTCTTCGTCTTTTGAGCGGCTTTCTTCGTTGCAAGTACACCCTTCTTCGCCACTTGCTTAACCTGTTTGACTATTTTGCTTTTGGACAGATTGTTCGCGGTCTTGCGAGCTTTTGTATACACTTTGCCGAGCTTTTCCTTCGCCTTCGCAAAAATGACCAGATTACGTCCTAATACAATCAGTCATCTTTGTTCAGACAATACGGACAGGGTTTATCTGTCAACGATAGAAACAGTATGCAAAGTGTTACTTGTTAATATTGTGATTATTTAAAGAAAGTAAAGTATTATTTAGGGTATAAAATTTATTATTGATTGTACGTACTGTAAAATCCTTAAAATGTCCTATAGATTTCATATGAGTTATCTTACTTATCAAAGTAAAAAGGGATTTATTCGACACCCCATTATCCAAAATTATTAGAACCTTAGAGAATGTCTTATTTTCTCTAAGGTTCTAATAATTACGCTTGTGTTAAAGAAGTAATATAATAATTATCTAACGAAACGGTTTTTAAAAACTCCAATGCTTCTTTAGTTACAACTAACTCGCCTTTGGATGATAAACAGAAATGATGCCCTGACCAATTTGTGAAATGCTCTCCTTCTACCTCAATTTTACCAAGTGGAATAAATCTGCTAAATGGAGGGATTTCTTTATTTGGATACATTTCTTTAAATACATCAGATGTTGTAATTAAACATGGTTCTAATTTGTAATCTTTAATATCACTTTTCTGTAATTCTGTTTCTAGTAAACTTGACACTATGAAAGCTGGTGTTGACTCTAAAAGGTCATCTCCAAGCCATCCTTCAAACTCATAGTGTAAAAATTTCACCTTTTCTGATATCCTCTTTTACAATATCCTCTTCAGTTCTGTAAACAGTCTGTTCACCATGACCACCAGCAACTTCTGGTTCAATAAAAAATAGTTTCATTTGTTACATCCTTTCTATAAACTTCTCACCCCTTAATTGGTGGATTAAAATTCTCACCATATTTCTTATCTAACTCAATCATATAATTTTTAACTTCCTATTTTGTAGTCTTATAATAAAAAGCACTTGTTACTTTTAATCGAAAATCAAGTGCTTTAAGTTTATATGTTTATAGGTAGCAGTAATAAGTTAACCTCTCGCGGATAAGAAAATAAACCATATCCTTTTGATGAAATAATTTCGTTTACCTCTCTAATCTTGTCGGGTAAGAACTCATATTCAAATTCACCAAGCTGCTCAAGTTCTTCTTGTGAGGCAAGTTCAATACCATGGTTGAATTCGTAATCTAAGATGTAATTCACTATCTCATAGTCCTCTTCCCCCTTATAATCAAGATAGAGGAACCTCTTAGTTGACATCCCATATTCTAATATCCATTCATGAAAGTCTATTTTTTTGTCTAAGTCATCTAGAGCATTCTCCAAATGATCCGTCTTGTCAAAAATGATAGATACGATTTCTTGAAATTGCATTTTGTTTCCCTCCCATAAAAGGCTATTTTAGTTTTGAAAAAGTTCGCCATATCGATTCGGAATATAATCCGGATAATTCTTCCGATAAAAACCATCTATAAGTTTTAAGAGAGGATCCCATTCTGGGTATGGTTCGGGATCACTAATTATCATTTTTGCTTCAGGTGTATTCATTAAGAAATCATCAAATTCTTCTGGAATAGGTAATCTGCGTTTTTTCCTTACGAAAAGTAAAAATAAAATTTCATAGGGGTAAAATCCGTATCCAAAGTCCCCAAATTCAATAGACTCTCCTAGCTCTGAGGCTAAAATCGAATGAAACACAGACATTTTATCAATTAAAGTTTTGATTTCATCTAGCTGAGGTGTTTCCCAGTGTTTTAATACTTCAGTATAAACGTTTAATTCTTCCGGTATTAAGCCATATTCTAAATCCATTTTTTTAAATTGTTCTTTCACAGCTTTATGAAGATTTTGATTTGTTCCAAAAATGGTTTTATTCCGGAACTGCAAATAAAGCTCTAATAAAAACCACGTATGTTTGTTCAAATCATTTGCATTCATCCAACGGCTATCAAAATGATCTACAATAAAATTAAATAATATATCCTCTTCCTTTTCCCATCCAAACATTGTGAAATGAATCAAGGTCATAATTGCGTCTCTAAAAGTGTATTCGACAAACATTTTAGGATATCTACTTTTATAAAGACTTTGTGCCATGCACTGATGGAAAATAACCATCATAATTTTTTTTAATTCATCTGATTTTTTCTCATGATTTACAAGTACATCTCTCTTCCATTTAGAAAAATTATGTGATTCTATTGAACCTAATCTTATTAAAAGAATATGATCCTTTTCAACATCATTCAATTCTACTATATGTGTAATTTTACTCTGGCTATTTAAATACCTTTTTTCTACATCCTCAAACTTTATTCCATCAACAAAATTTTTACAATATCGTTTATATGATAACTGCAGTTTTTTGGGATTTAACAATATATTCACCTCAATTAATCAAGTTGTTTATTCCAATCCTTTACTTTTAATTCCTCTACACCAAATCCTGTTTTCGTAATTTTGATATCTGTTTCTACCCTAATAAAATTAAATTCCAATCTAGGATTTTCTTCTTTTAATTCATCGAATTTCTCTCTAAAATCGGAGTATCTTGAGTCTTTACTATTAAGCATTTTCGAGAAGTAATCCTCACCACCCAGCTTTTGTTTATCAGAATAGGTAAAATTCGCAGAGTCTGAAGCTTTTGATTCAATCATTGTGGATTTGGCCGCTTTTTTCGCTGTTGATTTGACAGCTTTCTTTGCTACATTCGCGACACTTGGGATACTGCCGAGGAAACTAACTGCCTTGCCTAAAAATCCTTTGCCTTTCCCTTTCTTCGCCATTAAGCACCACCTCCTGCAAGGGAATCATACCTATCATATGTATACCTTGTTCGAAGTCATCATCATCGTCTCCTGTGGATGGCGAAATGAGAATGGGTAAATTTGGACATCATAAGGCGAGTTGAGGTCTATTCTTGACCATTACTTTCGATTTTGACTATCCTGAAATAAAGTAATTTATTGATAATTATGGTGAAATTTACCGAATATTAATTGCACCTTCCATATAAAGGGTTTTCGAGAGGTATTACTATTCTATTATTAACAAATGGTTTATTCAACACTGCGTAACGTCTAAACTATAAAAATGAGCTTGAATATAATTTCAAGTTCATCAATAATAGGTTATTTTTATTACCCTTTCTATTTTTCTTAAACGCCCTTATACATTTTGGTGGAATCATCATCTATCAGGTGATCCGCACTCTTAGATATAATACCAAGCCCCTAAAAAAATAGCGGCAGTCAGATTACCCAGCTACCACCATGTTTTCATTCATTTAATTTACATCTTGAAGGGGAACTTCATAAATAGCGCTAATATCCACCTCATTTGGTACCAAAGCATAATAATTCTGATCATTATCTAATATAAATTGAACCAATTTCGTTTCTGTATTCCAATAATTTTTTATATTTGAATCGTAATCTTCCAAATCATCTTTATAATCCAATTGCAATATGCTGCCTTTTTCAACCATTGAAAAAACAATTAAACTTCCTAAAAGATTTTTCCCCTCATTTTCTTCTTCATAATCCTTTAATAAGAACCAAATTTGCCCTAACCCAATCGTTTTTTTGTATTTTTCATAAAAACTACGATTATCCAGCTCGTTATAATCTTGTATCAATTCATTAACGAATGCGTGCCATCTTGGTGGAATCACCTTTTCCAATGCAGGATTCCTTTCAATTCCTTCTATGATGTCAAGCTCCTCTATCTCTTGTTCATTGTCGTAGTCACTTAGGGAAATTGGCTTGAATTTCATTGAATTCTTGTAATGCGCCAAGTCATATGGATAATGATTGTTATTTACTAGGCTTGTATCATCCAGCTCAAGAATCTTTGCCAGTGCAGCCGTTTCAAAGCTCCAATATCCTACATATCCAGGTTCTTTATGTGCATTCTTCCATTCGTAATCATAATGACCTTTAAACCATTCTTTCTCCATATACGTTTGTAATCTTTTAGATGCTTCTTTCTTATCGGTTTGCGCAAGATCTATAATTTCCCTTGTTTTTGCATATGGATTTTCTTTATAATATTCATTGATGATTTTTGTATATCCGATGTCACTAGCACATAGTAAAAAATCAATTACTGCATCATTTATTTCCTTTTTCTCAACTACCTTACTTAATCTTTCTATATTCTTTTTATCTGTTTCTAGTAAAATACCTAGGGAAATTGTCCAATTCATAAATATATATCCAACTTTCCCAGTCCCTGTCTTCTCTAAATCATCTATGGCATTATGATAATCTTCTTCGATTGTACTAATGTCATCCCCTAAAGAATACTTTGCTCTAATATTCTCCATCTCATATTTAAATGTCCTTAAATAACTTGCTTCTATAATACTTTTATTATCTTTAGG
Organism: Solibacillus sp. R5-41; assembly: GCF_002736105.1. Lineage (NCBI taxonomy): Bacteria > Bacillati > Bacillota > Bacilli > Caryophanales > Caryophanaceae > Solibacillus > Solibacillus sp. R5-41. Next base: position 1,916,169 of record NZ_CP024123.1, on the reverse strand, counting down.
GTACCGTTGAATACCATTTCTTTCATCTTCTTCTAAGCCTTTGATATCCTCTTTATTTTCTTCAATAAAATCTTTATTATATTCTATCCCTTCCCTACATTCTCCTTCTATACACAGACGATCCCTCATAATATTTAATTCCTCCTTGCCAATTAAGGCCATTCTCCTATTATTTCACCCTTTGTATTTAACCTAAATGTTTTTACATTCCCATTACTATCTAACATATTTAATATTGGAATCTGGATTTTTATTTTCATATAATCCGTCAATCCCTTTTACTATTTTATCATTTATGCTTGATGGTGCACCCCTACCTATTGGTTTTAAGTCATACCCAGCTTCTTTTAAACTTTTATTGTTTAATAGGTTATCAAATGATTGTATTTCTCCAAAATTCCCCTTTTGTTTATTTGTAGCTGTTTTCGCATCAAAGTCAGCCACATTAGTTTTTTTACTACCATTACCCGTACCCTTATTCTCTATCTGCTTTTTAGCCAGTTCGGTATTTTTTGTTGTATTCTTGCTGCCAGCGACGATGCCAGATGCAAATTTACCGCCACGTACAGCTCCTTTAACTAAACCTCCGCCAAATACAGCCGCAAATCCTACGCCTCGTTCCCAATTTTCTAGCTTGCGATTTGTAAACATTTCTTTTCCGGTGGCAATCTCAATTCCCGCTTTTATATTGCCGATTACCGGAACAAAGTCCAAAACTGCCGAGGCAACTCCCTTATATCCTCCTTCTTTAAAGGAAGTATAGGTGTAAGCAATTTTGCCTCCCACTTTTTTCATAACCTTTTTCGTGTCTTTAACAGCTGCTTTTACCTTCTGACTGGCTTTTTTGACAGCTTTCTTCGTCTTCTGAGCGGCTTTTGTGACAGCTTTCTTCGTCTTTTGAGCGGCTTTTTTCGTTGCCAGTACACTCTTCTTCGCCACTTTCTTAACCTGTTTAACTATTTTGCTTTTGGACAGATTGTTCGCGGTTTTACGAGCTTTTGTATAAACTTTGCCTAGCTTTTTCTTCGCCTTCTTTGCCTTCTTTTTGACTTTCTTTTTGGCTGAACTTGCTGCTTTTTTGGCTTTTTTCGTTGTGGTCTTGACCGCCTTTTTTGCTACATTCGCGACGCTTGGGATACTGCCAAGGAAACTAGCTGCCTTATCTAAAAATCCCTTGTCCTTCCCTTTCTTCGCCATTAAGCCCCTCTGCGAAAGGTATCATGCCCATAACGTCGAGGTCTTGTTCGAAGTCATCATTATCGTCTCCAGTGGATGGCGAGATAGAAACAGACTCCTTAATGGTGCGTCCATTCCCACTATTCTGACAGCTCATTTTACAGTTGTGGAAAATTTCCAATAACAAAAAAAGATCAATCATGATAGTGTCTGACCACAATTAACCTGTTTGGTATAACGAAATAGCCCTATTTAGAATATAAAATTCAAGCATCGAGATACTTACAATTGAATTAGTGACATCTTTATGCAGGAGTTACATGTATTATTGATCGAATATTAGATTCACTCAACATTGGGTAACCATAGTAGCAGTCTACTTCTCCCAATACACCCTAATTTCCTCAAACGAAGTCTCACTTTCACTCAAACCTTCAATACTTTCAGTTCCAATTAGTTTGATCTCACTTTTTTTCAAAGTGATTTCCCCATTAGGATTATTTATTTTCTTCACATAAACGGACTTTAACAATTCTACTTGTTCAGAAGTCATCTCATAATAATCTTGCCAAGCTTCAATTGCAACGTCACTATCCATAAGCTGTTTCTCTAATAAATACCCACCACATTGGACTATTTTAACAATATTATCAATTGAAGTAATAGTATCATTATCACCCCAAATTGCTGTCGTGATAGATGGCGAGATTGTGCCATTTTCATCCTCTTCAAGGAGATATTCTAAGGTTTCATTCTTAGCCAACTCAATGACATCCTTTGGTGCACCCGTAAAAAAATCTATTGCTGTAGGAATATCAGTTCTGAGGAAATTGTCATCTCGAAATGCCCCAACAAAATAATTATCTTTGAAAGTAATAGTTCCTCTCCCTCCCGAATCATCGACAATACTATAGTTATCATCGTCCCATGAATGTTCATATGATAATTCTGGATAGTGAGCAACCATAATTGCATGCGCTACCGATGCGAGTATACAACCACTCCATATGTTGTTTTTATTTAATTGACTATTTAATGTCATAGGTTTCATTTTTTTCTCCTCTTTTGTTTAGGTTAGTAGTGTTAGCTTGCTTAATTTATCAAGTCTCTGGGGGTAACTTATTTGATTTTTCTCTGTTTTCTTTTCGAGATAATACTTGAGCATTACTATAACTGTTAGTACCACCTTTATCGCTAGGAATAACATGATCGATTTTCCATTCTCGTGGACAAATACTATTATAAAAATACCTTTACCGAGTTACATTTCAAAGCCAATTACAATCCATTCATCTACATAACTCCAAAAACTGATATTATATTTAGGCTTTAATTTTGCAGACCAAAAGGTAGCTTTGTTATTAGTACAATTTGTAAAATCTATAGCTACGTAGCTCCCCATACCATTAGTGAAAAAGCCAAATGATGAATCTAAGTTAATTTTTATAGGTTCTTCTAAATCATCAATAATACTCCATTCAATATCCTCGTCCCCAAGATATGTTACTGATTCAAGTGGAACTAAGCCCATTGATTCACTAGCATAGTAATAAAAACCGTCGTGAACATTTTTATAAAAACTTTTAATTGAAGTCGGTATTTTATCCCAAGAATCTTCTAATTCTATGTTTTTTTGTCCCTTTTGGGGATTACGCCCTTCGTAATATAATATGTCTCCTTTGGAATTTTTTATAGTGTATAAAACAGAATAATCGCCTACTACATCCATAATTTCAATATTTATAAGATGTTCATTTAGATAAGAAATCGTGTTCCTTAATTCAATACCTACATTTTTTCTCCATATGTTCAGAAGCAAATCAATTCTCTCTTTAATATCATCATTATAAAAGAGTTTTCTCCATTCAATTGGTATTTCATCATCATTCAATCTACTAATTTCATCGATTGTTAATATTCGAACATTTTCATTGTACTTTTTTAAGTAAGTAAGTTTTTGATTCATTTACTAATCATCTCCCTTTAATTGATATAAATATCGTACTGGAGGTGCTTGATTTTATATGCGTTATTTGATTACGGACTTACGATAGATCATTTTAAGCTCCCTTGCCTTAGTGAAAACCTTAACAATCTTTTCCTTTGCCTTTTTTAAGGTATATAAATTACGAAAAAGCACTTGTCTCCTGTTATAGGCACTCAAGTGCTTTGTGTTCATTATCTTAGCTGATTAACATCATCATGATTCAAAACCAATTACTATCCATTCATCAACTATATCCCAAAAGTTAATATTATATCTCGGTTCTTCATCAGTCCACCACAAAACTGCATTTTCATTATCACAATCATTAAAATCTATTGCTACATAACCACCCATACCACTTTTAAAGAAACCAAATGTCGTTTTTAAATCTATTTGTAAAGGCTCTTCTAATTCCTCAATAATACCCCACTCATCATCATCAAAAAAGGTTACATTTTCTATAGGAACTAGCCCCATAGACTTACTCGCATAAAAATAGAAACCATTATGAATATTTTGATAGAAATTCCGTAATGATAAGGGGAATTTATTCCAAGATTTTTCTAATTCTACATTATTAAATACTTCTTTAGGATTTCTTCCTTCGTAATATTGTATTTCACCGTTATCTGTTTCAATCGTATATAAAATTGAATATTTGTTATTTTCAACAATAAAATCTATTTCTTTAAGATGTTGAGATAAATAAGAAATAGTATTTCTTAACTCCATCCCTACATATTTATTCCATATAAATAAAATTCTTTCTACTCTCTTATCTAGATTTTTCTCTTGAAACAATTCGTACCAAAAATCAGGTACTTGACTATGATCAATTGTATTAATCTCATTACACAATACCAATTGCACATTCTTCCTATATTTTCTCAGAAATTCAATTTTATTATCCACCTTAATACCTCAATTTCTTTATCTTGTCTATTTTTTTCAGCTTTTCACAGTGCCTATCTTATAGGGGACAATTTAGCCCCTAATATCTCTCACCGTTCGAATGTTCATTTCTGTTATTTGCCCTTTGAAAAGACACCGAACGCGCTGTCCATCCTTTGTTTGATAGAGCTCGATTCTATCGAAACTGCAAGTCCCACCCCCAGCGAGTAGAATCATACCTATCAAATCTAGACCTTGTTCGAAGTCATCATCATCATCGTCGTCTTCAGTCGTTGTTGAGATAGAAACTGGCGCTTTAATCGAGCCATCCATTTCTACGATTTGACCTTGAATATCGGTGATGCCATCGAGTACAAGACTGCTCGATCCGCATGTGAAATGGAGTGAGTCACTTGTGATCATGGCGATCATTTTGCCCGAGAACGTGATGTCATCACTGGCTGTTAAAATGATTGGATGATTGCTGTGGACTTCAATGCCCGTCTCTTGATGTATTTTTAGGTAGATGAGTAAATAAAACAGCCAGTAATAGGGATGAACCGCTAACTGGCTGTCAATCAAAAATGTTATTGTTGCATTCTATATATTGAGCTAACTTAATCTGTGAAATTGTCACATGCCAAATTAAGACTCTCCTAAGGTTCCTTTTATTTATTATAAATAGACATGCAAGTACTAACCCTTTCTTAATCCAGTCAAATTGTACGACCTCTTAATCAGTCATCCATTGATGTGTATCTCATTTTCTTGAAATAATATTATTCTAACGAAAAAATAAATTTAATTATAATATTGTATATATTTCCCGCTTAGAGGAATATTTTCATTTTCAAGTATTTCAAACTGTAATAGTTTCGTTTTATTTACTAGTTCCTCAATGAATAAAGCATAATAATCACCAGTAGTTGGATAAGAAAATAAACCATATCCTTTTGATGAAATAATTTCGTTTACCTCTCTAATCTTGTCGGGTAAGAACTCATATTCAAATTCACCAAGCTGCTCAAGTTCTTCTTGTGAGGCAAGTTCAATACCATGGTTGAATTCGTAATCTAAGATGTAATTCACTATCTCATAGTCCTCTTCCCCCTTATAATCAAGATAGAGGAATCTCTTAGTTGACATCCCATATTCTAATATCCATGCATGAAAGTCTATTTTTTTGTCTAAGTCATCTAGAGCATTCTCCAAATGATCCGTCTTGTCAAAAATGATAGATACGATTTCTTGAAATTGCATTTTGTTTCCCTCCCATAAAAGGCTATTTTAGTTTTGAAAAAGTTCGCCATATCGATTCGGAATATAATCCGGATAATTCTTCCGATAAAAACCATCTATAAGTTTTAAGAGAGGATCCCATTCAGGGTATGGTTCGGGATCACTAATTATCATTTTTGCTTCAGGTGTTTTCATTAAGAAATCATCAAATTCTTCTGGAATAGGTAATCTGCGTTTTTTCCTTACGAAAAGTAAAAATAAAATTTCATAGGGGTAAAATCCGTATCCAAAGTCCCCAAATTCAATAGACTCTCCTAGCTCTGAGGCTAAAATCGAATGAAACACAGACATTTTATCAATTAAAGTTTTGATTTCATCTAGCTGAGGTGTTTCCCAGTGTTTTAATACTTCCGTATAAACATTTAATTCTTCCGGTATTAAGCCATGTTCTAAATCCATTTTTTTAAATTGTTCTTTCACAGCTTTATGAAGATTTTGGTTTGTTCCAAAAATGGTTTTGTTTCGAGACTGCAAATAAAGCTCTAATAAAAACCACGTATGTTTGTTCAAATCATTTGCATTCATCCAACGGCTATCAAAATGATCTACAATAAAATTAAATAATATATTCTCTTCCTTTTCCCATCCAAACATTGTGAAATGAATTAAGGTCATAATTGCTTCTCTAAAAGTGTATTTGACAAACATTTTAGGATATCTACTTTTATAAAGACTTTGTGCCATGCACTGATGGAAAATAACCATCATAATTTTTTTTAATTCATCTGATTTTTTCTCATGATTTACAAGTACATCTCTCTTCCATTTAGAAAAATTATGTGATTCTATTGAATCTAAATCTATTAATAAAATATGGTCCTTTTCAATATCATTCAACGTCACAATTTGAGAAATTCTATTAAAACTATCCATATACTCTTCTTCTACATCCTCAAACTTTATTCCCTCAACAAAATTTTTACAATATCTTTTATATGATAATTGCAGTTTTTTGGGATTCAACAATATATTCACCTCAATTAATCAAGTTGTTTATTCCAATCCAGGATTTTCTTCTTTTAATTCATCAAATTTCTCTCTAAAATCAGAGTATCTTGAGTCGTTACTATTAAGCATTTTCGAGAAGTAATCCTCACCACCCAGCTTTTGTTTATCAGAATAGGTAAAATTCGCAGAGTCTGAAGCTTTTGATTCTATCATTGTGGATTTGGCCGCTTTTTTCGCTGTTGATTTGACCGCTTTCTTTGCTACATTCGCGACACTTGGGATACTGCCGAGGAAACTAGCTGCCTTGCCTAAAAATCCTTTGCCTTTCCCTTTCTTCGCCATTAAGCACCACCTCCTGCAAGGGAATCATACCTATCATATGTATACCTTGTTCGAAGTCATCATCATTGTCTCCTGTGGATGGCGAAATGAGAATGGGTAAATTTAGACATCATAAGGAGAGTTGAGGTCTATTCTTGACCATTACTTTCGATTTTGACTATCCTGAAATAAAGTAATTTATTTATAATTATGGTTAAATTTAACTCATATCAATTGTACCTTCCATATAAAGGGTTTTCAAGAGGTATTACTATTCTATTATTAACAAATGGTTTATTCAACACTGCGTAACGTCTAAACTATAAAAATGAGCTTGAATATAATTTCAAGTTCATCAATAATAGGTTATTTTTATTACCCTTTCTATTTTTCTTAAACGCCCTTATACATTTTGGTGGAATCATCATCTATCAGGTGATCCGCACTCTATAATACCAAGCCCCTAAAAAAAATAGCGGCAGTCAGATTACCCAACTACCACCATTTTTTCATTCATTTAATTTACATCTTGAAGGGGAACTTCATAAATAGCGCTAATATCCACCTCATTTGGTACCAAAGCATAATAATTCTGATCATTATCTAATATAAATTGAACCAATTTCGTTTCTGTATTCCAATAATTTTTTTTATTTGAATCGTAATCTTCCAAATCATCTTTATAATCCAATTGCAATATGCAGCCTTTTTCAACCATCGCAAAAACAATTAAACTTCCTAAAAGATTTTTCCCCTCATTTTCTTCTTCATATTCCTTTAATAAGAACCAAATTTGCCCTAACCCAATCGTTTTTTTGTATTTTTCATAAAAACTACGATTATCCAGCTCGTTATAATCTTGTATCAATTCATTAACAAATGCGTGCCATATTGGTGGAATAATCTTTTCCAATAAGGGATTATTATCAATTCCTTCTATTACTTCATCTAGCTCCTCAATCTCTTGTTCATTGTTGTAGTCACTTAGGGAAATTGGCTTGAATTTCATAGAATTCTTGTAATGTGCCAAGTCATATGGATAGTGATTATTATTTATTAAGCTTGTATCATCAAGTTCTAGTATCTTTGTTATTGCTGCTGTTTCAAAGCTCCAAAACCCTACATACCCAGGTTCTTTATGTGCTTTTTTCCATTCATAGTCATAATGCCCTTTAAACCATTCTTTCTCCATATACGTTTGTAATCTTTTAGATGCTTCTTTCTTATCGGTTTGCGCAAGATCTATAATTTCCCTTGTTTTTGCGTACGGATTTTCTTTATCATACTCATTGGCTATTTTTGTATATCCGATATCACTAGCACATAATAAAAAATCAATCACTGCATCGTTTATTTCTTTTTTCTCAACTACCTTACTTATTCTTTCTATGTTCTTTTTATCCGTTTCTAAAAGGATTCCTAAGGAAATTGTCCACAGCAGACTTAAATAGCCAACTTCCCTAGTCCCTGTATGCTCTAAATCATCCAGGGCATTATGAAAATCCTCTTCGAATGTACCAATGTCATCCCCTAAAGAATATTTTGCCCTAATATCCTCCATCTCATATTTAAAAGTCCTTAAATATCTTGCCTCTATAATACTGTTATTGTCTATGGATTTTCTTTGAATACCATTTTTAGTATCCTCCTCCAGATTTCTAATATCCTGCCTTTTTTCAGCAATAAATTCTTTATGATATTCAATTCCTTCTCTACATTTTTCTTCTATACATAGATGATCCCTCATGATATATAATTCCTCCTTGCCAATTAAGGCCATTCTCCAATTATTTCACCCTTAGCATTTAACCTAAATGTTTTTACACTTCCACTACTATCGACCTTTGATAAGACTCCTTCAACCTCATTTTCATCCAATGCGTCCTCAATCTTATCTGCCAGTTTTTGGTCTCCGCCAACAGCTTTCAAAATTCTACTTTTTTCAGTTTTTGTACCTTTCAACCACTCATTTGACATTTGTGGTCCATCTCTAGGTGTCTTACTTAATTGTGAACTACCAAACTTAGCTTCATCAATAACATATTTAATATTGGAATCTGGATTTTTATTTTCATATAATCCGTCAATCCCTTTTACTATTTTATCATTTATGCTTGATGGTGCATCCCTTCCTATTGGCTTTAAGTCATACCCAGCTTCTTATAAACTTTCATTGTTTAATAGGTTATCAAATGATTTTATTTCTCCAAAATTACCCTTTTGTTTATTTGTAGCTGTTTTCGCATCAAAGTCAGCCACATTAGTTTTTTTACTCCCATTACCCGTACCCTATGTTGTAATCTTAAAAACTATAAATAAAAAAAGTCACCCGTTTATAACCTTATTAAACTACTTCCTTAGTCCCTCCGACATGTAAAATGTCATCTCGCCCGGTTATCTTACTTTTCATGCTATCCAGTATTAAACATAATGCCTTGATGGTACAACCATCATAAACTATTGATTTTCATTAGCATTTTTAATGTCGTCCAAAGCATAAATTTCTCACCAAAAACAAAAAGCACCTGTTGCCTTTAGTTGACAATCAAGTGCTTTAAGTTCATCTGTTTTTAAGTAGCATAAATTTTATAATTTTTATAGTAACGGTATGACACCTTTTTTTATCGTGCCAAGTATTTCATTAATACTTACGAGCTTGTATGAGTCGTTATTTTCATATACATTCCATGTGTTTATATACATCACCCAGTAAAATGTCATCTCGCCTATTCTCGCTCTTATTGCTTTACTATAAAAATAGCATCTCTTGATGGTTTAGCCTTCATGAGTTATTAATTCAAATTCAAGGATATTTTTAACTGTAAGCAAATTAAAAAGTAGTAGCTTGCATTGTACCTTTGTATTTCGCCACAAGCTTTGTCATTCTCGTGTGTAAATATAAATCGAGTAGTAAGTTAGTAGCTTCCTTAATTAAGTCACTGCAACCAATCTCGTATGTCTGCTTACCTTCACGGACTGTTGATTTTTTAGACAGAGCTCAAAAGGTAATGGAATACAACTTTAATAAACGATTAAATTACCTTCTGGCCATCCTCCATCCCAACCACAAGGAAAATTACCAGACTCATAGACTTTTAATAGTTCAAGGAAGAATACTGGTCTGTGGTTACATTTCGAGTAAGTAGATTCCATAATGGCATTTAAAATATCCCATTCCACACAATCAATAAACACTTTATCAAGTTCATTCTTTTCTCTATAGTTCTCTATTTTAGGTATTATCTCTTTTTCTACAAACATTCTGGCCTCTTTAACTATACTGTTCCACTTGGAGTATTGGTCACGATATTTATTGTGTAAAAAAACAGTTAATTCATTACGTGCTTCTAGGGTTGTTTTTTCCCAATTTGAGTCCTGATAGTTTCGCATAGCTTCTTTCCAATTATAAACCTTTGTATAACTAATCTGCATTTCATTTTGCAAGGTCTGTCCACAATTAGTCAACCAATTAATTTGTTTAATTCTATTAAGAATATCTTGGTCTATTTCCACTTTAATCCCTCACTTTAAAAATTATCTCTTCTTTTGATTAATTCTTCCTGGAATCCTCGGTACTGGCTCTCCACCTAACAGTCCATACTCTCCCTCTGTTTTACTGCTTCTTTGGCAATTTGCATAGCCTGTTCTTGAGTATATCCAGAGGCTTTTAATGAGTCAACCACTGCCTTAGTGTATTCAAGGTTCGTTGGAGTTTCACCATTTCTATCCCCACCCCTTCTAAATTGATTCCAGAACTGTTCAAGACTTTCATGAGCATTATAATGTGGTGAATCGACATCTTTAAAGGCATCTCCACCTAATTTTGTTGACGCACCTTCTTTAGTAGGTATCTTTTCTCTATATGCCGCATCTTGATTTAAGTGATGAGCTTGCCCAGTTATAGTTTTATTTTTTTCAAAACACCATACTTATCTACAACAATATTACCCGTACCCTATGTTGTAATCTTAAAATCCGCTAATAAAAAAACAATCATCTCCTGTAGCCCACCTGTGAAGTCATTTATTAATTTAGATAGATTTAATTCCTTAAATCCTATACCTATTATTTCATTAATTTTTGATAGCTGATTAAAGGTGCTTTCATCCCTGTACCGAAAACAGGTTCAGTCCCAGTTGACAATCAAGTGCACTAAGCTTGTATGTTTTTAAGTAGCTTAAATTTGTAAGATTTATATTAACAGTATGACACCTTTGTAAGTCATCACTACTACTGCATTTAACTTACGAGTTTGTACGGGGCCGTTAATTGATTCATAAGTATCCCCTGGATTAACCTTATTGTTTTTTACCAGTTATCAATTCCTTCTTGAAATATGTCTATTACATAGTCATCAAATGTATTATATCTTGGGTGTAAATCTGCCCCCCACCTTTCCCAACTATATATTCTGTCATCATTAATATCTGCACAATACATACATCTAGCAAATTCTCCCGAGTCCTCTAAAACAATTAAGTTCATACCCAACCCTAATTTTCTCCATCTCTCTGTTGCATCAACTACAGATGCTCCTAAATTACCCTGAACACCTTCAAACTCAACTCCACATATTCCTCCCGAACCATATTTTTTTATAAAATTGCGATAACTTCGAGGAAATTTAACTCTAAGTTTTTCTTCAGCCTTATTAATATATTCTTCTAATACTTCTCCAAAAAAATCATCTTCTTCACCATAATTTTCGATCATCTTAATAATTCTTTCATCCATAAATTAAACTCACTCCTATTATTCACTAGCACGCATTTTCCAATAGTTACTTCTAAAGTTATTATACATTTTTTCAAGTTCTGGATTATTTCTAAAACTCTTTCCATTTTCAACCAAACCATGTAGCGTCGAATCGTATTTATCATGAGTTAACTCCGCAATTTCAACCATCCCACCAGGTTCTTTTTGAATTAAATGGTGTAATTCAACTTTACTTTCTACCCCACCCTTCACAATATATGGAGAGTTACCCTTTTCCATTAATTTTCCATTCGACTTTCCTAGTGCCTTCGGATTATTAGGTACATAATTTTTATCAATCTCAATTTGGTACACTCTTCTGGATACATCTACTTCCTTTCCACCAACTTTAACTGTTCCTTTTACTTCTACAGCAGTATACTTGTCAGCTAGCCAATCTAACTCAATTTGTTCAGAAGATAATTTTCTAGATTTAAGCACCGCAACTTTACCCTTACCCTTATCAAGACTCTTCACATACTCCCCAAGTTGATCAATATCTTTCTGATTAACTTTTTGGATTTCCTTAGCCTTTTTAGTATCATTGGCTACTTCAAAAACCGTCTCCAAAACTTTTTCAAAATCTTTTAAGTTATCTAGTTTTTTTCCACCTTTTACTAACTTACCAGGGCCTACTAATGAAAATGTTGCCTCAAGGCTTTCTCTAGGTGTAGAGTTTAAATCCGTCATTTTGGCAAGGTCCTTACCAAGGAGCTCATTAAAGAGTGTATAACCTAAGATTCCAAATGGAGCCAATCCATCTATTGTGCCTGAACCATTACCACCTAGAACTTTTCGCATACCTTCATACGTAATTTGATCATCTGATGGAATAGGATTTTTGAGGTTTTCTTCAATTAATGCTTGTAGTTCGGCTTCACTTGTAATTTCCTCTTCGATTTCTGTCGACTCAGGGCGTTCACACGATAAGCCCTGGTAGGACGTTGTGTTCGTATTGACGCTTGCGACGAAAATATCCACCATAAACTGAATTTGTTCCGTAATAGATTGGAGGAGGCTTTCCACTAGCACTACTGCTTGTGTTTGCAGCATATCAAACTGCACGAGTTTTTCGATCGTTTCATCTTTGTATTTGATGGCCTCATCACTAGCTCTGACAACGCCTTCTTCTTGTAAGAAGGGGAGGGAGACGATATCCGAGACCGTTTGCATAATGGCATTGGCCTCATTGGTTAACTCGATCGTTGTTGTCTTTGCACGAATGAGCCCTTGTACTAGCTCATTTTCTAAAAGCTTTTCCGGCTGACAGGACGGTCGACCAATATAATCCGCATTTGGGTGTATGCATGGTACTTCAATTAATAGAAACGATTGTTAATAAATTATATAACTGATGAATTTAGCCTCATATTTGGTACTAGATTAAAAACCACCTTAAAAGGTTTTTAGCCCATTAAGGTGGTTATTATTAGATTGCTTTTAATACTTCATCTAGCTTAGATAGTACACTACCGTATATTCTTCTTACTTGTTCATGATTATTAATGATCGTCAAATTTCTTTACCAGTTAAATTATCAACAAATTTTATTTTTCCATTTTCAGAAACTAATTGTAAGTCACTACCTATTGGGAGCTCGTATATTCCTAGAATGGCCGGTTCAATATTTGCTACAGTATTAAAATCACATACTACTAAATTATCAGGATTATTAATGTAATCATCATCATCAATTTCTGAAAAAAATCTCCAACCATTATCCACAACATCCACAGATTTCTCTCTCAATATCCATTTCAATCTTCCTGTTTCATTTATTATATTTTTTGAAACAATACAAGCCCCAGCTTTTTTAATAAATTCAATAGGTTCTTTTTGATTCATATTTTTCCATCCTTTCAATTAAACTTGATCTATATGGGAATTTTCTAGCGTATTCAATAGCTGTAAATCCTGTACTATCTTTAGAGGTTAAATCTAAGTTTGGTTGAGAAAACCACAAATTATATAACTTTTCTAATTCTTCATCTGATTTATTTAATCGAATTATATAAATTAATGCAACTTGACCGTTTCCATCTTTCTCATTAATATTAACACCCTTTTCTATAAGTCTTTTACATAATCTATAAGTTTCTTCTATGTCATTTTTTCGTTGCCCTAGTAAAACATGCAACACAGTTTCATCTTCACTATTTTTACATAATACATCGATATTTTTATCTAATAAGAAATTACTAATCTCATAGCGTGAAGGTAAGTCAGTATTTGATAACGAAAAGAATATCAAACTTTTCCCATCAAATACTTTTTTTTCATCTTCATCTTTGTATGCTTTTAAAAATTCACTTGTATTTTTTAATTTTGCAATTAAATCAATTTTTATTGTCAGCACCCCTCTTAATTATTCTATTTTATGACTCCTATTAGTACTAGGTAATTCTGGACGATAGTTATCAGGATTATTATACCAATCACGAAGCTCTTTTGGTGTTAACTCTTCGTTTAAATATCTCTTATGCATCTCAGAATATTTGTGTTCTGGAAGATGCCCCATATCCCAAACATTTTTTCTAGGTTGACCAGGTTCCCACTCAATTACTTTTTCTGGATAGAGTGGATCTCGCACCAATCCATCTGGCCCTTTTGCTTTCTCAAAAGTTTTTTCTGGAACATTCTTCCTAAATGATGGTCTACTTTTAGGATCTAAATAAGGTCTGTTATCTATAACTTCAGTGATTTGTCCTTCACCTTTAATAGTAACAGATCCATTTTTCGCAATGACCTTTTTGGCACCATCCTCACCCGTACCCTTAGATATAAAACCAAGCCACACTAAAGAAATAGTGGCAGTCGGATTTTCCAACTGCCACCATTTTATCATTCATTCAATTTAACTTACTTCATATCTTGAAGGATAACTTCATACATAACTCTAACATCTACATTAATTGGTACCAAAGCATAATAATTCTGATCATTATCTAATATAAATTGAACCAATTTCGTTTCTGTATTCCAATAATTTTTTATATTTGAATCGTAATCTTCCAAATCTTCTTTATAATCCAATTGCAATATGCAGCCATTTTCAACCATCGCAAAAACAATTAAACTTCCTAAAAGATTTTTCCCCTCATTTTCTTCTTCATATTCCTTTAATAAGAACCAAATTTGCCCTAACCCGATCGTTTTTTTGTATTTTTCATAAAAACTACGATTATCCAGTTCGTTATAATCATGGATCAATTCATTGATAAATGCGTGCCACCTTGGTGGAATCACCTTTTCTAATACCGGATTATTTTCAATTCCTTCTATTATGTCAAGCTCCTCAATCTCTTGTTCATTGTCGTAGTCACTTAGGGAAATTGGCTTGAATTTCTTTGAATTCTTGTAATGTGCCAAGTCATAAGGATAATGATTGTTATTTACTAAGCTTGTATCATCCAGCTCAAGAATCTTTGCCAGTGCAGCCGTTTCAAAGCTCCAATATCCTACATATCCAGGCTCTTTATGTGAATTCTTCCAATCATAATCATAATGACCTTTAAACCATTCTTTCTCCATATACGTTTGTAACCTTTTAGATGCTTCTTTCTTATCCGTTTGCGCAAGATCTATAATTTCCCTTGTTTTTGCGTATGGATTTTCTTTATCATACTCATTGCTGATTTTCGTATATCCGATGTCACTAGCACATAGTAAAAAATCAATTACTGCATCATTTATTTCCTTTTTCTCAACTACCTTACTTAATCTTTCGATATTCTTTTTATCTGTTTCTAGTAAGATGCCTAAGGAAATTGTCCACAGTATATTAATATAACCTGCTTCTTTTTTTCCTGTCTGCTCTAAATTATCTATGGCATTTTGATAATCTTCTTCGATTGTACTAATGTCATCCCCTAAAGAATATTTTGCACTGATATCATCGATTTGATGAATAAAACTGTTTAAATATCTCGCTTCTATAATACTTAGATTATCTTTAGGTTTTCTTTGAATACCTTTTCTTTCATCTTCTTTCAAATTTTCTATCTCTATCTTCTTCTCAGCAATATATCTTTTATGATATTCAATCCCTTTTCTACATTTTTCTTCTATACATAAATGATCCCTCATTATTTTCGACTCCTTCTTGCCCCGTTATCAAGGCCAATCACCTATTATGTCACCATCTTTATCTATTCTAAACGTTCTAACATTACCATTACTATCAACTTTTAATAGTACTCTTGCTATTTTATCATCATCCAATGCGTCAGTAATCCTTCCTGCTAATTCCTCATCTCCATCAACAGCTTTCAATATTCTACTTTTTCCCGTTTCCGAACCTTTTAACCACTCATTTGACATTTGTGTTCCATCTCTAGGTGTCTTACTTAATTGTGAACTACCAAACTTAGCTTCATCAATAACATATTTAATATTGGAATCTGGATTTTTATTTTCATATAATCCGTCAATCCCTTTTACTATTTTATCATTTATGCTTGATGGTGCACCCCTACCTATTGGTTTTAAGTCATACCCAGCTTCTTTTAAACTTTTATTGTTTAATAGGTTATCAAATGATTGTATTTCTCCAAAATTCCCCTTTTGTTTATTTGTAGCTGTTTTCGCATCAAAGTCAGCCACATTAGTTTTTTTACTACCATTACCCGTACCCTTAGGTATAAAAGCAAGCCCCTAAAAAAATAGCGGCAGTCAGATTACCCAACTACCACCATTTTTTCATTTTTTTAATTTACATCTTGAAGGGGAACTTCGTACATATTACTAATATCTACAGCAATTGGTATCAATGCGTAATAATTCTGATCATTATCTAATATAAATTGAACCAATTTCGTTTCTATATCCCAATAATTTTTTAAATATGAATCGTAATCTTCCAAATCATCTTTATAATCCAATTGCAGTATGCAGCCTTTTTCAACCATCGCAAAAACAATTAAACTTCCTAAGAGATTTTTCCCTTCATTTTCTTCTTCGTATTCTTCTAACAAGAACCAAATTTGCCCTAATCCTATCGTTTTTTTATATTTTTCATAAAAACTACGATTATCCAGTTCGTTATAATCATGGATCAATTCATTGATAAATGCTTGCCACCTTGGTGGAATCACCTTTTCCAATGCCGGATTATTTTCAATTCCTTCTATTATAAGAAGCTCCTCTATCTCTGGTTCTTTGTTATAGTCACTTAAGGTAATTGGCTTGAATTTCATTGAATTCTTGTAATGCGCCAAGTCATAAGGATAATGATTGTTATTTACTAGGCTTGTATCATCCAGCTCAAGAATCTTTGCCAGTGCAGCCGTTTCAAAGCTCCAATATCCTACATATCCAGGCTCTTTATGTGAATTCTTCCAATCATAATCATAATGACCTTTAAACCATTCTTTCTCCATATACGTTTGTAATCTTTTAGATGCTTCTTTCTTATCCGTTTGCGCAAGATCTATAATTTCCCTTGTTTTTGCGTACGGATTTTCTTTATCATACTCATTGGTAATTTTCGTATATCCGATATCACTAGCACATAATAAAAAATCAATTACTGCATCATTTATTTCCTTTTTCTCAACTACCTTACTTAATCTTTCTATATTCTTTTTATCTGTTTCTAGTAAGATGCCTAAGGAGATTGTCCACAGCAGACTTAAATAGCCAACTTCCCTAGTTCCTGTCTGCTCTAAATCATCTATGGCATTATGATAATCTTCTTCTATTGTACTAATGTCATCCCCTAAAGAATATTTTGCCCTAATATCATTTAGCTGATGTGTAAAATTCCTTAAATATCTTGCTTCTATAATGCTTGGATTATCAATAGGATTTCTTTGAATACCTCTTCTCTCATCTTCTTTTAAACTTTCTATATCTTCCTTATTCTCTACAATAAATTCTTTATGATATTCGATTCCTTCTCTACACTTTTCTTCTATACATAAATGATCTCTCATTACTTTCGACTCCTTCTTGCCTCATTATCAAGGCCATTCTCCTATTATTTCACCATCTTTATTTATTCTAAATGTTCTGACATCACCATTACTATCAACTTTTGATAATACTCTTTCAACTTTACCAACATCCAATGCATTGGTAATTTTTTCTGCTAATCGTTCATCACCATCAACAGCTTTCAAAATTCTACTTTTTTCAGTTTTTATACCTTTCAACCAATTATCTGACATTTGCGGTCCGTCTTTAGGCGTCTGACTTAATTGTGAACTGCCAAACTTCGCCTCATCAATAACATATTTGATACTTGAATTCTTATTCGCATTTTCGTATAATCCGTCAATCCCTTTTACTATTTTATCATTTATGCTTGATGGTGCACCCCTACCTATTGGCTTTAAGTCATAACCAGCTTCTTTTAAACTTTTATTGTTTAATAGGTTATCAAATGATTGTATTTCTCCAAAATTCCCCTTTTGTTTATTTGTAGCTGTTTTCGCATCAAAGTCAGCCACATTAGTTTTTTTACTACCATTACCCGTACCCTTATTCTCTATCTGCTTTTTAGCCAGTTCGGTATTTTTTGTTGTATTCTTGCTGCCAGTGACGATGCCAGATGCAAATTTACCGCCACGTACAGCTCCTTTAACTAAACCTCCGCCAAATACAGCCGCAAATCCTACGCCTCGTTCCCAATTTTCTAGCTTGCGATTTGTAAACATTTCTTTTCCGGTGGCAATCTCAATTCCCGCTTTTATATTGCCGATTACCGGAACAAAGTCCAAAACTGCCGAGGCAACTCCCTTATATCCTCCTTCTTTAAAGGAAGTATAGGTGTAAGCAATTTTGCCTCCCACTTTTTTCATAACCTTTTTCGTGTCTTTAACAGCTGCTTTTACCTTCTGACTGGCTTTTTTGACAGCTTTCTTCGTCTTCTGAGCGGCTTTTGTGACAGCTTTCTTCGTCTTTTGAGCGGCTTTTTTTGTTGCCAGTACACTCTTCTTCGCCACTTTCTTAACCTGTTTAACTATTTTGCTTTTGGACAGATTGTTCGCGGTTTTACGAGCTTTTGTATAAACTTTGCCTAGCTTTTTCTTTGCTTTCTTTGCTTTCTTTGCTACATCTCCGACGCTTGGGATACTACCGAGGAAACTAGCTGCCTTGCCTAAAAAAAATCCTTTGCCTTTGCCTTTCTTCCCCATTAAGCACCACCCCCAGCGAGCGGAATCATGCCCATGACGTCGAGGGCTTGTTCGAAATTGTCATCATCGTCGTCTTCAGTCGTTGTTGAGATAGAAACTGGCGCTTTAATCGAGCCATCCATTTCTACGATTTGACCTTGAATATCGGTGATGCCATCGAGTACAAGACTGCTAGATCCGCATGTAAAACGGAGAGATTCACCTGCGCTCATGGCGATCGTTTTCCCTGAAAATGTGATGTATCATCACTGGCTGTTAAAACGATTGAATGATTGCTGTGGACTTTAATGCCTATTTCTTGATGTAGTTCGAGGTAGATAAGTAAATAAAACAGCCAGTAATCGGGGTGAACTGCTAACTGGCTGTCAATCAAAAATGTTATTGTTGCATTCAATATATTGAGCTAACTTAATCTGTTGAAATTGTCACATGCCAAATTAAGACTCTCCTAAGATTCCTTTTATTTATTATAACTAAACAAGCAAGTACTAACCCTTTTTTAATCAAGTCAAATTGTACGACCTCTTAATCAGTCATCCATTAATGTGTATCTCATTTTCTTGAAATAATATTATTCTATCGAAAAATTAAATTTAATTATAATATTGTATATATTTCCCGCTTAGAGGAATATTTTCATTTTCAAGTAATTCAAACTGTAATAGTTTCGTTTTATTTACTAGTTCCTCAATGAATAAAGCATAATAATCACCAGTAGTTGGATAAGAAAATAAACCATATCCTTTTGATGAAATAATTTCGTTTACCTCTCTAATCTTGTCGGGTAAGAACTCATATTCAAATTCACCAAGCTGCTCAAGTTCTTCTTGTGAGGCAAGTTCAATACCATGGTTGAATTCGTAATCTAAGATGTAATTCACTATCTCATAGTCCTCTTCCCCCTTATAATCAAGATAGAGGAATCTCTTAGTTGACATCCCATATTCTAATATCCATGCATGAAAGTCTATTTTTTTGTCTAAGTCATCTAGAGCATTCTCCAAATGATCCGTCTTGTCAAAAATAATAGATACGATTTCTTGAAATTGCATTTTGTTTCCCTCCCATAAAAGGCTATTTTAGTTTTGAAAAAGTTCGCCATATCGATTCGGAATATAATCCGGATAATTCTTCCGATAAAAACCATCTATAAGTTTTAAGAGAGGATCCCATTCTGGGTATGGTTCGGGATCACTAATTATCATTTTTGCTTCAGGTGTATTCATTAAGAAATCATCAAATTCTTCTGGAATAGGTAATCTGCGTTTTTTCCTTACGAAAAGTAAAAATAAAATTTCATAGGGGTAAAATCCGTATCCAAAGTCCCCAAATTCAATAGACTCTCCTAGCTCTGAGGCTAAAATGGAATGAAACACAGACATTTTATCAATTAAAGTTTTGATTTCATCTAGCTGAGGTGTTTCCCAGTTTTTTAATACTTCAGTATAAACGTTTAACTCTTCCGGTATTAAGCCATATTCTAAATCCATTTTTTTAAATTGTTCTTTCACAGCTTTATGTAGATTTTGATTTGTTCCAAAAATGGTTTTATTCCGGAACTGCAAATAAAGCTCTAATAAAAACCACGTATGTTTGTTCAAATCATTTGCATTCATCCAACGGCTATCAAAATGATCTACAATAAAATTAAATAATATATTCTCTTCCTTTTCCCATCCAAACATTGTGAAATGAATTAAGGTCATAATTGCTTCTCTAAAAGTGTATTCGACAAACATTTTAGGATATCTACTTTTATAAAGACTTTGTGCCATGCACTGATGGAAAACAACCATCATAATTTTTTTTAATTCATCTGATTTTTTCTCATGATTTACAAGCACATCACTCTTCCATTTAGAAAAATTATGTGATTCTATTGAATCTAAATCTATTAATAAAATATGATCCTTTTCAATATCATTCAACTTCACAATATGAGTAATTCTATTAAAACTATCCATATACTCTTCTTCTACATCCTCAAACTTTATTCCCTCAACAAAATTTTTACAATATCTTTTATATGATAATTGCAATTTTTTGAGATTCAACAATATATTCACCTCAATTAATCAAGTTGTTTATTCCAATCCTTTACTTTTAATTCCTCTACACCAAATCCTGTTTTCGTAATTTTGATATCTGTTTCTATCCTAATAAAATCAAATTCTAACCCTGAATTCTCCCTCTTTAATTTTTTATATTGGATGCATAGAAACAATTATGATTATCGGTAAGCTGCATAGGGTTTGAATGTATAAGATATTATCTAAATATATTGTGCACAAAAGTAGAAACCTCAATAGAAAATTTCTCTATCGAGGTTAATAAACATTATCCATTTAAAAACTGAGGCAAGTTTTTTATCCATTCTTCAAAGCTTGTATTATACTCTTCAACATCAAAATCTTCACTATAATAGTAATATACAGGTGATTTTGGACTGTGTTTCGCACTTATACAAAAATAATCACCGTTACCAATGTCTAGGAATGGAATCAAATTTGCATCCCACATGCCATTATTTTTCTCATAATCATAAACAAATGTTATTAAATCATTACCATTATTTTTCCCTGTTGATACATTTAGAATGCCTGGCAACACATATTTAGACATTGCTATAAAAAAACTTATAAACTCATCACTAAATTTACAATGGAATTTATTCTCGATTATATTCCAATCATTCAAAGAAGGGGAATCTAAAGTATCCCATTCTCTATCTAACACTTGAGATAAAACCGTCTCTACTTGATCATAAGTCATGTTAAGTTACCTTCCTCTCAAAATTTTTATATACCTTCACCTGGTAGTATTTATTCACTTCCTCTTTTTTTATAGTGTTCAATTATTTCTTTTTTCTCTGACTTGGCGTTAATTTTGATTTTTCTGTATGTCTTGTGTGGTTACCTCCACGTCGATGTGTGTATATTCTTCTAATTCATCGAATACTCCACCTTCGGAGATAGGGATTTGTCCTCTGTGATGTGCCTCGATATTTTTATCCCCATGGATTCTTTTTGTTGTTGGACCATCGCCACGACGCATCCTTATTACTTCGTCAATCGTTTTAAACTCATAGCGAACAGGTGGAACAGACATATCTGGATTTGGATTTGGATTTGGATTGTTTAAAGGACTTAATGGCTTTGTAGAGTCAACCTCGATTACCCGATCCATTAGTTTTAAGTTTTGCAGTTGAATTCGTCTGTTTTTTGTATTACTAGCTGGTGCTTGATTTGTGTTCGATTTCTTAGTACTTTGCTGTTGGTTACGACTTGACGGATTCTTATCTTTTGATTTTGTAGTCGTAGCTGACTCTGTATTTTTATTTGATGGCTTCGGTAAGGTGATATTGTCATTGGCTCTAAGGGTAAGTGGATGCTTACTGTGCATCTCTATCCCAATTTCCTGATAGAGATTTAGGAAGACGGATGAGAACGGGAATGGGTTACTACGTGAGTTCTTTCCGAAGAAAACTATTTTTGATGGAGTCACAACAACTCAGTTGAATCAAGCACTCATTTTAATTAATTGTCGATTCACGAAAATGCCTTGGTTGGAAAACTCCAGACTAGACATTTCAAGAAGAACTCTTGCATATAATTTGACAAACGGTCATAAAAAATTTCAAATAACAAAAAACAGGTAAATTACGGTGGTATCAAACCATAATTCACCTGCCACTTACAACCACATCGTATAATTTAATTAATAAAATTCAAACTTTGGAGTTTATGCAAACAATACGAAAAGATATTCAAATAAGAATTACATGGGTTAAATATGTTATAGATTAAACGATGATTTTATTCGTTAGTTGACAGCCAGGTATTCAAAGTGCAACATCTTGGTATCCTACCCTAGCTACTTCTTCATCTATTAGACGAATACCTACCCCATTTTCTATGTCCCATGTACAATCGTATGTTAGTCCTATATATCTGCCTTCAAATCGTCTAGCAGATGGAACATAAATCCCTACTAGCCTAATCATTTCAAAAAGCTGATCAATCGTATCAATTAGAGGATAATTTTCATTATAAGAAATATCATATCCAAGCTCATGTCGTTTTTGTTTGTAATAATCTAAAATTGGTGGCAAAATGCTATATTGTACATGTCCCCAATTTTGTATTAAAGAATTATACGAATTATACTGTTTTTCACTAAATTCACCATCTTCTTCACCATCTATCATCAAAGCTATATCGGCTTCTTTTCCGCAATATTCAATGATAGTATCTCTACTCCAGACATAATCATATTCAAGCTCACCAAAAACTGCATCATTTATTTTCATTTTGTAATTTCCCCTTTCTATTTAGCTGCAAATCCTTCCGGCTTAAACGCTCCTGCATTTATCTCTCCTACACCGCCAAGATGTCCAAATTTGCTATTTATTTCTGATGGTACAAGTTGGATCGTCTTCACATCATTTAATTCATGCCAGGTTAACTTGTATTCTTCTCGATAATCTGCAATGTCTCCTGCTTTAATTTTCCCAGGAGTCATTCCAAACTTGTTTGCCAGCTCAGGCGAATTGTTAAGTTGTTCAGCCAATTTTTGATCTGCTTGTTTAAAGTTAATAGCTCTCGCTTTTGTTCCGTTCTTGCCAATCCCACCTACCATGTGGTCAATTTCGAATTGTGCTTTTGCTACTGGTGAAAAATCAGGAACAGCATTTTTATATTGGATACCATCAATATCAGCTTGACCCAATATCTTTTGTATTTGAGGGTCTGGCGGTGGTTTAAGCGTACATAGAGATTCCCCTCGTGCTCCTTTAAATTCGACAGTTGGGTTATTTGGTGCAGGTGTTTGATTGTATCTATTTTTATATGAACTGGCAAATTTAGTTTGCTTAAAGGCGGGTGGAATATTAGTACCATTTCCCGTACCCTTAGTCTCTGCCTGCTTTTTAGCTGGTTCTTTATTTTTTGGCGGTTTTGATTCTGGAGTTTTCCCATCTAAAGACTTGGCTACCGATGTTGAATTTTTTGTTGTATTCTTGCTGCCAGTGACGATGCCAGATGCAAGTCTACTGCCACGTACAGCTCCTTTGACTAAACCTCCACCAAATACAGCCGCAACTCCTACGCCTCGTTCCCAAGTTTCTAGCTTGCGATTTGTGAACATTTCTTTTCCGGTGGCAATCTCAATTCCTGCTTTTATATTGCCGACTATCGGAACAAAGTCCAAAATTGCCGAGGCAGCACTCTTATAGCCCCCTTCTTTAAAGGCAGTATAGGTGTGAGCAACTTTCCCCGCCACTTTTGTCATGACCTTTTTCGTGTCTTTAACCGCTGCTTTTACCTGCTTACCAGCTTTTTTGACTGCTTTCTTCGTCTTTTGAGCGGCTTTTTTCGTTGCCAGTACACTCTTCTTCGCCACTTTCTTAACCTGTTTAACTATTTTGCTTTTGGACAGATTGTTCGCGGTTTTACGAGCTTTTGTATAAACTTTGCCTAGCTTTTTCTTCGCCTTCTTTGCCTTCTTTTTGACTTTCTTTTTGGCTGAACTTGCTGCTTTTTTGGCTTTTTTTGCCGTCGTTTTAGCCGCCTTTTTCACTTTTTTCGCCGTTGACTTGGCGACACTTTTTGCTTTTTTGGCTGTCGACTTCGCTGCACTTCCCGCCTTTTTCGCTGTTGATTTAACCGCTTTCTTTGCTTTCTTTGCTACATCTCCGACGCTTGGGATACTACCGAGTAAACTAGCTGCCTTGCCTAAAAACCCTTTACCTTTCCCTTTACCCTTACCTTTCTTCGCCATTAAGCACCACCCCCTGCGAGGGGAATCATGCCCATGACGTCTAGGCCTTGTTCTAAATTATCATCATCATCTTCCATTGCACTGGACACAGAAACAGGGGCTTTAACGGAACCTTCCATTTCAACAACTTGTCCCTGTATATCCGTAATGCCATCAAGAACGAGACTGCTAGAACCACACGTAAAGCGCAGAGATTCCGTTGCACTCATGGAGATAGTTTTGCCTGCAAAGGTGATATTGTCATTGGCTTTTAGGGTAAGCGGATGCTTACTGTGCACCTCAATCCCACTTTCCTGATGAAGCTGTAAAAAGACAGCGCCTTCCTTTGCCGTAAATGTCACCGATTGTGGGTCGAGCTTCATGTCTTTACCTCGTGGTGTGCCCCAGTAAGCGGTTTTCGGGTCGGCTGTTTTGGGATTCGTATCCCCGCCCTTTCGAATACTGTGACGGGCAATCGCTGTTTCTTCCCGATGCGTTGGAAAGGCAAGGTGGACGTTATCGCCTATTTCAGGTGGACTGTAAAAGCCGCTATGCCCCTCTGCTGTATATGGTGTTGCAAGATTAAACCATGTCGCCTCGTCCTTCTTTTGCGTCTCATCAATTGCTAGGTGGAGTCGCACTTGGTCCTTTTTAACCTCTAATACCTTCCCTTCGATAGATACACCTAAAAGTGACGGAATATTCAGTCTCCCTTGGCGAATACCAGCCTCCGACAGTAAATGATACTCATAGGTAAGGACACCTTTTTGCATGCGGGCGATTGACTTTACCACAACAAGCTCCTTGTTTTGTATGAGGACACGGTCACCAAGTGCCAGTATTTTTTTCGATTCAATCACATAAGATACCGTATCCCGCTCTATTATTGGTCGTTCGCTGTCATTGTGTAGCGTATGTAAATACACGGAGCGATCCTTGCCAATGGTATAATTAGTAGCCGATAGCTTCTCTACTTGTCCTTCGGGTAGACCAAACCACAGCTTGGGCGTTTCGGCATCCACTGCAGGGACGAGCACAGTACGAAAATGGGAGGCCATGCGCTTTAAAAACTGCCATTCTGTCTCCTTATATTGTAATACAAATTGCTTTAGAGTAGTAGCTTTTGAAGTCATATCAATGACATCGGCGCCCGGATAGTCGGTAAGTACTTTCGTAATCATGTCGCTATATGTCATTTGCACATGTTGAAAAGAACGTGATGTTGGTTTATAGTCCAAGCGAAATGAAGACGATAGTGCCTCCAGCTCGATTTGGTAGATACCTCTTACCATCCGAATAGCAAGTTCTGCTACATGCCCTTTAAAGAGTGGTCGGACACGTTGCCCATCCTTCAGTTGATAAAGTTCAATCAAATCTGTACTGCTTGCAAGTTTCATACAACTATCTTTCTTTTCTTCGGGGATTACCCCCGTAATACACAACTTTGCATGGTCGTTGACGGTTTGAATCAGGCTGATATCATGCAATGTTTGGACTTCGTAGGGGGATACGAATTCGAGCTCACCGTACCCAATTACTTCATCACACTTGTTCACATGAATTCCCTTCTTTCCTCAGGGATGATCGCCAATTACTTATTCCTGGCCATCATCTTCTACTTTGATTGTCCCGCAATAGAGACACATATTGATAGATTGATTGATGAGCGCGGCGAAATTCTCCACCAATTGATCATCTTTTCCGTTTATCCATGGCATCGTGACAACAGGGGTGCAGGGCATAGGTGTTAGAACGCCATTATTCGCCGTAGTAGCTGCTGCGACCGTAGGGTTTGCTAATGTCTGACATAGGCCGAAGGGTTGGATATTGACATTGGGCTTAAAATCCATCGTGTTCATCTGTGCTTTGTTCTTCACATAAACACCATGGCTTACAGGCATCTTTAAAATGCTTGTTTGATCACCCTGTGAACAAGATAATGTGGCACCTGCCACTACATAGCTGCGCTGCTCATCACCTTTTGTTTGCATTTCTTCCGACATCGTGAATCACCCTTTCTTCTAAAGAACTATCAGAAAATGAGGATCTCGTCTTTTTTCTCTTGTCCTTCTTCATACAACTCTATATAAATCATTTTTTTCTTACTATCCTCTAACTGACCAATAGAGATTTGTAACACCTGCTTTGTATTTTCTCCTCCCATGCGATAGAAATGACCGTTCCATCTTCCTGTCACTTTTTGCGCATCAGATGCTACGATTTCCTCTACATAGGTTAAGTCACCTAAATTGCTTTGAAGCGTGCTTCCATCTGCGCTAACTTTAAGCTCCGTAACGATTGTAGCTGTTGGATTTTGAATCGTTGACTGCTCATCAGTTTTTGTAATAGTAATATCGCTATCGCCAATTTTCCCAAGGATAAAGTGCTGATCCGCTTCCTGTAAAAACTTATACTCTTCTTCTGTAATACCTAGTTTTTCATCGTAGGGAAGCGCTTCTCCTTCTGCTAGCCCGCCCAGTGTTTCTGAATACCATGCTTGATTTTTCGCAATAGACACCTGTATCGTTTCTGAAATCTTTGTCATTTTTTCATTCAAATCTGCTGGAAGACCGATTGTCATCACATCGGCTTTGAATGTACCTTCTTCAAAACTTTTTGCAAGATTAGATTTACTATTATCTACTTTTTCTGTGGCTGCGTTTTCCTGTCCAGCTAACTTCTCTTCTTTCTCACCTTTTACAGCTTCATCTGACCCACAACCTGCAAGTACTACTGCTGCAAACATTACCGAAATCCATCTTTTTTTCAAAATATTTCTCTCCTACCTTTGATTTTTTAGGTTCATCACCAAAAGTGAGGGTTGACATTTAATTATTGATTTCCGTTCCGGCTGGCCCCCCAGAAAGCGCCCAGCCGGAACGAAAAATCAACCCCAAGTTATGTGATGAGCCTTTTTTTACTATATCTAGTAACGAAAAACTGCGCTCCATTTCCCTTCGGTTTGTACTTTTGACAATCGAATACCTCGAAATGCACGGCGTAGTATACTTTCTGCGAGCTCAATATTGACGATGATATAATCCTCTTTAATACCGTCAATTTTAAAAATGGTATACGGAGCAGCTAATGCCTCATCAATGACGAGCTTTTTCAGCGTACCGTCCAGATGAAATTCTGTTTGAGCTGACAGGCAGGAAACTTTTGGTGGAATGATGAGCCAATATAGCACTTGACTTAATTTGGGTAAATCCATTAACACAACCGATTTGAACTGTAAGCGCGGCTCATATTTTCCCACTAATTGTTTAACCGGACCTGAAAGCAGCGGGACTGGCTTTTCGATAAAATCGATATAGTCATTTGCACGCTTATCTAACACTGGAAATTGACGATCAATCGCCTCCAGCTCCTCCATTCTTTCGGCTGTCAGTAATTCTTTCTTGATGACTTGGGATATGCCAACTGGTTCTACAGCATTCGAAATACGCTCATCCTGAGATAGAATAAAATAGTTCATCTTCGAGTCTCCTTTTTAAAACATCTACTTCCAAATGACATTTGCGGTTTGAAATGGATCTAGTTTTAGATGATTTCGTGCTTCAATAGAGAACACTGCTTTGTCTAAATTAGCGCCTACAAAATACGTATTTTTTACATTTGCCCCTAAAAAACAAGCACCTTTTAAATCTGCCAATTCAAAATTTGCTCCTTCTAAATTTGCTCCGTTAAAACGTACTGGTAAGTAACCTGGCATTTCCCTCTTCTCTCGATCAAGAAGCCCACTTGCCCCTTTCACATGTTGGAAATTGGCACCCTGAAGCTGGCTATTGCTGAAATCTGCTTCATGTATAGCACTAAAGCTTACATCTGTTTCGATCAGCAGGCTTTCTTTGAAATTAGCGCCAATCAGCATGCAATCCCGCATTTGACTATGCGACAAATTCGTCTTATGGAAAAATGCATAGCGTATGTCTAAGCTTTCATAGTTCCCACCGGATAAATTTAAATTACTAAATACCTCATATGGATATTCGTCCTCTAACTTTTGGTCAAGCCAAGCCTTGATTTCTTCCGTATCCTTCGGTGAGAAATCATCACTATAAACAACTTCACTTATATCCATATACTCACCTATACGAATTTCCACTGTTACAGCTCTTTCCAGTGCTAAGTATTCTGGGCATCTAATGATGTCAGGCAGTGCGTACCTTGCAAGGCTAATGATATACTGATGAAAGTGTGCAGCTTCCATTAACTTGATGCGCTCTATATCTGCTTGTGAAATCGCACCCATAAATGTTTTGCTATACATAGATAACTCTTCTATCAATTGCTCTAAAAAACGAAATGCCCAGCTCACATCATAGGTAGCTAATATAGGGTGTAGGTCAAAGAACCAATCTTCATCTGTTCCTTCTACTAAATAGCGATGGCTACCACCTAGTAGCTCTGATCGTAGCATGGAAAAGACGATATGTCCGATTGGTCCTTTTTGCTGTTCGGCTTGTTCCTGTTGCAACTGAAGACAGATGTTTAGAAAGGATTCTTTAAATTCTTCGGCAAGCTCATCTTTAGAACCTTGAAAATAATCTTCTAATGCCAATAAATATTTCAGCCGTCTTTTTTCTACTTCTGTTTCATAGAAATGCTGTAAAATTCCCTCCGCTTGCATATGCATCTCCTTCTTTCTCTTAGTTCAGAACGTCAAGAATAAGGCTGTTAATTGGCCTTTACTTCCTTCCCGAAAATTTGAACACTGCCATCCATCGTTATTTTACTTTCTTTGCATTTTAATGTAATTTCTTCCTCAGCAGACAAAATAATTTTCTTACTAGCGTTTAGAGAAATGTCCGCCTCGGAAATGAGTTTAATTTCCTTCTTGCTAAAAATTTCGATGCCGCTTTCTTCATTTAGACGGATAAAAATATCGCCATCCTGTGCCGTAATGACAATTTCCGTTGGGCTCATCTTAATTTCTTTACCAAAGGCCGTTCGATAGTACTTAGTAGAAGGATCATCCAGCTTATTCGTTGCACTACTATCTAAATTTTTGCGAATTGAACTACTTGCAAGTCCCTCTTCCTCTTTATGGGTCGGGAAATATACGTGGACAAAATCATTGATTTCAGGCATACAATACCATCCGCTCTGTCCTTCAGCCGTATATACAGTCGCGTACAAGAACCAATGTGCTTTCTCTTTATCTTGTTTTTCATCGATAGTTAGATGGGCCTTAATATGATCCTTTGCCACCTCAAGCACTTTACCCTCAATGGACAGACCCGAAATATTAGGGTTAAATATTTCACTTTTATTCATACCATTTTTTGAAGAAAGGGTATAAATGTGCTTGAGCAGCCCATCTTTCATAGACGTGTATGCTTCACAAACATATAAAGTTTGTTCATTAAAAGTTACATGGTCTCCAATAGTTAGCACCTTATCAGTTTCCACTTCATAGTACAGAAAATCATTTTCCTCCATACCATCATTACCATTCTCTGTATAGAGTAGATATTCTGCTAATTTTTTCCTTGTTGTATAGTGATAGTCTTCGAGTTTCCCTTTGGCACTGCCCGCAGGTACACCGAAGTGAAATTTAGGTGTATCAAAGGTCGACGCAGGTACTAGCCCTGTATTAAAACGGGATGCAAGTCGCTTTAAAAATTGCCAATCTGTTTCTCGATATTGCATAGTAAACTTTTCTAATTTGCCCCCTTTTGTCGCCTCATCAAGAATATCGAGACCAGGATATGGGGGACTTATTAGTTGGAACAAGGATGAATAAGTCATCTCTTTATTTTGATAGGATCGACTTTGCTTCTTGATATCGAGTTGATAGGTGTTTGTAGCAGCTTCGACTTCAATATAGTAGATTTCCCGAACCGCACTTACTTTTATCGTTAGAATCATGCCTTTAAACAAAGGTATGGGGGATCCAGAATGATCTAGCTGATTGACTTCAATTGCCGAATTCGCTTCAGTCATTTCAACGTATTTATCCCTAACTTCCTCAGGCACGATGCCAGTAAAGCGTAAAGTAGCGTGCTCATTTATCTTCTTTGTTAGCGTAAGCTCTTGAATGCTAACTAGCTTAAATGGAAGTACCTGCAAATTATGATAGGCAGTTACGGATACACTCATAACTGTACCCCTCCTTTCCTTCCATTAGGAGCAAATTGAAGTGTTTCCATCATGGCCCTCGCTAAAGATCGCCAAGTCTCGATATCCTCCTCCATACAATTGAAGGTACCGATAAGTGCTTGGCCTTCAATAGATGCAAAGAACATTAAATTGAAAATATCGCCGTCTATAGCAGGTGTAATCACTTCTATAAAGCCAATTGTTTTTTCATTAATTTCTATCACACCCGTGTCTAGCCATTCTGCTGAAGGCTGGGCTTGCTCAAGAATGTCGATCATGTCTTCTTGAAACTCAGCAACTTCTGCTTCTGATAAAGCATTTTTTGTCATATTGAACGCTAGATTGATAGTTGACGAGTCATCTGTATAAATAGTGTTCGGTCTTCGTTCTGAAGGGTACTTGAGAAATGCCAATTCAGGTAGCATGATTGAAAATAACTTTGGCATTCGGAAAGTAATCTTCCCTTCCAATACACTTTGGTCAATTACTGGAATATTCTCACCGTCTATATGCACAAAGGACTGGTAAAGGTCTATTTTTTGTAGCTCTGGTTTAGGCTCCTGCTCATTTTCTGTTAAAGTCGATTGATTTTGTGTTATTTCATGATTTTCTTGTTCTCGCATTTCATTTCTAAGCGCAATAATCTTTTCATCTAAAAACTTCAACCCACTCACCTTCCGTTTCTTGAACGTTTTTTACAGCAGTCTTTTACACTTAGTCGACAATCATACGCTTTGGTCGTGCTTGATTATTTGCTGTCAAACGGGCACCCGTTTTAGTTTCTAATAATATTCGACTTAAATATTTATGAATTTGTAGATTCGTATACTCTTGGTATTCCAAACCTAGACGATTACTTACATAAAAATCAATGACATCTCGTTGTACACGATCTTGGTTTAGGCACTCTAGCGCAAACGCTATATCATAGGCGTTAGATGGACGATTTTTTAAAAGCTCTTGCGCAAAATATTGTAAAATGATTGGATGATATGTACTTTTATGAATGCCCGCATACTGACAGTGAATATAATTGACTGTATTATATTCAGTAGCAAAATCCGAAAAATCTATATGCGCTGAGCGTAGGCTGGACCCAGGTTTTAATTTGAAACGACCTAATTCTAGCTCATTGTGAGTAGGCTCCATTAAGTCATCTAAGACAATGTCTGTCGTAAAAGTTGTAAAATCCAATTCATTTACTTCTTCAGCAAATCGTATTTTCAGCATCAATTCTTTTCCTGTCGCCTGATAAGGAAGTTTATGGTCAGTAAGAAGCATATAAATTCGGTTATTATACTTCACAATTCCCTGTGTAATCACAAGCATAGTTTCAGATACAACAACATTGACCCCAGCAATAATGCCATTTGAGTAGTCTTGGAAATACAAATCTAAAAAGTCCCTAGAATAGTCTCGAATATTCTCAAGCATTTCTCGCTTTAAAATCCTGCCTTTTAGGAAATGCGGATATCGATTGGCAAACACTCCTTCACTCACCCCTTCCCTCTATTTTTACCCTGTTTTACTTTAATCCATCAAAGAAATCCAGCTCTGATAAATCAGTTTCAAAAGCAAAGAATTCTTTACTGCCTATAAATAGCTGTTCATCTCTTCTAGCTACTGGCACAACATGGAATCCCCAGTGAGCTTCTCCTGCAAATACAAAAAACTTAACTTCCCCGTTAACAATGGAATCTGTTTCATCTTGTGGAATTTTATCTTGATAGTAAGCAGCGATGTTCTCGTAAAGAACTGGCGCATAATCTTCTTTCCGATTGAAGTAAATGTATTTATGTGTGGCGTGATTGTCACTGCCACTTAGGAAAAATTCAACCTCCGTCACACCCCATGGGCGAGAAATTGTACCATGAATTTGGTTCAGCCGTTCGAGACTACTAATAAGCAGTTTTTCCTGACGATTATGTGTAAAGGCACTTACTGCATATGGCACACCAGGAGCATGATTCGTGACATCTGTTTCAATCATGCCAATCTTTTTGGCATTCAAATAACGCAGCGCTCCTCTTAAACAAGAAAGCTTCAATTCTGGCACTTTCCCAATGTTTTCAGCCTTTTGTCTAAATTCAATGCTTCGTCCTGGTACAAATTCTTTTAAAGCTTCTCTAAATGCATCAATCTTACACGATTGACCTGTGAGCTTAATGATCGAGTATTCTGACAACTGACCATTCTCATAAAACTCCTCCAAAAAGTCTCTAACAATATCATAAATATCAGCCTTGATTAAATGATTGATTTCTTTAATATTGAAAAATACATTTGGATAATCATAGACGTCTTTAAATTGATTGTTTTCCAATAGTGATAAACACCATCGTTCAACAGCTGTTACATTTAGGTCACTATCCTGATGCAAATCATTTTCTGAATAAAATCGACTTCTTAAAATACCTGTCTTACGGAAGAATTCCTTTTTCATCTCCTCCGCCATTTCCCATAAAAAGTAATAATTATTCCTAACGCGCAAGTATTCATCACGCGTGCGATTTTCATATTCTTTAAAGCGTGTAGGAATAATGTTCCCTGCTTCTATAAAGGCAGATTCAAATTGTTCATAAACAGCTTCTAATCCAAAATCATCAACATGCCTATAAATATCCTTTCCAGGAATATCAATTAACGCATCAATATCATAGGCATTCTTTCCGCGGCTATAATAATTGGCAAAAACAATCTTCATGAACTGGAAGATACGATATGTTATATTATTTCCTCCAAAGTTTGTATCACCATTTTCATATGTCGTGTTAATCTCAATTTTATAAGAAATATGCCCATCCTCTATACGGAATTTACAAGAAGAGAGATCCGTCGTTCCACCTCCACAATCGATGACAAGTGCTTTATATTCCTTACCATCCATAAAGCTATCATTCTCAATTTGATTGGCGATGGTATTATAAAGTACTGCCATACCTTCATCTAGGGCATGGTCCGATTCTATTTCGTATTCGGGCAAAATATTATGAAACATTTCGATAAATTGTGTTTTTAACTTTACAGGACTAGAAATATGCAAATGCTTAAAGCGACATTTAAACTGATGCTCTGCCATGCGAATAATATAAAGCATAAATTCTCTTAAAATTTGGCTTCTTGGGACAAGCGCAGTATTTCCTTGTCCATCCATGATTTCTTCTAATTTTGAGTAATTGTTGACCCATCTTTTTATGCCTTGAAATTTTGTAGCAAGGCTCGTATAACTATTCTTTTTCATGATTTTCAGCGCATCATAACCAAAATGATAGCTCATCTGATCTGGATTCGAGCAATCAGCAACACTCATAACAGTAGGTACTACTTCTATCCATTCATCTTGATGCGTTTGCTCTAAAAATGTTACAAAGTTAATGCTATTGAGCTGAATTCTTTTATTTAGCAAGTCATGAGTACATGGAGAAGATACGTATTCACTATCTAAATAAACTCCAGCTGTTGTATTGGTCGTTCCAAAATCTATTGCAAGAATGGCATTTGTTGTTTCAAGCGGCTTTATTTCTAAATCCGGGATAGGAATTTTAAAATAATGGAGATTCGTTGGAGGAAGCGAATTCTCTTGATAGTATGTCTTATAGATGTACTCTGAATCCTGCTTTCTTAGGAAAATGAAACTATAATTCTTATTTTTTGTATCCCTGATTCCTATGTCTTGATCAGCTGTAAGGTAGTACAAATTTTGATGTTGATTGTCTTTTACTAAATTGAGAATGCCACATAACTCCTGACTCTCATTGACTAATAACACATTTGATTCCACTAGACGCCCACCAGTTTCTACTAGATACTTGTCAGGCTTATCAATTTTCATCCCTCTGTATATGCTCATTTTAGCGGGAATTTTTATCTCACCATTATCTGTTAGAGCAGTTTTTAAGTACTTTTGCATAGACGCTTCTACTCGTTCAAAGCCGCCATCCCTTTGCTCTTTTATTAGAAGACTCCCTTCAGCCCCACGGTATCTTAATATGGTCTGAATTAGCCTATCTCGTGGAAGTGTATTAATCAGTCCTGTGACAAGCTTCTCTTTATAGCAAATATTTCTGAGCTGGAAGGTTGTCATTTCCATTAATTCAACTCGTGTAAACGTCATATATTTCTTTTCTGGATAACTTTTATTCGTATGCAACTTAAATGAATATTTATTCACATCTGAACCCTCCTTCAATTTATTCAATAAAGGGCAATTCGATCGAGTTTCATTGTCTCCTCTACATCAATAATGCCAATGTGATTGTTCCAATAAACTTCCATATGAAATCCTATTGGTAAAAAAATTTCTTGAACAAGTTGCACTTTTAACTGATTAATCTCACATTGCTTTTGTTCGATATATACAAGTAATTCATCCTGTTCTTCAGATTTCAGGTAAATAATACAACCCTTGAAAAGCTTTTTAATCGTGTCTTTTACCAAATAAATTTCATCACCCGTTTGATATAACCTTAAAACATTTAACGCGATAATCTCTTTTTCCTTTTTTATAAATACCTGTATTTTATCGCGCACACTTTCTCCAAATACACCAGCTTCAATTTCACTCAGTACAAACTGAATGAAAAACTCCTTTTTATTCATTCCTTGCATGCGATCTATTTCCGCTAGAAAGTGAATTACAATATCAAAAAATACTTCTCTAAGTTCCGCTTCTTTATCATTGTCTAGATGAAATAAATTTTTGAATATTTCATGATACCGATAATAAGGATTCACTTCGACAACATTTTCCACAAAATGTGCATTTAAAAACTTAGGGCTAAGTTCCATATAAGGAGAAAAAGTTTTAGCTAGGGTAAATTTAATATCCGTTTTAGATAAACCCTCATCCTCAGCTCTTATTATCAAATCCCAAATGTAGTTCATACCCATGTACCTTCACATTTATATTCATAAAAATGTCTCTGCACTTCTGCAACAAAGAAACTGAGAATATCATTTGAAACAAAAGTATTCTCTTCGTTTTCTTTAAATAACAAAAGCATAACTTTTTTGTTGCTATGCTCACCAACAACATTGACTAAAAAAGGATTAATAGGATAACTGAAGCTTACGAGTTGAGTTGTTTCAACTATTTCCACATCTACCAATTCCACAGCTTTAGCAGCTTCAAAGGAATTGACAAGTCTAATAATTTCACCTTTAGTTTTTACACTAACAGCATAGTTGTTCACAAATTTATTCATAAATCTATCTATTTTCCGATTAGAAACAAGTTCATAATTTAGCTTACCTATCTTTTCTTTTTCAATATTGGCAATTTTCACGATTTTCCATATCCCTGATTTATCAAGAGGAGAGACCATCATTAACTCATCCTCTGACCGTTTAACATAACGAATATTTTCTTCATCTGCCTCAACTAGATAGCCATGTTTAGTACCAGTCTTGCGAATAGAAATGGTATGTTCATAATTTACTTTATCCGTTGCGGGAATTGGAAACCCTGTATTTTTTACCTCGAGCCTCTCAATATTCCATAAAGGGATCATATCTAATCGTTTTTTGTCGTCAAACTCCTCTAAATCGATTGTGAATTCAATAATTTCTGTTTCTTCATTTAATGGTGGGCAATCCAGTAACACAACATCAAAAAATTTATAGGCAAAGGGATTATTTACTGTTTTCCACGGAAGACCATTGACTTGAAAAATAGGGTAAAGTTTATCAATTTCCTCAATATAAGTTGTGTTTTGCTCCAAGCAAAACTTCACATCATAATGCCCTTCAGTAGTGAGTAGCTGACCAACAAAATGCCTTTTAAGGGCAAGTAGTTGTTTAATTTGCATCGAATCACACTCTAAAAATAAGGTAAGAACAGATACAGATTCATTTCGTCTAAATGAATCCAGTAATTGTTTCATGTTGATACGGTTGTTTTCAAGGTCTGTCGGGATCATCGGAAATAGGGAATCATGAATAGGGTCAACGTCTTCTTTTAGACAAAGCGTGACATAAATATCATGTTTGTTCTCCCAATCTTCAATTTCGTTAAAGACTCGTTCTTCTAGCTTTTTGTTCATTTCATCCTGATAATCGACTAAATTCATGAGCACACCACTTACAATATCTTTTAGTAATTGACGTTGCTCTAGGTTCTCTATTTTTCGTAATCGCTCAAACATAACCTCTT
This sequence comes from Solibacillus sp. R5-41, assembly GCF_002736105.1. Classification (NCBI taxonomy): domain Bacteria; kingdom Bacillati; phylum Bacillota; class Bacilli; order Caryophanales; family Caryophanaceae; genus Solibacillus; species Solibacillus sp. R5-41. Next base: position 1,879,643 of record NZ_CP024123.1, on the reverse strand, counting down.
TCAGCATTCTATTTTCCCTCCAGTTGTGTATCATCATAAGTAGACTCTTCATCATCTAGAGGTGGTACAGCTGTATCATCAGCTGTTTCTGCTACTTGTCTTTGAGGTATTGGGTTTAACTTATCATTTGCATTCATTATCTTACGCTCTAAACCTAACACCTTAGCGAGTAAATCCGTCTCCTGATAAATTTCCTGCGCAAGTGTATAGTTTTCAATAGCTTTCATAAAATCTTGTCGGGCATAACTTTGGTCTCCATTTTTTTCCAAACCCTCAGCTTTCAATTCTTTTTGTTCCTTCTTTAGTTCTGCTACTTTTGCTTCAGCTTCTTCGATTTTCCCTTTTATTTCTGCTTCTCCACTAAACGAAATAGCTAGGGCCTTCTTTCTTGCTTTTTGGTAACTTGCAAGTGCACCATTATAATCTTCTGCATCAAATCTAAAATCGCCATCCTTAACAGCTTCAACAATTTGAACAATCGCTTCCATATTCACGATTTTTTGTTCAACTTCTTCTTCCCCGAAATTATTAATCAACTTTCCTTCTTTTTTCGCATTTTCATATTTCTCCATTGCTTCAGAGAATTTCCCTTTTTCGGCTTCTTGATCTCCATTTAAAATAAGTTGAGTAATTCTCAATTTTTTGGCAAGCAAATTTCTATGTACTGGATTTTTCACTTTTTTAGCTGCATTTCTTCCTTCACTATATTCCAACAAAGCGCCCTCATAATTTCCATCTTGAAAGTATAAATTGCCTGTCTTCTCATGCTCAAACATTTCAGCCGTAATTTCAGTCATTTTTTTAACTTGTTTAGCCTTATAAAAAAAGGCACTTCCTCCAATAATTAAGATCAAAATTAACGCTATCATAATCATTTTGAAATATTTCATATTTTTCTTGTTATTCTCTTGGTAAACTTTATTTGCAAAAATAGAAGCTATCGTATAATTGTTAACCACTTTCTTTTGTCTACTTAAAAGAACTTCTTCTAGTAAATTTGTATATTGCTCTGGATCTTTTAAACCCTCTAAAGCATCACCCATTTCAATGTCACTTACTTCTTCCCATACACCGGAAGTACAAAGTAATAGCACATCTCCATCCGTCAGCTTTATCTTCTTTGAAATAAAAGGTTGAAAGCTGTTTGGTTTTCCTAGATAATTCAATAGATTACTTCGCTCGTCATGTTGACTTATATCAATAGAGGTATCCATTTCAATTGCTAATTCTTGAGCTAGGCTTTGATCACTACTTTTATAAAATAGTCGTCCATTCCGAAAGTGATATAATCGTGAATTTCCTACAACAGCGAAAACCATTTTAGTATAATCTGATACAACTAGTACAATACTGGCTTTCAATCGCACTCTTAGGCTTTGTGCCTCCAATAATTCTTGAGCGTTTTTTATATACTTTTTTATTTGCCATCTGGACATAGATGGTTTTTCCATAAATTTTTCTAGTATACCTTTTACCACCAACTCTGCACTATTGACTTCCTGATCAGAATCTAATCCTTTTACTACAACCCAGCAGGCTAAATCATCTAACTCTGTATAAGCGAAATAATCCTTATTTTGCATAAAAGATCCTGCTTCTGACAAAAAGCTTGTTTTGAAGTCGCTATTTTCCTTTCGCATTTATATCCCTCCTTACACGATTGCCCGTTGTTTATCTCGAATCAGTTTAGTTACCATTTCTTCTCTAAAATCACGATGGTTGCATTGTCTTGATTTTTCAAACGCTTTTGTTCTACAGCTTTAATAATATTTTGAGCAATATTATACGGTTGAGAATGCTGAGTAAATATCATTTCCATTTCAACTTCAGTCAAACTGTCAGAAACACCATCGCTAAATAAACAAACTTTATCTCCTTTTTTTAATTGGATTGGTTTATTGCCTATATCTAAATTTTTAAAACCTTCATATCCTAAATAATTGACTAACCTTTTTTTCAATGGATTTTCTTGTACTTCTAACTTTGTTATTTCTCCTGAAACATATTTTTCTTTTAGTACAGATTCGAAAATATGTTTTTGATTGACTGCGATAAACTCACCATTCCTAAATATAGAGAGGATACTATCCCCTGCAGCTCCCCAATGTAAATAACCTTGTTCATCAATAACTGCGGCAACTAGTGTAGTTCCACCATTGGAGCCGTTAAGATTTTGAACAATTGTATTATTACTTAGTACTGCTGTTTTTTTAAAGAAAGACTCCATATTTTCAAGCTTATTTAGTTTCAAAAATTCTTGAATAAATGTAGTCACAGCAACTGTACTTGCCATTCTGCCATTCGCTAAACCACTTATTCCATCTGCTAACACAGCAATTGTTCCATTGTTTGATTCGACTGATGAAAAATAATCATCTTGTTCCTCTCGTCTCCCAATCGTTTGACCATTCCCTATTTCTATTTTTCGAATTTCTACTTTATTCGAAACGATATTTCTAATAATTAATAAAATTACGATTACAATGATACACACAAATACAATTAAGTATGGCACAAGCTTTAGCTCCATTTCCTTATCATTCCTCGCTTTGATTGTTTTCCCATTCAAAATGAACACCACATAAAGGAATAAAGAGGAACATACTGCTTCCCAACTGTATAACATCGTATGCTGCCAGTTCTGTAGGTGTATAAACAGCTTCATTATTAAGATAAGCTAAGCCCGATGCATCTCCCGGCAGTAAAAAGAAATTCCTTTTTTTAGGATCGTAAACAATAACAGCATGATTTCTTGCTGAAATGGTGTTGTCCCCGATAATTCGAATATGCATTTCCTCTGCTCTTCCAATAAAATTCTTTTCGGATAAAATTCTGTAGTCCCGTCCCATCTGTGGCCCTTCTATACAAACTAACCAGCCTGTTACAGGATTAACCCCATCTATCTCTCCAAGATATGGCATTGTTTTATCATCTTCTTCGACACCTACAAATGATTGTTTATTGAACTTAGACTCTTGCTCTACCATTACATTACAATAAGGGCATACGTTCCTATGCCTTCTTGAACTAAACATATGACCATTTGTACATCTAATCAAACTCATTATCTATATCCCCCATTATTGTTACGATTTTAGATTTACTTATTTCACCAATATCCGAGTATTTGCAATGTAAATTGTATCTCCATTATTTATGCGATAAGGACTTTCATGTCTTAATCTATTTTTAATTCGTTTATCTGCTTTTTTTATACCAACTCCATTAACAGAATCAATATCTTCTAAGTACCAGGCTTCTGAGACACAATTTAAAACCGCATGCTCATTACTAATTAGGGATTCATACTCTGTACCACTCAAGTTTATATCTACCTCTTGATTAGTTGTACTTTTACCAATAAGTAATGATGTTTTGCCTTGTATGTCCCATTCTCTTGCAATTTCGCCGTCTTGACTGAGAAGCACTAGCTTCTTAATACCTGGTCCTATTCCTCCATTTATATTATCTTTAACTATAATTTTCAGTATCCCATAAACGATTACTACTATACTAAACAGTGATCCAACCATAATTTTCAAAAGAGTGTCTTGTTTCAAAACAAATACAATCATAAATAGAATAATTATTACAATTATGGCGTCTATGATTATTATAGCTATTTGTATATCTCTACTTCTCTCATGTATTTGTGTGTCAATAGAGTTATTTGTTCCAGACATCAGCTCGGCTCCTTTCTTATTTCTGTATGTATACTGAATAACACTTTATTAGATAAACTCTTATTTTTTAAAAAAACGCTCAAATAAATCTGTTGTATCGATTGGATTTTTCTTTTTTGGTTGATTATTTAAAGTAGACATTTCTTTTGTTTTTGGATTAAAACCAAAAAAATGTTCAAAGTTTTTTTCGATATTATTCATGTTAAATTCTTGCTTTTTTACAGTAGATTGTTCCCTGCTATTTCCGTTAGTTCTTTCATCTAAGTTAGACTTACTTTGTGCAGCTTTTTCAAGTCGGGTATCATAATCTTTTCTAGAAATAGCATCTTTCAAAACTTTATAGGCTTCTTGACCTTCCAAAAAAATCCTTTCTGATTCCTTACTTCCTCCATTAACATCTGGATGATGCTTTTTAGACAATTTTCTATATGCAGCTTTTATTTGATCTTGAGTTGCATTCTTACTAATTCCCAGAGTTTCATAGTAATTTTTCATTATTTTTCATTCCCATTAAATAAGATTATTCAAAATAATCTAAGGAACTATATAGTCCCTTAGATTATTTGATGTGCAAATATCAAAGCATAGTTTTAGACTGCGTAGCCGCCTTCAATTTTCGCTAAGTCAGTCTTATCTTTCTTCTGTTTAATAAAAATGAAGAACTCTCCGATGCCCTCAGTGTCTCCAAATTTTTCTGAATAATCGACCACAAACGCATTTGGAAAACTAATTTTTCTGACAACTTGGTCGGCTGCAATGACTTCTAATGTTACTTTACGATAACAGTCAGCCTTTTCAGCAGGTACTAAAGACCATAATCCCAACTTCATCGTATCATCTGAATTATCGCCATCTGTTGCAGTAAGGATTTTTCCTTTCACTTTTAAAGTTGCTCCAACATCTGTAGATCGAGCATTAGAGTCATTCGGAGTATCTGTTTCATACTCAACTGTCATAATACTTTCTAAACCTAATTCAATTGCTTCAGAACCTTCTATTTTTAAAACAAAGCCCATTTCTATTTCCTCCTAATTTTATGTTTTTGAATCATCCCCAAATTCCCTTTGATAAAGTTAGATTTCCCATTTTGATGCCTTGATTTCTCAATAATTTATTTGATGAGAAGTAGCAAAATTGAGAAATACGTAATTTCTACCATTTTAAATTTAGAAATAAATCCATATTTATGTTAAAAGATTTATTTGGTAATAAATCTTAAACACACATCCAATAATGTGATTAATTAATATAATTACAGGTGGGAATCTCTAGGCCTTAACAGCACTTGTTCCTTTTGTAATCATGACTTCAAGGTTCTTCACATTTCCATTAAACACTAAGTCTATTTGGCATAGACTTGTCTTTTCATCAATAATGTAGCCGATATCGTCTCCATCTTGAATCACAGAATTTACATATCCCTTATCATTCAACCACTTACTTTTTTGGCTACTCGGGTTATTACTGAAGAATCGAACAATATTTTCATGTTTAAAATCACCTGATTGAAATCTAAGAATTCTCTCAATATATGTGCTCACTTGAGTTTTGTAGATTGAATCGAATCCATCTTCCTCCATCGCTAAGCTTCTCGCTTTATACACTGTTATACGCTTAATGTCTTTATCTTGCAGCTGTGCATTTTCTGAAGAAAAAACAAAACCGAAACTTTTATTGTTAATTGCATCTTTAATGTTATTCGTAAACCCAGAAATCTCTTTTGCCATTGTTGTCACGGCTCTAAGTGAGTTATCTCCCGCTTCAATATCAAAACGTACTCCTGGATAAGTCTTCTTCACATTGCGGAATGATTCTTTTAAATACTCAGGGCATTGATAAGCAGAAACAATTCCTGCTGCTACATAACTAGCTCCGACATATACGCCTTCAATCCATAATTTTAAAATATCCTCTTTTTCTTTAGAAAGTCTTGCCCCATTTTCGGTTGTTTGCATTCTAGTGTCAATGATAACTCCAGACTTGTCTTTCGGAATAATAGTAAAATTAGGGAGACATGGAATTGCAAATTCACTGTATTCCTTTCTTAATAGAGGAGTACACTTATCAATAAGACGATCTATACCTGCTGTTGCTATACCGTTAAAAGTTGTTTCTTCTTCCGCCATGAAGTTAAAGAATACTTGGATTTTAAACTCTTTTATGGCATCCAGTAGCAGAGACAAAGATTCCATTGTATTGCCTTCTTGTTTTGAAACTTTTTCATTACCTTTAAAACGAGATCTAGTTACTTTTAAATTACCGGATGCTTCTAATTCAAGTGCCGGAACAATGCCATACCAAACAGTGTCTGTAAAATCATTTTTGGAGTTTACAGTATTTAGGTACGTACTCAGTCTCAGCAAGTTATTACTTTTAACAAGCATGTCCAATTTTGTATTCGTTACAAGCAGAGAAGGCTGCATCCCTCTATTTTTGGTAGCATACTGATCAAAATACATTTTTACTCCCAATAGTTTTTCAACCAAAGGTTTTACTGTCTTTACAAATTCATCTTTTGCATCTTTATAGAATTCTAAGTATGTATTGTAATTCTGAACCTCTGTTTCGACGTCAAAGTCCGCTATCACTGTTGGTAATGGAGAGAAAGTTCTAATTACTAAATCTTTCACATATGAAGATGGAGATTCTGTAATAGATTCATAATCTTCTTCAAAGACCGTACTTAAACCATAATTACTATTTTCTTCAATAACCATTAGTTCAGAATTATTATTTTGTGGTGCTTCGATGATCTTTAATTCGCCCGTTTCACCGATAGTAAGTGTCCCTATTTGTAACTTTTCAGAATCATCTTCTTGCTGATTAGCACCTAGTAGAAGCCTCGTTTTTATATCTTCAATAGCTAATGGTAGCATCGCCATGACGTTATTATAGTTTCTGCTTGCTACTTCAAACATTAAATTTAGCTTATCTCCTGTATCCAGCTTTTTAGGATCTCCTTCTTCTAACTTGTCATATTCCCCATATAAATAGTGGATTTCTTTTCGTACTTGTCGAATATCATCCATCACTTTTTTAGGTGAAATCATATCTAAAAGATTTTCAAATTTAAAGTCTACATTAGCAATACCTTGACTTCTTTTCGTATCAATTAATGTGAATAACATGTTTAAAAAATCATTATTTTGATCTATAGCAATTTCTGAAATGCAATCCTCTTGAATTCCTTCTGGTTTCTTTAGTGTATACATCACTTTTTGATTCGTTGCATTGTAGAATGAATAGACTGTTGGAGAAAACTTATCTAAAAATTCGTCGAAGCTTTTCACAAGAAGATATTGATTAATTTCTTTTATCTTCTCATCACTAAGACTGTCAATTCCTTTTACATCCCCAACAAGCGTAATTAAATCCAGCTTTTCAGGATTAATTTCCTCAAAGAGCATTGTTCTGTTTGTTTGATTGATAATCTCCATTTAATCGGCTGTAAAATCCTACAGCCATCCCTCCTTTAATAACTAATTTAGATTAAAAATAATTTTTATAAAACATAATCATTCGTAATAACGTTTTTAGCTACAAATCCAATATTAACTAAAACCATTTTAAGACTATAAAGTAATTAAATGGTATTAATAGGTACAGAAACTCTTTATATTCCCACGCTCGACAAATGTCGCCGTACTAATACATCGACTTTCAAACAATATTCAGAGAGGTTTAGGCAATATTTGATTCTAGACTAATAACAATCTGTACACATGTAACTATACAACACACAATATAATTGTCAATATTTACAATAGAATATATTCCCATTTAAAACAATTTAATCTATAATTAGTGCAAAATAACCATTCTAATTATATTTACGAATTATGTGCAAATAGTTGTATAAACATTGATTTTACAACGTTAAACAGCTCACGGATTAATGTTTAGTCATCCGTAAGCTGTTAAATTTTTTAGCCATTAAATTGTAAAATGATTACAATGATTTGTTTTTTTAAAATAAAGTATTATAATCATCAAGCTAATACTTTATTTTATTGATTATATTTTCCGACAATATAGTCATTACTAGAAACTTTAGCGAAAAACATCTTTTTTTCGCATGTACGTCTAGACTCCACATGATTGTCTTAGACATTACTGAACTCACTTTTTTATTATATTCCCTTATATCTTTTAGGCTATCCTCAATTACTCTTTGTGGTGCATCCATTGGTACAACATCTGTGAGCGAATAATACAATGTTGCAGCTATACTATAGATATCTGTATATACCCCCTGCTGAGTTTTGTCGGAATATTGCTCAAGTGGAGAAAATCCGGCGGTCGTAAATACATTATGATTCGTGGATGTTTTGTAATATATTGCGGAACCAAAGTCAAGTAACTGTGGTCTTCCCTTTTTATCTATCATTATATTGCTTGGTTTAATATCTCGATGAAGTATGCCTTTTTTATGTAGATAGTACAATGCATCAATTAAAGGGAGAAATATACTTTTATTCAACTCATTTCTATTATCTAATTGATATTTTTTTACATATTGATTTAAAGGTATACCCTCGAAGTATTTCGTGATAATGTAAAAAGAACCATTTTCTTGAAAATCATCTACATACTTAACAATATTTTTATGAACTATTTGCTGTAAAATTAGAGCCTCTTGCAGAAAATTCCCCTTAAGTTCTTCAAATTTTCGCTTTGTAGAAGGGAGACGGTTAATCACTGTTATATTATCTAAATCACGTAAAGCAATTTCACTTGGATAGAACTCTTTTATAATAAGTTCCTTTCCTGTATATGTATTTTCCCCTTTATAGACAATTGACAGCTTACTAGAAGAAATAATCTTATTTATTTTATATGTATTTTTTAGAACAAAGTTTATTGGTAAACTTATTTCGGACTGAATAATATTCATTTGCGTTCTCTACTTTCTTTTTTATCAATATATTGTGCATCTATCTTTTCAGGCTGACAATCCCCTTGGAATATATGAGTTCTTTATTTTGGGACTATCACTGTCCAAACAAAGTATAATTATTTTTCCATTTTTGAACTTTGGCCATAGTTCAATCTTGTTTTCTTTGGTCAAGTAAACATGTATTCCGCATTGTATTCCTTATCCGCTTCCAATGGTTTCACAAGATACGTTTTCGCTGATGCCCCCCATGCATCGGTCGATTGTCTATCTACCACAGTAATATCAAAATCCAATTTTGACTCAATTTGCTGAACTTACTTGTATCTTAACCGACTGCCATGTAAATAATCCGCCCACCCCCTAGAAGTACCATTCCTATGCCAATAAACTTACTCCTCTTTGAAGAATCTCTTCTAATTTCCAGCATTCCCCCGTCCTTTGTTCCAAACTCAATCCAACTTTATAGTAGTCTCTTATTGATGAAATGCCCTCATTTTTTCAATAATTAATCATAATAAAAACCCCGGAAAGGAAATAAACTACTGGAAAAATAATAAAAATCCAATTTAATCCCTGCAAAATCCGTACCAAAGCACTGGATTTCTTTTCAGTAAATTTTTTAATGTATATTAAGGAGATTAAACCAAATATAGGTGTTGAAAGCTCCCAACCTCCTCCATAATGGGGTTCAGAGGCATCTATTATATTTTCAATCAGAAATGAAAGGAAAATAGTATTCAAAACTAATAAAATCAATGGAATCAATAAGTTAAACTTTCTTGAAATCATATCCACAATCCTTTCTTATTGCTATTAACTGGCTAATTACATTACTAATAATTTTGCTTTTAGTAAAGTGCATTTCTATTGAATGTGTGACATTTTCCCACAAATGTTCTCCAATAAAATTTCATGTACAAGTACTTTTACCTAATGTTACATAGTATTACGTCTGCTTAATTTTAGATAAAATAACCAGGAACGAACCTGCCATTTACACACTCCTATCAGCACATTTTCAAGGATTTCACTATGCTGTGTGTGTTCCTAAGACTTGATCATATAATCAGGGTCAATTATATATGGCACATCTGTCAAATGAACTACCATCACATGGATACCAGTATTTTCGAAAACCTCGATAGGTTCCTTATAGCTCTTGCCAATACTATTAGTCGCATTTCGTACAAGAGTAACAACAGGGGGGATGAACAATTCTAAGAAAATATTTTGCTGTTTTTTATATAGAATAACGAAAACGACAGATAAAGTTAATCCAATCATTATCTGCAAAAGAAACACAAAACTATTTGTATTATCAGAAAAGTAAACTATAAAACCTACTACATACAATAATAAGGGCAATAGCAAGAGACCGATAAACCTCAATTTCTGATTCACGATTAAACCTCTTTCAACTAGTACAAAGCCGGTCAGCAAAATGGACTAAATCTGCTTCTCACCCGGTCGTTTCTTCAATAAAGATAGCATCAACAAAGCTTTCAAACTCCTGCTCTTCTTCTATAAATGGATAATGATTACTTTGCTCAAATGTTGTCAAAGTTGCATGAGGAATTAAGTTAGCCGCCTCCACAGCAAAGTCATGCGGACATTGTGCATCATATTTGCCTCCAAATATATATGATTTCACCATAGTATTCGGTAATTGTGGACGCAAATCGAAATGAGGTAATTCTACATAAGAAAAGTAATCTAATCGCTTCGATACCGTCTTGCCGCTGCTTGGACGGCTGATCATATTGTCAAAGCTTTCTTCTTTATATAGCGACATTAACGACCATTCTTTATTTCCAGCCTGTCTTTGCTCTAATTTCGAATTTGGATTGCCGAGCATTTCAATAATTTCGAGAATTCGCTTGTTGTTGGGATTTTCTTTACAATAAATACTTGCTGGATGGCGCATATAATCCGATGATGCACAAAGGCCACCCGCCACGATGTATTGTAAGCTTTGAGGTGCATGTATCGCATACGTTAGCGCTAACATGCCCCCTGTCGAATTTCCTGCAAATCCCCAATTTTCGAAGCCTAACTTCTGCCGAATCGCTTCTAAGTCTGCCACGCTATCTTGCATACTAAAATTGTATATAGATGTGTCATTTGTCGAATGCCCACAGCCGCGCAAATTGACTAAATACACTGTGCAATAATCCGCAAACATACTTGCAAAACGACTTCCTCTTTCGTTAAACTCGCTATATAAATGCGTCACACAAATCGGCTGTCCTTGTCCCGTTTTAAATATTTCAAACGTCCCACGCGCTGTTTCAATTAGCTGTTGTTCCCATTGCATGAAAATTCCCCATTTCTATCGTTTGTTAACTTAGCTTTTCTATTGCGGCATCTATATCTTTCCAAACATAAACAGCTTCTTCAACCACCTTCCCACCAATGGTTAATTGGACTGACTTCACATACTCTGCACCATAATTTTCATAAAAGTAGCGCGTTTTATTATCGGCTAAAACGTCTACGTAAATGGTTTGAAACTGTCTCTCCTTGAAGGATTCCATCATTTCTTTCAATAGCTTTTTGCCAATCCCCTGCCCTTGATACTGTTCTAATAAATAAATCGTAGTTAGGTCACTTGCATTTGCTACTAAATTCGTCTCCCTTGTGGAACCATCTGCAAAACCGATAATCTCACCTTGTACATTTTCTGCAACCAATACGACATTCTTCTCAACGGCAATATTTTTTTTCCATAACACTTCCCGATTATCATACGAAAGGTTATCTAAAAAAAATTGCGGCAATATTCCTTTGTATGTAGTACGCCAGCTATCTACATGTACTTTTGCAATTCCTTGTGCGTCTTGCAGCGTTGCTTTTCGAATATTCATTGTAGTCACCTCGAATAATAATTCTTTCGTAAAAAGGCACTTCATTAATACCTTATTTTACCACCTACTCGATTTTGGGACTATCTAAATTTAACTCCACAGCAAACTATTCTTTATAATCAGCTTTAAATAGGAGTTGCAGTTTGATGGATAGCCACAAAAAAAGTTTGCAAAAATCATTACGATTTCACAAACTATTCCTTGTATTTATCATAAACAAAACTCGCTAGGACTTTCGTAAAAAATCTTCTATCCGCTTCACAAGGTGCTCTCTGTCATACGAATGATATAGGATACTCGATAAGCGCACTGGATCCCCGAAGAAAAAACGTTCATAAAGTGTTTGTCGTGTACCGAAGCTACTCATCGTTAAATCCCAAGCGAGTCTAAATTTTTTCACCCGCTCCTCTCCACCATCAAGAGCAGACTGTAAATACTGCTCTAAATCACCTGTATCTGCATGAAATGCCTTTTCAGTTGGGATTGACATTAAACCACTTGCACCAAGCAATTGAATTATTTCCGTAAAAGTCGGATAAACCTTAGGAAAAACTTGGATCGCTACTTGCAGTGTCGGATGATCTGGTCTCAAATAGCCGAAGCCATCTCGCTTTGCTTCTTCCTCTGACTTTAGCTGAAACGCCTTCATCGTTTCTAAAGCAACAATCACCTCGACTACTTTTTGCTGTACATGCTGATAATCGCCAATATGAATCGTATCGACAATCGATTGCACAACCCCTAACACAAATTCTGTCTTGGCAATTTGCCGCGACAATACTTGATGTAAGGTAAACGCTTGAAATCCACTTACATTCATAAACTGAGTAGCTACCGCAATATTTTCGTAGTAAAATACGCGATTCCAAGGTACAACAACGTTATCAAATACGACAATCGCATCCATTTCTTCAAATCGAGCACTTAATGGATGATCAAACGTGGACGCTCCTCCGACAAACGATTGTCTGCAAAGAAACTTCAACCCTGCTGTATTACTCGGAATCGAAAAGCAAAAGCTCTTTTCTTCATCATAGCCATTTGTCGATATCACTAGTAACTCATCGGTAATCCCACCTTGAGTAGCAAGTAACCTAGCCCCTTTAATGATTAAACCTTGACTCGTTTTATCGACGATTTTTGCTGCAATTGTTATTTCTTCATCTTCAAAATAGAACTTTTGTCGATTTACTTGTGGCTCGATAAAAGTATGGGTCATCGTCAGATCATGTTCACGTGCATATTCATAAAAATGAAGTAAATGCTCCGGAAAACAATTCGACTTTTCTTTCAAAAAATCCGCTGCTGATGCAAGTGCCATTAATGTCGTATTCATATAATCCGGGCTTCTTCCCATGAAACCTTGATGCGATAACGCCCATTCTCGTGCCGCATGTCTCCGCTTCACTAAATCTTCCTTCGTTATTGGCTGTAAAAACGACATCCCGACTTGTTCCCCACTTATTGGGGACAAATACTGCATCACGTCTTTTAACTCATTTCCATGTTGTAAATCATATAGCTTTGCCTGGCTTTGCATAACCCCTTTGAATGCTGGATGGTCCGAAACTTTCCCCGTCACAACCTCTCCGTCTATCGAAATATATGTCTTCAACGCATCTATACGTTCAATATACTGTTGCCCAGTCATTGCTGACATACACATACCCCCTAAACTTCACCGATTACTTTGTCGTCATTTAATATATGACCTTCCGGGATTATGCGTTCCAGCCTCATTTGTGCCGCATAATAGCCACAAGTAAAGATTTAGCAAGGCTATTCAAAGAATACTCACCGCCTTTATTCATTAGCATGAATGTTCGTTTGACCGCAAAAAAAACAGCAACGCTAACTTAACAACTACTAGCGTCACTGTCCGTGTCATCCATTTGATTTTTCCAATGCGAGCTTCATCCCAAAGCCAATTAATACACTACCTGTCAGCACTTCAATGACTGATTGAGTTACAGGACGTTTCATGAAATTGCGGATAATCCCCAGTAAAAATACATAGAAAATAAACCAAAGCAACGTCAACACCGTATAAATGATGCCCATCAATAAAAATGACCAAAACGGCTCACTGCCTGGTGCTAAAAATTGCGGTAAAAACGTAAGGAAAAATACCGCAACTTTCGGATTCGTCACATTCGTTATAAATCCTTGTTTAAAAAACGAACTGCCATTTGCAACTACGACTGTTTCTTCATCCACTTGATTTTTCTTTGTACGCATATTCATTAGCGTCCGAATCCCTAAATAGCAAAGATACGCTGCACCGACATATTTTATAACCGAAAATGCAACGGCTGATTGCACAATAATGGCCGACAAACCCGCAACCGCTGCAACTGTATGAATGACTAAGCCAATACACGAGCCGATTAACGTTTGCATACCCGCTGTTCGCCCGCCGACAACTGTATTTTTCGTCACAATCGCCGTATCTGGACCAGGCAAAATAATTAATAACACACATGTAATAATAAAAAGCGACATATTGACCATAATTATTCCCCCTTCAGTTAACTTCCCCTCTAAAATAATCTGATTTTTTAGATTATAATGGATGTTTTTTTTTAGCGCAATGGTCTTTATCTTTACTTTCAGAAAAATACGTATGGAATAAGGGAGTGCCCGTATCGATAACCTGTAGTAACAGTCCAGCTTCCTTGTTAGTCAAACACACTACCACAAAATAATATTTGTTAATAAATTACACCATAACGCAATATTGATTATTCTGTTGCATTTGGAAATGTGTTACACTTCATTTAAAAACTGATTATTTTGTTTTTAAAATAACCAAGCATATGAGTAAAAGTAGAGGAGTGATTCAATGAAAACCAATATTGAAGATCACATTACCGATGTTATGATTGAAAATGACTTTTCAGGAACAGTTCTTGTCAAAAATGCTAAAAAAACATTAACAAATAAAAGTAATGGTTACGCTAATCGTTCAGAGGATATAATAAACAGCTCCGATACAAGGTTTGGAATAGCGTCTGGTTGTAAATTATTTACAGCTATAGCAATTTGTCAACTTGTGGAGGATGGGCTTCTTTCCTTTGATACAAAGTTAAAAGATTGTCTTAATATTTCTTTTCCTTACTTTGATAAGGATATAACTATTCATCACCTATTGACACATACAGCTGGAATACCTGATTACTTTGATGAGGAAGTTATGGATGATTTTGAAGAGTTGTGGATTAAGAACCCGATGTATCTCATAAGAACTTTGGAAGATTTCTTACCATTATTTCAGAATCAATCAATGAAATTAAAAGTAGGCGAAAGATTTCATTATAATAATGCGGGATATATTTTACTTGGACTAATTATAGAACAGACAAGCCAAGTTAAATTCGCTGATTACATTCAGGAAAAAATATTCAAAAAATCCAGGATGGCTGACTCAGGCTATTTTGAATTCGATTCATTACCACAAAGGACAGCATTTGGGTATATTGATTTCCCTAATGGTACTTGGAAGACGAATATTTACTCATTGCCCGTAAAAGGTGGTTCAGATGGTGGAGCGTTCGTAACCGTGAATGATATGGCAAATTTATGGGATGCACTAATAAATAATCAATTATTAAGTGAAGAAAACACTCACCAGTTACTTACACCTTATATTAATACACGTGATGATGGGAATGGCTTTTATGGTTATGGCGTATGGATTGAGAAAAATGAGAATGAAATTTTGAAATATCACATAATGGGCTATGACCCTGGTGTTAGTTTCCATTCTGCGTTTTATCCTAATACATTAATTAAAACAGTAATTTGTTCGAACAAGTCGGACGGAGCATATGGCATTATGAAAGAAATCGAGAAAGATCTATTAAAGTAAACATCATTTAGCTTTGTGTAATAGTGTACTTAAGCAATCGGGTCGCTTTCGTGTAAAAACAAAAAGAAATCGCAATTTTATTTATTACATTCTCGATAATAC
Source organism: Solibacillus sp. R5-41 (assembly GCF_002736105.1). Lineage (NCBI taxonomy): Bacteria > Bacillati > Bacillota > Bacilli > Caryophanales > Caryophanaceae > Solibacillus > Solibacillus sp. R5-41. The sequence goes on along the minus strand of NZ_CP024123.1, from coordinate 1,864,229 downwards.
AAAGAAGAACTTATGGGCACCTGTTTTGAGGTGTCCATTTTTTTAATCGTTTCGATAATAACTTCAATTGTATGAGATTCTAGAGGACTCACATATAATAGAAGACACCCTATCACAATTTCGAAAACCACGCATTATCATACGTTTATTAATACCTCTTGAACTGTCTATAGCAACCACCACAGAACGAGTCCCCCTTCCTTGCTCTAGCATTTTGCCATCCATACATCCACTCTTTTAATCTCAACGTCTACCATCTAGTACAACGAAAAGGAAGCCATTTTAGCTCTCATAAACACGGTTAATCGCTGAATCCTATAATATTAAGTTGCGTTTAAAACTTTTGAAATTTGCTCCTACTTTTTTCATAATGAATGTTATTGTATTAATTTTTGCCATTAATAATTCCGTAATAAACTAAATTCTCATATTTACCGTCTTTTATTATATGCTCTTTTAAAACCCCTTCTTTTTCCATACCAATCTTCTCCATAACTTTTCCTGACGCAGGGTTTGATGAGAAATATCTTGCAAACACTTTATGCATTTTCTTTTCTTCAAATGCAAATTGTAAAATTAATTGCGCTGCCTCTGTGGCATAGCCTTTTCCCCAATATGGCTCACCAATCCAATATGCTAGCTCTCCTTGGTTAAAACGTTTATTGTTCGATAACGCAATTGCTCCATATACTTCGTTCGTTTCCTTATCTGTTACCGCAAACTCGTAGGAATTATCCTGAATATAATTATCGTAATGATTTTCTATCCATGATAACGCATCATTTTGGCTATATGGATATGGTAAATATAATGTATTTTTATAAATATTATAGTTATTGCAAAGGGTCGTTACCTTTGCTGCATCAGATGTTTGAAATAATCTAAGGATGAGTCTTTCAGACGTAATGATGTTTTTTACACGATTATATGCCATTCAACCTTCCCCCTATTTCCAATTTGTACAATTCACTCTGAGTTTCGACGAATATTCAGAGTGTTCTAATTTTATAACTATACGTCTAATAATGCACTAATAAAAATAATGTTATATACATTAAGTTTTTTGCCACTTTCTTCATACTAATGCTTTTCTAAAGTGCGATACCTTTCATTATTTCGTTTATTAAATCATTCAAGTTTTCAGTATCACTGGTTAGAGGTGATTTTTCCACTATAATTTTAATTTTATTTCTCTCCTGAATGGAAGCAGTCAATCTCATTTGGTTGCAGTAACCACTCTCTAATTTATTATGCTATAATTCCTTAATTAAAGGATTTTTCACTCAATAAAGGATGGATAGGAGAAGAATTATATGAAAACAATTAAATTAATCAAGCATGATAATCAATTTGCATATGATATTCACCGCTTATCACAAGCCTTAGAAGTAAAAAATGCACTTGGGTTACCAAATCAGACGATTGAAGATACAAAAAATTTCAATCAAAATATGATAGATGAAGAAAAAGAAGGGAAAACTGTTTCACGTCTAATCTTAAATGAAGAAGGAAAATTAATTGGTATCACGACTTTAATGTTTATTGATCGTACAAAGAATAGTTGTCATATCGGTAGTTGGATTGGCTATGAATATTGGGGAGAAGGTTACAATTTACTTTCAAAAATAGCCATATTAAAAATAGCATTTTGCGAACTTCAATTAGATATCGTCTTTGCAGGTGCGAGAAATATAAATATACGTTCGCAAAAAGCCCAACAAAAATTACCCTTTATAAGATTGAACGTCGAAAATGATTTCCCACAAGAACATAAATTTCTAGAAAAAAAACAGAAGCAACCATGTGTCCTCCATGCTTTTCATAAAAATGATTTTATTCAGTTTATGACTGAATGATCCATTTTCAGCAATCAAAAAAATAACCATCCAACCTCAATCATAAGACTTGTGCGCATGAGGGGAAATTTTGTACAGATGAACACTTCTTTGAAATACTCCTGAAGAGGCTAAGAAATCGAATGATGGTTGAAGTTACGAGCGTGCAAAAGAGCCGACTACCCGAATAAAAATCAGTTAGTCGGCTGTTCCTCGTGAATATCGAAAAGGTACAAATTTGTTACATTTCGAGCTAATGATTAAGTGACATTATGGGTTTCTTCAATTAATCACCGTTTTCCCATCTTTTATAAGTGATGATGTACGTTTTGGTTGAACAATATGCGCATCTGGATGCACTTTGCCGGTCATGAGCTCTGCTAAAATTTTTGAACCGAGCATACTACAAACGGTTCCATTACCTCCATAGCCAAGCAAATAATAATGATTCTTTTTTGTTGGATGTTCCCCGATAAAAGGTAAACCATCGATTGAGTCGCCAAACGTTGCACAGTATGAAAATTCTATTTCAATCGGAAGGTCCGGGAAAAGCGCTTGTGCCTGTTTTTTCAATTGATCACAGCGCTTGATAATTAGCTTATCTGAATGAGGGACTTCCGCTTGTTCTTCATCAAGCCCACCTACGATGATTCGGTTATCTACCGTTGTGCGTAAATAGAGATACGGATTTTTTGTTTCCCAAATTAGGGCGTTTTCATGCCAAATAGGAGATTGAGCAATAGGCTTCGTGACGATGACATACGAGCGGTTAATGTTTGCGCCTACTCGTTTTCCAACTGGTGGCGTTTCGTAACCAGTCGTATATAAAACTTTATCCGCTTGGAAATCACCTTTAGACGTAGCAATAAGCAATCGCCCATTTCCATCGCTAACCCCCGTAACATCCGTATATTCTACTAGATGAACACCCATCGATTCGACCAACTGCCAAATGCCGTTAACGAATTTGTAGGGTTTCTCATATTTCTTCATGTGATTGATTACTAATTGTCCTATTAATAAGGCGCACCTTTGCCTCAAAACCTACTGAATGAAAGGTATATTTAGCAAGTTAAAAAACAACAGGCAATTTCGTTACATATTTTATTTTGTTCAAAAAAAATGATTGTATGTACGTTTAAAGCGTGCATGCATTTTTAATAAAGCTACCTTCTTTAAGATAATAATCTTTGTCTGAGTACGTCGTCACGCGAAAAACAAACCCAGATGAATATATTTTCAAATTGGGTATTATTGCGATAATAGGAAGAAATATAAGGGTCTAAAGTCTATAAAGTGGGTAAATTTTTTTGAAGCATTATTGTGAAGGAGTTCAATTAGTTAAAAGAGAATTGGAATATAAGTGATTATAAAAGTCTTTGGAGGGGATAATGATGGATTGTAAAAAGGTTAAAAAAGTTTTTAAAGTTATAGGCATAAAAGGAGTTGGAGCTTTTGTTAATTTTGGTACTGAAGTTCCTAAACTTGCCAAGCAATTTCTAACTCGTTTAGATAAAATTGAAAATCATTCGGGTATTGAAATAGCTCTTTTCGAACCTAAAAGAGATGCTAACCACTTGGAAGGTCACTATTATGTAGGAGTAATTGTTAATGAGTCTATAAAAGAAGTTCCAGTTGGGATGGATTATATCGAAATTTCTCAAACCTATATTACGACTAGGGGGAAAATAAATAATATTGATAACTTACATGACCAATTATTAAAATGGGCAGATGATCAGGGTTATAAAAGGGATTTAGAATCTCATATTGTTGAGACCTATCATCCAATAGAAAATAGCGAAGAAGAAGTAGAGATTTATTTACCCGTCCATCTTTAAATAAAAATCCAGTTGCTTTACACCTAGCTGTATACTTATAGGGTGCTTTAGTTGAATAAGGCGTTGATATAATCTCTATTTTTATGATGGCACTTTATACCCGGTACAAATAATTAATGATGCCCATTGAGGAGTCGATTTTGTCCCATGTGTAAGTAAGAGTATTACTTTTCTTAAAGTAAAAATAATACTCTTTTTATATTTTTTGTAGTATTAATTTCATAAACTCATTCATAAAAAAACCTTTTTAAAATAGCATTTATTTTGTTCAACGACACTTAGTACCATAAAGAGGATCCACCTCTTAATGTATTGATATTATGAAAATCGGATAATTTAAATGTTTATAAATTTATACTATTTTTCCCCCTTCTTTAGACTTAAATAAGATGATACGAGAAAAATCAAATAAAAAAGACCGGGCAAAATTAATGAGTACCTGGGCTTTTTCGTTTTATATGAGAGATAGTTAAACGGTTTTAGAAAACTGCTTTGCAACTGCCTGTACTTCTTCTATTTTTTCAGGCTTTAATATATTTATCATCTTAGGGATAAACTGTTCAATATCAGCTTTTGTGAAAGTTCCTTCATCTTGTTTCTTAAAGTTTTCAGCAAGTATTTCTTTTGCTTCATCTTCCTTGCCCTCTTGAACTCTTTGTAAAATAAAATTTAAAAACATTTCTTGTCCTTGCTTATCCATTCCGTGTTACCTCCTGAAAAAACTAATCATAAACCATTTTGATATCATTAAATCTTATTATACCAAAACGTATTTTGTCAAACAAAATTACCCACTTTTTATGACCAAGAATGAAATGGGCTTGCCCTTATTTATTGAATGTACGATTAATAACAGCAGCTTGAAAACTTAATTGTTCAGTTTTGTTATAATTAAGCGTCACCTAAATTAAAGCAAGAGGAGTCGTAGCTTTTGTCACTGCGGCTTTTTGCTTTTGAAATTTATTAAAAACTTTTATTGCATTAATTTTTCCATAACAGCCCAAACTTTATTGAATGTTGTACAATTTTTATAACAATTAAGTGTTAATGCTTGTTCTTTTTGAGTACCTCGTCTCACTAAACGAAATCCCCTTTTTTCAAGGTCAGCGATAGCCATATCCAATTCTTTGTCACTCTTCCGTTGTATTGGTGGTAATCTAAATACACCATTGTGATCTGATAAACGCTTGTACATCCATTCATCCCCCTTTAAATATAATTAGCTTAGCGTGAGCAATGTGGATGTATTTTATTCTAATTATCCCTTGAAGTTAGCATTCAATTATCATGGTGAAATTTACATATAAATGGACATTTTAAACAATATCTTTCGCAAGTATAGCATCATGCTTATTAGCAAATAGTAATAATGGTGTGATAACACCAAATAACTTCGACGGAGGGATTTTTTATGAACAACATTCGTGAAGGTTTAATCCCAACTATTCTAGGTTCTGCTGTTACTGTGGCTGGAATTGCACTAAAGCAAAAAAGCAATTCTAATAACATGATTGCACACACTGTATTCGGGTTCGGTTTAGCGCACATCGTGTTGGGTGCAATTGACCTTGTAGAACATCGTCGTTAGTAATCGGAGAGCACAATTTGTGCTCTTCTTTTGTTTCCAATTGCTTAACATTTTTGGCATAATGTGAAGTAATCAAATCAATCCACAATGTAAAACATTTTTCAATTGTGTTATCCTTTTATAGGTTATTAGTCTAAGTATTGGGAGTTAGACAACCTCTGTAATTGATTCCTGTTCCACTATCAACGCTTACAGGCTCATTAAATGCTTCTAAGAGGTTGCTACTGTCAATCTTCTTTGTTACATATTCACACCACTAACCATTAATTCCCTGTGTTACAATTTCAATATATAAAAAAAATTTCAAGTTAGTTTTAGGAGGGGAGTATGGAATTTCTAATTGTATTTTTAATTTTACCTATTATAGTTCATACTGTTTCATCAATAAGTTATATGTTTTTTAAAAAATGGTTCATCGCACCATTAATAGTATTTAGCGTATTAACAATACTAACGTTTACAACATTTGGTGAAACATTCTTCTTTTGGGTGATTATTTTTACGATTTTCTCGATTATCACTAGTATTATGACCACTAAAAAAAGTGAAAGGACTTGTGCGTAAAATTACATGCAAGCCCTTTTTTTAGCTTCTTCAATCGACTTTAGAACAATCCATGTGACCAATCATCCACTTTAACTCGATTCCTCTCAATGCTGTTTTGTAGCTCTCGCTTTGAGTTGCTTCTTCTCATTATCAAGATTCTTCCCATTCCACTTCCAATTTACAGTTTCCTTAACGGTCATATAATGTAATCGCAACCGCTATCGTGTGTATCGCCTGCGGTAACGGTCAATCTCCTTTGTTACACATTTCCCATTTCTCTCCCATAAAAAAACCACTATGTTATACTTGCTATTGTGAATTGAATTTGAAATTAAAGCATTTGGAGAAGTTGAAGCACTTTTTAAAACATTATTCGACAAAGCAGAGAAGGATTATATAAATCCTGAACATGTGTTGGTAAAATAAAAATACATGTAAAAAAAGAAAGTTGTAAAATTTACGTATTTAGGATAAAGGAGATAAATATTAATTATGTGGGAAACTTTATTAGGTATCTTGATTGCATTTGCAATACCCCTGTTTTTTTTCTTAATAGCGTATTTTAGTTTTTATTACTTATACAAAAAAACAATTAAGCCAAAAGTATTTAAGAATAATGAGTTAGAAAACGAAATAAATATATTAAAACAACGTGTAAAGTTACTTGAAGAGAAATTAAGAGAATTATAAAATACAGATATATTTTCTAAAATATTATTTCCGATACAATAACTTATTCTTACATCGTCATCAAGATAGGACTTGTATGTACGATTTAATCTCTTCACACGCAAGTCTTTTTGTTATGCCCTCACAGGCTCTACACTTGCTCTAAACACTTTTATTAGAGCATTAACTGACTTTCCAAATGCTTACACTTCTCCATACCTATATTTAGGAATATCTTACACTATATCAAACAACTGATTATTCAGTTATTCAACTAAAAGACAAGTTTCTTCAATAAGCAGAAATGGAGATTTATTATTCAAGGGGGTTGACTATGGTAAAAATACTAAAGAAAAATATACAATCTTCGCTTATTTTTTTCATAATATGTATTATATCTCAATGGTTATTTCTTGATGGCATTAAATTAGGACAGATTATAGGAATTTCAATTTTATATTTCTTTATTGGTATATTTGTCGATTGGGCAAATATACCATACGAGTGGAATAAAAAATAGGCCATGCATTTATGATTGAACTTGATATATGCAAGTCCCTTTCTTCTACTGTCTCAAGCATGGCTCTCATGAAGTCCCCTTTGAGCGCTGTTAGAACAGGCATCAACAATTTATGCTTCCATAAAAATTGATTAGTGTAATCACACCTTAGCCCCTATCCACTATCGTTAAGACCTTAGTTTCTGCATGAAATCCTGTGTATATAATCATTCACTTTAATCAATGACACATTTTTACTTATGTTTCGCTGCCGCTTCGAATCCTTTGATTTTGAAAACATTACTATCTATGTTGATAGAACATTACAGTATTATAAGGAGCAATAGCGATTCGATTCTTCTTGGATTCCACAAAAACAGGTGAAAATCGCCTTGTATACTCTCCTGAAAGCCTTATGAACGAGTTACAAGCTTACATTGAGCTAAAACAAAAGAAGTTATCCAAACTTGGAGATAAGTTCAACCCAATTTTAGATAAGGATAGAAAGTCAATTTATTTGATGTTCACAAAGGAAAACGGTTTTCATAATCATCCTGATCGTATGAGTAACCAGTGGAAAGAGATTGTCCTTCAATACAACTTACCATCCATTTCGTTTCATGGATTACGACATACATTTGCTTCTTACATATTGTTCAAAGGAGTCAATATTTTAAGGTCATTCAGGAGCAGTTAGGACATGCTACAATACGTGAAACACTTAATACTTACTCTAATGTTGCCAAAGAACAAGCGAGTGAATTATTCGACTTACTATAAATAAAAAATACCCAACAAGCTCCGATATTTTCGGTCCCTCATTGAGTATTTTTTAATGCTATTTATTTGTTTGGACACTTATGGCCACTTTGTAAAATTTGGAATCCCACAAATCCTTGCTGTACTTAGTCTTGAATCGCAGCTTCTAACGCAACAATCTAAGTGCTTGTTGCTCAGTTCTTGTAACTTTCAATCTCATTTGTTACACATTTTCCATTTCGATTCCAAATCACAATTTGCTATGTTATAATTTCCATATAGATAGAATTTTCAATCACTTAAACAAAGATGTATTTATAAATAATGGATGAGGTGATTGTATGGAGCGATTTGAACTTTCCTTTAAAAATAAAGCAGTGAGAGTGTGGTTTTACACTGTATTACCTGCAACTATATTAACTATTGTCCTTGCTATTATTTTGCCCTATGAGCAAAATAGATATGTTTCATTAGGTTTATCACTAGTTACAATCTTATATTTTGTTTGGTTTTTGGTTTATACTAAAAAGAAACGCAAATAAAATTCAAGTGCGCTACTATCACCTTTTCGGCACTCAAAACAGTAGCCCATTACACTTCAATCTAGGGGCTTGTGCGCATGAGCATTACTTATGTACACAAGTCTTTTTGTTACGCTTCCCTCAATCATTCCCGTAGATTCACACATGGCTATATAGCAACAATTAAATAGCCTGTGTGAATTGGATTCCTCTGTTCCACTATAGACTTACACATCTCTCTACACCAATATTTGTAAATGTGCTACACTATATACTAAACAACTGATTTTTCAGCTACTTTAATGGCGGACAGGTTTGTTTAATAATGTTTTAATTTAGTGACATTTTAAAGGAAAGAGAGGTGGTTAAAAATGTTTTATGCCACTTTGTTAATATTATCAATTGTCATTGTTTATCTTTCCTTTTACCTAACCGTCGGAAATAAGATGAAAAGAATAATATTTGGGATTATTTTAATACTATCTCCTTTTACATACCCATTAACTTTCACCCTGACAATGGAAATAAAACCTGAATGGGACACCTTAGAAGTTTTAGTCCTATGCCATTTAATTCTATTGTTAAGCGGGATTCTAGTAGTAATTGTAGGAATTTTCACTAAAAAAAAATCAAATACAAACAATGAATGAAGAAATGTTATTGAACTAACAGGCGCTTAGTTTAATAAGAACAGGACTTGCGTTTATAATTGATTTCCATATATGCAAGTCCTTTTGTTATGCTCACATAACAATCACAAAAACGCTTCTTAGAATCAATCTGTAAGATTAATCCATTTGACCAACTATCCACTTGAACAAATCTCGATGCATCTCAATGCTGTTTTGTAGCGCTCGCTTTGAGTTGCTTCTTCTCCTTAGCAGGATTCTTTCCATTCCACTTCCAATTTACAGTTTCCTAAACGGTCATTTAATGTAATCGCAACCGCTATCGTTAGCACCTACATCTACCTATGTAAATATCCAGCTATAATCATTCACTTTAATCAATGAAACATTTTGACCTGTGTTTCGCTGCTCTTTCATCTAATTACTCTTTGGTGCAATTAATACAGGTTTATGGTGTGATTCATCAAGCATTAGTAATTGATTAGATTAGTAACGAGCGAATTAGGTCTTGTCGTATCGCCTGTGGTAACAGCCAATCTTTCTTGATAATCATACCCATTCAAATCGTACCAATATTTATAAGTATGTTGTGGAAGGCTTTATTTATGTCTATACATAATGCTAATGCCAGTTACGGTTTTTATCCTCCATCGCTCTTATCACAGCCTCTTCAACCGCTAAAAGTGTATCTTCTTTTGTAGGTCGATTCATACAAGTACCTTCCGTTGTTTTCCCATCTTCTCTTTCAATTTCGTATCCAGCGGTATAAAATCCTCCCCCATAAATTTTCAACTCGATGGAAACAAAAGCAGCATAACTTAAACGTTCCATGCAACGGTAAATAAATTTTTTTCATTTTCATTTGCTCTGTTTGCTCCATTTTACTGTAATCCGTTTGAAGTGATTGAACAGCTAAATCTAACATTAAATATCCATGCACTAATTCACGTTGATCAATATTTAACATTAGATTACTATCCTTTCTTTGCAAATTACAGGAACTGCAGCAAGAACATTATCAATAATAAAAGTACGTTTTGCTTGTTTGGTAAAACAAAATGCTTGAAACTTACCGCCGATCTTTTTGATGATTTTAATACGTCATTTACTAATGACACCATCTTTTGTTTTATACATTAAGTCGATTAATTGATTACGTTGCATGGCTTTTACTAATTGTTCTTGCATTATAAGCACCCCTTAATAAGAACATCTATTTGTATCCAAAATAGAATATTAGTTCTGTTTATGCAAATAAAAAAAGATCAGGGTCACTTCACTAATTAATAGTGAACACCTGGTCTTTTTTAGGTTAATTTATTGTGATAGTTGGTAACCTGTATGCAAAATTTCTATTTTGAAACTTGTGTTTTCTTAAACACTGAAATCAGCGCCACACCAGCTAATGACACAATCCCTAAGAAAAATAATAAAAATCCAATTGGAAGCAAAAAGAAAGGCTCTTCTAAACGGCCATCTGCAGCTACATTACTTCCAATGATAACCTTCGCAATAAAACAGATTATTCCTAAAAGAATTAGTGTCCATGCAATTACATATTTTTTCATTATATATTATCCTCCATTTAATTATAATTTTTTATTCCTAATTCAGTTCTAACATAGATTCAAAACAGTAAACCAAATAATTCGCAAATCACATTTATCAATTTTAATTAGATTGATAAATTCTTTTTGTTTTGTAAAGTACCTCCTTAACTACTAATGCTAGAATAACTTGAAATATATCTTAAGTCAATTATTTTTTATCGAAAAACGATAAAATTTTATTGGGAGTCGTTCAATCGTTAGGAGAAAAATCAACTGAAATAAGCAAAATTGTAGGTCTAATTACTGTGATTGCAGACCAAACAAACCTACTAGCGTTAAACGCGCTATTGAGGCAGCAAGGGCTGGAGAATATATATTAACTATTGTCCTTGCTATTATTTTGCCCTATGAGCAAAATAGATATGTTTCATTAGGTTTATCACTAGTTACAATCTTATATTTTGTTTGGTTTTTGGTTTATACTAAAAAGAAACGCAAATAAAATTCAAGTTCGCTACTATCACTTTTTCGACACTCAAAACAGTAGCCCATTACACTTCAATCTAGGGGCTGTGCGCATGAGCACATGGCTCTGTGGCAACGATTAGATAACCTCTGTCTATAATTACCCTGCTTCAATATCTGTTCCTCACAGCCTCGTTAAAAGCTTCTAAGAGGTTGCTACGGTTGTTGTTATAAGTTAACTCAAAGTTGAAGCTGATTAGTCATACACACTTCCCTACACCAACATTTGGAAATATGTTACACTTTAATAAGAGACTTATTATTCTGTTATTCAACTAACAAAGTAGTATAGTGGAAGAAAACTTACTTGACAATATATTAAAAGGGGCGAGGTAATGTCAGATGTTTTTGTATATGATAAAGCAAAGTATCATTATCAAAGTGAATTTCCAAATGATATATCATCCGACCAAGCATTCGTACACACAGGGATGTTCTTGGGTTGGTTAATTGATAATAATTTATTTAGTAAAGAGTTTGAAGAAGAAACACAAATAGAGATAAACAAATTTAAACAAAGAGAAATCTCAGGAACACATATTTATATGTGTTGGGATGGAGTATTAACAGATGATATGTTAAACGATGAAGGAAATAAATTCGCAAAGTCTTATTTTGATTTTGGAACAGGATTATATTTGAAGGATTATGAAGAAACTTTCCCTAATTTAGAAACTTTATACCATGTAAATGACAATTGGGAAAACTATTTTAAAATAAAAGCGGTCATAGATAAGAGATATTTAGAATGCAAAAAAATAAAGAAATTATTTAGCTAACAGGTGCTTAGTTAAATAAGAACAGGACTTGCGTGTTTGATTGAATCTCATATATGCAAGTCTTTTTGTTATGCTTCACACAACCTCTCATGTAGCTCCACAAATAGCTCTGTAGCAACAATTAGACAACCTATGTATTTGACTCCTCTGCTCCAACCCTCACATGCCTTCTATAATCTTACTAATTGTGTACGCTAAATTCAAATTGAGGCGAATGGATATATCGAATCGGTGGGTTTAACGGTCAATCTCATTCGTTGGAAAATTACCATTTATCTACTATCCCACTCTTTTATATGTTACTATTTGTAATATATATATTTTTTTGTCATCGAATAAGCAGAATTACTAAAATCATTTAACATAAATAAAATTGGAAGGTGTGCAATTAATGGGGTTCTTTGATAGGTTTTTTAAAAAAATTGAAGATGTTAATAAAGGAGAAGTCGCTGTTTCTGAACTTGAATCTGAGTTTTATTTAGAGTCGCCATTAGATGAAGCAAATAACTTTTGGGTGGAAATGGCACAAAATATTATCGTAAACGCAGTTAAGGCGACTGACAACACAATAGAACGTGCCTTTATTTTAATAGATATGGGCGAACATCCATCTTTCAATATTTTTTACCAAATTGATGGGTGTCTAATGATGTGGAATGAGCTTGAAAATCCTATTATTACAGAAAAAATTCAAAATGAGTTACTACCTCAAGCTTCTAATGTAGCTATCGCAGTAAATGACAAATTCACTCAAGTTAACCATCCTAGAATTTCATTTGCTGAACTGCAATTTGAATGGGCAACAGGTGCTTGGTTTTCTCATATAATTTGGGAAGATGATGACCATGTTAATTTAGAAAAAGAAGACATTTTAAGTAAATGGTTCAATACTTTGAGTGAGGAAATAAAAACGAAACCATTAGACAGTGATTCTAAACTTTCCTGGTATCCTTAAAGTCATTATTAGAAGTACATAATTTTTTTGAGGAATACTATCGTTGACTTTTCATCAATCAAAGGGCTTGTGCGTATGAAACAACTATACAAGCACAAGTCCTTTTGTTATGCTTTCCCAATCACTCCAGAATGGAGAACTAACTTGAGAGCAATCCACGTAACCAAATATACGCCTAGCTAATTTCCGAATGGTCTGAGGGACTAAAAAAGAAAACACATCAATAGTACGATGCGCTCTGTAATACCAATCAGACAACCTGTGTGAATGATTCCTTTACTTCACTATCAACGCTCACAGGTACTTCTTTATTCGATTCATTCAACTAAAAATAGCCCACTAAACAATTACTTGTCTAGTAGGCTTCAATTGGACATTTCAAAGGTTATAGTCCCTTTTTAGTCCCTTTGAAATTTATTCCAACTCACAAACCCTTGCTGTGCTTAATCTTGAATCGCTGCTTCTAACGCAACAAACATCATGTCATTAAACGTAGTTTGACGTTCTTTAGAAGTTTTTACCCCACCTGTTATGATATGGTCAGCTTTTGAGATAAGCGTTAACTTTCTCTCGTTAGTTAATAGGCGAGATTAATTTTGATTGTTAGGATTGACATTGACAATAACAGTTTTGCCATTAAATGAAATACTAGCTTGTTTCTTATTCTGATCCCATGAAGCTTTTGATCCGCTTGGACTAGCAACAACTAAAGGAACGAGAGTCTTTCCATTCTCAACTCGAACTGGAACATCAATGATCTTTGGTTGACCATTAACTGTAATCTTTTTAGAATTTGCAGTTAAAACAACTTCGCTTGTACCGTCATTAATTGTTACTGTTTTTGACTTTTGATTCCAATCTACTTTTGAACTAAACTCTTCGGAAATTACACGAATAGGCACAAGTGTCCTGCCGTTTACTACTTTCCCACCATCGACAACTACTACGTCATTACTTGCAGAGGTAACTGGAGGTAATGGCTTTGGTGTTGGTGTTGGTGTTGGTGTTGGTGTTGGTGTTGAGTAGTTTAAATAACTCGATGCTACATACCCCTCTGTCCCGTCATTTCTTTTCACAGGATACCAAACAAAATGGTTTTTTTTCGTTGAATCTTCATCATATTCAAAAGGGCCCGTAACGGTAACAATTTCCCCTTTACTTAATGAACCCTTAGAATCACTATCCTTATTAGGTTTTGTTCTAAAATTTACAGTAGTAGTTGCACTAACTTTTTGATTTGTTTCAAAATAATGCTTTGATTTTGTTAATGGTAACTCAAAATTAAACTTCATCGTTGTAAATTTAATATTTTCACTACTGCTAGAATCATATTGAAAATGTTCGCGTGAAAAAGGTAGCTCTGCTAAGTCTAACATTGCAAATTTCTCAATGATTCCGAAGATTTTCTCTTGGTAGGCTTTACTATTTTTTTCACCAGTTGCTTGGACAATCGGACTATTTACTGGCTTAGTTCCGTTATAAGCCATAATAGCGAAGTACCAATGTTCCAATACATCTCTTTCCCCACCGTTAATGATAGGCAAATCCTTCCGCTTAAACATTTTATCTAGAGTCTCTACACCAGCTTGAATATTATAGACAAGATCGCTTTTTAGTCTATCTTGATTGTAGCCTTCTTGATTTGTAATTTGCATAATGCCAATTCCATTATCAGCGGTCACAATTGCCTCACCATTCTTATCGAAATGACGCCAATTTCCACTTTCACCTTCCGCTATTGCCTTCACAATTTCAGGAGGAACATCATAAATCAATGCTGTTTCGGTTAACAAACAGTTCATTGTGGAATAATCAGGGTTTCCTTTCGATGCCGAATCATACTCACATGTATTTGCAATATTATTAGCAAATATATTTTTATCTGTATTTACAGATAGAGAGATGGCACCAATGGCAATAACACTAATCAATGGTTTCAATATCTTTTTCATCTCTGATTATTACACTTCCTTTCATATTTCCTAAAGTTAAGAGATTCAGATATATGTTATCATAATTCCAATATTTGAGATAGGTGTAATATTCTATGTTTCTTTCAATTAAAAAGGGTGCGTGATATCCGCTTTGCTACGCTCTCCATTAATCACAGCAACTTGTTTTTGAGCTGATCCCAAAGAACAGCTAGGTCACGCTAATTTACGTAAAATACTTAACACCTACTCACATATTGATAGAACACAAAAAAGGCGAGTTACCTTGAATAAGCCTTCTAACGTGTTCATGACAGCTAATGATAACTCAATAAAATCAATGTTTTACTTGTGTTATCAAGTTTCAATAAGTACATTCAAAACGCTTATGTATCAACTATATTTGCTGAGAGCTTCTTGAATATTCCTCTGTGATCGAATTGCATTTCCAACACCCCATAACATTATTTTACATAAAAGTTATCCACAATGCCAAAATCTATCGTTTCCTTAACAATAAAAAACACACCACAAATTAGTGATGTGCTGAAATTCTTATAAATGTAAATTTTTTTCATTTCCTAATTCATTTATTATTTTATCCATAACTCTGTCTGCTCCACTAGCACTGCCAGCTGCAAGAGAATATAATTGCTTAAGCTCTTGCTCATACTTTTCTTCCAATGAGTTAAACAATAGCAACGTAGATTCAAACTCAAAATCAATAGCTCTAATAATCGGTTTATCTCTTACATCATATTGATAGATTCGTAATTCAAACATTTCTTCAACATCATTTAAGAAATGTTTATTATCATTGGATTCGTTCTTCTTTTTCTTTCGTTTTTTAGACTTTACATCGATACATAATAGTAAAAATAATAATCCTTCATATGCCACTTCGAATCCTGAATCAAAAGACATTTTGAATTTTCTATCATCATTTTTGAATTTTCTATCATAATAATCTTCAATATTGTTATAGTAACCATCTGAAAGGTATTCCCAAGTAATTTTATAATCCTTTGTTCCTTTAACAATCGCTTGTAAAGTAGACTTAAACTTTTCTTCCACCTCTTACCCCTCCTAAACTTACAATATTATAACACTTTATCGTCTTCTTGGGGACGTAGGCTAAACTATTAAAGTCATTCAAGAACAACTAGGACACGCTAATATACGTGAGACACTAAACACGTATTCGCATGTGACAATGGAACAGAAACAATATGCAACTTCCTTTTTTGATTCGCTCCAAAAAAGCCCACTAAACAATTACTTGTCTAGTAGGCTCAATTCGAACTTTTAAAAGATGTTGGTCACTTTTTGGTCGCTTGCTAATAATATCGAATTAGAATTCAACCTCTAAAACCCTTGATACGCTTAGTCTTGAATAGCAGCCTCAAGTGCAACAATCATCATATCATTGAAAGTCGTTTGACGTTCTTCTGAAGTTGTCACTTCACCTGTGATGATGTGGTCTGATACTGTTAAGATTGCTAATGCTTGACATGACAGGGTTTCGAGCTGTTTTAAACATTCAAGTTTTCAAAACAAAATACACTTGGCATAGTGATTCTTCTACAAAAAATTCAAATTTATAGTCCCTTTTAGTCCCCTGTTTTTTAAGGGACATTTTTTCATAAGCTACCTAAATTCGTGTGGCTGTAGCAGGTCACCTATCCACAGCAAAATACCATACCCGATTATCGGAAACCATGCCTCCTTCTTGTCTACTACAAGCTCTTTAAACAACCCTAAAACTCTATCGGCAAACATAGTCAACATCAAAGCACAGGAACGCTTACAGGGCTATCTCAGATGCCCTTTTCTATTTCCCTTCTCAAATAAAAAACGAGATAAATCCTTAGGCTAACTCACTTTATTAGTCACCTAATCTCCTTATCCCTCAACAGCTTGAGCATGCTCTGTACGCTTCCATTAGCTCGATTGACCTGTTCGTCATTTAGCTTCACAAGACTTCTCTAGGGCGAGCATATGAACTGACATGAGCCTTTCGACATTGCTTCTCGACACTATTTCTATTATTAAAACCATATTAGTTGAAAATCAAGTGACCTCGAATTGATTTCAAACCGTATCATCTAGTTGTTAAATAACGCTTATTCTAATTCATTTATCTTTTGTCGCACTTCATCTTCTAATCGTTTAGCCATATCTAGCTTCACTTTATTCATATTAGTAGAAGTAAGCTTCAATTTAAGCCAAATGTTTACTAATAGTATTTTAATCTTATGGTTTGTAGACAGTTTTTCTTTGTACAATAGTTCTTTCATTTTCACATCAATCTTATGATTGTCTAATACAAACCCAGAAGCTCCCTCTAACAATTGTTTATAAAGTTCCTCATCTCCTTTGGTATCAATTTTATGGGCAAACTCATTTCTAATTGAATTCAGCTTTGTAAGCACATCATATAACTTCATATCAATCACACTTAGCTTATAAATAATATCTAACTTTGTTTTGAATCTATTGTTATGAATACCTTTAGCATCTAAATTCAATTCGTTTAACATCGTGTTTAATTCTCGCTCGGTGTACAAATGAACTCTTAATATGACTTGAAGGAGGCTTTCATTTCTCACTTCTTCTAAAACTCGCTCTTTATCACCTGCAGCATTGCTTAAGTTTTCATTTCCCATCTCAAGAGCTTTATAATACATATCTAATCGTTGCAATCTCTACACCCCCTTTTCCATTTATACCTATATTATACTGTATTTAGCTAATGCACAAAAATGAATATATCAACACTGACATGCACCTGCTTTCAAAATCCTTAAACTTCCTGTGCTAGTTGTTAAGCTTTCCGCTTCTTAGCTTCACGTTTAAGCGTACTCATACTGATTTTAGTACCTCTACGGTGCATTTCTTTTTCAACCTGTGCAAACGACATTGTTTCAAGTAGCTTCATAGCTTCATAGCTTCATCTAGTTGATATTGGTTGTACTTCTTTGGTCTACCTTCTTTGAAGTCGGGATTCTGTTTAGCTATCGCCTTGCCCTACTGTGTACGCTCAACAATCATGTCAAGCTCAAATTCTGCGAAAGCTAAGAAGATATTCTTAATCAACTTTGAAGAGGATGTATTATCTAAAAGACCGATATTCAAATTAGTAAGCTAATAATTCCTTTTATACCTTGAGAAAAAACTACTCCGAGCAGCCTCTTCTTCTTTTTTTAACGTTTCTATATAAGTGCTTGTATCATAGTAGTTAAATTCTTTATTTAAAGGTGGTTTAAGTTTGTTGATTAAATATGGTTCATATAACCTTCTTTTCATATCATCATTTTCACAAAATAGCGCTACGCTATGATAGTAATCAGAAAAATAATAATCAGCCTTGGAACCGCCGTTTTTCCCAATCCATTTTTTTAAGATTCTATCGTATAAATCACTAGTGTTACCAATATTAAGAAGCTTACCATTTTTATCGAATAAAAAGTAAATTCCACCTTTCCCTTTAAATCTCTTACCATAAGTAGAAAAATATGAACAAGAACATTTAATTTCCATTAGAGGTATTTCAATATCTATACCTTTGATTGATTTGTATTCAACAATGTGATTAAACAAAGCTTCATATAAGTAATATTTGTCATTCCAATTAGGTCTTAATGAGTCTTCAAACAAAGAAACTTGTTCATTTAAGTTTATATCCGATATAGTAATATTCATTTTTTACCCCTTGTATTAATACTTGGTGTCAAGTTGTTAAATAGAATCATTTCGTAGACCACTTCAATTCGTGTGGCTGACAGAGGTCACCTTAATAAGAAGACACCCTACCTCAATATCGGAATCTAAGCCCCTACTACCTGTTCACTATAAGCTCCACAAGCGTTCACATCACCAACAAAGAATTAGTTAACTTCACTCACAGCACTTCTCTCAGTCGTTCCTATAGCTCCACAGATAGCTTTTGTGGCTTACATGAACTACAACCTATAACTATTATTTAATCTTGTACCAAGACCCATTTCAAATAAAAAAACGAGACAAAACACTTTGTTTATCTCGCTTCTTTGCTACTTATATTCTATTACTTCCTTAACACTTGAGCTTGCTCTGTACACTCAATGGAACTCAATTATCAATTGTTCAGTTTGATTCACAGGAACGCTCACAAGCCATTCTTTGACCTTATAATCGTCTAAGGATACCTTATCTATAGCTTATGTAAATTACGATTCTTCACATCTAAATTCCAACCTAATAAATAATTTACAATTTCCCTCTAATATATGCTATCTTATCTTCATTTTCTAACATTTTAATACTTTGAGTCTGTGATATTTCTTTAGATATTACTACTATTTGTTCTTTTAAATATAACAAATTTTCAAAAGTTATTTTTTCTTTTAGTTCGGTTTCTTTACTCGACTGCATAGGTTTTAAATGAACTAAGCTATTTCTCACATTTAAAAATGGCTTTATTTCTCCCCATGCCGAATGCCCAAGAAATGATTTTCCAACAACAATTTCCATAAACCAATCAACTTTGTCAGAAACGGAAAGTTTACTCAAAATTTTGCTTACCTTATTTAAAGAAAAATCATAATTTAATACCACTTCAGAATATAAATAATGGTTAATAAAGCCTTCGAATATCGAGAAAATTTTAAACAAGAACATTTCTGGGAACTTGTCTACTAACTCCTTATGTAAGTTCATATAATTTTCTATATCATGGAGTTGTGTATACTTATCTTTTATCACAAAAATCATAGAATCATCATTAAATGTATCTTCGTCTTTTATCTCTTCCAAAATTTTCGAAAGAGTAGCATCCTTATCTTTTTCAAATTCCTCCTCTAATCCATGTTGTACTATTAATTGAGGTAAAATTGACAAAGCAAGCTTCCTCATAAATTCTTGAATTTCTTCTTCACTATTTTTTACTGTTCCTATCCCCACATCAACACTTCCTATATTTATATTTAATGGTAATTATAAAACATTTATATTTATCTTAACAACCCATGAATTTAGGAATATCACTCTAAAAAAGGTATAAACACGTAGTTTATACCCCCCTAAGCACCTAAGGTTACTTTTACAACACAAACTCCAAAAGAACAAAGCCCTCCATTTATAATATTGTTTCATTATCAGTGATTCAACCATATTTCAGCTTCACAAGGTTGTTCACGTTTCGCTTCATTTTCCTTTTGGTGTGGATGTAACAGATAGCTTGGATTCTTCATTCATCATCTTCAATTTATCACTTACTACACCCCCTACCTAAGCCTTGCCAAATGATAGTTGAAATGGCTCTGTTATAAGCTTTCTATCTCCACTACCCAATATCCAATCGACCTCTAGGGACACGCTATGAGCTTGCTATGCACTTCTCACAAGCCAATAAAAACTACTTCAACTGTTTACCCAAATCGTCGTTTTAACAAAAAAGTGCAAGCTTATGCCAGCACTTAATTTTTTTAGCTATCATATCGTTTCGTTCGGTAGGTCAATTCGTGTGTGTGGAGCAGGACTTGGAGTGTGGTGATTAATGGTATGCTGAATATCGCTAATTAGGGGGGAGGTATACTGCCACTTGTAAATATTTTCAAATCCCTTGTCAGATGCCCTTCTGAGACGTTCTGACACTTACATGACTTATGGTATCGACCTGACTTGTGACGACTCTGCAACAAGCTCCTGTGAAGCCATCTCTACGGCTCTGACATGCTCATGACCTGTAATATCATCTCTAAGTAAAATGTGAATTTTACTTGTAGTATGAAGGCATAGCGAGCGGTCATAAAACCCTTATATACCGCTCGTTTGAAGCTCATTTATCGTTCCCCTGCAACAGCAACAGCCTTACTTAATTATGCTGTATAAGCCATCATTCGCAATGCTCTATGTAAAGGAAAGTCATTAGACTTATAACGCTGTGCATGTTTGCGGTAAAGAGCTTTACTAACTTGAATCTGCTGTAATGTACGCTTTTTCATCTAGGTTGCTCCTTAGCTCTGCTGAATAGTTTGTTCATACTCACCGATAATCTTATAGAACGAGTTCTTTTTCAGCTCTAAGATTTCCATGAACTTTACACCTGTGATTGATTTATCTTTCCATGCTTGATAGTTAGCTTCAAGGTCTGTCCTCTGTTGCTTTGTCAAAGTGTTAAGGTTTAATTGTGGTCTACCTAAGTGCTTGCCTTTAGCTTTAGCAACTGCGATTCCTTCTGCTTGTCTAGCAAGAATTTTCTCTCGCTCATTTTCAGCCATGAATGAAAGCACCTGTAAAACTAAATCAGAAACGAATGTTCCTAGCGTATCTTTGTGTTGTCTTGTATCAAGCAAAGGCATATCAAGCACAACTATATCTGCTCCAATTTCCTTTGTAATTGCTTCCCATTCTTTATGGATTTCATTTCTATTACGACCTAAACGGTCTAATGAAGTGATATAAACTAGGTCGCCTTTGCGTAGTTGAGCTTTAAGTGCTTGATACTGTGGGCGTTCAAAGTTCTTACCACTTACTTTGTCTATAAAAATATCACGCTCGCCAATGCTTAGTGCCTGCATTTCAACTATTTGTCGGTCTATGTTCTGCCCTTTGTCACTTACTCGTATATAGCCGAATGTTTTTGTGTTTGTCATGTTTTAATTAACTGGAAATCGTTCCATTTTGATGTAACATATTGTAAAATAGAACTGTTGAATTTTGTATTTTGGAAGGTGATTTTATCAGTTCAAATAACTCAAGTAACCAAGTAACTCAAGTAACTGAAACTCAAGTATCAGATGAATCAAGTAGCCAAGTACCACAATTTCCGAGTGGACAAGTTTTATTAGAAACAATCCAACATGAATATGACATAGAAACTTCAAGAAAAAGGGATTTAGAAAATCGAGCAGGCGTTCTAATTGCTTTATCAGGAGCTTTAATAGGTTTTTACGCTAATACATTAGACTATTCCTTTGCCAAAGAAGCTTCTACTCCGTTCGAATACATAGCCGTTGTTTTCCTAGTTTTGGTATACCTCTTGCCATTGATTACATTACTAACGGCTTTATGGAATTTTTTAAAGATATTAGATGCTAAATCTTATGACAGACTTAGATTGGATGGCTTTAAGATTGAAGTAGGAAAAAAAGCTTCAGATTCTGTCTCAATGGATTTAGCCATTAATTATAAAGACGTAGTTCTTGGAAATCACAATGTCAACGAAGAGAAAGCCAAGCAATTAAACAAAGGGATAAAATTAATGTATTTTTCATTAATAATCGTTGTTTTTGTTTACTTTTTACAAAATATACTTAAACAAGTAATTTAAAGAGGAGGTGGTACAATGTCAAATAATAATAAAACCGATTTCGGAACTCATTTAACACAAGGAACTAGTACGAACACTGATACAGATTTTGGAACTCGTTTGTCATTAAACAATTACAATAGCTCTAATACAGATTTTGGAACTAGTTCGACTAACTTTGAAAGAACCGATTTTGGGACTAGACCTGTCAAAGAAAGTACAGACCCTACAAAAGAATAATAATTTTTACTAAGCTTAGTTAGAATCTATCTAATTAAGCTTTTTATTACTGAATTAAAATAACTGTTATTAACAGTTTCTAAGGAAATCTGTCGTAATTGCTATCGTCAAGCTCCTATGATTCCCCAACAATTGTGCTGTTCTATGCTCCTGCTACTGTTATATGATTGATTCTACTATTTGACTAAAAGACCGCTACTGATTGGAACAAAAGGATTGATTGTCCTAAAAGAACAAAAGCAGTCAAACGCTATCGTATCGTGAAAGGTAACAAGGTCATTTTACTGTAGTAGCTAGTAAGTAATATATAATAGCCACCAACCTGTACCTCTAGCACTAAATGTGTTATTATTTTACACATAAAATATAAAAAGGGAGTTTGTTTATAATATGGAAAACCCTGCTTTGAAACTTCATACAATTCTAGAAAGTATTCTTTCATTCGAAGGAAACCAATACCTTAAAACTGCATTGATTTCAACTTTTAAAACCCCTATAAATAGTACACATGAATTAATAAATCATTTATACTATACACAGAAATTAGTAGAGGAGACTATACTCTTAGTAGAACAATATGAGCGCTTAAATAATGCTAAGAACCAAAAAGCTTTACACAGTATTCAGCAAGCTTTTTCATCTCTCGACTTTAACGACAGCGTATACCAATTTAATACATACATATCCGAGGCAACGCTAGTAGCACTTTCTTATATTGCAGATAGCATAGATGACCATTTTAACTTCTCAAACTTAAACATTGACAGCAACACTGTAAGTGAATTGCAAAATGAAATAGAAGAACTAATAAAGAATATTTCAGAATCCAACCTGCCAGCCGAAGCAAAAGCTCTCTTGATAAATAACCTATCTTCTATAAAGGTATCTTTATATCAGTACACTCTCTTTGGTGAACAAGAGCTTCAAAAGGCTTTAGAAAAAACCATAGGCTCTATCTTTGTTAATAACTCAACTCTTACCGAGATAAGTGACGACCAAAATGTTTCACGTTTCTTTGGAATCATAGATAAATTAAACTCTGTATTAGAACTGGGGAATTCTGTTACAGATACTGTGTTACCTTTTGTTAAACAGCTTATGATTAAGTGAAAATTTCACAATTTTCATATTAGACTCAACAGTATGTACCAAACAAATGTTCACGCTAATTGTTACACTTCTACCTCAACACAAACACTCACAAGCTCGTTAAAAGGCTCTGTGAGTGTTTTCCTATTGTTCTGATATACTAACTCAAAGTTAAACCTTTAACCTCTTATCACCTCTCCTGCTGTAGTATTAGACTGTCACAGGAGCTAGTGAATCGACCTGTATTAGCCAAAGTCGGCGGAATCGGAACAATCACATCTTCAGCCACAACAGCAACATCATTGAAGTCTTCAAACAGCTCCTCACAAAAATATTCCAAATACATATCAACTAAAGGCTCTCTGTGCTCAGATACAGTTGCCTTTAGTTGCTTCTTCTTAGTAGGATTTCCCTCTCCACTTTCAATCTGTAGCTTCCCCAAAGGTGGGTTAATGTTAACTTATCCCCTATCGTAAGCACCTACATTTCTCTATATGAATATCCATATATAATCTCTCGCTTAATCAACGGAGCAACTTGACCTATGTTTCGCTGCTCTTTCATTTGATTATCCATTGGTGCAATTAATACAGGTTTATGATGTGATTCCTCTAGGATAAGTTAATGATTAGATTAGTAGCAGTAAAGGGCTTATCGCATCGCCTGTGGTAACAGTGGACTTTATTTAATGCACATTTACCATTTCTCTACCAAATAAAACTTCCTTATGTTACAATTTTTGTAAATACTTAATGTGGTTAATCAAAGAAAGAGAGGTGTTTTGAATGTCCTATTTTAACGAATTACAGTATTACTTAGACAGTGGTTCAATCGGAATTGTTTTCGAGCTTATATTGGTTACTACTTGTATCTCAACAATCATTTTCCTTACAACTAAAAACCAATATATTTCTTATTTATCCTCTGCCCCGATATTTTATTTCATTTGTAAGTTTTTCCATCACAACACTCATTTAGTATTCATTGTACTTGCAATGACTGTACAAGCTCTTGTCATTTTGCTAATCAAAAAACAAACTAATTCAGGTGTGGAAGCTTTAAAAAGTCAATCACATAAGCATGGTTAAGAGAATACTAATATAGTGAAATGTGGTATAATTGTAAGGTGTTATCTTTCTTACAACAAACATATACAAAGAGGGATTTAAATGAAACTTATTAAATTTAGCGGTCTGTTACTTACAGCAATGCTGATTAGCGCTTGCGGTAATGATTCAACAGATTCAACTAACCCAACAGAAAAAGTCCAAGAAGAATCGTCACAAGCAAGTAGTAACGACCCAACAGAAGAAGAATGGCAAGCGTCATATCGCAAAATTGCATTATCAGAAGCTGACCGTTACATAGAGTTAACCGAAAAGAATGGCACACAAGAAGCTGACCGATTAGAATCTTATTCAGGGGTTATCAAACAACAAGCTGAAAAAATGACTGATGCAACTGATAAAGAGAAATTCATTCAATTAGCCGATATAGTTTTATCAGATAAGCTAGAAGAAGCTAAAGCACTCAAAGCCGAATTAGAACAATAATATTTCAATAAAAGGTCTTGTATGTCATATGCAAGTCCTTTTGTTATGTTCTCAACGGTCACAAGAACGCTTCATTGAATCACACTGTGAGATTAATCAACGTGACCAACTATCCACTTGAACCAATCTCGATTGCTTTCAATGCTGTTCTGCGGAGCTTCAAATTACCCACCTTAGAAACTAAACCTTTTAATACCTTTTAAAATACTTTTAAAAAACCCTTAAACTAATTAAAATTGTTTAAAAAACCTTTGAACCATTTGCTATTGTTTTAAATACTTTAAAAAGCTTTCAAAGCATTTCAAACTGTTTTATATGCTATAAAAAACCTGTAAATCATTTTAAACATTTGAAAAAAACCTTTAAACCATTTTAAATTGTTTAGTTGTTGCAATGCTGTTCTGTGGAGCTTCCAAAAGAAAAAGTACAACTATTAATAATGTGCTTACTATTGTATGAATTTAATTGTAGGTCTTTGCCTATAGCTCCAATCAGACAAACTGTGTGAATGATTCCACTAACTTTTGTATAGATTTTTTGTTAAAAAGCAGCTCTCATACTAAGGTCTAATATAAAAATCATAATCCCTTAATTAGAATGGAATATAAATACAGAATTTTTAGAAAGAGTGAATAATATGATTAAAGGGTTATATGAGGCACATTTGCCAGTTAGTAACTTAGAAGAATCAATTGTTTTTTATAAAAAGTTAGGTTTAGAGCTTGCATATGTTAAAGAAAAATTAGCTTTCCTTTGGATAATAAAAGGAGAAAGTTGGTTAGGTTTATGGGAAAATGAAACAGTCAATATTCCATATCATCCTTCTATCCGCCATTTAGCATTTAAAGTGGATAAAGAGGATATTGATAAAGCAAAAGCATGGCTAGAATCATTGGGAATCGAAGTACGCACTGCTTTTGGATTTAGTCCAGAAATGCAACCATTAGTATTACCTAACAATCCACATGCTCATGCAGCTATTTATTTCAATGACTTAGATGGGAACTCTATAGAACTAATTTCACCATTACGTTTAGATATACCTGAAGATTTCAAAATGATGACATTAGCAGAATGGAAAACAAATAAACTAAAGCTACCATCAATTATTCAACAATCGAAACAATAGCCCTCACATTTCAATCTGTGGGCTTGTGCGTAGAATTACACGCAAGTCCTTTTGTTATGCTCTCACAAGCTCACAGGAACACACCATTAGAACCAACCTGTAAGCGTTCCACATGACCAACTATACACTTGAACGAATCTCGATTACTTAGAATCCTGTTTTGTGGAGCTTAAAAGTACCCACCTTAGAAACTAAACCCTTTAATATCTTTTGAAATACTTTTAAATAACCCTTAAACTGTTTTAAATTGTATAAAAAACCTTTAAACCATTTCAGATTGTTTGAAATACTTCAATAAGCTTTCAAAGCATTTCAAACTGTTTTATATGCTTTAAAAAACCTTTAAATCATTTAAAATACTTCAATAAACTTTCATATCATTTTAAATTGTTTACTTTTTGAAAGCTCAGTGTTTGGTAACAGTAATAAGCTCCTCAGTTATGTGAGGTTGCTTTGAGTGGGATAAGAATAGAAAAAGCACATCAATTAATGATGTACCAATTCAATATTAATCAACAATTGTGTGTTTCTGCACTATATATAATATAACAGCATTAACATTCCTATGACCTTTCCCCTCAATATATAAGGATACATATGTTGGTGGTAGTTAATTTACACCTATATTATATATAGTGCGAATATATACATTTGTTAATTTTTAAAAAGGTAGTTGCTCCATAGTCACTACTACATCGTTTCTTTTGTTGTAATCATCTTTGCTCATAACCATCATCTTTTTAAATGGCTTTGGTTCTTCATAAAAATTACTGTAGCTGTTTGCATAGTAAGTAGTTGCCATTCTATCACCATCAGCCATACCTATCACATAATACTGCTGATTAAACTTGAAAGAAATCAGATTATAGCCCTTTAGTGCGTTAAGATATTGAATCATTGTGCGTCTTGGTAGACCTGTTTCAGCACTTAATTTTTCGTAGGATACATCATAACCATTTCTAAAAATGTCATGCTTATGCTTCAACCAACTGTACAGATAAAAACCTGTTGTACCAAGCTCCTTATTTGCCATACAGTACATAAATACATTAAAGTCCACTGAATGAGTGTTCGATACATCGTAAAACGCTCCTGTTTCCACTTCTTCTATCTGATTAGTTTCTACGTTTTGCTTTAAGATAGTTCGCTCAAATGCTTTAAGAGGTTTTTTTAAGAAGAACATTTTAGGGATAGGTGGTAACATATCCTTATCCATTTCAGAGGACATAAGGAATGATAACCCCTCGCCATCATCTTTCTTAAAATTCCAACTTAAAGGAAAATCCTTTGTCGATTCAAGGTAGCCAATTTCTTCTAGTAGACCACCTTTTCTCTTAGTGATGTCGTTCATCGTGCGGTTGCTCTCGCTGTAACCTAGAATCTGCTTAATAACATTATTATCAATAAGCTCCTCAGTATTAAAGTATTTGCAATTGCGATATAAAAACTGCGTCAGATAGCAGTAACTATAAGCAAACGCTACTTTTTTGCTGTTGGTAAGATAGCCCTGCAAGTCGCTGAATATTTCATTGGGCAAGAATATATCTGGTTCCTTTCCTGTAATACTTAATACTCTTTTAATTTCTTCAACCTTCATTTTAAATCTTCCTTTTCCTAATTAGTCTATTAGGTACTCAGAGCCAACAAAAAAGGGTAGACAACACTAATCAGACCTTCTTATTTCTAAGAAAAGTCCAATTTAGTATTGTCTACCGCTTCAATAGTAGAATGTAATAGGTTTCATATAGTATGAGCTTTAATGGCTCTGTTAGGTTTAGGTTTCATTTTAAATATAAAGCTTCAAATAATGGCTTCAAGTGCCTTCGAAAATTATAGCACAATAAGAATTATTTTAGCAAGCCCTCGCAATAACTTTACTCCTCCCCTACCAAACCTTACTTAAAACAAGGTATAATGTTCCTATGAAAACTTGAGAATCACTATGCCATTAAAGGAGCTTATAATGGCAAGCTATGAAATTTTAACACCAACAAAAGATGGAAAACCTCGAATCAAAGTTCTTGTGGAATATGGCTACGATGAACATGGTAAAAGACTACGTAAAAGAAAGACAATTACTTTACCCATGCTCTCAGAAGCTAATATTATCAACGCTATAGCTCAATTCGAAAAATCTTTAGGAATTGGAACACCTATTTTTGAAAATCCATTAAAAAGGACATTTCATTCGTTCTCAGAAGAGTTTATGCTGAACTATGTACAGCAAGAGCTAAAGGTTAAATCTCGTAACACCTATGAGAACTATTTAAAGCAAGGCATTACTTCTTACTTTGGTCATATGCTATTATCAAAAATTACTACAGGTCTAGTGAACCATTTCTTCCTTGAGCAAAAAGCTAATAAAGCAGGTTCATTAGTCGAGAAGTTTGTTTTATTAAAGAGCATGTTTAATAAAGCTATTGAATGGGGGTATATCCAATCTAACCCATGTGACAAAGCTGTAAAACCTAAGCGTGCTAAATCGAAACGTATCAACTTCTATACTGAATCTCAAATTCAACATCTATTAGCTGTTTTACCTAAGTTCCATATTAAGCACCAATTACAAACTAAGATTGCACTATTTTGTGGCTTACGTATGACTGAGATTGTAGCTCTACGCTTTGAATCATTGGACTTCGCTCACAATACTATCCTTGTTGAAAACACATTACAGTATGACAAGCTTTCAAATCGTTTCTTCTTAGATTCAACTAAGACAGGTGAGAATCGCCTTGTATACGCTCCAAAAACGCTTATACAGGAACTACAAGCTTACATTGAGCAAAAGAAAAAGAAGCTAGACAAACTCGGCGACAAGTTCAATCCCCTTCTCGATGATAAGGGAAAAGCTATTTACTTCATTTTCTCAAAAGACAATGGTTACCCTAATCACCCTGACCGTATGAGTAAACAATGGAGTGATATTGTAATACGACATGAACTACCTGCTATTACATTTCATGGCTTACGTCACTCCTACGCCTCATATATGCTCTCTAAGGGGATAAATATAAAAGTTATTCAAGAACAGCTTGGTCATTCTAACATTCGTGAAACACTCAATACCTATTCACATGTGACAAGGGAACAGAAGGAAAATGCAACCTCATTATTCGATTCTTTCCATTGAAAAAGCCCACTAAACAATTACTTGTCTAGTGAGCTTTAGAAGGACAATTGAAAGGTTATAGTCCCTTTTTAGTCCCTTTGTAAAATTTGGTAACTCCCAAACCCTTGCTGTGCTTAGTCTTGAATAGCAGCCTCAAGTGCAACAATCATCATATCATTGAAAGTAGTTTGACGTTCTTCTGAAGTTGTCACTTCACCTGTGATGATGTGGTCAGATACTGTTAAGATTGCTAATGCTTGACGGCCGAATTTTGCAGCTAATGTATATAGTGCTGTTGTTTCCATTTCAACCGCTAACACGCCATATTGCGCTAATTTTTCATTTTGCTCTTCATCTGAGTAGAACATATCAGCTGTGAAAATATTTCCGACTTTTAAGTTTAAGCCTGCTTCTGTACCAGCATTATAAGCTTTTAATAATAAGTCAAAGTCCGCTGTTGGTGCGAAGTCGATATTGCCACCAAAAATAACACGGTTCATGTTTGAATCTGATGACGAGCTTTGTGCGATAATTACGTCGCGTACTTTTACGTCTTTTTGGATGGCACCACAAGTACCAACACGGATTAATTTTTGCACGCCATACTCTTGCATTAATTCCGTTGCATAAATCGAGAATGATGGAACACCCATTCCTGTTCCTTGTACAGATACGCGCTTGCCTTTGTATGTACCTGTGTAACCTAAAATATTACGAACTTCATTATACTGAACAACATCTTCTAAAAATGTTTCTGCAATATACTTTGCGCGAAGTGGATCTCCAGGTAATAAAACAATCTCCGCAATTTCACCTTGTTTTGCACTAATATGAATACTCATTTAAAAAACCTCTTTTCTTCTGTCTTCAATACAAATTATACTTTCTTTTGCTTCGCTATTCAATCGTTAGACGTCTTGCTTTATATATTTATTGTACATAAAATAAACAAAATTGAATTTTTCGCAATAAAAAATAGCATCTCCGTAGTTGGATACATTTATCCATTCGAGGAAAAGCCGATTTTTTTATAAGGTTTTAGCAAATTTTACAAAAAAAATATCTCCTCTTACTTAGAAGGGATTGTTCCTGAATAAATGGCATTTGTTCTTACACCTGGTTTCGTTTCGCCATTGATCGAATGAATCGTATCCCCCATTAAAACTAGACCTTCCCCACAAGGTGCATCAAACGGAACCTTTCCTACTGATCTCCAAGTAATCCTCCATTTAACCGTTTCGTAAGGGAAATTTGCCCCTCCTCCAACGATGACATAGTCTTTATAAGAACCAGCTAACACACCTGCTGTTCCAATATTTTTTTCCGCCGGGGATTAACTTGATTCAGTAGAAGCGGGGGGACTTCTACTAAATCAAGTTAAAACTATTACGAGTAGCCAATATGGAAGTGACTTCTCGTAACAGCTTAAATAACTAACTTCATGCATCTCTACTTACAGCATCTTTTCAATAACAGCCTTTGCCGTTCGCTCTTTGTTCGGTACCGCTTCCGTATTCGTTCGTTTAAAATATTCAAAGTAGAGAAGATCTAAAAGATACAGTTGCGCGATTTTTGCAGATAAACTCCCCCCTTGAAGTGGGCCTTCATTCGCACCGCAAAGCAAAGTAATGTCCGAGAAGCTCGTCAAAGGGGATTTTGCGAATCTTGTAATGGAAATAATTTTTGCGCTGCGTTCTTTTGCTACTTTTGCCACTTCGATCGTATCTTTTGTTGAACCTGAATAGGAAATGAGGATCGCTACATCTTTTTCTGTCATTAAGGCAGCGGACATTACTTGAAGATGTGAATCGATCGAGCATTCCGTTTTATTCGTAACCCTCATAAACTTGTTTTTCGCTTCCATTGCGGTCATTAAGGAGGAACCTACCCCAAAAAAGTGAATTCTTTCCGCTTGTACCATACTTTCAACGGCATCGGAAATATCAATTTCTGACATTAAATTATACGTCTCTGTTAGTGCATTGACATTTGAGGATAATGCTTTAGATGCTAACTCTCCAATCGTGTCTTGCATAGTAATAATGCTGGATAGTTGTGGGGTTTCGTCATCAAGGGAAATGCTATGTGCTAAAACAATTTTAAATTCTTGGTATCCTTTCAAATCCATCGTTTTGCAAAATCTAAAAACACTGGATTCCCCTACATTGCATGCGTCTGCTAAATCCGTTATGGACATGTAAATAACGTCTTTCATATTTTCAAGAATATAGTCAGCCACTTTTTTCTCTGTGTTCGTGAATGAATTATACCTTGAATGAATGAGTGAAAAAATATCTTGGTTTGCCATGTGGAACTCCTTTATTTTCAATTTTGATGTAGTGACACTGCACCAAGAAGTCCAGCCTTATTGCCAAGGGAGGCTTTCATAATTTTCACATCTGAAAAGCACTCCATCGTCAACTCTCGAACTTTACTTGATACCATATTGACAACACTTTCCTGCTCCATTACGCCGCCACCGATAATAATTGCTGGTGGGTTAAAAATGTGAATAAGGGATGTGAGGCCTAATGCTACTTCTTCAACCCAATCATGAAGAACTTTTGCGAGGCTCTTATCTCCCTCAGCTAATCGATCAAAAAATAGGCGACCATTTATTACGTCAGGATGTATTTCCTGTGCTTTTTTAATTAAAGCGGTTGTCGAGGCGTATGTTTCATAGCAACCTGCCTTGCTACAGTTACACTTATTTCCAAAAGGGTGGGTAATGATATGCCCAAATACTGCTGCTAAACCGGTATACCCTTTATATAATTTCGAATTCAGTACAATGGCACCACCAATACCTGTACCATATGTTAAACATAAAAAATCATTAAACTCCTTGGCAACCCCAAAGTGCTGTTCGCCTAAAGCGGCTGCATATACATCATTTTCAACTTTAACGGGAACTTTAAAGTGATTTTCAAAAATTTTCTTTAATTGTGTGCCGGTATAGTTAGGAATATTGTCGTTCGCATAAATGATCGAACCTTCTATACTATTAACCTGCCCAGCAGTGCTAATGCCAATCGCATCAAAGTCCTCGTATTCACTTATTATCTTAATTAGTTTTTCAACTAAATATTTTCCACCTTTTTCACTTTCCGTGTCGAACGCTTGCAATAATTCAATCTTACCCTCTTTATTTGAGATGCCAACTTTTATAGATGTTCCGCCAATATCGGCTGCCAATATTTTCATTTTCGTCATCCTCTACATCTATCTTTTCTAGCAGAATAATACCTTCTTTATTCATCTTTTATGGCAGAAATAAATCTTTTGGTAATTTCCATAGGTCTCGTAATCGCTGTGCCAACGACAGCTGTATGAACGCCTACTTCGAAAACGCGCTTCAGTTGCTCCGGCGTCCAAATTCCCCCTTCCGCAATGACAGGGATCGGGAAATCCTGTACTAATTTTTCCATTAACGGTAGATTGGGTAATTGCTGCCCCATTGTATATTCCGTATAACCGCTTAATGTTGTACCTAAGCAATCAAACCCTAATTCATAAGCCTCTTTCGCTTCTTCATAGGTCGAACAATCCGCCATAAAAATTTGCTCTTTATACGTTTCCCTAATTTCAGGGAATACTTCACTGATTGTCTTTCCGTCAGGTCGAATCCTTTTCGTTGCATCGAGTGCAATAATATCTACACCTTCCACGTAAAGAAGTTCAATTTCTTTATTTGTCGGTGTTATAAATACATCCGACCCTTCATACACCTGCTTAATAATGCCAATAATCGGCAGTTCAACAACCTTTTTCATTTCTTTAATATCTTCCACACTATTAGCTCGAATCCCCTTTGCCCCTCCAAGCATTGCAGCGTAAGCCATTTTACTCATAATAAAAGGGCTATGAAGGGGTTCTTCTGGAAGCGCCTGACATGAAACGATTAATTGTCCATGAATACGATTAAAAATTCCTTGTTTTTTATTCATTTACATACATCTCCACGTAAAAAATATTACTTATCCGATCCAAGCGTAATTCCTTTTGTAAAATACCTCTGGAAGAAAATAAAGATTAATAACATCGGAATAGCTGCTACAGTCGCTCCGGCCATTTTAAAAAGAGGCCGGGAGTAAAGCAGGTGCTTTACTACCGGCCTTCCGATGAAAATAAAAAGACTGTTATTTTATTCAATATATAGAGTTGTCTTAATTTGTTGAGGTTGAGGTTGAGGTTTCCGATTGCCAAATTGACCTTCATCTAATGTTCCTCGTAATTATTATGGCTAGACAAACAACTACTGTATTTTGCATAATTAAAATACACATTTTTAACAATTGGAAAATTGAAATTCCGAAATCAGTGCTGAGGAGCACAATTTCCGGTAAAAACAGCTCCACACAGAAGCCTACATTACAAAAAATCTTAATGCATTTAATAAATCACTTTCCCAAACACGCCAGAGATGTTCATCTTGCGTTTCTTTATAGTTCACATTTGCACTGTGTAAAAGAAAGCTTTTATACAATTGACGGTTTCTCGTCAAAATATATAATTTTTCGTTTGACATGGGGGTTATAAATTCGTCCTCGTATATACCAACAGTTTGATATACATGCCACCCCGAAAGATTAATGTTCCCTATTCGCCCTATATCCTCTATTGACACAGCAGCAGATTGTAGCATTAAATGCGTCCATCGATCCGGGTTTTCCAATGCGATATTTAAACTAATATTACCTGCTAACGAATCTCCTAATAGCCCTCTTTTTAAAATCACTTCAACCTTTAAACTTTTCTCGAAAGTGGAGATAAATTCGTCGTTCATAAAGCGAATATATTGCGAAAAAAGCGCACCCTTGCTACTAAATGATGCCCATCTTTCAAACGAATCTCCAGGATGAATGCACACAAACACAAGGTGCTGCGCTAATTCAGGATTGTCATGTACTAAATGAAGCATGGCTTGTTCTAAATTTCCCAATTCCAAATAGTCAAATCCGTCCTGAACATATATTATATACGCATTTTTTATATCATTACACATAGTGAGAACTGTATAATTTATCGTTTTATTTAAATGAAGACTATTGAACACACGATGACCTTTATTCAATGCATTTAGCTCCTTCTAGCAGCGTGGCAATATACGTATTCATTTTCTGAGTGCTTTATTTTATGAACCTTTCAAATTCGCCCCACCATTGATAATCCTCTAAATATATCGTGTCAAATAACATAACCCCATTTGTTTGTTCTTTACATAACTTTACAGCCTTCAAAAATTGCTCGACATTATCTTGATAATCTTTCAAATACAAACTAGCGATAACAGGTATTTGCCCGTTAATCACTTCTTTGCTCATTTCAATTGCACCTTCAACGCTGTACCAATTAGCTGGTCTTTGATTGTTTTTAGCCTCTTCAATCGTGACTTCTGGGTAATAGCAGCCTGTCATGATAAAATCAAATTCCTCTGCATACGCTACTGTGCAGTATGTATCTGAAACCCATTCGAAAGATGGCTGATACGTTTTGCTACCCCAGTTGACACCTTCATTGTAATAAAGTGGGTACCACGAACCAACATATACAGTAAAAATCAAATCTGTATTTTTTGTTTTCACTACATTTCTTGCTTTTTTAACGAAATTCTTAATATTATTTGCTCGGAACTCTGCCCATTTCGGGAACAGCTTACCAAAAACAGGTTTTTTTTGCTCAACCGTCATAATATCCGTCGGCCAATTTTCTATTTTTTGTTCAATATAAGCTTCAAATTTTTCTTTACTTAAACGACTAAAATCTCCATAAATATTCGGATAACGGCATCTATCTAATACGACACCATCGATTTCGTAATGATTAATAATTTCTTGAATAATAGTTAATTCATAAGCCTCCACTTCTGGGTGAATTGGATTGACGAAAATGGTCGGATCATTATGATTTTCCATAGCTGTTGGCATATTAAAAAATGTCTCATCATAGTGAGTAACCCTCCACTCCGGTCTGCTATATACCATCCCTTCTTTATCTATGCCATTGCCTTCTGAAAACACATCAACATTTGCAATAACCTTCAAACCAGACCCTTTAGCATGTTCAATCATCTCTTGAAGAAAATCTCGGCCTTCCCATCTCCTATATTGTTCATCTTTCATTTCGCTTACATGATAGGCAAATTGACTTGGATATGTTGTAAATCCATATGGAATTTTCGCATCAACTACTAAATGCGTTATTTTACAATTTTGGGCATGTTCGATTAACTCTTTCATTTTATTAGCATCTAGTAATCTAGTAGCATTCGCTAAAAAATCTACCCATAAAATATTTGATTGTTCCATTTAGTTCTTCCCCTCCTTATAAGTCAATATCCTCTGGCCAATGAAGCTGAACGCCATTAGCGAGAAGTAACGTTTGGTACTCTTTCAAATACTTTTGCTCTTGTCTTACCTGATGAGGAGTAACCTGATTCAACATAGAAAATGCCACTAAATATCCTGCTGATTCACCAATATTCCACTCTGTTGGATGTAGCCTATAGCAGCCATTTGTAATTTGTGTTGTGCCAATATTTTTACAAGCTGGAATTACATTTTTTACGCGGATAGGCAGTAAGGCACCTAACGGGATTTCATAAGGATAGTTTGGTATATAAAAGCTTCGGTTCGTTACCGTCGTATGATGTAGATCTAAATGATAGCTACCAACACCGACACTATCGAAATAGGTGAAAATGCCTTTTTCACCCCTTATTTCCTTACTAACTTCTTGCTCTGTTATTGTATGCATAGCTTTAATTCTTCTCGATTCTCGAATATATGGATACTTTGCTAGCCCATCCTCTGTACCCATAACATCCTTTCGAAGCCTTAAACTTGGAAAACCTTTTCCCCCATCTAATCTTGGCGCCTCTGTTTGAAGCCAGTATAAGAGGGATAAGCTTTGTTGTTTAGCATTTTTTAAGTTCTTCTCAATTTCCTCATTAGAAACTCCAATAATTGGCCCTAGAAAATAATCATTTTGCGCCCAATTTATTAGTGATATATCACCCTCATATAGCGCTCCATCAATATTTTTAGTATCCAGTATTCTCCGATATGTAAACAAAGAGGGTATCTGTTGTTCATTGGGGAATAATGTGAATTCCTTTAATTTTGTCGTATCATTTGCATCTACTGCATACCAGCTAAATAAAGGAAGGTACGAGAACTTTGGCATATAGTTACGCCAAAAATCATATTGCTCTGGCTTTTCAATAACAAAATTTCCACCTTCTATATAATCAACAGCATAAACATAAGTAAAGGACTGCATATCTTTCGGATTTGATTCTTCTAAAGCATGAGGTTCCCCAGTAATTGATCTAGATTCAGCACCTGTTACATATTCAACCCCTGCAATTGGTAGGACATCACCACATTCAGTTGCATCCAAAAAATAGTGCCCACTCAATTCAATTTTTGCCAACTCATTGACATGTACAACTGTGATGGACTGTACCGTATCTCCGTCCTTTGTTGCGTCTATCGGTTTATAGTTATATAAAATTTTTATTTTTCCACTATTTACAAAGGGTGCCAGCATATCGGAAATTACATTTAGCGCAACTTTAGGCTCATGTGCTAGCCTACTCACCCAACCATTTCCAGGATTCAATAAATCGTTTTCTTTTGCTTCCTTTGTAAGTGGATAGTTGTCACGATAATATTGGCGCACCCGATTCCTAAATTCCCGGTATGTACTTGTACAGCCAAAGCTTTCAATCCATCGATGTTCATCTGGTGGTACTCCTTGACTTGTAAGCTGTCCACCTAACCAATCTGTTTCCTCCGTCATAATGACCTTATAGCCCATTTTGGCAACAGCTAATGCTGCCATGCAACCGCCTAGGCCTCCACCTATGACAATAACATCCGAAGTTTTTTGTTTAATCATATAGAAGCACCCCCTTTTATTCAGTAGCTTTCTCATTCCCTGCCCTTTTGAAATATTCAACCGTCAAGCCAACTTCAAACATCCGGCTCCATGGCATCGTACATTCCTTGATTTGTATGCTGTTTTCATCATCGTTAATATGCTCCTGTATAAATGAAGTTAGTTGTGATTGCACAATGTTAGCAACGACCCCTTTTTTGCCATCCACGCGGAAGTAATTGTAACCTAGCTCCCGTAATTTATTATTCGTTACATCATTTCTTACATAGCTACAATATCCAGCATCTTCTACATAGCGCAATGCTAAAAAATTGCGATGGCCTTGTGATTCGCCAAAAATATTGTAGAACATCCCCTGCGCTATGCATGTTCCTAATGAATTTGAACTTGTATTCCAACCTGCATATCCAGCCAATGAGAAAAGAACTTTTTTGTTTTTCATTAATTTTACAAGTTCTAAATCTGAACCATTCGCGAAAGCTACATCCGCTACAATACAAGGGATAGCTCGTTTCTTCACCGTGAATTCGAGTTGTTCAACAAAATCAATAAGATTTCGATTCACTTGATAAGTTGTACTCAGGTCCCCTTGACAGGCAGCCTCTAACATTGGCTCTACAGGTGCATTTACAAATAAAACAAGATTCGCTTCTTGCATATTTGTAGTCATCAGTCCCCCCGCGGCTATTATTTGATATTTAAGTGTCTCAAATAATGGCCTGTCTTCGTATAGTGGCGTAACGGCTGGTCCTTGAATACTTGAAAATACCGGATAAATCAACGGTCTCTTGTCTTTAGAAGCATTCAACATTCTTGCGAGTAAAGTGCAACCAACTTCATCTGCACCTGGATACATATAGACATCTAGTTCTAAATTATGAGTTGCAATAGCTCCTCTAACTGCCTGTTGGTCCATAGCAGTCCAACCATAGGGAGCCGAATCATCTTGCGGGATAATAAGGAAATCAATAATTCCATTGCTTACATATTCTAGTACAAGTTGATTGACACCAACATTAATCTTTCTTCTCGCTAAATAATCCTCAATATGCTCTTTAGGCAATAGACCATTTAATGCTTCACATTCCTTTTTTTCCTCCAATGATGCGAGGTTAGCAGATATTAAATGTGAAAGTTCGCCATATCTAAAGATTTCTTTTCCCCAGTACTCATAGTAATCGGGTTCTTCGTCATTACTAGAATACTGAGGACATCTCATAATTAAATTAAAAGCATATATTTTTACTTTTGGGTTACACGCCTTGATTCTCGTGAGCCTGTTTAGTATTTTTTCGCAAGTCTCTAACGACAGTTGATGCAGTCTTGAAGGGATAATCCCGCCAAATAATAATGTATCTATTGAAAGAATAAGACCATCTGCATCCATTGACTCCTTATATAACCAATCCCACAGTTGTTCTGTGTCCCCTGGTTTCTTTTTTTCCCCCATTAAATTTAAACTAGGGCGGACAAGATTTACTTCGGTTTGATCGGTTAAAAGGTTTGGAAAAGAATAATTACATGGTCGGTCATCTAATGGAACATAAACAATTTTTTGCATGTATACACCCCCTCGTAATCGACGTTTTTAAAATTAGCAGATCAGCTACCCTTTTATAGCACCTGAAATGCCTTCCATAAAGTATTTTTGAGTTAATAAAAATACGATAATAATCGGAAGAACAGAGATAACCGTTCCTGCTGCTATCCATCCAAAGTTATAAGAAAACTGTCCATTTAGGGTACTTAAAGCAGAAGCTAATGGATACTTGTCTGTATTTAATACGATAATTGGCCATAAAAAGCTGTTCCAACTTGCCATAAATTCGAATAGAGCAACAACAGCAATCGCTGGTTTTATCATCGGCATCATTAGTTGCCACCAAATACGAAATTCAGAGGCACCATCCATCTTTCCTGAGTCCCTAATGTCGCTAGGAATACCCATAAATGCCTGCCTAAAAAGAAATACATTAAACACTGTTACTAAGCTTGGAAGTACTACGCCAGTAAATGTATTGATTAAACCGAGCTTATTTATTGTTAAATAATTGACAACTAGACCCGCAGCGGCAGGTATAATCATCGTAGCAATCATCGCCACAAAAATAATATTCTTACCTTTAAACTTAAAAATAGCTAATGGATATGCGGTTAAACTACATAATAAAATACTGAATATCACACCAAAAAATGTGATAATGACTGTATTCCAGATGTATTTAAGAAAATCCATATACCGCCAAACGTCTACATAATTTTTAAAGTCAATAAATGTAGGAAATATAGCAGGTGGAAAGGAAAATACATTTTTCCCTGGCATTAACGAAACACTTATTAACCAAAGGAATGGTCCCATCATAAAAAGCGCAAATAGTGTTAACGGTACATAAATAAGGAACTTCTTTTGAATGGTTTTTAGTAATTTTCTTTTTTTCATCGCTTTATCCATTAATATGGATTTACACCACCCTTCTTATTAAATAGGAAGATGAAAATACTAAAGAACATAATAATAAAACTAATAATTATGCCTAATGCGGATGAATAGCCAAATTCAAATACTTCGAAACCCTGTTGGTAAATATATAGGCTACTCGTTAACGTTTCATTCCCGGGCCCTCCAGATGTTAAGACAAATACTTCATCAAACACACGTATCGCTGCCATAAGGGAAATCAATGTGCAGAAAAACACATATGGTTTTAATAAAGGAATGGTGATTTTTCTAATGACTTGGAAGTTGCTTGCCCCATCAATCTTCGCTGCCTCAATGCAGTCTGACGGAATTGCCTGCAAGCCTGCAAGATAAATCATCATGTAATAGCCCAACCCTTTCCATAGGGTAATAAACATTACTGCCCAAAGTGCAGTGTCTTTATCAGATAACCAATTGATTTTTTCATTTATAATGCCAATCGAAAGGAGTGTATAGTTCAAAACCCCATTTGAACTCATTAACCATCCCCAAATAATCGAAACCGCAACCATCGAAGTAACGACGGGAATATAAAAGGCAGCTCGGAAAAATTTAATCCCCGCGATTTTTCGATTGACTAATATTGCCATAAGTATTGATAAAATTTGAATAAAAGGAACAATAATCATGTATAACAGCGAATTTTTAATAGATGCAATAAAATTGACATCAGAAAATGCCCGTTTAAAGTTTTCAAAGCCTACAAAACTTGTTTCACCGATCACCGAATAATTTGTAAAGGCTAGAGGGACACTATAAATAATGGGCCAAAAGGTAAATAGAGCGAGCAATATTAATCCCGGACCCATAAATAACCATGCTGTTTGGACCTCTGAAAATCTACTTAATTTTGCAACTCTTTTCTGTTTCAAAGGGCTCCACTCCTATCGAAAATGGGTAGAAATGCATCTACCCATTCATTTTTTCTTTAGCGGCTTAAGATATCGTTAATTTCTTTTTCAGCTGCATCCAATTCAGTATTAAGATCTTGATCATTAATATAGATATTTTGCAGGCGCTTATTAAAGGCTTTATTTACATCATTCGCATTTTCAATACCTAGGTAAAAGTCTGACGCTTTATCTAAGCTTTCAACAGATGCTGTTAATGCTTGCCCCTCTAATGTCCCATCATTTTTATAGAAGAATTCATCCTTCGCAGCTGCTTTCGTTGAAGGCAGTGTATTTGCTGCTTTAGAGAAAGCCAATTGATTTGCATCGTTTGTTACATAGTGTGCAAATGCAGTGGCTGCTTCAACATTATCAGAAGCATTTGGTACAACTAGATTCATAGAGTTCGTAAAACGAATACCTGCTTTTCCAAGAGGTGCTGGCACGGCAATCGTTTTCTTGTATACATCTGGTGAAGCCGTTTTTAATTGATTAATAAATGATGAACTCGAGATCATCATCGCTACTTGCTCACTACCAAATTGTTGAACTTGTTGGGCGAATGCAGGAATACCCTTAGGAATAACCCCAGCTTTAATTAGCTCTATATTGCTTTGGATATACGCTTTTACTTCATCATTATTAAATGCAGCTTTTCCTCCTTCAGCCACTTTGAATCCTTCTTCAAGAATAGAGCGCGTTTCCATCGTGAAAACATAACCGAAAGAACCCGTTTTTTCTTGAATTTGTTTACCCCAGTTAGCCAAATCTGCTTTTGTTTGTGGAGGAGCTTTTATATCTAGTCCAGCTTTTTCTACTAAGTCTGTGTTGATATAAAGCACTGGAATTCCTGTATACCAAGGCAATGCATATGCACCATTATCAACTACTGTAGAATTGTAGATTCCGTCAAAATAGATACTTCGCTGTTCTTCTGTTAATTGTTTATTAAAGTCTGTTAATGCACCTTTTGAAGCCATTTGACTTGCAAATTCAGTATTTAAATTAACAACATCCGGTGCTTGCTTACTCGCAATGCTTGTTAATAATTTATTTTGGATTGCGTCATACGGGAAGTCTTTCCATTCAATTTTTACACCTGGATTCTCTTTCTCATAATTAGCTATTAATTCATTAAAGTAATCATTAAATGTTGGTTGAAGAGAAATAGTCCAAAACTCGACAGACGTGTTTTCCACCTTGTCTTTCGGAAGATTAACTTCCTTTCCGGATTCTTTCGGAGGATCAACTTCCTTTCCGGATTCTTCTGCATTACACGCTGCTAAGGTACCTAAAATAAGAATAAACATCATTGCTACAAATAGTAATTTTTTTAGTCCACTCATAACTTTCTCACCCCATTATTTTTATGCATTTCTACTAATCCCCCTATCTCCCTATATTTTTTTAAACACCACTTTAAAGCGCTTACAAGTAAGTGTTACTGTTAAATTATACCTTATTTAGGATGTTCAATCCACTATTTATTTTGAAGATATAGAAAATTCAAACTATTCTACCGACATGAACGATCCTTTTTCTATACAACCTCTTTCAAACGTGAAGAAAAGGCGATATAAACTTTAAATACCATTGAAGGTAAACTACACTTTAGCATATGTAAATAATTTTCTAAATATTTTTAATTTTAGAAAATTATTTACAAAATAGACGCTAACACCCCTTTCCATTGACAAAGTTATCCTTTTCAAGCAAATTAATAACAAGTAATGAGAATTATTTTCTAGTAGAAGGAGCAGTGCATATGATTGAAAAACTAGCGAACCATTTCCAAATGGCTTTTACTTCCGAATTCACAATTAAAGACACAAACAACTATTGGTTCCAAACAGAAGACGGGCAAATTTTTGGCCTATTAAAAACAGCTCTTTCAGAAGTGGAACTAAACCTATTGCGATCATTATTTCTTCCAATTGAGGACACGGAAACGAATTCAAAAAAAAATGTTGTTCATATCAAATGGCAACAATTTTTATTTGGTGATTCAAACGACTTCCCTTTTTCGGAAGATGTTGAATCCATTCGTTTTTTTTATTTTCGTTTAAAACAACCAATCATTGACCCGATTAACTTTGAAGAAGCCATTAAAGGGGCTTTCCAGCAACCGATCGTTATATGGATTAACAATATGTACGGAATTATTATTGAAGAAAAACCACTAAGTATTTTTGATAAGGAGGATTTTATCCAGTTAAGCGACACATTAACAAGTGACTTTCTTGTTGTTATTTATAGTTTTATCGGACAATTACATAAGGCGGATTTGTTTTTAAAAGAGAAATTTAGAATGGAAAAACAATGCTTTCAAGAACTACTTACTTATATTGAACAAGAAAAAACGGTCCTATTTTATGAAGCTTTTCCTATCATTCTCGTTACATCGGCACATTTAATCGAGAAAAAACTACTCTCCAACTATTTAATTGAAAGTCTTGAGGATGGGGAATTGCTTCATACGTTAAAAGTGTTTTTACAATATAATTTGAATGCTTCTCTAGCCGCTAAAAGATTACATATTCATCGGAATAGCCTGCAATACCGATTCGATAAATTAACTAATAAAACGGGCATTGACTGTCGAGATTTCTCAAATGCAGTATTTCTAGCGCTTGCGATTCCATTAATCACTAAGAGAACTGATTAAGAATGTCGTAATTCAGAGTGCTTCTTCTTTTATAGGGATGTTTAACGCGTTGTCAGCTACGAAAAATGAATGATGAACCAATTTTGTACACATTGCCCTATAAATAGTCCGAAAATTTTGTGCAATGTGAATATTTACATTTCACACCCCTTTCCTCTACACTATGTAAAACGCTTTCATTTTTAAGGGGGATATTGACAATGGCTGAATTAAAATTAGAAAACATTTACAAGATTTATGATAAAGATGTAGCAGCGGTTAAAGATTTTAACCTTGATATCAAAGATAAAGAGTTTATTGTTTTCGTTGGTCCTTCGGGGTGTGGAAAATCAACAACATTGCGTATGGTGGCTGGTTTAGAAGAAATTTCAAAAGGTGAATTGCTAATCGATGGAAAACGAATGAATGATGTAGCGCCTAAAGACCGCGATATCGCGATGGTATTCCAAAACTATGCACTCTATCCGCACATGAGTGTGTACGATAATATGGCATTTGGTCTGAAGTTACGAAAGCTACCAAAAGAAGAAATTGATCGTCGTGTAAAGGAAGCTGCCAAAATTTTGGATCTTGAGCAATATTTAAATCGTAAACCGAAAGCCTTATCTGGTGGTCAGCGTCAGCGTGTTGCATTAGGTCGTGCAATCGTTCGAGATGCAAGAGTTTTCTTAATGGATGAGCCATTATCAAATTTAGATGCAAAGCTTCGTGTACATATGCGTGCTGAAATCACTAAGCTTCATCAGCGATTACAAACAACGACGATTTATGTAACACATGACCAAACGGAAGCAATGACAATGGCAACTAGACTTGTTGTTATGAAGGACGGTATTATTCAACAAGTTGGGACACCTAAAGATGTGTACGAGCGACCAAAAAATGTTTTTGTCGGCGGTTTTATTGGTTCGCCTGCAATGAACTTCTTCTCGGGTAAACTATTAGATGGAAAAATGACCATTGGCAATGTTTCACTTTCCATCCCAGAAGAAAAAATGAACTATTTACGTAAGCAAGGTTATGTAAACAAAGAAATTACGATGGGTGTTCGCCCGGAAGATTTCCATACTGAACTTGCATCCATTGAAGCTTCACCAGGTTCTAAAATTGAGGTGAAAATCGAGGTAGCGGAATTACTCGGTGCCGAAACAATTCTTTACTCTCAAATTGAGGGACAACCATTTATCTCTCGTGTCGATGCTTACACGGACGTTAAACCAGGCGAAGTACTTACAATGGCATTAAATATGAACAAAGCCCATTTCTTTGATAAAGAAACGGAAAATCGTATTCACCCAGATCAAGACTAAGAAAGCTAAAGCAAGTAGAATATTATAGCTAGATCCCCTTCTCAATATGAGCGAAGGGGATTTTTTAGGCTGAAAACCTGTACCCATTTTCCATCTACTCAATGCATTTTTTTAATGAGCTCGAATAACTTTATGATACTTTCTGGAAATGTACGATCCTTCATTGTGCATAAGTATACATTTCGATTTAGAAACTCACTTTGTACTCGGTGTGTCATTAAGCATTCTGGCAACGGCTGTGCCACATAATGATGAGGTAAAATCGCTATTCCTAGCCCTTCTTCTACCAATAATTTGATCATCTCAAATCGCTCTATTTTATATTGAATATGCGGTGTTATCTCTTCCTGTTCAAAAGCTTTT
Organism: Solibacillus sp. R5-41; assembly: GCF_002736105.1. Lineage (NCBI taxonomy): Bacteria > Bacillati > Bacillota > Bacilli > Caryophanales > Caryophanaceae > Solibacillus > Solibacillus sp. R5-41. The sequence continues at coordinate 1,819,579 of NZ_CP024123.1, read as the reverse complement.
AATATTTGTCCACTCGTTTGAAATTCAGGCATACCGATAATTAACGTTTCTTCCGCAAAATCTGAAAGCTTTATTAGTTCCTGAGATGCAAATGGATGATCTATTTTTGTTAAGATTACGTACGGTTCGTTATACAATAATTCACTTTTAATTTCATGATCTACAATTTGTTGGTTCGTAATGACGCCATGGACATTTAAACGTAATAACGCTTCACGCACAGTTTGGTTATAGAGTGTATCTATTAGTGTAATTTTATTGTATGGGAATTGTTGTTGATAGGCAATAATTACTTGCGAAAACCAGTAATTCGCGGATTCGATCATACCTAATCGAATTTCGATATGCTCCCCCTCTGCAAACTCCTTTAATTCGGTTTCCATTACTTCAAATTGAGCAATTAAACGGTTGGAACGCTCATAAAATTGTTCCCCTAATTCTGTTAATTGAAATTGTTTTGTCGTTCGTTCAATAAGCAAGGCACCGATTTCCCGTTCGAGTGTTTTGATTGCATTACTTAATGAAGGCTGTGAAATATGCAAGGCATTAGCAGCCCTTGAAAAGCTTTGATATTTTACAATCGCAACAAAATAATACATCTTCCTTAAGTCCATTTTACCACCTCATTTATAGCTTAATGCTATTATAAGATAAAAAATTAATATTTGTTAATATAAATACTTAGAAATATAATAGTAGTATAACATTAAACTTGTTTTAGCATTCATTCAGTTGGGGGGTTAAACCCTGACTGAATAGGGGAACTCAGGCTAAGAACGCATCGTCGTGCGGCAATGCCTAAATGACCAACTGCATGTTGGCCCAAATCCCCTGCAGATGTCACAGATTTTTTTGAAGGGTTTTTCGAGCAAGCTCGAAAAAAATCTGGACTAAAGTTAGTCGAAGCGAAAATGATTGAAAAGGGAGAGGTCGTAATGTATAAAAAAGCGGATTCAAGCGTCTGGCAAGGACGTATCGATCATGAAACGGATGATACATACTTTCGTTATCACCAAATTGTTCAAATCGCATCTGAACCTATTAATAAAGGCTCCATTGGATTAATCGGTTTTTCTTGTGACGAAGGTGTACGCCGAAATAACGGGAATATTGGGGCAAAGGACGCGCCACTTGCCCTACGGAAGCAGTTAGCATCCATACCTTGGCGAAAACAGTCTTCAAACAATAGTTTAATCGATTTTGGAGATATCGTTTGTGAAGGCAATGAATTAGAAAGTGCCCAGCAGGAATTAGGAAATCAAATTTCTACTATTTTAACTTATGGCAAGGCAATCGTACTTGGGGGTGGACACGAAACGCTTTATGGTCAATACTTAGGAGTGCGAAAAGCAGTTGGTCCTAACGCTTCTATTGGCCTACTAAATATTGATGCTCACTTTGATATGCGTTCATATGAAGCACAAACCTCATCAGGAACAATGTTTAAGCAAATTTTAGATGAGGATCCAAATGCCTATTATTTCGTATGCGGCATTCAAAAATACGGCAATACGACTGCCCTATTCAACACAGCCGACCAATATAATGTACGATATTATTTAGATGAAGAATTGGATTCTACAACATTCACTACAGCATTAAAAGAGTTTATGGATGCACACGACATTTTACTCGTTACGCTCTGTATGGATGTTCTAAATGCTGCCGAGGCACCTGGTGTCAGTGCACCTTCACCTTTTGGCTTATCCGCTTTAAAAGTTCGAGAAGTTTTGCGTCAAATGGCCGCGCATAAAAACACAGTCAGCTTTAGTATTTGTGAGGTTAACCCTTTACTAGATGTTAATAATCAAACAGTAAAATTAGGAGCTTATTTCATCAACGAAGTCATTATGAACAGCATCGATTAGACAGAGGAGGAAATATATGACATTCGATCAAATTACAACACTATGCTTAGCAGTAACATTATTTTTAATTGGTACATTTTTAGTAAATAAGATTTCATTTTTAAATCGATTTTGTATTCCAGCACCTGTAGTAGGGGGCTTACTATTTGCTATTTTTGCAACACTTTTAAAAAGCTTCGACATTATTGAAATTACGTTAGATACTTCGTTACAATCCATTTTCATGATTACATTCTTTACGACAATTGGACTTGGTGCAAGTTTCAAGCTTGTTAAACTTGGTGGAAAACTGCTTATCATTTATTGGATAGCATGTGGATTTTTAGCCTTAATGCAAAACGTAATTGGCGTTTCATTAGCAAAACTTTTGGACATTCACCCTTTAATCGGAGTGATGGCAGGAGCTGTGTCAATGGAAGGTGGACATGGATCTGCTGCTGCTTACGGGCAAACGATTGAAGCTTTAGGCGTACCTTCAGCTATCTCAATCGGTATGGCTGCAGCGACTTGTGGTTTAATCGCTGGAGCACTTGTTGGAGGGCCAGTAGTACAATACTTAATTCGTAAATATGATCTTAAGCCTTCAGCTGATGAAACAGAAACATATGTTGAAAAAGCAGAGCATCCGGTTACAGAAAAATCATTCATGTTACAAGTTTTCTTAATCACATTTAGTATGGCTATCGGAACATATCTTGGCGATTGGTTCTCAACGCTAACAGGCTTCGTATTACCGGCCTATGTAGGGGCAATGTTCGTAGCTGTGATCGTCCGTAACATCGTAGACCGTTTCAATCCGGATATCATCAACATGAAAGAAATCAATTTAATAGGTGATATTTCATTAGGTATCTTCTTATCAATGGCATTGATGAGCATAAAATTATGGGAAGTTGCAGACTTAGCCTTACCGCTATTTGTAATCGTTTTCGTACAAGTAGTCTTCATCGTATTATTTGCTGTGTTCGTTCTTTTCCGCGTACTTGGCAAAAACTTCGATGCAGCAATTATGGTATCAGGTTTCCTTGGTCATGGACTGGGTGCGACACCAAACGCAATGGCCAATATGTCAGCAGTCGTTGCTAAATACGGTCCATCACGTAAAGCATTCCTTATTGTACCAATTGTAGGCGCATTCTTAATCGATGTATTCGGCATGCCGATTATAATTACGACAATCAATATGTTTAAATAGAAATTCCAAAGAGCGCAATCCCTAGAGTTATTGGGATATGCGCTTTTTTAGGATTCTCAAAATATTGTTGTTCTATGTATAACAAAAGCGCCACCTATTTAGAAAGCGCTCGGATTACTAATTGTGAATTGTTGTCAGGTTTGTTTGTGCTCCATGTGCAAAGTGTTCAAGTTTATTGCATCTTTCAAGACTAATAAAGAAAGCTCATGGTCATTTAAAACATGTTGAACCTCTTCTGGCTCCACCCATATTCTACAGGTAGTTTCATTTTCTCGAAGGAAAGGATGACACTTTTGTATATCCATTTTATAGAATAGTTGATAGCCAATAAGTGGATACTTCCCTCCCTCAACAAACAAAGGGTTATCTTCGTGGCTAACTTCAATGGCTCCAAGATATTGAATATCCCCTTCTACATAAGCCTCTTCGTAAACCTCTCTATTGAATGTTTCCTCTGGGCTTTCACCTTTTTCAACGTGCCCTCCAGGTATATTAAACCCCCTTCCTTCTACATGCACTAATAATATTTTCCCTTGATAGAAGCAATACCCATGAACACTTGTCACTTTTTGAAGATCTACAACCTTTTTGGATAACCATGTAAGTTTGACTTTATGTCCGCCCCAATTAACACGTATTTTATTTAGCATTCGTTTTCATTCCTTTATAAGGATAAATTTCGCTTTAGCCTGCATCAGACCTTAATCTACTAAAGTCCAAATTCTTCAGTCTTTCTAATTCAATAAATATCATTAATTTGTCGCCGTCATGCCAACACCACTCCAGATCATCATCTGAATCAATTGTTAGTAGTGATACCCATTCTTCTCCCGGAGTTGGATCATATGCTAGTGTATAATGTGAAGGATAGCCTAGTAGATAGTCTGTACTTTTATGTAAAGAGTCACGTATTTCAGTGTATTGGTCACTTTGATTTTCCATAAAAGGCGAGTCCTTCAACTGGTATTCGTCAAAAGGAATGTCAATCCTCGAAGAAAACTTAATCGCTATAGCCCTTCCTATATCTGGATTTGGCGAGATTATGGTCTCCAGATTTGTTAGTTCAGGTATATATATACCATGAATATATCCTTCCTCAAATACCTCTAGATTACAGTCATAATCAGGATGATCATCTGCTACAAAAAGACTTAAAATACCTTTTGTTGGAAAATTTGCCTCGGTAGAGGGAATTTCTGCAAAGTTTATTTGCCCAAGGAAACGATAAGGATTCGTCCCATATGTAGGCCATTCACTACCAACCTGTAAATCAGGTTCTCCTCCAAAACGACTACAGCCCAATTGAAGTTCCGCATCTTTATGCTTAAGTACATCAATAGCAGGCCTCAAAACTTGGCGTAAGTACTCTTTATGGATTCCAATATCCGACTGTGCAATCATATCCAGAAAATTCTTCCCATTCATAATACCCCTCCTATGTGTGATTTCTATTTATCGTAAATGATGTTTGTTTTACCCTTTCGCTAGTCCATAGCTTGATTCAAATGAATTTAATAATATCTAAACATCTAGGTATTTTGTAAAGGTGTTTTATTCAGGGAGGATATGCATTACATGATAGAAGAGCTTCAATACAACATGTAAAACAGGAACAAAGACATGGAGGATGAATCCAGTGCATTGCTTTTAGTATATAAAGCTCTGTTTAGCCACCTGGATCCATCGTTCATCTTATTAAATAATATCTTTTAGTTTATACAACATTAAATACCTCACCAATAAGCTTCCCTAAACCTCTAAGCATCCAAAAAATTAGTCTTAATGGGAATAAAATTAGTTCTGGTATCCAAAACAATACTTCCAGAAGAAAATCAAAAAGGGAATAATTATCATCACCTTTCCGGCGTCTCCTTGTTTTGCTTTTCTTTTTTTGCCACCATTCCTTCATAGGAATCAACCTCATTTCCCAAAAATCGCAACCAATTTTAATTTTTCTTAAATAAATTTACGTTCAAGGGATTAGATAGTTTCATTTTTAATCAAATCTGAAGATTAATTATTTTTACCATAGAATTATTTGTTCAACCGATGCAATAAATCATATATCATACTTCAGCGCATACAAATCCCACAGCTCATCGAAGGCTGATGTTGTCAAATACTCATTAGATTGCAATTCAATATAAGAAGAAAGTTCGTCGAAATTTGATGAAGTTTTCGGAAACCCAGGATCAATGAACATACTTTCCGAAAATTTAGTCTTATTATCAGACCAATCTCCCCCTCGAAACGTTATAGCATAGTGATAAAATGATTTTTCCAATAGTATTCCTCCTAGTTTACATTATTTACAATATATTGTATAAATTATGAAATTTATGTAGTAGAATAGTAATAAAATAAAATATCGATTATTCAGAAAGTGGTGAGTTTTTTGCTTAAGAGAAAAAAATCTAATCGCCAAGCAGAAAAAAGCAAGAAAGCATCTAAAAAAACGAAATCGAATTTTTTTTTCTTGCATTCGATTCGTGGTAGAATTATTTTAAGCTTTTCTACATTATTGACGATTATTATCGCGATGCAAATTTTATCTTATATTAATATCACAAATTTGCAAAATAGTCTTAGAGACTTTGCTGATGAAAATTTAAAAGAACAAATGCAAATCAACAGTTTAGCAAGTGATATTGCTAAGCTTACTAGTCATGAACAAACATTTTTAATTACAGGTGATGAAAAATATTTACAAGCATTTGAAAAGACTAAATCACTCATTGATACCAATTTAGAAACGATCCTTGCTTCGCTTGAAAATCGTGAAGAAGAAGCAAAAGCAGCGAGTTCGATTAAACAATTCTACTTGAATTATATTTCTTATTCTAATACGACAATTGAAGTGCGTCAAAAATACGGGTATGAAAATGCGGCAACCTTATTCAAAAATAGCGGAAGTCAAAATTTCAAAAATTACATCGATGAACATACAGCAACGCTAATTAGTTTATTAGAGCAAAATAATGAGAAGACCATTTTAGAATTGGAAGCGTTTGCACTTGCTTCAAAAATATCATTTTTCATTTTGTCCGCTATAGCTATGTTTATTACGATTTCATTAAGTATCGTTTTATCTAAATCGATTCGACGTAATACGCATGCCATCAATCATTCCATTATTGATATTGCACAGGCTGGTGGCGATTTAACACGTCGCGTTCAAGTAAAAACGAAGGACGAGTTCGCGCAAATTGCCGATTCAACAAATATTTTAATTGATTCGATTTCAACATTAGTTAAACGTGTTTCGAACTTAGCTGAAAATGTGTCGGGCAGTTCTCAGGAGCTAATGGCCTTAGCCGATGAAAATTCGCACACCATTAATTCCATTGCTAATTCGACATTGGACATTGCCAATGATAGTACAGAAATTATGAAAAGAATTGGCGTTGCAGCAAATGAAATGCACACGTTGGAGCAATCAATGCATGAGTTAACGGAAAAAGCACGTGAAGTACAGCAGGCATCTATCGAGATGAAAAATGCCGCGTATATCGGCAGTCAATCCGTTACGCAATCATCCAATGTGATGTTAGAAATAGAAGAAACGATGGCGAGTACATCGGCTACAGTAGAAGCTTTAGGTCGTAAATCAACGGACATCACGTCGATTATTGGCACCATTACCGCCATTGCTGAACAAACAAATTTACTGGCATTAAATGCGGCAATTGAGGCGGCAAGAGCTGGTGAGCATGGTCGTGGATTTGCCGTTGTAGCGAATGAAGTGCGTAAATTAGCCGAGCAATCTCAATTGGCTGCGAGCAAGGTGTCAACGATTGTTGGCTCGATTCAAAGTGAAGTCAGTTCGATTATTGAGCAAAACGTAACCGGCGTACAAACAGTTATTCGTGGTGTCGAGGTAGCAAACGAAACGACCAATTCACTTCAAAATATTTTGAAACAAACCGAGACGACATCAACGATTTTAAGCCATATGGTGGAACAAATTGAACAAACTCTATTAAATAGTCACGACGTTACAGCTTCTTTCGTCCACGTAACAGCGATTGCTGAAAATACAGCGTCGAATACAGAAAAAAGTGCTGCTGCAGCTACACAAGGCTCTTCTTCCATGCAGCAAATCAATGCTTCTGCAGTAGATCTCGCAACGCAGGCCGATGATTTAAGAAGTGTTGTGAATGAATTTAAAATTTAATTTGATTCAGCAGAAGTCCCCTACTTCTATACGAGTGGGAGATGAATGCTAAATATGCAAGTTACTACAGTGGGTGTTCGAACCCCGACTTAATGGAGGAACTAGGCTAATGACGCCGCATCGTGCGGCAACGCCTTTGTGACCAACATCACGTTTGCCCATTGCCTCATCGGATGTCACAAATTTTTAAAGGGCGCTTTTCGAGAGAGCTCGAAAAAAATCTAGAATACAGTAACCCAAGCCGTAATTGATTTTACGCTTTCAGTAAATTCAACATGCCAGGCACAACAAAAAAAACTTACGAAGCTTCCACATTTCGTAAGTTTTTTCTTTTATTCAAAATAGGCTACGTACTCACCGTAACCTTCGTCCTGCAATTTTGAAACAGGTATGAAGCGCAATGCGGCTGAGTTGATACAATAGCGCATTCCACCATATTCTTTTGGTCCATCTGGGAAGACATGTCCTAAATGGGAATCGGCTGTTTTACTGCGAACCTCTACTCGGCGCATGCCATGTGTGCTATCAAAGTGCTCCGTAACTTCAGGTACATCTAATGGCTTTGTGAAAGCGGGCCAACCACAACCTGCATCATACTTGTCCTTTGAGCTGAATAATGGCTTCCCTGATACGATGTCAACATAAATACCCTGTTCAAAATGCTGATCAAACTCATTGCGAAACGGTGGTTCGGTTCCTTGCTGTTGTGTCACATAATATTGTAGTTCCGTTAATTCTTTTAAGCGCTGTTCTTTATTCATGTTCTTTTCCCCCCCAATGCTTTTCAATAAATGCTACGCGACCTGAACCGACTGAATAGCGATTGTAATGTGCAGGATTTTTCTTGTAATAGTGCTGATGGTATTCCTCCGCCTTATAAAATGTCTTAGCAGGAAGGATTTTCACTGCAACCGGTGTAAGAAATTTCCCACTCGCTTCAAGACGGGCTTTCGATGCTTCTGCAATTTCTTTTTGCTGTTCATTTTCATAAAAAATGGCCGTTGAATACGATTCCCCTCGGTCATAAAATTGTCCGCCTGCATCAGTTGGATCAATTAAAGTCCAGTACAGTTCCACAAGCTGCTCATACGGGTACAATTCTGGATCAAAGGCAATTTGCACCGCCTCCAAATGGCCCGTTGTTTCACTACAAACTTGCTCGTACGTCGGATTTTCAACATGTCCCCCGGTATAACCCGATAGGACACTATTAATGCCAGGCTGCTCATCGAACGGCTTCACCATGCACCAAAAACATCCTCCTGCGAACGTTGCTAATTGTGTTGTCATCGTTCAACTGCCTCCCTACTTCTTTTCATTTGGTATGATTACTTCTAACAATATTTTATCTTTTGCTAAATCAATTTCTTTTGCACGCACCCTTGAACCCGATGCAATATTGATAAGCGATAAATCAACATAAATTTGCTCGTCATTCGGTTGAACCGTTATCCAAGTGGGAAATTCTACGTTACCATGAATCAGCTTCAGCACCGCTTTTGGAGAAATATTGGCTTTTCCAACATGCACAGCCGTTTGCTTCAAAATAATGTTACCATCTTTCACAATCGGTTCGTAATCCATTTGAATCGGTACTTCCACATTAAAAGCCTTTAATGTGCTGTATAAATAAATTTTATCCTCAATAGCCATTTCCAATTGGATCGGCGTTTTTTTCATTTCGTCACTTAAATATTTTTTTGCAATTGCTTCAAATTCTTTTGCCGTCGTTTCCACCGTTAGCACATTGCCTTTTGGATGCACTGGATCTTGTATGACCGCCTGCTCCACATCTGCCGTAGCATAATAAAAAAGTCCAGCTGCGGCGAAAATAATCGCCCCAGCAAGGATTAAAAATGCAATCTTCCACCTATTCATTTTCCCACTCCTCAAAACCAAATAAACCATCCGACATTTGTTTAATATTACATTGCTGCATCGTTTCGATAATTCGTCTCGTCATCCGGTCATAGCCAGCACTATTCGGATGAAAGAAGTCTACATGATATACCATGTCCTCATTTGATGTAAATAAATCCTCAATCGAAACAAAACATGCATTTTCATCCTGTTTTGCTAAATCCTCAATAGTGGTATTCCACTCACGGACGATTGGTTCGAATGGTGTAATTTCATCGACGATTATGGAGAAGGGGTTATAAAAACCAACCAAAATAATCGGTACTTCCGGATTTCTCATACGAATTTCAGCCATAATTTCTTCATAGTTGGCAGTAAATTTCGGTACTTCTTTATCAAACATCGTTTTTTGTAACTTAAATATATTTTTCTTAACAACCTTCATGACATCATTGCCACCAAGTGTCACCGTAATCAAGTCTGCACCTGCTATTTCCTCATCATAATGCCCCTTTTGCAAGAGTGCTAATAATTGATCACTGCGGCGCCCATTTTTCCCTCGATTATCTAGCTCCACCTCTTTAACCGCGGACCATTTCTCAAGTTCCTTTTGAAGTCTAATTGTGTATCCAAATTCCTTTGTCTCATCCCCAATGCCTCTTGTTAAGGAGTCTCCCAACGCTAAATACTTCACATCTCTTGCCTCTACATCGACCCTAGTAGACCAATCTATATTAAACACATTTTCAAGTAAATCAACGAATCCATTCGAGTCCTGATATTGTTCACTTTCCTGTTCAATTGTGGATTCAGTCACTTTCGTGTCGTCTAGTTGCTGCTCTTCTTGATTGAGCTCATTATCTTTAGGCTCACTATTTTTTTGATCGATCGTAACCGAGCATCCCGCGAGACTTAACACAAAAATGAAGATGAAAACAAATCGCCACATAAAAATTCCCCTTCAATTCTTTATTATTCCATTATAGGTTATTTTTCTTCAATTGGAACAATTAACTGCCTTGATTTTTCAAGTTTTTATTCATCCCAAAAAAAGTACCCTAATCCTGTGAATCAGATTAGAGTACTTGTACCATATTACAATTTATTCAGCGTAATACATAAAGCCAATTGCGCCTTCACCTGTATGTGTACTAATAACAGGTGATGTATAAGCAACTTCAATTTCCTTTTCATAGCCTGTTGCTTTTATTTGTTCGATTAATGGATTAACTAATGTTTCAATAGAATTCGCATGAGAAATTCCGATTGATTTGACCGTTTTTCCAGCCGTATCTTTTTCAAATTCGCCCATCAAAAATTTGATAACTTGCTTGTGACTACGTGGCTTTGCACAAATTGTCACTTCTCCGATATCTAAATGGCCGATCGGTTTAATATTTAATAAAGAGCTTACGACGGCTTTTCCTTTTCCGATGCGGCCCCCTTTTACCATGTTATCCAGTGTATCGAGTACTACAAATAAACGTGTATTTTCACGTACTTTTTCCACTGATGACAAGATTTCTTCAACCGTTGCTCCTGCATCACGTAAACGAATTACTTCACGCAATTGGAAAGCTAACCCAAACGCAATATAGCGAGAATCAATAACCGTTACATCCGAATCCGTCATTTCTGATGCTTGATGCGCTGATTGGGCCGTCCCACTCATACCACCCGTCATATGTATCGAAATAATCTGGGACCCGTCTTTTCCAAGTTCATCGTAAATTTCCTTAAAAACACCTGGGGCTGGCTGTGAGCTTTTTGGAAGCTCTTCCGCACTACGCATTAAATCCATAAATGTATCTGGTTGTAAATCAATGCGGTCTTTATACGTTTTCCCATTAATTTGAACTGATAATGGAACAATATGAATCCCATGTCGCTTAATCTCCTCATCAGTTAAATCACATGTTGAATCCGTTACAATATGAATTTGTCCCAATGTTTACACATCCTTTATATTTCTTCTCTTTAAGTATAATTAATAAATAATTATTTACCAATATGACATTTGTCATTCAATAAACCCTTAAATTATCATCTTTCTACCATGACATATTTTAGTATAACAAAATGACAAATTACAATATTTACTCTGCGTTTATTTTATTATAGTGAAATTATGAAAGGAGTGATGAAAAATGCAACATGAGTACGCAATTGATTATAAAAATGTAAAAGAGGAACTATGGAATGCAATAACACATGGATTTGGATTCATTTTAAGCATTCCAGCGTGTGTTTTATTAATTATTTATGCAGCTCAACATGGGACGGCTATGCATATTGTTTCTTATTCTATTTTTGGGACAACATTAATTCTCTTGTTTTTAATGTCGACGCTTTTACATAGTGTACCACTGAGGTACAAACGGATTTTTGCTATTTTGGATCATTCCTGCATTTATTTATTGATTGCCGGGACATATACACCGTTCTTATTAATTGCGATCGGCGGTACATTAGGTTTTGTATTACTTTGTATTATTTGGGGACTTGCAATTTTTGGCGTCGTTTTTAAATTTTTATTTATCCATCGCTTTGAACGCGTTTCACTCCTGCTGTATTTAGTCATGGGCTGGCTCATTATTTTTGCTGTTAAGCCGATTTATGCTTATTTACAATGGGATGGCTTTTTACTGTTACTAGCTGGCGGACTATTTTTTACGTTCGGTGCGATTTTTTACGCATGGACGCGGTTGCCGTATAATCATGCAATTTGGCATCTGTTTGTCATTATGGGCTGTGGCTGTATGGTAAGCTGTATTTATTTCTTCATGTAGAAAATAATGGTATATTTTTGAAAAATTCCATTTATTGAATGTATATTTCTTTCCTTTTCAAATCATTTATCGGATAATCAAAATAGTAGGCTCCAGTGTGCCTGCAACCAAAACGATAGGAACTTCGTCTTGGACTAGTAACATCGATTTATATGAAGAAAGGTTTTGTCCGATGACTGAAAGAAAATTACGCAATACATCTAAAAAGAGATCAAAAATAACTAAAATCGTATTATGGTCGCTATTAATACTGGCTTTAGGGGTTGGTGGAACGATTTTTTATTATTACAATTCATTCCAAAATGCAATTTCAAAAATGAACACTACAGGTGATTCTACATCTGAAAAAATCCCAGATATTTTACCGCATATTGATCCATTCTCCGTATTATTGCTCGGGATTGATGAGCGGGAAAACGATACAGGACGTACGGATACGATGATTGTCGTAACTGTCAATCCCGATTTAGGCACGATGAAAATGTTGAGTATTCCGCGTGATTCTCGTGTGGAGATTGTCGGAAACGGGACAACTGAAAAAATCAATCATGCCTATGCGCGTGGTGGCATTCCAATGTCTATAGCAACAGTAGAAGAAGCACTCGATATTCCAATTGATTTTTATGTGGCAGTCAATATGGAAGGCTTTTTATCCATCATCGACGTACTCGGTAATATCGAGGTGAATAACGATATGGAACTAATCCGTAATGAATATACGTTCCCAAAAGGAAATATTTCACTAAATGGTGAGGAAGCATTAATATTCTCTCGTATTCGCTACGAGGATCCGCGCGGTGATTTTGGTCGCCAGCTTCGTCAAAAACAATTATTAGAGGCTCTTTTTGCAAAGGCTAAAAATCCTTCTATCCTATTGAAGCTTGACGATATTTTTGAAGTAATGGGCGATAATGTTTCAATGAATTTCTCTCAAAAACAAATTTTAGCTTTACAAAAGCTTTATGGCAAACTAGATAAAAATATTGAGCAAATCCAATTTGAAAAAGGCGAAGGTATTCGAAAAGATGGCTTATGGTACTATATTTTCGATGACGGAGAGCTTCATGATATTAGTGCCAAGCTGAATGCACATCTTGAAGAAGAACCCATCATTGAGCCTTAATCCGATTCATTCAATAATTGAAAAAAAACAGCTGCCACCATTCTACTACTATGATTGGTGACAGCTGTTTTATTATTTTTCATATATACAGTACTGGAATGTGTAACCTTCTTTTGCAGTGATCGTTTCCTGACATGAGGTACGTTGCCACTGTTCATATTTCGGGAAATACGTATCCCCGTTAAATTCATGATGGATTACAGTAATGTATAATTTATCGGCTATCGTCATTGCTTGCTCGAATATTTGAGCACCGCCAATAATCATTATTTCCTCTACATCTTTTACAAGTAACAGTGCCTCATCTAAGCTTCCTACTACTTCAACGCCTTGTGCTTCATAATCCGCATTTCGCGTAATGACAATATTGCGACGACCTGGTAGCGGACGACCGATTGATTCAAATGTTTTTCTCCCCATAATAATTGGCTTGCCCATCGTCATTTCCTTGAAATACTGTAAATCTCCTGGTAAATGCCACGGCATTGAGTTTTCATAGCCGATTACATAGTTTTTATCATGCGCTACAATTAGTGAAATCATTATTTTCCTCATTTCTAATCAAGTTTTACTCTAAGCTTAATGTGTTTTATTAAATAGTTCAAGGGTGTGAGTGTTTTGAAATGGAAAACTTCATCACTGTTCGATTATTTGAACCGGAATTTCGATAATCGCGAGCGTCAATTGTTTCGGGTGTTCAAAATAATTACTTGTCCAGTGTATTTTCTCTATCCGTCAGTTTTGTCTTTCTATCCATCACTTTCACATTTCTATCCTCAGTTCAAGCTTTCTTTCCGTTTCCCCATCAAACCCCATCCATTACCAAACGAAAAAATCCCGCTCTGCTTACATTTACAGAACGGGATTTCATAATTAGCCTAATAATGCTTTTGCTTGTTGTAATTGAATTTTCACTTGTTCAAAGCCTGTACCACCAAGTGAATTACGACGACTTACCGCCGCTTCTGGTGCCAGCACGTCGTAAATATCTTGTTCGATTAATGCCGATTCATTTTGCATTTCCGCTAACGGTAGGTCCAGTAAGTAAATGCCTTGCTGAATGCAGGTGAATACTAATTTCCCTGTTACTTCATGAGCTTCGCGGAATGGCATACCTTTAGTTGCTAAATAATCCGCAAGTTCCGTCGCATTTGAGAAGTCCGAATGTACAGCGCTATGTAAACGTGCCGTATTGACCGTCATCGTACGGACCATACCTTCGAAAATTTTAAGTGAGCCTAGTACAGTTTCCATCGTATCGAACATGCCCTCTTTGTCCTCTTGCATATCTTTGTTATACGTAAGTGGTGTCCCTTTTAAAACCGTTAGTAGGCCTACCAAATTACCAAATGCACGTCCTGCCTTACCACGGATCAACTCCGCCATATCTGGATTTTTCTTTTGTGGCATGATTGATGAACCCGTAGAAAATGCATCATCAAGCTCGATAAATTTAAATTCATCCGTAGACCAAATGATTATTTCTTCCGCAAAGCGTGATAAATGCGTCATTAACAGCGCTGAATTTGATAAAAATTCTACGATAAAGTCACGGTCACTAACAGCATCCATTGAATTCGCATACACATCACTAAAACCAAGCAATTCCGCTGATTTTAAGCGATCAATTGGGAAAGTTGTACCTGCCATCGCGCCTGCACCTAATGGTAAAATATCAATACGCTTCATTGATTCACCAAAACGCTCTTTATCGCGTTGTAGCTGCCAGAAATAAACCATTAAATGATGCGCAAATGAAATTGGCTGTGCACGTTGTAAATGCGTATAGCCCGGTGCAATCGTTTCAACGTGTTGCTGTGCTTGATCAATAATTGTTGTTTGGAAGCTTTCAATTAAACCAATCACTTCAGGAACACGTTTTTTTAAGAATAAATGCATATCTGTTGCCACTTGGTCATTACGAGAACGCCCTGTATGAAGTTTGCCACCTACTGGACCAATCAAGTCAATCAGCATTTTTTCTAAATTTAAATGAATATCCTCATTGGCAACAGAAAATTCAAGCTCTCCTGCTTCTGCCTTTACTTTTAATTGCGCTAACCCCGCTAAAATTTTCTCGACATCTTCATGCGGTAAAATCTCCTGTGCACCGAGCATCGTAACGTGTGCTACTGAGCCTTCTAGATCTTCCAGCACTAATTGTTGGTCAAAGCCGATAGAAGCCCCAAATTCATCTACCCAAGCTTCTGCGGATTTTTGGAAACGACCGCCCCATAATTTCGCCATCATTCAACACTCCTATTTAACTTGTTTCAGCATTCATTTTCCACTTCTATAATAAAGGGGATAAATGCCAAATATGACCTTAATTCAGTTTGGGTCCGTACCCCTGTTGAATCAAGTTAATGCCCCCGGCGGATGTCACAGATTTTTAGTGGAACTTTTCGAGCAAGCTCGAAAAAAATCTGGACGCAATTACGCCGAGGCGTAATTGATAAGAATAAGCGACTCGACACGCGAATCGCTCACCCACTAAAATTATTTATTTTTAGCTACTTCTGATGCTACAACTGTAGGCATACCCCATAATTCGATAAAGCCTACTGCTGATGCATGATTGAACTTGTCATGTTTTGAGTACGTCGCTAATTCTTCAGAGTATAAAGAATTTGGTGATTTACGTCCTTCAACAATCGCATGACCTTTGAATAATTTTACGCGAACTGTACCATTTACATACTTTTGCGTTTCTTTTAAGAAAGCTTCTAAAGCAGTACGGATTGGGTTGAACCATAAACCGTTGTAAATGATTTCAGATAATTTATGCTCGATCATTGGCTTGAAATGTGCAAGCTCTTTAACAAGCGTAATGTCTTCTAATTCCTTATGCGCTGTTAATAACACTTGTGCACCTGGAATTTCGTACACTTCACGTGATTTAATTCCTACTAAACGGTTTTCTACATGGTCAATACGTCCAATACCATGTGCACCTGCTACTTCATTTAATTTTTCAATTAAATCTGCTAGCTTCATAGCTGTACCATTTAAAGAAACTGGTTTACCTGCTACAAATTCGATTTCTACGATTTCTGCTTCGTTGGGTGTATTTTCAAGTGCAACAGTTAAGCCATACGCTTCTTCTGGTGGTGCTACCCAAGGATCTTCCATTACGCCCGCTTCATTCGCACGACCCCATAAGTTTTGGTCGATTGAAAATGGTGAGTCAAGTGTTGCGGGAATCGGAACGCCATGCTTTTGTGCGTATTCGATTTCCTCATCACGGCTCCAGCCCCACTCACGTACAGGTGCTAAAACTTCTAAATCTGGATTTAACGCCTTAATCGAAACTTCAAAACGGACTTGGTCATTCCCCTTACCCGTACAACCATGCGCTACTGCATCGGCCTTCACTTCATTTGCAATTTCAACTAATTTTTTTGAAATTAATGGACGAGATAATGCTGATACTAATGGATATTTTTGTTCATACCATGTGTGACCTTGTAAAGAAATTAATGCGTAATCTTCTGCAAATTCATCTTTCGCATCCACCATATATGATTCAACCGCACCTACTTGAAGCGCTTTGTTTTTAATGAACTCTAAATCTTTCCCTTCGCCAACGTCAAGACATACTGCGATAACGTCCCACCCTTGTTCTGTTAACCATGGAATTGCTACGGATGTATCAAGGCCACCTGAATATGCTAGCACTACTTTTTTGTTTGCCATGTAAATCGCCTCCAACTTTTATGTATGTTTATACATTTATATAAAACTTTATACACGAATAGTAACATGGAATAAAAATAAACGCAACTGTATTTATATAAAATTTTAGACTTTTTCACCATGTCTGAAAACTACTACTTCAAGATGTTTCAGAATACTCGTTTAAGTCGCTTTTTTCTAAAATTTGTCCGTTCATGCTTAATTTAGCCTAGCATACCCATTAGGTTAATTTTACATTTTTTCAATAAAAATACCCTTTCCCTGTAAATACTCATAGTAAAATGAGTCCTCTCCCATTATATAGACCCGATCACAGTAGGTCGTAATTTCCTCCATATCATGAGACGTGTAAAGAATCATTTTTTGGTGCTCCTTTGCTTGCTGCATAAGGAAGCGCACAATTTCCGTTTTGGATTTTAAATCAATGCCTACTGTCGGCTCATCTAATATAAGGAGCTGTGGATCATCAATAAGGCTTAATGCAATATTGAGCTTGCGTTTCATGCCGCCGGATAATGCACTTACTTGTTTATCCCATTCATGCAATTGCATATTTAAACAAATTGCGCGGCATTGCTCCTCGGATAATTTTGTCCAGCTGAGCTTGGCAAAAAACAGCATATTTTCCCGAACTGTCATATGCTCCCACAATGCGACCTCTTGTGGAACAAAGCCGATTTGACGACGTATAACCTTTAAATTGTCTTTATAGGAAAGTGAATTTAGCATTAACTCGCCGGAATTTGCGCTCATTGCTGTTGCAACAATCTGCAAAAGAGTTGATTTCCCTGCGCCATTTTGTCCGACAAGCCCCACTACTTCACCGCGCGAAATATGCATCGAAACATTTTGTAAAATTTCATGACTCCGATAACTTTTTGAAATATTTTTCACTTCAAGCAAAACGGCTCGACTCCTTTCGATACACATAAATGCATAATAGCACTATGAAAAAACTCCAACTGAGCGAAACATCCCATTGTAATAATGCATAAACAGGGCTCAACTCGCTCAAGATTGGCCATTTCACAACAAGTGATTCTATTGGGATGAATGCACCACCAAGAAATGCGAGTAGTAACGTAAGTATAGGTGTGATGAAATAATAGCCCAGCGTATTTTTCATATGTACTGCGACAAATAGAGCCAGTGCAACACAACTTAATCGAAAAACGACAATCGCTAAAAATTCAGACCATACAAATTGCGTTTCTAATAATTGATATGTCAAAAAATCCATACCTAGCATAATCAAGAAATAGACACCTAATGTACTGAAAAAAAAAGTGATATAAGATATTTTTGTTTGTAACCAGCGCACGACGACCGGATGATTGGATTCTTTTATGATCCAATCCAATAAATAAAAGGTTGAAATGAGCGTAAAAAAGGCCCAAATGCCCCACGGAGTCAGTAAAACATCTTTTTCAGTAGGGGTAGAAGATTTATTATAAAAGGAAAAATTAACAGTCAATAATTCATAGCGTTCTTCACGCTGTTGACCTTCCACCACGATTTCATCAAACGACCAGTGAATATCACTATTATATT
Organism: Solibacillus sp. R5-41; assembly: GCF_002736105.1. Taxonomy (NCBI): domain Bacteria; kingdom Bacillati; phylum Bacillota; class Bacilli; order Caryophanales; family Caryophanaceae; genus Solibacillus; species Solibacillus sp. R5-41. The sequence continues at coordinate 1,801,323 of NZ_CP024123.1, read as the reverse complement.
TGTTGAGTAAATTTTTCACTTCATGAGCTGCTTTTGCTTGCGTCGCTTTGCGCTGTGCAAGAGAACTAATATTTTCTTTTACCGCAAAGTAAAAATACGACCGGTTCGTTGAATAAGCATCAATTAAATAATTTCGTTTATTATTTCGCAATTGTTTTTCAAAATTGCGCTTGACAATAAATACGCTATCCATCTGATTTTTTTCTAATGCGTACAGCGCTTTTTGCTTGCTCATTACCTGAATGTTTAAAGGGTCGATTAGCTGTAGCTCCTGAATAAATGCTTTTGACAGCTCACTGTTGTCTTCATCCACTATGGCGATTGGAATTTGCCCATCCTCGATAACATCAGTCATCCACTGGACGAGCACAATCGTTAAAACAAGTGGCATTACGAGCCAGATTAACGTAGAAAATGCCTGCTTTTTCAATAGCAGCATTCTTGTATATAGGAATATTTTCAACGCGCGAACCTCCCCTTTACATATAGGAGACTACTATAAACGATGAGTGCTAAGGCGAGCATAAACCCGCTTTTTGTATAGGATGCAAAGTTACGTTCTTCAAAAATAAGCTCCGTCAACCATTTCCAACTATCATACGTATAAAAATACGGGAACATTTGTTGTAAGCTATAGGGGAAATAAATCGTCGGAAAAACCGCCCCACTCACAGCAATGAGAAACGCGCATAAAAATAACGAGATGAGTAGCTTCACTTTATCAGAATGGAAAACAACATCAAAAATGGCGCATAAGACGAGCGTAAGCAATATGAGCAAGCTGACAAATAAGAAGATTCTCATGTAATCAAGTGCAAAATAATTTATATCTAATTGTGAAAGTCCGATAACAAAAAGGATACTTGAGATAATGAGCACCGTCATAAATGTCGTGAAAATACGCGCGACATGCTCCTGCCAAAATGCAACACCAAACAACTTCAGACGTACTTGTAAGCTTTTTGATGTTTGCTTCGATAAAAATACGAATAGCAAAATCGACCAAATGATTGTTAAACAAAATAAAATGGCGAATGAATAATAATGCAATGGATTTTCAAATGGCAGCAATACCCATTCATGTTCGCGTAAAATTTTGCTTTTCCCCATTGTATAAAATGTAAAATCCATTAATAGCTCCAGTTTTAAGCTTTCCAACTCTTCCGGTGAAATCGATGTCTCTTGCGCATAATGATACACCGTCAAAATATTCGCCTGCGCAGATGCAATATAACGGGCAATGGTTTCTACGAGTTCATTGACCACCAAGCTTTGCGTTTTTTCCTGTGGATTGCCGAGCACGTTAAGCTTTACAGAAGTCCCTTCATATAAATCTGCGGCGAAATTCATTGGGAAAATAATCGCGGCGGTACTTTCATTTTGTTTCATCCTCGCTTCGGCTTCTTCCATTGAAAGGAGTTCGGCATGTACATATGTATTTTCTTTCAAAACCGTCACAATCAGTTGTGTCAAAAGCTGACTCTCATTTGAAGAATCTTCATTGACAATGGCAATCGACATTTTTTGTTGTTCGCTATGCGCAAATAGTGATGTCATGGCCACAAAGGAAAGTGCGATAAATATCAATGGAAACACGAAAAGAAGAAGCAGTTTCCACCACTTCTTCTTCATTTGTTTCAAGTATTGATGTGTGAAAAATACAAGGTTTTTCATCGTCATCACCTGATTTCGTTAATTGAAAAGATTATCAAATTCCATAAATTTTACAGTGAACCACTTTTCTGCTTGCCCATATAATGTTTCATTAATATACTGATCGAAAGCTTCTTGGTCCATTTCACCAATATTGATTACGTTTTCGCCCGCATCAAATTTCACTTCTTTAATCACTTTTGCCGTTTGATTGATATTTAAGCCTAATAGCTCGCTCTCATCCATCGAAATGGCAAACTGATGATCCCCTTTCATTTGATCCTTTTCATGTGTTGCTTCCCCTGACCAATCCATCGCGTAGATTGAATAACCATCTTCAAACGAAATTGTTCTTGAAAACGTACGTGTATCGCCTTTTAGTGATTCATCACCTTTATATTGTAGGAATGACTCATCACCATCAACTTTCACAGTGATTGTATCTAACGCTTTTTGGTCTTTCCAAGATAGATCGCCTGAAATACTTACTTTATCTGTTTTATCGCCAATCTCATATTCAAAAATTTGTTTTGCATCATCTATTGATTGTTTGCCATCAATAACGATTGTTTCCTCTTCAACTTTCATTTCAAAATGACGTTGAACAATTAAATCTTTTTGATGCCAAATTTCCGAAGTTAAACCATTTGGAATGCTTGAATCTTTAATTCCTTGAATCATTTCATCAATAGCCGTATCCATCTCTTTTGAGAAATCAATATCTAATGTTGTCATGGCCATTCCTGTACTTTGCTCATATAATCCTTTAATTAGTTCCTCTAATTTGTCATCCTTTTTCGCTTTTTCCAGTACATTAACGAAAAGATCTTTCACTTGTTGCTCCGTCAATTTCATTGTAACCTTTTCACCAGTTAGCTTTTTCTCACCAATTTTTACTTCTTCCTTATTGCCTACTGTAAAGGCTTCTTCAGGAAGCTCCTCATAGAAATACTTCAAATATTCCGTTTTCAAATACTCCGCCATTTCATCTGAGTATAATGTATTTTTGCCTGTCATTTGATCAAGCCCTAATGTTTCGGTACCTTCATAGCTTGGATCCACCATACGCATCACTTTTCCGAAATCTTTGTCATTCAATTGAATTGTGTCTTTTAAAAATGGAACGGACATTAATAATTTTTCAGCCGTTAAGTACATGATAAAATCGTTAAATTCAACATCCATCACTTTTGCATCCAGATTTGCAATTATTTCGCCTTTTTTCATATCCGATTGAGTCGTAAGTTTTATTGAAGAATTTTCAATAATATCAAGCATTTGTGGATCTAAAAATGCCATCATACTTTCCCCTGGGCTTGCGGAAACATCCATCACGTATTCTGTCTTGTCATTTTTCGACTTATCATACCATTCATATTCATTTGCATACTTCTCCTGGAAAAGCTCGATTGATTTTTCCATTGTTTTTGTTTCTGCAAGGAAATATTGTTGCTTACCCGATTTGTTAAAGATGAAAAAGGCTGTTGCTCCTCCACCAATTGCAAGCATTGCCACAATAATTCCGATCATAACGCTTTTTTTCATTTCGTCATTTACCTTCTCTCATTAAATTTATTCGTATTACTCTTGCCCAAGAACATCACTTTTGTAAACATCAAGTGGAAGATTACGAGATTTACAATGACACCTATTCAATAGAGCTCATTTTTGATTCATAAGTAAGTTACTACATCATGTATACTATGTATCCTATTAATGATTTGATTTTAAAAAATAATCTGATTGTTGAATTGCCTATTATTTTTTATTGAAAAAACCACTACCGAAAAATTCCACAACTTTTGGTGCGACCGCATACATTTTACTTGTGATTCCTAATATGCGCGGTAAATTGACTTCTCGTGGCTTCGTTTCAATTGCTTTAACGACTTCACTAGCCACTTTACTTGGCTGAATTAGAAACTTACTAATGGCATCTCGATAAGCGTTTGTCGCATCCGCATTTTGTAAAAATGGCGTATCAATTGGCCCTGGGTAAATGCCTGTAACAGCAATCTTATATTCAGCAAGCTCCAAGCGTAATCCATTGACGAACCCGGTAATGGCGTGCTTACTTGCTGCATAAACACTTGCTTTTTTTGTTGCCACTTTTCCTGCTTGTGATCCGATGAAAATAAAATGCCCACTATTTCGCTCCATCATCTGAGCAGATAAACGTTTTGCTAAATAAATGGGAGCTTTTACATTAAGCTCTAGCATTTGATCTACTTCTTCATCCAACAAATCAAACGCGCTCGCAAAATAGCCGATTCCTGCATTTAAAATAGCGACATCAATTGCCGGTAATAAGGCAACGACACGGTCAATATCCACCACATTTCGTAAGTCTGCTTGAATTGCCACCGCCCCTAGATGTTCCAACGATTTTAGTGCACTCTGATTGCGACCTGTTGCAAAAACGGTATGACCTTGTGCAATCAATTGCTTCGTCATTTCTAGCCCAATTCCACTTGTTGCCCCTGTAATAAAGATTGTTTTTTTCACGTATCCACCACCTATTGTTTCACAACTTCTATTTTATCGAACTTCACTTTTACTTAACAGAGTAAATTTCTATTGATATATAGACAATTTCCTAATTTTTAGCAAATATACACAATTTAGGTATAATATTTTTAGCTAATGTACCTATACGCTATTATAATAAGAAGATTATCATTTTATTTATTAAAAAAACTAGTAAACAATTATCCGTTTACTAGTTTCTCGTTATGCCAAATAAATTGGCGAGCGCATCTTTTGTTGTTATGACATCGGCCAATGTGTAAGAATCTAACACCGCAATATAGGCTTTTAACGCTTCATTCAATGCACCTTTAAGCTGACATTCTGCCGAGATTTTACATAAGTTACTTTCTGGATTGAAGCATTCCACGAGATGAAAGTCCTCTTCCGTTTTTCTTACGACCCCGCCAATGTTTATTTCTTCAGGAGCCATTGCTAATCGAATCCCGCCACCGCGTCCGCGAATCGTTTCAATGTAGCCAAGCTGCCCTAAATCATACGTTACCTTCATTAAATGGTTTTTTGAAATTTGATAGGCATCTGCAATTTCTTGAATCGTCGCTAAATGCTCTTGACCTCGCACGCCTAAATACATAAGCGTACGTAAAGAATAATCCGTATAAACTGTTAAGCGCACGTGTTCCACCAACTTTCTATGTATTAGTATAACATTTCCTTCCGAAAGTTCGACTACAATCGCTTAATTTAAAAAAGTATTTTATATATAAGTTTGTGTCTATTTTGTTAAACATGTATTTCCCATACATGTTTGTGTCTGTTTTGTTAAAGATGTATTTTATATATTGCTTTGAATTATAATTAGTCGTATATTGATTGCGAAGGGACGTGTTCAAACATGTTAACAAAACAAACAATTGAAACGATTAAAGCCACTGTTCCGGTATTGGAAGTACACGGAGTAGCCATTACAAAAACTTTTTACTCGAACTTATTTAATGATAATCCTGCGTTACTAAACATTTTTAATCACACGAACCAAAAGAAGGATCGCCAACAAACAGCTTTAGCAAATACTGTTTATGCAGCGGCCGTACACATTGAAAATTTAGAAGCAATCGTGCCTGCTGTCGTTCAAATTGCGCACAAACACCGTAGTTTAGGTATTTTACCTGAGCATTATCCAATTGTCGGAAAATATTTATTAGCTGCCATTAAAGAAGTATTAGGTGACGCAGCGACAGATGAAATTATTGATGCATGGGCACAAGCTTACGGAGTTATTGCGGACGTATTTATTTCTGTTGAAGAAGATTTATACAAAGCAACTGAAAATGTAGGCGGCTGGCGTTTATTTAAAGCGTTTACAATAGCTAAAAAAGTAGATGAAAGCGAATCTGTTACATCATTTTATTTACGGCCTGCTGACGGTGTAATACTTCCTGCTTTCACAGCTGGTCAATATATTAGCATCCGCGTACAAGTACCAGGTGAAGAGTTCTTAATGAACCGCCAATATACAATTACAGAGGGCACAGAAGAGTATTACCGTATTTCTGTAAAACGTGAAGATGATAATAATCCAAATGGTGTTGTATCGAACTTCTTACATGCATCTGAAGTTGGTTTAGGTATAGAAGTGAGTGCTCCAGCGGGTGTGTTCACATTAGTGGAAAATGATAACTCTGTATTATTTATCAGTGGTGGTGTAGGTGTAACCCCATTACAAAGTATGTTAAATACAATGCAAGGTCGCAAAGCTTCGTTCATTCAATGTGCACGTAACGAAAACGTAGCTGCGTTTAAAGAAACAATCGAGGAAAAAATTGCACAGTTAGATGGTATGTATAAAGCAATTTATAGCGATACGGAAGGCTATGTTACAAAAGCAATAATTGAGCCATTCTTAACTTCGGATTCTGAAGTTTATGTATGTGGTCCTTCACCATTCATGGAAGCCGTTATCGAGCAATTAGTTGCACTTGGTGTTGCCTCTGAAAAAATCCATTATGAATTTTTCGGACCAGCAATGGCATTACAAATTCCAACAACAGCTTAATTTAAGTTGTTTAAATTATAAAAACGTATTCATCAAAAGCGAATACGTTTTTATTTTGGAAATTCAGTTATATTCTCTCATTAGAATGAATCGAAAGCTTTTTTTCGCAAATCATCTATTCCTAGAACTTTTGAATAAATATTGACATCATAGGCATTATTATTTTGATACATATAGTTTTTCAGCAGTCCTTCTTTTTCAAACCCTTGTTTCATCAACAACTGATTTGACGCTTCATTTTCTAGAAAAACTACCGCCCCTATACGCGTCAGCCTCATTTCCTGAAAACCGTATTCGACTATTTTCTTTAATGCTTCCGATGTGTAGCCTGTTCTCCAAAAATCAGGATGAACCTCATAGCCAACCTCTGCCCGCCTATGTGCAGGTGACCATAAGTTAAAGCCAATTGTCCCGATAATTCCGGGTGTTCCTTTTCTTTCAATCCCCCAACGGATTCCCTTTTTTTCTTTTAAACCGATTGCAAATGCCTCAATTAACTTTTCAGCTTGTTCCAACTTTTCAAACGTCTTCATTCCGTAGTATTTTGTTACTTCATCGTCTGAAAAAATTTTAAAAAGATACTCTGCATCTTGAAGTTCAATTTCTCTTAAAATCAATCGTTCTGTTTGTAAATTCGGAAACATGATCCCGCCCCCCTTTCGACATGTGAACATTTACTATTTTATACCATTTCGTCTTTGGTAGGTAGTTTGCAATAAAATTTCTTTACTATCAAGCTTGGTTAATTGATCAATACTCACCTGTCCAGATTGAGTATTCCATTTTTGTGAATGAACGAGTAGTTTCAACCAGCCTACTATTTAAATAAGGCGAAAACCTTTCAAATTACAGGTTTTCGCCTTTTTTTATAATGCAACTGGTTCAGAAACGAATTATTTGTTCTTTCTTTTCTTTATAAAAAAAGCAACCAATACAATAGTGAATAGTGCTGCTGAAAAAACAATTAAGCCCCACCTTTTTAATTCATCTTCGTTACTATCGACATTCTGTAGAGTAATAATTTCTCTATCAACCAAAAATTCATCTGCTATTTTCGTGTCGTTTGTTGTAGGAGAACAAAGTGGATTTACCCAATTTTCCCCTTCTTTATTGAGAAAATATAAATACTCGGAGTTTAGCTGACTTTTTCCCCATGTACGATCTTCTTTTACTTTGATGATGTTTTTATCTACACCTTTAAAACTTTTTTGAACTTTTATTGTTAAAACTTTTCCTCCAATTTTTTTTTTGATTTTTTCTACCTCGCCAATTATAACAGCATCATATTCATCGTAAGCAATATTTGGTGGAGAAGGCTCTACACATTTCAATGCAAGGCTTTGTTTTGGCATTATAAATAGAGAGATTAATAACATGGCAATCATTATTTTTTTCATATGAATGTGAACTCTCCTTTTTATCTGTAGCTGTTCATAATTACTAACATGCTACATTATGTATAAATCCATTCATTTGTATACTTCCACATTCATATAAGTCTACGTGTAAAACAGTAAATGGGTATCTAAAGTGATCCTTGCTGATTCAATCAATTACATCCATTGATCCGCCCAGTTCTCCACTGTTCGAAGGGCTAGACCTAAGTCATAGCCTTTTGTAGTTAAAGAATACTCTGTACGTACAGGGCGATCTGCTATGACATTTCGCAGTACAACGTCGCTCTCCTCCAGCTCTTTCATTCTCTCCGTTAGCATCCGCTTACTTAGCTCTGGAATGGTAGCGTTTATTTCACTAAATCTTTTTGGCCCTTTCATTAATGAATGGATGATGAAACACATCCATTTCTTTCCTATCAATTGATAAGCCGCTTCGACTTTATTGCAAACCTTAGTTTCATGATATTGACTAATCAAAACTAACCTCTCCTTTTAAAGTGCACTTATAGTAACCAAGGAATTAATTGTCCATTTAATATTATCATAAAATTCTATTAATTAGGGGCTGAATTAATTGATTAATCAATAAAAATACATATTATTGACACATTTAATTAATCGGTCTATTATAGTTATATATGTAACTCAAACACCGATAGTTTAATATTAAATAGTTTAAAGTTAAACGGTTTAATTGGTGACTACTTTGCCATGGTATCATAGCATTTCTCTAACTTTACGAATGTCATTTTACATGGTCATAAAAACATTGAGTTTACAAGAAATAACTCTAAAATTCTATAAGGATTTTTTAGATATCAATATAAAATGCATACTAAGGAGGGAAAAAAGCAATCTTAACAGCAAAGAAGTGGTATTTAATAATTGCTTTGAATACCATTTTGCACTAGCAATCGGAATTATATATAAATTAGCGAAAAGAGGATTATATTATGAGTAAACAAAAGAAAAAAATCCACTATGCTTGGTGGTTATTAATAGGCTTATCTATCATGGTAGCTGTTGGTAAAAATGGTATTTCAACTGCAGGTGGATTATATCTAACACCCGTTACTCAAGACTTAGGCATCGGAATGGGTAGCCTAACATTGTACTTTAGTATTGCCTCCATTGTCACAATGATTTTCTTACCAATTGCTGGTAAATTAATGGCAAAATATGATATTAGATTAATATTAATCGTTTCTATTATCTTAATGGCTGGTTCATTCGCAATGTTCGGGTTTATGAGTTCAGTTTGGGGCTGGTATTTATTCAGTATTCCAATGGCAATTGGTTCAATTTTCATCACACAAATGGCAGGTCCTGTTTTAATCAATAACTGGTTTAAAAAACATAATGGTTTAGCAATCGGCATCATGGTTGCAATCGGTGGTGTATTTGGTGCAATCATTCAACCAACAGTAGGTAATTTAATTGCTACACAAGGTTGGAGATTTACGTATATTGCTTCAGGTATTGTTGTAGCGGCTATTATCGTTCCAATCGTTTTATTAATAATTCGTATGTCTCCTAAACAAAAAGGTTTACAACCATTAGGTATGGATGAAGTAGTAACAAATGAAAGTGCATCTGCTCAACAAGAAACAGCAAAAGGTGTTTCAGCTGCAGTAGCAAAAAAATCTAGCGCATTCTTTGCTCTATTAGGCTTCTTCTTCATCATCACTTCGATTGCTAGCTTTAGTCAACATCTTGCGCCATTCGCAATGGGCGTTGGCTACGATATCAAATTTGCAGGGACTGCACTAGGTGCAATGCAAATCGGTGTATTAGTTGGTGCATTATCTTTTGGTGTATTAAGCGATAAAATTGGTGCAAAAAACACAGCAATATTTGCAATGTTATTAGGTTTAGTTCCAGTTGGTATTTTTGTAACTGTTCCTGAAAACCAAACACTATTTATGGTAGCTATTGTTATTTTTGGTTTTATCGTTTCATCTCTTGGAACATTAGGTCCACTTTTAACAACAGCGCTATTTGGTAACAAAGATTACAGTCAAATCTATTCTACTGCCGCAATCGGTTTAGCAGTTGCTGGTATCGTAGCGTTACCGGGTTATGGTTATGTTTACGAATTTACTGGTAGCTATACATTTGTACTGTATGCACTTGCTATTATGTTACTTTTAAACGCAGTGTTAGTTCATTTAGCGTTTAAAGGGAAAAAGAAATTAGAAAAAGCTGGTCTGTGGAAATAATACGCTCCCTTTAGTATTAAGCATATAAATCACAAAAAAATACCCGCTCTCCTTCAATTGCGAGAGCGGGCATTTTTTAATTCAGCAACAATTTTCATGAATTAAATATTATTCTTTTTCAATGTGATCTCGCTAGATAAGACGGAAAGACCATGTATATCGTACTCAACTTACATTCCTTTTTAATGAATTTCAAAGTTAATAACAATTTAACCTTAATTTATTTATCCATTATTTTTTTGTAATCAAATAAAATGAGCTTATCCGAAATTTTATGTTCCCCTACTTTTTTAAAGCCTAATTTCTCATAGAAATGATGATTTCTATTATTGAGATGTGGTGTGTCTAAACTCCATTCGACTGCATTGGGAAATTCAGCTTCAATTCGTTGCATTATATGCGTTCCCAATCCTTTATTTTGATAGGTATTTGCCAAAAAGATACGGTTTAAACGATATTTTGCCTCCTTCCCTTCACGTATATCGATCCCCCCAATAATTTGCTCGTCATACCAAATTGTATAATGTAAGAAGTTTTCAACTTTGTATAATAATCGTTCGGATGATTCATTAACTGGACTCGTTTCAAAATCTTGATATTTATTTAAATCATTTGCAAACGCTTCTTGTTGAATAAGTAATAGCTCCTCTACTTCTTCCTTGATTGTTGGTTTGATAGCTAATGCCATGAAATTCCTCCTTAAAATTGCTTGTATATGACACTTTTTCAAATGTTTCAACGGATTCAGGCAGATTCATCACAAATTGATATTCATATGGTAGCTTAGTATCCATTAGGATAAACTGAAGTACAAAAAGGACATTCTCTACATAACTTCTCCGGAATTGATTTTGCTCTAGTTGCAGGGATATTAATAAATATCTCTACTCCAAAAACGTTGTATTGCAATGGCATCGACAAACTTTTCTCCAAAATCATCATTACCAGTAGCCACTACAATACCAGGACCAATTTTTGCACTCGAAGCTTTTAAAAACGGAACGCCCGTTCGAGCAACACCAATTGGTTTATAGTGACGGAATGCTTGGTTGATATTAATTAGTATGTCTTGATTGAATTTGGCTTGATTGTCTGCCCTTACACCAACAACATATAGGGCATCAAACAAAACGGAGTCTGTTGTTAAATAAGTTTCAGTCGCCATTAATTTGACTCCATCCTTACTTTCAATTGCTCCTATTCGCTCAGCGATAATACTATATCTCACACCGTATTTTGAGAGCGTTTTGAACACATTATTTACCTCTATCGCATCGAACCCATTGCCAATAAGTACACCGACTTTAAGTGTTTGTGGCAGTTTTATTGTATTTGCTTGACTCAAGGCAGGAGAAGAAGCCGTAACGTTTGATTGTTCTCCAGTTGGTTTTTTCACTCCTACATTTTTAGCAATAATAGTAGCCATTTCTTTATCTACATGGACAAACATATCCACAACTTGTTGTCGAACAGATTGACTATTCACTTTCCCTACCTCGAAGCTAAAGGCATTGATGATATGCTGCTTTTCTGGTGGTGACATACTGTTCCAAAATAGCCTTGCTTGCGAGAAATGATCATCAAAGGATTTACTTCTTGCACGCGTAATATGACCTTCCACTTTTTCTTCATAATGAACAAACCCACCTTCAGCTGCAGTAGATGTCGATGGTGTATTATTCACAAGTGAGTTTTTATGATAGCTTACTCGCCCTACATTAATCGTCTGACGACTAAAGCCATTGCGCTGATTATTGTGAATTGGGCATACCGGTCGATTAATCGGAATTTCAGCAAAATTGGGTCCCCCTAAACGAAGAAGCTGTGTATCGATATAAGAAAATAAACGACCTTGTAACAGCGGATCATTTGTAAAATCAATGCCCGGTACAACATTACCAGGATGGAAAGCCACTTGTTCCGTTTCTGCAAAAACGTTGTCAACATTACGATTCAATGTCATCTTACCAATAATCTTTACAGGTACTATTTCCTCTGGCCAAATTTTCGTTGCATCTAAAATGTCAAAATCAAATTTAAACTCTTCTTCCTGCTCAAGCATTTGTATACCAAGCTCGTACTCTGGAAAATTACCCATTTCGATTGATTCCCATAAATCTCGTCGTTGAAAATCTGTATCTTTCCCTGCAATAATTTGCGCTTCATCCCACACAAGTGAATGAACGCCTAATACTGGTTTCCAATGAAACTTTACAAATCTAGACTTCCCTTTGTCATTTACAAAACGGAAAGTATGGACTCCGAAGCCTTCCATCATTCGGTAATTTTTGGGGATCGCCCTATCCGACATCAACCACATAACCATATGTGCACTTTCCTGATTATTCGCAACAAAATCCCAAAATGTATCATGTGCGGTAGCTGCTTGTGGCATCTCATTATTAGGCTCTGGCTTCGCGGCATGAATTAAATCTGGAAACTTCATCGCATCTTGTATGAAGAACACCGGGATGTTGTTTCCGACTAAATCATAATTGCCCTCCTCTGTATAAAACTTTACGGCAAATCCACGGACATCTCGTGCTGTATCCATCGAACCAGAACTCCCAACAACATTAGAAAATCGCAAAAATACAGGCGTTTTTGACCCTGCTTTCTGTAAAAATCCTGCTCTTGTATATTCTTTCATGGATTCATACAATACAAATTCACCGTGTGCCGCATAACCTCTTGCATGAACTACACGCTCTGGAATCCGCTCATGGTCAAAATGCGTCATCTTCTCCCGAAAATGAAAATCCTCCATTAATGTTGGACCTCGAACTCCTGCTTTTAAAGAATCCTCATCATTCGAAACTTTCACACCTTGATTTGTCGTCATCTTTTTCCCATCATTATTTACGCGAAACTGCTTAAGTTGCTGTTCCTTTGCATCATCATCTTTCCCTTGATTAGACCAAGATTTGTCCACGAAATCCCCTTTCTATACTTAACAATTTCTAAATCACATTTGTTCCATATACAATATATGTTTTGCGGATTAAAACATACTTGAGGAATTATTCAAAAACTTGATTAAAACTCAGTGCAATGTGACAATCATTCTCCTTTTAGGTACCACAGCCCGCGCGTGAGACCTTTACAAAAGTTTTCCCATCAAACCTTTTCTAGCTTCTAAATACACTTTATGATCACAATTTTCACAAGCAAATTTTCCATTCATATTCTTTTTATACAGTTGATATTTTGGACTTCCTTCCTCTACCAAGAACGCAGTTTTACAGCAAAAGCATATAACTTTATAAGTAATCATAAAACATCCCCCTTTTGTATTTGATCCATATTTCGAATTAAATGCCAGTATAAATAAAGCGCAAGTATCAGTGCGACGAGCGCAAAAAGAACCGCTACATGCTGCAAGGAATACCATTCCGCAAACATTCCTATTAACAATGTGAAGATAATTTGCGCAACACTTTGAAGTAAATTTAGGGAACTACCAAAACGTCCCATCAATGTTGGTGGAATTGTTTTTTGATAAATGGTCGCATAGCCCGAGTTGCTAAATGCCATGAAAAAGCCAAGCGCAATAAAGGTTATGATGGCGAAGATTAAGGTAGGTGATGCATAAAATAGCGTGTAGCTTAAGATCGTTAGGAGAAAACCTAAACCGATATATGTTTTTAACGATAGTTTATTTACGAACGCCGTTGCAGCGATTCCCCCAACAATGGCTCCTACACCTGCAACACTTACAACAATTCCGTACATTGTATCCGATGTTGCAAGTACATCTTTTAGAAAGGTCATTTCCTGTGAATCAAGTGCGAAAGCAATCATTAATGCGCTTGTGTAAACAGCCAAAAATTTAAATAGTGCTGGTCGGGATTTAATAAAAGCCCACACTTGTTGGAAATCGGTGCGTATCATCTGCAATGTAATCATTTGCCGTTTCTTTGCATCGTCTTCCTCAATTGTAGGTAATAAAGATATTGCCCACGCACATGCGAAAAATGTAAATCCGTTAACCCACATCGCAACACTTGTATTACTCACCGCAATAATCGCCCCAGCAAGTGCCGGTCCAATCATAAATGAGCCTGAACCAAGTGTGCTATTTAACGCATTGAATCGTTGTTTATCGTCATCCTTCACAAGCTTTGTAATAACATACGTGCTACTTGGACCAAAGAAGCTACTCGCGATATTCGCTAAAAATATGAGGACATATATAAGCCAAATGGATGTGATTAAGGGCATGATACAAACGATGATACCCCGCACAATATCACTAATTATCATCAATTTCTTTTTATTTTGTCGATCAATAATGGAGCCTGCAAAAAAACTACTTATTATACGAGCAACAGGACCGACGATATAAATTCCAGCAACTGCTGCCGGAGAATTGGTTAAATGCCATACCGATAAATTCAGCGCGATTAAGTAAATCCAATTTCCTAATGTAGAAAATCCAAGTGCCCCTAGCAATACACCGTATTTCTTGAAAAAAGCCATTCTTTTCCCCCCTTACCTACTCATACGTTGCCTTACTTTTTCACTTGCTTCCAAGGCCCGTTTATAGCAAACATTAGCCTGTTTATAAGCATGAAGTTGCTCATAAAAATTGCCCCATACCGGTGCATAATAGAGCACTAATGAATAATATTGTTGCTCGTCAAAGTATGGAAATATCCGTTCTTCTAGCTCTTTTAATGCTGGTATTGTCAATTCACCATGGCTTGCAAATTGCAGCAATTGTCGTTGGTAAATTTGATGTGTTACATGAAATTGATGTTCTGGATACTTTAATAACAGTGCATTGAGCTTTTCTAAATCACCTTGCTGATAGCAGGTACGCATCCAGTTGACGGCTGAAAGTAAATCTTCCTGATGCCTATTTGCTTTTTCATAATGGTGCATTGCTTGTGAAAATAACCCCTGGCACTCATAACAATAGGCAATATTATTATGTAAAGAACTCCACTGCAACGGATTTTGAATGGCTTCCACATTAGAAAGGATATCCAGGGCGGCATCAAATTCAATTTGCGCCTCTTGAAAACGATGCAGATCATTGTAAATAACGCCCTTCATTGAATACAGCTTCAATTGGAAAAGCGGTTTAAATTGATGTGAAAATAGCTTCGTTGCGTTTTCAATATGCACGAACGCTTGCTGAAACATATAGCATCGATGGGAAGCAAACGCTAAATGATAAGCATAATTGGCCTGCTCGAAAAGACTTGCCTTTAGCAAAAATTGCCCGCTATGCTGCGTCTTTTCCCTTTCGACCAGTTCCATAAATTGATGATTTGATAAATGGGCAAAAGCCGTAATAGATACGTACAATTGTGTAATTCGATCATTGCGCCATGTAATGAACGGTGCCATCGTTTGAATAAATTCATTGGCTTCATCGAGTACATTTTCGGCTAGTAAATAGCGTGTATAAATAAGCCCTGCAAAAATTGCAAGCTCCTGTTGGTATTGCTTTGTATGTATGTTCTTTACTTGCACAATTTCTTCATTAGAAAGTGCTTCATTTGATATTAATTTTTCATAAAGTTGTTCAAGAAATGCGATTTTTTTATTTCGTTCATTTTGTTCTTGCTGTAAATCAATACCTAAGCGTCTAAAAAGGAGCTCATACACTTTTGGCTCCGCAATAACAACACCATTTTCAATTCGGCTTAAATAAGATGGGGTACAAATACCGACAGCCACATCATCCTGTTTGAAATTTTGCTGCTGGCGATTATATTTGATTAATTGTCCCCACGCTTTTGCTTCGTCCCCTTGCATTCCGATACACCCCCTTCTTTATTTTACCAAATGTAGAAAGGAAATTATTGTGTATATTGTCTGAAAATTATAAAACTACTTGATTTATTCGCATGGAATTACACAAAATACTAATTGTTAAAAGTTAATGTGTAAAATAAGTTATACAAAAAAGAAAAGTCATCATTACGTTTAAAAATGATGACTTTTCTTCATATACTATTATCTACTTTTCATTCTCCTGCATTCTCAATAATTCTTCATCGATTCGTTTCACATCTATACGCTCATATAGTGGCTGTATATTGTTAATGACTTGTGGTAAAGTCGCATTTACTGCCCATGAATCTAATGAAATATTTAACATTTGTTGAATTTCCGCACAAGCAAATGGTAAAAATGGTTGCAATAATTGTGCTAAATTTTGAATAATGAAAACACATGTTGCAAGTGTTTCTTCGCATTTCTCAGGCTGTTCATTGACCGTGATCCAAGGTTTTTCATCATCAAAATAACGATTTGATGCTCGTATTAAGTCAAAAATGGATTCCAAGGCTGGCTTACTATTTCCTTGTTCAATTAATTCACCTACAAGCTCATATTGTTGTTGAACGAGCTTTTCCATTGTGGCGTTAATGGCCACTTGAGGTACTTGACTTGCGAAAGATTTTTCAATAAATTTCAAATTACGATTCACAAAATTAGCAAATGCACCTAAAAGCTCTCCATTATGACTATAAATAAATTCTCTCCATGAAAAATCAGCATCTCGACTTTCTGGTGCATTGATCGTTAAAAAGTAGCGCAATGAATCAGGATGGTAATTTTCTAACATATATGGTGCCCACACTGCCCAATTTTGACTAGTAGAAATTTTTCGCTTTTCGAGTGTCAAGTATTCGTTGGATACAATATTTGTTGGCAAACCCTTGTTTTCGATTCCCATTAAAATAGCAGGCCAAATCACACTGTGGAACGGAATATTATCCTTGCCATGTACATAATATGCCTTCGTATGTTCATTCCACCATTTCCCGATTTTTTGTTGATGCAGCCTACCCCACTCTATACTCGCGGTGTAATACCCAGCAACCGCTTCAATCCATACGTAAATTTTCTTCCCTTCAAATCCAGTAACAGGTACATCAATTCCATTTGGTAAATCTCTTGTAACAGCGCGGTCAGGTAGGCCTTCCTGTAAATAACGTTGCGTTAAATGAATGGCATTTTCGCGCCATCTTTTTTCATGCTGTGCTTGCTCAACGAAAGCTTCTAATTGTTGTTGGAATTGACTAAATGCAAAATAAAAATGTTCCGTTTCCTTTATTTCTGGTTCATTTCCACATAGTTTGCAACGTTTTTCAAGCAAGTCTAATGGGTCTAATATTTTTGAACAATAATCACATTGATCGCCGCGCGCTTTTGCCCCGCAATTTGGACATATCCCTTCAACAAAACGATCCGGTAAAAACTGCTGATCAATTGGACAAAACGCTTGTTCAATTTTCTTTGTATATAAGTGCCCATTTTTTAATAGTTGTAGGAAAATACTTTTCACCGATTCATGATGATGTTTTGCATCTGTACGCGTATATAAATCATACGTAAAGCCAAGACGTTGAAATGTATCAACGAATTCTTGGTGGTAACGGTCAGCAATCGCCGTTACGGTTGTATTTTCTTGATTTGCTCGAATAGAAATAGGCGTTCCATTACAATCACTGCCCGAAACATATAAAACCTCTTCCCCTTTCATACGGTAATATCTTGCTAAAATATCCCCTGGTAATAACGATGAAATATGTCCTAAATGTAACGATCCATTTGCGTAAGGCCATGCGCCTCCGATTAATACTGCCATGATACAATTCCTCCTATGCGACTTGAAAGTAACAACTTGATAATTCAAAGAAAACGTTAAACCCTGTTGGTGTTTTCCTTCCTAATCAAAGTGGGATGAACAGTTGTTACCATTGCATTGTCGATTAATTTTACCGTTTTTTCCACAAAAAAAGCCCTAATCGTATTTATACGATTAGGACGAATTTACTCGTGGTACCACCTAAGTTTTGATAATAGTTCGCACTATTAACCTCCATCAGTACGTGTTCATACTGCTGCTGTTGTAACGAGTGCCATTCTCGTCGTAGCCTACATCAATTACGCCTCGGCGTAATTGCGTCCAGATTTTTTTCAAGCTCGCTTGAAAATTTCATCTAAAAAATCTGTGACATCCGCTGGGGCTTAACTTGGTTTAGCCAGAGGCTGAATCAAGTTAAAATTTCGGTACGAAGCTCAAAGGTCATATTCAGTAAGTTTTGTTTGCTCCATTCCCACCATCAGAAGCTCTCTAAAAAACGCGGCTTACTTACTCTTCCTTCTCAACGCTAACTATTTCATTACTTCCCATAAATAAGGGCTAAAATACATTTTACCATCATTTTTTAATTTATCAATACTCTAACAAAGAAATTGTACCAGGTGCAGGGATGTTAAAAAGCACCGAACAAAAATTCACTCATTTTTGTTCGGTGCTTGCTAATTTTTTATCTCGGTAGATGATTTAATAATATTACCGTTATAAAATTGCACTTTTTCATAATCTTGCTTTGGTACTTGTAGCACAAATGTATGTGGAATGCCTTCTTTTTCACAGTTTGTTCCTTGCACATCCATTAACTGAACCGCTAATTTTCCAGCATCATTGTAAACACCGTCCACGGCAATACCACAGCTATCAGAATAGGTCACGAGAAATACGGCCATATAGTTGTCCATATCAACTGTAAAGCCTTCTACTTTAAAGCGGGCTTGTAGCTCCTTTAGCTGCCCTTCTGTACTGGCATATGATATATATGGGACAAGTGATTCGTAAACCGGTGCAATCTTTTCTTCGTATTTAACGATTTCAAACGGCACCGCCTGCTTTTCTGTAAATAGCATTGCACCATCGTTGTTACTACTACTGCAACCTGCTAACACTAATAAAAGAAGGAATATCCAGTATTTCTTCATGTTTGATTTCCTCCAGCTTCTCAAAAAAAATCTAGTTAATCCTTATATAATTTTATTAAATATTAATCAGTTTATCAAATTTTTGCTTTAATTGTTTGTGCACCCGGTGCAGGGGGAATAAAAAGCAAAAGCCATCATTTTATAGGAAACAAAATGATGACTTTCTATTGTTTAAAAAACCGTATTAATTCTATATTCTACTATAATAAATAACACCACCCTGCATTTTGGCTTCAACCATTTCATTTTCTACTAAATAGTCGAGTTGACCAAGCGTTTCTGACAGTGTTAATCCTAGCTGCTGTTGATATATTCGTTCAAATAACTGTGTCGTTAACTCAAAATTCGTTTGAGGCTTCACTAAATAATCATATACTTTTATAGCACGCTGTTTTTGGCGTTCAAGTCGCTCGTCAACTAATTTCCCGATTTCGGTAATTTCCCCTCCATGACCTGTATACAATTTTGAAACGTTTAAGGCCTTCAACTTCTGAAGTGACGCGTTATATTGTAATAATGATTTTGGACGTTCCATCGATAAATCAGCAGGTGGCTCTACTAAAGGATTCGATGATGTGCGTTCGAGCAATAAATCACCGCCGATACATTGTCTCGTCCCTTCCTCTAAAAATACGAGATGACTTTGCCCATGTCCTGGCGTTTCATACACCATTAACCCTTTATGACCTGGTATCTCATCCCCTTCTTTTAAATAGCCCGTTAAAGGTAGGGAGCCAAATAGTTCAATTTCACCTTTAACTTTTAAAATTCGTTGTATATATTTTTCTGGCACACCGCCTTCTTTTAATTGCTTGGCGTAAAACGTGTTGTGATAGTGAAGAAATTCAGGTGTTTTTTTCATCCAATGATCGACATAGGCGTGACCTAGTATTTCAGCATGGCTAAAAGCATCTACCCAACCTACATGATCTGGATGGTGATGGGTTAAAACAACTTGCTCCACATCCTTCATGTCATAGCCCGCACTTCGAATCCCCCATTTAAGTGCATCATAAGCTTCCTCTGTTTTTGGACCTGCATCAAACAATGTGAGTGCATCTCCCTTTACTAAAAAAGCATTGACATCCCCAACCGCATACGGTGTTGGTATTTCTATTTTAAAAGTTTCCATTGTCCAATCCCCTTTATGTCTATCTATTTGTGAATGGTTATTCATTTATTCTAACTCTTTATTTTCGTTTCGTCACGTTAAAGGTTGACAGTTTTGCCTTTCACTTATATAATTTTCGATAATTCAAAATTTATAGGCGATGAAAAAGCGAAGTAAATTATTGTGATGGTTAAAGAGAGTGCCGTAAC
Source organism: Solibacillus sp. R5-41 (assembly GCF_002736105.1). Classification (NCBI taxonomy): domain Bacteria; kingdom Bacillati; phylum Bacillota; class Bacilli; order Caryophanales; family Caryophanaceae; genus Solibacillus; species Solibacillus sp. R5-41. Next base: position 1,781,431 of record NZ_CP024123.1, on the reverse strand, counting down.
CGCTGGAATCGGCATAGCCCGCTCAAATAATTGAACCTACTTTGGAGCCGTTATGAAAACATAACCGTACCCTTTGCGATAAAAAGGTGAATGAAGTTGCACATATTGATGTGAACATAAGGTGGTACCGCGGAAACAAGCGTTTTCGTCCTTGCAGATGCTAAGGATGAAAACGCTTTTTATATGGAATCGGAGGAGTTAATTATGCAAAAAATTATTTTTATTGGTGCAGGCTCGATGGCCGAGGCACTTATACATGGTTGGGTTGAAAATAAGGTCGTCAATCCGTCATCTATTTATGTATCCAATCGCTCCAATATCGATCGACTTCAACAACTCGTAACAAACTACGGTGTTAAGCAGCTGACCGCATATGAAGAATTGGACGATGCCAATTTAATTATTTTAGCGATGAAACCGAAAGATGCGAAAGAGGCGATGAACAAAATCCAACCTTTTATCAATCCAAATGCGGCGATTCTTTCCATATTAGCGGGGATTAGTATCGAAACGATTGAACAGCATCTCGGACAACGAGCAATTGCACGTGTGATGCCGAACACCTCCGCCACAATTGGGATGTCCGCATCAGGTATTGCATTCAATACGCTTGTTTCGGATGGTCAATGCGCTTATTATCGTCAATTGTTAGAAGCAGTTGGCATTGTTATTGAGGTAGAAGAGGATAAATTGCATGCTGTTACAGCTCTTTCAGGTAGTGGCCCTGCCTATTTATATTATTTATTAGAAGCATTTGAACGGGCAGGTGCCGAGTTTGGGCTTTCCAAAGAAGTTGTCCGTCAATTAATGGTGCAAACGATTGCTGGTTCAGCGGAAATGATTAAAACTGGTAAGGATGAACCTGAAGTTTTGAGACGAAAAGTGACAAGTCCAGGTGGCACAACGGAAGCTGGCATTCGCGCCTTAGAAGCGATGCAGTTTAATGAGGCCATTGCGAGCTGTATACGAAGTGCCGAAACACGATCAAGAGAGCTTGCGCGTGGGGAATAAAATTTTGCACTGAGGTATGTAATGCACCAGGTACACAAACAATTTTTATGCTTATGTAATACAAAAAATGTTTATAATTGTAATAAAATGGATATTAGCCGTTACAGGAACTGTATTTGAGGATTCGCGCATATAAGCAATATAAATGATAGTGAGAGAAAAAGCCGCAAACGTTCATTTAACAATATTCGCTGCTTTTTGGTTCGTGTTCAAACTTTTATTTGGGAACGTTTGAAGTTTAAAAGTTATGAATTTAATTTTTGCTTGTTCTATTTTTTTAACCTTATTAAAAAAAGAATTACGGGCAATCACTTGGCTACTTAACAGTGTTATCTGAATTTCCCCGTAAAACACCATATCCGGCGTGCGGTCTGTATGCATCCAAAATAGTCTTGAGTTCTGACGGTTTCTCAGAAAAAAGGAAAACGCATCAAATCCATGATTTGAAAGGATTTGATGCGCTTTTCAATTGATTCAAACCTAGTTCAATTCCTTTTCAGCTTGATCGGCTACATTATTGATTCTTTCTAACATAGGCGGATGGGAGTAGCGAAACCATTTGACAAGTACTGATGGATTTACTTCGCCAAGCCCAACTTTGGTCAACTGTTGAAACGTCGAGACCGCAGCCTCGGGATTTTCCATTAGTTCCATTGCATATTCATCAGCTCGGGTCTCTTGATAGCGTGAAACTGCATTGGACAGTGGGCTTGAAAAGAATACTAGAAAAGATGAAATCAATAAAAACAATGGCAATGAATGAATATTGCTCATTTGTTTAATTTTTAATATCGATCCATAACGTCTAATCATCCAAGGCATGATTTTTGCAATTGCCCATAGTCCAATGAGCGTCATCAACAAGTATACAGTGATGTTTAGGTAAATATCCTTTTTCACGTAGTGGCCCATCTCATGTGCCATTATAAAGAGTATTTCTTCATCCGTTAATCGGTTTAATGTCGTATCCCACAACACAATCCTCGAATTTTCACCAATCCCTGTTACATACGCATTTAATGCATTCGTCTTCTCTGACATATTCACTTCATACACATGATCTGAAGGAATATCTGCTTGCTCTGCGAGTGACAGAATCTTCGTCTCTAATGCTTCATCTTTTAGTGGAGAAAAATCATTGTATATTGGGTCGATCACGACTGGTTGGATGAACATAAGGAAAATTGAAAATGGAACAGTTAATGCCCATGCTGATAACCACCATCTCTTCGGACTTTTTTTAATGAGCCAATAGAGAACCGTGACCACGATAACGGACATCCCGAAAGCCATCCAAAAATCGATCACATTATCCCTCATCCACGAGGAAAAAGACTGCGTACTAATGCCATAGCTTTTACTCAGTACATACCGGAAATAATCTAGTGGAAATTGGAGAACAAACAATAGAAGCGATAGTAAAAATAAATACATTGCATTTCTCCAAATGGCCCATTTATGTTGTCTTGGGCACCATCTTTCGAACATACGTGAAATACCCGTATTCAAAATAACAAAGTAAAGCAACCATTCAAACGGCGTTGAGATAAAAAATAGGAAATTTCTTATTTTTGATAAATCATCACTTAACACCAATTCCCGCGCTGTTAGAAAAGTATTTGGATCTGCTGCCGTTCCTTTAAGAGCGGCTGGTATCCCACTATTTTGGCTATGAAAAAAATAGAAATACATCGCCACAACGTACAGACCAAATGTTAGTACAGCAAGTAAACCCCATTTTTTCTTAATTTCTTCTCCACCTCAATTCATTCGATTACCCTATCATATTATTGAAAGGTGGAAACTATTTTTCAAATTTTATTCATCTCCTTTTCTGACAGTTCTATACGCCTCAGATTCATCATAAATTGGAAAAAAGTTCACTTAATGTTTTATTTGAGTTTACAAGGAGTGTATCAAAATGTATGCGATTCATTTTTATGAAAAAAACACATCAGTTCTAAGTCAATATTTAAAACGTATACCAGAAGTCGATGAAAGTATCAGAATAAAAGGACGTAATGGAAAAGTTGTAAATGTCATCCAAATCGAAGAAAATAAATATCACGTCCAGGTAGTATTAGAAAAATTAATAAAAAAGGAACTATTACTAAAAGACGATAAAAAGAAAAGACGTTAGTGCATATGAGGAATGCGCGATCATTCCATTTTTAAAATAACATAAAAAGTGAAATTAGTAGTTTTCTATGTACCTCTTCCAGTTAAAATGCTATGATGATAAATAAGAACAAGTTTTTTTGTATCTTATCACGGTCTTGTAGCTCAGTTGGGAGAGCACCACCTCGACAAGGTGGGGGTCGCAAGTTCGAGACTTGTCGAGACCATCATTTAAAGCGCCTGAAAACGTTGTTATATCAACGTTTTCAGGTTTTTTCTTTTTGGATGACTTCCTACCTTATACCTCTATTTTAGGATTTGTCCGCAATTTGTCCGCAAGATTTTTTCCAATTATTTAGTGTTACTTTGGATTGCTTTGTGAAAAATATCTGCAATGTCGTTATCTGCATTCGGTAATAAATGTGCATAAAACTCGAACGTTATTTTTGGGTTAGCATGACCTAATCGTTTCGAAATTTTAACGACATCTACACCTTCTGAAATAAGAATCGATGCATGCGTGTGCCGAATATCGTGAAAACGAATATTTGGTACATTCGCGCTTTTAACAAGGCGCTTCATGACACGAACAACATTGCGTGGATCTTGTAAGGTCCCAGTATTGGTACATATGACTAAGTCGTTGTCTTCATATAGCTCACCTACTAATCGCTTCCACTCTTCTTGGCGTTGCTTATGCGTGCGTAGTTCATGAAGTACAAATTCTGGAATCGGAATTTGTCGTTTCGAGTTTTTCGTTTTTAATGTCGTAAACATATAACCGCTTTTAGGTACATGCGCTAACGATCTACTTACGTGAATCATCTTTTTATCAAAATCAATGTCACTCCACTTTAAGCCTAAAATTTCTCCTCTTCGCATGCCTGTATAGATAGCAAGTAAGAAGTTTGAAAAATACCCTAAATAAAAAACGACTGTTATAATGAATTTGGCATTTTAATTAGGAGGAAAGATATGATAAAAAAAAGCCCAAATTCACTAGTAGTATTATTGATAACTTATACAATCGCTATAATATATTTTATGTTTTTGGGATTTGATAGGCCGCAGATAAGTAACAGCGTTCAAGAGTACAATTTTTCAATAATTCCTACAAGCATACCTTTATGGTATCCAATAACAATATTCCCAAACGGTCGTTTAGGACCATTTGAAATCCTTGCTGCACTAAAGCCCCCGTTAGTTGAATAAGAAATTATTCGTACCCACCGTTAGCTTCAGGAAGTTTTTTATATTCTTCTTTATTTTTAACTAAAGAAAAAACATAATTTCGTAACTCAATTAATTGTTTGGCATCATCAGATATTTCACAGTACTGTTCAGAAACAGTATGAGTAAATACTTCAAGATTAATCGTAATTTCCCATTCATCTTCACTAAAGGGTTTTCGTAAACAATTTGTTTGTGGAATAAAGTTTTTCGTTCCTGTTATATTTATCTCTTTCATTTTCTGATAAATCATATCCATTTCTTCTGTTGTAAATGTCAAATTCGTTGTTACTGTTCCATCAGCTACTAAATCCTTTGTTACTGTGTCTTCATAGGTATTAATTACATTCCTTTTACCAACACCAAATTCCACGATAAAATCGAAATCACTTGGTATTGCTTCTGGCATATTAATAGTTACTTGCTTTTCTTGTGAACAACCAGCTAGGAGAAAACAAGTAAGAAGTAAAACAAATAAACCTGTCTCACTTTCCTTGAATTTATTTCGAAACATTTTCATCCCCCTTTTTTATCTATAATTGTTCAACTAACCTGCTACTTTAGTTCAATAAGAAAAAAGAGTGCCCAACTCAATGATCTTCAAGTAAAGCCCCCGTTAGTTTAAGAAATAACAAAGCACCCTATTTATATATTCTTATATTCTGGTGAAGCCATAACTTCTTCGAAGAACTTATTCTTGGCTTCTCTGTAAGCTTCCATTTCCATTCCTTCGTATTTCCTTTTTAAATTATCATATTCATTTCGATAATTATCATTCATTAGTAAGACATCGCGAAACTTCCAAAAGAAATCAAATTCTGAATTTATAACAGTTAATTGTACACCCATTGGAGGAACATTCGAATCATCCTTAAAGGCTCTGAAGGTTTCAGTTTTTACACTGCCCTCATTTAATTCATATAACTTTGAAAGTTCTTTAACTGCATTAGGAAAAATGTTGGCATTAACTCTCACTTGAATATCTAAATCTCCTTTTGTAATACTGTTTGGAATAGCTGTACTTCCCACATGCTGCACATCAGCTTCGGGTAGTAGCTCTTCAATTAAAGCTTTTTGTATAAAAAAAGTTTCCTCTGCTTTATCGTAAAGTAACTTATTATAAAAGAAATTAACTCTTTCCATCGTTATTCCCCTTTCTGCTTTTTTAACTTAACTGCTCCGTCGTATTTCAATAAGAACCCCTGAATATAAAAAAGAAAACATCGTAATAATAATACACGAATATCCCATACTTATTTTACTAAACGAATAAACTAATTCCTAAATAGAATATTGTAAAGAAATTACTGTGTTTTTATTTTGAATGCATCCGTTTGAAACCATTATATTTCTCATTGGAATATTGTTAACTTGAGTCATTCCTAAATAAGACTTGGCTCTAAATTCATTTTTCAATCTGTATAATCCTATTGAATGTAAGTTCTTTCCCAATCCTGTACCCAGAAAATTAGGATGAATGCCTATCCAAAAAATGCGTCCTTCATTATCTGTATTTGGTTCTATATGGGGTAAAACTACACCAACAGGTTCATTATTAACTATATACACTGTAAACATTTCCTTTACTTGTGACGGGAGTTCGGTCCTCATTCCAGTTAAAAACCTCTCTGTATCAATAAAACTTGTACCCATCACTTCAGATAAAAAAAAGATAGAGTTATTCTCAGAAAATGACCATACTTCATATTCTGGTATTGAAACATTTAATGGTGTCATTAAAGATCTCTTATATATAACCCTTTCACCAATAATATCCATTTTAGTACTAGTACAATTTAAGCTATCTAAAAGAATTTTAGGACACTCAAACCTAACTTTTTTCAGTTTACTACTTTGTAATTTATCTAAAAGTTCATTTATAAGTTCATCTATTTCAGAAGCAAAATGAAGTCTGTTCTCTAAAATTTCTAAAAAAATTATACTATCACTTTTTATGTAATTTACGCCAACTCTTTGTAAATGTTGAAGCAATTTATCCACGAATTTTCACCTCTTTTTATTTATAAAATTCTTCACTTTTCATCAATTTCCTTCTTCCACTATCCTGCTCCTTTAGTTCAATAAGAAAAAAAGAGCTGCCTATGCAACTCAATGATCTTCAAGTAAAGCCCCCGTTAGTTAAAGAAAGGTCTATTTATTTTACTTCTATTGAGAAGGCATAGTTCCCATTTCCCTTTTCCCAATTAGCTATTACATGATAAACGTACATCCCTTTTTCTTTAGGAACCATAATTGAGCTATTTTTCACTTATCATCAGTTGTACCAACTCAGGACTCTGAAGAACTTAGATTACAGGATATGCTTATGAATATGCTGACTCCTTATATTGAAAATGATTTGCGTAACTATTATTATCCAAAGATTGTAAAGGATTTTTCACCTAGTGTCGCCCCTTGGAAAATTGAGGTGTTAGAAACAAGAAGAATTAATGGCTTTCGTGGCTTCCAATTGCAAATTACATTTGACATAGAGCCTACTGATGGCGGGCAATGGATTCCAATAGGGAAAGACAGAATGACCTATGAAATTTCTTCTGGACCTGAAGTTAAATTAGTAAATCACACACACTTAAAAACATATAAATACCCTCCAGAATGAAAAATACAGCCAAAGCGTCGTTTGGGTACTTACTGTTCATAAGCAGCCAAAAAACCCACTCATTCAATTGAATGGGGGGGTGGTTCCCTAACTACCATTTGGGAACGTTTATTAGGTTTGTTTTGTATACTTTATAAATCGTTGTTACACAAAAGTCACTCGTCCCATTATTAAAAAGTGATACGAATTTTGTACAGCTTTATAAGTTGGCTAATTTACTACTTTTCCTTTGGTATTTAATATTTTAATTTCATAAGAGTCAATTTGAGGTAATGAATCTAGTTCTTTAGATTGTAAGGTTTTATTTATTGTTTCTTCAATTTCCATTGCCAACTTTTGTGCATCCTTACCTGTACCTTTTATTGATGTATAAATAGTAATGGATTTTTGGTATTCGATATTTATATCTTCAACTATGTCGTATTCTTCTTTTAGACCTATCCATATAGTGTGTGTTAAAAGTAAAAGTTCTTTATTATTTTTTCGAAGTTCTTCATTCAAAAGAGATAAATCCAATCTCATTACTAAAACTGTATAGTCTTTTAATATAGATGGTTTAATTTCAATTTTTGCAATGGTTTCAATTTCCCTTTTAATTGAATTGAAATATTCCTCATTCTCTGAAACTTGTATCTTCAATTCTTTCGTTGAGGACGAACCTACAGAAAACTTCAAGTCCTTATATTTCTCATGAATTTTTTCAGTTATCGAGTTCAATATAGAATGAGTTAGTTTTTCTTCTTTAGAAAATGAAGGTTTTTGTTCCTCTTTATTTGCAACAGCACTATCACTTTCTAAAAGGTTATTTAACAGGATAAATGAGGCTATACCCACTATGAGTATTCCAACAATAATCAATATCCTTTTTAACATATAATCCCTCCGTTAAAAAGGTACGTCTTGTATACCTGAAAAATTCCATGAAAAATCAAATTGCTGTATTAGCTGTTAAAATTATTCCCAAAACACCCCCTATTCAATTGAATGGGGGTGTTGGTTCCCTAACTTTGATTTGGGAACGTTATTTCAGCATCCATATGAATAACAATACATAATATTATATAACACGATATATAATATTTTCAATATTACGACTAATGTAGCTATAATAGATATATTACATAATTTAGAAGGAGTGTTGATAAAGGATTGAAGAAATTATTGATTGTTGGTGCGAGTGGTTTAGTTGGAAAAGCTTTAGCAAAAAAGTGTGAAAATGATTTTGATGTTTATGGAACATATTTTACATCTGCTACAAACCTTCCTGATAACAAACAGTTTCAAATGAATATTCAAGATGGTGAAGTACTGAAAACAATACTAAATACTGTTGAACCTGATATTATCATTTCGTGCCTACACGGTGATTTTGAACAATTATTGGAGTTTCATAGACTTTTAGCTGTCGAATTAAAAAACAAAAGTAGTTTACTTTACTTTTTGTCTACGACAAATGTATTCGATGGGGACTTATCAAGACATCATAGTGAAACAGATGAACCTAATTCAAAATCTGAATACGGACAATATAAGATTAATTGTGAAATAATGCTTCAAGATTTGTTAAAGGAACGTGCAATAATCATTAGAATCCCAGGTATTTGGGGAAAGAATTCTCCAAGATTTAATACACTTCTAAAAAACTTAGAAACAAATGAACCTATACAAGCTTATTGTAATTTAGAATGCTCATTCTTAACAGATGTCCATTTAGCCCAGCAATTGCACTTCGTCTTAAAAAATGAAGTACGTGGAACTATTCATTTGAGTTCCGAAGACAAAATAATAGAATCTCAATTCTATGAGGAAATAATAAAAAAGCTAACACCTAACGAAATAAAGGTTCAATATAATCATTATCAAGATAAAGAAAAGCTTTATTTATTTGGTTTAGATTCAATACGAAATGAATTTCCGAAAACTTTAAATATAAAAAACAATGAAATCATAGATTACTTAGCAAGAAAGACCGTAGATCAAATTTAATTTATAACGTTAGATAGTAAAGTTTCCAAAGCGTAATTTAAAGGACATTTTAATCATAAGCAGCCCATTCATTAGAATGTTGTAATGTTTAATAAACAAGATACTTATGAAAGAAGGTTTTTTTATTGGAGTCTTTGAACCGCTTTTATGGTCACTAGTTGTATTTTTTGGCTTACAGACAATTATTGTTACATTCAACAATACAGCTCCAAAAGCTAAAAAATATGCAATAATTACTAGTGTATTGGTGTTTCTATTAGTTGCATCAGATGATATTATGAGATCATTAATTTGGTAGAATTAAAAAATCTAAGTTGTTCGTTTAAAATCGAACAACTTAGATTTTAGACAAGCTCGATACTATTTGAATTTGTCTACAGTATATTTCAAAGACACAACGATTTTACTACGCAATTTTTATTTATCCCACACACTCATCTGCTAGTACTACTATTTTTTATTATGAAATTAGCCGTTTCACTCGGATGGCTAAGAGGAAAATGATGACCATATGGAACAAAATCAACCATACCAAGATTCGAAGGAGCAGAATAGCCTCTGTCATAATCCCCCCAAATAATGTGAAGATTATACTTTGTTACTTCATTGAAATCACTTTGATAGTTTTTCAATAGTAAACTGTTAAGCTGAACCGTAGTATTTAAAATTCTAGGAGAAGTAAAACTGTTACTTATTTTTTTAATATAATGTTCAGGGATGCTCTCCGTACTTTCAAACAAACCATTACTTAATACATAACGCTCTATCAAATTAATAGTTGCCAATTTCAATGTCCATTTGTTCATAAATTGAGGAACATTAAGTACTTTAGCATTTCTTTTAGCAACAGGTGGCTGAAGTAAAGTAATTGTATACTTCTTATCTATGTACTTTTGTACTAATGCTTCCAAAAGAATAAACGCACCAAATGAATGGCCAATTAGATGTGCACCATTAGTAGCTTTCTCCAACAACTTTTTCACTACATTCAAATAGATATCTAGAAGATTTTTCTCTCGTTTAAAAGGAGAACGTCCCAAACCTGGAAGATCCAAGATCCATACAGGTTGACCCGTTTTTTCATGAAGCTCTTGTCCTAAAGGAAATAAATCCTCTCCATCACTCAATAAACCATGTAATAAAATAAACGGTTTACCCTCTCCTTGTAATTGGTAAATGGTAGTGTTATCGCATAATGTTCGTTTAAATAAATGATTATGCTGGCCATTTGGATACATCATTCGATAATCCAGATCAGCTACTACGGCAGGGAAAAATTTCATTACACTCGTCTTCTTAAACCAATCTTCTCCCATAATTTTTTTCGCTGAACCATTTGAAAATGTTCGGTTTGTAATAAAATTCAGTCCATCAGAAGGAATTTGTGTTATTTTACTTACTCCACTATTCATAATTGTTTTCATAAGTGGCATTGGGACAGAGATTTTAGGTGCCTTTATATTCATACTTTCCGACATAACACTTAATAATTCAGAAATGTTCTGATCATGCTGTTTGTCTTCAACAAGTGTATATGTTTGAATAGTCGGTTGCCCCAATCTGAAAACCTGGACAATAAACTTCGCAAGCTCATCATTTGAAATAAGTGGTAAACTATATCCCTTACCTCCAGGAATCACTCGCATGAGCCCTCTGCGCATACTCATCACAAGCAAGCCTAAGCCTGCTATCTGCTCTGTACTCCCTGTTTGACTACTACCAACTACTGTTGGTGGATTAATTACAGAAAGTGGATAACCTACAGCAGATGCCTGCTGACGGATATAAAGATCTGCTAAAAATTTTGTTCTCTCATATGGATTTTTTATTTTCAAATAATGGTTTCCTTCTTTATACACATCAATCGCAATCTTGCTATTTTTATCATCAAAGGGACTCATATAACCTACAACATGAATAAATTGTTGCAATCCCTTCAATTGATGAATATTTTTAGCGAATTCACTAATATGTTGGGCACCATTCAAAAATACGGAAGCTGCCTCTTTGCTTGTCGCTTGAATATCCATGGGGCCTCCTGCGTGAATAATCACATCCGTTTTCAATACCCTCTCCTTATCTTCAGCACTTAGACCTAAGTCTATTTTCGTCAAATCACCTTCAATAAAGTGCATAACTGCCTCTTTTAAGATACCTCTTTCTTGATAAATGCGTGTTGCTTTACTTTTCGACCTCACTAAAAGGAGTATTTTAACATCCTCTTTGGCTAATTCTTTCACTAATTGCTTTCCAATAAAGCCTGTTCCACCAGTTAAAAATACTGTTCTCATATAAAATCCCCTTTTAGTACTATTCAGTACTAATTTGATGTGAAAAAAATGCTTCTTTTATCGAAGCAAGTTAAAAAAATGATCTGCAGTTTTCGTGATTACAGTTGCATCCTTCATTGTTTCTGAAATAAATAGCGCTCCTTCAAGATTTGTAATAAAAAGTGATGCAACCTCATCAATATTAATCGCATTTCTGAATTCCCCATTCTCTACCCCTTGTTTAAGTAATAGAGAAACTTTCGTTTGTAATCCTGTAAAAAAAAGACCTATCTTTTCTTTTACTATTGTGGCATTTGCAGGGCTTTGAATATAAAGCGTAATAAATGGACAGCTCCCCTTATATTCTCTCGACTGAACTCCTTGCGATAATTGCTTTAAAAACAGTTGAATACGATCTTCAACTAAAAATTGGTTCTGAGAAAGTACGTCATCAATTGCAGATTGATACATTTCAATCCAATAATCAACGACCCCTTCTAATAATTCTTCCTTATTAGAAAAGTGATAATACACATTAGACTTTGAAACTTTGCTTACACGCACTAATTCATCCATACTTGTATAAGCAAACCCTTTTTCTAAAAATAATGTTGCAGCTACTTCAATCACACGTTTTTGATTCAATAATTTTACCTTTGTCATGAGTAGTACTATATAGTACTAAAGTGGATGTTGCAAGTATTTATATTGGTTTAGAAACAGTTTAATTAAAAAAGTTCCTCTAACATTGATTTTACTACCAAAAATGATCTCATATTGAACGAAGATGATCCGAACCCTGAAACTATTAATACATTCCGTCAAATAGGACTTCTTTACCTTCTTCATTTTTATTCCATTGATAAACAGTTATGTAAGTTGTCTTTTCTTTAGGCAGTTGTCTCAAAGATTGTTGCTACTGGTTTGACTATCTTTTTCAACTAAAGCCTTTAGTAGCAACAGCTCACGCCCTCTATATTACAACATAAAAACCAATACCCTTGTTCAACTAAACTGCTCCGTTAGTTAAAGTACATTTCACAATGGATCACCGAAGCCTACTTGATGTTTTAGACATAAAAATAGACCATCGAAATGATGGTCTTGTTTAACTAAAGCCCCCGTTAGTTTAAGTGAAAAGTATCACAATTCACCTTCATCTATTTTCTTTACTTCTTCTGGAAATAGAAAACTAATTAGATTTTTGAACATACCTTGTCGATACATACATAAGAGGATTTCTTGAATAATTTCTTCATACTCTATATTTATAGTAGATGAAATTATAGTCATTGTTTGATTTAAAGTCGGTAAACCATTTTCAAACAACTCAGATGGGTATTCTGTATCTATCCTAAAAGAATTTGGTTCTTGGTGTAAACGGGCTGTTAGATGGAACATAATATATTCAAGTTTCTTTTTATCTTCTTCAAAAATACCTAGACAAAGAAGTTTATGCCAGTATGGGTATTTTAAATTAGGTTCTACCAATATAGAAAGGCGTTTTAAACTTCGTTCTAAAGAATAAATTTTCCCCTCTAATTCTTCTATTTTGTTTTGCTGTTCATCCTTCATATTAATTCCTCTTTTCCTGAAAAATCTCTATACTGCCTTTTAGTTGAACACCTTTATTTTAACTAATTCGTTATCCATCTTAAAATCCCTCTACTTAAACTAACCTGACCCGTTAGTTTAAGTACATTTCTTCACAATATTTACAATTACATTAACATAAATATCCAATAAAAAATCATCTAACCTCTAAGAAATCTACAGAGAAAAGATGATTTACTTTATTATAAATAATCGTTCTTTATTATAAATAATCAATCTTTATTACAAAGCTACATTTTATATTCCCTACTTCTAACTATGCCTAATTGCAAGTGACCTTTTAAGCACGATACTTACGTGCATTAGGTCAAACTACTGGAGCCCCCGTTAGTTGAGTAAGAACAGAGACGCTTATTCAACAATCGCGCCCGATTATTGAAGTTCGGTTTTAGGCTAATCCACTTCACATATTTACTTTATGAAGCTTCAAGATGAAGACTGCTGCCACGATAAGAAGGGACACCGTCAGAAAAGTAACTGCGAACGCGCTTTGCCCACTTGCGTACAAAGCTGCGGAAGCAACAATGAACACAACCAGCTTAAGCGTAGTTCGTATGGGGAAGGAGAAGATGGGAAGCGACGCCTTCGGGGAGAGAAACATACCCCATAGAGTGGCTATGACTAGTGGCGTGGCAACCGCAAGTATAATTTTGACCGCTGCCCCTGTCTTGATATGATAACCCCAGTAACTGAACGCAACCATTGCACCAAGCTCCAGTAGAAAGAATCCGGTGAGGACACTAACACCTATCCATTTTATTTCCATCCTACTCTTCCTCCCAATAAAAAGAATTAAGAAACTAATGTTAATTTTTTTATATACAATATGTTTCGGTCATATTCTAAAATCCTGCCATTTAACTTACTAATAATTATTTCAAAATTCTGGATTTGAGCAATCGCTTTATTCCAGAAAATGGCCCGATTGTTGTACAAAAGTTAAACAACGCTCTTCAACTAATCTGCCCCTTTAGTTCAATAATAAAAAAAGAACTGCATATGCAACTCAATGAACTTCAAGTAAAGCCCCCGTTAGTTCAACAATCCATTATTTCTCATGAACTTTTACATAAACACTTCCAAATAGTCTATCTCCAATATAAGCATCTAACTTCCACATTCCACTTTTAGGGAGCATCATATTTGTTGGATAGTGAGTATCTGCACCATTATTAGGGCTAAGAAAAGAATTTCCCCCTTTTGGTACAATTATTATTTTCTCATTACTATTTTCATGAGTTCCTAAAACTTCAAAGTCACCAATCAACTCATCTTCATTTCCCCAAAAATGCCACATGTACTTTTGGACTTTATCAGGGTAAAATCTAACAACTTCGGCATCATCGTAGATAAAACCTAAGCGTCCTTCTTCACCAATCATTGTGTAACCGTCCGATTCAAAAAGTGGACTTTCATTCCAATTGTGTTGAATAACTTCTTCTTTTTTCTCAATTGACTCTTCGTCATTACAGCCCGCAATTACTAACGATAAAATTACTGCGAAGATTAAAATTAATCTTCTTTTGAACATCAACGCACCCCCGTCTTTTTATGTTTATTCCCACTAAACTTAAAATATCATCTTCAACTAAACTGCCCCGTTAGTTGAATGAAAATTTAATTTCTATTGTCGTAATATCCCAGACATTCACTTTCACTATGATTGGTTTTCTCGATTGTCATTTCTTCAGAACGAGTGCCATTTCTATCCATCACGTTAATTTTCTCACAGAATTGCACAACGTTTTTCTCCTTTTTTGTTAAACCATATAAATATTTCAATTGTGGTTCATCCTTAAAAATCACCATATAGCGTTGATGATAGACACTGTGATTGGCACTGGACTTTGGCGCTATTATATGTTGCTCTATTATAACTTCATTCGTGTACCCCAAATGCTCCAAATGAGCTGGAATATGCTTATTAACTAGATAATTATGATAAGGATTTCCATTATTAAGAAGATATATAGTAATAAAGGGAAATGAGAAGATCCCTATAATAATACTACCTATAATTATGATTAAAACATTTTTTTTGGTTAACAAACCTATAACACTCCTTCTTTTTTATCACTGCACCATAACAAAACTATTGAAGTATCCTGCTCCTTTAGTTCAAGAAGAAAAAGCTACCCAAAGGCAGCCTTGTTTTGCTAAAGCCCTCGTTTGTTGAATAACATCATTTTGAGGAAACGCCTCATAAAAAGAGACTCCTTTAATTATGTAGTCTAATTTTGTTTGTATTTTTGTTTTAGAAACGGTACTACCATTAAAGCAACTACTAATGAAATTAGAGGGGAAATAATATTCCAAGACGTGAAGTTAATTTCTAATTCAGGATAATAGTATTTCATATACCAAATTTCATATAGTCCATTCAGAAACAATGTTATTAAAGGTGCAATAAATACCTTTTTAACAAGAGCCGATGCTATAACACCTAATCCAATAACTATTAAGGGAACAATGAACAACTGCATCAGAAAAGGGTCTATTGATTCAATATATCTCATAATATCCCTCCGTTTAATTATATATTGCGATAATGTTTCTGAATCAGACTAAGGAATAACGACCGACATATTACCTTTATAGTGTAATATTACACTATTCGGGATTTATTTCAATGTTCTATTGTATTATTATTTGATTAATATTCACTTACTAAAGAGGATTCGAACAAATAGGTGCCGATTATTATTTCTATAATGCTTATTGAACTAACCTCCCTCTATAAACATTGAGATATCAACGGTTTCCATCACTTCGTGATTTAAGAAAAATATTTTTCTCCCCTCTGATAAACAGAGTCTTGAATTTATAGATTATATTACCCAGTAAAGCGTACGCTTCGCTAAAACTAATGGAAATCATTAGCTTTTTTATCCATTATTTTGATGCACAATGGATCTCTGCGATGCTTATGACGACG
The DNA here is from genome assembly GCF_002736105.1 of Solibacillus sp. R5-41. Taxonomy (NCBI): domain Bacteria; kingdom Bacillati; phylum Bacillota; class Bacilli; order Caryophanales; family Caryophanaceae; genus Solibacillus; species Solibacillus sp. R5-41. The sequence continues at coordinate 1,765,647 of NZ_CP024123.1, read as the reverse complement.
TACCCTCCCATGTCTCTTAGCGTCAACGCGCTTACATTCCTTCGTTCGGTCTATTCATAAGGCAGAGGCCTGCTAAGCTGCCCCGGGGACTCATAGTCTAAGTTTAGTGATATTGCCGGCTTCTCCGTATCATCCTTTTTGCTATAGCTCTTTGATCGAAATGCTTACGCTGCCTCTCCGAGAGAGTAGAGATCTTTCATCATAAGTTGCTCGTTAAAATACACTTTCTTTTTACAAATACCATGTAATATTTTCAGAAATTTACCACAGAGAACTACCATCGATTGCTTACCCCGTAAGGGATTCTGATTCCTTGTTGTGTAGTATTCGTGAAGTTGTTTGAATGCTAGGTTATGCCGAATCAAAGGAACAATCACTTTGAAAAGGATATGTCTAAGTCTCTTACGTCCACGTTTTGATATATGTTTTTGACCCTTATGTTGACCAGAAGAGTTTTCACGTAATGTTAGTCCCGCTAGTTTAATGAGTTGGCGTGGATTTTCGTAAAGTGAAAAACTCCCTACTTCGGAAAGTAGATCAACAATTGTCGCATCTCCTAAACCTGGTACTGACGCGAGTAGGTCATATTCCATCGTTGTCTTTGCCAATTCAGTTAATTGGTCATTCACTGCTTCGATTTCAGTTTCTAATAAGCGAAACTGACGTAGGAGTGTGGCGATTTCATGTTTGGCCATCTTTTGTCCTTCTGTCAGTCCTATAGAGTTTGAAGCCTTTTCAATGAGTAGCTTAGCTTTTGGTAGTTGTGGAGCTCTCATACCCCCTACCTGACGGTAGAAAAATACAAGTTCTTCCGCGGTTTTCCCTTGAATGTCCTGTGGCATTGGTGTTCTTTCTAATGCAGTAAGTGCCATTTTTCCGAAAGTAGGAAAGACTTGATTGAATTCAGGAAAATATCGATCGAGCCAACGAATGATTCGATTTTTAATACTTGCTAGATCTTCCGTTAACTTTAATCTAAGAGTAGAACCAATCCGTAGTTCAGCTTCTACTTCTTTTAATATTCGTGGATAGCTAAAGCGTCCATCTTTCAATAACCGTGCGATGACTAATGCATCTTTTTTATCATTCTTAGTCGGCAAATTATCATCAAGTTCTTTCGAACGTTTGACGTGCATTGGATTCACCATGACAAGTGGGATTCCGTATTGATCTAAGAAATAGGCTAAGTTCATCCAGTAGTGGCCTGTAGGCTCAATCCCTATTATTACTTCAGTTTTCTTAGCTTCCTTCATCATTTGACGGATCTTTTCATACAAATTTTCGAAGCCTTCTTTCGATTGATGTACCGCAAAAGCTTTTTCTATTACTCGCCCGCGTTCATCGACAAAACATGCGTAATGAATACGCTTAGCAATATCCATGCCGACAACCAGTGTATTTTCAGTAACTTGATTAATTTTGTTATTCCATTTAGAATGCATAAAGGAGTCCTCCTTGTTTGATGATGGGTCAATGGTCGTTGACACTCATGCATCATACTAGAGGGCTCCTTTTCTTTCAAGACCTCGAACATCCTTCAAACAGGAATGCTGCCCCGTTAGTTCAATAATAAAAAAAGAGCTGCATATGCAACTCAATGATCTTCAAGTAAAGCCTCCGTTAGTTTAAGTGTAACATTTCACAAACTTACTTGCTTTTTCATTCTTTAAAAGCTATTTCTAAATCTTTTTTCATTCATTACAAGAATGCTGCTCCGTTAGTTCAATAAGAAAGAGCTGCCTAAGTAACTCAATGATCTTTAATTAACGCCCTCCGTTAGCTCATTAAGCCTCACTCGACCCCATCTTCTTCCAATATAATGAATCAAATTATTGATTAAATATTAAATAATAGCTCCTTTTCAAGAAAATTTGCTACATCATTCCAATCTTCTATTGGTGAACTTACTTCATATTCAAATGCTCCAAAATCCACATTAGCAACTGGTTCATCTTCATAAAGTGAAAATTCTCGTATTAGCGTACCATTTTTTATTACAATAAGCTCTGCATTGAAGTCATCATCGTAGTAAGCATAGATTACAGAACTATCCCTTACAAATTTCATCCAAGATTCATTTGATAAACCAAAGAATGCTTCTCCTTTAACGTCCACAAAATATGTCCATCCATCTTCCATTTCAGCAATTTGTATTGATTTATCTATATATTTCTCATATTCGCCTAATTCAAATTCAATACCTTCATTCATCCAATCACAATAACGGTTTTTAGCTTCTTCTAATGATAAATTTATTTTAAAACAACATACTCTCATTTTGATTTACCTTCCTTATATTTTTTGATTTGATAGCTAATATATAAATCTGACTAAACCTTATTTATTAATACACTTTTTAAATCTTTCTAAATTATCCTGCTCATTTACAGTCTTCAACTTTCTAATAACCATAATTTTAACATAATAGCCAAATAAAGTTATTAAACTATCCTGCTGCGTTAGTTCAATAAGAAAAAATGCTTTACTCCTTCTTGACGTATAGCACCCTTTAGTTGAAGATTTATTTTGTAATAATTGGTTTGATATTCTTTATCCCAAGTTCAACTGATGTCTCTATATAGCCAATTATTTGATTAAAAGTAAAAACATTAAGTTTTTCATTTAGAACTTCCTTGTCGTAATCTATATCCTCTAACACATAAGAAGCAAATTTCTCAACATCTTTGGAAGAAACCTCATCCAAATCTAAAATTGCAGGATAATGACTAAATGTTTTTCTCAATTTATCTGTAAAACCATAGTGTTCTAGTAACTTTCCATTTAGCAATCGGAAATCATTATGGTATAACTTATATAATCCTTCATCAGCATCCATTCTGTTTCTTAACCAAGAAAGATTAAAACCTCTTAACCAAATATCATCAGCAATTAAATGTGCAAAGTACCCCAATATATAAGGATTTTCTACTTGCGAATTGTATTTATGTAAAAACCCTTTATAATCAACGCTTCTTGAATAATCTTGCACTTCACCTATAATGAAATGTGAAAAGTTTTTTTCTTCGTGTGAAAAAACAGCATCTGGAGCAATGCTTCCAAGCAAAAATGATGTTTTGTCTTCCATTGATAAACCCTCCGCAATTTTTTCCCCAATAATCGAGTGCATTATTCTTGAACCCAAAATACTCTCCCCCTTTTTTATAAATCATCTATATTAGTTCAATAAAGACATTAAAAACCCTTTTGTTTCCAAATTCTTCTTCAACTAACCTGCTTCGTTAGTTGAAGAAAAAAGCTACCAAAACGAGATTTTGTTACCTAATTTGCATTTGGGAACGTTATTGAGATTTGAAATTTATATCGTATTCATAAAGTATGAGTTGTTATTCTTCAGGTTCACTAAAAGGATATACATACATATCAATACCAATGGATGCATTGATGGCAGATGCAAATCTACTAAATTCAGGGGAGATTGTCAAACCAGGCGTATAGCCATTTATCATTGTTATCACTAATTCAATTCGTACATTCAAATTCAATTCTTCCTTTATTCGGTTAATTGTATCTGTTTTGTACTGGAAAGCATTTAAAATGGGAAGTAAAACATCATCTACATCAAGTGTTTCTACTGTTTCAGATTCGTATTTCCACGATGTAAATGAACGCGTATGCACATCATTTATTCTTTCACCCATTCGCAAAATTGTTGTTGGCTGTACACCTAACATCTCTGTTACTACTTCTACAGGAAAATCGTCAACATCATCCTTACCAGTAAAACTAATGTATGCATATAAACTTGTTTTCTCCATACAGCCCTCCAATTGTTTTATATTTTATACAAGTGATTATAACGTTAAATTTTACTGGATAAAAGTTCCAAAGCATCGTTTGGTCATATTTCTTAACTTAGCGTTGGAAATCCCCATAATTTTGAAGGTACTCCTTGTTGCACTAAACTGCTGCGTTAGTTCAATAAGAAAAAAGAGCTGCATAAGCAACAGTTGAACCAAACTGTTAATTAAGAAATCTCTTCTTCTCGTTCTTTTATATTCATATAGAGAAGAACACTGCCACAGAAAGCCGCACCAATTGTACTCGTAATAACTCTCAACAACCGTGTTTCATCAAAACCAAATAGCAAATGTCCTAAAGTATACAATGCTGACAGAACAATAAACCATCGAAGTAATATTTTTTTCATTCGGTAGTAACTCCATTCAATCAAATAATTCCGTACTTATGTAAGTTTACCCCGTTCTGCATTCAAAAGGAATATGGATTGATTTAGCACAATCGTTGATCCACAGTTCGACACTACGCTTATTCGACTAACCTGCCCCGTTAGTTCAATAAAGAAAAAGGCTATGTTATAGGGGCAAGTTGATTTATAACGTTAAGGAATCTTCTGTATATGCAAGATTTTATTCAAAATATGATCCAGTGCATTTTCTTTTGAACAGCATTGAAAGCTTTGTTGTATCTAAGTTTAAACGATAATGCATAAAAAGGTGTATATGAATGAAATACAGAAAAACACTTAATACATTGGTATGACAACGTTTTAAGCGTTTTAATTCGTCCCAAAACGTGCGTTTGGGAACGTTATTAGGTTTAGTTATGTATACGTTATAAATCCTTGTTTCATTAAAGCCCCTATTAGCTGAATAACTCTCCTCTATAATAACTGCTTCCAATTAGGATCTTTTATATATTCTTCATTTAATTTTCTTCCATTTTTAACAAAGCGTTCTTCTGATGCTCCAAATTTAATAAAATTCTTTTGTGCTTGCTTTAACGAAACCTTATTTGCTCCACCTTCAAAATCTGGATTATGAAATTGAACTCCATCATCCTCCCAACCACACATCTTACATATATAAAAAGTATCTGATGGCTCTTCAGGTAATGTTTTATATCCACAACAAGGACAAGTATATTTCATATAATCTCTCCGCCCCTTTTCTAACTAAATCTTATCATACTACTTCTTCAACTGCGGCGTTAGTTGAAGAAAAAATGCACCCCAAGCTTTTAGTTGGGAACGTTTATTAGGTTTATTTTGCATACTTTATAAATCTTTAATGAACTAAAGTAATCTTGAATTTAATAAAAATAGAGACGCTACTTAATAGTGCAGGTTCTATTTAATCAAAAATCATTACACCAACTTGCGAGCCAAGACCTGTTTCCCAGAGAAATAGGAAAACAACCATAACGAGGAACCAAGAAATTCGCCAAGCCTTGTTGGGGCGTACAAATTGAAGGAAATAAAAGATACCCCAGATGACATACGAAAGCCCAGTTCCAAACCACATAGAGGAAGGTACTCCACCCTCACTCATTCCGGCCCCAAATAAGGCTATAAGGTTAAATGACAACAATAAAAACAAAAGAATAATATTATAAATATGAAAAGCTTTTTTACTCAATTATATACCTCCTCAACAATATGGCCCTATTGTTGAAGATTATCAAACAAATCATCTCTTTTAAAATAAACTTCAATGAACCTATTACTTTTAATACGCCCGAAATGATTTTAAGTTCCATATATAAATAAATTTACCATTTAAAATTAACAAAAATCCATCTACGCTTATTTAACTAAACTGCATCGTTAGTTGAAGTATAACCTTCCCAAAGCGTCGTTTGGGAAAATTTTTGAAATGCTAGTTGTACTAAACTGCTTCGTTAGTTTAAGTGTAACATTTCACAATGGATCACCGAAGCCTAGTTGATGTTTTAGACATAAAAATAGACCATCGAAATGATGGTCTTGTTTAACTAAAGCCCCCGTTAGTTTAAAAAAATCTTTCAAAATCTCAATAAAAATACAACGACCATGTTATACATGACCGTTTTTGATTTATTAATTTTTTTTCAATATTCGCTGTAAAAAGGCAGAGAATTGTTCTCTTGTGACTGGTTCATTAGGCATAAAATTTCCATTTGCTCCAACAGTAATGCCGTTACTTGCTAGGATTTGAATTTCTTTATAAAAAATATTCGATGACTTCACGTCTTTAAAAGGGATTCCATTTCCATTCATTTTCAAATTAAACGTATTCACTAAAATTTTTGCAAGTTCTCCACGTGTGACATTAGATTTAGGACTCATATAATTACCATATCCACTAATAATACCTGCTTCGTAAAACTTCTTAATTTCTGGATAAAAAGGCTGACTAGTACTTACGTCTGTAAAAGATTTCATGTTACGGATTTTAGGAAAATTCAGTCCTTCAATACGACTGATGAAGGCAAAAACGTGTTGCCTCTGAATGGGCTCTTTAGGATGGAAACTTCCATCAGAATACCCTTTATTGATACCTACTTGTGCAAGAGATTCTATTGCTTCATAATACGGATGCATTGCAGGTACGTCTGTAAACCTTTGAATACGGAGAGTTAAATCGTATTCTTCATAGCCATTAATTCCATACCTTGGTCGAAAAGATACATAATATGTACCTGCTTTTAACTCTTTTGTTTCTACGATTTGACTTGTATTGCTTGTTACATAGCCACCAGAGTAGAGTTGACCTTCTTCATCTTCAAATAAAAGTGCACCAAAACCTTCACGGTCATTGGCAATAAACGTCACTTTTTCAACCTTTTCTAAAGTAAACTTATAATAATCTGTAATTTGGTTGTAGCTATATCCTGCATCATATAAAAAGCCCCTTACAGTTTTATTATTTTGGATAACATCGGCAGTTATTTTATTTGAATTCCAACCGCTTTCCCACTCATTTTCGTCTAATGGAACAAATTGCGTTGATACTAAGTAATTAACATCAGGTGTATTTTCGGCATGAAGACCTATATTAAAATAGTAAGTTCCTGCTTGTAGTAATACGTCAACTTCACTCGTCTCATTAGAATTTTTAACGGTAATCACTTTTCCACTATTTTCATTCGTCACTACTAGCTTAAGGTCACTTTTACGAATGCCTGTATCTTGAATTATTAATTTTACCTTTCCAAAGGATGGAACCTCTACTTTATATATATCAATATCATTAGAACTCGTTGTACCATAAAGTGTCCCCTCTAATGTTGTACCTATCTTATATGAATTCGCATTTGCATATTCATTGTTAGGTTCTACATCTTGCCCTTCAATATGACTCGTTTCATAACTCACTTGATATTCTCCCTTAGATATGAAACCAGCTGAAACACTAATCTGATAAGTACCCTTCTTTAAATTAATGGACTTAACCGTCTTTTCCGTATCTCCATCTTCTAAACTTGTTGTTGCACTTGCGATACGATTCCCATTACTATCCTTCAAAAGGATATGATAAGTATTGGGATACGCGTCTTCAAGATTAAGGTCAACACCATCCTTTAATGTAAACGTCACTTTTGCATCTTCTTTTAGGTCTAAAGTGTATTCATCATCTTCGACAATATTAGAATAATTACCCTTGATGATTTCACCTTCTAGCCAATTGGAGTCATCAGCTTTCCCATTAATCATTGGTATTGAAAAAGAAAGCAATATAAAAACCAAAAAGGTAGTTTTTTTCATAATAACACCTCTTAATTTCAATTATCACTATTTTAATAGTAATGGAGATTGATAAATAGCGGTATATATTGGGTATTTTCAAGGAATTGATCTGAGTAAAATATGTCCGATAAAATAAGTGTAAATCCCTGTTGGATAAACGCCTCCCATAGTTTAAGTACAATCCTCCACGATATGACCCATAAACGTAAAAAAGAGCCTCTCCTTATTCAAGAAAATGGACTGATTGTGGAATAACGAAAATGCACCCAAAGCGTCGTTTGGGAAAATTTTCAAAATGCTTGTTGTACACTAAAGCCCCCGTTAGTTCAATAAGCACCATCTCTTTTATTACACATTATTCACAAAATGCTTAGGAATTTATCTCAACAAAATCTGCCTCTAAATATTCCTGGGACTGGATTTTACACCTTAAGTTACAAAACGTTTTTGTGAAACGTTGAGTTATAATTTCTCTTAAAGGGTGTTAAATAAAAACGAAAAAGAATTTCGTTATTTACCCACGTACAAAAATTGATGTAAAGGGGTAAATCTAATGTATATACCAGAGGTAATAAATTTATTTTTGTATATAGCCAATCTCATGTTCATTTCCCAAAAAAAATTAGATTCCCATAGCATAGTTAAAGGGAAAATTGTATTTGTTTGTTTAAATATGTTATCGCTATGTTGTGGGATAGTTGTAACGCTGATAATATTTTCCTTTAGTGACTTTGGATATATTATGGGTTTTGAGGAATCAAATTTTAAAAGTAAAATAATAAATGTTGTAGCATTCTTATATTTTATAGTATTTAACTTAATACTTACGATATTGGTGATACGAAAGAAAGTGAATAGCGAAACAACATAAAGGATGACTTAACAAGATAAACCAGCAAATTGTTGGCTTTTTTATTAGGCTCTGTTATAGAATAATGTTGAAAATTGGTAACTTTAAAAAAGTGGTTATACTAAGAACGATTATTCGTGTTGGTAGTTTAAATGCCCTCTTTGTACTTCTGAACACATTAATAGATTTGGCAAAGCGTTTGTAATTGTTGTGAACGTAGGTTTATAAGAATTAAAAAGACTAAAACATTTTGTTTTCAGTCTTTTTTTCTTGTATTATTTGAGGTTGATTGAATGCAAGATAGAAAATTAAATTGGGTGAGGAAATGAGTCAAGAATTATTTTATTTTGTTAAATATGGGGCCATAACGTTTTATGCGTATCAATTATTTCTTTTTTTAGGAGCGTTGATTTCGGATAAAATGAAAACAACCAAGAAGTACCACGTTGTAGTAATGGTAGTGAATTCCCTGATTTTCGTATTAACAATACCTTTAGGTTTATTTATAGGCGTTATGGCGACAGATGATGGGAATGCGATGGGATTAATATACGGTTTCTTCTTTGTTACGGGAATTCCGTTAGTTCTATTTCTTTTGAGTGTTTTCTATTATTTCGTTTTAAAGAAAAGAGATAGAATTGTGTACGAAGATGGAAATGATTGAGCATTTATGCAAGAAGACGGGGAACCTCAACAAATGAAGGTTCCCCTAATTAAATTTAAAAATCAACATTTAAATTTAACAGAGCCTTTTATTAAACAACATTTTCAAAATGCCCCTCCTTTACTACACAATATCTTTCAAATGAGACATAAAAAATTCCCTTCTCTAACTGAACTAACCTGCTCTCTTAGTTGAAGTATAACCTTCCCAAAGCGTCGTTTGGGAAAATTTTCAAAATGCTTGTTGTACTAAAGCCCTCGTTAGTTCAATTATATAAATTATGACGAATCTACTATTGCTTAAACTTGTTTAATATTTATCTGATTCAAAAAAAGGTTTAATACCTATTTCTTTTAATAAGTATTTGTGAGGGCTACGCTTTTCTGCTAATTGTTTTTTTGGAATCAAAACTTCTTCTCTTAAACGTTTAAACACATTAGGGTTATGTTCAGGAAACCATTCTTCATAACTTATCCCCTTATTTTGCTCAATTTCAATTAAAAAAAGGATAATCTCTTCAAACATATAAGGAAATTCTTTTTCTATCTGTTCGTGATGGTCTAACAAAGCATGAAGATAATCTTTAAAGCGGTAAAAACGCTTTTGATTTAAAGGATTCGAACTCCATTTTTTATTTTCTTCCCATTCTTTTACGGGCTGAAATATAAAGAGAGCGCCTGTTTCCCAAGCCCCCAACATACAAGTAAATGCAGCAATCGCGTATTTTCTAGTTTCATAATCTGGGTCTCCAAAATATTTAAAATATTCTTCTTGATACTTACCATAATGACAGCTAGTATGATAACCGCCTCTAGTAAAACCTTCCAAACCCCGTTTTGCTTGTTCAATAATATTATTCGCCAACTTACCTTCCTCCTTCCATTATTCAACTATACTGCCCCGTTAGTTCAATAAGAAAAAGAGCTGGTGAACAGCTCAATGATATTCAAGTAAAGCCCCCGTTAGTTCAAAATAAAAATTAATCTTTTATGAAATACCCTCAATGTAAAGCACTATATGTGGTAAGAAATAAAATAAAACAAGTAAGCCTAAAACTGTAATTAAAAACACCCATACTTTTTTAATCTTTAATTGTACAAAAACAGATACTACTACAAGAAAATTGAAAATGGAAATAGCTGTAAACCAAACTTCGTATGTTCTACTTGGGTCTGGTGAAGAAGGGTTGAATACTCCACCTAAACCAATAAGAGTTGCTAATATGAATATCAATCCGTGTACCAAAATCACCGCAAATTTAAACATTAAATTTCCCCCCATATCTTTGCAACTATCTTGCCCGATAAAAAATTCGTTCCTGCTGCTTGTTAAACAAACCTGCCCCGTTAGTTTAATAATTCTTCTAGTAATACCCCCGTTAGTTGAAGTAGCACAGTTCACAACCTTTATACTTTGGTTTCTGTATTCTCGATAGCACTTGCATTTGGTGCAAAAATAGAAGTCGCGTTTAGAGCTAAGCACCTAAGCTAATTTATTGAAATAAAACCGTCTGTAATAGTTAAATCGCCTGCGCTGGCGCCAACTAAACATATGGTGAATTCCCCATCTTTCGGAATTTCGAATGAAGCATCTACTTTATTTGAAATTCGGTCAACGAAAACTTCATAAAATTTATCATTTAAATAGTATCCAAAAACAAAATGAACATTACTGTCTTCGTCTTCGATTACATCAAAATCTAACTTTAAAGAAACAACATCACCTTTTTTTAAGGTTAGGGGATTTTTATTGTATTTCATTAAAAACGCTTCTCCATTTGGAATAGTAAGCTCTTTAAAAGAGTATTTATTTTTTGCTTCTTTTGTTATGAAAGAGTCTTTATGTCTAAACATAGAAATATCTTCTTCTTGATATACTTGATCTTGTTTATCAGTTTTATTAAAAAGAAATACTAAAATAGATATCCCGAGGACTGCAATAACACCTATTAAAAATATCCAATTTTTACGCTTCATTTTTACACCTCTAATTTGAATGAAATGGAATTAATTACTACCAACGATTTCATCTTATACCAATGATTGGCAAAAGAAAACCTCATTAGTATATTTCATAATCTTCTGAAAAATAGAGCTAGATTCACCAATTGTCGAAAAACAGGTTAAAATCGTACCTCACTTATTCCGACGTGCAGAATTGTTGACTTGTTGACTTGGAATAAAAATTGATTAAAACGCAGCTATAAATAATGATTCTTATAAAAAATCATAGCCCCTATTTTGAACAAATATTGATCAAAATAGGGGCTATTTTTCATTTTCTATAGGGCTTTTTGTAATAAAGATTGATCATTTCGGAAATGGAATATTAAACTAAAGCCCCCGTTAGTTAATTAAGAACAAAGAAGCTTATTCAACAATCTCGCCCTTTAGTTGCACTATTATGGTGTATTCCAAAATAAAGACATAACTCCGAAAAACAATAAATAAATAACCGCAAGTATTAGGAAAACGTATAGCGATATCCTTCCTAATTTGTCCTTTTTGCTGAACAAGGATAAAACAAAAGAGAGTACTAAAAAGGTAAACCCGAGTAACATTGTTATGTTGTCATCAATAAACGAATCTCCCGTGAAAATATAGACACAAAGGGAAATAAGTCCAACAATTAGACTAATAAAAGATAGCATCCCCATACTCTGTTTACTTTGCAATGTTGCCACCTCCCATATTTTCAACTTTACCATAACTTATACAACAATCTGGCCCGATTGTTGTACAAAAGTTAAACAACGCTCTTCAACTAATCTGCTCCGTTAGTTGAACAAGGCAGTTTCTAAAAAGGCTATTTATACCTAACATTCCCTAAGTATTTAACGTATTTTAAGTCACTTTGTCCCTTTGTGCTGTATTGAAAATTGTAAAGTAAAATCATACAATTAACGCTATAAGTTAAACTTTCTCCGTTTATATTAATGAAATTCGGAATAACAACATCATCGTATGAGCAGCCATCTAATAATCTTGAAAGATTCTTTACGTTTTCATCAAAAAACTCAACTTCAATAAAATCCTCATCGTAATGCTCAATATGAAAGTCCTTTTCAAAATTCGATGGTATAGCATCACCATCTTCATTGTAGGGAATTAAAAGATAATTTCGAAAGTCTTCATTTGATTCAAATGTCCCCACCCACAATGATAGATAACCTTCTTGCTCCATTAAATAATGCCCCCTATTAAAACTATTATATATTTTTTTAATATTCGATTCCTAATTCAACTAACCTGCCCCGTTAGTTCAATAAGAAAAAAAAGAGCTGCCTATGCAACTCAATGATCTTCAAGTAAAGCCCCCGTTAGTTTAAGTACATTTTTTCACAAACTATTAGTTTAAGTTAACAATCACGTCAATTAAAACTACTTCCTAGCTCATTACTCTGTAAACAGATTGAAGTAAATATTTGATTGAGTTCGATTACTTCCTTCGAAATAAAATTAAATCGTACAACCAAAACACTACACTACTAGAAAGTACTGTGAAATAGTAATTAGAAGTCTTATAAAAATCTACATGGTCAAGTGCATAGAAAATAGTAGTAACGATTGTTCCGGTAATTAGATATATTAAGAATAATTTGCTGGCGCGAATATTGATTTTTTTTTCATCCAAATAAGATTGTATCAGTGCTCCTGGAATTAGATAAACAATACTATATATTAGACCAATAAAAAATATATCTATTGGATTAAAGTTTCTTGGAACTGTTAAGAAACATACTAATAAGCTGAGAGAAAATCCAGATAAAATTGAACAAAGTAATACTTTGAAATAAAACACAAAAATATTTATTTTTCCATGCATCCAAATACCTCCCTCTTTTTCGTTAATTATTAAGTTGAAGAAGAAAATTAGCCTTCAAGTGAAATGCTAAAGCAACCCTAACTCGTTTTATTTCTCCTGATTTATGTATTCACTCCAATTATAACTCAGGTTACTTCTTCAACTAAACTGCTGCGTTAGTTCAAGAAGAAAAAGCTACCCTAAAGGCAGCCTTGTTCTGCTAATACCCCCGTTAGATTAAGAATGCCACTTCACAATCTCATCAATTATGTTTGTGCTGCTACTCAATCCATTACTGCTTTTTTACTTAATCCACTATTGGAATAATTTCAAGGGAACGGTAAGGTGCATTATGGATGGTATAAAATAAGCGGGAGTTTTCAGTTATTATCAGTTCTCTGTCATTTCCTTCACCACGTAATTTTACTTTCTGTATTTTTGTATCAAATACCTTTCCAGCTAAAATGGAAATCTCTGTCCCTTGCTTCGTTTCGATGTCAAAGCCCATCGTCGAATAAGGAATGTCTCCTTCAAAATCACTATAAGGACTATCCCTATACCAACTAAATCCTTTCTTGCTTTCTGTTATACTCGCCACACCTAATGCATTAGCAAATTCAAAAAATACAATGGTTTCATCCATGTATTCCTCAACAGATAATAAAGTTGCTTTTTCTAAACCATTCGAACTTTCCTGTTCCAAACCGTATTTGATTGCGTCTTCCTTTGTATCATACCAACCAGTAGCATCTGGATTACATCCTGTCAAAAAAGAAACAAAAACCAATAATGTAAGTATTTTTCTCAAAAAATTATCTCCTCAAAAAAAATATTAATTCTGTTAAATTGCCCGTTAGTAAAAACATTCCATATGTCTATTATTCTATTAAATTGGTAATAATTCCATTAATATCACTTTATTAGGGGGAATAGAATTGTTACTGTCAAAAGCATGGACTTTGTTTGAAGCTGATAAACGAATTGAGGGTTTTTCTCCGCAAACATTGAAGGCATACCAGTTACAGTCTTTGCTACTAATTAGTTATTTTAAGGATGTAGAGATGGAATTGCTGGATACAAATCAATTGAAGGAATATCTCGCTATATCCGGAAAGCATTTAAAACCTGCCAGTCTTGCACATCGTATTCGCTTTATGAAATCGTTTTTTCGTTGGTCTCATGAAGAAGGCTACCTGAGTAAGAATCCAACTTCTAAAATTAAAGAACCCAAGGTTGGTAAGAGGATACCCAAGTATTTAACCGAACGGGAGATCGAACACCTTCGTGAATCCTGTCATTCTCCAATGGAAAGAGCGATTTTTGAATTTATGTTTTCTACTGGTTGTCGAATTGGAGAAATAGTTACTTTAGAAAAGAACCATATTAATTGGTCCAATCAATCCGCGATTGTTAGAGGAAAAGGTGATAAGGAGAGGGAAGTTTATTTTAATACACGTTGCGACATATGGCTTAAACGGTATATTGAAAGTCGGAATGACAATAACCCTTTCATCTTTGTAACAGCAAGGCAGCCACATAAAATGAGTGTTGCCCAAATGCGATACATCATCAAGCGGATCTCCAATCGTGCTGAAATTAATAAAGAGATTCATCCACACCAACTTAGACACAGCTATGCAACTCACTTGTTGAATAATGGCGCTCCTATTGAAGTCATTCAAAGTCTTATGGGACATGAGAAAAGTGAAACCACAAGGATATACGCTCAATTAAGCGGAAAACTACGAAAAGAGTATTATCAAAAGTACTTTTAAATGTAAAATGAGCAACGTCTTAAATGACGATGCTCTACTTTACTAAAGCCCCCGTTAGTTCAACAAGAACGTGTTATTATTGAGAAAGATTTTTTAACCACTTTTCATTCCATTGAAAATATAATTCACTATTTTCATTTTGTAAAAATAAACCTTCAGGGTAAGGTAAGGCAAGTTTAGGCATATTACTTGGACTAAAATATTGAAGTTCAACCGTTTCGTTATCTATTGGGCTTAGTTCATCACTTTGAATAACGCAATCAAACATAAATACATTGTACTCCACTTGATGACCATTAGGATATTGGTAACGAAAGTCTTTCCCACCAAATACACCTAATAACTTTTTGGGTACAACATATAATCCTGTTTCTTCCCATACTTCACGAACAACTGCTTCGGCAGGTGCTTCTCCAAGTTCAATAGCACCAGCAGGAAGACTCCACTTCTCGCCATTCCCTTTATTCTGTAATAATATTTCTCCAAAATCGTTTCGAATAATCCCTGCTACACTGGGCATAAAAATTAGTTCATTACCGACTTTTTCTCGGAGCTTTTTATAATAATCCGACATTCCCATTTT
This sequence comes from Solibacillus sp. R5-41, assembly GCF_002736105.1. Lineage (NCBI taxonomy): Bacteria > Bacillati > Bacillota > Bacilli > Caryophanales > Caryophanaceae > Solibacillus > Solibacillus sp. R5-41. The sequence continues at coordinate 1,750,485 of NZ_CP024123.1, read as the reverse complement.
CTAACCACCTTCAGTTAATTACTTCATTATAAATTCTCTCCGATATAAAAATTACCTGTTTTTTTATTCCACTAAACTGCTTCGTTAGTTTAAGTACATTACTTCACAATCCTAATTACAGTAATGTTAACATAAATATCCAATTGAAGGTTAACGATCTTTTAGTGATAAGTGCCTTGTCATTTTTAAATCTAGGTTTATTATATATAATAACTACAATAACAGGAGGATATGATGAAAAAAGAGAGAATCGATATTGACTTAACAATAGGTAAAAGACAATTTGATATAAGCAAGCAAGATGAATGGACAAAAGAAGAATGGGCTGCCTTCCTTGATACATCGGATGATACAGGCTTTTACTTCAATTTATTAGACGATGAAACATTATTTTTACAATTTAAAGAAATGTATTTGATGGAACCTGAAAAAAAATTATATGTTTTGTTTGATATAATAAATAAGTTTGATTACAACATCTTAATTAAATTCGGAAGTGAAATCGAGGATGATAAGATTTTAGGTTCGTTGAGAATTCCGTCTATTATAATAGAAAAGGATGAATTGAAAGAGAATGTCTTAGGTTATGTCCAATTAGGGAAACTTAAGTATTCACTTTTTATGGAAGTAAAAATATTTAATGAAGCTGGAACAAAAATTGTAAGAGACCTAGGTTTTAACGTGAAATTCTTCCACGAGTTTTGATGAAAGATAAAGCCTTCCACATCATCAACTGTGGAGGACAAAGCGCGTAATCTAATCCGTAAAGCAGTTGCAGATGAAGTATTTACATCGCCACATGCAGACGTTAATAAATACTCAACGGAGAAACTATTAGAATACGCATTGATTTATATTGACCGTAAAGTAAAATAAAATTCAAAGCCCGTCACACTGTTTAATGGCAGTTGTGGCGGGCTTTTTTGTCATTTACATACTTAATTACTGAAGTTAGCTTAAAGGTTCATCATAAAAAGTATCAAAAATACCTTTATAATTCATTTTTAGGTTTTTAATATTCATAGGATCTGTAGAAAGTATATTGATAACGTCCCCACTCGCTCCGAAATGAATTAAATACTTACTCGTGACAATAAAAAATACAGCATTACTGGCACGCTTATTTTTGTTGAGAAGCACATCTATTGTATATAAAATGGTGTCATTTACTGCTACATCTTTTATTAATGCAATCTTACCAAAGCCTTCATAAAGATCAAACTCTTCACTTGTAAGTTTATATTCCTTCCAATTAACTATGCGTATACGCTTGGATAAGTTAAGAGAGATGTATTTCTTATTATTGTCGTATTCTAAAGAAATGAATAGATCAACAGTGGTATCATCCAGCGTGAGGTCATTAATAAACTTTTGAATACCTTCTACTCGAACTTCTCTAAAATAATCCGTTGAGAATCGAACACGGTTTTCCGTTGGCGTATTAAAATACATTGAAGAACTCCACGGTTCAGTAATGGGAAACCCAGACTTAGTATGAATAGATTTAGTCGCCAATCCTATTGAGATTTTTATCATATGTACCACGCTCCTTCTTTTCTATTTTATTGGCAAGGTTTTGAGAAGTACATAATAAAAAGCAGACAACTGTATTAGTTACCTAATAAAAAGTAAGGGCTTATAGTAAAACCTCTGGATATTACCTCCTTTAAAACAGAACGTTTGTGCGTATAATATAAATACAAACAAACGTTCTTATTGAGGGGTGCATATAATGCAAGAACAACTAAAAAAAGCAATGCAACGTAATCAATTAATCGACTTAATGTATATAGGAAAAGATGGTGTCATTAGTAAACGACGGATTAAAATCATCAAAATGATTGGTAGTAAGTTTCAGGTATTTTGTTTTACCAAACAAGCTAAACGTACTTTTATTATTGAAAATGTTCTTGCTGCTGTTCCTGTGATTCGTAAAGAAGGGTTGGTAATCTAATGTTAAGTATTGACCATCGTCAATTAGTGCATGAATTTTTGGTATTAGATTTAGCAGTCCAATCACTTCAAACTGATTTCAGTAAGATGGAACAAACCGAACAAATGAAGATGAAAAGGATTTATTTACCACTCATAGATAACTTATTAAAAAGTGTGCGTAATGATTATTTAAACCAAAAACGTTTGCTGGCTAAAGATAAAATTCGCGTTGTGAAATGGACGAAAATTGACGAGAATTTCAGTGATGTACTCATAGCTACGGCTGGTGAAGATATAACCCTCCGTTACGCTAATAGAGCAATAAAAACGCATGTTGAAAATATGTTATTAAGCCGTTTGAATAAATAAAAAGCTGCCGTTTTCAATAATCAAAATGACAGCTTTTTTGTATCTATTATTTAAACGTTTTGTTCAACTAAAGCCCCCCGTTAGCCATCCATGAAGCACAAAATCAGCGCTTCACCACAGAGAATGAAAGATGATTACGTTCTTTCATGGTAGTTGAATATTACTTCTATTTAATTAATTAGAATACTTCAATCGCAACGAATAAAATGAATACTGCACTACATAAATAAAAGATACCTCCAATTAAACTATGAGTTCTTTTATATTCTCGTAATCCCAATATAAGGGTAATTAAACCCATGAAAATTAATAAAAAAGGTATTAATTGGGTACTCTCTGTGATCTTACAGTAAACGCCAATTGCCATAACAAGAATTACAAAAATCATTTGAAATAACATTAAAGTATCAAACTTTTTTTCTTCCATTTTTTTATACCTCCCACTGATAATCTGTCACCTTCAAAAGATACCATTATTAATCTAAACTGCTGCGTTAGTTGAAGATAAAACCGCTACCAATACGAGGTTTGGGGACATACTGTTCATATGCAGCCAAAATCACCCCGATTCAAGAGAATAGAGGGTGATTCCCTAACTTTGATTTGGGAACGTTATTTTGTATGGATTTGTATAAAAATATTACGGAGTTCTAAATTAAATAAAAGCTTATTGATTTTTAGTGTACACGTCTTTATACATAATCGAAATAAGGCTAAAAGTAAATACAGGAATAAGATAATCTCTATTGTTTATTGCACTATTTAGTGAAGAATTATCAAAAATGATACTAATAATTACTGTAATTAAACTAATGACACTAAAAATAATAAATGTAGTTTTATTTCTCGAAATGTATTCCTTCTTAATTTCAAATAACAAGTAAATTAGTGAAAAGATTATTAGAGTAATTCTAGTCACAAATAATTGTTCATATTGCCAATAGAATGTTGCTAGTAAAAAGATAAGCACTATTATATTTAAAATGATTGAAAAGTTAATTTTTTTCATTATGAAATACACCTCTTTTATTAGCAATTATACAGAAATAAAATAGCAAAACGCTAACAAAGAGTGGTTTGGGGACCATTTGAAATCCTTGTTGCACTAAAGCCCCCGTTAGTTCAATAAGAACAGAGAAGCTTATTCAACAATCGCGCCCTATAATTGAATAACACTTAACCTCTTTTAGCTGTTTTAGCTTAAGAAGCTCTTCTGTAAAAATTCTTTAATTATTGGTAAATCAGGTGGACTAATGTTGGATGGAATTTCAGTTAATTTAAAGTACTTTAATTCTTCAACTTCATTTTCATCTGTTCTTAATACCCCTTCATAATCCCTACATATGTAAGCTGTCACTACATTATATACTTCATCACCATGCGGATATTTATAGTAAAAATCTTCTCCAGAGTAGACATTGAATAATGATAAAATATTTGCAGTCAAACCCGTCTCTTCATGTAATTCTCTTTTAGCTACTTGTTCTAATGATTCCCCAATTTCCAAAGAACCACCAGCTAAGCCCCAACAATTATTGTCTTTTCTAAGTTGTAACAATAACTCATTATTACTATTTACAAGAATTACACACGCCCCTGCCATAATTAGTGGACGACTGCCAACTATTTTTCTTAAATCCATAATGTATCCCATAACAACCTCCATTTATGTTTATTCCTTAATTTTCCTCCTCTAGTTTATCTGTAATCTTTAACAAGTTCAATTGCATTATATAATGACTTCTTTACTCAACAATATGGCCCGATTGTTGAACACAAGTTAAACAACACTATTCAACTAAACTGCTCTGTTAGTTTAAGTACATTTCTTCACAATCCTTACAATTACATTAACATAAATATCCAATTAAAAATCATCTAACCTCTAAGGAATATACAGAGGAGAGATGATTTTAATCAATCTTTATTACAAAGCTACACTTAGTTGAATAAGGTATAATTTAACATCTCAATTGTACTACACTTTAATTTCGCAAATATCTCTAAATTTACTTTTAATCACAAATAAAAGCTGAACTAATAAAAAATTAGTTCAGCTTGAAAATAACTATTTATAATGTTGCACATTTCATAAAGAATACTGATGTAAAAAGTGTATTACTTTAACTCTTGACTTTTAATAAAATACTTATGATAAGGTTCTCCGTAACCTATCTAAATGAGGTTTTTAATTAACAAAACCGCTAGTTTCTACTAGCCGTCTTATCTTTATCAAAGCATATCTTTTACACCAAAAGCATCTTTAAATACGTCGTTTGTACCTTTCAATACTTCAGCTGCTTTTTGATCAATAACTTTTATCTTATTTCAGTAGAAATTGGCTCAAGGAAGAAAAGACCAGAAGAAAATGCAAAACGTCGATTCTCCAATAACCGGAGAATCGACGTTTTGGTATCCCATCGATACGAGGTCAACCGATAGCGGCTGATCTCAAAATCCATTACAACCGTGTCCAAACTCTAGGAAAGCAGTTTGCCCGAGGGTCAATCAGATGACATTCATCTGCAATTTATATTTCAGTTCGGGGTAAATACGGCCATACAGCTTCCGCCTCAACAAAGAATGAAACGCGGCCAGCACCAGGGTCACTACGATCAGCACCGCGGGCACAATATACAAGACAGGATGCTCAACGAAAAAACCGAAAATATCATAGTCCCGATCGATCCAGCGCCCATAAACAAAAGCGGCGGCCACAATCAGCAGTACAGGCAGGGCGAATAAACCAGACAGGATATTAACTCTTTTCATTTTTTTGTATGTAGATTGAAAAGTATCTTCGCCGAGATATTGTTCGAGCAGGATGCACTGATTATCAAAGGAATCGCTTTTTCGTACCGGCAGCTGGCTATGAGTAATATGCTTATGCAGCAAATCCAACTCATGGCTGAACTCCAATGATCTTAGAACAGCTCTTCCTACATTCATGATCATCACCTCCCTTCACTTACAAACTCCGGAGTCATCGACAAAGTGCCGAACCAGGATTTTCCAAACATAATATTGAATTATAACGTACATTCCTGGTTTCGACAATAAATGAGAGTGAATATCAAGATTGGCCAACTGCGCCTACTGGATGCGGCTGTCCCCTAACCGGTTACAAATACCCCGAAGCATCTACAAATCTCCGCATGTAGGTTAGATTACTTGGAAAAAGCGGAATCTAGTGTATCACACCACAGAGATTCCACTTTTGGAGTTGTATGGAGGTTCTCCATAATCGGTAGCTGCCCTCTCCGGATCTCGCTATAGATCCGGCCGCACTACTATTTTTGCAGTAATATCGCTTGCCGCCAATAAGATCTGCTCATCCCAGACTTCTATCCGAAGGTTATAGGATGTGTTAGCACTCAGTTCCCTCCAGGTATAATGAGGCTCTTCAAGAGAGTCGATAATGCTTGGATCAACCTCTTCATATTCAGATAACGCTTGATTTATTTTTCTTCATAAGAATCCCAGACTACGGTAATCGATTTGTAATTAACTTCCATATCCTAAGAATATATTGGAAGTGTCGTTGTAGAATAATCGTCGAACGCCATAATCTCCTCTTCACGAATAACAAACGTTACACGCATCTTATAAAGTGTATCAGGCTTAAGGCCTGTAAGTGATACATGATTGGTATCGGTGGAGTCGATTAGATCATCATTCATATAGATATGGTATTTCAAACCCTCTTCCCCATAATCATCCCAATAGCCAGGCCCGAATATCCTTTTTCCCATCAAATCGATGAATGGACTTTAATGCTTTAAAAAACGTTTCTTGCGTTATTTCTTCCGCAATATTTTCATCTATCGATAATGATTTCATATATATATACACATCATGAAAATACGCTTGATAGATTTCCTCAAAGTCCATAGCTTTCACTCCCTTCACTTATATAACTATTGAACTTGTATTCCGTTACAAAAAATTTTTATTACATAAAAAATAGACATATTCATTTTATCTGAATATGCCTGTCAAATTTCTGTAAGTATATAATAAATTTTATGTGCTTCTAACTGATTGAAAAAGGAAAGTACTATGTGAGTTACCAACTCTAGCTACTACCTTTTTATACTTACACTTTATCTACAGTAGAGACAAGATCTTTCCCAATTCTAAAAACCTCACTTACTTATGGTACGGTTCACCGAAACTAATATTAAATTCATTATAAAAATGGAATTCCTTATTGGACTAAACTGCTTCGTTAGTTGAATAAGAAACTATTTTCTCTCTTTTAATAATGAAATTATCTTTTCATTTTGTTCTATTAGCATATCGAGTTTTTGTTCCAACTTATTAGACTTATTACTTCTCGCTGAAGAATTGATAAGCAACATTCTTATAAAGAGAGTAAAAGAAAAACCAAATAATAAAATCAGTCCAAATACAATAATTATTGGAATAAACTGTAGAATTGCGTCTATGATAATCCCTCCTCATTATTCATGCTAACCTGCCCCGTTAGTAAAAACATTCTATATGTCTATTATTCTATTAAATTGGTAATAATTCCATTAATATCACTTTATTAGGGGGAATAGAATTGTTACTGTCAAAAGCATGGACTTTGTTTGAAGCTGATAAACGAATAGAGGGTTTTTCACCGCAAATACCGACACCGCGTCAGTAATATTTTAAGAAAAGGAGGATCAATATGCCAATCGCTTCTATAAACAATACACAAATATTCTATGTTGATGAGGGTGAGGGAACTCCAATAGTTTTCATTCACGGCCTTGGTGCATCACATACAATGTTTGAACCTCAAATTGAAACTTTCAGTAAAACACACAGAGTTATATGTCCAGATACTCGTGGAAACGGAAAATCTGGGAAACTTACCGGACCTGTAAAGTCTATTCTTGATAGGCAGAATGATGACATAGCAACGCTTCTGAAGTCCCTTGGTATAGAGAAAGCTGTATTTTGTGGCGTGTCTTATGGAGGGGTATTTACATATCATTTTGTACTTAGGTATCCTGAACTTGTAGAGGCAATGGTTATCGTTGATTCCTTCGGGGACACAAAAATTGTGGGTCCTAAAGAATTCTTTCTAATGGCCTCTCAGTATGCAACCATTTGGGCGTATTACTTACCCTCTTCATGGATGGTATCTCCTATAAAGGCACAATATAAGAAATGGCCCTTGGCTCAAAAACACCTAGTTAATATAGTTAGAAATATGAGGAAGCATGAAGTTATGCTACAACGGTTGGCGATAAATAATGCGAATCATACAGATTATTTAATGGGTGTAAATTGTCCAACACTCGGAATTGTAGGAAATGGAACAAAGGTGGGCGTCAAATATATGGAGCGCTCGATAGGAGTCGTACCAGATTCCGAGCTTAAGATAGTTGAAAATTCGTTCGATCCTACAAATCTCTGCCAAAGAGAGAAATTTGATGAACTTTTATATGATTTCCTTGTTCAGATTGGATGGTGAAAATATTGGTAAGAGAAAGAAAATCTGCTGACGAGCGAAAAAAGCAAATATTGGATGTAGCACTTGAACTGTTTTCCAATTATAGCTATAGTTCGATTTTAATGGATGATATAGCTAAGGCATGTAACATAGCCCGTACAACACTTTATGAATATTATTCCAATAAGGAAGAGATGTTAATTGCATGGTTGAAAGGGTGGCCTTTGAGGCACGAGAGATTAGGATACAGGGAGACACATGTAAGGAACGGCTTGAGTTTCTTGCAGAGGATTTAATATACAAAATACAAAAAAACAAGGCTTCATATAGAATACTCTTTCAAGCCACACCAGTATTATCTGAAAAATTAGCTGAAAAGCTCGTTGATTGGAAGACTCAAAATTTCCAGCAGGTTTATGAAGTAGCAAATATGGGGAAAAGTTCAGGTGAGATTAGAAAATGCATTAGCGCTAACGATGTAACTTTTGCATATCAAGCATTTATAGGTCAACGAACTGGGGAACTAATCATGAATAATGAACACGTTGATCCAAAGACCGAGTCACAGCGTCTTGTTAACATGCTTTGGTATGGAATAGGAGAAAATATTTAATTAAAGCTATCAAGCACAGTATGTTTATTACCGTAGTGCAATTCACGGGGCTATCTTTGTAACTTTTAGAGATAAATTGCACCTATTTTAAGTGCTTTTTTGCATCCAATCGTTCAAATAGATGTTTTAACTTTGTTATAAATACAAATATAAAGAGCGTATTTTGAAAAAACTTTGTTCAAAATACGCTCTTATTTAATCGACTATTTTTTATAAAAGTGTGGTTAATTTTATGCAACTAAAGCCCCCGTTAGTTTAATAAGAACTTCTTTCTAGTTTATCTATAGTTTTTTTATTCTGTCATTGCTTCTTCTAAAATACTGAAAAATTCATCATCTTCAAATAAATATCTGTCGAATGAACCTCTATTGTCTTCAACCGCTATCCCTTTATTGGTAACATCCATAAACATTCCATAACCTGTATTCAGAGTGATTCTCATCCAGTATTCATTATCGAGATTTACTGAACCGCCTCTTTTAAATTTCTTAAATTTAGATTTTTCAAAAGCCTTTATCAATTCTTTCTGAGTTTTACCTGTTAATTCAATCGGAGCAAGTAATTCTTCTGCTTTCTTACCATACTGAAACTTTAACAACTCCACGGATTGTTCTTCTACACTAAAATCGGCACGCTTTAAAACATCCGTCGCAGAATAAGTTGACTCCGAGTAATATAGATAAATCCCAATTCCTAAAATTCCAACTATAATTATTCCAACTATAATTTTTTTCATTTATTCAATCCCTTCACCCTCAATGAATTAGATTCAATTAAAACCTTCTAAATCCTTTTTTAAATAAAAACATCCCCAAAGCACTTTTGGTCATATTTCTTAACTTAGCGTTGTAAATCCCCATAATTCTGAAGGTACTCCTTGTTGCACTAAACTGCTTCGTTAGTTCAATAAGAAAAAAGAGCTGCATATGCAACTCAATGATCTTCAAGTAAAGTACCCCGTTACACCTGTTACTTTAATAAAAAAAGCTACCAAAAAGGCAGCTCATTGTCTAAATTTTTAATTGAAATCTTTTTTGTATAGTCTGAAAGCACTTATTGCACCTACAAGGAATACAATCGCTTGGAATAATAATAAGAACTGGCGAAAATTTTGGATATCATTGTCAACTAATGAAATAAACACACCCGTCATTATCAATTGGGTAGAAAACATACTAGACATGATTTTTAAATATATAGCATTTGTTCTTTCGTCTGGTTTACCAAACTTCTTTCCCACATAAAATAGAACCAGCAAAGAACCAATATAAATAACTGTCATAATCCCTACGAAAATATTAAAATTTACTACGCTTTCAAGCATCCATCTGTCTAATACATCAATCATTGTTATCTTCCTCTCCTATATATGAAAATATTTCATTAATATCTACTTCAAAAAAATTTGCAATTCTATAGGCTAATACTAAAGATGGTGAGTAATTATTCTTTTCCATAACAAAAATAGTTTGTTTGGAGACACCAACTGCATCTGCCAGATCCTTTTGAGACAACCGCTTTAACACTCTAAACTCATATACCTTGTTTACGATTGAATCACCAAAGCTCTCTTTCACATGACCACCTCCCTATATTTAACATAATAAATCATAACTAGAAAAAAGTAAAGTTTAATTATACATTTTATAAAAATAATTTTATAAAATTATGATTTGTATTTATATTTTAAAACTAACGCTTACTTTATTATCAAAAAAAAGCCCCCCATACAATTGAATGGGGGGGTTATTCCCTAACTTTCATTTGGGAACGTTATTTAGGTTTATTTTGTATACGCTATAAATCCTTATTGCTCTAAAGCACCTGTTAACACAATAAGAAAACACCTTTGTCTACTTTATGGAACTGTATTACTAATAACCGTTATAAAGCCGTTCTCCGCAGCTTTATCAACTAATTGATAAATGGCTCGTCTCGCGGGGTCACTAAACAAATACCATTGATCTTCAGTGGGCACATGAATCAAAGTTTGGGGTGGAATGGGCAACTTTTCATCATAACCTCGAACTAAATTATAAATATCAAAACGTACTACGCTGTTCCCTTCTTCATCTAGAAAATCATATTGACCACCTTTATAATATTCGCCAGTTAAAGGATGGCTCATCCACGTATAATTAGCAGGAGCTTCCACTTTACTTCCTTTATTTTCTACAAAAACATTATAAATAGCTTCGTTATAACCATTTCCATTAATTTGCTGTACTACTCCACCCATTGTTGCATGATATTCCTCTTGCAATGCTTTTACTATTACACCATCTATAACGAATGGTTTTGTATCAATCGTCACTGTGCCATTTTTGTAATCAACGTTACTGCCAAATGTTTCAGCAATAAAACGCATCGGAACAAAAGTACGATTCTTCTTCATGTATGGTTTTACATCAAGAATTTCCGTTTTGCCGTTTTTCACCACTTTATTACTATTAAGTTTCAAGATCACTTTCATATCACCTTTAGTAAGCGTGACTTGCGAATCTGACCATTTGACGTTGGCTCCTAAATTTTCACTAACGACACGTAATGGAACCATTGTACGGTTACTCCTACTTTCGGGATTTACATCGGATACAATCGTAACACCGTCAATTTTTATTTGAGTGGTCGCCGCATAAGTAGGTGATGATGTAATGATTAGAATCATCACAAGTAAAATTCCTGAAAACACTTTTTTCATTCTTTGATAACTCCTTTTTTAAAAGTAAATATCGCACAAGAGGCTTATTGTTGAAATCTTAAGCCTTTAAAAATTACAAAAACCTTTATTACTAATACACTAATTCAATAAAGGTTTATAAAGTTCCTTCATTCTTAGAAATTTGCTAAGTTAGTTGAGGTACAAACATTCCCAAAGCGTCGTTTGGAAAAATTTCCGAAATGCTTGTTGCACTAAAGCCCCCGTTAGTTCAAGAAGAAAAGGCTACCCTAAAGGCATCCTTTTTCTGCTAAAGCGCTATTTAACTTAATAACCATTTATTGCTAATTTATATATATATTAAAGACATACCTAAAAAAAGATGATGTTTTGGAATAAAGTTTGATTAAAAAGTGCTATTCAATCCTTATTTAACAGCAAATGCAAAAACTCCATTTTGAAAAAAGATTGATCAAAATGGAGTTTTCTTTAAATCGCAAGAGACAGGTTCGCTTGTTTGAGTTACATCTATAATATTAGCTGTCGTACCGCCAATTTTAATATCAAAATCGACTCTAGATCTTCCATCTCGTGTTTTAAGTGCATTTGCTCAAACCTTAGAAAGTTGCTCTATTTTTTATATACCTCATCCGACTGCTATTCTCCTGCTGTTGTCCCCAATCCTATAAATTCTCTGAACCTACTAGTTGCAGATTCTATTTGAATAGTTTTATTTTTAGCATTCCAACTAACAGTTGCACCTAATTGTTCAAAAAGTTTAACAGGAACCATTATAATTCCATCAATTCTCTGAGGATAAGCAGAATAATATCTTTGAATTCTATGACCATTATCTTGATCAGTTACCATATTTCCATTTCCTAGTTGGGCCCAAATATAAGTATCTCCTTTTTTAGCAGTTAGCGTCTTATCTTTTCCATTCCAAGTAACCTTCGCACCTAATAATTCAAACGCTTCTCGGAACGGTATGAGTGTCTCTCCCTCTTTGATGACAAGAGAATGAGGATATTCTTGGAGGTCTCCATCGATTACAACTGATATATTTTTTGCCGCTGAAACTTGATTTTCTGCTGAAAGACCAAAGACAAGTGGCACAAGCAATATTAGTCCCATTAAATAATTCATTTTGTTCTTCATAATAATCCCACCTCTACTAATTTTAAAAAATATACCATGGATATATAATAATATAAATAATTTTCAGAAAATAAAAAGATATTGAATAATTTATTTGATAAATCTTCAAATCACAAATTGAGTGTTATTCAAGAAAATGGCCCTTTAATGGTATAACTTTATTATTATTTAATAGGTTCTTATTCCACAAGAAAAACCGAAACCCCTTCTTTATTGAGATGGTAAATTCTGGTTCATCTTTTTTATTAACATCATGACTTTTTTATAAACAGTTCAACTTTATAACCACTATTATTTTGTGAAATCCATTCAAGGCGCTGCCTCCTTAACTACATTAAATATCTCATTCTGAAATCCTTTTTTCCAATTGATTCTTCATACACTAAACTGCTGCGTTAGTTGAACAAGAAAAGGGTGCTTAACCCCTAATTGAAGTAAAGCCCCCGTTAGTTGAAGAAGCACCTTCTCTTTTATTACACATTATGGTCGTACTGTGTATTAGATTTCATCTAACATAGATTGAATCTTATGATAGTCCTTATTCATAAGATTGTTATTTCCCAGTGTCAATAATGTTAATAACTGTGTCTAAGTTTAAGGGGTCACTTCAATGTAAAATGTCCGTTTTTAAGAACTATTATAGAAATAACAAAAAACAGAGAAAACCTATCAAGTAGATTTTCTCTGTTTTCATTATTTATCCATTTGAATCTGTTTCACTAGATAGTAGTTGAATTCTTAATTTAGACATTTCTTTGTCCAGTAACGAGGAAGCATTGGATAGCTCAATTAATTGTTTTTGAGCTTCTTCCGGTATCGATTCACCTTGATATTTATAGTTGAGTTTATGTTCTGTTGATGCCCAAAAATCCATAGCGGATGTTCGGATTTGGATTTCCGCGGGAACCCATATCACTTCATTAGATAAGATGACTTGCGTTTCTACAACAAGATGAAGGCTTTTGTAGCCACTCTTTTTAGGTTCTTTAATATAGTCTTTTACTCTAATCATGCGAATATCTTCACGCTGCTCGATATGTTCCTTCAGCAAATATACATCATCAATAAAGCTAGTGATAATTCGTACTCCAACAATATCTCGTATTTCTTGTTTAATAGATTCTTGAGTCAGCGGTATTTCTTTATTTTCAATCTTCTCAACCAATGACATAATAGTTTTCATGCGTGTTTTCATATGCTCAATGGGAGAGTATCCGTGTTTCGATTTCCATTCAAGATCAATAATATTGAAATCACTCTTCAACTCATTTAACGCCATCTCATATGGGATGAAAAAGCCTTTCCAGTTTTTTAAAACCTTTTGAACTAAATCAATCTTATTTGTCTCTTGATACATATTAAACACCCCTTGATTAAAATCACACTTTATTATTCTGTCATCATATCACAGGTGGTTTGAATCGGATATATAAGAGTGACTAGCCAGGGGATGAAATGGAAGTGTAATCGTGTTGTAGAAACAAGCTAAATTGAAGAACGTTTGAGCTCCCCCAAACTGCGAGAAATCCATTATCTTAAATTTTCACGTCCCTGGGAACAATCAATTATGACTATTCCAATACCGGAATTATGGCGTTCGTCCAGATTTAATTAAATCATTGAGAAATGAAAATCTACAAACAAAAGTGTACGTCACATATGGAACGGAATGGTACTTGTATCTTGCACACCGCATTGCAGAGCATCCACCAAATCTGTATACGTTTGTATCTGATATGATTGAGTCAAAAAACTTACAGACCTCCCTTTATTAATAAAAAGGAGTATGAATATTTTAAAGGCAGAATGCTTTGCGCTGCCTTTTTTTGTTTCGCAGTTTGTGTCAAATGCGACATGAAAACTTCCATTGTCTTATTCAACTAACCTGCCCCGTTAGTTCAATAAGAACCGAGACGCTAATTTAACAATCGCGCCTTATTTCGGAAATCTTTATTTAATTTGAAAGTTTAAATGCAAGATCAAAAGATCCATCTCCTCCGTTTTTAGTGGTAATGGCGAATGCATATTCCTCCTTGGCTAGATGGCGATATTTTTCTAAATTTGCTGTAACAATATGCCCTGGCTCTAAAATACCTTTCACCCAAATCGAACCGTCTTGGTCATAAATCGTCCAATCAAATGTATCCCGACCTTCATTCTGTAATAACTCAAGTAACTCCCTACCGTGATAATCTGTTACTTTATTTTTAATCTTATTACTCTCATATCAACTTTTTGGTCAATTGAAATTTTCCTATTACAGGTTTTACTTTACTAATAAATTTTACAGAGTTGCTTGTGTTCGAACCGTGATGTCCAGCTTTTCATACTTTTCCTTATACACAAAATGATAAATTAAATTTAAGCAGCTACCTGTTTTCAAATTAGCAATAGCTGATACAGAGACCCCTACCTATCCAGACAAAAGATTTTTAATACAGATAATACAGAAAAACGAAAAAAGAGTAATACAAACCACTTGTTTACTCTTTTGTCCGCAATTTGTCCGCAGAATTATTTTATTGTGTTGATTTTAATTAACTGTATTGTTTTTACCTGTCTCAAAAACCTTATTAAATCAGGCTTTTTTAACTTAATTGAATTTAAAATAACTCGGTTTATTTAGCCAGATAAATTCGACAAGGTGGGGGTCGCAAGTTCGAGACTTGTCGAGACCATCACGCTGAAAGCCTTTATTAACACGGGTTTTCAGCTTTTTTTATTCTGTAAATCATGCTTAAAAATGAATAGTTGTTGTTGTTGCGTGACGGATGTGTGACGAATTTTTTAAAAACTCGGATTTTCATTAAAAATAAAGTGTAGGAAAACTTTTTACATACCATTAACTTTTCAATATAGAAAGCCTTCCACGGTCATTTTCATTTAATCTTCATATTGTAGAAATCTATTTAAAAAAACCTTTTCTTTTTCAACAACGCCATGCAAATTTTCATATGTTATTTCTAGATACATTTTACTGAGCACTTCCTGCAAATCAGCTTCAGTTATATTTTTTGCATTGAATACGACACGAAATTCATCATCCAAAAAGTCTAAGGAATAATACTAGAATTTTCACTAAAAAATATTTGAATTCTTGCTTTTCACCGCCAACGATAAACTTTAAAAACTCCACCATTTCAATAATGAGCATGACGCATAAAGCTAACGCAAGTACCGTTAAACCAACATTTAAAATCATTTGCAACACCTTTGTTTTCGAACAAGGTAGAATTAATAATGCAAAGGAAATTTTATTCAAATGGCTCAGTAAAGGTTTATGTTGAAAATTAATACCCTTCAAAGAAATGGATTTAATAATAACAAACATTCTTATTTGGAAGGTTCAGAAATGAGTAAAGCGTTTAGCAATTTATTAAAAGATATTGTTCACTTTTGCTCCGTTAATTTAGTCGAAAGTCTGATGTAGCATGCACATGAGGTTCTGATTGAAAAACCACATAATACAGATCGCCTTGTGTCCTTTGATCCGAATGTGCGCCTCCCCCTTTGGCATGATACTGAAGCTTGTCGTTGCACAATTTTAGCATTTATCCCAACGGCGCATATGGTGAAGCTGTCTGATGAAGAACTAGTTTTCTTAACACATATAAAAGATGAACAACAAGCCGTCCATGCATTATTGCAAGAAAAGGTACAAGTACTTTTCGTCACACTTGGAGCAGACGGCGCTACCCTTTATACAAGACAGCATTGTGTTAAAGTTAGCGCTTCTCTTGTGAAAGCCATGCTGCGCCCTTACTTTCCTTCGCCAATCAGTACGCAGGAGCATCGACAAAAAGACACGGTGCCATTGCTTCTTATCTGGCAAAGGATGCGCTAAGTTTCACATTCTAACAAAAAAAGCAATTCCTTTAGCGTATGAACGCTTGGAATTGCTTTTTGTGATGTACTACGATTTTGAACGTGGATCCATAAAATCACGAAATGCGTTACTGAGCATATAAAGCCCCAGAACTAGTAAGGTAATGGCTCCCCCCGGTGCGTATATGTACCAAGGTGCACTCATTAAATACGCCTGTGAATCTTTTAACATACGCCCCCAACTTGGATTTGGCGGTTGTACACCAAGCCCTAAATAACTAAGCGCCGCTTCCGCTAACATGGCCGCCGCAAAAGTCACCGTAGCTGCTACAATAATTTGTGATGAAATATTCGGTAAAATATGACGGAACATTATTTTAAAAGGGTTTACACCAATTAGTTTAGCGGCGAGTACATATTCTGCATCTCGGTGCTGTACAAAGCCACTTCGTGCAATTCGTGCAATGCCCGGTATCGCGATAATGCCTAGTGCGATTGCTGTATTGACAATCCCTGGTCCAAAAATCGCCACTAACATTAACGCTAAAATGATGCCTGGAAATGCCATTAGAGCATCCATAAAACGCATACAAATTTCGTCAATCCAACCTCCGACATAACCCGCAATAGCACCAATTAAAATACCCAATGTCACGCCTATTACTACTGTTAATATGCCCACTGCAAAGGCTGTTTGTGTGCCCTTCATAATACGGCTAAAAATATCACGACCAAATTCATCGGTTCCAAAGAGATTCACGCTACTTGGTCCTCGCAATTTTTCCGGAATATTCATAACATTCACATCAAATGGCGTGTAAAAAAAGCTAACAATCATGACCATAAAAAATCCGACGACGATTAGTAGACCAATGATTAAGTTAATATTTCCAGCATATCTTTGTACATTTTTCATCGTATCCACCTTCTCTCATCGTAATCGGATTCTCGGATCTAATACGGAATACAAAATATCCACGATAAAATTAATCGCGACAACCGCAACAGTAATATACATGACAATCCCTTGCACTAAAGGAAAGTCACGATTACTTATGGCTGTAATGAGCAGCTGGCCAACACCTGGCAGTGAGAATACTTGTTCAACAATAATCGTCCCCGCTACCACCTCAGCCATTATTAGCCCAAACACCGTTAGAATAGGAATCATCGAATTTTTTAACACATGCTTATACATCACATTTTGCTCGGACATTCCCTTACTGCGAATCGTACGTACATAATCAAGTTGCATTTGCTCTAAAACAGCGGTCCGTACATAGCGGAAATTGACAGCAATTTGCGGGATCGCGATCGTTAACGCCGGTAACACTAATGTACTAAGCGCACCTGTCACACTTTGTGTCCACGGAATATAGCCACTAATTTTAAAGAAATCAAACTTCATTCCAACATATAAAATTAGCATCATTCCTAACCAAAATGATGGAACGGCCATTCCTATTTGTGTCACCGTTGATAATGTCACATCGCTCAACTTATTTTGTCTACGTGCAGCGAACATCCCTAGTGGTATGGAAACTAGTAATACCATGCACAGGGTGAGTCCCCCGAGCGACATTGTTACGGGAAGCCTATCAAATAATAAGTCCTTTACTGGCATGGAAAAGCGAATTGAATTGCCTAAATCTCCTGTCAATAATCCCTTCATCCAAGCAGCATATTGTTCATAAAGGGGTCGGTCCAAACCAAGTTCGGACCGCAAATTTTCAATTTGTGTGGCGTCTGCTTCGGTACCTAACATCGTACGAATAGGATCACCAGGTAAAATTTGAAAAACACCAAATGTAATTATCGACACTAGAAGGATGGTTATTATTAACAGGATAAATCGACGTATTAGATACATCATAGCTTCATCCTTTCCTAGTTAGCGAATTTCACCTCAGACATGTCGTGGAACCAGAACGGATAGCTCTTCAACCCCGTTACTTGTTTGTCTGAACCCCAAACAATTTGATAATCCGCAATATAAACAGCTGCTGCTTGCTCTGCTAAAATTTCTTGCGCACGTTGGTAGTACTCAATTTGTTTCGCTTGGTCTGTTTCTTTCAGTACATCTGCCATGATTTTGTCGTATTCAGCATCTTTAAATAAGAAGAAGTTTTCACCATCATTTGTTGAGATGTAATCATTTAAAATTTCGAAAGCAGAAGCTCGACCCGTTAAGTCAATTGTTGTCATTTGATAATCACGACCGAAGTAAACACGGTCCAGCCAAATACCCCACTCCACGACTTCAATTTCTACATCCACACCAATTTCCTTTAAGTTGGCAACAACGATTTGTGCGATATTTGAATACATACCATTGTGCGATGATACTGTAATTTTTGTTTTAAAGCCGTCAGGATAGCCAGCCTCTGCTAGTAATGCTTTAGCTTTTTCCACATCAGGAGCATACATTTTTTCCAATCCTGTTTTTTGGAAGTCACCCATAGCTGGACTCATATTCGAACCAAGTTCTACCGCATAACCTGCAAAAACGGATTCCATAATATCTGATTTACTAATAGCATAGTTCATGGCTTGTCGAACTTTCACATTATCAAACGGTGCTTTTGTTTCGTTAAAAGTCACGATTAACGATGAGTTATTATTTTGATGTGATAAAGCATGACTACCTTCCACTTCACTTACGCGTTGCCAAGGTACACTCGTTAAGTCGACCTCATTGGCCATCAAACTCATAATTGCTGCTTGATCGTCTGATTGGAATGTAAACGTGACTTTATCTAAATATGGTAAGCCTTCTTTCCAGTAGTTTTCGTTCTTTGTTAACTCCAGATTTGTACCTGGAGAATATTTTACATACGCGAATGGTCCTGTACCGATTGGGTTTTCATTATGCTTACCGTCATTACTTTTCGGGATAATTGCGGATTGACGCGCTGTTAGTGAATATAAGAAATTTGAGTTTGCTTCTTTTAAAGTAATGACAAACGTGTTGGCATCTGGTGCTGTTGTTGAAGCGACATTATCGAAGTTATTCGACATTTTCTCACCACCACTTTTACCCATTAAACGGTCAAAAGAATATTGAATATCTTCAACTGTTAAATCATCACCATTATGGAATTTAACACCCTGGCGGATTTTAAATGTGTATGTTAAACCGTCCTCTGCGATTTCATAGCTCTCTGCAATGCCTTCTTTTAATGAACCGTCTGTTTCTGGCGCCATCAGTCCTTCAAAAATATTGAGAATCATTTGGTAAGAGATCGATGCTGTTGCTTTATGTGGATCTAAAAAGTCAGGGTCATCATTGACACGCACGACGATTTCTTGTGGTACGTCACTTACTGGCTTAACATCCCCCTCTTTGTCACCTTCAGTCGCTGTATCTTTTCCATCATCACCTGAAGAACATGCACTAATCACAAGACTAATCACTACTGTCAATAATAGTAATAACCAACTTCTTTTTATCTTCATATAATTTCTCCCCCTCGCATTATGCATTTTGAATGCTTGAATAGCTTTCTACATTTGCTAGTTTGTCCGCTGATTTGACGCCTGCAAGTATCGCCTCTTCCATAACCTGTGTCGCTAATTGACCAATATAGTCAACAGGATAAGATTTGTCTCCTGTACCTAACACAAAAATCGTATCGCCATCTAGCATCGTATGGACGGGATAAATCGTACGTGCAAGTGCATTTTGTGTTAGCTGCGCAATTTTTTTCGCCTCAGCTTTCGTTAATTGCGCATTCACAGCAATGACCCCAATGGTAGTATTCGTTCCTGCGAGTGCTTGTGATTGAGCATATTCAGCTAAATAAGCACAGCTATCAATCCAGCTGGCTGTTTCTGGGTTGCGCGCACCTGCCAGTATC
Source organism: Solibacillus sp. R5-41 (assembly GCF_002736105.1). NCBI lineage: Bacteria > Bacillati > Bacillota > Bacilli > Caryophanales > Caryophanaceae > Solibacillus > Solibacillus sp. R5-41. The sequence goes on along the minus strand of NZ_CP024123.1, from coordinate 1,730,620 downwards.
TCCCTTGTGTCAGGGTCTTTCACATCTCCCACTGCATTCACTGCAACAATCGCTCCGACAACAAGATCGTCTTTTCCTGCAGTAGAGGCACTCCCCATTCCTCCTTTCATGCAAAATTGTGGACCTGCTATTTTACCAACCGTTGCGCCATATCCCGCACCGATATTACCGTTAGCAAATGCGCCGACTTGCGCGTTTTTCGCCGCTTCATAGCCCATTTCTGCTGTAGGTCTTACGTGTGCATCTCCGATAAATAAATCGAACAACACGGCACTGGGGACAATCGGAATTTTTGTAACACCTGCGTCAACACCGACACCTTTTTCCTCTAAATAGTGCATAACTCCTGTAGCGGCATCTAAGCCAAACGCACTGCCACCAGCTAAACAAATGCCGTGCACACGATCTATGGCATTAATAGGATCAAGCGCATCTGTTTCACGTGTGCCAGGTGCAGAGCCTCGCACATCAACGCCACACACTGCACCGTTTTCGACAAGTAGGACTGTGCATCCGGTAATCGCTTCTTTATTTTCTGCATGTCCTACTTTCACACCAGGAACATCGGTAATATTGCCAATCATCTATCTCACTCCTTTAGATTGAAATTTCACACTATTTATCATACAAAAAACAGGCGACACGTTGATGTTCGTTCATTTCTTGCATGGTTGGCCGCACTTGGTGACACTTCCCCATCACAAACGGACAACGCGTATGAAACACACAACCTACAGGTGGATTCATCGGACTCGGTAGCTCCCCTTGCAAAGGAATAGCCTGCTTTGGTTCATCAAAATTAACAACCGGAATCGCTGATAATAATGCCTGTGTATATGGATGAAGTGGATTGGTATACAATTCTTTTTTCGTGCCTATTTCTACAATGCGACCAAGATAGAGCACCGCTACACGATCGCTAATATGTTTAACGACACTTAAATCATGCGAAATGAATAAATACGTCAATTGAAATTCATCTTGTAAATCCATCAGTAAATTCAGTACTTGCGATTGTACCGAAACATCCAGTGCTGAAACCGGTTCATCTGCAATGATGAATTCTGGATTGATGGCCAGCGCACGCGCAATACCTATACGCTGACGCTGACCACCAGAAAATTCATGTGGATATTTATGCATCGCATCTTCTGCTAAGCCCACTTTTTGCAAAAGCTCCTTGACCCGTTTTTTACGTTGCTCTTTTGTAAGCGTCAATTGTAATGCCATCGGTTCTTCGATTATGGCACCAATACGCATACGAGGATTAAGAGACGCAAATGGATCTTGAAATATCATTTGCATTTGATTGCGATACTTTTGCAAATTACTACCTTTCAAATGCTGAATTTGCTGCCCTTTATATAAAATCTCGCCTTCTGTTGGTTCGACGAGTTTTAAAATCGTGCGTCCAAACGTTGATTTCCCTGAACCAGACTCACCCACAATCCCAAGTGTCTCCCCGCGATATATTTCCAAGGAAATATCATCGACTGCTTTGACGACTTTTTTCTCTTCTTTCATCGACTTCCGCTTCACTGGAAAATAGGCTTTTAAATGATTGATTTCAAGTAAGACTTCCTTCTTCGGCATAGGCACGCTCCTCCTTACCCGAGAATAAATGGCAACGTACTTTATGTGCTTCATTGACAGTCAACACTTCTGGTTGTAGCGATTGACACTGTTCCATCGCAAATTGGCAACGCGGTGCAAAGCGACAACCATCAGGTAACGCGTACGCAGGTGGTACAATGCCCGGGATAGACGGCAATCTTTCCACATCCGTATCAAGACTTGGCATCGTTTTTAACAAGGCTGTCGTATATGGATGTTGCGGATTTAAAAATAGCTCCCTCACTGGTGCTTCTTCAACAATTTGCCCTGCATACATGACCATGACACGATCAGCCGTCTCCGCAACGACACTCATATCATGCGTGATAAATAAGATGGCGGAACGATGCTCCTTCTTCATCTTCATCATCAAGTTTAAAATTTGCGCTTGCACAGTTACATCTAGTGCTGTTGTTGGCTCATCTGCAATAAGGAGCTGCGGATTATTCGCCATGGCAATGGCAATCATGACACGTTGACGCATCCCACCTGATAATTGATGCGGATATTCAGCTATCATTTTGTCTGCATTGGCAATTCCTACCTCTTGTAAAAGATGAATGGCTTTTTCGCGCGCTTCTTTTTTGGACACTTTTCGATGTCTCCGAATAGATTCCATTAGTTGATTGCCAATCGTAAAAACTGGATCAAGTGAAGTCATCGGCTCTTGAAAAACCATACTAATGTCATTGCCGCGTATATGACTCATCTCTTTATTTTTGTAGTCTAATAGATTATTGCCGTTAAAGTGGATTGTGCCAGCTGTGATTTCCCCCGGTGGTATTGGAAGTAGGCGCATAATGGCAAGCGACGTAATACTTTTACCACTTCCTGATTCGCCTACGAGTGCGACCGTTTCGCCTTTATGAATGGAAAAACTCACGTCATCCACTACTTTGGCTTGCTTGCCATTTTTCAGCTGGAATTGAATTTTCAAATTGCTTACTTCTAATAGCACCTGTTGTGTGTTTATTGGTTCCATATGCTTCCCTCCTTCTCACGTTCAATTGGGTAGAGCATAACGAATAGCAATATTTTTCATTTGTGTATAATTTCGAAGTGCAACAAAGCCTTTTTCACGCCCAATGCCGCTTTTCTTATATCCTCCAAATGGCATTTGAATACCACCTGCTGCTCCGTAATTATTGATAAACACTTGCCCTGCCTGCACACGGCTTGCGACATAATGCGCTGTATCTAAATCCTTTGACCAAACACCTGCTACTAATCCGTATTGTGTACTATTGGCCAGTGCAATTGCTTTTTCGACTGTGTCAAATGTAAAGACAGTAAGGACTGGTCCGAATATTTCTTCCTGCGCTAGAACGTGGGTATCTTCCAAGCCATCAAGAATTGTCGGTTGAATGTAATACCCTTTCTCATAGCCCTCAATCGTCAATGTTTCGCCACCAACTACAACATAGCCGTCTTCCCTCGCTTGCTGTAATCGCACTAAAATATTCATAAATTGACGTTCATTTAATAATGGTCCCATATCTAGATCTGCTTCACCAGGACCCACTTTGAGCACTTTAAATCGCTCCACTAGCTGAGTTAAAAACACCTCTTTTGCACTTTCTTCAATCAGTAAACGTGCGCCTGCTGAGCATGTTTGTCCTGCATTTTGAATGATGGCACGTAGTACACCGTCCAATGCCTGTTCCATCGGCGCATCTGCAAATACGATGTTCGGTGATTTCCCACCAAGCTCTAACGTCACTGGCACAATATTTTTAGCCGCTGCCTGCATCACGGCAATGCCTGTTGGGACAGAACCAGTAAAAGTAATGTGATTAATGTCTGGATGCGATGTTAATAGTGGTCCAACATCACTCCCTAAGCCTGTAACATGCTGAAAAATTCCTGCCGGCACTTTAGCCGCAAACCACTTCGTTATTGCATGCGTCGTTAGTGGCGTATCTTCCGCACTTTTCACAATCACCGCATTACCTGTGGCAATGGCAGCTGCGACACTTCTTGCTGTAATTTGAATCGGATAGTTCCACGGTACGATATGTACGGTAATTCCAACTGGCTCCAGTACTACCGCATTTAAAATACCATCTTCAATCGGAATGGTATCCCCCATAACTTTATCCGCCGCTCCACCATAAAACTCAAAATAACGAGCTGCCGCTTCAATATCTGCACGCGCTTGTGATAACGGCTTCCCGACATCTCGGCACTCTAGTAAACTCCATTCTTCCGCATGCTCACGTATATATTGTGCTAACTCGGTTAGTAGCTGACCACGCTCAAATGCCTTCACCTTACGCCATTCTTCACTGTCAAATGCCACACGTGCCGCACGTATCGCTTCATTGACTTGCGCTTCATTTGCATTACTAATTTGCGCCAGCACTTCACCAGTAGACGGATTCGTTACATCTACTAATCGTTCTTCATCCGCGTAAACCCAATCGCCATTTATCAACATTGGAATTTTTTGCATTACAATCCACGACCCCCATCAACATGTAACGTCGTACCCGTTACCATACTCGCTGCATCCGAAAGTAAATAACAAACGGCTCCTGCAATATCTGCAGGAGCGACTAGGCGACCAAGTGGGACAGATTGGACAAATACTTCTTGCTTTGTTTGTTCAACGTCTGCATTTGGTGCCGCAAATTGGGACAACATTTGTGTATCCGCTGGCCCAGGATGAATAGTATTCACTCGAATTTGATGCGGCGCAAGTTCAATGGCCAACCCACGAGAAAAACTTTCCGCTGCTCCTTTTGATGCGATATAAGCTTGCAACCCTGGACGCGGACGTACAGCTGAAATTGAGGCAATCGTGACAATCGCTCCTTTTTTACGTGCCTTCATATATGGCACAGCCGCTTTTGTCGTAATAAATAAACTTTTCACATTCACGTCCATTAAACGATTCCACTCATTTATCGATACATCTTCAATCGGTGTCGCCGCCTGTGCAATGCCAATCGCATTGACAAGCCCATCGATTCGTCCATATTTGTCATAAATATTTTGAAAAACTTCATTTACTTTATCCTCATGAAGCACATTCACGTCATGGAGTTGCAGCACATCACTTTCCCTATCAGCTAGTGATGCTACTGATAAATCAAGCCCAACAACAATTTTCCCTTGCTCTAGCAAATGCTTTAAAATAGCTTGTCCCATACCACCACCCGCACCTGTCACAATCACTACTTGCTGATCAACTGCCATATTAATCACTCCTTGTTGCTATTGATTTCATCGCTACAATGACTTCACAAATCGCGTTACCCATTTCTTGTGTATTTGCCTGACCGCCAATATCTGCAGTTTTGACACTACCTTCTCTTAGCACCTTCTCAATCGCTGACACAATAAGCTCCTCTACCTCTGGACGACCGATATGTCCAAACAGTAAAGCAAGTGACCAAATTTGGGCGATTGGATTTGCAATGCCCTTTCCTGCAATATTAGGTGCCGAACCGTGCACAGGCTCAAACATAGACGGAAACGCTTTTTCAGGATTGAGATTTGCAGAGGGTGAAAGACCAAGACCCCCAACAAGCGCAGATCCTAAATCCGATAAAATATCACCAAATAAATTCGAGGCCACAACGACTTCAAAATCTTGTGGTCGCTCCACAAAATACGCTACTAACGCATCAATATAAATAGATTCCAACTGAAGTGTTGGCGACGTATTCCCGAGCACCCTTTTCGTGTGCTCGTCCCAAAACTTCATCGAATGTATGATGGCATTTGACTTTGTGGCACTCGTAATTTTCGTTTTATGATGTTTATGCGCATAATTGCAAGCAGCACGCACAATTTTTTCAATACCTATACGTGTCATAATCGTATTTTGAATGGTCATTTCCTGCGGTTGATCGTTGTATATACGTCCCCCACTATTAGAATATTCCCCTTCTGCGTTTTCTCGGAAAATGACAAAATCAATATTCTTACCATTTGCTAACGGTGAGGCAATACCTGGCAGTGATTTAATCGGTCGGAAGTTTACATACTGCTGAAATTGTTTGCGTATCGGCATGATTAACTCCCACACCGTGACATCATCAGGTACGCGGTCATCACCAATTGCGCCAAATAATATCGCATCATATTGCGCCAATGTTTCGAGCGCATTATTTGGCATCATTCGCCCATGTTCTAGATAATAATCTGAACTCCACGGAAATATTGTTGCTTCTATTTGTAGTGTATGATCATGCTCCTGTAAAACCTCCAGCACTTTGATGGCCTCTTCCATTACTTCCTTGCCAATGCCATCTCCTGGGATAATCGCTATTCGAGTCGCTGTTATCATATTTTATCGTCCTTAAGAAACTTTAGTGCTGCCAAACGATAAATCGCTGTCGTTTCGGCTAGTTCTTCAATATCCACATACTCATTAATTTGATGCGGAATTTCGCGATCACCAGCACCTACTGTCACAATTGGCACACCATGCACATGGAGGAATGTGCCATCTGTTGCACCGGGTACACCGTTATAAATCGGTTTTTGTTCTGTTACTTCTGCAACCGCCTCATAGATAGCCTGTACGACAGGATCTTCCTTCGGTGTTGCTGTCGCTGGTCGATTATCTAATACCGTCAACTCCACCTTGAAGTCGGGATCATCCGCTTGTAAGCGTTTAATAATTGCATCAATTTTGCCAAGGAGCTCATCATGATCTTGCGCTGGCACCGTCCGAATATCGAGCGTCGTCATACAGTGATCTGGAATCACATTAATTTGCGCATCCCCTTTTACTGGAGCACGTAAAATTGTTGGCGTAATCGATGGCCAGTTCAACATAGCGTCTCTCCCTAAACGTGCCTGCTCTTCTTTTTCTAATTTTTCAAGCTCTACAATAAAGCGCGCCATACGCCAATTCGGGTTAATGCCACTCCAAGATATCGCACCGTGTGCCATTTTACCGAAAATATCTACCTGTAAGCGAATCGCACCACGCTGTGCAATACACACATTATTTTCTTGTGGCTCACAAATAATTGCACCATCTACTCCGTCAGCCCAGCCGTTTTTAATGAAATGCTTAATACCAAGCATCAGTCCCTCTTCATCACAAGGAATACATAAAATAATTTTGCCTGTAAACTCCTCCTGATCTAGCAGCAAGGACTGACAAGCTGTAATCATACATGCAAGATTTCCTTTTGTATCATTTGTGCCGCGTCCATACATACGACCGTCCACAATTTCTGCGCCGAATGGATCATACACCCATGCCTCACGATTTCCTTCTGTTACAACATCCGTATGGCCTTCAAACAGCAGCGTTTTCCCTGGATTGCCAGAATCAATAATGCCAATAACGTTTGGTCTACCAGGCACCACTTCCTCTACATGTGTTTCAATGCCCATATCTCGTAAATACTGAGCTATATAATTGGCTACTTCTTCTTCATTGCCATTTGGATCATTTTCACGATACACACTTTCTATTCGTACTAATTTTTGTGTCAATTCAATAACTGTCTTTCGATCACGTACGTACGATGCCGTTTTTTTTAAGCTTGCAAATGTCATCTATCTCTCCCCCATATCAAAAATAGTATAAAATTTCAGACTAATATCTATTACATATGAGAGAAGAAGCTAATAAAGTACCAATTATTGTATAGTTTTTGTTTAGCGAAAAGATATTTCAATTCTTTTCGTCATTATAAGTTGAGAAATTTCTTACAATAAGCGGCAGACAGCGGTATTCTTGTTGATTTCTTAAGATTATTTACTTTTAACTTATTAGTATATTAATTGAAATAATTCCCATTGATATCCATATAATCTAGTAGAGAACAAGGTGGCAAACTACGTATAATCTATAACAAGAAACGTACGAAAGTGTTTCTAATAGACGTGAGAAGCTCAAGCGTGGCACTGCTGGGGTTGAATATTTCTTGTGGAAAAAAGTAAAAAATGAAGCGTTTCGTACCGTTGTCACACCATGGCAGTCATATGCGCTTGGTTCACAAGCTTTGATTTGGGATCGTTATTGATTTTTTTTGATGTATGTTTGTGTAAGAAGACTTAAATTGAATAATAAATAATTAAAGATTCCCACGTACTTATTATCCAAATTAATCTAGTTTTTACTTTATAAAGTTCCCAATGAAATTCGAGTATTTCTTTGAGAACAATGCGCCATTCGATTGGCTGGATAGCACAAAGAAGCTGGTGAGTAAAACTAGCGAAAGATAAAGGTTTACAGTTCTTTTTCTTCTGTCCTTCCGTATGCAAAAAGCTGACTGAATACCGCATTTTTGTTCGTGCCGACAAATTGCGGACAAATCCAAAAATAAAGGTGTAAGGTAGGAAGTTATCCAAAAATAAAAAACCTGAAAACGTTGATACACCGACGTTATCAGGCACTTTAATTGATGGTCTCGACAAGTCTCGAACTTGCGCCCCCCACCATTGTACGCGTTGTGACCAATCTTCGTGACGTGACAGCCGAAGAAATCGCCGGCATGTACAAAGAACGCTGGGCAATTGAATCCTTTTTTCGCTGGATTAAACAAAACTTAAATGTCCCGGTGTTATTCGTAAGATTTTTTCCAATTATTTAGTGTTACTTTGGATGGCCTTGTGAAAAATGTCTGCACTGTCATTATCTGCATTCGGCAATAAATGTGCATAATACTCTAAAGTGATTTTAGGATTGGCGTGACCTAATCGTCGAATATTTATTCTACATTTATTCATGCTCCGGAACAGAAACACAAACTCTATAAATGCCACTTTACGATAGCAATGTCAAATATAAATTCAGCATAATTGTAACATATAGGAAAATTCTAGAATCCTTCATTTATAAATGTTACTATTTTAAAGGTAGAGGCTACCAGATACATATGTAGTTATTTTCTAAATAATCATTTGGAGGTAGAAATGGAACAAAAGCTTATTGATCAATTGAACGAGTGGCATGAAGTAGACGAACATCAGCGAATTATCGATTCGCTTTCACAAATTCCTGATGAAGAACGAGACTATGAATCAATCAGCCTTTTGGCCCGAGCCTATAACAATTTGGGGCTTTACAAAGAAGCGCTCTATCAATTTGATAAAATTTCTGAGGCTGGCAAACAGGATTCTCTATGGCATTATCGGGTAGGCTTTGCTCTTTATCATTTAAAGAGATATGAGGAAGCAGCTCAAGCTTTCAACAGGTCTGATCAATTAGAGCCTGGTGTTAAAAGTACCGAGTACTTTTTAAGAACGAGTACTCATAAAGCGAAGAAGCAGAAAAAGGAAGAACTCCGGCTTGCCAAGAAGCAAGCTTACTTCGAGCGTGGCGGTTCCGCAGCAAAGAAGAGTCCTTTTTCAGATATGTTTCTAACTGATTTCTGGGATGACAGCGGGTATGCTAGAACATCCTATCAATCTGAGCCACCGACGGATGAACTAATCGCTTCTATAGAAAAAGAGCTTTGTTATAAGCTCCCCTCCTCTTATATTCATCTGATGAGGCATCAGAATGGCGGGGTGCCGAAGAACACCTACTTTCCAACTCAGGAACCGACTTCCTGGGCAGAGGATCATATTGCTATTTCAGGGATTATGGGAATTGGTCGCGAGAAAAGCTATTCGCTGTGCGGAGATCTGGGCAGTCCATTTATGATCGAGGAATGGGGATATCCTGACATTGGCGTGGTGATCTGTGATTGTCCTTCAGCCGGTCATGATGTCGTCATGTTAGACTACCGAGCATGCGGTAAAGCTGGAGAACCTGAAGTCGTTCATGTCGATCAAGAAGAGGATTATGAGATTACCTTCCTTGCCGATAATTTTGAAGAGTTTATTAAAGGCTTAGTGAGCGAAGAACAATATGATACTTCTGAAGAAGACAAAGAAGAAGCCTTGGATAAAGTTGCGCACGGTAAATTTTCTCCCCTGCTGGAGGAGCTGTGCTCACAAGTAACCGAAGTGGAACAGGTTGAACAGAAAATCCGCAGTATATGTACACGGATTGTTGAAGAAAAAGGACATTTTTCTTTTCATGCAGATGAATTATCGTATGTCATGTATGATGTGCAGTTTTGGTTATATACGAAGTCGTATCCGGACACCAGTCGTGATCAATATGTGGCAGCATATCAAAACATAATCGCTTTTGGCGGAGAATTCGGTCAAGGCGGATATGGCCCTTCTTTTATTACAGATTGGCTTGATCATCGCATCGAGGAAGGACGTATCGTACAGAATCACGGGATTATTCGCTTTACCAATGCGTTTGCAGAGGAAGTAATTAATAAGTTAAATGAAGGCTAATCACAGATTAAGTTGCAGATTAGGTTCATCTCTAATAATGAAAAGAGCTCGCTTTCAAAGCGGGCTCTTCTTCTTGTCATCTTCTTTGGGTCTTCAGCATTCATTATTTTAGTGGCGGTTCCGCTCGAATCTTTCATTCAGTGCAACAACAAGTTCCTTAAAGCGTTTCTCCTCTTTCGTGTTTAGCAGATTATCCGAATCCCCCCTACCGCCAGTAATATCCATCTAATAATTCATACATGTCGAGAAGAGTAATTTCTGGAGTGACTGGATTATGAAAAACGGACAGCATCGGTTCAGGGCCATCATCCAAGTTATTTTCGTTCACGATGGCATGTAATATTTCCGGCGAATTTATTCCTTCTATCTTATCGCACATTTTGTTCTGTGACTCCTCATACAAAACCTCATCAACAAACCTTTGCTCTCCTCGTGTCAGAGAAAGACGAACCGCTCCTTTTGTTTCAAGCAGAAGGTCTGCAACCTTCTTATCTGTACGGGCCGCATTCCAAGCTGTAGCTAATATGCCCAGTGGCGAGTCCAGTTTTGCCCCAGCTTCGATGAGCTAAAAGGGCTTCAATTTGCTTGAACTTTACAGCTTTTTTAAGTGGTGTATCACCAAGTTTATCCTGTGCATCAAGTTCTACTCCATGCTCTATCAATACCTCTATCGCCTGAACAGGCATTCGATTTGTCAAAAAAAGCATCAGCGGTGTTCTCCCCCGTTCGTCCCGTTCATTCACATCCAGTTCTGCTGCTGCCTTCAGTACACGAGACAGATCATCTGTCTTGCTAACTTCTTTCCAATCCAAGTGTACTCCCCCTTTGACACGGTGCTACCATAAACATGAACGTTATTCAGCTTTGCTGATATACTGTTGCTGTAATCCTGTCTTTTTGACATATAAACATATAAAAAATGCCTTCAGCATATTCATCGAAATCTGCATAATCGATCTGCCCTATATACTGCATTCTTCGTTCACAACAAGGACAAACTGGATACTCCGGATCCTGGACCCAGCTTGGATGACCGCCGATCTGCGAATCTAATTGTGACATGGTCCAAACTGCAGCATAATACGGTGATTGCGGCTCATGTGAAAGGACTAAACTAGGTGGGATTTCAGTTCTGCTGTTTACGTCATCAATATCCGGAAGATAATCAGGTTCCTGATTATAGCAGCTCCAGACAGGCACGCCATGATCGTCCAGCTCCATGTATATCGTGCTAAAGCCCCCACATAAGTCACAGGTTATCACCTGCAGGTTCTCCATCTGCAGGTCGAGATATTGCAAGGACGGATGAGAGGTAGCTGCATCTATCAACTTCGTTAACTTCCTATTGCACCATGGGCATGTTGAATGGCTTATCCCAAGAAAACGAACATGATGTTGTTCATTTAAATCATCATACTGTTGGTCTGCTTGCCTAATCGCATAACATAAATGGTTTATTAGGTCACGCCTCTCTCCGTCTGAGGTAAGCTCCCATCCTCCATCAAGAGCGTAAGTTTCAGGAGTTACATACAACTGCTCCGCCCATTTTGGCGGCTGCATTTGCCATTCCCGAAATTGCTCTGTGACCGCGTCATTACCAATCCATCCGAGTACAAGAAGGAGATGATTTCGGTTGTCCTCATCCCAAATCACCCTCTCCAAAAGCAGATTTTGAATGTCTTGTGGCGCATCTTTAAAAAGAATCGGGTTATGAAACAAGCCGCGCTCTATAAGCTCAGGCAAAGCATTCGAGATATTATCATTCCGATAACTTACTAGTGATAATAAAATGTCTTCTGCTTCACTTTCATTGTTAATAGCGAGTAATTCCATCGCATATTCTAATATACCGCCCGCTTCATGATTTGATAACGATATGTACACCTGCTCCATGCTTAAAGGATAAGGAGTGTATTGGATAAGCGGACCTTGCTTTCTTGGTGAATGCATCACCTTGAGAATGTCTAAATGATCTGTTAGTCCTTCATAGAGATTCACCGTTTTGCGGTGCTGCTCAATATAAGTTTGTTGCTTTTTTCGTTCTTGCTCTTGATGGCAAGGCATGCAGATGCCGCCTGTTTTGGCTGCTGTACTCAGCAGAATTGTTGCGCTGCAGCCTTCCGTCTTGCATGGTATGCGTTCTGCCATGTTTGATTATCCCCCTTTATTTCTCCCTCTTCTTTGCTGGTGTGTGCTTAGATAAAGGGAATGTATAGTGCATAGCTTATTGTATATGCTGATTAATTCGTAAATAAGTTATCGCTTATAGTCGGGCTGTTCCAAAGTAATAGAATTAGGATTGCTGAGTACCCAATGCACTGCAAGTTCGCATAGTCTCGCAGGTTCATTACTACCATTGCCGTTGTTAAGTTCTTTCACTAATGTTTCAGCCTCCTGAAGTGCAGCGGGATGTAATGGCGTACCCAAGCTAAAGTAATGGTCTAAACTGTTAAGCATTTTACGATATTGATTATCCCAGTTGATACTGCCGTTATCTAAAATTTCGTATGATACTTTACCAGTTATACGGATAACTTCACCCTGTACGTTTTTCGCATGTCCTTGTGAAGAAATTAATAAATTCCAGAGTTCATTATGTTGCGCCTGCCATCCCTTTGTTGACACTGCTATTGGAGAGGTGCCATCGTGAGTCTTTCGTTTCCCTACTGGAGGAACATCAAATAGCTCATATAGACGTAAAAGTGCCTCATCTGTTAGATTCAAATTTTCTTTATTAAAGCCTTCTTTGTGAAACTCAAAGTCATTTCCAATTCGCTTAATATAGTCTTTCATTTCCTGCGTTTCAGTTGCTCCAGCGTTAAGCAAAATATCGGCAACTTTCGCCATATTGACGATATCTATGTTTCTACACATTGCCAACGCTTTTTCTAAGGGCGTATGTTTCATCTTATTTTCTGCGCTGAGATTTGCGCCTTTGGCAACTAATGTGTAAACTGCATTTGGATTAAATGAACCTGCTGCGTCAAATAAAGGTGTCTCGTTTTGATAATCAATGGCTTCTATATCTGCACCCAACTCAAGCAGCAATTCAGTATTACCGCACCAACTTATTGCATGTTTATGTAGAGCCACTCTTCCGTAACTGTCACTAGCATTTATATCAGCACCCTGATCCACGAGCCAGCGGACCAATTCATTCGGTATATTGAAAAGGTTTGATAATCCATTAAAGTTATGGAGTATGGAATTATAGCGAATACTCCTATCGTATTTAAGATTGTTAGTAAAAAGACTAGCTTTATTCTCCATTTCTCCATGTATACACCTCTTTTAATGTCCTATTTGATCTAATCCAATAACTATAATAATTAAACTCACGTTAATAATAGCTAGCACGCCAGAAATTTTCCCAGCTGTGGCGCCGAACCATATTGTAAAAACCGATGTAAAAATTGCGATAATGCCGAGAGTCATTACCAGTAGACCGACTCTGTTCCCTAGCCTTTCTTTATTAACTGGTTCCCATGTTTCCCTGAAACCTGCCAAAAATACAAATGTCTTTTTTGTCCGAACAATGTAGCCAGCCCAGATGAAAAGCATTCCGACAGCTAAACCAATTATCATTTCAATTCCCATTTCCTTTTGTCCCCCTTTTATTAACAGTTATTTTGTAAATCTTAATTTACGCGAAATACGTGTATTTGAAAGAGTTCGTAAAAATTGAAGTTATTAGATTTAAAACAAAATAATCCCAATTCCCCCCTCTTTGGATGTTATACGGAAATGAGCTTATAAAAGTTTCATTAAAAAAGCTCCCAAAGCACGTTTGGTAACCTAATTGAATAAAAAGAGCAGCCAAGACAATAGCGTAGTCTTAGCTGCGAGATCGAACGTTCCCCAAGTAGTGTTTGGGAAGGTTATTGAAATGCTTGTTACACGAAGAATAAGTTAGTCGAACAACCTAAATAGTAGTCTTATAATATTAACGGTTTATAAGTGATGAAAAATCATAAAAAGCGGTTAAAACATCATCACCTAATGGATGAGCATATTCTTGGGCTTTTAAAGGCAGTATTTCTTCCTTTTCAAGTTGTTGCAAATATTTTTCAAAACCTGTACAAATAGCTTTGATATACTCTTTCAATTTAAATTGATATTTAAATACACCCTCTGGATAATGGCTTATATGTTCAATATTAAGGTTTGAACCATCACTGGAAAATATATAGTAATCAGAGTTCCCATCACAATATAATTTTGCTTCACTGATTTCTCCTTTGTATAGAGAAGAAAGTGTTGAGAAAAAATGTGGGATGGCTATAAAACCTATACCTGATTTAAAACTAAACAACTGTGTGTCACTGGAAACTTCAATTTGAACATCTCCACCAGTCAAACGTATATCAATAAAACATTTATAATTAGAACCCATCAAATCTACCTCCATTACATTTTATTACACTGACCTGCTTTAGTTAAAGTATAATCTTCCCAAACCGTCGTTTGGGGACCATTTGAAATCCTTGTTGCACTAAAGCCCCCGTTAGTTGAAGAAGAAAATTGAAGCTTATTAAACAATTGCACCCGATTGTTGCTCTTTTCATTTATTTATAAATAGCCTATCTACCGTAGTTTCTAATATGCTCGCTATGTTAAATGCTAATTGTAAAGTAGGATCATATTTATCATTTTCAATCGCATTTATTGTTTGTCTGGAAACCTTACAGAGTTTAGCAAGTTCTTCTTGGGATAATTTAGCTAATTTTCTCAATTCCTTTATATGATTATTCATTTAACCACCATATTTCTTTTTGAAAAAGAATAATGAAATTAGATATACACCTGAAATTGTTACGAGAAAGCTAAATGGACCTATTTGTGTATAAGAGCCGTTACCCCAAATAGTTTTGTATATATTTTCCCCAATTTCTATTATTAGATAACCGATTACAACTATAAATGTGTAAGACTGGGCTTTCATTTTAATGAATTTTTTTCTCTCATCACCCAACCTTGTTAATGATACGAGCGTAATTATAATCAAAATCAAACAGATAGCTAGAAATCCCAAAAACGCAATTAAAATCATCCAATCCATACTTTAACTCAGTCCTTTCATCCCCAAATGTAAAGAACATTTGACACTTATTATTATATAACCGAACGAACAAATGTCAAATACCCTTTACATATTTCCGTAAAAATGAACACTCTTAAAAGGATTCATTTTCGTTTTATTTCAACAATCTGGCCCGCTAGTTGAAGGGGAAAATGCACCCAAAGCGTCATTTGGGAAAATTTTCTAAATACTTGTTGCACTAAAGCCCCCGTTAATTGAATAAGAGAAACAATGATTTAACTATTCTATTCAAATAAATTAGTCGAAAAAATACCAACAACAATTAACAAAGATATGCTCCAAAATACTAAACCAACAAAACGGTTATTGAGTGCATAAATCGTCAGTCCAAAAGAAGGTAAGTATAAAGCGATAGCTATAAGCATCATAGGATTGAGTAAAGTCCCTTGAAGCCAATGTTCATTTAACTCATAATTCACTTTAATAAGTAAAGCAGCTACTACACTTAGAATTATAGCAATGATTCCACTTAAAGAACGTTTTGCTACTCTCATCATTCTTCACCTCAATTACTTCTTAAACTATCCTGCCCCGTTAGTTCAATAAAGAAAAAGGCGATGGTATAAGAAAAAGTTGATTTATAACGTTAAGGAATCTGCTGTATATGTAAGATTTTATTCAAAATATGTTCCAGTGCAATTTTTTTTGAACAGCATTGAAAGCCTTGTTGAACCTTAGTTCAAACGATAGTACATAAAAAGGTGTATATGAATGAAATACAGAAAAACACTTAATACATTGGTATGACAACGTTATAAGTGTTTTATTTCTTCCCAAAACTTGCATTTGGGAACGTTATTGAGATTTGAAATTTATATCGTATTCATAAAGTTTGAGGTGTTATTCTTCAGGTTCACTAAAAGGACATAAATTTAATCTCTTTGAGTAATACGATAGTCTATACTAATTTTACCACCATTAGGGGTTGGTACAGCTTTAAATTTATAGTCTTTAGCAAGTAAAGCAACTGGAGCAGTAATGTAGTCACCCTCACCTGGTGCGAAAGTTTCTTCAAATTCTCCATTAATTGAGATTTTTACATCTACATTCCCAGTATTAACGATATGGAAGTCTACATTTTTTCCGTTTGAACTTGATAATTTGTATGTAGGCGAAAATTCTGTTCCTGAAAGACTGCCTTCTGAAATATCCATGTCATAAGATACTACTCCACTATCAGTTTCATAATTCTCCGACGAAATTTCAGTCGATTGCGCAACATCCTTGTCTAAATCCACTTTCTCTATTAAAATTTCTTTAACCTCTTCTGGACCTTCGCTTACTTCACTTTCACTACATCCAGTCAAAATTAAAATAAAACCCATTGAAAAAAATAATTGCCTTTTCACTTGTTACACACCTCACTTTTATTTAATAACTATATTATAGCGTTATAATTAACCCTTTAATACAAAAAATGGAAGGTATCCCTAATATTTCATTACATGTTTTGAAAAAAGATGAGCCGAAATGGTTTACCACTTTTTTATTTTGTGATTGTTCGTAATATTGTCGATATTTTAAGCGAAAAGTCCCCAAAGCGTCATTTGGATACTTACTGTTCATAAGCAGCCAAAACACCCCCTATTCAATTGAATGGGGGGTGTTGATTCCCTAACTTCCATTTGGGAACGTTATTTGAATACAACTTGTATAAATTTTTTATGAAATGTAACTGTTATTCGTTAGACGATTCGACTTTGGAGATTATCCCTCTATACATAGCTTTCCAGGCAGCGATATCTTTTTCGGTTTGATATAGTTCTAGAGTACCTTTATACAAATGTCCTTCAACATCTTTTGTAAATTCGATAAACTCGGGTGCTTCAAGGTGATCGGCATAAAATAATTTAGTTTTATAAATAGGTAATCCAGAAGGTGTGTGTAAATATTCTTTCGTAGTTAAGTAGGAAATACCTTGAAAATCTAAAATTGTTTCAGTTTGAAACTCCGTAGAATTAAAGCCGTCTATTAATTCTTTCTCCTGTATCACTGCATAAGAATTATTTGAAAATGAAAAAATACCACAAGCCAATATTGTTAATAGTAAAAATACACTTAATTTCTTTTTCATCTATATCCCCCTTTCCAATAATTGTATATATATTATACTTAAGATCACTGAATATTCAATGAATAATAAGTCTTAAAGTAAGACTTATATAGATTTAAAAACCTTCCCAAAGCGTGGTTTGGTAACTTACTGATCATAAACAGCCAAAAACAAACACCCCAATTCAATTGAATGGGGTGTTTGTTTCCCTAACTTTCATTTGGGAACGTTATTTGTATCTAAATGTATAAACACTTGGATATTAAATATTATAAAAATTTAAAGTTAAATCCAATCTTTTACATACGCTAATAATCCAAAAAAAGCACCAATACAACTCCCAATAAAAGCATACAAGACGAGAGATGTATCATTAGTTTTCTGTTTTGTATTCATTATGTCCTCCTTTATTTCTTAATTAAAGAAACTTAAACTTAACCACGTTAATATTCCGGTAATTAAACCAGATGATATAACCATTATAGGCTTTATATATTTAATTTTTTTGCGTTCTTCTCCTTTTTCGTCGTCTGTTAGCTGGCGTCCTTCTTGGAACGCTAAAATCTCTTTATACGTTTTCAAATCATGTTTTTTTGTGAGGTTCTCTACTTTATAAGCTGAATAAATTGAGTAGGATATTAAGACGAATGAAGCCAAAAGTCCTTTTGTTCCAAACCAATTCATCATTGGTCCAATCGAAGTAACTCCTAATCAAATTCCTTTATCATTACATATTTTGCCTATGTAAAAGTATTTTGTCATCTGTATTTCCTAAAGAAATCTTCCTATTATCCATAATTAAATCGTATATGGGGACTAATTGAATAAAAAAAGCAGCCAAGACAATTTATTAGTCTTAACTGCTAAATGAAATGTTACCGCCATTCAGAACAAGTGGATCGAACAGTCTTCTTGAAAATTATTTTTCGCAGCGTCTCAGAGTGTTATTTTCTATAAAAAAGAGCGACAAACACCAATTTAACAGTTTTATTTATGTATACGTTATAAGTCCTTGTTGCACTAAATATTCGGTACTTTAATTTACTATAAGCTTACTTCACATTAACATCAAATAAAAATGTTATTTTTCCTTTATCCCATTTCGCATTAAGTTCATAAATATAATACCCTTCTTTAGACGGCAAGATTATCTCATTATCTTTCATTTCAACACTTTCAATTGTGTCATCTTCATTCACCTTAATCATCTCAACGGAAGAAGGTTTTTTATCAATCTCAAATTTCAAAGTATCTCCTTTTTCGGCTTCTAATGTTTCAAAATTATCCGCTGATTTAACTCTATTGTGAGGACGTAAATGTCTTATTTCCGTGTTATTTTCTTTCCATTCGTAATTACTCGGCATCATTATATACTGTTCGCCATTCGCAGTAATTTTGCCTTCTGGTTGTTCTATCGTACCATTATCATCCGACTTCCCGTTGCACCCAACCAAAACAAGGCTAATCAAAAAAGGTAGAACGATTTTTTTCATTTGAACACACTCCTTATTTAGAAAGTTATGGGATTTCTTCTCTCAATTGAATGGTGGGGATATTTCCCACTTCAATTTATAAAACCTTAAAAGTAACAATTTTAACTAATTATACCATTTGAAATATACTTCTGCTTATTAAAGTAAACTGCGACGTTTGGTTTAAACGGAAAAATCCCCAAAGCGTCACTTGGGGACATACTGATTCCCTTACTTCCATTTGGGAACGTTTTCGCCTGATTGCAGAATACTCTAAACCAGTTTGTTTTCCTTTTTTCTTACAAAAATTTCCACAATGAATAAAATAATTGCATTAGCAATCAAAAGTCCACCAAAAGTAAGCCCCGCCACAGCAGCTGCAAATCCATCTCCAACATTACGACTAACGTTATTCATTGTCAGAACTAGAACTATTGGAGAAGAAATAATAAAAATAACACCCGCCATCATCCATACCAACCAATTCAATAATCTTGATAAAAAGATAACAAATACATTAAGGGTAAAGAGAACTAAAAGGAATATAACCAAAGAATTCATAAAACCCCTCCTTAGCAATGCCACATAATGACCCATTTGCGGAACAACTTAATACATTGTAATTTTACTTTATTATTACGAAACACTCTTAAGTATAACATTAGTTCCCAAAGCGTCGTTGAAGTGACCCCTAAAAGTTAGACACGCTTATTTCGCTTAGGCAGCTTGGGTAAATTGAGTTCGGTATTGCACCGGACTCAGTTTTAATTTTGCCTTGATACGTTTCGTGTTGTAATAATTCATATATTTTTCTAGTTCTTCTTTAAAGTGCTCGATACTTTCAAATTCTTTTAAGTAAAGAAATTCAGATTTCATGATGCCAAAGTAATTCTCCATTACAGAGTTATCGTGACAATTTCCTTTGCGTGACATACTTTGCACAATGCCTCTTGCTTTTAGGGAATGGTGATATTGCTTCATTTGATAATGCCAGCCTTGATCCGAATGCATTAATAGCTGATGGTCTTCTGGTAAGCGTTTTAACGCCTTTTCTAACATCTCTGAAACCAGTGAATAGGTAGGTCTAGAGCCAATTGTATAGGTGATAATTTCTCCGTTAAACAGGTCTAAAACAGGCGATAAATAAAGCTTCTCGCCAAATAATTTGAACTCTGTAATATCCGTTACCCATTTCTCATTCGGTGCTTCGGCCTTGAAATTGCGATCCAAAATATTATCCGCAATTTCGCCAACCGTGCCTTTAAAAGATTTATATTTTTTCATGCGGACAATACACTTTAAGCCAAGTTCTTTCATGATGCGTTGAACCTTCTTATGATTCACTTTTTGCCCACGATTCGCGAGCTCATCACGAATGCGACGGTAGCCGTAACGACCCTCATGTTCATCGTAAATCGCTTGGATTTCAGCCTTTAAATCGACGTCTGGATCGGGTAAATCGAACTTTTTCGCCATATCGTAAAACGTACTACGTTGAATATCCGCATATGCCACAAGCGCTTTCACCGAATATTTATGCCTTAATTCACAAATAACTTTTACTTTGTCTTTCGTGGCGATTTTTCCTTGGCTTGAACTAAGGCATTCAACTTTTTTAAATACTCGTTTTCCATTTCAAGCTGCTTAATACGCGCCTGAAGTGCTTCAGTAGAGCCTTCTGCTAGTACATTTTTAGGTTGTTTAGTCGATTCTTTTTTCATGGATAGACGCCCCTTTTTCTTTGGCTGAAGGGCATCTTCTCCTTGAGTGTCGAGTTGTTTTTTCCAATTCTGTACCGATGAAGCACCCGCAATGTTAAAGAACGCAGCTGTTTCATTAAAGGACGTACCATATTCAGCCATATAGTTAAGTACATCTAGTTTAAATGCTTTCGTATAATTTGTATATCGTCTAATGAAAGCTTCTACGCCGTTATGTTCATATTGTTTCACTAAGCTTAATAAATAACGATGTGAAATACCAAAATCTGCAGCGACCGTTCTTGAGCTTTCCTTGCCATTTACATATCGTTGAACCGCTGCTAATTTATCTTCTGGGCTCATTTTTGCCATAGAAAAACTGCACCTCCTTGTTAGATGTGTGTAACAAATGGGGTGCAGTTCACATTTGGGAACATTTATTAAGTTTATTTTGCATACTTTATAAACCTTTAATGAACTAAAATCATTGCCCATTAAAAGACAGTGAAACAGTATTTCTATTGTTTAGAAAAATGTTCTAATACTTTTTTAGGCAAAATCATAGTCCAGATTGTCCCAATAAACCAAAGTCCTATAGCGAAAACAATAAGGAAAACAAATGTTTCAATTAATACATTTAATTCAAATGCTCTAATTACTTTCAGAAGCTTTGAACCACCCAAAAATATTAAAAATAAAGACAATAAATAAATAAGGGATGTATAAATTCTCTGACCCCAAGAAATTTCGGAAAATAGTATCCTTTCTCGTTTAAGATGCCAAAAAGCAAGTCCTATTATCAATATGACAAGAAGTACTTTCATAATCGTATCGCCACCACCCTTTAATAGTAATTCTTATATAAATAACCCAAATATGTATAATACAAACATTCCCAAACCGTTGTTGGCAACATTTCATTGAGATTCTATTTATATGTTACCGCCATTCAGAACAAGTGGATCGAATAGTCCTCTTTAAAATAATTTCTCACAGCGTCTCAGAGCGTTATTTTCTATAAAAAACAGCGACAAACACTGTTAAATTAGTGTTTGTCGCTGTTTGAAATGCTCCAAATAAAAGTGAACATAAGCAGCCAAAAACTCCCGTTCAATAGAACGAGGGTTTTTGTTCCCTTAACCGACAAAAAAGGGGGACAAAATGGAGATTCGTCTATAATAAAGAGTAGTTTATTTGTGTATATCTAAACAAAGAGACATTAACTTAATCCGGTACAAGTTGAAAAGTTTACAGAGAATATAAATCCAATGCTAAACAGCACACTAAATATCTGCTTTTAGATCATTGTACAAAATCAAAATAGCAACTCGATATGATTGATTTTGATAAAGATAATAAAGAAAAGTTGAAGTGAAGTTTTGCAGACTCCAAATAGCTGTATAAGAAGCGACCCTAAACCATAGTCGCTCCCACATGTTATCTTCCTCTATTTTTTGCCTTAACAGCTTTCCTACTTCGCTTTATTTCTCTTAAATTATCCACCCTATTTTTCAGTCTTTCTTTTTCCCGACTCTCCATTTTCATCTCTGCATGTTTTGCTTCTCTTTCAAGCTTTCTATAACTTTGTAATCTCTTATTTGAAAGCTCTCCATCTGTAATGGCCTGCTGCACGATACATCCCGGCTCACTCTTATGCTGGCAATCATTAAATTTACATTGCTTTATTAACTCCTCAATATCTGAGAATGATTTTGATAAATCAACACTTTGTACCCCCAACTCTGACATACCAGGGGTATCAATGACAACACCAAGTCCCGAAATCAGATAAAGTTCGCGTCTTGTTGTCGTATGCTTTCCTTTATCATCATTTCTAATATCGCGTGTTTCAATAAGTTTCTGACCAAGTAAAGCATTTATTAATGTTGATTTACCAACACCTGATGATCCAATAAAGGCTACCGTCTGTCCACTAGATAAGTAGTTTTTGACTGGTTCATAGCCCACCTTATCGACACTTGAAGTCACGATAACATCAACGCCTATAGAAATCTTGGATACTTCCTCTAACATTACTTCAATATTTAGGCACAAATCTGCCTTAGTTAATACGATAACTGGTGTCGCTCCACTATCCCATGCAATCGATAGATAGCGTTCCATTCGTCTTATGTTAAAATCATTATTTAATGACATACATATAAATATTTTATCAATGTTAGCGGCAATAAGCTGGGTTTCTTGAGTCATTCCGGCTTCCTTACGTACAAGTAAACTTTTTCGAGATAGCATATGGTGAATTATATTATTCCCATCTGTTCGTTTAATCATAACAAAGTCTCCTACAGTTGGATAATCTCTGGTTCCAGTAGCTTTGAAACGAAACTTTCCAGATACCTCCGCTTTCAGTTCACCTTGATTAGTAATTAACTTATATATCCCTTTTGATAATGACGACACTCTTGCAACATGAAGACCTTCAAAATGTTTTACCTCTTTTAAAAAAAAGTCACTTAATCCCAAATCTTCCATTTCAGTATTGTACATAATATCCTCCTAAAGTTAAAGCACAAATTTTGGAGGTCCTAATGTATGGTGTTAATTAACACCTACCTCCCTTAAAATTACAATTCCATACTCAGATCCATTAGACATAAAACACCATCTCCTCTCATGTTTCAATACGGTAAATATATCATAAAAACCATATTATACCATTAAATTATTTGAGTTAGTATAATTATTAACAATCTGGACTTAAGACTACAACAGATAAAACAGAAAATTTAAAAGAGAGTAATACAGACCACCTGTTTACTCTTTTGTCCGCAATTTGTCCGCAGAATTATTTTTTTGTGTTTATTTTATTTAACTGAGATGTTTTTGCCTTTCCCAAAAACCTTATTAAATCAGGCTTTTTTAATTCAATTGAATTTAATTGAACTCGGTTTATTTAGCCAGATAAATTCGACAAGGTGGGGGTCGCTGGTTCGAGACCAGTCGGGACCATCATTTAAAGCGCCTGTAAACGTTGGTATATCAACGTTTACAGGTTTTTCTTTTTAGATGAATCTCTATCTTACACCTCTATTATTAAGACAATTAGTTTTTCATTTAAATAAATATCATCATTATCAGGCAATTACTAGGTCATGATAGCCTAATTACAACAAAGGAATATATCCACCCCCATTATGTGAGAAATAGACATTTTAAACTTCCTAATAATGAATTAATTTTTAAATACCTAAAAGATAAAATATAAACTTAAATCTATTACTTTGTACTAAAAGCAGTCCGGCTACATTATTTTTCTATTGAACCCTTGAATGATATTACATTTAATAGCAAAATAAACACAAAGAGTTATGCCAGTAAATACCAACACGTAACATATGATGCCCCTAACTCTTCATAATACTTAAATTGAATAAATTTAGGAGGTAAAAATGAGAAATTTTATTATTAATAATGGAACAATCATTGATGTGGAAAATGGAGGTTCTTATGTAGGTTCAATCGAAGTAGAGAGAAATACGGTGAAAAGAATATATAAAAGTGATGACGTGTTACCAGAAGGGATCGATACAGTTGATGCTGAAGGTAAATATATTATCCCAGGTTTAATCGATATGCATTGTCATATTAATGAGCGATTTGCTCCCCATTTCGTTGCATCAGGGGTAACGACAGTGCGAAATACTGCAGGGAATGTTAAGTTACTTTCAAAATTAATTGAACAACCTGATGATGCACCAATACCACGAATTTATGCATCAGACAGAATGATTGATGGAACACCGGGTCAATGGGGTCCTACTAGCTATGGTGCTCTCGTAACAGACGATCCAGAAGACGCGAGGAAAGAAGTTCGTAGACAAGTTGAAGTTGGCGCAAAGTTTGTTAAATTGTATGGATGGGTCAAAAGAGACGTGATGGCAGCGGCTGTAGATGAGGCGAAGAAGTATAACTTGGAAGTTGCCATTGATTTGGTGAATTCAAAAGATTTAACTGCTTTAGATGCAGCTGAGTGTGGAGTTACTTGGATTGAACATGCATCTGGTTTTGCACATGAGATGTATAAAGGGTGGAATTTATTTGTAGACCAAGAGGAATGGCGTCACATCGATTGGGAAAACCCAGATCAAGAAAAAGTAAAGGAACTTTGTGAGAAAATGTTGGCATACAATGTAAAATTATGCCCAACAATGGTTATTTACGATCAATCTATCAAATATCCTGAATTTTGGTCTCCTAAAAATATTGTCATAGAATCCGCTTCAAAGATAAATTACATCATGCAATATTGGAATCAACAAGCGGAACATGTAGAGTCGATAAAAAAATATTATGCCAAAACATATAACTTACAGAAAGCCATTGCTAAAGTTTACTATGATATGGGTGGAACAGTAGTTGCTGGAACGGATACGCCCGGCTTATTATATACATACCCTGGTATGGTTTTACACCGTGAACTCGAAATATTTGTGGAAATTGGCTTTACTGAATTAGAAGCTTTACAAGCAGCGACAATAAATGCGGCAAAATCTATCAATCTGGATGGTATTGGTGTAATTAAAGAAGGATCTATTGCTGATTTAGTTATTTTAAACGACAATCCATTAGAGGACATTAAACATACAAAGCATATCGATACAATAGTGAAGGGTGGCAAAGTATATACACAAGATGAAATACTGAGCCATATTCCGATTGAAGAAGAAGTAGAGAAATCAACGGCTAAATTCACGGAACAATGGGAATTATTAGAAAATAAAAAATAGCTTTTCAATTAATTGGAATTAAGCCTTTTTCTTAATATTCTAGCAAAATACCCATTAACTCAATTCCTTCAATAATAAATCCTATAAAATTTATAAAAAACAAAAAAGAACGATTTCCCCCTCGGAAACCCGTTCTTTGTCGTTATACTAATTCCAACCAAGCGACAGCTTCGGAATGAGTGAAGTGTATGAACACACAACAAGGTAATATTCATCAGAACCTCTTCGTACTATCTCAACAAAGTTTAATACCGAAATTAGGCATACACTCTGCCTTGGGTGAATATCATTATGGGAATTTACTTTTTAATAATTGGGGTGATACACTTGGGATACTTTGTAACTGTCGAACCAGGCGTCAACGTATTTATAGAGGACATCAATCCGACGGGAAATAAAACGATACTTTTTATTCATGGATGGCCGCTAAACCATAACCAGTTCGAATATCAATTCAACTTCCTTCCAACGCTTGGATATCGTTGTATCGGAATGGACTGGAGGGGATATGGCAATTCGGATAGACCTTTTAGCGGCTACAGTTTCGATAGATTAGCAGATGATGTCCGCATTGTCATCGAGGCGTTACAGTTAAAGAACATAACACTGGCAGGACACTCTACAGGAGGCGCGATCTCGATTCGTTATATGGCTCGTTACAAAGGGTATGGGGTATCTAAGCTCGTCCTAATCGACGCTGCCTCTCCATCTAGCGTTCCGAAAGAATTTACAAATAAAATCATCGAAGATACTAATCATGACCGACCGCAAATGCTGCAAGACCAAACGAGAAATTTTTTCTTTCAGTATATTTCTGAACCGAAATCCGATTGGTTCGTTTTAATGGGATTACAAGCGGCGAATTGGGCGACTTCCGCCATTATGGTCACACTTAGAGATGAAAATGTATACAACGATCTCGGTCAAATCGATGTACCCACATTAATTATTCACGGAATTCATGATAAAGTCGTTCCGTTTACCCAAGCTGAGGAAACAAATAAGCTGATCAAAAATTCTAAGCTAGTTCCGTTCCAATACAGTGGGCATTGCGCTTTTTTAGAGGAGCGAGATAGATTCAACCAAATATTATCTTCTTTTGCATAACAATGTTCCTTGAGTATTACAAACTCCCCCACAAAATATTTAGTTGAAAATAATTACGAGTATTCAACTATTCTTATACTTGTTTATAGGAATCTCCGTAATCCCATTTCAATTGTACTCATTTTCACATAGTATGGATAACTTATTCTTCCACATAGAAAAAACATCTACAAATTGAATTTTAGGTATCTAAACCCGAAATCTATCGTAGATGCTTTTTTATTTGTTTATACTTTTAGGGGATGTCCCATTTAAAATGATAACGTTACTCCTGTTTTATAATACTCATGCATTATTTCTTTAGGAACCATACTTCCACCGGTAGCCCAAATGAGATGTACACCATTTTTCATTTTATCCTTTAAGTTATGAATTTTTATATACTCCATACCTTGTTTCTCGCTCCATAATTTTACTGGCCCTATTACTCCAGCTAATGCAGAAGGCTCTAGATGGATATTTTCTTTATCAGCCAATGTGCTCAATAATTTAAATAACCCATTGTCACTTACCGTATAACTTCCGCTTAATAAAGGTTCAATAATTGGGCCAACGAACCCTGATGGTCTTCCGACCGCTAGACCATCTGCTGAAGTCAAGTTGTCAATTCCAAAATCTTGTACAGTCACCTTATCATGTAGCCCTGTCATCAGTCCTAGTAACATACTCGGTGAATGTGTAGGTTCTGCAAAGAAGCAATGTACACAATCTTGATAAATTAGTTTCAAACCATACGCTACTCCCCCGGGTCCACCACCCACTCCACATGGAAGGTAAACAAATAGCGGATGATTTTCATCTACTATTACATTTAAATCCTCTAATTGTTTTTGTAATCTGCTTGCTGCCACTGCATAGCCTAAAAATAGATCCTGAGAATTTTCGTCATCAATGAAGTAACAATTCGGGTTACTCAGCGCCTGCTTTCTCCCTCCTTTAACGGCTTCACCATAATCTCCCGTATATTCTATAACCGTTGCTCCTTTACTTTTTAAAAGATCTTTTTTCCATTTCTTTGCATCAGCAGACATATGGACCGTTACTTTAAAACCTAATTTGGTACTCATGATACCTATACTTAACCCTAGGTTGCCTGTAGATCCTACTGCAATTGAGTATTGCGAAAAGAAGTTTCTGAATTTTTCACTATCAAGGATGGAATAATCATCATTTACTGTCAATAAACCATGTTTAAGAGCCAACGTTTCTGCGTGTTTCAACACTTCATAAATGCCGCCGCGTGCTTTAATGGAACCTGAAATGGGAAGATGGCTGTCACATTTCAACAAAAATTCTCCCTCTAACGGTTGCTCACACATGCTTGATAATTGTTGATGCATTGCTGGGATGGGTACAAGAGGAGATTCAATGATTCCGTTTAGTTTTCTTGTTTCAGGAAAAACTTTAGCAATGTATGGAGCAAAACGCTTTAATCTTTCCCCGGCATCTTTTACATCGTTTTCATTAAACGGAAGATTATTATCATTTTTGTTAAATGGGGCATATTTAGGATTTGACCAAAACACTTCCTTTGTAGCAACTAACTCGTTTATTAAAGGATATTCTTTTATCCAATCTTGTATAGTTTTCATCTTTCATCTCCTCCATAGGGATGGTATCTTTTTCTGTATCTACTAACCGCCATTAAAAACACTATTCTTAATGTCCAGAAGTTATTTTAATACCTACAGCTCCTGCAATACACCCATATAAGTTTCAAAAGTCCTACCATTAAAGATATATATCCATGCCATTTTATCGCTATCTCCTTCTGCATTAACACTTATTCTTAATCCACGAATTCCTCCACATACTGGTAAATTGCATAAGCTACCCCATTTTCATTACTTTTAAGAGTTGTCGTTGTACAAACAGCTTTTATGGTAGCTTTCGCATTTCCCATTGCTACACTGTAACCCACTTTTTCGAACATTGATAAATCATTGTTGCTGTCCCCGATGGCCATAGCCTGATCTAAAGAACCATTTATCAAGAAAGCCAATTTTTCAAGTGCCATTCCTTTTGAAGCCCTTTTACTGGTAATTTCAATGTTATGATCGGCAGACGAAACAACCATTAACTCATCAAAGTTTTCAAAATGGTTCCATGCTTCCTCTAATTTCTTTTTATCAAACGAACACGCTACTATATTGTGAAATTCTTCCTCATTTTTTAAGATTTCATGAAAGTTTTCAACTAAAACATATCCAAACTGATCAAACTGTCTTTCCGCTATTTCAACTAATTCTTTTAAATTTGAATCCAAATCTGCGTTTAGCAACCTTCGAATCTCATTATGAAATTGTTCTCTACCCTTTTTTAGAGTATAAATGGCTTTATTAGTAAACACTTCGTAATAATAATTCCGTTCATCTAACCATTGGAGAATAGATTCGACACGCTCTTTAGTTATCGTAATAGAAGAAATGCACTCTCCATTTTTTGAATGAATGGTTGCTCCATTTGTCCCGATTACGAATGGAGCAATCCCGGCTTTTTTGCAAATTTCTTGAACATCAAAATAAGCACGCCCTGTTGAAATAACCACTTCAAAGCCTCTATCTTGGGCATATTGAATCGCCTTTATATTTTCATCACTAATTTCATTCTGGTCATTTAATAATGTTCCGTCTAAATCTGTTGCAATGAAACTCATATTCTATTGCTCCTTTTAAAAAATTGATTATGCTTGAATCAAATTGATTTCCTCTAATCTCGAATGATTTCTCCATTCCTCTGGAAATGGTTGCTCGGAGACAATTACATCGACTTTTTCTAGAGGACAAACTTTACAAAATGTGTCGACACCAATTTTAGAATAATCCGTTAGCAATATAACTTGCTTTGATACCTCAACCATTCTGCGTGAAACTAATGATTCATGTAGATGATAATTACTAACCCCACTTTGAATAGAAACGCCACCAGCTGAAATGAACGCTTTATCAATGTTAAATTGATTTAACATTTGTTCAGTGAGACTGCCGCTTATAGATTGCTGCTTTGGATCAATTTGTCCACCTAATAATAGAATTTGACCAGTAAACTTATTTTGATTGAGCGATTCGGTCAACACAGACGACACAGGAAGAGAATTAGTTATTATCGTAATGTCTTTTTTATTTTCAATACACTGCGCAAATTCAAGCATGGTTGTCCCTACATCAATGATAATCACATCTCCGTTAGAAATGAGTTCTACTGCTTTTTTCCCAACCTTTACCTTCGCTTCTTGATTCACCGTTGCACGCTGTATAAATGGAGGTTCCTCAAATTCAAAGACTATTTTTATCGCTCCACCGTAAACCTTCTTTAAAAGTCCCTTTTCCTCTAATATCATCAAATCGCGTCGAATCGTTTCCTCTGAAACATTAAATTGATCAACTAATTCCATGACTTTTACTTTGCCTGTTTTATTCAGTTCTTTTAATATTTCATTCTTTCTTTCTTCAGGTAATACAGACATATTTCTCGCCCCGTTATCATTTATAATTTATAAAATAATGCACTCTTTCTTCGGTAAAAACATTTGAACACGTGTTCCTTGTTCAAACATTGTTCCTTGGTGATGAAGATAGTCGACATAGAAAGAGGATTCTTCTGTCTCCACCTCATATCTTAAAACATTCCCTGTCATAGAAACATCTTTAATAACACCTTTAATGCCCCAGTTCTCTTGTAAATCCAAGCTATCTTCACCAACACGAACTAATTGTAAAACTTCAGGACGAATGGCCACTTCATTTCCTTTTAATTCTGTGCAACGAACGAGTTTACGAAACACTTCCATAGTACAAACGTTGTAGTTTCCAATAAACTTGGCAACAAATGTATTGACTGGCGAAATATATATTTCCGATGGAGAACCGGATTGTACAACTTGTCCTTTATTCATGATAAAAATTCGATCAGACATCGTCATGGCTTCTTCCTGATCATGCGTAACAAAAATTGTTGTAATATCTAATTCTTTCTGTATTCTCTTTAATTCTTTTTGCAAACTTTTTCTAATTTTAGCATCTAATGCGCTTAAGGGCTCGTCCAAAAGAAGTACTTTCGGTTCCATGACAAGCGCACGGGCAAGTGCAACCCTCTGCTGTTGTCCACCAGATAATTGATGAGGATAAGATTCTTCTTTTCCTAATAAATCTACCATCTCAATCATCTTTTTTACTCTTGATTTAATGTTTTTTACTTTCTTCATTTTAAGGCCGTACGCGATATTATCAAAAACGTTCATATTCGGGAAAAGCGCATAAGACTGAAACACCATACCAACTTCACGCTGACGCGGTGATAAATTAGTAATATCTTTTCCATCAATTAAGATACTACCTGCATCAACGTCCTCAAGCCCTGCAATGGAACGTAATAATGTACTTTTTCCACATCCACTTTGCCCAAGAAGTGTAACAAATTCACCTTTTTTCAAAGTTATAGAAATATTATTTAAAACGACTTGATTTTCATATCCCTTAGTCACTTGTTCAATAGTTACATAGCTCATTATTTTTCACCTTCTACAGCAGAATTTTTATGACGGAACTGTTTTTTAAAAAAAGAAAGAAGTCGCTTCTTATTTGACACGACACCATTTTTTTCGTTTTTTAACGTGAGTTTTAATACTGTCCCCGTTAACAGTAAAATCATTGAGTAATAAGTAATAACAATTGCACTTGTTAAGTGGCCGCTGCTATTCATTTTGTCTGCAAGATAAATTTGAATGGTTTCAAATCGGCCTCCGACAAGCAAATTGGCCATAGCGAACTCACTAAATAAAAGAGCGACTGATAATAAGGTAGACACTAAAATTCCAGATATAATATTTGGGAACACCACTGTACGAAACGCCTGGAATTTTGTAGCACCTAACAATTCAGCTGCATCTACCAACTGTACAGCATTAAGCGTACGAAGACTGTTACGAATACCTTGATACATAAATGGTAAAATGGTTATGAAATAAGCACCAATTAAAATCCAAGGCGTTCCGGCAATTTGAATCGGTCCATCTGAATATACCTTGATTAATCCAACAGCTCCAACAATAGGAGGAATACCATAAGGAAGCATAGCTACTGCTTGTAGCAATCTTTCCCACTTACTGAAATATACTGTGATGATAAAGATAGTTGGTAGCATAATAACAACACTAAGACCTACAGACATGACAATTAAAAACAGTGTTCTTCGAAAAGCATCATAAAACCGTTCATCTTGAAATAATTCTATATACCATTTCATTGTATAACTCTCAGGTAAAATAGTATGATCCCATTTACCAGCAATTGAGAATAAAAATGTTCCTACAAGTGGAATTAATAAATATATAACTAGTAATCCAACAATCACTTTATGGAAAGCTAATGATACTTTCATCGTAAGTCCCTCCTAATGCGGCGCATCATTCGTTCATTGAACCACATCGCCCCTATCATGGTTGTTGCTAGAAGCACTCCCAACGCACTGCCTAGCTGCGGCTTTAATGCAACGTCACTAGCAACTAACGATGCAATCTGTAACGACAATAAGTTATAGTTGCTGCCGACCAATGCATAGGCTGTAGCGTAAGCTCCCATCGCATTAGCAAATAAAATACTGAATGTACCTACAATACTAGGTAAGAGTACTGGAATCCCGATGTGAAGCCAAAACGAGAATGATGACCCTCCTAATAAAGAAGAGGCTTCTTTCCATTGTTTCTTAATTCCTTGATAAGATGGATAGATAAGCATAACGGCAAGTGGAATTTGGAAATAAATATAAACGAGAATGAGACCTGTCCACGAATACAAATTAAAATCCGCAAACACTTCCCAACCAAGCTTGGCAAAAAGCAATGTAAACAATCCATTATTTCCAAGTAAAATAATATATGAAAATGAAAGTGGAATCCCCTCAAAATTCGATGTCATATTAGCAATCATCAATAGTCGGTTTTGTATTTTTTGTGAGAACTTTGTAATTGAATAGGCAGCAATGACAGCAATAATGACAGAAACTACGGCAGAAAATAAGGAAATGACAAGGCTATTTTGAATGGCTTGTAAGTAAAATTCACTTTGAAATATGGTGATATATTGATCAATCGTAACTTGTATTCCATCGTCTGCATAAAAACTATTTTTAATCATTGCCAGTAAGGGGCCTATTTCGAACCCAATCACAAACAAAATAAATGGCAGTAAAAGAGCTAATAAGTAAATTTTTTGTTTTTTTATTTTTCTCAAGACTACTCGCTCCTCTTTGTTCTCTAACAATGGGGAATTGGTTTAACGAACGTACTGTTAAACCAATTCCAGCCAGGCTTCATTCTTTAAATGGTAAATTTACGCTTAAAACCTGGCAATTGATATGAAATCATTTTATCGGAAGGCTTAATATTCAAAAATTCACAAACGAGTGGTGCAAAAGCTAATTGCGGAACTACTTCATCGTAAATACCAGGTTCAACTTTTGGACTAATAATGAAGAGCGGTACATCACGCTCACCATCCGTTATGCCGCCATGGTTCCCAGTTTCACTCATGCCATGATCAGATGTAATTAAAATGTGATAGCCTTCTTTAATCCAGATTGGCAAAAGTTGTGCCAACAAGCTCCCCATTTTTAAGATCTGCTCACGATATTCTTTCGATTCTGAACCAAAAATTTCTCCTTTTACATCTACACCAAGCGGATGGACATATAAAAAATGTGGGTCATACTTTCTGCGCAAAGCTTCTGCATCCATTAACACATGACTGTCTGGATAGTCATCATCCCAATAAAATTTTCCATATTGAATCGGCTTGGACCCATCCTCTTGCTCCCGATCTTCAATAAAATGGAATGGCGCGCGATTATACAGTTCGCTTACCCAGTAATACGATGCCGTCCCATTTTTTAAACCATTTTCTTTCGTAAGGTGAAAGAGACTTTTCTCGGTAGAAAGACGAACAGCTTGATTAGACGTAATTCCGTTTACTGATGCCGGTGTACCTGTTAGTAACACCTCATATAATGGGCGGGAAAGACTCGGAAGTTCCGACTTTACTTTATAAAGTGCCGCCTGATTCGTTTCAACTAAATGTTGAATAAATCCAAGAGCTTCACATGCTTTATCATATCTCATACCATCAACAACAATTGCTATCACTTTATTTGACATGTACTAACACCTCTTCTTGCCAAATCTGTGGTAGCGTTTTAGCCGTTTCTTCCCACGATTTGTAATCTTCAACTGGTTTTGCGTTTTTGTACTGTTCTTCTGGAACCATTTTTTCAGCTACTTCTTTCGGAAGTTCTACATCACGAATTGGACGGGCAAATCCTCTAGCTAAGTTAATTTGTCCTTCATCGCTTAAAATATATTCTCTCGTTGCCATCGCTGCATGAGGATGTTTTGCGTATTTGTTAATAATTGTTGCGTAACCACTTACTACTGAACCCTCACTTGGAATGCTCACTTCAAATTGATCGCGGTTGATTTGTTCAGCGTAACCAAGAGCATTGAAGTCCCATACTAAGGCAACTTCCACCTCCCCTTTTTCGATATTAGCTGGTTTAGCATCTGTTAAGCTTAGACGCCCCTGCTCAGCAAGCTTCGCAAAAAAGTCAATTCCTGGTTGAATATTTGTTTCATCACCGCCGTAAGCCATCGCAGCAGCAAGAACGGCCATTTGGTTTTGTGCACCACGCTGAACATCACCAACAGTTACTTTATAATCCCCTTTTAATATGTCATCCCAAGATTTTGGCGGATTATCTACTAATTCTTTATTAGTTAAGAAAGCAATCGTACCTTGGTAGCCAACAACCCAATCCCCGTTATCATCTTTTGCCCATTCAGGAATATCATCCCAATAAGAAGTTTTATAGGCGAGCGTTAATTCTTTTTGTTCCGCAATTGGTCCAAAGGAAACCCCTACATCACCGATATCAGCGGTTGCATTTTCTCCTTCAGATTCCATTTTGGCAATCTCTTCAGCACTGGATAAATCTGTATCAGTGTGTTCTAATGTATATTTTCTCATTACTTCATTCCACGTTTCTCCCCAGTTAGCCCATGAATCAGGCATGCCGACACTATTAATTGTTCCCTCTTCCGTTGCCTTTGTTTCAATTTCTTTCAGGGTTAACGAACTAGTTTCCTTAACAACTGGTACAGCTTCATCTTTAGTAGCTCCACAAGCAGCTAATCCTAGTACACTCATCCCTAACACTGCGGCTTGAATAGACTTGTAACAATTCTTCTTGAATCTAAAATTCATAAAAAATGCCTCCCTTAAACGTGGTTTTTTTAACGTTTATTACTGTTTGTTACGGTTTAATAATAATCTGATAGTTTTAACACTTCGTTAATCCCATATTAAGACTTTGTAAATCAAGTTTAATTTTCTCCAATTCATCAGTTTTTATTTTCATAATTGCGTCCCAGTTGCAAAATATGAACGATTGCTTTAGGTGTATCAAAAACAAACTGTTTTGTTGTTGTTAGTATTAATCAGCTTATTCGTAGTAATGGTTTGCTTCAAAGTCACGAGGATTTGAGTGTAACTAAATTGTAGACTCCTTAAATTCTCCCTCAGTTCACCTTTCCCCCAAGCTACTAAGAAGCCAAAATAAAAAGAGCAGCAAAAAAGCTACTCTTTTTTTATATTAAATGTTGAAATACGCTTGGTATGGGCAATGAGCATTTTTTCACATCTTTAAATTTTCAGCATATTAAAGAAACGTGGTATCATTTTATGGAAAAGGTCTCCTAAAGGTGAATTTGCTATGGTCCTTGTATATTGTTTAAATCTTATAGTTTGTTGTACGCCGTCAATCTACATTTCAACTGGCCCCGCATTAGTTGTAATGAATTAAATATTTTTTCTCTAGTACATCAATCTATTTTTTCTTTTGAGGAATTCCACTTTACTGAGAATATAACTTCGAAAAAAATAATTGGAACTTCCGAATATTACTTTTTATACTAGCTCGAGAATAAAAGTGATAAATATAGTTATCCTTCTCCCAATGTATCATCCAGCTTTTATATTTGGTATTTTGTCGACATAAAATAATTTCATTAACAGGGATTTGTAAAATAGATCCACTCACTTTTTTGACATTCCAACTTTGTCTGGTTCCGATTTTGTGACCTGTAAATGGAGGAAGAGGATCTGATAATTCTTTAGGGGCGGTCCATAACCAAAATCCGTTTGTAAAATCTTCTTGAGAACGATATAAAAAATGATATTCTGTGCCAGAATCATATTCTTTATAACCTATTGAATCTAAAAAAAATTCAAGATGATCATGAGGTAACTTAATTCCGAGGTTTACTTCAATTTGAATTCTTTTGTTAGACTCGTACCAAGTGACACGAGAAACTTCGTCATAGGAATCCCATTTACCTTTGTTAAAACGAGCAGTGTAACTACAGGTAGTAAAGGACTGTTCACCTAGTGTGTGGATAGAACAGTTATCGACTGCTTTTAAACTTTTTAATATCATTAAAATTTCTTTTTCACCAAAAGCTCCCTCTATAACTGACAGTTCAATATTAGTGAACCATCTACAAAAGCATGCGGCCTGATTACCTTTGTAATCTATACCAATAAATCCAACTATCCCGTCTATTTCAAAGGACTTTTCTTGACGTATTAAATTCGTGTCTGCTGTTACTACAGGTATCGCCCAATCATAAAAAAATTGCTTAATGCGAAGAGCTCTTCCTTCACTATGTATTTCAAAACGAATTGAAGAACGTTGCTCATTTGTTTCTTTTTTTAACGTAATATTTTTAAGAATATATGATTTAGGCAATGTAGGCATTAATAGGACAAAATTTGTATATTTTTGAGCTTCTTGTATGTCATGAATTAAAATTTCATTAATCACTTAAATTCCCCCTCAGCTAATTTTCACATAAGGAATCACATAATAAATCATTCATAAGTCCAATATTGACTGTGCCATCCTAATAAACGTCCCCAAATCACTTTTCGGGACAATTTTAAATTAATATATAAACCCTAATAAGTAATTATTTTTTATTTTTAAGTTCTAAAAGTATAGGTGCTATATTTAGTAAGATAGAAACAATTGTCAGAAACCAAAACGCCTTATTCATATTAGGTACTTCCCTTAAAGCCGACCAATCTTCACCTGTTATCCAATTAGATACAAGGCTATGTTCTGCACAGAGTGTCAATGCTGTAAATGATAACCCCATTGCCATTGCCAATTTATAATCTTTGCCTGTTCCATACATATAAAGATTTATTAAAGTTGCTACTATTGCAATAAGACCTAATATTAACCACATAATAATGTCCCCTCCCTTTTCAATATAGACATAAATTGTAATTATATGGTTCCCAAACCGTCGTTGAACTGCACCCCATTTGTTGATATTCTCCCCAATAGGTAGACAGATAAAAAATAACTGTTTATCAATTGGGGAGTTTTTTCATGAGTAAATACAGCTTTTCAAAAGAAGAGAAATTAGAAATTATTACGTTTTATCATGAAAGCCAGTTTTCTCTTAATGAGGTGGCTGAATTATACAAAGTACATCGTAATACAATTAAGGATTGGCAAAATAATTATTGGCATTTTGGTGAAGAAGGTCTTAAAACATTAGCTAAACATATTCACTTCTAAATTAAATTACTGAGATAAAATTCATTTTCATTGTCTATACCTAATACAGTACCTGAATCTAAAGAAATCTCTATTGGAAAAACTTTAGATTCCTTTTCAGAAAACAACCACTTTCTATTAGAACTAGCTAATAACAAATATACTTTTGTTTTTTTGTCACTCATAAAAGACAGAGAAGTGCTAGTAATCTCTGAATCACTGCGTTCTACAATATGATTGTTCATCAAATAATTCACAACATCCATTTTATCTGGCACTATTAAACTCATTTCTGAAAGTTTTTGAATGCTACCTAAAGAAAACGGTTTATCACTTGACGGATTATCTTCTAATCTAGCTATAAATTCAATAATATTACCTGAAGGGTCCTCAAAATAAAATGATTTTGCAACAGAGTATGTAAAATTAATTTCGTCTGCTCCATTTTCAGTTAAAAGATTCGTTTTATTTTTAATCCAAATTTTTGCTTCTCCAAATTGATTAGATGGAATGTCGCATGCAAAATGGTAATAAGGCTTTCCAAGAACATCTTTATCATTAAATTCAATTGAACTTTTACCTAATGTTATTTGGAAACTATTTAGAGTTTCGTTCTCTATGGTGAAACCTAAAATCTGTTCATAAAATTCCTTCATCTCTTTAAGTTTGTGTGTTTTCAATTTTGCGTTTGTTATATCCATAATTCTTATCCCCTTAATTATTCTTTTAATAAAATGTTATATTAATACTTAAGAAGAAAATATTAGACTTAAGGATGAAGAACTTTTACAACTGGAATTTTTCCAAATGACTCAACTATTGGAATAGATCAATTTTAGTTATTGCAATAAACTAAATGGTCGGCCCATTCATCATTTTCTTATATAAAACCTTTACGAATAAATTCAAATTTTATCCCTACACTTTCTATCAATTTAATGGAAGGAGTATTATCAATATTAATATGAGCTTCAATTCGATGAAATTTCAATTGGTCAATTGCTAGCGTAAGAGCAGCACTCACCGCTTCTTTGCCTTAACCATTTCTCCAATGCTGATTATGAATTGTATATCCTATCCTCCCGCATTGAAAATCATCTCTTGCTAATGTTGAAAAATCAATCATACCTAGATGTGTTCCCTCTACTTTACTAAACACACCGAATACGTAAGTAATATCTGTAAGTGCTAATTTTTTGTGTTTGTCTACTAAATGATGAAACCACTCTAGTGTACATTCACTTATATCTATTTCCCTTATCGTTTGCAATTTTGAGATGGATAACGATTTTCAAATTCCTTCAACCATTTTTCATAGACACTTTCTTTAATGGTCTTTTAATACATTAAATCCATCGTTTTTGCGATAGCGACACACAAATAGATTGGTATTTCCAAGGTTAGCTATTAGTGCTCTTTATGTGATGACTTCTTGGTTTTCATAGTTTTATGGAATATCCGATATTTATTTTCTTAATAAATTTGTTTTACCATTTCTCATATCCTCAAATAGTGGTCTTTGAACAATATTTATTTGTTCAATATCAATATTTTCCTCTTCGAAAAACTGTAAAGTAAGTGATTCATTATGTTCATCTTGGTAATCTAATGTTTTTCCATCGTCTAATAGTAATCCTTGTGCATCTATATTTACTTCAAATAAAAACATAACGAAAACTACTTCGTTACCATCAGGATATACATACATCATTCTTTTTCCAGTATAAACTGAAAGAAAATTATATTCTTTAACATTTATTCCTGTCTCTTCTTTTACCTCACGTATCATTGTTTCTTCAATTGATTCTCCTGGTTCCATTGCTCCTCCAGGTAAGCCCCAATCTCCATAATCTGATCTTTTCTGTAACAAAATTCTCCCAGTTCCATCTTTGATTAATGCTCCACCAGTAACAATAATTTTATTCATATGTACTCCCCCAATTTAATATTTTCTCGATACTGTTTCTTGTTCATTAAAATATCCGTTAAAGGATGAAACTAATTAGGAGTATATCCCCAATTCTATACAAGTTAGGTGAGTTTTTTCCCTGCAATCCAAACTTCAATAGCTTTCTCATATAGTCATTAAAGTATGAATTGGGAATGTAGGATAGATGCACCGGTTGCACAAATAATCAGATCAATTATTTTATCTTTGTTGCTAGTATTGCAGATGAAGTTGATGTTAAGTAAATTTCTGTTGCGATCAATCCGCTATGATTTAACCAATATTCCCTAACTTTATCAGGTTTCCCTATCCATTCTTCTGGAAAATTCTCTTCAGGAGTAAAATCGTCCATAAATAACATTCCACCGATATCTAATGTATTGAATAATAGTTCTCCTTCAATCGTTTTTGCAGCCGCTGCATCGGCAAAAATAAATTGAAATGGACCTTTTGCAATAACGTCTTTCCAGTCACCATAAATAAATTCCGCTTGCTTATGTGTAATATGGTTCGCAGTAGCCTCAATTTTTTCTTTTGAATGATCCACCGTAATAAATTTTATTGTTGGAGCAATAGATGATAGAATCCAAGAACTCCCTACGCCAAAACCAGTTCCAACTTCAAGTATTTTCCCATGTGTTACTTGCCCCGCGAGTATTGATAATAGTCTTCCCGCTTCATCTGAACAGGAATTTCCAAAACCCTTACTTTTGGCGAAAATCTTGCTAGCTCGAACTAATTCTGGAACATATGTATTTGAACGATATAAAGTAGACATTTGATTAACCACCTTAAATATTTTATGTTTTATGAATAATGCACCTGGCACACAAAAAATTATCCTTAATTATCACCAAAACATCGTACAGTAATTCCTTCTATCTCTCCTAAAAACTGCGATAATAAATAATTATGACCTGCTCCATAAATAATTAATCCTTTTTTTAGTCCATCTTTTTTAACCGCCATTATATTTTTTACAATTTTTAAATTGCGATAATACCAATAATTAACTACCCAATCAAAAGCTATCTCATCACTCATTTGTAATAAATCAACATAGATTTGATGGTTAACTCTTGATTGTTCCTTTGAATTTATAAATTTAAATAGTTCGATTATACTTGAGCCTTTTAGCTT
Organism: Solibacillus sp. R5-41; assembly: GCF_002736105.1. Classification (NCBI taxonomy): domain Bacteria; kingdom Bacillati; phylum Bacillota; class Bacilli; order Caryophanales; family Caryophanaceae; genus Solibacillus; species Solibacillus sp. R5-41. Next base: position 1,690,855 of record NZ_CP024123.1, on the reverse strand, counting down.
CTCAGAAATTTGCTCCATTTGTATATTTGCTCCATTTAAAATATTTTGAATTTGCTTTACAGATTGTTCCTCTGTAATATCTTCTAAACCTTTTAAATTTGCTATTTCTTCGTTCCAGTCAACTGTATAAATGCTTGAATGATTTAATTTTTTGGCTAAACGAAAACCAATTTGATAAACTTCATTACTATTTAATTGGCCATTTTCGTTGATGTATTCTTTGTACTGTCGATCAAGTTCTGGTTGATAATCCATAGGGAACTCTACAAAAATCTGTTCAGGTTCAAATTCTTGTAGTACATTTACTAATTCCTCGAACTGTTTATTTCCTAACTTTTTTCTATCTACCTCGCCCATTTGAACAGCATCTGTTGTTGATTCTAAATGGATTGTCCCTAATAAAAGTAGCTCCATTGTTTTCTTCTCCTCGCACTTTAAATTTTAACAATTAATTTTATCTATCACTGCGATGTACATATTGGCAAAGATGCGCTGTTCATCTATGAATTGAAATGTACCGGATGCACGAACAATTAACTCGCAGTATCGATATAAAATTTCTGCTATGTACGGTGAGTACGGTCGTCTAGCATTTCAATTCCACCATTGACCCTTTAAATTTGATATTCATTGAATCTTAATTAATTCATCTGTTGTATAAGGTCCAAATAGTCTTACCTGAGTCCATTTGAAATCAGTTCCCCCGGTTAAATCAATTTGTGTTTCTCCCTGTTCTAAAAGTGTGTCAATTTCTTTAGCTAAAACATGTCTTGACTCGCTCGATTTCCTACTAAAGCAACCGCTAAACCTAAAAAGACAATAATAAAGGTGACAAACTATTTTTTCATAAGTCCCCCTATCACTTTAATCAAATTAAATAATTTACAGGAACAAAAGGTAAGTTTAATGCACTGGGTGTACAAACTATATGAGTTGGAAATCGAAACATCTGCAGCATTGAACGTAAGTCATTTATAATCAAAAATTGTAATAAAATAGAATATTAAGGGAATTATAACTTATTAGGGAATTAAGGTGAAGCACAAGATTATTATTTTGGACGGTGAGTTGATAACTTAACCTATCTTTTCTATAATAGTAAATACAATCCATCCCGAATTAAGGACTGGATTGTATTTACTAAGCGAGGTAATTCAAATGGAAAAAAATCTTCAAGTGAGAATTGTTTTGTTCCCAGTAATAGTAACGTTAATAACGATGTTTAGTATTTGTTTCGTCGAAGGGCATTGGGAATTAGAGGGCATAGAAACGGGTATAAACCTAGCGCTTCTTGTGCTTATTTTTTTTGCAATCTATTTTTTCACTATTACTCTAGTAGTGCCTATTAATATTTATTTCTCTAATAAAATTAGAAACAAGTTGGTTTCGTTTATTGTGTTTAATATTGTAGGGTTGATTTTGGTAGTTTCTATTGATATTTGGTTTTTATCTGTTTTTGAATTTAAATCTTTATATTTAACTTTTCCATTATTCTCAATTTTTTCATTAGTACTTAAATCCGAAAAAAACAACTGAAAAACATCGAAAAGGATTGCTAAAATAAATACATCGGGCGCACAAACAATTCGCTACAATTCATAAAAATTAGTTACATCATAAAGAAAGGAGTCCTATGTATGAAAAAATCTTACACGGGACTCCTTTTATGCATTTCGTTCCAAACGAATATGTATTATAATACTCTAGCTTTAATTCGTTTGACGATACTGAATGTTGTAAAAATCGAAATTGGTCCTAGTATAGCGGCAATAATAAGCCACATAGTCAACGAATCCGTTGCTTTTAACTCCTCTAAATTTGTTCGAATGAATACGACAACGCCAAATAATAACAAATAGCTCATCACATTTGGAAAGATTACGAGTAAACGAAGTAGCTTTGGTGTAATTGTTGGTTGTTGCATAAACCCATCCCCCTTTTCTCCATTATAACGGAATTATTCTATCATTTACTATGTTTTTCTAAAAATTCATGCAACACAGAAAATTACTCCAATCTTAAAATACTACTATTTTTACTTTTTCTCAATAACCTCATTTTGTTTCCATTCGAATTGCTGCTGGTCATGCGCGATGAATGTATTGGCAAAAACCTGCTGTGCTTCTGCTAAAAAACGAACTAAATCCTTCTCTAAAAAGCGTGCACTTATATGATTTAAAATGAGCGTTTGGGCATTGGCTTCTTTCGCAATTTGGGCAGCCTCGGTATTTGTTGAATGCCCATATTGTGCGGCTAGATGAATCGTTGCATGATCGAATGTCGCCTCATGAACGACTATATTCGCTTGATAAGCAAGGACTTTTGCATTTTCACAATATTTTGTATCCCCTAAAATCGCAACGATAAAGCCATTTTGAGCTGGTGAAGTAACATCCGCACTAAGCACAATAGATCCGTTTTCTAACACAACATTATTTCCCGCTTTTAGTTGTCCAAGTAACGGACCTTTTGGCACACCTAATGCTAATGCTTTATCGATTAATAATTCGCCTGCTAATGGCTTTTGCTCTATTCGATAGCCGAAGCATTCAATAACATGCTCCAGTGGCATCGCTTTTACAATAAATTGCGCATCTTCAAAAACAATGCCTTCTTCTACCTCTTCAATTTGTAAGTCATAGGTCAAATGTGTTTTTGTAAGCTTTAACGTTTGCTCTAGCCATTGTTTCAAGCCTTTAGGTCCATAAATCGTAAGCGTCTCTTCTCCACCTAAAAATGAACGGGAGCTAATAAAACCTGGTAAGCCAAAAATATGATCCCCGTGTAAATGGGTAATAAATAATTTATCCACTTTTCGAGGTTTAATCGTCGTATGGAGTATTTGATGCTGCGTAGCCTCCCCGCAATCAAACAACCAAATTGAGCCCCGTTCCTCTAATAATTTTAGCGCCAACGCACTCGTATTTCGATCCTTTGAGGGCATACCTGCGCCTGTTCCTAAAAAATGCAGTTGCATTCCATTCACTCCAAACTATTCTTCGTTTCGCAATAATTTCTCAATCGCATGTACAATCGCTTCATCTTTCATCTTAAAATAACGAATTAACCCCTCACTTTCAGGATCGATTTTCACCTGAGTTATTACACTCTTTTTATTAAATAAGTCTAGCCCTCTTTGTGCTTGTGCTAAACGCTTCTTTCCTTCAAAGTTTGCTGGCATTGTCACCAAAATTGTTGTGTCAATATGAAGCTTATTTGCAAGTTTTGCAACATAAGGCCCAACTGCTGAACTAACAGCACCACCTAGGCAAGCAATGATGACAATTGATTTATAATTTTTTAATATTTGCTTGATTTCCAGCTCATACAGTTCCGCACGTAACAATGTTTTTTCAAAATTACTATTGCCAAATTGTTCTTCCGCCGTTGTAAAGAACAGCATTTCCCCGTTCTTACCTTGCATATAATCCGGGATGCCCTGAAAATAACTCGCTGTTAAATCTGCCGCACTTTCGATTAGGTGCGTGCTCTTTTGTTCATTTTTCCATTGTATCGTTGCGTTAATAATTTTTGCTCCGCGTTCAGCTTGATAATCCGTTTTATGAGTTTCAAAAAGAACGATTGGAATCGGTCGCGCAAATTGCTGCCGATAATATTCCGCAATGTTAATACCCGCTGAGCCAAATAGGATAAGTGCCTGATTTTCCATACATTCGCCTCCCTTTCTTTTATTATAAATGTTTTTTTCAGAAAGACACAACTCGAAAATCGAGGATTTATGTGCATATATTATTTTGGCTATCTGTCTGATTGACCATTCTACCCATCACTTTTTGGTGTTTTATCCATCATTTTCAACTTTCTATCCGTCTGCAGCATAAATAATGTCTAGATTCCTTTTCAATAAAAGTAATGCCCAATAAAAAAACTATTTTGAGTGTTTCTTCAAAATAGTTTTTAATACATCCTATTAATAATTCGCTTCATACCAGACTTTTGCTTTTTGCACTTCATTCATTGTTAGTTGATGACCGTTTGTTTCCCATTGGACCGTCACGTCGGCACCCGCATCTAATAGCAATTTTTCTAAATCGGTCGCATCCTCTTTTGTACAGAGTGGATCATTCACACCGGCTGCAATAAATACCTTTGTGCCTGTTTGATTTGGCAATTTCGCCTGACGATCTGGAACCATTGGATGATGTAAAATCGCACCTTTTAACGTATTTTCGTAGTGAAATAGTAAATTCGCTGCAATATTCGCCCCATTAGAATAACCAATCGCTAGTACATTTTGACGGTCAAAACCATATTGTGTGGCTGCGTCATTAAGAAATTCATGTAGTTCTTTCGTACGGAAAGCTAAATCCTCCATATCAAAGACCCCTTCAGCTAAACGGCGGAAAAATCGCGGCATCCCGTTTTCTAAAACATTTCCTCGCACACTTAACACAGCCGCCTCTGAATCGATAATCTCTGCTAAAGCTAGCAAACTATTTTCATCTCCACCTGTACCGTGAAGTAATAAAAAAACTGGTTTTTCTTTTTTTCCTTCTTTAAAAATATGTTTCATCGTCTATTTCCCCCATCTTTATTAATGAATAAAAAGTCATTTGATCAGTTGAAAACCGAATGATCAAATGACTTTCAATTTTTTCTAGCGAATTGTTTTTAAAGCTGTTGACCAAGGAATAACTTGATCTAACATTTGATTTACTGAATCTGCTTGAACCTCTTTTGGTTTGAAGTCTGTTCCGTTTTCAAAGTCCGTAAATAATGATAATGCTGGGTGTACACGAACGTCTGCCACTAATAATTCCCCTAAAATACCGCGTAAATGTTCGGCTGCACGAGCACCACCAACTGAACCGTAAGAAACGATACCTGCTGCTTTATTATTCCATTCAATACGTAAATAGTCTAACGCATTTTTTAGCGCACCTGTAATCGAGTGATTGTATTCTTGTACGATAAATACAAAACCATCTTGCGCCGCAATTGCTTTTGACCAATCTGCTGCGCCTGGTGCATCTGCCGTACCTAAGAATGGTAGGTTATAATCTGCAATATCAATAATTGTATAGTTTGCATCCCCGCGCTTATCTGCAACTTCTTTTACCCAGTTTGCTACTTGTGGTGAAACACGCCCTTGTCGAGTTGATCCAATAATAATACCGATGTTTAATTTTGTCATTTGTTTTTCCTCCTGAATTTTCGTAGTTTTTTTATTTAATAAATTTTTAATAAATCCCACTGTTTATACTACCTTACTTTCTTTATTTTTATTCATATTCTTTTTCGAAGACTTTTGTCGAGCGGACCGTGTCAATATGTCGAACGACGCTTTCAATATAGTCACGTTTAGGCTCTAAAAATGGAGGCAATGATAAAATTTCGCCTACTGTTTCATAAGGTTCATCCCCCATGAAACCGGGTCCATCTGTTGCCCATTCAAATAAAATTCCTTGTGCGACACGTGCATATAATGACTCAAAAAAGAATCGATCCACATAACCTGATGTGCCAAAACCAAAACTTTCTAAACGGTCAATCCATTCATGTAAAACGGCTGTGTCTTCTAGACGGAATGCCGCGTGATGGACCGTACCGAATCCTTGACGACCTTGTGGTAATACTGTGTTATGTTCAACGATTACTGATGCACCATTCCCGCCTTCCCCTACTTCAAATAAATGAAGTGCATCTTCTTGAGCCGTTTCACGCATTACCATTACTTTTTCAAGTACTTCTTTGAAATGATCAAATTGTGCAATGCGGATGTGTACTGGTCCTAATCCTGTAATGGCGAATTCAAGTGGAATTGGCCCTTTTTCCCAAGGTGTACCGGATTCAATCCCTATATTTATTTCATCCGAAATGAACATATATTGTTGATCATCAAAGTCCACAAAAGATAGCGTTTGTTTGCCAAATTGAGTTTGAATGCCTGTATGCTGCACCGCTAAACGATCAAAGCGTTTTACCCAGTAGTCAAGCGCTTCATCTGTTGGTACTCGGAATGCTGTTTTGTAAATTTCATTCGTTCCATGTACGCCTTTAGAAATACCCGGAAAATCGAAAAATGTCATATCTGTACCAGCTGATCCTTTATCGTCAGCGAAAAATAAATGATACGTTTGTATGTCATCTTGATTCACCGTTTTTTTCACTAGACGCATTCCTAGAACATTTGTGAAAAACGCATAATTCTTTTCGGCGTTGCTTGTAATGGCTGTTACATGGTGAAGCCCTTTAATGTGGTTCATCCTAATCCCTCCGATTATCTCGATTTCGAGATATTATAGTAAAAAAATTTTAATTAAAGATTTGTATTTTGAAGACCTATCCGTTTTGTTAATTTTATAAATGTATCAAGTTCTTCTTCCGTCAGTATGTTAAATATCTGTGCGACCTTTTGCTCGTGCTTCGGAAAAATACTTTCGATAAATACTAACCCCGCATTTGTAAGTGACGCAAATGTTACGCGTCGATCATCGGGACAGGCAAGTCTTTGGACAAACCCTCTATTTTCGAGCTTATCTACGACGTAAGTAATGCTACTACTGGCAATGAGTACTCTCTTGCCAATTATTTGAATTGGTTGATCACCTTTATGATAAAGTAACTCCAATACAGCAAACTCAGTTAAATTCAATCCATTTTCTGTAATGTCTTGTCGGGACACTTCTTGCACGGCATTCGCAGCACGAAGTAATACAGTAAAAGCCTTTAACTGCTTATTATAGTCACTCATCGGCAACCCACCTTATTGTTTCGGATTCATTTATCTTTAATTCGAGATAAATATATCATGAATAATAATGACTGTCAACATGTTAAGAGGAAATTATTTTGAATTCGAGACATTTATTTTTCTTACTATAAATTTTCCCCATTTCCAATCAAATTAAACAAAAAAAAGCAACTCGCGAAAATAATTACGCAAGTTGTCAATTTTTTTTACTTTCTATTAGGTTATTCACAAACAACCATTTCACGCTTAAAATTACCCTTTTGCACAATCGCACGGTCTACTATTGATAATCCGGCAATGGCTATTTTGTCGTCCATTGGTTCAATCGTTACGATGACCACTCTTTTAGCTATTCTTCTCGCATGCATAATGATGCTCTGTTGCAAGTCACTCGAAGCATGTGTAAATAAATTATACGGCATATCAATTATTGCAACATCATAGCCAGCAGATGCTTCTTCAATCGGGCCAATTTGTACATTCGGTTCATACCCGAAATGGCGTAAATTAATTTGAGAACCCCAAACAACCCGCTTATTTATATCTCGTCCTTCAATCGGAATTCCCATACTCATTGCCTCAACTAAAACCGTTCCAATACCGCAGCATGGATCAATAATACGTAGACCATCCGGGAATGGCGCAGCGATATTGACAAGAGCCCTTGCATCACGCGTGCTCAGTGCAGTAGAATACATTTCCGGCTTTTGCATATGCTTCAGCCATATAGATTCCCCATGCACTAATTCACCGAAATAAAATTTATCCTCATATACAACAAGCCCAAATTCCACATCCGGCTCGTCTAAGTTTGGTTCTGCCGGAATAGCTAAACCAATTTCTTTCATATATTCGTTGCGGATTGGTCGTGCTATTTTCGGTTCAATGCCCGCATCTGAAGTATTCAAGCAACTAATTTTAAACGTCTTTTCTTTCAACTCAATTGTCGAAGCAAACGCGACTAGTTCTTGAAGTGTTGTAGCCTCATACCAAATATCCAAGCGTAAACGCATAAACGGACTGCGACTTGGCTCTATTTTTCGCTCACTCAAAAGGACATTACCTTCTACATGGAAATTAAAAAATGTGCGCATTTCCAGTCGTGAAAGCTCGTACTCATCCTTTCGCCAAGCAAAACTATATATAAATTTCATGTTTACTTACAATTCAATCGTTTCTAATAATTGCGCAACAAAATGATAAAGCAGTTCATATACTTGTTGGATTGTTAACTGGTCATTAAATCCTTCTAAACAGTCCACAGCAACATTCAGCTCCCATAAACCCTCTTGCGCCGAAAATGAGGCACTGCTGCTACCTAATGCCGATTTCACATGTTCTTTTAAATAGCTACGAATGGCATCACCATGCTTTTTTTGTATCTTCAGCCCAAAAAGTGCCGTATATAAACGAAAGGCATCATCATATTCGATTGCCATTACGTCTACGCGAATATCTTGAAATTGTGTACACTCTGCAAAAATAAATTCACCTTGATTTTCCTTTAAATAACCAATTGGTGTATTTGTAAATGCTACATCTGCCACTGCAATAGTCTCTTCTGTCTCTTTACTACAACGCTCTACTACTTCTAAATTTAAAATCATCGTTATCTTCCTCTCTTAGTACCCTGTGGACACGATCAAAATGTTCAATTTGATGTCCCTTTTTTATATTAAAATAGATTATTTTTTTGAAAAGATTACTCGTCATTCATTTACTTTTTTTCGCCAAGAAAATAAATCTTGTTTGGAGCGAATGGTAGAAGTAATTATGACTGCGCTAAATGAAAATAAGACAAGCCCTGTAAACCAAAAGCCTGATGTTCCGATTAAATTAAGCGTTCCAAGTATGAAGGAACCTGCCACAACGCCCATCGAGAAAAAGGCATAAAAGTAGCCATATGCTTTCCCCCTCGTTTCTTTTGTCGTGGATTCGATTAAAATCGTATTAATTGCAGGGAAGAAAAAAGCAAATCCCATGCCGTACAATGCAAGCGCGGCGTACAATGTTAGCGTTGTTGTTGACTGACCTATAATAATTTGACTAATTCCTAATACCGTAACACCGATGAGTAATGTATAGCTTGAATTAATATAATCAAAAATTCGATTGGTTGGTAATAGGAAAATGAGTACGGCAACAATACCAAATACACTCATTAACGTACCAGACATCCGCGAGCTATACCCTAACTCTTCCACATACATTGGTAATAAATAGGCTAAAACACCTTGCGAAAACATGAGAAAAAAAGCGCCCCCATATGCTTTCATTAATCCATTATTCCATTGTAGCTTGTCCTTTATCTGTGAACTTGATTTTTTAGTTAATGGCGTGTTACGTAAAAATAAAAGCAGCCCTATTAAAGATAAAAATCCATAAAGAGCAACAAAACTTAAGACATTCGGCACAGAAATTTTACTTGCTAATATGCCACCCGTAGCTGGACCAACAATTGCCGCGATTCCGACGAAAGAACCTGTAATCGCACTTCCGCTCCCCTGCTTTGAATTTGCAGTTGTATTCGCTAATAACGTAAAAGCAGCTGGTGTGATAAAGCCACTACTAAAGCCATGTATACAACGGACAATTAACAAAGTCGTCGTGTCATCAACAATTTGATACGCAAGTAATGATAGAACGGACGCACATAAGCCAAAAATAAGTATTTTAAATGCACCAATTTTGTCAGTGAATACCCCTGAAAAAATATTCCCAAACGTATTCATAAAGGAATACATTCCGACAACGATCCCTGCGATAAATGTTGTCGCACCAACAGAAAGTGCATATGTACTCATGACAGGTAACTGAACAAATAAATCAAAAAATGAGAAGAAAATGATTGCATAGACAAGCCATTGCTTTGGAATCGGCTTAACATGTGATTGTGGTTGCATTTTCTTTAATTTTAGCTCATAAATAAAATTCCCAAACGGAATAAATGCAACGGCAATGGCAGAAATGGACCAAAATATATTCCATTGAATACGGATTTGAACAATAGCAATTGCGATTATATATAAAACGAATATCCCACCGTGTAAACTACCATTAATCGTGACGAAAATTGGCAAATTTGCAAAATATTTAAGTGGCATCGCGATAAATAAGAGCGTAATAAGTGATAAGCCATCTAAGATTCCCATTATTCTTAAAAAACGTATCGGATGAATGGCCAACTCCCCCTCCCACAGCAAAATCGTACATCTCATTATAGCATGGTGTAGGACAAGAAACCTATTTGAAACAAATATTCATCCGATAATCCGTCGATTCGTGTCTAAATTTAGAAAAATTCGTCATGACTAGGAATCCTATTTATGATCTTCCAAAAAATCTTTACTGAAGCTTGTTTTAGAAGCATTACTTGATTTTTTTGCGCGAACTCCCCTTTGCAAAACCCCTTTACCAAACTTCTTTTCAATTGAATGAACGAGTTCGACAATCGGCTCCTCTTTCGCATGCTGTTCAAAGTTAAACAAATTCAATTGCTGTGTCGTTTCTGCTTGGTCGACAACATTGGAAACAGTAATGCCCACGAGCCTTATCGGTGTTTCATCCCAGTTTTGGATAAATAGATTCCAAGCAATGTCATAAATTGCATCCGCATTTTGAAGTGCATTTCGAACAGATTTACTACGGGTTTGATTCTTCCATTCAAAGTTACGAATTTGAATACTGACCGTTGTACCTACTAAATATTTCGCCTTTAAACGCTCCGCTACACTACGACTGAGCTTTTCGAACGTCTCTTTTAAAATGTAGTACTCTGTTTCATCCCTTGGTAATGTTGTGGAATTACCCACACTTTTAGTATCATAAATCGAATTGGGGTCGACATTTCGCTCGTCTATCCCATTCGCTCTATTTTTTAAGCGTACTCCATTTTTCCCTAAATCCTTTTGTAGCATACGTTCATCAGTATTTGCCAAGTCTCCTATTGTCGAAATTCCAAATGTCGCCAATTTTTTTGCAGTGCTCTCACCTATTCCGTGCATCTCGATAACTTTTTGAGGCCATAACAATTGTTGGATTTCTCGCTTTCTCAATACAGTAATTCCGAGTGGCTTTTTCATATCCGATGCGGTCTTTGCTAAAAACTTGTTCGGCGCAATGCCTATCGAACATGGTAAATCGAGTTCTTCCATAATACGTTGCTGGATCTCCTCTGCAATTTTCACAGGATGCTGTGTTTTGGCACGTTCTGTAATATCTAAATAACCTTCATCTATTGACACCGGTTCAACAAGTTCGGTATAGCTTCGTAATATCGAAAATATGGCAGCACTTGCGACCCGGTATTTTGCAAAATCAGGTGGTAACAAAAGCAGCTGTGGACATTTTCTTTTTGCTTCTCCAACCGTCATTGTTGTATAAATCCCGTGCGCTCTTGCTTCATATGAACTTGTCACAATAATCCCTCGGCGCTCTTTCACATTCCCTGCAATCGCAATCGGTTTTCCTTTTAAGCTTGGATTATGTGCTTGTTCAACCGACGCATAAAAACTATTCATATCCACATGAAAAATAACTCTTCCTGCCACTATTACCACCGCCTCTGCTTCTATTTTAATATGAAAAATGTTCAGAATCAAAAAAATCCGAACCTCAGAAATTGAAGTTCGGACCATTTATTATTTTCTTTTCACTCGGTAAATCACAAATAGCATAATAAACCAAAGTGGCGTGAGCATTAACGCTGTTCGAGTCGCTTCTGAAACCGCCATAATTACTAGTAAAAATGCGAAGAAAGCTAAAACTAAATAGTTAATAAACGGTGTTAATGGTGCTTTAAAAATAGAAGTTGCATGTAATTCCGGGTGACGCTTTTTGTAAATAATATGCGAAATTAAAATGATACTCCATACCCAAATAAAACAAATCGCACTAATCGTCGTAACAATTTCAAAGGCATCCTCTGGCATGAAATAGCTTAATAATGCCCCAATTGACACGACAATTGCAGAAAAAACTAAGCCATTTTGTGGCACGCTTCTTTTATTTAATTTCCCGAATTTTTTTGAAGCTTGGCCATTTGAACCTAGGCTAAACAACATGCGGCTCGTTGAAAATAAACCACTATTTCCGGCAGATGCTGCTGATGTCAATACAACAAAATTAATAATACCTGCTGCCGCTGGGATGCCGACTAAAGCAAAGACCTGTACAAATGGAGAGCTTTCCGCACTTAATGTATCCCACGGATTAATTGTTAAAATAACGAATAACGCACCTACGTAAAATAATAAAATACGTAGTGGAATTTTATTAATCGCGGAAGGAATATTTTTTTGTGGATTCGCTGTTTCCGCTGCTGATACGCCGACTAATTCCATTCCGACAAAGGCAAAGACTACCATTTGGAAAGCCATTAAGAAGCCAAATGCGCCATTCGGGAATAATCCGCCATGCTCCCAAAGATTTGATACGGCCACTTGTCCTGTATTTGTTTCAAATCCAATAATTAATAAAACAATTCCGATTGCAATTAATGCAATAATCGTAAAAATTTTAACGAGCGCAAACCAAAACTCTAACTCACCGAAAAGTTTTACGGTTAATAAATTTAATCCAAGCAATATGACTAAACATGCAATTGCTGGTACCCATTGCGGGATGTCAAACCAATACTGCGTGTACATACCAACCGCGATGATGTCGGCCATTGCTGTCATTATCCAGCAAAACCAATACGTCCATCCTGTCACATAGCCCGCCCAATCACCTATATATTCTGTCGCAAATTCAGTAAATGATTGATAGCCACCTTTTGATAGTAGTAATTCTCCTAATGCACGCATGACGAAAAATAGTGCTATACCGACAATTAAATACGCCAAAATAATAGATGGTCCTGCTAATGCAATCGCTTTACCCGAGCCTAAAAATAACCCTGTCCCAATCGTTCCACCAATTGCGATTAATTGAACATGTCGATTTTTTAGTTCGCGTTTTAATTGTTGTTGTGCCAAGATGATTCCCTCCGATGACATTATTTTGTTCCATCTTTTCAGTACGGATTGAAATAATAGCGATGTGGCTCGCGGTGAATCAATTTTTCTGAAAATAAAAAGAGACTGATCCTAAATGGAATCAGTCCCTTAAACGTAAGAATAACAACGTTATTTTATACACTAAAAATAACAACGTTTTATATTACCCTTCTGTCCTTTTGCCTGAGATTATGAACCCTTCGGCGTCGCAATGATGCGCTCTCTCCAGAAACTGCTCCCGTCTGTAGTTTTATCCACAACGATCTACGCAATGATACTTTATGCATTTGTATGCCTATTAGTTGTCTAAATTTTTAGACATCTAATAGTTCGCGTCCAACTCTATTATTGTACTACAACATATCTTATCAACTAATTTGTTATAAAACAATGACTAATTTTCATTAACAACTTTTTTCACCTGCATCAATTAGCATATTCCTTACGTTTCTATTCGATTCTATTCGTAAGATAGAGAATTTTCGAATAAAAAATTACACCCTAAATCTTATTAAGTAGTGGAATAATAGATTAAGTAACCCTAGTATATTCAAATTCTTTTAAAATAGAGCTTGAAAACCATTTTATATGATATTACCTTTTCTAGGAAGGGAGGAATAAAAAATGAAAATAACTTTTGAAGAATTACCTGAATCAAGGATTGCTTATTTTCGAAACGTTGGAGAGTACGGTGAAAAGCAAAATAAAGAATTAATGGAGTCATTTAAAAGGTGGGTACAGTTGAATGGGTTATTTTATAATTCTACAATTTTAGGTATACCACAAGATAACCCAGAAATTACTCCTAAAGAGGAATGTCGTTATGATGTTAGCGTTGTAATAGATAAAGACTTTAAAGTGGCAGAGCCAGCTCAGGTTGGTACGTTTTCTGGGGGAAAATATGCTGTTTTCTTGCTTGACCATACAAAAGAGGCAGTCAGTGAATTTTGGGGCACTATTTTTTCTGAAATAGAAAAAAATAATCTATCAATAAGAGAGCAGCAACCCATTATTGAAAGGTATACTTCACAAATGATAGATAATAATTTGTGTGAAATATTAGTTCCTATACAGTAATGAAATTGGAGAAGGGCTATTTATAAGCCCTTTTCCTCTACTGAATTCGAATGACTATTACGAGTAATGGACCATTCTACCAATCCCATTCCATTACCTGCACTTATTTTTGTGAGAATCCGTCCAAATTATTATAGATAATCTATAGTGTAAAATATTAATATCACCCCAACTATACACATAATCCAGGATAATGCAGAACTTGAACTTCTTGATATTTTATTACGAAGGTTAACTAAGATAGGGTTTATCAACTTTCCAAATAATTTATATCCCAAAAATATAAGCAGAGCTGGTAGAACCATAATAATATTGTATGCTGCTATAATTGGAAGCCACTGATAATAAGGTATATCTATTGTCGTTAATAAGCCAATAGCGGCAAAATACGGTAATGCTGTGCCTGCCTCAATGATAAAAGTCGTAACACCAATAATAATAATCGAGAATATGCTCTGAGTTTTAGGCTTTGGGATATTACTTTTATTATTTGCAGGGATAAAAAAGCTAGCAATAAATAAAATCAACCCTAATACAAAAATTCCCCAGCTAAATATTTTATTTTGAAAAATGTTTGAAAATGCTTCCATAATTAAATTTAGGCCTAACATCATGATGATACCTAACGAAAAATATAGTAGCACGACCGTAAATAGATATGCTGATAATCTTGAAGTCAAATTTTTATTGTCAGTTAAAACCAGGAATAAAGTAACACCAATAATTGTAGGGCTTAATGTATCTAAAAGAGCTAAGCCACCCAAATATATTAATATATCTGTTCCCATCTTTCCCTCCACACAATTATGTTCAAATAACTATGTTTTATTACCGAGATAATGTATATATGCCTTTTCCATAAAGTTAAGGACTCCTTTATCAATTGGATATAGGCTATACTTTCTTGATTCCTCGGATGACATTCTAATATCCCAAAGTTTATCTAAAAATTCTTCTTCGTCATTAAAGTCTTCTCCTATTTTTACATCCATCCTCTTAATGATATTTTGAATTCGTGTATTACTATAACTAAGATGCATATATTTTTTTAATTGTCCTACTAACGCAATCCACTCTAAAGAGTCTGGATCACTGCTAGCCATTTTTGGGAGTTTTCCTAATACTTCTATGTTTTTTAAATTAAATTCATCTCGATTATTTTTTATTACTTCCTTAGAATCCTTATTATTATATAAATCCATAATTTTTTTAATTCTAAATTCTTCTCCATCAATTGCTATACCGTTTATTAGTTCCCTTAAACTACTTTCAATCTTTGATAGACGCTCCTTTTCACTTATAACGTAAGATAGTTGTTTTAGTAGACTATTGGACCAATCCCATTCTTCGGACTCTAACATCATTTTGATTTCACTTAATTGAAATCCTATAGTTTTTAAGAATTGTATTTGCTGAAGTTTCTTCAACTCAGAGTTTGAGTATAATCGATGACCTCCTTCAGTTTTTGATACAGGTTTCAGAAGTCCTATTTTGTCATAATATCTCAAGGTTCTAACTGATACACCGCTCAGTTTTTTAAATTCGTTAATATGAAACAAACTAATACCCTACTTTCTTATTCATTTGTAGTATTAAAAAACATGATTTTTAATACGTAACCAATTCCTAAGCCAATTAGCACCCCTGGAAAAGCATTATCAAAAAACAAACCTACTCCTGCCCCAATAATAACGCAAGCATAAATAATAATATCGGCTTTCTTCATAATAGGATTCTCCTTTAAAATTAGTTATAAAGTAAAAGCTCTAATAACAGTATAAAAGATGACGCAAGGTCACTTTCAACTAATTTAAACATCCCACTGTAATCAGGTTTAATAAGGGAGAAAAATGCTTAAACAAACAACCGTAAATTTATTTTTAGTACTAATTTTACTTTCAGGCTGTTCAACAAGAGAGGAAGAAGTAGTCGCAAATAAAGAATCCATAGATGATATTGAGGAGATTATGATATATTTTGCAAGTACAGCTGTTGTGTTTTTCCAAGCGAAACAAATGAAATATAAGCCAATTTTACGGTTTATGATGACGGATTTTAAAAACAAACTAGCAATCAGAGAACAACCAATTATTGAAAGATATACTTCAAAAATGATTGATAATCATTTATGTAAAATATTAGTTCCTATACAGTAAAAAAAAAAATGGAGAAGGGCTCTTTTTACGCCCTTTTCCACCACTGAATTCAAATAGCTGTTCTATTCGTCATTTTCATTTCACCGCTACTTGATAGGACGCAGTGTCGATTTCACCTAATTCACGGATGATATGCTTATTTCTCTTTACTGTTGGTTTTTCGGTAGAATAGAATTGGATGGACGAGATGTGCCATAAATCCCCGTCACAAATACGAGTTAATACGGGCTGCAATAACGTAACTTCCTTTTCTTGAAGCTTAATTTTTACAAAGTGCTTATGCAGTACGTTGTCATGCCAATGGGTCATGTTCATTGGATCAACTGAGGTAATTTTCAATGGCCCTTTTATTTCTACCAAATAATTATTATTATTGAAAAACTGCTGCACTTGCTGTTCTTTATGTTGATTCATGATTTCCGCAATCGTGTATGCGTCCTCATTGCACTCTACTTCAACGTCAATATTGAAATCGCCTATTTGTTCAAGGAGCTCAAATACTGTTAATTGCTCATCAAAGAATTGTTCTTTCCAATCTGGTCGCCACTTGTCTAACGCTAGGCAAATAAATAGTCCCGAATCATAGCAACTTTTACGGATAGCTAACATACTTTCTTTCGCATCTATTAGTGATTTCCCATATAAATGAAAAACATCATCCACCGTTTGATTCGTAACAAGGAGATAAGTTTTTAGCTCACAATAAAAAGCTGGTCCTTCAATCGATTCCATCAGTTGTTCATATTGTACGAATTCAGAAAACAATATCGCACGTTTTTTCCGAATGGCAATAAATTGCTTTAACGCTTGCAATTTTTCAAACTCATTTTTTAATAATATCGCGTCGGCTAATAATGCACGCTCTTTTACCCGATACGCAATGTTTTGAGCATCTTCTGTGTACATGACCCCACTGATTTCATTCGGAAAACGCTTTTCATCCTGCAAATATTGAAAGCCGTGAAATAATTCATGAACGACGATTGCCATTAATTGTGGGAAGGTTTCATAGCGATTTTTATCCACTATCGCTGTTGGATAATCTTCAAAGATTAGCAATCCATCCGCTATAAAGCGCTCATCTTTTGGAATCTTGAAGTATTGTTCATTTGGAAATTTAGGATGATGAAATACATAAACATCATTTTCATCATAAATGGCAAACGCGACTTTTTTAAAATTTGGCCAAATTGTATGCAAAAACTCAGGTGTCTGCCTTTGTATCATTTGATTGATTTCTAGTTGTTTCAATATGCACCTCCAATGAAATCTGTCTCTAATTGCATTAGTTCCTACATAAAAACTCTTCCATAAAACGTTTCTTCATTTCCGGCCATTCCTCACTAGTGATGCTATACATAACGGTATGACGTATTGTGCCCTCTTTTTGAATCATATGATTGCGTAAAATGCCTTCTTTTACAGCACCTAGACGCTCAATCGCTTTTTGCGAGCGGACATTTTCATGACCTGTTTTAATTTGAATTCGATTGAATCTAAGTTCTTCAAAACCGTATTGCAATAATAAAAATTTGCAATTTGTATTTATATTCGAACGCCAATTTGCTGGTGTAAGCCAAGTAGAGCCGATTTCGAGGCGTTTATGCGCCATTGAAATATCCATATAAGAAGTCGAGCCAATAATTTCATTCGTTTGCGCATCGACTATCACGAATGGATAGTCGGTTTTGGCATCTCTTTTATGTATTGCATCTTCTACATAATGAACGACACTTTCCCGGTCTAATAACGTTACCGACATATGCTCCCAAATTTCAGGGAAACGCGCGGCATTTAATATTCCGTCTATATGCTCTGTATTAATAGGTTCTAATTTTACAATATTATTTTGTAAGGCTTTCATCTACTTGACCCCACCTTTAACAGTTCAATTTCGTTAAATATTCAATTTTCCATTCAAGCAAGTAACAATAATTGTTCGACAACTTCATCCATTGTCGCAACAATTTTGCCGTTTCGCTTAATGAGCCCGACAACGAATAAATTGCGGTAAATAAATTGATTTTCTGTGCCATCTTCAATTAATGCATCAATTTTTTTCGTATTCGTACGTCCCAACTGGCGAACATCAGAAAACAGCGCAATAATTGGTCGATTTAACATCGAAAACGCACCGATTTCCGCTGCCACACCCGAGTCAATCTCAATGCCATCAATAACAGCAATTAATACATCACTTACTTGCAAGCTCGCTAAATCAGCCTCTGCAATGGCTAAGCTATTGGCATAACTATTTTTATCATTTATGGCACCATTTTCTTGTGGCACATACAAGTCAATCGTTGGTACAGCTTCCCGTATTTTCGCAGCTAACACCTCATTGACGTACCGATCTCCAATTGAAAATAATCCATTTGCTAAATATGCTTTCATCATTTTTACTCCCTTTTCCACAATTCAATTTCGATTACTTTATTTTTGTACTTACAATTATTTTCCATATCATAACAACAAACAATGCAAAGAGGAACAATCCGAATGGAAGCCCTAGCGCAATATCGTCACTAACAGAAATTTCGATACTTTCATACACAAGAAAGGCAAATAACATGTTTATAATGTTTTTCATATAATTTAGCATTTGACGACTATTTAAATAAAAGGCGTGGACATTCGCTTCACATAGCCTTTCCGGGTAATTATGAACATGTGGATAACGTTCAATTAGCTCCATGAAAAACGTAATTAGAATAGCAATAACTGGCAAAATTAGAAGCTCATATTTTGACCCCCAACGATCAACCTCTCCTGCCGCATTGAAATGGGCAGCTACTTGTGCAGGCAAGGACGACCATTTCAAAAGTAAGTAAAGCACCATTGCAACAAGTGATGCGTACCCAATAATATTCGCTACACGTTCTGAATTAGATTTTTCGATATGTAATACCGGTCGATAATAGGTATTCATTCACTAACACCACCTTTTCCTTTTATACGAGTCAAGGCGCTACAAAGTTCCAAATATTCGAAATATTGTTCAATTTACATTGGATGGCTCGAAAAAACACGCACATCCCACTCTAATGGTGTTGCGTGTTTTTCGTTGCCACGTTATTTTATAATGTGGCTTCTTCTGTTTCATTTTCTAGCATTTTGTGCAAGTATTGAACAATTTCACGAATGCCTTCTAGTGAATTCACTAAAATATCTGGATCAATACAAGAAATCATGCGATCTTCTAAATTCGCAACCGCCGTAAAATATTTCGTTTTCTCATAATTCACCAAACCCATTTGCTTAATTATAGAGGGATCAAAATTTAGTATTTCTCTTGCATCCGAAACATATAAACCATAGTTCACAAGCTCGGTATTTAAAATAATGATACGGGCAATATCACCAGATGTCGAACGATTATATAAAATTCGTTGCAAATCAATTACTGGAATAAGCTCCCCACGATTTCTCGTGAAGCCTAATAAATAATTGGGTAAATGCGGAATCGGGGTCACACGCTCTAGCTTTTCAATCGATACAACTTGCTCAATTGGTACCGCATATTCCTCATTTCCACATGCGAAAACGACCGATTTTTCAAATTTCATTTTGTCACCTCTTAATTTGTTGTTTGTTTCACTATTGCCACTAATAAATCAGCTAATTTTTCTAACTCTTCAACAGGCATTCTTTCATTTGTCGTGTGAATTTCTTCATAGCCTACAGATAAATTTACTGTTGGAATCCCGAAGCCTGCAATTACATTTGCATCGCTACCGCCACCAGAAATACCTAACAACGGTGTACGATCCACTGCTTCTACGGCAGCCATCGCGATTTGAACAACTTTATCTTGTTCCGTTACGCGGAAGCCTGGGTACATTAATTTTACTTCTACCTCTGCACGACCACCATTTTCCTCTGCAATTCGCTCAAATGTTTCTTTCATATGTGCGGTTTGCACGTGTAATTTGGTTTCATCGATTGAACGGGCTTCCGCAAGAATATTTACTTCATCACAAACGATATTTGTCGCTTGTCCACCTTCAAAACGACCGATATTTGCTGTTGTTTCTTCATCTAAACGACCTAATTTCATTTGAGCAACCGCTTTAGCAGCAAGTGTAATGGCCGAAATCCCTTTTTCCGGTGCAACCCCTGCATGGGCTTTTTTACCGATTACTTTCGCAGAAACTTTCGCCTGGAATGGAGCGGCTACGACGATCCCCCCAACTTTTCCATCACTATCAACCGCGAAACCATATTTTGCAATAATATGTGCCGGATCTAATTCTTTTGCACCGACTAAGCCACTCTCTTCACCAGCAGTAATAATGAATTGAATCGTTCCATGTTCAATATTTTGTTCTTTTAATCGACGTGCCATTTCAAATAAAGCGGCCATCCCTGCTTTATCGTCTGCACCTAAAATGGTTGTGCCATCCGAATAAATATAGCCATCTTCACGGATCTCAGGCTTTATCCCTTTACCCGGTACGACTGTATCCATATGTACAGTAAAGTAAATCGGATCAATTGCCTTATCCCCATGCAATGTTGCAATAATATTTCCTGCGCCATGGCCGTTGCGTGTATGTGCATCATCCTGGAAAACGTCAAAGCCCATTTCCGTAAGTTTTTCCACTATTACTGGTGCAATGACTTCCTCATGCTTTGTTTCAGAATCTATTTGTACTAACTCTAAAAATTCATTGACTAAACGACTATTCATCTCGAAACACTCCTCATTATATAGACTATTTTATGCCTTATTTTACGCCCCTATTTTTGAAAAAACAATGCTTGTTCATCCGATTAGTAAATGACTTGCTTTTGTGTCATAATTTCTTGTTTTTTCTCTAAAGAAACGTCTAGCTTCATTTGAAGTTGCTGCAAAGTATTATTAACATCATCTTGCACGCGTGAAATTTGATTCATGGATGTAGAAATTTTTGAATGGATTGACCAAGCTGAGAAGATATCATCAAAGAAATAATCAGCAAATTTCACCAATCCATCCGTATCAATATTTAAAGTGTCCTGTTTCATTTGTTGAACATCTAATAATTCATTATGAAAGCGTTGCAACGAAATTTGGGCATTGTGAATCTTACTATTGGATTCATCTAGCTTGTCATGTTTCAAAGCGGTCGCAATAAACCCACCACCGAAATATGTGTCCCACGTTGAATACGAGCTGGCACTCTTCAACGAATGGGCAGCATCAGTTAAGGTACGTATAGCATTTTTCCCCGCATCTATCGCTTCATGAATTTCTATTACTAATTGCTTCAATAGTAGTTCATCTTCTAATAGCTTCGTTAATTTTTCCGCAACATGTGGGGCATGCTGCATAAGCCACAATTCTCGTTTTCGTTCCAATTTTTGAAGTTCTTGCGCGACATAGGACTCATTTACTGCATTAATTTTATGTACAAGGTCGACCAAATCATCCTTTAAATCTTCATGCGTTAATTGCGCTTCAATAAACTTCAATTCGCTAACTGCCACGACATCAAGACGCTGCTCAATCAGCTCATCTTTTTTCCCAGACCATTCACGGAACAAATTAAGTATCGATGTTTTTTCCAGTTTCTGAAGCTCTTTTTTCGCCGCTATCAGTTCGGATTCATAATGCTTTAATTCGCGATTTGCATGTTGAATTAATTTTTCAAGCGTCGTATGCTGCTTCTTCCATTTATCGACGTTCAGTAATTGTAATCGGTAATTTTCAGCTTGCTGTTGTAATTGCTCCCATTCCATAGAAAACGCCCCCTTATATATTACAGTGTAATATGTTTAACTAGTGCTTGTCTAAGAGGTTTTTGGTTAAATTGATTTCTTTTGCATATTTAATACATTTAATACAGGTTTAGTTGGTGCTTTTTACGGTCGTTTGAAGACTTCTTTCAAACCAAATTGTCCATATATAATAAAATACTCGCTCCTAATATAAGAGCAAGTACTAATTTATTTCTGCCATATACCGTAATGAAATTTAGCTGTTAAGCGTACATCTCGTACAAAATCATATTGCTCAAAAAATTCGGATTTATAGTGGGCTTTTAATACGACGCGTTTTTTCGCAACTCGTTTCGCCTCACGAATCCACTCTGCATCAAGTGCGATATGACTTCCAGCATGGCGCAATGCTTCAAAATTCGTCGCTTCTTCAATGACTTCCTCAAACATTGGATCCATATACACAACATCAAAGCTATTGTCTGGTTGCTGTTGTAAAAAATCTACCGCTTTTGTATGAACAACTTCTATTTGACGCATGCATTCCGTCAATGGAAGCTCTGTTGTATCATACGTTTTCATGCCATTTTGAACAATGAATGCAATATTTTGATCCACTTCAAGGCCGATTACTCGTCCTACTGCCCCCACCGCATAAGCCGCAACCATACTGTCTGAACCAATGCCAAGCGTACAATCTAAAAAAGAATCGCCGCTCAGCAATTGACAAGCTTTTAATAAGGGCTCTTCCTCACCGCGCGCCACTCGTTTCAAACGAAATGCAGCAGAGTTTGGATGGAAAAAGAACGGCGACTCAGCACCATTTGCATAATATTCATATCGATTTTTTCCAGCGACAATGATATTCGCTGTATATTCGTCCATCAGCTTTGAAACCGAACGCTTTTTCCGCGGAACCACTTTTGCATTTAACGCTTGACACGCAGCATTGACAAGCTGTAAGGACAGGTCATCCGGTCTTCCAGCTGTTGTGACAATGGTTTTTACTCCGCACATACTTGCTTTAATACATCTGATAAATGCTCACGAATTTGTTCCATTGGATAGCCTTCAATTTGGTCACGTGGAATAAAATACGCTAATTGCCCATCTTTTAAAATAGCCATTGAAGGTGAGCTTGGTGGCACTTCATCAAAATAACCGCGCATCGCAACTGTTGCTTCCGGATCTTGGCCCGCAAACACCGTCACTAAATGATCAGGCTTTATTTCAGCAACCGCTTCACGAGCTGCTGGACGAGCTAAGCCCGCTGCACATCCACATACCGAGTTGATAACAACTAAAGAAGTTCCTTTCGTTTCCGCCATAAACTCATGCACACTATCTGCAGTTGTTAATTGTGTAAAACCGGCATTTTCCAGCTCATCACGCATAGGTTGCGTTACTTGTCTCATATATTCATCGTAAGCATTTGTCATTTTTCATAACCTCTTTCTTTTTCATATGTATTCACAAAGCCTAGTATAGCAGGGTTTTTGGTGGTTGTACAAAGATTGGATTTCACCAAAATTCACCTACATTAAGAATTTCTGTTGCTTTTTTGTTGCTTTGGTTACTTTTACGTTGTCGAATTTTACATTGAAATATTCTCAATATAACTTTTCTGCTTTTTTCATATGTAATTGATTTTGATAATTTATTCCACAAAAATAGCCCTCCACAATTCTGTGGAAGGTCTATTTTTTATACTCTATAACCTGTAATTTATATGACTGACCATCGATTTCAATTTCCCTCAATTCCGCTAAGTTAATTCCTATTCGGGCATCTTCAAAAAATAACATGCTTACTCCATTAAAATTCATTACTTCCATTTCGGACGCACGAGTGTTCTATTAATTTATCTTATCCCTTCTAGCTGATTAAGAACTGATTTAAAGTCCTGTAATTCCCCAATATCTCGGAAGTTTGTAAATGGATTACCTACAACTCTAATTCGTTCCAATACAGCATTTATTGTAAATTTTTCTGGTCTTAAGGAATCATTCACCTCATCCCAATTTAATGGCGTTGCTATTAGTCCTTTTTCGTTTCCGCGTGTCGAATAAGGTGCAATAATTGTCTTACCCTCCCGATGCTGTACATAGTCTAAATATAATTTATTACCTCGATTTTTCTTTAGGCGTTCTGTGGTAAACCATTGTGGATACTGCTTTACTAAAAAATTGCAGACAAACTCAGTGAAAATCCCTGTTTCTTCATAAGTAAATGTATCAATAGGTAACGGAATATATATTTGCATCCCTTTCCCTCCCGAGGTTTTTATAAAAGATTTCAACTTAAATTGATCAAATATAGCCTTCATTTTTACAGCAGCACTGATAGCTAAGTCAAATTCATTAACTGACGGTGGATCTAAATCAAATACAATTTCGGAAGGCTTCTCAGTATTCATAGTTTGAAACGGTATGTGAAACTCTAATGCAAGTTGATTCCCTAGCCACAAAAGGGTTTCGATATTATTACAAAGGATAAAATTAGTACCCTCCACATGTTCAGTTGAAACAAATTCCGGAATGTTGTCTGGACTATTTTTCTGATAAAAACTTTCTCCTAGTGCACCATGAGGAAATCGAATAACCGTTAATAGACGGTCACGCAAGAAAGGCATCATATGTGGGGCTACGGTTTGCAAATATAATAAATATTCGTCTTTATTGATACCTATTATTGGCCAAACAGGTTTGTTTGGATGAGTTACTTGTACCGCTTCTGGAATTGGTTGAAGCTGTCGTTGCATTTGTTGCCAAATACATTGGTCGGGATTCAAATCAAACCTAAATACATGGAATTGTGGTTCTCTTAATTTACTTCCATCAAAATCAATGCATGCAATATCGACACAAACTGATGGTTCAACTGAAATTGTTTCATTTACTTTTCTTCCATTGGACTGAAAGAAAGTAATAAGTGTTTTCATCTCTTCTTCCCGTAAGCCGTGTTTAAATGTGACAATCTCAATCAAATTATCATCTTGGTAAACACCACCACTAAAATAGCCATTTCCTGTGTCATACTTGAACACAATCACCGAAACGAATCGCCAATTCTTTATCTTCAACCAATTTTTTGACCGAGTATCACTCAGCCATTTACTCATCTTTTTCTTAGCGATCATTCCTTCTCCATTGTAAATTTTAATACTATTCCATAAGTCTTCACTTTCCACAAATACGTCAATTGACTGAAGTCGCTTTGTATTTTCATAGTTAATTTTTATTGGAAGTTGGACACCTCTAAAAAGCTTATCTAGTATCTGCTTACGAGTCGTTATATAACGATTAAATTGATCTTCACCTCTATATTTCAGAAGGTCGAATACTACATAGTGACAAGGAAATTTTCTAGCGTGTTCTGTAATAACTTCCTTGTTACGCATCCGACCTCTTTGCTGAACAATAGAAAAGTTACTTTGAATATTATTTACTAAATAAACAAGTTCCCCATCTAAGAATAAAGGTAAATGAGCTTTAATCGATTCGTATATTTCATTACAAAAAGCTATAATCTCAGGAAACATTTTATTTAACTCATTATCGTTTCTACTTTTTAGGATTGGCACTTTTTCTACCCACTCTAACGTACATCGAAAGCCATCGTATTTGGTTTCATAAAGCCATTCATCACCCATAGGGATTTCGTTGGAATCTGTTAACAACATAGGTTTCATTATGTAGACCTCTTTTTTCCTTAGTTTTTGATTAATAACTATTACTAATACATAAAAATTCAATAAAAATTAATAATAAGAAGATTAAATAATAAAAAGTAGGTGTACTATGCATACAGTTTGGAAAGGTAGTATTAGTTTTGGGCTTGTAAATATCCCGGTTAAACTTCACACAGCAACAGAAAATAAAGATATAAAATTACGCCAGTTACACAAAGAATGTAATACACCCATTAGCTATAAAAAAGTTTGTGAAGGTTGCAGCAAAGAAGTTACAGAAGAGGATATTGTAAAGGCATACGAATACGCGAAAAATAAATTTGTGGTATTAGATGCAGAAGAATTAGAAAATTTAAGAAAAGAAAACGAAGATAAGGCAGTAGAAATAATTGATTTTGTGAAACTAGAAGAAATTGACCCTATTTATTTTGAAAAAACCTACTTTTTATCTCCTGACACAACAGGTTCTAAGGCATACGCGTTGTTACGGAAAACATTAGAGGAATCTGGTAAAATAGGTGTTGCGAAGATTATTATACGATCCAAAGAGCAACTGGCTGTTGTCCGAGTTTATAAAGAAGCTTTGGTTATGGAGACAATACATTTCCCCGATGAAGTCAGAAGTGTTAGTGATGTTCCAAACATACCTAATGTAGATGCTGTTGTTCAAAATGAACTTGATACTGCACTTATGTTAGTTGAACAATTGACAACAATCTTTAATCCCGAGAAATATAATGATGAATATAGAACGGCATTAATGGAATTAATAGAAGAGAAAAAATCTAACAGTACAGTTACTGTTAGCGACAAACGACCTTTACCCGATAACGTTACTGATCTAATGTCAGCGTTACAAGCTTCCCTTGATAAAACTAAAAAGCCTGCTACAAGAAAAAGAACTACTAAAGCCAAGAAAAACGCTTAATAACTACAATTTTATCTAGTCGCAGCGCTTGTACTCGCTGCGGCTTATTTTTTTCTATCATACAGGCACACGGCTAATTAAGTGCACTTCCATTTCATAGAATATAGCGTAAAGTAATTTAACTTTACAAATCCTCTTCCATATTTCCTTAAAAGGGTCACTTTTAAACAAGTGATCCTTTTAATAGTTTCTTTAATACTAATACATATATTTTTCCATAACCGCCCAAGCTCGTCGGTATGTTACATCACAACTATTTTGACTAGGTGTTTTACCACTTCTCACCAAAATAAATCCCCTTTTCTCAAGGACAGCGATTGCCATATCTAATTCTTATAATAGGATAATGCAAATTTAGCCTTACAAAAAATCTCTTCTTTTACAAGCCTCTTGTAATTAAACCGAGGGCCACTTTCGATGTGGCCCTCACAATATTCTTCTGTCGTCACAACAGGCTGCCTTTAATCCCAGTCCATTCAAAGGTTATAAAAATTGCCCAGAAACTTGAACGCAAATCTAGTATTTTCAATTTCAAAATCCCCGGCTCTTTACTACTATTACTAAATAATTTTGACGAAGTGTATAGTAACCCTTTTTAGTGATAAAATCCGATATTCCCTATTAAATTTGCAAATCAGTTTCATAAAACCCCAAAATTTGTTACAATAAGTTGGAAATTCCATTTTTTGAAGGGAGCACTTTATATGTTTAGCAAACTTTCCATTATTTTCTCTGTAATAGGGACTGTTTTAATGAGTTCTTCTTACATTTATCCAAATAACTTTGAAATTCTTATGATATCGGGATTAACTTTACTTATAATAAGTTTATTATTAAGTTCTACTGCTTTATTTAAGAGAGAACAAGGAAAAACGAAGTTTTTACCTGTTGTAGCGTTTTTCATTTTAAGTTTTATAATTACCTGGAACGAACCGTTTCAAATTGTAAGATTGCTAACTTGGATTAAAAATTAATCAAATTAACCGTCAATTAGTTTTCAACTTCTTACACTCTTTTTTACTACACATTTTTTTAATTCCGAACAATGGTATGGATCCAAATAAAGTTTTCGGAATCCATACACGAACATTCACAAATTATTCAGTAACGCCCAAACACTTTTGCAGATGCTATATAGAAGTTATCTAGTCTTATATGAATACAATCTACTTTCGACTATTCGTATATTTCTTCTAATGTTTTTCGTATTGTTGCATTTTCTCAAGGATTTAATAATTTCATGGTATTACCTATGCTTTTCAACTACAAAATTACAATCACTTACCGTTAACGCTCCTTACCACACATTTTATTTCGAATGCTACGTACTAAATCGCCTCTAAATAATGCATCGTGTATCCGTCTTTACTTTTAACCTCTTCTGCCAATTGTTAGAATTTGCTTACAATTTATTATTTCCATAATTTAAATCTTCCATTAAAATGTTATTTCTTGTATATTTGTCTTATTAAGTTAATTAATAGGAGAATTTAAAGTGCCTTTTACTGATAAATTAAAAATTATGAAAAAAATAGAAAAACTAAGATCCCAATTGATAAATGTTGGGATGGAAAAAGGTCTAACCCATCCAAATACTATTAAAATAAGTCAAGATCTTGATAAGTTGTTAAATGAATACGGAACGAAATAATTAGGTAATTACGTTCTTCTCTCGGTAAAATGTTGATTAACTTTTAACTTTAAATCGACTTACACCCCATTGTTTTGACCTTTCCAAATAAATATAATTTTCTTGAGTCCATTGATGTTCCTGCCATAAATTGCGCCATCCTTTGATGAGATGCTGTTTGATTGTTTGTTAAATGGCCACCGATTTGACGCGTTTCCCCATCAGTAAACTTGAAGAGCACGATCACTCTCATCATCCATCACATCATCAATGGAGTAAGTTCGATCCACATAAAACGGTACGCCACCTTGTAAATGGATCCGTAAATTATGCTGTTCGTAATTACAACGACAATTATGGATATCAACATCTGCTTTTCGTTCGATATCTTTAAATTTGTATACATGCCCCTCGAACTCAAAGAATCTAGCTGGTTCACGATAGTCGCCGTAAATAGCAGAGTTATTTTCTAAAAAATCCTTTAATTCATGGGAGCTTTAACCCCTTCACAACAGAATTTATGTTCCATTTTTAGCATGAGGTATTTTTGAAAACAAAAAAAATCAGGCTCAAAATTAATTGACACCTGATCGTAAATATATAGAATTGGAGGCAGTCTAATTTCAGTTCAAATATCTTTAATATTTTCACATAAAATTACTATTAACCGTGTCTATTCATTAATAATTTGTTTTTTTTGAACGCAGAGATAAGCGTAATGCATACTATTGAGATAATTCCAATAAAAAACATCAAGAACCCTATTGGGATTAAAAAGAATGCCGGTTCTACTAAAGTACCATCTTCTGCTACACTACTACCAATTACAGTACTCACAATAAAACAAATAACCCCTAAAAGTATCGGTGTAGAAGCAATTAGATATTTTTTCATTATTTTTTTCCTCCATATAATTTATAATTTTCAAATTCCGTTCCAACATTGCCGCAAAACAAAAACCAAAATATTCCATAAATACAATTATCATTTTTTAAACATGTTGATAATTCCTTTTATTTCGTAAGGTACCTCCTTAACTTCTAATGCTAGAATAACTAAAAATATATCTTAAGTCAATTATTTTTTATTGATAATCAATAAAAATATATTGTTATTCACACCTTACATTTACAATGTGTTAGATGTATTTTTTCTTTGCCGAAAAAAGGTGAGCTCAGCTAACGTGAAATAAACAAAAAAGTCCGTCGTGACTGCTAATAAACAGTAATGACGGGCTAAACATTGTTATTTAGTTACTGATCGATGAATGATTATAAACTTAAGGCCTGCATAATCCCATTTGTCATTGACCCTTTATCGAACTTATCTAACGAGGATCTATCGATGAATTTTTATTATCAGCTTATTGTAATTCATCTCTCAATGCGTTTTTTTCGTAGCTGATGTAAATTCCAATTTGTCCACTTCTTCTATTTTAATTGATAATTTAGCATTAAATAACGTTTGCTCAGCTTTACGGGAATTGAGCAAACCTTTTTGTATATCTGATTGGTGCACCAGTAAATCAGATAATTATAACTAGTATCTGTTATTATTTTTTAAGCAGCTGGCGTAATCCGTTCGATCCTGCAGCGTTGCCTTGACAACGATTATGTAATAACTCACCAATCAATCAAATTGATTTTGATTTATCCTACCAGTTAAACCGTACGTTTTAACGATGGTATTTGTATGATTAATAAACTTTTGCTTATCCTCAATCAAGTTAGAATCAGCTGGCGCATGCGTAATCTTGTCGCCTTGTTTAATACCTATTTTTTAGCTGATGTGACTTTGATAATTGATAAATTTTTGCTATTTTATTAAGTTAAAACGCATTTTGAAACTAATCTTCAACAAGTAAAGCCAACAAATTGTTGACTTAACTTGTTAAACTAATGTACTTTAACTTAAATACCTATAGAGTCTTAAATTTCTTTAATAATCTCTATTCTGTTTCCAAAAGGATCTCTAAACTCAAATCGTTCAAAATTGGGAATTGGTACTGAATCCAAAATTTTTATTTCATTTTCTACTAATACTTTCCTCCAATAAGATACATCTTCTACCTGGTAAGCTAAATGGGCTTTTGTAGATAATCTATCAAAACCATCTTCTGTTCCCACATGTACCTCTTTATCACCAACTTTTAACCAAAAGCCACCTCTACCTCGAAGTGAAACTGGCTTTTCAATTGCCTCTAATCCTAAAACGTTACAATAAAAATTTTTACCTTCCTCTTCAGCACCTTTTGGAATAGTTATTTGTGCGTGATGTAATCCTAGAATCATGCATTTTCCCCCTAAGTATTAAAACAATATCTATTCTTACAATTATTAATTCGTTGTTTATACAAAATTCCCCTCTTTGTCTTTAATGTCTCTTTCAAATAAAGCTTCAACAACTTTTGGGTCATCTTTACTTGCTAAAATCAGTGCTTCTTTTATGGTAAGGAAAGCATTATAAAAAGAATAGCTATTAATATGAATTTTTTATATGGGACACTTCAATTTCTGCTGTTTTGTTTTATTCACATCTCATTTAAAAATTATAAGTTCAGAATTAATTTATTGCTATAAATGACCTGTATAGTTTTGTTGTTAAGAATGGGAATTCATGTATTTTTTATGCTTATTTCCCGCGCAATATTTTCTTAATATTCAGTAAATAATTCTTCACTCAGGTTTACTTTTTAATTTCTTTCCACTCTAACAAATTAAGTAGTCCACCTTTATTAAGACAAGAACCATCAAGGACATTAAAGTAATAAACTAATAAAAAGTTCATAGAATATTAATGCATCATACAATTAGTAATTGTGATTAATTACAAAATATAACAAAGGGGAATGGCTATTAGCATTGAAATTATTACTCTTGCACCAACATTATTTCATGTGTATAAAGCGGGAGAGTCGAATCCTAAAAAAGAAAAGCGCATTATTTATGGGCAAGCTACATCAGACGCAAATGGTATAGCAATATTTTACTTTACAGACAATGCATTAGCTAATGGCAATACACTGTTATCAACGATTGACTATGCAGTGTCAAGTGTATATTCTACAAATCCATCGATAAATTTAAGACCGAGAGTACAAATGAGAGAGAAGAATATTAGTGCAAAATATGTCTCTGCTAATATAACAAATATTAGTGGTGTAACAGTATTAGGTATTAGTGTATTAGGTTCCGAAAATCCAGTAAGTGGAGTTACTGTAGATTTTATGGTTCTAGGCAGTTTTAATAATTAAGGGAAAGCGACGAAGAAATTGTAAAATTCGTCACACCTCAACTACACGTGGGTGTAAATACGTTAAATAATGTAGTTACTAAAATGTCTAATAGAATAGGTAATGGATTGTATACACTGGGAATGAAGTAACTGAAACAGATATTGCATATGCTTTTTATTTAGAAACTGATTCAAAATTTATTAATTCTTATGATAAAACTAATTACCACATAGATTGTTTGGAATTTAATTGAAATAGGAAATTGAAAAGTCTAAAATCACCAATAAAAATGCCCTCCAACGGCTATGTGGAGGGCTTTTAATTTTTGTGCACCTTATTAACTTTACTTGGAGAGATTTTTCAAGTACCCCGATATCATTGGAACTGCTACACGTACATCGTTTAACTCGGAATACTTGAGCTCTGCTTCCTCTAAATTAGCGTGGGTAAAACTCTTTATGACTTCAAATTTATCTAAGTCTATATCCGTTATTTCGTCATTATTCGCTCTGTAATATTGTACCTTTACTATAAATTCTTTACGGTCAAGCATTACCATTATGTATTCTGGCAATTCATCAAAAGTCATAAATACGTTAACTTTCATTTGTTCAGCGCTATTCGTAAGCATGCTATCTCCCCTTTTCTACCTAACTTCGACATAATGTACAATACTCCTTCTATAGAGAATCAAAATAGTTCGGCATAGTTTCTTCCAACATAAATCACCCTTGCATTTATCGCTTTCGTCAATTGTTCCACACTATTCAGCTTCTATTTCAAACGTGGTAATCGTATCGATTAAACTGCTAATAGATAACTCAATAGCTATGTATTAGCAAATAATTCTGCTTTCCTATTTATTTGATTATCACTTTCATAGCAAATTTAACTTATATTTTTAATATAATTTTTTTCATAAAAATAGACATAGACCAAGAAAAATCCAGTTTAAAATCATTAATTATTAGTGTAAGACTAAATATTGAAAATTTATTTAACAAACTCTAAAAATCGCAAATGGTTTATGGATGGGTTCAACAATTTACTTTAAAAGTGAGGTGACAAAAAAATTATGAACGAAGTAAATCCCCCAAAAATGGAATATAACGATTGTAGTGATGAAAATAGATTTTATTGGCCCCCTATAAAAGCCATTGAAAAATCCCATATTCCCTCTCCCCCAGTCATTGTACCTGGTGGAACTATTATTCCTACGATTAATAGATATTTTTATATTGCTCCACAAAATATTAGTCTTACAAATGGAGTCACTTTACCGGCGAATCTATTTTCAGATGATAATGGAAATTCAGTAACAGCATTCAAAATTTTTAATCCCAACGGATATGTCAATCTTTATATCAATGCGATGATGCAAGAAGGCAGTATTTATACAGTAACTCCAACTTCCTTAATCTTACCCCCTAATAATGCAACGATTTTTGCTAGAACTCCAATCATTATAGAATCATTGGGATTTACAATGGATTCGGGTTAAAATTTTCGGAAATTACTCTTTTCCAATGAAGGAAGGTGAAAAAAATAGCACTTTCAATTATTAATATTAATGTAAACGTTACTGGAACTTCGACAAGATTTTTTAATGTATTGGCTGCAAACTTAACGGTAGCTGATGGTACTACGATTGCTGCAACTGCTTTTTTAAACGACAGTGGGGCTGCTGCAACTGCTTTTCCGGTAGTAGTAAATGGTTACTACAATTTCTATATTAACGGTGTATTACAAGAGGGTGGTTCTTATACAATTTCTGCAACAGAGTTAACTTTTAACGTTGTTACAGGTACACTTGGAGCTGGAACACCATTAGTAGTAGAAGCTGTAGAATTAATTACACAAACTTAATGCAATTTTTAATTATTCACTAAACTATTCAAACTATAATTCTTAGCTATTACCATGTAAAAAAACAATACCAAATCACAAGTTCAAATAGAAGGTAGCTTTTAGTCTATCTTCTATTTTCGTGCTTAGGTCCAATTTTATCCCAAGTGGACACTTTTTTATTTCATCGAGTTTTACTTCTCTAATATTAGATTAGCCTTTAAGCTGCATACTAAATTAGTTTCCTTTTACTCAACTATTTTTTTTTATCCAAATTCTGTTTTAATTCTTTGTACTTCTCCTCACAAGCCTTAGCAGCATCTCACTAGTATAGACCTCCTTGAGGATTTAATAGGTAATTGATATAGAAAGAGCCCCCATTCTTCAATAGGGGCCCACTAAATTAATTTCTCCCACACATATAATTAAAATAATTTCACTTTTTAAGATAATCATTGTTATTTTCTCTCTGCTCACAGGTGCTATTCATAATATTCTTCTAATGTTAACCCTTGATTATATAATTCAGTGGCTATATTTACACCAACATAACGAATATGCCATGGTTCATATTGGTAACCGGTAATATTTTCTTTGTTCTTTGGAAAGCGAATAATATATCCATATTTATGAGCGTTATCTTCAAGCCATGCTGCCTCTTCTGTATCCGCGAAACAGTCAGCTACTGCACAGGAACCATCGGATCCACTAACGTCAATTGCTAATCCTGATTGATGTTCGCTTGTTCCAGGAACAGCACTATATGTTTTTGCTTTTTCGATTCCATCTCTTTCAACATAATTATTAAATAGGACTGTTTGAGTTTGAGAAGAACGATAGGCTGAAACACCTGCTAGATGAATATTCTGCTGATTCGCCGCATGGAACATTTTTTCAAGATCCTTCGCTGCTTCTTCTCTCATCATTCTTTTTTCTATTTTTTCATTAAATAAAAATGGAACATTTGGATAAACGAGATCTTTCGGTTCATAGCCTTCCGGAAAAGCATTTTGTTTGTTGACAAGTACGGTCATACTTTCAGGATCAGCGACAGTGAGAAACCCCTGTTGTATTTGTTGGTTGTTTTGTTCATTTCCGGAACAACCAGAAACAATTAGAATCATCATGGATAGTGCAATTGTAGTTGTTTTTTTTATCATATTTATATGCCTCTTCTTATATTAGTAGTAAGAGTTCTTTCCGATAGAATTTCCAGTTGATCCGGATAACTGTGGGATCTGTTGGATTTCCTATAGGAGATAGTCACCTTTTGGCTCCTTCACTCTTTTTTATGTTTTACCTGTTTGACCCTGGTATACACGAGGGACCAAAATAAAACTTCCATTTTAACCATTCAAAATAGTATAGCTAACAGGTGCTTACCTGCTTATTTGTGTTATCTAATTTAATACTTGTACGCCTCGTGCATTCGCTACTACGCACGAATCAGCTGTACAAACCACCGGAGAGGAGAGAGTAAATTTACCCATTCACTTTCTTTCAAACTCTTTAATAAACATCCATTTTTTTTGCACAAAAAATGCAAGGTTTATTTGAGTGCGTTTAAAAACATTTTAGATTCTTAGAAGCTCAAGAGTTTCCATTTCCGAAGTTTTTTATGGTTGACATATCACCACTGGGCTTTTCGACCAAATTCTATTATCTGTAAAAAATCAGTGATTTTTTTCTCTGTATTATCTCCCTTTCATCAAGATAGTATTAATTATAAAGAATAATTATTAATAAAAACTTAGGAGATTTCTTAAGATTTAATGAAATTAAAGGGAGGTAATTTATAACAAGGATAATGAGGAAAAACTTTCACCTTCAATGTAAATGCTCAAGAACTACGGACTTTTTTATTAATCTAAAAAACTACATCTTCCCCTATTCATCCAAAACTTTATAAAAACTATTCTTCTTCAACCCCAATAAATCCGCAAACTTACCAAGGGGTGCTGACTATTTATATACGTTATTTGAATACGAGCTTACTTTATTTTGGTATGCCACTACTTTGGAATGATAAAACTTATCTCATATTGGGGAAACTTTTTTATTGTTATCAACTTTTTCTCCCCTTTCACACGTCTAGTAGTTGTATACAATTTGAAAATGTTAAAAAGGAGCTTCTTAGGTCATGAAAACAAGAAATGCATTTCAACATGAAGAAATATTTGTCCAGTTTATTCGCGAACAGAAAGAACGGTTTTATTTGCTCGCGTATAACTATACGAAAAATGAACAGGACGCACTTGATGTTGTACAAGACAGTATTCAAAAAGCAATGCTTTCTCTCGATCGACTAGAAAATGTCGAGTATATGAAAAGCTGGTTTTATAAAATCGTCGTACGTACAGCCATTGATTTTTTACGTAAGCATAAACGCTTACAGGTGACAGACGATGATACATTGCAATGTTTAACACCTGCACAAGAGGATGTCTACGAAAACGTTGATTTAGAGCATGCATTAGACGAGTTACCTCAAATGTATCGTGAAGTTGTCATTTTACACTATTTTGAAGATTTAAAGCTCGATGATGTAGCTAATATCCTTAACATTAAGTTGAGTACAGCCAAATCTCGCCTTTATAAAGCGTTAAAACTCTTAAAAATTCAATTGCAAGATGTGAAAGGAGAAACAGCACATGGATAAAAAATTAAAAGAATTAGAAAAGCAGTATAATGAGGTACCCATCCCTAAAGAGCTTGATTTTGTAGTGGAAAAAGCACTAAAACAAGGCACAAAGAAAAGAAAAAACCAAGCACCACTATGGTTACTTGGATCTGCAGCGGCGGCTATACTTTTTACAGCTAGTTTAAATGCCAGTCCAGCAATGGCACAAAAACTTTCAGAAATCCCTGTTGTTGGTAGCATCGTCAAAGTTTTAACATGGACTGAATATGAAGTAAAAGAAGACACATATGATGCTAGTATTAAAGTACCTTCTATTGAAAACCTAGAAAATAAAGAACTTGCAAATACTTTAAATGAAAAATACCGTTCAGAAGGTAAGGAGCTTTATGATGCCTTTATTTCTGAGGTTGATTATATAAAGGGACTTGGAGGTGGTCACGCAGGGATAGATAGCGGTTATGAAATCAAAACAGATAATGACCAAATCCTATCCATTGGCCGTTATACTGTCAATACCGTTGGATCGTCTTCTACAACTATGAACTACGATACAATTGATAAACAAAATGAAATTTTAATTACACTACCGATGTTATTTAAAGACGGTAATTATATTAAAACTATCAGCGAAAACATTATTGAACAAATGCGTGAACAAGCTGCATCCGACTCAGATAAAAAGTA
Organism: Solibacillus sp. R5-41; assembly: GCF_002736105.1. NCBI lineage: Bacteria > Bacillati > Bacillota > Bacilli > Caryophanales > Caryophanaceae > Solibacillus > Solibacillus sp. R5-41. Next base: position 1,654,554 of record NZ_CP024123.1, on the reverse strand, counting down.
CTGGGTAAAAGGTGGAGGTCTTCCTGATGAAGAAGTAATAGATGGATTTACAACTATTAATGCTGAACAACAATTCTATATTTCTGATAAAGGTAAACTTGTTATTTCCTTCGATAAATACGAAGTAGCACAAGGCTATATGGGTATAGTAGAATTCGAAATCCCAACCGATGTCCTAAAAAATGATCTTGTAAGTTCTGAATATATTCATTAATCATTTTGCTAAAAAGCATAGTCCCAAAATACGAGGGATTTGGCAATTAAATTGTCAAATCCCTCGCTTTTTTATTTATGAAATACTTCTTTGATTCTTCCCGTTCTAAATCTAAGGAATATTAGCCTATTTAAAAAGTTCATTATCCAGTTAAAGAACCAAATTATAAAGCCAAGAATGTTGATTTAATTGCTTCATGGCTTTGTGTTATTATCAATAATTCACTATAGAGTACTTTTCTGACAGCCTATTTCTTTCTTCAACTAATTCGAATGGAATAGTAATGATAGCATTGTTTTCAATTGTGTTGAGATTCGCTGTAACAGACTCTATCACTTTAAATTGACTGGTTGTTGTTGTGTAACACAGTGAATCATACCACCATCTTTATAAAGTTCCCTTACATCAATACCAATTACCTTACGATTAGGGTATAGTTTTTGGATTGTATCGTTTGCTATTTTGTCATGAGGATCATTATAATTTGGAACTAATACAACCGTATTCCCAATATAAAAATTTACATATGAACCTTTATATTTTAAATTTTTTCCATTATCCAAAATAACATTATTTTTACTGATTGGTAAATACACATACTGATAAGGCTTGTCAAAGGCATTCTTTGCATTCATTAATTTTCTAATATCCTTATTGGAAAGACCCCATTCTTCTAAATCATCTTTTTTCATTGTAATGATTGAAGTCTTATCATGAAATCTTGCAAAACCATCAATATGAAAATCTGTAATATCTAGATTCGGCACGCCATCTAACCAAATAAAGTTAATAGCACCCAGATTCTCTTTCATATACTCCTCGATTTCTGATTCTGACAATTTAGGGTTTCGATTTTTATTCGTAACTGCACTACGTGTCGATAAAAGAGTGCCATTACCATCTAGTTCAAATGCTCCCCCTTCAAGTACTACACTATTTAGATTAATTCTTTCCATACCTAACTGCTTGCTAAGAACACTTGGTATCAATGCATCTTTTTTGTATGGCGTTTTCTTACCCCATCCATTAAATCCCCAATCCATGAGTTTCAGATTGTTTTCTTTATCATATACAAAAATTGGTGCTGTATCTCTTGCCCATACATCGTCAGTAGGAACAATATAAAAATCAATTTTGTCCATATTTATGTCCTCATCAAACAGAAGATCATTAATATAGTTCATTTCATATTCATCATATGCGATAATATGAACATTTTCTCCTTCACTAAGGGCAGCTGTCATCTCGATCCAAATTGGTTCAACCTTTTCTTCATAGCCTTTACCGTATGTAAAGGAATGAGGCCATTGTAACCACGTACCTTCATGTTTGCTGCTTTCATCGGGCATTGTGTATTTACCTACATGCTGTTTTTCCACGAATTGACTCCCCTCAGTTTTACTGGGATTACACCCCCCCATTATGATTCCGGCCGTTAATACAGCCCCTGTGCAAAGTACAATTATCTTTTTCATATCCAAGATCTCCTTAAGTTGTGATAGCTTTCTCTTGGAAGTAGAATAAGCTTTGACATAGTGTCAAGGTCAAGCAATTATTGCGTTGTTTTTTTGATGATGGGAAGGCTAATTTGCGTCACATACTCCTCTACATGACAGTCACATTCTGAACCTTTCAAGTAAGTTTCAAAAGGCGGACCATCCATGCAGTAGCCGTTGCTTTCTGTCCACTCTTCAAGTGCCAGATGTGCGTATCCGATATAGTCATAACTTCCGATATGCAAGGTAGTAGCAACAATCTTTTGGGGGAGTTTTTTTATATTCCATTCCCTTGATATTTTTTCGTCACTTATATTTATGATCGGAATTATTAATTCAATATCGCAGTGATTAGGGGTATATTCTTCATCGAAAAAAATGACAGTCGGAACACCAAGTAACTGAATATTACTCTCTTTTGCCTTATCGTAAAAGGAATCAATGTGCTCGTCCATGTCATCAATATTTATATGCAATCTTTGACTTACGACTCTAATCTCGTTTCGCATTCCATGCAAAATATCATACGATTTTTTTTCTCCATGTATTAAATCCTCATTTTTTTCGATCATCTCATGCATTTCTGTAATAATCTGTCTATATCGACTCATCTCTTTTGATATTTCATTTATTTTCGCGTGTACCATTCCGATAAAAAATGTCCTATCCGACGACTGGAGGATCGTTTTAATTTCTGGCAGGGAAAATCTATATTCTTTCAATTTCTTGATAAGTAATGCTGTTTCTAATTGACTCTTCTCATAATATCTGTACCCGTTTGTTGTATCTACATGTACGGGCTTCAAGAGTTCTTCCTTGTCATAATGTCGTAACATGCGAGCACTCATTTTGCAAAGTTGTGAAAATCTGCTGATTGTGTACATTTTTCTCCTTTACTTATTGTGATGTTTTTTAGGGCAAAATAGGTAGTATATCTTCTTGAGCTTATGATATCAATAGCCTTTCGCAAAAAGCAAGGTAAGCTTCTGGAAGAGCGTAATCCTTCTTGTACTAACGCACACCGTTAGCCATCCGTGTAGCGCAAAACCCGCGCTACACCATAGAGAATGAAAATTGATTAGGGACTGTCAATTCGATGAACTATGGTTCCATAGAGCACATCCGTTAGTTAGAATTTCGGGGTTATTCCAAATGTCATTAAGAATAATTTAGGGATTAACCCTTTTTTTATCTCCTTATTGAACGGTATAGGACACTCTCTGTATGCTTTGTTTCCACAGTTAAACGAAGATTTTGAACTATCCTGCCCCGATAGTTCAATAACTAAAATCATTTAAGAATATTGGAACGTTAAAAACTCACTAAACGTGTATTTACTTTAACAGTGAGTAAACATCCGTATCATATGGTTTATCATTTTGATACATATACTTTTTTAGCGTACCTTCCTTTGTAAAACCTAATTTTATTAATACCTGACTCGAAGCTTTATTTTCAACAAAAACAACTGCACCTATACGTTCTAATCCAAGTTCTTGAAACCCATACGAAATCACTTTATCAACAGCTTCACTAGCATATCCATTACCCCATTTTTCTGGAAAAATTGCATAGCTTATGTTCGCTCTTTTATGTTCCAAAGACCACTCCTGCAATCCAATTGTTCCAATAATAGTACCTGTTTCTTTGAGTTCAATACCCCATTTCATTCCATTTTTTTCTTTGAATTGTTCTGCGAAATTTTTAATAATTTGTTTTACCTGCTCTATACTTGTTAGAGGTTTCTGTCCGTAATAACGTAATACATCATCATTCGAAAAACACTTTAAGATATTTTGAGCATCATTTTCAACTAATTCCTTTAATACTAATCGTTTCGTTTCAAGCACAGGAAACATTCTACCACTCCTTAAATAATCATTAAAAATTTATTATGTTTATGTATATATCCTAATATTAAAGTCCGCTTTCTTATTGAACTATTCTGCTGCGTTAGTTCAATATGAAAAAAGAGCTGCATAAGCAACTCAATGATCTTCAAGTAAAGCCTCCGTTAGTTGAACAAGCAATCTATCTATACTCTTTAATTCCACATTCAAAAGCCTGTCTATCGTTATTATCAATCCCTTGCAATGCTTCTTGTAAAGCAAATGTGCTTTTATAAAACTTAACTCGTTCAGATATTGCATCACCGTTAGGATATAGGTTAATACACATATCCAAAAAATCTTCACCATAGCTGGAGAGTATTCCAGCAAAGTCATAGGCCGGATCACCTAGACCAGAACCCCCAAAATCTATTATCCCTGAAATCATACTTGTTTCTGGATTCCATAAGATGTTCGATGCTCCGAAATCTCCGTGTATTAGTGTTATTTCTAAATTTGAGAATGCTTCCCCTTTTAGAAACATTTCAAAAGATTGTGATATTTCCATTTGGGCGTCTTTTCTGATAAAAGGAAATAATTTATTTTGAATCTTATCATACAGGTTAAACATCTCTTCACTAGGATTACGAACCTTTAGATTCAAATCTCGACTTGCTTTTTCTCCTGAAATAGAATGGAGTTCTACAAGAAAAGAAACAAGTTGTTTTGCCAACCCTTTAACCAATTCAACACTCTTTATATCAGTTAAACTTTCCTTCCACAAAGGAACACCATCTATTAGATTATAGCCAGTGAAGACCTTACCTGGTTCTAACTCTTCAAAAGACTGATAAATTGGATTCGGAATAAGAGTGGAGACTAAACCTTTAATGTATTTCAAAATTTCCGTCTCTCTTCTTAATTGAGTTATTCCATTTCTATATTTTGGGAATCTAAAAACCAAAGATTTGTTTACAATTAACACATCATTATTCTGCCCAATTTCATTAGGATAAGAGTCTTCAATGGAAAGGTCAGGATAAAAAGATTGAATATTTTCAATAAAGTTGTTATTCATTTAGTAATACCCCCTTTTGTTCTCTTTCTATGGTGTGTAAAAATTGACAAACATTAATCCCTATAAAAAATAGTTTTTTATTATTTCGACAAAACTACTTTTATTCCCTTTTTATAAAACCTTCTTGAACTAAATTGCTCCATTAATTCAATAAAGAAATAGGCTATGTTATAGGAAAAAGTTGATTTATAACGTTAAGGAATCCGCTATATGCAAGATTTTATTCAAAATATGATCCAATTTCTTTTGAACAGCATTGAAAGCTTTGTTGTATCTAAGTTCAAACGATAGTGCATGAAAAGGTGTATTTGAATAAAATACAGAAAAACACTTAATACATTGGTATGACAACGTTTTAAGTGTTTTATTTCGTCCCAAGACTTTGATTTGGGAACGTTATTTAAAATGAATCACAATAGATATTTTATTTATCATATTCAAATGCATTCTCATAGCGGTGTTGAAGTGACCACTAAAGGTTAACTTTTTAGTTATGCACCTAATTGGCGGGCTTGTTGTTTTGTTTATAGAATTTCTCTTTAGTACTGAAACTCTGTATTTAACAAACCATATACCCACATATCTTTACATTTTCCAGTAACAACACTATGACATTCAACTGTCTTAAATAACCTTCTTCTTTGAAGTTGAATTTTTTTATTATCTCCTTTGAAGTAACATTTTCAGCACTTGGGGGGCATTTTTATTCATATATCAGGCTAGATGTTTGAGGAAAAAGAAACGGCTGAAGATCTTGTGTTACAAGGGTCTCAGCCGTTTCTTTTCCAGGATGGATGTTGGGTGCTAAAATAGTGTTTTGATTTTTATTTTATAACTAGTTTGACCATTTACATTTCATTAACCTGATTCATAACCTAGTTTAGATTGGAGTTACATCCTAATCATGAAATACTTAAATTCTTTAATTTCACGCCTTCTCATAGCCTTTGAAAAAGTCCCACTTATGACTAATACCCAATTTTACCTGTTGGGTATAATGTAGTACCTCCAATTGAAACTTTTATTTCATTAGATAATGGAACATTGTATTCATCAATAATTGTTCTCCACCAATCCCATGCAAGACCCGTACATTCTCTTGCATAAATTCTTATATTTTTTGAATTAGGCGGAATTGGTATTACTGTAGAGAAATGAGCTGTTTTGTCTTTCCAGCTTCCATCCCAAGTTTTATGGGATAGTACTTCTTTTCCATTCTCATCATATGAAAATTCATCCCAGGTTACTTCAAATTGAGCAACATATGCACCATAATGATCAAGGATGATGCTGCCTTTAGAATATTCTGTAGCTGTCGTCTCGATATAATCTGTATTGTTATGAACAGCAGCAATCGAATTGTCCTTTAAGAAAACACTTGTATATGATATAGGGTATGCTGGATTTTTAAGACTAAATTCTGCATTATCTTTAATTATTTTTCTAATATCATTAAAGTCTTTTGAGACAACCTGGTTATGCGCTTGTGAATCTCCACCTAATACTACAGCAGTAAAGGAACTTTCTTCAAAAATATCTTTGTACTGTCCACTAGTTTCTACATTAGTATTGATATCCTTCAGTAAGGCTTTAAAAGCAGCTTGTACATCCTTGCTCTTAGAGCTTGTTTCTAATTTCACATAAATTGTTCTGCCATAAGCTACATTTGACACCATAACCGGAGGGGCATCATTACTTACTCCTTTACGTGTTAACTCTTCAAAATGAACACTGTCATCAAATAGGTCTGAAGGATTGTTAGGTAGTTCTGCACTTACGGTATAAAATATTTGTTTATACGCCGCAACCATCACTTTTTTCTCTCCATTTGCAATCGCATTAAAGTCAATCCCCAGTGAATTGTCAAGAACATTGGCGTTAACATTCAGAGTGCTTGCTATCTGAGATTTGCTATAAACCATAGATTCTGAATATTGTAGTCTTGCAGGTAAAGTATGGGTTGTTGAATATTTTTCACTCCAAGTAGATACTAACTCATCTACTGCCCCAGACACATTACCATATGTTGGATTATCTACTGTGATAGTATTTTCTCTTTTCATTCCGGGTAAATCTATGCTAATATTTAGCGGTTTTCTTTTGGCCACCAATAAACTAGGTTGATTGTCTGCAAAAGCTTGGTTTGCAAGTTGTAATGCTCCTGGATATGCACGATTCGCCATAGAATCGATAATTGAAATATCCACCGGTGAAGTTGTAAGTGATTTTTTGTTACGTTCAACCACTATAAATTTATCATTTGAGTTTATACCTTCTTTTGGAACAAAACTATCAATCTTATCACCATTCACTGCTAAAACTTCTCTGTTATTATAGTTCAAGTTTGCTATACCAGTATCAATGTCATTAGATTTGCTTGTTTCGCTAGCTAAATTAGTATCAAGTGTTTCAGCAAAGGAAATAATCGGATAATTTATAATGCATAAACAAACAGATAAACTCACTAAAAATTTCATTACTTTAAAATAATTTCGAATTCCCAAAAAAATCACTCCTTTTCTAGGAAATTATACCACAAAAACATTTTATTCAAATATAGTAGTTTAGTTGTGTGTTTGGTTCACTATAGTGCGAACAAGTAGTGAATATAGCATATTGGACTTATCAATTTTAATTACTCTAGTCGTAATGGTTGCTTTTTGGTCTTCTAATTTCCGTAATATATCATCTAATTTCTGGTTAATTATCTGGCTTTGTTTACCTGAATTTATTAACCGTTTAAAAACTAGAAATACAAAAGCAATAAATAAAATCATAAACAATAAATATATTAAAGTTCCTATAACATCACCAATATTCACCTCAGCCATAGATAAAGCCCCCATTAAATCATTCTCGCTTTTATATGGATAATTTTAACACACTTAATTTCACCAATTAATATATTGAACTAAACTGCTTCGTTAGATTAATAAGGATTCTTGCGTTTAGTTTACTTTAACTCATGTGAATGTCTGTTCCATATTGACGCAATTTTAGTTTCCTTGCGATAGATTGGGATGCGAAATTATCCCACGAAGTGCTATAAAGAGCAATTCTTCCTTGTTTTTGTACCTCTGCTGCCCAAGCATTTGTAACATCGATCCCGAATGCTCTTCCACGATAATCTTCATGTGTGAATACACTTGCTTCATCTGCTTTAGTAGTCTTTCTTGCACTACAACAAATCGAAACTGGAATATTGTTTTCCACAATTACAAAACATGGTTGTTTATACTCAAAATCCTCAAATGTATATGGAAAATAAGGTTTTAAAAGTTCTTTGTTTTCATGTGTTACTTGTATTGCTTTTGTATGAACCTTGTCTCTTACATCAGGAAATACATAGGCTGGTCCAATCCATAAATTATTTAATTGACGATCCATACTTAAAACATTGATTATTTCACCTAGATTAGTGCCAGAGTTTGTGCCTATAACCGGTTTTAACTTCTCAACAAGACTTGCATCCAGTGCATTTGAATACCTTACTACACTTCCCAAGTTGGTAACACCAATGAAAATTCTCGGTGCATCATCGTATGGTGGTTCATTTACGACTTTTATACGATTTTCAGTATCGTGTTTAAATAACACATTCACATGATGTTCCATCAATTCTAAATTAGTTACCATTTATATACCTCCGTAATTTTAACGTACCAATCAATGCACCGTTTATATTGAATTGTTTTTTTAAATAAAAATAATAATTATTACAACTGTTGTTAAATTCTTTATAATTTCTATATTTTTCACTCATAAGTTCTATTCCCTTAAGATTTTTCGAATCTTTTAAACTTTAAACATTTTGCGTAGTTAGTTCAACCATAAAAAAAGAGCTGCATATGCAACTCAATGATCCTCAAATAAAGGCCCAGTTAATTGAAAAAGCTATATTTGTTATTAATCCATTTCAAAGTTTTTAGAAATCCCTATTTTCTTCATGTTCTTTATGAACGTCCCATCATACGCATGTCTAGCTGTTCAAGCACAAACGGCCATGCCTGTTCGTGCTTGTTCATTGATTCCTCATCTGGAAAACCTGCGTGCGTAAGACGTAGGCGGGTGCCATTGTCGGAAGGTTCAAGTTCAACTGTAACAACCGTCTCAGCTCCTTTTGTTCCCCCAGCTCCAGTAACCCACGTAATTTCGACGAGGCGGTCCTGCTCCAGCCTTAGAAACCGTCCGTAATGAGGTGAACGCTGTTCTTCACTATGAGTTTCAAGTTTATACCTTGTCTCAAAAAAGAAGACCGTGTTAACTTCTCCCTCCATTATTACAGTTCCAGGAGCTGCAAACCAACGATCAAACTGCTTCGTCCAGGCTTGGAACAGTACATCGGACGGTGCATCCATTATGCGCTCAACCATCAAATTAAATGGTCTTGTTGAAAGGTTAGGTATAGTAGTAATAGGTTTCATTATTAAGTCCTCCATCTTTATTTTGAATTGAACGTACGATTATCAATGTCTCCAAATAGATACTTATTGAAAGTAATTAATAAATAATTGAAAAAAACCAAACATATTCGGTAAAATAAAGATCAAAAATAACCCTGTAAACGAGAAGGTAATAAATCTTTTTCTATCTATACCAACTCTTAATTCCCAGAGTCCCAGACATACTAAATACAAACCTAACAGCATACTAATCATTGGTAATATTACTAAATAAATATTCATTTCATTTTCTCCTTTTAATGATTACGTTTCATATGTATCTCTTTGAACTGACATAGTCCCTTTACTTTAATACGTCTGGCATGAATAGAAGTTTCCTTTTAAGAAAACATTTAAAATTAACAAAAATCGTAAACTAAACTGCTGCGTTAGTTGAAGAAAAAATGCACCCAAGCAAAGTTTGTGTGCATTATTAGGTTTATTTATGTATGCGTTATAAATCCTTGTTGCACTAATATGTAGTGTTACTGTCTCTTTTCAACAAATAACAAAATCAGTGTTGCCAATGGACCTGCTATAAGGGAAAGTAAAAACCAATTTAACCCTGTTCTATTCTTCCCTTGTGCAATTGCAGCATTTATCAAGGCCAATGTACCCCAACCTACGAAATATTGGTTATCCATCTTCTGTCCCCCTATTACATTTAATCATACTGCTCCGTTAGTTGAATAAAGCACCCAAGCGTCATTTGGAATAAGGAATTTCTAATTAAAAAGCTTCTTTAACTGACCATCCTAAATATTCACCTTTATATTTTTTTGAATATAAAGACATAAGCTCAGTTTGATAATCAATCAGTGCCAAAGCCTCTGTTTTTGTTACTTTAATATTTGTACACTCGCTATTTTTATTATCGATAGCAATATTAAACCCTGTTTCACCTATCTCGTTGATACATTCTTCTGCCCATTCATTTGGTATGGCAAGAGCATGAGTAATGTGACATGTATTGTCCTGAGATAAGTTAATTTTAGTTTCTTTTACTTTTAGTCTGTTTTCTTTAAGCCTCTTTTCTTTTTCCTCGGTAGTTTCATAATAATTATATAAACCTTCTTCAAAAGCGCCGTCTATTGCAATACGGTTATAGTCTAAAATCCACTTACTAAACTTATGGTATAAGGGCACAAGAGTATCTTTATTTAAGCCAAAAACATCACATCCGCGGTCGTCATACATACGAAATATTATGTCCTTGTCAGTACTAATAAAGTACACAGATTGTCCAATAGAAGGTTCTCTTCCTTGTTCATAATTCCCTATACCTTCAAGTATTTCCTGGTGGGGTACAGACTTTAATGGTGAGTATACAAATCTCACTTTGTATTCATTCTTAACTTCTATTGTTTGACCCGTTACCTCATCATAATCCTCATCTATATCGAAGAAAGTTTCCTGTTCTATATTTTGTTTACTTAATAAATCATACAGGTATTCTGGAGTGTTATTTCCAAACATAATATCCTCTGTTACATCCCAATCTTTTATATAAAGATAAATAAAATCATCCAGCTTGAACACTTCTTCGAACAATGTGGTAACTCTTGTAACAACCTGATTAATTCTTTCTTCTGTTCCATTTTTATATGGGGCTCCTAGTTCGAACCTTAGATGCAAATCGCTTGTTAAGTTAGGAAAATTATTTTCTATGTACTTCAATATTTTTTCCTTCATTGGAATTCCTCCTATAAATAAATCTTCTGTATAATCTCCTGTCCGCTTGTAAATTCGTTATCTCCTTATAGATTCCTTACTGAATTAACCTGCTTCGTTAGTTCAATAAGAATCAAACTGTAGGTTTAATATAAATCCTTTATTTTTTATATCTTTTGTACAAAAATACAAATATGACCATAATGAATGTAGTAATTATTGAGTATCTTAAAATCAAAAATAAAAAATCTGAATAAGAAGTTTCTTCTATTGAACTCATCCCATTGAAATCTGTTGTATATCTCGTTCTTTGTATCAATACTATCAACAATAAGAAAGCAGTAATAAATGAATATATAGCAGTTTTTACTAAAGTTCTTTCCACGCTGATTCTCCTTATATTTTCATTGTTTATTTTACCACAAAAACCCAAATTCTTATAATGTTAAACTGCCCCGTTAGTTCAATAAGAAAAAAAGAGCTGCTTAATCAACTCAATGATCTTCAAGTAAAGCCCACATTCTTTTAAGAACGAAATTTTATAAGTCACCAAATTATACTTTAATTTTAAGTTAGCGAATTACATACTCATAAATTTCCCCATTGGCTGTTATTACGGCTTTCAATGATTTATCATCTTTTTCGATACCTGCTGGAACAGAGGTTAAAAAATGAACTACTCTAGTCTGCAATTGTTCAATAATCGAGTTGCTTATTGTAGTGAATTGATTCTCCCCAACCTGCTCAAACCTACTAAATAAATTAAATTTTTCTCTTTCATCATAGATGATTTCAATATTCATAAAATTATCTACCTCTGATAACTCAGTGGGTGATATGTTTCTTACGGTTACTAAAATATCTAACCAAATTTCACCTCCATTACCATTAAATATATAACTAGAAGTAGGTCCTGAATTTAATGGATTAATTAGAAAGCGTCACGTTTTTCAATTATGTTTATACAAACAAAAAGAGCATTAATCCAATATTAGATTAACGCTTTTGCCCATCTAAGATATCCTAAAATCCAACACCACTTATAGAACTAACCGTGCCGTTAGTTGAAGTGAAAATGCACTCAAAACGTGGTTTGGGAAAGTTTGCCTGTACAGTTACCAATCTTGCATTTGGGAAAGTTATTTATTTTCGACGTGTATAACAATACAATTGAAATGTTAATGATTGCATAACATTTTGCATACAAAAAACGAACTCCTTAAAAAGTCCGCTTGTGTTAGAAAATTATTTGACTTCAAGTTTTAAAACATCAATATACTGTTTGGCTTCTATTAATGAGAGTCCTAATGTTTCTCTCACTCTTTTTACCGCCTTGACATCATTGCCTTCTTTTAAGAGTTGTCGTAATTCGTTATTTATGCTTTCAGGTACATGAACTTGTTTGGATATCTGTTCCAACGTATATTCCAAACCTTTCACACGACTATTAAGTTTATTGACAGTAGAGAATAAATAAAGACAAATAAATAATATCAAAATATTAACTATATAAAATTCCATGAAAATCCCTCCTTTAAGACTATTATTACATTTACGAATTGAATTACAAAATGTTCCATCTTTTTTATAGATAAAACATAAACCTTCCCAAAGCGTCATTAGGGAATATAACAATCATTAGCAGCCAAAATAACCTCCTCATTCAATTGAATGGGGGAGTATTCCATAACTTTCATTTGGGAACATTTTTAGGTATATATGTGTATATTTTATTGGACAATTTTTTTGGGGTTGTTTAATTTATATGAGTGAATAAAATTTACTGCGTACTTCACTAAAAATAATCCTGACGGGACCCCGATTTGGGAACGTTTATTAGGTTTATTTTGAATACTTTATAAATCCTTGTTCACTAAAACCTCCGTTAGTTTAATAAGAAAACAATTAAATTCTTTATCTTTTTTCTAAACTTCTTATATAATTTGAAACGCAAACTTTAAACCGATAGGGATAGTTAACCAAAGCAGCGAGTTGCTTAATAAAATTTTAAAATATGAAGTATTTTCTAATTTGTTTTTAGAAACGAATCTCCACATTAATAGTGCCCCAATAGCCCAGATTGGTAAGATTAAAAAGAATTCTGGTGTTAAATTAGCAGCGTCACCTATTGCCCCTTCTGCAAAAAAACAAGCAATAAATAATGCAACAAAACCACTAGATGTAATACTACCCTTAACTAAAAATGATTTCATTTTGAACCCCTCATTTCTCTTTGTTTATATAAAATACTTTATTCCATCGATTGTATTACATCCAACTAACAAGATTGAACAAAATACAATTCCTGAAATTATAGCTTTTTTCATCACTTCTAAATTCCCCTTTTAAAAATAAATTGCTTATTTCACAACAATTCCCCATACGTAATCTTGACGGTATATATTGGTAAAAGTTCCAAATTTAATAACGTTAAACTAACCTGCCCGTTAGTTTAAGTACATTTCTTAACACTCTTTTGTAGCTTTGAAATAAAATTTGATTAAAAGAATGCTGCAAACGTTGATTTACGTTATAAAAACCCCACCGTTTTGAAAAAAAGATCTAAACGGTGGGGTTTTATTGATTTAATATCGTGTTTTTTATAAAAAAGATTGAACAAAATTTTTAACAAAGTTATCATATATATTCTCTAAATGATTCGTATCATTTATAAAGTGAATCACCTTTTCCTTATCAGTAAGTTCAATTAAACTAATCCCTGTATCTCCGATTTTAAAATAATAATCCATGTTGATTTGGCACTTGGAAAAAAGCACGTAACAAAGCCCCCGTTTGTTTAAGTGAAACTCATCTCAAAGTTACAATTTAATTTGTGTTAACACTCACCATGTGCTTGAAATTTCTTAAGCACACGAAGACTGTAAAAGCTATACTAATTAGTCCACTTACTAAAGTAATCCAGAAAAAAATTCTTCCGCCTATTGTTGTTGAATTAAAAATAAAACCACTTAGTAATATCATAATACAACCTATTAATCCCAAAAAACCAATAGCCCATTTAGGCTTATATTTTACAAAATAATAACCAACTACACTCAAAATGTAGAATACACTAACCATCATAATAGCAGGAAATAGTGGTTGAAATTTAGCTGCATAAACAAAATAATCAAGTTGACTAATATCTCGACCATTCGTAATCTCAATGTTAAATAATTTGGTAAACGGTGTTGAATACTTCCATTCCCACGAATTTTCTATAATGGCACTTCCTTCATACCAAGCTATTAATGTTGATACCACTAAAGTAAAGATTCCAACGATAAGTTGTAATACATACTTAAACAATTTTCGTCCTCCTAATAAATTCTATTTATTACCGAGACGGCATTAATTTCCTTTTGTTCCAAAATCGATTATTTTGTTGCCGTTGAGTTTAAATAGCTTTATTAATCTTCAACTATCCTGCTGCGTTAGTTGAATATGAAAAAAAGTCGTTTAAGCAGCTCGGATCCCGTTAGGTAAGTTTTTACCGATAAAAAATTGATTACCTAATTCAAGAAATCATCTTTTTAAATTTTTCAGAGGTAACTAATTATTATGTCGTTTGTTAACTTCAATCGTAATGAACTCCGGCAAATAGCTGGGAGTACATCCTTTTGCTACTATTTCATCTTTGTAAAGACCCGTTTTCTCACCAAGTTTAATACAACGTGCACGATTCTTTTCATCATAAACGCCTATCCAGCCTGCGGTGAAATTCATAGCCCATTGAACTTCCGGTTCTTCCTGCGTAATATTAGCTTCTAATGCAGATAGCAAGTCTGCAGTGTTATCAGGCGGTGTTTGTCCAGTCCATCTCAATCGCCCTTGATAATACCAGAAAGCTCGCCTTTGAAGAGCAAAAGGACTATTTTCCCATGACTCCATCAATGCAATCTTCTTCTTGTCTTTGGTGAGCTGATTAGCCATTAACCAATCCATTAAATTATTTCGCTCATCAAAAGTGTGAGTCTGCATATCCTTATCAAGCTTATTTAGCACATCATGTGAAAGAAGTTTTTTCTCCATAATTAAGATTGCTAATAATCTGGGCAAAAACTCTTCGGTTGACCAAAGTTCCATAGCTAGTTCGTGATCTTTTTTAATGTCCTTCGCGATTTTTCGTAAGTCGCCTAGCTTAGTTTTACTATTGATCTGAGGTAGAATGTTTTCTGCTTTTGAAGAGCGTTTTATTTCTGTATCTTTTTTTTCATCCATTTTATACAACTCCTTTATTAAAGCACTGTTTCATAATATGTCCTTGACGGGATATATCAAGAACTTAATTTCGTTATAAGTCTTATTGAAGTGATGTGCCTCCAAAGTTTACCTTTTTTAATATTGTAGCAAATATCGTATTAAAACTTTCTCCACCTATAATAGAAAAGCAACCATCTTTAATAAAATAATAACATTTACTTCCTTTTAATTGGATACGAAAAGAGCATTCCTTTTTAAAGAAACACCCCCGTTAGTTATACATAAAGACTTACACATTAGTATCAAAATGAGAAAGAGAATCATTAAGCTTATGTACATTAACTATTCAACTTAACCCCTTGTTCAACTAAACTTCTCCGTTAGTTCAATAAGAAAAAAGAGCTGCATAGGCAACTCAATATTTCTCTAGTAAAGCATCCCGTTAGTTGAACACTACTTCAATTTAATTAAACATAATGCCATCAACCGCAACGAATAAAATGTATAACGAAATGCATAAACAGATAGTACCCCACAATAAATTCTGAGTTCTTTTATATTCTCGTAAACCCATTGTAAATAACGTTACACTTAGAAGTATTAACATCAATGGTAGTAAGTTGTAGTTTTCCGTGGCCTTACCGTAAATACCAATTAATATAACAAGGACTGCAATAAGAAAAGAAATTGAAATAACATTAAAATGTCAAATTTTTTTGCTTCCATTTTTATACCTCCCACTGATAATCTGTCACTTTCAAAAGATACCTAATTAAACTAAACTGCTTCGTTAGTTTAAGTGAAAATATTCAAATCTTTTTTTACCTCAACAAAATCTAATCCCTTAATGTGGAGGGACATATTTTTTCACTGTAAAGTACTATCTCACTTTTTAAGTTATTTATTCCGGGACGATACCTAGTAATCTTCTACCCATTAACCATATTGCCAGACCAGTTGCCCACAAGATCAGTGCAGAGCCAAAGCCTACCACAGACATAAATGCATTTATTTGATGTTCCCCTAGTGTGACCTTCGCAGGCACAAACAGTAATGTAATAATAGCGAGTAAACAAAGGAGTGCACCTGTAAAATAATAGAGTCTAACTTGAAATAGAGGGGCCAATGGGATAAAATGAACACCGACAATAATAGCTATTAAGACAGGTATAAGTTCAGTGTGACGAGTAGCGTTACAGACAGCAATCGTAATTGCTATAGCCAAACCCTCTGCCGCGAAAATAATGTTAAACCAAAACCTTATACGCTTCCCACGCCTAAAATCAGTTTTTGAAACTTGTTCCGTTAATTCTCGCGATGCACGTAATAATGAAACACCGCCGATGAACAGAGCTATACCTATGGTAACAGTAGCAACTAACAACAATGGAACTCCCCAGCCTTGCAATCCCATAATTCCTGTGTACGCCCACAAAGTACCGAAAAACGCCATGAAAAATACACCAGATGCCGTTCCGTGTACTGCGGATCTAGGATTAGTTCTTGATGTTTGTGTCACAAATAAAAACCTCCTTTTAACCTAAGTATTTGTTCATTGCAACCGCATATCAACTTACCTTAGTATAAGAAAGTTTATTCGTGAAAATATCCGATATACCTTTTTATATTTATATTCAGGTGGGCAAATTACTGAACCATTTTGCCCCTTTACCTCTATTTGCCTTATTCACTATGTGACCCGATTGTTGTACAAAGATCAACCAGGACTCTTCCACTAAACTGCCCCGTTAGTTTAAGTGCAGTTCTTCACAATCTTTATAGTGATATTAACATAAACATCCAATGAAAATTCATCTCTCGACTAAGAAGACTCTAGAAGGGAGATATTTTTTTCAATCTAATACAAATTATCGAACTTTATTATAAATTATCAATCTTAATTAAAGGCTACAAAAAAATATATACCGAAAAAAAGTCAGGTAAAGATTTTTCTCGTTTAGTTTATCGTGAAATGAGATCCAAAATGCGGTTCGGTGATCTGTTAGTTATCTATGATTTAGGCCGTTTTGGGCGTAATAAGCAAGAAATACTAAATGAGTGGAAGCGAATAACTGATGATGAAATTGATATTGTGGTTGTAAATTTGCCGATCCTTGATACACGGAAATATTAAGGATTGAAAGGGATCTGACAACAGGTAACGGATTTAGTTTTATATCTGCTTTCCTGGATGATCGTAATCGATTAAAACAATGAAGCGTGAGGGCATTTCTATTGCGAAAGAACGATGGGCTTTCAAAGGGAAGCGAAGAAAATATCATGCTGAAGCAAAGAGGAAGAATCCTTTAGTTTATAAAGAGGCTGTTCGCCTTTTAAAAGAAAAAGAATCAGTAATGAATATTCATTGTGAAACTGTCCTTACTAGGAACACTATTTACATGATAAAAAAAGAATTGAATGATAAATAAAAATTAATGAAATATAGATTGCCAAGAAGTCTGCTCGGCTAATTGTATGCGAATAGTTACACTTAACCTTTTGGCGGCTAAGTGCAATTACAGTTCCCCAAAAAAGGGAAAGCACCAAAAACCCATGTTAATAAAGGATTTGAAGCGCTTTTCAGTTGGTTCAAATTTATTCTATCTGAACCTTGATACGTCCAAGGAGGGATTCGTTCATTTCACATTTTGAACACAAAATATCTATGATAGAACTTTTCAAAATCTTATTCACTGCCCTATTTCCACTATTCGTTACTTCTCTTTGACAGGTTATAAGAAAAAGTTCCGATTCCTTCGATAAGCGTTGAATTCTTTTGAATCAACGTACCAAGTTAGTAACAAGTACTTGAATTTTTTGTGTCCCTAGCGTGCGTCCCTTACTAATTTTAACCTTCAAAGGACTAATAAAACTAATTAATTATGATAAAAAAAAGGAACTCTACTTTTGAGTAGTAGGTGACTGGCATCCATAAGAGTATGCAAGACAACAAAAACAATGCTTTTCTAGGATTGGTCTACTCATTGGACTGGCGTCAACAGTAAGGAAAGGATGTCCCTTTTCATATGCTTTTTGCGCACGAACAGTTAATAGTTTTGTGTAGTAACCCTTTCCTCGAAATAATGGTAGCGTTGAACCTCCCCAAAGGCTAGCAAAGGACGAGTTTGTCTCTAAGTACATCCAAGCAGCACTTACAAGCTGACCATTTTCATAAATTCCATAAAGATATAATGAGTCAGGATTATTCTGTTTGTCTCTCCAAAGTCTCTCTCCAAGCTCAGCATGAGATTCGTTCCAGATGGTATCTTCTAGAACAACAATGTCTTGAATGCCTTGTTCATCCGTTATTTCCTTTACACTAAGGAACGGGCTATTAGAAAGAAAAGGGTGTCGATCATCTAATTTCATGACCATGAGTGCTTCGGGATTATCAATTTTAAATCCTTCTTGGTCAAGAATATCTTTCAAACTATCAGGCTTATCGTAGCTATACACCTTCCACTCAAAGTCCTGCTTACAGTTACTAAAATAGTTTAACTCATTTCTAATAATTTCTCTTGCATTTCCTACGTTTACATTAGAAGCGATGATAAACCCTTTTTCATCAAACATTGAAATGTGACGCACAACATGCTCTGTTTCCTCTCTTATGTAACCTTGTATTAGAGATTCATATCGAAGTTCTTTATGGAATCGTGAAATTAATTCATTTTTATCCATTTCCAAGCTCCTTTCGGTTTTAACTAAAATAACAAACCTTCTAGAATAGCGATTGATTTCTCACACATACAGCTGGACTTCTTTTTTTACTTATTATACCATTTAGTTATACCTAATCACAGGTACTTAACCTTTTATTTTACTATAAACACTACGCAGAGGATTATTTATAAAATACACATTTATAAACCAATAGAATTTTAAAATTGCTTTCTCATTTGGTGAATTATTTTTTTCAGTTGTTTTTATTTAACATAGTTGTTTTACTAGTTCAACTCAGTAAATTTAGATTGATTAAGGTTAATGTAAGGATAAGAAGTAATCCTTTAAAGACAGACTTCAATATCTAACCTCCATTTTTCTTTATTTCATTTATTTTCTGAGATTTTATATACGTTTATTTGCATCACTTTAATTAATAAAAAATGAAAGTACTTGTTCCACTAATTCAAAATTAAAATCTACAACCATTGTGGTAAAATAAGGATAAATTGCGTAAATTTATTGTAATTACAAAATATCCCATAGAGGAGGCAGTAAATAAATGAGGATTGAAACTGAATATTTGAGGGTTATAAAAGAAAGGTTTCAAAGTGTTAAAAGCCTTGGAGATAATGCAATTGAACAACTTGTGGAAGATGATATACATTGGGCATTAAATGAGGAATCAAATAGCGTTGCGGTTATCGTATCGCATTTAAGTGGGAATATGATATCTAGATGGACAGATTTCCTAAATTCTGATGGGGAGAAGCCATATAGAAATCGGGAGCAGGAATTTGTTGACAACATCTCATCAAAAGCTGAATTGATTGCGATTTTAGAAATCGGGTGGAATACTCTTTTTGAAGCATTAAATAACCTAAGCGAAGAAGATTTATTAAAGGTTGTCTTTATTCGTGGGCAAAGTCATTCGGTCATCGAAGCAATTGAAAGACAATTAGCTCATTATGCTTATCATATTGGGCAAATCGTTTACATTGGGAAACAAATTAAAAGTGAGAATTGGGAAAGCTTAAGTATCCCAATAGGCCAGTCAGAATCCTATTTACAGCAGATGCTAAAAAAACATCAGTCTGAATGATATAGTTTGGAGAAAATTTAGCATCTTTCTTTCAATCACTCCAATTGCCTAATTAATTTCAAGCATAAACACTAAATAATTCCCCATACTAATTCCATTACGATATAAGGAAGTGGTTTATTTGGAAAATACGAAGATTGCAAAGCTTGGCCCAGAACAAATTAAAGAGTTAAAATCACTCGAAGAAAAATTAGATGTAACCTTGATTGCCTATGCTCCCTCTTCATCTGGACATCATATTGGACAAGAAAATAATACAACTACAACTAACCCTGCTTAATATCCCCTTCCTCAGTGTTTAGATTCATCCAAATCTAAACACTGATTATTTTAAAACGACATTATCTCCAGGAACAACCTCATTTCTTTATCAAACAACTTATTTCAAAATTTTTTTAATTTGTTTTAATTCCGAGATTAAAAAATCAATCTGTTTTTGCATACTTTCTGTTTTTTGAGATTGATCGGTCGAGTTTTCAGAACTTTGATTGTTTGCATTTTTTAAAGATTCTAATGTTAGTCCAGCAGCAATAGCTTGTATACCATCTCCTAATGTAGAGATTGCTGCACCGATATATGAAAGTTGAGCAATGAAAATTTCTTGTGATTCATTGTTATCCATGGTCATCTCCTCCATATTCCGATGAAAAGAAAAAATTACCTTCGTGTCATCATATGCGTTTTATAATGGAAAGAATAATAACCACTTTTATTTTTTCGGATTTTCACTACATTTTAATTAATTTTTATTCAGCATTGTTCAAAGAATAACATCAAGGATACTTCCAATATTCAGGGAATTTATTTACAGAGCTAAGTATTATAACCTAATTAGTCCATACATTATCTTGAAGACAGGCACTTGCTAAATACAACGTTAATATGATGTATTTGAAGGAGTGATAACACTATGCAATGGCTTCAAAAAGTCGGTCATTTAACTGGTCAACCTGTTGGAATTTCATTAACAAACGGTCAAGGGACTTCAGGAATTTTATGCGGTACATCAAATGGCAAACTACTTGTAATCGAATACTTATATCAAGCACAATTCGCGTTAAAACAATACGACTTTTATTTAATCCAGGATATACATGGATTTCCACATTGCCAGAATCAACATCCACTTTATTAAGGCATGCGTCCCTCTCTTGTAGAGGGATATTTTTATTCTCGTCTTCATTAATTAAACTCCATCAAACATTTGAACAAACATGCCATCGTTCTCTAACCACTCCGCAATAAATACATTACGGATATCTGTTACGTTATTGATTTTAAGTTGAACCATCAATCATTGCTCATCCCTGCCAATATCACCTAATTCATCACTTAACAATTCCCCATCTCGATTTAATGTGACTGGGATATGCACTTGTTTAGGTGATATTTTAAAATCTTCTTGGGTCGTCTTTTGGTAAGGCAAAAGGTGTTATTTGATTAATTATTTTCTTCCCTAGTACTTTGACAAGAATGAATAACAGGAAAAAACCAATTATTAGCTCCATAGTTAAATAAAAAATACTCAACCATTTACTTCCCCTTTTAAAAAGAACTTTTGTCAATATTAACTCTTTTGAAGGTATTAAATCATTTCAACTAAAAGTGAGAGCTCATTATTAAAGGGAAAATTATTTTTTCTCATTAACAATCCTGCAAAATTTTCATCTCCTGAAATTTAACAATTTTGGAACAGCATCCTTCTGATTTTTTGCTATACTCAATTTAACTTGATTCAGCAAAATTCCTCCACTACTATAGTTGAGGGATGAATGTAAAATGTGCACTAAATTCAATAGTGAGTTCAATCATGGTTGAATCAAGTTAAAGCCCCCGGCGATGTCACAGATTTTAAAGGGGAGCTTTTCGAGCATGCTCAAAAAAAATTTGTACTCAATTACGCAGAGCCGTAATTGTTAGTACAAATTACTGTACTGTAGGGGGAATTTTTATGGATACGATAACAACCTTGCAAGATATTTTGGACTATGTAGACAAACATATTAAAGATGATATCAGTCCAGATATTTTAGCTGCACGAGCCGGATATTCAACTTGGCATTTCAGTAAGGTATTTCAATGGGGTATCGGATACTCTTTGATGACCTATGTAAGAAACCGTCGTCTAGCATTTGCCGCACACGAACTCTCTTCTGGTCGGAAAATTCTAGATATTTCAATGGAATATGGGTTTGAAACTCACTCGGGTTTTAGTAAGGCTTTTCGCCGTCATTTCGGCTGTTCACCAGGAACCTACCGCTTACATACGCATTGTGACCGGCCGTTTCCACCAAGTCTCCCCCTTACAAACAAATACTTGATCGGAGGAATTATTATGGAACCGAAATTTGTTACACGCTCAGCTATTAATATTGCTGGTTTTGCCATCAAAACGACTTCAACTGATGGTGAAAACTCAAAAGCAATCCCAGCTTTTTGGGACGACTATATGAGTAGTGGAAAGATGGAAAACCTTCACGCAGAAAACTTTATTAAAAACCACGATGAATATGGTGTATGTTTTCAAGTTGACATGGAAACCGGAGAATTTGAGTATGTGATTGGTGTTGAGCCAATTGACGGTGCAGAAATTCCGAATGATTATCATGTTTGTGAAGTGCCGCCCGCATCTTATGCTGTATTTTCAACACCCCCTTGTGCTGCTGCAAACTTTGCTCAAAATATTCAGGGCACATGGAATTACATTTTTAATGAATGGTTTCCTAAGTCGGGGTACGAATATGCACCAAATTGTGTAGACTTTGAACTATACGATGATCGGTGCATGGAAGATGAGGGGAAAATTTGCGACATCTATATTCCAGTAATTAAAAAGCAAAATTAATTGGATTGGTACAGAAATGAATGCATTAATTTATGTGCATTCGTTTTTTCACTTTGTATGTCACCTCCCCCAGCCATAAATTAATACTCCTCAATAAAAAAAGAATGGGAAAGCTCAAGTATCCCATAAAGCAAATCAGAAACCTACTCACAGTAAATACTTAAAAAACATCCGCCCAAAAATAAATGAAAACCGGGATTCTAAGAGCTATATACATTTTACAAAATTTTATATTTATACCAACTGATAATAATCCTTCAGCCCTCGCATTATACTACCCTTCGTTACAAAAATTTGCCCCACAAATACAATAATTAGATTGTCTCCTTTCATTATTCAAATGGTAGTTGTAGCGCTTGTACTCGCTGCAGCTTTTTGATTATCTACAAATGATCATGGACATAATCGTAACTACCTTTTCCCATATTCCCACAAACCCCACTACAGTACTTGCAAGCTCGATAATTCCCATGCAATGCGACCTATTGTATTTTCTCCAAATTTTTATTCCAATTCATGAATTGCCAGTCTAGTAGTACTTACACCAGTTCTGACACTTAACCAACTTTATAGCAGTCAATTAAACCACAGTTGCTAGTACAACATTTGATGTCTCTGAACGAGTTATGGCTATGCATTGCCATCAAAAAACTGGACATTAATTTGTCAACCTGTTGGAATTTGATTAACAAATGTTCAATGAACTTCAGGAGTTTTGTGTGGTGCATATAAAGGGAAAGTCCCCCGTGAGATTTAAACTATACATCTTTATTTTTCGACATCTACTCTTTTCATGCTTAGGCTGAGTAAGATAATGATATCACTATATTTGTAAATTTATCCAATTAACCAATCGTATTTTGACATTCTTCAAGTAAAACAAGAGTTATAATAACACCAAGTACATACCCTTATATTCCTAAATCATATATTCCCAAAACGTGTTAATTCACGTTCGTTTTTATTGAGATTGTGTTCAAGGTAAGCTATTTGTTACTCGAGCTTTCGATAATCCTTCAAACATTCGTATATATGGAACACATACCTTTATCTTCTTGTCGGATCCCCATTTTTCAACTTTTTTATATTTAAATTTATTACTACATCAATCCTCTGTGCAAATGTAGATTAATAAATATTTTAAAATTTCTAAACAAAAGATAATATTTATTGGATAGATAACACCTCTCCTTTGCACAACTATTCATAGTATAGATTGTAGAAAGGAGGTTTTATCACGGGCTACTCAGGAAATGTAGGTAATTATAAATAATAGCTACTGTAGAGGAGGAAACTATGGCAATTGTAAGATTGATATCTCATAGAGCGAATCTTATTTCTTGTTCAATTAACTGGCAGGTTTATTGAATAAGAATGACTAATGACCATACGTCACCACTACGGTTTCAAAGGAGATGATACCAGTCTAATAAACTTTAAACGAATAAATTAGTAATATAGTCAAACAAACTAGAACAATAATTTTCAAAATCATACTGTATAACGTCAAGTAATATTATTTCTGCTTGACCATTATTTTAGAAAGGAGAAACTACTAGATGAGTAATAAAAAATGTAAATACTGTAATTATGAGTGTAAAAAAAATAGTAGAAGTTGCAAGCGATGTAACGCTTGGAATCCCTGGATATATGAGGAAAATAGCGAGTTGAACCAGGGAATATCATCTGATGCTGATGCTAAAGCTACTGCTGATGCTGACGCTACTGCTGATTCCAATTCTACTGCCGATGCTGACTCTACTGCTGATTCCAATTCTACTGCCGATGCTGACTCTACTGCTGATTCCAATTCTACTGCCGATGCTGACTCTACTGCTGACGCTGATTCTACTGCTGACGCCGACTCTACCGCTGATGCTGACTCTACTGCCGATGCAGATTCTACTTCTGATGCTGACGCTACTGCTGATTCCAATTCTACTGCCGATGCTGACGCTACTGCTGACGCCGATTCTACTGCTGATGCTGACTCTACTGCTGACGTTGACTCTAACGTAGACGCTGATGCTACCGCTACTGCTGATGCTGACTCTACTGCCGATGCCAACTCTACTGCTGACGCCGACTCTACTGCTGATGCTGACTCTACTGCTGATGCCGACTCTACTGCTGATGCTGATGCTACTGCCGATGCTGACTCTACTGCTGATGCTGACTCTACTGCCGATGCTGACTCTACTGCTGACGTTGATTCTAACGTAGACGCTGATGCTACTGCTACTGCTACTGCTGACGCCGACGCTACTGCTGATGCTGACGCTACTGCTGATGCTGACGCTACTGCTGATGCTGACGCTACTGCTGATGCTGACGCTACTGCCGATGCTGACGCTACTGCTGATGCTGACGCTACTGCTGATGCTGACTCTACTGCTGATGCTGACTCTACTGCTGATGCTGACGCTACTGCTGATGCTGACGCTACTGCCGATGCTGACGCTACTGCTGATGCTGACGCTACTGCTGATGCTGACTCTACTGCCGATGCCGACTCTACTGCTGATGCTGACTCTACCGCTGATGCTGATTCTACTGCTGATGCCGACTCTACTGCTGACGTTGATTCTAACGTAGACGCTGATGCTACTGCTACTGCTGACGCCGACTCTACTGCTGATGCTGACTCTACTGCTGACGTTGATTCTAACGTAGACGCTGATGCTACTGCTACTGCTGATGCTGACGCTACTGCCGATGCTGACTCTACTGCTGATGCTGACGCTACTGCCGATGCTGACTCTACTGCTGATGCTGACGCTACTGCTGATGCTGACGCTACTGCTGATGCTGACGCTACTGCTGATGCTGACGCTACTGCTGATGCTGACGCTACTGCTGATGCTGACTCTACTGCCGATGCTGACTCTACTGCTGATGCTGACGCTACTGCTGATGCTGACTCTACTGCCGATGCCGACGCTACTGCTGATGCTGACGCTACTGCTGATGCTGACGCTACTGCTGATGCTGACGCTACTGCTGATGCTGACGCTACTGCCGATGCTGACGCTACTGCCGATGCTGACTCTACCGCTGATGCTGATTCTACTGCTGATGCCGACTCTACTGCTGACGTTGATTCTAACGTAGACGCTGATGCTACTGCTACTGCTGATGCTGACGCTACTGCTGATGCTGACTCTACTGCCGATGCTGACTCTACTGCTGATGCCGACTCTACTGCTGACGTTGATTCTAACGTAGACGCTGATGCTACTGCTACTGCTGACGCCGACTCTACTGCTGATGCTGACTCTACTGCTGACGTTGATTCTAACGTAGACGCTGATGCTACTGCTACTGCTGACGCCGACTCTACTGCTGATGCTGACGCTACTGCTGACGTTGATTCTAACGTAGACGCTGATGCTACTGCTACTGCTGACGCCGACTCTACTGCTGATGCTGACGCTACTGCTGATGCTGACGCTACTGCTGATGCTGACGCTACTGCCGATGCTGACGCTACTGCCGATGCTGACGCTACTGCTGATGCTGACGCTACTGCTGATGCTGACGCTACTGCCGATGACGCTACTGCTGATGCTGACGCTACTGCCGATGCTGACGCTACTGCTGATGCTGACGCTACTGCTGATGCTGACGCTACTGCTGATGCTGACGCTACTGCTGATGCTGACGCTACTGCCGATGCTGACGCTACTGCTGATGCTGACGCTACTGCCGATGCTGACGCTACTGCTGATGCTGACGCTACTGCCGATGCTGACGCTACTGCTGATGCTGACGCTACTGCTGATGCTGACGCTACTGCCGATGCTGACGCTACTGCTGATGCTGACGCTACTGCTGATGCTGACGCTACTGCCGATGCTGACGCTACTGCTGATGCTGACGCTACTGCTGATGCTGACGCTACTGCTGATGCTGACGCTACTGCTGATGCTGACGCTACTGCTGATGCTGACGCTACTGCCGATGCTGACGCTACTGCCGATGCTGACGCTACTGCTGATGCTGACGCTACTGCGATGCTGACGCTACTGCTGATGCTGACGCTACTGCTGATGCTGACGCTACTGCGATGCTGACGCTACTGCTGATGCTGACGCTACTGCTGATGCTGACGCTACTGATGCTGACGCTACTGCTGATGCTGACGCTACTGCGATGCTGACGCTACTGCTGATGCTGACGCTACTGCGATGCTGACGCTACTGCTGATGCTGACGCTACTGCCGATGCTGACGCTACTGCGATGCTGACGCTACTGCCGATGCTGACGCTACTGCTGATGCTGACGCTACTGCCGATGCTGACGCTACTGCTGATGCTGACGCTACTGCCGATGCTGACGCTACTGCTGATGCTGACGCTACTGCCGATGCTGACGCTACTGCCGATGCTGACGCTACTGCTGATGCCGACGCTACTGCTGATGCTGACGCTACTGCTGATGCTGACGCTACTGCTGATGCCGACGCTACTGCTGATGCTGACGCTACTGCTGATGCCGACGCTACTGCTGATGCCGACGCTACTGCTGACTCTGACGCTACTGCTGACTCTGACGCTACTGCTGACTCTGACGCTACTGCTGACTCTGACGCTACTGCTGACTCTGACGCTACTGCTGACTCTGACGCTACTGCTGACTCTGACGCTACTGCTGACTCTGACGCTACTGCTGACTCTGACGCTACTGCTGACTCTGACGCTACTGCTGACTCTGACGCTACTGCTGACTCTGACGCTACTTCTACTGCTGATTCCGACGCTACTGCTGATTCCGACGCTACTGCTGACTCTGACGCTACTGCTGACTCTGACGCTACTGCTGACTCTGACGCTACTTCTACTGCTGATTCCGACGCTACTGCTGACTCTGACGCTACTTCTACTGCTGATTCCGATGCTACTGCTGACTCTGACGCTACTTCTACTGCTGATTCCGATGCTACTGCTGACTCTGACGCTACTTCTACTGCTGATTCCGATGCTACTGCTGATGCTGACTCTACTGCTGATTCCGACGCTACTGCTGACGCAGATTCTACCGCTGATGCTGATGCTACCGCTGATGCTGGGCACAATACCTTTACAAACGGAAACAATACCGTTATCAACGTAACGGATAATAGTGCTGGATATATAGCTATGACTCTATCTACACTAATTATGATGCAAAGCTTAATGGGTAACCAAAATTCAGACAATAAAGAAGAACTAGTTTCAAAATTCACTATTATGTTAAATGAATTGTTACAAGGAGAGAGTAATAATCGTAAAGCTATACTTGATGCTATTAAATCTCTCAAAAAAGAGTAAAAAATAAAAGAATTGGAGGAGGCTACATGTCAAACACAACTGTCTCACGCTGTACAATTCCTAGAGAGGAAGATAGCGATAGCATATATGTGAAAGTTAAAAATAAAAACCAAAAAATTAGTCGCCAAATCACTATAAATGCATACAGTAAAAATTCCCCAACAAAAGAATTATTACCTGTTTATGTAGATGACCAACCTACACATATAGATACACTGGAGCCTGAAACAGAGAGGGTCTATAGAATAGACGTGTCTAATGTAAAGGGTCAGGTAATTTTTGAGATTACTCAAAAAAATGGCAGCTCAGGTATTAAAGTATCAAAAAACAGCAAAAACCCCTCTTCGGTAGAATTACACATTAAATAAATAATATAAAATTCGGGGCTGACGCTAAAAGATTAATTTATGAGTCTTTTACGTCAGCTTCTTTTGCTTTTAAGATTACGATGTTCGGTGTATGGCAGATGAGGGGAAAATTTGCGACATCTATTTTCCGGTAATTAAAAAATATAGGTTAATTAGGTGTTACCTTTCATTAAGCAAGAGTAGCCGCAGCACTTGTATTCGCTGCGGCTTTTTGTTTATCTACAAATAATTATGGGCAAAATAATACACAAATAAAGGAGTGATTGTTTGAAATTATTATTAGTTATCTCGAGCATAGTTGTACCGATTGTTATGCTTTATCTACAACAAAAAAGCAATCAATTCAAAATGCTTTTTAATATTGTAGCTACTATTTCAATCATCATTTTTGGTAGCCTCGCTTCAATGTCTATTTACCAAGTCATTATTGATGATGCTGTATTTATGACTACCATTCACGGCCTTTTTTTAAACCCTGTTTTCTTAGTAACTGGCGCTTACCTTGGGACGTTTGTTATTTACAGATTAATGATGCTGACATTGGATGAAAGATAATGATTTCCTGCATTCATTTCATTCTAAACGACATGCGGATGCGCCCCTCAGCTACTTTGGTTGTTAATGTAGCTAACTCCCTCTGTATTTCCGGAAGTTGCGTAATTTGCTCGGTGGTAATCTGTCGCTCGGTTTCAAATTGATCGCCTGAAATCGTGACGACTTTGCCACCATCCTTTACGATTTTCATACTTGTTAAGCTTGTTCCCGGTTGAATGGCCAGTGCATCATCAACACCATTTGGCATCAGTAGCCGCACCTGTTCAGCCCATGTCGCTTCTAGATAATGTACGACTTTCTCGGTACCGAACCTACAAAAGGAAGCGCCGCGCCTATCAATAAAACACCCATCATGACTCCCTACACCAACAGATTAAATGTGGACAAGGACTTCTTCCTATTAATGGTAGGAACGGCAATGTCCATAAGCGTCAAGTCATGCGGCTGTGCTTCGTGTTGAATTCCGTTTACTTTCATCATTTTCTTAGATTCTTCCCTCGTTTGTTAGTTGAAGATAAACATTAGAAAATTATTTTATAAGGAGCCACTTTAAACCCTAAACTCGCTTAATGTATACTACACTTACCAATGGTGCGCTATAAATCATTTCCTCGTCTGAATCGAAGAAGAAATAGGCCCCATCCTCTACCGTAATTTCATCCACACCATTTACACTGTCTGTAATTAAACCTTCACTACCATACGCAAACGCCACTTCATAATCCATTAAAACACCCCTTATCAAATGGTAAATTCAAGTAAATTATATCATCTAATACAACGAAATATGAATTGATTATTCATAAAATTAAACTGACAGCCATTCGGATTTACTTTACAATTCATTTATATGGTAATTATCAAATGCCACTTTTTGTAACTTCAGCTATATTTATTTGTATTTCTCTACCGGTAAAACTAAACACGATATATGCAATATATATTGCTGAGATGAAGATGTTTTTTTACCGGGTAATCACTATTAATCAAGAGACAAGCAAATAGCTACCACTTTTGCGTTCGATGTAGAGGTTCGGCTTTTTATTGTTAGGAACGAACGGTAAGTGAACAAGAAATTCCAGGAGGATTCGCATCGAAATTGTTCCTAATAATTCGTTATATCAAGATAAAAAAATAGTTCCAAAGTAATTTTCACTGAAAATCAATAATGTTTTATTGCGGAAAAGTAATTTCACGCACTTCTTCACAATCACTTCCTTGGTGGGGAGTGTGGATTAAATACCGAATAATTGAGTAAAAATACTTTCTTTGAAAGGATGTTGATTAATGGGAAGCATGTTATTAGAACAGGTAAAACACACTCGTAAGTTTTTAAGGCACGATCAGCTTAAAACAATTTTTGAAGAATTTGATGTACAATGCATGTCTTTAAGTGAGGAGCAGCGTTTGGAGAAATATCGCACTATGCTCGACAGCCCTTTCCGCTTTTTCCGCGGTAGTGCGTATTTATTTTATTATGACATGACAAAAACGCCGTCTATATTCCATACGCCAGATGCAAAGCCTACTTGGATTCAAGGCGATATGCATATGGATAACTTTGGTGCATTTCAAAATGAAACAGGTGACATTGTTTATGATGTCAATGATTTTGACGAAGGCTATGTAGGTTCGTATTTATACGATGTTATCCGCATGAGTGTCAGTATCGCGCTATATATCGAAGAACAAGGTTTACATAATGGCGCTCAAGAAATGGCCATCCATCATTTCCTGCGTAGCTATATCAGTCAGTTAACACGATTCCAACGCAAACAGGACGACCCGCTTACATTGACGTTTACGAAAAACAATACAAAAGGTCCAATAAAAAAAGTGTTGAAAAAGCTCGAAAAAAGACAGCATTCGCATCTATTACAAGATATTACGCATATCAATGAAGATGGAAATCGTGTTTTCTTATGGAATGATGAAGTGCAACCTGTATCTAATGAAGAAATTGCAGCCATCACAAAGACTTTACCAAACTATTCCATCAAAGATATCGCTATTAAATACGGTTCCGGAACAGCTTCGATTGGTTTAAAACGCTATTATATTTTAGTAGATGGTGCGACTGACGCACTTGGCGTAGGAGATTTAGTACTTGAGATGAAAGAGGTACGTACAGCTATTCCTGCATATTTCTTACCGTATCATAAAACATTTTGGACCCATTATGAGCACCAAGGCGCACGTGTTGTCGGGACGCAAAAGGCCATGCACCATTTAGAAGATCCACATTTAGCTTATGTCACAATGGATGGACAGGAATACTATATTCGAGAGCGTTCTCCATATAAGAAAAAAGTAAAGCCGAAAAACTATACGGATCTGGACGATTATTTTGTGACAACCTCGATTATGGGACAAATTGCTGCTAAAATTCATGCACGTGCAGATATCGATTATTCTGATGTATTTACTTACCATAGTGAAGATGCGATTTTAATCGCAATCGGCAAACACAAAGATTATTTTATCGAAAGCGTAACTTTACAAGCGATGCACTATAAAGAAATTGTCTACTCCGACTATGAGTTATTTAAAGAGTGGGTAAATGACACATTTAGTTAAAAAATAACAGAGTGAACATCGTTTTTCGTTCACTCTGTTTTTTTTAATCTATAGATGGAAAATTGTTTGTGCACCCCTTGCAAGATTTTTTTTGAATCACAATTGAAAAATTCAGGCTTGCTTCGCATAAAGCACACAGCTACGTCGTACAGGTTTATGCAAAAGAAGCTGTGCGCCTCATTCGCTTACCCTGCCTAACTTCCCCACACCTTATAAGAATCTTTGTTAGTAACTCTACATTGGCTTAAGCTTTTTTAGGAAATTACTTGAAGAATTTTTGCCCATTAAAAATGATGAGTAGACGCATCCACCAAATAAACCCTAAATTTATTTATTTTCATTAATTAAAGCGTTAATTATTAAATTAAACGTTTTACTAGCTTCCTTTTTCTCCTCACAATTCAATATCTGGATTTAATAACACCGAGACGAAATTTATTTATTTAATTTTCGGGTTTTTAATACTCTAGAATCCCATCTAGCATTAAATTCACTTTTAAAACATTAACAGTTACTTCACCGAAAACACCTAAAAATCGAGATTCGCTACATTGTTCAATAATGAATTTCACTTCCTCAATTGATAGATTATTATTTTTGGCTAGTCGCTCTATCTGATAATTTGCTGCAGCTACAGAAATACTTGGATCCAAGCCACTACCTGAGCTTGTAACTAAATCAACAGGAATCCGCATAGTTGCTTTTTCTGGGTGAGCTGCTTGAATTTTTGTAACTCTTTCAGCTATCAATTCTCCATATTCTTCACTCGCGGGACTTAAGTTAGCAGGAAATGCATACATTAATGGATTCCCTTCTGCGTCTTTATAGGTTGCGGTATCAATCTGCATAATACGCCCCCACATATGTGTATCCCCTGTAAATTGTTGGCCTAGTAATGCGGAGCCATAGTTCTTACCTTCCACTTCAATAATACTTCCATTCGCCTTTTCAGGAAAAACAATCTGCGCCATGCCCGTCATCGTTACTGGATAAACAACTCCACAAATAAAGGTGAAGATAAAGAAGAATACAATCGAACGGGATAAAGTACCTTTTAAAAGCTTCAATTAAAGCACTCCTTTCTTTTATATGCCCAACACTACAAGCGCAATATCAATTAACTTAATGAAAATAAATGGTGTAATAATACCCCCTAGCCCATAAATAAGTAAGTTACGAGATAACAGTTTTCCAGCAGGCACTTCACGATATTTTACACCACTTAATGCAAGGGGTATTAACGCAATAATGATGAGTGCATTGTAAATAATGGCTGATAATATGGCACTTTCTGGACTGTGCAACTGCATAATATTTAACTTACTAAGCTCTGGATATAATCCGATGAATAATGCAGGAATAATAGCAAAGTATTTCGCTAAGTCATTCGCAATTGAAAAGGTTGTTAAACTTCCTCGCGTCATAAGAAGTTGCTTACCAATACGAACAATTTCAATTAATTTCGTTGGCGAGGAATCTAGATCTACCATGTTACCTGCTTCTTTAGCTGCTTGTGTACCAGTATTCATCGCTACGGCTACATCTGCCTGGGCAAGCGCTGGAGCATCGTTTGTTCCATCTCCTGTCATCGCCACTAAGTGACCTTTCCGCTGAAATTCTCGAATTTTTTGTAATTTTGCTTCTGGTGTCGCTTCTGCCAAGAAATCATCAACGCCTGCTTCTGCTGCAATTGCGGCTGCAGTCAATGGATTATCGCCTGTAATCATAATCGTTTTGATGCCCATTTTACGTAAGTCCGCAAACTTTTCTTTCACACCTTGCTTGATAATATCCTTTAAGTAAATGACGCCTTGGACACGGTAATTTTTCGTAACAACAAGTGGCGTACCACCTTTTTTAGCGATTTTCTGTACTGTTTTTTCACAGTGTTTACTATAAGTCCCGCCATTTTGCTCCACATACGCGCGCATCACATCCGCTGCACCTTTCCGAATTTCATTGCCTTCAAAATTTACTCCACTCATCCGTGTTTTTGCTGTAAATGGAATGAAATCGAGTGGGGAGCCTTTCATCGAGCGCCCTCGAATATCGAACTCTTTTTTGGCTAAAACAACGATGCTTCTTCCTTCTGGCGTTTCATCCGCTAAAGATGAGAGCTGTGCGGAATCTGCTAACTCTTTCGCTGTTACCCCATCAACTGGGATAAATTCCGTAGCTTGTCGATTTCCGATTGTAATCGTTCCAGTTTTATCAAGCATTAATATATCTACATCGCCCGCTGCTTCAATTGCGCGCCCACTCATTGCCAATACATTCGCTTGATTTAACCGACTCATTCCCGCTATTCCAATAGCAGATAGCAAAGCACCAATCGTTGTTGGAGCTAGACAGACAAGTAATGCAACAAGTGTTGTAACAGATACCGGATTTTCTTTATTAGCCAAATTAGCTGAAAAGCCTGCAAACGCATAGAGTGATACTGTCACTAAAATAAAGATGATTGACAATGCGACAAGTAATATTTGCAGCGCTAATTCATTTGGTGTTTTTTTACGGGATGCCCCTTCGACCATGGCAATCATTTTATCTAGAAAACTCTCACCTGGAATACTTGTTACACGGATAATTAAAGCATCTGAAATAACCGTTGTACCACCTGTAACTGCACTTCTATCACCACCACTTTCTCGAATAACTGGTGCTGATTCACCTGTAATCGCACTTTCATCAACAGATGCCGCGCCTTCAATGACTTCTCCATCTGCTGGAATTTGTTCCCCAGCCTTCACAATGACAAAATCACCTTTTTGAAGTGTTGCTGATGAAACAACCGTGACATCTTCTAAATTATCTAGACTACGAATCTTGTTTGCGGGCACATCTTTCTTTGCTGCACGTAAAGAATCGGCTTGTGCTTTTCCTTTCCCTTCTGCAATTGCTTCTGCAAAGTTTGCAAAAAGAACTGTAAACCATAAAATCACCGCAATCGCAAAGGTGTATCCTGAAGAGGCATCTTGAATGCCAAACAGCGAAATCGCAAATAACGCTGATGTTAAAACTGCCGAAATATAAACTAGTAACATAACCGGATTTTCTGCTTGGTATTTGGGACTTAATTTAACAAAGGAATCTTTTATTGCTCTCATAAGCATCGTTTTATCAGTTAATGCACTTTTTGATGTGGTCATCATCTCTACTACCCCCTAGTTCACCATAATCATAAATTCAGCAATCGGTCCTAGTGCAAGGGCTGGAAAGAAGCTTAATGCACCGACTAAAATGACAACAAAAATTAATAAGAAAATAAACAATCCATTGCTCGTTGAAAGAGTTCCAGCGGTTGTCGCCATTTTTTTCTTTTGAATCAAACTTCCTGCAATTGCTAGTGTACAAAGAATTGGTACAAAGCGAGCAAATAGCATAGCTAAACCTAAACTCAAATTGATAAATGGTGTGTTCGCTGCCAAACCTGCAAAAGCTGATCCATTATTTGCCCCTGCTGAAGTAAATGCATAAAGTAATTCTGAGAAACCATGCGGTCCAACTTCATTTAGACTATTCGTAACACTTGGCACCAACGCTGCAATTCCACCACTTACTAAAATTGCAATTGGGGTTGCTAAACAGCAAAGAACAGCCCATTTCATTTCATACGGTTCGATTTTCTTTCCTAAATATTCAGGAGTTCTTCCTACCATTAACCCAGCAATAAATACGGTTAAAATTACGAACGACAACATACCGTATAGCCCACTACCGACACCTCCAAAAATTACTTCCCCGAGCTGCATTAATAGCATTGGTACCATACCGCCAAGTGGAGTCAAACTATCGTGCATTGAGTTTACAGAGCCATTTGATGCTGCGGTTGTAAATGCAGTCCATGTTGTGGAAGCTGCAATTCCAAAACGAGATTCCTTCCCTTCCATATTTCCTCCTGCTTGGGCTTCAGTTGAAAGATCGACCATTCCATCTTGAGCAAGTTGAGGTGTGCCCAATTGTTCATTAACAGCAAGCGCCGCCATTGCCAGCATTAGTATGATGAACATCGCTGAAAAAATTGCGTAACCTTGCTTTTTATCCTTTATATTTCGTCCGAAAGTAAAACATAGCGCTACTGGAATTAATAAAATAGATAACATTTCAATCAAATTTGAAAAGGCAGTTGGATTTTCGAATGGGTGGGCAGAATTTACGCCAAAGAATCCACCACCATTTGTTCCTAATTGCTTAATTGCAATCTGACTTGCTGCGGGTCCCATTGGTACAAACTGCTCCGTAACAATTTGTGCATTCGCAACCAACTCCCCATTCACAAATACTTCCTTCGATTCCACATCAATTTGTGCTGAGTCAATAATTGTTCCATCCTCAGCAATCGCAATCGGTTCGAGTAATTGTACCGTTTCTGCAGGCTTTAGATTTTGCACGACACCTTGAGACAATAAACAAAGCGTAATGACAAAACTGATTGGTATAAGTACGTATAAATTGACTCTTGTGACGTCAATCCAAAAACTGCCGAGCCCATTACTTTTCACATTGATAAATGCTCGAATAAGTGCAAATAATACAGCAATTCCGGTCGCGGCAGATACGAAGTTTTGAACCGTTAATCCCAGTGCTTGCACTAAATACGTAATTTGAGCTTCGCCTGTGTAGGACTGCCAATTTGTATTCGTAATAAAGCTAATAGCATTATTGAATGATAAATGCCAAGACATATTTGCAATCCCTTGTGGATTTCCAGTCAATGCCCCCTGCACTAATTGAAGTACGAATAAAAAAATAAAACCTATACCACTAAATAACAGAACCGAGGTGGCATATTTTTTCCACGACATTTGTTCTGAAGCTTCAATTTTCATTACTTTATATATCAT
Organism: Solibacillus sp. R5-41; assembly: GCF_002736105.1. Classification (NCBI taxonomy): domain Bacteria; kingdom Bacillati; phylum Bacillota; class Bacilli; order Caryophanales; family Caryophanaceae; genus Solibacillus; species Solibacillus sp. R5-41. The sequence continues at coordinate 1,618,357 of NZ_CP024123.1, read as the reverse complement.
TTGTTCGAGTGGCTTAAGTAAGTTCGATAGAATTACCTTTTCTCCGTTCATCACTTTCCCAATATAATGCCCTAAAGGGATTGCTAATAAGACGAGAAAGCCTAAGTACAAGCCATATTGCAAAATTAAGTTCATCAACTAACATCACCCCTTAACAAAATCACCATATAGTAAATGAGTAAAATAACAGCGATTCCCCCAATGGTACTGATAACTATTTGCATCACCATTCCTCCTTCTAATACAACAATACAAAATTTGGAATTAAAATAGTGTTAGGAAAAAGGTTTTTCCAATTAAGAAAGCATTAAGATTTGACTTGCGTCTGCAGTAGTCACAGTTTTTTAAAGGAGCTTTTCTAGCATGCTGAAAAAAATCAGGACAAGAGTTAGCGGAGGCGTAATTAAAAAAAGGAAGTAGTAATTTCAGTCAAAATAGAATAGTAGGTTCATACAAACAAAAATCTTTATACTATCTTAATGTCAGACAGATATATACTAATATTGAATGAATTTTTACTAGGCTGTGTTAATGAAAATCTTGAAATAAAAATGAGGGATAATAATGAGCTTCGAGAGAGAAGATCCTGATGCAATTTTAAAAAAAATCCAAATGATTAAAAAAGAAAAACATCAAGGTCATTTAAAAATCTTCTTTGGCTATGCAGCTGGTGTTGGTAAAACGTACGCAATGTTAAAAGCAGCCCATTTAGCAAAAGAACACGGCATTGAAGTAGTAGCAGGCTATATTGAACCCCATGCACGCCCTGAAACAATGGCGCTCTTACAAGGAATTGAGCAATTGCCTTACCTTCAAGTGCAACATAAAAATATGCTCTTGCATGAACTTGATTTAGATGCAGCTATAGTTAGAAATCCGCAGATAATTTTAGTTGATGAACTAGCCCATACGAATATAGAACAAGCAAGACATTTAAAACGCTATCAAGATATTCAAGAGCTTTTGAAGGCAGGTATCGATGTTTATACAACAATTAATGTGCAACATATCGAAAGTTTGAATGATTTAGTCGCATCGATTACAGGTGTCGTTGTTCGTGAACGCATTCCAGACTATGTATTTGATGAAGCCAATCTAGTAACACTTGTAGATATTGAGCCGGCAGATTTACTTGAACGCCTAAATGAAGGGAAAATTTATAACCATGACCAAGCAGAAAAAGCAATGAATCACTTTTTTACTTTGGAAAATTTAGTAGCATTAAGAGAAATTGCGTTAAGACGAACTGCTGACAGAGTTAATCGTGTTGCAGAAAAGAGTAATATATCGTCGAAAAGCAGTTTAAATGCAGGGGAACATATTTTAGTTTGCCTTTCTTCTTCCCCGTCAAATGCGAAAATTATTCGAACAGCTGCGAGAATGGCAAGTGCATTTAAAGGGAATTTTACTGCCTTATTTGTAGAAACAGCTTCCTTTGGTGAGTGGTCGGATATAAACAAAGCAAGACTGCAAAAAAATATGCGTCTTGCGGAACAATTAGGGGCGAATATTGAGAAAGTTTATGGCGAGGATGTTGCCTTCCAAATATCCGAGTTCGCCCGTTATATCCGTGTTACAAAGATAGTCATTGGACGCTCAAACACCAAACGAAATTTTCTTAGCATAAAAAAATCGTTTACCGAGCAATTAACAAATTTATCACCAAATCTAGATATATACGTCATTCCAGACCAACAAGCGGAACCATATAAGAAGAAAACAACTTTGAAAAAATCATCATGGTGCAGTGGAATGGACTTATTGAAAGTAGCCCTAACATTAGCAATCACAACGGCTATCGGCTTTGTATTCCAAACCTTCAATTTCAGTAACACGGACATTATCAATATGTATATACTTGGTGTACTCGTTACAGCAATCATAACAGCGAATCTCTTTTGTAGTATTTTAATGGCTACGCTTAGTGTAATTGCGTTCAATTTTTTCTTCACCTATCCGATTTTTTCACTTGAAGCCAATGATCCGAGCCATCACATCACATTTTTAATTATGTTTATTACAGCCTTTATTATTGGCACGTTAGCAAGTAAATTAAAAATCCAAGCACAACATTCCGCGGAAACGGCTTACCGAACAAAAGTGTTACTTGAAACGAATCAACTGCTTCAACAAGAAACTCAACAAGAGGGTATTTTAGCGACAACAGCTAAACAGCTTGTCAAATTACTGAATCATAGTGTCGTATTCTACCCAATTCATGAACAAAATTTAGCTCAACCAATTGTATTTTTTGAACAAGACGAAACAGACAGCACTGAATTCACTACAGACAATGAACAAGCGGTTGCTGCTTGGGTATTTAAAAATAATAAACATGCCGGTGCAACGACAAATACGCTTGGCAGTGCGAAATGTTTGTACTTAGCTATCCGAACAAATCTTCGTGTGTATGGAGTCATTGGCATTGCACTAAAAGAAAATAAAACGCTAGATACATTAGAAAATAACTTAGTTTTATCAATGCTTGGGGAATGTGCCCTCGCACTAGAAAAGGAGCACTTCATACGTAAACGCGAAGAGGCCGCAACTCAAGTTAAAAATGAACAATTAAGAGCAAATTTATTACGTGCTATATCACATGATTTACGTTCCCCACTGACTACGATTTCAGGGAATGCGCATATCTTATTGAGTAACGAATTCAGTATAGACGAAGATAAGAAAATGCGGTTATTTGAGGATATTTATAATGATGCACAGTGGTTAATTAACTTAGTTGAAAATTTACTTTCTATAACTAGTATTGAAAATGGTACTATGAATATCCAAATGGACGCTGAATTAATCGATGAGGTCATCAATGAAGCTCTTCTCCATGTGAATCGGAGGAGTCGTGACCATATCATAAAAGTCGATTATGCAGATGGTATTTTAATAGCGAAACTCGATCCACGATTAATAGTTCAAGTGCTAATTAACCTGATTGATAATGCGATAAAGTATACACCTGTTGGCTCTGAGATTACGATTTCTACGAAGAAAGAAAACGATTGGATTGTAGTTGACATCACGGATAATGGCGACGGTATTCCAGATACAGCAAAAGAGAAAATCTTTGAAATGTTTTATACAGTCCACAAAAGTGTATCAGATAGCAGGCGTGGTATAGGTATTGGTTTAGCTTTATGTAAGTCGATTATTTCTGTACACGGTGGTTCATTAACAGTACACGACCATTATCCAAAAGGAACTATTTTCCGATTTACATTACAAGCTAAAGAGGTGAAAATTTATGAGTAAACCGTTCGTCTTAGTCGTGGAAGATGATGAAGCAATCAAAAATTTAATATCAATAACTCTGGAAACTCAAGAATATAAATTTCATACTGCATCTCGTGGAAGCCAGGCAATTTTAGAAACGATTTCTCATAATCCTGATATCGTTATTTTAGATTTAGGGTTACCTGATATGGATGGCATTGAGATAATAAAAAAAATCCGTTCCTGGTCTACTATGCCTATTATCGTCGTAAGTGCTCGAAGTATGGATCAAGATAAAATTGAAGCGCTGGACGCTGGTGCAGATGACTATTTGACGAAGCCCTTTTCAATCGAAGAATTACTTGCAAGATTACGAGTGGCGATTCGTCGTATTCACTATCATAAATCAGACAGTCCACAACAAAACCTTCACTTTACAAATGGAGACTTAAAAATCGATTATGTGGCTGGATGTGCCTATTTAAAAGATATGGAACTGCATCTTACACCAATTGAATATAAACTGCTCGTGCTACTATCTAAAAATGCGGGAAAAGTACTAACTCATAACTACATTACAAAGGAAATTTGGGGTAGTACGTGGGAAAATGATGTCTCTTCTTTACGTGTCTTTATGGCAACATTACGGAAAAAAATTGAATTAAATTCAACGCAACCAAAGTATATCCAAACACATATCGGTGTTGGATATCGAATGTTAAAAAATGAATAAATCATTTCATAACAGCTTTTTATTTATTTTCCTTTCAAGAAATAGTCTCTAGTTTAAGGGGCCTTGATAGTCTAATTAAAATCTTACCTACTAATTTGAGTAAGATTCTACAAAATTACTTGAACTTGAAAACGCCGAAACATTGTTAATTCAATGTTTCGGCGTTTTGTATTTTTCACCTAATTATTTTAGCTTCACTCGTTGTAAACGAAGGGCATTTAACACGACCGATACAGAACTGAATGCCATCGCAGCACCTGCTACCCATGGTGCTAATAATCCTATTGCTGCAATCGGAATTCCCATTACATTATAGGCAAATGCCCAAAATAGATTTTGTTTAATGTTGCGCATTGTTTTACGGCTCATTAATATGGCATCCGCAATGCTGTTAAGGTCACCACGAATTAATGTAATGTCCGCAGCTTCCATCGCCACATCTGTTCCTGTTCCAATAGCCATCCCGATGTTGGCTGTCGCTAATGCTGGTGCATCATTGATTCCGTCACCAACCATCGCAACTTTTTTCCCATGTGCTTGCAGTTTTTTCACTTCTTCTGCTTTGCCCTCTGGTAATACTTCTGCAATAACCGCATTTACACCCACTTGTTTACCAATGGATTGCGCTGTACGTTCGTTATCACCTGTCATCATTATAACGTAGATGCCCATGTCTTGTAGACGACGAATTGCTTCTTTCGATGTTTCTTTCACCGTATCAGCAACCGCAACTAAACCTGCGTATTGACCATTAATCGCTGCAAGCATCGCTGTTTTCCCATTGCGTTCTAGCTCTTCCATCTGTGGTAGAACCGCTGTAATATCAATACCGTATTGTGCCATTAATTTTCGTGTACCAATGACAACACCTTGCCCTGAAACTGTTGCCTGGATTCCGTACCCTGGAATCGCTTCAAAAAATTGTACTTCGCCAAGTTCGATGCCACGATCTACAATCCCCGCCACAATCGCCTCTGCTAATGGGTGCTCAGATTGTTTTTCTGCTGCACCAATGAGTGATAAGAATTTTTCCTCTTCTCCATTTACTACAATAACATCTGTTAATACTGGTTTACCATGTGTTACAGTACCTGTTTTATCAACAACAACTGTATCGATACTTTGTGTTTGTTCTAAGTGCTCGCCACCTTTGAAAAGAATTCCAAATTCAGCTGCACGACCAGAACCTGCCATAATAGATGTTGGAGTTGCAAGACCAAGTGCACATGGACATGCAATGACTAACACGGCAATAAACACTTCAAGTGCTTTTGTAAAGTCACCTGGTGTAACCCATAAAATCCATGCTAAGAACGTAATAGCCGCAATTGCGACAACAATTGGTACGAATACGCCTGAAATTTGGTCAGCTAATCGCTGAATTGGCGCTTTAGACCCTTGTGCATCTTCTACAACTTTAATAATTTGAGCTAAAGCTGTATCGCGCCCTACTTTCGTTGCCGTCATTTTGATAAAACCATTTTTATTTATTGTTGAACCATATAAAACGTCACCCGTTACTTTATCTACCGGTAAACTTTCACCTGTTAGCATCGATTCATCAATAGCTGTTGTACCTTCTAATACTTCACCGTCTACTGGGATTTTTTCACCTGGTTTTACTAATATCGTATCACCTATAACGACTTCTTCTAGCGGAATTTCTTTTTCGATGCCATCACGCACGACAATGGCGGTTTTCGCTTGCAGTCCCATTAATTTTTTAATAGCTTCTGAAGAGCGACCTTTTGCTTTTGCTTCAAATAATTTACCTAGTAAAATTAATGTAATTAGCACCGCACTTGTTTCGAAATAAAGATGGGGTCCGTGATGTGTACCTGCTGTAATGATTGCTTGATATACACTGTAAAAATAAGCAGCCGATGTCCCCATCACAACTAAAACGTCCATATTGGCACTGCCATTTCGTAGTGCTTTATAGGCACTCACGTAAAACTGTTTCCCAATAATAAATTGCACAGGTGTTGCTAATACCATTTGTACCCAAGGATTCATTAAAAACTCTGGTACGTATAAAAATGATGTAAACGAGAAATGTCCTACCATCGTCCACAATAATGGTAATGAAAGAATCGCTGATAAAATAAATTTATTTTGCTGTTTTTTTATTGCTTGCTCACGATGGTCAGCTGTTTCTTTTTCATCTTGCTTTTGATGTGCACCGTAGCCCAATTTCTCAACCTTTGCGATAATGTCTGAAATCGTTACCTCAGAAGGATTGAACTCAATTGTTGCTTTTTCTAGGGCTAAATTTACGTTCGCAACCGCAATACCTTCCATCTTATTTAACCCTTTTTCAATACGTGTCGAACATGCTGCACACGTCATCCCCGTAATATCGAACTCTGCTTTTTGCTTTACAACACCGTAGCCTAATGCTTCAATTTTTTTCTCAAAATCCACTTCACTTAGTTTAGATGGGTCATATTTGATCGAGGATTTTTCCAGTGCTAAATTGACATTTGCCATTTCGACACCATCCATTTTATTTAAACCCTTTTCAATACGTGTTGCACAGGCCGCACATGTCATTCCGGTTATTTGTAAATTCACTTCTTTTTGTTCTGAACTCATGTTGTTATCCACCTCTCTGTATACCATATAGGGGTATATATTTTTGAAAAGAAGAGAGTGCTGCGAGAGCACCCCTTATTATTTAATATCGTAGCCTTGGTCGTCAATTGTTTCTTTAATTTGATCTAGTGATACTTGTGCTTCATCAAAAGCAACCTCCACTAATCCTTCTGCTAAATTTACTTTGACTTCGTTAACGCCTGCTAGTGCACCCACACTACCCTCTACTGATTTAACGCAATGTCCACATGACATGCCTTCAACATTTAATGTTACGTTTTGCATAATATTTTCTCCCCCTTGATTTTTTTATAAATTAATTTATACAACATAGGGGTAGTTATAATTTAAACACACCGCTATATTCTATAAGTTTTCTCCCTTATTTTTTCATCAGTTTCTGAATGGTCACCACAAATTCGTCTAATACTAAATCGTCACCTTCTGACAAACGATCGACCACGCAACCCTTTAAGTGCCCTTCAAGTAAAATTTTCGCTACACTATTTAAAGCAGACTGAGTGGCAGATAATTGAGTAATAATATCATCACAATAAACATCCTTTTCAATCATACCTTTTATACCTCGAACTTGGCCTTCAATGCGATTTAATCGATTGGATAAATCTTTTTTTACTTTTTCAGGGTGATGACTTTTTCGACATGATGCTTCTACAGCATGACAAGTAATATCTTCTAATGGATTTTTCAATTACTCGCCCCCTAACCTTGTTTTCATAATACCATACCTATGCAGGGTATGTAAAGTGGTTTTGCTTTTTTTTACAATTTTTCTAGTACGCTTTCCGAGCCTTGCTATTACTGACGACTTTAGCCATAACAATTATTCATGTTTTGCATGATCTATTGCTTGATGCAATAAGTTCATTACATGGGAATCATCACTTGAATAGTACAAAGTGGTTCCTTCACGACGAAATTTAACTAATCGTAAATTTTTTAAAAATCGAAGCTGATGGGATACGGTAGACTGTCCCAAATCCAGAGCTTCTGAAATGTCATTCACTGAATGTTCCTCACAGCATAGTAAATTTAGTATACGAATACGTGTTGGATCACTTAACGCTTTAAATGTTTGTGATACAACAAATAGTGTTTCTTCATCTAATACATGTGAAGTAGTTTGTGGTTTTTCTTTCATTTAATACGACGCCTCCAGTTATAATCATTTAATAATATGAGCATATGTTCATATAACAATCAATATAGAAACTGTACCATAGAAAGTTAAACTTAACTACTTTAACTGGTTGATTTTAAAATCAAATTAGCCTGGTATAGGAAACAAATAAAAAACAGGTGAAAAAACATTATTGTTTTCTCCCCTGTTTTGGTAGCTCTACTTATTGAATCGTTCGGCGAATCAAAAAATAGACTTCACTTTTTCATTAACTTTTGAACTGTGACAAGCAATTCATCTAACACTTCTTCATCACCTTCTGACAAACGATCAACCACACAGCCTTTTAAGTGACCTTCTAGTAAAATTTTTGCCACACTATTTAATGCCGATTGCGTTGCCGAAATTTGTGTAATAATATCGTCGCAATACACATCTTTCTCGACCATCCCTTTGATGCCACGAATTTGGCCTTCAATACGATTTAAACGCACCGTTAAATTTTTCTTCACGTGCTCTGGGTGATGACTTTTACGACACGTTACAGATTCTACTGTCGACTCATTCAATTCTTCAATATTTTTTTCCAAAACAAAAGCCCCCTCACTGACTACTAACCTTATTATACACAAATTTATTGGACAAAATAGTCACAGGCTTTAAGCTTTTTGGGAACGAAAACTGTTACCGCTTTAATGATGATGGTGTGCATGTGCATCTGGTGGGTCAGCTTTCGCAGTACATAAAATCGAATGATCATGTTGATGGGCCTCGGATTCTAGTTGAATTGTAACGTGCTGAATATTTTGATGCTGTAAATCATGTTCAATTTTACGTAGTAGTTTTTCGCCTTCTGCAATCGTTAATTGATCATCTACTACCACATGGCAAGAAAGTGCATTCAAACCACTTGTAATTGACCAAATATGCAAATCATGTAGCCCTTTAATACCGTTCGTCTGTTCAATTATTTTTACAACATCGTCTACGATTACATTTTGTGGTGTTCCTTCCATCAATACGTGTATCGAAGCTTTTGTTACATAATAGCCACTTCGTAAAACAAGAATTGCTACAATGACACTTGCCAATGGATCCGCCCAGCCCCATCCGAAAAACAGAATGAGCAAGGCTGCAAGTATGGCACCAACTGAACCCAGCATATCACTAATAACGTGAAGGTAAGCCCCACGCATATTTAAATTTTCTTCCGTATCCCCACCGCGCGTCATAATCCAAGCGACGACAATATTCACCGCTAAACCAATAGAACTAATAACAAGCATACCTGTCGTCGCAACTTCTGGTGGATTCGCAAAGCGTTCAATTGCTTCAAAGAAAATGAATAGCGCGATAAGTATAAGTGTCACACCGTTAAAAACCGCTGCTAACACTTCAAAGCGTTTATAGCCATAGGTTTTACTATAATTGGCTGCCTTTTCCCCTAATGTAAAAGCAAGTAAAGCAATTCCAAGTGAAATGGAATCACTGAGCATATGTCCTGCATCAGAAAGTAGGGCCAAACTGTTCGTCACATACCCCCCTACCGCTTCTACAACCATATAACTCGTAATGATTAAAAAAGAAATGAGTAGCACTTTTTTATTTGCACCATGTGCGTGATTATGATCATGATGACCCGACATAATTATCACTCCATCTAATTAATTTTCGTATATAACCAATATATGATTATATGTTCATATATAGATGATAAATTGGTTTTTATTTTTTGTCAACACATAAAATCCTAGGGGTATATTGTTAGTCACAATAAAATAAGGTCATCCAATAGGTAAAGACCCTTTATTAGTAGTTATTCTTAAAATAATTATTAACCCGTCATTTACATACCATACTAAGGTATAGTAATATGATTACATTAGGAGATAAGTAAAGATGTTCCATTTACATAGTAGCTAGTACACACTTTTTTGCAATGTACTATTTTTCATGCTGAATTCAACCTGTGTACTGTGTATGAATTTTTTTATCTATCTTATACCCCCTATATGTATAAAATCACAATAAAAGGAGTTTTTAAATTATGCAAAATGTAACATTTAACATACTAGGCATGTCTTGTGGTAGCTGTGGAAAGAAAATTAACAATAGTCTTCACCAAATTGATGATACGATGGCAATCGAAATCAATGTAAGAGATGGTGTTGTAAAAGTGGCGTATAACGATAACCGCGCATCAATTGAAAAAATGATCCAAGCGATTACCTCACATGGGTATACAGTTGTTGACACAAACACCTACTAGATGATATCCCACATAAAAAATAATGAAAAATACACTTAATAGTGCTTTTTCAGTAGAAAGGTAAGTATTGTTATGTCTGAAATCGAAAAAAATATAAAGTTAGCTGTAAATGGAGGCATCGGCTTTGGTTCAAAATTGAATGCAAAGCAGCTTTTATTACTTGTTGAATATTTAGGTGATGAAGAATTGGAATTGACAACGTTTCAACAGCTATACATTCAAGTAGCTGAAAATGAAGTTGAAGTCATTACGAAAAGGTTCAATGAAGTCGGATTGTCTGTTTATCCCGTCGGAAATTACGTAAAAAGTCTGCGTCACTGTAATTTTTGTAAAGGAGAAGAACAAGAAGGAATGCCCGTTGCTAAGGAAATCAATCGGCGAATTGCTGGCAGGCCTGTTCCTTTCACTCTTCGCCCTGCATACACTGGCTGCCCTGTTGGATGCGGAGAACCTCTTGTAAATGATATTGGAGTGTTAAAAGTAAAAAATGGCTATGATTTATACATTGGCGGTAGTCCTAAGGGGGCTAACGCACAAGTTGGCAAGCTCGTAAAAGCGCAATTACAGCCTGAAGAACTCTATACCCTTATTGACAAAATTATAGCTATTTATTCGGAGCATGGTAAGAAGCGTGAATCCTTTTCTAAATTCCTAAATCGATATAGTTTTGACACACTTACCGAACAGATTTTGGATTAATGAATCTAAAAGAAATGCCTACACGAGGGATGTATTTTACCTTGTGTAGACATTTTTTAATGGAGAAAGGATAGTGTACATAGCTTGCCATTATCCATCAATTTCGTTGTTCTATACACCAGTATTCCGTTTCTATCCGTCACTTAGCGAATTCTATCCACCTATTCAGCCCTTTAACTACAGAAAACGACTGAACGAAACATCCATTCAGCCGTTTTTGCGTAGTAAATATAAAAAGTAAGGTGCACCAATACATGCTACGACAATTCCTGCTGGCACCGTTGCCGTTGAAATGATAACTCTACCAATCGTATCAGCAAACATTAATAGACTCGCACCGATACATAGTGTTAACGGTAAAAAGAATTGATAGCGCGGGCCCACTAGCTGTTTTGCAATATGTGGTGCCATTAAACCGATGAAGGCAATTCCACCGGTAACTGATACGGCTGCAGCAGCAAGTGCCACAGCTACGACTAATAATTGTAGACGTTCCCGTTGAATATTCATCCCCAAACCAATTGCCGTTTGTTCGGTCATAGCTAACACATTCAAAACATTAGCCTTATAGAAAATAAACGGTATTCCCACCACTAACCATGGCAACAACGCCCATAAAAATGGCCAGTCCGTGCCCCATACACTTCCGGCAAGCCACTGAGCGATAAACTGCACATCATTTCGCTCAGCAGATGAAATTAACATCATCATTACACCCGATAATGCAGAAGCGACACCAACTCCAATTAAAATAAGCTGCACAGGCTGTACACCCTGATTTTTCTTATACGAAAAGAAGTAAATACATAATGCAGTTATCATCGCGCTGACAAAGCCGACGACAGGTAAAACATAAGCAAAATTCGGTAAATCTCCTTTTACAAATAAGTAGAACAGTGTAATCCCGACACCTGCACCAGCATTAATCCCAATAATCCCGGGATCGGCTAAGTCATTTCGTGTTACGCCTTGTAGCACAGCACCAGCAAGCGCTAATGCCATTCCAGCCGCTGCTAACACAAATAATCGAGGTAAGCGTATTGAAAATAACACGAATGATTCTTTAAAACTACCATCTCCGAGTAATATTGGTATAATTCGGTCAATTGAGATGGATGCTGCACCAAGTGAGATACCCATCACGAAAACAGCCAACGTTAACAGTATCCAAATAGCGAGCCACTTCCGTTGTTTTTTCCGCTGTCCATTAAGCAAATTGACGACCTCCCTTACGCACTAAAAGTAAGAAGAATGGAAGGCCAATAATCGAAATAATTGCCACAACCGGAGTTTCGAACGGTGCATTAATCATACGTCCCACAAAATCTGCTAACAGCATAAACCAACCACCAACTAAAGCACTCATTGGCAATACAAAACGATAATCAGTTCCTACAAAAGCTCGCACAATATGAGGTACCATTAAGCCGACAAATGCTAGATTTCCAACAAGTGCCACAGCAGCTCCTGCCAACACAACAACAGTACTCATCATAATCATTTTAATAACCGTAGTATTTTGGCCTAAGCCGACTGCCACTTCTTCGTTTAAACTTAATATTGTTAACTGACGGCTAAAAATAAATGCCACCACTAATCCAAGAACGATAAATGGCACGATAATAAGCGCATTCCATGTTGTACCAATTAAGCCACCACTTGTCCACATCGAGACATCTTTTGAAATATTAAATAAAATACCCGTCCCATCAGCAATCGCTTGTAACAAAGCAGAAACGGCTGCTCCGGCTAAAACTAGTTTTAACGGAGAAAAACCGCTCTTTGTTGAAGCACCAATGCCAAATACAATAACCATGCCTATACCCGCACCAATAAAGCATGCAAAGATAAGCATAATATACGAAGTGTTTGGCACAAATGCTAGCGTGAGGGCAAGTGCCGCATTCGCACCTGCCGTAAGCCCAAGAAGTCCTGGATCGGCTAAGGGATTCCTTGTTACCCCTTGCATAATTGCTCCCGCTACTGCTAATGCACTCCCGACAAAAATTGCTGCAATGATACGTGGAAATCGAATTTCACGTAAAATAGAATAATGCTTTCCACCACTCTGTCCAAATATTGCTTCATAGACATCTTTCATAGACGTATTTGCTGCCCCAAAACAGAGAGAAATACTAGCTGTACCAACTAATAGGATGAATACTAGTAACACTTGAAGCCAAAATGGTAACTGTCGAAACTTTGTCATTGCTTTTGCTTCCTTTTTACTCGCTTATTTTAAAAACTTTTCTTCAAAGAAATCTAGTTGATAATCTAGTGTCATTGCATCATTGAAGTAGAATACTTTTGAGTCTGCTTCGAATAATTGACCATTTTTCACCGCTTCGATTTCGTTATACCAATCCGCATTTAAGAACGCAGAATCTTGTTCTTTCGATAAACTTAAAATAACGTAGTCTCCTGTGTACTCACCTAACACTTCTTGTGAGATTGCAAAATAACCTGGCTCTAGTGCTACTTCTTTAACTTTTTCAGGCATTTTCAAGCCCATTTCTTGATATAAAATTTCTGTTCCTCGACCCCAGTTATCGCCAAATAAATAGAATTGTTTTTCATAGTTTTCCACAACGGTAACAGTTGCATCTTCACCGATTTTATCTTTAATCTTTGTGCCTAAATCAGCAGCACGTACTTTGAAATCTTTTACCCATGCTGTTGCTTCTGCTTCTTTGTTCACCACTTTACCAATTTCGATATGTTGTTGTAAGTAATCAACTTTGCCATACGTAAATAATACGGTTGGTGCGATTTCCGCTAGTTTATCTGCATTTTCAATATTATTTAAACCAATGATTAAATCAGGATTAAGTTCTATAATTTTTTCGATATCCGTATTCGCTACGATTTCAGCATCTTTAATTCCTTCTTCAAAATTCGAGTTATTGGCAGACCAAGAATCGACCCCAACCATATTCACACCAAGCTTCATTAAATCCCCTACATATGAAGACAAGACAACAACACGTTCTGGATTTGCGGGTACTTCAATAGGACCTGTTTCAGATTGATACGTAATTGTTTCGGGTGAAGGTTCTTTTCCAGCATCCTTACCTGTTTTTTCTTCACTTTTCTCGCTATTGCCGCAAGCTGCAAGCACTAATACGACCATCATAAACATTGGTAAAAGCCATTTTTTCATTTTGAGTATCCCCTTTAATTTGTTTGTAATAAGTTATATGTAATGCACATCGGCTTGTTTGTTCGTGGATCCTTACCGATCACTGCATCAATATTAAATACTTCCTGTAAAACTTCTGGCACAATCACTTCCTCAGCGGTACCAAATTTCACAAGGTGCCCTTTTGAAAGTGCCACAATGTAATCTGAGAATCGTGCTGCCTGATTTAAATCATGGAGCACCATGACAATTGTACGCCCTTCCTTTATATTGAGCTCACGCAGTAATTCTAATACTTCTAATTGATGCGCCATATCCAAATAAGTCGTCGGCTCATCTAAAAAGATAATGTCAGTTTCCTGCGCTAATGCCATAGCAATCCACACTCTCTGACGCTGTCCACCTGATAATGCATCGACTGTTTGCGACCGATACGTATCCGTTTTTGTTACATGTAAAGCCCAGTCAATGACGTCCTTATCCTTTTGTGATAAATTGCCAAAGCCCTTTTGATATGGAAATCGACCATAGGATACGAGTTCTTCCACAGATAAACCATGTGCACTTTCCGGACTTTGTGGCAGAATTGCTAATTCTTTTGCTAATTCCTTTGTTTTTAACTCTGAAATATTTTGTCCATCCAAAATAACCTGTCCGCGCTCATGCTTCAAAATTCTCGTAATCGCTTTTAACAATGTGGATTTCCCACAGCCGTTCGAGCCAATAATTGTCGTGATTTTCCCATCAGGAATTTGTAGCGATAAATCGTGCACAATGGTTTTATCGTCGTAACCAACACGAATCGATTCAATTTGTAAACGCAAAATGTATCCTCACTTTCTTTTTACATGTATCCATGTTATGATAACCCCACCAAACAGTGTTGATAATCATTATCACTAAAGTTAGTCTAGTTATCATATAAGTATTTGTCAATATATTTTTATTATTTTTTTAAAGGTGAGGGTAAAAAATGCAAGATGTTTACGATGTAACAATTATTGGTGGTGGGCCTGCTGGACTATATAGCGCTTTTTATAGTGGTTTACGAGGCTTGAAAACAAAGCTAATTGAAAGTCAAGAATCACTTGGTGGTAAGGTTTTACTTTATCCTGAAAAGTTGATTTGGGATATTGGTGGCCATCCCCCAGTATCAGGCGAGCAATTTGCAAAACAATTAATTGCTCAAGCAAAAACCTTTGATCCAACCATTTTAACGGGAACAAAAGTAGATTTTATCAATCGTGAAAATGATATTTTTGCTTTACATACAGAACAAGGAGATATTCATTATTCTAAAACAATCCTTTTAGCAGTTGGCGGTGGTATTATAAACCCTCAAAAGCTGACTTTAGAAGGTGCAGAGAAGTATGAAATGACGAATCTGCATTACACGGTACAGTCATTAAAACGTTTTTTAGGCAAAAATATCATCATTTCTGGTGGTGGGAATGCAGCAATTGACTGGGCAGTGGAGCTATCCGCAATTGCACAAAGTGTAACGGTTGTTTATCGCAATGAAACACTTTCTGCCCATGAAGCAAATATAAAAGAAGCGATGGATGCTGGCGTAACAATCGAATGTAATACATCTATTACAAAGCTGACTTCAAATGCTGATAAAACAGCCATTCAATTTGTAACATGTGAGAATTCAAAAACAAAAGAATGTTATACTCGCGATATCGACGAGGTCATCGTCAGTCACGGATATAACTGTGAGTCTTCATTAGAATTTGAACCATCCATTACGGTTCCAAAGAAAGACAATTATTATTTTGAAGGAAAATCGACTGGAGAAACTGTACAACCAGGTATTTTCGCAGCCGGTGACATTTTATCTTTTGAAGGAAAAATTAATCTTCTATTAGGAACTTTCCAAGACGCAGCAAATGCCGTCAACTCGATAAAAACATACTTAGAACCAACAGCATCGCGTTATGCAATGGTTTCTTCACATAATGAAGCTTTCAAAGAAAAGAATCGCTCTATTAATGAAAAACAGATTTATACGAAACTTCAATCATCTATTTAATAAGTCTCTGAAGGAAAAAAGGTGTAGAAATCGTTTCTACACCTTTTTTTGTATATATTACTTGCCACTTTCCTTCCAACCATATTCCAATTTGTTTTTGCTGCCACGATGTAGGTCCTTAACCATTCTGTTTCCATACGCAAGCCCCTTCTAGTTTTTATCTATTTTAACTAAATTCCCCACCTGCATGTAACCTTTTATAATAAGATACGTAAATTTGACTCTTTGAAATATCTAGATGGAATTCACTTCACATTAAATACATTTCTAAAAAGTTTATTATGGTATCATTTGAAGTGAAAGATAGTAGATAAGACAGGAGAGGCATAATGTATAAAATATTAATCGTTGAAGATGACATGGATATCGCTCAAACATTAAAAAAGCAATTAGAAAAATATAGTTATCAATGTCTAATTATTCATGACTTTGAAAGAGTACTCGACCATTTTCAAGAATTCGACCCCCACCTTGTTTTAATGGATATTAATCTCCCCGCCTTTGATGGCTATTATTGGTCGCGCAAAATAAGACAAGTCTCGAATCGACCAATTATGATTATATCTGCTCGCATGAGTGATGCAGATCAAGTTTATGGGCTTGAAAATGGTGCAGATGATTTTGTTACGAAGCCCTTTTCATTCGAGGTGGTTCTGGCAAAAATAAATGGACAAATTCGTCGGATATACGGTGAATATGCAGCCGATTCAGCTCGGATATTGAAATTAGGTAATACAATATTAAACATAGACACGGTCAGACTAAGCACACGCGAACAAGAGGAGCTCTTAACAGTAAAGGAACTTCGACTTTGTACATTGTTATTTGAAGCGTATCCAAATGTCGTAACAAGACAGCAGTTACTAACTGCCATTTGGGATGATGAAACATTTGTCGAGGAAAATACACTAACGGTCAATATTGTAAGACTTCGAAAAAAATTAGAAGCAATACAATCTTCCTTAGAAATTATCACAATTCGTGGTATAGGCTACCAATTATCGGAGAACCATACATGAAACTATTTTTACAGGATCATTTAAGTATCATTGCCCTTTACCTCTTTACATTCATTTGCCTACCTTTTGTAATTCAGCAGTTAGATGGCTTAGAAAATCATTATTCTTATTTTGTCTTTTTATCATCCTTTCTATTAGTCGCCTTGCTGTCTGTTCGTTATCTCCGTCGCAAAAAGATGTATACCCATATTGTGAAAGAAAACTTACAAATTGAAAATATTGTGATCTATCATCCAATCGCGCCAATCGAAAAAGCGTACGCAAGCCAACTACAATCGATTCAGACAATACTCCTCACACAAGAGGAAGGTTTCAAGCAATTTTCTCAAGAGCAGCAAATCATGATTTCTCATGCCGTACATCAAATGAAGACCCCTCTTTCGGTCATTCAATTGCTCATTCAATCTAATAATCAGTGGCAAGAAGAAAGTACACTAATCGGATGGCAGAAGGTGAAAACACAGTGTAACAAGCTGGATTTTTCGTTAAATCAACTGTTAACATACAGCCGTTCCACGAATTTATTGTCGGATTTGAAAATTGAATACATTCAGCTGAAACGTGTTATAAAGGAAGTTATTAATGATTTAAAAGAGTATTTTATTGAGGAAGAAGTGTACCCAAAATGCACGATGTCAGAAGATGTCCTACTATTCTCAGACCGTAAATGGTTGAAGGTTGTCATTTATCAGCTGTTAAGTAATGCAGTGAAATACGGTGAACGAAATTCTACTGTAAGAATTGATTTTGAAAAGGGTCAGTTATGGATAAAAAATAATGGCGACACGATTCCTGAAAATGAAATAAGGCGTGTTTTTGACCTCTATTTTACAGGGTCTAAGGGGCGCATGAAAGGCGAAGCGACCGGTATTGGACTTTATTTAGTGAAACGAATCCTCACAACTTTAGATCATCCATTCCAGTTACATTCAGCAAATAACGAAACAATCATCACCATTGATTTTTCTAAAAGCATGAAAAGACCAATCTGACAATTTTGTCATATTGCTGTCATGTACAGAGATGTGTTGGAATGGCCTGTGTATCTATACTTAAGGTAGAAAATGATACAAAGAGGGAGCGACGAATACATGTCCAACACAGTATTACAGGTCAATCAGCTTAAAAAGGAGTATTCCGGAGAAGTTGTATATAAAGCATTAAAAGGCATCGATTTTCATTTAGGTGAGAATGAATTTGTTGCGGTGATGGGTCCGTCTGGTAGTGGCAAAACAACGTTCCTCAACTGCATCTCTACAATTGACCGTCCAACTAGTGGCGTTATTACGATTAATTCAAAAAATCCATATGAATTAAATGACGATGAATTAGCGAAGTTTCGTCGCAATGAGCTAGGCTTTGTTTTTCAAGACTATAACCTTGTCCACACTTTGACAGTCGAAGAAAATATTTTACTGCCATTAGCACTGGACTCCGTTCAATCGAATGAAATGAACAAGCGTTTAGTAGACGTAGCTAAATTCTTGGGGATTGAAGGAATTTTAAAGAAGCGTACATTTGAAATTTCAGGTGGGCAAAAACAACGTGTGGCAATTGCACGCGCTGTTGTTCATGAACCTAGTCTCTTACTAGCCGACGAACCAACAGGTAACTTAGATTCAAAAGCTGTCAATGATGTTATGTCACTGTTTGAAAACATCAATAAAACATTAAAGACATCTATTTTAATGGTGACACATGATGCGTATGTCGCAAGCTTTGCGCAGCGTATTGTCTTTATTAAAGACGGTACTCTTTATAACGAAATACACCGAGGCAATAATAAACAGCAATTTTACCAAGAAATTATGGACACACTTACATTTTTAGGTGGTGGACAACATGAAATTTAATGATATTGTTGTTCAAAACATATTACGTGATAAGTGGACGTACATTTCTTACTTTTTAAGTAGTGTATTTTCAATCGTAGTGTTCTTCCTATTTTCGATCACAGCATTCCATCCAATGCTTGCTTTAATTGATACACAAAGTACGCTTGGAATTACGATGATGTTTGCTAGTTTCTTTATTTATATTTTCTCATTTATTTTTATCATTTACTCCATTTTTGCGTTTTTGAAAAAGAAAACAAAGAGTCTTGGTCTATTTATGATTACGGGCGCGTCCATGAAGCAAATCCGCACCATGATCTTTAGAGAAAATATGCTGATCGGTGGTGCTGCAATTGTTACAGCTATTATAATTGGACTCATTGTTTCGCCGTTATTTTTAATGGTGGCAAAACGTGTATTACAAGCGGATCTATTTGGTATGTATATACCTTACACAGCAATCATCTTAACCATTATCCTATTCACAATTTTGTTTTTTGTCGTTTCAAAATTCATGGCGCGCTTTATTAATCGAGAAGAAGCCATTCAACTTTTAAAAGCAGATGTCACGACAGAAAAAGTAATCGCATTTGCACCTATAAAATTTATGCTATCAGTCATCGTGAGTGGATTTTTAATCATTTCAGCTAAATTTGAAATGAAGTGGATATTGGCATTCGATACTTTCTATTACATGGCTCTTTTCGCTAGCTTACTATTCGCCATTTATTTTACGATTACGCAAGGAACATTATTGGGCATTCGTATTCTAGAAAAACGCCCATCTTATTTTAGAAAAACAAATATGTTGTTTGTTTCGAATATTAAGGCAAAAGGTCGTTCCCATGCGCACCTTATCTATTTACTAACTGTATTATTGCTAGGCGTATTTTTATGTACAAGCGTGCTGTATAGCTCTTACTACAGTGTGAAAGAAAAAACGGAAATCCTATATCCATATAGCTTCCAATATACTTCACTTCCAGGTAATACAACTGAAGAAAATGACATTGCCTTTATCGAAGCGACAATAGGCAAATCAGGTAAATTTGATAGCTTCTATTCAGCATTTAAAACAGATGAAAATCGAAGAATCGGTTTTATGTCGCTTTCGAATTATAATGCGCTCGGTTTACACGAAGGCATTACGTTAAATGACAATGAGTACTACGTTGCAGCTGGAAATGAAGGTATATTACCTAGCACAAATGCCATTGAAGACTATGCATTAGGTCAGCTAAAGTATGCAGGGCTTGAGAAACAAAATATATTAATGACAGGCTTCCAGAATGTGTATTATATTGTACCAGATGCAATTTATGAAACAATCGAATTACCTGTTTATAAAGTATTTGCTTATGAACTTGAAAATTGGCCTGAAAAGATTGACATCGCGGAAACTATTTTAGAAAAAATCCCCTCAGTACAAGATGCACATTTAATTTCATCTAAAATCGGTTTATACGATACAGAGAAGTTTGTAAAGAGCATCATGTTCTTTATCGGATTTATGCTCAGTCTGATTTTCTTGAGTGCAGCGATGAGTATTCTGTATTTCTATTTACAAACATCACTTGAAGCAGAAAAGGAAAAATACAGGGGCATTCGGAAAATTGGTCTTTCGGTGAAAGACTTAAGTTCTGTAGTAACTAAAGAGCTGGCAATGCTAGTGTTTATCCCTTTCAGCTTTGCGTCTATCCTTTTATTGGTTGTGATATTTGGTATGCGTAATATGATTTCAGCGTCGTTTTATCAAATGACTGCGATCGGCATTGGTGTATTTTTACTATTATTTATTTTAAGCTTTTTGATGATTCGTCGAGGGTATCTAAAAAAATTAAACCATGAATAATAAGAAAAACAGAGTTGGTGGCAACTCTGTTTTTGATTTAAAAAAGTACAAAAAACCGTCCACTATTGTAAAATGAAGTTACCACAACACCATTTACAGAGTGGACGATTTTTTATGGTAATCCTAGAACTACTAACAATAATTATAACACTGAACAAACATCACTCCACTACAGCTTTCAGAAGCAACTACCGTTCCTAAAACAGGACATTCCATCCCTACCTTTATTTCTTATAACAATAAATAAGGCATTTCCCTTTTTGATATTCAATACAACATTCCAAGTGAGTATGTATCGCGTGATCAAATCTTGTTTTCACTATACAAAGGTGGAGGTCGTAGCTCTTTCCATCCAAAAATGATGACGAAAGTGGTTTTCTACGGGTATTCACAAAAAGTGTACTCTTCTCGTGGTATTGAAAAATTACTTCATGAGAATATACCTGCGAACGATTGCCATAAACTAGTCTCACTCAAGATACATTACACAAAAAGGCTGCAGCAAAATACCACAGCCTCCTTACTATTTCTCTTGTTTCTTCTTATTAAAAATCGTCACCATAACCAGCACTAGTAATATCGCTTGTCCTATCATTGTTTCTACTGTTGGATAGAAGCCAATAAAGCTGATAACTGGTAAGCCGTCAACGATTGATGTAGGAATTTTGTTTGTTAGTTGCAATGTATGCAAGCTGACACCAATAATTTTGAATGCTAACACATAAATTAATACTGTTGCCACAGCAAAAAATTTATGAATTGGAATTTTCCCGCTTGCTTTAAATAGTACGACTGCAATCACAGCCAAAATTGCTAATGCCATAATAATGCCCAATACAAATTGAGATGTCTCCATTTTTGGTGCAATACCTGCGTAAAACACCAGCGTTTCTGCCCCTTCACGGAAAACGGATAAGAAGCTGACAGATGCCATTGCTACTACTGAGCCACTTGAAATTGCAGAACCCATTCGTTTAGAAATATAACGATTCCAGCTTGCTACACTCGATTTACTATGGAGCCAAACACCGACCCCAATCATCATCGTAGCGGCAAGTAGTCCAACATAGCCTTCCATGATTTCACGGTTCGTATCAATTGTCGCAGAATTGAATATTGTCGACATTAACACTGCTGCTAGCGCTGATAGTAAAATTCCCACAAACGCACCGACATAAATCCACTTGCGCATTTGTTTTTGACCCGCCATCTCTAAAAAGGACACTAACGCTAATATAATGAGCAAAGCCTCTAAGCCCTCACGCAATAAAATAAGCGCTGAATCCCAAAACGTATAATTACTGTCTCCTTGAATAAGCTCAATTTCTGTGCGGAAGTTATTTAACTTATCTCGCATGTAATCTACGTCAACATCCGACTTTAATAAATCACTCACAAGTATCGGCATATCACTTTCAATTTTCTTATAGAGACTATTATTACGCGTCGAAATTTCTATCTCAACACTAGGCCAAATCGTAATAAATTCACGTAGTTTATCAGATGCTGCCTTGTAATCACCTGTGTCAATGAAATCATTTGCCTCATCAATATAAGCAATTAAGGTTGCTAATGAATACTCGCCCTCCACGATTTCCGCTGTTTCCTTGCCTGCAATAAAATCCTCAATCGTTTGCTTCAATTCATCGTACTGTGCTTGCATTAATGCCAAATCTGG
This sequence comes from Solibacillus sp. R5-41, assembly GCF_002736105.1. Classification (NCBI taxonomy): domain Bacteria; kingdom Bacillati; phylum Bacillota; class Bacilli; order Caryophanales; family Caryophanaceae; genus Solibacillus; species Solibacillus sp. R5-41. Next base: position 1,596,140 of record NZ_CP024123.1, on the reverse strand, counting down.
TGTCTCTGCTGAAATTGTGATTCGCAGGAATGCCATTTGCGTTTCGATTTGTCCGTACATCGGTATGCTTTGCTCGCGTACAGGGCGCTCGTTTTTATTCCATTTAATATTGAATTCTTTATAGGCAGCTTCGATTGCTACCATATCACCACTTGCAAGCGCATCCTCGAACTCTGCCATTATCGGCTTGAACTTCGTGCCGAATTCGGTACGTTGCGCCACTTCATCGACTGGATTCTCAAGTTTTTCTAAGGAACGTAGTGCATTGGATAAAGCAGACAAAGCTGTTAAACGCTCTTCCTTAGACGTTGCTTTCAACGCTTGTGCTAGAACTTCATCAATCTTTTCTTTCGCTTCAATTTCTTTTGTTGTTATCAAAGCCCAGTCTGTCGTAAATTGCTCCAGTGCTTGCTCTGCCTCAGCATTCTTGTCCTGCTTTGTACTCATGAGTGCATCACTAATAGAAATATACAAGTGACTGTAGGATTGAGCTGCTTGCACTGGCAAGGCTACCAGTGCGAATAGCAAGGATACAACTAAACTACAGCGTATTAAAAAGTGCTTCACCTAAATAACTCCCCTTTTGCACACCAGGGAAGCATGCAAATACCGCACTACCTCGATGGGTAATATATTCATTCATTTTATCCATTCGGCCTAAGCTATTTTGCACGGTCGTAAATTGCGCAGGATCTTTTTGGAATGATACAAATAATAAACCAGCATCATGTGCCCCTGTTTTTGTCATCACGCCTGATGCATAAGAATATGAACGTCGCAACATGCGAGCCTTAGATTTACGTGCTAGATGTACATGTGAGGTATCTGGCATAATATATGCTCCTTGTTCGTCTTTCTCCTCGACATCAAAATCATCAAATTCCTTCGTTTTACCAAATGCTGCACCACTATCACGATAACGCCCAAATGTTGCTTCTTGATCTTTTAGCGACGTACGATCCCAAGTTTCCAAATGCATTTGAATTTTGCGAGCGACTAAATATGTGCCACCTTTTAGCCAGCCTTTATCTACCCATACAACCTCATTTAAATCTTTTTTATCTGTAATTGCTGGATTCACTGTACCATCCTTAAATGCGAATAAATTACGTGGTGTACCCCCCGCTGCTGGGAACGAGTTAAAACCAGCTTGCGACCATTTAATCTCCACTTTTCCTGAAGCAGCACGAACTAAATTACGTACCGCATGGAACGCCACTTGCGGATCATCTGCACAAGCTTGTATGCAAATATCGCCACCAGTAAATTCCTCTTGCAATTGATCTTTCGGAAAGTGCGGTAAGTCGGCTAGCTCAGCAGGTTTTAAGTTTTTCATCCCTAACTTATCGAAAAGTGTGGGTCCAACACCGATTGTAATTGATAGATTCGAAGCATTCAATCCCTCCGCCTCTCCTGTATCCCCAGTTGGCACTCTCTTATTTGTCGTCAAATCTACCATTAATTCACCATTCATTAAATGTACAACAAGAGGTGTCCATTTTTTGAATAACTCTTGTAAATCATTTTTTGATGACACTAAGACATTTAATGAAGCAAAATAAATATGTGTTTGGACAGGAGTGCTAATACCCGATTGATGCTTGCCATAAAAATCTACTTTATTGATAGCTGTTTTACTATCGGCAACTGATTCGAAAACATCGTAACCCATTGCATTAATGACGCCACCGAATCCAGAAGCACCTATGGCAACACCAACTGCCCCGATGCCAGTTAGTTTCAACATTTCACGTCGATTAATTTTTTTATTAAACCATTTTTCATCATTTGACGTTGTCATTATTTATCACTCCAAAATAATTCCCATTTGACTTAATGGCTCACCCAGTTGATTTACTGCTGTTGCTAATGCTTTTGTATTTTCTTCTGTTAACTCTTCATAAGAAATGTAGCCACCCTCAGCGGTAGCATGTAGTGCTAGTAAATCATCCACTGCTTTGAAGTTTTCATCTAAAGTAGCTACTAACTCTTTATCTTTTGCTTCTAATTTCGAGCGAAGGATTTCAAAGATTTTTTCTGCTCCTTCAATATTTGCTTTAAAATCGTAAAGGTCAGTATGTGAATAAATTTCTTCTTCACCCGTAATTTTAGAAGTTGATACTTCATTTAGTAAGTCAACTGCTCCTGTAATCATCAAATCTGGCGTAACTTCTACTGTTTGAACAAGTGCATGTAATTCTTTCGCATCTGCTAATAATTGGTCAGCAATGGCTTCGTAACCAGAAGTCGTGTTTTCTTCCCAAAGTGCGAATTCTAATTTGTGATAACCCGTCCACTCTTCTTCGCCTTTACCCTCTTCTTGAATATCTGCTAAACGTCCGTCAATACGTGGGTCTAGGTCACCGAAGCTCTCAGCAATAGGCTCAGAACGTTCGAAATACATTCGTGCTGGTGCATAGGCTGCTTTTGCCCCTTCAATGTCACCTGCTTTGAAAAGATTAACAAAGTTTTCTGTTTCCATTAGGAATTGATCCATTTGCTCTAATGCGAAATCTTTATACGCTGTTAGTTCATTCGTTAAATCCACTTCCTCTAATTTTGCTTGCTCTGTTACTGGCGCCGTGTCTTTTTCTACTTTTTCTGTATTACTACAACCTGTCATTAAAATGCCACCTGCGATTAATACTGATAATAATGATTTATATTTCATGTAATATACCTACTTCCGAATTTATTTATATTGTGAATGATAATCATTATCACGAATGATTGCAATATAAATTTCTATATAAAGAGAAAAACGTCATTTCGCAGTTGAAAATTATTAACAAATAGCAGAAATGGTGTTTTTTCTACAATATAATGATTGTAATGTAAGAAATTAATGCTTGTGTCCAATTTTCTCATTTTCCATACATGTAATATTTATGTACGATTGATATTAATATAATTAAAACTATTGCAGAGAAAGTGAACAAATTCTATTTCACAAAGAATTTAAGTTCATGTTGCTAAACACAGTTCCATGATTTTATCCGTCTCTGAATGAAAATTATCGCATTAAATAGAAAAAAATTCGCCACCCTTCTGATTAAAGAAGAATGGCGATTTTTGTTACGCTTACACTTAAGTTAATACCTTTTTAATAAACGCCAAAAAATCGAAAGACCTGTGACAAAAATGGTATCGCAATGTTCCTGAAGCCATTGATAGCCCACTTCAATCGAATGAATCCAGTCCTGATAGGTTGTTTGGCCATATCCTCATAATGCGTGCTATGCCCTTTCAATAACGGACTACAGACAGAATAACCGGCTGCCTCATAAGCTTCACATAGAGGACGCATGCTTTGCGGTGATCCAGTAAAACCATGAGAAATTAAAATCCCTACATTGTTACCTTCTGCATTAAACGGTTCTGCATCTTGCAAAATTGGATATTGTTCAGCCAAAAAACTCCTCCTTCAATGGTCTGATTTATCGATTGTAAAAATACGATATTTTACTTCCATTATATAAAACTAGAGATTCAACATTCAGATAACTATCCCGTGAAGTGCTCAATATCAAATACTTACAAAATAACTCAACGAATCCATATTTTCATTATTGATATGGTCGACTCGAATAATAGATAATAAGATAGATTAAAACTCTCATAAGGAAAGAAGACTATAGATGAAAAAAAAAATAAATAAATATTTTCTCATACCCATTCTGTTCACTACATTATTCGCCGCTCCACTTAGTACGGTTGCCTCAATCGATGACGTCCATATGTCTTATTTATATGGCGCAGATTCGAATACCTCTTTAAAAAATATCGATAAAACATACGGTGCAATCAATACGGTTACGCCAGGATTCTATGAATTAAACGCTGACGGTAGTTTAAAATCTTCCATTGATAAAAGTTTCATAGATCAAGTACACAAAAGAGGGTTAAAAGTTGTTCCATTCATTTCAAACCATTGGGATCGAAATTTAGCTCAAATAGCAATGCAAAATAGAGAAAGATTAACTTCTCAAATTGCCGATTCTATTATAAAAAATAATTTAGATGGTATCGACATAGATATAGAGAATTTAAACTATACAGATAAAGATGCATTTACTGATTTCATTCGCTTATTACATGAAAAATTGCCGAATGATAAGATTATATCTATCGCAGTTGCAGCCAACCCAAATAATTATACAACAGGATGGCACGGGTCTTATGATTATGTAAAATTAAGTGAATACAGCGATTACTTAATGGTAATGGCCTATGATGAAAGCTGGAATGGCGGTCCTGAAGGTCCTGTTGCTAGCTTACCTTTTGTTGAAAAATCGATTCAATCCTTATTAAACCAAGGTGTTGATTCTAAAAAAATCGTTCTAGGCCTTCCTTTTTATGGTCGAATTTGGAACGATGCCATGACAGTCGTTGGGGATGGTGTTCCGAATAAAGCGATAGCAGGCATTGTGAATAACCATAATGGGAAATTTTATTTTGATAATGCCAAAAAATCAGCATATGCCAAATTTACTGTGAAAAGCAGTGATTCCCCCACTACTATTGGTGGAAAAAAACTAGTACCAGGGAATTACACAATTTGGTATGAAAATGATTTGTCTTTAAAATATAAATTAAGATTAGTAGAGAAGTACAATTTAAGAGGCTCTGGTAGTTGGGATTTAAATCAAGCAACAAGCGGCATTTGGAAGTTCTATTCGGCTTGGGCAAATGGAGAACATCATTTTATTGATTCAGAAAATCATTGGGCTGAAAAAGATATCATGTCTCTTTTTAATAAAGGATGGATTAACGGTAAAAACGAATACAATTTCGACCCAAATGGTAATTTAACAAGAGCACAAGCGGTTACAATTCTTATAAAAGCAATCGGTTTAGATGCCAAAAATGAAGCGATCCCTAATTATTTTACTGATGTTCCTGCAAATCACTGGGCAAAACAAGCTATTGAACTAGCAAATAAATATAATATTGTAAATGGAACAAATCCACATGTATTTGAGCCAAATACACGTATTACAAGAGCGCAATTGGCAGCAATTTTATCGAGAATAGTCGATTACCCAACTAGCAATACGATTGAGTCCCCTTTTTATGATGTACCAAAAGGACATTGGGCATATTCTGATATTTTAAAACTAAGCAGTAATGGAATTATAAAAGGTAATGAAGTCGGTGGCTTTTCACCTGATGATTTTGTACTAAGAGCGCAAATTGCAGCAATGGTGAATCGTGCAAGTGCAGATTTCAAAAACTATTAAAATAAGAAATAAGTAAAATGAAAACAGGGCTTGATCTACGAAACGTGTAGAATCAGCCCTGTTTTTTGCTAAATTTCCGCTTTAATTGAAGAACGAATGCCTATTTGTCGATCTGTTTAATCGCGCAATCGTTGGCAATAGTGTAGGTGCACAAAAAACAGCAAAGCTTGTGTATCAAGCGATTACCAGCATCCAAGCTACTCCGCATTGTATTAAAATGAGGGGTATATTTTCCTAGTAAAGATGAGGAGTTGTATTTTACCCTCCTTGCAAAATCTTCATTTACAGTAATCACAAAATATTATTCAGTTTTATTCTAAATATTGAATAGGTGAAATATCATGTATTAAAATTTGTAAATGGGAGGGACATATTTGAACGGTTTTTTGAAAGCGATACCATTATCATTACAGCATTTGTTTGCGATGTTTGGTGCGACCGTTTTAGTTCCAGCACTAACTGGTCTTGATCCAGGAAGTGCACTTGTTGCCAGTGGTGTAGGAACATTGATTTTCCATCTTATTACCCGAGGAAAGGTTCCCACTTATTTAGGCTCATCTTTCGCTTTCATTGCTCCACTAGCATTGTATGTAGGAGAGTTAAATTCCCCCGGTCAGGCGGTTGCAGGACTTATTAGTGTTTCCATTGTTTATGCCATTGTATCTATTATCATTTCATATGTAGGTTTTGAAAAAGTCCGAAAAGTAATTCCTCCAGTTGTTGTTGGACCAGTTGTAAGCATCATCGGTCTTGCACTTGCAACCACGGCGGTGACCAACATGGCTGCTGTCAATTGGGATGTAGCTATCGTCAGCCTTCTTGCAGCAATCTTTGCTACGCTTGCAGGTACTAAGATGATCCGCCTTTTCCCGCTCATCATTGGTCTTGGAGTAGGTTATATATATGCCGCGGTGCGTGGATTAGTTGATTTTGGTACCATTGCCAATGCTCCAGTGTTTGCACTTCCACAATTCGTAATGCCAGAATTCACGTGGGTCGTTATCCTCGGGATGGCGCCGATTGCCTTGGTTACAATCATCGAAGACCTTGGACATATGTTTGTACTAAAAGAGATTACAGGTAAAGACGTCACAAAGGACCCTGGGTTTTCAAGCATCCTATGGGGGAATGGTCTTGCAACATTAATCTCCGGTTTCATCGGCGGGCCTGCACAAACGACTTACGCAGAAAACCTCGGCGTTTTAGCCATCACACGCCAATTTTCCAGTAGAATCATTCAAGGTGCTGCTGTTCTTGCGATTATTCTAGGTCTGTTCGGTAAAGTTGGAGCTGCTATCCAATCCATTCCAGTTGCCGTGATGGGCGGCATCTGTATCTTGTTATTCGGTATGATCGCAGGCATGGGAATCCGTCATATCATTGAGGAAAAAGTTAATCTGGCGAATATGAAAAATTTAGTCATTGTCGCAGTTATCTTTATCATCGGAATTGGATATGCTCATGGTATCGCCTACGCGACAATTGCTGGATTGCTCATTTACTGGCTCGTACCTGATTTTACGACAAAGAATGAAAGTTAATATGAAAAGGTCGTTCCACACAACTTTTGAGTGGAACGACCTTTTATTTTAAGTATGCTATCGGGCAAAGGCAAAGCATTTAAAACCGCACTTACTTTTATTACGGTTCACCGTTCTAATGATAGATACATATAGTCCCCTTTTGACGTAGCCTTTCCATTTTTAACCTTTAACTATTGTTTAAAAAGTGGCCCACTTATAACTGTAGTATGGAACTCTCCTGCTTCACCACAAGGGTCGATACCCCTTTCTTTAAATACCTTATTAACAAAAAAGTTATGTACGTAAAAAAGGTTGCATATCTTGCTAATATTCAACACTAAAGTAGAGTTTCACTTTTTCATCTATAAGTAAATTTTATAAGAAAAGTTGTTCCTTCAGATCCTGTTTGAATTTCAATTTTTGCATTATGACGTGCAGCTATGGCATAGCATATGCCCAGCCCTAAGCCAGTGCCATTATCTTTAGTCGTATAAAATGGAGTACCCACTTTCTCTACTATTGCAGGACTGATACCTTCTCCTTCATCCCGTATTGCAAGAACTACACAATTTTCATCTTCCTTGTATGTACTGATGAATAGTACCTTACCTGTGCTCATTGCTTCTAAGCCATTACGGTATAGATTTATTATCAATTGTCGTATTTCGTTACGATTTAAAAGTAAATCTGGAATGTCTTTCAGATTAAATTGAATAAATTTGTTTTGATTAAATGTATCTATCTTTATTAAAGGAGTAATATCTCGAATAATAGAATTTAAATCTAACATCTGTAAATCGGATGTCTTTGTATTACCTATAGAAAGAAATTCAGTAATAATAGAATTGGCACGGTCAAGTTCTTCGATCATTACGCTAAAGTAATCATTATGTTTTTCGAATTCGCTCTCGTTACTTAATAGTTGCAAAAATCCTCGTACTGTTGTCATGGGATTTCGAATCTCATGGCTAATACCTGCTGCCATCTGACCTATTAAGTCTAGGTTTGATAATCTTTTCAATTCCTTCTCATATTTCTTTTTTTCGGTTATATTTTTTAATAGGCAGCAGATACCCTCATCATACGGATAAGCAACTACTTCGTAACAATAATCATTATAGGCTGAGGTCATTTCGAAATGTACTGCTATTCGCTCTGACATCGCACGATGAAATTCCTTATACATGACCGAGCCTATACATTCAGGGAAAATTCCCCATATATTCCGACCTAATACATCTTTTGCCGTTTTCCTTTGCGGCAAATATTGATATTTATTTATGTAAAGAAATTCCCACTTTTTGTTCAATGCAAAGAATCCATCCGTTATACTTTCAATAACACTTGTAACATTTTCATTAGCAGTAGCTAGTTCCCTTGTTCGCTCTTCTACCATATTTTCAAGTTGGTCCATATATAACAAGTTTGAAAACGTAGGGGCTGTGGCATCAACTATTGATTTTGCTAATTGAATTTGAGATTCATGGTAATTACAAGCTTCCCCTCCTAAATTGACAACCGTTATAACACCTAATACTTCCCCCATTGAAACCAGTGGAATCATAAGTAGACTCATACTATCTATATTTGGAGTGAGGATTATACTTTTTGTTTTAATAACCTGTTGAATCATAGCTTCGTAGCTTTGGTTTAAACTTATGCTTTTAAGATTCTCCATCCAAGTCGCTTCTGTCCACTCACAATCTTTATTTAACTTCATGTATGTGGTAGTATTTTTCGCCAACGGATCCAGGATATGCGCCGCACTTTTTTTGCTATCTAAAATCTTTCCTAGGTAGTAAAAACATTTGTCAAGACTTTCCTGCACCGAGGAACACATCGATAAATCACGTGTAACATCGAGTAACAACTGTTTTTCTGCTATAAGGTTTTCCTTTTGCATTAAATTATTTGCGTTTTGAATTGCAACTGCAGCCATATTCACATATGCTTCAACACTTTGAATTTCCGACACTGTTAAATCCATCGGCGTTCCATAATCAAATAAGAAAACTAAACCAAATATCTCTTGTTCATATAAGATAGGCAGTGCTAATAAGGATTTAATTTTGAAGGCTTCTACCGATCTCAGGTCCGGCCGATTATCCTTTGAGGTATCAGAGATATAGACAGTTTTTTTAGTTTCAATGACTTCTTTGGCAAGTAAGTCTGTTTCAAGATCAATTACCTGTGTATCGAGCGTTATGCCATTCATATCTTCTGGTTTTCCTACAAATCCCCTAAATGTGCCATCTTTTTCGGGTAAATAAATACCAACCGAGTTACATTGCACGATTTCCTCGGATATTGCCTGCGTTACACGCTGGAAAACTTCACGTATTTCTAACTTTGTATTAATTACTTTGGTTATACTCGCGAGCCTAGAATATCTCGTCTGTTCACTTAACATTCACATGGTCTCCATTCTAAGCCAACTAAAATTATAAATATATTTTTTAGCTAACAGTCTAGTTCAAGATTAGTTTACTTAATATTATTTCTATATGCTATTATACATGGAAAACCTCTAATACTTATGATGAGGTTTACCGAAACTAACACTAAATTGTGTTATTTTTTCTTCGACCATCCTAACTCTAATCTATATTTTATACAAGCACAGTATTCACAATTAATAAAACAGATTGCTTAAAGCCTTGATAAATTAGAGATAATCATTCTGGAATTACTGTGTTTACCTAGGTTGTTTTAGTTACTCTATCCTTCTTGGGTAAAGAACGTAAACTACCAAGTTGCAACTTCGCTCATATTCTGGTGTCGATGCATTACAACAAGTAAATAACACAAGCAGAAGCTATTAAATTACTGCGTGGCAACAACTTAACAATAGCCAAAACAGATGCGGAGTTCCACCAATATCACTGCGTAAACGCAGTATCGTTCTTCCATCATTATGAACAATCGGTTGGTAAGTAACAATAATAGTCTTAAATTATTTTAACCATAGGACATGCTCCATGCCTCGCCACTGGTTTTTATAAGGAGATTTCATTCTCCGCTATTGGGAGTTTATTTAATTCAATTTCCCAATTGCATGCAAGATAACATGTTCTTCCATCCCGCTACAATAAAACATTATCAATATTCTAAAAAGAGAAAAGAGTCTTCATATATGCATATGCACCTATGAAGACTTCCCTATTTCTACAACTTAAATTGTTGCAATTTGATATTTAGTTCTTCAGCCACAGTAGTTAATTGTTCCGTACTATTCGCGATTTCTTCCATTGATCCTACTGTTTCCTGGATTGTTGCCGTTGTTTGTTCGACACCGGCTGCGGATTCCTCCGTGATGGCTGCAATTTCGTCAATTGAGCGATTAATTTGCTCCGTTTTCGTGGCAATGCCTTGTAGATTTTCCATGATGCCCTTGAATATTCGAAGACATCAGATTCACAGCCATAGCGATATTCTCGAACGTTTCACCCGTATCAGTGATTTGTGCTGTTCCTTTTTTCACCTCATCATAACCTGTTTGTAGTGATGTTGTAACATTAATCGTTTCGCTTTGAATACGTGTCACAATCGAGGAAATATCTGTAACAGAAAGGGAAACTTGCTCAGCCAGTTTGCGTACTTCATCAGCTACAACCGCAAAGCCTTTCCCTTGTTGGCCTGCTCTTGCTGCTTCAATCGCTGCATTTAATGCTAGTAAATTCGTTTGGTTTGCAATACCGTCAATAACAACAACTAATTTTGAAATTTCCTGTGATTGACTATTTAATCGCTCTACCTTGGACACAGCCTCTTGTACAATTCGATCAATTGTATACATTTGCTGAGTTGATGAATTCATTAATCCTTGGCCAATATCAGTTAATTGTAAAACTTCAAGGGAATGCTTAGCCATTGTTGAACCTGCATCCGTTGCTTGTTGTACATTTACTTTAAAGTTTGTGCTAAATCACTTGCACTATTCGCCTGCGATTCTGAGCCATCTGCTAAATCCGTCATCGTTATTGCGATTTGTCCAGCGCCATCTTTCACCCCTAACGCGGATTGTGCGAGCTCTTCACTACTTGCCGCAACATTTTCAGAAACTTCATGAATCGTGCTCAATACGCTATGTAAAGTGCTATTAACAGTGTTCGTCGATTGTATAAGTAACCCAATTTCATCTCGTGTTTTTTGTTCTAATGGCGGTTGACTTAAATCACCCTTTGATCCACCCTTTCCCTGACAAGTCAAAACATAAAGTATTATTTATTCTATCACTTTTGAATATTCTAATAAATAAGAAAAAAGTCTTCACAGTGTGCAAATGCACATAACTATGAAGACTTCCTTACTTTTTTATAGCTTAAATTGTTGTACTTGCGTATTTAAACTTTCAGCAACAATCGCTAATTGCTCCGAGCTACTCGCTATTTCTTCCATTGCTCCCGCTGTTTCCTCAATCGTTGCAGTCGTTTGTTCGACTCCAGCAGCTGATTCCTGCGTAATCGCTGCAATTTCATCAATAGAGCGATTAATTTGCTCTGTTGTCGTAGCAATACCTTGCAAGTTATTTGTAATCCCTTGAATATTCGACGACATAAGATTCACAGCTGTCGCGATATTGTCGAACGTTTTACCCGTATTGGTAATTTGTAACGTTCCCTTTTTCACTTCGTCATAGCCTATTTGCAGTGAAGTTGTAACACCCGTTGTTTCACTTTGAATACGTGTCACAATAGATGAAATATCTGTAACAGAAAGCGAAACTTGCTCAGCTAACTTACGTACTTCATCAGCTACAACGGCAAATCCTTTTCCTTGTTCGCCAGCTCGTGCTGCTTCAATTGCTGCATTCAAAGCTAGTAAATTTGTTTGATTGGCAATGCCATCTATTACATCGACTAATTTTGAAATTTCTTGTGATTGACTATTTAACCCTTCGACTTTGGACACAGCTTCTTGGACAATTTGATCAATTGTGTACATTTGCTGTGTGGAAGCATTCATTAGTCCTTGTCCTGATTCTGTCAAATGTAAAACTTCTTGTGAATGCTTGGCCATTGTAGTTCCTTCATCCGTAGCTTGTTGTACATTTACTTTAAAGTGTTCCATCATATTTGCTAAATCACTTGCACTACTTGCCTGAGATTCTGAGCCGTCTGCTAAGTCCGTCATCGTAAGAGCAATTTGTTCCGAACCATCCTTCACCCCATTAGCAGATTGCGCGAGCTCCTCACTACTTGCTGCAACATTTTCAGAAACTTCATGAATCGAGCTCAATACGCCGTGTAGCTTACTATTCATACTATTTGCCGATTGCACAAGCAACCCAATTTCATCTTGTGTTTTTTGTATTAATGGAGCTTGGCTCATATCCCCGTTGGCCATCGCTATAATTTTTTGTACGACCTCTTTTATCGGATTCGTAATGATACGCGCTGTTATAATAGCGACGATAATTGCAAGGATGATAATTATCGTACCAATGAATGCTCCTACGTACATTGTTACCTTCGACTGTGTAATCATTTCATTACCGAGTACATTAATCGCTTCTTCACGTGCTAATGCAATTTCTTCGTAGCCTAGCATTACTTCCCCTGCTAGAGCATCCGCCGATTTCAAATTTTCAACGGCAAGCTCTTTATTGCCTTTATCATATTCATCAAATACTTGTGTCTGTATTATTCCTCGCCATTCTCTTGCCTTTTCAACAAGTCCCGCCAAATTTTCATCTGTCCCAAATTCGCTCAAGATGGCATTATTAGCTTCTGCAATTTCAATATATTGCTGAAATGACTCTTTATAGGCCTTATTTCCTGTTAATACATAGCTTTTCGCTGCCGATGATCGAATACTAATCGACGATGCCAATTTTTCACTAGCTATTAGCAGTTGTAATTCCTTTTGTACAATATTTTCTCCGGCAGTAATGACGCGCGTATTAGCAAAATAATTATATGTACTAAAGCCAAAAATAAAAAAGACAATGACAAAAAAGGCGCTTAATAGCTTAGCGCGAATTGTTTTGAAACGAAATGTATTGCTCATAAATATGTACCCCTCACTTTTCTCCTGCACCCATAAAATTGTAGTTATTTTATTCAAATATAGCATATACCCCAAATATAACCTATCGCTCTAATTGCGTATTTCATACTAAGTTCACATAAAAAAAGTAGACACACCATTGATCCTTGTACCTACAAAAATAGTAATTTTTACTTTATTACAAGATAGACGAGTTATATTAGTACACTTTTGTATGAAAAAGTCTATATTTTATAGCACCCTTTAACACACCTTTATACCCACCGAACTAAGCAATATCCCTATAATAGAGCCTATTTTAAAAAAGTTGTAAATAAAAATCGCCAATTCGAATTGATGCGACAATTATTATTCAATTGAATTTTTGAATGTAAAACTAAAATAAATAAAGGAATACTAAATTAATGGTTATATTGGATAAATCATAAAAAGGATAAAAAATTTCAAAACAAAAAACCCAGAAATAATTTCTGGGCTCGATGACACTTATTACTTCTAGCTGATTAAAACTGTCGGGCTTTCGCTTCGCTTCTCAAGATACGGTTATGCAGAGTAATCTCTGTTTGCCCATTTACTTGAGATTTTGCATGCTTCATCCTTGACCAGTTATGGCGGATTTTTCGAGATTTTGGGTCTAATTCTTTAGGCCTACTCATGTCGCATCCTCCTCATCAAATTAGATTTCTTAAGTGAAATCCTTATTAATATGGCTATTTCCACGATGATTATACATTTTTTTTAGTTTCATTGATCCCAGTTCCTTTGCCAAATGTTTTTCTTCAAAAAAATGGACCCAGAATAATTCTGGGTCCGAGTACACTTATTGCCTACAATTGACTATAACTGGTTTAATTCAGCTTCAAATATCAAGCAATAACTATTCAGAGAAAACTCCGGTTAACCATGCCTGTAATATAAATGAAGCTTACTCAATGTTCAGTTGTGGCGGACTGTCCTGAGATTCCTGTTCTACTGGCTTAGAATTACTCATGATGCATCCTCCTCATCAAATTAGATGAATAAGTGTTACCTAAATAAGTATGAGCTGTTTGCAATGAAACTATACATGACTATAAATTTTTTTTTTGCTGTCCAATCAAAAAAACTACGCATGGAATTTAATACAGCAGTAGTACTAAGATTCCATTTATCATTCGCCTTTTTTATGTAAAAAATTTGAAATTTATTGACAAATCAATACTATACGCCATATACTATCCATATACTATATAACGTATAATATAAAACCTTATATAGGTATAGTAATGTGAGGTGAATAAGATGACGTTTCAACTGGGCTCGTCTTTACTAGATGCTTGCGTGCTCGCTATATTAGAAAAGGAAGATGCTTACGGGTACTCTCTGACGCAAGAAGTCCAATCGGTCATGAATATTTCGGAGTCAACGCTTTATCCTGTATTGCGACGCTTGCAAAAGGCTGATTTTTTAACAACCTATGACCAGCCATTTCAAGGAAGGAACAGGCGATACTATCAGATTACGGGACTAGGGCACTTGCGTTTACTAGAACTTCTTACCGAATGGAAAATTTATAAAGAAAAAGTAGACAGTGTACTATTAGGAGGGAAATTAGATGGATAAAGCAGGTTATTTAAAAAACCTAAGGAGTAGATTACACCGACTCCCAGTGCATGAAATTGATTCTGCACTTATTTATTATGAAGAATATTTCGATGAAGCAGGAGAAGAGAACGAGCAACAAGTCATAAAACAGCTAGGACCACCTTCGCAAGTGGCTGCACAAATATTAGCCGACTTTGCGATTAAAGATTTGGACGCGACACCACCTTCAACGAAAAAGAACATGTCAGCAATTTGGCTAATCATCCTTGCTATATTATCGGCACCACTTTCGTTACCACTTCTCGCTGTGGCAGTGGCGCTCATCATTTCAGCTGGTGCAGTCGTTTTCAGCTTTGTTATTGCTATTTTAGCTATTGTAGGTGGTATTTTATTTAGTGGACTTGTCGCGCTCATATCGGGTTTTTTCATTATTATAGAACATTGGCCGACAGCACTACTATTTATTGGTTTTGGGCTTGTTACAACCGGCATTGGCCTCTTGATCTCGCCTACCATAATCCGTCTCATTAAAAGAACTGGTGTTGTCTGTGTAGAAATATTAGCTAAAATGTTTCAGAAAATCACACGGAAACGAAAGGGGGATTTCCAATGACTACTACTCGGCTTAAAATTATTGCAGGTTGTATGATTGCAATCGGCCTTGTATTCGCCATTATTGGTTTTGCATCTGGTGGACAATGGTATATTTTAAAAGACAATACAGGTTTTTACGTACCAAACGAAAAAACTTTTGTGTCCCAATCATACGAACTTGACAAATTCACAAAAATTAACATTTCAAATGAACACTCGGATATTGAAATACTTCCGTCAGATCGTTTTTCATTAGAAATAAGTGCTTTTGAAACGTCAGATGTTACGTATGTTGTAAAAGCCGATACGCTAACAGTAAAGTCTCGCAACAAAAATGAAAACGCAATGACAATCGGCCTTGGACCATTTAAATCGCCTTCTATTAAAATTTATGTCCCTAAGGATGTATTGCTCTCAAACATTACAGTAGATTCTAGCTTCGGGGATGTAAACTTGCAACAATTAAATTATGAACAGCTCAATCTGGATGTGCGCCACGGAGATATTTCATTCAATAACATTGAAGCAGGTTATACAGAAATTAATAATGCATTTGGGGATTTGACGTTACATCAATTTTCAAGTGACAGTTTAGTAATTGAAAGCGAGCATGGCGATATTGACGTCACTGGCGAGTTAAACGGAAAAACGACGATTTCTTCTAGTTTTGGAGATGTTGGCCTTAGGTTATTAAACAAAAAAAGTGATCTCGGATTTGTTTTGAGCACATTCTTTGGAGACCTCACAGTAAACGATAAAGATTCTGGAACGAAACTATCCCAACTACATGAAGGGAATAACCAGCTTGAAGTTTCTCTCTCCCATGGTGATCTCGAGTTATCATTAAAATAAACCAAAATAGATACCTATAAAAATCTTATAAGTATCAAATTCTCCATATAGCAGAGGCATCCGCAAAAAACGGATAGTCTCTTCTTTTTTTGCCTCAGAAACAACAATTAGCCCAAATAGGACTTATTCTTGAAAAAAATCATAATTTAATTTTAACGCCCATTGTTTTCATTTCCACAATAGTGTACGATATACACTATAAAGAAAACGAGGTGTTTGTGTGAATGAATTATTAAATTCACTGACGACTGAATTACGAAGAGGAACATTGACACTTGCCGTATTAAGCCAATTAAGCGAGCCACAATACGGTTATTCTTTAGTACAGTTGTTAGAAACATCGGGTATTGCTATCGACCAAAGCACACTGTATCCCCTTCTTCGCCGTTTAGAAAAACAAGAATTATTAACGAGTAGTTGGGATACAACTGAGACCCGCCCGAGAAAGTATTATGTACGAAGTGATTATGGAAAGCAGGTATTTGAGGCATTGAAAGTCGAATGGGAAAAAACATCTAATGAGTTAGCCTTATTACTTAAAGGGGATGAAAAAGATGGAACAGATTAACTTGTACATTTATGAAGTAGCAAGAAGATTACCCGAAAAATTACGTGCAGATATCGAAATGGAATTGAGGTCAACCATTTTGGATATGATTCCAGATGACTATACAGCAGATGATGTAGACACCGCGCTTACAAAACTGGGGGATCCAGCTCAATTGGCCGATCAGTACCGCGGGCAACCTAATTACCTAATTGGTCCGATGTTATTTGAATCGTATATGACGATTTTAAAAATGGCCGCATCCATTGCCGTTATCGTTCATGTTATCGTACTTACCATTCAACAAATCACGAGTTTCACACCAGATACACAGCTAATCGAATCTGGTATTGATTTGGTTATTCACTTTATAGGTGGAAGCGTAGAAGTATTAACTCAAGTATTTTTCTGGGTTACAATTATCTTTGTGATCATAGAACGTGTGACGGACGATGGTGCCAAAAAGTCGATGCTACCAAAACCTTGGACACCAAGTGATTTAAAAAACATCGTGCCAGTAGAAAAAAAGAAACGAATTTCCAAACCTGAAATATTTTTTGAACTTTTAGGTGTAATCATTTGGGCTACTGTTTACTTTAAAGCATCTGATCTTATCGGAATTTACGAACAAGGTGGGTCACATGACAAACTTCATTTTGTAGCCCCCCTTTTCAATCGAGACGTACTTTTAACTTTATGGCCAATTATAGGGTCACTAATTCTGTTTGAAATTGGTTTGATTTTATATAAGTGGATTGTTGGCAAATGGACAAATAAAATAGCTGTTTGGAATATGATTTATCACGTTGCGCTTATTATTGTGACTGTTATTTTCATCCAACAATCCAATTTATTTAATACTGAGTTCATCCGTTATACAGGGGAAGTATTTAATGCGGCAAGTGATTCAGTCATTTTGAATTGGTGGAATAGCACAATTTGGGCTGTCGTTTCGGTCATGATTATAATTTCAATTATCGATATTTTTAATGGTTTTAGAAAAGCTAAAATGTAATCTTCGTACAAATAACTGGGAATTTTGGCGATATTAACGGGGCAGAAGGATAGAAAGTTGAAGTGGCGGATAGAACAGCCATTTTGATGGATAGCCAAAATAATTCATGCAAGTAAGGGCCTAGAGGAACGATCTAGGCTCTTTTTTGACTTCAAAAGTGTGCTATTTACATTTCTTCATAAATATACATAGAAGTAAGATAGCACATTAACAATTCCGTGTTATTGTAAAATTCAGAAAGTGATATAATAATAGAATATTCAGTACATAAGGAGGGATTGTTTGAAGTTAACAAGAGAAGAAAAGTCCTGGATACTTTATGATTGTGGGAACTCTGCGTACTCAATGGCCATAACGACCGCCCTCTTCCCTATTGTCTTTGGCATGTTTGATGGTGTGAATAATATGGATCTTGGGTATTTTAATTCGCTCGCTAGTATTTTAGTCGCTTTATTAAGTCCCATTTTAGGTGCACTTGCCGATTATAAAGATAAGAAAAAGCGCTTCTTTACGTTCTTTGCTTTACTCGGAATCATCGCGACCTTATCCTTTGCATTCATTTCTCCAGCTAGTGGTCAGTGGCAATTATTAATTGTCGTCTATGTGCTCTCGTGTATCGGCTTTGCAGGGGCGAATATTTTTTATGATTCCTTTTTAGTCGACGTTACATCCGATGAACGCATGGATAAAGTATCAACAAGTGGCTTTGCATTTGGTTATATTTCAAGTGTAATCCCATTTGGCATTAGCCTTGCTGTCATTTTCTTTATGGGCATGGATTTGGCAATTGGCTATCAAATTGGATTCTTTATTACGGCATTATGGTGGGGATTATTTACCATTCCAATGATCAAAGATGTCAGGCAGCGTCATTACATCGAGCCAGAGACGAATTTAGTTGGCAATAGCTTTAAGCGGTTAGGAACGACCTTTTTACAAATTAAAAATTACAAAGTAGTGTTCATTTTCTTAATCGCTTACTTCTGCTACATTGATGGTGTTGATACGATTATTAAAATGGTCGTGCCTTATGCAACAAGTGTTTTAGGCTCGGATTCATTTAATACTTTTATGTTACTTGCGATTTTATTAGTCATTCAAATTATTGCGTTTCCTTGTGCATTACTGTATGGAACACTGGCAAAAAAATACTCCACACGCTCCATGATTATTGTAGGAATATTAACGTATATCGTGGCATGTATCGCCGCATTCTTTATTTCTGAAATGTGGCATATATTCGTTCTTGGTGCGATGATTGGTTCTGCACAAGGCGGGATTCAAGCATTAAGCCGCTCCTATTATGGCAAAATTATTCCGAAAGAGCGTTCGAATGAATTTTTCGGCTTTTATAATATATTCGGGAAATTCGCGGCCATTATCGGACCCTTTTTAATGGCATTCACAACAACGATGACCGGTGTAGCGAAATATAGTATTTTATCCATTATCCCGCTATTTATTATTGGGCTGCTCGTGTTCTTACTACTACCGAAAGATCCTGCAGCAAATATCGATGCAGTGAGGTGATTTTTATGCAGTCTAAAAATAATTATGTCATCGTCATATCCTATGATGCCTTTTCAAAAGACAATTGGGATAGTGCGAAATGTAAGCCGAATTTAGCACAGTTGATTGCACATGGTGCAGCGACGAATCGAGTAAAAAGCGTCTATCCCACACTTACTTATGTCATTCATAGCTCATATGTAACAGGGGTTTATCCGAATAAACACGGCGTTTTTCATAATAACCCGTTTCAACCTTTTGTACCTGAAAAGGAGCAAAGCTGGCATTGGTATCGAGACGATTTGAAAATGCCCACCGTTTATGAATTCGCACGGAATAAAGGCTTAAAAACGGCAGGTATTTTATGGCCCGTTACAGGAAAAGCGGCGATACATTACAATATTCCTGAAATAAAAGCAGTTAAAAATGAAAATCAAGCTTTGAAAATTATAAAAAATGGCAGTAAACTCTTTACGCTTGCGATGGAATGGAAATATGGGAAAGTACGTCAAGGAATTGCGCAGCCGTATTTAGATGATTTTATTACAAAGTGCGCGGTTGATACGATTATAAACAAAAAGCCCAATTTGTTGCTCATGCATTTAATCGATCTCGATGATTCGAAGCATTTGCATGGAACACAAGGTCCTCATATAGAAGCCGTATTGGAACGAATGGACCGTCGCATTGGCGAGCTTGTGAAAGCGGTTGAAGATGCGGGCATTCGTGACGAAACGACCTTTTTAATCGTTGGGGATCATGGACAGCTAGATGTTCGCTATAAAATTTATTTAAATCGTTTATTTTTTGATAATGAACTCATCTATGAGGAAAATGGTGAAATGAAATGGCGCGCCTATGTTCAAGGTGCAGGTGGTGCAGCGTATTTGCATGTTCAACAAGGTGATGAAGAAGCAAAAGCTACTGCAATAACCTTGCTAGAGGCATTAGCAAAAAAAGCGAAATATGGCATCGAGGCGATTTATTCCCGAAAAGAACTCGACAAATTCCACGTAGATGAGCAGTTCGAGTATATGATTGAAGCAAAAGAAGGCTATTGTTTTGAAGATGACTATACAAAAGAAGTCGTTGTTGATTTACACGCGCTCGGTCAAAAATATGCAACACATGGCTACTCCCCTGAAAAAACCGATTACACAAGTAATTTGATTATTTCAGGCAGTTCGATTAAAGCTGGATTTGATATAGGTGATGTGAGTGTTGTCGACATCGGACCAACGATTGCGCATATTTTAAAGCTCCCATTCGAGAATGTTGACGGTCGTGCTTTGATCGAGATATTCAAATAGTAAAAGAGCCCAGGACATTTATTCTCGTCCTCGGCTCTTTCTTTATTCCTTCGCTCTTTCAACGAATGGAATACTTTTTGCATTTGCTAAATTATATATATAACTCGTTACATGTGATTTGTTTTCTTTTAAGATAAATTCTTGTCCGTCCGCCATTTTAAATACATAATCCCCTAAGTCGCCGGATACATATTCCAAAGCCACTTCACTCATATCTGCCCATTCTACCGATTTCTCTGACCAAATATTTTTCACTACAATTTGTTCTGAGTCAATGACCGTATACATTTGTGACGTACTATAAAGTGTATAAATCCCCCCTAATACGATAAGTGTGCTTAGTAAAAATGTCACTTTTTCTCGTTTCCAAAATAGCAGCAAACATGCCACTGCAAATAAGACAAAGGCAAAAACAATAACTAAGGTGCTTGTCATAAAAGGATAAATATATAGCTTAGTATCATCATGCGTAAAAAATGTTTCGATCAGTATAATTGGCATAATGATTGCAAAAAATGGTGATATGATGAGCATAGCAATCGCAGCCATTGAAAAAAATAATCTTGGTGAAGTATTTTTAAACATAGCGTACCCCCTAATCTGTGTTATAATTTCAATTATATACCAAACCAAATATAAATCACCTGCTTTTTTTCGCATTCATAATCGCCGAATTAATCAAGTCCGCTTCCTTTTTCAATTTCACATAAGATACATACCAAATGATAAAGAAAATCACACTTGTAGAAATGAAATACATGAAAAGATTGATATAAGACATGGATACGAACTCTAACCAAATGGATACGAACTCTAACCAAATGGATACGAACTCTAACCAAATGGATACGACTAAAATCGCACTTATTGTTGTTGCATAATGAAGAAACACTTGAACTTTATGCTTTATGTTAAGCTGATAAATGAAGTGTCCAAAGCCTCCTCCAATAAGGGCAACTATAAAAATTTCGAGGACAATAAAGTCAAATCTCGTTTGAATTTGATTAAAGATTTCTTCCCCTCTTTCCCAATACGACACACAGAGCGATAACATAAATATCATACATCCCACTGCAAATGATTGGATCGTCGTTGAAATTGCCTTTTGCATCATGCTACACCCCCAATTTCTTCTTGAAATCTGAATCATTCTCTTCTTGATCTAAAGTTCGTTTCATATGTTTGAATCAAATATTGAAATACTAGTTCAACACTAAAATCTGCCTTGTAATACATTCGCACTTACAATACATGCCGTCTACCCCCAATTTTGCAGAATGTTTTTGTTACTTAAAAGGACCTGCTATGGGGAAATTTTAGTACGATTCCTTCTTCTCAATAGCTCCAAAAATAGGATGAATTTTTTCCGATTGAGATGAATATCTAATTAGGATTACGCCTCCTCCCACGGTAGCGGCGCAATAAATGCAGAAAGATTCGGAAGTAAAACTTTATAAAGGCTGGCCTTGCACAAAGCTGTGTGACTCATGTGCTTAGCCAGCCATACAAGCACACACTCAATAAGAATCCATAATAGAAAACTTACATCAAAGGCTATATAGAATCTTTTGTTTAACTTAATTAGATCAATAATTAGAGGCTGAGATTTCATTATTTTGATAAAAGACTTGACCAAAAGGTGTTATCATACTATAATTTCGTTTATTATTCTAAATATTTAATGAGCGATGACAAGAACATATTAAGCCAGATCTCCCTGTTGGCAGAGAATCAGTGGTTGGTGGAAACTGATACAAAGATCTGTGTGAATTTCATTCTTTGAGCTTTTTTTATACTACTTTTTTGAAATACGTGGTATGAAAACGGATTAAACCGTTACTTTTACAAGTGGGAAGCAATTTTTGTTTCCAATTAGGGTGGTACCGCGTGAATAGCCACGTCCCTATCGTTACAGATAGAGACGTGGCTATTTGTCTTTTTTTCTATCAGGGACAAGAAATAAAAAACAGATTGGATTGATTAGCATTCAAACATCACAGCAATGGTCATCAAAGATTGGTTTTATTTTATCTGCTGCTGGATCAGCTATAGGAGTAGGCGCAATTTGGAAGCTTCCTTATGTCACAGGAGTAAGTGGAGGAGGAGCATTCTTTCTTCTCTTTATTTTATTTTCATTATTCATTGGTTTCCCCCTATTATTAGCGGAGTTTATTATTGGGAGAAGCACACAAAAAGAAGCGGTTAGTGCTTACCGGAGTTTAGCGCCTAATACACAGTGGCATTGGATTGGTAAGCTCGGGGTATTTACTTGTTTCCTATTATTATCCTTCTATAGTGTAATTGGTGGATGGATTGTCATTTATTTTGTCAAAGGTTTGTTTGGAGGTATCATTAGTGAAAGTGCAAATTACGGCGCTGTCTTTAATGAAACGATTGCCAATCCCCTGTTAGTTATTGGCGCACAATTTGCCTTTTTAGCAATTACTGTGCTAGTAGTCGCAAAAGGGATTCAAAATGGGATTGAAAAAGTTAATAAAATTTTGATGCCCGCATTATTTTTACTATTTTTTGTTCTAATCATTCGCTCACTTACACTCGATAATGCAATGGAAGGAGTGAAATTCTTTCTAGCACCAGATTTCTCAAATATTACTTCACAAAGTATTCTGTTTGCGATGGGGCAAGCTTTCTTCTCTTTAAGTGTCGGTGTATCCGTAATGGTAACGTATAGTTCATATCTTTCAAAAAAAGAAAGTATAGTTCAGCCTGCTATTTCGATCGTTTCCATGAATTTATTCATCGCTTTATTAGCAGGATTAGCTATTTTCCCAGCTGTTTTCTCACTAGGTTTAGAACCAGCTGAAGGACCTGGTTTACTGTTTGTAGTATTACCAGCTGTGTTTGATCAAATTATTTTTGGTGAAGCCTTCTTATTAGGATTTTTAGCATTATTTTTATTTGCCACATTGACTTCTGCCTTTTCAATGTTAGAAATTATTGTAGCCACTTTTGTTAAAGGAAAAGAAGAAAAGCGCACAAAATATGCCTATATTATTGGTGTTTTAATTTTTGCAGTAGGTGTTCCTTCTGCATTATCTTATAGTGTTTTCTCGGATATATTAATCTTCTCGAAAAACATTTTCGACTCGGCCGATTATTTAGTAAGTAATATTTTAATGCCACTTGGTGTATTTTTAATCGCCATTTTCGTACCAATGAAAATTAAGAAAAGCACTTTACGAGAGGAACTATTACAGCATTCTCGTCTAGGGGCAACTGCCTTTAACATTTGGTTCTTCATTATGAAGTATATTATTCCTCTTGTTATTATTATCGTATTCCTTGATATTACAGGTATACTTGATAAAATTATTGCACTTTTCTAGAATAAAACACCCTACCAAATACAAAAGTGATGAACGCTTGCAGAAATTCTGCCAAACGTTCGTCACTTTTTTTATGCAATCATTAGGTTTCTTGCACATGAAGCGCTTTTCGATAGACTAAAATACTACTTAACATGACAAATGAAATCACGACATACATCCAATCAACAGTAACAACTAACATCCAGCCACCTACAACGGGACCGATAAAACCACCTAAATTTTTTAGCTGCCCTGCCCCTAAATAAATGCCCTTTTGATCAATTGGTGCAATTTCTTCAATAACGGCATTCATCATCGGGAAACAGAAAATTTCTCCGATTGAAAAAATCACCATGCTGCCAATAAACATCCACGCATTATCGGAAAATCCAAGCAATAACAAACCGACCGAAAAAATCATGACACCTATTTTTAGAGATTTGTAGATTGACATTTTCTCAATCATAATTGTCAGTGGAAGTTGTAATGCTAACACGGTAATCGAGTTCGCCACGATGACATATGAAAACAGCTTTACCCCGTCCTCTACTTTCATATCAATCAATTGCGGTAGCGTCGAATCAAATTGTGCATAACCAAATGTAATCAAGATTCCACCAGCAATAAAATATAGCAATTTTTGGTCTTTTCTCACTGCACCAATGATTGCCCCTATTCGATGACCCGCCGCTAATTTTTGTTGCTTCATTTCATAACGGTTCAGCACAATAAATAAAAATACACCGTAAATTCCATACATGATGCCTGTAATCATAAATGGTACAGACGCGCTCGACATGCTCGAAACCCAAACGCCCAACAACGGTCCCAACACCGCGGCAATATTAATCGCTGTGTAACGGACAGAAAAGAGTCTTCGTTTTTTGGCGTCCTCCGTAAAATCAATCATCAGCGCTTGTGTACCAGGCTCAAAAAATGAACGACATAGCCCATTTAACGCATTTAACATTACAAAATATATGGCAGATGGTGCTAAAGCAAAACCGAGAAATGTTAAGCTCCAAACAAATACCGTACTAATAATAACGTTTTTTCGATTAAAACGATCCGTTAAGTATCCGCCAACAAGACCACCAAACGTTGCAAAAAGTGGCGCGACCCCTACTGTTAAACCAATAAGTGAAGGAGATGCCTGAAGTTGATTATGTAAGTATAAAGCTAAAAAAGGGATGGCCATAAAACTAGCTGTTCGAGCAAAAATAGTCCCACTTAATATAATCCAAACAAGTGGATGAAAATAATTGAAGATGGATTTCACTTTATAGATCCTCTTTCATTAATTGTGACATTTTACTTGAACAATTACGCCAAGGCGTAATTGCGTCTGGAATTTGAAGTTTGCTTATGCCTGCAAAATTTGTGACATCCGCCTAGGGCTTTATCATCGAGTAATGTGTTTTTTAACATCCATTACCCGATGATAAAAACACATACTCGTCTGCCAAGAGACAAGTATGTGTTGAATATCTATCGTTCCACTAAAACTATTTCTTTTTCTGTTATATTGAGAGTAGTAATAAATTTATATGAATATCCTAAAATTGTCAATATCATTAGAAAGAGTTTCTCTAGTACGTCTTACTAGTTCACTTTTTCAATAACACATTAAGGCTGATACACAAATGTAATCTATCATCCAACTTCCTACAACACCTTTTGTTCTTGAAGCTTTGCCGCAAAATATTTACGCGCTTCTGCTGTTAAAATCGGCAAACAAACTACTTCCTGTCGCTCAAACTCGACAAACATCCCACTTAAATTTTCATACACATTGTGTACTTTAAAGCCCCTGTCAAAATACTCATCTAATTGTTCCATTTCTTCCATACTTAATAAATAATCTGACATACACACACCTCGCTTATTTATTCAGTACCTTTTATTTCGATTATTGTGTCCACCTCAGTTGACACAATTGAAAGAACTGGTACTGATTCCGGTTCCA
Organism: Solibacillus sp. R5-41; assembly: GCF_002736105.1. Classification (NCBI taxonomy): domain Bacteria; kingdom Bacillati; phylum Bacillota; class Bacilli; order Caryophanales; family Caryophanaceae; genus Solibacillus; species Solibacillus sp. R5-41. The sequence goes on along the minus strand of NZ_CP024123.1, from coordinate 1,570,662 downwards.
TTTCTTGTGCGATTATATCGTCCCAATCATGCCCAATTGTAATACCTAGATACTTTTCGTCACTTGGATCTATTAGTTCAGCTTGCGGGTACTTTTTAAACCACCAATATTTCGCTAACACATAATAAATGATAGCGCCGGCGAAGAAACCAATCAATGAAGAATAGGTTGGGAACATATTCGCTAAGATACCACCAATCACCCAAGCGATTAAACCCGCTAAATTAAAGCCATTCATAAACTTAAATTGACCGTCTAACTCGTAAAGTTCTTTTACGTTTACGCGACGTTTTCGGATTAAATAATAATCGGCAAATAAAATACCTACAATGGCTGTTAAAATACCGCCAATGATTAATAGTGCCTCGACCAAAACACCAAATAAGCTCCAAGGCTGTGCCAAAATCCCAATAATCCCTGCTACGATAACCCCAACCCAGAAAGGAACTTTTGGTCCACCAATGTTAGAGAAAATTGTTGCCGCAGGAATAACGTTTGCTGACGTATTCGTAGACCATTGTGCTAATACAATCATCAGTAATAAAATTCCTAAAATAAATCCACTTGCACTTTGTTGTAATGCATTTACAGGATCAGCAGATGCCACCGCCATATAACAAACGGCTCCAATTGCTACGATAAATGTATTTGTAATCGGCATCACGATTAATGAACCAACTAATTGTGTTTTATTGCGTTTGAACCAATTACGTTCATTTTTTGGCGCTTTAAAGAAACGTGATAGTGACGGCATATCAGCTGCTAATGTTGCCCAGAATCCCATGTTTGCCATAACCACAACCATGAAGGCTGTAAATGCTGTCATTCCTGTTGTTGGTGATTCTACCCATGACCAAACATCTTTTCCTTGAGTCGTTGCATTATCTGCTAGCGTAATGTACATCCAGCACGAAATTAAAATAATAATTGGTGCTGCGAAATCTGCAAAGCGCTCAATGGATTTAATGCCGAGAGATGTATTAAATAATTGCAACGCTGCAAAAATCAAGAAACATAAAAACCAATTATTAAAGCCAATTAGTAAGTTTAAAATACCATTTATTGCAAGCGCACCAAAATAGGTGTTAATCCCAAACCAACACGCAGCGGTAACGCCACGAACAAGCGACGGTATATGCGTCCCAATTGTACCAAATGGGGCACGCATATAAACTGGAAAGGATAAGCCATGCTCTATGCCGATATCACCGATTAATGTCATAAACACACCGATTAAAACTGAGCCGATAATTGTCGCTAAAATAACCATCGGCAACGACAAACTTATAATACCTGCTCCACCAATTGCAAAAGCGGCTAATACAATTGCCATCCCAACCCAAATTACTGCAAAACCAAACGTCCCGATATTCCTTTGTTGATGTGTCACTGGAAGTAAATCTGGTGATTTTAAATAATTCCCACCATTCGCCATACATGTCTCTCCCTTATTTTAGATTTCCAGTTCACGAACAAAAAGTCGATTTTTTTATAACTCTACCCCAAAGCCAATATATCATTAATGGTGGGCATCCTGCGTTAAGCTGATGGTTTTATTTGTGCTATTAGTTTCAATCACCCAAAATTAGGTATGATTTTAAAGAAAGTTCATATTAATTTTAGATTGCTCATTAATTGGAGCAAGTGAAGCGGCTTATTAGGCGCTAAGCCGCAACGGAAATCAACCCTACTTTTATTTAGCGAAATTACTAATAAGTGATTGCCGTTCATTCCACGTCATTGGCGCTATACTCGATTTTCTTTCAACCATCGAAATCGCACCATCTACGGGGCACACAATCGAGCATAAATTACATCCTACACAATCTTGTTCGCGGACTTTTAGCATCGGACGACCACTTTCTGTGTACAGATCAATACATTGATGAGACGTATCTTCACAAGCGATATGACATTTATTACAGTTAATACATACATCATTATTGATTTCAGCGACAACTTTGTAATTTAAATCTAAGTCACCCCAGTCGGAATAACGTGATACTGATTGACCTACTAAATCCATTACCGAAGCAATGCCTTTATCATCTAAATAGTTATTTAGCCCATCAATCATATCTTCTACAATACTAAAGCCATGATGCATAGCCGCTGTACAAACCTGTACGCCTGTTGCCCCCATCAATATGAATTCCGCAGCATCTTGCCAGTTTGAAATACCTCCGATGCCCGATATTGGAACATTGAAAAACGGATTACGGGCACACTCTGCGACCATATTTAGTGCAATTGGTTTTACAGCAGGGCCACAATATCCACCGTGCGCCCCTTTCCCACCAACATGCGGCACCGTATTCCATGAATCCAAATCAACACCCGCTAAGCTGTTAATGGTATTAATCATACTGATTGCATCAGCTCCACCTCGTGCTGCCGCTTCTGCTGTAATTGTAATATCTGTGATGTTCGGCGTTAACTTAACGATGACTGGCGTGCGTGCTACTTCTTTGACCCAAAACGTCTGCTTTTCCACCAATTCCGGGACTTGACCAGAGGCAGCGCCCATTCCTCGTTCGGCCATTCCATGTGGACAACCAAAGTTAAGCTCAAGACCATCGACCCCTACAGCTTCTACTTTTTTGACAATCTCATGCCATTTATCTTGCTTCGGCTCTACCATTAATGAAACAATAATTGCATGATTCGGAAACCTTTTTTTTGTTTCATAGATTTCTTGTAAATTAACCTCTAACGGGCGATCCGTAATCAGTTCAATATTATTAAAGCCTGCTACTCTCTGGCCGTTAAAACTGACAGCCGCAAAACGTGAAGAAACATTTAATATCGGTTCACCTAATGTTTTCCAAACTGCGCCACCCCAGCCCGCTTCAAATGCACGTTGTACTTGATAGCCTGAATTGGTCGGTGGTGCTGATGCTAGCCAAAATGGATTCGGTGATTTAATCCCCGCTAAGTTTATTCGTAAGTCTGCCATGCAGTGTCCCCCCTATGCAATCTCACTAGGTTTTTTTAATTGCTCATGAATGATATAAGCAGCATCTTTACCTTGTTGCGCAGCTGTTACAACCATTGCTTCCCCTTGACCGTTCCCGAACACAACATCTCCACAAGCAAATACTTTCTTATTGGATGTCTGCATTGTCGTTTTTTCAATATCTACTACACCATTTGTATGCTGTAAACCAAAAGCTTCAATGAGCGATACAAAGCGTGTTTGCCCAATTGCTTTAATGACAGCGTCCACTTCTATTACATTCTCAGATCCTTTAACTACTTCAGGTCTTTGCCTGCCGTCTGCACCCGCATCTCCAAGCTTCATTTTGACGCATTCAAGTGCAACTACTTTTCCTGCTTCGTCACCGATAATTCTCTTTGGCGCTGTCAGCCACTTAAATACAACACCATCTTGCTTAGCAAATTCATATTCAAATTGGTAGGCTGTCATCTCTTTTTGTGTTCTTCTGTAAAGAATCTCTACTTGTTCAGCACCTAATCGCACAGCACATGTCGCACCATCAATAGCTGTATTTCCAGCACCGATGACTACAACACGTTTTCCGACTAAGTCTTCAGTCAGTGAACCGATTTTCGTGTTCTTTACAAATTCAATGGCATCATGCACACCATCTAGTTCTTCACCTTCGATACCAAGATTAGGCACGCCCCCCATACCAACTGCTAAAATAACACGATCATATTGCGCTAAAATTTCATCAGCAGAAATATCCACGCCAACAGTTGTATTTGTTTTAATGTCCACACCGAGCTTTACAATTTGCTCCACTTCCCAATCTACGACTTCGTTCGGTAAACGGAATGATACGATACCGTAGCTTCCTAAACCGCCTGCTTTTTCCTCGGCTTCAAAAATTGTAACACTGTAGCCGAAACGACTTAGCTCGCGTGCTGCTGATAAACCGGCAGGACCAGATCCTACAATTGCCACCTTTTTACCATTTGTTTGACCTTTTTTAAATAGTTCCACTCCCGATTCCATCGCCCAATCTGTTGTGTAACGTTGCAAGTGTCCTATTTTAATTGGTTTTGTAGAGGCATTTAAAACACACGCCCCCTCACACAACTCCTCTGTCGGGCAAACTCTCGCACAGCTGGCACCAATGGGATTGGCATCCATAATCGTCATAGCCGAACCTTTCATATTACCTGAAGCAATTTTTTTTATAAAATTTGGAATTGGAATACTTGTCGGACAAGCTGTAATACAAGGTGCGTCATAGCAATATAGACAACGATTGGCCTCTTCTATTGCTTCATTTTTCGTCATCCTACTATTCATTTCAACAAAATTTCGCTTAAGTTGTGCAGTCATTGCATTTTCTTGAATCGGAACCATTTCCACATCCCCCTCATGTATACTTTTTTCATGGTTCATTATCGTAAAATTAAGTTAATTCCCTTTCAACTTGGCGCTTACTGGCGTAGCCTATAGGTCGCTAATCCCTATTTACGACGAAAGCGGAGCGACAGGAGCACTCGCCCAGCCTCCACTTCAATCAACGAGTGTGATATACAGTTAGATGTTTATTGCTTCTACAGTAGTCGGTGTTAGTTGACGTTTGATGTATTGTCCACTGCCTAATACCCCAACAAATTCTTTATTCTTAATCACGTACTCACCGCGCACAAGTACGCTAACGGGCTCACCTGTAACTTCCCAACCTTCATACGGGTTGTAATCCACATTCATATGATGTGTGTTCGCTGAAATCACACGTTTTACCGTAGGATCGAAAAGTACAATATCTGCATCAGAGCCGATTGCAATCGTTCCTTTTTGTGGGTATAAACCGAAAATCTTTGCTGCACTCGTCGAAACCATATCGACAAATTCATTGATTGATATTTTCCCTTTCGCTACACCTTCGGAATATAAAATGCCACATCGATCTTCAATAAACGGTCCCCCGTTTGGAATTTTAGAGAAATCATTCAAACCTAATTGTTTTTTACCATTGAAGCTAAATGAACATTGATCCGAGCCAATTGTTTGCAGTTGCTTCGCTTTTAATGCATTCCACAAATGCTCTTGATGGTTTTTCGGACGAAGTGGCGGTGACCAAACGTATTTCGCTCCTTCAAAACCTGGCTGTGCTAACGCCGATTGATCTAATGTTAAATAAGGCGGACATGTTTCTCCGTACACGTCATATCCTTTTTCACGTGCTGCAATAATTTCAGCTACTGCCTCTTTGCAAGTAACATGTACAACGTAAAGCTTGGCTCCTGCAATATGTGCTAGCTCAATTGCTCTTTTAGTCGCTTCACCTTCTAATTCCGCCGGTCGTGTCAGTGCGTGATAAATTGGCGCTGTATGACCAGCTTGCTTCGCTTCTTCTACAAGTTCATCAATAACGGAGCCATTTTCACAGTGCACCATTACGACAGCCCCCACTTCTTTCGCAATTTTGAATGCTTTAAAAAGTGTGCGGTCTGACGCTTGGAACTCTTTCGCGTAAGCCATAAACACTTTCACCGAAGTGATTCCTTCTTTCTCTAGTAATACCGGTAACTCGGCTTCTGTTTCAGGCGTTAATTCACCAATCATTAAATGAAAACCATAATCAATTACTGAGTTTCCTTTTGCTTTTTCATGCCACTTTTCTACAGCTGGCCCAAGTTTCTCTTCACCAGCAGTTAAGCAAAAATCTAAAATCGTTGTCGTACCACCGAAAGCAGCGGCAATCGTACCAGATTTCCAATCATCATCTGTCACCGTGTTATTAAACGGCATATCCAAGTGCGTATGCGGATCAATTCCCCCTGGCATGACGTATTTGCCAGTAGCATCAATCATTTCTGCCCCGTCTGCTGATAAACTTTTGCCAATTTGAATAATTTTTCCGTTTTCAATTAATATATCTGCCTCATACACATCTGTTGCTGTCGTAATTAATCCACCTGTAATAATTTTTTTCACTATACCCCTCACCCTTCGTTTCATTAATTTACAGTGTATGTCTCGCCAATACTGAACTTTGTTTGTAGCGTCAAAACGGTTTCTAGTAACACATCTGCACCCTTCACGCAGTCTTCAAAAGTCGTCTTTTCCTCTTCACAATGACTTTTACCATTAATGCTTGGCACGAAAATCATCGCTGATGGAATAAAACTTGCAATATACTGCGCATCATGGCCTGCCCCACTAAACATTCGGTGAGAAGAATAGCCAAAGTTCTGACATGATTTTTCCACTTCATTACAAATGGTAGCGTCAAAAAATACAGTATCTCTTCCCCATAGCTTGACTGGTTGGATGTTACAGCCATTTTGTACAGTAGGTAAACCTTGTAAGATTTCTTCAACTTTCCGCATCACTTCTGGATCTTGATGACGCGAATCAAGTGTAAATGTTACTTTGCTCGGAATCACAGTATGAATATTAGGAAAAACGTTCATCCGACCAAATGTGTATACGAGCTCTTCCTCGACTTTACTAAGCTGGCCATGTAAAGAAGTTATAATATTGGCTGCCACACTCATTGGGTCTTTTCGCATCGACATCGGTGTAGTTCCAGCATGATTTGACTCCCCTGTAATCGTCATTTCATAACAAACCATACCTAAAACACCTTCAACCACACCAATCTCTAGTTGCTTTGCTTCTAATACAGGGCCTTGCTCTATATGAAGTTCAATATAAGCAAGGGCCTCTGTTAAACGGTTTTCTTTTTCACCCATATACCCACTCGCTAGTAGCGCCTCTTTGAAAGTGATTTCATTTTTATCAACCGATTGCAACATTTCATCTTTATTAAATTTTGAAGAAATCACACCAGAACTCATCATTGCTGGATCAAAGCGCGCACCTTCTTCATTCGTAAAATTCACAATCATTAATGGAATATCTAGTTCAATGTCGTTTTCTTTTAGCGTCCTAATCGCCTCTAATGCGGTCAAAACACCTAACACACCATCAAACTTGCCCCCTTTTTCAACCGAGTCTAAATGTGAACCCATCACAATTGGCGGTAAATCCTTTTTCCCAGGTAAAATCGCATAAATATTTGCCATATCGTCTACCGCAATTTCCATGCCTAACGCTTTACAGCACTCGCAAAAATAATCTCTCGCCAATACATCCTCTTTCGATAGAGTTAAACGAGTTACTCCACCATTTGCAGTAGCTCCAAATTGACTAAATTGTTCAATAGACTCTTGTAATCGACTACTGTTACATTTATACATATGCTAGTCCCCTCTTTCACATTAGTTAAAATATCTCCTTTTGGGTAAATTCTAAAATAGAAATCATTTACCATATATATCTATAAAACCTAAAAATTATGTGCATATGTATTTTGTATATGATAAATTATTCTTTAATATGAGGGTTGCTATGGACATGCTGCTCGTTCTAGGAGGAGGAATGAAGGTATGAATGATTTTTCACTTACTGTATCAGATGTGATGACGAAAAAGTTATTCAATAGCGCTCAGCTGATTGGAGGTGCGAAAGGACAACTTAATGTCATCAAATGGGTACATATTGTCGAAAGTATGGAAGCTGCCAAGTTATTAAAGGGCAATGAATTAATTTTGACGACTGGTATTCATTTAAAAGACAATAATGAAGGTTTTAAACAATTTATTCACCAATTAATTGCGTCAAAAGCTGCAGGGCTTTGCATTGAACTAGGTAGTTCCATTCAAAAGATCCCTAATTTTATTCAGCAGATGGCTACAGACTATCAATTTCCACTCATCATTTTTCAAAAAGAAGTCGCGTTTGTCGAAATTACACAAGACATACACAGCATGTTAATCAATCAGCAATACGGAATGATTAAAAACCTTGAAGACTACGCGCAACAATTGAACAAATATACACTTACAGTCAACAACTACGAGCAAATTTTAATGCATTTATATAAACATCTCAGACTACAGGTCATCTTTACATTCAACGGGCAAAAACCTATTTTCATCCCGAATATTTATCAGGACAAGTATGAGATGATGCACCAAGCAAACCCCGATTATGTAGAAAAACATTTTATACACTGTGATGTCAATATTTTCAACCAATACTATGGTGAGGTTTGTTTGTTCTCTCCAGAGCGCGTAATCAATGAATACGATGCACTCATTCTAGATCGCACGGTTATTGCACTATCACAATATTTATTGCGGGAATTATATGCTGAAGAGAAGAAAGGGATGGAGGATCGTGAAATTTTAGAAAAGTGGCTGAATGGTATAGCTACTACCGAAGAATTGACACATTTTATGCAAGACCATCATGCAAGTAGCACTTCAAATCATTGGCTTGTCATGATTCATCAAATTCAAAAGAGTAAAAGTAGTGATGTCACGTACTATAAGTTGTTTGCGCGCAATGTGCTTGAGAAGTTTGGCTTTTATCCGTTTATCTTAGAAAAGAATCAACAACTTATTTTTATTTTAGCGAATTTACGTGAGCAAGAAACATATAAGCTACGTATCCAACAAGCGATTGCACAAATACACGATAATAATATGAAATATAAGTATGCCGATTTAAACATTTTGTTTGCAGTTGGCAAATACGTCACCCATCTACAAGCCGTCAAAAATAGCTACACTACAGCCAAAGACACGTTAGAAATTCGTTGGAAATCACAAGAGCTTTCGTATTTCTACGAAGATCTACACCTCCATCATTTAATTTTACAATTACAAAAAAATCCTTCCATTATGGATATGGTAGCTGAATATATATACCCACTCATAGAATATGACCTAAAACATAACAGTAAATTAGTCGAAACGTTAAAAGTTTATTTGCAAACAAATGGTCTAAAAAAAGAAACTTCCGAGCGACTATTTATCGTCAGACAAACGCTGTATCATCGCTTGGAGAAAATCGAACAACTACTCGGTCATGATTTTATGAAGCCAGAAAAACGCTTAGCACTAGAATTGATGCTAGTCGCCAATGAATGGTCACTCGGTGTTCAGCAACAATAGTTGAGAAGTACCTTTAATCAAAGTTAACACTGATTGGAGTGGAGGCTGGGCGACTCCTAGGGGTTCATCGGACGCCTTCTGGAAAGCGTCCAGCCGGAACGGAAATCACCTCCATGTTATGATAATGAAACTTTAATTTACCTTTATGTGAAAGATGGTCCTCCATTTATTTTACATTTTGTATAATGCTTATTTTCCTCAAAAATTGAATAATAGATTTATAGCTAAAGAGGGAGTGGTGATTTCCAATGACGAATTTAACAAATCAAAATTGGCAAGTAAAGGATCAACAGTATGTTTGGCATTCGATGAAACCTTACAATCCAAATGCAACGATGATCGTCCAAAAATCGAAAGGTGCATGGATTACTGACATTGACGGGAAGCGTTACCTAGATGCCATGGCTGGATTATGGTGTGTAAACGTCGGCTATGGGCGAGAGGAAATAGCGAAAGTAGCTTACGAACAATTACTTGAAAATTCCTATACTCCCCTATCTGCAGGTCACACCCCTGCCATCCAATTGAGCGAAAAAATTAGTGAGTTATTAGGTGATGATTATGTTGTATTTTTCTCAAATAGCGGCTCTGAGGCAAACGAAACAGCATTTAAAATCGCTCGTCAATATCATCAACAAAACGGGCAAACAGGCCGTACTAAATTTATCTCCCGTTATCGTGCATATCACGGTAACACGATGGGTGCATTGGCTGCGACTGGCCAAGCACAGCGGAAATATAAATACGAACCGTTAGCAGCGGGCTTCATCCATGTCGCACCACCTGATACTTACCGTACAAACGAAGACCATATTACAGACCCAGCTGCCCTACCTTCAGTTCAGGCAATCGATAACGTCATGACATGGGAGTTATCTGAGTCGATTGCTGGCGTGATCATGGAGCCTATTATTACCGGCGGCGGCGTAATTATGCCACATGAAGATTATTTACGTGGGGTAAAGACTGTATGTGAAAAACACGGGGCCCTTCTTATCGTTGACGAAGTAATTTGCGGCTTTGGACGTACAGGCAAAGCATTTGGCTTCCAAAATTATGGCATTCAGCCGGATATTGTGACTATGGCTAAAGGTTTAACGAGCGCTTATTTGCCACTTTCGGCTACAGCTGTTCGACGTGAAATTTATGAGGCATTTGCGGGTAGCGACGAGTACGACTTTTTCCGCCATGTAAATACATTTGGTGGTTCTCCAGCGGCTTGTGCTGTTGCCATCAAAAATATCGAAATAATGGAAAATGAAAATTTATTTGCACGCTCAGAAGAAATGGGCGCTATTATACATGCTGAATTACAAGAACGTTTAAAGGATCACCCAAATGTTGGGGATATCCGCGGAAAAGGCTTACTAATCGGGGTTGAGCTAGTGAGCGACAAAAAAAGTAAAGCACCACTTAACGTAGCAGATGTTAATAAGGTAATTGCTTTATGTAAAGAACAAGGTCTAATCATCGGTAAAAATGGCGTAACGGTTGCAGGCTTTAACAACGTTCTCACACTTTCACCTCCACTTATCATCTCGTTGGAAGAAAAAGATTTGATTGTGAAAACATTCACGGATTCTTTAAACGCGCTGTTGCAACAGCCTTAATTCATATGAAAACAAGGGGGATATTTATTTATGGTAACCAATACAGATGTAAAAGAACTGGGACATTTTATTAACGGTTCAATCGTTCCAGGTAAAAGCGGACAGTTTTCAGATGTTTTCAATCCAAGCTTAGGTACAGTCATTGCACGTGTCCCGATTGCCTCTAAAGGAGAGACGCAAGAGGCAATTGCAACAGCGAAAGCAGCATTTCCAGCATGGCGTGCCCTGTCTGTTGGTAAACGTACAGAAATTGTTCTGAAGTTCCGTCAATTAATGACAGAGCGTTTGGATGAATTAATCGAATTGATTTGTACTGAAAGCGGGAAAACAAAGGAAGATGCAAAGGGTGAAATTACACGTGGTTTAGAGTCTGTTGACTTAGCCATCAATGCCCCTCACCTATTAAAAGGCGAGTACTCTGTCAATGTTGGCGGGAATATCAATGCTTACTCAACAAAAGCACCACTCGGCGTTGTTGCAGCAATTTCCCCATTCAATTTCCCTGTGATGGTGCCGCTTGCCATTACGAGTATGGCGGTAGCAGTCGGAAACTCAGTTATTTTGAAACCATCGGAACGCGTTCCTTGCTCTGCACTATTTCTATCAGAACTGTGGAAGGAAGCTGGTTTACCAGATGGCGTTTGGACTGTCATCAATGGTGACAAAGATACTGTAAACGAATTATTAGAAAACCCTACTGTTGAAGCAATTTCATTTGTTGGTTCAACACCAGTTGCCGATTATATTTTTGCAACTGGCTCAAAACATGGTAAACGCGTTACAGCATTAGGTGGCGGGAAAAACAATATGATTGTCATGCCAGATGCTGATTTAGAACAAGTCTCAAATGCATTTTTAGGCGCTGCTTATGGGGCCGCTTCCCAACGCTGTATGGCCATTTCAACAATTATTCCCGTTGGCGAAGAAACAGCGAATAACCTTGTAAAAGTATTGGCTGAAAAAATCGCTAAATTAAAAGTAGGTCCATACACAGTTGCAGATGTTGATTTTGGACCCGTTATTACACAACAATCAAAGGATTCTATCATTGGTTTTATCGACCGTAGCCTAACAGAAGGCGCTACACTCGTATGTGATGGTCGTAACCCAGATATCGCGAAAAACTCAAATGGCTTCTATTTAGGACCCACACTACTAGATAACGTTAAACCAGGCATGGAAATTTATGAACAAGAAGTATTTGGCCCAGCTCGTAATGTGGTCCGTGTGAATACATTAGAGGAAGCCATTGACTTAATTAATGCGCACGAGCTAGGTAACGGCGTCACGATTTTCACCAATAATGGTGCTGCTGCTCGCAAATTTACATCTGAAATCGAAGTCGGCATGGTCGGTGTGAACGTGCCAATTCCGATTCCAGTCGGCTATCATAACTTTGCTGGTTGGAAACGCTCGAGATTCGGTGAAGGGCATATGTTTGGGCCTGACCAAGTTCGCTTCTTCACAAAAACAAAAACCATTTCAGAAAAGTGGTTTGAAGAGGATAGTGAATCTGTGTCAACGTTTGCGTTCCCGAGTAACAACGACTAATACTACAATAAACAAACTATTTTCATAAACATAAGCTCACACGATTTTGATGTCGTGTGAGCTTATGTTTCGTTTTATCGCCATCCTTAAGAGGACTAATTAGTTTGTATTCAATAATTCCTTTCTTAAGCTTCTCTTTAAAATTTTTTCTGTCGTTTTTTTGGCATGCTCTGTTATAATTTCAATCTCTCTTGGTACTTTGTATTTTGCTAATATAGTATGGCAATATTCGATAAGCTCATCCTCTGTTAGTTCAGAAGATTAAACAACCACGTAAGCTTTAACGGATTCCCCAAATTCATTGTGTGGTACTCAGATCACTGCCACTTCAATAAGACCCGGATGTTCATACAAGGCTTCCTCAACTTCTCTAGGATAAACATTGTAGCTTCCAATTAGCACCAAGTCCTCCTTTCTATCAACGATAAACGAATAACCTTCTGGGTCAACTACTTTTTTGTCACCCCAGGAATAACCAACACTAACAGAACCAGGATTACGTTTCCCTTTTATGGGATTGAAGGCCGAAACAGGTGATCATTCTGATAATCCAAACCCTTCTGCTACTTTGTATTTTTCTTCAAATTTTTATAGTACTTCTACTGGCATAGATACTCCACCAGATAAGCAAGCACGAATAGATGAGAAATGTTGCACAAATTCATCTGGTAACATCAGTAGATGAATGCCGGGCGCACAAAAATAACGGCTACATTTCCCTTAAAATGTAGCCGTTTTAATTAAAATGACATGGAATGCCCGTGCCTTGCTAAATACGCTTCTTTTTCTTTATAATCTGGCATTATACTTCCAACACGTCTCCAAAATGAACGATCATGATTCATATGAAGTAAATGACATAGTTCATGGATTACAACATAATCAATGACTTCGATTGGAGCCATAGCTAATCGATAATTGAACGTGAGCTTTCTATCTGAGCTACAGCTACCCCACTTCGTTTTAGACTCTACGATTTCTATAACTTTAGGTTTTACTTTTAGTTGTTGTTGATATATTTTTATTCGTTCTCCTACAGTTTTCTTGCAACTATTAATATAGAACCTTTTGAGATTTTTTTTAAGTGTCGCTTCATCAAATTCACTTGTGTCTATTAATTCATGTAGGAAACACTCTTTTCCAAGATGTAAAAACTTCCCTTCCACATGAAATCCTCTTACTTTAGTGATTTCCCGAGCTACTTCAATTTCATGAATTTTCTCTAGTATCCATGTTACATTACTTTCTATTGCACTCATAATCGCTTCTTTACTTGTACTTTTGGGAGCTTTAACAGTAATAAAACCAAAAGAATCGATATGAATCGATAACTTCTCTCTATTTCCATACTGAACGTTAAAATTTATTGTTTTACTTTCAAATTCAACTTTCATAACCAACCTCTTTTTTCCTAGTGTATTCTAACTAGGATAGTATAAATCTGTTCGCAAGCATACTAAAAGTCATAAATTTAATTTTTCACATAAGGCGTCCCGCCATTTTCCGGCTTTAACCACACATTCACAATTACGTCGTCCATTCACTTTCCATCGAAAATCATATAGTCAATCATTGTATCTCTTCCAGTGTTTTTTGAACCTTGAAAAGTTCATTGATTTGTATTTCGCAGCTGATTCGTTTTCAAAACGTTTTTCTATGTCTACAATAGCTTTAACATCTATTCCAGGAGGATTGGCTTCAGCCTTTGTTCTGCCGACTTCACCTGAGCGTCAGACCTCATAATCTGTCTATTATGGCTCATACAGGAGTATTAATGGGCTAGTTTCAAAATATATAGTTTTATCATTCCTATCCTCGGTATTAAAATAGGATTCCCGAAGAAATCCCTTATTTTTTTTTACACACTTTTGTTTATAACAATGCTTGTCGAGTTGCACCAATAGTACAATAACTTCAACAAAATATCTTTAATCTTTTTTAGAACAACAAGAAAAAAAACGAATTTCACAACCGGAAATTCGTTCTTTTTCATTATACTAATTCTAACCACGTGACCTCTTCAAAATGTGGTGTGTGTACGTGGCAACACATGAGTTGTTGATGGGTTTATATGAAAATAGAATAGGTTCGTTCCTTGTTATAATGGAAACTACCCTATTTTTTATCCTAAAACTATACATGATTATTCTGTAATTAAACTGTAAGCAGAAATTTTCTTGATTTTTAGGGATACGAAAATCGAGACAATGTAGGCTAATATAAAAATCCCTATGCAAAGTATTAGAATGGTCGGTAAATGTACCGTAAAATCCAAACGTTTAACCCCTGCACTTGAAAGTAATACAGAAAGCATAGGATTTGTGTAAAAATATCCTAGTAAACCACCAATGAATACTCCTGTAATAATTACTGGTACGAAACTGATAGAAATTTGATGCATCAGTTGAATTGTTGAGTAGCCTATTGCTTTCATTACACCAAACTCTTTTTTACGCTTAATAATCATAGTTTTGATGACTAGATACAGAATCATTACAACAACTAGAATGGTAATTGCCAGAACCATCACCATAACTGCAAACACTGCAGTTGTATACATACCTGTTTGGCTCTCTATATTTTCATCTATATCTAATGTTTCTACTATATAATCTCCGTACTGTTTTTGGACGTTTTCCATAAAGCTTTTATTTGAAATACCATCTAGATATACATAAAGGGTCGTGCCTTTATAATCTGAATGTAATTGCTGAATTCCATCCATCGTTAATGCGGCTATTTGACCTAAATTACCAATTGATTGACTTAGGCCAGTTACTAGAAAACTAACTTCTTCAGTCCCATATTTCACCTCAACCGTATCACCAATTCCTTTATTAATTTGATTTGATACAACCCAGGAGATAGATATTTCATTATCATATTTTGGCTGACGACCTTCATAAACAACATTATTTTCTAACTGGTCATAATTATCCGAAACATTCGTATATACAGTTTGATTATCAATTTTTGTTGTAATAAGATCGAATACATTTACCTTACTTACTTGTTCCATTTGTTTAATGTGATGCAAAAGTTCTTTTGTATCTGCATCTGGCTTAACAGATATCAGCACATTTGCAGGCTCTGCACCAAATAAGTTAACAAATGCGGTTTTGTCTGAAGCAATGTTGTAATAAAGCACCACTGAAAAAACTGATGCGAATGTTAATGCGATAATAATTAAAAGTATCATGATGTTCTGCTTTACATTTGACAGCATTGATTTAATTGCAAGTAAAAAATGAAGCCCTCCTCTCGTATTCTCCAATGGAAAATGATTTTTTCTAAAACTGTGTGTTTGAATACCTCCACGAAGCGCCATAATTGGTAGAATTTTTCGAACACGGAAGGCGGAAATTAATGTAACCAATACAACACAAAAAGCAACAATGAAAATATTGGCCAAATTAATAAACATATCGAATTTTTGATACCATATTAATCCAGATAAAGATGAAATAATGTTTCCAATGAACGGCATAAGACAATATGACAAGGCAACCCCTAACACACTTGCACTAAAAGCAATTAAAACAAACTGTAAAATAATTGCGGATAGAATTTGCCTACTTGTATAACCAATTGCTTTTAGTACTCCTATATTCGTCATCCCGTCTTCAATGCTATTTGTTACACGATATTTAATGACAATTAGAGAAACAAGCACGATAATAGCTGCAAAAGCTACTAATATCATCGCTATGATGTTAATGGTCAATGCGCTCACATTTTTCACCATTTCAATGTCTAATGCCCAAAAAAATGAAGTCGTTTCACCTACTGTTGATTGAGGAAACTCCTTAGTAAAATCATCTAGTAACTTTGTAGATTGTGTTTTGTCTTCCATCACTGCAGATATGATTAATCCTTCAGTTTGTGTGTCTAGTTCATCTTCTAATGTTTGATAAGATGTTTCTGGTAACATGAATTTCATAATTCCAATGCTGGTAGTACCCATCATTGTTGTTTCAAAAAATCCAGCAATCCGAAAATTATAGTTCTTATTTTGATATGTGATGGTAAAGTCATCACCTAACTCATAACTACCATTTGTTTTAAATATATTAGGAATAAAAACATCATTGGCACTTGAAGTATTTAGCTTTTCAACCAACTTCAACGCCCCGATATTACGATGATCATCGGCATTAAAAATAGCGGCACTACTAGTTAGTTCACTATTGCCAAAATTAAATTTGGCAATGTTCATGAGGATCGCCTCTTCGGTTTCTGTCTCTGTTACCCCAGAATAAGTCTTTATGAATTCTCCATAATTTGAATTATAGCTTTCATTATCCATCATGAATATTGCATGAGGGTCTTTTAATTGTTCAGCTTTACTATCAAAAAACGCACTTATTTGAGTAATAACCATTAAACCTATATTCAGAAGTAGCGCAGCAACTAAAATAAATATAAATAAAGACACCGTTGCAGATTTACTTTTTCTAATGTTCGCTAGGGCTAGATTCATGATTTTCACCTTACCACCCCATTTCTGCAAGGAAATCCCCGAGCTTTGCGTGACGCTCAAAGTTTTCTTTCTCACTATACGCATCTAACTGCAGGTCCCCGCAAATTACGCCATCTCGCAAATATAAAATTCGATTTCCGCGTAAGGCTGTTTTCATATCATGAGTGACCATAACAATACTTTGCCCATTTCGATTTTCATTTGTTAAGATATCTAACACATTATCACTAGATGCAGAGTTTAATGCACCAGTTGGCTCATCTGCAAAAAGTATTCTAGGACTGTTAATCAAAGCACGAACAATCCCAACTCGTTGCGCCTCACCACCTGAAAGTTGTGTCGGAAATTTAGCCCATGCGTTTTCATTGATCCCTACTTGTATTAATAATTCTTTCGCTTTTTGTACGAGCTCACGCTTATTTTTATTTACCAAAAGTCCACTTGCCAGTACATTATCGAGAACACTCATATTGTCTAGTAAATAAATTTGTTGAAAAACAAAACCGCAATTGTTTCTTCTAAATATCGCTAGTTGATCGTTGTTTAATTTAGCTAAATTTTTCCCAGCAAAATCAATTTCACCTAATGTTGGTTTATCCATTCCGCTAATTGCATAAAGTAAAGTCGACTTCCCAGACCCTGAACTACCCATTATGACTGTAAAATCCCCTTCTACTAAACTGATATCTAAATTTTTTAAAACATGTTGTTGAATTCCACCGCTCGAAAAACTTTTACACAGCTTCTCCGTTTTTATAACTGTCTTTGTCATGTTTTTCAACACTCCCCTATTATTAAGCTCAAGTTTGTCAATCTTACTCAAAGAAAAAAGACCGTAATGAACATTACAGTCTTATCATACAAAATGAATTCTTATTAAATCTTTGTGCAATTCTTAATTGATTCTTAAACAAGCTTGATTTTCAAGACTACAGTAAAACCCTCCTTGGGGATGTAACAGCTAATTTGGCCATACATATTTTCCATGAAGTACTTTGATATGTATAGACCCAGGCCTGAACCATTCTTGCCACCCACATTTTTTCCGCGATAATATTTATTGAACAGTAGCGGTAATTCGTCTTCACTAACTCCAGATCCGAAGTCTAAAATGTGGAGTTCAAGATAACCTTGATTGATTTTAGACTTAATAGTAATCTTTGCACCTGAATATTTATAAGAATTACTAATAATATTGTCGATTACTTGTTGCATACGTACGGGGTCCGTTAAAATAATACATTGTGGAATTAAATCATAGTCGATCTGATCATCATAATTGACATTTTCAATCATATCAGCAAGGACTTCGCTCGATGTTTCAGTTACCGTTAGCTTTAACTGTTGCAGTTCTTCTAAAGTGGCGTGAAACATATCTGTAACAAGTAAGTTAATTTGCTCTGCTTTTGAATAGATTGTATTCACTTGCTTAATAACCTTTTCATCCTTTGCTTGCATAAGCATCAATTCACTAACCGCCTTGATTGAAGCAACTGGCGTCTTAATATCATGACTTAATGTGGCCACAAGCTCTTTCTTACTACGGTTTGATTCATACTCTCTTTGACGAGCAGCATTAAGCTCTTCACGCAATATATCAAAACTTTCCGTGAACGCACCAAAGTAATTGTTCTTGTCCATATTTAATGGTATATCTAGATTTCCTCTAGCCACATTCACTGCGAAATTCTGAAGCTGCTGAAATGGTTTCAATAATGTTTTGTAAATATAGGCAATATAAAGAAGACTAATAATCATTAATAGACCAAAAATCAAACTGATGGATGTGACTAGATCACTTTTCATTTGTTCAATTATTTCTAGTTCGTTATTACGGATAATTATTTTCCCAATAATCACGTTATTTCGCTTTAAATCTATAAATGTATCTCTATTTTTTACGGCATCGTATATATTGTTATAATGATTGCCTGGTGTTTCGTAAATCACGTTTCCCAAGTGATCAATTATAGCAAATGGTTGTATTATGTCACTGTTGCGGAAAGTTTCTTCACTAACTTGTCCCCAATTTTTCTCGACAGTTTTAACCACATCATTT
Organism: Solibacillus sp. R5-41; assembly: GCF_002736105.1. Taxonomy (NCBI): domain Bacteria; kingdom Bacillati; phylum Bacillota; class Bacilli; order Caryophanales; family Caryophanaceae; genus Solibacillus; species Solibacillus sp. R5-41. Next base: position 1,552,013 of record NZ_CP024123.1, on the reverse strand, counting down.
ATAGCTACAAGATCCACTTCAGAAATATTTTTATTGGTAATACTAATTATTGAGAAAGTAATTCCTGCTGTAAAAACAACAAAAAGAGTGACAATTAGCAGTTTTACTCTCATTTGTTGGTATCCTCTAAAACATATCCTGTGCCCCAAACAGTTTTTATAAATTGCGGGTCTTTTGGATTACGTTCAATTTTTTCACGTAAATGCCGAATATGTACATTTAGAGTCCCATCCCCTACAAAGGAATCTTTCCATACATTTTGAAACAATTCATCTTTTGTGATGATACGATTTTTATTTTTCACCAAATAATGAAGAAGTTTAAACTCCATTTGTTTTAGTTGAACATCAGTACCATTTACTCGAATACGATGAAGCTGCGTGTCAATTTGGATCTGTCCAAACTCTAAAATTTCCTGTTGGTTGTTAGAACCACTGCTATATCTTTTGAGTACTGCTTTTACTTTTGCTAATAAAATACTTAATGTATATGGCTTTTGTATGTAATCATCGCCACCTATGTTAAGAGCAATTAGTACATCGTCATCGCTGGAACGAGCACTTATAAACAAAATCGGAATCTGCGTTATTTTACGCAACTTTTTACACAATTCAAACCCAGATTCAGCGCCGAGATTGATATCTAGAAGAATCAATGATGGTTCATTTTTCTCCAAATAACGTTCGCACTCCTCCGCACTCGTTACAAATGCCGTTTTGACTTCAAATATATTAAAGTATTCACAAGTTGTTTCAGCTAAAGCAATTTCATCATCAACAATTAAACAATCTAATTTCATCATAAATCTCCCAAAAAAATACTTTCCTACTCATTTGACATGGTAAATATAGTATACAATAAGTGTAAATTTATGGATATACATATTAAATAAATAGGCTCATTGAAAAATTGTTGGTAATACCACTGTCCAGTGAATATTTCACTTTCAACTAAATTTGATGTTCTTAGATTTAGCTAATGATGCAGCAAATGGAATTACTGGTGCCTTATCAGGTAGGAAAACTAATAGACATAAAAGAAGTCAATCATCTGTAAGCACGAAAAACCGATCAACATGGGCCTACTTTAGAAAAAGATGAAATGCAAAAGAGCTGTCTAAATGCCAGTGCATAACTAGCATATAAACAGCAATATAACAAAAAGAACACTATTTTTATAATGGAATGTGAATGGATTCAATGCTGTACGATTCAATTACTGGTTCAAGAAAACCATCGCCATTCTGATTAGGATTAGCTACTTTATATGCAGTAACTATTGGAGTAATTTCGATATGTGTTACATCCTTATCTACTACATTTATCGTAATTCTTGGATTGCTTCTATGATCCTCATTAAAATCTGTACTATGCCCAGTATCTCGATAATGAATATACTTATAGTTGGTCCCAAGATTATCGGTTACTTTATATTCAATACCAACTGTTCTCAAATCTTCATCTTCTTTTGCAACAAGACGCTCGTCAACCTTTTCTGTAAGGTAAATTGTAGTTGAAATAGGTGTTTCAGTCATTTTAATTAGTTCCACTTCAACACCAGCATCTACTGCTATTACTTCACCGGAATCATATTCATTTATTTTTCTTTCTAACGCATCTAAAGTAAATTCAAAAGACCAATTTCCAGGGGATAATTGACTTACGTTATTTAAATCTTGTACAAAGTCTCCTTGCCATGAAACATTAATCGAATCCGGTTTAGTACCTTTTATTAATTCATAAATATATACTACTGCATATTCATTGTCATTTATTTTTTCAACTATATAACTTTCAAAAAATCCATTATGTTTATATTGTTCCCCAAATTCCTTTACAACCATTTTCCCTAATAAAACTGGTCTTATCCCTAAATCCTGTTCACTCTTTATCGAGTAAGCAATCGTAATATTTTCCTTATCATATACTGCATTTGTTACAGTAATACTAACCCCGTTACTTTCTTTTGTTATCCCAATATCTGTCGAATGATCACCAAATTCCTCAAATACATATCGCTCATTACTAACGAAGAGATCGAATATATTTCCTATATTGGGTAATTTTGATGCAAATGCAGGAAATGCAATATTTAAAGTAATGCTAGAAACAACTAATAAGGTTGCTATTGCCGCTAAAAAATAGCTTTTCTTTTTCCGCTTCATAAGTTTTTTTGAATACATCTTTTTGTGTACTTTGTTTTTGATACGTTTTTGTACAATATCTGAAATTGGTATTTCCTCAAATTCATTTACGTCTAATTTCACATCATTTAACTCTTTAAATATGGACATTTCAATTACACCTCACCTTTCAATAGTATGGTTTTCAATTTTTTCCTACCTCGCGAAAGTTTATTATGGACCCAAGATTGCTTTGCTCGAAACTCACTTGCAATTTCTTCAGTTGGAACACCTTCAACATAATATTTTTCAAATATCGCTCGTTCCGTATCGTTCAACTCATTTAGTAAACTCGGTAAATCCAACTCATTTGATTTTGAATTTGGTTGACTCAAACTACGCTCATCAAATTCAAAATTACTCACATACTGTTTTGTTTTTTCTGATTTTCGAATATAGTCAATGGCTCGATATTTAGCAATCGCTGCAATCCATTGCTTAAATTCATTTTTTGTCCCATCGAATGAATCAATATGAAACCAAATCGAAACTAACACGTCTGCAAAACATTCTTCTATATCTTGTTCATTACCAATTAAATACCTTCGAATGATTCCGTTTAACAGGCCACCATATGTTTTAATAAGATAGCCAATGGTTTTTTCATTTTTTGACTTTATTAGTTGTACAACATTTTCATCTGATATTTCCAAGTCAACCTCTCCTTCATTAGATATTCGGTACCTAACTCTTAATACGTTTGATATATTAAAATCCTATCAAATATGTAAATGAATTTTCTAAAAATTTTTTATCTATCAAAAAAACGAATTCCACTAAAAGGAATCCGTTCTTACAATTTATTTACCAATTTCTAAAGTTTTCATAGTTATCTTTCCAACTCTGCTATCAATATTTGTCCCGTCAAACCTTGGAAACTTCATCTCACTCACGATTTTCCCATCATTCATAAACATAATTCGTTCAGTTCGTGCCGCAACCTTTGCATTATGAGTGACAAGTATAATTGAAGTACCATCCGAGTTAATTTCAGAAAAAATGTCCATTATTTCTTGCGCTGATTTTGAGTTTAGCGCACCAGTAGGCTCATCACCGAAAATAACTTTAGGGTTATTCATAAGCGCTCTGCAAATCCCAGCTCGCTGCAGCTGGCCTACGGAAACCTGTGTAATATCGCGTGAATAATTACACTATTTTTATTGGCAATATTTGAACCAATTTTACTTAAAAAACTTTATTCGCTTCTAAATATTAGTTTGCACTACGATTGCTAACTGTTCATCCATAATTGTTTTATTTTTCTTATTTAAAGGACATTTCTCAGCGTATAAAAAATAGAATATGACCTATACTATTAAAGATTTCACTTTGAATCCAAATGACAAGGAGGGTTAACCCGATGAGTGCGAATGATCAATAACTCAGAAGGACCATCAATACTGAATATAGCTTAAGCAAAGTTTTCTTAGGACAATCTTAAGATTCAATGCGAAAGCGAGGCAGTGTGTCATGGAGGAATACAAGTAAGTGGTAATCAAACCCGGAATTTAAATTCCGGGTCTTTTTTGAATTTAATTTACATAACCTCTTTAACATTAATTATTGACCGCACTTATGATTAGGTTCTCCGTAATTTGGCAAAATGCAATTTAATTCTTCTACTTTGAGATTTTCCCCTGATTTAAGTTTCCAAGGGATGTATACAGTACAATTGTGTTTAAATGAGTGAAAAATTGGTAATTATTTAATTTTAACCTGTAGGATTAATTGTGGTGTATTTTTAAATTTTTCGTGCTTTTACAATTAAAAATGATGGGCGACGAAATTCTTTATTAAGTCCAGGTAGATTTTTTACTGCTTCAATAGTCGGTATTGGTTCAATAATTTTTTCGATTTGCAAGCCAACTTCAATAAGTGTATTTATAATAGTAGAGAGCGTTCGGTGATACATCATAACATTGTCAACTAACCAATTTTGTGAACGTAAGCCCTCCTCCTGATATCGGTCAATTGCAAAATGAAGTAAATTTCCTTCTCGGTTTGATACCCAATCCACACTTCCCTTATTTGCCGTTACAATCGGATGTTCTATAGAAAACAGCAGCGTACCCTCATCACTTAATGCAGTACTGATTTTTTTAATAAGTAACTGGAAATCCTCGATATAATGAAATACTAGAGAGCTGCTAATAAAATCGATTGAATCATTCTGTATGTTCATATCTTCAAATGCAATGTTCGTAAAGGTAAGGTGCTCATGTGAGTGGCGTTTTTTTGCTTCAGAAATCATATTTAAGGAAATATCAATTCCTGTTACATAGTTCGCACCCTGACCAATACAGTATGCTGCAAAATCCCCCATACCACACCCAATATCCAATACTACTTTTTCTTCAAGATTTGGAATGAGCGTCAAGAAATTAGGTTGTTCAAGTAAATTGTTATAGTTATTTTCGCGTACTCGTATTGCTTCATATTGTCGAAAAAACTCATTGTTATCATATATATTCTGATTCATATTTTCCTCTATTCATCGTAACGTTATGATTTATTTGCGCTCTTTAATTATCACATAGCACTTAAAATATAAATAGACTTATAATTCAAATTTTGTTAGGATGTAGATAGAGGCATGCCTTCTTTTTCCTATTTGAGAAAAAAATACAATCACTTATGGAATCATTATTTTTCCAGTTTAAATGGTCCATATATAAATAAAGATAACTTCAAGCTTTTAGGGCTTGAAGTTATCTTTATTTTTTACTGCACTTACTTATGATACGGTTCACCGTGATGTATCTAAATGAGGATTTTATAAATTTGATATGCTAATATCCGAAAATAGCAACATACTGATCTTGCAAAATAAACCTATTATCCAACCATGCTAATGTATTCAAAACATACCCTAAAGAATCAGCATTATATCTCCCAGCAATTTTCTGATAGGCCAATAGCTCATACTGCTTATTTAAATCAAAATCTACAGGATATAAACCACTAAGAGGATTTACAAATCCAGTAATAGGACTCTTCAGTTTTCCATTTTCATCATATATTTCATTTAAATACTCAATGCCTTTTGTTGAGATGTCAATAATGTACTTTTTATTATTTATCATACTAAAAACTTCCACTTTGTAATAATCTTTATAAGTAACCTCATATTGATACTGTTCATTATATACATTAAAATCAAATAATAATTGTGCTTTATTATCGACAAAGGAATAAATATAATGGTACATAATTCCACCACTACCGCCTGTAGCAATACTTATTAAAATATCATCTACTCCATTTCCAGTGAAATCCCCCAAAAATACAGTAGGATTATAGCCTGAATTTTCACGAAGTGGGACACTTGTTAATATGCCAGATCTTCCATCTTGAACACGGAGGGTGATATTTTGAATAAATGGACTATCTGGTGTCATTATGCCGGTTAAATAGACATTATCAGGTACTCTATCCCCAGTAACATCTCCACGAGCAAACGAAACTATATTCGGGGGATTCATATTCGTTCTAGCGTAATAATTATACATAACATACTCCTTTACATAATACCTATAACCTTCATTTTCTTACGTTATAAAAGAATTTTTATTATGTAATATCTATTCGTTAGAAACCTAAAATTTATAAGGCTAACAGAAATTTCTTTCAAGACATTGCATAACTCCTCAGCTCCCGTTTCTAAAGAATTCAATTTTGTTAATTATTCACCAAATTGTATGTGATTAAATGAAAAAATTTAGTTCTGTATCTTTTTGACTCGTAACAATTGGTTTTCATCCATTAGAATAAAGGATTTCGCCTCTATAATCACTTGGCAATTACTTGTTGTAACATATGCAGATCAATACTTAAATGACACCATATGGGTATATATATAATATATAACTAAAAAAAATATATAACAGGAAAAACGGAGTGCCAATTCTTCGGCACTCCGTTTTTGGCTTTAGAAAGTTTACAACTCTCCCTCAGTTTCTCTTAAGAGGGATTTTCACAATGGCCGTCGTCTCTAAATCATTGGTTGAGTTAATGGTGATTTCCCCATTATATTTATCCACAACTTCTTTCACGATAAATAAACCTTGCCCTCTTATTTTCCCTTGTTCTACTCTTTTTGTTGAATGCCCTTGTTTAAAAATTTGGTCTTTTTCTATAATCTTCGGACCTGTATTCATAATCTTAAATACATAGTGTGTATTTTCTGCTGTACAGCATATCGTTATTTTCCGTTCTCCTTCAGGTAATTCAATTGTTGCTTCAATGGCATTATCAATTAAATTCGATAATATTTTGATTAAATCAGTTGTTTTTATTTTATTGAATGTATCTCGGGAAATTGTAAAATTCATATCTATAATATAATTTTGTGCGGTAAGTTTCTTTGTTTGCAATAATATAGACAAACCAGGATGATTTATATTTAATTTTAGTGATTCAATCGCATGAACTTCTTTTGACAAAGATGCTAAATATTCTTGAGCCTGCCCGGATTCACCCAATTGAAGCAGTCCATGTAAAACTTGAATATGATTTGTAAAATCATGCCTTAAAGAGGAGACCGAGGTGATTAATGTTTTAATTTCTGCTTGGTAAATATCTTCGGTAACACCTACCTCCTTCGCCACTTCTTTTTGATACCATCTTTGCAAAAAGAAAAAGGAACCTATTACAACCAAAATAACTACACCATTAAAGACAAAGAGCAGGAAATTATTTTCTAGTACTTTGCCTTTGATTTCACTTAGTTTATCGGCACCAATATCGATACCTATGTATCCAATCACCTTCCCTGTTTCATCCTTTATCGGTGCTCCAACAGAAAGATATGAACCAAATTTGGAATCTTCAATTACACCTGTTACATATGTATTTCCTTCATAGGCTCTTTTGACCTGAGCTTCGGGTACTGTACAAATATCTCCAATATTATATAGGTCAACTAATTCATGGGGTACTCCAGCCACCATTGTTTTCGATACCTTAGGGTTGTCAATTTCCAATGTGTACACAATTAAAGCACCCATTTTTTCTCTTGCATCATTTAAGTGGTTACTAATTTCCCAATAATACTCATCTTTAACCTTAGTACCTAAGAACTTTTGGTAGGTATCAATATCAATTGTTGATGCAATAGCAATTGCTGCTTCAAGACTTTGGTTTGCAATTGACTCTTCAACCGTCTTTTTCATCTTCACATAAGAGGCAAAAACATTTAAACTTGTAAACGATATTAATAAGACAATAGATAACATTAAAATAAATTTTATTTTATGATTTTTCATTCAAAGATGTACTTCCTTATCTTTTTTATAACTTGGATAATTACATAAATCAACCGAGTCTCATATACTATATTTATCTTCATGACACGAAAAAAGTTTTTTCTAACAGTATTATTATACTATAACTAAATTCAAAATGACTTGTTTATGATTATTTCAAATTTTTTATGAAGATAACCGTTCTCTTAGAAAAGAGATCTTTTGTCATAAACTTTATTAATTCTTCGATGATGAGAAGGTTAAGAGTTTTTTGCGATTTCTAAATTCATTTCTATTGATTTTTTATTTATCTTCTACTAACCTCCATCATTAGATCGAGAAGAAAAATAATCATCTAAACAGAGCCTGTTATTCAACTAAAGAACCAGTTAGTTAAAGACAAGAGTAGATGTATTTCCTTTGAAGGTTACTGAGTTGTTTGTACCATTTTATCGAATATGGCTGTAACCAACCTGAAATAGTTGTGGGGTCAGTTAATTGCATATATTATCCCTCCTATTTTAAATATATAAAAGTCTTCCTTATTGAACAAACAAATCTGCTGCGTTAGTTTAATAACTTCAACAAAAAAACGAATTCCACTATTGGAAATTCGTTCATTTTTCATTATAATAACTCCAACCATGCCACGGCTTCACAGTGTACGGAGTGTATCTGGCAACACATGGGATGCTGGTGAGTTTAAGTAATAGACTAGGTACTATCATTGTAAAACCTAGTCTTTTTTATTTAACTTCAAACAGTATTTCCATCAACTAACGCAACCATTACTTGAAGAAAGAATTTTTAATATTTCTCACATTTTCTTCCCCGTCGGGTTCATTTTCCAATGAATAGTATCGTTATGCTTTCACTTTAGATTCAACGAATTGATTAAAAAATGTGAGGATTTTTTGATAAACAGCAATTTCATTTTCTTTTTTAGAGAACCCATGTCCTTCGTCTTCGAGAAGCATGTACTCGACATCACGCCCTTTATCTTTTAAAGCTTGCACGATTTGATCTGATTCCTCTTTCACAACACGTGGGTCATTCGCCCCTTGGATAACTAGCATTGGTTTTATCATAGTTTCTATATACGTAAATGGTGAGTATTCAATAAGTTTTTGCTTGTCTCTTTCAGGGTTTCCTACCCATTGATCCATAATTGGCTTCCATTCTTCTGGAACAGAGTTGATAAACGAGAACAAATCAGATGGACCAAATATATCCACTACTGCTTTGAAATACTCAGCATGTCGACCGTGAAGCAATAAGGCCATGTAACCTCCATAACTTCCGCCCATCAATAAAATATTGCCTTTTTCCGCGTAGCCATTATCAATGAGCCAGTCGAGTCCCGCGACATTATCGAGGCGTGGACCGTGTCCCCAATTTCCTTCTACCATTTTCATGAAAGCCAATCCATAGCCTGTCGAACCACGGAAATTCGGAGCAAAGATGCTATACCCATGATTTAGAAAGAATTGGAAGGAAGCTCTAAAAAATTTACGCTCTGCAGCTTGCGGACCACCATGCGGCCAAAAGATGATTTCACCATTATCATTTTCTTTTTTTGCTTTGAAAAATAAGGACTCAATTTCAAGTCCGTCAAAGGAAGAATAAGTAATCACATCCGGCTCAACTAATTCGCTTTGATCTACACCTGGAACTGTGTATTCCGTTAAAGATATCCATCCATTTTCCTTAAATTGATAAATATTACTCGGCTTCGTAGCCCTTCTTCCTAATAAATACAAACTACCGGACTTTGTGACTATAAGCTTTTCGATGACACTGCATGGTGAATCTAGTTCTTCCCAATTATTCGATAGCAAATCATGCATGTATAAATGATCTTCTACACCTTTTTCACTGATTACATACAGGCACTGCTTTTCTTTGTTATATTTCAACGTAGTTAAGCTTTCATTCTCCAAATCTTTCACTTTTACAAATTCATTTGTCTCTAAATTATACGAAGCCAAATAGGTAAAATCAGCATCGTAATTCGTTAATAAATAGATGAGCTCATTGGATACAAAAACTGCATCACTGACCGTATGTTGCTGATCTGTCGGCGGTGTTAGGCGAATATGTTCCTCTCCTCGTTTGGCGTATAGGAGTGTGTACGTATTAGCAAAATGTTTATAGTAGAGGGCAACCTCTTCATTTGGGCTAAAATCGATTAAAAAAGTGGCAGCATCTTTCCCCTCAAGAATTGTTTCTTCTTCACCAGTCACCAAGTCATAGCCATATGCATTTAAATACGTTGGATTTCCTTTCGAGGATGTGTAATAAAGCTTGGTCCCATCTTCTGATAAAATTGGTCCAGCATTGCGAGTTCCTTCTTCATAAATAATTTTCTTCATCGTCCCACCTTGAAGTGGAAGTCCATAAAATTGTGTATTTTCGTTTCCATTGTGGTCAAAACCGGCAATGATGAACCGTCCTTGTTTATCATAGAGAAGGCCTTGACAGCTCTGGTCAATAAAAGTAAGCGGCGTCGGGAACGTATTTGGTAAATTCATGGCCCATAAATTATACTTCCCACTTAAATTTGTACTGAAAACTAGTTGTTTTTCATCTGGACTAACCGCAAAATCGCCAATAGAAAATGTTCTTAAAAACTGTTCTACATCTGGTTTAGAAAAAGAAATCATAATGAAAACTCCTCACTTTTTTAATTGATAGAAAAGTCTGTCTTTTTACAGAATACCATTATTATACTTTAATGTATAATATATAGTAATCCGATGTACTACATGTTTAAACCTATTGTTTATCATGAAAAATAAAAAAGAGTAGATCTGTAAGAAACATGTTTGGTGACTCGAAATAAATTCTAAACTTTGATTATATAGGTTAATATCATACTACCCGTTACAACTTAGCGATTGAAAAATTGCCCCATCAAGAATTATGTTATCAAAAATTTCAAGTTTTTCTTGGGCAATGGTTGATGCTATTTGGCGTCAGTATTAGAATTGAACACAAAGAAAAAAGTAGGCTATAAATTTAGGCGGAAAATGGCAGTGCATCTAGTTTTAGAAGCATTAAATCTGCTGCGTTAGTTCAATAACTTCAACAAAAAATTTCCTTAATCCTTTTTTAGAACAACAAAAAAAAAACGAATTCCACCATCGGAAATTCGTTTCTTTTTTTGATACTAACTCTAGCCACGCCACCGCTTTACAATGTGTTGCACGTCGGTAACATTGGTATTAAAAGATGTAGTCTTGTTAACTTAACTAAAACTTTATCTTGAGTTTTACACTTTTTTTATTAATAAATAGTATTTCAGGATAGGTAATGGTTCCATTCTTATGATAACCAGCTCGTGAATAATACTAAAATCTACATGGTGATGAGTTAGTGATTTTCATAACGTACTAAGTCGTAGTTCATAAAAATACTGTACAATTGGATGCTTTAACTTCATCTTCTCGGCCATGTTTAAAATTCGTTTTTTTCCAATCCGTCTGTCCACCAAAGCTAGAATATTCAATAGGATATCATTGCTCTCTAAACTTTCTTCTATCGGAGTGGATAAAAACTTAGTTGCTACAACGATAAAATTCGATTTACTTAATGATGACTGTGCTGAAAAAATTTCCTTTGCACATTCTGATATTTTTCTACCCCTTGCAATTACTTGTAGACGATCTTCCGGAACTACCCCTTTTGTTTCTTTTCTTACCGATTCAATTTCATCATTGTTAATAGGAATTTGGATATCTGAATCATTCTTAATTTCTTGCTCCGTCTGATACCATCTGATTAAGGTAGTTTTATCACTCATATTGAGGACATTTTTTTTATCTACCGCAATATAACACAGTCCTGCTTTATCAGGTAAATAACGGTATCCAGTTGCACGGTATTCAACCATTCCATGTAATGCAGGACTGAGAAAACTCTCTAAATTTTGCTTCAATTTGCTCCAGGTCATGTATTTCTCCTTAATTGTTTATACTAAATGTATATAGTGGGAATCGTTCTATTATCCATAGTACAATAACCAACACATCAATTGAACAGTTTTGTACCCTCGATACACAATGACTTGTTAATATTCACAAAAATAAGGAAATTGAAGTGCTATTTTTTCAACTTATTCAATTTACAACAAATTCAATTAAGTTTTCGATAATGTGGAGAATTCTGATTCAGCGCTGTCATTCTGTTTATTTTCAAAAATTAACCATGCCAATGTAATGCTTGCGGCAACAATAACCATTAAGAAGCCGTATAAAGGTGTATATTCCAATGATTGATGACGTACAATTAATCCCCCAACATAAGATCCTAGGAAAATTCCGACGTTGAATGCTGAAATATTTAATGCTGAAGCCATTGCAGTGGCTGAAGGTACATATTTTTCTGAAAGCTGTACTGCATATAATTGTAAGCCAGGTACATTCATAAACATGAATAGGCCCATGAGTAAGACCAATACTAGCCCAAAAATATGTGAATCAAATGAGAAATTAATGCCCAGCAATGTTAATGCTAGTCCTATAAAGCTAAAAACTAGTGCACGTAATGGATTACTATTTGCAAAATGTCCACCTAATGTATTCCCTATTGCTACAAAAATACCGTATATGACTAGAATAACTACGATTGCTTGAGGTGAATAACCCATATGTTTTTCTAAAATTGGCGATACATATGTGTAAACTACAAATACGCCTCCATAACCGATCGCTGTAATGAAAAGAATTAATAACATACGTAAATTACTCAATACCTTACCAATATCACGTAACGAAATTGGATTACTCTTTGGTAAATTATTAGGCACGAGTAATGCATTGCTAATTAAACCAATTACTCCGATTATTACGATGAAAATGAATGACATACGCCAATCTGTTACTTGGCCGATGAAAGTCCCAAGTGGAACCCCAGTTACAGTTGCCAAAGTTAAACCTGTAAACATAAATGCAATTGCACTTGCGCGTCTATCAGGTGCTACGACATCAGCCGCAATGACTGCGGCAATGGACATAAAAACGCCATGTGCTAAAGCTGAGATAATACGACCAATAAGTAGTAACGAGAACGTAGGTGCAAGTGCAGCCCACAAGTTACCAACTATAAAAATTGCCATTACGAGCAATAGAACCTTCTTACGATCAATCCGAGACGTTAATACCGTTAAAATTGGTGCCCCAATCGTTACACCAAGAGCATAGATAGATACGGTTAATCCAGCAGTACTTAATGATATACCGAAGTCGTTTGTTATGAGTGGAAGTAGCCCCACGCTTATAAATTCTGTAGAACCGATACCAAAGGCACTGATTGCTAGTGCAAGGAGTATTAGCTTGGCATTTGGTATTGTTGTTGTTTTCATAAAAATAATTACTCCTTTGATTTTTTTATTGGATGTAGTATCATTCATACATATTAAAAAAGTACGTAGAGTATTTTTAGTTACTTTTGAATAATACAGGAGGTCCACGATGAAAAAAGTATATAATATTGGTGTTGAAGCGACACTTGAAGTAATTGGAGGTAAATGGAAACCTATTATTCTCTGCCACCTCAATCACCACGGTCAAATACGTACGAATGAATTTCGTCGATTAATTCCTGGCATTTCACAAAAAATGTTGACGAATCAATTACGAGAATTGGAACAATCTGGATTGATTAATCGCAAAGTCTTCAATCAAGTACCACCAAAAGTTGAATATTCATTAACACCGTATGGACATAAGATGGAACCCGTGCTTAACTTACTTTGCACTTGGGGTGAAAATCATATCGAAAAATTAATAGATAATGGTGAAGATGTTGTTCTTATGCAACGAGACGAAGACATTGCTATGATGTAAAATAGAGAAAGCCTTGAGGATAAGTGAAACCTAAAGGCTTTCTCTATTTTGTGTGACATTAGCCAATATTTAAGATGTTCTATTACAACATAAAGTCAAACTCTGCTGGGTCTGGACCTACACGTTTTTCTAAGTTCATGGCATTAACTACTTGTAATTCTTCCTCTGTAAGGCTGAAATCAAAGATGTTTGCATTTTGAACCATTCGTTCTTTACTTACTGTCTTAGGGATTGTTACAACACCATTTTGAATATCCCAACGCAAAATTACTTGCGAGTTTGATTTTCCATATTTTTCTGCAATTTTCGCAATTGTTGGATCTTCTAAAAGCCCACCTTGCATTAAAGGTGCCCACGCTTCTAATTGGATATTATGTTCTTTACAAAATGCTCGTAACTCTACTTGTTGTAGACGTGGGTGGAATTCTACTTGGTTAATAACAGGTACTACGCTAGCTGTATTTATTAAGTCTTGTAAGTGCGAAATGTTGAAGTTACATACGCCGATTGCTTTGATCTTACCCGCTGTGTATAGATCTTCAAGTGCTCTCCAAGATTCAGCATATTTATTTTTTCCTGGCCAGTGAATTAGATATAAATCCAAATAATCTAACCCTAATTTTTGGAGGCTTTCTTCATAAGCAATTACTGTTTCGTCATAGCTTAAACCCGCATTCCAAACTTTAGATGTAATAAATAAATCCTCCCGTTTTAAACCAGTAGATGCAAGCGCTTGTTTAATACCCTCACCCACACCCGCTTCATTACCGTATATAGCGGCTGTATCAATGCTACGGTAGCCAACCTCAATCGCATTTTTTACGATTTCTACCGTTGCATCGTTTTCCACTTGGAATACACCAAGGCCAATCCCTGGCATTTCAATCCCATTATTTAATTCGATAGTATCTTGTAAATTATTTATCATTATTTATTCCCCCACTTGAGTTATTATTTCGTTGCTTTTTTATTATGCAGCCTTATATGCATTAATAAAAGTACGCACTTTTTGGTTTCATAGAAACGCCGAGGTTCCTATTGTGTATTATCAATGGCTTTGGGTGAACAATTTTATAAAAAGAATTGGTTAGATGACGATTTTCATAAAAAATTTAACGGAAAATTATCATTTTTAATTTGATTGCCTTTGCAAAATATTAGCTTCTATTTACACTACACTAGTGCTGTGTACATGTGGCAACACAATGATTATCTGTCTATATAATTTCCTGGATATTTTTCAATAAAACACCATCGAATGATTTCGACCTCCCAATACTTTTCTATACTCTTAAAAAACATTGAATAATGAGAAAGATTTTTGACATAATTAGTGTTAAAAACATTTTTTCTAGTACGTATTTGCACAGATAAATGGACTAGTTTCGGAATACGACACTTTTATAAACTATGAAAATTGAACAAATTAAAAAGCATCAATAAAAGTGTAAGTACCACTTTTATTAATGCTTTAATTTAATTAATGTCCCATATCCATAGTGATTATATTAATTGAACATATGAAACTAGCTTATTTCTTGAGAAAATCTAATGATTAGCAGCCTCCCATGGTAGCGGCGCACACTTATAAAATCCATAATAGTAAGCTTAAAGCAACATAAGAAATTCTTTAATTACATTTATTAGCTAACAAATTCGTACTAAAGAGGCGAGCTATCGCCCTTGTCTTATAGGTTCTTTAATACTATTTCGCTTTATCTACATGAAATCGACCGCTATATATATAAGTTAACGTAATAAATATATAAATTGCTAATGTTATGCCTGTTACGATAATAGATGTTGTGAAAATAATCCCAATAAGAATCGCACTTAAAGCAATAATAGCTACCCAAGTTGTATAGGGGAACCATTTTACTGCATAGGCACTTGTTTTTTCTGGCTGTATTTTACGAGATTTTACATGGGCAATCGCAATGATTAACCAAATAAATAATACAGTGTACCCTAGTGAACCCATTAGGAACTCAAACGTTTTTTCTCCTGCAAATAAAGAAATGATTACACCCGTATACATTGCTATCGTACACATCAATATGGCATACACTGGGACCTTCCTTTTAGATAAATATCCAAAGATTTTAGGTATACGCCCGTCCATAGCTTGAGTATACAGCACGCGTGATGAACCGTATAAGCCTGAGTTCATCGATGAAACAATTGCAAGTATTACTACGGCATTCATAATATGGTCCGCACCTGGGATCCCGATCATTTTAAAGACCATTACAAACGGACTTTCTGGTACTCCGTTTACTTCATTCCAAGGAATTAAACTAACAATAATAAAGAAAGGCAATAAATAGAATGTAATAATACGCACTAATGTACTGCGAACAGCTTTTGGTACTGCTTTTTCCGGATTTTTTGTTTCAGCTAACGTAATACCAATAATTTCAGTACCTCCATAAGAGTAAATTACTACAAGCATTGCAGCAATTAAGCCTGTTGGTCCATTTGGTAAGAACCCACCATGATCCGTTAAGTTTGTAAAACCAACAGCTGTATGATTACCAAAAGATACAAGCAACAACACTAACCCTGCAATAATGAATACGACAATTACGGAAATCTTAATTAACGCTAGCCAAAATTCCGTTTCTGCAAAAACTTTCACGGATAACAAGTTAACGGCTGTAACTAACACGGAAACAGACAAGGCCAGTATCCAAATCGGATATTCTGGTAACCAATATTGAATGAAAATTGCTGCAACCACAGATTCGGCTGCAATATTTAAAACCCACATCTTCCAATAGATCCAATCTAAAAAATATGCAGGATATTTCCCTAGAATCGATTGCACTAAATCTCTAAATGTTCTTGCCTCGCTATTACGAACCGCCATTTCTGCCAAACCTTGCATTACAAATAACAGAATAATACCGCCTATTAAGTACGCAATAAGTACTGCTGGACCGGCCATATCAATGGCTGCACTGCTCCCTTTAAATAATCCTGCACCAATGGCACCACCTAATGCCATCATTGTAATATGACGCGAGGTCATTGTTCTCTGTAATTTCTTGTTGCTGTTTTCCATGATTTTTCCTCCTAATATCAACTATGCCTCGGCGTAATAAGTAACATCCGTCCGAAGATAAAAAAAGGCATATCGTCTCTTCCATCATTATCAAATGAAAAAAGAGACGATATGCCTTTAGCAAACCGCGGTACCACTCTAATTGGTCCTTTATGAACCCTACTTAAAAACCTTGTAACGAAGGTTAATCGTTAATGCAAAAAGAATCGTCAATCCATTCTAACTGCATTACCACTCCTAGGTAAGTTCAAAGTATTATTGGACTGCGTTACACCAACCCGCAGCTCTCTTAACCGAATAATTAACTTTTACTACTCCTACTCATTGCGTTTCCTAAATATTATTATTAAAATTATCCTACACTATATGAGCCTGTTTTAATTCTACCAACCTTAATTAACAAAGCGCCTCAACTAAAAGCTCCTTATTTTGGTTGTCTTCCTCCGCCTAAAGATAAAAAAAGCATGTCGTCTCTTCCATCATTATCAAATGAAAAAAGAGACGACATGCCTTTAGCAAACCGCGGTACCACTCTAATTGGTCCTTCATGAACCCTGCTTAAAAACCTTATAACGAAGGTTAATCGTTAATATAAATAGAATCGTCAATCCATTCTTTTTACATTACCACTCCTAGGTAAGTTCGAAGTATTATTGGACTGCGTTGCACCAACCCGCAGCTCTCTAAACCGAATAATTAACTTTTACTACTCCTAATCATTGCGTTTGCTAAAAATAATATTTTATACGTTTCAACTAATATCCAACACTATACGGGCCTGCTTTAATTTTGTCAACACTGTATTTTACAATAACTTTAAAAATTTAAGTATTTCACAAAATTTATTCATCATTTTTCTTAGCACTACACAATAATTAGCTCGTCCTTTTAAATTAACAAATAACTTTTCAACAAAACCACTTATACCTATTATTTCGATGAAAATGAATGACATCCGCTAGGCTGTTACTTTGGCGATGAAAGTCCCTAATAACCCAATCGTTATACCTAATGCATTAATTGATATGGTTAAGCCAGCACTGCTTAATGAACCTAAATTTTAATACCATCGTTAAGAGGAATTCGACTATTGTACGTCGTATTCCTCGCAATTTCATTTTATGCTTTTTCAGAGTAATTTTTTGAAGCTTTCCGTGGTCCAAAAATTTTGCCAATATTTATGGATGGATAATAACTTGTGTCCCTATAGGAACAATACTAGCTAACTCCTCAACATCATTATTATACATACGAATACAGCCACGTGATACAGCATGACCGATAGAACTAGGATTATTTGTTCCATGAATACCGTAGTGTTCTTTCGATAAACTCATCCACATTGTACCGAATGGACCACCAGGATTTGGCTGCTTGTTGACAATAATATAATTCCCTAATGGAGTATCATACAGCATTTTTCCTACAGCAATAGGATATTGCTTTTGAAACACACCATTTTTAAATAAACGTAACCATCGATTATTTACAGAAATCTCAATTTGAAAAGGAGTCGTATTTGGAAAACCTGGTATTATTATTTGCTGCCCAATATAAAGAACGTCTGGATTGATACCTTGATTTGCATTAATGATTACCGATAAAGGTGTTCTAAAATCTCTAGCAATTTGCGACAATGTATCTCCAGCTTTCACCGTATAAATCAATAAAATCATCTCCAAAACCAAAAGTTGTTACAGTATATTATGCATAGGTTAAAGAAAGATTTAATGGTTTACATAAGAAGTTGAAACAAATAATGATTGCTCCTTAACATATCAAAAAAGTACGTAGAGTAATCTTTAGTTACTTTTAAAGTCAAATTCTGTTGGGTCAGGACCTACACGCTTTTCTAAGTTCATGGAATTAATTACCTGTAGCTCGTTATCAATAGGGTTGAAATCAAAGATGTTTGCATTTTAAACCTACGTTCTTTACTTACTGTCTTAGGAATTGTTACAACACCATTTTGAATATCCCAACACAAAATAACTTGCGTAATTAATTCCCCATATTTCCCTCGATTTTCGCAATTGAATGATCTTCCAGAAGTCCACCTTGCATTAAAGGTGCCCAAGCTTCTAATCGGATATTGCATTCAGTACAAAATGCTCGTAAGTCTACTTGTTGTAAACGTGGGTGAAATTGTACTTGATTAATAACTGGCGTTACGCGAGCTGATTTTAATAAGTCTTGTAGGTGCGATATGTTGAAGTTACATACGCCGATAGCTTTGATCATACCCGTTTTATATAGATTTTCCAGCGCTCTCCAAGTTTCTGCATATTTATTAATACCTGTATACATAAAAAGTATGCACTTTTTGGTTTCATAGAAATGTAAAGGTTCCTATTGTGTAATACCAATGCATTTGCGTAAATAACTCTAATTGATCACCGCTCCCCATTGGTGAATTAAGGTTTTTCAATAATCCCTATATGTCTCCTGTATTATATAATACTTTTATTAGAATTTTCCGATTACTATTTACACAGGGCGCAATTAGTGGTATTTAAGATAATGTAGGTACATTAGCAAACTCTGCGATAAACCCTATTGTTGTTGGTTATTCACCAAATGAAAAAGGCTTTGATAATAATATTGAACAAGCAAAAGCCTTGTCAAAAGATGATGTAATCGTTGAAGGAACAACTGTTGGATTATTGATGAATGAGCGGAAAGTACATATTAATATGACTGAAGTTATTCAATCTCAACTTAAAGGAATTGGTTTAAAAGTTGAAATTCAAGTAATGGAATATGGTGCTTATATTAATGTAATCTCTTCGCAAAAGCATCAAATGTTTATTGGTGGTTCGGTTAATGCTACAGGTGATGGCGATTACAATCAATACAATCTGTTCCATACAGCATCACAAGAATCTCCTGGTAACCATTTCTTCTACTCTAATAAAGATATTGATAAATTTATTGAGGAAGCTAGGGGTGGAGGTGAGATAGTAAAACGCGCAAGTTTAAACGAAGAAGCAATGAAAATTGAGCCTGAAGAAGCCAACTACATCTCTGTTAGTAATTAAGAACAATTAGCTTTTTAAAGTATTAAAGTAAAGAACTTTTGGTTAGATTCATCAAACTACACGATGATTACTGATGTAGAAATCTCAAAAAAATGGGAAGGGTGATTTGCAACATGAAACAATTGATTAAGCAAGTTCATTTAGAAACAGGCTATCGATATGAAGACGGCATTATTATAGGGACGACTATTGCTCCTTTTGATATTTTAATAGAGGACTGTAAATTTTCGAAAATCGAACCGACGATTGAATCGACATCTGAAATGCAAGTGATAGAGGCTCACGGGCAGTTATTGTTGCCTTCCTTCCGTGAAATGCATATTCACATTGATAAAACATATTTTGGTGGAGAATGGAAAGCACCTACAGCGATAACGAAAGGTATTTTAACTCGTATTGAAGAAGAGCAATCCTTACTACCGAAGCAACTTCCTTATGCGAAAGAGCGTGCCATCAAAATGGTGGAACATTTAATCGCTAATGGACATACACATATCCGTTCACATTGTAATGTTGATCCGCAAATTGGTACGAAACATATCGACGTAACAATGGAAGTATTGGAATCATTCCAAAATAAAATTACGTATGACATCGTCGCGTTTCCACAGCACGGATTAATTCGCTCGGCCGTTGAACCTTTAATGCGTGAAGCGATGGAAAAAGGAGCAACACATGTTGGTGGTGTAGACCCAGCAATTGTCGACCGCGCAACACACCAATCTTTAGAAACGATGATTCAAATTGCTAAAGATTATGATAAGCATATAGATATTCATTTACATGACCGAGATACGCTTGGTGAGCATGAATTTCACGTGATGATGGATTTATTAGAAAAGCATAACTTTAAAAATGAGGTAACAATTAGTCATGCGATTGCATTATCTGATTTACAAGGTGCTTCTTTAGAAAAGCTCACGAAACGTCTTGCATCTTTTAATATCGATGTGACAACTACAGTACCAATTGGACAAAATCGCTCGACAATCCCTATTCCTTATTTATATGAAAATGGCGTACACGTTTCTGTCGGACATGATAGTTTAACTGATCATTGGTCTCCTTTTGGTACTGGCAATACAATACAAAAACTCAATGTATTAGCTGAGCGCTTTAAATTAATCGATGAGTATCAATTAAGCCAGTCGTTGAAATATGCAACTGGTGGTATTACCCCACTGAACGCACAAGGTGAGCAAGTATGGCCGAAAGTGGGACATACAGCAAATGCATTACTCGTTGATGCAGTGAGTGCAGCACATACAATTGCCCGTATTTGTCCAATTACTACTGTCATCTCAAACGGTGCGATTATTTATGAGGATAATATTGAATTGAAAGGAGCTTACCGATGAATCAATGGCTATTAAATGTTCGTTTAGAAATAGGCGAAGCTTTACACGAAGATGGAAGTATCCGTACAACTACGAACTTTTTCCATATCGAAATTGATAAAAATGGACATATTGTAGAAATGATGGAAAATGACGCAGCATTCCAACCTGAAAATGCACAAGATATGCAAGGTCAGCTAGCATTACCTGCCTTTAAAGAAATGCATAATCATTTAGATAAAACCTACTTATCTTTACCGTGGAAAGCTTGCCGTACTGTGAGTAGTCTTGAGGAGCGTTTGCATTTAGAGTCACTTGAACTTTCCGCTTTAGCCGAAAATTGTGAACAACGTGCTAGCGCAATGATTGAGAAAATTTTAGGATTTGGCTCAAACCATATTCGTACGCACGTTAATATCGATCCATATATTGGTTTAAAAAATTTAGAAGGCGTTTTAGCAGCACTTGATAAATATAAAGATTATGTCACTGCAGACGTGATTGCCTTCCCTCAGCACGGGCTACTTCGCGATAATATGCCAAATTTATTGCGTGAAGCTTTACGTAATGGTGCGACAATGCTTGGTGGATTAGATCCAGGTGGCATCGACCGCAATATTGAAAAGTCTTTACAAACGACGATGGATATCGCACAGGAATTCAATGTAGATGTAGATTTTCATTTACATGACAATGGCCAATTAGGTTATTACACGATTGATAAATGGCTTGATATGGTAGAGGAAACCGATTTTAAAGGGAAAACAGATTTTAGCCATTCTTTTTCATTAGGTGATGTTACAGTATCTGAGCAAATCGCTATGGCACAACGATTAAAAAAGCATAATGTCGCCATTATGTCGACAGTACCATTTAATTTAGGACGCAAAATTCCACCGATTGATTTATTAACTGTCCATGGTGTGGACGTGCATTTTGGATGTGATGGGTTCTATGATTCTTGGAGTCCTTATGGTTCGGGGGACATATTACAAAAAGCTTGTACATTTGCTGATGTTACACGAAAAATTACAGAGCGAGAACTTCGCCAAAGTTTAGCATACATTACAAATGGAATCACACCACTCGACAATGAGGGACAAATGCAATGGCCGCAAGTTGGAGATGAGGCAAGCTTTGTTTTTGTCGCATCTAGCTGTAGTGCAGAAGTTGTGTCACGACCACCGGCAAAACGTCTATTGATGAATAAAGGAGTATTTTTCAAACAATAATTTATGAAGTTAAAAGCTTATGGAATTCTTATTTTTAGAGTTAGTTTATAGGCATCCAACTTTATTTTTGGTGCAGTGCTCGTCAATTAATGGTCAGCTCTACACGTCTAGATTCGATTAATTTGTATTAGTTTATTTTTAGGAATCATCGGCTCTCCTATTATTCGAAAAGCACATATTCGTCCGAAACAATGGCTATTACTTTGCGTCGCAACCATTCTCGGCGTTAGCATTAACCATGGGAGCTTTTTCAAAAGTTTGGAAATAATGAGCTGGCTTTATTATTTCAGCAAAACAAGTGGTAAGCGCGCAGTTTGGTTTCGGAACATCGGTAGTGTACTCGTTTTAGCAGGGATTGTTAATTCAGTTATTGTGAATGATTAATTGCTACCGCAAGAAAAAAAATATTAAAAGCAAACTACAATGTATACGAGTAGTTTGCTTTTTTTGCTTTAGTCATTATTTCGTCCCCGACAATCTAAAATTTTTGGGGTTTGCAAATAAATTTTTTAGCATAAGCTGAAAACGACACATCTTACATTCCCTTATCTTTATAAAAATGGAGGAATAATTGTTTTTTCGTTGTATGGGAAATTTGGCTCGACCGTGCTTTCAAGGAAATGGACTAGGACTCTACTTTTTGCACACTCTTGTAGAATTTATACTCGAAATCTCCCCTAACCAACCTATAATTTTAAGCATATTTGAGCAAAATAAAGTGGCAAGCCAACTATATCTAAAATTTGGTTTCTCATTTACAGAAAAATTCGATTAAAAGGACGAA
The DNA here is from genome assembly GCF_002736105.1 of Solibacillus sp. R5-41. Taxonomy (NCBI): domain Bacteria; kingdom Bacillati; phylum Bacillota; class Bacilli; order Caryophanales; family Caryophanaceae; genus Solibacillus; species Solibacillus sp. R5-41. The sequence continues at coordinate 1,529,287 of NZ_CP024123.1, read as the reverse complement.
AAAATTATGATTTATCCATATGGAGGTTTGTAAGATGCTCAAACAAGTCATTATAATCGGTGCTGGTTTAGCAGGGTTAAGTGCTGCTAAGAAATTGAAGGAACAAAACATTCCATTTGTATTATTAGAGGCGACTGAACGCGTTGGTGGTAAGGTAAATTCCGTCACGCATGACAATGGAAATTATTTTGAGTTAGGTCCTCAATTTTTTAATGATGATATGCATGCCTTCAATCAGCTATTACGCGCAGCAAACATTCCCCTTGCAGAAACGGCACTAGACAATAAATCAATAGAAGTGGACGATGTACGTAAACAAGACGTTGCTCCGATTATTCAAGAACTTTACGCTATAGAAGAAGTTAGTTTATCTAAGGATATTCCGCTACAAACCCTATATGAAAAGGTTATAACAGATGGGCAGGCTCGTCGTATTATAGAAAGTTATTATTGTGAAATTTTAAATATCCATCCTTCACAAATAAGTACAATTGCATCTTTCAAAAGTAATAAACGTTATTTATCGGAGCAAAATGATTTACAACTTCAAGGGACAAAACCATTTAATGAGCTGATTCATTATCTCGCTTCCCTTTTTCAAGAGGAAATTTACACTAATCATCCTGTTAAAGCGATCTACAGGATGAATGATTGCTATGAAGTTCGTACGATAAAGAAAGTGTTTTATGCACATGCAGTTATTATAGCGGTCCCTCCAACAATCGCAAGCCAAATTCAATATAGCGAATCACTGAATACGCACTTTATGCCAGCGCTTAAAAGCTATGTGGATGGCGCGATTATTAAAATAACATGGCTGTACCCTCAAAAGTTTTGGCAGGATAAACAGCGACTTCATGGAGTTATATATTCAAGTGTGCCTGGTATTTCGGTTGTGGATTCATCAAAAAAAAAGAAGGATGCCCGTTTAACAATGTTCATCGGAGCAGCTATTGCAGAAGAATTTGCTACCTTTGATGCGACGACTCGCCTACAAAAAGCGACCGCATTAATCGAGCGCTATTTTGGTAAAATCGCCCATAGCTACACTGACGTTCAGGAAAGTGTTTGGATCAATCATCCTTATTATGGCGGTGGATATAGTGCGAAAGTGAAATTTGGAGGACTCACCGATGCACCTGAAATTTTAAGAACACCGCATGAAAATGTCGTTTTCGCTAGTAGTGAAGTAGCGCTTAAATTCCCTAATTTTATGGAAGGTGCTATTCAAGCAGGATACACTGCAGTGGACGAATTAAAATTAAAAAAATAAATTAATCCCATTATTAAAAGGAACACTCACCTGTTTTTCCAAATTAGCACATGTTCCTTTATATGTTAAAGTTATTTATAATATAGGTCTTGTTAATTGGACTGGCTATTTAACTTTTTTCGTTGATACGTAGATAGTACTACTTCGCCTACTATAAATAACGACCCTAAAATTTCTACCTCTATTTTTGGTTTGTATTGCAGGGTCAATCCCATTATCATTGCTACAAATGGTTCTATATTAGATAATATGGATGCCTTTGAAGCATCGACATGTCTAATGTTATAATTTCAAATCAATGTGGCTATACCCTGTACAACAACAAGATTTCCAATAGTATTTTGGAATGTCATTTAGAAATAAAATTCCCCCACAAGCTTTATGAAACTTGCGGGGGGATTAACTTCTATTCTTGCTCTTCCATAATTTCTTGTACTTTGTTCAATTGCTGCTTCATCAAGTCTAACTGTTCTTTGCTTTGCTGAACTGTATTCACTTGCTCATTAAATTGCTCTGCATTAAAGAGTGCATTTTCTACACGAGAGATTGAATTGAAAGCATGCTCAACTGCCATCTCTTCTGGATGTGACATCGCTTGCTTTACCGCACGATTTGCCTTTTGAACAGAGTTGCTTAAAAAAGTGTTTGGACTATCCTTTTTCCAACTTTTATCTGAATTCTTACCCATTCATACCTCTTCCTTCCTGCAAATAAGATAATTTACGGAAAGCTTAGTATTGTAAAATTCCCTAAAATTATTCCTAGGCTGAAGCAAACGTTATTGAACACTTTTTTTAATATAAAATTAATCTTTAAACCACTGGGAAAACCTCACTTACTAATGATACGGTTCAACGTTATGGTTCTACATGCGGTTTTTACACAACATTTAAATAAAGGTCTAACGAAGATTCAACTTCCTACGCAACTAGTTCAAGTGCTCTCGTATCGTTTCACCACCAACAGTAATGCCTTCAAGCCCTATCTTTTTTCCTCATAATATAAATACCAAAAGAAAGAAAGAAAGAAAGAAAGAAATATCTTTAAATCCTTTCATCTTGTTTTATTGAAATTTTTAAAATTATTTTATTTTTTTTCGAACCGTTTTTAATCTTCCTTCGTTTCCTTTATCGAATAAAAATAATAGGAGGTAATTAATATGAAAAAGAATGGTTATTTTTTCACTACTTTACTTTTAGCGTTCCTACTTCTTGCGGGATGTAGCGCTGAAACAAACAACGAGAATCAGAATACAAAGGAACAAGCAAATGAGACAGCTGCCAAAGTCGAAAACAATAAAGACGAAGTGAAATCCGCACTTAAAATGATGAAGAATGAAAAAGTAGGTCAATACTTGGCTGATGCTAATGGAATGGCTCTTTATTACTTTGCTAAGGATGAGCCTAATAAAACGAACTGCAGTGGCGATTGCCTGAAAAACTGGCCTTCTTTCTTTGCAGAAAATGTAGAGGTTCCTGAAGGATTCAACAAAGAGGACTTCGGCACAATTACTCGCGAAGATACTGGAGAAAAACAAACAACCTATAAAGGCTATCCGCTTTACTATTTTGTCAATGACACTGCATCCGGGGATATTAAAGGTCAAGGCGTCAAGGATGTTTGGTTTATTTTAAACAGCGACACAGTATTTAAATAAGATAACATGAAGGAACTGCTGAAATTGGCAGTTCTTTTTTCTCTCCATTATATTTTTATACATTCTATGGTTTATAATAAAACTAAATATTCTTATAAAGGGAGAGAATCAGAGAGTGAAAACTAAAACGGACGAGGAATTGATTGAATTAATTGTTCAAAAGCATCGTCCAGCTCTGGAAGAACTGTATGATCGCTATATAAAGCTCGTTTACAGTTTCTCCATGAAAATGACAAAGGGCGACACAGAGAAAACAAAAGAAATTGTTCAGCAAGTTTTTCTCCGACTTTGGACAACAAATAGAACTTATAGCCAATCAAAAGGGGCATTTCCGAATTGGCTTATCACGATTACTAGAAATATTTCCATTGATTTAATTCGTAAAGAACAAAAACATAAGGGAACCATCCAGTTAGAGTTCCATCAATGGAGACAAATGCAGGATCAGCAGTCAGAAGGTATCTTCCAACAAGTTTCAAAAAATATTTTAAAACAACAAATTCATGAAGCTAAATGCCATCTGTCCGAATCACAGCAACGCCTTATCAATCTATTATACTGGGAAGGCTATTCTTTAAGTGAAATTGCTGAGCTTGAAAAAAAACCCATTGGTACAATTAAAAGCCGGCTACATCAAACCTTAAAGAAACTGAGGAATTATATGAGTGAAGGAACTGGAGGTGCTAGGCATGGAAAATAAATGCGAAAACCTGATTTTATATATGATAGAAGAACTTTCTAAACAAGAACGAAAACGATATGAACAGCATCTTAAAACGTGCATACCATGCCAAAATGAATTAAACTCCTTGCAAGAAACTTGGCAGATGCTGTCATATGATATGGAAGGAGCGGAAGTCCCAGAAACTCTTAAAACAGAGGTTATGAATTTAATCTTTGACGATGTACCTTTAAAAGCACCTGCAGCAATCGATAAAAAACAAACCATCGTTCAACGTTTGAGGTTACAATTGCGAAATCAATTCTCACCCTTATCTGCAGTAACAACCATCATTTTAATATTAGGTATATTTGGATTGTATTGGAATAACACCCAATTAAACAATTATATTACAGCAGTAGAAAGCGAAGTTCATACTCCTTCTCAAATCGTCAAAACCTTTACTTTAAAAGGACAGAATATAGCTTCATCTGCAAACGGAATGGCCTACCTTCTTGAAAACGGCAATCATAACAATCTAATTATTGAGTTAAACAATATGCCAGGAACTAAAAGAGATGAAGTATATCAAGTATGGCTGTTAAAAGACGGGAATCGCCATAATGCTGGCATTTTAAAGCCCGATGAAAACGGTAACGGCTTCATTACGTACCGGCTATCGAAAGATCAAACCTTCAATGATATTGGGATTACTTTAGAACCAAATCCAAATAACACCCAACCTCAAGGAGGAAAAGTGATGGGAACTTCTTAGATTTAATCTAAATAGGCTTTACCAAATGAACTTATTCTTGTAGGTAGAGCCTTATTTAGCTAGTATGGCTTGACCATATATTTTGCTAAAAACACTTTACCCTATGATTAATTCCACAATCCTGCTTTTTCTAATTTCTTTTTCCCTTTAAACGCCATGATAATAGCTCCCACATTCAAGAGCAACATGATAAAAATACTATACAAAACATACGTGTAACTGCCGGTTAACTCAAAGATATAGCCGTATGCAGGTAACGCAACAATACCTGCTACAGCTAGACCCGTAATTGCAAGTCCATAGATTCGACTGAACTCTTTATTACCAAATAGAGCTGTTGTTAAAAGAGGCCCTAATGTCCCAAGTGATGCAACAACAAATCCATAAAGGCCCGTAGCTATTGTAAACATCATTGGGTTATCAGGAACTAAAATAAGAATCCCTACTGGTACTAGTCCTAAAAGCATAGCGGAAATCGCTGTGTTCTTCACTCCTATTTTATCACTGAGGAAGCCGAAGAATAATGCTCCAATGACAATACCTACCGACCAAGAACCCATCGCATTACCCGCAAACTTGATATCATAGCCCAAACCCATCGCGAATGGTGCAACATGTTGGTTAAAAGCAGCTATCGAAGTATCAAACAAGAAGAAAACGATTAAAAAATAAAATGCACTCGACTTTTTTGCAATGGCAACAGTAACGCCGCTATTAGTTGTTGATTGAACTTGAATCTTATCATTTGGCTTAACTTCATCCATACCATATGGCTGTAACCCTTTTTGCTGCGGAGACATTCTAATCGTTAATAACACGACAGGTATAACAACCGCCATTACACCTATCCCTAAAATAAAGTACGTATTTCTCCAACCTTCATTAGCAATTAAATTTCCTGCTACTGGTTGTAAAAAAGCTCCTATTAAGCCACCTGCTCCGACCATAATCCCTAAAGCCAAGCCTTTATGTTTTGTAAACCAATTATTAATAAGTACCGGGCCTGCCAATTGTGTGACTAATACCGACCCCATTGCCATTGGAATAGCAAACAGGTACCAACCCCACACGGAATTCATGAACCCAAACATTGCAAAGGATCCTGCCTCTAAAATAACAGCTACTACTAAAAGTGCTCTAATATTATATTTTGCTATCAGCTTACCTGCAATAGGTAGGGATATCATTGTTACAATTGAAGATATACTAAAGTACAATGTTAAACTACCCATTCCAATACCTAAATCTTCTGTAATTGGGGTTAAAAATAATCCACCTGTAGTCATAATGCCGCCTTTAGCAGCGCCGACCATTACAACTAACCCTAATAATACCCACCAAGCATAGTGGATTTTTTTCTTTGACACATTCACGATGTCGTCCCCGATTCCTATATTTGATTACTACTTTCCTTATAAAATATCATTAATTAAACATGGTACTTCATATGGATTGATTTATAATTAACTATTTAAATACAGACAACTTTCATTATCTTAAAACTATTAATTACCAGGTTACTTTTCGTAACAATAATAACCCTATGCAGATAATGAGTCAATTATATGAACTTTACTGTTTTGACAAAATAAAACAAACTTGTTTAAGAACTTAAGAATCTTGCAAGATGCTCATACATTTGCGCTGGTCTCACGTTCCGCTTGAACAATTTTTATAAGTAAGTCTCTTTACTAACCCTACTTAGAACACAAAAAAAGCAGATGCGAAAATCTTTTTCCGCATTCCGCTTTCCTTAACCTCACTGTTATTAAAGCTTACTTGAAAAAGAACAAAAACTCGATTGTTCGTTGGGACTTTAATAGAATCACCCTTTTGAAAACATCTTTTAAAGCCATTTCCTGCTAGGTGGAATACTTTGAGGAAACCGAAATACGTTTCTTGGATCAAATTTTGATTTTACTTCTCGCAATCTTCTAAAATTCCGACCATAGTATGCAGTTGGCCAATCTTTGATGTAGCGATCGGGAAAATTCACGTAATCCCCTGCTGTATAAGGAGATAATGTATTCCTCACTTGTTCTATCCAATGAATGTTTTGCTTTTCTTCAATTGGGTCTTTCCATGTAGTCAGATACTCTTGAGCAATGAGGGCATTTCGATAGTAGTATGACGTACTATTTGAAGGGACTTGCCCTACCGCCCCCTTAGCGATTGGTGCCAAATGGATGTGTTTTTATTTGGTGTGTTGGCTAAAAACTCTTTCATTTCCGTAATGGCTTTTTTCGGAAATGGTCTTTCAATAAAAGATCCTGAGCGTTTGCGGAGGGCTGGTTCATTTCCACTCGGTACGTCAAAGAATTTAACCGCTTTGATGTACGGGACTTCCTTAATCGAGACATTTGTCGGGGTGCCTGTATTCCTTAAAGGTCTGAGTAGCTTTCTTAATTTGGATGGTGTACCAACAAAGATGCCTTGCGCAACAATTTCGCCCATTTTTTTTGATTTTAATTCAATTTGTGATGTTAGACGTTCATCTGTAAAAGGGGCCCAACGTTGCCATGTATCAAAGGCAACTTCAAAATCCTTCCAGCCCCATGTAATGGAGAAGATTGATACATTTGCAATTGGATGTAGCTTAAATGTAAGTGAAGTGACAATGCCGAAATTTCCACCTCCCCCTCCACAGCAAGCCCAAAACAAATCACTATTCGTATGTTTGTTTGCTTTAATGAGTTCGGCTCCTCCATGACCACAAGCCGTGACTATTTCAACTTCAATCAGATTGTCACAAGTCAGTCCAAACGGCCTTGACAACATGCCAATGCCACCACCTAGTGTAAGACCAACTACCCCCACACTGCTTTCAGTACCCGCTGGAATCGTCATGCCATGTTCCCATAATTCATGATAGACTTTCCCTAGATTTGCACCTGCTTCGATTTTAGCAGTCATTGTTGTTGGGTTCACCACAATTTTGTTCATCTCACTAACATCTATAATTAGGCCCTCCGTAACTAATGAAAAATTTTCATAGCTATGCCGACCACTTCTAATTCGAAACGGTTCATTCTTTTCTTGCACCCACCGCAATGCATTGATGACGTCCTTCGTTTTTTGACAAAATACAATTTTACACGGGAATTTTGGATTGCTTAAATTATTATTCGTTCTTGCTTGCTCATAATCAGAATCCCCAGGGACAACAATTCTTCCAGTCAGCTTTACCTTCTTCAATTGATAACCTCTTTCTCAAATAATGTTGCTCGTCTGTTACATACTATGCAAAACCATAAGAAAAGGTTGTTTTTGAAATCCAGTAGCCAGTTAAACGAATAAAAACCCCGTCACGATTTAATAGACGGGGTAAAACAAACTATGTAAGTTAAACAAAAAATTCTAACATTTTGATGGAAGTTCCTATTATAGATTCTTATAAATTGCGTGCTTGTATGTCTGGCTAAGCACATGAGTCACACAGCTTTGTTGTACAAATCTGTACGACTCATCTTTTATTATTAGGAAGAAAATAATTAGGGATTATATTGGTATAAACTTGAACAGAAGGAGTTTATTAGAATGAGGGAGGCTACTCCTGCGGGAACAGCACGAGCGGAAAATCCACTTGTTTCGAGATGAATCTCGAAACAAGTTAGTTGGAGCCGTGCCCGCGGAAAGCTCCGGACCAGAATGGAAATCAACTCTCCCCTTTTTGGGAAGGGTTTTTAAAAGATGGATTCTTTAGTTCAATTTATTCTACATATTATTTATTTCGTTCAAATTAGGCAATTTTTTTAGTTTTACGAAACCAAGCAATCATAATTGTAATAATTAATACAAATCCTAAATAGCCCATTGTTGAATATACTTTTCCAACCAATGTTGTAAAACCTACTAAACTCGCGAAAAATCCAAGTAATCCTACGAATACAACAGTAGGTTTAAATTTTTTATCTTTCGCTGCAACAAAGCGCACTGTAAAAGAATAAAACATTCCAACTGCGGTATTGTACATCATTCCAAGAAGTGCGATTGCCATTAGAACACCTACTACCGGATGAATGTTGTTTGCTAATTCAAGTGTAGGCATATCCACCCCTACGACAACATCCATTTTCACAAACATAGTCAAATTGATTAAAATGATCAAGGCTCCTAGCATAACCCCTCCGAAAACACCGCCCATGCCAGCTACTTTACGATTTTTTACTGTTCCGCCCATTACAATCAACATCGCTGCACCTGCTGCTAGGTTATACGAGACATAAAGCAATGCACTGACAATCCAGTTAGACGCTGCCGAATTTTGTGTTTGTGCCATTTCATTTGCCTCTAAAACGGAAAGATCCATTGTAAATAATGAGTAGATTAATATAACAAAAATGATTACCATTAAGTATGGCGTAAGTAAAGCTATTACATTAATTATGTTTTTTACATTTAATAACAAAGTAATGATGGTCGCTACTACCATAATGACACTACCAACCCTCGGATCAATTCCAAACATTTGCTCGAATGTAGAGCCCGCACCAGCAAACATTACAACGGCTACCCCAAATAAGAAGAACGTAATTAAAATATCTAAAACGAATCCGATGTACCGTCCACCTATGTAATAGATTACACCTTTGTGCGACGTTGTTTGAAAATCCGAGCCTAACTGTGCCAGCGTCATTCCTAATAAGGCAAAGGCAATCGTAGCAATAATCGCACCAATCAACCCTTTAAGCCCAAAGCTTGTGAAATACTGCATAATTTCTTGTCCAGAAGCAAAGCCGGCACCAACAATAATTCCGACAAATGCTCCTCCTATTTGTATACTTTTCTTCATCGATTCACCTACTAAATTATTTTATTATTTAAATATTCAAATAATTATAGTCAAAATACATCCTTAAGCACCTTATTCGATACTTAAGGATTGTATGTCATTATTGATACGTTTTTTTCTCTACCGTATATGATTCTATTGTTTCAACATCCACTTTGTATCCAATACCAGCTTGTTGTAGCACTGTAATATAACCATTCTCTGCTACAACTTCTGGCTCGATTATATCTTTCTCCCAGTAGCGGTTTGAACTCGCTGTATCACCAGGTAAAATAAAGTTTTCTAACGTGGTTAAGGCTACATTATGCGCACGTCCAATTCCTGATTCCAACATTCCGCCACACCATACAGGAATGCCTTGTGCTTCACAGTAATCATGAATCTTTTTCGCCTCCGTTAAGCCACCTACACGTCCAATTTTAATATTAATAATTTTTGTAGCCCCGATTTCAATTGCTTTTCGTGCATCCTCTAAAGAATGAATACTTTCATCCAAGCAAATTGGCGTCGTCATTTGCTTTTGCAACGTTGCATGATCGATAATGTCATCCGATGCAAGTGGTTGCTCCACCATCGTTAAATTGAATTCATCCAATTGCTTTAAAAGCTCCATATCAGCTAAACGATACGCTGAGTTGGCGTCGGCCATAATGGCAACGTCTGGGAATTTTTCACGTAATGTACGCATCACCTCGATATCCCAGCCTGGCTTGATTTTAACTTTAATACGTTTGTAACCTTCGTTTACATACTCATCTACAAGTGCGACTAAATCATCAATTGATTTTTGAATTCCGATACTAATACCGACTTCGATTTTATCTTTTTTGCCTCCAAGCGTAGCAGCAAGTGATTGATTGGTTTGCTGCGCATAGATGTCCCAAATTGCACCTTCGATTGTCGATTTTGCCATGTTATTTTTACGAATTGGTTCAAAAATTTCGCTTACTTCATCTGGATGATTGATTTCCTTTTTTAAAATAAGAGGTATTAAGTAATCCTCTAACATATGCCAATTCGTTTTTAGCGTTTCCTCGTTGTACCAAGGAGAATGGAATGCAACAGATTCACCCCAGCCGATTGTACCGCTTTCGTCCTTTGCCTCTAATACTAAAAAATCTTTATTTGTAAATGTGCCAAAACTTGTTGTGAACGGCGCTTTTAGCTTCATTTGTAAATGGCGAATTGTTATTTCAGTAATTTTCATATGTATTCCCTCCGAGTGCTAATGTCTCTTTTTTTACAAAAATGTATTCATTCCATTGTTCTGCAATTGCGATCCGAACAGCTACATAGCCCTGTGAAAAGAGTGCACCAAATGCTTTTCGTGTCGTCATGCGCCAGTGCAATGCACAATCCGCGTTCGTCTGCTTTAATTGTTGGAAATCTTTCGGAACAGGCAGTGAATACGAATCATTTGTTAAATTTTCTAAAGTTGCTAGCTGTAAAGTAGGTCGTTCATTTTGATCCAAATAAAAATGACCAATTGGTTGTAAATTCAAAATGTTCGGCTGTTGTTGCTGTTCTACATATTCTGAATCTAAATGCCAGTGCACCTCGAAGCGATCTGATGGGAGACCTTTATTGAATCCATCTTGCATTTCACCGTAGCAATTTTCTAAATAGGTGTCACAAATACCATTTAGCTTAGATAAGTTTAAATAACCGTTGCGTGTTTCAAGTGGATCAAATGTCCAATGCATTATAGTGTAGCCTTTTGCCCGTGCAATTTGCCGTTGTGCATGCTTCAGTTGTTCACCAATTCGCTTCGAACGATAGGCTTCATCGATTCCCAACATATGTGAGCAAAGATAGCTTTCACCATTTTTATATGCTGGAAAACCATAGCTAAAGCCGACTAATTTTTCACCATCAAATGCGCCAACGACGATGCCACCATTTTTTACAGCCGTTAACGTTTGGTGAGTCGGAATTGGACTTATGCCCCATACTCGCTCCTCTAGTTGTTGGACTTGCTCCATCTCTTGTAATGATGTTAATTCCTTAATGTTCATGCTTGTTCGCTTCCTTCTATTTGCTGATAGGCTAGTTGTATCGCTTTTGTAATTATTTGTGCCCCTACTGGTAGCTGTTCATGATTGAATGTCATTTGTGGATGATGCAATCCTGGTGATACCGCGCAACCAAGACCTAACATCGTCGTTTTCAGCTTAGGCCTCGTAAACGTATAAAAGTGAAAGTCCTCCCCACCTGGCGTCACAATAGCAGGTGCACAATTCGTTGCCCCAACCGTATTAATAATCGCTTGCCTCATGATTTCATGCGCGTCCTTATCTACTTGTGCAGCCACAATATATGCCGATACCGTCGTCTTAATGGTAGCCCCGTACAAAAGGCTAACCGCATCGACAGCATTATTAAAGCCAGTCGTTAATTTTTTCATCGTTTCATTTGTTTGTGCTCTTGCATCTATACTAAATGTAGCTGTGCCCGGAATAATATTTGTCGACGTTCCACCGCCCTGTATTTGCGTCATTTTTATGGAAGCTGACTCCGTTGGGCTAATCCAAATACGCTTTATTGCATCTACAAGTGCCGCGGCTACTTCGATTGCATTAATTCCTTGCTCTGGTCTTGCACCATGCGCTTCTATACCCGTAATTGTACCGGTAATCAGCTTGGCTGCCCCATGATAAAGTGCTGGAGCATGATGTCCGTCCGCTAACTCTACAAGTGGGCGAACATGTGAACCGAATAAGTAAATGAGCGGATCAATTACGCCTTGCTCAAGCATGGCCTTCGCTCCGGATGCTTTTTCCTCTGCTGGTTGGAAAATAATACGCACAGCACCTGGTAGTTTCATTTCTTTTAATAACAAAACAACACCAATCGCCATTGTCATATGTCCATCATGTCCACACGAATGATTCGCTTGAAACTGTCCATCAATTTCTTGCCACAATGCATCCATATCTGTTCGGAAGCCCACTTTCGGTTCACCTTGGCCAATATCAACATATAAACCTGTCATATTCGAAAATTCAATTGGTTTTAATCCTTCATTTCGTAATAACTCCGCAATGTATTTTGTTGTGTTTACTTCCTGCCAGCTAATTTCTGGATGTGTATGCAAATAGTTAAATTCATTTTGTAGACGGGCTTGTAATTGCTCTTTCATATTTATCATCTCCATCGATTTGCGATAAAACTAGTTTGAAAATCATCAAATTTTAACCGCTGTTCATTATAATAAGCTACGTCATGTGACATCATGCCAACAATTAAAGAATTCATAAACGTCACAAGCGCAGGCATTAAATCAATTGTTGATAACTCCTTTTGTTCAAGAACAAAGCATGTATCGATCACTTCATGTAAAGAAGCAACATTCGAATCTGTTATCCCTATCACTTTCGCACCTCTTGCTAATACTTCTTGTGCTAATTGCAAAGTGTCATTGTAATAACGATGCAAGGAAATAATTAGAACAAGTGTGGTTTCATCTATTTCCTGTAGCTTACGAATTAAGGCGCTTGTTTCCATCACAATCAATTCCACACCCGGCCTTAGCATATTCAAAGTATAGTGGAGCCACTGTGCACCAAATTGGGAAGCGCCAACACCCGCGATATATATTTTTTTAGCATCATGCATCGCTTTAGTCGTATTTTTAAAAAGCTCTTCATCCATTTGCTCAGCAATTTTGACAACTTTAGCACTCGATTGACGCATGACCTTTTCACAAAGCGCCTGTTCTTTAAATAATGCTTCTTTCGATGATACGTAATTTCCTAATGTACTACTTGCATAATCCTCCACTAAAAATCTTGTAATTTCTTTTTGTAGTTGTGCAAACCCTGTCAAACCTACTGCATAACAAAATCGAATAACTGTAGTCTCACTTGTATTAGCCAATTGACCGATCTCAGCCGCTGCGTGTGTACTAATATATGCTGGATTATTTAAAACAACAGTAGCCACTTTTTGTTGAGACTTTGATAACTGAAAAAAATGTTGTTCAATACGCTCTTTAATCGTCAACTAAAGAAGTCACTCCTTTATTTTTATATTTTTGAAGTTTGTACTTCATTCGGGTATTACATAATTTAGCATGATCATTTATGAATAGCAATTAATTTTCTGAAATTTCTCGATACAGTAACTATTAGACATTTCCCCAATTCTTGATAAAACGTTTTCAAACAGAAAAAAGTACAAACGAGTAAGGAAATTCGCTCGTTTGTACTTTTGAAATTATTATTATCGTTTTGGAGGCTTTTATTAAAGTTGCATACAAAAGAATGGATGTTTACAATTGGGGATTTATTTGTAACACCAGGCTAATTCCTACTATGCCATTGAATTTTTTACATAACTTAAATGGACTACTAATGAAAGAAGGTATGCATTTTGAATAGATTTCCGTTTGATGAAAGTCCGAATGGCCAACCGTTTAATCAATTCTTCCCACCAGGATTTGGTGGGCCTGGTTCTCCACCACCGGGATTTGGTGGACCTGGTTTCCCACCTCCCTCCATGAATCAACCACCAATGGGAGGTAATACACCAATGCCAATGGGAGCACCACCTAACTTTACGCCAGCAATGCCTATGTCAACGTCTAGGTCTGGTTCACACTCTGGTTCTAGTGGGATTAGAAGATGTATTTACCGCAATACATTCATTTGGCAAAGAAACGGCAATAGTTTTTGGTTTTTCCCAACATTTGTATCTAGAAATGTAATTTTAGGGTTCCGCTGGGGACGATTTGGCTGGACATTTAGCACGATTAATCGAGACTCGATTCTTACATTCCAATGCTTTTAATTAGTTGTTGAATGGTATGTTATGATTGCAAATGTGATGGTTTAAATATCGTTTGCAATGACGTGGTTTGTTAAGGATTGGACAATAAAAATACCAGATACAAGGTTAATACAACTACTCTTGTTTCTGGTATTTAATTTCTTTTAGTAAATTTTACATTTCACTTCTAAAATGGGTTGGGCAACTGTATTTTAAACAAAAGAGGATAGACCCACTTCTGACCATATTTTTCAACAGATACAATAATTTATTATCTCTCTAATTGCTCGATCATTTCTGTGTATCCTCTTTGTTTAGCATATTCCAATGCCGTCATTCCATTGTTATCACGAAGCTCTTTGTTCGCTTTGTAAGCTAACAACTCCTGAACAATTTGCTGATATACTTTTGAACTATCTGTTAATGCGACTGCTTCAATTAAGGCTGTATAACCAAAATCATTTTGATGATCCATATCCATCTTACCATCTGCTAAAAGTAACTTTACATTAGCTAAATGTCCTTTTTCAGCAGCTGGAATCAATGCATTGCCACCATAACGATTGTACACTCGATGATCAGGTGTTGAATTTTCAAGTATATAAGCTAAAATCTCTGTTTTACCTTGCGCACCTGCATATAAATAAGGACTATCTTGAATCGCATCCTGTTGGTTAACATCCGCTCCTGCATCAATTAAAGCTTTTGCAATTTCAACATAATTTTTATGCGTAGCAATTAACAACGGTGATTCGTCTTTTTTATTTGTTTCATTAATTGGATAAGATTTATCTTTTAATATGCCCTGTACTTTTTCAAGATTATTAGCTTCAACAGCTTGAAGCAATTCACCTGGTTGATTTGCCATTTCCATTACCTCCTCGTCATTACATCCTGTTATTATGAATAAAAAGTAAAAGCTACTAATAAGCCCTGTGAAAAATTTCAAATTAAAGCCCCCCTATAAAAGGAGCGATTCAATTATTAAAGCGATAACCGCTACCCCAAATGGTTTCAATCGGTAAGTCTGATAATTTACCCTTTTTTAATTTGTCACGAATGCGCCCGACATGCACAACAACAGTAAATACATCGCCATCCAAATCGTCCATATACCATAATTGGCGGAAAAGCTGTTCCTTCGTCCATACACGATTGGGATGTTCCATAAAAAATACGAGTAAATCAAACTCCTTTGTTGTAAAAGTAATCTCTTTGCCGAGTACAAAAACTTTACGCGCAGCTTTATCTACAACAATATTTCTTATTTCGATAAACTCTACTCCCTGTCCCACGCCTGTTAGCTGTTTATAGCGTTTCATATGTGCTTGGACACGTGCAACCAATTCACTAGGACTAAATGGTTTTGTCATATAATCATCCGCACCTAATCCAAGTCCCCGAATTTTATCTACATCTTCCTTTTTTGCTGACACAAACATGAGCGGAATATTTTTCACCTCGCGAATACGACGACAAATTTCAAATCCATTCATCGAAGGTAGCATTAAATCAATAATGACTAAGTCATACGCTTCATTTAATGCACGATTCATCCCTTCTAAACCATCTGTTACAATATCCGCTTCAATTGAATGAATTTCTAAATAATCTCGCTGTAATTCCGCAATGCTTATATCATCCTCAATAATTAAAATTCGTGATGTAGCCATTTCTCAACACTTCCTTTAAACCTTTTCCAACAAGATGGTTACAGTTGTACCTTTATTTAACGTACTTTGAATATTCACTTGACCTTTATGTTTTTCAACGATTTGCTTTACAATTGCAAGTCCTAAGCCACTGCCACCCGTTGAGGATGTTCTCGCTTCCTCGCCACGGTAAAAATGATCGAATACATATGGCAATTTATCCTCTGAAATACCTTGCCCGTTATCTTTGACAATCAGTTGTACAAATTGATCCAAAGCAATTGCTTCCACAACAATAGTTAATGGCTCCGTTGCCTTTTGAAACTTTATACTATTTTCAATTAAATTTGTAATCGCCCGATTCATATGCATTCGGTCAATCTGTACAAGCACTTCTCCAGAAACTTGCAAGTCAATAAGAACTTGTCGATTGGATAATTGAAACTCCTCTATAACATGTGCTAGAAAATCTGGTAATGAAGTGCATTCAAAATGAAATGGTACTGCCTCTGCATCAAGCTTTGAATAGAGAAAAAGCTCTTCTATTAAATGATTTAAGGCAAGTGATTTGTAATGGATCGTTTTTAAATACTTTTCCTGCTTTTCTGGCGTTTCAGCAACACCCTCTTGCAAGCCCTCCACATAACCAATAATAGATGTAATGGGTGTTTTCAAATCATGTGAAATACTCGCCACTAATTCCTTTCGGTTATTTTCAAGATTTTGCTGCTCCACAATTGACCCCAGTAATGCCTCTCGCATTCGTTCAAAATTTGCCGTCAGCTGTTGCACTTCTTTTGCAGTATTTTCCGGCAAAGTTGGTACCAGCATCGTCATGTCACCATCTCGAATACTTGACATTGTTTGCCCTAAGTTTTCAATAGGCTGGATGATTGATTTGCGAATTTGATGATTTAGAAATAACATACCTGCAATCGAAACTAACAATATGAGAATAATAATAAGTAGCCCCCATCTTGTCAGAAACTCTAATAAGTTATTTTCCTTCTTTAATACCAGGATACTTCCTTTAGTATGATCGCTGTAATAAAAATCAAATTTGATGTAACGGTACATTCTACCTGCGTTATCTACCGTACCCTTTGTTTCAATATTATTTGTATCAAAAACAGGAAAATGTACAATAAGCGACCTTTCAACTAGCTCCTCCGAGTAATATAAAATGTTCTCCTCCTTACGAATTACTAGACCGAGTGACTGATGCTCTAATTGTTTTAATTTGTTTTGCACATCTTCTACTAATAGTTGGTCTGGCGCACTTTTCGCTATATTTCTTAACTCTACATAGGCAAACTCCTCTTCTGGAGTTAAAGAACGTTGCTTCGTAAAGGATTGATACAATGTTTTCGGAGTTGGTACAGTTCCTGTCGTTACATAAAAAGCAATACATAAAATCATGAGAATGGAGACACTTGCAATAAAAATACCACCAATATATGAAATGAGAAATCGATTTTTTATTGTCATAGTAACCTCCCTTCCCAACTTCTTTAAGAGAAATCTTGCATTATCAAAAATAATCTATTAAAAGCTAAAATTCAGACTTAATTCTCCATTATATGGCTCATGCTCAACAAAAATAGTCGCTTCATTACCTGCTTTATCTTTGCCCATGCGCTTATAAGTAAACTTACTATCATTTAATTCTGTCAGTTCTAGAGCAGCCCCATATTTATTTTCACCTAACGATACATGTGCTCGAATTTTGTTACTATTAATAACATCAAAATAACCAAAATCGCCTCGACTCACTCCTGTTTCAACGTTGAAAAATTCATATTTATTTGTCGTTGGATCGTATTTAGCGATACTAATAAAGTTAGAGTTTTGCTCTGTTACATCAATCCCCTGCCCATCTAGCACTTTTGTCCCCTGCCATAATGTTTCCCCTAAAATTTCATCTCCATCTACGTCCGTAATAATCGTGCCAGTCGTTGCCGTTAAATTTTGCATTTGATTTGTAAAGGCTAATTCTGTTTCATCATATGGAATATGCTCAACAAAAATTTCTACATCTTTACCAGCTGCATCTTTACCCATGCGCCTGTATGTGAAAATGTCTTCATTTAATTCCGTCATCTCCACAACTGCTTGATACTTCATCGTATTAGAAATTAAAACTCGCTTCTCTCCATCATTTGTCATAAAGAATATTCCTTCATCGCCACGTGTTTCCTTTGTTGCTGCATCAAAAAACTCATAACGCCCTGTTTCAGCATCATATTTAGCCAAGCCAATAAAATTTGCGTTTTCCTTTGTTAAATCATTGTTATCTTTATCATAAACTTTTGTACCTTGCCAATTTGTACTACCAAGCAGATTCATCATTTCTTGACCTTTTGTTAGCTGGGTTTCCGTTTCAGCTTGTGCTGTTTGTTCGGCTTGCTCTGTTTGCTCAACCTGTTCGGTAGAATTAGTTATCTCCGTCTCCGTTGCTGCCTCTTCGCTACATGCCGCCAAAATTGTTAATGAGCTAAACACTACCAATGACGCAAATTTAATTTTTTTATTCATATTTATTCTCTCCCTTTCATTTTCTTATATTTCATTATGAAAGGAAGTTCTAAACTCCTTATATCACAAATATAAACAAATTATAAATTCGAAGTTAATTTATTTTTTCCACCAATCACTCATAATTTCAATAGGAGATTATATTTAATAATGTAGATAATTTAAATTGTATCATTGAGAAAAAAGATCGAACAATAATATTTATAGTAAATTATCTACATAGCTGCTGTCTTCCCCAATTTTCTCAGGTACGTGCTCCAAGAAAATGACAGTATCTATTCGCATCGCATTAAAATAATTAAGAAACCCAGCAACCTTCTCCTGAGAAGATTGCTGGGTTTTAAATTTGTATATTCAAAATAACAATAAAATTCCACTTAATTTAGCAGTCAATATAATTCCATTGTAAATATAACAAAGTTTTCCTTTAATTAAGCAATAACATTTAATTTAACTTATTATTTCGTATTTCTTTATCAATTTTACGCAGTGCTTTTTTCGATCCACGTTCGATATCATGATTTAGTTTTCTCGTTTTATACTCGACGAATGATGAATCTAAATCATAGCCTTCCGGGTATAACTCTTCGGCTTTTAACTCTAACTTCAACCGCTTTTCGTTAACCTCAATTAGTTGATTTTGATAATACACGGAAACATTATAATATTTGTCTTTTTCCTTGTACACTATACCAAAGTCATCGTGGTCAAGCAGTTTGACACGGTCTCCTTTTTGATAGTCGATACTATTATTTACTTTTTCAACAACTGCTTTTGGTTTTCGGATTTTGCTTTCATTTAATCGTTCCAAGCGGTATTCTTTATTTTCCATATATTCTTCTGCTCTTTTTAATACTTTTTCAGGTATGTTCATTTTTCTAGAAATCCATAACGCATTACTGTTTCCAGACTGTCCGATGAGAAGTTTATATAATGGCTCTAAAGTTTCGTTGTTAAATTGCATGGCCGCGTTCATAAAATCACTATGCATTTCAGAAAAACGCTTTATTTCACCATAATGTGTGGAAGCCACGGTAATACATCCTTTACTATAAAACTCTTCTAAGAGCGAGATTGCTAACGCCGCGCCTTCATTTGGTTCTGTCCCACTGCCAATCTCATCAAATAGTAGCAAAGTATTGTTGTTTACCGCTTGAAGTATTTCAGATAAGTTCTTCATATGTGAAGAGAAAGTGCTAAGTGCATTTTCTAAGCTTTGATTGTCACCAATATCGACAAAAATGCGCTCAAAAACTGCAATTTCGGTATCTTCCGAAGCTGAAATATGAAACCCGGACATCGTTGCCAATGTTACAAGACCTATTGTCTTAAGCACAATTGTTTTTCCCCCAGCATTTGGCCCAGTTATAATTAAGCTACGATAACCGTTTCCAATCTGAAACTGAAGTGGTACAACATGACCTGATAATAATGGATGCTTGCAATTTAATAATTTTACATTCCCATAATCATTTATTTTCGGCTCAATTCCATCCACATGTCTGCTATATTTAGCTTTAGCAAAAATCATATCATACTGTGATATAAGCTCCATATTAATATTTATTGCGTGAAGGTTTTCTACCACTAGTCCCGTCAAAGTAGCTAGTATTTGATATTCCAACATGGCCTCTTCCGATTTTAACAATGCTAATTCACCACTTAATTTCCCTACCACACTAGGTTCCATAAAGACTGTCGAACCTTTAGAAGATATTTCAATAATGGTTCCTTGTACTTGATTTTTGTATGAAGATTTTATTGGGATTGTATAGTGATCATTTTTAAAACTGATGATAAATTCCTGAATATAATTTTTATTTGCGCTGCTTGTTAAAAATTTATTTAATCTTTCTTTTATTTTTTGTTCAGCTGTTTGGATATGGTGACGAACACGTTTGAGATCATTACTTGCAGCCGAGTCAACCTGATTATTTTTAATTGAAAAATTAATTTCCTCTTCTATCTCCACGAATTCTGTCATGGAATTTGCATATGACGATAATGTCGGAGCAAAAAATTCTTGCCCAGTCATAAAACTTTTTATTTTTCGGCAGCCTCTTAAAAAATCAGAAATGCTTAACAGCTCTGATGGGTCTAAAATGATGCCTTTATCTAATTTAGCAATAATATGTTCAATATTGGAAACACCTACGAAAGGCACGTTTCCTCCTGCATCTAAAATGGCACGTCCTTCAGATGTTTCGGTTAATCGATGTTTGACGACGATTAAGTTAGAACTTGGCATTAACTTATCAAATAGTTGTTTGCCTAGTCCGCTAACGCAATAAGATTTTACGATTTCTTTTAATTCAGTGTACTGTAATTTTTCAAAAGTATTTTCATTCATTTTTTTCATTCTCCTCAATGTGATTTATCATTCAACAATGAAGAAACCTAATGGCAATATTTCAATGAGTTGAGAAAAATATAAAAAAGCTGCGGTGAATATACCGCAGCTTACGTTTACAATGCAAAAGTGAAATACACAAATAGAACTATCATTAACGATTGTTCTAATCATGATATAATGCGCTTGTTTGTAAAGTATTGTAGGTATCTTCATAGGTGGAAATAAGTCCATAACAAAATAAAGGGCGTAAAATTCACTACAATCCCCAGATGCTAAGGCTCTTTTATTTCCTATATTATTTTCCTATTTAGAAACTACCGCACTCACAAACTTCACCTCACATAATATAATTAATTTCTCATTGAAATCGACTTTACAGATTTATTATACTTTTTGAAATGCGAATTGTAAAGAATATAGTAATCTGCACAGGGTGTGAAAACAATAGATCTACAACAATAAATAAGACATCTAGACTATTTGCATGTAAATGGTCTAGGTGCTTTAATCATAACCACACTCCGCACTTACTGGTCCCTTAAGGATTACATACTTTCTTATTCCACTAAACTGCTACGCTAGCTTAATAAGACTGTTTCTATGATTTTATTATAGTTCCTTGGTGAAAGAACATTTGCCATTTACTAATTTCCAAATGGAACTACGTAAAGTTTTCTGGTTTCATCTTTTATACGATATGTTGCTAATACCGATTCATCTAATAAAGGATATATTTCAAATTCAGAATTGTCACTTTCCTCAAAGTAAGACCTTCCCCATCAATAGAACCTCTTTTATACCAAACATTACCTAAACTACCGAATTCAAAAAAATCATCAATACGTAATTTATCTTTCATTTCCTGTCCCCCAAATCCATATATATGTAAGCTTACTTAGAAATTTATTTTAGTATTCATCAATGAATCAATTGACAAGGTTTACAATTCTGTTTATTGTAAATCATTATTGATAATACTTTTCAATTAAAAAATTCAGAATAAAGAAGGCACACTATGATAGATACATTTCAAACTGAAAATCTTACTATTTCTTATGATGATAAAATTATTGTAGATAATTTAAATATTACAGTACCTGTAGGGAAAATAACTGCGCTTGTAGGTGCTAATGGCTCTGGCAAATCCACGATTTTAAAAACGCTTGCACGTCTCCTACAACCCAAAAACGGACAAGTTTTACTCGATGGAAAATCGATACATACTTATTCAACAAAAAATGTTGCCAAAAAGCTTGCGATTTTACCACAAAATCCAATTGCCCCAGATGGATTAACTGTAAGTGAATTAGTAGCTTACGGAAGATACCCTCACCAAAAATCTTTCAGCTCACATTCTAAAGAAGATTTCAATATAATTCATTGGGCAATAGATGCCACTGGATTATCAGCATTTGCAGAAAGTCCAGTCGATGAATTATCTGGCGGGCAAAGACAACGTGCCTGGATTGCGCTTGCACTTGCCCAAAAAACACCTATATTATTACTTGACGAGCCCACAACTTTTTTAGATATGGGACACCAACTCGATGTTTTAAAATTAATTCGTAAGTTAAATGAAGAACAGCAACGCACTATTATCATGGTAGTCCACGATTTAAATCATGCTACTCGTTTTGCTGATCACATCATTTGCATCAAAAAAGGGGAAGTTCATACAGAAGGAAACCCACTAGAAGTCTTAACGGAAAAGGTTTTAAAAGATGTTTTCCAAATTGAAGCAACAATATTAATAGAGCCAAAAACAGGAGTACCTGTTTGTATTCCAACAGATTCCATTACAGAGGAGACGCCATGAAATCGAATAGCTTCCTTTGTAAAACAAATAGACGACCATTTTATGTAACAATTTTTGTGAGTACAATTTTATTAGCAATCAGTCTATTTATTGCGATTGTATTCGGCGCGAAACCATTACCTTTTTCAACAGTTTGGGCTGCTATTTGGCACTTTGATACAAGTAACATTGAACATCAAATTTTATACTCTGTTCGCTTCCCTCGTGTACTAGCCGCAGGTTTAGTTGGAGCTGCCTTTGCAGTCGCAGGGGCACTTATGCAAGGTGTGACACGAAACCCATTAGCTGATGTTGGCGTACTTGGTATTAATGCTGGTGCAACTTTTGTTGTTGCACTGAGCTTTGTTTTTTTTCCAGACATTCCATTTTCACTATTAATGGTCCTATCATTTTTAGGGGCGACTTGTACAACATTATTTATTTTTTTACTGGGGATGAATACACCCGGTGGATTAACACCACTTAAACTAACATTAGCAGGAACTGTTATTGCATCATTGTTACATTCTTTAACTTCAGGTATTGCCATTTACTTCGAATTAAGTCAAGATCTTGCTTTTTGGTATGCAGGTGGAGTTGCTGGTGTAGAATGGCCTCAATTAGTTGCAATTGCACCTATTTTAATCATTGTATTAATTGGTGCCATGCTGCTTGGAAAATCATTATCCATTATGGCAATGGGAGAAGAAATGGCGGTCAACCTAGGTTTAAACACAAAACGGATTCGACTTATTGCCATTGTATTCGCACTTATGTTAGCAGGTGTTTCCGTAGCTGCTGTTGGTTCTATCGCATTTGTTGGACTTATCATTCCGCATATCGCGCGTAAATTTGTTGGCGTCGATTACCGATTTGTGCTACCCGTTAGTGCAATACTCGGCGCATTATTATTAGTCGTAGCTGACTTACTTGCACGTACCATTGATCCTCCTAAAGAATTTGCAATTGGCGTCATTGTTGCGATGATTGGTGTACCGTTTTTCTTATATATTTCTAGAAAGGAGAACCGTACCTTATGAACATCTTTCAAAAACGAAAAAAACGAACTCAACAAGTTATACTCGTGCTAGTATTTATTACATTTGCAACCATTTTATATGGATTAAATACAGGTTCATTAAAAATTTCGCCATTAAATGTGCTTTATACTTTTTTAGGTCAAGGTTCAGATATCGAAAAAATGGTACTGTTTGATTATCGTTTGCCTCGCATTATTATTACAATTCTTGCAGGTGCAGGGCTTGGTGTTGCAGGTGCAATATTCCAAGGTATTACCCGTAATCCCCTTGCAGATCCAGGTATTTTAGGCATTCATGCAGGAGCCGGGGCTGGCTTAATGATATATATGACATATTTTACATCGCTCAACACATTACCGGCATTAACAATTCCCATCTTTACATTTGTTGGTGGCATCACTGCTGCAACTCTCATCATTTTCTTTACATATGAACGCCATAAAGGAATTTTACCAACTCGATTACTCTTAGTTGGCATAGCAGTTGCAGCTGGTTTCAATGCATTAACTCTTTATTTATCGTTACAGCTTGATGAAAAAACATACTCTTTTGCTGCAAGCTGGCTTTTAGGAAATGTATGGGGACGCGATTGGATTCATGTGTATTCACTCTTACCATGGATACTTGTACTTCTTCCATTAGCATTGATGAGCAGCAAAACATTAAATAGCTTTGCATTAGGTGATTCACTTGCTTTAAGTATTGGCACAAAGATACAACCCTCGCGTATCAAGCTCTTATTTTTAGCAGTAGCACTCTCTTCTGCAAGTGTAGCGATGACAGGTGGTATTGGATTTATCGGACTTGTCGCCCCACATATTGCTAGACGCTTAGTTGGACCAGCACACGAACATCTATTACCGATTTCGGCATTTGTCGGTGTTGTAATTCTCGTATTATCTGATACACTTGCCCGCTCTATTTTTGAGCCTAGCGCAATTCCAGCTGGAGTGATCGTGTCAACAGTAGGTGCTCCTTATTTCTTATATATTTTATTCAAAACTAAAAAATAGATTGTTTTTTAATAAAAATCATATTATACTACCAAAGTACAAATGATAATTATTATCAATGAATCTACTATTTAGGAGCGTCCTATGAAAAAAATATTATTAAGTCTTTTCTCAGCACTATCAGTTTTTACATTAGTAGCATGTGGAAACGATACAAAAGAAGAAAAAACAGCAGAGCAAGAAGTACCAGAAGTAACAGAAGAAGCAGAAAACATCGCCTATGATAAAGACGTTGCTTCAATCTCAATTTTCCTAACAGGTAACTTACAAGCATTGGAAATCATTCCTGTAGGAACCACTACTAGTGATTTCCTACCATTAGATGAAAAACAATACCCGGAAACTAAATATTTAGGTTTCACAAAAGAACCAGATATGGAAGCATTAATTGCATTACAACCAGATGAAATTTTTATTGATGCTGAGTTTGCGGAAAAACATGGTTTAGATAAATACGAAGCTATCGCAACTACACATGTTATTAACTTAGATGAAGGTCGTTGGAAAGACCACTTAAACAACATCGCAGAAATTACAGATCGCTCAGAAACAGCGGAGGAATTCATTGCTGCGTATGATGCAAAAGTAGAAGACGTAAAAGCATTAGCGAAAGAAACCCTGGGTGATGGAACAGTAATGGCTGTTCGCGTATCTGCAAAAGGTATTCGTGTATATGGCATGGAGCGTCCTCTAGGTCCAATTTTATTTGAAGATTTAGGATTCACACCAGCACCAAACGTTAAAGCAATTACAGGTAACTGGGAAAATATCTCAAAGGAAGTACTTCCTGATTTCAACGCAGATACAATGTTTGTACTAGTATCTTCTGTAGATGAAGGTAGCCAACAAGTATTTGATGAGTTGCAAAATGATCCAATTTGGCAAAGTTTAAAAGCAGTACAAAATAATCAAGTAATCATAATTGAAGAAAATCCTTGGTTAAACTACTCTGCATATGGTAACAAGTTAGCTTTAGAAAACTTAGAAGAAATTTTATCAGCGCGATAATTTCACAACAAATTTCCAGCTATTTCGCTGTATCAAAATAAAAAGTGGATTCGGATAACTTAATAGTTTTCCGAATCCACTTTTTAATTTCATCAATATACTTGCATATCTGTACTAAGCTGTCACACCAACGATTACTTTAATTGAATCTGTCGCAGCAAATTTAATAGAACTTGTGTAGATTAGAGTACTGAAATAAGCTACAAGGATTATCTCCCATATTATAAAAATTCACTGATTTAATTACAGAAAAACCCCTCATTTACTTATGATACGGTTCTCCGTAATATATCAAAATGAAGTTTGCATTAAATATTGCTTTAATTGTAATGCTCATTTCCACCTCTCTAATTTATGAAGGTTCATTACAAACATTCCTGCCAAAAACTTCGGAAAACCCATTTCGATGCATTTATCTTTTACAAATCGTTTCATTTCATCTACCGAAATGTCCTTTTGCGTGAATTCCCCTTCTTGATAACAATGCTTACAGTACATACAACTTTTATCTAAATTTTTCTCTGTACCACGATCTTCAATTTTTTTTAATGGCATGCCACAGCTTTGGCATTTTTTATATTCTTTCATACTATCACCTCAAAATTTACTATTATTAATCTTCTAATGTTTTATAAATCTTTTTGACTCTTTTTAATTGTGGTGCTGTTAGGTATTTTTCTCTTCTTCGTAATACATTCAATAATTCCTCTTTATTTTCATCTGTTACGGCTAAAAGAGTACTTTCCGAGTGCTGAGGAATTTCCTTTGGTCTGCAATTATCAAGGTGATGGAGTAATATTGGAAAAATCACATCATTGTTTTCCTTACTGACGGCTGCTAGCTTCGCAAGAGTTAGGACACCTTTATCAATTGTAATAACTGAACCAACTTTCATAGCATGTTTTAATATGTCAAGATGAGCCATAATGGTTTCTGATGCTCCCTCAGCAATCGTTGCTAATGCCGTCATTCCGCCCCAGACCAAACGATTATTACGGCTTTTTAGCAACTCTATAAAAGTCAGGACATACTTACTTATGAGTTCTGGTTTAACTTGCCCAATTTCGTACGCTACTTTAATACAATCGTATTGAATCTTTTTATCTTTGCAAGTTAGGTTTTCAATTATTTCTTTTATGCCCGTATAATTTTCTTCATTGGCTAACTTATGTGCCAGCTCAATATTGGGCACTTCATCATTTCGACTTAGTTGAGAAGCTAACAGGTTCACAACTGACATGATTATCCCTCATTTATTCAATTTATTTTATGTATATACATTATCACATTTAACCAGTATTGAAACTATATGAGGTTCTTAACATAATTTAAGTCTATTAGTTTGTATTCTCTTTTTTTTTAGACGTATCGGTTAACGAATTAAAATCAACATCTTCATTTTTACAAATACTAATTATGTTACTTATTCTATCTTAATGGTTAGCTTCTGCTGGTAAAATTATACTTTTCACTGTCTTTTCAGCATTAATCCGAAGAACATTTTTTAGATAATAGGTATCTTCATCGGATTCATTAAAATATATTTTTTTAATGAAAATTACTCATTCTTGTTTATATTATCATTTAGACCCTCGAAGGTATTTTTCAGTTCAGAGATATTAATATAGCCTGGATCAATTTTTAATTCGATAACAGCTACAACTTCATATTTATAAATTTTCTCTTTATTTGGATGCTACAATACGGCTTACTTCAAAAAAAAGGTGGATCAAGAACCTATATGTATTTTTCAAAATTTATTCAGTTCGAATCTGAATTCCCATGTTTCGTAGAACAACTAGGTGCTGTATCTATTCCTTCAGAAAAAACCGCCTTACTTATGGTACGGTTCACCGTAACTAATTTAAGTGAGATTTATATTAATTAATTTTCATATTAAATTTCAATTAGAATTAGTTGTTTCATACAAGCAATCTCATTCAAAAATACATACGCTATGTTAATTATAAGTATAAGAAAAGGATGTTTTGCTATGGGAGAACTAAATCAATATACAATCACTATTCTTGGAAGTATGGGCGGAGTTGCTAAGTCAATCTTATCTATTCTAAATCATTCTATTACTGATAAAAATGATCCAATCCACCATATTATTGTAAATTCAAAGCTTGTTTTAATAGATAACAATCAAAAAACGATGGATTATTATAATCAATTGTTTCCAAATTTGATTGATAATTTGATTATCGTTCAATTTGATCTTAGTGACCGAGACAAATTTACTGAACTTTTAAAATCGACAAACACCAATTTAGTTATTGATGTATCCTGGGCTGATACAATCGAAATGGTTGAATGTTGTAACAAACTTGGAGTTCATTATATCAACTCAGCATTAGAGAACACTGCGGTTGATCTAGATGATAGCTTATATGGATTTCCACTGACTGAACGATATTACCGCTTTGAAGATAAGAAGGATATCTTTACTAATACAAGAGCAATTATTGGTTCAGGTATGAATCCTGGTGTAGTTCAATGGATGACCATTAAATTATTGAAAGAAAATGCCAGTAACCCACCTTTAGCTTGTTATATTTTTGAGCATGACAGTTCCTTTTATAAAGACAAAAATCTTATAGATCCTAAAACTATTTATACTACCTGGTCCGTTGAGTGTTTTCTAGATGAAGCAATTTTAAGCTATCCAATGTTTGTCCGAAATCATTTACCACTTTACTTATATGATGATGTCTATGCTACTGAATTTAAGATAACGGTAGGAAAAAAAGAATTTTATGGATGTCTTATGCCCCATGAAGAAGTACTAACATTAAGTAAGCTATATGATTTTGAAATGGGATTTATCTATCGAGTCAATGAATATACAACTGAATTAATTCGAGATAATTTAGATGATGTGGATGACCTTTGGAATTGGAAACAAAAGCTAATAGACCCTTCGAATGGAGAGGTAGAAGGGGAGGATCTTGTTGGTGTACTTTTAGTATACAATGATAAGGAAATTTATATGTATAACTCAATGAAAAGTATTGATATATTCCAAAAATATAAAACTAGTGCAACATACTTCCAAGTAGCTTGCGGAATATATGCCGGTACTGCGAGTTTAATACTAGATAATATTCCTTTAGGTGTATATTATGTCGATGAATTATTAATTAATACGCAAAGTAATTATGAAAAATATTTAACTTACTATATGCAAGATTTTGTCTTTGGTGAGAATAACAGCTCGGATGGATTATTACATCAAAGAATGAAGAGAATTGAATAATAACAACTGCACTAGGATGAATTGATATCATACCCATTTTAAATAAGAACTTTTCTTTATAAAAAAACACCTTACTTATGATATGGCAAAAAGCATTTAGCCTTTTCGTACTCGACGCTATATATTCTTTCCAACTTTTATGTTTACTTTCAACATTAATGATTTTACTTAAAGCCAATTATTTTGCCTATAAATCTAAGTGTATTAACTACATTTTGTGTTTGTTTTGCATGTTCTTTCATTTGATGAGAAATTGAAAGTTCTTATAAAAGTCTATGAATAAAAAATTTAAGTATAACTCCACCTTTTAAAAACTAGGTCTAAAGCCTGCTCCAAACGAAGAGTAATAGAATAAACATAATTAAGAAAATAGGATTTTATGGGAAAATTTATCACCCATGAAATGTAACATATCATTTAAATGGGAATACTATTAAGGAGGAATAACAAATGATGCACCCAGATACAGAAATTCGGTTTGTAAGTGAAGAAGTAGGCGTTGGTGTGTTTGCAACAAAATTAATCCCTATAGGAACCATTGTCTGGATTAAAGATGAATTAGATATGATTCTAACAGAGGAGTATATTGAAAGTCTTGATAATTTGCAAAAAGAGTATATATATAAATATACCTATTTAGATACTGACGGCATATATGTTCTTCATTGGGATCACGCAAAATATATGAATCATAGCTTCAATCCAAATTGTGTAGATACAGCCTATGATTTTCAATTGGCTACAAAAGACATTCAACCTGGTGAGCAATTAACATGTGATTATGGAGCTATAGGTGATGATGAAGAATTTGAATGTATACCTGAAGAAGGAACATCAAGAACAAAAGTAACTGCAAATGATTATTTAATATATTATGCAGAATGGGATGAGATGGCAAGAACAACATTTGAACATTTCAATGCAGTAGAGCAACCACTAAAATATTTAATCAGGGAGCAATATATTGATAAAGTAAATGCGGTAGCCAATGGAAATGAACCACTAGATTCCATTCTCACGTTATTTATTGATAACGAAGACGAAAATTAAATACTTAACAGGAGAAACTGCGACACTACTGTTAGAAAATCTTATTCAAGAAATCATCTTGAATAGGATTTTTCAAAAGTATTTAGAGTTTTTACTCGTCATAATTTCATCAACATTTTATTAATTTTCAACGTCAAACCAAAAAAAATATTTATTCATTTCATTTCATAAAAATTCATTTTATCCTTATCATTTTCTATTGTTATACATCACAAACAACTATTATAGTATATCTATTACTATCAACTCCCTCACTGTATCAATACAATTATTCTTTCGCCTCTTACAAAAAGTATATACAATTTTATTTTTCAGAATAATTTAAAAATATTTTTGTAAGCCTTTTCATTTGTTTTATTCTACCACTCTATGCATAATTTGAGTATAAAGTTTATTCAACTTTAAATACGAGATTTATGATAGGAGTTTTAAATTATGATTTATTCAAATCCTAACTCTGCTGGTGCAGTAGTAAACTTCAAAGATCAATACGAAAACTTTATCGGTGGCGAATGGGTCGCTCCAGTTGGCGGCGAATACTTTGACGTAAAATCTCCAGTAACTGGGAAAGTGTATACAAAAGTAGCACGTTCTAAAGAAGCTGATATTGAATTAGCACTTGATGCAGCACATGCAGCAAAAGATGCTTGGGCTATGACTTCAGTTGCCTATCGCGCAAACATTTTAAACAAAATTGCAGACCGCATTGAACAAAACTTAGAAATGATCGCTGTTGCTGAGACTTGGGACAATGGTAAAGCAGTACGTGAAACATTAAACGCTGATATTCCACTTGCAATTGATCACTTCCGTTACTTCGCTGGTGCGATCCGCGCGCAAGAAGGCGGGATTTCTCAAATCGATAACGATACAGTCGCATACCATTTCCATGAGCCAATCGGCGTTGTAGGTCAAATCATTCCTTGGAACTTCCCATTATTAATGGCTGTTTGGAAAATCGCTCCTGCATTAGCTGCTGGTAACACAATCGTAATGAAACCAGCTGAGCAAACACCTGCTTCAATCTTAGTATTAGTTGAATTAATTCAAGATTTATTACCAAAAGGCGTATTCAATATTGTAAACGGTTACGGTGTAGAAGTTGGTAAACCACTTGCTACAAACCCACGTATCAATAAAGTTGCCTTCACTGGTTCAACTGGCGTTGGCCGTTTAATCATGCAATATGCTACAGAAAACATCATTCCTGTAACATTAGAGCTTGGTGGTAAATCACCAAACGTCTTCTTCCCAGATGTAATGGATGCTGATGATGAGTACCTAGATAAAGCGATCGAAGGTTTAGTAATGTTCGCATTAAACTCAGGCGAAATTTGTACTTGTCCTTCTCGTGCATTAGTACATGAATCAATCTATGACAAATTTATGGAACGTGTATTAGAACGCGTTAAAGCAATCAAAATCGGTAACCCACTAGATTCAGAAGTAATGATGGGTGCACAAGCGTCTAACGAACAATTAACAAAAATCCTTTCTTATATTGAAATCGGTAAAGAAGAAGGCGCTGAATTATTAATCGGTGGTTACCAAAACAAATTAGACGAAGACCAAGAAGGCGGATACTATATCGCACCAACAATCTTCAAAGGTAACAACAAAATGCGTATCTTCCAAGAAGAAATCTTTGGTCCAGTTCTTTCTGTGACAACATTTAAAGACTTCGACGAGGCAATGGCAATTGCTAACGATACTGAATTTGGTTTAGGTGCTGGTGTATGGTCTCGTAACATGGATACAGCTTACCGCGCCGTTCGTGGCATCCAAGCTGGTCGTGTTTGGACTAACACTTACCACCAATACCCAGCACATGCTGCATTCGGTGGATTCAAACAATCAGGTATTGGCCGTGAAAACCACTTAATGATGTTAGAGCATTACCAACAAACAAAATGTATGTTAGTAAGCTACAACAAATCAGCTCAAGGTTTCTTCTAAGCCGTTATTCTGCTAATCAATCCCCCGTTTAATTTTTTATTAAACGGGGGATTTTTATCATAATTCCGAAAAGGTGAATACAAATGGAAAAATTAATCGCAACTCAAAAAGCGCTGGAAGTTATCGAATTACTAAAAAACAAGCACGGCAACCTCCTGTTCCAGCAAACAGCAGGCTGTTGTGATGGTACTGTTCCAATGTGCTATCAAGCAGATGGGCATTATATTAGTAGTCAAAATGTATTAGTCGGTGAAATCGCAGGTGTACCTTACTATATTGATAAAATACAATATGAGTATATGAAGCATATGCAAACCATTGTCGATGCAATCGAAGGACAGGGTGCTTCCTTTTCACTTGAAAGCGTTGAGGGATTTGCGTTTATTACGCATTCGAAGATACTTAAAGAGAAGCAATAAGTAAGCTATTTTTTGCATTTAAAAAACGCACCTCCACTTATGAGGTGCGTTAAATTATGCCATTTTTTTAGTTTTCGAATACAACAGTGTGTTTAATTATTTTCTTCCGATGCAACAAAGCGAACTGTAATGCAAAACCTCCCAACTGCGGTATTGTACTGCATTCCATGAATTGCAATTGCCATTAGAACACCTACCACATCATGTAGTGTATATCTTCCAAGTTGAGTTATATACTTGTATTCGGCAATACCTATTTATATTTCTCTAGTTTCTTCTCTTAGCCATTCGCTCTCTTCGTCATTTAAATAAGGAGCTAGCTTCGAATATACCTCTTGATGATAATTGTTTAACCATTGTTTTTCACTCTCTGTTAACATATCTTTATTGATACCAGCTAAATCAATTGGGCAATACGTAATTGTTTCAAATTTCATAAATTGACCAAACTCTGTTTTCTCGTCTTCAACTACTAACATCAAATTTTCAATTCTAATTCCATATTTACCTTCAAGGTATATACCCGGTTCATTCGTAATAACCATGCCTTCTTCTAATGGAACATGATTATTATTTCGTATGCTTTGTGGTCCTTCATGAACATTCAAGAAAAATCCTACTCCATGTCCCGTCCCACATTTATAGTCTATACCATGCTGCCATATTGGTTGCCTTGCTAAAATATCTAAGTTTCCACCTGTCGTGCCGTATAAATATTTTACTGCGCTTAATGCAATAAACCCTTTTAACACTAAAGTATAGTCTCTTTTTTGTTCATCAGTCAGTATTCCTAAAACAATCGTTCGTGTAATATCTGTTGTGCCATCATAATATTGGCCACCTGAATCGATTAAAAAGAGTCCTTCATTTTTAAGGGTAAATTGCGTTTCTTCATTCGCTTTATAGTGCATCATCGCAGCATGTTCTTGATAACCTGCGATCGTATCAAAGCTAGTTCCCACATATCCTTCTTGCGCCTTTCTGAAATTTTCTAATTTTTCTTCTGCAGCAATCTCTGTAATTTCTTCGTTGTTTACAGCGTTTTTTAGCCATTTAATAAACTTCACCATAGCTACACCGTCTTTTATTTCACACCATTTCACATTTTCTATCTCAACTTCATTTTTAATGGCTTTTAAATTCGTTGTGATGTCAGGGCTTGCAATTTTCTTTGTATTGCTGTTAATGGCGTTATATAAAGTGATATTTGTTTTAGTCGTATCTAACATAACGGCATCTCCGCTTGAAAGATTTCCTAGGAATGTTTGTATTTCGTCATTCGCTTTTAACTCGATTCCTTCAGCCTCCAGTTCTAATTTAACCGAAGCAGGAACTTTGCAGGAATCAATAAATAAATAACATGTATGTTCTGCAACGATTACATTAGCAATTACTACTGGACTGTTAGGCACGTCCACCCCTCTTATATTCAAAAGCCATGCAATGTCATCAAGAGACGTTAAAATATAATAATTGGCTCCTTTATTTTTCATTTCTTCTCTTACTTCATTTAATTTTTCTACGCGTGATTTACCTGCGTATTTTACGTCATGAGTGAATAGTGGTTCTTTAGGAATCTCCGGTCGATTTTCCCATAGCTCACCAAGTAAATCTTGATCCATTTTTAATTTGATGTCCTTTGCTTGTAAATCCTTTTCCATCCTTTTAACCAAATTCGTTGAAAAAACATTTCCATCAAAGCCTACAATGCTTCCTTCATTAAGAACTTCTGCTAGCCATTCTGAATAAAATGGTACCCCTGGATCGACCATTCTAAATAATCGAATTCCTGAGCCCTCTAGCTGCTTTTCCGCTTGAATATAATATCTACCATCTGTCCATAACCCAGCATCTTCTAATGTAATAACGACCGTACCTGCCGAACCTGTGAATCCTGAAATCCATTGTCTCCCTTTCCAATGTTCTGCTACATATTCACTTTGATGCGCATCAAAACTAGGAATGAGATACGCATCCACTTGATTTTCTTTCATTAACTGTCTTAACTTTTCAACTCTATCCTTAATACTCATTACGAATTCCTCCATTTTCTTTAAGATTAAATTTTTTATTTTCACGTTCATACATCCATGCAGCGAGTACGATACTTAGTATTCCAGCTGTAAACTTTGCTATGATAAACGCTCCTAACATTTCCGGGGCTACTCCTGACACGAATCCAAATTGACCGCCAAATACAAATGCTCCACTTATCCCAAAGGCCGTACATACCACTTTTCCTTTAGGATTCATTTCTTTAAATGTTCCAAATACCAACAGATTACTAGCTAAACTACCTAGAATACCTGCTACTGACGCTGAATTAATGCCCAATTTCTCCCCAATTTCTTTAAAACTCTTATTAAAAATTCGATTGATAAGTGCTAACATTGGATAGGCTCCACCTAAGAAAAGTGCGATTTTGGCTACTATTAAAGTAGATTCAGATAGTGGTGCTAATCCTGACACGAGCGTTACACCAAATATCACATCTATACCTTGTAAAAGTAAACCAACCGTACTCAAAGTTATGATTAGCTTTCCAAATACATTAAAAACTTTTATAAAAACAGAAGGTGCTTTTAATAATCCTACTCCTAATAGAATGGCAAAAACAAATATAGGAACCATATTCCATACTAAGATGTTGATATCTATTTTTTGCCACAAGCCTGCTGCAAGACATCCGATAGGTATCGCAATAATTCCAACTAACACACCTTTAGAAAAATATTTTTCATCCTCTTTAGAAAGCATTCCTAACGCAACAGGTATTGAAAAACTAATTGTGGCGCCTAAAGTAGATGCGATAATAATCCCTGAAAATGCCCCCATTTCCTCTGTCAAAGCCAGTTCATTCGCCATTTGAAAGGCTCCCATATCTACAGCTAAAAGTGCTGCTGGAACGATTGAAGGATCTAGATGAAAAACCTTAAAGATCGGAATAATCTCAGCGGATAAAAAATTTGTAAATATAGGCACTAAAGAAAGAATTCCTATCATGCCAAGCCCTAAAGCCCCCATGGTCTTTATGCCTTCCTCAAATTTCTCACCCAGTTTCAAATGATTTCCGGTAATATAATCAATAGCTCCGATTACAAAAAAAGAACCAATTAGATATAATACAAATTTATCCATTTTTATTATCACTTTCTATTTACTTTTTTACTTGTTTCAGCAGTAGTCCCTTACTTCTATATATGGGGGTTCAAACCCCGGCTGAATCAGAGGAACTCAAGCTAAGAACGCCGCGTCGTGCGGCAACGCCTGAGTGACCAACATCGTGTTGGCCCAATGCCTCGGCGGATGTCACAAATTTTTAAAAGGAGCTTTTCGAGAGAACTCGAAAAAATCTGGACGCAATTACGGCGAGGCGTAATTGATTGTCTTTACTAATCAGTATCTTTAGTATAAAACCTACTATTGTAGATATAATTAGGCGTATTAACAGCTATAAGCTTGACCTTTTTGTTCGTATAATTAGCCCAATTGTGGGCAATATTTGATTCCATATGAACACTGTCACCAGGATATACTTCATGCCTCTTACCATTTATGTAAACTGTTAATATACCCTCTAGAACATAAATGAACTCTTCTCCCTCATGCTTGTAGGATAATATTTCTTCATCCTTCCTTTGAGGAAGAATTTCTATAAGTCTTGGAACAAGTTGTTTATTTTCCAAATTTGCACTTAAACTATACTTAATAAAACCACCTTCTACTAAATCCATTATTTCTTGGTCATAACTTCTCAAAACCATAAATTTCTTTTTAATAGGGTATTCAAAAAAATGTGTTACATGTACTTCCAAAATATCAGCTAGTTTTTCAAGTGAATCCACTGCTATGGTAGTAAGACCCCTTTCTAATTGAGACAGAAATCCAACAGACAGTTCGCTTTTTTCACTTAACTCTTTCAAAGTAATTCCTTTTTCAGTCCTCAATTTTTTTATTTCCATCCCTATATTCATCACTTCACCCCGATTTTTCACTATTGTGAATAATATAGTATATATTATAGCTATAAGCAACATATTATGAAATAATTTCATCGATATGAAAATTATTTATTTTACGTAATCATCTATTCTCTCAAGGACAGTCCTTAAAAATTTCACAAGCTGGCACAAAAAAAGACGCTTGATCTATTAGATCTAAGCGCCTAGATTGTTAAATTAAATATAAAAAAACGTAAAAGAGTTATCTTATTGTGCCTTTATCGACTAAAGCGCCACTAAATCAAAGGAGAGTAAAGATACTTATAATTTGATCGACCAACCTCCGTTTTCTTGCTAAGTCATATTTATTAGGTACAGATCTATATTCAAGTGAGGAAGAATTTTCGAACTTTGAGCAAGTTTTGACACTTCAAAAAGCACAAATGATTTCAAATTATGAATATTTTGGGTAAAATGTAAGAATTGCTTTATTACATCATTCCAACCATTTAGTTCATACTAATTCCTTTTTACTGCTATTTCCCTAAAACTTCCTCATACGCATCCAAAATAAATCGTTTTTCCGGTGTTTCACTAAAATCTTTGCAGCCATCCACCGCATATAATATATCTCTTTTGGCGTTTTCAATGTCACCTTCTTGAAGATAGCATAAGGCACGAATCGCAAAGGCTCGATAAATTCTCACTAAGTCGATTGGATGATGATGAATTTCAGTGAGCTTTAGTGTTTCCAATTCTTTTTTTGCCTCGTCATGCTGTTTCAAATGCCAGTAAGCATAAGCATACTCCCCATGGAGGAAAACCTTTAATGGGCTTAAATATTCTTCAGTTATTGGCGTTTCTTCCATCTTTAAACGTATTACCATCTCGTAGTCTTTCTCAATTTGATTCATATAAACCAAGTTCAATAATTGTTCAATAACAGCTTCTGCCGGTTCCTCTAAAATTTCAGTAAACGCGCTTATTTTTTTCAAATAGTAACGAGATTTTTCGGCATCCCCTTTTGAACAATGAATAACAAATAAGAAACGATAAAAATCATTTAAGCGATATAAAATTTTCTTTTCTTTTGCAATTTTCAAAGCCTTTTCTAAATATTGTTCCGTTTTTTGTTCATTGTTTAATGCGGAATAAACTACGGTAATATTGTAATATAAATCAAGCTTTTCTAACTCATCAATTAACCCTTCATAGCGAGTTATATACTTTTCCCCTTCTAATAAATAGTCTAGCGCTTCTTCGTATAAATGTTGCTCAAATTTAATGGCGCAAATTCGACAATAGCCACTTATTATTTTGGAATAGGCATGGATTTGCTCATACATTTTTATGACGTTTAAAAATGGAGTGATCGACGTATCTATTTTTAGTAAATATCGCACCCTCGAATAAATTTCAACTAAACGTACTTCCTCATAATTACTGCCATTTAACATGTCCTCTTCAACAAGCGGTTCAATTAAATGAAGGATTTCCTCGCATTTTTCATTGTATTTCGTTTTATTAAATTCCTTATTTAATTGGGCACGCAATTGTTCAACTTCAAGAAAAAGGGAGCGGATTTTTTCATCATCTTTTCCCTGCATTAATTCTGAAACCCCAATATCTAATTGATTCGCAATGTGCTGCAAGCTTTCCATTGAAGGTTGTGCTTTTCCATTTTCAATTAAACTGAGCATGCCTTTTGATAAACGATCCCCTGCAACTTGTGCCAACGTCAGCTTTCTTTCTTTTCGTAATTCTTTTATTTTTGTACCGATATTTAACATATTATCACCTCATTACAGTCAAGTGTACCAAATCTAAGTGATTAAAGGAATTTTTTTAAATTTAATTAAACAAAAATAAAGTATAAAACAAATTAAATTTAAGAGAATTTAATTTAATTAAACTTTTATATTGCAATTCCCATTTTTATGGTTTATTATAAGTTTAATCAAATTAAACAAAGGGGTTAGGATTTTATGAATGAACAATTAATGCATAAAAAAGCGACGTATCATTTATACACTTTCTTAATAAGTAAAATGATTGGTTCACTCGGATCAGGTGTTTATGCGTTTGGGATTAGTATGTATATTCTTTCTTTAACAGGCTCATCCTTAAGCTTCGCAACAAATATTTTACTCAGTATTTTGCCACGAACAATTATTTCACCAATTGCTGGGTTACTTGGAGACCGGATGCCTCGGAAATGGTTAGTTCTTGGAGGGCAAGCTGGGGTTGTCTTATCGGTAAGTGTATTACTCCTTTACACGCACATGGTTGAATTATCTTTAATGGCGATTTATATGGCGACATTTTTTAATAGTATTTTTAGTACGTTTACAAGTGTTTCTTTCTCAGCATCCATTGCCAATTTAGTGGATGGGGAACGCCTTCAAAAAGCAATGAGTTTTAATCAATTATCCTACTCTCTTTCAGGGATCGGCGGGCCAGTTTTTGGTGGTATGTTATTTGGATTTGCTTCAATGAAAATCTTTTTAGTTATTTTTATTATCGCTTCAATTATTACCCTTATACTGGAATCTACAATGAATTTTACATTATATAAAAAAGTGACAAATGCACCTGCTGAAAAAGAAACGATGCTTAAAAGTCTTAAAGCTGGATTTGCTTATGTCAATAAAAAGCGCGTCATTCGTTCAATATTATGGACAGCGCTATGGTTAAATTTATTCTTTACTTGTATGAATATTGGCGGTGGTTATATTTTGCTAACAATTTTACAGTTGGAACCAAAACTGATTGGTTTTGTTGAAGCAGGTACGGCAATTGGTATGCTTATAATGGCGATTTACTTTACTACACGTTCAAGTGTAAAATTTCCATTATTGCTTGTGAAACGCTCGACTTTGCTCATGGCAATATTAGTCCTTTTCGCTGCCTTACCTTTATTAGTTCAATTTTCAGCTACCATGAATTTCATATATTACTTCACCTTAATGTTTCTATTTGGTGCTCTTGGTGTTATAACGAATACGCCACTTGGGGTCATATTACAAACTTCAATTGAAGAGGAATTTCGTGGTCGCGTTTTCGGAATTGTTGAAATGATGGCCATGAGCATGATGCCTATCGGTACACTAATTTTCGGGATTTTATATGATATTATCCCAGCTCAGTACATTTTACTTGTTAGCGGGAGCATTTTAGTCATGATTGTTTTAACATTACTGCGACGTTCAATTATTGAAATGGCACACCCAGAATTAAAAAAACAAGTAGCAGAACAAGTACTTGAGGTTTTAGAATAAATGATATAGGACGCAAAAATCCACCATGTACATAAGCTGTACGAGTGGATTTTTTGCTTGTTACAGCTACAATCAATTACGCCTTAGCGTAATTGTGTCCAGATTTTTTTCGAGCTCGCTCGAAAAACTCCCCTTAAAAATCTGTGACATCCGCCGGGGCATTGGGCCAACACGATGTTGGTCACTCAGGCGTTGCCGCACGATGCGGCGTTCTTAGCTTGAGTTCCTCTGATTCAGCTAGGGTTTGAACTCCTCTGAATATAATTGCATATTTAGTATTCCCACCCAATTATAGAAGTAGGGGAATTTTGCTGATACAAGTTATTCAATGGCTGTGCATATTTCAATATAATGGCCATCCGGATCTGCAACGTATGCCACAGTTTGTCCCCAAGGCTTTTTCGCAGGCTCTTTAATGATTGGGACACCTTGATTTCGTAAATTCTCGATAGTCCCTTCCACATCTTCTACAACAAATCCAATTTCAAAAGTTTGCATTTTTACAATAGTGTCGGGCACATCTAATCCAATTTCTTCTTTGACAGATTCTCGCGTATTCACAGATAAAGTTGTAGCACCCGTATCAAATTCCACATACGTTCCTTGCTCCATTTTTATCGGTAAAGCTAAAATGTCGCGATAAAAATGGATTGTTTTTTCGAAATCATTTACATAAAGAATGATATATTTCATAGCAAGTTTCATGAACGTCCCCCTCGTATCAACATGTTCCAAATAATTGTATCATTATTTCCTTTAAATGTTTTATTTGTATAAAAATTAACTATTGAAAAACCAATCCATTACTAATTGAAACCCTTTAAATGCAAAATAAATGGCAACGATACCGAATACGATAAACGTTAAGCAGGAAAACAGACCTGAGAACATAACAAATTTTATATTCGGTCCTTTTCTTTTTCCCCACTCCATTTTATTTTCACTCGTTACTGTATTCATCGTTTCGCAATGTGGGCAGTTATCCATAAACGTGCGACTTTGATGCTTTTTCCCGTTTACTATTTGTAGGGATGAAGAAAACTGGGCTTGATTGAAATCAATCGTCATTTCCTCACCACAATTTTTACATGAAATCGTAACTTTCTTGGCCTGCATAAATGACAACTCCTTTATATTCCTATATTATATCAGATGGAAAAATCAAAATAGCCTTATGAAAGTAGCAAGTTCTCATCCATTAAGCTACCGCATATGATGATTTTTAATTACGTTCGTTTTGGTAAAACATTCAAATCGGTCCTTGTAATACATTCGCATGGTCTCATAGGACCTCTCTCTATGAGTTAAACTAAAAAATGCTCCTTTTAGATGTTTACCATAACAAGGAGGAGTGATTTCCATTCCGGTCCGGACGCTTTCCGCGGGGCCAATTATAAATCAAAATTTAAGTGTTCAAGTTATATATTAGATTGTTTCTGTTATTAAAACAGAAGTGCTACTTTATAGCGGAATGAAAAACATCCCATGGTGAGGCACGTGGAGAAGAAAAATATCAATGAATCCGCCGTCTCTCACTTTAGTAGTGTACTATATGCGGATGGTTTCAGTAGGCCCAACGTACACATAGGCTGGCCTAGCACAAAGATGATTCAGTACAGATTTGTGACAACAAAGCTGTGTGACTCAAGTGCTTAACCAGCCAAAAGTAGTCCATTCTTTATTAGAATGCTTATAAGAATACTTTCATTTATAGAGAGCTGCACAGGTTTGGTGAAAGAGCGATACTATTCAAATTGATTTACAATTCGGACTATCCGGCTCTCGAAATTTATGTTACGATACGTTTTGCTTTAATCAACTACACGAAAGAGTGAAACAAATGGCAAAATCAACAAATGATTTAAGTTTATTTAAACTAACATGGCCTCTATTTTTAGAATTATTTCTATTTATGCTCATGGGGCTCGCAGATACTTTTATGCTTAGCGCGGTGTCAGACGATGCTGTTGCAGGTGTTGGAACGGCCAATCAATACATCCAAATAGCGATTTTATTACTAGGGGTTATTGGAACAGGTGCTTCTATTGTTGTTTCGCAATACTTAGGCTCTCGATTAATTGGGGAAGCTTCTAAAATTGCTGCTCTATCTGTGACATTAAATTTAATCATTGGATTAGTTTTAAGTGGCGTATTCCTTTTAATGTCCGATCAAATTATGCAAATGATGAATTTGGAAGGTGCCGTACTTGAATTTGCACAAAGCTATTTAGCAATTGTAGGTGGATTTATTTTTGTGCAAGCACTCATCACTTCCCTTGCGTCTGTAATTCGTGTACAAGGTTGGACGAAGCAAACGATGTTTGTTTCGCTCGGCATGAATGTCGTCCATGTAATTTTGAACTATATTTTAATTTTCGGAAAGTTCGGGGCACCTGTATTAGGCGTAGAGGGCGCAGCGATTTCCTCTGTCATTAGTCGGATATTAGCTTCAATCGTATTTTTCTGGCTGCTCTATCAGGCGTTAGAAGTTCGAATTAAAATTCAAGATTATTACACGTTCACAAAAGATTATATTACAAAAATTTTAAAAATCGGGATTCCTTCAGCACTTGAGCAAGTACTTTATCAAACAAGCCAAATTATTCTGCTTTATTATGTAACCTATATTGGGGCTGAAGCATTATCTGCTCGTCAATACGCAGTCAATATTTCAATGTTTACGTATTTATTCGCGATGGCAATTGGCATGGGAACTGCTATTTTAGTCGGACGTTACGTCGGAGCAGGTGAAAAAGATCGAGCTTATCAAAGTGTATGGTTTAGCGTGAAATCTGCACTTATTTTTACATTTGTTATGGTCGCTCTTGTCACTTTTTTCCGTGAACCGTTAATCGGTCTATTTACGGACAATGACGAAATTATTCGAATTGGTGCAAGCGTTCTTTTATTAAGTGTTTTACTGGAAACCGGAAGGACGATTAACATCACGATTATCAACTCATTACGTGCTGCTGGAGATGCCACATATCCAGTCAGAATCGGCATTGTATCGATGATTTTTATCGGTCTGTCGCTCGGCTATGTCTTTGTTTTTGTATTTGATTTAGGACTTGTAGGTGTTTGGCTAGCCATTACTTGTGACGAATGGATACGAGCAATTTTAGTTCTTATTCGTTGGAAAAGTCGTAAATGGGAACGCTATGCTATTATTCCTTCCAATAATAATTAACGAAAACAAAAACCACAATTCACTGAAATGCATGCTCAGTGAATTGTGGTTTTTTAATTTGTTACTTCTTCTTTATCTTCTTTATCTTCATCTGGCTGTGATTTTTGTTCTTCAGCTGCTGCTTCTTCAGTTGCTGCTAAAGCTGCTTCTTCTGCTGCCTTTTTTGCTGCTTCTGCCGCTTCGATTGCCGCTTTTTTAGCTGCTTCCTCTAAAGGTTTGTTAATAATATCTAGGCACCATAAAAATTCTTCCCACGCCATATTGAAGCCTTTATAAAATTCCTCTGAGTCATCCCATTTTACTAAGTAAGAAAGTCCGTCTTCTGTTTTCACTAAAAATAACAATAGATCGGCTCCTGCACGATCACTTACTAATTTAATTTTGCCAGTTTCATCAAAGCGTTCTTCAATATTATCTTTTTCCGTAAAAGCACGACTTTGAGCAATTTCAAATAATGCATTACTATGAATACGATATTTATTCTTTTGCATCCTTTTCCCAACTTCCATCAATAATTAAGTACTTTAAATATATTACAACGTTTTCCGAAATTTATCGCCAATTTTTTTCGTAATGAGCACTTATTCTTATTTTAGCATAAAAAGGGGTGCTAAAACTACAATTATATGCCGCAAATAGAACGTGCATTCGTAAAATGTGCGTTTTTTTTCATAATTGAATCAAAAAATCCCGTAAAGTTTAGTCCTAACTTTACGGGACGTCGAAATTTCACTACAATTACTTGACGTTATTTCTTGCTAATTAGTAATACATACGAGATTGTCGTTTATCAGCAATTTCGTATGCCAATTGAATGATTGAAACTGCTAAATCCGCATAAGTTACTTCACTTGTTGGATTAAAATTCGATTGCTGTAATTTTTGTAGTCCCATCGCTTGTGATAATGCTACATAACCCTTATATTGCGCTGATATCTTATCTTTATCCGCATAGGCCACGTTATAAATATCGCTATGTTGCGCTGCTTGTTCAAGCCCTAATGTACGAATAAACCATACAGATAGTTCTTCACGTGTTATTTTTTCATCCGGATTAAACGATTCTTGACCAGGTTTTAAAATCCCAATTGCCGATGCACTTTCAACTACTTGATAAAGCGGATGTTTCGGATCGATATTGTCAAATGACATTGGTTTTTCTGAAGTTTGATTGTAGTCATCGTAATAGAAATATGTTAATGACTTAAGAATCGTTTTTAATGCTTGGCCTTTTGTAATGGCTGCATCCGCATTAAATTGACTTACATCCTTCACTTCAATTGCCCCTGCTTGGATTAAATAATTTAGCTCTTTTTCTGCAGTTGGATGGGTAATAGAAAGTTGATCTTGTCCGCCATTAACAAAACCATTCACAATCTGACCTGTTTGAGCATCAATGTGATAATATTCTTGTCCCTTCACCGTTGGAATATAAACTAACTTATACGCTTCTTCCGGATTAGTATTGCCCGTTCTCGAATAAACTAACTTGGTAGATAACGCCTCTTTAAATGTTTCTGTAGCCTTTGTTTTTTCGATCGCTGATGAAGCATCTGGCCATTCATCAATTTCATATGCTGAGCGATAGTATGATTTTACTTGGCCATCATCTCCAACCGTTACAGATAAATTATCACCATTAACAATTAGCCCATTTTTGATTTTAGGGAAAGTGACATGATGCGTACCCGATTGTTCGTCATAGTAAGGGTCGATCGTTGGCTTGGAATAGTCATGTAATGTAGAAGGTGCAAATTCTTTAACTGCTTCC
This sequence comes from Solibacillus sp. R5-41, assembly GCF_002736105.1. Taxonomy (NCBI): domain Bacteria; kingdom Bacillati; phylum Bacillota; class Bacilli; order Caryophanales; family Caryophanaceae; genus Solibacillus; species Solibacillus sp. R5-41. The sequence continues at coordinate 1,485,102 of NZ_CP024123.1, read as the reverse complement.
AATGCAATGTTTAGCACTTTATCTTTCGCTAATTTTGGTACTTTTGGTTGTTCTTCATTTGAAAGATGGCTCTGGTATGAAGAGAAATCAGAGTAGTTTATTAACTCTCCTGTATTTTTATTAAAGTCTATTGACGAACCAAATGATGAGTTTCCAACATGATACGAATAACTAATACTAATAATCGCTTGACCATTTCGTTCACTTTCAAAAGCAGAATCAATCGTAAATTTCCCTTCACCTGCATCTTTATTCGTCAATTTTTTCGCAATCTCTTTTGCTTGTTCTAAAGTAATTGGACTCATCGGCTTTAATGGTGCCGTTGCTACCCTCTCCAATTTAGATTGTGTCGGTACGGTTTCAGTTAGACCTGACAATGTATACCATTTATTCGATGTCGCATGAAGACCGATCATTGTCGTTACAGGTTGATAAACGAGCTGTACATATGGCTCTCCTGAATTAAAGTTATAATTAATTTGATATTGTAGTTCTAATTGAACATTGTCCTTAAATTTGTTAATCGCTTCCTGAGAAGAAATCATCGACGCTTTATCCTCAAAGGCTAAACGCTTATTCCCATTGACTGTTTGATAAATACTTTGAATTTGACCGTCTCCTAGAACGCTTACTAAAATCATATTATCTTGAATCGGAACCCCATTTTCAGCGCGAACAAAGGAATAGTTATACGAAATTGGCTCTGTTAAAACTCGAGTTGAATAGTAACTTGGCACATCGCTATTGATAACAAAGTCATTCCCCTTTGCTATCTTTTTCATGAAGGATTCCGCAATTTTTTGCGCTTCTTCACTCGTCACTTTACCAGGGAACATGGCATCCTTCATATTACCAGGTTGGAAATAAAAACTTTCTAAATCTAAATTATCACCTGCAAATGTAACGCTTCCCGAAGTTGTTTTTTTATCCACCATTTTGTTGAACATTAATTCATAGCGCGTCACATCATCGCCAACATAATGATGACTCATACTACTCATTTGGAAATCACTATCTTTATACGAACTAAATGTTTCTGGAAGTATCTCTTTTAATTTTTTAATTAATTGTTCTTTTGAAACATCATTTTCATTCAATGCAACTAATATTGGAATTCTTTCATCCTTTTGTTGCACTGACGTTGAAGCTTCCGCTGTAGTTGCTAATAAACTTAACGCTAAAATCGATGACCCAACTGCTACTGACCATTTCTTCATAATTTTCATCCTCCATTTCTCTTATTATAAGACGAGTTTAAACCGGTGAAAGTTTCAAATATTTAGCAAAAAAGAAAAAATAAGTAATTTAACCTACTATTGATTTCTCTCTTGATTTCTCTCTTGATTTCACAATGTATTAAACACGCAGTATCATTGTATTCATAAACACCTCGTGGTAGAATTTTTTTAGAGGTGAAATAATTGAGCATTATAACAGCAGGACTATTAATATCTTTTTCAGGAATTGTCGTTGTTTGCTTAGGGCTATTTGATGTCCTTCCAAATGCAGGTACAACATTAAATTACGTTTTCATTGGGATTGGATGGGTATTTATCCTTATTGGAATTGTCGTTCGAATTATTGGCATGAAAGTTGAAAAAAAGCATACTCGATAATGTACAAGCCGTTAATCTACTAAGAATTAACGGCTATTTTTAGCTGAGCGAAATCTTCAACAATGGCATCGCCACCGCTACGATTTGTGATTCGAGTCTTCGTTAATAGATTGAAACTCTGCCATACGCGCTGTTGCTCTCCAATAGTGATAAACGAGTCGGTCAATCCACAACAATGCTTCCACTTTCGAAACAGCTAAATCCAGCTGAGTTTCATTCGCTACGGAGCGTTCAAAATATTGTTTACGTTTATTTCTTCGCTCTTGTGCCATTTCTTGAGAAGTTTGCTCTAATAATAATGAAATATCGAGCATTTTTTCTTCCTGTGAAATTTTATCCTCGATCATTGTTAAAATTTCCTGCCACTGCTGCATCATTTTTTCTTGTAAGTAAATCGCTTCGACTTTTTGTTGTTCTCTTAAAACCTTAATTAAACGCGTTAAGTGATCTAACGTATGTAAAATCGAAATAAGCTTTAATCTTTCGCGTTTTGATGTCACGAGAATACCATCTAAAAACGTCCGTGTAGTATCAATGGCTTCTTCTACTTCTAACATTTTCTTTTCGTATTCAATCGTCACTTTTTTCATCGTAATTAACCGTTGTAGTGCTTTCGTTAATTCGATTATGATCTCTCGTAACGTTTTAAAGGAGACATCAATCGCGACAGAGGGCATGGCTACTAAACTGTCATCTAAATTGCGTGTCAGTGCATTTTCGCGTTCTGGAACAATTTTCATTAATAAATTGGCAAATGGTTGCATTAACGGGATGAAAATACACGCACCTACTAAACTAAATAATGTATGAAAAATCGCTAATCCCAATGTTTGTTCGAATTCACCTGCAATTAAAATTGTAAACCATTTCGTTGCCTGTAAAAAATACGGGAAAATTATCGTGACAATAACAGCCGTAATAATATTGAATAATAAATGCGTCATTGCCGTCCGTTTTGCTGAAACCGAAGCCCCGATCGCTGCAAATAATGCCGTTGCCGTTGTCCCTATGTTTTGTCCAATGACTAAATACGCCGCCTGTTCAAAATCAATTGCGCCTGCAAACAACGCTGCCAACGTTGCCGCCATGGCCGCACTGGAAGCTTGCATTATTACTGTCATCACAATCCCGATAACGATTAATAAAAAAATTGAAATAAAAGTATCGGCTGGGATTGCATTAAATGAAATCAATTCTTGCGCTGAGCCCATCCCTTGCTGTAACAGATCAATCCCTAAAAATAATAGCCCGAATCCAGCGAGGACCCCACCAAATTTTTTAACATCATTCGGTGCTATTAAGGACATAAATACCCCAACACCAATGATTGGTAATGCCATCGTTTGCAGGCTAATTTTAAATCCTATTAATGAAATAATCCAACCCGTACTTGTACTCCCGATATTCGCACCAATTATCACACCAATGGATTGCATAAATGTGAGTAAACCCGCGCTTACAAATCCAATAGTTAACAGCGTTGTCGCTGTCGAGGATTGCACGAGCAACGTCATGACTGCCCCCGAAAACACGGCACTTATACGACCTTTTGTAAATGTATTAAGCCACCGCTTTAACGCATCTCCAGCGATTTCTTTTAATCCGTTCGTCAACATGGCCATTCCTAATAAAAACAGACCAATCCCTCCAAAAATCGTAAGCATTCTAACACCACCACATTGTATTTATTTCCAAATACATATCTTATCATTATTGAATGGTAATTTTAATAATATTTTTACAATTAAGTATATTCTTTGATTTAAACGCAAATTAAGTTACAATGGAAAACAAGAAGTTATAAAGGAGTAGATCAAATGTTGACAGCAATCATAATCGTAGGGATTGTTATGACTGTGCCAATCACAGCAATCGTTACCGATCATCAGCGAAGACTTGCTAAAATTAAAGCCGATATGATGCGGGATGAAATTGAACTTGAAAAAATAAGACAGAAAAACTTCATTATTGAAACAGAGAAAATGAAAATTGAATTAGATAAAATGAGACTCGATTATTCATCCGAAAATCATGATCTAGTGAGAATGAAAGAATTAATGTGATTTTAAATCATTTCTAAAAATATGCCGAACACTTCCAGTTATTTTTAGTACAACATGAAGAATTTCTCATAATTACAGGTCTGTCTCTAAAAAATTAAGTGGAATGCACAATAAAAGGACTTGCGTTTATGAAAATTAATCATATACGCAAGTCCTTTTCTTTTTATTAACGATACAAAATCCCTAATTGCAGTTGACTTGGAATAAAGATTGATTAAAATACAGCTATAAATGATGATTTTTATAGAAAATCATAGCCCCTTTTTGAACAAAGATTGTTCAAAAAGGGGCTATTTTTCATATCTGTATAGGTTTTTTTATAATAAAAATTGATCATTTCGGAAACCGAATATTCAACTAAAGCCCCCGTTAGTTGAAGAAGGAACTAATTAATTTGGTAAGAATACTTGAATTTTCCTTACTTAGTTTAGCGTATGTATCTTCTTCCATTACAATTTCGACTATATCATTATTAGGACTTATCCAAAGATTATATGATGCGGCTTTCGCTTCTATATTAGGATTTTTATACTGAAATATAAACCTATAATCAGCAGGATGTTCCATCTGTACCTTTGCATTTTCCCATTCAATATCAAAAACTATCTCTTTCACTTTTTGGACTCCATCATTATTCGTAATTTCTTTGAAATCTTCATAATTGTTTTCATCGTCAACCCGTATTTGAACTTCAATTTTTTGTTCTTCATTCACTACTTCATTTGAGCAACCAGTTATCAGTCCAAAACCTAACAAAATGATAATGATAGATCGCATTGATATCCCCCATATTGAACAGTCAACGTTGCCTTTCTAAGCATAAAAATTCACTCCCACAATCATATTCCTCAATTTTCTTAAATGTCTTCTGCTTATTTGGAAAATATTACTCAAAAAAATACATTTACATTCCCTAATATTCAGAGTAGTATAAATTTTATCTTACATTCAACTTACATGTAAGTTGAATATAAAGTAGGGAGGGATTTTCTTGAAAGGAAAAACACTTCAAGAAACAGCGTATGATGAAATAAAAAACAAAATTATTAGGGGTGATTTTTTAGAAAGCGGTTTCACTTCCCAAAATCAGTTAGCGGCTGAGCTTGGAATAAGTAGAACACCAATAATGACTGCTCTACAAAGGTTACAAAATGAAGGGTTTGTAAAAATTATTTCAAACCATGGCATTCAAATTTTAGGATTGAACGTCCATGAGGTAGAAGAAATGTATGAACTGCGATTAGCGATAGAGATTTTTACCATACCAAAAATAGTTAAATTGATGACTGCGGAACAAATTGAGATACTTGAGGAAATCATTCAAGAACAGAAAAAGTGTGTTGAAAACAATGATATAAATCAATTTTTGAAATTAGACTCTGCCTTTCATCTTCAACTTACTGAAGTTTACGGAAACTCCTTATTTATTCAAACACTTTCTAATATTCGAGAAAGATTATTTAGTAACCCATATTATTATCGTAGAAAAGATTATCAAATTTCTAGATATATAAAGGAACATGAACAAATAATTGAGGCAATTAAATCTAAAGACATTAGCAAAGCGATTAAAGAATTAGAAACACATATTATAAATGGATAGATTTTGAATAGTTAGAGGTTTTCATTAAAATGCGTTAACCTAGGAGGGAATTATGAAGAATAAAACTTTAATCGACAGTATTATTATTGGATTTGCCACATTTGCAATATTCTTTGGAGCAGGAAATCTTATTTTCCCACCCTTTATTGGTTTTACTTCGGGAACAGAATGGGTTCCGGCGTTACTTGGTATGACAATTACAGGTGTAATTTTACCGGTTTTAGGAATTGTAGCTGTATCTGCTAGCGGAGGAACATTCGCTGACTTAACTAAGCCAATAGCACCTTGGTTTTATAAAGTGTTTTGTACACTCATCATGATAGTGATTGGAACTTTCATCAATGTTCCGCGAACTGCTGGAACTAGTTATGAAATTGCTATTAAACCATTTTTTCCTAATTTCCCTACATTCTTGTTCAGCATCATTTTCTTTGCTATTGTGTTTTTAGTTTCTTTTAACAAAGCAAAGGTTATTGATACAATTGGAAAATTCTTCACTCCTTTTAAATTTGGATTGTTGCTAGTTATCGTTGTTGTTGCCATTTTTTCTCCTATTGGGAATCCAATTTCAACCAATTTATCACAACCATTTTTGAATGCCTTTGTTGAATCCTATCAAACAGCCGATGTATTGACTGGACTGCTCGTTGCAAATATTATCATCGCAGCGATCCGTGCCAAAGGATACGCTGGAAAAGAATTAAAGAAAATTACAATCTATGTTTCTGCCATTGCTGGCCTTGGGCTTTTCATAATTTACGGAGGATTGCTCTATCTTGGGGCTTCCGGTAGCCAAGTAATTTCAAACCATAATATCGAAAGAACTAGTTTGTTAGTAGAGTTGATGACTAAATTGATGGGGCAAGGTGGCATGATACTACTTGCACTATGTGTTTTACTAGCTTGCTTGGTTACAGCAATCGGATTGACAAGTGCGTGTAGTGACTTCTTGACAGACCTAACAAATAATAAAATTCCTTATACTTTTTGGGTGGCTATTAATACAATAATAAGTGCAATTTTTGCAAATGTTAAAGTGGATGCACTTATTTCAGCTGCAGCACCTATCTTCCTTGCTCTATACCCAATTTCGATTACAATCGTTATTTTAGGGTTGTTTAGTAAGTATATACCAAATAGAGGGTCGTATATTGGAACAGTATGTTTTACATTCATCTTTAGTTTAAATGATGCATTTAATGCAATGGGTATTAAATCAGATACCTTTAACTCATTTGTAGCAAAGATACCATTCAGTTCTCAAGGTTTCACATGGTTGATACCGGCGATCGTAGGTTTTATTGCGGGAACTATCATTTACAAAATATTCAATAAAAAGCCTAGCAATACTATTGCAGCATAACTTAAACGAATTGAAAGAAGGAATTTTTATGAAAAAACCTATTATCGGAATTTCTTGTAGCTTTAGTCCAAATGGACAAATTGGAGTTGTGTCTCACCTTGGTGCACCAAGCCAGGAATGGCAACTTCTTGCAGACGACTACATTCAAGCAATTGAGAAAGCTGGAGGGATTCCAGTGATTTTGCCAGTTGTTGAAAATCCAGAAACAATCCTTCCGATTCTTGGGAAGCTAGATGGAATTATTTTTACTGGCGGAAATGATGTTAGCCCACTTTGTTATAACGAAATACCTTCAAGTGCTGTTGGAGAAGTTTCTGTAAAAAGGGACAATGTAGATTTGGTACTAATCACATCTGCATTGGAGAACTATCAAATTCCGATATTAGGGATTTGCAGAGGTTGTCAAATGCTGAACGTGGCTCTTGGTGGCACATTACATCAAGATCTTGCTAAAGATGGTGTTACTAAGAATGAGCACTTCTTAATGTCATACCCTATCGAAAATATTTCTCAAATAGCAAATATTGAGACAAACAGTAGACTTGCAAAAATTTTCGGAAGTAAAAGTATAGGAATCAATAGTTTCCATCATCAAGCAGTTAAAGATTTAGGGGGAAATTTAGTAGTAGCTGCAAAAGCTGAAGATGGTGTCATTGAGGCTATTGAAATTCCTGGTGAGAGATTTATAGTTGGTGTTCAATGGCACCCTGAGATGATGCAGAGAAACAAAGTAAATCACTCTGTCTTTTTTGAGAGTTTTATTAAGGAGTGCTCTCTTAAGAATTGAGTAGGAGTGAATGAGTGATTGATTAACTCCCTCTCTTACACCACCGTATGTACGGTTCCGTATACGGCGGTTCAATTAAGATGAATAACGCAAAGTTTCGTAACGTACTTGCAGAATTTTCAGCCCTTGGCTTTCCCATTAGGAATTGCCGAGGGTTCTTGTATTTTTTGAATAAAGTTAAATAAAAAGTATGGTGCAAACGTTGATTTTATACAGAAAGTAACCAACTGTTTTGAAACAAAGTTTGATCAAAACAGTTGGTTCTTTATTTATCTATTTTGGTTTTTTATAATAAAGATTGATTATTTCGGGATACGAATCTTCAATTGCCCCCGTTAGTTGAAGAAGAAACTATAATTTCCAACAGGTAAAAACTCTGGGGGTTTTCTAATTACAAAATGTTTTTCGATGTACATAAGAACTTCATTATTTCTAGGTTATGAAACTATTTCTATCGCTTCATCAAATGATAACCATTGATAATCGCTATGTTCATAAATTGATTTTACATCGTCGCCATGTGTTTATGCTACGGCTCTCGAGTCGATTTTCTGTTTCCGTTTGTTCTTGTTCTTTTTCTTATACCACCACATATAGACACCAGTGAACATCAGTATAGATGGAGTAAGACCACCGATAGCATACAAAATTTTAGTAAATAAACCACCAAAACTACCGGTATGTAATGGAAGATGCCATGTTTGATACATAAGCCCACTATTAACACGTGGATCTAACTTGCCCACTACTTTTCCGCTATACTGATCTAACCATACTTTTACATTTCCATTCCCCGGATCGAATGAACCACTGAGACGAAATTCCACTGCGCCTTCTGGAGTTCCTCTTTCCACCTCTTCGGGCATTCTAACTTGCATAAGTGTTCCCTGAGGTACTGCTTCTTCAGCCCTACTTATCAATTCATCAAGTGGAAGCTTACCACTGGGAAGGGCTTTTGAGATAAGCTGCTCTTCTGGAGACATCACCTTTGCTTTTGCACCAAACCAACCAAAAATCATTTCATCATACGCAAAAAGTGCTCCTGTTAACGAAACAACCAATAAAAACGGAATGGAAACTCCACCAATGACTTTATGTAGATCATATTGCCTTACATAAGGGTTAGCATTACGTCTTAAAATAAACCCACGTGCCCATTTTTTAATCCCCGGCCACCATAAATATAATCCTGATAATGTAATAAAAAAGAAAATAAATCCAATTATCCCGATTATTTTATCGCCATTAAAATTTTTCAACAGCAGCTTTTCGTGAAACTCCGTTATTAGGTTAAATAATGCTTTATCCCCTAATGTTCCATTTATGTATCCAGTTCCTGGATCGACAAATATGTTTTGTTGTTCTTCTCCTTCTTTAAGGCGGAATAGGTAAACTCCTCGAGCGTTAGGTTCACTTGGAGTGTATACACGGTCAATTTGACCTTTTGGATATGCTTCTGAGACAACCTGCAAGGCTTGCTGGTACGTAACTTTTTTTCCTTCTGTTACTTTATACAAATTAGGATGCAGCATACTGTTTAGTTCAGGTTCAAAGACAAGCAAACTTCCTGTTAAGCCAATCAGTACTATAAAAACCCCTGTTAGCATACTAAGCCATAAATGAATTTTTGCGATGATTCTACGTGTTTTCAAAGAAATGCCTTCTTTCCAAAAGTAATATGAAATTATGAATGTAACCAATAATATAGAGAGAATGATTATCATTGTCAATAAAAACTATTAAAAATATGTGATTAACATTTACATTTAATAGTTTTAGTTCAAATAATTAATTATAAAATTAGTAAATTAGTAGTGGTACATGCATTTCATTAGGTTAGATATGCTTAGTCACAAAAATCGTTCTCCATACCTTAAATCGTTGCGGGCTAATTTATGCTGATTTATGTTTTAAAGAAGCGGAAGGTCAACGACAACGGCCACGGCAGTGGCCGATTCAGTTCTTCCGGATTTTTCAGGTCTAATAACAGGCATAACTACTTCAAGATTATTGGTTTTTTTATAGGAAATAAAAGTGCACATAAAAAAATGAGCTGGGGAATGTATTACCAAGCTCATTGTATATTGTTGTCCGTTTTTTACTCAAGCCCCTGTTAGTTGAATAACAGATTCTCTTTACCATAAGTTTTTCAATAATAGAACATCATCTATTTTCCTTACCTATCCAAAACTTACCAATAATAGTCTCTCCATCAAAAGCATACAAAGGAACTGCTCTTGGAGGAAGATTATTTAGTTTAAGTGCTTCTTCAGGGGTTTTTGGCTTTGGACCTTCCAATTCTACTTTTTTTGCATACCCTATTATACCGTTCTCACCTTGTGCCAATATTAAATCAGGTACTCCAAGTTCACCAGAATTTAAGCCTCCCATATCAGGTCCATAGGTTTGCCCATTTTTATTTGTTGGATAACCCTCTTTTAAAATACTTTCCTTAGAAGGTATATCTAAATCTGAAGCAATTCCCCCTAAATGATTGCTATTGTTATCTGCTTCCTTTGTTAATGTTTCTTGTTGTGAACAACCAACTAATACAAATAACAAAATTACTGTTAAGACAAATAAATTTTTCCTCATTTTCTCCCTCCTCGTATATTTAGAAAACCTTCATCATTCACTAAAGACCCCTTTAGTTTAATAAGATCGACCTTAAGTTTTTAATTGTAGGACACTCTCATTTCATTTCACATAAACATCAAATAAATATGTTATTTTTCCTTTATCCCATGTCGCATTAATTTCATAAATATAATATCCCTCTTTAGATGGCAAGATAATCTCATTATCTTTCATTTCAACACTTTCAATTGTGTCATTTTCATCCACCTTAATCATCTCTACGGAAGAAGGTTTTTTATCTATCTCAAATTTCAAAGTATCTCCTTTTTCGGCTTCTAATGTTTCAAAGTTATCCGCTAATTTAACTCTATCGTGAGGACCTATATGTTTTACTCCCATATTATTTTCTTTCCATTCGTAATTACTCGTCATCATATAATGCTGTTCGCCATTCAAAGAAACTTTGCCTAATGGTTGTCCTATAGCCTCATTATCATCCGACTCCCCGCTACACCCAGCCAATACAAGCCAATCAAAAAAGGTAGAACGATTTTTTTCATTTGAACACACTCCCTTTTAGCAAATTATAGGTTATTAATACATTCCTGCTTATTGAAGAAACCTGCCCGTTAGTTTTAACGTGTAACATTTCACAATGGATCACCGCCGAAGCCTACTTGATGTTTTAGACATAAAAATAGACCATCGAAATGATGGTCTTGTTTAACTAAATTCCCCCGTTAGTTCAATAAAGAAAAAGGCTATGTTATAGGAAAAGGTTGATTTATAACGTTGTATATGCAAGATTTTATTCAAAATAGGATCCAGTGCAATTTCTTTTGAACAGCATAGAAAGCTTTGTTGTATCTAAGTTCAAACGATAGTGCAAAAAAGGTGTATATGAATAAAATACAGAAAAACACTTAATACATTAGTATGACAACGTTTTAAGTGTTTTAATTCGTCACAAAACTTTTGTTTGGGAACGTTTATTAGATTTAATTTTTATGCTTTATTAATCCTTGCTACAAGAAAGCACCGTTACTTTAAGCTAATAAATTCACAAAACTTAATTGTTTACCTAAAATTCATTGTGGTATTTTCACTTTAAATGATTCAAACTCAACTGGTTGTAAAGAATCCCCTCTAAATTCTAACTCTCTTGTTTCATCATTTTCGTCAAATTCTACTCCTCCTCCACCAGTTGGAAGTGCTAAATAAGGAGTGATTGTCAATTCCGTCACATTTGAATCGATTGGATCAAACTGTTTATTGCTCTTAAACACTAATTTATTTTTTAACTTCTTACCTGTTATTCCACCTGAATGACTCATTATTTCATTTCCATCTTGATCAACCATCTGGAATTCTATATCACCAGCCCGACTTTGTTCAAAATCCGTACCTTCTTCTGAACTTTCATAGGATACGCTGACACCCGTTTCACTTAAAGATAATTCTGTAACAGTGAGATTGATGCCATCAACATTTGCTGTGTGTTGAATAGGAACCTTACTGATATCCGTAATTTGTTTTATTGGAATTGAGAAATACCACGTTTCCCTATTCTCACCATGTAAAATTAATCCAAGTTCGAAAGCATTCGGCATATCCTCAGATACAGTTATATCTTGAATTGCAGTCCGAGTTGTGGGCGATTGTATATCTTCACCGTATCCACCTGATGAACCATTAGGTAATTCACCATTAATCGTAAAATCCGCACCTGCCCCAAAATAGTGTTCGCCCAGTTCTTTTTCTGATTCGATTATATAACCAATCGTAATATTATTTTGATCATATAAAATCTCATCAAGGGTAACGGATATTCCATCGATTGTCTGTGTTTCACCAATTGTACTTGTTAAACCTTGTTTTTGAGCTTGTTGTAATCCGATTAGATTTGAATTACCGAAAACAGAACCGATAATAGGTATTTGAGATAAACTACTTGCTAAAGCTGGAGAATAGTAAGATGAACCAATCAATATTCCAACAGCGGCTGCCACACTACTTACAGCATATAATATCTTTCGCTTTCCACTGTTCATTTGATTACCTCGAGTTTTGATTATTTTGTTATTAATTTGTCCTTCAGCTTGAACAATACCCGCTTGAATAGCTGAACGAACTTCTTCTTTTGGAAACTCGTCTAACGGATCATGTGATTTTTTCATTTAATTTATAACTCCTTTCTAACTCACTCTTTAATTTTTTCTTTGCTCTGCGTAAATAAGTTTTTATTGTCCCTACTGGCTTTTCCATGATTTCGGAAATCTCCTGAATTGGAAGATCATGATAGTAAAATAAGATGATAGATGTTTGATAAGATGAATCAAGTTTGGATAATGCCTCACTCAAATGAAAAGATTCTACTCCGCTGTCTTTCTTTTTTTCTAATCTTTCTAACAGTTCATTTTCCTCATAAGGTATGATTTGATCTCGCTTTTTCAATAACTTGTAGCATTCACGTATAAGAATTCTAAATAGCCAAGTTGAAAAATACTCTGGATTTTGCAATTGTCCTATTGAAAGGAACGCCTTACATGAAGTTTCTTGAATAGCATCTAAAGCATCTTCTTTTTTACCAACATAAGAAAGAGCTTTGTAATATAGCATTTTTTCTTCTAGAATAAGCAATTCTTCGAAAGCCTTAGCATCTCCATTAATTGCTCTTTTTACTGTATGTATATCATGTTTCACAGTGTAATCCCTCCTCCTTTCATTAATTAGAGTAATCTGAACGTACAAAAAGTTTCAACCTCTTAATTTTTTTGAAATTATATTTGATCCCATGATTTTTAAAGTGAAATTTATAGTTATTACAGCAAGACAAAAAAATTTTCCCAAAGCTTCGTTTGGGAAAAATTTCAAAATGCTTGTTGCACTAAAGCCCCCGTTAGTTGAACAAGAAATGCTCCCCAAAACGAGGTTTTGTTACCTAACTTGCATTTGGGAACGTTATTAGATTTAGTTTGTATACATTATAACTCTTTAAATTTAGGCTATTCGTAATAAGCAGTGGAATAAAATTATATTTCACTAAACAATTGAAAGATATTTGCTGGCTTATCTTGTTCAACTAATGCCCCGTTAAGTCATCCTTTATGTCGGTTCGCTATTCACTTTCTTTCGTATCACCAATATTGATAGCACTAAGTTAAATACTATAAAATATAAGAAAGCTGCAACATTTATTATTTTACTTTTAAAATCTGATTCCTCAAAACCCATAATGTATCCAAAGCTACTAAAGGTAAATACCAACATCGTTACAAATATCCCGCAACAGAGCGAGATCATATTTAAACAAACAAATGCAATTTTCCCTTTATCCACGCTATGGGATTCTAAATTTTTTTGGAAAATGAACATGAGGTTAGCAATATACAAAAATAAATTTATTACCACTGCTATAGCCATTAGATCCTCCCCTTTACGTAATATTATTTCATTATAACTTTATCTAATAACCTGTCCAGTCAGCCATCTATGGCGCGTAGAAACATCGCTACACCACAGGAAATTATGTAGTAATCAATAATAATTAAATTGGATATTCCATCACTTGTTACGAATACCCTAAAAACATTACCAAAGCGTCGTTTGGAAAGATTCTTGAAATGATCTTTCACTAACGCCCCCTTTAGTTTAAGTGAAAAAACTCACAATCTTTTTTCTCAAAAAATCTAATCACTCAACGTGAGGGGCTTATTAAAAAGACGCCTTCTTGTTCAAGAAAAGCGCCCTTTAATTGAAAATCGTAAATATGGGGTTCTGGTGCAAATATAATTTTTTAGAAACATAGCACCTCATAACGCTTCACATCTGTGAATTATGATACTACCCCAAATAATCTATGTATGAGTTCAATCTCGTTTTTGACAGATTTCACCCCTTGTTGAAGTTGTCCTTTTTTAAGCATATGCATCATTTCCACGCCATAGTTAATCTGTTTGGCTGTTCGAAACGTTTTTAACCCTAGCATAGAACGGACTCGTTTCTTGATAAAGCGGTGATCTTGCTCCACGATATTATTTAAATACTTCTGTTGTTTGATTTGCATACCATCAGGTATGCTTTTCTCTTTTTTAACTGTTCAATTGCAATAGGATAAGCCGGATTCTTATCTACTGTGATGACACGAGGCTTAGAAACATGATTAGACTGCCATATTGATGAACCCAACGCATAATTGTTGTATGATCCATTAACAAGCCCCGTTCTTCCATCATTTCCACCAGATTACGAAAACTAAGGTTGTACCGTAGGTACCATCTCACTGTTAACAAAATAATCTCCGACTGAAAATGTTTCCACTTGAATAGCTGTTCCTTATCCATACTAATTACGCCCCTTTTTTAGAGTAATAGTATTAGTATGACCCTACTTTAGAGCTTAATTGCAGTTTTTTAGATATTTTTGCACCAGAACCCTTCTTCTGTAATCGATACGTAAAATACTTCTAAACTAGCGACAATTTTCTTCCAGCAACTTACAGCACTCAAGTTCAAACATTTCTTTTTTTACTTTGTACCATTTTTTTACAATATTTTTCTTGTTTGTATATTCTCCACCACTTAATACATAAACAAATTCTCCATGCTCAAATATGATAACTTGCCAGCCTTGATCAACGTCACTAAAAGGCCTATCGATGGAAATATTCGTTCTGCTCAAAAAATAAGCAAATGAAGGAAAGCCCCAAAAATTGTTCAATATTTCATTTCTACTTGCACTATAAAAATAAATATAATCGATTTTTTTCTTCCCCACTAAAATTTCGAAATCCTCGACAATCGGGAAAGATGCCAACTTTACCTTATGCAAATTATCATTATATATATTTTTTAACAGTCTACCATTATTAATATGTGCTTCTTGATTGATGCTTCTAATATTAAATTCACCACTCGTTGTACCAATGAAGATGTTTTTCTGCCAGTATCGCTTCAATAGTTTTATCCATTGCTTCAAATATGCATTTCTCGGTGTTTTATACCATGTATGTATGTTTTTATTATGGCCCTGTAAAATATAAACGAAGTCATTTTCCTCGAATATCCTTATTTGCCAGCTTTCTTTTCGATCAATATACGGCTCTGTGCGAGTTCCTAATGGGATATCTTCTTCATCACATTCTTCCAATGCATAATGCCGAGGAAACGTCGTCAGCTGTTCCTTTCTTTTCGCGCTATAAAATGAGAGCATGTTAGTATCTTCTGTTACTACTACTTCAAAATCTTTCACAATTGGAAACGACGTTAAATCTAGCTGTTGTACATCACTCGCGTGTAATGTTTTATCATCATTTACATGCGATTTGTTCTTTTTTAATTTAAATTCACCACTTTTTGTTCCAAAAACTTTCACTTTATATCCACCTTTCACACGTGATTATAAATATTCTGGTTCTGGTGCAAAAATATCTAAAAAACTGCAATTAAGCTCTAAAGTATGGTCATACTAGTCGACTAATGAGCAAGTGCAAGCCCTTTATATTTTCCGCACGTTCTTCATTCTTTTCTATCACTTCTACATGCGCATCCTCATAGCAAAACCATTTTTTAGGGGCTTATTCACCTACCACACCGTCATTATCACGATCTTGCATATATTTGTACAACCAGTGTTTATTGGTTATTGGCATACTGAAACCAGCTGCTTTTGCTTCTGCGATTGTCACGATACCATTTCCATTTGTATCAACACTAGAAAGCTCACCTTCGCTTGTTGAAGAACTTGCTGATTTGGACTCGGACTCATTATTTCCTGTTAGTCCAAGAGTTTCGTTTACTTCATCTGGATTCACATTTTCAAAAGAATCTATAATGACATTTCCGTTTATTGTATAGGTATACTGATAACTTGAAGGATTCAGCGTTTCCGTATTAGGATATGTGATAATTGCTTCGAAATTAGTAGCTCCACCAGCTTTACGAATAGCGTCTTCCATATATGCTTGATCACCATGTCGGTTAAGCGTACTATCTTGTGGCGTAATATTATAACCGTTTGATACCCCTCCGGTATAGGATAGTCTTTTTAGGGATAAAACCTTTTAGCTGTTGATACTCCTCAATTTGAGCAATGAACAAAACTAAATGATGAACAAAACTTAAAATTCCTACACTTTTATCGTAGGGTTAGTGTAAGAAAGATGCGTTTTTTACAACCTTAAAGAATATGCACGAATTTATGCAACGACATCAACGCTGTATTATCACTAGAAAACTCTCAAACGATTGCTGTAATTGGCTTTGTAGAGAAATGCATAAAATACCTTATAAACAATGTTCATATAAAAATCCTAGAAATACTATTAAATCAGGATTTCTAGGATTTTCGTTTGCGCCAAAACTTTAATTTGGGAACGTTATTTCAATAAAATATGTATCAATTATACAGAGTTATAGTAGCTGAACTTCTTGCTTTTTATACCAAGAAAACTGCATTGCAAATAAACCTAAACACCCAGTCGCCGGTTCAATACCGACAACTGGGTGGATAAATGCTTCTTTTGGCCTCTGTCTTTTGTACGGGAATCAATCCTAAATTTTAATCTAATTTATTTGATTAACTAATAATTTTTGAATCACATTACTGAGTTCGTGCTTTAAATAAGACATCATATAAGCCAGTTAAAATCAAATGCAACATAGCGAAAAATAAAACTATATTAAAAAATTGAGTTTCATAAAAATTAAACCAATTTGTAAAAAAACCTGTCTGTAAAACTCTTTTTCCAAAATCACCAAATCCAAAATCTGTAATAAGAGGTGTGCCGTCAACAATTATAAATATTAAATTAAGAATTACAAAGTAACCAATATTAATAATCCATTTTTTCATTTTAATATCATATCCCCCTTTTAATTAATATTTTGTTGAAATCAGATTGGAGAACGTGTAAATGATTTATCACGGCATTATATCGTAATTTATAAAAGAGCCTATACTTGCTCCAGCTAAGCCCCAAACTATTATACTAATGGTATGCCAAAAGACGACTCTCTTTTTATTAGCACCAGCAGCTAATGATGTGAAAGCTGCAATATGTCCAGAAGCCACCAATGGAGCTATAAGTGCAAGACCAGGTACACCATAATTTTCGTACCATTTTCTTGCTTTACTTGCTCGATTATGAATAAATCCATTTTCTTTCGATTTTCTATTTCGCATTTTTTTTAATAAAACGGTAAAAGGTATTATAATCAACATTACTGAAATCCAGTTTCCGCATATAGCGATTAATCCTGATAAAATAAATGAAAGACCAATCAAAGAACCTGCTGCTGCCCCACCGGGAGACTCAACGAACGGGATAAAAGATAAGAATAAAACACCTAAATACTGTAGTATCAGGTTTGATTCATTTAATTGCAATATTATATTTTGTACAATTTCACGAAACATTAAATCATCTCCTTTTATCTTAAAATATCAAATTTTACAATACCTTAAATTTAACATCTATTCCAATTAATGTATAGTAAACCCCAGACGCTTTTGTCGGAAAATTTCAATTATTTCTTCTTGCTTATTTATAGAACACATAATAACAACACTACCTTAATCCATTAAATGGCCCGTTAGTTGAAGTGAAAAATACTCCCAAAGCGTCGTTTGGGAAAATTTTCGAAATGCTTGTTGTACTAAAGCCCCCGTTAGTTGAAGAAGAAAAGTGAAGCTTATCCAACAATCGCGCCCGATTGTTGGATAAGGGGGTTCACCCCTTTATGAAGTTTAACGGCTTTATTTTTGTGTCTGAACTGTACCTCCAATTGTTCAGTGTATTAACAATTGGCGTGCAGTTTATGTTTTTAGTTGTTTTTCACAATAAGTGCGGTGCCTTATTATTTTTGTTGAATATCTACAATAATATCCTCAAGCTCAATTATTTCCTTTATAGAATTGCTATTATCCCTAAAATATTTAGCGCCATTATCATCAATTTCGTCAGCCTCCATCAATCGGAAGAATGGGGTGAATATTAAAGTTTCAGCATCCGGATGCAGTTTTTCAAAGGTAAAGACAAATTCCTTATCTCCATGGTCGTGTCCTATACCACCGGTTAACGCTGATGTATACGTATTACCTAAATTATCCTTTACTTTTAAACCGGAAGAAATAATATCCCATTTTTCTTTTAAATTCTCGTTTTTTATTGTTTCTCTGTAATTGACGATAAAGGAAATCGGTGTGTATATGATTTCATTCAATTTAATACCTAAATCATCTTTTTTTGATGCAGGAGCTTCCACGATTTGGACTTTAGGCTCAGTCGCCTTAGCATTTATTTCAAAATCCCAACTCCCCTGGATCATTTCCTTTTTATCCTGACTGGAAATACTACTAATGTGAAACTCAAAATTCGCCTCCTGTAAATGATTAGATAAATTCAAGATCGCTGTTGTTAAGCCGGCGTATTGATTTGGCCCGACTTTTTCAATCATATGTTTCGTATGAAAAAATGCGTGTTCGCGGCCATCCACCTTAAAAGTAGTCTCAATTTCCGGGGACTCACCTAAATCCCTGTCCGTTTCAATATAATAGCCAACTAAAAACTTTTTACTATCGAATAAGCTTTCATTTACCGTAATCGTTATCCCATTGCTTTCTACTACAAGATGTTGTTGATCCGCGAATTCCTCATAGCCTGACATTATTTTATCCTGGGTCGAGAAAAGCTTGATAATACTGTTCAAAACTGGAATTTCCTGAGCGAATGTTGTGTAGGATAGACCTATAATTGATGCAGTGCCGATACCCAACGACAAGCAGACAGCTGCAGCTCCCTTCATCCACTTTCTCGGTGTTGTTTTGGATGTCTGAATTCTCAGGTCCCTTTTAAACTGTGCTTTTTCAAGTTCTGTTACCTCTGCTTCTTCAAAGTCAGTTATATCGATTCCAATATCATTGAAGTGTTTAAACAGATTTTTCAATGGGCATACCCCCTAAATCTTTTTTTAGTTTTTTCCTGCCATGGTAAAGCCGGTTATCAATAGCCGATTTTGTCATCTGTAATTGATGGGCAATTTCTTCTGTATCAAAATCTAGCAGGTACCTCATTATAAAAATTTTCTGATCGACAGGCTTTAATGTTGAGATGATTGCCTGAATGTTCTCCTGTTCTTCCAGATAGGTGCTTTCATATTTCAAGGAGTCAGAAGGCGTAAGCTCTATATCCAAAGAGGGGCTTTCTTTTTTCTTTATTACCATGCGGTAATAATCGATTGCTTTATATTTGGCTATCACGCATACCCATTTTTGAAAGTCAGCTGCATCTCCGTTGAACTTTTTCGCGTTTTTCCAGATAGATAATAAAATATCGTTACAACACTCCTTTATGATGTCATTAATGTCAAGAGGACCTAAAATTTTTAATACAACACCTTTTATTAATGGAAGATAGTGATCGATTACGTAATCAAGAGCGTTTTCTTTGCCGCCTTGAAGATATTTTATAAAATTATGTTCATTAATCTTCATTTCTTTCTCCTTTATATAGTATTGATACTGCAAAAGCCATTACATTATATATAACGTTGAATGGCATCTATTTTTCGCAAAAAACCTAAAAAAGTTGAAATCTTGAAACATATATCGACTTTATCTCA
Source organism: Solibacillus sp. R5-41 (assembly GCF_002736105.1). Classification (NCBI taxonomy): domain Bacteria; kingdom Bacillati; phylum Bacillota; class Bacilli; order Caryophanales; family Caryophanaceae; genus Solibacillus; species Solibacillus sp. R5-41. The sequence continues at coordinate 1,465,473 of NZ_CP024123.1, read as the reverse complement.
AATTGCTTAACTTATATTTATAAGGGCGTCATCTACGGCAACAATACGACGCCTGAGACTACAGGCTTAGGCCGTGCTAGCGGTGAAGCGTCCCGGATTGGAAATCAATTTTTGTTTATTTCGAAAAAATGCCATTTTCCTCCCCGAAGAAAATGGCATTACTCTGTATTTTTTATTTAAGGTAAATATTAATTTCATTTGTCATACCCACTAATACTTCTGTTTCTTTTAAATTTCCAGTATCGTAATCGTAATTCCCGTGTTCAATCATATAGTTAAATACGTCTAGTTTAAACGCTTTCGTATAATTTGTATATCGTCTTACAAAAGCTTCTACGCCATTGTATTTATTTTGTATTACCCAAGTTAATAGGTAACGATGGGACACACCTATATCTTCCGCTACTGTTCTTGAACTTTCTTTTCCATTTACATATCTTTGAACTGCTGCTAATTTTTCTTCTGCACTAATTTTTGCCATAGAAAAACTGCACCTCCTTGTTAGTTGTGTCTAACAATTGGGGTGCAATTCAGCTTACATTTGGGAACGTTATTAAGATTTAATATAATATATTGGTTTAAGGGCACACACCATTTAACTTTTTTTCGCGAATCCCCTTCACAATTTGTGAAACCCTAGCTGCTGTAAGGTTTAACTCATTGGCTATTTGTTTTTGTTTTAAGCCCTCTGTAAGTAAATTATCTAACTTTAATTCCAGACTGGTTAGCTTTATAATCCAAGTCTGGCACCTACTTCTGCATACTCTATATCTTTTCTTTCTGCATTCCAATTATCCCCTGTTTGTCCGTCCCATATCGCTCCTGTTTCAACGAAACCGACAGACGCAAACAACTTCCGAGCGACTTCGTTTACCATCCAATATGATGTAGCAACTGCATCGGCTTTTCCTTGTGGAAACGACTTTATATAATCAATAACTTTTATCATTGCTTGTTTACCAAATCCTTTGCCTTGATGCTTTTTATCAATCATAAAGCGATTAAGTCCATAAGTAGATTTATCTCCATATTTTTCACATAAAAATGCACTTTTCGCCAGTTCGAAAAATCCAATATCGACATATCCTATGACTTCATCATTGTTGCATATAGCGAAAATCATAGGAGGTTTTTCGTCGTTGAGTATCTTTACATAGGCTTTAGCCAAACAGTATATACTGGAATCCACATTTCCTTTCTGCTCGTCTGTTATGCTTAACTTCAACACTGCCTCAAAATTATCGTGGGTAATTTTTCTTAATTCAATCATTTTTCTTCCCTACTTCCGAAAATATAAATTCGCCCCTCTACAATTCAACTTTCTTTACCATTTCGCCATTATCCCCAGTACACCTTTTAAACGAACCGATTTCTCCCATCAACTGATGATAAATGCACCCAAAGCGTCGTTTGGTTGCATTTCTTAATACTCCTTGTTGCACTAAACTGCCCCGTTAGTATAATAAGTGGTCCCGTCAGATTTATGCGAATTTACAACGTTAAGTTAAGAAATATACACGATTTTATGCAAAGTAAAAAACAAATCAAACAAGTAAAATACTGCTATCACATAAAGTGGAAGATTATTACGTTCTTTCATGGGAGTTCAGTAAGGGATTTGATATTGGAGAAAGAATTACAGCCCCTTTAATCCTTTAACCGATAGAAAACCTATTCAATTTTGCCTCGGTACCAAGCATGACAGTGTTAAGCTCATTCCCTCGGCTACATTGTCCTCTTCTGAAATAGAGACTCCGTAAAAAATTCTTGCTGTTCACGCGAGCAATTACCTGACTGCGACTTCTCGGCAAATTGCAGCATTGTGCTAAGCCACTAATCCAATCAGCAATTTCTTGATGTGGAAGTAACTCTTTGTCAATCATCGTATCCACGATGTTGACTAACCGTTCATCATCTTCATCGCTAAAAATGTGTCTACCATTTTGAAGCATACCAGAGATAGCGACAAGGATCTCACTCAGCAGTGCGTCGCTGCTTTCCTCGCACTGCACCAGCTCGGCAAAAACATCCGCACCGTGAGACGCACTGTGAGCCCAGCCTCCTACTGAAAGATAGCCTCGTAGATCCTTCTCCTCTTTATAATAACGGAGCATTGTATGTATTAATTGCTCAATTTCCGCTTGATTGAAAAACGGATTTTGTCTGTGGAATTGCACAATCAAAGCGATAGGCAAGGCAGAGAACGTTCTTGTAAAAACTGACTGATCCTCCTCGCTACCAATTTTATAAAATAAATGATTCTCATCAGTCAAAACAGTCAAGAGGCTACGCAACTCCTCTCCACTGAACCTATTCTCTTCCTTAATCCACATATAAAACATCGGATATACCAGGTTATCCCTTAATTCTGGTTCAGGATCGCCAATAAATTGAAGTAATAAAGGCAAGAAATCTTGATGCTTCTCACCTTCGCGTAACTGATACTCATCCTTCTCAATTCTTTGCAAATCCAACATTAATTTAGTCCGTGTATCGCTCATTTCTCCATTCCTCTCATTGAAACTAATTCTCCTTTCATCATACTTAATGTGGTATATAAAGTAAAACCTGGTTATTTCATTTAAACTTAACTACTTACGTTAGTTGAACAATAAAGTCCCCAAAGCGGTGTTTGGGGGCGTTATTTGGATTTATTTTATATGCTTTATAAATCAGGGTGAACAAAGAAGGAAAGGAATATTACTTTAACGGGTTCTCTTTTCGGAGGGAAAACTTAAATTTCCCCTCCGAATCGCAATAAAATCGACAGCAAAATAACATTTGAAAAGAGGAAGCATATTTGCTCCCTCTTTTCAAATGACTTTAACATCCGCCCCAAAACATATACTCATATTTATCAAAATTCAGCTTATGCTTCAAGAATGTTTGGAAAAATTCCAATTGTTCTTTTTTAATATCAAAAGAGCCTATAACTGGATGTTCAGCAGATAAATTAAAAATTCTCTGATACTCATTCAGTGGAATATTTTTAAGTTCCTCTTCACCCACAATTAATTTTGACTCATCGCCAATTTCATTCCATTGAATTTGCCTTGTAGTTTCTTCCTCAGAAAAAGCATGTGGTGACGTAAACTGTTCAACAAACAGTCCATTATTCGTAGCAAATTTAATAGTAGAAAGACAATTTACATTTGACCCAATATACATATAATAATCCCAACCAAAATGTACGAAGAAATTATCCTTACTATACAATTCACACCATAAAAAATTCCGCAAAACCATTTTGCAAATCAGGCGTATTTCTTTTTTGTTTACTATCGAATCTTTTTTAAGAATCAGTTTTTCAAATTCTTTTTCATATAAAGGTGATATCTTACCTTCTTCTGAAATATGGCATTTAAACTGTAAAATTCTTAATGAATCAATACTGCTTTCCTCTATGAATTTAATTACGGAATTAATATAAGCTTCCTCAACTTGAAGATATTCATCCAAGGTGAATACATTCCCGTTAATGGTTTTCCCTATTTCAGAAGGACAAGTCCATTCCTCTCTTAAGGTATAGTAACCATTTTCATCCCTAAAATCAGGATTGTACTTTGTGACACGCCACTGGAAATTTATTTGATTAACCAACTTACTCCTCCTCAGTTTATCTTAGATAAATTATATCATTTATAAATCCGCATAAATTGGATGCTAACCCTAAAATAAAAAACACCCTAGGAGGCACAGAATGGTCTTCTAAGGTGTCTTTTATATCTATCTAATAGAAACTACATAAAATGTCTTACAGGGGCTCTGATCGACCTAATTTAGCAAGTATCTTCTGTCTTTCTAAATCAAAATCAATCGTTTTGTCCTCAGGTTCAAATTTTTGATGATTACGAGCTGGAAACCAATCGGGTACTAATTCAGTTTTTCCAGAAGATACAGGAGCACTTTTCTTTTGCATGTTATCAAGATAGGTACTGGCTGCTTTATTTACATAAGCAATCTTATTGGCAATTCCTCGTTCAATTGATTGCTGATAAATTTCTTCGATCCAATCAGGTGAAATACCTTGATGGCACCATTTTGCTTTTAAAGATAAAATTCTTTCAGCATCTTTCGAAATTGGAACACTAGCAACATTGTTAACATCTCTTATATCTTTTAATTGATTATTATTTAATTGATTATTATTTAATTGATTATTATTTAATTCATAATAATTACTTGTACAATTTGTGCTGTACGTTTTGTTCAACTGAATAAACACTGATTTGACGGTCTTTCTTGCTATTGTACAAATCGTGCAAATGTTTTTTTAAACCTTCGTGACCTGTTGAAATTCCGAGAAATTTTGCACCTTCTAAACTGAAAACCTCTTCGATAATTTGTTCTTCAGAAAAGATTACATCACTTACAACGGAGTAATAATTCACGACATGCAGGTTGGAGCTACTCACAGTTTTTCATGTTCGTCTCAGTAACCATTATTTTATGTTTTTGTTAAAATGATTAGCAACTTTTTCAGTTAAAAAGAATATCGCTAATCCAACAAATAATATAATAAAAGAATTACTTATTAACGGTTTATCTTGTGCCATTTCAAAGAGTCCATTTATAAAAAGGGTAACTCCCCAAAATATAAATGTACTCTGAAATGCCACATTAATACTTTTTTCATTAATTTTAGAATTTTTTTTAAAAAACATATTTCCCCCTCCGTTTCTTCAATGTTCCACTTTTTAATTAAACCCAACTCGACTTTTCTTCTCTGGTACTCCATGTTGCACTAAACTGCTTCGTTAGTTGAATAAGAAACGTCCCCAAAGCGTGGTTTAGTTACCTAACTTTCATTTGGGAACGTTTATAAGGTTTAATTTGTATACTTTATAAATCTTGAAATAACTTTACTTAAAATTTTATCCTAGCTATAATATGCCCTGGAGTAAACTATTAAAAAAAGAAACAATAAAAATAATGAAAGTAGTAGAGTAGTAATATTAAAAGCTATCACTAAAAAGTTTTTTGCTAGCCCCCCAAACACTACGCCACTAATAGATAGCACTATTATTAATCCAAATAAAAAGAAGTCGTCAATATCTGTATATCGAAACATGCCAAGAGATATTATACTGAAAAATACCATTAGCCATGAAAAATTGCTGTACTTTCTCAAATAAACACATCCCCTTATGATTGTTGAATAATGAAAATGCACCCAAAGCGGTGTTTGGGGACGATTTTCGATTAGTTAATCAAAGTTTGTTATTTTTATCACTCGCTATAAAAAGAATCCCACAACATTTCCATTCGTTTATACCTAATTTTGAAGTAGCCCCAAGCATCTTCCCCAAAATTCCTAGGAAAGCCCTCAAATGTCTGTTCGAAAAATAACTCATTTTTATCTTTTATATCTTCAGTAACAATTGTGAAGTCTTTAATTAATTTTAATAGTGGAACTGCAATATAAGTACAATCTCTATCATAATCTATAAGTTGTTTTTCAATGTGTGAACAATCATAATAACCCGAATCTAATACCTCGAAGTCATAAAAAACTAATTCAACATCATTTGTTTCCATTTCAGTGTCAAATGGGTTTAAAGGGTGTTCTTTTATAATTACAAGACTTTCAAATGTTAAGTAGAGATTATCATTTTTAACCTTGGCTTTTTCTATACAAACGGACTGCCACTCAATATTTTCAAAGCAATTTTCTGATATGTATTTTGGCATTTCTTTCAGTCCTTTTATCTTTTATAGTAGCATCTTCTTCAACTAAACTCCCTCTATAAACATTGAGATATCAACGGTTTCCACCACTTCGTGATTTAAGAAAAATATTTTTCTCCCCTCTGATAAACAGAGTATTGAATTTATAGATTATATTACCAAGTAAAGCGTACGCTTCGCTAAAACTAATGGAAATCATTAGCTTTTTTATCCATTATTTTGATGCACAATGGATCTCTGCGATGCTTATGACGACGTACCCTCCCATGTCTCTTAGCGTCAACGCGCTTACATTCCTTCGTTCGGTCTATTCATAAGGCAGAGGCCTGCTAAGCTGCTCCGGGGACTCATAGTCTAAGTTTAGTGATATTGCCGGCTTCTCCGTATCATCCTTTTTGTTATAGCTCTTTGATCGAAATGCTTACGCTGCCTCTCCGAGACAGTAGAGATCTTTCATCATAAGTTGCTCGTTAAAATACACTTTCTTTTTACAAATACCATGTAATATTTTCAGTAATTTACCACAGAGAACTACCATCGATTGCTTACCCCGTAAGGGATTCTGATTCCTTGTGGTGTAGTATTCGTGAAGTTGTTTGAATGCTAGGTTATGCCGAATCAAAGGAACAATCACTTTGAAAAGGATATGTCTAAGTCTCTTACGTCCACGTTTTGATATATGCTTTTGACCCTTATGTTGACCAGAAGAGTTTTCACGTAATGTTAGTCCCGCTAGTTTAATGAGTTGGCGTGGATTTTCGTAAAGTGAAAAACTCCCTACTTCGGAAAGTAGATCAACAATTGTCGCATCTCCTAAACCTGGTACTGACGCAAGTAGGTCATATTCCATCGTTGTCTTTGCCAATTCAGTTACTTGGTCATTCACTGCTTCGATTTCAGTTTCTAATAAGCGAAACTGACGTAGGAGTGTGGCGATTTCATGTTTGGCCATCTTTTGTCCTTCTGTCAGTCCTATAGAGTTTGAAGCCTTTTCAATGAGTAGCTTAGCTTTTGGTAGTTGTGGAGCTCTCATACCCCCTACCTGACGGTAGAAAAATACAAGTTCTTCCGCGGTTTTCCCTCGAATGTCCTGTGGCATTGGTGTTCTTTCTAATGCAGTAAGTGCCATTTTTCCGAAAGAAGGAAAGACTTGAGTGAATTCAGGAAAATATCGATCGAGCCAACGAATGATTCGATTTTTAATACTTGCTAGATCCTCCGTTAACTTTGATCTAAGAGTAGAACCAATCCGTAGTTCAGCTTCTACTTCTTTTAATATTCGTGGATAGCTAAAGCGTCCATCTTTCAATAACCGTGCGATGACTAATGCATCTTTTTTATCATTCTTAGTAGGCAAATTATCATCAAGTTCTTTCGAACGTTTGACGTGCATTGGATTTACCATGACAAGTGGAATGCCGTATTGATCTAAAAAATAGGCTAAGTTCATCCAGTAGTGGCCTGTAGGCTCAATCCCTATTATTACTTCAGTTTTCTTAGCTTCCTTCATCATTTGACGAATCTTTTCATACAAATTTTCGAAGCCTTCTTTCGATTGATGTACCGCAAAAGCCTTTTCTATTACTCGCCCGCGTTCATCGACAAAACATGCGTAATGAATACGCTTTGCAATATCCATGCCGACAACCAGTGTATTTTCAGTAACTTGATTAATTTTGTTATTCCATTTAGAATGCATAAAGGAGTCCTCCTTGTTTGATGATGGGTCAATGGTCGTTGACACTCATGCATCATACTAGAGGGCTCCTTTTCTTTCAAGGCCTCGAACATCCTTCAAACAGGAATGCTGCTCCGTTAGTTCAATAAAGAAAAACTATGTTAGGAAAAGGTTGATTTATAACGTTAAGGAATCCGCTGTATATGCAAGATTTTATTCAAAATATGATCCAGTGCAATTTCTTTTGAACAGCATTGAAAGCTTTGTTGTATCTAAGTTCAAACGATAGTGATTTAAAGGGTGTATATGAATGAAATACAGAAAAAACACTTAATACATTGGTATGACAACGTTTTAAGTGTTTTATTTCGACCCAAAAACTTGCGTTTGGGAACGTTATTGAATGTGATTTTGTATACTTTATGTTAAATGACAAAAAGGTTGTTTAATTCACAATAATGTCGTTTAAAAAATAATAAAGTTGTTAAATAAAATGCGAGTCATTCTATTCAACAAAAGGGAGCTTTTATGAAGTAACTAAAGCCTAATTTCTCACTTACACCACCAAGAAATTAGGCTTTTTTAAATTTGGCTTTCCTTATCGTTGTAAATCTGCATTTACCTGACGTTCCCCTTTTAGGTACTACTTATAAAAAAAGATTTTCCAAAAACAAACTTTTTAGGATACCTCATACGTCTTACTTATGTAGAGACAAAAATGAATAAATGGAGGTTTTACAAAATGAAAAAGAAGTACGTAAAGAAAATTCCTTATTTAGTGTTAGCAGGTTTCATTTGTGCAGTTGGAATCGGGGCGCCACAAGTTTCGTTGGCAAAACAGGCAGCTTCAGATTCAAAAGTGGTGACTCAGCAATCTGAAAAAACGTTGCCTAAAATAGAAATTGGTAAAAAATTTAAAGTACCCGAACTTAAACTTAAGGAAAATACGTATGTACTCGACTGCAAGGTGTCCGATATTAACGGTAATTCAGTTAAAGACAATGTGATATTGGTGGGTACAAAAGAAAAGATTGATGGAAAACTGGATGTGTATGCGAATGATTTATCCATCATCGTGCAGGAGGGAAAAACTAAAAAATACATAAAATATGATTGGATGGTCAAAGAGACGGATGGAAAATTGTATGGGGAATCTGCCCGAGAACCAAACTTGATTATTGGTGACTATACGGGCAATAAAGTGAACGATATTATCGTAACGGCCCCTCAAGGAGGAAATGGTGGACACGTGGATCATCTGATCTTAACTTGGGAAGGAAATAAACTCAAAGATGTTAAAACAAGCGCCTCGGTACGATAGGGATGCATACGAGGTCGATGCCTCAAAAGTCCATCATCTAGGAGGACACTCTACGATGAAGTATAAATCGTAGGACAAGAAAATCAACTCATTGAAAACATTTCCTCAATGCATCTAGTTGTCGGTGTAGATATTGCCGAGGAGGCTCATGGGCGCTATTGTTGAATAAAACTTAGATTTTAAAACGACTTTATTATTATATTTTTTAGTGGCGTGGAGTATCTTACATCAAAAATTAAACAACAATATTTTTAACCCCGTTCTAAATCTAGGACGGGGTTATGCTTGTTTGAGCTTTTAAAATTAAATAACTTTATTGTCACTTTACACTTTATTAGTTCTTGTTGCACTAAAACACCTGTTACTTTAATAAAAAAAGCTACCAAAAAGGCAGCTCATTGTAATTTCTAAATTTTTAATTGAAATCTTTTTTGTATAGTCTGAAAGCACTTATTGCACCTACAAGGAATACAATCGCTTGGAATAATAATAAGAACTGGCGAAAATTTTGGATATCATTGTCAACTAATGAAATAAACACACCCGTCATTATCAATTGGGTAGAAAACATACTAGACATGATTTTTAAATATATGGCATTTGTTCTTTCGTCTGGTTTACCAAACTTCTTTCCCACAAAAAATAGAACCAGCAAAGAACCAATATAAATAAATGTCATAACCCCTACAAAAATATTAAAATTTACTACGCTTTCAAGCATCCATCTGTCTAATACATCAATCATTGTTATCTTCCTCTCCTACATATGAAAAAATTTCATTAATATCTACTTCAAAAAAATTTGCAATTCTATAGGCTAACACTAAAGATGGTGAGTAATTATTCTTTTCCATCACAAAAATAGTTTGTTTGGAAACTCCAACTGCATCTGCCAGATCCTTTTGAGACATCCGCTTTAACACTCTAAACTCATATACCTTGTTTACGATTGAATCACCAAAGCTCTCTTTCACAAGACCGCCTCCCTATATTTAACATAATAAAACATAACTAGAAAAAAGTAAAGTTTAATTATACATTTTATAAAAATTTTTTTATAAAATTATGATTTGTATTTATATTTTATAACTAACACTTTACTGGAGTGCACCATTATCATCCATAGAAAAAGAGCTTCCCTAATTATTGGAAAGCCCCAGTTTATCCTACTTAATTCTTTTGAGCAATGGGGTGATCAACATTTAGTTGCAACAAATCCCATAAATTCCCATATAAATCCTTAAACACTGCAACTATTCCATGTGATTGCTCTTGTAAGTTTACCTCGGTCTTTTTACTTTTAAAAAACAAGTTCATAAAATCTTTTATGAATAAGAAGAAGAATCGAGGGGAAAACATATTTAGTTTAATCATTGGACCATGTGTATGGGGAAATATATTTTTAACTTAATTCTAAGGAGAAAGTTATGAAAAATTTCAAAGAAAGCCTTAATCCATCGAAAATACTTGTTATAGGCTTCGCCACTTTAATCCTAATAGGAGCTTTTTTATTGACTCTATCCATAGCAACAGAAGATGGTAAAGGACTTCCGCTCTTAGATGCATTATTTACCGCCACTTCTGCTACATGTGTTACAGGTCTAGTGGTTGTAGATACTGGTGATACATTTTCGATGTTTGGTGAATTAGTGATCTTATCACTTATCCAAATTGGCGGTTTAGGATTTATGACGTTTGCAACCTTTTTATTCATTTTATTAGGTAAAAAAATCTCTTTAAAAGAAAGGATTGTATTAAAAGAAGCTTTTAATGCTACTTCAACTGCTGATATCGTCAAATTAGTAAAAAGAATATTAATTTTTACTGTGATAGCTGAGGGTATTGGCGGTATCATACTGGCTATTCGTTTTTCATTTGATATGCCTATCGGTCAAGCAATATATTTTGGATTCTTCCATGCGATTTCAAATTTTAATAATGCAGGTTTCGATTTAATGGGAGAGTTCAACAGTCTAACTGGTTATGTTGACGATCCATTTGTAGTTTTAACGATTTGTTTTCTTATCATATTAGGTGGACTAGGTTTTATTGTAATTAATGAACTTTATGAATATCGTGAAACTCGTACTCTCTCTGTGCATACGAAAGTTGTATTAAGCACAACTCTGGTCCTTATTGTTGGAGCATCCATCTTAATCTTCCTATTTGAGTATGGAAATGATAAAACATTCGGACCGTTATCTTCCACAGGAAAAGCTCTCAGTGCATTGTTCCATAGTGTAACGCCAAGAACGGCTGGAGCTAATACATTACCAATGGCAGATTTGACTCAAGCAACATTATTCCTAACGATTTTCCTAATGTTTATCGGGGGAGGTTCAGGATCGACTGCTGGAGGCATTAAGGTATCTACTTTTGCTGTCCTAATGGTAACTGCTCTTTCCCAACTTAAAGGGAAAGAAGATGTGGTTTTATTTAAACGTCGTATCGTTGTAGAGAGTATTCTAAAGGCTCTTACTGTTGCCATGAGTGGAATCATGATAGTTGTAATTGTTACTTTCTTGTTAACTATTACTGAAAAAGGTCATGATTTTATAATGTATCTATTTGAAGCTACTTCAGCATTCGGTACTGTAGGACTCTCAATGGGTTTAACACCAGAACTTTCTCCATTAGGTCGTATACTGATTATTTTAACAATGTTTGTAGGTAGATTAGGACCACTAACACTAGGTTTTGCAATTACTAAAAGACGTAAACAAGAAGCGTACAGACATACAAAAGGAAAAATTATGATTGGTTAATTTTCAGTAAGGAAGGGATAATGAATGGCTAAAAAAAAACAATATGCAGTAATTGGTTTAGGGAGATTTGGAACAAGTATTGCTAGAAGATTGCATGAAGCTGGGCAAGAAGTTTTGGGAATTGATATAGATGAAGAAACCGTGGAAGACGCTGAAGTTTATATCACAGAGGGAATCATTTCAGATTCTACTGATGAGAAGGCACTTACATCATTAGCTATTACTAACTTTGATTGTGTAATTGTAGCAATTGGAGATGATATTCAAGCAAATATATTAACATGTATGCTTCTTAAAAATCTTGGAATCAAAAAAATTATTGCTAAGGCTATTGGAAAACGTCATGGACAAGTTTTAGAAGCAATAGGAGTCGATATAATTATCTATCCTGAAAGGGATATGGGGGAACGAGTAGCAAATCAACTTCTTTCGCCAAATACGCTTGATTATATTGAATTATCTAAAGATCATAATTTAGAAGAAATCATTATTCCGGAAAAAATGGTTGGAAAGAATCTAAGGGAATTGGATGTTCGCGCTAAATTTAATGTTAGTGTAATTGCTATTATAAGAAAGGGAGATATTATTATCTCACCATCTCCGGAAGAACTACTCCAAAAAGAAGATATATTAGTTACAATAGGTAATAAAAATGATTTAATAAGATTTTCAAGTATAGATTAACATTCAATTAGGGACCTATATACTTAATTAAAGGCTCTAATAAATTCTTTTTTTAAACTAACTGAGTGTTTATGCTATTAGCAGGGACACTTTTTTACTAACGGGGCAGTTTTACTTACACCTTGTTTCTTTAACTAAAGCCCCCGTTAGTTGAAGAACTAAGCTTATTTGTGATCCTCAATAGTTTCAATATCACTAAGAAAAATTAAATCATTTCTTTTTATCGTGTATCTTACGAAGTATGTCTTATCTTTCTGAATTAAATTCATTACCATTGGTTCCCTAACAATTACTTTAATCTCTTCTTGATGTCCCATTGGGGCATTGGGGTTAAATCCCTTTATCCATGCTTCATTGTTATCGTTAGAATACCCTTTTTCAGTGACAGTAAAATCAGATACAGTTAACACAGACGAAAAAGAATTATAAATTAAAAAAACAATCAAAAAGGCAACAGAAATTGTTATAGCCGACAATAAAATTCTTTTACTCTTCATAAAATTCCCCTTCCTTCACTCTCCTGCCCCGTTAGATCAATAAAGAAAAAAAGAGCTGCCTATGCAACTCAATGATCTCCAAGTAAAGCCCCCGTTAGCTTAAATACAATTTTTCACAAACTAAATCAAGCACCCATTATTTCACTGCCTTCCAAATTGTCCATCTATCTCTTTCAACTATGTTATCAACTGATGCTATTGACGCATCTATATGATTTATTAATAAATTCATTTCCTTATCGTCTAATTCATGTAAAATACTTCTTCCTGTTCTTTCACTTAAATCATTTAGTAATTGTTCTTTAGTATCATACACTTTTCTGATTTCCCATAACTTAACTTCTTCGATGTCTCTAAATCCAGCTTCCTTAAGCTTTTCAATTACAAATTGACTATTGTGTCTGCGATTAGTCTCTTTTTCAACTAATCTTGGGAAAAGTTCAAAGAAATACCCTCTGATATGGCTTTCATTACCTTCTAATAAACAATCTTCAGGGGTCCGGTCTTGAACAATATAAAATCCGTCATCCTGCAACATTCTATATGCCTCTTTAATACAGGTTGGTAAATCCTCAATATGATGTATCAAAGCTCTTTCAAGCAATAAATTATAACTGCTATTATCTAAGCCAGTATCATAAGCATTTCCATGCTTAAACGAGATGTTTCTATATTCTTTACAGTTTTCTTTTGCACCTTCAATTATAGCTTTGGAAAAATCGACACCTGTAACAGAACCAACTCCCATGTCTGATAGCGCCTTAGAATAAATTCCTCCACCACATCCAATATCTAAAGCCTTAGGAATCTTTTCGATAGGTACAAGGTTGTTTATTGCCTCAACCCATGATTTGTCGGCGTTTCGAGTTGTATAAGTTCTACTACTTTTCTTGCTATGAAAATCAATCCCCACTTTGCATCCCTCCTCTCAATCTTTTTTCAAAATATATACAGTCAGATTTCACCACATGCCATTCATGTAAATAATATCTCCTTGTACTAAACTACCTTGTTAATAGGATAACTCCCTTATATTTACTAATTCGATGACCTTTCAAAAATACCCTCTTATTCAACTAACCTGCCCCGTTAGTTCAATAGGAAAAAGCTAACCTAAAGGCAGCCTTGTTTTGCTAAGGCACCCCGTTAGTTTAAGAAGAAATTAGTATGATACCAGAAGAGGAGGAACCAAAGTTTGGCTTGCTCATATATCTCCCTCATCCTGCCAACTACCTAATAGCTCTTCGAAAATGAGTCCCGGTGCAGATTGCTGGTCATTTCGTAGTTGACTTTTTACCACCGCCATAATATTTAACTTCGGAACAATAAATATATATTGTCCAAATATGCCATTAGCATAGTAATAATCAATCGGGGTGTTAGTATTAGTATTTTCATAAGTCCATAGCTGATATCCATATCCAAATGTTCCTTCTTTTGTGGTAATAGTTTGTTTATATGGTCTTTTTGCCTGAATGATCCAGTTGGATGAAATCACCTGATTTGAATTAAATCGTCCTTCGTTTAAAAATAACAATCCAATCTTCACCATATCCTCTAAATTTAATGAAATACTAAAACCACCCCCGTGAATTCCTTGTGGGTCCCTTTGCCAAGTGTATTTATTTATCCCTAATGGACAGAATAAATATTTTTCAGCAAATGAAGCGGTGGAAATCCCAGAAATTTTTTGTATTATCGCACTTAGTAAATGAGAGTCTCCAGAATTATATTGAAAGGTTGAACCTGGTTTATGTATCATCGGTTGTCCTAGTATGAATTTAACCCAATTTTTTGATCCTTGGAAATTTCCTACTTTTAACCCCGAAGTCATGGTCAGCAAATGAAATATTGTAATTTCTTTCTTTTGCGGATCATTAAACTCTACTATTTCTGGAAAATAGTTTTGAATGGGTTCATGAATATTTTTTATTATTCCTTTATCTACCATAATCCCAATTAATATAGAAACAATGCTCTTTGTAATGGAATAAACCTTTGACGGCTTTTCTACGACCTTTTTATTTTTCAAGTATTCGTAAATCCGTGTATTCCCTTTATAGATGACAAAAGCTTCAATTCTAATACTTTTAAGTTTCTTTTCGAACTCAAAAAAAGATATTTTACTCATATCTCTAACCCTTTCCAAAAACAAAAATTGTTAAATTCGAGAGCTTTTATAATTAGCTCCAATTATAAAGAAAATTTCCCACCATGATAACAATAGTAAGTTTCAGCTTTAAGATTTTTTATCTTTCTTAAAGACTGCTGTCCATTATCGACATCTAGACAAAAGTTTGGATTCGCAATAATCAATTCCTGTTTTTCATTAACAGCGGCATCACCCGTAATTACGCTATTCAAACTGGGGAAATACAATGAAATATGCCCTGAAGTATGCCCCGGTGTTGCTATTACCCTACATTTGTCATCTAAAATCATATCACCATCATGAACCTTTTCATCAACTGAAATATGCTTCAAATTCTTTAATTGCTGTATAAACCAATTACCAAAATCGACTTCGCTATTCGACATAGTCTTTAGCATTTCTTCGGCTTGAATCAATCTCTCTGACTTCATTTCACCACTAATGTATTTTGATTCAATTTCAATAGCTATAATGTTAATCCAAGGATACTTTTCTTTGAAATCATATAAGGAACCTATATGATCATCATCATAGTGAGTAATGATAATATTCTTTAAATTCATCATTTTATATCCACTTTTTAAAATTTCATTTTCAATTAAAGTTATAAAATTTGCATACCCTGTATCGACCAAGGTTAAATCATTATTCAATATAATTAAGCTAGGGTAAATGTAATTTTTTTGTCCATTAAATTCAAATTCAATTGGTAGTTCTATTATCTTCATGTTTCTTCCTCCATCAATTATTTATTAAAACACTGAACAATCATTACTTGTTTTAAAGATTATATTATAATTATTAGTAAAGATAGATAAAGAATAGTAATGAAACATTTAATACCTAACAATACTTTTTACCCATACTGATTTGTAATTAGACATCATCTATTAGATTTTAAAAAAAACAAAAAGGCTAACTGGTGTATTATTTTAATAATTCCCCAGACTAGCCATATCATTTATTTTATTTCTCTTTTTGCATAAACAATTTTTTTGATTGTTTCAACTGATAAAAAATACTTTTCAGATAATTCTTGGATGTTCATTCCAATCTCAAAGTTTTCTCGAATGTTTTGATTTCGATGATTCAGTTGCTTTTGTATACCACTAACAGAACCCCATTTTTTTCGTGTGGTTTGTTGAATTGGAATATATAAAATTTCCCCTTGTATATATTTTTGAACTTCTATCAATAGCTCTTTTGGCAATACTTTTGTAGCATTTATATAATTCAAATTTGCTCGCTCCTTATTTCGATTTAACATAAATAAGGTGCAAAGCCAAAATATTAGAAATATTATCTAGCGATTAAATATTTTTCCCCATGCAAAGTATCGCTTTTCTAAATAAAGGCTTTGCATGAGTTTGGGTTTTATTTCTTAATGAAATAGATTTATTTTTCAATTAAAACACTCCTTTGGATAATCATATCCAAAGGGGTGAAACGATGCAACTTTATTAAAAACGGTACATCTTTTTTACAAACTGTATAACTCCGTATGTTAAACTCAATCATTTTTTTATATAAAAAATTGAAAGATGTAAAACATATAGACACTCACAATTGGCAATTATAGGAAAAAGGTATGATGGGCGGTTGGTAATCTTTCGTGTATTCTTGATGAAGTTGATGAACACATCAATATATGATTAAGAAAACAATACAGAATGAAGGAGAGTGCCTTATGAATGAAATCATAGAGCAGGAGAAAGACTTCGGATTTGCTAGAGTTTATGCTATTGAACTGCTGTTTAAAGAAAAGCCAGTAGTGAACCGCGAACTACTCTACAGCAAGATAGAACAATACATGGGGAAAACAGATCGACCACAAAATGAAAAGAGTGGGTCGCTGGCAGTATGGGAGCCCTATGAGCAACATGAGAAAGGCGAAATGCTTCACTTCTTTCATTTGAATTATATGGTGAAATATGCAGAAGGAGAATTTCCTGCACAAACAACGCTTACTGGCATGAATGTAGGTCCGATATCTGATTACGAAGCCGCTTTGCAGCAAAGTTGGCATTGGAATGAAGCAGGCCAAACGTTGCAAGAGTGTAGTCACGCGTTGTTACTTGTCGATATGATGGCATCTGGACTGGAGCCCAAAAAAAGATTGGAGTTACATACGAATGTTCTTCGTGCAATAGTGGAAACGGTCCCTTGCGCTGCGATTTATTTTAGAGAAAGCAATAAGTTGGTCGAGCCATCCGTGTTTTTGGCCGCTATTGATGAGGGCGAAATGTTGTATGGAGCATTGAACATTCGATTCTACAATGTTGAGGGTACTGGCAGTGAACGCCAGGAAGGTCTCATGGATTCCATTGGGCTTGCTGCACTAGGCATTCCTGATGTGCAATGCCACTTCTATGATATGGATACCAATGAGGTTGCAGACTGCTTGACTAACTTTGCTTATTATTTGTTTAATCAAGGTGATATTATTACAGATGGAGAAATGATGGGTTTTACAGAGGAGATGCGTTGGCGCTGCGAGCATCAATATGCATTGGCTGTTCCGCACCGCATAGTCATTGATCTTGATCCCGGTGAGGGCAACTATGCAGGTCACCAGGGTGGGTCTGGAGAATAGTTGCTCCTTTGGGTATATAGTGGTGTAGGTCCTTTCAATACAACCAATAGTGCGGGGCCTAATTTCAACGGTTTTAACCCTTGATTACTAGTTTTATCAAAATTTGTTTCTGATGCTTAGACTTTATTAATGGTGCCCCTTAGATAATCTTGGTTATAATACGTTATCAAGGTCCAAATCGAAAAAATCAGGGATGCTACATATTATACATGGCTAATATGTAGCATCCCTTTTATTTTATGTTTCACAATCGCGCCCGATTATGGATGAGCATTTTCTATTGCAGAGTATCGTTGTACTGTGCAGCAAAAGAATCATGTTATACTAAAATTTCTTCTACCGAAGCACAATATCCAATAATAATTAAATTGTCTGACTCTTCATCACTCACGGGGATTTCTACATTACATCCAATATAACTTGCTAAGCTCATTTTCACTCTCTCCTTTTAAATCCTGACTAACTTTTACACTCTTATTGAACTAACCTGCTGCGTTAGTTCAATAAGAAAGCCCCCGTTAGTTTTATATCATCACGGTTGGTTCCAAAATAAAGACATAACCACAAAGAATAATAAATAAATAACCAACAACACTGGAAAAATATACAACGAAATCCTTCCGAATTTATCTTTTTTACTATACAAGGATAGAACAAAAGAAAGTATCAGGAAAATTAAACCAAATATAAATGTTATGCCATCATTAACAAATGAATTTCCCGTAAATAAATATTCCATAGTTTACTCTTCAACCAAACTTCCCTGTTAGTTTAAGAAGCAAAAGCTTCCCTAAAAGGCAGCCTTGTTCTGCTAAAGCCCCGTTAGTTGAACAACGTAAATAGTTTTATAAAATTAACGGTTTAAAAGTGATGAGAAATTATAAAAAGTATTTAATACTTCATCACCTAATGGATGAGCAAATTCTTGAGTTTTTAAAGGTAATATTCCTTCCTTTTTAAGTTGTTGAAGATATTTTTGAAATCCTATAATAATAGCTTTGATATACTCTTTAAAATTAAATAATCGCGCTCGATTGTGAAACAAGTACCAAGATGGAAATATAGACGTATGCTATCTATATATTAGGGTGAAAACTTATCTGCTCTGGGTTCGCAATTAATTGTAATTAAACCAATTATAGAAAACATCTTTTCTTAGTGGTTTTTGAGAAGTTGTGCTATATTCAAAGTGTCAGGAGTGAGTTGATGAAAAAGTTTTTAACAATTACCGCAATAATTCTTGTTTTACTCGGAGCAGCTGGCTATGCTGTGTGGCATTTTGGGACAAATATTGCTTCCGAAAAAATAATCGAAAAAGTGGAATCTACTTTAGATGACGAAAATCTAGAAGAAGTAAAATCCTATATCAAGAACGATTCGAAGGTTCAAGAAATTGTAAGCGAGGCAGCAACTACAAATCCGGATACTCTTCCCTTCCAAACTAAGGAAGAAGCGACACGTGTGTTAATAAAAAAAGTGGGCGTTAATCGTTTACTTGATATTCAGGAACAAGCGCAAAACGGTTCAATTAGTAAGGATGAAGTATTATCCGAAATTGAAGGTAAACTGTCTGAAGATGAAATTTCTGCTTTAAAATATGTTTTATATAAGGAATTGAATAAATAAAACTAGCCATTTAAAAGGCTGAGAGGCTGAGATTCACATAAGGATTTTCAACACAGCTATTTTTTATTTACTTCCACTAACTCCAACCACTCGACAGCCTCACAATGTTTCGAGTGTATGTAGCAACACATTGGTGCTGGTGGGTTTTATTATATAGGCTCGATTCCTATTTAAAGGAATCGAGTCCTTTTTTCTTATCAATCTTCTACTATTACTTTATTAAACTAAAGCACCCTTTTGTTTAAGTATAATTCTTCACAAACTCAATTCAATTCAATTCAATTCAGGTTGATTATTATTTAATTCAAATTAATAAATTGGGTTTATCCACTACAAAATAGATACTATTGCAAATCGGATTAACGAATTAAGGCACAAAAAAAGCCTGCCTTGATGCATCAGGAAGGCTACTTGAGTTTTAGTTTTTTAGGATATCTTCAATATGATTCAATTCTTCTTCAGAGAAAGCTAGATTATTTAATGCTGCAACGTTTTCTTCAATTTGGCTTACACGACTTGCACCGATCAATGCGGATGTAACTTTACCACCTCTTAAAACCCATGCTAGGGCCATTTGTGCCAGGTTTTGACCACGTTCTACAGCGATTTCATTTAACTGCTGGACACGATTAATTACAACTTCCGTTACTTGATCATTACCCAATGCGCCTGTTGATTTTGCTGCTCTAGAATCAGTAGGAATTCCATGCAAGTATTTATTGGTTAACAATCCTTGTGCTAATGGACAAAAGGCGATCGAACCGACACCGTTTTCCTGCAAAACATCTTGCAAGCCATCTTCAATCCATCGATTCAGCATCGAATAGCTAGGTTGATGAATGACAAGAGGAGTACCTAATTGATTCAATATTTTGATTGCTTCATCTGTTTGTTCCTCACTGTAGTTTGAAATTCCAACATATAATGCTTTACCCTGGCGAACAATTGAGTCTAATGCACCCATCGTTTCTTCAAGTGGCGTGTTTGGATCAGGTCTATGTGAATAGAAAATATCAACATAATCCAACCCCATTCGCTGTAGGCTTTGGTCTAGACTTGAAATGAGATATTTCCTTGACCCCCATTCTCCATAAGGGCCAGGCCACATATAGTACCCTGCTTTTGATGAAATGATCATTTCATCCCGGTATGGAGCAAAATCTGTTTTTAGCATCCTGCCAAACATTTCTTCGGCTGATCCTGCCGGTGGGCCATAATTATTAGCTAAGTCAAAATGTGTAATACCTAAATCGAATGCTCTTCTAAGCATGGCACGGCCATTTTCAAATGTATCAACACCACCAAAATTATGCCATAAGCCCAGTGATATGGCTGGAAGCTGAAGACCGGAATGTCCGCTTCGATTGTATTTCATATTGTCATATCGAGTTTGATCTGCTTGGTAAACCATGATAGCCCGCCTCCTTTTTGTTTACATGTAATATTATATATGTTCGATTTTATATGTCTATTAAAAGAAAAACTCCCTGGAAAAAATGTATTCGTCTAATTTGATTGTCCATAAATTGAAAGTGCTATTCTCTCAGATTCCTGATTTATCCAAACGTCATGTTCAAATGAATTCCAAGAGAAACGATAGTCTGGGGGGCGTATATCCACTTTAAGATACTCTTGCTAATCTGCATTTTTCAAAGCATTTATAAGTTTTTCAGCTTTGTCGGTATCAGTTATCTCATTTACTGTTTCGTAATCTTCGTTATTGTTTCTTTGTTTAATAATTATGGGATTACCATCCCACGAACTGCTATAAACCCTCTGTTTCGTTGACTCGTTTATTTTATCTTGACTGCACCCGCCTAATACACGTCCAATTGCGATAAAAAACATAATAAATCTTGTCATAACATCACCACTTTCATTTAGAACTTATTAATTAACAATGGCTACATCCTTCCGCAATTATTCTGATAACGTTAATTCTATATGTCTTACTAAAAAAATGGCACGATAGTTGAACAAAAATTAAACAACAATCTTAAACAAACCTACTTCGTTAATTCAATAAAAAAAAGAGCTGCATATGCAACTCAATGATTCTCAAGTAAAACCCCAGTTAATTTAAGAACGAATTTTATTATTTAAACCACCCCTTACTCTTAAACCAAAGATACATCAATATTCCAATTGTCCCCATCAATCCAAGTGAAAGAAAATAACCGTATTTCCAAGTTAATTCTGGTATATTTTCAAAGTTCATTCCGTATATCCCTGCAATAAATGTTAAAGGGGCAAAAATCGAAGTTATTATTGTAAGAACTTTCATTACATTATTTGTTTGATGTGAATTTAACGAAAGATAACTGTCTCTTATGTCAGCAGTTACTTCTCTATTAGACATAACCATTTCCGATAGTTTTAAAAGATGATCATAAATGTCAGAAAAGTATTCTCTTCTGTCTCCTATGCCACTCAAATGATGAGAATTTAACATACGGTAAAGTAAATCACGCATTGGATTAACTGTATGCCTTAGATTTAATAGCATATGTCTTGTATCGAATAATTCGGTCATTAAATAGCCCATTGATTTATTCTGTGTGTTATCTTCTATTTTGTCTAATTCATCTTCAATTTTATAAATTAATGGAAAGTAGTTATCTACAATCTTGTCCAAAATTTGATAAAACACATAATAAGTATCCCATTTCTCAATATTTTTTTGAGACAATAATCTATCCCAAACTTGAGTAACTTCCTTCGCTGGACTGCTATGGAAAGTAACTACAAAATTTTCTCCCACAAAAAAATCTAATTCTTCTTTAATAATTTCTTTTTCTTCTTCTCGAACAATATGTGTAACATAAAAAGTATGGTCATCGTAATAATCCAATTTAGGACGCTGGAGTCTCAATACACAGTCTTCAATAGCAAGTGGATGAAAATAAAAAGTATCCGCTAAATGTTTTACTTCTTCATCAGTAGGTTCATTAAAGTCAACCCAAAACCATTTATATTTAGATAAGTCTGCATACTTTATTGAAATATCTCTTTCCAAATGATTTTCATTAGTAATTCCAATGAAATTTATCATAGTATTAACACCTTCTTAATAGTTTACTTAAATATACATTTTTTTTATAACTAAACCGCCCCATTAGTTCAATAAGAAAAAAGCTGCATATGCAACCCAATGATCTTTAAGTAATGCATCCGTTAGTAGAAAATTAGTCATTTTTCTTTAAATAAAAAGCTAATAATATGATTATTTCTAAAACAAAATGAACCATAAAGTCCCTGGATTTGTCCTAACGGTGTTCCGCCTACACCTCCCTCCCCCGTTAGTTCAATAAGAAAAGCGATTCTTATTAAAGAATCGCGCCAGATTGTTGATGTGAGTTTTGAAGTTTAATTTGAAATTAACTTTTGAATCTGATCATTAATATTTCCCTTACTTAATCCTCCGTGGTAACAAACCACAGATTCTAAGTCGAGGTCTAAGTATTTCTTCATAGAGAGTCGAGCCGCCTTTATATCCAGTGTGGTTGGGGCATGAATCCCCCCTATTATTCCGTTTACACTGTACATCGAATCCCCGGCAATGAGTGTTTTACTTTGTTTCAAAAAGATACCGATATGGCCAGGAGTATGCCCTGGGGTATGGATGACACGAATCCCGCCGAAATACGGCAATTCTTGACCGTCATTCAAGATTTCGTCCACTTTTCCTTTTGGAGGGTTATCTAGGTGCCCATCTTTCAAAAGCGGTAAATCCCCTTGAATATAAGGTTTATCCAGACAATGAGCATACACTTTAATATTATTTCCACACTCCTGTAATATCTCAGGAAGACTGCCTATATGATCTATATCCTGGTGCGTCAAAATCACAACTTTTAGTTTATCGAACGACACCCCTACTTTACTCATTGCCACACGTAAATCTTCAATTTGACCAGGGAATCCAGTGTCTATTAAAACAGCCATTTCTTTATCCCATAAAAGAATTGGATGAATAATAGTTTCATGATATTCAAGTTGAAGCATCTCTACTCCAATAACTTCGACTTAATTCACAAATATTCCTGCTGTTGTTCCACTATCCATCCAGTTTGTGATAAATATTAAACAGCACTCTTCTACTAACCTACTGAGTTAGTTTAATAAAGAATAAAAAGAGCTGCATATGAAACTCTTTGAGTTTCAATTAAAGTTCAGTTAGCCATACAAGAAGAAATTTAATTGCGATTTTATCTTCGATATTTTGCCAAATTTACAGTAAGTTAACACAAAGTTTATTTTTAACAAACATTCAGTCTATATAATTATAAATGTTTCAATATACCTAGCAAAAGGAGCTAAATTTTATGCCATCTTTTAAGAGAAAAAGTACAATTTTATTAGCAACATCTTTGGCAGCAACAATTGTTATATCTACAACAGGAATTACACCGACTTTTGCAGAAGAAAAAAAATCAGAAGAGCAAGATAACAGTACATGGCTTGCAGGAGATCATCATATTCATAGTGAATACAGTTATAAATATGATTATACTAAAAATCCTATCACCTTTGTAAAAGGTGGGGATGCAGCATATCCAATCGAAAAACAGGCGGAGATGGCTAAAAAATATGGTCTTGATTGGATTGTATCAACTGATCATGGTGGACCAAACCATTCAGAGGTTAACTTAAAAGAGGCTTATCCGGATCTTTTAGAATCACGTAAAAAGCACCCCGATTTATTACAATTTTATGGATTGGAATTTAATCCAGCTGGGGCTGACCATGTATCATTGATAATGCCTCAAAATAAAGACGAAGCAGATAACCTATACAAAATCGAAAAAATATATGGACGAGGTGAAGTTGCTGGGAATCCAGAAGATTCTGATGAAGCAAAGATGGATCGTGCTGTCAAATACTTGACATCTCTCCCTAAAAAGAACCAACCCTTAGCATTTGCCAACCATCCTGGACGCGATCATTCAGATATTGGTGTTTACGATGGAAAAACGTCTCCTGAAGAATTAAGAAGATGGAATAATTTAGCCCCATCAATTTTTACTGGAATGGAAGGAGCCCCAGGACATCAAGCTGATTACTATGGAGAACGACGAGGAAGAGGAATTTATGAAAAAGCTCCAACTCTTGGTGGTTATGATCAAATGACCGCTACTTTAGGTGGCTTCTGGGATTCTATGTTAGCTGAAGATAGAAAGTATTGGGTCACAGGCACATCGGATATGCATGAACATTTTTCTGATGGAGGACGAGAATTTTGGCCTGGGGAATATACAAAGACTTATGTAAAAGCAGAAAAAGATTATGATAATATTATGGAGTCTATGAGAAATGGACGTATGTTTACTACAACGGGTGATTTAATTAGTGAATTAGATGTTACAGTAAATTTAAAGAACAAAACTGCGGAAGCTGGCGAAGAAATCGTTATTTCTAAGCAAAAACAAAATGACTTAAATGTTGAGATTACATTCCGTGATCCAAACAGCAAAAATGCAAATAATGAAAATCCAAAAGTAAACCGTGTTGACTTAATTATGGGTGAGATTCCAGGAGAGAGTACAAATAATACAAACCCTACTACAAAAGTAATAAAACGATTTTACGAAAATGAATTCAAACGCAATGGTGATTTCGTTACAGTTTCTTATAAATTAGATAATGTCCCAAAAAATAGTTACATTCGCGTGCGCGGAACAAATACTAATGAATTAGAACCTAAAATTGATTCAAAAGATGAAAATCCATGGTCAGATCTTTGGTTTTACTCAAATCCAATTTTTATTAAAGTAAAATAATTAATAGTTAAGAGTAGTAAGAACCGTAAAACGAAAAAGATAGAAGGGCTCTCCATGTGCCCTTCCATCTTAAATTTACTCATCATCTTCCGTGTTAATGGAATAAATAGCTTCACCTCTATGTCTGATTCAGAATAATTTTTCTCCATTTATGGTTTTTTTCTTATATTCAATTTTTATTTTTTCATTGGGTGATACAACTGTTGGTTTATGCGTACTTGCCATATCAAACAGGCTTTTATAAGCCATATAAGTACATTTCTTCAAACTCTTTATAATTACATTAACATAAATACCCAATAAAAAAATCATCTAATCTCTAAGAAATCTACAGAGGTAAGATGATTTTAATCAAACTTTATTATAAATAATCAATTTTTATTACAAAGCTACAATTGCTGTTTTTTTATTCGTGTTCAAACACTGGCTGAACGAAGATAAACGACTAATTCCTGGCGATATTCACCATCAACTAAGTAGTGATCTAATGTATGGCAATCATATTGAAATGTCCCAAAAGGAAAAGATACACTATCCCCCTTCACGGCCTCTAATAATCCCGCTACATCATTTGAAACCATTTCTAATACTTCTTCAGCTGTTTCCGTAATGACAAAAACGACATTCATAATTTTTCTCTCCTATACCCCAATAAATAAAGTTGCTTGTGCAATAGCAATATAAAAAGCAACGTTTTGAATGGGCGCCTGTTCATACAGTTCCAAAGTAACTTGAAATTTATTGTGTTGCTCGTCATAAACTGCTATCCATCTTGCGACAACTTGTTCGTCTACTAGGAAGTTCGACCATGTTTCCATTTCTTTATCGATTTTCATTTTAATATTTTGATTGCTAATAAATAATTCAGGCACACCGATTCGCCAATTTTCATAATTAATGACAAAATGGTCTCCTGTTGCATGGTCTTTCCCTTCAAACCACACTTTCCCTCGGCGGAAAATTTTCTTCACTTCAAATAAACAACAATCGGATAAGTCTAAAACTTCATATTTCAAAAAATAACGATGATCAAAATAACCGTCTAAAATTCTTTTTAACCGATTAGTATAAACGCGACGTAGCGACAAAATAGCTTGTCCGTCTTCATTAAATATCGCTTGAGGTGCCGTAGATTTAATATTTGCTAATGCTTCATAAGTATATTTTTGCATGAATAACCCCTTCTAGTTAATTATGATAGAAGTTCCACTTTTTTAATCTGTCCTTAAACGAATAAAGTAAATATTATAACGTACGAACACATACACCACAACACATGAGGCGATGACAATTTCGATTCCCGCAAGCCAATTAAAAGAAGGAATGGCCATGGCACGTGCAGTTGTCACTAATGCCGTTGCACTAATAACGAGCGGAAACGTAAATGCCGCAAAACTTGGGTAAAAAGGCAGTTGTAATAGCTTAGGCAATTGAACTAGCACAACAATATACATTGCCTGGGAAATGATGAGTAATATAAATACAAGCCCATTCACATATGTATCAAATAAATTTAAATAACCTGCTAAACAAATAGATCCTGGTGCAGCTAAAAGAGTGAATAATGGTTTAGCTGGCTCTCCCAGTTCATGCTTAAACAAACGTACAATAATCATTGGTAACAATATCAAATAATTGATAAGTACTATCCAAAAAATCCACTGCGCAAACTGTGGTATTTGATCCCCTGTTGTATTCGGTATAATACCTAGTCCAACAAATATAATAAACCAGCTCGGATAAACGTCTTGCAATGCCAGCGTTTTCTTCCAAATAAAGCGATAGCTGAAATAGCCAACAATCATTAACTGCATTACGACCGCAACATACCATATGGTTGAGGCAATCGGTGCTAAAATCGAATAGTTTTCCATTATGCTTGCCAAAACCATTGTACCCATTGGAATCGTCGGTGAAATTGAAGCAATGATTGGATTTTGCATATCTTGTACAACCGATCGAAAAGCAAAAATAATTTTTGCAAATAGTAATATAAATAGCGGGAGTCCACATAAGAAAAATAGCACACTCATAACTGTCATTTCCATTACGCTATAAAGTTTGGATAATGATACTAGAGCAAGCATAAGTCCGCCTGTTGCTATAGGTAATTTAGATAAAAATTCCATCACTTAACAAACCTCCTGTTACGTTACCAAACAACTATATCATATAAGGAATCTATTTTTAATTTTATTTTAATGCATTATATACCCAATAAAGTAAATAGGATTCTCTTGTTCCATTAAATAGTAGATTCTAAAATGAAAGAAAAAATGCACCATTTCCCATTGCAGAGAAACAAGGCATTTTCCTAATGTCATTTCCATAGTTTAAGACGCAGTTTAAATTAGTTTTATAAAGTGCAACCGTCTGGACCACAAGAGAGATCATTACCGATAACTTTTAATCTTATATTAGCCACTTGCTGTGCTTGTAATAATGTTTTCGTAAAAATTTCGATTGGCTCTACTCCTTTTATTCCATATTGATTTTCAAAAACGAAAAAAGGTACACTCGTTATTTGGATTTGTTGCGTATCATAGCGGTCGTTTGCTAGTTCATCTGAAAATTGAGTAGAATTTAATACTTCGATTGCTAGATTTCTCGGTATATTTAATTGATCACAGATTGGTAATAATTGCTCCGTATCATTTAAATTGATCCCTTTAGTAAAATAAGTTTCCATCATTGTATCCATAAATTGAGATTCTTTGCCTAACACTTTAGCTAACTTACTTAAGCGATGTACATTTTCCGTATTTGCTAGTTGAATAGCGTTAAAATTAAACGTTAATCCGACCTCGTCTGCATGGGCTTGAATTGAATCTGTTAATTGGTTTACTTTTTCCTTCGATTGTCCTTTACTTTCATATAAATCATCATAAAAACGTCGTGCTTCTGATTTGGAAGCCCCCGGATCTAGTTGATACGCTTTATATTCAATTTCTACTTCATCTTCCAAATTTAATTGCTGGATGGCTTGCTGCAATCTTGTTTTCGCAATATAACAAAATGGACAAGCAAAATCTGAGAATAGTTCGATTTTCATCTTTTAACCTCCTTATATATACCCCTCTATGTATATTTTACATGTTTGCTATTTGAAAACAAATAAAAAGGTATTTTGACACTTAGCCAAAATACCTTTCACATAGATTAATCCAATTTAAGTTACTAGAAAATATGCGCCTTATATTGATGGAATGGCTGCAAAAAATTCTTGATAAAGTCCTTTTAAAATTTGATTTTCAAATTTAGATCGAACACCGAATACTAAGCTTACTTCTGACGAGCCTTGATTAATCATTTCGATATTGGCTCCTGTAGATGAAATTGCTGACGCTGCACGAGCTGCAAGCCCCGTATTATGACGCATTCCCTCGCCAACAATAACAATCATTGATAAATCATTTCTGAAATGCACATCATCTGCGCATAGTTCAACTTTAACACGCTTTACAATACGTGCTTCCTTTTCAGCACATAATTGATCAGAACGAATAATAACTGAAATATCATCTAGTCCAGATGGTGTATGTTCATACGAAATATTTTCTTCTTCGATAATTTGAAGAAGTTTGCGACCAAAGCCAACTTCACGGTTCATTAAATATTTGGAAACGTATAAAATTGAAAAACCACCATCTGCTGCAATACCAGTTACTGGACGATTTGATTGTGAACGAGTCGGTAAAATAAGTGTCCCTTGTGCACTAGGATTGTTTGTATTTTTAATTTTCACTGGAATCCCCTGTTTATATACTGGCATTAATGCTTCATCATGGAACACAGAAAAACCAGCATAGGAAAGTTCACGCATTTCACGATACGTAATTTCTTTTATATCAACCGGATCATTTACAACTTTAGGATTAGCAGCAAATACACAGTCCACATCTGTAAAGTTTTCATAAAGGTCCGCGCCTACAGCAGAAGCTAAAATTGAACCTGTAATATCAGAACCCCCGCGGTCAAATGTGCGTAAAACCCCTTCTTTTGTATAACCAAAGAAGCCTGGGAAAATAATAATTTCTTCTTCATTTTTTAGTTCACTTAAATTCACATAAGCTTCTTGTAATGCAAATGTTCGCTCAGGTGCGTCATTTAGAATCAGCTTTTCTTTAGGACTCACATATTTTGCAGGCATGCCAATAGAAGTAAAGTAGTTGGCGATAAGTTTTGCATTATTGTCCTCGCCACTCGCCTTAATGTTATCAATAAATAATGCAATGTTAGAACGATCCACTGCAATGCGGTCACGTAAATCTTGGGTAATGATTTCTGTCATTGTTAAATCGAGTCCAAGATCATCTGTAATCTCTCGATAACGTGCGACAACTATTTGAATTTTTTCTTCGACATTTCCACCAGCTAACGCCGTATTCGCAAGATCGATTAATAAATCGGTTACCTTAATATCATCATCCGAACGCTTTCCTGGAGCAGAAACAGCGACAATCCTTCTCTCAGGGTTCGATTTCACAATATTTGCCACTTTTTTAATTTGTTCTGCATTTGCGACAGATGTGCCGCCAAATTTACATACAATCATCTCATCATATCCTTACTTTCAAATTAATATTTGTACTTACCGAAAAAACATTTGGTTCCACCCAGTGTACAAACTCTCACTTTTTACGTCAAGACCATTCTGTGAATTCCAGATTCCTTTAAATTAAAATATGAACAGTTTTCGAATTTGTCAGTCTATTATATGTAATTACATAGAGAAAGTCTAAATTTTTATGAAAATTATCCGCTTTTTTGCGTAAAATTAGCAATAATCGACTTTAACGAGATAAAACGTGTCGATTTTCTTGCGATTCTGGTATTTTTTTGAGCATTAGCCCTTTTTAACTTAAAAAAAATGCCCTTATTTTGAGCATGTACAGCACGTTTAGGAGGTTGTAGATTTGGCATTGAAAAAATAAATTTAAACTAACTTCATTAAGCTTTAACTTTTCTTTTCTTTTTTCTACTTTTACACGTTAAGCAAATTTCCTTTATCTCATTTCCTAATTCTTTTTTGCATCAATAGCTTAAAAAAATTTTCACGGCTTATTCATACATTGATAGCCTTTGAATCCTTCTACTACTAAAACTATATAGAAGCATGAGTAATTATAGGGTGAAGATTCCCATCTATAGCAAAAGAAACTCTTCCTGTTTCTTCAGATACTACGAGTACAAGGGCATCACTTTTTTCTGATAAGCCTATAGCAGCGCGATGTCGTGTACCAAGTTTTTTCTCGCCTGTAAATCGGTCTGATAGCGGAAGAACATTAGCAGCGGAAACGATATGATTATGACTAACCAGTACAGCACCATCATGAAGTGGACTTCCAGGGTAAAAAATGGATTGTAATAAAGAATGAGTTAATTCTGCCCCTATTGGAATACCTGGTTTCAACAAGGATTGAAGAGAATCCTCCCGCTGAATCACAATTAACCCTCCATGTTTCAACTTAGACATATTTTGTACGCATATTGACAATTCCGGGTACTTGTCCGTAAATGGGGACAAATAACAGTTTAAATAAAAAGTAGCAGCTTTCATTTCAATAGACAAAAAATCTTCTTTAATTTTCTCGAACGCTCCAAGAAGACAATAGTTTTCATTATCCATCACTTCTACATTATTTTGTAATGCTTTTATGACTTGGTGAATATCCTCTTTTAATGTTTGCTTCATCGGTGAAAAATCACAACCCACATTATCCACAAAGACACATCTCCCCTGCTTATTAATTAACATAATTCGATGTGCCTAAAGTTTGTCCACATAAGAAATATTTATTCATTTCATGTCTTAAGTAGGCAAAATCAGAGAATACCTAGAACGGAAGAACATTTGGAATAATTTAGTTTTGTGAGGAGGGTCATATAAAATGCCTAACGTAAGTGTATTTGATGTTGGAACATTTGAAGTAGAGACAGGGAAAAAGTTAGTATTAGCACTGGAAGATAACGGTATTAATATTCTTCATCGCTGCGGAGGAAATGCTAAATGTACGACTTGTAGAGTTGAGATTTTGGCAGGTGATTACTTAGATGTAACCAACAAGGAAAAGAATGCCTTTGCGAATAATGGAATTGATGATCTATTATTTGATGATTGTTTACGTTTATCTTGTCAAATTTTAGTAACAAAAGACATTACTGTTCGCCCAATCATGACGGTAGAAAACACCGGTAAAGAAGTTGGTCCAAGGCCAGCTGACTAAATTCGCTTCCGGTTTTCATTTTTGAATGACAACATCTATTCACTACTCAGCCACACACTACTTTTAATGTAACCTCTAAGAGATTGTCACTTTTTTTACTGTGCAGTGGTTTAAGCTGCTGATTTTAATCGATAAAGTACATTATTAAATTCAAAAATAGCGTATGCTAAATTGTAACTAAAATAAGCTTCAGCCGCTACAATGACTTACTATAAAAGGTATTGCATAAATATTGATTTAATTAAATTGATAAATAAAAGCCAGCAAACACTAATAAATCAATGTTTGCTGGCTTTTATTTATAATCTAACTTTTGTTTGGACACGTTATTTGGTTTATTTGGTTTATTTTGTATACTAGATACTACTTAAGTATTTACTGCATCTGTTTTCCATTCTTCTTCTAAAATAGCGTAGTAATATTCATCCCACCACTCATTTCCGTTTGGAATACATTTTTTGAAATAACCTTCCTTTCTCATTCCAATCTTCTCCATAACTCGATACGATGGAGTATTCTGAGGCTGACAAGTTGCTATAATCCTATGTAACTTCATTTTTTCAAAACCAAATTGTAAAATCGCTTTTGCTGCTTCAGAAGCATATCCTTTATTGTAATATTTCGGATTAAAGACCCAACCGATCTCGTATGTATGTTCTCCAAAATACTTGTCAAAATAGATGTGCCCAATAAGTATATTCTCATCTATCAATACGACAGGGAATTTTTCAGCTTTATCACCCATATTTTTATTTATAAACTCTTTTGTAGCTTCTTCAGTAAGAACACCCTCGGGTATATATTTCATAACATTAATATCTGAAGTATATTCATGTACACTTTGCCAATCATCATAAGTAAATTTACGTATTATTAATCTATCCGTTGTTACGTTCATTTTATAGTCCTCCTGTAATATTCAAATTTACTTTTCTAATAAAGCCTTTACTAAGACGATCAAATGTGAAATAAGAAATTTTCTAGAAATTTGGAGCAATACGGTGCTTTGTTGCTTGTTCAAAAGCAAAAGCAAATTTTATTAAGTCGCCTTCGCTAAAAGCTGTGCCTGCAAAAGTTATTCCAAATGGTCTGCCATTGTCCATATAACCAGCTGGTACTACTATAGATGGATAGCCTGCTTTAGCACTAATTGTTGAACCAATATAAGAAGGAAAAACAATTGCATCTAGGTCATACTTCTTCAATACATAGTCAATTCCTTGTTCTTGAGAAAAATATAGGTCTTCTAATTTTGCGTTTAAATATTCGGAGTTTCTTAATGTATTAGAATAACTTTCTCTACGTTCTAATTTATCTTGCCCATATTTCAATGCTTTTTCGCCAATATTTTGATTGAATTGAATCAATTCAGATATTGAATGTACTGGCATATGAGAAGGTAATTTAGAAAGGTAATTATCTAAACTATGCTTCAACTCACATAAAGTAACGTCCCATTTCCATTCTCTATGAAATGAAGGTATTTTGATGTTTTCAATTATCATTGCGCCTTGTTCAATTAAAGCTTGAATAGCATTTCGAAATAATTGTGCATCATATTCTCCAGAGTCATGATAATCTTTGGATGCATCATTAAATATGCCAATTTTAGCGTTGTTTAATCCCTTCGTATCTAAATCGTTTGTGTAATTTTGTTGTAAGTTACCTTCACTTTTAGAAGTAGCAATGTCATTGTCATCTTTCCCCACCAATGCACCTAATAAAATAGCTGCATCTTTAACCGTTCTCGCAAATGGTCCGGCAGTATCTTGAGAGTATGTAAAAGGGATAATACCATTGCGGCTGATTAAACCAACAGTAGGCTTTATCCCCACTACCGAATTTTGTATAGCAGGACTAAGAATTGAGGCATCTGTTTCAGTACCTACAGATAGTACTGAAAAATTCGAGGCAACTGCCACTGCGGATCCAGAACTAGAACCACCAACAAAAAGTGTAGGATCGCCATATGGATTTAATGTTTGTCCTCCTCTAGCACTATAACCTGCCCACATATCACTCGACATACCATTTGCTAATTCTGTCATATTGGTCTTACCTAAAATAACAGCACCTGCTTCACGAAGTTTTTTTACAAGAAAAGCATCTTGACAAGCTAAGTGGTTTTCTAATGCGAGTGTTCCAGCACTTGTATGCATGGAATCATTTGTTTCAATATTGTCTTTTAATACAATCGGAATGCCGTGTAAAGGTCCTCTGGAACCTTTTAAGTTTCTTTCGTTATCTAGTGCTTCTGCTATAAATATCGCTTCAGAATTTATTTCAAGGATGGAATTAATTTTAGGTCCACTCTGATCAATATTTGCAATTCTATATAAATAATACATAACTAATTCTTTTGATGTTATTTCTCCACTATCCATGGCTTCTTGAATTTGATCGATTGATAGTTCTTCTCTAAAAAAGCTTTTGAAATTTATTTCCATTATAGATTAACCAATCTCCTTAGCACGTTATTTGATTACAACAATTATTTAAAATCTAACATAACGGCATCTCCAAAAGCCCTGACATCCTTCAAATAATCATAGCCCTCGGGATTTCCATAGCTATTAAATGCCCGTACAGCTACGATATTAATACTAGGAATAATCAATAGTGTAACCGTCGTATAGCCTAAAATTTGATAGGCACCATTCGGCACAAGCGCACCTATCTCAGATTGTTTCGCCTGTGTTCCTTTCACAAACCAAAAAATACCGTTTTCAGGTAAATCTACGTTTGAATAGAATGGGTTTTGTATAGTAGTAGCAAGTTTAAGAATGTTTGAATCAAGCACTTGTTTTCCATTTAACGAGCCATTATTTAGATGTAAAAGCCCCCATCTCGCTAGTTCACGTGCTGAAACATACATATTCATTTTACTGCCATCAAGATTTTGGGAAGCAGACCAATGCCTATTGTTCTCTTTTCCAATGACGTCAACAAAAGTATCATCAAATGTGTTATACCAATTTGTCTCAGTGAAATTTAAAGGTGTAAAGACTTTATCGTTTAATATATCAGCAATTGTTTTTTTAGTTGTAAATTGAATTATTTCAGAAATTAACTCAACATTTAAGCCACGATATGCCCAGCTCATGCCAGCAATAAATTCCCTTTCAACTTCTCCATTTCTTTCTGTAAGACCGTGTGAATGCGTAACAAGATGGCGAATTGTCGTTCCTTTATATAATTCCTTTTGTTTTGATAAAGGAAGGTAGTTTAAGATCTCATCATCTAAGGATTGAATGAATCCATGATGGAGCGCATACGCAACAGCAAATGCCACATAACTTTTTCGACAGGAAGCGATATGAAACTTTGTATCAGGTTGCACAAAACGAGCATCTTCTTTGGCAGAATGTTTCCCCCAATATTGTTCGAGTTGGAGTTCGTTGTTATGAAAAATCACAAGAGCTGCACCAGTGCAATCTAATGTTTGATATGTATTTTCTACGGAATGAATCACGCTTTGAAAAGTAGTTGATGGCATTAAATATACGAACATCCTTTCTATATTTTATAATATTCAGTATATACTATCGCTAAGGAAAAGAAAATTTTATTTGTAAGTAAAAATTTTCTCTAATCGAGGTTTAAGTACATTCAATAATTACCATAGGCCTCTTTTCATTGTGACTGAAATATGGTAATATTGAGAAAGTTTAAATGAATGGGGGTGAGAAGGATGATGAATTTAGCTATGACGACGGGTGTAAAGGTAGATACAGCGATGTATTTTGCACGTGTCATTACTTTTGATTTTGCGCCAAACGGGATAAGTGTGCCCTTTTTTAAGCAAATTCAATAATAAATCGTAGCTGATTAACGTCATTCTTTTCACAAAATGTGTAAGACTGCTCAGTTAATGAGTGGTCTTTTTTGTATGCAATTTCAGCTACGCAATGGAGGCGTAGATATATGCAATTAAAAGCAGAAAATATAACGATGATAATGGGTGGCAACACCATCTTGAAAGAACTTTCATTTGAAGTAAAGACTGGAGAACGTATTGCGATTGTTGGTCGCAATGGTAGTGGTAAAACAACATTATTTAAAGTCCTGGCAGGAGTTGAGCAGCCAGATCAAGGTCGTATCGTGAAAATAAAGGGTAAAACAATTGGATATTTACATCAAATTCCTGCCTACACGGATGTAAATGTCATTGATGTATTGTCTGAGGCATTTACAGAATTACATGACTTGAAAGCACGTTTAGTGGGTTTGGAGCAGCGTATGCTTACGGAAACGTCTGAAAAATTTCTTCTTCGGTACGGTGATTTACAGGAGCAATATATGGCTAGTGGTGGTTATGAAATCGAAGCGAAAATTTCCTCGATTGCGAATGGATTAAAAATCACGAGACTATTAGAGCAGCCATTTAAAGAGTTAAGTGGTGGCGAAAAAACGAAAGTGATGCTCGCGCAAATTTTATTAAAGCAACCAGATATTCTTTTGTTAGATGAACCGACAAACCATTTAGATTTAGCTGCCATTGAATGGTTAGAAGATTATTTGCGTTATTTCAAAGGTGCTGTCGTTGTCATCTCACACGACCGTATGTTTTTAAATAAAATCGTACAACAGGTGGCAGAAATTGAAGATGGCGAGATTTGGTTGTGTAAAGGCAACTATGATAACTATCTTCAGCAAAAAGAAGCAAAACTAGCTGAGCAATTCGCAGCTTATCAAGAACAGCAGAAAAAGATTCAAAAAATAAAGGAGGCAATTCGTCGCTTACGTCAATGGGCGAATGAAGCTTCCCCTCCGAATCCAGATTTATTCCGAAAAGCGAAGGCGATGGAAAAAATGCTGGAGCGAATTGAATTAGTGAAGAAGCCAAAAACAGAGCGAGCAATGAATTTACAATTAAAAGCGGATGATCGAACTGGGAAAGAAGTGTTTGCATTAAAAAATATTACGCACGGTTTTGACCATGATTTTTTATTCATGGATGTGCAACTGTCGGTGTATTATCAGGACCGATTAGCGATTGTAGGCAATAACGGGACAGGAAAATCCACATTATTAAAAATACTATTAAGCGAAATAGTGCCACTAAATGGAGAAGTAAAGCACGGTAGCAATTTAAAAATCGGCTATCTCGCCCAGAAGTTTGACCAGTTTGATGGTAAGCAGCGACTTATCGATGTCTTTCGAGAGCAAGTTTCACTGACAGAATATGATGCACGGCACATGCTGGCACGATTTTTATTTTACGGCCACGATGTGTTTAAAAAAGTAGAGCAACTAAGTGGTGGCGAAAAAATGCGACTGCGTTTAGCACAGCTAATGATACAAAAATGCAATGTACTCGTACTAGATGAACCCACGAATCATTTAGATATTGAATCGAGAGAAGCGTTAGAGGAAGCACTTGAACATTTCGAAGGAACAATTGTGACAATTAGTCATGATCGTTACTTCTTACAAAAATTGTTCACAAAAACAGCCTGGTTAGAAAACCAGCAATTAACCGTGCATAATGGTCCATTTGAGTGGGCGAAATTAAAACAAAGGGAGTTACAAAAATGAATAATATTGACGCTTATTGGCAGCATTTTTGCGAGAAAGAGGGCTTACAAAATACACGCTATTCAGAAGCATTCCAATTCGGGGAGAAAGCAGATTGGTTAGCAAGTTTAGTGCTAGACGGGACGAAACGTGCCACCTGTTCAAGCTATCCCTTATATGAAATAGAAGGCGATAAATTGCCGGCAGTCGGTGATTATCAAATCGTGTTGAATAGTCAGGATGAACCCGTTGCCATCATTAAGACTTATTCAAGTGAAATTTACCCTTTTAAAGATGTGCCGGTGGATTTTGCATTACAAGAAGGTGTGGGCACGTATGAAGAATGGAAACAAGCACATATGGCATTCTTTGGACGAATATTGCCTGAATATGAAATGGTATTTACCGAAGATATGCTCGTTGTGTGTGATCGGTTTGAAAGAGTTTATCCAAAATAAATGTAGTTAGTTGAAAGAGCAAGCGCTTCGGTTTTATATAACTGAGCGCTTGTTTTTTTGCTGAAGGACTTATCGATTCCTAGTGTTGAAAAACTGCCCTTCCGTATAAGGCTTTGGAGGTGTTGTGGTACCTTCAATGATATCAACCTTACTTTGGTACCGTTTCGCCCTGGAACTCTACAGGTAATGCATCCTCGTTATTTTCCGGCTCCTTATCACCTGTAAATAGCTCTTTCCAGCCTTTCACAAGCTCCGTTTTCCCAACCGATTTATTCTAAATTTTTTACGTTTGTCAAAATCGTTTTTTCAACATATTCATAATCTTTATGGAAAATTGCATAATAGATGGACTTAATTATTAATATAACCGTTATACTGAAAATTACTTTATAATTATTATACAAGAAGTTGTAATTATTATTAATAGGAGACGGTTATATGAAAATAGTAATTGCAGAAAAACCTGACCAAGCAGCTAAGTTAGCTGCCCCCTTTTCTTTTACTAAAAAAGCTGGTTATTTTGAAGTTAAGCCAAACACATACTTTCCAGATGGAGCACTTATCACATGGGCTATAGGACATCTATGTGAATTAAAAGCACCTGAAGAATATAATCCAGCATGGAAGAAATGGACATTAGAAACATTACCGATTATTCCAGATCGATTCGAATATAAAGTTACAAAATCAAAATATAAACAATTCAATATAATTAAAGGTTTAGTTAAAAGACCTGATATTCGAGAAATCATAATTGGTGGGGATGCAGGGCGTGAAGGTGAATTAATTATACGTACCATTTTAAAAGTATGCGCTATTAATAAACCAATGAAGCGTTTATGGATATCATCTTTAACTGAAAATGCTGTAAAAAATGGTTTTTCAAACTTACTACCTGAAGAGAAAACGAGAAATATTTATTTCGAAGCATTAAGTCGTTCATGTGCAGACTGGCTGATTGGCATTAACACATCAAGATTATATACAGTACTCCTCAAACGAAATGGTGTGAAAGATGTATTTTCAATTGGACGTGTACAAACACCTACACTTGCACTAATTGTTAAGAGAGAGCATGAAATTAAGAATTTTATATCAGAAACATTTTGGGAAGTGGAAGCTGAGTTTAATTTTGATGGAAAAATATTAAAAGCCAAATGGCATAAAAATAATATTTCAAGACTTCTAGAGGAACGACAAGCGATTGCTACAGCCAATTTTTGCATCAATAAAAACGTAGAAATTACAAGCATCAAAAAAGAAATAAAGGAATATTCACCACCTTTGTTATTCAATCTATCTACGTTACAGGCTACAGCAAACAAGGTCTATAAATTCTCACCGCAAATGACGCTAGATATTTTGCAAAAGCTTTATTTAAAAGGCTTAGTTTCATACCCAAGATCTGATTCACAATTTTTAACGAATGAAGAAGCAAAAAACTTACCAACGATACTAGAGCATTTAAGTAAAATCGATAAATATAAAGGATTACTTCCATCACCAACACGTTCAATTATGAATAATAAAAGGTATGTGAATGAAAAAAAAGTAACTGATCACCATGCCATTATCGTTACAGAGCAAGTACCAAACACAGCGAAGTTAAGTACAGAAGAAGAAAAGATTTATGATTTAGTCGCTAGACAAGTCATTGCTGCACATTACAACAATGCCATATTTTCTTATACGACAATTCATTCACTTGTCGATAAACGTGCAGAATTCGTCTCTAAAGGGAAGGTACTTATGGAGGAAGGATGGCGTATGGTTATTCATCATTCTAAAGATAGCGCACATACAGACAAAGACGAATTGCTCCCGCTATTACATGAAAATGAGCAAGGTATCGTTACGAAAGCGAACGTAAAAAAAGGTGAAACCCAGCCACCAAATCGCTATTCTGAAGGTAATTTGATTACGGTAATGAAAACAGCTGGTAAACATTTGGAGGATATGGAATTAGAAAAGGTATTATCAAAAACGGAAGGATTAGGTACTGAAGCTACACGCGCTGGGATTATTGGTACATTAAAAGATCGAAACTATATCGAAGTTAAGAAAAACCAAGTCTTTGCAACGACTAAGGGTATGTTATTAATTGAGGCACTTGGTGAAAGCATCTTAACGTCCCCTTCCATGACAGCCAAATGGGAGCAAAGACTATCTGAAATTGGTGAAGGTAACGCTTCTCCTCAGGCATTTATGGAACAAGTAAAAAAGCTTGCAGACAAATTGATTTTAGATGCAAATGAACTTGAAAAGGAATGGTCATTTAATCAAAATGAGGTCGAAAAAATTACTGCAAATAATCCGTATAGTAAAAAATATAAAAAAGAAAAG
The DNA here is from genome assembly GCF_002736105.1 of Solibacillus sp. R5-41. Taxonomy (NCBI): domain Bacteria; kingdom Bacillati; phylum Bacillota; class Bacilli; order Caryophanales; family Caryophanaceae; genus Solibacillus; species Solibacillus sp. R5-41. The sequence continues at coordinate 1,426,144 of NZ_CP024123.1, read as the reverse complement.
ACGATTATCGGAAAATGTATCCTTTGCGCAGGATCAATAATAGATCACGGCACTTTTTACGGTTGCTCAAATTATAAAACTGCTAACTGTAAATTCTCAGTTTCAAAGAAAATTCTAAGGAATACTATTACACAAGCTAACGTAAAAAAGCTATTGACCAATGGTGAAACCTCATTGATTAAAGGATTTAAAAAAGGTGAAAAGACTTTTAATGCTCATCTTGTATGGGACAATATTGAACAGAAAGTTATTTTTAAATTTAACAAAGAATGAATTACTTCAAAAAACAAAAATCCAGAAAATAGACTAAATCTATTTAATATCGAAGCACCACAGTTTAAAGAATATGTCATTGAATATTTCGAGAAGACTTAATTTCTCGTTTTGTAGCTTAAAGCATTCAAACAAAATAAAAATATAACTTAAACCTATTCTTTCGATAGTACCAGAAAAAAATCTTCATGAATAAAACAACCAATTCAATTCTCGAGCATGATTATTGAAGAAAATTAATTTATTTAAATGACTGTATTGCCAAGGCATCCCTATTAAAATAAGCTGACATCCATTCCGGACGTCAGCTTCTCTATTTACGAAAGCGAACATTTATCTTTTACATAATCAATATATATTTTAAACAACCTTATATTATATTTGTACCAACTGCAACGCCTTCTTAACTTCCTGAACATCTTTCGCTAATACACTCTTCACATTCGATCCGAACCATTCCAATGACGCATCTACCTCCACGATTGAAAGTACTTCTGATAGGAATTCATAATAATCAATTGCACCTTCAAACAATGGAACCATCCCTTCTCTAGACCCTGATGCAGCATAAACATTGTTTGGAGAAAAAACATCAAGTTGTGCACGAGAGGCAATATTTTTAAAGTGAAAATGTGAGATATAAGGAAGAAGTTGGTTCATGGCGACAATAGGGTTTATACCTGATTCCCATATATGCAAAACGTCAAAGTTCACTCTCAGGTTTGAGTGATTCATTTCTTCGATTAACTGCATCGTTGAAGGTAGATTATCTGTCAATGTGTTTGGATGAGTTTCAACAAGCAAATATTGTCCTTTTGACTCAAGATAATCACAGAGCATTCTAAGCCTGAAAATAAGTTCTTCCCTTTCTTTCTTACTCGTGTCAGAACTGCCCTGTTTTCCTACAAATGTACGAATCTTGTTCGTTCCCCAGCGCTTTGCAAGTGAAGATAACCTCTCTGTTTCAGCCATCATCTCAGAAACTGATGCTTCTAATGGCAAATAATCACTAAGCATGCTCGTTTCCAAACCGTAGGAGCTTAGCCAATCTGCTCCATAATGAAGTTCATCTGCCAAGTTCTTTGCATGAACACCCCAGAGCTCGATTCCTTGAAAACCTTGAGTTTTTGCAAAGTCTGCTAATTGATCAATCGAGTGGAGATGGTGCCTAAACGAGATTGTACAGATAGATAATTTCATAACAATACCTCTTTCTTGTGCTGTAATGTTAACCATGCTTGAAAACATTCTTGTAATCCTTGCTTAATCTTGAACTCAAGGAGATTTTGTTCTTCTAACTTCACAAAAATTGCTTCAGCTAATAACAAATCTTGTGTCATCGCAAGTTTCATCGCTCGATACTGAATCGTTGTATAACCATTCACTAGACGCTCAATTTCATCACACCATGTTTCAAAGCCTTCCTCATCACGGCCAAGAGCTTCCCAAAAAAATGCAAACGCATGTTCATATGCATACTTTCTAATCGCTAAAACCGGCAATTGTTTTAATGCAGTCGGAAGTTTTGACATACTTTCTTTTTCTTTTCCTACGATATACTCTTTAATAATCTCGGTAATTGCTTCTGTCATCGGATTACTATGTAGCTTTATACATGTATTAAAATAGGCTTCAACCGTCTCTGTAGTTGGAGCAATAATCGTCTCAGAATCAAAGTAATAGCCACCTCCAACAGTTGGCTCTTGGATTGCATCTAAAATCCTCTCCTTCGGCAAAATCCCTTCCCATCGAAAATCAGGGTCATACATAAACCACTCTGCTTCATTTTCTGTCGATTCTAGCATCACATAATGTGGAAATGGACGTTGATGAAATTTATTCTCTCGCTCTGGAAGCATCGATAAATCGAGCATCACCATCACATGTTGATGTGGAGATTCATTTTCTAATAACCTTAGCAACTTGTTTATATTTTCTTGTTTTGATTGTTCTTCGTCATACCATTTGTAAAGCTTGATTCCATAGAGCATTTCATACCATGTTTGAAAGAAATGATGATCAATACGATCCGAATGGTATGAGAGCACTCCATTATCGAGTACATCAAAATCTGCGTCCCATACCCCAAAATAGTAGGGCCTATGATCAACGCCTTTCGTTTTCTTAATAACTTCACAAACACAGCTTACAAAACAATGAACTTTTATCATTTTTCGCCTCCGATTATTCTACTTTTTGCTGTTTTTCTAAAAAGCTTGCTAGTGTTCCTACTGTTTTGAAATCTTTTGGAACGAGAATGTCATCGGGAATGGAAATGCCAAGATCCAACTCTAAATGAAGAATCAGTTGAAGGATCATAATTGAATCCATATACAAATCCTCATTTAACCGGGCATCTTCATTAAAAGAAGACAGTGTCTGCAACTCTAATGAATTTTCCATAATATCATAGATGCTCTTCATCAATTGTTGTCTCGTCATACTGGTATGCCCCCAAGTTTTTTTCTACTTACTTTTCCATTTGGCAACTTTTCAATTTCATGAACAAACACAAACTCCATCGGAATTTGATGGGGAGCGAGAAATTTCCTGCACCATTCTCTAAGCTCCATATTTTCGATTGGTTCAGTAGACACGTATATTGCGCATACTCGCTCTCCTGATAGATTGTTTTGTTTCTTATATACGACTGCTTCGACTATTCTTGGGTCATCCATTAACACGGTTTCAACTTCTTGCGGATACACATTCAAGCCTGCTACATTAATCGTGTCATCCATTCTTGCAAGAAAAGAAAGAACATTATCTTCTATATAGCCAAGATCTTTTGTATAAATCGTTTGTGTAGACAATTCAATGATAATTTCGCTCGGTGTTTGTTTGTCACCAGCTGTCACCTTCACATGAGGAAGGAGGTAGCCCATTTCTTTCGGATCTTCCACATTAGGGTGAATCGCAACACACCCGGATTCAGAGCATCCATACTGCTGTAATACTTGGCGAGATTTCTCTCTTAATGATATCAACCAGCTATGCGGCATCACAGTTCCTGACGTCATCACACGATCAAATTGTTGATCAATTGGCAATAATCGACTTAATGTATAAAGTAAAGTTGGAGCCGCATAGAGTATGTGCTTTGGAAATTCTTTTAGCTTTTTCAAAATATATTTTGGATTACTATTCGTAATAATAACCGGCTTTGCTCCCCTTCTTATGCAAGCCAATACACCACAAATGAATCCATAAGAATGGGTAACCGGACAAGCGACAACTGAATTTGTCAAGGAATCGACAGGTAACGTCTTCACATAGCTTTCAATCTCTTCTTCCACTGAACTCCACGTTCGTTCAATACATTTCGGAGCTCCTGTTGTACCTGAGCTCATTTGAACTAATACTCCTTCTTGGTTATTGGAATGATTTGATAGTTCGATGAAAGAATCGATCGATTGGAATAACAAAAGATGACTACCTGCTGAAGAAGCAAGCCGTACAGATCCCTCTTTTGGCGTCGCTGGATGGATTGGGACGACTGATCCGCCTTTTTGGCGAATATATAAACAAAGAGCTATATATTGGAAAATATCATCCGTACAAATAGCTACTCTTCGATTGTGACACTCTCTTAGATGAGATAAGCTTTCGTATATTTCATATTGCTTCTCGATATCTTCTACTGTATAAAATTGATCATTGACATAAAACATCATCATTTCTCCTTTTTATCCGCTTGTGCCAACGTATTGCTGACGATATGTCGAAAATTACCTTCTTCTTGATTTTGAAGTTTTTTTGTTAGTAATGATTCAACATAAATATGTGTGCTAGTATGCTGAAGCTGTTCATTTCTTGAGCATAATGATGGAAAACGTTCAAAGTGCTTCTGTATTCCGTCCCTAACTTGACTCCAAAAACGTGTTTCTACAAATCCATACTGCTCTTCTAGCAAATAAGATAGTTCACTTAAGTGAAACACGAATAATGTATCCATAACTAACTCTCGTAAAGCCTCGACAGAAGACATCCAATAATATTGATCGACAGGTGCATCTTTAAAACGTTCGTGTATCGTTTCAAAGTCTGGAATGAGGCTTCTGTCTGAAATAAAATCTTCAATATATTCGATACTGTCATGGAAATCCCTCAGTACAACCCGAGTCGGCCAGCCATTTTGATGTAATAAAATCATATTTTGCGCATGTGCCTCAACAGCAATACCGTGAGCGACAAGCAAGTGCCACACAGGAATAACACTCACTTCGATCAAGCGTTTTACCCACTCCTCCGTTCCATATCGGAAGAGCCATTCATTTATAAACGGACGCCCATCTTTCTCCATCATCATTAACACCGTAAACGGTACCGCTTCCTCATCATCCTTCATATACGAGCGCACACTTTCTCGCCAAATTGAGCCAAGCTGACCTTCTAGTTTTCCGCTATGCTTTTTTGCATTCGGTTCAAAAATAATCCCTGCGTATTCTTCCAGTACAATAAGAGACGCTTCCTTTTGTAAATAGGAGTCTAATTGAATCACCTGCCTAAGCCATGCTGAAATGTGAGGAGCGGCACAAACAGCATGAGAATGTAACTTTCGTAGTGAAGAGGTATTCACCATATTCATCGAGCATTTTAATTGCGCCTTTTCAGGATTTGTAAAGTTCCATAATGTTCGTACCGATTGGGTAGCCCGATAGTAATCTCCTTTCACATCTAGAGGAATTAGATCTTTTTGCTCTATTAATCCAGCTAGTTCATGTTTCATGTTAGACCACTGCCAAGGATGAACCGGTAAAAATGTATATTCTTCATATGTTCCATCGAATGCCGCAAGTTTTGCAAGAAGGTCTCCCCACATTAAATGCCCTAACTCTCTTTTCCAAAAGCTCTCTTCCTCTTCAAGAACAGTGATTCGTGCGTAGCTTCTTCTCACTGCAACCCATTGAAGGGTAAATGATTGCTTTACTTCAGGGCCATAGTCTCTATGGTCGTCGATTGTAAAACCGGTTCTTGATTTAAAACAAGGATGATATGGATGTCCTTCAATGATTTCTGATTCTAATTCTTCATAGCTCGAATTTCTTCTCGACATTTGCATTTGAAGATGACGATCATTCCAGTCACAAAGCATACTCGTTAAATGAAGTTCTTTCAGTAATCGATCTTTGTCTTTATGAGTCGAAAGTAATTCATCTACTAGATCCTCAAGCGTTGCCTCTAGTAACGTTTCATCCTTTCCTACTTGAAAAATACTATCTTCCTTTATTCGGATGCGATCAAATGCCATTCTTCTCCCTTCACAACGATAGGTACACTTCTGTCCAACAAGAGTAAGGATTGAAGTCCATTTATCTAGACAAGTTTCTTCATATTTGATTAGTCCTTCAAAAATCATTGCTTCCACAAGCTGCCGCCTTACACGTAGCTCTCCTTGTTTAGAAGCTAAAGGCTGTAGCTGCTGCATATTCTACCTCCTCATACTGAAGAACAAATGGATTTGGAATTGTCGTGTATACTGCTTGTTCAAGTTCGGCTTCTAGTTCATCTACATCATGAAACCTTGTTAATAAATTTGCTTTGAACGCAAGCTTTTCTTGTTTTAGAATGTTATGAACAAATGCCTTCCCGTGGCCTGTAAATTCTTTTTCTAATAAGTGCAGTTGATCGATAGACCACTTCAGTAGAACTTTTTCATCGATTAGCTGATCTGCTCCAAATCGGGAAATAACGGGAAACAATTGATTCATAAACAAATAATTTATAAATCTATCATGAATAAGGGCATCTTCGTAAAATAGCTCTTCTGTTTCTTGCAAAGAAGGCTCTATTGATAGAAGTTCTTCTTTATATGTTTTTGATAAGTAATATCCTTGGTTATCACGATAATAATAAGTAGTTGGATAACCTGAAGAAATGTTTAACACACTATTTTGTTGATGTGCTTCGAGAGCTATCCCATACGCATCGTATAACCTTAATAATGATTCAATAGCACATTTCCAATAGACTTTAAACCAATCTAAACTTACGCTTTCTAATGAGCGGAATTCTGATTGAGAGATTTTCATGATGAGCTGACACAGTCTCGATTTTTCTTTTGGCAGAGGCTCTTGAACAAGAGCAGCAATCATGCAGATTCCTTCATCATGTCCTTCAGGAAATACGTTTGAGCGAAAAATAACCTCAAACCCTGATTCCGTTTGATTTGGAATCTCTACAGTCATATAGGCTGGGTCATCAATCATCCGAAAAGATGAATGGTTCTGTAAGAAATCAATCTTATTCATTAACCGAGCCATAACAATTCCGGCTTTTAGTTCATGAGTTCGATTTACCCTTAATGAATTCGTTATTTTAACAGGAATTGAAAACTTATACATCATTTCTTCATTTGAGCTATATACCGTTCTTATCGAAGAGGTTGCTGTATAAAATGCCCCAAGTGCACCTTCGTATTTTATCAATCCTTCAGCAAGCGCTTTTTTTACATACTGTTGCTGTAAAAGCCACTGTGCTTGAAGCGGGTGCATCGGAATGAGGCAATGCTTCTCTGACATAACAAAATCAGGTTGTGATTTTCTTAAAGACTGAGAAATGAGTTCACTCGCACTTTTTTCTAATACTGAGGACTCTTTCACAATTTTACGGTCGACACGAAAATAGTGAAGTTGGAAAGAACCTTGTAGCTCTGGAGCAAAACTAGTTTGTTGCCAATTTGCCATCCCTTGTCTGCTTTTAGGTGTCGGATGAAGCCAATGTCCAAATAAGAGAGACTGCTCAGCTTCAATAAACGAATCGTTAGCTCCATTTTGTTTCTTATTTTCCAAACTCTTTTCAATATAATTTGCCATCGTTTGATAGCTCTCAATTATGCGAAGAATGAGTTCATCAAAATGAGAAGAAAGTCCAGAACATCCATCCGCCTTAGCCATAAAATGTAGTTCTTGAATGAGCGTGATGAGTATCGTTAATTTATCTTCAAGAAGCCATTGTTTTTGTTTCGTACAATACTTCAACGAGACACCAAACATATGTCTTCCAACAAGAGATTTGTAATCCACACCAAATGCAAAACGGGTGTTTTGCATCGGCAATTCAAGCTCTAGCATATGTTCCTCTGTAATCAGGATAGATAGTCGCTGTTCTTTTATCCACTCCTCCTTTTTGACCCAATGTCCGCTACTCACTTCTCGTATGTAACAATTCATAAACGCCTGAAACGATGCATTTTCTGCAATCTGTTTGGCAATCTGTTGCATTTAATTAACCATCCTTTCACAGAGCCTTCCCTAACAAATGATTATGATTATCATTTGTTGTTAAAAAATAAGTCTTTCCAATTAGAAAGACTAATACTAAATGTGTTGCTGACAAATGATTCCCTTACTCGAAAATAAAAGAAAATTAAAAATTTTTAAGGTTAAAGTAGATTAACAGCTAAGCGTTATCAATGATAATGATTATCATTTTCATTGATAATCACATATTACAAGAAAGACGGAAATGGCTCAACTGTCTAAAGACCTATATAGCAGTACAAGCCATCGTTTCTTATATTGCTTGTACGATGTTATTGATGTAATGTTCATAGGTATTGGTGTGATACTTTATGACGTTACTTCGTTTTCATCTTTCTTTCGATAACAATTTAGATAAGTCCATAATCTTATTCCGTGCAATTGTGCGAATATAAAAAAACCCTTTCGTATCAACGAAAGGGTTAAAAAATATAATTATTTACATATATATTTATAGAAATAAGTCAATATCGCAACAATTATAGATTGTTGAAACATGCGGATCGTTAAAAATTTTTTTTATAGCATTGAACTGCTATTATACTTTAGTTACAACTTTATCTTCGTATTTATGAGGGATAATTGGTAGTGACCCTAGCGACCATTTTTCCCATTCCTTGTTATAATCTTTAGGTTCCTTTAATTCTACAAAATGGCCGATACCCCAAGTTATAACTGCACCATCAGGAAAGACGCTTTTGCATAAGCTCTCGCTTGTTAAGACTTTTCGGCTAATATTGCTATCCCCCCCATTATATTCATCATATCTTCAAAAATATTTTTAGTAACCTTATATACTAGTATGTAAAAACTGAACTAATCCAATTAGTTCAGTTTAATATAAAATAATTTACTACTATTTTCCTTTGAACTTTTTAAAATACCACTTGCTAAAATCTTCGTTCCAGGAGCACTTTTCAAACATTTTAAATTTCCTGTTGCGAGACGATCGATTTCATCTAGCCTCATTAAAATTTGTGCAATTTTGACGGAATCAGGTTGCTGAGATTTAGCCAAGTAATTCTCATTAATCACATTTCTTCCTACAACACAGCTTTTTTGCAAATGTTTGTACGACGTATCTGTATGCTTTATATAAGGGCAAGGCCAACACGATGTTGGTCACTCAGGCTAATGCCGCAGGACGTGGCGACATTAGCCTGTGTTCCAATTGCGGGAGTTTAGATTCTGAAGCGTTCCGGATATGGTACGTCGCTGCAGTGGAAGGCGACGTATTCTGGTGAGGTTTACATTTTAATATAAAGCGGGATTCTTATGTTCGATTTATATAAGTTCTAATTTTTAATCTGTCTATCCATTTGAAAGCATATCACTTCTAAGGTGTTAAAGCTAAACAACTCAAAAGGCTAATCAATATTCCACCCTTTCCACCCGAATTGTCATAACTGAAAAACTTTTACTTCACAGCTTCGTTACTTAAGGCGTATAATTTTGATTAGTATATTATTTTTTTGACATTAAAGGAGTTTGAACTATGGCCGCACTATATGCGACTGGTGCATTTGCTGAACAACTCGGCATTAGTAAAGCATCACTACAACATTACATAACAATTCTAGAGGAGCACGGATATGAAGTTCGACGCAATAACCGTATGCATCGTCAATTTTCTAACGAAGATTTAATGATATTGCGTGCTTTTTTAGCGTTAAATAAACACCGTGGCTTAAAATTAAAAGAAGCTGCACAAACAGTAACAGATCCAAAATTCGAGCCCGCGGAAATTTTACAGCACGATATTATTCCAACATCATATCAAGTGTCACAATTTGAAGATTTATCAAATTCAATGGAATTGTTAGCGACGCACATTTACGGCATCGAGCAAAAAAACATACAACTATTAACTTTAATCGAAGAGCAACGTACACAAAATGAGCTATTGATTGAGCAAAACCAAACGTTAAAGCAACAGTTTGGCGTCATGATGCAACACATTTTGGACCAAGCAAATGAGCCAAGCTACCCCGTACAGCAACGCCAGCTCGACCGAGTCGAACAGCAAAACAGTGCGATAATGAGTGCATTAAATAAACTTAACGTTGCGCAACAAGAGCTCCACGCTACACCCCTACCTGAATCTGAAAAACAAGTGAAAGGTTTGATTGGGAAGTTGTTTAAATAACGTAAAAGTTTCATCAAAAGTTGAGCAGACTCACAGGACAAGTTTGGAGTTTGGAGTGCCACTTTAAAGTTAGACACGGTTATTTCATTAAGCAATGCTTTTGGCATGAGTTCGATATTATATCGGGTTCATGCCTTTTCAATTTGCCTAATTCGGTTTTCTGTTGTAATAAGTAACTTTGTTATCTACTTATCCAATCTCGCTTATTAGTGGAGGCTTTTCAGCAATTAATTGTGCTCTTCTCATACACTTTCCCTATTTCATTCATATCATTTAGTGTAAACATTTTTCCAAACTTTCCAAATAAATACGAACATATGAATCTAAAATATACAAATCGTAGCGCTTTAAGAGAAAAAGATTTTTCGGTAATAATAGCTCCGAATCATACGAAACGGATGAAGGCAAAATTAAAAATGAGCCCAGTATAAATACCGAGCTCATTTTTAACATGTTGCTGCATGAAATAACTATTCGTCATTTCTTTAAAGGACAAACGAGGCAGTAATCCATTCCCTCTTCTTTTTTATCTAATTGATAATAACGACAGCAAGTTTTTCGTTCTGTAACTATAAGGTGACAATATTTTTGAATTGGGTTATCCATATTTTCAATCCATTGAGGGGAAAATTGTGTAATCCGACTATGAACAAATTCCAAATGATTTAATGGATACTTTGTCTGATTTCGCTTGAGTACAGCGTTTAATCTTACCGCTACATTTTCCCATAAAATATTTTTATTAATTTTACATTCCTTAGAAATAATTTCTACTAATCGAAACAAATGGCGTGATAGTATTTGTTCTTCCCAACAAACAGCAATTTCGGTTTTCACTTCATCTCGAACAAATAATAAAAATTGCGTTGAATCAAAGGTTGCATATCCTAACCAATCTACCTTTTTTTGTTGTAAACCAAAATAATCAAGTGCAGCAGCAGCTGTTAATACAGCATAGCGTTTAAAAAATAAGGATCCTGCAATTACTAATGAATCCGTTTCTAAATAATGTGCATATTGATTGATTATCGGTAAAAGGATTTTTTTATCTTCCAAATACGCCAGTGGTATTCCTATTACAGAATCAGAAGTCTTTACACCATAAGCCTCTAAATTCATTTGACACGGCGCCCTTTTCCTTTTGGAATACATAGGGGAGTTCCAAAATAGGGATCTGCATTAATAAGTGCATCCAAATTAAAAATATTTTTTACCATTTCAGATGTAACGATATCCTCTGGAGTACCTTGGACAGCAACTTTTTTATTATGAATAGCCACTAAATTATCTGCATAACGACACGCTAAGTTTAAATCATGTAATACCATAACAATCGTTCGCTTGTATTGACGATTTAAGTCGAATAAAAAATCTAATAATTCAATTTGATGTGTCATATCTAGATAAGTTGTTGGCTCATCTAGTAAAATAATCGGTGTTTCTTGTGCCAATGTCATTGCAATCCAAGCTCGCTGACGTTGCCCACCAGATAAAGCATCCACATGCCGATCTTTTAAAGGGAGTAATTGTGTAGCGATTAGTGCCTTTTCAACTAATTCCTCATCTTCTTCTGACCATTGCTGAAACCATTTTTGGTGTGGATAACGACCTTGCTTTACTAACTGATGTACAGTAATTCCTTCAGGTGCAACTGGTCCTTGAGGTAGAATGGCAAGCTTTTTCGCGATCTGCCTTGTCGATATTTCTTGTAATTTATGTGTATCTAAAATAATTTCACCAGATGTTGGATTAAGTAAGCGTGCTAACGAACGTAATAATGTTGATTTCCCACTACCGTTTGCACCTACAAGTACTGTAATTTTTTCGATTGGTATGTCAAAATCGAGATTCTCAATAATTGGCTGATTCCCGTATTGTAATGTTAAATTTTTTGTTTGAATCCCATTCATATGAGTATCCTCCTAACGATTTCGATTTCTATATAATAAATAAATAAAGAATGGTGCACCGATTGCAGCAGTAAATACGCCAGCAGGTATATCTAATGGAAGGAACATTGTTCGTGCAATTAAATCTGCGATTACGACCAATAGAGCCCCAATAATTCCTGTTATCGGGATTAAACCAAGAAATGACCTTCCAACTAAACGTCTCGCGAGATGTGGCGCCATCAATCCCACGAATTCAATTCCCCCAACGTATGCAGCTGAGCTTGCTGCTAAAATAACTGCGCACCCCAGGAAAACAAGTCGTTGCCATTGTAATTTTATTCCCATACTAATCGCAACATCATCACCGAGTTCTGTTACATTCATACTTCTCCCTAAAATTATTAAGATAGGTAATGGAATCATTATCCACCAGAAAAGTGAAGTAACCTCATCCCAAGTCGCCGCATATAAACTTCCTGTTAACCAAATATAGGCTTTAGAAGCAATGTATGTATCACTAAAAACTAATAAAAATGTGACACCTGCTTTTAATATGGCGGATATTCCTATACCAATTAAAACTAATCGGATAGGTGTAACACCTTTATTCCAAGAGAGTAAGTAAATGATAGTAGCTGTTATTAAACCACCACTTATTGCTGCAAAAGGTAATAAAGTCATACTTACGACTCCAGTGCCAAGACTTATAAAAAGAACAGCACCAAATGAAGCACCACTTGTAATGCCTATAATATCAGGTGACGCTAGTGGATTTCTCACAATGCTTTGTAATATCAGTCCTGATATACCTAATGCGCTACCTACTAGAACAGCGAGTAATGTTCGAGGTAATCGTAGGGTCTCGATAACAAATGCATGCTCATCTGTCATATTACTAAGCTGCATAAATACTTGTGAAGGGGAAATCCAATTGCTACCTGCTGATAAACTTAATACGAAAAATGCAATTAATAATAAAGTACCAATACTGAATACTTGCATCCATCCTTTTGAAATTTGAAATGAAACCTTTCCTTTTAACATACGAAATGTCCAATACTTCATTGTTTAGACACCCCTTTTTTTGCTAAGTAAATAAAGAATGGTCCGCCAATAAATGCGGTCATAACCCCAATTGGGACTTCCATTGGGCTAATTAAAAATCGAGCGAGTATATCAGCACCGATTAATAACGCCGCACCTAATAAAGCACTGAAAGGTAGTGTCCATCGATAATCAGTGCCAACTAATCCTTTAGCAATATGCGGAACAATTAAACCAATAAATCCAACAGAACCGACTACCGCAACAGAGCCTCCAGCTAAAACAATTATTAATACACCCATTAAGATTTTTAATAACCCCACATTTTGACCTAAACTTTTCGCAACATCATCCCCCGAACCAAAAATATTCATTGCTTTCCCAATAAATAGACTAATGACTATCGCAGGAACTAAAAAAGGAAGAACAGCAAACAGCATATTTAAATCTCTGCCAGCAATTGAACCTGAAATCCAAAATAATACCGTTTGAATTGATTGTTCATCAATGACTAACATCCCTTGTGTAAATGATATAAAAAGGGCAGATAGAGCTGTACCCGCTAAAATAACTTTAATCGGTGTTAAGCCGTCACGACCTAGGCTACTTAAAAAAAACACTCCCAAACCTGCAATAGCCGCTCCTAGAAAACCAAACCACATATACTGAGTCATTGATTGAAGATCTAACCAAGTTATAGCAAAAACAATAAAAAATATTGCCCCAGCATTAATTCCTAGTAAATCTGGGGAGGCAAGTGGATTTCTTGTTAAAGTTTGAATTAATGTTCCGGCAATCGCTAATGCAATTCCGACAGTAAGTGCAATCGTTGCACGTGCTAATCGACTAGTTGCGATAATAAGATGGTCCGGGTTTTCTGGATTGTATTGTGTCAAAACTTCCAAAGCTAACGAAAATGAAATGGACGTTTGCCCCATTGCTAAGCTACAAAAAAATAAAAGTGCAACGAGAAATAAAAGTGTGATGATTCCAAAGATTTTAGAACTAAAAGAATGTAACATACCATAACCTCTTATTTAACTGAAAAATGGGGACTCAAATCGATTCCCCCATTTTCATTAATGTTTATTTTTCAAGTTTGAAATGCGTATATAAATCATCCAGCATTAAGTTTGCCGCTTGTATACCACCTGCTAAGTTCCAAACAATTTCATTCACTGTAAATACTTGTTCATTTTTAACCGCATCCAAACTTAAATACAGTGGATGTTCAGACCATTCTTTATAAGTTTTTTTTACAGCTGCATCGTCCTCCATGAATTGGAAAATTATATCTGCATTCATTTGTGAAATTGTTTCTTTATCATTTAATTTCACAATCTCTAAATTTTGCCCTTGTAAATTTTTTGGCTCTTTAAAACCAAGCTCTTGTAGAATTGAACCAGCGAATCCTTGTACATAGATACGTGCATGATCTGCACGGTAATTTGTAACAGCTACGCTAAATGGATAATTTTCATTCGTTGCAATTTTTTCTTTGAAGTCAGCAACTCGGCTTTCCCAATCTGATAACAATTTTCCAGCTTGATCTTCTTGTCCAATTGCTTGCCCTATTAGACTTGTCGTTTCGTAAATGTCATCTACAGAAGCACTAACTACTGTTGGTGCAATTTGTGATAATTGTCCGTAAATTTCCTCATGTCTTACTTGCGATGCGATTATTAAATCCGGTTTTAAAGCTGCAATTTCCTCTAAGTTTGGTTGTGTTTCCAAACCTACAATAGTAACACCTTCTAAATCTGATCTTAAATATTCATAAATTGGTTGTTCAGCCCAAGATTCAACTACACCAATTGGCTTCACACCAAATTCTAAAAGTGTATCCGTAGCACCTTGATATAATGTTACAATTTTTTTAGGTGTGCCCTTGATTGTTGTTGTACCTAAAACATGCTCAATTACTCTTGTTTCAGAAGTAGCTGTTTCTTTTTCTGCACTTGCAGAATTCACTTTTTTTTCTTCTGTATTACCACAAGCAGCTAAAATTGCAATTGTTGCAATAATAGAAAATAGTAAAACACTAATTTTTTTATTCATTTTTCATCTCCTAGATTTTTATTAATAATGATTTTCATCGCATAAATTTTTATTAATAATGATTTTCATTGCCATTTGCAATTATATTTTAATTGATAATTATTTTCAATTACTTTTTTTTATAATTTAGCATAATTTTATAAAGAGTCTTGGCTAACATATGTGCTTGACTAAAAAAAAACAATTACGCCTCAGCGTAATTGTTTAGACACTTGCCCTCTGTTATTAGACAATCTGGTTGACCATAATCCGTTTTTCTTACTTATGATACGTGATCTAGGCTTATGCGCTGTTTTGCCGAAACAAGTGCAACGAACGACAGATTCCAATCATTCATACTTTATCTACCCTAATCTAGTAAATCGTAAACATACCATAACCTCTTATTTAATTGAAAAATGGAGAATCAGATCGATTCCCCATTTTTATTAATACTTATTTTTCAAGTTTGAAATGCGTATATAATTCATCCAACATTAAGTTTGCCGCTTGTAAACCACCTGCTAAGTTCCAAACAATTTCATTTACTGTAAATACTTGTTCATTTTTAACCGCATCCAAATTTAAATAAAGTGGATGTTCAGACCATTCTTTATAAGTATTTTTAACAGCTGCGTCGTCCTCCATGAACTGGAAAATTACATCTGCATTCATTTGTGAAATTGATTCTTTATCATTTAATTTCACAATCTCTAAATTTTGTCCTTGTAGATTATTTGGCTCTTTAAAACCAAGCTCTGTAAGAATTGAACCAGCGAATCCTTGTACATAAATACGTGCATGATCTGCACGGTAATTTGTAACAGCTACGCTTAATGGATAATTTTCATTCGTTGCAATTTTTTCTTTAAAGTCAGCAACTCGAGATTCCCAATCAGATATTAATTTTTCGGCTTGATCTTCTTGTCCAATTGCCTGCCCTATTAGATTTGTAGTTTCCTTAATGTCGTATAAAGTAGTATTTACTACTGTTGGTGCGATTTGTGATAATTGCTCGTAAATTTCCTCATGTCTTACTTGCGTTGCGATTATTAAATCAGGTTTTAAAGCTGCAATTTCCTCTAAGTTTGGTTGAGTTTCCAAACCTACAATAGTAACACCTTCTAAATCTGATTTTAAATATTCATAAATTGGTTGTTCAGCCCAAGATTCAACTACACCAATTGGCTTTACACCAAATTCTAAAAGAGTATCAGTAGCGCCTTGATATAATGTTACGATTTTTTTAGGTGTGCCTTTAATTTCGGTTTTACCTAAAACATGCTCAATTACTCTTGTTTCAGAAGTTGTTGTTTCTTTCTCTGCACTTGCAGAATCTACCTTTTTTTCTTCTTTATTACCACAAGCAGCTAATATTGCAATTGTCGCAATAATAGAAAATAATAAAAAACTTAATTTTTTATTCATTTTTTCATCTCCTAAAAATATTATCGATAATGATTTTCATTGTCGATTGTAAGTATAATTAAATTGATAATGATTTTCAATTACTTTTTTTATAATTTTTTAAATTTATTTTTAAATGGCTTTTTTCAGTCTACAGCTAATTTGCAATCCATATAAATAATCATTACAAGGACAATATGCAAATGACCTTCATCTGTTCAGGATTAATTTAATTAGAGTATTTTCAAATTTAATGATAAAATTTCTCCCTAACATATTGTGTTACTAGTATATAATTACCATTTTTAACACTTCTTTTAGATTCTGGCCTAACATCAAATTTACACAGGATATATCGCATTAATGAAGGCTTTCCTTCAACTAATTGTGCTTTTCACATACTTCCTCCATCATTCTCTTTTGTATAATCGTTTTTCCAAACCTTTCAAACAAATACAAGATTACAATCGTAAAATTTATAATTGTATAATGTAAGAAATAATCTGTTTGTTAGAGAAAATATTACCATCTTGTAGAAAATATAATATTCCGAATGTTATACTATCATTACAAATAAGGGGGATTTTTTATGGAGAGAAAAAAGCGAACTATTTTTTGGATTATCCCGATTGCGATTTTAGGGATCTTTTTTTACTTTTTTGGTCCAAAAGATACGATTACGGACAATGAATACATAGATTATATGAAAGCTTCAGCATTAACGAGTGATAGCCAATTAACAACGGAAGCGGCCTTTTCAAAAGTTTGCGAAAAAGGTGGATGGGAATATTTCGAAACGAAAATGTTTGAACGTGTTGTTGAATATAAGGGCAAATGTACAGTAGAAGGAAAGCTTGAACCTGTAAATGTACAATTCATTGTTGAAAAAGATAAGTCATCTCACCTCATTGGAGCCATGCTTGTTAATAGCGTTCAACAAACCGATGAACAACGTGATGCATTTATTCAAACGATGCATAAGTAATACAGTCACTACAAGTATGAAAATAGAAAGCGTATTCCATCGAACAAACGAATACGCTTTTCCTTATTTCAATCACCCCCGCTTCTCAAAGGTTAAATTTCTTTGCAATTTTTTTATTAAGCGCTGCCTCCGCTTTTTAATTGCTTCCTCAGTGCAACCAAAAAGTTTGGCAATGTCGCGATTTGTTTTGTCCTCAAAATAGACGAGCTTCAGTAAAATTTTTTCCTCTTTAGGTAAGGTCGATAGCCATTCTATTTCATTGAATTCATCTTTAGTTGCATGCTGTACATCCAATGTAAGTTGAAATTGAGTTTCGTCCAATACACTTTCATACTGAGAAATATGATTCAATTGAGACATTTCTTTCAGCATCTTAAATTTAATCATCATAAAAGCAAACGGTTCAAATGACGATTTAGCTGGATTAAATTTGACCATGGCCTCCCAAAGCGCGATTCGGCCCAACTGATAAAATTCATCGAAATTACGATAGATTTTCAAATGAAACATCACTTGATTAATCAGCTTTTCATGTTCTTCATATACCGTTTCAAAGCTCTGCATTGTCGTTGTCCTTTTAGCTGTGCACAACTGATTATTCCTAGGTACTCTAAAGGTAATGGAAGATCCCTATTTTTATCAAAATGCATTTCCACAATAAAAAAGCCCCATTCAGACAATTTGAGCATTAAAAACAAGCCAAATAGACAAATTGACCACTTTTTATAGTACCATTTGTATTTCTGTATTTATTAAATCGGTGGTACGCACATCTTAAAATGAAACGTACTATTATTTTTATTATTCGGATATTGACAAAAAGCTGGCTATCCTTCATGCTATTAGAAAATGTAAAGGCAAATTGAAGACTAGTAAATGGCACTTAGCTAGTAAGAGAGCAGATTCCATTGGCTGAAAGAATCGCATAGCAAAACCCATCGAACCTACTTGAACATGCTCCTATAAAACTAGGCGCCGACTCAGCGTTATGAGACAAAGTGGAATGCTTTTTTAATGCATTCAAATTAGGTGGTACCACGGAAAAAGCACTTTTCGTCCTATTTTTTAGGGGGAAAAGTGCTTTTTTATTTCGTTATGTAGTAATCTTCCACCTTTATATGCTGTGAAATAAGTTCTGGGGAAGTTAATTTGAGGAGGATAATTAAATTGGAAAAGAAACGAATTGTCGTAAAAATTGGGAGTAGCTCTTTAACTAATAATAAAGGTGAAATTGATCAACATAAAATCGCCGACCATATTGCGGCACTTGCAACGATTAAAGACGCAGGTCATGAAGTGATTTTAGTATCTTCTGGCGCTGTTGCCGCTGGATTTCGTAAATTAGGCTATTCGTCACGACCAGTCACAATCAAAGGAAAACAAGCCGCTGCTGCTGTTGGGCAAAGTGTATTAATTCAAGCATATAGCGATGGATTTGCACAGTTTCAAGTAACACCAGCGCAAATTTTATTAACACGTTCAGACTTTAGCGATAAAAAGCGTTATAAAAATGCTACTGCTACATTATCTGAACTGATGGAACGCTCCATTTTACCGATTATTAATGAAAATGATACGGTTTCTGTTGAAGAACTCACATTTGGCGATAATGATATGCTCTCTGCCCTTGTAAGTGGACTTGTTCATGCCGATCAGCTCATTATATTAACTGACGTAAATGGGCTGTACACGGCAAATCCATTAACAAATGCAGATGCCGTCCGAATAAATACAATTGAAGAAGTTACCGATGAAATGCTCGGCTTTGCGGATGGAACGGGCTCGAAAGTTGGCACGGGTGGGATGCAATCTAAATTATTCGCTGCCAAACATGCGATGAGTGCTGGTGTTGATGTATTTATTGGAACAGGTGAAGGTTCAAATAAATTACTTGAGATTTCTAATGACAATGGCGACGGGACGTATTTCACTCGAAATGAAAAATCTATTCCTCGTCATAAACAATGGGTTGCATTTACACAAGTAATGGGCAAATTATTTATTGATGAAGGTGCCGTACAGGCGCTTCAACATGGTGGTAAGAGCTTACTACCGGCTGGAATTTATGCATTTGAGGGACAGTTTGAAAAAGGAGATGTTGTCGAAGTATATGACCGCCACACTTGTATTGGTAGAGGCGAAATATTATATTCTTCAAATGAATTGGAGCAAGCGATGGGCAAACGAACGAGTGAGCTTGCTGACTTACCAATCGAAGTCATTCATCGAAATCAATGGGTGAAAATTTAAGGAGGCTTTTATAATGTCGATATTAATGAATGAAAACGAAGTAATCGCAAAAGGGAAACGCGCAAAATTTGCAAGTTTTGAAACGAATATGAAAACGACTGCTGAAAAGAATAAAGCATTACTGAGCATTGCTGACCAGTTACTTGAAGACATCGAAACTATTATGGTAGAAAATCAAAAAGATATTCAAAACGGTAAAGAAGCTGATTTAAGCGAATCGGTTTTAGACCGAATTTTACTCGATGAAAAACGCATCCGTGCGATGAGTGAAGCCATTCGTCAATTAGTAGCGCTCCAAGATCCTGTTGGTGAAGTATTAGAAAAAATCGAAAAGGAAAATGGCTTACAAATCGTCAAAAAGCGTGTGCCTCTCGGTGTGATTGGCATGATTTATGAGGCCCGTCCGAATGTAACAATCGATGCTGCTACCCTTTCATTAAAAACTGGTAATGCTGTATTATTACGCGGGAGCTCGTCTGCAAAGTACTCCAATATTGCGTTAGTTGCATCGATCCACCGAGCACTAAAAAAAGTAAATTACCCTGAAGATGCGGTGTTATTAATTGAGGATACGAGCCGTGAAACAGCCAAAACATTATTTACGTTAAATGAATACTTAGATGTATTAATCCCTCGTGGCGGAAAAAATTTAATTGACTTAGTCGTTCGAGAAGCGAGTGTTCCTGTTCTAGAAACCGGCGCTGGGAACTGTCACATTTTCTTAGACCATTCAGCCAACCCTGATATGGCCCGTGGCGTTATAAAAAATGCGAAAACACAGCGACCATCTGTTTGCAACACGACGGAAAGTATTTTGATCCACGAAGACTTTTTTGCACATCACGGAAAAGAGTTACTGCACTATTTATCGGGGCTTGGTATTCAAATTTATGGTGATGCGCATGTATGTAATGTATTAAACGAAGCGTTACAAGCAACAGATGAGCATTATGCGGAGGAGTTTTTAGCACTTACACTAAGTGTTAAAGTTGTTGAAAATGTTTTTGAGGCGGTTCATCATATTAATCGATTTGGTACAAAGCATTCAGAGGCCATCCTTACTGAGGACTTGCAAAATGCGAATCTATTTTTAAACTCTGTGGATGCGGCTGCCGTATATCATAATGCATCGACGCGCTTTACAGATGGCTTTGAGTTTGGCTACGGTGCTGAAATTGGCATTTCCACTCAAAAATTGCATGCTCGCGGTCCAATGGGATTACCTGCACTCACATCAACGAAATACTTTATTACGGGTAACGGGCAAATTAGAAAGTAAAGTTTATAGAAAATCTCTATGAAAGTGAGCGTTCGTCAATGAATGTAAGTGCAATAATTAAACTGAGTATTGCAATGGCGATATTTGGTTCGATTGGATTTTTTACAACTCAAACAGGATTACCTGCTGTTGAACTCGTATTTGTCCGCTGTATTTGTGCATCGCTCTTTCTAGGTACTCTTTGGTTTTTGACAGGTGGACATCGAATAGAAGTGTGGAAAAAATCGGAAGTATTAAAAACAATCCTTTGTGGTGTTTTTATCGTATTAAACTGGGTATTTTTATTTAAAGCCTTTGAAGTAATGTCGATTTCGGTGGCTATTTCCATTTATAATTTAGCCCCTATTTTTGTCTTGATGCTTGGATCAATGTTATTAGCAGAAAAAATGAGCATTCGTTCCATATTTGCAACGGTTATTTGTTTTTTTGGTAGTCTATTAATCATTGGTTTGGATAGTTTTACTTCCACATCGCAGTTTTTAAACTCAGGCTTTGTATGGGCGCTACTTTCCGCCATTTTTTACGCGTTGACGATGTTTACAAGTAAAACAATTAAAGGGCTATCTTCGTATGCATTGACATTTATTCAGACAACTGTTGGGATTTTGATGCTTTTCCCACTATGTGATTTTTCGGCGTTCGAAAGCTTAACTGAGCGCAACTGGCTCTATATTTTAGGCACAGGCTTTATTCATACCGGCTTTGTTTATTATTTATTTTTTGATAGCATTCGTAATTTATCTACCGTGCTTGTTTCGGTACTCGTCTTTGTTGACCCGGTCGTTGCCATTTTATTAGATGCCATTTTGCTATCATTCCGCCCTACTTTGTTACAAACAATCGGCATCATATTAATTTTCGGTAGCATCTTTTACACCGTGTACATCCCCGAACAAACAGTAAAGAAAGTCGAAACTTCAACGTAATACCAGTTAAAGACCCGGAGGATGTCATAGATTTTTAGAGGAGTTTATTGAACTAGTTCGAAAAAATTTGGACAAAAGTTAGCCGAGGCGTAATTGATTAGTATGCCCTAAATAGTATGCGCTTTTTTAGCGTCCACTATTTAGGGCTATTAAGCGATTCCTGGTTAGTGAAGTACAACACTTTCGTCTAGGGTAAACACATGATCAGCAAACCAAATAGGTGCTAAAAGTTCTTTTTTCCCTGTATATATGACCGTTATTTCAATATCTTTTTCACTTTTAAATTTCAATACGGCATCTTTCCAATAGTCTTCTGCTGGGCAATAATCAAATAGCCGTTCATTGCAGAGTAAATAGATTTTACCCGACGCACTAGATAATTCAAGTTTTAATAATGTAAAAGCAAAATTTATTGCTTTTTTATAATGTATCGCACCTTCTCCCCCAATAAACGCTTCATTCATCTCAAAATATTTCTGAATATCTAACTCACCCTTTAATATAACTGTTTCTTGATTAAGATTATGTGCAAAAGGTAAATAGATAAAATCGTGATTACATTGTTTTGATAGCTCTAATAAGGTTAATGCTATACTTATTTGTAAATTGCCAAGTGCTTGCATTGATTGATCTTGCTGAACACAAAAAAGGAATGTGGAATCGGAAATATTCGCCGTTTTTTTATGAAATGTTACGAATTCAGCTGTAGTCATTTTCTCCTTTAAGAAAAGGACTTCAGAAAAATGGTTGCTATCTAGACTTTGGAATAATTGATCGATTTCATGTAGGTTTAATTCCGACCAAAATGTATTTCCTAAAAGCTTTTCAGCAGCCGTTATTTGTTCAATTGTATGAATGATTGCTTTTTCAAGAAAATGATTAAATGGTTGTAAATAATGTTTTTCAATTTGACGAAATCCTTCAATTATTAGTTCGTGTTTATGAACAGTACCGTTATTTCCCGAAAATTCTGTCTGAATTAGACTAAAAAAATCAACCTCATTGTAAAACCATTTATCTATTTTTTTCACAATAACAGAGGCCACTATAAAATTTCTTATTGGCGAAACGCTGAAAAAAGGAATATTTTTCATTATTTGTTCGTGATATGCAATTGTTTCGATTAAAAATTGCCTTGTTTCCTTTAAGGTACCTCCCTCGTTCATAAACAAGAATTGATTATTTTTGATAAGCTCAAGCAATGACCAAATATCTTGAATAAAGTGGAGATAATAGTCTTTCTCAATTTCGCCCATCACTTCCGGGCAGTTTTTTTCAAAAAATAGTAAAAAGTTTTTTAACGATTTATTTTTTAAAGCGACCTCATAGTTTAGAATAATTTCCTCTTCTATCAAATCAATTAATTCCATTACTTCCCCTCCCTCCTATAATATAAATTAAATCCCTCTCTTTTTCCAATTTAGTGTATGCGAAATATCGACATAACATAGAAAAAAGGAAGCTTAACAAAGAAAAATGACATTTCGACGGATAATCAAAATGTCATTTTTCAACTATTTTATTGATTTCTTAGTTCGGTCATTTGCTTCCATACTGAACCTTGAGCTTCTTCACCTTGTTCAATTCTTGCTAATGCCATTTTCGCTTGTAATTTTACTTCAAATTCTTTATCTTCACTTGCGATTTTTAACGCTTCGATGGCTACTTCTGTTCCTGTTTCAAATAGATACATAGCTGCACGCCAACGAACTAATTTATTTTTATCTGATAAGGCTTCAATCATCGCTTGTTCAAATTCTGGTAAACCTAAATCACTCATGCAGTCTCCTGCGGTACGTCGAACTGCCGCGCTTTTATCTTTTATAGCTTTTGTTAAAGCCGGTACAACCGCCACATCTTCAATCATTCCTAAGTAAACAGTTGCGAGACGGCGAATGGCCATTTGTTCATCTTTTAACGCTTCTTCTAAAAGTGCAATGTCCTTTACCTCAGGATCTGGAATTTGATCTAATAATTGGAATCGTTGTTGCCAATCGTTAATTTCCATGAATTGTCCTAACGAAACTTCCTTGCGACTAACTGAAACTGTACGAACGATGTCGTTGGCTGTTTCGATAATTTCGTCTAAACGCCCTTGTGGATAAAGTGCTTCTACTTCTAGTAACACCTCTTCTACCACTTGTGCTTTATCGCCATAACGAACACCAAAGTCCATCCATTTACGTTCAAAAATATAGTTTTCGTCCGATCCACGCAATTGCAGTTGTTTAAATGCCTCTAAAAAGCGTTGCCCTACACTAATACGGACTTCACCCTCACTATCAAAAGCTTTTACTTGTAACGGAACCGTTTTATACATTTGTACATGCACATTGACTTCACCAAAATGATCCGTTGATTGCTGTTGTTGAATAATTTGCGTTTCTTCACCTAATGCCGAGCGAATGCCCGTTAAAATCGTTTCCCAAGCGAATTTCGCATTTCGTTCAACAGCCATGAAGTTTGCAACATGATAAATACCTTTTACGCCTTCCACTGCAAATATCGCTTGAATTTCCTTTGATGCTTGCCCAATATTTTCTTTCGAATAGTTAAAACTTTTACCAAAAGGTAACTCTTGATCAATAACAATTTTCATTGAATTTGGACTAGGTGTCGGCTCAATTAGTATAATTTTCATACGTATCTCCTTTATCCGTTTACAATCTCATCTAAATAACTCCAACGCTCAATTAATTGTTCATATTCACTATTGAACTGCTCTAATTGCTCGGTTAATTGCTGTAATTTAGTAAAATCTGAACCCGCTGTAGTTATTCCTTCTTCTGTTTGCATGATGTTTTCTTCCACTTTTGCAATCATATCAGAAATCGTTTCCCACTCTTTTTGCTCTTTAAATGATAATTTTTTCTTCTCTGATTTCGGCTTTTCTAGCTTAGACTTTTCTACTTTATTTTCTCTTGCTGCTTGCTGTTGTTGTTCCATAGCTTTTGCCAAATAATCTGTATATATATCGAGGCTTTCCTGCACCCCGCCGAGCCCATCCAATATCCAAAGCTTTTTCGCGATACGATCAAGGAAAAATCGGTCATGTGAAATTGTAATGACAACACCAGGGAAATTTTCAATAAAATCTTCTAGCACACCTAATGTTTCAATATCTAAATCATTTGTCGGCTCATCCAATAGTAAAACATTCGGCTGTTCCATTAATAAACGCAATAAATGCAATCTCTTTCTTTCCCCACCAGATAATTTACTAATTTGGGTACCATGTGCTTGAGAAGGGAATAAAAAGCGTTCCAACATTTGTGAAGCAGAGTATCGTACACCATCCGCATCGGTAATATCATTAGAGGCTTCGCGAATGTAATCAATGACACGTGTATTTTCATTCATCGCAGGTATAGCTTGCTTAAAATGCAGTCTTTTCACCGTGGAACCAACGATTACTTCTCCATGATCAGGTTCAATTTCTCCTGCTAGCATATTGAGTAATGTCGATTTTCCGTAGCCGTTTGCACCAATAATTCCGATCCGATCCCCTTGTTGTAACAGGAAACTAAAATCTTGTATAATTTTTCGGTCACCATACGCTTTAGAAATGCCTTCTGATTCAAGTACCTTTTTCCCTAGGCGCGTTGTTGCTAAAGCCATTTCTAAATCCGTTTGATCTACTGAACGATCCAACGATTCATCTAACGTTTCAAAGCGTTGAATTCTTGCTTTTTGTTTTGTTGTTCTTGCCTTTGCCCCACGACGAATCCACTTTAACTCAGAGCGGTATCGATTTTGTAGTTTTGCTTGCGACGCGGCATTCATCTCTTCACGAATCGCTCTTGCTTCTAAATAGTCCCCGTACGAACCGGTATGGCGATATAATGTTTTATCCGCAAGTTCATAAATATGTGTCGCTGTTTCATCTAAGAAATAACGATCATGCGTAATAAAAATAACAGCACCCTTTAAGCGCGATACCATTTCTTGTAGCCATTCCGTGGAAGTAACATCTAAATGGTTCGTCGGCTCATCAAATAAATAAAGGTCGGCTGGTTCAATTAGCACTTTTGCGAGAGCGACACGCTTCTGTTGACCACCTGATAACTCCGATACATCTTTATCGAACATGTCCATTCCCAATTTTGTTAATGATTGTTTTGCTAATGCATTTACATCCCAGGCATTTTCTGTATCCATTTGCTGCTGTATACGGAACAATTCATTTTGAAGCTTTTCTGATTGTGGATCATTTGCTAAAGCGGTTACAGCTTCTTCATACGCCCGGTTTAGCTGTAAAATAGGTGAATCCCCGCTGAAAACGGCTTGTAAAACCGTCGTATTGGTCGCAAACTGTGGATCTTGTTCTAAATAGGCGATGCGATATTTATTCGGGTGATCCATGTCAAGTGTATCAGCATCTTGAATCCCTGATAAAATGGATAATAACGTTGATTTCCCTGTTCCGTTTATCCCGATTAAACCTGCACGCTCTCCTTCATATATCGTAAATTCAATATTTTGAAATAGCGTTTTTTCACCTACTGTTTTTGTTAAATTGGATACGATTAAATGACTCATGAAATCCCGTCTCTTTCTTGTTTAAGCTGTTCTAAAAATTGTACCATAAATGCATGGCGACGCTCTGCCATTTCCTGACCCTTTTCAGTCACCATCAAGTCTTTCAATAATAAAAGTTTTTCATAAAAATGGGTCACGCTTGCTGTGGATTTCGTGCGATATTCTTCTAATGACATCGCCTCCCGTGCTTCCTCCGCGTCATCATATAGCAAACGCCCTTTTGCACCACCATATGCAAAAGTACGTGCAATGCCTACTGCTCCAATCGCATCCAAACGATCCGCATCACGCACAATTTTTGCCTCGATACTTGTTGCAGGTAACTCATTGCCCCCATTAAATGAAACCTCTGCGATTACCGCTTGAATATGCTTGTTTTCTTGCTCCGTTAAATTTAGTTGTTTTAAAATTCGCTCTTCCTCGGACTTATCAACTGCATATTTTGAATCGCTCACATCATGTAATAATACGGCTAGCAAAACGATGGTCTCATTTGCATCTGGCTCTGTTTTCAATATAGCTTGAGCATTTTGATAAACCCGTTCTATATGTTGGAAATCATGACTTGCATCCATTTTCCCGTAAATTTCTTTTACTAGTAATTCACATGTAAATAATATTTCCTTCACCAGCAATCACCTTTTTTCTTTCAATACTTATGCTACGTACTTTATTTTAACATGGAAATGAATATTAGCTCAAAAATTCCCTTTTAAACTTGGATTCAAGTGGGGGGTTGTTAAAGATAGTGGAAATTTTTTCTTTTTATTAGAAAATTCGATTTTTTGTCTATATTGTGAACTTTATTATTGTTTATTACAAGAATTCGTTATATAATAGTAAAAACGATACGAAACAAAGAATTTTAAGGGGTGTTCTTTATGGAGAAAGCAATTTATCCAAACGTTCAGTGTACTCAAGACCAAGAAATAAAAGTAATTTATCCAAACGTTCAAAGTGCAAAAGACAAAGAAAAAAAAGCACTTATTCTTTTATCACCTATTATTTTAGGTGCCGCAATTTATGCAGGCAGTGTGTCGATCATGATTGTTAGTAATTTAGTTGAAATTATTTTTTAATACTTCAAATTTATCCCCATACAAAAATGCCATTTGAAAATAATCAAATGGCATTTTTTGTATTATTATGTTTCGTTTATTTCAAGCAAACTTTTTCTTAAAATAAGCCTAGTGCGCTGCCATCTTCTGCTACGTCCATGCGTAGTGCTGCTGGTTGCTTTGGTAAGCCTGGCATCGTCATAATATCGCCTGTAAGGCAAACTAGGAAACCTGCTCCTAGTTTCGGAAGAATCTCACGGATTGTAACGGTAAAGTCAGTCGGTCTGCCAAGTAAGCTTGGTTGGTCTGATAATGAATATTGCGTTTTTGCCATACAAATCGGCAAGTTCGCCCATCCGTTATTTTCGATGCTCACTAATTGTTTTTTAGCTACGTCTGTAAATTGAACACCTTTTCCACCGTACACTTGTTGTACAATTTTCGTCAGTTTTTGTTCAACGGATTCATTGTTTTCGTACAAATAATGGAAGTTATTTGGATTTTCAATTACTTCTAGCACTTGCTTTGCCAGTTCCAATCCACCTTTTCCGCCTTCTTCCCAAACATTTGTAAGCGCGATACGAACGCCTTCTTGTTTTGCCCAATTTAAAACTGTATTTACTTCGGCTTCTGAATCTGAAATAAAACGATTTAGAGCGACAACTGGTTCAACACCAAAATTGCGAATATTTTTTACGTGCTGCGCAAGATTGTAAATACCTTGTTGAAGCGCATCTACGTTTTCATCAATTAACGCTGTTTTCGCAACACCACCATGCATTTTTAACGCACGAATTGTTGCAACTATTACTACCGCACTTGGTGCAAAACCTGCTTCACGCGCTTTAATATGCATAAATTTCTCTGCACCTAAATCCGATCCAAATCCAGCTTCAGTAATGACAATGTCTGCCAGTTTACGGGCTGTTTGTGTGGCAATAATAGAGTTACAACCGTGTGCAATATTTGCAAATGGACCACCATGGATTAATGCTGGTGTTCCTTCAATAGTTTGCACAAGATTTGGATTTATCGCTTCTTTTAAGATTAATGTAAGCGCACCTTCAACACCCAAATCACGTACAGTGACAGGCTGACGATCATATGTGTAGCCAATGACAATGTTTGCAAGACGTGCTTTTAGATCCGTTAAACTTGTTGCTAAACAGAAAATCGCCATAATTTCTGACGCTACCGTAATATCAAATCCATCTTCACGTGGTACACCCTGCATTGGACCACCTAAGCCCACTGTAACATGACGTAACGCACGGTCATTTAAATCAACGACACGCTTCCAAGTAATTCGGCGAGGGTCGATATTTAAAGCATTCCCTTGATGAAGGTGATTGTCGATAAATGCCGATAATGCATTATTTGCCGTCGTAATTGCGTGGAAATCTCCATTAAAATGTAAATTTATTTGCTCCATTGGGAGAACTTGTGCATAACCTCCACCTGTTGCCCCACCTTTTACACCCATGACAGGACCTAATGAAGGTTCACGTAGCGCAATCATGACACGTTGATCCAATTGCTTAAGTGCATCCGCTAATCCAACGGTAACAGTTGATTTACCTTCCCCAGCTGGTGTTGGACTAATCGCTGTCACTAAAACGACTTTGGCATTTGCTTGGCCAGAAATTTTATTCACATCAATTTTTGCTTTATAACGTCCGTATTGCTCGATAGATTCTACAGGTATTCCCGCATTTTCTGCAATTTCGGTAATCGGTTTCATTATTGCATTATTCGCAATATCCAAATCTGTAAGAGGTTTTGTTATCGTAGTTGTCATTGTAAACCCTACTTTCAATTATAGTCGTCTTTATTATAGTCTGTTTTAGTTGGAAACATATATAAAAAATTTGGACTTATTCGACAAATTGTTGACATACGTTCCTTAACTAGGATATATTTTATTCGTAATATTCTGTACTTTTCAAAAAAATTACCAACTAAATTTGACAGTATCGGAGGAGATCACTAATGCACCAAGGCACTGTAAAATGGTTTGATAATGAAAAAGGATATGGATTTATAGAATGTGAAAATGGTGATGATGTTTTTGTCCATTTCACTGGAATAAAAGAAGAAGGATTCCGTGTGCTCGCTGAGGGACAATCTGTGGAATTCGATGTGATTGATGGAAATAGAGGTCCACAAGCTGCGAATGTCATTAAAAAGTAAATTAAAGAAGCTGCAAACATCAAAATTGTTCGTCTGTTTGCAGCTTTATATTAATCCAGCTTATTTTTCGACGACTACGAAATCTTGTTTACTATTTTTATCACTTAATGTCGCCATTACATTCGTAATCGAACCGATGTAATGAGAAGGTTCTTCTGTTCCCTCCTCATAGATGTAAATATTATAATCAGTGCGATTTGCCTTTTTTATGAGGACGTTGCCACTCATTGTTGTAAATCCGATAAATTGATTATTCTTTAACGCTTGGATTGCTTGCTGTTTTGTTAATGTCATTGTAAACTCCTTCAAATTTCTTTGATGATTTTCTAATTATTTGTAAAATTCCACTTAACCTATTGCCAGTCCTTGCAAACATCGACCCAACCATTCGCATTGGAATATTGCTGTAATTCATCACAAGTAAGTTCAATGGCTGAATTGGCACTTCCACATGCCGGAAATACAGTTGCAAATCGTTTTAATGAATGATCTAAATAAATGGGCAGTTCATTCGCAAGCGCAAATGGGCAAACGCCGCCGATGCGATGACCAGTTTGATTGACAACTGATTCCGGATCCAGCATTTTGGCCTTCATTCCAAATTGTTGCTTAAATTTGGCGTTATCAATTTTAGTATCCCCCGCCGCGACAATTAAGATTGCCATGTTTTCTTGTCCATAGAACGATAATGTTTTGGCAATTCTTGCGGGAATAACGTTTAAAACTAGTGCCGCTTCTTGCACGGTTGCACTACTACTATTAAACTCTAACACCGACTGCTCTTTGCCATGTTGTTTAAAAAACGCTTTTACTTCCAGTAATGCCACTTGAAACACTCCTTCAATGCTACTTTTGTTAATTCACACCATACTAAAAGAATATTCGAATTATATCATTCGATTTCAATCCATAACAAGAGGCTATAGCGAGTCTTATCATTAGCGAGTGAGAATTCGCTCGATTAAAGCGAGAGCAGTTTGTTGTTTTCCATTTGTACGGATTATCTCACCTGATTTATGTACAATGATATGGGGTTCCATGCCACCATATAATGATTTTGAGCTATTTGCTACCATAAAATCAGCCTGTGCAGAATCCATTCGTAGTTTTGCGCGCTCGATTAAAAATGCTTCATCCTCTGTCGCTTCTAATTTGAAACCAATAAGTGTCGTTTTTGGCGACCAATTCTTAATTTCCGCTAAAATTTTTGGCGCCTTTTTAAAATGAATAATCGGTGGTTCATCTGACGGCATTTTCCCTTTTTCAGTTAATTCATTACCTGCTTGATCAAATACTTTATCAATAAGCCAATCCGACCCTGCCACCGCCATAATGACGTAATCCACGTGCTGCTGTTCCACGATAGTCTTTAACTGATCGCCTAAATCCTCAATCCCTTCAAAACGTACGAGATGCATCTCACGGTGATTTTCTGGTAGTTGTGCAAAATAACCATGCATATAGATGACTTGTGCACCTTTTTCGTAGGCAGCCTCCGCTAAATAACACCCCATTGTTCCTTTAGATAAGTTTGTATGTCCACGAACATTATCCCATTTTTCAAACGTTCCACCACTTGTAATTAAAACTGTTTTTCCCTTTAGCATAATACTCAACAACTCCTTTTTATTTATTCTTTCACACTAGCTAGCCATTGCTTCAATACTTCAACAAATTTTTTGGCCGCGGGTGATAATTTTTGCTTCGTTGAAAGTCCTATTGTTCGGAAACTTTCTTGCTTTAATGGTATTGTTCTCACATTGTTCATCAAGCCTGCCATAGCAAGTTGCGGTAAAATACTAATGCCTAAATGATGCTCTACCATTGATATAATTCCCTTTTCATCCGTTAAATGAAAACGAATATTTGGTCGCACATTATATTTTTCAAAATTCGCAATGACATCATTTGTTCCTTTATAAGAAGGCATGATGAATGGAATATCCTCGATTTCATTTAAATCGACTTCTTCTTTATCATATAGCGGGCTTTTTGAAGACACAATACAAAGTAATGGATCTCGCTTTAAAGGCATAAAGTCAAATTGTTTGGAGCTCGTCCGATTTAGAAATCCACAATCCACTTCTCCATTTAGTAACCACTGCTCGATTTCATAATAATCCCCTTCACGTAACTCGATATTAATACCAGGATATTGCTGATCCATTAGACGAATAATATTGGGCATCCAATGCGTTGAAATTGTGGAAATTAAACCAACTCGGACAGTCCCTTTCGCTACACCTAAAATATGGGCAGCCTCTTGTCTTAAAAGTTCCTCTGCGGATAAAACTTTTCTCATCTCAATTAACATTGTAATGCCATCTTCCGTTAATGTGACACCTGTTCGGTTTCGATGAATTAAATTAAAGCCAAAATCTTTTTCCATACTGGAAATGGCATGACTCACTGCCGACTGCGTTAACCCTAGTAGTTCAGCAGCCTTCGTAAAACTATGTACTTCGCCTACCTTATTTAAAATTTCGTATTTAACTAAGCTCAATCTCATTCACTCCAATAACGGTTATTTGATATGAATTTTTTTCATACTAATCATTATAAACATTCGTTTTACTAATCACAATGGTGACGATATACTGTATTATAACAGTAAGTAATATTGGAGAAATGTGGTGACATCTTTGAGTTTACAAGGAAAAGCAAATTTATTAATGATTATCGTAACAATGTTTTGGGGGCTTTCGTATACATTTATGGTCATGGGGTTAGACGTATTAGAAGCCTATAACGTTGTTGCTTTACGATGCATAATTGCATTTATAATTGCAGGGCTAATCTTTTTACCAAAGATGTTGCGCATTAATAAAAAAACAATCATTTACGCATCTATACAAGGGTTCCTACTATTTACGGTATTTGCACTATCATTATTTGGATTAAAAACAACATCCGCTGCGAATGCAGGATTTATTTTAAGCTTAACGGTAGTGCTTGTACCGATTTTTTCAAGCTTTATCGAAAAACGCTTACCTTCTCGTGCAGTCAGCTTTGCAATTGTATGTACGATGATTGGTATTACAACGTTAACAATGAAAGATTCATTAACATTCCAAACTGGAGACATTTTAGTTGCGGTTGCCGCAGTAGGTTATTCGATCTATTTAATCTTAAATAGTAAATTTACTAAAAGTGTTGAATCGATTTCATACGGGGTATATCAGCTAGGTGTCGCCGGTGTTTTTGGAGCGATTTTCACATTATTTTTTGAAACACCGCAATTGCCATCTACTACATTAGGCTGGGTTGCTATATTAGGGTTAGGTGTTATTTGTACCGCGTTTTGCTTTGTTGCACAGGCTGTTGTACAACAATATACATCCCCTACACATACGGGATTAATTTTCTCACTAGAACCTATTTTTGCCGCAATCTTTGCGCTGATATTTTTAGGGGAAACATTAACGACTCAATTACTTATCGGTGGTGCCTTTATATTAATCGGAAATTTTGTTGCACAGCTAGAACAATTCGTAGCAATGAAAAAGATTCCTGAAACAGTACCTTCAGAAAATACCATTTAATTCACTTCCTTCTATTAAACTGTTGCAAAAGTCATGATAAGTGATTTTTGCAACAGTTTTTTCTTTTACGGCCCTTTACTCTATCTTAAGAGAGAATCTATTAAAAAAATAATTTTTTATAGATTTCCGATTCTATTATTTGAATATTGTACATATACTATTATATATCACAAATCAGACTTTTCTAAATTGATAATTAGTTTTCATAATATCATTCTGACGTTATTATTAAGAGTATTGTTGCAAGTTTAACAAGGAATTAATATGAGTCAAAAAGGAAGTGTAACTATGGTTGGACGTAACGATCCATGCCCATGTGGCAGCGGTAAAAAATATAAAAAGTGTTGTGAAGGTAAACAACAAACGACAGCATTAACAGTTTTTAATGAGGAAATTGAAAATGTTTTACAAACCTTCTATACGAATTACCCTGAGCGAAAAGACATTCGAGAATTTATGGAACTAGTGAAAGTTTGGGCTCCAAAATTAGAGAAAAAATTACATCGAGAATTAGTTGAAGCAGTTGCGTTAGATGAATATTTCTTCCATAAGCGTCCAGACATTTGGACAGGCTTCTTAAAACGAATGGAAAAGAAATTAATTCGTCCGTCAACAATTGAATTGCTAAAATCTTGGACAACGCCTATCTTCTTTATCGGAACGGTTGAATCTGTTGAAGACAAATACTTTACAGCCATTTCAGCGTTAGATAATCAAGCCTACATGATTCAGCGCGAAAGTCCGAAACCAATTCCGATTGGGATGCGCGTATTCTCATTCCTATTACCAGATGGTTCAAAACAAGAAAATCATGTATTAGCCGTTTCTACATTAATTTTCTTCCATAAAGAACATGCAATTTCATTTGAGGACTTTACCGCTTCGTACAAAGCCAGCGGTCTAACAATTGAAGAATTCACTCAAAAAAACCACCTTTTATTATGGGAAGGTTTAGTTGAAAATGGCTATGAGGGTGAAGAATTTACTCCATTCGAGCAAGATGTATTAGAGCAAGTAAAAGCATTTTTAGTAGAACATTCTATTGAAAATGACAAGCTCTTAGTTACGGTTGAAGATTATTTAGTAGAGCAACAACCAACTGCCCGTAAAGCAGGTGCGATTGCTGCAGGTGCAATTCGTTTTGCACAAGAACAAAATTACATTGATAAGAAATTTACAGTGAAAGAAATTGCAGATAGCTTCGGCGTTGCAGCTTCGTCATTAAATAAATATTATCAAGACCTTCTTGCCTTCCAAGTGAAAGCATCTTAATTACAATGAAAAGGACTTACTTCGCGCATAATTGCGTGAGGTAAGTCCTTTTTTGCGCGAAAAATAGATAAAATTATAAGTAGTTCGCTGTTATTGATTCTTTACAATTTTTTAATTGCTCCGGTGTTCCTTCAAAGATGATTTGACCACCCGCACTACCGCCTTCTGGTCCAATATCAATGATCCAGTCCGCTTGACGCATGACATCGGTATGATGCTCAATAACAACAACCGTATTTCCTTGCTCAACTAATTGCTGAAGCATATGCACAATTTTTGATACATCCTTCAAATGTAATCCAGTCGTTGGCTCATCTAAAATGTACAGCTGTCCCCCTGCCTTCATTTCCTTCGCCAATTTCAGACGTTGACATTCTCCACCTGAAAAGGTTGATAAAGGCTGTCCTAATGACATATAGGATAATCCGACTAGCTGTAAAATTTGTAGTTTTTTCACTAAATCCTTCGCTTCAAAGAAAACTAAAGCCTGTTCTACATCCATTTCTAGCACTTCGACAATATTTTTGCCATTAAACGTATAGGCAAGTACTTCCTCTGCATAGCGTCGACCTTGACAAGTTGTACAAACTGTTTCAACTTCATCCATAAAGGATAAATTCAATGTCACAACGCCATTTCCTTTACACTCTTCACAAGCACCTTTTGAGTTATAACTGAATAAAGCGACATCTACACCATTTTCCTTTGCGAATAGTTTGCGGATTTTATCCATCATCCCTAAATAAGTGACTGCATTAGAACGTACATTTGTATGAATCGGTCTTTGGTCAATTACAATCGCCTCATCGTATTCCTTTGCGAATACTTCATTGACTAATGTACTTTTTCCAGAACCTGCAACCCCTGTCACAACCGTTAATACTTGCTCAGGTATTTTTAAAGTTACATTTTTTAGGTTGTATAAGCTACTTGGCTTACTTTCAATAAATGTCGACACAGGTCGCGGCTTTGTATTCATAGGAGCTTGTGTGTGTAATGCTTTCGCGGTAATAGAATCACTTTTTGCAAATTCTTCGTACGGACCACTAAATAAAATCGTTCCGCCATGAACCCCTGCTCCAGGTCCTACATCTACAATATAATCCGCAATCGCGATTACATCTGGATCATGCTCCACTACTAAAACCGTATTTCCTTTATCTCTAATTTGACGCAATAAATCATTTAATCGATACACATCTCTCGGATGTAAACCAGTACTCGGCTCATCAAAAATATATAGCATACCCGTTAGTGTACTCGATAAATATTTCACCATTTTGACGCGCTGCGATTCACCCCCCGATAATGTAGCGGTTTCACGATTCAACGTCATATAGCCAAGTCCGATGTCAATTAAACTTTGTACACGTTCAGAAATTCGAGAGACAATGGATTGCATTTCAGGTTGCTTAAATGTCTTTAGCGCTTCAATTAATTGCGACAACTGCATCGCGCTTAAATCATGAATCGAATACTGTTGAATCAATGAATGCAATACTTCCTCTCGATAACGGGTCCCAGAGCACACCTCACATGTTGCGGTCATTAAAAATTGTGCATTTTGTTTTTTCTCGCGTTCCGATGCTTCCTGCTGCTTTTGTAATTTTGAACGTCGAAAACGGACAACAATGCCTTCATAAGTCGCTTGAAAATTACTTGAACTGTGTGTAATTTGTACTTTTTGAGGCTCAGAATATAATAATTGATGCCATTCTTGCTCGTTATAATCCTTTAACGGCTTGTCTACATCAAAAAAGCCACTTTGTGCATATTGGTTCCAGTAATAAGTACCTACTCCATAACCCGGCAATAAAATAGCACCTTGTTGCAACGATTTTTCACGATCGATGGCAGCAGCAATATTTAATGTCATCATGCTTCCAATACCCTCACATTCAGGGCACATCCCTTGTGGATCATTAAAAGAATAGGCATTTCCATACCCTAAAGACGGCGTAGCAAAACGGGAATACAGCACTCTAAAAAGTGGCGAAATATCTGAAATGGTCCCTACCGTTGATCGAGCGTTGCCTCCTAAGCGTTCCTGTCCGACAACTACGGCAGGCGATAAATTATGAATACTATCGATTTGTGGTTGCTGGTAGCGCGGTAAGTATAAGCGTACAAAATTACTAAATGTTTCGTTTAGCTGTCGACCAGCTTCTTGTGCAATTGTATCAAAAACTATTGATGATTTCCCTGAACCCGATACACCCGTAAAAACGGTAATTTTTTGCTTTGGAATACGTAGTGAAATGTTTTTTAAATTATTTTGACGTGCTCCGATTAATTCAATCCATTGTTGGTCCAAATGATTCATCCTCTCTTCTTTGCAATGAATTACGCCTTGGCGTAATTGCGTCCAGATTTTGAATTGTGCTTGCACAATTCACTCCCTTCAAAATCTGTGACATCCACCGGAGGCTTCATCTTCAATCAATAGGCTTTTTCTATTGATTGAAGATGAAGTCATATCATAGCAATAATAAGTCCAGACATGCAATACTTTTGGAAATGTATGTTCGTTTGTTTCATCTAGCTAAATCGTGCCAATTTAAATCTGTACCATTTTCCGCTTCTCATATTGAACTAAATCGCCATTTTCATATGTATATACATGTTCGACCGGAGAAGCTTCGTTTAACACAGTCGGTAAAATTTGTTGCAACATCTCACTGACCCCCCTGTTACGTGAATCCATCAGCCACTCAACCTTTTTCCAATCTAAAATCCCTTCTGCGGTTTTTTTCGGTATGTTATAGGTAAAGTTTTTTTCAACTTCAATTAAAAACAAGTCCATTCCTGTCTTTTGATGCTCTTCTATCCATGAAACTGAGCCTTTATAGTGCGTGTTTGCCGCAAGTACATGTATGCCCGTTTCTTCAAGTATTTCCCGAATGGCGCATTGTATAGCCGACTCCCCTTGTTCGGCCTTCCCTCCAACACCATTCCACATCCCCATATTCGGCGATTTCTCACGATTTATCATAAGTAGCTCGTCTGTGCGTTTTATAAAACAGAGTGTTTGATTGTACATATTTTGATTCCTCCACCTTATATTTACTATATATTTCAAAACAATGTTGGTATAATTTCCTTAAAATTACACACTACCTATTGCCCTTATCACCTCCAAAAAATTGGTGGACGCATTGCATGAATTCCCCTAAATTCTTAAGATGATTCCTTAACCATTTGAATGGGAATTTTATCTGCATGATCATTTCTATCCCTCCATTATATACCTTTTCTCCAAATTAAAATTCCCAAAAAATCTGTTTACTTTTTTAAAGTTAATCATTATACATAGGAGGAGGGGTATGAACTGTCGGTGAAGTGAAATGTTTCAAAAAGCTAATTAACACTTAACCGCAAGACCATTACTTTACTAATGGGTAAATGCGTTATGAATAATCAACCAATTAAGGTGTAACTTAACGTTATATTGTAAAAAGGCATAAAAAAATGGACACATTTACTTGTTTGAATGTGTCTCATTTCATTAAGTTCAGCTTTTAATTTTTTTCATAAATTTTCATCATTTCATTCCCTAAAAATTGCAGTTGTTCTCCTACCGAACAGGATTCTATACAAAAACGGTGTGCGTCTTGCTTCCCTCTTGTTTTTCTTAGATCACGAATGACAAAGCATTCCATACAATACGTATCTGTTAATTCATCCATATCCTTCATTATATCGACTTTTTTAATCATTGGTGGCCTCCTTTTTCATACGTTTCCCCATTGTACAATGAAGTTTTTCTTTTCTTCAACTATTCTTCCTCTGCTATACTGAATATAATCCATGTTGTAACAGGAGTGATACGATGTTAGAAGTATATATTGATGGCGCAAGCGCAGGAAATCCGGGACCAAGTGGAATTGGGATTTTTTTAAAAGGCGAAGGGATACTTGAGAAAATTAGTGAACCAATCGGCATAACAAATAATCATCAAGCAGAGTTCATTGCACTTGTACGTGGTTTAGAAGAAGCAAAAAAAACGGGTACTACTTTTGTTTCTATGCGATCCGATTCCAAAATTGTCGTTAGTTCGGTTGATAAAGCTTATGTAAAAAATGAAGAATTTAAACCCTACTTAGAAAAAGCGCTTCAACTCATTAAGCAATTTGATTTATTTTTCATTAAATGGATTCCAGATAAAGAAAATAAAGCAGCCGATGCACTAGCACGAGAAGCAATTCAGAAGGCAAAAAATGATTGATTTTTTATGCATCATATTCGAAAACAACCTACTATCTGTTAGACTTCACTAACAGGTGGTGGGTTGTTTTTTCAAAATAATACATTTAGATGGTTTTTTTCAATCCCCATCACCAAACCATTAGACCGAAAGCATCATAAAAAGTTTTATTTCACACAATTATAATTTACCTAGTCCTTAAGTATAAAAATCACCATTAAATTAGTAGTGATTAACTACTCAATTCAAAAATAACGAAGATTTTAATTGTTTTATAATTATATTTTACTATAATAAGGGAGTAATAGCCTTTTCAATTGCGTAAAACAAAAACAATCACTTCTTTTTTCTGAATGTAATTTCAGGGTTGTTTTCTTTTATTTGTAGGTTTCAAGAGAATTTAGATTGCTGAAGCAGTCTGCCGAAAAATAGAACGAAGGGAATTGAGGAAGTATGAATTTGAAGTTAGAAGCAATAGAAAGACAATTTGGAGCTCGCGCATTATTAGCCGAGGTTCGAAATAATGGGAAGGTTCCTGCCGTGTTATACGGGTATCAAACCGTAACAACACCGATTGCCATCAATGCAAAAACGATTTTTAAGTTTATTGCAGCAAACGGCCTAAACAACGTATTTACTTTAGAAGTAAATAACCAATCTTACAATGCTGTTATTAGTGAAGTACAGCGCTCTGCAAGAAAAGGAACTATTACACATGTTGATTTCAAATCGATAAATATGGACACACCTTTGGAAGTTTACGTACCGGTTACATTAGTTGGTAATGCTGCGGGCGTTAAGGTAGGCGGTATTTTAATGCAGCCTACAACAACAGCTCAAATTAAAGTGAAACCAAATGAAATTCCAGATTCAATTGAAGTGGATATTACGACACTTGAAATTGAACAAACAATTACACTAGCAGATCTTGTTGCAAAGCTTCCATACGAAATCATTAGCGAACTCGATGGTGTCCTTGCTACAATTATGGCTCCTGTTGAGGCAGAAGCAGAATTAACTACGACCTAATCATAAAAAAAGCTGTCCCAAGCCCTTTAATCAGGTGCTTAGAGACAGCTTTTTCACATTCAAGACTACTTATCTTTTACTATATTCCATCACATTTAAGAGTGCACCGACCGCGCCACAATAGCCATAATCCTGTAAAAATACAGGCTTATGTTTTTTCAAAATCGTGTAATGCTCAATCACCTTTTTTAATTGCTCATTATCTGTCAAGGTAGATCCTATATAGACAATATGTTCTGCCTGGTGATGCTCAGCAAGTTGAATGCTTAACGTCGTAATAACTTCCCCGACAAGCCCTTGAACTGTGGCAAGAATATCACTTGTCTCATAGTTATGCTCATCCGTAATGCCTACTTTTCCAAAATTACTCGCTGTCAAATCACCAGATATAGGCATATCCATCCCTTGATAAATATCTTTTACAAGTAAATCAATACCTGCTCTGTTACCATCTGAGGCCCGATTTTTAATTTCACCAAAATCCGTAATACCAGTCATAATTGTTGATAGCCCTATTAATGTACCACCACCAATTCCTGTACCACCTACACGGACATGTGAATTTCCATCCATATAATGCACCGAAGTCCCTGTCCCGATATTTGTAATAATGCTTTGGTGAATCGATTGCCCCTCTTGTTCTAATAAATAACGTACACCTTTTAAAGTTGCTTCAAACTCTACAATATATTCAATTGACTTCATCGGATACAGGACATCGCGTAATTGCTCCGTACGCCCTCCCGTTAAGCCGATTTCGTCTACATGAGGATGTTGTTCTAACCATTCTTTCACTAAATGCATATCAGTTGATGGAAAGACAGTTAGTTTAAGCTCCTTGTTTTCATCTAAATAAGCAAGCTTTGTCAACGTACCCCCCGTATCGATCCCTATCCATGTTGACATAAAAGTTCTCCTTTATACTTTCAAGCTAGTATTACCCTTCCTCCATATAATAACTCAATCATTGAAAGCAATAAAGAGCAAGTTCTATCCATTGAATGAAATGGATATTTTGCATTCATTACCCACTTTATAAAAGTGAAGGATTTCTGCCGAAGAAAATTAAACTTCTACCATCACTTCTTCTAGCAAAGCCCGTTTATGAAATTCTTCGATAATTGGTTGTTCAAATTTATTTAATAGACGCACAATTTTCGACTCATAAGCATGTGTTGTTTCGTCTATTAAATTGAACTTCGCCACATAATTCTCGTTTTTCAATAAGTTTACTAGCGTCATCACCTCTGTTTTTGGCAATGTCACTTGATGAAGTTTTAATATTTTCGAAATGGAACGCAGTGGTGAGCGTGAAATTAAAATTCGACCATGAACAGACTCAGAAATGTCCTGCAAAAACGTTTTCGCATTGTTACTTGGTGAAATTTTGATAACCTCGACAGTTTCCTTTTCCCCATCTGCATTTGTCCTCACTTGATGGGAGACCGTAAACGGAAGCTCCTCTCGATATGTCTCCATACGATGTGTTTGAATATGACCGTGCTCAATCGAACAATCCGTTGTGGAAATGACGAGCTCATATGTCTCTTCTAACATACGGAAATTTGTTAATAATAATAGAAAGTTCTTTGTTTGTTGTTGCTGTATAAGCACTTCGCCATTCACTTGCTGGAAAATTCGCAGTAAACTCCAAGCATCTGCTAATGCTCGGTGCTGCGTTTCATTGGTTAAACCAAGCTGTGCCATTAAACCAGCTAAGCTTGGTTGTTCCTTAATCGCATTTGCAATCATGTATTTTTGTTGGAAATCGACCATTGGATAAAGACACTCTTTATTCATATAATTTCGAGTTAATTCTTCTTCTAGCACTTTGCGGTCAAATTCTCCAAAAGTTAAAATCAAATAGTCATTTTTACACCAACGCTTGAACCTATAAAAGGCTTCTTTAAAACTAGGTGCATCAACTAATTGCTCAGTCGTAATACCCGTCAATTGCTGAATATGTGCATTCAATTTTTTAAATTTATAAGGTTGAATTAGCTGTGTAAATGTTTCGGTTGAACCATCCGGCAACCATTTAACCGCGCCAATTTCAATTATGTATTGCTTCCCTCGAATAAGGGCTGCCTCAACATCCAATGTAATATACGTTTGTACTCGTCCCAAAATTTTCACCCACTACTTTTATTTCCTTATTTTCCAATACAATATTTCCCACAGTTTTAAACATACCCTTATTGTATCGTAAAAAAGAGCTTGTGACTCGGAAATGTTAGGAATAAAGCAGCTTTCTTTGAAAACCATAAAAATATTTCTTCGTTCAGTAGAAAACTCCCATCTTAATAGATAATGAGATGAATTTTTTTAATCTATTTGATCAAGGGGAGTCAAACACTCGCTGAACGAATGAGAGACTAAAAACAATGAAAACGATTGGAATTTTTGAAAACAAAGGACAATTGATTTTACTTTTTCTAATTTTGCGATACCATAAGATAGGAAGCAATTAAGAATGGAGGAATTTTTCCAATGTCCGACAAATTACTACAAAAAGAGGCTATGCGTGTCTTAAAGGATACGAGCCGAACTTTTTATATTCCAATAACATTTTTACAGAAAGAATTAAAATTAACAGTAGCTGCGGCATACTTATCTATGCGTGCGATTGATGAAATTGAAGATCACGAAGAAATTTCAAATGATACTAAGCATGACGTCCTCATGAAAGTGAGTGAATTATTAGCAGTTACTCCATTTGATGAAGTGGCCTATGCGCAAGCTTTAGCACTGAGCGAGCAGCCTATGCCAGAAGTAACATCACGTTTAGGTGATTGGTTGAGTATTTGTCCAGCAGACGCACGAAAAATTGTCATGGATGCGACAAGCGAAATGGCTATTGGTATGGCTAAATGGGCAAAAGCCAACTGGCAAATCCATACACGCGAAGATTTAGATGAGTATACATACTATGTGGCAGGCTTAGTTGGTGTCATGCTATCCGAGCTATGGGAATGGAATGCCGGCATTAAAACAGACCGCGAGCTCGCAATTGGCTACGGACGTGGACTTCAAGCGGTCAATATTTTACGAAATCAACAAGAAGATTTAGATGAGCGAGGCGTAAGCTTCTTACCCGACAACTGGACACGTGATGATTTATTCCACTATGCAGAGGAAAATTTAGCGAAAGCAGACGCTTATATGAAGGTGTTAAACAAGCGTTCTATCATATTATTCTGTCGTCTCCCTCTTGCATTAGCCCATAAATCACTTCAAGCAATGAAAGATGGACGTGAAAAAATGTCTCGGGCTGAAGTTGAAGCAACCGTAGAAGAAATTCAAGCAGACTAAAACGAAAGACACAACCCAATGGACCGGGTTGTGTCTTTTTAAGTAGAATTTCTAACTATGCCCCAATTGCTTCCTATTTTGTTATAAAAATAATGCAACTGCACCGCTAAAAACGCCACATAAAACTGCATATGTAAAGGATAAAATATGGCGTCGATTTTTCCTCTTAAATACATACTCTAGTAAACCACGTAATGTAAACAGGAACATAATAAATGCAAATAATAATACATATATCGCTTTTTGCTCAAATAAATTGACCGTCATAAACATCATAAAAAGCACACATAAAAATGCTTCTAAAGTAAAGTGCCAAATACCAACATATTGGTCTAAAAACTTTTCATTTTTGGGGATGTTAAACTTTTTGCGCAGCTTTAAATCAATTACGCCCACTGCGATAAATCCAATAACTAAAATAGCAATTAACAAAATAAAACTTCCTCTCTAAATATCCGTTTGCAAATATTGCTGACGTAGTTCCTCTGGTACAAGGTCTCCACCTGTTGACCAAATGAGGTGCGTTGCTTGATTCATCTTCAATTGTAATTGATTTTGTTGTAAATAATCGATTCCTTGCATCATTAATTCAATTGGACCATAAACACCTGTATGTGCAGAAGGCTCCATAAAAATGTTTTCCTGCTCATACATTCCCTTTAAGCTTCGATAAAGGAAACTATCATCCACGGTATAGCAGCCACTAATGATGGATTCCATTATTGTACCAGCAAATTTAGACGGTCTACCAACAG
Organism: Solibacillus sp. R5-41; assembly: GCF_002736105.1. Lineage (NCBI taxonomy): Bacteria > Bacillati > Bacillota > Bacilli > Caryophanales > Caryophanaceae > Solibacillus > Solibacillus sp. R5-41. Next base: position 1,382,742 of record NZ_CP024123.1, on the reverse strand, counting down.
CCAATCCGTCTGCCTCTGTTTGATTGGTTAAGCCGATATCATGCACGCTAATTTCATCATGTAAACCGGTCATCATGCCTAGAAGCATACAAGGTGAAGCAAATGGTTCTCCGAAGAAAATATGCACATGCTCCCCGTAGATTTGTTTGATTCCATAAGCGACACCCCCGGGACCACCACCTACTCCACATGGTAAATAAACAAATAAAGGATGGTCCTCATCGACTTGTATTTTCAAACCTTGTAATTGTTGTTCTAGTCGTAACGCCGCAACCGCATAACCTAAAAATAAATCCAATGAATTTTCATCATCAATAAAATGACAGTTGGCATCTTGCTCAGCTAAAAGTCGTCCTTGTGCCACTGCTGCACTATAATCCGCAGCATATTCAATGACTACTACTCCTTTTTCACGTAATAGGTCTTTTTTCCATTGCTTTGCTTCCTCCGACATATGCACAGTTACTTGAAAGCCTAATTGTGCACTTATAATACCTATACTCAAGCCTAAATTCCCCGTAGAACCAACAGCAATTTTATAATTACTGAAGAAATCTTTAAATGCTTTACTATTAAATTTCACATAATCATCTTGCTCTGTAATCATCCCTGCATGGATTGCTAGTTTTTCTGCATGGCTTAATACTTCATAAATGCCACCTCTCGCTTTAATGGAGCCTGCAATTGGTAACGAATGATCGCATTTCAGCATTAATTTCCCTGGTATATCAAATCCACGACGACCTTCAATTAATTTTTTCATCGAAGGAATTTCTTTTACATCAGATTCAATGATGCCATTTGAAAATTTAGTCAATGGAAATGCTTCTTTTATATAAGAAGAAAAGCGTTGCAATCTTCGTTCGGCATCCCGAACCATTTCCATTGAAACTTGTTTGAATGTTTGCTTTTCCGCAGTTTTCTTCGGATTTACCCAAAACACGTATTGTTCATTTTGTAAGTTTTCTATTAGTGGATAGCGTTTCTTTAAATCGTTCACATCGATTGATTGTTGTTTCAATTTAACGTTCCTCCCTTTCAAAAATCGCACGTTCACAAATTTGTCGAAAATTCATTTCAAAAGCCAAATTATTTTCTTCAGTCCGTTTTTTTGGTCCTTTTGTGCGACCACCTGCACGTCTTATTTTCGCACTTTCATAACGAAATGCCAACAGTTGATCTATGTTGTCAGACGTCAGCTCTTTCCCGTTATGAGTGAGTACATTTCCACCTTTTGCCAAACACATAGCAGCTAAACCATAATCGCCCGTTATGACAATGTCACCCTTTTTTAACACGCTAAGTAGCTTAAAATCTACTGAATCAGGTCCTTTGTCTACAATAATTGTTATAACATTATCTCTTTCTATACGATGTGATGTATCGCAGAACAAGATGGGTTTTATCTCATAACGAGATGAAACAAATAGCGCTAAATCAACAACCGGACAGGCATCTGCATCAATTAATAACTGTATAATAACCATTCACCCTTTCAAAAAAATCGTCCATTTTACTATATTGATATATTAACTTGTAAACGTTTTCACAAACCTTTTCCACTTTTAATTAATAATAGCACAGAAAATAATATTGAATTGCAAGATAATTCATACTAATGTATTAATAACAACAAATTAGGGGGTTACAAAATGAACACAGTAGTTACAAATAAAGCACAGCACTATGTCGATGATGTATTTGCTAAATTAAAAAAGAAAAACGCACACCAACCTGAATTTTTACAAGCGGTGGAAGAAATCTTTTTATCATTAGTACCTGTATTCGAAAATAATCCTGCATATATGGAGCACAACATATTAGAGCGCATAGTTGAGCCCGATCGCATCGTTTCGTTCCGCGTTGCTTGGCAAGATGACCAAAATAAAGTTCAAGTAAACCGTGGTTACCGTGTCCAATACAACAATGTTAACGGACCATATAAAGGTGGTCTTCGCTTCCATCCAACTGTCGACGAATCGATTATGAAGTTTTTAGCTTTTGAACAAATTTTCAAAAATGCACTAACAGGCCAAGCAATCGGTGGTGGTAAAGGTGGTTCAGACTTTAATCCAAAAGGTAAATCTGATGCAGAAATTATGCGTTTTTGCCAAGCGTTTATGACTGAATTATACCGCTATCTCGGTCCAGATGTCGATGTTCCTGCAGGTGATATTGGCGTAGGAGCACGTGAAGTTGGCTATATGTGGGGACAATATAAACGTATTCGCGGTGCCTATGAAGCTGGTGTATTAACTGGTAAAAAACCAGGTTTCGGTGGTTCATTAGCCCGTACAGAGGCAACTGGCTATGGTTTAATTTACTTTGTAGAAGAAATGCTACGTGAAGAAAAAGATTCTTTCCTAAATAAAAAGGTCGTTGTATCAGGTTCTGGAAATGTAGCTATTTATGCAATTGAAAAAGCACAACATTTTGGCGCAAACGTTGTCGCATGTTCAGACTCAGCAGGCTATATTTATGATCCAGAAGGCATCGATCTAAAATTAGTAAAAGAAATTAAAGAAAATCGCGGTGAGCGTATTAAAGCATATGTAAATGAACGACCAAATGCAACATATACAGAAGGTTGCTCTAACATTTGGTCAATCCCTTGTGATATCGCCCTACCATGTGCGACACAAAACGAAATCGATGGGGACCAAGCGCGCACATTAATTGCAAATGGTGTACGTGTTGTTGCTGAGGGGGCTAACATGCCATCTAACTTAGAAGCAATTAATGAGTTTTTAAATGCTGGCGTATTCTTCGGTCCTGCAAAAGCTGCTAACGCGGGTGGTGTTGCTGTATCTGCATTAGAGATGGCTCAAAACTCTAGTCGTACGTATTGGTCATTCCAGGAAGTGGACGAAAAGCTACATTCGATTATGAAATCGATTTACAAAGAAAGCTCTGAAGCCGCTAAACAACATGGCTTTGAAGGAAATTTAGTAGCCGGTTCAAATATTGCTGGCTTCATTAAAGTTGCAAACGGTATGCTTGTAGAAGGCGTATATTAATTATTAATTAAACCTCGACTAACTCTTGTCCAGATTTTTTCGAGCTTGCTCGAAAAAATCCTCTAAAAATCTGTGTCATACGCCTGGGGCTTTGGGCCAACATGATGTTGGTCAATCAGGCGTTGCCGCACGACGCGGGTCAACACGACGTTGATCACAAAGGCGTTGTCACAGGACGTGACGGATTTAGCCTTTGTTCCCTTCCTTTTGCCTGAATTCCCCTATTCAGCTGGGGTTTGAACCCACACTAAATTAAGGGCAAATTTTGCATTCATTTGCTACTTATAGAAGTGGAGGACTTTTGCTGAAGCAAGTTAAAAAACCACAAAAATCAATTCCATGATTTTTGCGGTTTATTTTTTGATTATCTCACGACAAGAACGTCACATGTTGAGCTGCGAACTACATTTTCAGAAACGGATCCGAGTAAGAATCGTTCTGCACGGTTTAGTCCCGTTGCACCAACAATGATTAAATCGGCTTCAGTTAAACTAGTTAAGATCACTTTTGGCGAACCTTCTTCCACGACAAGCTGTACATTTTCAATGCCTGCTTGTGCGGCCTTATTTTTGTATTGCTCTAGTTGGACGATTGCTTTTTCTTTTAACTCTTTTGCGTACTTTAAATCATAAGCTTCCACCGAGCCAAATGAATGCGTATCAATGACACACACTAAATGAAGTTGCGCACCCGTTAATTTTGCGAGGTGAATACCGCGCTCAAATGCAATTTTCGCTTTTTCTGAAAAATCTACTGCAACCACAATATTTTTGTAAGTTTCAACCATTATAACCACTCCTTCTCTAATAATGATTATATCAAAGATTAAGAGAAGTGAGAAATTTCTTTCTTTTGTAGGTGTTAAGGTTAGACGTCTTTCTTTAAAATGCGAACATTTTTTTATTTATAACCATTAAACATTCGTGTTATAATACGTAATGTAATCGAAATGGAGGTTTTTCATGTGGAATTAGTGTATACTGGTAAAACGAAAAATGTATTCAAGTTAGAAGATGGAAATTTTTTATTGAAATTTAAAGATGATGTAACAGGTGAAAATGGGGTATTTGATCCAGGTGCCAATACAGTTGGATTAACAATTGATGGTGCTGGTCTTGCTGGTTTACGCTTAACATCATTCTTTTACTCTAAATTAAATGAACTTAATGTTCCTACTCATTATGTAGATACAAACTTTGACGATGCGACAATGACAGTAAAACCTGCGACTGTATTCGGAAAAGGTCTTGAAGTGATTTGCCGCTTCAAAGCAGTTGGTTCATTTTTACGTCGTTATGGTGCTTACGTAAGCGAAGGTCAAGATTTAGACGCATTCGTTGAAGTAACGATTAAAGATGATGAGCGACTAGATCCTCCAATTTCTGAAGATGCACTTGCAATGTTAAACTTACTAACACATGAAGAGTATGCCATTTTAAAAGAGCGTACAATTGAAATTTCTAAGTTCGTTGCAGCTGAGCTTGGGAAAAAAGGATTAACTTTATACGATATTAAACTTGAATTTGGCCGTGATGCGAAAACGAATGAAATTATTCTAATCGATGAAATTTCTGGTGGTAATATGCGCGCATTCAAAGGTGATACATATATCGAGCCTTTACAGTTAGAAAAAATTATGTTAGCTGACTAATAATAGTAGCCTTCTATGAGCATCATTCATAGAGGGCTTTTTTTGTGCAATAAACAACTTCGATTCCTGCAATTTTTGCACAAGTCATGTCTTTTTTCATATCCCCCCTTCCCTTTTTACAAAATTCATGTTAGGATTACTTTCGTACTTCAACGCATCGAAGCGTAAAAGCAAAAAGGAGTTTTTGAATATGATTGAACAACGACAGATAAAAATTAGTTTTCTCGAAGCCATTTTATTAACCATTTTCATTATAGGACTTATTTCATTTTCAATCATTAAGCTTGAAAGTGTTCCACATATCCCAATTATTCTTTCTATTATTGTTTTAATGACTTATGGACTGTTCAAAAAAGTCCCATTTAGTCAGTTAGAGGAAAGCATGGTGAATTCTGCGAAAACAGGAATCGGCGCAATTTATATTTTCCTTTTAATTGGGCTACTAATAAGCAGCTGGATTATAGGAGGTACAATCCCTACATTACTGTATATCGGTTTTTCCATTGTTGCAGCGAGCTTCTTTTATGCCAGTGTATTCATTATTACCAGCATAATTGGAACAGCTATTGGGAGCTCCCTAACAACGGTCGGGACGGTTGGTGTAGCCATGCTTGGTGTCGCTACTGCGATGGATGCTTCTTTAGTTATTACAGCTGGTGCCATCGTTTCTGGTGCATTTTTTGGCGATAAAATGTCCCCACTTTCGGATACGACGAATTTAGCGGCAACTGTTACAGGTATTGATTTGTTTACACATATTCGAAATATGATGTACACAACGATTCCTGCATTCATCCTATCCCTCATTGGCTATGCGATTTTATCTCCGAAAAGCACAAGCATTGATGAGCAATTAATCACACAATATAAAGCAGTATTACTAAATACAAATCTTGTTCATTGGTACGCCCTTATTCCACTCGTTATTTTAGTTATTTGTACAATGTTTAAAATTCCGAGTTTAATGACATTAACAATTAGTACAATAAGCGGAATAGCCCTTTCCTATGTGCACAATGCGATTCCATTAAAGGAACTTTTCGCAATCTTATATAGCGGCTATGTTGCAAATACTGGTTTAGAAGCGGTTGATTCATTATTAACGCGTGGCGGGATGAATAGTATGCTGTTTACGATCATTTTAATTGTACTTTCACTTTCGATGGGTGGTCTATTATTTTCATTAGGCATTATTCAAACGTTATTATCCTCGATTCAACAATTGCTCACAAGTATAGGTAAGGCGATTACAGGCGCTGCATTTACGGCCATTGCCATCAACTTTTTAATTGGTGAGCAATATTTATCGATTTTATTAACAGGTGAAACGTACAAAGAAAAATTTAAAAGTTTAAATATGCATCCGAAAAATTTAGCACGAGTTATTGAGGATGCAGGTACGGTAATTAATCCACTCGTCCCTTGGGGTGTTTGCGGTTTATTCATTTCTTCCGTATTACAAGTCGATGTTCTTAGTTATTTACCATTTGCATTTTTCTGCTTGCTTAGCCCGGTCATTACAATCTTATTTGGCTGGTTGAATATTACTATTACAAAGGAACATTAAATTAATATAATTAATTTGAACTAAAGAATTCCTTCTGCTTATATAAGCTTTCTGTTATGAATTCTATTAACGTTTACAATTGTTAGGCTGGCTAAGCACATGAGCCGCACAGTTTTGTTGCACAAATCGGTAAGACTCATCTGTGTGCTCTGTGCAAAACCAGCCTATATATATATATGTTCGGCCTACTGGAACTTTCTGGATTTATTGCGCCGCTACCGTGGGAAGCGGCGGGTTCCTAAATAATTTTCCGCTCTGCTCAACATGAATATTGTGGTACATAATTTTTTAGACAAATTGCATGATTTAATAGCCATTTCCACTTCGATTATAGACATTTTCATTCTAAATAAGTCGACATGTGTGATAAGCATGAGTATAGCGCAAGAACATATTTTATGTGTTGCGCCTTCTTACGTTAAGATTATTGAAAATAAATAAAAAAAGGTTCCGCTTTTTCATTTAAACAATGTAATAGCTCTTGTTTAAAATCTTCATTTTTGATTAATTGTAGAGCATCATCAATATCAAAAAAGCTTACCTCTAAGCTTTCCAAACCCGTTTGAAATTCACCACTAATAGGAGTCCCTATCCACCACATATTACAAATACCTTTTTCTACTTCTTGTGATACACCACAGAATTTCAATAACTCTATATTTATTCCAGTTTCTTCTTTAACCTCTCTAATTACGGTTTCTTTAATTGTTTCATTAGTTTCTACAAGTCCACCAGGCAATTCCCACCCTCTTTTCGGATCTTTTTTTAGTAGGATTTGATTTTGACTATTTACAACGACAGCACCTGACGTAATAGAAAACTGCCTTACCATTTCGAACTCCTCCCCCTTTTGTTAAAACACCCCATTTAACTGCACACGAATTTTTTATAAAATACAAAAATTTAAAAACCATTACAATCTATTCTATTTCAATCTCTATGTCTTTTACATAAACTGCTGTACCTGATATTGAAATATTCAATTGTGAGGATTCCTCCTGTAGATGTACATATACTTTGCCATCTTTATTTATTTCATGTCCTTGCTCAACTACGATAGTAGAGGGTAGAGATTGCATAGGATTTACATATTTTTTATAGTACGCTCCCATCACTCCTGAAGCCGTTCCTAACAAGTATTCAAAAACCATCAAATCAACCTATTACTATTTTTAAATAACAATTCTAAAGCGAATAATCCATCCACTTTAGTCATTTAAAGCTATCAATAGATAAATTATATTAGTAAAAATTACTTATTGAATAATAACATTCCACCGACTTTTCGTTGACATTCACAATCTAGCAACTTATGATAAAATTGAAGTAAAAAAATGGATAAAAGGGTGATTTTATGGAAAGTTTAGAAAAAGCGAGGTTGCTAGATAGTCAAGATGTATTAAAACAATACGCTACAGAATTTTATAAAAATGAAAATCATTATTACTTCGATGGGAACTCTTTAGGATTGTTATCAAAACGTGCGGAAAATAGTTTATTGACGCTATTAAATTCGTGGAAACAATTTGGGATTGATGGTTGGACGAATGGTGAACATCCTTGGTATTTTTTATCCGAAAACTTAGGGGCAAAATGTGCGCCATTAGTTGGGGCAAAAAAAGAGGAAGTTATTTTAACAGGCTCCACAACAACAAACTTACATCAGCTACTCGCAACATTTTTTCACCCAAACGCTGAGCGAAATAAAATATTAGCTGATGAATTAAATTTTCCTTCCGACCTTTATGCGATTTCTAGTCAAATTCATATACGTAACTTATCAGCTGACCATTTGAGATTTGTAAAAAGTGAAGACGGTCAGACGATTACGACAGAAGCAATCATAGAAGCTATGACAGACGATGTAGCCGTCGCCATTTTACCGGCTGTTTTATACCGTAGTGGTCAAGTATTAGATATAGCTACGATTACGAAAGCGGCTCATGAACGTGGGATTGTTGTGGGCTTCGATTTATGTCACTCGATTGGCTCTATTCCACATCAATTACATGACATGGGCGTAGATTTTGCGTTTTGGTGCAACTATAAACATTTAAACAGCGGGCCGGGTTCTGTTGCAGGTTTGTTCGTACATGAAAAACATTTCGGATCGATGCCAGGGCTGGCTGGCTGGTTTGGTTCTGATAAAACGAAACAATTTGACTTAGCCGTACAATTTTCTCCTGCAAATGCGGCAGGTGCATATCAAATTGGGACACCACATATTTTAAGTTTAGCGCCAATTGAAGGCTCCCTCTCCATTTTTGAAGAAGTTGGCATTGAAGCAATTCGGAAAAAATCATTGCAATTAACAGGCTTTATAATGGATTGCTTACAACAGGAGCTCCCGAATGTTTTTCAATTAGGGAACCCTACCGATGAAACACGAGGAGGTCATGTATTTTTAGTACATGAGGAAGCGGCACGTATTTGCAAAGCACTAAAAGAAGCAGGTGTAGTTCCTGATTTTAGAGCACCAAATGGGATTCGACTTGCACCAGTTGCATTGTACAACTCATTTGAAGAGGTATGGAAAGTCGTTCAAATTTTGAAGGATATTATGACAAATGAAACTTACAAAAAGTTTCAAAACGAACGTGAAATCATCGCTTAGGAGGAATGAATATGTCGAAACGCTCCATTTCAGAACTCGAGGAGAAAATGAAACAAGAAAAAGGAATTCATACGGATTTTAAAAATGACATGACGTATGGCGAGTATTTGAGTTTAGAACACATTTTATCCAACCAAAATCGTCTGTCAAATCATCACGATGAAATGTTATTCATTATTATTCACCAAGTAAGTGAATTATGGATGAAGTTAATTATTCACGAGATGCAAGGTGCAATTGAAGCAATTCAACGAAATGAATTACAGCCCTCCTTTAAAATGTTAGCACGCGTTTCAAAAATTCAAATTCAAATTATTCAAGCATGGGACGTACTAGCGACAATGACACCAGCCGAGTATTTACAATTCCGAGATTCACTTGGAAAAGCTTCCGGTTTCCAAAGTTATCAGTACCGACTAATTGAATTTGCTTTAGGATACAAAACACCTTATATTTTAAAAATCTACGAAAAAGATCAAGAGATTTTAGAAATGTTGCAGAAAGCTTCGAAAGCACCGAGTATTTATGATGTTTCGATTCAAGCATTGGCGCGCGCTGGTTTACCGATAAATGAAGCACTGTTAAACCGTGACTTTAGTGTGGTTTATGATGGAGATGAATCGGTTGCAGCCGCTTGGAATACCGTTTATAAAAATGTGGATAAATATTGGGATTTATATCAACTCGCTGAAAAATTAGTTGATATTGAAGATTCTTTACAAACATGGCGATTCAAACATATGAAAACAGTCGAACGAATTATTGGCTTTAAAATCGGTACGGGTGGTTCTTCCGGTGTAAATTACTTACGTCAAGTGTTAGATCATCGTTTCTTCCCAGAATTATGGGATCTACGAACAACTTTATAGAAAATCGGGGGAATTTGGGTGAAAGAAAACAAAGGTCAATGGTCAAGCAAGGCAGGCTTTATTTTAGCATCTGCTGGGGCTGCAATAGGATTAGGGGCAATTTGGAAAATGCCTTACGTAGCAGGTCAAAGCGGTGGTGGCGCATTCTTCTTAATTTTCGTTCTGTTAACCCTACTCATTGGACTTCCGATGCTATTATCTGAGTATATTATCGGTCGAAGCTCACAAAAAGAGGCAGTCTCAGCGTACAGATTTTTATCACCGAATACGCCTGCGTGGGCTTGGATTGGGAAATTAGGGATACTTGGGTGTTTCTTACTATTATCTTTTTACAGTGTTGTAGGTGGATGGATTTTTGTATATAGTGGCGTTTCAGTTGTAGGAAATGTCATTGAGCCATCATTAGACCCTGGTGCATTTTTTGGCCAAGTTACTGGAACACCTTGGATTGCTTTAGTTGGTTTAGCGTTATTTACTATTGCAAACGTTGTCGTAATTGCACTTGGTGTTCAAAATGGAATTGAAAAAGCGAATAAATTTATGATGCCATTATTGTTCATCATGTTCTTCATTTTAGTTATTCGAGCAGTAACGTTAGATGGAGCTATGGAAGGTATTAAATTTTTCTTATATCCTGATTTCACAAATATTACCGGAAAATCAATTTTATATGCATTAGGACAATCATTCTTTGCATTAGCAGTCGGATTTTCTTGTCTAGTTACGTATAGTTCTTATTTAAAGAAAGATGTGAGCTTACCCTACTCTGCTGGATCGGTTGTTGGCTTAAGTATTTTCGTTTCATTATTGGCTGGTTTAGCAATTTTCCCAGTAGTATTCGCATTTGACATGGAAGTAGCTGAAGGACCACCATTACTATTTATGGTATTACCAGCCGCATTTTCTCAAATGCCATTTGGCGAGCTGTTTTTAGCACTCTTTTTAATTTTATTCTTATTTGCAACGTTAACTTCATCGTTTAGTATGTATGAAATTATTGTTGCAGCGACTGTTGAAAAATTCAAAATTACTCGTGCGAAATTAACTATAATAATTGGGGTTATTGTATTTATTGCATCGATTCCCTCTACTCTAACATATAGTACATTGGGCGATGTTTCGATCTTTGGAAGAAACATTTTCGATGCGACAGATTTCGTTGTTTCCAATGTGATTTTACCAATAGGAAACTTGCTCATTGCATTCTTTATTATGCATGTAATGGATAAAAATTTAGTGAAAAACGAGCTTTTACAAGGCAGTAAAATGGGCGAAGGGTTTTATAAAACGTATCGTTTCTTAATGACATTCGTTGTGCCAACAGTCATTATTATTGTTCTTGGCTATTTAATAATCCAATATTAATAGAGGTGCGTTATGTGGATTGATATTACACAAACTTTAAAAGCTGGAATTCCAAACTGGCCAGGTGATACAAAGTTTCATTTCGAAGTTGGTTATACAAAAGAGCAAACAGGTTCTGTCAATATCGGAAAAATGACGACTTCGATGCATATAGGAACGCATGCCGATGCCCCTTTCCACTTTGATAATAACGGAGAAAAGGTGGATCAGCTCGATGTTAATGTGTTTATTGGGAAATGCCTCGTCATGGATTGTAGAGGAACTGCTGAAATTACACACGAGACGTTTCGTTCCATTGATTTTAAAGGGGTTCAACGAATTCTAATCAAAACTCTTGATTCCATATCTTCACAATTTCCAACGACAATTCCTGTTATTCATCCGAATGTCGCCCCTTTTTTACAGGATAAAGGGGTCGTGTTAGTAGGTGTTGACAATCCTTCCGTCGATCCATTAGACAGCAAGGAAGTTAGTGCACATCATGCATTATATCAAGCTGGCATTCATATCGTCGAAGGATTAGTGCTTGAAACGATTGAACAAGGTTTTTATGATTTGATCGCCTTGCCATTAAAAGTGGAAGGCGCAGACGGTGCACCCGTACGAGCCGTTATTCGTAAAGTACATTCACTTTAGCTCAAATATATATTGGAAATAATGGAGAAAAGCACAGTAATCCCAACTTTTAGGGATACTGCGCTTTTCTATTTTTCTTATGTTGTTAAGAGCAAAATGCTGCCTCTTGCTTTTCTGTTAACTCAATTTCAAAGCCGATATCTGTCAGCATACGGTAATCGCTATTAGCCTCTTGCCCTTCAGTTGTTAAATAATCCCCCACAAAAATACTGTTTGCTGCGTACATACCAAGTGGTTGTAGCGATCCAAGATTTATTTCACGACCACCTGAAATACGAATTTCCTTTGTCGGGTTAATATAACGGAATAGTGCTAAAACTTTTAAACAATAGCGTGGGTTTAGTTCTTTCGTACCTTCCAGCTTTGTCCCATCAATGGCATTTAGGAAATTGACAGGAATTGAATCTGCATCTAACTGATAAAGTGCACGTGCAATTTCTACTACGTCTTCCTTCGTTTCCTTCATCCCGATAATGGCACCTGAACAAGGTGAAATACCATGTTTTTTCACAGTTTCCACTGTATTGACACGATCCTCATATGTATGAGATGACGTAATATACGAATGATGGCGCTCAGATGTATTTAAATTATGATTGTAACGGTCTACCCCCGCTTCTTTTAATTGCTGTGCTTGCTCTTCCTTTAATAGCCCTAAGCATGCACAAACCTTTAGACCATATTTTTCTTTAATTTCCGTCACAGCTTCACTCACGACATTTACATCTTTACGCGTCGGGCCACGTCCACTCGCAACAATACAGTACGTTCCAATTTTATTTTCAAATGCACGTTTAGCCCCTTCTAAAATCTCATCCTTTGTAATAAATGGATACTTATCTATCGGCGCAGTAGATTTAGAAGATTGCGAACAATAGCCACAATCCTCTGGGCAATAACCACTTTTAGCATTCATAATCATATTAAGTTTTACTTTTTTACCGTAATAATGTTTACGAATAGTAAATGCACCATCCATTAATTTTAATAACTCATCATCATCGCTATTTAAAATCGATAGCGCCTCATCATTACTAATAACTTTCCCCTCAATAACTTCTTCTGCCAACTGTGACCAATTCATTATGCATGCTCCTTTTTCATCTGTACTATTTCAATTGCTCTAGCCGAACGAAATACGTTATAAAGTCGTTCAGCCAATAATGCCGATACAATCGCTAAGCAAAAATCGGCAAGAATACTATTTAAAAACCCTACTAGAAATACATGTGACCAACTCGTTTGCACGTCTAGCCAAAAGTTCAACGATACAAATAAATACGGTACAGCAATCGCATAAATAAGTAGGAGTCCAACTATATTCACAAAGATAAAATGCCATTTTGTTGGAACATCCACTTTTTCAAGCAGCCAACCGATGACAAATGCAGCAAGTGCAAAGCCAATTAAAAAACCAAATGTTGGCTGCATCACATATGTAATTCCTCCACCTTGTGTAAATACAGGTAACCCAACTAAGCCGATACCGATATACACAAGTTGGCTTAGCAAGCCATTACGACTACCAAGTAAACACCCGGCTAAAAAAACAAAAACAATTTGTAATGTAAATGGTACGACTGGTAATGGGACTTTAATAAATGCTCCAATTGCTGTTAAAGCAGCAAACATCGCAACCATTACGAGTGATAACGTTTTTTGTCGTTGCTGCATCCCTTATGCATCCCTCTCTGCAAAAAAATGCGCCACTGTTTCTTTTGTCGTCTGAATCATGAAACGCATTTCCTCATCTGTAATAATATACGGTGGCATAAAATATAAAATATTCCCTAGTGGTCGAATGAGTAACCCTTTCGTTAACGCCTTTTTATAAATTTGATAGCCAACACGATCCTCACTCGGCAAAGGTTCTTTTGAGTCCCGATTTGATACTAGCTCAATCGCACCGACTAGACCAATTTGACGATACTCCCCTACATATGGAAGATCACTAAATGCTTCAATCGCTAATTTTCTCATATACTCACCTTTACGTTGTACAATTTCGATATAATTTTCCTCTTCAAATATCGTCAATACTTCCAGTGCCACACGACAAGCAAGCGTGTTCCCTGTATAGCTATGAGAATGTAAAAAAGCCTTCATCTTGTTGTAGTCATCATAAAAGGCATCGTAAATAGCATCTGTTGTTAAAACGACAGATAACGGTAAATAACCACCTGTTAATCCTTTTGAGAGGCACATAAAATCTGGCGAAATGTTCGCTTGCTCACAAGCAAACATTGTACCCGTTCGACCAAATCCAACCGCAATTTCATCTGCGATTAAATGCACATCATATTTTGTACATAAAGCTCTTAGTCGCTCTAAATAAATCGGTGGATACATTTTCATCCCAGCTGCAGCCTGAATAAGTGGTTCAATAATAACAGCAGTAATTTCCTCATGATGTAAAAATAATTCCTCTTCCACAAAACGAATACATTGTGCCTGACAGCTTGCCGGCTGATCATTGAATGGACAGCGGAAACAATCCGGTCCTTGTGCACGTACCGTATCGAGTAAGAGCGGCTGATACACGTCATTATATAAGTCTACTCCTCCGACAGATAGTGCCCCAAGTGTCTCTCCATGATACGCATCCGTTAATGCAAGAAAGCGTTTTTTCGTTATCTTGCCACTTTGCATATGAAATTGAAAGCTCATTTTCAATGCAACTTCAATAGACGAGGAACCATTATCTGCAAAAAAGACTTTGTTTAAGCCCTCTGGTGTTAAAGCGACTAATTTTTCGGCAACTCGTATAGCTGGCTCATGTGTGAAATTCGCAAAAATCGTATGTTCCAGCTGAAATGCTTGCTCACTTATTGCTCGGCTTAAGCGTGAATTGGCATGACCAAACAAATTTACCCACCAAGAAGATACGGCATCTAAATATCGATTGCCATGCTCATCATAAAGCCACACACCTTCCCCCCGTTCAATGACGATTGGCGGGAACTGCTCATAATCCTTCATCTGTGAGCATGGATGCCATACATGCTTTAAATCTCTCTCTTGCCAGTCAGATAATTTTTGTGTCATGTTGATACAGCCTTCCAAATAATGATGTGTTTGTAATAGAATGATCCATTACTTTTGAAAATTCTTTATACTGTGGAATTATTGCATATGGTTTTGGATGATACTGTAAAATAGTTTCAATATTATTACGGTCCATCGCACTTCCTGTATCGCCATTAAAGACAATCCCTAGCACTTCAATTCCTCTTGACTGTAATACTTCTAACGTCAACATGGTGTGATTAATTGTCCCAAGCTTTGTCCGCGTTACGACCACAACAGGCAACTGACTTTCCATAATTACATCAAGCAACGTTATCTCTCCATTAGCATCAAGCGGAACAAAAATCCCACCGGCACCTTCACAAATTAAAACATCAACCACTTGTTGTAATCGGTTAATTTGCTGTAAAATGCGCTTCGTATCAATTTGCTGCCCTTCTAGTTGAGCTGCAAAATGTGGTGAAGCAGGCTCTTTAAATGAATAATCGTTCAAACTTGCTCGTTCTAATGGTTGTAAAGAATACGTTTCATACATTGTTGAATCGTAATAATAGGCTTGTCCATTTTCAAATACTTCCCCTGTTTGAACCGGTTTGTACGGTGTCACACGAATACCTTGTGATTGTAACTGACGCATTAATAATGTGGTCACACATGTTTTCCCGACATCTGTATCTGTGCCAACTACCCAAAAGTGCTGCATCATTGCCCCCCTCTCTTTTGTGTTAACTTAATTGTTTTTTATGTTAACACATTTATTTTTATGTTGTAAATGATATTTTGTATTCGAGAGTAATCCAACGATAAAAACCCATTTAGAGAAATGATCTAAAAAAAACAATTACGCCAAGCGTAATTGTTTAGACTTGCGCTATGAGGATTGATATTACACAAACGTCGTGTTATTCGGTGTTGACAATCCTTCTGTCAATCCATTAGTCAGTAAGGAAGTCATTGCTCATCAGGCATTCTATCAAGACGGAGCACCCGTACGAACAGTTAACCTTAAAATTCATGTACCTTAACTCAACTGTTTAACGGAAATAATGATGACAAAGCGCAGTAACCCCAAGTATTAGGGATTACTGCGCTTTTTTTATTTATTATGTTATTTTTATATCGAATTCTTACATCAAAAACTATTTTCATCTAGCATATCATCAAAATTATCATATAATTTTATCCAAATTTTATTATTCCAGTTTAACCCCTACTTTCTCAAGCTACTTTTCTTATCTTCCATAAAAAGTACAACGTGGGGATAATCAAAATTGCTGAAAAAGCAATACCTCCATTAATTGAGGTATAAAGCGCAATGATTCCTACAAGAGGACCTCCAGCTACCTGCCCTAGCGCGTCTATCTGACCGAACATCGAAAGTGCAGTAGCCCTGCCTTGTGACTGCAATCGCTCGTTTATCATCACACTCATTATTGGATAATTGATATTTCGTAGTGTAGCAATTACCCAATATAATAATACCGCAATCAAAAAATTTTCAGTAAATGCAAAAAACAGCATAGCTAAAGATAATAAACTATTAATCAGCAACAAAATCGTTGCATAGCGACCTTTCATATAAATCTCGACAACCTTCAGCACTGCGATATTTAGTAAAAATGCAATGGCATAAAAGGCTCCAAACCAGTATATGGAGTCTTCCTCTGCTAGACTGAAACTTTCAATGAAATGGGCGCCCCATAACCGGTCAAAACCTTCGCTAGCAAGCCCCCATAATAATGTGATAGCCGCAATTGCAAATAACACTGTATTTCCCTTTATTTGTGACACGCCACCCTTTACGGCTAATACTATCTGTCTAATACTAGAATTGCCCTCTCGGGAAATCGTCACAAATTTCGTTTCCGGCATAACCATTAGCGTGATGATCGCTAATAGTACTAATAAAGATCCAGCAAACAAAATGGTCATTTGTACAGAAAAAACAGTAGCAATGAGTACACTGACAATAATTCCGCAAAATGCACCAAGGGAACTGTATTGTGCCCCCTTTAGGAATACCTGATCCAATTTTTTGTTCTCCAGTTCGTCAGCGACCCACGCTTGCTCCGCACCACTAATAAACGTCCAACCAATCCCCCATAATGCCGAACCGACAGCAATTGACCAAAACTCTGGAACGCTCCCTTCAAGTAAATGAGCTGCCCCGATAATGAACGTTCCAATGACTAATGACTTCTTTCTTCCAAAAAAGTCGGCCACCAACCCCGTTGGCATTTCAAATAATAAAATGGATAGTTCTAAAATCGTCCCTATCAAGACGAGCTGTAATGGATTTAGCCCAGCTTGAGATACGTAATAAATCGCGTTCAGCGTAAACACCATCTGTATGATGAATGCTCGTGAACTAGTTATAAAGTAGTAAATATTTTTGATATTCAATGTTTTGTCCTCCGATTTTTAGCAGTTCCACTTGGAAAGCCCAAACCGGAAAATAGGTTTACAAAAATTAATTACGCCTCGGCGTAATTGCGTCCAGATTTTTTCAAGCATGCTCGAAAAGCTCCCCTTAAAAATCTGGACATCCGCCAGGGCATTAATTTGCTTCAGCCGGGGTTTGAGTCCTCACTGTTTTAAGTTGCATATTTTTCATTCATCATCACTTGTAGAAGTGGAAGACTTCTGCTGAAGCAAGTTTAATTAATCCAACATACCCTCCGATTTGATGTTTAAAGTAACTGTTTTGCTTTTCATATTCATCTCTCCTTATTCTTTATTGAATTAAGTATAATTGCATCCCCCTCAATTGTCATTATATACCAAAAAAATCTTCTGTTTTTAACAAGTTATGTATATCGCTTTCTTTAGCATCTACAATTGAATACGATAAAATTATCCCGCCACAGATGCATACAATTAACAGCCTTTGACCATAACTCAGCATTCATACAGTCGCATGTTTATTTTGTGTTTTTATTTCGAGAAATCAGATTTTTAAAACTTCTATTTCGATAAAGCTTCATTCATCTGATATATTTAAGGAAAGGAAGGATGAAAAATGATGAAGATATTTGATGCGCACTTTCATATTATTGATTTTGCTTTTCCAATAATCGAGAATCAAGGATATACACCACCAAGCTACATTGTCTCAAAATATCAACAGGAAACGGCTCACTTGAATATATTAGGTGGAGCGATTGTATCCGGGTCTTTTCAAGGATTTGACCAGGAATACTTATTGAAGGCACTTAAACAACTGGGTCCAACATTTTATGGAGTTACTCAATTACCCTTTACAGTGACGGATGATGCAATTTTAAACTTACATACACATGGGGTGAGAGCATTACGATTCAATATTAAACGTGGCGGCTCAGAAAATTTATCAAAGCTCGATTACTTTGCAAGAAGAGTTTATGATTTGGTTGGGTGGCATAGTGAACTTTATATTGATGCAAAAGAATTACCTGAAATTTCCTCAATCATTGAAAAATTACCTGCTATTTCAATTGACCATTTAGGTATGTCTGAAGAAGGATTACCACACTTGTTAAATTTAGTTGATAAAGGAGTACACATTAAAGCAACAGGTTTTGGGCGCGTGGAACTAAATGTGGAAAACGCACTAAAATCCATCTATAAAACAAATCCTAATGCACTAATGTTTGGCACAGATTTGCCATCAACAAGAGCGAAAAGACCTTTTGAAGATACGGATATTGAATTAATTCAGCATCTATTTGATGAAAAGGCTGTTGAAAATATAATGTATACAAATGCTTTAAAATTGTATTGCAAGTAACATAATTTTGTTACTTGTTGAAAAAATCAGACTGATACGGAGGGATTAACCTTGCAAAAAGAAAAAAGTGAATTAATGGAATGGTTAAAAGCTATTGTTATCGCGGTTGTTTTTGTCATAGCTATTCGGACATTCATTTTCACACCAACTCTTGTAAGTGGGGCTTCAATGATGCCTACATATGAAGATGGGGATAGAGTCGTGGTAAATATTATTGGCAAACAAATCTCTGGTTTAGAACGTTTTGATGTCATTGTTTTTAAAGCTACGGAAGAGAAAGATTATATTAAACGAATTATCGGCTTACCTGGTGACCATATCGCTTACAAAGATGATGTGCTGTACATAAATGGTAACCCTTATGACGAACCTTATTTAAACGCTTATAAAGAGCAATTAATTGATAACGGTACTTTGACACAGGATTTTACACTTGAGGAGTTAACGAATGTTTCAACAATTCCTGATGGCTATTTATTCGTGTTAGGTGATAATCGACGGTTTAGTAATGATAGCCGAAATCCAGCAGTTGGGTTAATTTCGATGGATACAGTAATTGGTAAAGCGAACATTCGATTTTATCCATTTGATCATTTTGGAATTGTAAAATAATTAGTTTAAGAAATATAAACAAAAGACTGTTCTAGAATTTTACTTCAAGAACAGTCTTTTACATTAGAATTCTATTTCCTTCGCTCATGTAAGATTGGTCCAGTTGGCGTTCTTACTATAAATGATTCATTATTTAAAATGTCTTCCAAAACTACGCCTCCTAAACCAAAAAGCCCTTCAATTCATGCATTCTTTTCGTCGCTTGTTCATAACCCATTTCATAATTCATTTTCATTTGGTCAATTTTACTTTCAAAGCTTCTCAATGCATTTTCCGGCTTGAAAATAAAGGCATTGCCCTGCTGTTCGATTTCGGAAATTTGATTTAATGTTTCATTATACCGATCTACACGGTTATTCAATGCCGCAGCCATTCTTGGGTAACGCTTTTTGAATAGTTGCATTGTAATTTGACTTGTTTTCGAAGCTTCCTTTATATAACCCGGCTCCCTTGTCAGTACAATTAAATGCTTGTGGAAGCCTTTTTCAATAGCGCGATTAATCGGAATCGGATCGGCCAATCCTCCATCATAATAAGGGGCATTGCCGATTTTTATTTCAGGAAATAGAACCGGAATCGCACAAGTTGCTTGTAAAATATCGCAGTTTTTTGTCATTTGGAAAGCATCTTTATACTCTACTTTTCCAGTGTACGCATTTGTTACTCCAAATTCCACCTCACCAGGATAGTGATAATAAGCATTCCAGTCGAAGATTTCCAGTTCATTTGGCACAACATTATAAGCGAAGTCTAAACCAAAAATACTTTTTTCCTTTATAATATTGCGAATACCCATATAGCGAGGGTCATTTCGATACGTCGTTAAAACACGTAATGTACGCTCCGGCTGTTTGGACATATAGGATACCGCATTAATCGCACCTGCTGAAATTGCCGCGATATAAGGCATATATATTTCTTCTTTCATCAAGGCATCTAAAACACCTGCAGTATACACCGTACGAAATGTCCCACCTTCTAATATAAGGCTACAATTCTCGATTTTCTCCACAACATCACCCTATTCATCCAGTTTTTTCTTATTATCTTACCAAATAATACCCAAGTTATGGACATTATTTTGCGAATACATACCTACTTCCCTATTTACCAATTTTCAGAAATGTTATCTTCCAAAATATTCAGAAATATGTTATTATTTACTTCGAACATCGGAATATTAGGAGGGAATGAAACATGTCAATGATTCAACGTAATGAAGTAGCTATTGATGAAACTTGGAATTTAGCGGATATTTTTAACAGTGAGCAAGCCTTTGAAGATGCAATTAATGAGGTAGAAACATTTGTGGATCAAGCCGTTACTGAATTAACAGGTAACATTACGGATGCCCACGGTGTCGTGAAGGCCATCGCAACAAATGAAATGATGAACAAAAAATTAGTGAAGATTGGGACATACGCAAACCTTTCACTAAGCGTAGAACAAACAAACTCCGACCATCAAATGCGCGCTGCAAAAGTTGGGCAACTTGCTGCTACTATTGCAACGAAGCTATCATTCGTAAAAAGTGATTTACTTGCATTAGATGAAGCTATTTTAAAAGAAGCACAGGAATTAGAGCCTGCTTTTGCAAATTATATTGAAAAGCTACTTATTCAAAAGCCGTATCAATTGCATCCAGAAGCTGAAAAAGCGTTGGCAGCATTCGGTGCATCGTTTAGCGCTCCGTATGAACTTTACAATACGACGAAGCTAGTTGATATGAATTTCCCTCATTTCGAAGTAAACGGTGATCAATTCCCACTGAGCTATAATTCATTCGAGGGCGACTGGGAGCTAGAAGCAGATACAGCAAAACGTCGCGCTGCATTCGATGCTTTCTACAAGAAATTAAGTGATTATCAACATACAACAGCCAAAACATATAATACCCATTTAAAAATGGAGAAAACGAAATCAGATTTACGCGGCTTTCCTACGATTTTTGATTCATTACTTCAGTCTCAAGAAGTCGATCGTACGCTATATGACCGTCAAATTGATTTAATTATGAATGAGCTTGCTCCACATATGCGCCGTTACGCAAAGCTTTTACAAAAAACACATCAACTTGACCAAATGACGTTTGCGGATTTAAAGATTTCCTTAGACCCGTCATTTGAGCCAAAAATTACAGTGGAACAATCCCGTCAATATATGAAGGAAGGCTTAGCTGTCATGGGCGAGGATTATAGCAATATGCTGGATCGTTCGTTTGATGAGCGTTGGATTGACTTTGCTCAAAATGCAGGGAAATCTACGGGTGCCTTTTGCTCAAGTCCTTATGGTGTGCATCCTTACATTTTAATTTCATGGACGAGTCGAATGAATGAAGTGTTTGTACTTGCTCATGAACTTGGCCATGCCGGTCACTTCTATTTATCAAATGAAGCACAAAATATTTTTAACGCACGCCCATCTTTATATTTCATCGAAGCACCTTCAACGATGAATGAAATGCTGATGGCGAACCATTTATTAAAAAATTCTACGGATCCTCGCTTTAAACGCTGGGTCATTTCAACAATTATTAGTCGTACTTATTATCATAATTTTGTTACGCATTTACTTGAGGCAGCATACCAACGCAAAGTGTATGAAGTGATTGATGCAGGCGGAAATGTGAATGCACCAAAGTTAAACGAATTAAAGCGTGAAGTATTAGAGCAATTCTGGGGGGATTCGGTTCAAGTGAATGAAGGTGCCGAGCTAACTTGGATGCGCCAACCGCACTACTATATGGGGCTCTATCCATATACGTACTCAGCTGGTTTAACGATTTCTACACAAGTGTCGCAACGTATTTTAAATGGCGATGAAAATGCAGTGGCTGATTGGATTGAAGTACTAAAATCAGGTGGAACAAAATCACCGATTGAGCTTGCAAAAATGGCTGGTGTGGATATTACAACGGAAAAGCCATTGCGTGACACGATTGCATTTATCGGTGACATGATCACACAATTAGAGCAGTTGACGGAAGAATTGGTTCTTTCATAAATTCAAAGAAGCATTACACTTCGTATTTTACGTTGTGTAATGCTATTTTATTTTTCTTAAATTACGAAAGTTTGTTTGACTACATCCGACTGTTGGAATAAAACAGATACACCCGATTCTATCGCAGCTGAACCAACTGCTTTTGCAACGACACCAGCCACTCTTTCATCCATTGAGCTTGGCACAATAAAGTCTTCGTGGAGTTCTTCTTCCGTTACTAATGATGCAATCGCTTCTACCGCGGCTAACTTCATCGTTTCATTTATATCTGTCGCACGAACGTCTAATGCACCACGGAAAATTCCTGGGAATGCTAACAAATTATTGATTTGATTCGCATGATCCGAGCGTCCTGTTCCAATAATTCGGGCCCCCCATTTTTTCGCATTTTCTGGTGTTACTTCTGGATTAGGGTTCGCTAGGGCAAAAATAATCGGATCAGCTGCCATCGATTGAATATTCGACTCTGTTAAAATATCAGCTACAGATACACCGATAAATACATCCGCTCCGACTAATGCATCACTTAAGCTACCACGTAATTGATACGGATTTGTTAAGTTTGCTACTTGGTCTTTTATCGGGTTCATTCCCTCTTTGCGCCCTTCATAGATGATGCCTTTTGTATCACACATGATGACATTTGTATAACCCATTTGGATTAATATACGTAAAATCGCAATGCCTGCCGCGCCCGCACCATTAATAACAACCTTCATATCCTTCACATTTTTCTTCACAAGTTTTACCGCATTAATCAACCCAGCCCCTACTACAATGGCAGTACCATGTTGATCATCATGAAACACGGGAATATTGCATTCTGCACGTAAGCGGTCCTCAATTTCAAAGCAACGTGGCGCAGAAATATCCTCTAAATTAATCCCACCATATGTAGGTGAAATCGCCTTGACTATTTGCACAATTTGATCTACATCTTTCGTTGCTAAGCACACTGGTACTGCATCAACATTGGCAAAACGTTTTAGTAATAACGCCTTCCCCTCCATTACCGGTAATGCTGCCTCAGGTCCAATATCCCCTAGCCCTAATACAGCTGTTCCATCCGTAACAACGGCTACTAAATTGCCTTTTATCGTATAGTCATACACAGCTGACGGATTTTTCTCAATTTCTAAGCAAGGTGCCGCAACTCCAGGTGAGTAAGCTAAGCTCAAGTCATATTTATCTTCAACGGGAACTTTCGAACGAATTTCCATCTTTCCTCCAAAATGTTCGTGCATTTCAAGTGATTTTTTCATTAAATCCATATGAATCATCCCTTTCAAGTTTTCGTATTTTCTTTATAATTATGTATGTTATTCGTTTACGCATTGTTTGTCAACGATAACATTCTTTTTTTAGTTTTTACCACTAAATATCCCTATAAACCCTACAACACCAACGATTCATACATTTTAAAATCAACGGGATGGTTTGTTAAAACATACACAATCTATTATTTTAGAATAATAAATGAAAGTGCTATCATTTTCAAAATCCTTGTTTCACACTGTCGAATTTGTGATTCATTGCACGAAGTATTTTTCAAATCGTAATAAGATTTTTTTCACATACTTTTTTTCACAAAAAAAGTTTCACAAATCTTTTGACACAATTTCATCACACATTTGCTAAACTAGTACTAACTGGAGGGAATTTGATGAATGAAAACCCAAAACAAGAAGAACTGACAGAAGAGGAATTTTTAGAACTCGTGTTAGAAGAACAAGAAAAAGCACTTGCACAGGCACGAGAACAACGATTAAACTCAACATACCAAAAACCAAAAAAGCAAAAACCGATTGTACGGATCATTGTTTGGCTCATTGCCCTTTCACTCGTTTTTAATACATTTGCGATTATCTTCAATATGTACTCCATTCCAGCGATTGATTTTTTACGAGTTTCCAGTCATTTGTCTGGACAAGAAACAATTCAAACATATAAAAAAGCCGTTGTAACGATTAATACACAAGATAGTAAAGGAACGGGCTTTGCCATTTCCTCAGATGGTTATATATTAACGAATGAACATGTAATTGATGAGGCTTTAACGATTAGTGTCACATTTCCTGATGGACAAATTTACGAGGCCAATGTTTTAGATGCCTACGAGCAATTTGATTTAGCACTATTAAAAATAGAGGGGGAAGAACTTCCACATTTGAAGCTTGCGAAATCGAGTCAATTTGAAGCAGAGGAGCATGTTTATTTCATCGGAAATCCACTGTATTTTAGCGGCATTGCCAATGAAGGCAAATTATTAGACTATACCGTCGCTTCCTCAATCGACACAGACGTGATTATGATGGACGCGCCTGTTTATAAAGGAAATAGCGGCAGCCCTGTCATTAATGAGGCAGGTGAAGTCATTGGTGTCGTATTTGCTACCGGTAAACGAGATCCTTACGGGAAGGTCGGTTTATTTATTCCGATTGAATCCGTACACGAAAATTTTTCGGCATTTCTACCATAGCTCATTTGAAATTGATCGATCCCCCCGCAAAAACGGCAAAAAAATGAGGTTGTCCTACACACGGACAACCTCATTTTATTAATTAAAAGATTAAATTTAATAAAAAGTAAAACAACCCTGCCATCAAAGCAGAAATCGGTAATGTAATGAACCACGTGATTACTATTTTACGTGCGACACCCCATTTTACACCTTTTACGCGTTGCGCTGCACCTACACCCATAATAGCTGAAGAAATAACATGTGTCGTGGATACCGGTAAAGCAATAACCGTTGCACCAAAAATAATAGAGGCTGAAGTTAAATCTGCTGCTACACCGTTCACAGGACGGATTTTCATAATTTTACCGCCAACTGTTTTGATGATTTTATAGCCACCTACCGAAGTACCAATCCCCATTGCTAGGGCACAGGCGAAACGAACCCAGCCTTGTACCTCATCTGTTGATTGCAAGTTCGCAGCAATCAATGCCATTGTAATAATCCCCATTGCTTTTTGCGCATCATTCGTACCATGTGTGAATGATTGTAACGCCGCTGTACCAATTTGAGTTAATCGGAACGCTTTCGTTGTTGTATAAAGCGGTGAACGGTGGAAAATAAATTTGAAAATTTTCATCACAATAAAACCAAGTGATAATGCCAAAATTGGCGAAATAATTAATGCTTGTAAGATTTTAAAGAAACCTGAGTAATTTAATATACCCAAACCGGCAGAAGCTACTGCTGCACCCGCAATCGAACCGATTAACGTATGAGAAGAACTTGACGGAATCCCAAAATACCAAGTTAATAAATTCCATGTAATGGCTGAACATAAAGCAGCTAAAATAACGACTGACCCTGTCACATCTCCCTCAAAGGCATTTAAAGAGAACGGGTCAACAATACCAGAAGCGACTGCTTTTGCTACGCCAACGAACGTAATTGCACCAACAAAGTTCATTATTGCGGCCATCAAAATCGCAGGACGCGGCTTTAACGCACGTGTCGATACCGATGTAGCAATCGCATTGGCAGTATCGTGGAAACCGTTAATAAAATCAAATGCTAACGCAAAGATGACAACTAATACGGTAATAATTAATAACGTATCCATAGTTTACTCCTTCATTCCTATGCATTACGCATAATAATTGATTCAATTGTATTCGCTACATTTTGACAGTGGTCAGCAATGTCCTCTAATTGCTCATACAAGTCTTTAAACATAATTAATCGAATTGGATCTTTTTCTACTTGGAATAACTCTGTTAATGATTTACGGAAAATTTCATCACATTCACGTTCATAATCTTTTATTAAAATCGCATGTTGGCGCATCCCAAGTAAATCTTTTTTATTTAATAATTCCATTGCTTTTACTGCTTCATCTGAACTTTTTGCAATATAATCAACAAATTGACGCATATAGTCATTTACTTCTGTGAATGAATACATTTCGAAATGCGCTATTGTATTTTCAATTCCATCTAAAATGTCATCTAGTTTAATTGCAAGTGCTAAAATATCTTCACGCTCAATTGGTGTCATGAACGATTCATTTAATTTTACAATTAGTTCATGAATTAATTTATCTCCAGCTGTTTCATAAGATTTCATCTTAATTTGAATTTGCTTTAGGTCTGCAACATTTGAAATAGTTGATTCCTTTGCATAGTTTGCACCTTGTTGAACATTTTTAGCTATAATTAATAATCCTTCGAAAAATGGATCTGGTTTTCTTGAGCTAAACATAGATGATTTCCTCCTAAAAAATTGTTTGATTAATAATACCGATTCTTTATTTTCACCGCAGCAAATGTTTTCTACAGATCGAAGATAAAACCTAAGTTATCATAACATCTACTTTTCATTTTCTTCAATATCTTTTCATGCGCTTAACAAAAAATTTACACTGCTGTAACCTAATGAATACCCTAACCGTTCAGTTTCTAATACTTATTAACGACTAAACATTTTTATTTATAATAAAAAACGCGTCAATTAATCGATTTTATGACGTTTTCGACAAATTACGACCATTACCGTATAGACTTTGAACTTTAACAAAATTTACATTCAATCGAATTGTTAAGGATTTGTAAATGCGAAAATCTCCTTTTTTTATAATTATTTATAGTGAATTTTGTTTCTCAAGTAGCAGAATTATATGAGAGTCCACACTTTTAAGTATCTCCTAAAAACAAAAATCCACCCTATCAACAATTTGAAAAAGTGGACTATTGATTTCTATTCAATTAATTTCCTTTTCCGATAACAGAAGTAACAATATGCGTTGAATCCCATTCCCCGGATGACACACGGGTAATCGGATATTTTTTCATAAATAGCTTCTCATTAATTTCCTTAACCGATCGCCCTTCTCTTCGCAATGATTCAATGCGCTCACTTAATTCACATAAGTAGTCTAGCTTTTTCGTTAATTCCTTTTTTGCATCTTTCATGTAACCAGCATGATTGCAAAAGCCCTCTTGAAAATCATATGTAAGAAGATTTTCAATCGAAGAAATAATCGTAGGGACACTTTCTTCTCGTAGGACAAGCTTTGTTTTCGGGGATACATATAAATCCCCGGTAAAAATTTGACCTGTTGAAGTATTTAAAAAGGCGAGATGATCTTGGGTATGTCCTGGCGTTTCAATCACTCTCCACGTCGCATTTCTTGATTCAAATGTCGTTCCAATCGCTTGTGCATGAAAGGCGGGTCTTCTTCCCCAAAACGCTCTTCGATAAAATGGATACGTTGCTTTCTCTTTGCATTCCTGAATTTTTAATTCATTCATATATACAGGTAGCTGATATTCATTTTGTAAATATTGCGCCCCGCCTGAATGATCCTCATGATAATGCGTTAGGACAATTTGATCCACATCCATCTCCTTGAAAAATGGTTTAAATTGATTGAGAAGTGACTTTGCACCAGTATCGATTAAAACTCCATCTACTTCAAAACAATGAACATTTAATTGAATGGCTTGAAACTTAATGATGCCATTCACCATTCGAACACCCGACATTTCGTTTCGTTCACTAATCTTCTTGAAAAACACAAATATCCACCCCTTTATGTCATTTTTCCCTATACGGTAACTTTAACATAAAGTGAATGGATATTCATAATAAATTATTTACGGTCTAATCAATTACGCCTTGGCGTAATTGCGTCCAGATTTTTTTGAGCTTGCTCGAAAAGCTCCCCTTAAAAATCTGTGACATCCGCCGGGGCATTAACTTGATTCAGCTGGGTTTGAACCCACCCTAAATTAAGGCCATTCTTGGCATTCATCTACCACTTATAGAAGTGGAGGACTTCTGCTGTAGCAAGTTAGTTATTTTCCCCGATTTCAACTGGGTAATGGTACACCCAATCACTATAACCGGCCATATATATTTTTATGTTTTGAAAACCTGCTTCTGCAAGTATACAATAAACCGGTGTTGCAGTTACACCTGAGCCACAGTATACAATAATTTCCTCTTCTTTTGCTACTGTATTTAGTAATGAAGAAGTAATGACGAGCTTATTGCCGTCCTTCAATTGTTCCCAATCGTAATTTTTTGCTGTTGGAATATGACCCGCTATTGGTTCGAACGGCTCGAATTCTCCACGGTAACGGCCAGCAGCACGGGCATCCAGAAGCGTTGCCTTATGCTTCCCTTCCGTTACCGCAAGTACATCTTCTCGATTCAGTAAAATGTTGTCATCCCACTGTAAATGAAGCGTCGTTGGTTCATATTCCATCACTTCTGTCGTTATTTCAAAACCAGCAGATACGAGACTTTCATAGCCACCATTTACAATGTAAACATGCTGAAAACCAGCATACTTTAACATCCACCACGCCCTTGTCGCATACGGTGCACCGCCTTGGTCATAAATATAAATGGCATCATTATACTGCAAACCATTTTTTTCAAATAACTTTTGCAGCTGAGCTTTGTCAGGTAACGGATGACGTCCATCTCGATTCGACATATCGGAAAGGTCATGCTCAAGGTCCCAGTAGATGGCCCCTTTCACATGTTCTTCTTCAAATAAACGCTTTCCTAAATCAACATTTTGCAAATCATAACGAGTATCAATAAAGCGACCATCACGTTCTAATTTAAATGCATCTACAAAAACATTCGTCATTGGAATTCCCCCTTATGCTTTAAGTTGTTCGTAAAGTTCCTTCCAAACAGCTAATCGGCTTTCTTCCTGAAGCAATAATCGTTCTGTGTTAATTTGTTCGATGGCCTGCTCTAACATATGTTGACGTAAACTTTCTGCTTCGATTGCAATGAAGTGAGATGCCCATTCTAGTAGTTTTGCTTTTTCACGATCTAAATACGTTTGAGCATCAGGCTTCGTTAACTGTTCTAACGCATCACGCAATAGCTCTTTTTCATTTTTTTCAAAGAACGCTTTTACATTTTTGAAATGTGACTTTACTTGGCTATACGGGGCACTATCAGTAAATGGACCGGTCACGTCAAGTAGTTGCGGTTCAGTTGCCTCATAAGCGATAAATGCAAAGCTTGGATTCAATTCTTTTAAATTTTGTACTTGTTCTTTAAATTGTCCTTTTAATTTGGCATCCACAAATTGAGCTAATCGGAAATTCGTCACGCGTAGCTCCTGTGCAAAATCAAAGCTCAACGCTTGTAGCACTTCTTTTAAAGCGGTTTCCAATGCTGACTGAGCGGACTTTTGTGCAAATGTTGAAGGATTATAGCTTTCACGGAAAAAGTCCGGATAACGGTAATAAACACGTTGTAATACATAGTATAGCAATTCATCTAATTCCTGTTTTACTTCACTTTCCAGCATAGCAGTTTGCGTCGTTTGATAACTCGCACGAACATGTTTTTCTAACTGAATTAACTCATCCAGTCGCTCATCCTTACGCTTTAAGTTGTCCTCTGTTTGGACAATTAAATCATGTAATCGCGCTTCTGTTTTATCGACTTCTTCTTGCAGTGCTTGGACAGCGATACCCATTAGCTCGTCGTTCAAGAAATGATGGAAGGCCCCCTCAAATGGCGCCAACCCTGACTGATGATCTTGCTGCTCCTGCTTTTCCTTTAATGCTAATAAACTTGAAACCCCATACAAGCGAGGGAAACGGATACCGAAGCGCTGTAATTCAGAACGGACATAACCCTTCACTTCTTCCTCTTCTTCCGCTGTCGAAGCTAAATCAATCGCATTAACGATAAAGAACATTTTATCTAATTCGAAGGCGTCTTTAACACGTCCTAATTGAATTAAAAACTCACGATCTGCTTTTGCAAACGCATGGTTATAATATGTGATGAATAAAATCGCATCGGCATTACGGATATAATCGAACGCGACACCTGTATGACGTGCATTGATTGAATCCGCTCCTGGTGTATCGACTAATGTAACACCCATGCGCGTAAGTGGTGAATCGAAATAAAAATCGATATTATCAACAAAGCATGAACGGTTTTCCTGCGCAACGAACTTTTCAAAATTAAGGCGATCTACACGTATTGTTGTCCCCAATTTTGGAATATAGTTTTCATATCCTTCAGAATACGCACGAATAAAGGATTTATGCACATTTAATCGTTCATCCAATAATTTAACTGCTAAGCCTTCTTCAGTCTTTTCAAACGCCTCTTTTAAAGACTGCACAGTTATTCCAATTGCCGCATATGAACTTTTTATATCTTCTAATAATTGCAACTCTGTTTTCAAATGCACATCTGCTGTTTCATGCGGATGCTGCGGTGTCACTGGTCGAATTTTATTAATGGCTGCTGTTGTCGGGTTTGGTGACACCGGTAATACGCGTTCCCCCATTAATGCGTTCGAGAAGCTTGATTTACCTGCACTAAAGGCTCCGAATAATGCGATTGTAAAGTCACGTTTTTGTAGGCGCTCTACTTTTTTCGTTAAGAAGTTGGCTACTTCTTTAAAGCCTTGGACATTGCCAACTGCCTGCGCTGTTTTTAATGCTTTGGCAACAACGTGATCTGTACTTAAGTGCGCACCAACATTTTCAGTAGCTTGCTGTTCTTCTACTACCACTTCTTCTTTTACAGCAAGCATAGATTCATCAAATGGACGAATATCCTTTAGCGCCTGCTCATGTGCACGTTTCCAATTTTCCAATTGAACTTTAGACTCCGCTCGTAATTCATTCGTCGTTTGAATCATCTGCTTTTCACTAAATTGTTCAAAGGCTTCTATTTCTAAAATATGCTGGATTGCTTGAACTCTTTGCGTCATCGCATTGATTTTTAATTTTACCGGTGCAGAAATTTCTATCGCTACTTGCTCTAATACAGCTTGTTGCTCATTTTTCCATGCGTCCGTTATTTGGATATAAAAGCGTTTTGTCGCTTCAGACACACGGTTTGCGAAATTTAATACAGCATCCCCTGTGACAATGGTATTTTTTTGAACTTGCTCTTCAATAACGCTAAATGGTAAATCAAAGGCTTTTGCATCAATTCCTGCCGCGCGCTCATCTGTTAATGCACCAACATCCTTTAATGCCGTTTTCATTAGCGCCTTTATATGCCCCGTAATTTGTGATTGCGTGACATGTTTAAATGCATCTAATGCCTCTACTGATCGGCGTTCACGCTCTTCAGCTGTTTTCTTTTTAGCTGTAAAGAAACCACCAACTTTAAAGTCCTCTTGCTTGGATTCTAAATAGCCGCGTAATTTTTCACGTACATCGGCTGGCATAATTGCTGCATTTGACAGTAACTCTTTGCGATTTTCATCAAACATTTTATCCCATTGCTCAAATGAAAACAGCTCAGTTTGAAGCGTTAATTTTTCATATTGATCTAAAATATCTTGACGAGATTCCCAGTCATCCGTTGTTAAAACTTCTTCATATGTTTCAAATCGGTTTTGTTTTTCTTCTGTTAAATAATTTTCATGCTCATGCTGTAATTTAGTTAACGTATTTTCAGCCGTTAATATTAATTGTTCTTGCCAGTCATTCATCGAATTCATGACGATTTTTTTCACTTTTTCAAAATCATTGTACGCTAAATCTTTGTCTCGTAAAGAAGTGAAGAAAATGTCTTTAGGATAAACGCCCCATGCAGCAAATGAATTGTGCACCGATTGTTTAAAATCCTCAAATGACAACTCTGACTCACGATGTTTGTCAATTTGATTGACAATTAAATAC
Source organism: Solibacillus sp. R5-41 (assembly GCF_002736105.1). Lineage (NCBI taxonomy): Bacteria > Bacillati > Bacillota > Bacilli > Caryophanales > Caryophanaceae > Solibacillus > Solibacillus sp. R5-41. Next base: position 1,350,967 of record NZ_CP024123.1, on the reverse strand, counting down.
ACATTCGGATTGTACTTCATTAATTGCTTTGTAAATTGGAAATTCAACTCCGATTGGACATGGTTATAATCCATTGTGTAAAATACCATATCCGCAATATGTAATGCAGATTCCGTACTCATTGCATGTGCGTCATCAGTTGAGTCAACACCTGGTGTATCCATAACGGTAACGCCTAAAGGTAAGCTAGATTTACTATGACCAATTTCAATTTGCGAAACCAATTCACCGTCTTTACTCAGCTCTTTCACTTGTTTAATATCAAAGCCTGCTGAAAATTTCACCGGCTTATCATGATGCATGTAAACGATTGCAAAATCTTCTTCAGACTTATGCACTTTTACGATATTTGCACTTGTTGGAATTGGACTCGCTGCTAAAATATTTTCACCAGATAACGCATTGATCATACTCGATTTACCTGCAGAGAAATGACCTGCAAATCCAATAACAAATTCCTTTTGTAATAATTTTCGTGCGAATAGATTTAATTTTTCAATTCGCTCCGTATCTTGATTCTCTTTATAAATTATGTATTGTACCGCCGATTGCTGTAAAACCTGTTGTACCTTTTCATCAAACAAACTCATTTTACTTTCCCCTTTTGTACTAAAATGTTCACAATCATATAGTACCATGATTACATTAGAAAATCGGCTAGTATTTTATTGAAATTATATTTTTTGACCCTTTTCATGTTCTGATTATTGTTTTTTCGAATATTTTTGTAGGGAAACGGCATTCCTAGTAAAAAATCACCATTTTGGATTTAGGCCAGAAATGGTGATTACATTATTTATTATATAAAAGAATGTCGCTTAGTTTTTAATTTACTGTATTTTTTAATACATAGTTTCCAATGACTACATATGCGATTACTGTGATTCCTACGAATGTAAAAAGCATGAAGCACACCACCTTTAAATAATTGATAATAATTATCACTCTCATTATAATCGGAAAACGTCTCGTTCGTCAATTCGAACTGGGCGTTTTTTACTTTCTCAATGTAAAATTATGTACCTTTCCCCTCTATACATCTACTAAAGTCGCATGATAAGATATAGAAAAAGTCGGAGAGAGGTGTGTTTATCTTGAGTACATCACAGCATATACAAACGATTTTGAATGGGACAATCCATTCATTAAAAACGATTATACCAATGAATATTGATGTAAAATCTCCTTCCATAATAACGGAACCTTACACTCAGCAAGAAATGGGTGTGTTAATTGGGCTTATTGGTGATTTAAAAGGTCGTATCATAATAGATAGTACTCCTGAAATTTTCGGCGCAGTTGGTTCCTCCATGTTCGGAATGCCTTTAGATGGTGCCATGCTTGAATCCTTCACTGGTGAACTTGGTAATATGATTGCAGGAAATTTATGCACTTATGCGGGTCAATATGAACTTGAACTCGATATTACCCCCCCTACAGTAATGGTAGGAAATACAAAATTATACGGTTTCCAACAAGCATTTAATCTACCTGCAACTATTGACGGTGCTGGGGATATTTCCATTTTGTATACAATTGATGAAAAATAATAATTTATAGAAAAGCATGTAATCAAATTGATTACATGCTTTTTTATATTTCTTCACACTTCTTTCACAAATTTAAACTTTTTAAGTGAGGAAAATCACATCGTCATAATTTTACTTTTAATACTATGAAAAGAGAAATACAACATATTTGCCAATAGGAGTGTGAGAAGATGAGTAAACAAAAAAAAGCAGACGACAATTTAAAAGGCACTCTTTATATGACTTTTTCTGTCGGGGCGGTCATTATCATTTTGTGGGTCTATTGCTTCGACCTATTTATGGGACGTATGTAAAAAAAGACAAATGAGAAAGGGGTAACTTCTATGCACTTACACAAGTATGAAAAGTGGTGGCTTGTTTTCGGATGCGCAACTTTAGTGGCATTTTTAATTATTTTAGGCGTCGGCGCATTCCATAACGGGACTCATCCAAACAACTCGAAAAAAGTTATCAACTACGAGAAAGTCGACGAAATTGCTCCATTTAATAATCCAGGCGTACATAAAGTAGAAGGGAAAGAGTGGGATTATGAAGTTGTTATTGTAGCTTCTGCTTTCTATTACGATCCACCTGAAATTATCGTTCCCTTAGGCTCAAAAGTAAAATTCATCGCAACAACAAAAGATGTTATTCACGGTTTCCAAGCAGCTAGCACCAACATTAATATGATGCTTGAGCCTGGTTATATTTCCGAATACATTGCAGAAATGAATCAAGCGGGTGAGTATTTAATCATATGTAATGAATATTGCGGTACAGGTCATACAGCTATGCACTCTATGTTAAAGGTGGTGGACGAAAATGCAACAGGCAGTCATTAAAAATGTAGCTCCAAAAGATGCGAAACTTGCAATGGCAAATATTTATGTCGCATTTATTGCATTACTCCTTGGTGGTCTTGCAGGTTTACTACAAGTATTAGTCCGCTCTGGTGAGTTTACAATTCCAGGTGGCATTAAAATTGGTTATTATCAAATTTTAACTGTTCATGGTATTTTACTAGGTTTAATTTTAACGACATTTTTCATTTTAGGTTTCCAAATTGCTGCGGTAAGTCGTACAGCAGGTCCTTTTACAGATAAACAACGTAATATTGGTTGGATTGGTTTTTGGTTGATGGTTATTGGTACCGCGATGGCTTCTACAATGGTTTTATTAAATAAAGCAACGGTACTTTACACATTTTACGCACCGATGAAAGCACATTGGATTTTCTATTTAGGGTTAACACTTGTTGTAGTCGGCTCTTGGTTATTATGTGTTCCACAATTCATGAAATATTTCCAATGGAAAAAAGAAAATAAAGGGCAAACTTCTCCCCTATTAACGTATATGGCCTTTATAAATTCACTCTTATGGGTAACTTGTTCACTTGGCGTTGCAGTTGAAGTTTTATTCCAATTATTACCTTGGTCACTTGGTTTAATTGCGCGCGTGGATGTTTTATTAACTCGTACATTATTCTGGTACTTCGGCCATGCACTTGTTTACTTCTGGTTATTACCAGCTTACATGGCATGGTATGCAATTGTTCCAAAAATTATTGGCGCGAAAATATTCTCAGATTCTTTAGCTCGGTTATCATTCATTTTATTCTTATTATTCTCATTCCCAGTAGGGATTCACCATCAGTTAACCGAACCAGGTATTGATGGTTTCTGGAAATTTATCCAAGTTACATTAACGTTCTTCGTTATCATTCCGTCATTAATGACCGCATTCTCCATGTTTGCGACGTTTGAATTACGTGGTCGTGAGCTAGGCTCTAAAGGTGTTCTTGGCTGGTTTAAAAAATTACCATGGGGAGATGCACGCTTCTTCCTTCCATTCCTAGGAATGTTAGCCTTTATTCCAGGTGGTGCAGGCGGTATCGTCAATGCATCTTATCAAATGAACCAGCTCGTTCATAATACAATCTGGATCACAGGGCATTTTCACTTAACAGTGGCAACCACTGTTGTATTAACATTCTTTGGTGTTGCATTTTTCTTAATCCCTCATTTAACAGGTCGTGTATTAACACCTGCATTAAATAAGCTAGGGATTTACGTTGGGGTATTATGGACAGTCGGAATGGGTATCATGTCAACTTCGATGCACATTGTCGGATTATTATTCGGAGCACCACGTCGTTCAGACTTTTCAACATATGGCGGTGCAGAACAAGCTGCTGCATGGATTCCATATTCGATCGCACAAGCAGTTGGCGGTACCATTTTATTCGTAGCGATTATCCTTGTTACGTATATTGTTATGCAATTAGTCTTCTTTGCTCCAAAAGGGCATGAGGAATTCCCAGTCGCTGAAGTAGCATCCGGTGCAGAAAAAACACCTGCTATTTTAGAAAACTTTAAGTTCTGGGGTGTCATTGTAGCAGCACTAATTATTTTTGCTTACACAATGCCAATTTTTGATATCATTCGTAACTCCCCACTCGGATCTACAGGATTTACACCTTGGTGATATGAAATGACCTCTCCGCTCTTACTAGGGTAGTCACACGAAAAAGCATCCGCCCTTCTCTGATTTGAGAAGGACGGATGCTTTGTTTTCGTTTGAATATTATTATTCGAACGGGCAAACGATTATTGTGGATCTACAGCTAAAATATCTAAAAAGTTCGATTTCACTTTCACTTCTTCTTCATTTAATAGAATATGAATATCTCCATGGTCATTCGATGTACGGATTAGACGTCCCATCCCTTGTTGTAAACGAAGTTGCATAAATGGTAGCTCCACTTCCTCAAATGGATTTTGGGCAAACGAGCGTTTTGCATCAAATAACGGATCATGAGGCGGGAATGGCAAATCGAAAATAATTACACGCGTTAACGCTTCTTCCGGTAAATCCAACCCTTCCCATAAATGATACGAGCATAAGGTTTGAATATCGCCATTTTGGAAATCGCGGACAATAGATGAAAGCTCACGATCACCTTCGAACGCTATTGTTAAACGCGCCATCATACTTAACTGTGATTTAAATTGATTCATTGCCTGTTTTGACTTAAATAAAATTAACGTCTTTTTCTTATCTAGCAATAACTGTTCGACTTTTGCTACCTTTTTAGATTGCTCCAGTTCGTGTAAATAAATTTTCATTACTTCATCATAATCAAATGGTGAAGGGACACTAAAGCTTTGAGATGTTGCAATACCTAGGCTTGATGCAATATAGCTGAAATCCTTTTTGACAGATAGCGTTGCGGAAGAAAATACAATTGGCATTTTTTTCGAGAACAATGTTTCCGCTAATACATCTGTAATTAATCGAGGCATAATGACTAATGTTTCTTCATCATCTGTGTCCTCTAACCAATCAACAGCATCTCCTTGTGCAACAAAGATACGAATAGCCGCTACATAATGCTCTAAAAATTCCTCTGCCATATTCAGTTCATATTCTGGAATCATATAAAGCTCTGATTCAAATACGAATTCCTCTAGCAACTGCTCTACATTCGCAATTATCTTTTTACCTAATGCAATGAGACGCTCCGATTTGTTAATACGCTTACGATCTTCCTCTGATGCCACAACATCTTCCCGTAATTGGTCAAAAAACAATTCGTGGTGATCTTGTAAATGTTCCATCGAATACAGCGTACGTTCACGAACTCCATCGACCATTAGTCGCTCTAAAATCTCAACGATTGTATACGCTTGTACTTTATAAGTTAACGCTCTCTGCGCTGCGTATTCTAGTAAATGTCCTTCATCGAGTACAATCATAGACACTTCTGGAAGTAATGGTAACTGCCCTTCACGTTCACGGGATTCTTTTGTTGCTAGATGCTCCATTAAGAAATCCTGAGAGCAGATAATTAAGTCTGTCGATTTACGATAATGCGCACGATGAAGTGTTTGTCCACAACGATTTCGCAAGTCACAAACTGCACATTGCATAATCGAATTGTAATTGACCTTCTCCCAATCTTCATCACTCACAGTCGAATAGTCAGAACGATCTCCGTATGGTTTCACTGAAATCATACTTCCTTGTGCATACACACCATCCGGAATAGAAAATGCTATATCATCAATCCATTCGTCTGTTTCATTCTTTTCTGCTTCTTCAAACCGTTTTAAACATAAATATTGGTCGCGTGATTTTGCTAATCGGACGTCGATTTCTAAGCCGAGTACATCACGTAGCTTATGAATATCACCACCATCTTTTACAAGTTGATCGATTAACGTTTCATCTGCACACGCAATTAAAGCGGGTTTTCCTGTATAACGGGCATAGGATACAGCTGGTAATAAATAGGCAATGGTTTTACCCGTCCCTACTCCCGCTTCAGCAAACAGGACATTTTTCTCTTTTAATGCTTGTTCAATTTGATATGCCATAAAAATTTGTTCATCACGGCATTCATAACCCTTTTCAGGTAATTCATCATAAAGTACATCGCCCATCCAATCGCCTAACGACTCGAAAAAGGACTTCTCCTTAGAAAGTTCAAATGGTAAAGATTTTCTCAAAATGACGTTGCCCCCTCAATATGAAGCGGAAGAAATCTCGTTATTCCTCCCGCGCAATGCCTAATCAAATTTTAATTTCATTCGTAATCCGAAAAAAATCCGTACTTTACATTATACTATAAAATGATATGAAATCATACATGGTGTATATGAAAAAACTAGAAAAAAACTACATTAGTTTATCGCTAATGTAGTCGCTTTTAAATAATTTTGATTTTTCACTGTAGCGAGTGGCATTTTAAAATTCTCGCTTTGACTTTTGACCCCAGTATTGGTATAAATCTGTGCGAATAAATCCGTTAAACAGCTTGCGTTTTTTCGTCGCTTTTTTCCCATAATGTACTTCTAAATCTTCCATCGAAGAAAGTAAATAAACAGACCATGTTGGATAGTTTTGCATGACTTGGCCAAATTTACGTAACATTTTTTCGATTTCTTCTAATTCACCAATACGCTCACCGTACGGAGGGTTTGTCACGATAACACCATCTGTATCCTTCGTTGTAAAATCCGTTGCTTGCATTTGTTTGAATGTAATAATATCGCCAAAGCCTGCCTCAAACGAATTTTCCTGTGCAATTGACACCATACGATGGTCAATATCTGTCCCAATAATCGTTAATTCTTGATCGTAATTCGCAAGTTCATCTGCCTCATCACGCGCTTTTTCCCAAATGGCTTGCTTCATCCATGGCCATGATTCCGAAATAAATTCTCGGTTATAGCCTGGGGCAATATTTTGGCCAATCATCGCGGCTTCTAGAGCAATTGTGCCCGAACCACAAAACGGATCGATAAATGGACGACTCGGCGACCATTTTGAAATTTTGACTAGCGCAGCAGCTAATGTTTCTTTTAACGGCGCTTCCCCTTGGTGTGTACGATATCCACGTTTATGAAGCCCAGCACCTGATGTATCAATCGTAAGTGTTGCGACATCTTTTAAAATAGAAATTTCAATTTTAAACGTTGCCCCTGACTCATCTAAAAACCCAAGTCGTTTATACGCAAGTTTCATGCGTTCAACAATAGCTTTTTTAGTAATTGCCTGACAATCCGGCACACTAAATAGCTTTGATTTTACTGATTTCCCTGAAACAGGAAACGCTGCATCGACAGGTAAAAATTGCTCCCATTGAATGGCTTTTACACCTTCAAATAATTGGTCGAAAGTATGTGCTGGAAATTGAGCAACTACTATTTTAACGCGGTCTGCAACACGCAGCCATAAATTTGTACGTGCAATTGCTAGTTCGTCGCCTTCAAAATAAACTTTCCCATTGTCTACACGTGTTTCATATCCTAATTCGCGCACTTCATCTGCAACGATGGCTTCTAAACCCATTGCAGCAGTTGCGACTAATTGAAATTTTGTCATAAGTTGTTATACCCTTTCTTGATGGTCGATTTCCCAAAATTGTATAAATTCAATTAATTCATCCATCGGTAATGGTTTACTATAATAATAACCTTGAATAAAATCACAACCCAGTTCTTTTAACAGAGCTGCTTGCTGCTTATTTTCAACGCCTTCTGCAACAACTTGCATATTTAATCGGTGTGCCATTTGTATAATAGCATCCACAATGGCTTGCTTATCTGCTAGTATACAAATTTGTTGTATAAAACTACGATCAATTTTTAATACATCTAATGGGAACTTCACTAAATAACTCAATGAGGAGTAGCCTGTACCGAAGTCATCCATTGATAACTTAAATCCAAGTAGCTTTAGTTTGACCAATTTGTTCACCGTTTCAGAAGCACTGTTCATTACGGTACGCTCCGTTACTTCTATTTCAAAATTGAGTGCAGAAGTATTATTTTTTTCTAAAATAGTTTGAATAGATTCTACAAAGTTTTGTTGGTGGAAATGAATACTTGATACATTAATGGCAATTGGAATTTTTGAATAACCTGCATTTAACAGCTTCATATTTCCTTGACACGCTAAGTCAAAAATAATTTCACTCAGAGGAATAATTAACCCTGTTTCTTCTGCATATTCAATAAATTCTACGGGTGATACAAAGCCTAGTTTGTCATTTGTCCATCGAACTAATGCCTCAACCCCAACAATTTTTTTTGTTTTCACACAAATTTTTGGCTGATAAGCTAACGTAAATTCACGATTTTCTATCGCCTTGCGCAATTCACTATCCAGCAATAAAACACGTTTTGAATCTGTATTTAATTCATCAAAATAAAACGAAAAACAGTTGCGACCATTATCTTTTGAATATGTCAGCGCTTTATCCGCACGATTTAATAATTCTTCTGTTTTCATACTATCTTCAGGATAAATGCTAATGCCCATACTCGTTGAAATGAAAATTTCTTGGTTGGCTGCTTTAAATGGCTGTTCAATCACACGTATGACTTGCTCTGCAAATTTTGCAGCCTCTCGTGGATGAACAATATTCGTTAACGTAACAACGAATTCATCACCACTATAGCGTGCTAAAATATCTTTATTTTTGATTAATCCTTTAATCCGTTGCGATACTTCTACGAGTAATTGATCACCTATCGTATGCCCAAGCGTATCATTTATTTGCTTAAAACGATCTAAATTCAATAAAAAAACCGCATGTTGTACCGGTTGTGTCATTTCTGCTGACGATTCAAGTAACGCATTCATACGCTCCAAATAGGAAAACCGATTACATACGTCTGTCAAAGTATCAAGTAATGTTCTCTTTTCTAATTCATCTTCAACAATTTTTCGTTCCGATAAATCCGTAAAAATCCCACAATAATTGGTAATTTCACCAAAGTCATTTTTTATAGCTGTAATCGTCAACCATTCAGGATAAACATCCCCTGTTTTTCGACGATTCCAAATTTCCCCTTGCCACATGCCGATTTTATCTATTTCTTCCCACATCTTCAAATAAAACGGTAATTGATGAATACCGGAATGTAAAATACCCGGGCTCTTGCCGGTTACTTCTTCTTTTTTATAACCTGTCACGAATTCAAATGCTGCATTCACTTTAACTATGCGTTTATTTTTGTCCGTTATCATAACGCCTTCTGCAATGTTTTCGAATATTTTAACAACCAAGTTATCAGGATATTGGGTTAATAATTGCTCTTGGACGGTTGCTAAGTTTGTAAATGTTTCGCTCAAGTTTTTCACCTTAATTCCCTATAAGAAAGGCTCTCCACAATGTAATGGAGAGCCTTTTTATGTGTTCAAAAAAGCATCAATAATCAGTAAGCCATGTTTTGTTCCTGAGTACTCAAACAGCTATCGCCTCGTACGACCAGGTAGTAATCATCTATCTACGGTATTATTACCGTCCCTCCATCCGTTCGTTTCCTTCAGGAGAGTGCCCCTACCATAATTTGGGTTTCTCACTCATGGGGTTTACCTCGTTCCACCTTATAACTTTCATTATAAGCTCCGTCACTGTGGCACTTTCAGGAAGTTTCGTCCATATCAAAATGACTTAGGAGTTCCTTCCGCCGTCAAGCTTTACACTTGCCTACCCTTATTTTTTCAGGTAGCACGAACACTACGGTCATCACAGAGCCGTGTGAGCATGGACTTTCCTCTACGACCTCGATGGGCCGCAGCGATTACTCGAGTATTGATGTATCATTAGTATACGTGAATCAATTTGAAAACACAATCGTTCCTTTAAAAGTCGAACTATTCGTATAGTTTGCTCCCAAAAACATGTTTTTCTAAATTTGAAAGTCGTTTTAATATATCGAAATTTGTACTATTTGTACTTGGTGTTGGAGCGGGTCTTTTGCTCGTGCTATTAAGTTCTTGTTGAAGGCGCGCATTTTCCTCTTCTAATGCCGCCACTTTCTTTGAAAAAGTATCGTAATCTTCACGAATTAAATCTAAAAATTGATCAACCTCTTCAACATTATAGCCCTTCATGCTTTTTTTAAATTCTTTTTCTAGAATATAGTCAGATGTAAATTTAATATCCATAATAATCGTCCTTCCGTCACACAACTTCTTTGACACTATTATAGCATAGGAAAGACTGTTCGTACCTATTATGTCACCTATCTTGCAAAAAAAATGTCAAATTGTGCGGTTGCCTGGGAAATACATCTTTATTTCTAAACGACTTAATCGTTTATCCCAATTTTGAAGTTGGCGTTGCTGTTGGCTTTGCTTTGCGTAGATAATCTTTTTTACTACTGCCATTCCAGCTTCCGTATATGCATGCGCTCGCTTGTAATCCTTTAGTTGATGCTCGTGAAGCATGGCTAACTGTTCGTACGCTTGCACCTGTTTTTTCAATGGCAATGCTGGTAAGGATGTTTGAAATGCGTTCACCGCTAGCGCATAATCTCCATTCCGTTTTAATTCAAATGCTAAATAATAATGGGCTAATCCAGCGTCTTCTTTTGAAAATTGCTCTGTCACTGCTGTTAAAATTTCTGCACCGGTTTTCTTTTGCTTTAAATCCCCAAACCATTTCCCAATGTTCGTATACGTTGTCGCAGATTCTTGCCCAACTTCATCTAAGAGTAATTTGGTCGAATGAATATATAACGTAATGAGCGATAATAAATCCCATTCATTATGCTTTAAAACTTTCATTAATGTCGTTGCATTGCCACTTTTAACGGCATCAAAATAAATGATTGGCGCTAAATGACCGGGTATATCGCCCTGACGATGAAATCCAAGCTTGTCTTGCTCCACTTGTGTAAGTTTCATCTGCTGCAATTCATCTTTCCATAAACGCTTCGTACTATGGAGTAAATCTACTTGGCGCTGCGTCTTTAATTTCGGGATATGGTGCTTATTTAATGTCCACCGCACTTCTAATTGCGGCCAATCAAAGCTTTTTCCATTGTACGTAATCATCGTACCATTTTTTTGCCAAAGCTTTGATTCAAATAGAAATGCCGCTTCATTAGACGGATCGGCTAGCACATATTGCGTCAGCACAAATTCATCTTCTTGTACCTCTAAAAAACCAAGCAAAAAAATATGGGTACCTGCCCCTTTTAAGCCAGTCGTTTCCGTATCAAAAAAGACAAGTGTTTCATCAAAGCTAAGTGCATATGGATGATCCTCTTGCTGCATCGCCCACCGTTCCATAACAGCAAACAATTCACCTAGTTCATAATTCCCGTGCATATAATTGAAGGCAAAACGCACTTCCTTTTTTAACAGGACACCAAAATCATTCTCCACAACTTCTAGACCTGCTTGCTGCCACTGTTCTAAGTAACTTGGTTGTGCAGGTTTCACAAATGCGGGATTTTCCACAGCTTGGTTGGATTTTTTACCGAGCAATTTTTTCATTTGTAAAATTTTATTTTCATAAGACATGTCATCACATCATTTCGTTTAGTAAAAGCCTTAAAACTATAAGCACCTGCTCTTTACTATATAAATAAGCTGCCCTGTGCGCTAATACATGAAGGGAAGCCCGCTTGAAGTGGGCAGGCTTCGACGTGTTGGATCTTTCATTCTAGTAATTATATTAATATATCATAGACCCGTTCACTTAATCCGATTCCACCTGGATAGCTATCATAAATATTAGGCTTTTCATTATGAATAGCTTTTACTTGTGGGTACAACCGAGACGTCTGAGCGGTCGCAATAAATATATAATGGAATAAAGCTCTCCAGTGCAAAACTCATCCACGTTGCATTTGTGTACATTGGTTTTATTGCACTTCATGTTTCCATACACAAAATAAAGGTACATCTCTATTCATCTTAATTCTAGATATTCTCCCCTTTATAATAACAATAATTTGAACAGTAAACAAAGTAAACACAAGGAGCACGGATTCCATACTTTATACGTGTATAGGCGTATTTGGGTTACATATTTAATATACGCCTATCTAATTTACAATTTTTTACTTTATACTTTATTATCGTTTAACATGTTTACAGTTTATTTTAAATACCATGTCTAATATGGTTTTTAGGAGTAAACACAACATTTCAATCTATTTACCTAAAAGGAAAAAAGCACTGCTCTAATTGAACAGTACTCTCCCTATACTACCCAAGAATGTATCTATGGGTAAAATATTAATTTACTCGCATGCCCACTTATCATTCCCAAATCAAAACTTTTCATTTCTCACTAAAGTCAGAAACCTACTACCACGACGATAAGTTTGATCTATTTGATTATTTCTCACTTACATTTCCCAAACATTCGAATCATAGCCAAGGCCAAAGTGTATGTCCGTTATAATTTAAACTTATCTACTTTATTTTTAAGAACTTTAGATATCCCTTCAACTTTATGCACATTTTCGACAATGCGGCTAATTACGGTTGATTGATTTCTTGAAGCTGTAGCCACTTCCTCCGTAACCGCTGTATTTTCTTCAATGACAGCTGAGATTGTTTCTAAAGCTTCCAAAACTTTTTGAGAATCTTTTTGAAGATCATTAAAGACATCTTCAATCTGATTCGTATCCTTTTCCGTTTGCCCTACCATGTTAACAATCACATTTAAGGCTTCGTCTCCTTGGTCAATCAATTGCTCTTGCTTTTGAACAGCCTTCAAGTTTTGTTCCATCTTAACCACTGTTTCATTCGTCTCTTTTTGGATAGATTCAATTAAATCAATTATTTTATTGGCAGCTGATTGAGATTGCTCAGCCAGTTTTCGAACTTCATCTGCCACAACGGCAAATCCTTTTCCATTTTCCCCTGCTCTTGCCGCTTCAATTGCTGCATTTAAAGCAAGTAAATTTGTTTGATTTGCTATGTCAGAAATTACATTAATAATTTCTCCTACCTCATCGGAACGCTTGGCTAAACTTTGAACCGTTTCAGTTGCAGATTCTACAGTTTTAATTAACTCATGAAGTTGAACTGTGGCTTCACGCATTGATGCCTTGCCCTTTTCTGCTGTATCTGTTGAAATTTTGGCATTTTCAACAGTTCTCTTTACTTGGGCAACTCCTTCATGTAGAAAAGTCATCATATTTGACATCATTTCTAAAATATTATTCACTTCTCCGGATTGCTTTTCTATTCCTATAGCTGTTTCTTCCATTGATTGTGTAATATTACCCGATGCTTCTTCAGTTGTTTTTACAAATTCGCTGAGCTCTTGTGTCGTATCATTCATTGTAACTGTTGTTGAATTAATATCTGCAATAATTTCTCTTAGGTCGACAACCATTTTTTCAAATGAACGTGACAATTCACTTATTTCATCCTTGCCTTCCGTTTTTACATGGAAATTTAAGTCTCCTTCAGAAATTTTCTTTGCTTGCTTCGTTAAGCTTTCTAAAGGTTTAGTGACTATTTTAGAAAAAATAAAAATAATAATTATACTAATAATCAGAAAAATACCTGTAAGTAGAACCATTTTCAACCCATTCTTTTTCTCTAAATTGAAAATATCTGTTGCATTGTAATCCACGCCTAATACACTAATAACTTCCCCGGATTTATCCTTAATTGGTATGTATATTGAAAGTAAATTCCCGAAATCGTCAGAGGATATTTCAGGTTCACTTGTTTGTCCTGTCTCAAAAGTTTGCACCATCTTGTCATACTCTGCACCGTTTACTTCAATATCACCTAAAGCAACCGCATCCCCTGTAATAACATAAAAATATTCATAACCACTGTCTGTTTTCTCTCTGCTCATTGTATAAAGATAATTCAAACCATTTGCTACGCTTATTTCCTCAAAATTGTCTTGTAATTGTTTAAAATAATCGTTTTCTTTTTTGTCTTGTAAAATAACACTATATTTTTCTACATCCACTTGACTAAGTGTATATTCTCCTATTTTAGTCGCTTGCTTACTTATGGATTGAATGACTAATTTAGAAGAGGACTGAATAACAAGAAAACCAATAGCCCCCCCCATTAGTAAAATTAACACAGAAAACACCGCTACCATTTTTGTTTTTAAGCTATTCATATCCTTACCACTTTCCTTATTATTTCATTTTATTTGGTTCATCACCAAAAGTAGCGGTTGCATATTGGTAATCATGTTAGCCGCATTAGAAGCACCATTACCAAGTGAAAATATAAGTAAAACAACTGTCTCTTAGAGTCTTGAGTGCTTCCTTCCCCATTCGTCAACCCCTTGTTACGATGATTGGCTATTTATTTAATTAAATAGCTTTTCAACAATAAACACTAAAGAATCAAAAAATAAAATACTCAATATCTTATGATAAACAGGTTCTAGCTTTCTAAAAACTCATGCAAACTCGCTTTTTTCTTTCTTAACTTACAGTGGGGCTATTATATCGTAACTGCTATTCTCTCGCTCCTTATCTAGATACGCTTGTCTAATGATACTAATTTATACCCGCGGTTGATTATAAGCGAATTGAGGAAAATACTCCATATTTATACAAATTTTTTTTAAATAATTTCACATTTTTTACGATTACTGTTCGTTCCAAATAAATTTTCTATTCACGACTGGGATGATGACCATACATTAACCCTTACAACAGAGGAAGAATCATTCGAAGTTCAAAAAACTAGGCATGATGCAGCATTTAAAGTAAACCTATCTAACCGCACGTTTACCCTTCTTCTTGAACCCGATGAAGACTAAGAATTCTAATATTAGAGCATCTAATTCGATGCTCTTTTTGAAGCCTGTTACTCAAAAAGTTTCGAAAGTATAGCATCATGTTTATTAGCAAATAGTATTAATGGTGTGATAACACCAAATAACTACGACGGAGGGATTTTTTATGAACAACATTCGTGAAGGTTTAATCCCAACTATTCTAGGTTCTGCTGTTACTGTGGCTGGAATTGCACTAAAGCAAAAAAGCAATTCTAATAACATGATTGCACACACTGTATTCGGATTCGGTTTAGCGCACATCGTGTTGGGTGCAATTGACCTTGTAGAACATCGTCGTTAGTAATTGGAGAGCACAAATTGTGCTCTCCAATTTTTTCTGATTACTGAACATTTTTGACAAAGTATTTAGCAATCAATTAGCCTTAATAGTACCTCAATACGAAAATCTCTATAGACAAAATCATTTTTCTTAACCATTCTTACTTGGAGGTCAGATTATAGAAGATATAGTTTTTATTTCCTTTAACCGAAACAATTGTTGCGCATTCTTTAATGATCCAACAACAGAACCTGGTTCAACAATTATCGTTGACTGTCAATTTATTCAAGCTATCCGAATAGAAGAAGATTAATATATATGGCTCTTCTTTTAAGTGACTATCACACCAAATTAAATAATAGGATAATGCTATTTTAGCCTTACAAAATTCTTCTTTCCTCAAAACAGGCTTCTGTTTTAATCCCAGTGCATACAACGGTAAACAAAAATTTCCGAAGCCTTAACACAAAATCAGTAGAATCAATTTCAAAATCTCCATCTCTTTACTACGCATTTTCTTTCAATTGCTTAGCACTTCAATCTTCACTTCTGATCAGTGTTAGATCATAGAATTTCCTTGCAACTAGTTCTACAAGTTTTGAAAAGTTATTCTTCGACATTAATTAGATGCCAGGAATGGTTTGGACCATTTAAGCATCTACTTCCAAATAAATTAAGACCAGAAATCAAAACTGAATATATAAACTCTATTTTAATGCTCTGAAGGATTCTCCTGACGCTTCGGGAAGAAAACTTGAGGAAAAAGACCGGGGTAAACCGAAAAATGATTTACAAGCTAATAAAAGAAGAAAAATTAAGAGGTTGAATGCATCAATAGCGTCCAACCTCTTTTACATTTAATTATTTAATTCACTCGCTAAGTTATGCAATAGTTTAACCGCATCCTTTTTTGGACTGTCTGTTAAACTGTTTTGTGGACCAACACATGCAGGACAACCACTTGAACAAGGACATAATTGAACATGTTTTAGCGTCCTTTCCACAAGGCTTAAAATAATATCATAAACCTTTTCACTTAACCCGATACCACCCGGATAGCTGTCATAAATAAATAGCGTTGGCTTCTCATTGTGCGTAGCTTTAACCTGTGGAACTACTGTAACATCCGAACGATCACAATGAATGAATAATGGGATAAAGCTTCCAAGTGCTTGTGCAACACCTTCTAGCGCTTCAGCCAACCTTTCATCATTCCAACCTTCGATTACTTCAAAGCTTAACCATGTAGCATTTGTGTGCATTTCCATCGGTGGTAAGTTAATTGGGCCCGATCCAATATTCTCGTTTTTTTCATGTAGCTTTATTTTCTTAAAAATCGTAGGGATAGCTAAAATGCTTACGTCCCCATAGCTCACGGAAGCACTTTCATAATGCGCGATTTTGTCCTCGCTCAACACCTTTAGTTCCACTGCTAAGTTGGCGTCGGTAAAATAATCCACATCCACCTCACGGACAAAAGCTTTTTTCTCTTCCCAATCTAATTTTTCCACTTGGAATTGAATTCCTTGATGTAAATAAATCGCTTCTTCATGGAGCAGCGTCATCGCACTATATGTGTCCATTTCACCAATTACTTTCGTGTTTGCGGGAGTTGAAATATCAATAATGACAACATTTTCCTGAGCTGCTGAACGCAACGAAATGTCATGGGCAGGAAAACGGTCACTCATCCAATGCCACTGGGTGCTCGTTTTGACAAGCACACCTTCCGACTCTAAAAATTGTAATAACTCTTGGATTTCAAATTCCCCATAGCTATCTGTCTTCGAAAACGGGAGTTCGAATGCGGCACACTTTAAATGGTCCATTAAAATAAGCATGTTCTCTGGGTTAATGCGCACTTCTTCAGGGGAGCTTCCTAATAAATAGCTCGGGTGCTGAATAATATATTGATCCAGCGCGGTCGATTGGGCAACATAAATAATTAACGCCTCATCTTGACGTCTCCCTGCTCGACCTGCTTGCTGCCAGGCGCTTGCAATATTTCCCGGGTAACCTGTCATTATACAAGCTTGTAATTGACCAATATCAACACCTAATTCTAAGGCGTTTGTACTGATTACCATTTGGATAGCGCCTTCACGCAAGCCTTTCTCAATCAGCCTTCGCTCACTTGGTAAATAACCACCACGATACCCTTGAATCGACTCATCTGCTATTTTTTTAGCGGTCAACGATTTTAAATACGAAACGAGCATTTCTACTCGTACACGTGATTTGGCAAAAATAATCGTCTGTATGCCTGCTTCAAATAAGCGTTTTGATATATCCCGCACTTCTAACACAGCGCTCCGCCTTACACCAAATGTAGGGTGGATTATAGGTGGATTATAAAAAACAAACGTTTTCTTGCCGACTGGTGCACCCGACTTTGAAATAAGCTCGTGTTTCGTATTCGTTAAAGATTGTGCCAATTCTTTCGGATTGCTGATGGTCGCACTTGTACAAATAATCGTCGGATTGCTTCCATAAAATGCGCAAATTCTTTGTAATCTTCTTAAGACATGTGCAACATGCGAACCAAAAACACCTTTATATGTATGCAGTTCATCAATGACGATGTATTTTAAATTCTCAAAAAGCGAGACCCATTTTGTATGGTGGGGTAAAATTCCTGAATGCAACATATCGGGATTCGTCATGACTATGTGACCAGCCTTACGAATCTTTTGACGAATGCCTGGCGAGGTATCCCCATCATACGTATAACTTAAAATTTCCTCATCCATTTGTTCGATTAATTCATGTAAATCGGACTTCTGATCCTGCGCTAATGCCTTTGTCGGAAATAAATAAATGGCCCGACTTGATTTATCTTCTAAAATTTTCTGCAAAACCGGCAAATGATAGCAATATGATTTGCCGGAGGCGGTCGGTGTTATCGCTGTAAAGCTCTTTCCTTGCTGCGCCAAATCAAACGCTTCTCGCTGATGCGTATACAGTTGCGCAATCCCTCTTGCATTTAATGCTTTTTTGATTGACGCATGCATTTGTTGTGGGAATGGAGCGTAGTCAGCCTTTTTTTCATCGAGCGTATGCCAGCCTACGATGTTTTGCTTTAGTTCTTCATCGTATTGCCACTCTTGCAAAAGCTCGGTAATGGAACGTTTTTTACTCAACATCCGCATCACCCTCTTCTAATTTTTTGACCAAAATCGACAACGTATATTGCACAGACTGAATCGATTGAATAAAACGCTTTTTACTCGTTCCTTTATAAAAAGACTGCACAACAAATTGCTCCATTGCATCTGCTGCATGGTCAATTTGTTGTGTATATAAATTTTTTGGTTGTTGTTGCTTAATCCACGAATGCGAAAGTTGCTGCCAATTTTTAATTGCTGCATGTATCGCATCCGCGTGTGGCTTTACTTCGTTATAAAAATCAGGTTCCTTATTTAAGCGACGCATCTCATAGAATCGGTCGAGCGCGTCCTGACATTCTTTTTGTAATTGTTGTGTAATTGTTCGTAATTGCATTCGTAGCACCTCGAGTAGTTTGCTTAGTTACATTATAGTTTATCAAATTCTACTCCATTGTACTACTCATATGCGAACAAGTATTCTTTACTTGCATTTGCTTTTCTGCTAAGCTTACTTTTTGGTAACCTGCGATCAATTGGGAATAGAATTCGTTCGTAACGCGCGCCTCTTCTAATTGTACTTGGATTGTTAACAGTTGCTTTGCGAAATCAATACTTTGAATAATGGATGCAATTCTTGACATGGGCAAACGCCTCCTTTGTTTGTAAATTTCGTGATAAATTCGGCAAGTCCTTGTCACTCGCAAAACTAGTCAAAGGTCGCTAAAAGTTCTTAAAATATGTCGATTTTCTGAACCCAATAAACATTCAGAATTTATATTCATTCCACAGCTTTATGATAAACTAATAACGTGTGGAAATGATTAGAAAGAAGGTGATTTCATGGTCATACGTTATCCTAATGGAAAACTATATAGTGCCTCACCTGAAAAAGCTTCGGAATCAAGCCCAATTGTTCTGAAGAAAAAACGCGAAATTTCGTATAGTAACCGCGGGAAAAGTCTTGAAGATGATTTAAATGAAACGAATTTGTTTTATTTACAGCAAAAATTGGCAAATATTCATAAGAAACCTGTTCCCATACAAATCGTCAAAGTAGATTATCCGGCAAGAAGTGCAGCGGTTATTCGTGAAGCGTATTTCCGTACCCCTTCGACAACGGATTATAATGGCGTATGGAATGGTTATTATATCGACTTTGAAGCGAAGGAAACTGAAAATAAAACTTCCTTTCCTCTTCAAAATATTCATGCACATCAAATCGAGCATATGAAATCCGTGGAATGCCAAAATGGAATTGCATTTTTCATCATTCGTTTTTCAAAACTTGGGCGCAATTTTGTGCTGCCCTTTCAAGTGATCGAGCAGTTTTGGACAATGATGCAAAATGGGAGTAGAAAGTCGATTCCTTTAGCCATTTTTGAGCAGCAAGCAATCGAAATTAAGGAAGGTTACATGCCGCGCATTGATTATTTACAAGCTGTAAAAAAGTTCATCGCAGACAAAAATGTTTGTGAAAGTGAGGAGAAATAACGTGTCAGAAAAAAAGCGAACTCGCGAAGATATTAAACGCGAGCGTCAATCACAAAAGAAAAAAACACAACCGAAATCATCCCTCGGTACATGGGTAAAACGAATCTTCTTAAGCGTCGTTTTACTAGGAGTCATCGGATTATTAGGTGGAGCTGGGCTGTTCGCCTATTATGTAAGTAGCGCGCCAGAATTAGATGAAGAATTATTAAAAGACCCAATTTCATCTGAATTTTATGATGTTAATGGAGAGCTTTTTGCCACAATTGGTGCTGAAAAACGTAACTATGTAAAATATGAAGATATTCCAGTTCAAATGCGAGATGCCATTATCGCGACAGAAGATTCACGATTTTTTGAACATCCCGGAATCGATATTTGGCGACTTGGTAGTGCAGTCATTGCCAATGTCCGAGATGGCTTCGGGGCACAAGGCGCAAGTACGATTACACAACAAGTTGTAAAAAATTCATTTTTTGAGAACGAGAAAAAATTAAAGCGTAAAGCACAAGAAGCTTGGCTTGCGATTCAATTAGAGCGCAAATATTCAAAAGAAGAAATTTTTGAAATGTACTTCAATAAAATACTCATGTCTGGTCGTATTTACGGTTTCGGTACAGCCGCTAAAGAATTTTACGGCAAAGAATTAGATGAATTAACATTGGATGAAGCTGCTTTACTTGCAGGTATGCCGCAAAGTCCAAATAATTATAACCCGTATAAAAATCCAGAACGTGCAGAAAAACGACGTAATATCGTCCTTTCATTAATGGTTCAGCATGATAAAATTTCGCAAGCTGATGCTGATTTAGCGAAAACTGCCAACGTAACAGCTGGCTTATTACCTGAAGAAAAACGTATTGCGAACACAACAACGAAATATCCTGCATTTTTAGACGTCGTTTTATCAGAGTTAGAGAAAAATGGGGATACGGATTTACTTTCAGAAGGTATTAAAGTGTATACAACATTAGATCCAGAGGCACAAAAAATTGTTGAAAATACGATGAACGATGACAGTAACTTCCCAAATGAAAATATTCAAGCGGGTGTCGCAGTCGTTGATACGAAAACAGGGGCATTACGCGCGGTTGGTGGTGGCCGTAATTATACTGGACTAAACTATAACCACGCTTACGACCTAACAACGCGTTCACCTGGTTCGACAATAAAACCATTAGCTGATTATGGTCCTGCTTTTGAATATTTAAAATGGTCTACAGGGACAACAACGGTTGATGAAAAAATTACGTATACAGGATCGAAACAAGTTATTACAAACTGGGATAGTAAATATGGTGGTCCAATGACGATACGTGAAGCACTTTATACTTCTCGTAACATTCCCGCTGTAAAGACATTCCGTGAAGTCGGCGCCGATCGTTCAAAACAGTTTTTAGCGAATGTAGGTATTCAAACGGACAAACAACTTGTGGAATCTGATGCCATTGGTGGTGGTCACGTTTCGATTTCACCAATTCAAATGGCTGCTTCTTATGCGGCTTTCGGAAATAACGGAACATATAATGATGCCCATGCAGTATCAAAAATTGTTTTCCGTGATGGCAAATCATCGAAATCCTATGAACCGAAACCAACGATTGCGATGAGCGACTATACAGCGTATATGGTGACGGACGTTTTACGTGACGTTGTCAGTACTAAACGAAACGCCTCAGCAAGAAGAGCAATGGTTTCAGGAGTAGACATTGCGGGTAAAACAGGGACAACAAACTATTCGTCTGATGAATTTAGTAAATACAATTTAAAGAAAGATTCAGTACCAGACACTTGGTTTGCAGGCTATACAACGAATTATTCGATTGCCATTTGGGGTGGCCATACACTGCGTAAAGATGCCATTACGACATGGGATGAACGCTGGATGCCACAAACTTTATTCAAAACGATTATGACAGATTTAGATAGCTACAACCCATCATCTTCGTTTAAGCAGCCAAGCTCAGTTGTTTCTGCAACGATTGAAGTTGGATCAAATCCGCTAAAACTGGCGAGTGAATATACACCAGAATCTCACCGCAGAACTGAGTTATTTGTAAAAGGAACGGAACCAAAAGAAGTATCTGAAAAGTTCGTACAAGAGAAAGTGGATGCTCCGACAAAACTGAAAGCACTATACAATGAAACTGCACAGTTAGTCGATTTAACGTGGGCACACCCTTCGCTTACACAAGAGGATGGTTCACCTGTAACGTTTGAAGTGACGATGCAAGCAGATGGAGAGGCGCCAACAGTCGTTTCCGTCTCGAATTCACTAGCTATTCAAATACCAAATATTCAACCAGGGAAAACGTATAAATTCTCAGTCGTTGCAATATCCGGTGACACTCGCAGTGATCCTGCATCGGTTTCGATTGACATCAAGCAAGATACATCACTTGAGGAGCCAGATGTACCTGAAATCCCAGGTATTGATGACGAAGATTCAAACCTTCCGACAAACCCAGAGGAGCCAAATCCAGATGAAGGCAATGGTAATAATGGGAACGGGAATGGGAATGGAAACGGAAATGGAAATGGAAATGGGAACGGGAACGGGAACGGGAATAATAACAACACCGAGGAGCCAGGTACTGGGACCAATCCAATACCGCCAACCCCTCCTACTTCGCTAGAGCCAGGAGCAGAAGAAGAACCGGTTGTAGACGGCGATTAAGTTCATCTCTACTGCTTATTAAGACATTGCGCACGCTAATATTCTATGTGTGCGCAATGTCTTTTCTTATAAAATTCATAAAAAAAGACCATCCGCACATACAATTTCGTATGAGTAGAGGGTCTTTTTCGTTATAATCGTAGTCTAGCACATCGTTTTTTCGTTTCTTTATACAGTTCATCTAATTGGCGGTATGCTGCATATTGGCCAGGGCGCATTTTCACAAAGCTAAGGCGCTCCATGCCATTAATCGGCATCATTTCATATGGTGCTGTTTCAGAAAACGCTGTACTCGATTCGGAACTCGTTACGATAAAATGCTCGAATTGTTCGATAGCGCGCTGCATTAATTGTTGAACAGAAGAATCGCGCGCATCATGAGCGATATGAATCTTTTGTTGCAATTGCTCCCAGCTTTCATACCACTCATTCACTGCCTCTTTGGAAATCTTTGCTTTATTTACGGCAATCATACTTTCACCAAACCTTTTTTCAAACGCTTTTGTCCTTCTCGACAATCCGTTAGTAATGGACATGTACCACAGCCAGGATTTTGTGCCTTGCAATGATAGCGCCCAAAGAAGATGATTTGATGATGTGCACGACTCCAACGATCTATCGGCGTTTTCTTCATAATCGTTTCTTCTACTTCGAGTACATTGTCTTTCCAACGGCATAGCCCTAAACGCTTTGTTACTCGTTCTACATGCGTATCAACAGCCATCGCAGGTACATTAAACGCCACAGATAGTACTACGTTCGCTGTTTTTCGACCTACTCCGGGTAATGTCACAAGCTCTTCCCTCGTTGCAGGAACTTCCCAATTATATTCATTGATAAGCATCGCACTTAATAATTGAATGTTTTTTGCCTTATTTCGGTACAAACCTATTGAGCGAATATCATTTTGCAATTCTTCTAAAGAAACATTTAAATAATCCTGGGGTGTTTTATATTTTTTAAACAGATTTTTCGTTACTTTATTAACGAGCACATCCGTACATTGAGCAGATAAAAGAGTAGCAATTGTCAGCTCGAATGGATTGTCATGCACAAGCTCACAATGTGCATCTGGATACATTTTGTCCATCTCATCTAGAAAATGGAGCCATTGAGTTTTTGTTAACATTCGAGTTACCTCCTATTCCCTTTCCTCTAACCAATTGTAAAACGACACTTTTTTCGAAGGTTGTTGTTGTTCAGTTTGGTATGTGTTCGAAGTTGTCGTATGTTTTCGGTATTGCTCACTATGCTTTTCAACTTGCTGAAGTGTCGTAATATTTTTCTTTTTCCACTCCATTAAAATGCGATCAATATAGCGCAAATTAACTTTACTCGCTAAAACTGCTTCCTTTAACGCCGCTTTAATGATGTCTGGTGAATGCTTGTCAATATCAATCCACATACTAATCGTTTCGAGTTCAATCGGTGATAATAATCGACCAAACTCTTGTTCAAATAGTGTAAAAATCGTAGCTTCATCCACTTTGTTTGCAGTTTCAACTACTTTTTGTTGTTGCGCCTCTAAATTTTCTAATAGCCTTTCCCATAAAGGAAATAATGAATATTTTTCTGCTATTTTTCCTGTATCATCGGTGGATTGAGAAATTTCTAACATACCTTTTTGCATTAAACGTTGCAATATTTGAGAGATTTTTGAAACTTGAAAATGAGTGCGCATCATTAAATCATTAGGCGTAGGAAAATCAATTCCCTCCTGCTCAAAGCTCACTAAATGCATGACAATCAGTGCTTCGTCATCTTGAATATTCAACTCTTTATAATGTTGGAAGAAAAGATTGGGCACCGTAATGTTTCGTTGCTGTGTCCAAATGCGGATTCGATTAAAATCATTCTTCATACGGAATCCTCCTTCCTTTATCGTAATAGAAAGCGCCCGGTTTTACCCGGACGCTTTGCGGAATCTTATTTATCATTATCAGGACGCCATGACGCCATGATAAAATTATTTATGGGTATAAACGGTTTAATAAACGTGGGAATGGAATCGATTCGCGAATATGCTCCGCGCCTGAAATCCATGCAACTGTACGCTCTAAGCCTAGACCAAAGCCAGAATGAGGTACAGAACCTTGCTTACGTAGCTCTAAATACCAAGCATAGGCATCCAGTGATAAGCCGTGTTCATCAATTCGTGCTTTTAATAAATCATAATCGTGAATACGTTCAGAACCACCGATAATTTCTCCGTATCCTTCTGGTGCAATTAAGTCTGCACATAATACTACATCATCGCGCTCTGGATGCGGTTGCATGTAGAATGGCTTAATACCAGTTGGATAGCACGTAATGAATACAGGTTTATCGTATGCATTGGCAATAGCTGTTTCATGTGGTGCGCCGAAATCATCACCCCACTGAATATCGTCAAAACCTTGCTCATGTAAGAATTTAATCGCATCATCATAAGAAATACGTGGGAATGGTGCTTGAATGTTTTCTAATTTTGATGTGTCACGACCAAGACGTTCTAATTCTAGCTTACAGTTTTTTAATACCGATTGAACGATATGTGCAACGTATTGCTCTTGAACTTCTAAATTCTCTTCAAATTCTACAAATGCCATCTCCGGCTCAATCATCCAGAACTCGATTAAGTGACGACGTGTTTTTGATTTTTCAGCGCGGAATGTCGGACCGAATGAAAATACTTTTCCTAAAGCCATTGCAGCTGCTTCCATATAAAGCTGACCTGATTGAGAAAGGTACGCATCTTCATCGAAATATTTCGTATGGAATAATTCAGATGTTCCTTCAGGTGACGAACCTGTTAAAATCGGTGGATCCATTTTTGTGAATCCATTGTCATTAAAGAATTCATAAGTTGCACGAATAATTTCATTACGCACTTTCATTACCGCATGTTGCTTACGAGAACGTAACCATAAGTGACGATTGTCCATTAAGAACTCTGTACCGTGCTCTTTTGGTGTGATTGGGAAGTCTGTTGCAGCATGAATCACTTCGATGCCCGTTACATTTAATTCTGCACCGAAAGAAGAACGCTCATCCGCTTTAACCTCACCAATGATATACATCGAAGTTTCTTGCGTCATTCCTTTTGCTACTGCAAAAAGTTCTTCGCCAACTTCTTCTTTCACTACAACACCTTGTGCAAAGCCTGAGCCATCACGTAATTGTAAGAACGCTAATTTACCGCTTGAACGCTTATTTGCTAACCAAGCACCTAGTTTAATTGTTTCACCGATATGATTTGGCATATCTTTAATCATAATTTTTTTCATACAGTCCTCCAAAACTTACAGTATCATTCTAATCAATTAAGCCTCGGCTAACTCTTGTCCAGATTTTTTCGAGCAAGCTCGAAAAACTACCCTAAAAAATCTGTGCTATCCGCCGGGGCATTGGGCCAATACGATGTTGGTCACAAAGGCATGTCACAGGATGTGACGGTGTTAGCCTTTGTTCCCTTATTCAGCAAGGGGGTTAGTACCCCCTCTGTATTAAACACATATCATTCATCCTTCACTTATTTAAGTGGAGAACTTCTGATGAATCAAGTTAATCTTGCCATTTTGCTTTTACAAATGTATCAATACGACGAACTGCCTCTTCTATTAATTCTAAAGATGTTGCATACGATATGCGAATTGTTGCTGGTGCGCCAAAACCTGAGCCTGGAATCACTGCAACATTAGCTTCTGTTAATAATGCGCTCGCAAAATCATCGACTGACGCATAGCCTGTTTTTGTAGCCGCTTCCGATACATCTGGTAATAAATAAAATGCGCCTTGTGGTAATAATACTTTTACACCAGGAATCGCAGCTACTTTAGGGAAAATCGCTTCTAAACGTGATTCAAACGCCTGACGCATTTCTTCAACAGCTATCTGTGGACCATTATAGGCTTCAATCGCCGCATATTGTGCCGTCGTTGTTGCATTCGAAGTTGAATGAGATGCTAAATCTGTCATCGCATTAATTATCACTGAATCACCGGCCGCGTAACCAATACGCCACCCTGTCATCGAATGTGATTTAGCTACACCATTGATTACAATAGTGCGTGCTTTAATTTGCTCTGAAAGTTGTGCAATCGAAAAATGCTCTACTCCATTGTAAACAAGCTTTTCATAAATTTCATCTGAAACGATTAAAATATCTTTTTGCTCTGCAACTTTTGCCAGCTCAGCTAACTCTTCTTTTGAATAAATCATCCCTGATGGATTAGAAGGAGAGTTAATAATAACGGCTTTTGTTTTAGGTGTAATCGCATCACTTAATTGTTGAGCTGTAATTTTATAGTCTTGCTCAGCAGTACCTTCAACATAAACAGGTACGCCGCCAGCTAGCTTCACTTGTTCTGGATAAGAAACCCAGTACGGTATTGGAATGATGACTTCATCGCCCTCATTTAAAATTACTTGGAACAATGTGTACAGTACGTGTTTCGCTCCAACACCAACTAATATTTCATTTGCTTTGTATGTAAGTCCATTATCGCGAGATAGTTTATCGATAATCGCTTGCTTTAACGCAGGTAAGCCCCCAGCTGGCGTATACTTTGTTAAACCCTCGTCCATTGACTTTTTTGCCGCATTTAAAATGTTTTCCGGCGTATTGAAATCAGGTTCACCTGCTCCTAAGCCAATAACGTCAATACCTTGTGCTTTTAGCTCTTTTGCTTTAGCTGTAATAGCCAAAGTTGTAGATGGTGTTAAAGTTTTTACACGGTTTGCTAACAATTGTTTCATGTCCATTTCTCCTCTACAAATTCAATATGCGTTTCCACCATTGCCCGTCTTCAAACAAGAGATACACATAGTTTAAACTGCCAGATTCACTCATATAGGTTATTTCCCATACGGCACCTGGCTCCTCAAAACCTAACTTTGTATGAAGCACCTTTTGTACAGATGTTTCCTTAGTAAAGACGGTTAATGCCTCTTGTTCTGTAATGCCGTCCTGCAAAAAAACTTCCTGCATTGAATTTTCTTCTAAACTCATCGGGACGAAAATTGCTTTCTCTTTACCATATTCATCTACCCCGAATACAGTAATGTACGGCTTATTTCCGTTATAAACATAGGACTCCGAAATGACTGCCAGCGCCTTCGTATCAAGCGCCAGCTCCTCAGCTTTTTGTTCTATATCATTAAACGGTGCATTCGCTTTCCAGAGTACTAATACTGAAATGACAAGTGACAAAGATAAAATAAAGACTACACCAAATATTAACCAGTTTTTCATGCCGTCACCTGTTTACATATAGTATATACATGACATGCATCAAATGCTGAGCTACTTTTTAAATTTTGTTTCATATTTGTCGACCTGCTTTCCTTCCTCATCGTTATTTATTATACCAACTTCCAAGCTGTTGTACCATAGTATCAAGTGGCAGTTTTTGTACGGAAATGGGCGGTAATGCCTCGATAAACTCCGAACCATATGATTTCGCATCAATTCGGCGATCCAAAATAATAAATACGCCTCGATCTTGGCTAGAACGAATTAATCTACCGAATCCTTGCTTAAAACGCAAAATCGCTTCAGGTAAGGATAATTCCGTAAACGAATTTCGTCCTTGCTGTTGTATAAATTGTGCACGCGCCTTAAACGTTGGCTCATCCGGTGAAGAAAATGGCAGCCGAACGACAATGACCGATGATAATCCATCACCAGGTACGTCGACACCTTCCCAAAAGCTATTTGTACCAAAGAGTACAGAATGATTAAATTTTTGGAAAGATTTTAGTAACCGCATACGACTGCCCGCAGTAACCCCTTGCGCAAACAGCATATAGTCATTTAACAGCTCACTTTCTTGAATCAGCTCAACTGTTTTACGAAGCATGTCTTGTGAAGTGAATAACACAAAACATCTTCCTTGTGTCATACGTACCACATTCGTTACAGCATTGGCCACTTCTTCGATATAATCATTTTGCGAAACCGTTTGAATATCTGGCATATCCGTGACAATATATGCTTTTGCCCCTGCATAATAGCTCGCTGGCGCCTGAAGCTTTTCAATCGTTACTTGCGAATCGATTCCCAACTGGTTCGTAATAAATCGCTCGTTATTTGGCACTGCTAGCGTTCCAGAAGTCCAAATAACCGCACACTTTTCACGGATAGGGGTAAATAATTTCGTAATTGTTTGGGTAACATCTATCGGTTTTTTAAATATTTGAATACTTCCTGGGACACTTCTACGATCTATTTCTAACCAGCAAGAGTAGCTATTTTCTTCCTTAAGGAAAACTTCATCCCATTCAGATATTTTTAATTTAAATTCACGAATCCAATAATTCCATTGGTCAATTAAATAGTGGTGCTCTGGCGCTAGTTCTTCCACTCCTGAACGGAACAGTATTTCTACTTGCTGCGCTTCATCTATCCATCGCTGCACCGCCATCGTTACATTTGAAAATACGTCCACTGGTAGGTGTAATTCAGCTAAAAACACCGTAAGCTTGAGCTCTTTTTTATTTGTAATTTTTGAATGTTGGACATGTCGGATGAATACTTGGATTGCCTCATCAAATGCAGCGACCATTTGGTTAAAACGTTTTTCAACTTGCTGTAAAGTCGATTGATGAATCAACTGTTTTTTTATAGAGGCCCGCTTAATCCGATAGAAAAGCTGCTCATCTTCAACATTACCAATTTGGCCAAATAAGTATTTCCAATTCATATACGTAAAAATCTTTTCATCTTGACTAATGGCTGCTTGAACAAATTGATGTGCTTCATCAATAACCCAGCCACCAATTTCATTGAAAATTTGCTCATGTCTCACTAAATCCGCTAACAGCATCGCATGATTCGTCACGATAATTTGTGCATGTCGACTATTTTGAATGGCGCGCGCGTAAAAATCATACAGCGGCATCGTTGTTTTCGGCAATTCGGTTTTTCGAATTTTATCGATTAATAGTTGACCACCACCCGAAACATTCAGTTCACTGAAATCACCCGTTTCTGTCTTCGTTAGCCATATTAACGTTTGGAGCAGTGTAAATGTTTCATCATACGATTCATCGGATGCTTTTAACATTTGTTCAAACTTTTCTACATCAATATAATGATTCATACCTTTTAATAAAGAGATTTTAACGGGCTGACCTAAAATTTGTTCTAAAATCGGAATTTCATTTTGCAGGAGCTGGTCTAGTAAATGCGATGTATAGGTACTAATACCAACCTTTTTTCCTGTTTGCAACGCATAAAATATCGACGGTAATAAATAGCCCATCGTTTTCCCAATTCCTGTCGAAGCTTCAATGACATGCTCTGATTTGGCATTTAAATGATGCCAAATACTGTCCATCATTTGAAATTGCTGTGGACGTTCTTCTGATTGCGGCATACCTTTACGTAAGTATGCCATCTTTTCTGCAACCGTAAACGGATATGGAATATTACCTTCTTGAACTTTGGGTGTCGGTGCCATTTTACGAATCGCAAGCTTTTTGTAATAAACATGGTCATTGCTATCCGTAGCTTTCATTCGCTTGACATAAAGTGCGTCAAAAAACAATTGGGATAAATTCGTCTTCAAACGAAACGAACGCTTATGCAACTGTTCAAGCGTATTTTGCGGTAAAGTTAATAACTCTTCCCAGCAGCGCTTCAATAAATAGGCAGTTGCGAGTGCATCATCATCCGCTCGATGCGCGCTTTCAAGTGGAATATTTAAATCACCGGCTAAATCCCCTAACTTATAGCTAAATGACATTGGAAATAAAATTTTCGCTAATTCGACTGTGTCTATTTTTTTGCCATACCATTTAGGTAGTCCTGCGCGTTTAAATTCTGCTTGTAAAAAGGACAAGTCAAAATCGGTATTATGCGCAACAAATATCGTGTCTTGTAATAA
The DNA here is from genome assembly GCF_002736105.1 of Solibacillus sp. R5-41. Taxonomy (NCBI): domain Bacteria; kingdom Bacillati; phylum Bacillota; class Bacilli; order Caryophanales; family Caryophanaceae; genus Solibacillus; species Solibacillus sp. R5-41. Next base: position 1,320,940 of record NZ_CP024123.1, on the reverse strand, counting down.
TTCATAAATTTTATGTGCATGCATTTCGAAAGGTTGAGCATTTGCTACATCTTTATCCGTAATATTCGTTAAATCTTGAATAAAGAGCGGAATAGACTTTCCTGGATGAATAAAAGTGGAAAACTTTTTTGTCACCTGCCAATCTTCCATGATGACAAGCGCAAATTGAATCATTCGATCGCCATTCATAGGAGAATGCCCTGTCGTTTCGATATCAACAATCGCATATTTTTGACTTTCTTTCATAAGGGTTCAACTCACAGTTCAAATAATAATAACAAAATTTTATCACAGTTCCGTATAAGTAGTCATGCAAATACGAATAAAGGAAAAGGTTATTTTTTATTACTCTTTTTTAATGTAGTTACATGACAATATTCAATGAAGTTTGGCATTCCTTCTATATGATATAAGCATTCTATTATGGATTCTAAAAAGTGTGCGCTTTTTGGGCTGGCTAAGCACATAAGTCACACAGCTTTGTACTTTGTGCAAGGCCAACCTTTAAACACGTTTGTAACTCTGAAACTTACTGGATTTATGGCGCCGCTTGCCGTGGGAGGCAGCGGTTTCTTAAATAGATTCTTCCCTTACAACGACTTACTCGGTGATAAAAGACAAAGGATGCAGTTAATAGACATTCCCACTCCATTAATTGACAACTTCGTCACCTCACTGAAACGTGTAAACAGAGGTCATGTACTGTATGAACAGATTTTTACGTTGAGATTTTTTTACAAAAAAATCCTAGCGACGCAAATAATATGCGACGCTAGGATTACTAGTTATGTAGGGTGTGCAGGGGCTCATCTCCCTGCACAATGCAAAAGCTTCCCAGCAAATCCGTGCTGTTGGATGGACGCTTTTGTTGTGAAGTCAAATACTTCACTGAGGTTTTGGCACCTAATTAATAGAATACAATAATTCAATCCTTTTTACAATGATTAATTGTGGAAACGTAGAAATCATCCAACTGATTCAATTTTTATTTTTGGTGACGACGATCACCGAAGACACCTTTTAACATTGGTGGTGTAACAATTGTTGTTAGAATAATAACAATAACCATTGGCGTATAATCTTCCGCTGGTAATAAACCGCTCGATAATCCCATCGCAGCAAGAATTAATGCTACTTCACCACGTGAAACCATTCCCGATCCAATTCCTGCAGATGATTTCCAATTGAATCCAGCCATTTTTGCACCAAGACCAGAACCAATTAATTTAGATAAGATCGCAACAATTGAGAAAACTACTAAAAACCAAATATTTTCTGTAATTCCATCAAAAGTAACAGACAATCCAATACTTACGAAGAAGAATGGAACGAATAATCCACCTGCAAGTGGCTCCACTTTATGTTCAATTGCTTCTTTAAACTCTGTACGTCCAATCGCAATTCCCACGAAGAAAGCACCAATAATCGCAGCAATACCAAAGTAGTGCTCACCAATATAGGCCATAGCAAAACAAGCGATTAATCCAGCGCTCAGCACAGCTTCTGTTATTTTTAATCGTGAGAATGCCTTTAAGTATGGCGGAATAACCCATCTTGCAACAACAAATAATAGAATAAAGAAGAATACTTTCCCTCCAATTAATACTGGAATGGATACATCATCTCCAAGCAAGAAGCTCATGGCAACGGCTAGTAAAACGACAACAATAATGTCATCTAGAACGGCCGCACCTAATAATACAGAACCTTCTTTACTTTTTAGCCAACCAATTTCGTTCAATGTTTGAACCGAAATACTAACGGAAGTAGCAGCTAGCGTTAAACCTATGAAAATAGCTTGTCCTTGTGAAAGACCAAATGATAAAGCGAGCGGATAACTCATTAAGATCGGTAAAAGAATACCGCCTAATGCAACATATACCGCACCTTTCATATTGGCATTTAATTCTTCTAAATCTGTTTCTAAACCTGCTAAAAACATTAACAAAATAACACCAATTTCACTAAATGTTTTCATAATTTCATTGTCAGTAACCCAACCTAACATTGCAGGACCGATTAAAATACCAATTAATATTTTCCCTAGAACAGATGGTTGTCCTAATCGAACACTAAAGTGCCCGGCAATTTTCGTTGCTAAAAGTACGATAACAATTTGAAAAATAAACATATATATCCCCTCTCTTTAATACAAAAAGGCATGGAGGTGCCAGTGTTGACTGACTCCTCCATGCCTTACCTATGTATTAGAATATTTTAATAGTAACAAAAATCTATTATAACATGCAACTATTAAACTCGTTTTTAGAATATTATTTATTTTCTTTCCATTCCGATTCAAATATGAACCGCAAGAAAATAAAGCGTCCAGTGGTTGTAACAGATCTTGATGGGAGTTAATTATGTATAGGCCTGCAAGCTGCAGACTTATACACAATTCAAATTAGGACGCAATTACGCATCATTTAAATAGAGCAATTCTTTACCGTACTTATACTAAAATCAGCATGGATGCAAATAAAATAACCGACGTCAATGTAAGTAATAACAATGGACGGATTGCTTTTGCTTGAAGTTGTTTTAAATTAATTGATAAACCTAAACCCGCCATTGACATTGCCAATAAAAATGACGCAAATGTGGCGATGGATTGTTGCGTCTCGCTAGTCATCCAGCCGTTTTCAAGTGTAATTGTACTAATGATGGAAATCGCTAAAAATCCGAGTACAAAATACGGGAACGGTGGCTTTTGCGTATTTTCAGTTTGTTGCTTACGCGATACAACCCATACAATAATCATCGTGACTGGTACGAGTAATAATACGCGACTCAATTTCGCTAAAAATGCTGGTGCTAAAGACGCATCACCAAACGCCGCGCCAGCTAAAGCCGCATGTGCTACTTCATGAACGCTAAGTCCAACCCATTGTCCATAAACTTCTGGTGACATTTGCATAACATTACCCAAAAATGGCATGGCTAGCGCAAACAGCGTTCCAACAAGTGAAATCATCCCAACCGCAAGCGCCGTGTCATCATCATTCGCCCGCACAATAGGTGAGATTGCTCCAATGGCAGCTGCACCGCAAATTCCAGTACCCCCTCCAAGTAAGAGCGCAAATGTCGAATCCACCTTTAGCCATTTTGCTAAGAGCAGCGTGACACCTATTCCAATTATTACAGCAAAAATAGCGCGAATTAAATAAGGTAGCCCCTCATCAAAAATGACCATCATATTTAAACGAACTCCGTATAAAACGATTGCAAAACGAAGAATTTTTTTTGATGAAAAAGTAATCCCTTTTTGCCAATTTAACGGGTTAAAAAAGAAATTCCGAATGATGATTGCCATAAAAATTGCCAAGGCAAGTGGTCCAATGATTGATAAAACGGGCAATTTAGCCAAAACATAAGAACTACTCGCAATTAAAAAAGTAAGCAGAACACCGTAAATAAAATTTTTCTTATCCATAGTTATTCCTTTCAACCAATCTTCTACATAAACAATTGAAATCATTTTGAAGATTTAGGTTACCTTATTTCGAACCTTTGAAAAGCTCATAAACTCAACATTAAAAAAGCTTTGGTAAAAATTCTCGTTGGTAATTTATATTTTTTCGAAGCCAGAGTTGTAATATTTGACGATGCGTTAATAACCGCTTTTTTCGGTACTGTCGTTGCTGCGCTTCTTGTAAACTTTCGAGTAAAATTTTCGTTTCATGCAAACATTGCGCTGGTTCTACTAAAAGTTTTAAAGATGCAGTTATTAGTTGATGCTGCTGCAAGGACGCTAATAATTTGGCAAATTGCTTGCTCATCTCTGCGTAATGATCTTCTTGCTGTAAAACACTAATACAAATAATTGCGTCTTCAATTTCTTTTTCTAGTAATTTTAACGATGACTTTGACATTTCACACCTCAGCCGTCCATTTTTTCTTGTATAGCACTATTATAAATGACGTTCGGCTTTTACTAAAGTATAATTATTTTAATAGCTTTATTGCTTCGTTTTCTGACCAATTCAAATAGACATTTTGACTTAAACATCAAAATGCCTTTTCGAGTTCAACAGATTTATTCACGCATGGATTGCTTTGCCAAATACAGACCGCGCAGCATCCCCAACATGCTCACTTACTGTTGGATGCGGGAAGATCATGCGCGCTAAATCTTTCACAGAGCCGCCAAGTACTTTTGCAGCAAGCATGGAGTTAATCATCTCAGTTGCCCCATCACCAACAACACATGCCCCGTAAATGTCCCCTTCAGGACTCGCAACAAACTTCATAAAGCCTTGTGTATTCCCTTCAAGTAATGCTTTCGGGTTCGTTGGTAAATACATTTTCGTTACAATCGAATCTGCTGGTGCCTCATGCTCTAACATACCAAATGTCGCAATTTCAGGATGGGTATACACGCAGCGCGGCACTTCCTGTTGGTTAATCACTTTTGGATGTTTCCCTAAAATATAATCAACGGTATGAACACCTTCCGCACTCGCTGAATGAGCTAATTGGAAGCCTCCAACTAAATCGCCTATCGCAAAAATTCCTGGAATACTCGTTTCATAATGATTATTTACTTTAATTAAACGACCGTCCATTTGCATTTCAAGCGCTTCTGCAATTTGCGTATTTGCACGACGGCCCGTTGCAAACAATAGATTTTCATAAGGGAGCACACCAATAGATGTTTGAATTTCATTCGCTCGAATTTCTTCAAATGTAAATTCGGTAATTAATTCAACTCCTAGCTGCTTCATTTTTTCTTTAATAATTGGACGCGCATCTGGTTCCTCTGTTTGTAAAATATCTTTACTATGGTTTAACACCGTTACTTTTGTTCCCATAGGCGCTAATGCAAAGGCCATTTCAATCGCAATAACCCCACCCCCAACAATTGTTAGTTGTTTTGGTAACTCTTGAATTGAAAAGAATGTATCCGTTGTATAGTAGTTTGACGTTTCTAAGCCTTTAAATGGCGGAACAAACGGACGGCTTCCTGTAGCCAAAATTACGTTATTAGCTGTAAAGGATTCATCCCCAACAATAACTTTGCGCTCTGCTGTAACAGTAGCTTCCCCACGGAACATCGTAATTTGTGCGTTTTCGATAAATTCTTCAATATTCGTTAACAGTTGTTCGACCACTTTATCTTTTCGTTGCATCAACTTTGGGAAGTCAATGTTAATAGTAGGGACCGTAATGCCCCAATCTGTCCCTCGTCGAATTTCTTGAACAAGCTTACTATGTTCTAACATAATTTTAGAAGGGATACAGCCGACATTATAGCAAGCACCCCCTACTTTATCTTTCTCTACAAGTGCCACTCTTAAGCCACTTTTTGCTGCATGGATTGCCGCAACGTATCCACCAGGACCTGCACCAATTACAGCTAAATCAAAATTCATCATATTTTCCACCTCATTTTTCACATTAGCATGACAAAATTTGGAATGCAACTTAAGTATGTGCATTTTTTTCATTTAGTTGGATATGCTATTTATATCAAAATAACATACCAGGAAAAGTAAAGTTATTTCAACACAAAGAAGTATTTAATATACATCTTTGTGTCCATTTCGTTAAAGATGTATTTTGTATATTGCTTTAAATGATTAATAGGCATATATTTATCACGAAAGGACGTGTTCAGCATGTTAGATCAACACACAATCAACGTTATTAAATCAACAGTACCAGTATTAGAAGTACACGGCGTAGCCATTACAAAAACTTTTTATAGTAATTTATTTAGGGACAATCCAACATTATTAAATATTTTTAACCATACAAACCAATCACAAGGTCGTCAACAAACCGCATTAGCTAATACGGTGTATGCCGCTGCTCAACATATCGAAAACTTAGAACCAATCGTTCCTGTAGTCGTTCAAATTGCGCATAAACACGTAAGTCTTGGCGTTTTACCAGAGCATTACCCAATTGTAGGACAATACTTGCTTGGAGCCATTAAAGAAGTATTAGGTGATGCCGCAACGGACGAAATCATCGAAGCATGGGGCAAGGCATATGGCGTTATTGCTGACATCTTCATTTCAGTTGAAGAAGATTTATATAAAGCAGCCGAGCATAATGGTGGCTGGCGTGCATTTAAACAGTTTAAAATTGTTCGCACTGAAAAAGAAAGTGACGATGTGACATCTTTCTACTTTATACCAGTAGACGGCTCAAAAGTACCAACTTATAAACCAGGACAATATGTATCAATTCGAGTAACAGCACCTGGTGAAGAATACATGCTAAATCGCCAATATACGTTATCACAACCAAGTAATGCTCAGGAATTCCGCATTTCTGTGAAACGTGAAAACGAGAATAATGTAAAAGGAAAAGTATCAAACTTCCTACATGAAGCGGCAGTTGGCACTATAATTGATGTGAGTACTCCAGCAGGTGTATTTACATACGAACCGACAAAAGCACCTGTATTATTCATTAGTGGTGGGGTTGGTGTAACGCCTTTAAACGCGATGTTCCAATCAATCGATCATAAAGAAAATGTAACATTCATCCAATGTGCACGTAACGAAAATGTACTTGCTTTCCACGAAGATATCCAAAATAAAATGAATTCATTAAACGGTCCTACTGGTTTAAAGAAGCTGTTTAGTGCGTTCAAAAAAGACAGTAATTCACATCATAAAGTGTTATACTCTGACAATAATGAGTTCATTAATGCGAATGTGCTACGTCCGATTTTAGCAAAAGATACACAAGTATATCTTTGCGGACCAGTACCATTTTTAGAAGCAGTGATTAACGCGTTACATGAGTGCAACATCCCTGACAGCCAAATTCACTTTGAATTTTTCGGCCCAGCGCTTCAACTAAATACGAAATAAATGATTGACTAGCCTATGAATGCTTATGGGCTAGTTTTTTTGTGGGGGTATTTTCACATCTTCACTAAAGCATACGTTCATCTTGTAAAAAAGAGTTCTAAAAAGTATTATGAGCGGAAGAAATGAATAAATTAAAAAAGACTACATGATGGTGGTACATCATGTAGTCTCGTAATAGCAGGTTCCCACAAAGGGACTTGCTGTTTTTCTGGTATAATAATCCATCTGAGTCTTTAACTCAATTATGGGCTATTTTTATGGTTAAATGAAAGAATTGACACAATCAATACTGCGAATGTAACTGCAAACATTCTTACTCTTGTTGTTGTGCATGCTGGGCATAGCGGATTAATTTTTCAAATCTACATTTATGAAATTCTCCCAATCTCATCATCCATTCAATATCGCGAGAAATTTCCTTTGTGTTTCCTCTAAATTAGTCGAACCTATAATCGCACCTTCTTCATCTTCTGAATAAAATGCTGCAAAATTTTGGCCTTTATATCTTGGTACAACATGCATATGGAAATGCTTTAACTCATCAAAAATACCGCCATTTTGACAGATTGTAATCCCATCCGGCTTAAACAATTGATTAATTGCCTTTGAAACGATTTTTGCTGATTCCATTAGTGCATGAGCTGTTTTCTCATCCAGTTCATCCATAAATCGAGCATGTTGTTTAGGCAACATCAACACATGCCCTTCATTAAATGGATCATGATCTAAAAAACAACACACAAATTCATCTTCATATATGACGTATACATGTTCTACTTTATTAGCTAAACGACAGCCTATACAGTTCATTTACATGCCCCTTTCTAAAAGCTTGTTTTATCCACTTATTTTATTTTTTTAGGTCAACCCCAAGTTATGGTGATGAACCCTTATCTACTTTAACACTGAAGCTAATAAATTTGATGTAATAAGTTGAAGCTTACTCATCATCCACCTCGATCAAATAAATGCCCTTCGAAAATCCACCGCGTTTCTCTTTCTTTTGAACGCGAACCTTTTCCAATTGTTCATACGACACATCGTAAACATGTAAGGCCGCATGCACGAGTTCCAAAATATCCGCAAGTTCCTCTATTGCATCGGATGGAGAAGTTGCTTCTTGGAATTCTAGTGCTTCCTCTTGCATTTTCCTTTTGATTTCTCCTAAATGATGACTCTGCCCTAGCACCTTTGTGACACATGATTTTCCACCTGCTTCAATTACTTGTGGAATCAAATCTCGCACTAATTTATGATATATTGGCATATATCCCGCACCCTTTTCTATATTTCTTCTATTATATCCCAGTTCAATCATTTCTTCATACAAAAACCCACAATAAAGTGGGCTTGTACTTCGCTTTGATTTAAAAATGAAACAAGTAAAAACACCTTTTAATGAATCGGAGCTACGGGTGATTGATCTCCTATTTAAGCTTTCAATTCCCTTAATCCTTGGATTGAGCGTTCAACTTTATTATTCAGACTTCCCTTTTTTCAAATGTGTTTTTCGTAAGGCATTTACAACTATTAATAATAGAGGTAATACGATTCCAATCGCAAAGGAATAAAATATACCGATTGTTGCATTCCATTTTTCTTGGTATATAACATTGGGGTAAATTACTAAAGAAAGGACTACGACAATCGTTCCTAATGGTATCGTTAAAGGTTTGTAGTCTTTTAAATTAAAAATTTGTGCCATCCCGAAAACCGCAGCATAAAAATAGAGGATTGTCTTAAAAAAGAGGGCGAGAATCCAAATTCCAGCCATCAACGCCTCAATGCGTTGTATAAAATTACCAATGTTTATTCTTTTAGCTAATTCATAGCTTGGATGATATTCAGCTGCCGTACTATAAGCACCTAATACTGCAATACTTAAAAATGTAAGGATGATGATGACGAATCCACCTACTAAATATCCGATATAAAAGGATTTTTTAGCTTGTTTTATATTGTTAATACATGCAGGGAAAATCATTAATAAAACAACCGTAGTGACAGAAGTAACTTCAATTAAAGATAAAGATGATTGAAGGATTGGTCTTGGTCCCACTTCAAAGATTGGCTGTATGTTTTCCAACTTAATTTCAGGTAAAATAAATAAGAATAAAAGGATAAAAAGAGCAAAGAAAAAAAAGATAAAAATTTCAGCAGAACGAGCAATTGTCTCTAAACCTAGACGGACTCCTATTACGATAACAAGTGCTAAAAGGATATTAAGGGCAGTCATCGGAGTATTTGGCATCAAATGTATATTAAGGAATGTCCCAGAATAGAACAAAAGACTTGCAGCATAAATAAAGGACATAAACACAAATAAAAGTGAGACAGCCTTCCCTATCCATTTCCCTAAAATTTTTTCGTTAATTTGGATAAAGGTAAGATTAGGGAACCATTGTGCGATGAAGCAAAATAGCCAAATAACGATTAAACCGATTATCGTCCCGACGATTGCGGCAATCCAAGCATCTTGTTTCGCTCCTTCAGCTAAAACGGATGGGATAATTAGGATGCTCGTCCCCATCGAAAAAAACGTTACTAAAACTAGAAATTGATACGAACTTATTTTTATATTTTGCATCATTTCATATCATGGCATCCCTTCCTTAAAGTTCTTTTATTTTTTAAAAGTAGTTTCTTCCCAGCTAATTTTAAGTTTGCTTTATTGTGAAAACAAATAATTTCCGTACCATAGTTGGAGTGACAGGTTAATGGAAATATTATTCTTTTATCTCCTTTAAGAAAGTTTTATTGATCGTTCCTGTCCGGAGAATTTCCAAGTCTACGTTATAATTCATCGTTAAGTTAGAAAATTCTTCATCCCAGTTATTTTTCATTTTATTCCACTCTTTCGGATTCGATCGATGGATAGCTTCACCAAAACCAAAGATGTCGGCATTAAATTGTTTTTGTATCGATTCAAAAGCGTCATTTGCTATCTCTTCCGCTCGTTTTTCGTATATTTTCTCAAGTTCAGCAATCGTTTCTAAATCATTAATATTAATTTTACATTCTACCGACCCTATATTCCCTTCTACTTTAACATTGACATCAACTTCAGGCTTTCCGTTGTTTATATTGCCTTTAACCTCTGCTTTTGACCGAATGATTTCGATCGTTGCTTTCCCTTCCTTAGGACAAGATATTGGTCTTACCGTTGATTTTACGGTATTTGAAATGAAACTAAATGCTACGGTTTCATCTTCAGTTAACCAGCCTACTAATTTATCCCCTTTAAACACGGCTAAATGATCATATCGTAAATTAGCAGCTGGCGTAATCGATTCCACATTTTGTTTGCTTGATCCTACTTTAGGGTCTCCTATCAATCGAATCCCTGTAATTGCAGCTTCCTTTCCATCACTTATAAGATCTGATATTAGCTCATCTAGATTAATACTTTTCGTACCTGCCCAAGCTTTTTCTGACACATTAAGACTTTTAAACATTTTATTGGCTGGAACGCTTTCGATAGTTGTTGTGACATTTAGTATTTCAGTAGCGGAAATTTCTTTAGCAACTACTACATAGAAATCAGGTCGAACTTCATAATCCCTAGATAATACGTCTAAAGATTCACTTATCCCTTCTTGAGCTAATCCCTCACCAATTACAAGTATTTGTAAATGACCAGGATAAATTTTCCGTGGCGATTCCTTTGTCATTTTTCGAAATGCTTCATAAACGGTTTCACCACTCGCGGTAAAGAGGGTAACTTGTGAACTTCCTGTACCTCCTTTTGCGGATATTTCTGAAGGTACAACTACTTGAGCAGATACAAGGTATTCATCATCAACTTTATCAAATCCTATTGCCACTGCTATCGCGAGTTGATTTAATTCTCGCCGATCCCAACACCCCGAAAGAAATAAGCTGAAAAATAGGATACCAAAAATGCACTTTTTCATCACTAACTCCCTTCATCTGTCTTATTTTTGGGGTGGTGCTGGTTTTGCAGACGCTTCATCTTGTTGCCTAACCATATTTTTTTTGTTAATTAGGCGCGGTCGAGTAATCATTTTCCAAATAGGTAAAACAATAAACGTATCCTTTTGATCGGAAACATTAAATGGCGCGATTGGTGACATATAAGGTATTCCAAAAGAACGTAAACTACATAAATGCAATACAAGGGCAATTAAGCCAATCGTAATACCAAATATACCAAATGTCGCGGCTAACGCCATGAATATAAAGCGTATTATCCTTACTGAAATCGCCATTTCGTAAGAGGGAGGAACAAAACTAGTTATGGCAGTTATTGAAACGATAATTACCATCATAGCTGAAATTAATCCTGCTTCGACCGCTGCTGTACCAATAACAAATGCCCCTACAATCGACATAGCTGAACCAATCGGGCGCGGCATTCGTATACCCGCTTCCCGTAAAATTTCAAAGGTGATTTCCATGATAAGTGCTTCAACAAATGCTGGAAATGGGACACCTTCTCGTTGGGCTGCCAAACTAATGAGAAGTGAAGGCGGCAGCATAGGTTGGTGAAAAGTTGTAATTGCAATAAATACTGCTGGTGCAAGCAAAGAGATTCCAAACGCTACAAATCGAAGAAGACGAATAAGACTTCCGATAACGGTACGCTGATTGTAATCTTCAGGAGATTGGAAAAATTGAACGAATAAGGCTGGAACGAGTAACACAAAGGGTGTCCCGTCTACTACAATCGCTATACGCCCCTCTAATAGTGCAGAAGCTACTACATCCGGACGTTCTGAATTAAAAACGGTCGGAAAAGGAGAGTATGTTGAATCTTGAATAAATTCCTCAATATTCCCACTATCAAAAATTCCATCAATGTCGATGCGATCCAAACGGAAACGAACTTCTTCCACTATTTTTTCATTTACAATGTCATTAATATAAACGATGGCTGTGTTCGTTTTCGTCCGTCTTCCAACGGTCATCGACTCGATTCTAAGGTTCGGATCCTTAATTCTCCGACGAATAAGGGACGTATTGATACGAAAATTTTCAGTAAATCCTTCGCGTGGTCCCCTTACTACCGTTTGGGCTGCTGGTTCTGTCACCCCACGCTCAGCCCATTGTCTATTGGAAATGATTAAAACTTGGGCATATCCATCGATTAAAAGTAACGTATCTCCCGATAATAGACTTGTAATAATCACTTCAAGACTCGTTACTTCTTTAATTTCTCCTACTGTCATGGCAAAATCTTTTAATTCGCTAATAAAATTTTGCTCGGGAGCCGCTTTTTCCTGTAAATCAACATCTTTAAGGTCTAACATAAGCGTTTCCAAAATAAAGTTTTGCAACGAGGCTGTATCAGTTAATCCATCTGTATATAAAATACCCGCTTTAATATTTCCTTCTTTTCCAATGCGTATTTCACGAGTAATAATATCCGAACTTTTCCCAAGGGCATCTACTATAATTTGTATATTTTGTTGTAGAGAAGTTTTTAATTTTAAGACCGCTTTTTGATTTGGCTCCGCAGCTTGATTCGTTTCCGTGCTTTGAGGAATTGACGCTTTTTTATTGTTGTTTTTATTTTTTGAAAACCACATAATTCCTCGCTTTCTTCATACTTGAAAAGTCCTTTTTTATTTTCACGATTTGACTGTACCCCTCATGGAAGGTGGTATGTATTTCTATTTTTAGTATTACTTACTTTTGTTTGTTTAATACTTCGAGTTATATAAAGAAATCTTCTGCAGGTGTAAGTTTTCTAATATGGATTCTAATAAAGTATTTACCTGTTTGGCTGGCTAAGCACATGAGTCACATAGCTTTGTTGCACAAATCTGTACGACTCATCTGTGTGCTTTGTGAAAGGCTAGCCTTTTTGTAAGTTTTCCCTACTGTAACTGTCTGCATCTAGGGCGCCGCTACCGTGGGAGGCGGGAACTTATTTAGGTTTCCGTTTAATATTGAGTGTGGTTCTTATGTTCAAGCTAAATAGTAAGTCCAGTTCATATAGGTATACCCTGGAAATACGAAACATGAAAAGCCATCGATCCATTTTTTCAGGATTGATGGCTATATTAGAGAGTAGTCATTAGGAATTTTTGTATAATGGCGCAATTTGCATACCAGACAAAGATCATTTCAAGTGCAGCTGCGTAGTCAGACTAATTTTCAAACTTACCCATGACGAACGTACAGGTAGGGTTCTCCATTGTGAATAATGTATAGGGAGTTATATAGGTTGAACTTATAAAATATTGTATTTTGCAGCCTATCCATTCGCCACTAGTACGCCGTATGAACATGAAGGATGAAACGCGCGCATTTTGCAGGTTCATGTGGAATGTATAGCTAACGCGAATGGCTATAGTGTTATTTACTCGCTAAAATCTTACATTCAACATATATAAAATCAAACATTAATTTTGGAGGTGCATTATTTTTGAAATACAAAGCACATGAAACTTCTTACATGCATGAACTAGGATCTTGCGGTTGTTCTAACGAAAAATCTCATTGCTATAGTAAACCGTATTATGTGAACGAAGATTATCATTATGAAAAGCCTAAATGTAAAGGGGATAAAGAAATGGGAAGTTATGGAGATTACTATAGAGAAGATTACTATAAAGAAGATTGCCGTAAAAGAGATCATAAAGATGATTGCTGTAAAAGAGATCATAAAGATGATTGCTGTAAAAGGGATCATAAAGATGATTGCTGTAAAAAAGATTGTCATGAAAAATGTGACTGCTGTTGTACAACAGGGATAGTTAAAGAACTAAAAAAATTAGAAGGTGAAACTGTAGTTTTATTAATTGGTCCAAATCCTGTTTTTGCCACGCTAATATCTGTAAACTGTGATATTGCTAAGATAATTTTACTTGCTACTGATATACCAACTGCTCCAGTTACTGAACCTCTTAATATTTTATCATCTATCTCAGTTTGTGAAATAAATGGTGTAGCTAAATTTACTCCACCTGCTGCTTAGTAAAATGCTAAACTTGAAACTGATATTAAGTAAGAATTAATTCGATTTAAGTAAGTCCTAATAATAAAAAAACATACTTTACGCACGATGAAGGCCATCTATCAGATTTCTGATAGATGGCTATTTTGTGCGGGTTGCCTGGACTTTTTTCGCTATTTGGAACTAAATTAAAATGCATTACTACCACCTTCACACCGAGCTTATTTGATTTTGTACCCGGTACAGGTCATTCGAACACTTCCTTGCAAGCCATCATATAAATTACATCCCCCTATTACATCCCACCAGCAACTTTAATATGCTCCATCGTAATCGCTTTTGCTTGTTCTGATGCTAAAAATAGGACCGTATCCGCGATTTCTTCGGCCTCAATAAATCGGTTCATCGCTTGAAACAATTTTGCTTAAAGCTTCTTGTTCGGACAGGCCCTCTTGTTTATTTAAATCATCTAATTGTTTTACAAGAAGGTCGGTTTTTACTGCTCCTGGACAAACGGCATTGACGGTTATTCCAAAAGGTGCACCTTCAATTCCGGTAACATCCGTTAAGCCGATTACCCCATGCTTCGCCGCAACATACGCTGCCTTTTCAGGGGAAGCCATTAAGCCGTGGATGGAGGAAATATTAATAATACGACCAAAATTTGCTTTTTTCATATACGGAAAAGCATGTTTTGTCATTAAAAATGACCCGGTTAGCATAACGTCTAGTAAGAGGTTCCATTTTTCAAGTGGAAAATCCTCTACTTTGTCCCTGTGCTGCAAGCCTGCGTTATTGACAACGACGTCCACTCTATTTTTTTCTTCGATTATTCGTTTAAATGCACTTTCAACCGCTAATTCATTGCGAACATCCATTACAAAACCACTTACGCTTCCGGCAAATCGGTGCATTGCTTCGTCAATTTTTGTTTAATCTAAATCGAGCATGTACACAAAATCCCCTTTATTCACAAACTTCTCTGTCATCGCCATCCCTAATCCACCCGTTGCCCCTGTAATAATAACTACACGCTGCATTTCACATGCCTTCCTTATAATATGTATCAGATTGGAAAATATAGTATATCTTTAAGTTTAATTATGACCTTAAAATAAGTAAAGCGTTTTTCGAGTAAAATCAATACATAGCATAGAAAAACAATCACATTATCTATAATGTATTAATTACAAAAAGCAACGAAAGAAATCACGCGTATTTTTTCCAAAGAAAACGAATTTTTAGGAGGAAATCATTTTGAGAATAATTTTTGGCTCGGTGTCATTGTGTCAGGTGCTATTACAATTGCCGCGTTTGCAATGACAAATTTCTTCACGGCTCCTTTCGATCCGCCCATTGCGTTGTTATTCATTGCATTTCCATTTTTAATCATTATGTATTTCTTTTTTACAATGATGTTTGTATTCGAAAAAATACATGAAAGCCTCCGAATAAATTTTGATAAATTAAAAACAATCTACTTTACATCATTTGTCTTATTAATCAGCTCTACCATTTACCGGATTATCCAATTCAAACAAAAAATACAACCGCATTTTGAATATAAAATCGGCTATTTAAATCCATTTTCAAATAATTTGTTTTTTAACTTTTGGACATTCTTAGTATGTTTATGCCTTTCTGCACTCGGCTCATTTTACTTAAAAATTCGATTGAAGCCCGTTGAAATTTACAAGAACGAAGCGGAAAATTAGGCCGATTTCATGCCGTTTCTTCTATTTAAAAAGCAAGCGAGAATTTTCATTTTATGGTATAATAAAGGGACTAAAATGAAGGGGTGTTAATTACGAAATCCATGAATTCGAGCCCACGAGTAGACCGTCAAAAACGCATTCAATTTGCAGTTGGTATGGCAGCCATTGATGGTGGAAAGCCTACAACCTTCACTCAAAATTTACTGAATCAATATGAAGATGGTGAAATCTCCGCCATCCATTTTAAGCAAGCGATTATTGAAAAATACGCCAAAGGTTCACGCAAATAACGATGGATCCCTACGTTTATAAAAACTCTAATGTGTTACAAAACAAATTAAATATTCAAGATGAACAACAGTTAATTACGGTGGAAGCTCAGCTTTTAATTGCAGGAATTTTAGATATTGACTCCATTTTACCGGAAATTAATTTTAATCATTTCTCTAGCCTACAAAAAATCCATCATCATTTATTTCAGTTAATTTATGAATGGGCTGGCGAGTTTCGTACAATTAACATTTATAAGAACGAAAAAGTTTTAGGTGGCGTTTCTGTTACCTACAGCCATTTCAAACAGATCCAAACAGACTTACAAGCCATTTTTACTTGGGCATCTACAATCAATTGGAGCGTTTCGAATCCGCTGCTTGCGAAAGATTTTTCGACATTGATGACGGATATTTGGCGTGTGCATTCTTACCGAGAAGGAAACACACGGACTGTTTCAATATTTATGAAGCTATTCGCTGATTCGAAAGGGTTATCATTCAACGAACAATTACTTTCTGATAACGCAGGCTATTTACGAAATGCATTAGTGCTTGCCTCCGTTGAAGAATCCCCTGAGCCTGAACATTTACTCAAAATTATCACGGACGCACTCGGTTTAACGGAAATAAAATCCGTAGCGCACGACCAATTGAATGTTGAAAAATATCAAACAATCCGACAATATAATGTTTCAACCTATGAAGAACAGCCTTTTACAATCCATCCAAAATCAAATATAGACGACTAAGTAAAAGAGCCAATCTATTTTCTGGTTCTTTTTTACTGTAATTATTCTTAAAACCTTGATATATAGAATGAAGCATTTTGTTCATGTAGATTGTTATTGTGCATGCATGAAATATGCATAAAAATACCTGTCATCCATGAACAGTGACATTTCATGGCTGGCAGGTATTCATTTTTCCCACTCGCACAACGATATTCAAACGGTCAAATCCCCCACTAAAATACCGGCATGAATGGACTTAATGACCTTCAATCTCTTCCGTAAGCTGATTTAATTTTAGTTCCAACTCATTGAGAATACGTAATTTCACATCCAATTGCTCCTCGAAATCAATGGACTGCTCCAACATTTTTTTCATTTGCGTATCTAAATATCCGAGCAAATGCGTGTTTTTTGCATATTTTCCACTTTGAAGAGATGATTCATTTCGCAGCGGATTTTCATTTTGTTGTTTTAAACTGTTTATTTCGTTTTGAAGCTTTTCAATTTCTTCCGTTTTTTCTTCGTTTTCTTTCATTAAATACTTTTTCATATGATTCGACTCGTTACTTTCTTTATAAGCCTTTTCGAAGTTTTTAACAACAACATCCATCTGTTTACCTGTCTCTTCGGTGAAATGAAACAACTTCTGTTCGAGCTTTTCAATCGCCGTTTTCAAATCGCTTTCTCGAATGACGTTTGTACTTTCTATCTTCGTTTCGAGTTCATTTTGTGCGGTTTTCAACTCATCCGATAATTGCTTATTTAATGTCCTTAACTCTTCCTTATCTTTCAATAAAGATTCAATGGACGCAATTTGTTTTAATCGTTGTATTTCCTGAGCATACATGATTTCATTATGATTTTTCGTTTTATTCTCAATTTCTTTATTTAGCTTCAAAATTTCTATAGAGAATTCTTTATTTTGATTTTGTAATTGACTATTTTCTTCATCGAGTCGTACTACAAGTGAATAATAATCGCTTTCTTGATGTTTTGTTACTTCATTTTTATATTTGGCTAACTCCGCTTTCAAAAAAATGATCAATTGTTGCATTTGGAAAGAATCATTCATATTGACGCTTTCATTATCCACCGTAGTGCCTCCTACTTATGAAAGTTTTTTAAGCTTATTAATAATGTCTTCAAATTCCTTTTGGTTATTTTCGATTACTTCATCCAATTTTGCCAAAACTGTTTCTTCAAATTCGTCACTGACAATATTATTCGAACTCCGCTTTTCGCCTGTTAACAGATGCTCTAAAAGTACATTGAGCGTACTTTTTTCAAAAAACACAAAACTATTATTTTCTTCATCGTTGGACTTTTTTACATGTTTAATCTGCTCTTTCATAAAGTCGCCAATCATCCCCCTCATGAGCCCGTCAATTTGTTGATTATTTATTTCACTCATGTTCATCCTCCTGTATAAAACCGCTACCACTTAGATTGATCGGATTAATCGCAGCAATCCCCTCTTTCAATTGATCACAATACGTAACACCCATAATTGTGCCCGCATACGATCCACTAGGCTCCCATTTTAGCTGGAAGTTTGGAAAGGTAATAGTTTCATTCGGTTCAATGGACGCAATATTTAATGGTCTTAACCAAAACTCTTCTTTATTCGCTCTATCATTTATTCGCTCCCAGCTCGCAGAAAGTTTTAAATTTTGACTAAAATGTTCATAAACATATTGCCCAGAGAAGGTAAATGGCGAATTCTCAGGTAATTTAATGCAAAAGTAAACATTTGTTAACGGTTCATTGCCAATATTACGAATATGATAATTCCCCAAACATAAGCTTTCTTGTTCTGTGTCATGGGAAATATTTAATGATGCCGTAAAGTAGCTAATGACATCGGCATTCGGAGCAATCGAAAGTCCCGCTATCAATTGCCGAATTTCAGATACATAGGCTGTCGTTTGGTTTTGAAGCTCTTCTATTTTTACTTCCACTTGATCCTGGTTGGTAATCACAGTTAACGCCCCCCTTTTTTAATTCACAGTTACAGAGTCCAAATTTTATGTAACGGATACCCATTGTCGCATTGAACGAAAAAAATAAAGAGAGGTTGAACCCTCTCTTTATCGTATGTTTTTTTGTGCTGAGTTAGCACAATTAACAAGGGGGACTTGGGAAAAGTCCGTGACATTGCTTTGGTCGACCCGCTGGTGAGCATGACGTCGGTAAATCTGCTCGTGGTTCACAGTAATTTGCTAAGAATTCGACAGTTACTGGGAATGTAGATTGGATACTTTGGCAAACTGCTACTGTAATGGATAAAGCAGAAAACGTAATCTGATCAACACCTGGTGTAAGCGTACCCGTAGTACATACGAAACAATCCAAATCTGTATACGTAATTTCTACATCTGTTCCATTAGGCGCACACAATGTAACTTGTTCACAGCGCGTAACAGGGATTTTTTCACTCGTAAACACTGCTCCATTAGGTAAGGTAACGATGATTGTCACATTAAAGTTCTTTTGAACATTAAGATGTTGTAAACATACTCGTGAACCTCCGATTGTAAATGTACGATCCTCACGACTCATAATAACAATCGGTTTATGTGCTGCTGGTGTCACCTTACATGTTACAACTGCTCCAGTAAAGTTTACCGATGGCGTGATACCTGGGAAACGAATTGGGCCCGTTGGAGAAATATCAAACGTCAATTCCTTAACAATCCAGTCATATACCTTATCAACGTTGATACAAATGTATTCGCGTCGATCATGTGATGGCTTAAGCTCTTGCATCTTTTTTGGCACCTCCATATATTTTTTTGTCTTTCGTTTGTAGCATATGCTGTTGAAGTTATTGGTGCATGGGCTATTAAATAACTTTGCATTGTATTTAGCCAATTACTTAATGAAGCATTTCCTAATAATCGTGGAAAGAAAATTGGGCGATACATCGGGACATTTGTAACATAAAGAACACATTTCCAATAAAATATTAATGGACTGGAAGGAGTGGAATGCAATGGATGATACGAAGTTGTACGCCATACAAGACATTGAAAGACTGAAACAAAAAATTGCCGTATACAAGGAAACGTTAACCACATTAAAAAAGGGAACTTCAATTGAAGACTTTCTTAATAAGAAGGAGGAATTTGATGGTTTCAAAATACAAATCGCCCATCTTGAAGGACTTACAAAAACAATAGATGAAAAGCAAAACATGCAGATTGAAGGGTATGAGGATAAAGTAAAACAAATTGCGAATCAAATTGACTTACTTAATCAAACCGTAGAAGAGATGAATCAGGAGTTTTCATTGTTATTAATAAAGGAAATGAAGGTTGAGACCAATGATCCTACTGACATAAAAACATCCCCTGGCAAAGAGGAGCCTGCTTTACAAGCTGCCGAGCAATCTTTGAAAATACCCGATGAAGTACCGCAAGTGAAAGAACCATTTTTACTTACAAATCGGCCACCATCTTATATGCAACTGCAAAAATTAGCAGGGCTCGCTCTAAACAAAAAAGAAGATGACACCCCCGAAAATCCTGTTGCAAGTAATACCAATACTACAGATGAACCAGTAGCACGACATTTTAATCATCAATATTTTCAATCCATTAATACGCACCCTAGCCACATGTACAATGGTTTATATAAAAACATTACAAATACTTCCTCGTTTCATTTTAAAAATGAGTCCGCTGTACAGAAAATACCATTCTATACAACTGAGTCTGTTGAAAATCAACCTAATAACTTCGCAGATGCAATCGAAAATGCTACTGTTCCAATAACTGATAAAGTTGAAAATTTTGATACGAAAGCTGATGAGATTGTTGAATCTGCTGTTCAAATAATTGATGAAGTGGAAAGTAAAGAATCGCCAGCAGTTCCAATTGTAGATGAAATCGAAAATATTGATACTACTGTAGATAAAATTAATCAACCCTCTGTTCCAATTGTTGATGACATCGAAAATTTTGATACGACCGCAGATGAAATTGATCAATCAACTGTTCCAATTGTCGATGACATTGAAAATTTTGATACGACTGCAGATGAAATTAATCAATCCACTGTTCCAATTGTTGATGACATTGAAAGTATTGATACGATTGCAGATGAAATTAATCAATCCGCTGTTCCAATTGTTAATGACAATGAAAGTATTGATACGATTGCAGAGGAAATTGATGAAGTTTCGTTGGAGTCTCCAATTGAAGAGATGAGCGCTCAAAAGGAGCCTTTAAATGAAGCGGTGCCTGAGGAGCCTAAAAAAGAGGGATTCAGTTCATTTTTCAATTTATTTAGAAGAAGAAATTAGGTAGGGTATTGTAAGTTGTAAACGAAATAGTCAAAATTCTATCTATTCTTTCTCAACCACCTTGATTATCAATCTTGGTGGCTATTTTTTTGCCCGATACGCCATTAAGCTATTGCTCCCCATATTGTCCGAAAAGGTATACTTTCGAAATGAAAAATGGACTCCTCAATTAGAGATTTAAAAACTATTACATTCGAATAGTTAATAGCCCCTTTCTCTTTCATTTTTGAAAATATGATAATGAAGAAAGGAGGTGTTAAAATGAATTCAAATAATCATATGAAACATGGAGGATGTGCTTGTGGTTGTGGAGGGCACGGAGCATGTAGTCAACTTGGGCCATTTTTGGCTCTTGATCATAATTGTATCGGTCCACCAAAAGAAAACCCTACAAGTACAGGTTCCATCATTCCGTTCTCCTCTGGTATAACTTCTGTTGCATTGGCAACGGTTTTAAATGGTCTAGTTGGGATACCTAGTTTTATTGGATTTGGCACCGCGGTTCCTGGTCTAGTTGTTTTAGGAAATACGATAGACTTATCTGCAATTTTAACCGAGGCTTTCACGGTTCCACGTGCGGGTAATATTACAGCAATATCCGCTTCCTTTACTGCGTTAACAGCCGTTACAATTACTGGTGCAGCTACAGTCCGTGCTCAAATTTATAAAGCACCTGCAGGAAGCACGCTCTTCACTGCTACAAATGCAGCTGTTGATTTAGTGCCAGCCTTCACTGGCCTTCTCGTAGTAGGTCAAACTTCTTTCGCATCAGCGAATGTCGCACCTATCCCAGTTGCACAGGGTGAGCGTTTACTAATGGTATATTCAGTTTCTGGAACAGGAATTTCATTAGCTCAAACAGTTACTGGTACTGCAAGTGCAGGCATCAACATCGAATAAATCGGCAGCACATGTATCATCGTTCTCGAAAAGTACAATATCAAAAAGCAACTAAAACACCATTACTGATAAATTATTGAAGTTGACATCCCATTGTCATGACCATCTTTACCATCGATTTCAAATAATCACCATCCAAAATTATGTAATATTTAATAGCATGAATATCGTACTAAGTTGAGGTTTCCATTTCAACAAGCATTATTCCCTCTATTCTTCATATGTCCGAATTATTAAGTTCGGATACACTTCTTAAGAGCAAAACCCTATGAGATTACTCTATTTGAGTAGTTACATGGGGTTTTGTATTTACTTGAAGAGTTCCCAACCAAAAATGCTGCTATCTATAAGTGAGATCTCTATCACTAAATCAACTTTATTTTTCTCCTCATTACAATTTCATCATAGGTTGGTATTGCCGCAATCGCACCTACTTTTTCACAAACAATCGCCCCTACACAATTAGCAAAGTGCACCATCTCGCATAATGTTTCTAATTCAACTTGCTTCGGGTTTAGACGCGAACTTAATTGAAAGAGAATGGCCCCAACAAATGCATCACCCGCTCCAGTAGAATCAACTGAATTCACAGGAACTGATGGAATCTGCTTCAATTGCTTGCCATTAAACAATATGCTGCCTTTATTCCCTAACGTCACTGCAATTAATTTTGCCCCCATTTCATGCAATTTTTCAATCGCTATTTTCGAATTTTTTTCATTCGTTAAAATAACCAATTCTTCCTCACTCACCTTGATGAAATCCGCCTTTTCAATATAAGGCTTGCATTTCTCAACAAATTCATCTTGTCTATTAATCCATAAATCTGCTCGGTAATTCGGATCAAATGAGACGAAGCGTTGCTGTTGAACGGCCTCTTCAAAAATTTCTCGATAAACATTACAAAATGGTGGCGATAGCAAGGCGGTGGCTGAACCAAAATGGCAAATGGAGTAATCGTTCCAGTTTTCTAATGTGACCTCGTGTCGCTGCAATTGTTCATCGGCACCGCGAAAAAATTGAAAATCTCGTTCTCCATCTTTTTTTCGCGAAACAAAAGCTAACGTTGTCGGGGTTTGAGTGTCTTTTACTAAATGCGACACACCGACACCTGCTTCCGTTAACACTGTTTCTAAAAAATGACCGAACTGATCTGCTCCCACCTTGCCACAAAATTCTGCTTGCCCACCTAACTTAACAATGGTTGCACAAACATTTGCAGGGGCACCTCCTGCATGCTTTTCAAACGTTTTCCCCTGCTTCAAATCCGTCTCGACTTGCTGGCAAAAAAAATCGACTAATAATTCCCCGATACATAATATAGTTTGCTTCATTTTACTTACCTCGATTTTCTTATATTTTAATTACTATGGATTTTACCAAAATAGACGTTCTTTTTACTGGGTTTCTACACTAATTTTATCGGAAAGTTTGGCTGAATGCTCGTTCTATCCAACAGTTTTCAGTTTCTATCCGTCACTTTCGACTTTATGTCCACCGTAAACAAAAACACAACAGAAGAGTTCATCTTCCATTGTGTTTTATCGATTTATTTTAAAATTTTAATTTCTACAGTTTTCCTACCCCAATTGTAGGCGGCAGTTTTCGTTTTCACATAAATATCAATTTTTTTGCCTTTAATTGAACCGCCTGTATCGCCTGCTATAGCAATGCCATAGCCTTCCACCCATACTTTCGTGCCAAGTGGAATGACTTTTGGATCGACTGCGATTAATTTAATGTCTGGGTTTTCCTTTAAATCAATGCCATATGCCGTTTTTCCTGCACAACCTTTACAGTTTGCCGTAAACGCGCTTGCTTCTACATTCAATGTTTTGACTACTTCATAATCTTCAAGTTTTTCTTCGGTTGTCTCAGTAGCTGCACTTGTTGTTTGACCTATTAAAATCGTACTAACTAAAATTAAGGCTAGGCTTAAAATAATTTTCTTTAGAAACATTTAAGTCATTTCCCCCATCTCATTTGTACTTTTTACATTTACTAACTCTTCATATTTTACTCATCTAATATTTCAGAAACATTACAGGAATATTTTTTGCAAATTACAAAATTTTGCCGTTTATTTCTAAATGTAATATTTGTAATTTAAAAGACACAACTCCAATTGAAAAAGCGCTACCTTGATTTTCATCAAAATAGCGCCTTATATAGGTAAAATTTATTTCAACCAATCTTTTTCTAAATCGGCTGGGCTAGGATATTTGTAGAAGCCTTCTCCCGTTGCTGCTCCCATTTTTCCTTGGTCAATGTATTGAGATTTTATTTTCTCGGCAACTTCTTTAGCACCTGGTACACCCTTTTGCGCTTTTGCTAATTGAAGATGGTATGGTGTTTTCATACCTACAATGTCTAAAATACCGAATGGTCCTGTTGGCGCACCTGTCGAAGTCATCCAGTTTTTATCAATTGTATGAGGATCCGCCACATCATTTGCCCATAAGCCCATGGCAGCATCTAAAAATGGTACTAATAATGAATTTAGAATATAGCCTGGTTGTTCTTTATGAAGGCGGAATGGAATCATCCCAATTTCACGTGCAAAGTTTTCAACAATGTCCGTATATTTTGCATCAGTACCTGGATGTCCCATCACTTCAGCCGTATTTTTGCTCCAAATTTCATTGGCAAAATGGAGTGCTAAAAATTTCTCTTCGCGGCCCGTAAACTCAGCAAATTGACTTGGTAACATTGTTGATGAGTTTGAAGCAAAAATTGTTTTTTCTGGTGCTACATTAGCTAGTGTTGTGTAGAAATTTTTCTTAATTTCTACAACTTCTGGAATTGCTTCAATAACTAAATCCGAATCCTTCACTGCTTCTGCTAAATCTGAACTATATGAAAGTGAATTAAACGCCTTTTGTGCACGATCTGCATCATTAAAATACGTACCATATACTGTTACTAATTTTTCAAGGCGTTCTTTTGCACCTGTTAAAGCGCTTTCATTAATATCATAAACCGTTACATTAAACCCGTGGAATGCTGTTTGGAATGCGATTTGACTTCCTAATACACCACTACCTGCAATTGTTACATTTTTTATAGTCATAAAATACCTCTTCCTTTCCCTTATGTCCTCCATAGTTTATAATAATTTTCACATACACATAACCTATATAGACAGGTATATTTCTATTTATTCAACATACAATCGTAGGTGATTTCATGATTTCTATCATACAATTTATTCTTTTTTGTCGTATTAATTATGCACCCTTAGTACAAAATGCAAATTCTTATATTCAACTCAACAACGATTTTTCAACTGAACAAAAATTGACGTTGACACAATTTGTCGACGAGTTTTTACTTTTCATTATTAAGCAGCATGATGTTCAATCCGATGAAGCACTTCAGGTTCAAATGGACTTATTTTTACAAATGCAATTCCATGATCTGTCCGATGAATTGATGAATGATTTTCGAATGATTTTTGAACAAGCAACCATTCGTTTGCTATTTCATCAAAAACATCCAAAAACAGAGCAAATTTTTTTATTTGTATCCAATAGGATGCATTTATTTTTATCGCAATACTATTGCAATCGAAAGAAGCCATCTGAAGAGCCTCCTCAAGATGTTCAGGCACTTCAATCATTTAGTGAATTATTAATTCATAGTTCAGGACCGGATGAATTGCCCTGGCTTATTGAACAAATCAAAAATCTATTTCATTTTAAGCGCTGTGTTTTTTATGAATATATTCCGTGGTCAAATGAATTCCGAGGATTATTTGGTGAAAATTTAAAAACTGTTCAAAGTATTAAGGGAAGACGGTCTTCTACTTTACCTTTTTTTAATAGTTCCAATCCGATTTATTTAAAACATCCTCAAAAATATATCGATGAATGGATGATACAAGATTTTAAGCTTTCATCAATGATTTTTATCCCAGTTCGACATTCCGACCAATTATTTGGATGGCTTGAGCTCGATCAAATAGGCATTGAATTTCCCTATAATAAACAACAGCTTGATACGCTGAGAGTTGTCGGAGAACGATTAGCTTTAATGTTAAATCGGAAACCTGCAAGCCAGCAATCCAATCAGGATAAAGGATTAAATGATAAAGAACAGACAATTTTATATATAATTTCAGATGGCAAAAGCAATAAAGAAATTGCTGAAATTTTATTCTTAAGTGAGTTTACGGTCCGCGATTATGTTCAAAAGCTTTTAGCAAAACTAGATGCGACTAATCGAACACATCTTGTGAAAATGGCCTATCAAAAGGGGTATCTTTCATAAATAGGTTTGCTCTAAACATCAAAAATCCACCATTTAATTGTCTAAATGGTGGATTTGATCTATTTATTATAATTACATCACTGTTGCTTCCGGCTCGTAATCAATCATTTGCTCAATCACATTATTGTCACCCATAATCGCCACAGTTGGATGGTGTTCAGCTACTTCTTTATTATCCACATACACATACGAAATAATAATGACAATATCACCTTTTTGAACAAGTCGTGCTGCGGCTCCATTCACGCAAATTACACCTGAACCGCGCGCACCTGCAATAATATACGTTTCAAATCGTGCGCCATTATTATTGTTTACAATATGCACTTTCTCGTTTGGAAGCATCCCAACCGCATCCAAGATGTCTTGATCAATTGTAATAGAGCCTACATAATTTAAATCTGCCTGTGTAACTTGAGCACGGTGAATTTTACTATTCATCATCATTCTAAACATGAGCTGGTTCCCCTTTTAATGAAAAGATTAAATTATCAATTAAACGTGTTTTGCCAATATATACAGCCACTGCAAGTAGTACCTGCTCGGTTTCAGATGTCACTTCCGTTAAATCTGGATATGACAAGATCGTTAAATAATCGATGCTCCCATCCATATTCGCTTCAATGATTTTTACTGCTAGTTGGATGCTCTTATCAACATTTCCCGACTCAATAAATTCGCGTTTCGCTAATTGCAAAGCTTGCTGAATGGCTGGTGCCTGAGATCGCTCAGTTGCGGTTAAATACACATTGCGGCTCGATTTTGCAAGTCCGTCATTTTCACGTACAACCGGTACAATTCGAAGTTCTACTGGAATATTGTAATCGCGTACCATCGTTTGAATAATCGCCACTTGTTGTGCATCCTTTTGACCAAAATACGCATAGTTTGGCTGAATGAGATTAAATAATTTTGCAACGACTTGTAGCACACCATCAAAATGACCCGGACGGCTTGCACCACAAAGTAATGTCGCTTGATGACCTGCGCGAATGAAGATACCGCCATCATGTGGATACATTTCCTCAACAGTAGGAGCAAAAATAAAATCTACCCCTACGGATGCTGCCAACATTGTATCTCGCTCTAAATTGCGCGGGTATGATTCAAAGTCTTCATTCGGACCAAACTGTGTTGGATTGACAAAAATACTCATAATAACGACATCATTTTCTGCACGTGCCTGTGTGGCAAGTGTTAAATGCCCTTCGTGTAAAAAACCCATTGTAGGCACAAGTCCAATACGCTTACCTTTTTGCTTGTTTTCAAAAATAATTCTTCTTAATGCATCAATTGTATGGATCACATTCATTTAATTACGCCTCCATACAACTGTGTTAATTCTTCTTCATTCATCGTGAAGCTATGTGCTAAAGTAGGGAAAATCGCTTCCCTTACCGCATTTGTATAATCCATTATACCGCGCTCAATCTCGTCCCCAACTTGGGCAAATGCTCCAACAAATTTTGGAATATGGTGCTTTCCATATTGCAATAAATCATGGTATACAAGCACCTGTCCGTCTGCTTCTTTTCCTGCACCAATCCCAATTGTAGGAATCGTTAAAATGTTTGATACAGCTTCTGTTAGTTGGTGAGGAATGCATTCTAATACAACCGCACAAGCACCTGCCTGCTCAACTGCACGAGCATCTTGCAGTAACTTTTCTGCTTGCTCCGCAGTTTTCCCTTGCACTTTATAGCCACCTAGTACGCCTGCTGATTGTGGAAGTAAACCTAAATGTGCCACGACAGGAATTCCTGCTTGCGTCAGCCTTTCGATCACTTTTAGGACTTCCCCAGCACCCTCAACTTTTACGGCATTCGCATTCGTCTCCTGCATGATGCGAACAGCCGTTTTTAACGCATCATTGGGATCGCCATGATACGTACCAAACGGCATATCAACGACAATAAATGTATTTTGCGCGCCACGACGAACGGCTTTACTATGGTGAATCATATCGTCCACTGTGACAGGCATTGTGGAATCATAGCCTAGTACGACCATCCCTAAAGAATCTCCTACTAAAATCATATCGACATCCGCTGCTTCTGCAAATTTCGCCGCAGGAAAGTCATATGCTGTAATCATGACAATTTTTTTGCCCTGTTCTTTCATTTTGATAAATTGTGTTGTTGACTTCATGTTACTCCTCCTTTTTATAAGGAAGAAAACAAAAATACCCTTCTATCTAAAATTAGACAGAAGGGTAGCGTCTTACGTGAAAAAATATTTTAAACGCGTGTTTTCTTCCGTCCCTGTCCATACAGATCAAGGCAGATATTTTATTAACTATTACTTGTCTTGCTAAATAGGTACAATTCTAGTGAATTTTATCAATTACGCCTCCACAAATTAGATATTGTCCTAAATTCACTATAACAAGTTTGGAAGAAAACGTACAGCACTAAAATTCTTTCAAAATTTGTCACACAATTATGCCGAGGGATAATGGATTATTCACCTAAAATTTCAATGTCAGCTGAATAAACGCCTTTTATTTCACCGTTTGCTTGACGAATTTCAAGGACGCCATTTTCCGTTATTCGGATTGCCTCACCTTCAACTACTTCGCGTAAACTGGTTGCCTTTACTTGTTTACCGAGTGTTCCAGATGACTGTTCCCACAACTCTTTAATGAATTGAAAACCATGTTTCATATAATGGTCGCTATAATTCTCCAAAAACCCTAACACATTCGCTACGAGTTGAACACGGTCAATTTGTTCGCCTTCACCGATTGAAACAGACGTCGCAATAGACTGAAGCTCCTCAGGAAAATCCGACATTTGCTGATTGACATTAATGCCAATGCCAATTAATAATGCTTGCACACGATCTGCTTCTGCAATCATTTCCGTTAAAATTCCTGTCGATTTTTTCCCATTAATCAAAATATCATTTGGCCATTTAATTTCAGGCGTAAAATTTTTGAACATCGCTTTCATCGCATTCACAATAGCAACAGCTGCTACGAGTGTAAATTGCGGTGCTTGATGTGGTGGAATCGTTGGACGAATAATAATCGTCATCCAAATTCCTTTCCCTTTCGTCGTCTCCCACTCACGCAACATACGACCACGACCTGCCGTTTGATGTTCTGCAATAACGATAGTGCCGTCTTTTGCCCCTGCACGCACTAGCTCATGGGCAACGAGCTGAGTCGAATCCACCGTGTCGAAGTAATGAATCGTTTGACCGTAACGCTCTGTTTGTAATAATTGCTTTAATTGACCTACATCAACCTTATCGGGAATATTCAATAATTGATATCCCCGTTTTTTAATCGTTTCAAATTCGTAACCTTCCTGTTGGAGCGTTTGCATATGTTTCCAAATTGCAGTACGCGAAACTTGAAAATCATCCGCGAGCTGCTGCCCTGATATTGGCTCACCATTTGCCTTTAAAAAACGTTGTAATATTTCATCCTTCATTGTTAAATGCATGAAACCATTCCTTTAACTGTTCTTTATCATTTGATATTTGCCCATTGACAACCGCTAGCAAAGCAGCTTGTAGTGCGACTTGCAACCATGGTCCCGCTTTTTTGGGCGTCCATTGCAACAGGTCATTTCCACTTATTTCTAGTTCATTTTTATGTTGGATTGGCAATGCGTGCTTCATTTTTTCAATTTGTTCAAAGGGAATCGTCGGCGTGATATATTGCCACGTCGCAAACAGATGTGCCGTTTGCAAAATATCCAATTCAAATTGTAAGTAATCTATACGTTGCCAGCCCTCATTTTGTAGCTTTTCATACGCATGAAGCACCTGTTTAACAAATTGTTTATCTTTATTCGAGCAACGATATACAGATAATAAAGACACATCATGCGCGTTTACTAAACAAAAATAAGCCCAGCCTACTTGTCGGTTTGCAGTTTGAACCTGTTCCCATTCGATTGCGTCAAATTCACCTGGTAAATAGTCATCTAACTTTGCCCATTGGATGTAATGAATGGCTCGCACTGGATTTGGTGATGTCCAAATTTTTGAAATTTCTACCTGAATCCGTTCCATCGCAATGAATTTGATCGACTTCACATGTTCTTGTATCGCTTTTAATGTGTTTTCTTCAATGGAAAAATCCATTTGTGCACTAAACCGAATGGCCCTTAGCATACGCAATGCATCTTCCTGAAAACGCTCCGCAGCATCCCCTACTGCTCGGATGACCTTGGCATCAATATCTTGGCGACCATTAAATAAATCGACGAATTGTCCTGAATTGTGAAGCGCCATCGCATTCATTGTAAAGTCCCTACGCTTTAAATCTTCTGGCAAATCCCTTACGAAATTCACTTCATCCGGTCTACGATGATCACTATATGTAGATTCTGTGCGGTACGTTGTAACTTCAATCGGTTCTCCACAATCCAGCACTAAAACCGTTCCATGATCAATTCCGACATCTACCGTTTGTGAAAAAATGGCTTGCACCTCATGTGGTAAAGCGCTAGTAGCTACATCTACATCCGCGCTGTCCTTTTGTAAATAATAATCTCGAACTGCGCCACCAACGATAAATGCTTCATAACCCGCATTTTCTATTTTCGCAATGACGTCAACTGCGGATTGCCATTGTTTTGGAAACTTCATTTTACTGCCGCCAATCGTTCATAAATTTGTTCATACTGTTCAATAATTGAATCTTGATTAAATTTATTTTGGACTGCATCGAGTGCAGATTGACGGAATGAGGCTAATTTTTGTTCGTCCTTTAATAATTCAATGGCATAGCTTGCTACGGCGTCTGTGTCACCAAGCTCCACTAAATAGCCATTCACCCCATGTTCAATCACTTCTGGAATTCCTCCTATTGCCGTTCCAATGCCCGGAACACCACAAGCCATTGCCTCCAGTAAAACTAATCCAAATGATTCCTTTTCTGACAGTAGTAATTTCAAATCACTAATAGCAAATAATTCTGTAATATTTTCTTGCTTTCCTAAAAATAAAATATCACACTCATATGGGGATTCCTTAACAATTTCCAATACGCGTTGTTTTTCAGGTCCATCTCCAACTAATAATAATTTAGCAGGCATTGCCTCACGAATTTTTAAAAATGATTCCACAACATCGGGTAAATTTTTTAATTTCCTAAAGTTCGATATATGAATAAGGACACGTTCCTCTTTGCGGATGCCAAATTGTTCTTTTAAATTGCCTGCATCCACTGGACGAAACACATTGCCATCCACAAAATTATAAATTGCTTCAATCGGCACATTTGTATCAATTAATTCATATGTTTGTTGTTTTAATGAATTCGAAACTGCTGTTACCGCATCTGATTTATCAATTCCGTATTTTATCGCTGGGGCAAGTGTTGAATCCTCACCTAAAACAGAAATATCCGTTCCGTGAAGTGTTGTCACAATGCCAATATTTTCGCCGCTCATATCTCGTGCCAAAACCGCGCAAACTGCATGCGGAATGGCGTAATGTACATGTAAAATATCAAGTTGCTCATCCTTAATGACATTAGCCATTTTACTAGCTAGGGCGATATCATATGGAGGATATTGAAAAACCGAGTAATTATTTACTTCCACTTCATGAAAAAAGACGTTTGGATAAATTTTATTCAATCGAAATGGTACGCTCGATGTAATGAAATGAATTTCATGACCTCGTTCAGCTAACATTTTGCCCAGTTCGGTAGCAATGACTCCTGAACCACCAACCGTGGGATAGCATGTAATACCAATTTTTAATTTTTTCATTCGCCTCTTCTTCCTTTCTAAAGACCAATCAATTACGCCTCGGCGTAATTGCGTCCAGATTTTTTTCGAGCATGCTCGAAAAATTCCACTGAAAATCTGTGACATCCGCCGGGGGCATGACTTGATTCAGCTGGGGTTTGAACCCACACTGAATTAAGGTCATACTTGGCATTCATCCCCCACTTATAGAAGGGGGGGAATTCTGCTGAAGCAAGTTGAATTGTTGTGCTTATTGTCTGCGCTCTTGCAGTTTTCTCCAATCAACAAATCCTTCTTGTAAACCTTTCAGTATAATTTCTGCTGTTCCCATATTGGTTGCTAATGGAATGTGGTAAAGGTCACATAATCGAACAAGCGCCATCACATCTGGTTCGTGTGGCTGTGCAGTTAAAGGGTCACGGAAGAAAAAAACCATGTCCATATCATTATTTGCAATCATTGCCCCTATTTGTTGATCCCCACCTAGAGGCCCCGAGCGAAATAGCGTGATTGGCAATTCAGTTTCCGTATTAATCATTGTACCTGTCGTACCCGTTGCATATAACTCATGTTGTGCTAAAATGTCACGATAAGCGATCGCAAATTGAATTAAATTATCTTTTTTTCGGTCATGTGCAATTAATGCTATTTTCATAGGATTCATTCCATTCCTTAAATAATATTTTCTAAACCGTAAATTAATGTATCTCTTTGCATAACTTCTTCTACACAAAGTGCAATTCCACCCATGAAACTTTCACGATTTAATGAATCATGTCGAATTGTTAGTAATTCACCATTTCCACCAAACAATACTTGCTGATGGGCAACTAAACCTGGTAAACGTACAGAATGGATATGCATTCCATCATAATTGGCTCCTCTTGCACCTGTATGTGTTTCTTTTTCATTCGGGTGGCCTTGCTGTTTTTCTACACGAACTTCACTGATCATTTGTGCCGTTTTAATGCCTGTCCCGGATGGCGCATCGAGCTTTTTGTCATGATGCATTTCAATAATCTCAACATCTGGGAAATATTTCGCAGCCTCTTTTGCAAATTTCATCATTAAAATGGCTCCAATTGCGAAATTTGGTGCAATAATACAGCCCAATTTCTTTTCATTTGCTAATGCCGTTAATTCCGCAAGTTGTTCCTCTGTAAAACCTGTCGTACCAACAACGGGACGAACATTAAATTTTAACGCTTGTTTCGTATGCTCATATACGGATTCGGGACTCGTTAAATCCAAAAATACATCCGGATTTGTTTCTGCAACTAACTGCTCAAAATTAGTATAAATGGGAACCGTATAATGATTCGGGAATAAGTCTAATCCCGCTAGTGTTGCCGCGCCATTTTTATAATCTAATACAGCAACTAACTCCATGCCGTCTCGCTTCATTATTGTATGAACGGCTTCTATTCCCATTTTTCCTCTTGCACCAGCAATTGCTACTTTGATTTTCATGAAAAAAACTCCTTTTCAGCTATGTATAAAATTTTTCACTATTAATTTTAATTAAGCCTTGGAGTGATTGCGTCCAGAGGCTTTCGGCCAACACGAATGAGGATAATAATACTAATTTTCATCGTATCGATTTCATTACTTGTTGTCAAAACACGAAAAATGAAACATAATAAGGCGTGAAGCATTTTTCGTAATAAAACGCAGGTTTTCTTACATTTCGCCTGCTTTTAGGGAGGTATTCAATGCAAGGGATAAAAATTAAAAATATAATCGGTATTCTATTTGGTGCAGCTCTTTTCAGTTTTGGCTTTGTTCATTTTAATATGCAAAATCAACTCGGTGAAGGTGGATTTAGCGGGATCACACTTATTTTATATTTTACACTAAATTGGGACCCAGCATTAATGAATTTACTTTTAAATATACCGATGTTTATTTTAGGCTGGCGTCTACTTGGGCGGAAATCATTTATTTATACACTAATTGGTACACTTGCCGTATCGGTTTTCCTTAAAATTTTCCAGATATATGAGTTTGACATGAATTTACAGGATGACTTACTGCTCGTATCCTTATTTGCTGGTGTATTTATCGGGATTGGATTAGGTATCGTCTTTCGTTACGGAGGTACTACAGGCGGCGTTGATATTCTCGCTCGCCTTGCGAATAAATATTTTGGGTGGAGTATGGGGAAAACAATGTTTGGCTTTGACTTCATTGTCATTTTATTATCATGGATGACTTTTTTAGATGCACGTTCCATGATGTACACATTAGTGGCGGTCTATATTGGTGGTAGAGTAATAGATTTCGTACAGGACGGGGCATATTCAGCCAAGGGCGCCTTTATTATTTCCACGAAATCAAATGACATCGCAAACTCAATTTCTGATAAAATGGAGCGTGGTGTCACGATTTTTGATGGGCACGGTCATTTTACAAAAGAACATCGTGAAGTCATTTATTGTGTCGTTTCCCGAAATGAGCTAGTCCGATTAAAAACCATTATTCACACCATTGATCCACATGCCTTTGTTTCCATCATAGAAGTACGAGATGTTGCAGGTGAAGGCTTTACGCTAGATGGTAATAAACAACCGATTCAATAGAAAAAAGGTGTTAGGCTTTTATTAATTGCCTAACACCCTTTTTAATCAAATACGTCTCTGCGTATTTGATTCCAGAATTTTTCGGGCTTGCTCGAAAAATTCCACTGAAAATCTGTGACATCCCCCGGGGGCTTTGGGCCAACAAGATGTTGGTCACTCAGGCGTTGCCACACGATGCGGCTTTTTTAGCCTAAGTTCCCCTATTTCAGCTAGGTTTCGACCCCATGCTGAAGCAAGTTAATCATCCGAGTTATTCATGCCTGTGTAGATTAAAATTAAACGCACTAACTCAAGAACAGCTACTGCAGCCGCAGCTACATACGTCATTGCTGCCGCATTTAATACTTTACGTGCTGCACGTTCTTCGTTATTTCCGATAATCCCTAAAGAAACAACTTCATTCATTGCACGCTTTGACGCATCAAATTCGACAGGCAATGTAACGATTTGGAATACTACGCCAGCTGCTAATAAAGCAATACCTAATAAAAGCATTCCTGACATAGAAGAAAAAATACCAATCATAACAAAAACCCAAGACAGGTTAGAAGAAATATTTGCTACAGGTACTAATTTTGCACGCAATGTTAAAAACGAGTAAGCTTCCGCATGTTGAAGCGCGTGACCGACTTCGTGTGCAGCAACAGCTATACCTGCGATAGAAGAGTTATAGTAATTATCTTCAGATAGTGCGACCGTCTTCGTAGCCGGATTGTAATGATCCGCTAAAATCCCTTGTGTAGGTACGACACGAACATCTGATAAACCGTGTTGATCTAAAATATGACGTGCTACCTGTGCTCCAGTCATTCCTTTTTCTGCTGGTACTTTAGCGAACTTTTTATACGTACTCTTAACTTTCATTTGAGCGTATAAAGGTAGCAACATAATAATCGCAAAGTAAACAATATACATTCCCATTTTTTGAACTTCCCTTCTATTTCTTACATTTCACTATCAATTTTAAATAGTTTTTATAGTCGTTGCAAATATTCACGCTTGCGACTTTCGAAAAAAGCGAGCATTATACATGCAATAGATAGCCAAAATGTAAAATAACCAATTTCACTCGGATATTGATGGATGACGCGATAAATGGGCATCTGACCAAATAAGTAGTCAATGATATCATTGTGAAGCGTCCAAACAGCGGCCACCATCACATGCCACAATTCAAATCGGTATTTCGGTAAATAAAGAACTGCTTGCACTGCCATCATAAAATGTGATGCAACGAGCATCCATCCCATCCTATCTAATTCGCCTGTTTCAGCTAGTGTAAGTAAATTCATCACGACTGCCCAAAGCCCATACTTAATTAATGTGATTAAAGCTAAAACTTCCATTAATTTAAAGTGCTTGCCAAGTAACCAACCAACAATTACTAGACAAAAAAAGAGGCTGGCGGTTGGAGAATCGGGTACAAAAATATAAAAAATAGGTTCGGTATTAGCAAGTTGACTACCATACCAATAATATCCATAAACTGTCCCGAAAATATTAATGACTAAAAGTAATAGTAAAAAAGCTCGGTGATTGATTAAGTACCACCATTGCGTCATATAAGCTCTCATTTATTGTCTCCCTTACTTTATACGAAAAAGATTTCAAAAGGTTTCATTTTAATGTGCATTAGTGGAAAATGCCATCATCGATTCATGTATGAATTTATTATGTACATTGCGCAACTTTTTATCATGCACTTCGTCATTAATTATATACTGAGCAATCAAAAAAAGAGAGCCAAAACTCTGGCCCTCGCGTAATGCTTATTTTTCTTTTAAACCTGCAATGAATTCAGCTAATACTTGAAGTTCTTCTTCAGTACCTGTAAATGTTCCTGCTGGCATACCACCACGACCATTTGTGATGACTTCAGATACTTCTTCAGCTGTTAATTCATTACCTAATAACATTGGACCAGACACACCAGCTAAATCGCCCCCGTGACATCCGATACAAGAAGCTTGTGCTTGGAATATTTCATAACCTTCAGAAGTTTCATCAACTTCAACATCCGGTAATAAACCTAAATGTTTGTCTGTAATAACACCTTGCGCTTCAACAGCTTCCCAGTTCGTTGCTGCAACAGATTCCCAAGTTGTATATATAATTGCAGCGATTGCTAATAACATGAATGCTGTTGGTAATGGACGTTTAGATGGACGACGCTCTGGCGTTGTATCTAAAAATGGTACTAATGCTAAAGCTCCAAATGCAATACCTGGAATAATTGCTGCCCCGATAAGGTTATATGGACCTGATGCAAAAGAGTATTTTAATAATTGGTACATTGATAAGAAGTACCAGTCCGGTAACGGAATATATGATGCATTTGTTGGGTCTGCCGGGCCTTCAAGTGGTGAAGGGTGAGCGACAGTTAATAGTAAATATCCAATTAAGAAAACCGCACCAACCATCCATTCTTTTAATAAAAAGTCTGGCCAGAAAGCTTCTGTTTTACCTGGATACTCGGAATAATCTTTTGGTTTGTTCGGCATACGATTATTCGCTTTTACACGTGAATCGCCTACGAACTTCATACCTTTTCCGCGTTGCATAGTGTCCCCTCCTTTAGTAAATCATACTGTTGGACTCAGATCAAAGTGGACCTGAAATACCTTGACGGCGGATCATAATAAAGTGAACTGCCAATAATGCAAATAATGCTGCTGGTAAGAAGAATACGTGAATTGCAAAGAAACGAGTTAAAGTTTGTGCACCAAGGATTGTTGCATCCCCTGCAAGTAATGTTTTAATCATTCCACCAATAAATGGCATCGAAGCGGCAATTTCAATACCTACTTTCGTTGCAAATAACGCTTTCATATCCCAAGGTAATAAATACCCTGTGAAACCTAGTCCTAACATTACTGCAAAGATACCTACACCTACTAACCAGTTTAACTCACGAGGTTTTTTATATGAACCAGTGAAGAATACACGAAGCGTATGTAAGAACATCATTACGATTACTAATGAAGCCCCCCAGTGGTGCATACCACGAACGATTTCACCAAATGCTACTTCGTTTTGTAAATAGTAAACTGATTTCCAAGCATTTTCTACGTCTGGTACATAATACATTGTTAAGAACATACCTGATAGAATTTGTATTACTGTAATGAAGAATGTTAATCCTCCGAAACAGTAAACGAATGCTGAAAAGTGATGTGCAGGGTTAACGTGCTCTGGCACTTCGTGGTCGGCAATATCACGCCAAATAGGAGTAATATCTAAACGTTCATCGACCCAATCATAAATTTTATTTAGCACTGTGTCGTACCCCCTAACTTATTAACTGAAAGTGTTTGCGATTTTTTTCCCAAGCATTAAGTAACCATCTTTTTCTGCCACTTCATATTGATCAAGCGGCCCAAGTGGAGGTGTACCTTTTACGTTTACACCATTTTTCTCGTAACGTCCTGCATGACATGCGCAGAAGAATTGATTTGCATGTGCTGGGTCACCTTCCCAGTTTACAGTACAGCCTAAATGTTTACATACAGGTGATAATGCTACGATTTCATTTCCGTCATGATATACCCATGCTGCTTCTGTTACATCTGATTTATACCATCCGTCCGTTTGTTCGAACGTAAAGTCAACCCTTACAGGTACATCTGTAATTTCAGCAATTTTTTGGCTTGTTAATACAAGATTTCCTTCCTCCTTCGTCTGAAGAACTGGGTCAATTGCAAAACGAACCATCGGCATTAGCATACCAGCCGCCATAAATCCACCTACACCAGTAATTGTGTAAGTTAAAAATTGACGTCGCGTAACTCGATTATTACTCATTCTTTTCCCCCCTCTTACTAAAAGGTCAGTCCAACGGACATACTTTCATAAATAGTAAATAACTAGGACATATCTATGATATATCAAGAAAATAGGTTGGTCAATAACGCTTTCATTTCATTTGGCGACTTTGTGAACATTTAATGAAACTATGGACTCATATTAAGCCCAGGCTTCTGTTAAAACAGGAATAATCTGATTTAATTGATCCTCTAAAATGCGCTGTTTTACTGTTTTATCCATGGATTCCAATGGAATTGCTGGTAGCCATAATATGTCCAAATCTTCATTTCTCTTGGTCCAAGAATGGTCACATGTAATAAAAATGACAGATTTAAAACCTGTATTATGTAGTTCCTCTTGCAACTGCATTGGTAATAATTCATTTTTTGTTCGGTCTGTATATGAAAATGGTGGCATTAACATTACTCTACCTCTAAATTGCTGTTCGATAAACATTGTCAATGTCATCAAATAGTCTACGGCAGAACTGCTCTGTTTCATACCCTCCTCTAATAAATTTAATCGTACTAATGGCACAATCGCTGTATCAATAAATGGTTTTTGTGTTTGAAATTGTTCGATATCTTTTACATTGAAAATCATTTTTTTCCTCCTATTTAAGTTGATCTAAGAATCCTTCTTTTAAAAACTCACCAAAAAAGGGTAAGTTGATTTCCATTCCGGTCCGGACGCTTTACGCGGGCACGGCTCCAACTAACTTGTTTCGAGATGCATCTCGAAACAAGTGGATTTTCTGGTCAACACGATGTTGGTCACGAATGCGTTTTCGACGGTTTTAGCCTTCGTTCCTAAGCTGCTGTTCCCGCAGGGGTCGCCTTCCCTTCATTCCAATCAACATCCCCTGTTAAAATTTCTACCAACCTGACTTCTAATCATTTTCTTCCTAGATATAAGGTAAGTATAATATATTGAAATACTAGTGCCACACTAAAATTTGTTTTTGGAATACAGTCTAGCTTGCAACATTTGCTGTCTGACCCTATTTTTGCAGCATGTTTTTTCACTAAAAGGTTCACTCACATATGTTGTATTATTTCTTCTCCTCAATAATCCCTAAATATAGGATAGTTTTTCCTACTGGAATAAAAATCTTATTAGGATGACGTCGCTTCCCACGGTAGCGGCGCAATAAGTGCAGAAAGACCAAGAGGAAAAAATTTACATAGGCTAACCTTGCATAAAGCACAAAGATGAGTCGTACAAATTTGTGACAACAATGCTGGGTGGCTCATGTGCTTAGCCAGCCAAATAAGCACGCAAATTATCAGAATATATAACATAAAATTTACATCAAAAGGATATAAAATCCATTTAATTTACATAGATAAAAAGGACATCCCTCACTTGAAATCTGTAAGGTAATGTCCTTTAATTTTGGATTCCCTTAAATTTTATATTTCTCTCACGCTAGAAAAAAACTATTTATTAAGAATCTTTAATGCTTGCAATAAATTTGATAGCTCAAAAAACCGCTCTTTATCCCCTGCATCCAATGCTTCATCAATCTCCCGTAAAAGTTGTTGTTCCTGGAACGCCATGACACTATTCTCAAGTAATCGTTGGGCAGCTAAGCGATCCTTTTCATGGATGACTAAATCTTTAGGCATGTATGGATTTTCTTCCAACACAGCTAAATAAACTGGGTTCGGTGGAACATTTGGGAAATTTAATTGAACATACATTAATTCTTGAGGATTTAACCGCAAATCATGAAACGATTTTTCCGCATCTGACGTCATAATATTTTTTTTATAAAATCGAAATGGAATAGCGGTCGTATCCACAGTCGACATGACAATGGCCCTTGGACAATAATGTGCATCTTCAACAAAATGAATATTTGTTAGCAATTCATCGTTGCTAAGCAAATAATTCAAAATCCATACCCCTTCCCTACGCTTTAATTGAAAATTTTTCAAAAACCATTTAATGAATACTTTCTTATCATTTAGTGGTACGGAGTAAGTCACCATTATATCCTCCTTCTACTCAAAGCGATCTAATAAATCAATCCATTGCTGTTCAGTTGGCTGTAATTCAACGAGCTGTTGCGCAACGAGCCTTGCTTCCTCTTGCTTTCCATCTTCCAATAAGAATAAGCAATATTTCTCTAAAAATTCCACGTCGTCTTTGAATTCAATATATGCAAGTTTGTAAATTTCATATGCTTTTTCGAACTGTTCATTTATATTATACGCATGCGCAACAAATGGATATAGTGAAACCCACTCAAATTCATTTTGTTGTAGCTGTTCAAATAAATCGAGCACATCTTCAAATCTTTCCTGCGAGCTATAGGCAGACATCAGCACTAAAATCGCTTCCATGTACTCAGGGTCAAGTGCAATCGCTTCCGTTAAATAACCGATAGCCTCATCTGGTTGACTATTTTTCAACGCCATTTTGCCGGCAAATAAAAAGAAGGACTTTTCATATTCATCACGTTTTATTCCTTCTTTTATTACCTCAAGTGCTCGTACATTGTCCTCTTGCATGGCATAACTATCCGCTAACAATAAATATGCTGAAAAATAATCAGGATCTAGTTCTTTTAAATCTTCGAGCTGTTTGATCGCTAATTCATATTTTTGAGTTTGGAATGCGGCATAACCCGAACCAAATAGTAAATCAGGTGTTACGTCTTCTTCAAGTGCTTCCATATAATATTCAAGCGCCGTTTCGTAGCCTGCACCTGCTCGATACACTTCCGCCAATCTTTGCGCCAACACTACTCCAGCAAATTTTTTGTCAATCGTATAAAGCTCTTCATAAATTCGAGCCGCTTCAGAAAAACGTCCTGTTTCAAAAAGGAGTTCTGCTTTCGCAAATTGTAACAGCGGTTCTGTCGGTATTAATTGCAGCGCTTCATTAATACGCTGTTCCGCCACTTCAAATAACCCTTGCATTTGATAATAATCCGCAAGAACTAATAATGCTTGTGGATATTCGGGTGTTTCATCGCTTATCCCCATTAATAAATTAAGTGCCTCGTCTTCTTCGCCCATTTCAATCAGGACTGAGGCTTTATCTATCGCAATTTGAGCTTCTTCAGGGAATAAAAATTGTAAATGTTCAAAAACACGATTTGCTTCATTTAAAAAACCAAAATGCATCAATGCTTCCGCAATCTCATATTGCTCGGAAGGTTCACTATTTATTAAAAATGATTCTAGGAGAAGGTCTATTTGTTGTACGTTTCCTTCTTGTATTGCTTGTAATAATTCATTCATCTTGTCATTCACCTTTTCCTACTTTTTCATTATAATGCTACATGACCTTCTCTTGCTTCACAAGAAAAAGAACTG
The DNA here is from genome assembly GCF_002736105.1 of Solibacillus sp. R5-41. Lineage (NCBI taxonomy): Bacteria > Bacillati > Bacillota > Bacilli > Caryophanales > Caryophanaceae > Solibacillus > Solibacillus sp. R5-41. Next base: position 1,279,581 of record NZ_CP024123.1, on the reverse strand, counting down.
ATTTTATCGCAAATATATAAATTTGAACGACTTATGACTCAAGGCACGGTGATTCTTGGCATAATTCCCTATTGGTAGGCCCAAATTTATGTAGCGCAAAAAGCCATCCTGATCTTCATCAAAATGACTTTTTATTTTCATTCAGTAGAAAACTCCCTCTTCTATAAGCAGTGTCAAAAATGCAAGTTTAGGATTTATCAGTGGGTGTTTAAACTCTTACTGAATAAAATTAAGCCCCGGCTGGTGTCACAGATTTTTATGGGAATAAATATTAGGATGTTAGCGGTTGTCGCATCCAAGCAACAATGGCTAACTGATCTGCAACATGCAGGCCTAAGCACAATTCAAAATCTGGATGCAATTACGCCGAGGTATAAATGATCTAGCTTACTCGTTAATCAATTCGTTTACATGTTCAAAAAACGTTGGGTATGATACGGCGATGCATTGTGCGTCATCTAGCTCGATAGCTCCGTCTGTTACTAATGCTGCAACTGCCGCCATCATGCCGATTCGATGATCACCATATGATTTCAAACTTGCACCATGTAATTTTGTAGGTCCTTCAATAATCATGCCATCACTCGTCGCTTCAATTTGTGCGCCTAGTTTTTTTAATTCCGCTACGACTGCATCAATACGATTCGTTTCTTTTACCTTTAATTCTTCTGCATCTTTTATAATCGTTTTTCCAGTTGCCTGTGTTGCTAATAGTGCTAAAATCGGTATTTCATCAATTAATCGAGGAATAATTGCCCCTTCAATGGTCGTTCCTTTTAAAGTAGATGTTGTCATTGTTATCGTCGCTGTTGGTTCAGCTGCATGTTCATCATCTACTTCGATTTCCATTTTCGCACCCATATTTTGGAGTATCTCTAGGATGCCATTTCGTGTTTCATTCACCCCGACGTTTTTCAAGATGACACGACTATTTTTAGCAATTGCCCCTGCAACTAAAAAGAAGGCGGCAGAAGAGATATCCCCTGGAACGTTAACATGCGTGCCTGTGAGCTGCTGTCCGCCTTCAAATGATACGACACCTTGCTCAACTGTAATCGCCGCGCCAAATTGACGTAGCATGCGTTCCGTGTGATCACGTGACACTTCACTTTCTCGCACAATCGTTGTTCCTTGTGCGCGTAAGCCAGCTAATAAAACAGCCGATTTCACTTGTGCACTTGCTACAGGCATCGTGTAATCAATCGCTTGCAAAGCGGTTCCCTGTATTGCTAGCGGTGTAAATTGGCCATTTTCCCGGCCAGAAATTTGTGCACCCATTTGACGTAATGGATCCGTTACACGACGCATTGGACGCTTACCAATTGATGCATCACCTGTCATCACAGTATGCACGTTTGTACCCGCTAAAATTCCTACCATGAGGCGAGTAGTTGTACCTGAATTACCTGTATATAACACTTCACTCGGCTCTTTCCAATCATCCATTCCCGGACTTTCAATCTTAACATTCGTTCCATCTACTTGTATGTCGACACCGAGTTTTTGGAAACAGTCAATTGTACTTAAACAATCTTCCCCAAGTAAAAAGCCAGAAACGGTTGTCTTACCTTGCGCGATTGAACCAAACATGACGGATCTGTGGGAAATCGATTTGTCTCCTGGTACCGTTATTTCCCCTTGAAGTGCCGGCTTGTTGTATCTCATTACTTTTGAACTCATGACAATCCCTCCCTAGAAAAAATACATCTCGCAAGTTAATTTAGCGAGATGTGATGTTCATTAAGATATATGTGTATCATAATTTGCTTTTTGTATGATGCACTTTGCAGCTCGCTCACGGTCTTCATTTGTTTGGAAACTGATCACTAAAATACCAAATACATCGACACGCGTTTCAACAATTCGAATATTAATGATGCTAATATTTTCATTTGCCAAGTAGCCGGTCACTTCAGAAATAACCCCTGGATAGTCTGGAATATCAACATACAAGTCATATGGCATGTACAATGCCCCATTTGCAACTGGCAACTTGTCGCGAACATCCCTCGCATCGGCAAAATAACGCTCAATTTCCTCCGCATCACCTTGCTCTAGCAACTGCCTTATCCGTCCCATTTCATCTAACCATATATCCAATTGACCAACTAACTCTTTTTGATTTTGCAGCGTAATATCTCGCCACAATGTCGGATTGGAGGAAGCAATACGTGTTATATCACGGAACCCCCCAGCCGCTAAAGAGGAAGTCATCGGGAATGCTTTTTTCTCAAAGTTCAATTGATGGACTAATGAGGCCGCAACAATATGGGGGAAATGGCTGACAACAGCTGTCATATGATCATGTGCCTTGGCGTCTACTACGACCATTTTCCCGAGCGTAAATTTTAATAAATCGTCGAGTGCAGCGATTTTTTCAATTTCTTCGCCTTCAGTTGGTGTCAGCATATAATAGGCATTTTCCAATAAATACGGTTTAGCAGCCGTAATACCACTTTTATGTGAACCTGCCATTGGGTGGCCACCAATAAAGGTAATGCCTAATTCTCTTAATTCAAGTGCTTTTTCCATAATACGGGCTTTCGTACTACCGGTATCAGTAATAATAACATTGCGCTTTAAATTCCAATTTTTTAGCTGTTCCATCAAGTCGAGTGTTATATTGACAGGTGTTCCAAATATAATAACATCTGCTTGCTCAGCAAATTGTGCAGGATCTTCAACCACTTCATTTACAACATTTAATGTGCACGCTAATTCTCTTGTTTGCTCATGTGCGTCGTAACCAAACACTTTCGTATGCGGAGCCTTTTGTAAAGCTAATGCAACAGAACCACCAATTAACCCCAGTCCTATTACGAGAACATTCCTTGTCATGCAAAAACCCCTTGCTCTTTCAAAACTTCTGCCAGCAATTGTAGGAATTTTTCATTTTGCTGCTCGGTCCCAATTGTTACACGAATAAATCCTTCTAGACCAAGTGCCGCGCCACTACGAATAATAAATCCACGCTTCATCATCTCTTCAAATACAATTTGACTGCTCATCTTCACTTCAAACATGATGAAGTTTGTTTGAGAAGGGAAATAGTTTAGCCCTTGTGCTTCACAAAACGCAACAAATTGCTTCTTGCCCTTTTCATTCGCTTCACTGCAACTTGCGATATATTCTTGGTCGCCAAGTGCTACTTGGGCTACTTTTTGACTTAAAATTGTATTGTTAAATGGTGCACGAACAGGGTCAAGCTTCGCAATTACTTCCCCTTGAGCAATGCCATATCCTACGCGGAATGATGCTAAGCCATACGCTTTTGAAAATGTGCGTAATAAAATTAAATTAGAATACTCTCTGAAAAAATGCAATGTGTCTTGGTATTTTGGGTCATTGACATACTCTATGTACGCCTCATCTAATACGACGAAAACATCATTTGGTACTGCCGCTAAAAATGCACGCAATGCTTCATCCGAAACAATTGTTCCAGTTGGATTATTTGGATTACAAACCCACACAACGGATGTATTTTCATCAATTGCTTCAAGCATTGCATCCAAATTATGCACGCCATCTTTGAGAGGGATTTTACGTACTTCTGCACCTTCAATTTCCGCATTATGCCAGTATTGTGAAAACGATGGATCGGCCATGACCGTATTCACTCCTGGATATAATAACGCACGAGTAATAATGGCGATTAAATCATCGGAGCCATTTCCGATAATTAACTCTCCTTCTTCTACCCCATAAAAATTTGCGAGGCTTGTGCGTAAGTTTTGTGCATATCCATCCGGATAAACCGCGTGATTGGACGCATCTGATTGTAAAAATGCTTTTACTTGTGGTGAGCTACCGAATGGATTTTCATTTGATGCTAATTTCACGACTTCATCTAATCCATACTGTTTCTTTACTTCTTCCATTGGTTTACCTGGTTGGTAAGCTTTCATCCCATGTAATTGTTGTTTCCATTTCATCGTTGACCGTCTCCTCTTAATTTGCTGTTATTTCACTAAATCTGGTCGTAATTTAACGGCATCTTTTAAGTAAATATGATGAATTTCATGCTGTGGTGTATGTGTGTTGACATGTAATAACACACGGATACAAAGCGGAAGTGCACCTGGTACATCCATTTCATGCATACACATAATCGGAACATATTGCCAATCTTCCATTGAACGAACAGACTTCGCAGGAAATGCTGAGCGAATATCTGGTGTAGTCGAAATTGTAACAGAAGCTATATCTGATGGATCCACTTTATTTTGTTTCACTACTTCTTGCACAAGCTTAGCTGTCTCTTCCCACACTAACTCCGCTCTATCTTCATCAATCGTAATTGCTCCACGTATTCCTCGAATCACGCTTCCACCTCCAACAGTAATTGTCTTAGCTGATTATCAATTTCTCTACATTCATCTAATTCAATTTTTTGTACAAATGGCTTTCCGACCGTTTCCAATAAAACAAATTGCAATATGCCATAGTCCGCCTTTTTATCTTTTAATAAATATTCCGTGAGCTGTTCGAATGTAAATTGATAAACCGCTTCAAACGGATAGCCACTGTCGATTGCAAATTGTAAAAATCGCTCCGTAAATGCATGATCGATTTTTCCGTAACGTTCACTTAATAATAAACAATAAATGAGACCAATCATGACTGCTTCACCATGTGCGACTTTTCCATAGCCTGCAGCTGCTTCGATGGCGTGGCCGTACGTGTGACCTAAATTTAAATACTTACGCACAGATTGCTCTGTCTCATCTTGTTCCACGATGTCAGCCTTCACTTGAATACCTTGTGCTAAATAATCCCCTAGCAGTTGTTCTGGTAAATTCGTTATTGAATTGGCTTCTACTAATTCTTCCACCCATTCAGCGTCGGAAATGAGGGCATGCTTTACGACTTCAGCCATTCCTGATCGAACTTCTTTTTCACTTAAACTTCTTAAAAATTTCGTATCATAAATAACCGCTTGTGGCTGATAAAAGGCACCAATCATATTTTTACCTTGCGGATGATTAATCGCTGTCTTTCCACCAACTGCTGAGTCATGTGCTAAAATCGTCGTTGGCACTTGAATAAACGGGATTCCACGCATATAGGTCGCGGCAACAAATCCCGCTAAATCTCCTACAGCACCCCCACCAAATGCGATAACTAATGATTTACGCGTACATTTCTTTTCTAGTAAAAATGTTTGTGTCACCTGATAATTTTCAAAGCTTTTACATTGCTCTCCTGCTGGCATCACGAGCACGTCAAAGGTATAGGAGAAGTTCGCTTCAAAATATTCCCTTTGTGCCGCCCAAACTAATTCATCCGTTAATACAATTATTTTATCTGCCTTTTCAAACAGTGCTTTATGTGATTGAACTACATCATGTAAAATGCCATTCCCAATCGTCACAACATACGAATGAGATGCAGCACGAACTGGAATTTTCATATTAGTACTCCTTTGTGTACTGACGCATCGCATCAATTTGTGCTTTCAATTGAGGGAATTGATCGCTGTGGAATTGATCCACAATGACACTCGCTATTTCCCAAGCAATAACATGTTCTGCCACGATCGATGCTGCCGGTACTGCACAGCTATCTGAACGCTCGACACTCGCTTTAAACGGTTCCTTCGTTTCAATATCCACGCTTTGTAATGGTTTATATAACGTTGGAATTGGCTTCATGACACCACGTACAATGATAGGCATACCTGTAGACATACCACCTTCTAAACCACCTAGACGGTTTGTCGTACGTGTATAACCATTTTCCTCATCCCAAGTAATTTCGTCATGTACTTCTGAACCTTTTTTACGGGCCATTTCAAAACCGATGCCGAATTCAACACCTTTGAATGCATTGATGCTTAACATTGCTGCAGCCAATTTCGCGTCTAATTTACGATCATAATGAACATATGAACCAATGCCAGCTGGTAATCCTTCAATAATCACTTCGACAATCCCACCAATTGAATCGCCTGCTTTTTTAGCATCATCAATCGCTTCGACCATTTTTGCCGATGCTTCTGAATCAACACAATAGCAAGGGTCTTCTTCTACAATCGCGCGTATCTCATCTGCTGATTTCCCCTCAACTAGCGCTGTATCGGCTTTAATTCCAATGATTTCCGTCACATGTGCAACAATTGAAATTCCGAGCTCATTTAATAACGCCTTTGCAACAGAGCCAACTGCCACACGCACCGTTGTTTCACGGGCACTTGAACGCTCTAAAACATTGCGTAAATCGCGGTGACCATATTTCATCCCACCAACTAAATCTGCATGTCCTGGGCGTGGACGGGAAATTTGACGCTTCATTTCAGTTGGGTCAATATCTTCTGGTAATTCTGCCGCTCCCATAATTTTAGTCCAATGCTTCCAGTCATCATTTGTTACGACAAGTGCTACTGGAGAGCCTAATGTTTTCCCGTGTCGGACGCCCGAAACGATTTCGACTGTATCTGTTTCGATTTGCATACGACGTCCTCGGCCATGTCCACCTTGTCGTCGTTTTAAGTCATAATTTATTTTTTCTGCTGTCACCGGCAATTGTGACGGTAACCCCTCAATAATTGTAGTTAATTGTGGTCCGTGTGACTCACCTGCTGTTAAATAACGCATTAAACACTTTCTCCCTTCAACTCGCTAAAGTATGTATTTTTCACTATAACATATTTCAAGATAAATATCAGTACCATTTTCATTCGGATAATTCGCTATTTTAGAACATTCTGAACATTCAAGGTAAAATACCGTGCATGTATGAGCAAAATTGAACAAAAAAACGCCTATTCGCAAATTGTACGAAAAGCGTTTTTTATTCGTTAGAAAAGTGGATCCTTCTCCAAACTTTCGCAACACACATACTGCGCATTTTTTTTGCCATTATTTTTTTCGATAAAAGAATGTATCCTCAACTTCGAAACCATAGCGTGCTGGATTAAAAATTTGTTCCGTCGAACCAACAAATAAAATACCACCTGGGCGCAGTGCTTTACTGAAGTTTTCATAAATTTGGTCTTTTGCTTCTTCCGTAAAGTAAATCATCACATTTCGGCAAACGATTAAATCAAAATTGGATTCATAGTTATCCTTTAATAAATTATGTTTTTTGAATGTAACTGTTCGTTTAATCTCGTCTTTAACTTTATAAAATAGTCCCTCTTTTTCAAAGTACTTTGCTTGTACATCTTTTGGCACTTCTGCTAAAGAGCGTTCTGGATATAATGCGAGTTTTGCTTTCTGAATAACATTCTCGTCTAAATCCGTCGCTAATATACCAATTTGAGATATAGGTACATGATTCGACAAAACCATTGCTAAGCTATACGGCTCTTCACCAGTAGAACAAGCTGCACTCCAAATTTTTGGTCGTTTATTTGTTTGAAGCAGCTTCGGGAAAATTTTGTTTTGCAGTACTTCCCAACGTTTTCCATTACGATAAAACTCCGAAACGTTAATCGTCATTCGATCTAAAAATTCATTCATTAAATCGCGATCTTTTTCTAACGCTTTTAAAAAGTCTACAAAATCTTTATAGCCTTTTTTCTCATATAGTGAAGTGAGTCGACGCTTCATTTGTGCCTCTTTATAGAGCGCTAAATCGATTCCTGTTTTGCGTTTAATGCCATCTATGAATTGTTCGTAATCTGACATCCTCATCTGTCCCCTCATATATCGTAAGCCTATTATAGCTGATAATCGCAGTAACTGAAATACAAATTCACTTTAATTATGAAGGATTCCTAGTTTCTAACAGCTGTTGCTTCGAACGTTCTAATTCTAAGCGCATTTTTTCTGTCTCTTTATCATAGTTTTCTAATTTTAGACGTTCTAATTCAATCTCCTTGTCTAATCTCTTCAACTCTATTTTTTTATTTTTCGTATATGTGTCTGTCAATATTCCCATTACAACAATAATAACAATCGCAGTCCAAAAAACCATCCTAACCTCTCCTTTTAGTTATATAAGTTGAATTAAAAAATACCTTCTTTTAAATTGCCAAAACAGGACGGATTGATTTCCATTCTGGTCCGAACGCTTTCCGCGGGCACGGCTCCAACTAACTTTTTTCGAGATATATCTCGAAAAAAGTAGATTTTCAGGCCAACACGATGTTGGTCATGAAGGCATTGTCACAGGACGTGACGGTTTTAACCTTCGTTCCTAAGGTGCTGTTCCCGCTAGAGTCGCCTCCCCTTCATTCCAATCAACTTGCATCTTTATAAAGTGTTGCCAGCTAAACTTGTCGGTGTTCCCATTCATAATGAAGGGTCAATATATTCAAGTTATATACTATACGTTTACCCCACCATTATAGTTTCATTATTCAGATATATATTTATGTAAAAAAATAGTGTCCACTTTGAAAGTGAACACTATTTATTCATGTTAAACCAAGATTAATTACTCAGCTAAACCTTCGCCGAACCATAAGTTTATTTCGCGCTCAGCAGAAGCTAAAGAATCAGAACCGTGGATTACGTTGTGAGATAAAGTTACAGCGTAGTCTCCGCGGATTGTACCAGGAGCTGAATCTTCTGGTTTAGTAGCACCCATCATGATACGAGCTAATTGGATAACGTTTTCGCCTTCCCAAACCATACCAAATACTGGGCCAGAAGTGATGAAGTCTACTAATTCACCGAAGAATGGACGCTCAGCGTGTTCTGCATAGTGATTTTCAGCTAATTCACGAGAAGCAGTCATTAATTTTGCTCCACGTAATACGAAACCGCGACGTTCAAAGCGGTCAACGATATCACCGATTACTTGACGTTCTACGCCATCAGGTTTAACCATTAAAAATGTTTTTTCGATTGCCATGTTATTATACACTCCTTAAATTTGGGTAAAAGGTTTTACACCTACCGATAAATATTACCAAAGACACGCATAAACTGCAACAAATATTAGCATAAACCTTTATAATGCTAGCATTTTTAGAATTTTCTCTTACCCATGACCAAGGCAATATCGCGCAGTTTTTTCTTCGTAGGATGATTTGGTAATTTTTCTACTTCGGCTAAAGCTTTTTTTAAATACAAATTACTTATTTTAGTCGCTTCTTTTATCGCATTTGATTTACGTACAAGTTGCAGCATTGCTTGACGTTCTTCCTCTAATAGCTCACCGGTGGAAACTTTCTCTAAATACGGTATTAATTGAGGATCTTCTTTCATCAATAAAATCGGTAATGTGATATTCCCTTGAATGAAATCGCTTCCTGCCGGTTTCCCTAGTTGCTTGTCCGTAGCCGTGAAATCTAATATATCATCAATAATTTGGAAGCTCATCCCAACAAAATAACCATAGCGTTTTAAATGACGAACGGTTTTTTTATCTGCCCCACTAACGACAGCTCCTAGTTCACAGCTCGATTCAATTAAGAGTGCTGTTTTACGCTTAATACGACGGAAATAATCTTTAATATTTTGATTTAAACGAAACTTATCTTCAATTTGAATGACTTCACCATTACAAAGTTCAACCATTGTTCTCGCTAAAATTTGATGGGCTTGAGGATTTTCAATAATTGTGACATATTCTAATGCTCTTGCAAAAATAAAATCCCCTGTATACATCGCAACACGATTATTCCACTGTGCTTTCACCGTGAGTCTGCCTCTACGCATATCCGAATCATCAATCACATCATCATGAACTAACGATGCCATGTGGATTAATTCTAATGGAACAGCGATATTTTTCATTCGCTCGATATTATAGTCACCAAATTTAGCACTTAGTAACGCAAATACCGGTCGAATCCGTTTTCCACCTGCTTGCAATAAATGAAGTGAGGCATCATTCAATAAGTGAGAAGATGAACTTAGCGCTTTTTCTAATTCTTTTTCGATGATTTCTATATCTGATTTAATATCAGTATATAGTATTTTTAGCTTCATCTTTTCCACGCGTCAAAACCCACTCTCACCATTATTCTTTTTTAAAGCCCATATGCACAGCGGCTGCCCCACCACTGTATGCTTTATATGTTACATTTTTTAATCCCGCATCCGTAAACATTTGCGCTAATTTTTTCATACCTGGAAAATCATTTGCAGATTCCTGTAACCAAGAATATTCTTTATAACTTTTCGCAAAAAGCTTTCCGAATATCGGCATAATATATTTGAAATAGAAGCGGAATAGTTGGCGGTAACCAGGGATTTCAGATTGTGATGTTTCTAAACATACGACCATTCCACCAGGCTTTACGACGCGGTGCATTTCACGTAACACTTGCAAATAATCAGGGACGTTACGCAAACCAAATCCAATTGTTACAAAGTCAAACGTGTTATCTTCAAATGGCAATTCCATCGCATTCCCATGAATCAACTCAACTTGTGGTATAGCCGCCGTTTTTTGTTGCCCAACTTTCAACATGTTTTGACTAAAGTCTAATCCTTTAACAACGCCCTCTTCACCCGCAGCTTGTGCTAATGCGATTGTCCAATCTGCTGTACCACAACAAACATCTAAGCATTTCGAACCTTTTTTAACTGCCATTCGCTTCATCGTATCATTTCGCCATTTGATATGTTGTTGGAAACTAATGACAGAGTTCATTTTATCGTAGCTTTCTGAAATGTTCTCAAATACTTCATGAACATGTTGTTCTTTCGATTTTGTCATGTTTTCAAAACCTTTCTTATTCACTTATGAAGTGATCAATTGCTCAATGTATTGTTTTAATTCGGGTTGTATTGGTATGTGCTTCACAATCCCATGCAATTCATCCTGTCTCTTCATAAGCTCTTCTTGCAATGCATTTTGAATGGTTGGTGAGCTTAACGTGTCAATATGTAATTGCTTATTAAAAAAGCTTTTCTCACCATTTTCAACGAATGAAAGCTCCTCTTTCAATCGTAAAAAAGTTAACGTTTTTTTCATTAAATCTTTATATTGTGTAAATTGATATACTTCATAATATTGTTCAATTAATTCACATTCAATAATACTCATACTCTCAATCCACTCCGAAAGTGGTCTCGTCACAGGTTCGTATATTTTAATCTGTTGTTCACAGCGATTGACAATTCCTTTAGACAATTTTTGAATGAGATGAATATTTCTTGACTGTGCTAATAATTGATAATAACGACCACTATAGTAATCACCCGCAAGCACTGTTAATTGTTGCTGTTTGCTTGTCGCGTTTTGCTCTTTAATTTTTTCATGTTCTAGAAGGGATGCATGAACAATCCCAACCGTTATTGCGCTCATTTTACGCTCATCATCAATCGAGTTTCCATCTAAAAACGGCAATTGAATAAAAAACAACTGTTCCTTATCCAAAATTGGTTCTCCGACATTTTGTAGTAACGCTCTATGACGAACATGCATGAAAATATTTGATTTTAATTGCTGAATAGATTGTGTAATGTATGTTGCACTCATAGAAATTACTCCATTTCAGTGTTGATTCAATCAATTACGACTCGGCGTAATTGCGTCGGGATTTTGAATTGTGCTCAGGCCTGCACGTAACAGGTCAGTTAGAAGTTGTCGCAGGACGTGATATTCTCAGCCAGATATCCATTGTTCAGTTGGCGTTTGGAGCCAACTGAATGAAAATAAATATTATTTCTTCCCGTTACTTTGAACAATGCCGTGTTGCGAATGAATTTTTGCTTTTCCACGAATTTTCATAGCAGATGTATGATCTGTAAATTGTGCAATCATTACTTCCCCAGCATCTAATTTTTCAGAATGGTGAAATTTCGTATCCGTTCCACGTGTCAATCCAATAACGTGAACGCCATCTTCTTCTGCTTCAATGATAATATAATCTTGTGCCATTGTTTGTTTCTCCTCACCATCATAATTCCTTTGTATATCATAACATAAATTACGTTAAATCAATTACGCCTCGGCGTAATTGCGTCCAGATTTTTTTGAACTCGCTCGAAAAGCTCACCTTAAAAATCGATGCCATCCGCCGGACATTAACTTTATTCAGCTAGGGTTTAAAATCTCACTCAATAAAGTTGCATATTTAGCATTCATTCCCAATCTATAGAAGTAGGGGACTTCTGCTGAATCAAGTTAAGACATTTGCACAAATGTAATAACTTCATTTCGTTTGACATCATCTTGCTCATAAATGCCACGCGCAACCGATGTAATTGTTTTTGCACCAGGTTTTTTTAATCCGCGCATTGTCATACACATATGTTCTGCTTCGATAATGACATAAACACCTTTTGGATCCAGCATTTCCATAATTGTATCAGCTACTGTGGATGTAATACGCTCTTGTAATTGAGGTCGACGTGCAACCGATTCTAAGCAGCGCCCTAATTTGCTAAGCCCCGCCACTTTCCCGTCTTTTGGAATATATGCAATATGCGCTTTCCCATAAAAAGGTACTAAGTGATGCTCACACATCGAAAAGAACGGGATATCTTTAACTAAAACTAATTCTTCATGGTCCTCATGGAAAACGGTATTAAAGTATTCACGTGGATCTTCTTTTAAGCCGCTAAACATTTCTGCATACATTTTCGAAACGCGCTTTGGTGTATCGAGCAAACCTTCTCGTTCAACGTCTTCACCAACCGCTTCTAATATCATTTTTACTGCTTCTTCAATTTTCTTTAAATCGACATTCGTCATGAAACTATTTCCTCCTAAATTACCCAAAACGGAATCATTAAGTTTTTCTATTATTTTTCGTTTAATAAATGTTCTGTTCTATCTATGTAAATCGTTTTTCGTTTACATTTCACCAAGTGAATCGTAGCATATCTCGTCGATAAGTTCAAAAACTGTCTACTTAATTCGACAAATGCATTTCAACTAGGTGAAAACTCATATGTATTCAAATGTCGTTCCTTATTTCTATAATAGTAATACAAAATAATGTCGTTCTTATTGCTAAAAAGAGCAGCCTTCAGAAATTCTGAAGGCTGCTCTATGTAACGCTAGACGGTGAAAATTATTTTACAGCGTCTTTAAGCGCTTTACCTGGTTTGAAAGCAGGCACTTTGCTCGCAGCAATTTCGATTTCCATACCAGTTTGTGGGTTACGACCTTTACGAGCCGCACGTTCACGAACTTCAAAGTTACCAAAACCGATTAATTGTACTTTATCACCCTTTGCAAGAGCATCTTGAATTGTATCAAATACAGCTTCAACCGCTTTGGAAGCATCTTTTTTAGAAAGACCTGCCGCTTCAGCAACAGCGTTTACTAATTCTGTTTTATTCACACCATTCACCTCCTCTCAAAGGGTCATGAATCTAAATCCTGTAAAAAGAGTAACACACAGAAAACCGCGGCGCAACTGTATTCATGTATGTTTTGCCTAAAACTTAGTATTTTTTGTGCAAAAACACAAATTACAGGACATTTCACCCATAAAGTGAACTGTCCTGTACATTTTTTGTCGATTACTATTAATTACAACTTGGCGTAATTGAGTCCAGATTTTATCGAGCATGCTCGATAAAATCCCTAAAAAAATCCTGTGACTTCCTTTAAATAATGAACGTAATTAGACCTTTTTCCCCTTCATTCACCATTCGTTCCATCATTAAGCGCATACGATTTTTTGCACTAGTTGGTACAACTTGCATTTTATAGCGAATGCTTTCTGTTAACACTTCATGTAATGGCGTACCGAATAATTGTGTTTCCCACAAAGCCTGACGGTCATGATCATACGCATGTTGTAAATCCTTCAGTAAATGTTGGCTATGGAATTCAGAGCCAATTAGCGGTGAAAATTCCGCTTCCATATCGATACGAATAATATGATACGATGGCGCGGTTGCCTTCATACGTACGCCGAAAAAGTTATTTTGTTTAATTAATTCCGGTTCACTAGGGATAAATTCATCCATAGCTGGCAGTGTCACACCGTAACCGTCCTCTCGCGCATCTTGAATCGCTTCACGGAATCTTTTCTGAGCTTGTTTTGCCTCGGCAGCTTCTTTTATAAATAATAACCAATCTTTTTTCGTGTCTACCGGCTTTTCTAACCATTGCTGGCAAACCCTTTTATACGTTTCCCCATCAACCGCCACTCTTAACGTAGCGATACCTGTTCCTGGGTCCATTCTTTCGACATTGCATTTTTCTACAAAATCAATTTGCTGTAAAATGGCACTAGCTGAATCAACATCTCTAATTTTCATTAATCCATCTTGCAATTGCTCCACTGCAAATGATAAAGTTTCATTTAATTCATGATGATCATCTAATATTTCTAGCCAATCCGGCTTCTCAACCTCGATTTGACTTACTGGGAACTCAAATAACGCTTCTTGTAAAATATACGCCACATCTGATGGTTGTAACTTATCGACTGAAATCGCAATTACAGGCACATCATAGCGTTCAATTAGGGCATTGCGCAGATTGATCGTTTCATTCGAGGTTGGCATTGAGCTATTTAAAACTAAAACAAAAGGCTTGCCAATGTCTGTCAATTGCTCAATAATTTTCTCTTCGGCTACTTGTGCAGCTGCTCGACTCATGCCATTTACTGAACCATCCGTTGTCACGACAATCCCAAGATTCGCATGATCTCGAATGACTTTATCGGTACCCATTTTCGCTGCTTCTTGGAATGCAATCGGTTCATTATGCCATGGCGTATGAACGTATTTCGGTCCAGATTCATCCTGGTAACCCTTTGCACCATCAATGACATATCCAACACAATCGACGAGTCGAATGCGGAATGGCATTTCACTTTCTCCTATTGTAACCGTTGTCCCCTGAGCCGGAACAAATTTTGGTTCAGAGGTCATAATAACGGGTCCAGGAGAGCTTTGTGGTAACTCGTCCATCGCACGCATACGATCTTCCGCATTTGTAATATTCGGTAAAATAACGCCTTCCATGACCTTTTTAACAAATGTTGACTTCCCTACTCGAACCGGACCCACTACCCCAATATAAATATCGCCATTTGTTCGTTCCGCGAGTTGCTGAAAAATTTGATCGCTAATTGCAGTTCCTCCCTTTTACAAAACTTCACAATCTACATGAACATCGAGATGCATTAACTTAACCTGTTTGATGTCCAAATTTGAAGCACTCTCAACAATACTATATGTTTTCTTTTTTCTAAATATGAAAAAGTCCCGCACATCAGATGTACGAGACTTTTAAGCATTATTTTTCTTTTTTCAATGGATCATACATAATGACCGGTTCATTATTTTCATCGACTGTGTAAGGTAAAGAATACGCTGGGACGACCGAATAGGCATCCACTAACAGCTCTCGAATGTCCTCGCCTGGTGTCGCCGTAATGTTATTGTCCTGCATGTATTGGTATAAGTCGATTGAATAATCCACATACAAATTACCTTCTGAAGTGACTAAAATCGGCAATTCATTATTTGAATACGGACTTGGAACCGTAACATCTTCTTTGTAACCAATATTTTCAAAATTAATTGTATACACATGTTCAACTATTTTTTCTTTGAACTGTGGATATTTCGATGCAGAGAAACGAATATTTACTTCGCGCATACGTTCAGGGGCACGTAAATCGACCAGTTTTACAGTCGGATTTTCTTCTGGATCCCAAATCATATATTGGAAAATGCCACCCTTTTCATACGCATTAGCTGGCGATGAACCTATGTATTTTGGAACAAGCTTGTCGAAATCAATTAAATACTTAATAAAAATATCCGTATCTTGATCTCGTGTTTTGATTGGTAAAACACCCGTATCTTTTTGGTATTCATCCACTGCTCTTTGGACGCTTGCTAACATATCAACATCCGGACGCAAGCTCGACTGATCAAAATTAGTAGGCGAACCACAGCCAGCTAAGACAATTGTCGCGAGTGAAAAAATTAGCAATAGTTTAGACCATTTCATATTTTCTTCCCCCATCATTAATTTGGCCACGTAAAGATTACGAGCACCATCAGTATTGACCCTACTAAAAACATCCCGAACGCAATCAACCGAAAAATAAATGATAAGAAAGTATTATGTACCCATTTACGTACAGCAGAAATCACAATTACGGAAAATAATAGTAAGCCAATTGAATAAAACGAAACCCACATGACATCAAGTGCACTCATAGTATCTAAAGGTCCACGAGCTGATGCGAGCAATAAATATGTAGGATCCATACTTTGCAAGATGTGTTGCAACGATAAAACCGCCCTTCATAACTAGTTACTTCCATTCCGCTAATAATTATAACGTTTTCACTACCAAAAGAATAGGAGGTATGCGCGCATACCTCCTTAAATGTGACAATTTATCATCTTTCAGTGCTTGTTCAAACACACACGGAAAGAGGGGCTAATCTTTTCGTTTTATGCTACTACATTTCATCGATTTCTCGTTTTTTCATCCGAATCATTAATTGATCAACTGCTTCTTTTGGCTCCATATTATTAAAGAGCACTTCATATAAAGCGGATGTGATTGGCATCGTAACATTATATTTTTGGGCTAATTGGTGGGCGGCTTTCGTTGTTCGAACACCTTCTACAACCATGCCCATTTCTTCTAGCACTTGCGGCAATTTCATCCCTTTACCAAGCATATTTCCTGCGCGCCAGTTCCTAGAGTGAACACTTGTACAAGTAACAATTAAGTCACCCATACCCGTCAAACCAGCAAACGTAAATGGATTACCGCCCATTTTTACACCTAATCTTGTAATTTCAGCTAAACCACGTGTTATGAGCGCGGCTTTTGCATTATCACCATATTGCAGGCCATCCGTAATTCCCGCAGCTAACGCAATAACATTTTTTAATGCGCCACCAATTTCAACACCGATGACATCATCATTTGTATACACGCGGAGATAGTGATTCATAAATAAATCCTGCACTTTCTCTGCTGCTTCCAAGTTTGCACACGTTGCTGCAATTGTCGTAGGATGCTGCAATACAACTTCTTCCGCATGGGATGGCCCTGATAGCACAACAATGTCTTCAAGAATTTCAGGATTTAAGCTTTCCTTCATTATTTCAGAAATACACATTAATGAATCAGGTTCAATCCCTTTAGATACATGAGTAAATAATGTTTTTTCATTTAAAAATTGTGATATATTTGCGCAAACTTCACGAATTCCTTTTGTAGGAACCGCCATGACAATTGTTGAAGCATGTTTTGCCGCTTTTTCCAAATCATGTGTCGCGACCAAATTTACAGGTAAACTTGTATTTGGCAAATATTTTTTATTTGTATGTTGTTCATTTATTTCGTTTGCTTGATCCTCGCGGTGAGACCAAATTAATGTATTATGGCCGTTTTCAGCCAATACAATTGCTAACGCAGTCCCCCATGAGCCAGCACCTAAAACTACTACATTTTCCATCATAATTATCCTCCGTCATCCTCCAAAGTTTAGAGAGGTAATAGACAATTTTCGTGTACGTTCCTTTGTTGTACAAAAACGCTAGTTCATCGAAATAAACTAGCGCCTCTGCTGTGAAAAGGAAAGTATTTTTTTAAAAGAATCTAATCAAGTGCGCGTTCCGCCTAATAAATCCGATTAATTAGTCACGAGCACGCGTAATTAAACGTAAAGGTGTACCTTCGAAATCAAACGTATCACGTATACGGTTTTCTAAGAAACGCACATAAGAGAAGTGCATTAACTCTGGTTCATTTACAAAGACAACAAATGTCGGCGGCTTAATTGCCACTTGTGTTGCATAGTAAATACGTAAACGGCGTCCTTTATCTGTTGGAGCCGGATTACGTGCAACTGCATCTTCAATCACTTCATTCAAGATAGAAGATTGAATACGCATCGCATGATTTTCACTAACGCGTTGAATAATTGGTAAAATCGTTAATACACGTTGTTTTGTTTTAGCTGATACAAAGACAATCGGTGCATAATCTAAAAATAAGAAATGCTCACGAATTTGCTCCGTATAAAAATTCATTGTTTTTTCATCTTTTTCAATGGCATCCCATTTATTAACAACGATAATAACCGCTTTTCCAGCCTCATGGGCATAACCAGCAATTTTTTTATCCTGTTCTTGAATACCTTCGTCTGCGTTTAAAATAACTAAGACAACATCCGAACGTTCAATCGCTCGTAATGCACGTAAAACAGAATATTTCTCTGTTGATTCATACACTTTCCCTTTTTTACGCATACCTGCTGTATCAATGATGACATAATCTTGATCATCATGCGTATATGGTGAGTCAATTGCATCACGTGTCGTCCCTTGAATATCACTTACAATAACACGATCTTGTCCTAAAAATGCGTTCACTAATGAAGATTTACCTACATTTGGACGTCCAATTAATGAGAATTTAATTGTTTCCTCACCATATTGTTCTTCATCTTGTTGCGGGAAATGTTTCGCACATTCATCAAGTAGGTCCCCTAACCCTAAGCCGTGTGAACCAGAAATTGGCCAAGGCTCTCCGAAACCTAAAGAATAGAAATCATAAATCATATGACGCATATCCGGGTTATCAATTTTATTGACCCCTAAAATAACTGGTTTCTTCGTTTTATATAAAATTTTTGCAACTTGTTCATCCGCTGCTGTCACACCTTCACGACCATTAGCCAGGAAAATAATAACATCTGCTTCTTCAATTGCGATTTCTGCTTGCTGACGAATTTGCTCTAAAAATGGTTCGTCACCTATTTCAATACCACCTGTATCAATGATATTAAATTCATGTGCTAGCCAATCAGCCGAACTATAAATACGGTCACGTGTAACTCCAGGGATATCTTCCACGATCGATACACGCTCTCCAACAATACGATTAAAAATTGTTGATTTACCTACGTTCGGACGTCCTACGATGGCGATTACTGGTTTTGTCATCTGTACTTCATCCTTCCAAACACTTATCTTTTATGTATTATACACGAATTTGCCTGTTATATCATTTTTTCACAACATTCTAATAAAAAAACGAATTTAGGACAGGTTACTCTCCCTAAATTCGTTTTGGATTATTGTTTATTTAAATCCCTTTAATTTATCTCCAATGAAATCACCAAATGAGAAGCCTGTTGTTTCTACCGGTAATTCATATTCGAATTCTTCTTCTTTTTCCGGACTATCTTGTAACGCCTTAATGCTTAATGCTAAACGTTTTTCTTGTTCGTTCACTTCAAGCACTTTGACTTCTACTTCTTGTCCCTCTTTTAGCACTTCATGTGGTGTATTAATGTGTTTATGAGCGATTTGCGAAATATGCACAAGCCCTTCAACCCCTGGGAACACTTCAACAAAGGCACCAAACGTTACTAAACGCTTTACAACACCATTCAATACGTAGCCCTTTGCAGCATTAGCTTCGATATTAACCCAAGGCCCAGCTAACGTATCTTTAATCGATAATGAAACGCGCTCATTTAGCGGATCAACAGAAAGCACCTTTACTTTCACTTCTTGCCCTTCATGTAAGATGGCTGATACATCATCCACATGCTCATGTGCTACTTGAGATATATGCACTAAGCCATCGATACCACCAAGGTCGATAAATGCGCCAAAGCTCGCTAAACGCTGAACTTTCCCCGTTAAAATATCGCCATCTTGAATCGAATTAATTATTTGTTTTTTCTTAGAAGATTTTTGCTCTTCTAAAACAGCTCGGTGCGATAAAATTAATCGCCCTTTTTCTTTATCTAATTCAGTAATTTTAAAGCTCATTGTTCGACCTTTGTAATCATCAAAATTTTCAACAAAATGATCTTCCACTAATGAAGCTGGTACGAAGCCGCGCACACCTAAATCTACGACAAGTCCGCCTTTCACCACATCTTTTACTTCTGCTTCGAAAACTTCACCAGAAGCAAGTTTTGCTTCTAATTGATCCCACGCTTGTAGTGCATCTACTTTGCGTTTCGATAAAACAAAATTGCTTTCTTCAACCTTCGTAATTATAAGCTCGAGAGTATCTCCTACAGATACCACATCGGAAGCTTTTTCAATGTGTAAGCTTGAAAGTTCGCTAATCGGTATAATTCCATTAAAAGGTGCACCCTTTATTGAAACTGTTACTGACTTATCCTCAACTTGTTCAGCAACCCCTTTCACAATATCTCCTTCATGAAATTCTTGGTCTAACCCTAAATTCATTTCTTCAGACATATGTAACCCTCCTTCGCATATTCCACTTATTAGTTTATTAGAAATGTTCAACAAAAACAAAAAATATCCCTTTATTTTTAGAAATTTTTTACATGTAGGGAAAAGTAAAGGTTCATCACCGTGACTTGGGATTTATTTCTAAAGCGTTTTTTCATGTGCCAACTTTAAGATTTCTTGTGCTGCTTCATCAATAGTTAAATTCGTTGTATCTAAAAATAAGGCATCTTTAGCTTGAATTAACGGCGATGCTTCACGTTCACTATCTAATTTGTCTCGTAGTGCAATTTCTTCTTGTAAAGATTCAATTGTTGATGAAATACCACGGCGTTCATTGTCCAAATAACGGCGACGTGCACGTTCTTCAACGGTTGCAGACATAAATATTTTTAACTCCGCCTCCTTCAAAACATGTGTTGCAATATCGCGACCATCCATTACAACACCACCACTTGCAGCGAGTTGCTGTTGCATGTCTACTAAAATTTCACGAATATTAGCATGAGCTGCAACTTGTGAAACATTGGATGTGACTTCATTTGAACGAATTGCTTCAGAAACATTTTCGCCATCAACAAATACGAGTTGTCCTAGTTCTGAAGGCTTTAATGTAATCGTTGTCGTACGCAGCATTTTTTCAAGAGCTACTGCGTCATGTAATTGTATGTTTTCATTTATCCCTTTATACGTAACTGCGCGGTACATTGCCCCTGTGTCGATATAAGTAAAGTTTAATGCTTCAGCGACGATTTTGGCGATTGTGCTCTTACCCGCACCAGCTGGGCCATCGATTGCAATTTGAATTTTTTTCATCATAAATAATCCCTACTTTCCGTCTTTATTGTATCATAATCACTTTTTTTCTTCATTCAATGGATGTTCAAACACCCATTAATTGAAGATAAATCCTCCGGAGGATTACATAGATTTTGAAAGTAGTCAATATTAGAATGTTAGCCTAAGTTCGTCGTATTCATGCGACAACCGCTAACTGACTTACATCGTGCCGGACTAAGCCAATTCAAAATCTGGACGCCATCAGACCAAGGCGTAATTGAATTTTCATGTTTAACGTAAGATTTATTCCAACGTACAACATTAAAAAACCCGCCATTTTATATTAACGACGGGTACACTTTATATTTCATTCATTTCTTTTTTTCGGAATAGTAACTGGCGTTCAAAACAAAAACGTACAATATGTTGCTTGTCCAGATCATCTGTATCCGTAAACTGAACAGAAGCGATTTGAATATCGTCTCTTTCAAATATACGAACAATGACGGCATCTGTTTCTACATAACTCACATCACCATTTGAAAATGGCAGGACGACGACTATCTTTACTCTATCACCGTCTTTAAATTCAACGGGTGATTTAATATGGATTGCAGTACCACCTGCACTAATATCTTCTGCTACGAATTGATAAAATTGATTATTAAATTCAATAGCTACATCTACCGGTGTTTCTATGCGGACATATTCTCTTCGTTGAATTTTAAGAAATTCCTCTTTGGGTGGGCACAATAACATAATCATTTGGACATTGCCACCTCTACGACCAAGGACTTCCGTGTTAAATGCATAATTTTCTTTCGAGTTTGTACTAAAGGTTACTCGAAATTGCGCACCATCTACTAAAAAAGCAACTTTTTTCGTTAGTACATTAACAGGATAATCAATAAAAATAATATTATTTTGTTGCTCAACAATCCGACAACGAAATTTCTCTACACGCTCTGTATAGATTGGTTCTAATGTCAATTGAGTCCCCATTTTTAGTTCCATCTGTTTCTCCTCGTACAATAAAGATTAATAGCCTTATTATCGCATGGTACGGAAAAATTAGCTACCAAATCCTTATATTGTTTCCAGAGAAATTACTTTAATTTTTCATTTTTTACAACTTTATGTGTTTCAGCATCAATTACAATTCGGAATGTATCTTGATATTCATTATTGATACGTGCAATGACCTCGTAGCATTTACGTAATGTAAACGTATTGTCCGCTGTGTAAATATTTTTTACTTCCTCCACTTGAACATTGTCAGCAAAGAAAGTTTCCCAATTAATTGGTAGGGTTGCTTGCTGTGGAATCTTTTCTTCTTGAACGTATTCCATCGCATTAATACCTAATATTTCTGCATTATCTTTTGCGATTTTTAGTTGAATACTGTCTGGATAGACGAGCGCGTTATCTGCACCATATACGCGTGTAAATACTATATGCCATGCCTCATGATTTTCTCGTGTTTCAGATATTACAACATCTTCATAGCCCACTTTTTTCATAAAGTCTTTTGCAGTACCGAGTATTTCCTCATGTGACAATGCACTTTTTGCAACGGGTCTTTCCATTAGGAATGATAATAAATGTCCCCCTTTTTCCGTAATATCCGCATAGCCAATTCTCGTTCCTCGAATGAATTGGATATGATAAAAGGGATACGGGGCATCATCCTTACTCTTTGTTACAGTAATTGCTGCATCTGAAATTTCCGGGAAATATTTTTTAAAATGTTCAATCGCTTGTTTTTTTGTAATCGGTTGATCGGATAAATGCTCTAAATCACGTTTCTTTTCGAAATCGGACTCACTTGCCGTTAAAGGGAAATCAGTTTCGTTATACGATTTGAGTTGCTTTGACGCCCCTAAAAATGGTGAATCTTTAATTGCCATCGCTTTATTGGCTGACCATTTTCTAAAATCACCGTCATTTTCATAAAATGATACGGTTGCAACATTCCACTCTTCGGCAAATGCGTTTAAATTGGATGAAACGGTACCCATTTTAGATTGCCACTCTGTAAAATCACCAGAATCTGCTGCCATTTTCGCAGAGTTTCCAATCCTCCCTAAATAACGCATCCATTCTGTTTGGACCTCATCTTGTAACGGTAAATTGGCGACTGATTTTCTTAATTCACTACTAATTCGCCATATATTGTCAAGCTCTGTTGTTAATGCCTGCTCATCTTGGTACAGTAAAGACTGAGAAACAGAGCGGTGAAGTAAAGACAATTTTTCCGTTGCAGTGGATAAATCATTCGTATAAGCTGCGTGCACGCTCCGTTCAAGCTGCTTATTTTTGTCGTAAAGATCATATGCAACAAATGCGAGTATGACAACGAACAAACCTAATAAATACGAAAAGTTTCTCATGTTCTCACCCTTTTATAAGCAAAAAATATGCTCTCCTATTTGTTTAATTTGTGGTCTCGTCCAAATCCATTCACTTGTCGCTGTCACTGGATTGAAATAATAAAGTGCATTTTCAGATGGATCCCAGCCATTGATGGCATCCAATACCGCTTGTTTCGCTCGTTCATTTGGTGTAAGCCAAATTTGACCGTCAGCAACCGCTGTAAATGCCCTTGGTTGGAAGATAATTTCTGAGATTGTATCCGGGAATTCATCTGATTCCAAACGGTTTAAAATAACTGCCGCAACTGCGACTTGTCCTTCATAAACCTCCCCGCGCGCCTCTCCATAAACGGCATTTGCCATCAGTTGTACATCTTGCTCACTATATTTCGCTGGTAGTTGCATTGAGGAAGTCGAATTTGAGCCCCCTCCTTTTTTCACTTGCTGATCTAATGGCTTCCCCCCATAATAAGTAAAGCGATTCCCTAATTTAATTTGCTTGTCTACATACGCTTTGTCGAAATCTGAGTTATTCGCTAATTTATCCTTCGTTGCTTTTCCTGCAATACCATCTACCGGTAAGCCGTATTTTTCTTGGAATTCTCTTAACGCCCAATACGTTCCGTAGCCAAATTTACCGTCAATTTTACCGTGATAAAAACTTATATACTGCAAACGAGCCTGTAATTCTACAACATCGTCTCCAAATGCACCTCGCTGAATATCCTGATTTGAAAAAGCGGATGCATTAATTGAAAGACTTAACGAAAGAATAGCCAATAAATATACAATTTTTTTCAAAGCTCTTTCACTCCCTTTTCTAATAGGATGTAAAATTATGCGATTATTATACGTAAAAAGATATATTTCCCTAAAAAATTGATATAAAAAAACGCATGCGACTGAAAGTTTCAATCGTACGCGTAATTGATTTAGTTAAGTATTAACTCATGGGCCCGTTAATACGTGATAAATGCTCGACTAAATGTTCGTGTGCCTGCTTCACTTTCCTTAATGCAAACCACCATAAAAAGAACATGAAAGGCAGCATAACATACATAAAGTATTCCTCCATCATTAAAATAGAGTTATATGTAATATGCAAGACTACTGGTGCTATCAATGCCAAAAAGATAATTTTCTTCTGGTGATCCGCTGAAAACTTCCCTTTTCCATAATAATAGCCCATCACAACACCAAATAATGCATGGCTGGATACAGGTAAAATTGCACGCATAAAGGCTTGATCAATCCCAAAGGATATTAAATAAATTACGTTTTCAACCGTAGCAAACCCTAATGAAACGGCTACCCCATATAAAACCCCATCATATGGATCATCAAACTCAACATTTCTTAAAATAGCAGCAAAGATGACGAGCCATTTAAAAAATTCTTCAATGATACTCGTAAAAATAACATTTGAAAAAAAGACACTCGAAAAAGTTTGCTCTTCCTTTAATATGAATTGGATGAAAAGAATTGGAAACGTAATAATCGCACCAAATATAAATGAATTGAGAAGCGTTCTTCGTGGCTCAGTATCCATTTGATTTCTTAAGTAAAAATAACTTAAAAGGGCTAACCCCGGCGCAATTGCTGCGGATAATAATAAGATGAACATTTTGCCGGCTCCTCTCTACAAATCAATTACACCTTGGCGTAACTGTGTCAGGGTTTTGAATTGTGCATAGGCCAGCATGATGCAGGTCAGTTAGCCGTTGTTGCAAGGATTCGACGACCCTAGGTTAACATCCTTACATTCACCTTTCAAAATCCTTGACGTCCGCCTGGGGCATTGGGCCAACATGACGTAGGCCACTCTTGCGTTACCACAGGACGCGGTGTTCTTAGCCAGAGTTCTCATTGAGTCGGGGTTTTGCCGCCGACTCAATGAGAATAAATGAATTACTCATAGTATACCATGTTTGTTTTGGTTATAAGTAAGCGGTTACCAAAAACATAAAAACTCGGCATAATTCCAGCCGAGTTGAAGAAATATTTATCTAATGCATAAAAGAATCAAAATTTGTTGCGCCATTTGCAAGCATAAGCATTAATTTAAGACGTGCCTTTTTTGGATCAAAATCGCCACCCATTACAACACCAATGTCCTTTAAATTATTTGCACTACTAGGATAATCATACGTTGGGAATACGCGCCCTTCTTCCGTTGACGTCGTTAAAACAACTTTCGTCCCAATACTGCATAATCGTTCAATCGGATCGGTCATTGCTGGGACTACTTGACCACGCCCCGCACCGATTAACACAACACCGTCCACCTTTGCTTCGCATAAAGCATTCAATAAAATCGAGCTCGCCCCTAAGTAAGCATAGATGATTTCTACATTCGGGTAGCTTGGCTGAATCGAATAAAATTCTCTTTGCGTAGGCTTTTGATAAATAACGACTTCATCATTATCAATATAGCCAAGCATGCCATAACCAATCGCACCAAATCCATTAATACTTGAAGAATGGATTTTCTTCACATATTTCGAGTGGAGTATTTGCTCGTTAAACACAACACATGTGCCAATGTTTTTCCCTTGTTCACTTGTAGCAACTAAAAGAGAGTTACGTAAATTCGAATACACATCCGTGCCAATATCTTCAGGCGATTTTTGAGAGCCTGTTACGATAATCGGACGTTCATCATTCACTGTAAGCTCTAGAAAATAGGCTGTTTCCTCTAAGCTATCGGTTCCATGGGTAATAACGATTCCGCTAACCGATGCATCTTCAAACACTTGATGAACTGTCGTATTTAATAAATTCAAATGTTCGAACGACATGTGCATCGATGGAATTTGGTAAAGGTCGATTAACTCAATGTCCATTTCATTTTCCAACTGACACATAGATAAGATCGCATTGCCATTTAACTTACCCGATTCCAGTTTATTTTTATCATTTCTTGTACTCGCAATTGTACCACCCGTAGTAATTAAAACGACTTTCTTCTTCACGCAGTTCACCTCTTATTTTCGCTTGTTTGCAATTTTTTGTGCGATTTGACCGCCATGGAAGCGACCATTTTCAATAAAAATTTCGTTTGCATTATTTCCAGCAGCAATGACTCCCGCGATAAATAAATTTTCTATATTCGTTTCCATTGTCACATCATCATAATAGGGTCTACCCGTTTCTGCATCGATTTTGACATGCATTGCACGAAGAAAATTATGATCTGGATGGTAACCAGTCATAGCAAAAATAAAATCATTTGATATAGATTGCACATCACTATCAACTGTAATTACGACCTTTTTGTCATAGATTTCATTTACAGTCGCATTAAAATGTATCGTCAATTCACCATCACGCACAAGCCCTACAAATTCCGGGAGCACCCACGGCTTAATGCTTGGTGAATAGTCACTCCCCCGATAGACAACCGTCACGCGCGCTCCAGCTTTATTTAATTCCAGTGCGGCATCAATCGCAGAGTTTTTCCCGCCAATGATGAGCACATCAGTATCAAAATAAGGATGTGCCTCTTTAAAATAATGATGTACTTTCGGTAACTTCTCACCTGGGATATTCAAATAATTAGGATGGTCATAATAGCCCGTCGCAATGATTACATATGGTGTTTCATAAACCGCTTTATCTGTTTCAACGACAAATTGAGCTTCTATTTTTTCTACTTTTTGCACTTTCTCAAAACGATTCACTTGAATTTTTTTCGCTTTGACTACTTCCCGATAATATACTAACGCTTGATTTCGCTTCGGTTTTCGTTCTTCTATAATAAACGGTACATCACCAATCGCTAATTTTTCACTTGTGCTAAAAAAGGTTTGGTGTGTAGGATAATTGTAAATAGCGTTCACAACATTTCCTTTTTCAATAACAATCGGGGATAAACCGATATTTTGTAGTTCAATCGCTGCTGATAAGCCACAAGGGCCACCACCAACAATGATTGCATCTACCTTTTGCATAAAAACATCTCCTTCAATCTATTTGGGAGACTTCTACTTATAGAAGTTAGACCTAATATTCCCATTATACTGCGAATTGTCATTATTTGTTTACATTCTAGCTAAATCTAATTTCGATTAGGTGACATTCCGGTTTTGCACCGAGCCTAAGTGGCACTAATGTCGTCCCATACCCGTTGCTCACGAGCTCATAATAACCGTCTTTTTTCGCAAAATAGCCGTGTGGTTGTATACCGAATTTTCCTAAGCGAATTTGACCACCATGTAAATGTGCCCCAATGCTTAGCAAAGGTTTAAATTTCGAATGAATTTTCGGGAACACTTGGGGATTATGGGCAATGAAAATGGTCGATTGCTGTTCACAATTTTTAAACACCTTCTCAACACTACTTGAAGCAAATTGAAAATCGACTGCGCTTATCTTTACATTATTTTTACTTTTGATTGCAATGGATTGGTTTTCAATAATCGTTACTCCGTGCTCTTCAAACAATTGGCGGAGTGCATTTTCCCCTTGTTCTCGGTCATTATTTCCCCATACGAAATAAACTGGTCCCAATGTTTTCAAAAGTTGAATATTTTCATGTATTATGTGTTTTGATGTTCTTTTATCGACAAAATCTCCACCAATGATGACAAGATCTATTGGCTCGATAATCGACGAAATCATTTGTTCATTAATTTTCCGCTCATGTGTATCTGAAATAAAAAACAGACGAAGAGTTTCGTCCTTTCCAGCAACACTGATTGTGTGCTTACGTACGTTATTTTCATGTGCTAGTTTGAACATATACACAAAGACACACAAGCACAGAGCTATCATTATCGCAATAATGGTCATATACGTTCCCCCAATTCAAAAGAAAAAGACGATGCCTTGTTCGGATTCGTCTTTTCTATAGTTATTATACAAAACATTCGACCTTATGGTGCAATAACCAATACTTGTCCCGCAGAAATACTATCTGAGGATAAATTATTTGCTTGTTTAATTTTTTCGATATTGGCTGGACTTCCACTACCATAATATTTAATTGCGATTTGATATAAATTATCCGTGGAACTTACTGTATGTGTTTTTCGTTGCGCATTTGCTTGCTCTTCCGCTTTTTTCTTTTCTTCTTGTGCTTTCTCTTTTTGAGCTGCGGCCTTATCATCAGCTGATTTTTTTTGTTCAGCTTTTTTTGCTTCTTCCGCTTCTAATCGTTGCTTTTCTTGCTCTACTTTCGTTAAATCTGCTTCTTCTTGCTTTTTAGCCTCATCATTTTCATTCGTTTCATCTAAATCAACATTTGGCGTTTTTTCAGGATCATTTTTTAGAATCACGACTTGATTCGTATCGTCTTTCACAACATCTTTATCTGGAGCCTTTGCTTCCGGCTCATAAAATAACCAAACGTATCCTAAAATACTTAATGGAAACAAAATAAAGATGACAACCAATGCTGTCATGATCGGATTTTTTTGTTTTTTTGTACCTGGTTTTCGATGTCGTTTTACACGAGATACTTTGGCTGTTTCCCCATTTTGTAAATCGATTTCTTGACGATGCTCTTCTACCTTTTCACGGTAATCTTCATTTGACACGGTTGCAATCCTCCAAATCATATCAATTACGCCTCGGCTAACTCTTGTCCAGATTTTTTTTCGAGCTAGCTCGAAAAACTCCCCTTAAAAATCTGTGACATCCGCCGGGGCATTAACTTAATTCAGTCGGGGTTTGAACCCCAACTGAATCAAGTTAAAGCTAATAATCATATTATGACGAAATTTTACTATAAAGTAAACGGTTCATCAACAGTTTACAAGTTTCGCAGCAAAATCTGTTGAAGTCGCCCTTTCCAATCAGTCATTTGATTTTGACTTTTCGGCTCCACACGTTCTTGTAATAACACTGAAAGCTCAACACCACAATTACTACAACAGTTTTCATGCTTTTCTTCTACTTGTTGACCGAAATAGTTTATTAAAAGTTCCCGCATACATGCATTAGTTTCGACAATTTTCATCATTGCCATCACTTCTTCAAACTTTGCCATTTGCATGTTAACCAGTCTCTTTTTCACTTGTTCAACATCTTCCCGTTCCATCCAATAATTTAAAACTCGAAACGATACTTCTGAAATTTCGCCATTTGAAAACATGACACTAGGCTGTTCACCGTTTGCTACATAACGCGTATAACGGTCTACATGGAATTCCTTTGGCAAGTCTTCAGATACGATAAACTTTGCATATTGCTCGTCGCCTTCGCAATACAATAAAAAAGCAACGGCATCTTTACCATCACGACCAGCACGTCCGATTTCTTGCATGTAATTCGCGACCGTTGACGGCATAGATTCATGGATAATTTGCCTCACATTATTTTTATGTATCCCCATACCAAATGCATTCGTTGCCACAATCCAATCCAGTTGCCCAGATAAAAACTGATGCTGGATAAACTGGCGATCCTGCATTTCTTTCCCTGCATGATAAGCTGCCGCTGAAATGCCACGCTGCAATAACAATAAACTAATTCTTTCTGTTTTTTCCCTTGACTGCGTATAAATAATGCCTGGTCCTGTTGTCTTTTCAACATGCTCTAAAATCCAGGTCAATTTATCTTCCTTAATGGCAAATGGCTTTTTTACAAGGTGAATGTTTGGCCGATCAACAGAATGGACATAAATAAAAGGACTTTCCATTTCTAAATAATGGTCAATATCGTGTAATACTTTCGTTGTCGCTGTAGCAGATAACGCTAGTACAGGTGGGCGATTCGTTACCTGAATGACTTCACCAATTCGTAAATAGTCTGGACGAAAATCATAGCCCCATTGTGAAATACAATGCGCTTCATCCGCGACGATTAATGACAGTTCCAAGCTTGCTAACCTTGCTTTTACTTGCGGCTGCAACAGCATTTCTGGTGAAATAAAAATAAAGCGATACTCATGCAAAAAATGTAAGGCATAGTTTTTTTGCGCAGGCGTTAAAAAAGAATTAAGTGCAATGACACGTTTTTCACCCATTTGCTTTAACTGGTCGACTTGATCTTGCATTAAAGATAACAACGGTGAAATAATTAATACAGACTTATCAAATACATAGCCAGGTAGCTGATAACAAAGGGATTTCCCCATTCCCGTTGGCAATAAGGCAATCACATCTTTGCCTGCAATCAATTGTTCGAGTACCTCTTTTTGTCCTGGACGGAAATTTTCATAGCCAAAATATTGTTGTAAATACTGTTCCAATTGCATCAATGATTCGCCTCCTTTGCCAATGCTAAACGTAGCTGAAAATAACTAACATGTGGAATAATTTCTCGTAAAACTTTTAATTTTTTTGTTTGATAATCTTCTGACGCATTGACAATTTTTTGTTGATCCGCATTGTTGATAAACGGTTCAATGTCAAAA
Organism: Solibacillus sp. R5-41; assembly: GCF_002736105.1. Classification (NCBI taxonomy): domain Bacteria; kingdom Bacillati; phylum Bacillota; class Bacilli; order Caryophanales; family Caryophanaceae; genus Solibacillus; species Solibacillus sp. R5-41. The sequence goes on along the minus strand of NZ_CP024123.1, from coordinate 1,249,006 downwards.
TTCACATCATTCATCGCGAGCTCAACGATATGGTCTTCAATTGTATTCAGTTTCAACCTGCGCATCAAACTTATTTGCTCAAGTGAATGCCCTTTTTTATACAGATTCGCCGTTACATTTGCTGAGCTGGTGAGCATGAGATCGACGCGAATCCCTTGTGCAAGATCAAATAAATAGGGATAGTTCTGCGCATGTTCCAAGATTTCATTTAACCATTGATGCAGTCCACTACAATACATAAGCCGAATATCCATCTCTGACAAATGAAAACCAAACGCCATTTGCTGCCATGTTAATCCCGGTTCTTGAAAACCAGATAAACGGTAAACAATCATAGTTTTCACTTGTTCATCTATTTGAATCTTGTCCAAACTTTGTTCGATTTCAAAATAAACTTTCGATTGCAATGGACGCTGTTGAAATTGGTTTTTCACTAAAAATTCGCGTACCTTACTTTGAACATCTTCATCTTTTTCAATCGCAATAAATGATTTTACCCCCACCGCTTGATGCGATAAACTTTGGATTACTAAAGATAGCCGCGCAAAAAAGATATGCTCATTCCCTCGATAATGCCAACCATCGAAACGAAATGCCAATGCTTCACTTGCCTGTTTCACACCGATTTCAGTCATCTGATAATAACCGTTTTCTTCAATAATAATATAATTTTTTGCAAATAATAAATCGACTTGCTCATCAAATTGTCCCCTCGAAAGTTTTGGTAACAGTCCAAAAAATGCATGTAATTGAAACAAACCAACATCGTGTATCGTCTGCCCTGAACGTTTTCCCTTTAGTAAATGAAATGCTGCTGACAATGTGCGTTCATTTTGAAATGTAGTAAGTATTTTTAAAAGAATTTGTTGAATTAGCAAATCAAATCCCTCATTTTCGTAGTATTAGGTTGAAAAGTATTTGAAACACAATTAGAATAAATAAGAGCTTTATGGAAGCGAACGGAAAAAGGAGAGATAACAATGCCAAAATATACAATCGTGGATAAAGATACGTGTATCGCTTGTGGCGCTTGTGGCGCTGCAGCACCAGATATTTATGATTATGATGATGAAGGAATTGCTTTCGTTATTTTAGATGATAACATGGGGACTACTGAAGTTCCAGAAGATCTATTAGAAGATATGCAAGATGCATTCGAAGGCTGCCCAACTGATTCTATCAAAGTAGCAGACGAAACATTCGACGGCGATTCTTTAAAATTCGAATAATATTTTATTTCAAAAGCACATCCCACCCGCCAAAACGTGCGAGGGGATGTTTTTTTGACTTGATTTTCATTCAAGTAACAAACATTATTTTCTCACTCCCTATTGCGATACAAATTTCATGATGTTATAGTTATTATTAGTAGTAGGTACTAATAATAACTAATTATTCATAGGGGTGTTAAAATGGATTTATTACAATTACAAGGGAAAAACATCGTCGTAATGGGTGTTGCCAATGAGCGTAGTATTGCATGGGGAATTGCTAAGCAGTTATTCGAAGTCGGAGCAAATGTCATTTTCACATATAGAAAAGAGCGTTCAAAAGGAAAGATTGAAAAAATGCTCGAAAAATTTGATCAACAAAATTCTGCCATTATTGAATGTGATGTAAACAGTGATGAAAGTATCGCACAGGCATTTCAATCTATCGGGGAAAAGTTCCAGGTAATTCATGGCATCGTACACTCTGTCGCTTTCGCACATGCAGAAGATTTAAAAAACCGTTTTGTTGAAACGACACGTGACGGCTATGCTTTTGCGCAAGATACGAGCGCATACTCCTTAATCGCTGTAAGTAAAGCTGCCAAGCCATTTATGACTGAAGGTGGTTCCATCGTAACGATGTCTTATTTAGGCGCAGAACGCGTTCTTGATGGTTATAATGTGATGGGTGTGGCAAAAGCCGCACTAGAAGCATCTATGCGTTACTTAGCAGCTGATTTAGGAGCAGAAAATATTCGTGTCAACGCAATTTCAGCTGGGGCTATTCGTACATTAGCCGCAAAAGGTGTGCCAAGTTTCAATGAAATTTTGCATAAGATTGAAGAAACTGCTCCTTTAAAACGTAATACGAATCAAGCTGAAGTTGCTGATATGACGATTGTTATGCTAAGTCACCTTTCTCGAGGCGTGACGGGCGAAACAATTTATATCGATTGCGGCTACAATATTATGGGGTAATTTCCAAACAAATATTTAACGTAATTTCCGAGAAATAAAATAAGCAGAAATGTTTGAAATACATTTCTGCTTATTCCTGTTTGCAAGCATAACACCTTTAAACTAAATGACAATGTTCCCAATTTATTGGACTTATAATGAAGTTGCAATTAATCGTACTTCCGTCCAACAATTGAAACAGGTTATTTGTTTAACACTAGGTAAATACTGCTATCTAGGTGTATTTTCAAGATTTTGTTTGTTATGTTCATCTTTACTTTTCACCGCAAGTAATTCACTAATCGTAACAAATTGATAACCTTGTGTTTCTAGATTTGCTAATATTTGTTCCAATGCTTGCACCGTTTGAGTTCGATTTGCACCGCCATCATGAAATAGCACAACATTTCCATTTCCAACGCCATCTATTACCTTTTGAGCAATTTTATTTACTCCTGGATCTCTCCAATCTTCTGTATCTAGATGCCAAGACCACATCACTATTTTATAGCCTTTTTCTGTCACGGCATTAATCATTTCATCTGTGTACTGCCCTTCCACAGGTCGAAATAATTTCGGTATTTCCCCAGTAATACTAAACAATATATCACTCGTCACTTGTATTTCATCCATCAAATCTTCCGTCTTAATTTTTTTCGGATGAGAGTACGTATGATTGGCAATTTCATGACCCTCTTCGTGCATACTAGAAATGATTTCTGGATGTTTTTCTGCATTTTTACCAACAATAAAGAAAGTTGCCTTTGCTTGATGCTTATTTAATAAACTTAATATTTCAGGTGTATACTTTTTATGAGGTCCATCATCAAAGGTTAACGCTACGATTTTTTGATCTGTATCTACTTCCCATACCATTTGTCCAGATTCTTCATAATACTTTCTGCCTTTATCAGAAGAATAACTATAGCTCGCAAATAGTAAAAATGTTGCACCAATACAGACAAATATCGTAATTAACAATTTAAAATTCAAGCCTTTGCACCTCCAAATTCTTGATTCATTTCTGTAGTATTTGCGAGATGCCAGGATCTATTCGTGTTAGAAGGCAAATGCAATTTGGAAGGTTTTTTATTCTGAGCATTCAACAATAATTAAAATTAAATTTTATGCAAAAAAGAGCATTTTGATTATTAATCAAAATGCTCTTTCATTATTACGATACAGTCTTTTCCATTTCTTTCGGTACCGGCTCACCCGCTTGTATTAAAGAATTACTCGTATTAATTAGTAATGTTACAATTAACATGAAAATCCCTGTCCCAATTAATAACTTTTCCACCGAAATAACGTCTGCTAATGGGCCGAAAATTAACATTCCTAGTGGCATCATGGAAGTAGAAATCATTCCAAATACCCCGAAAACTCGCCCTAAATAATCTGTATCTACCTTTTCTTGAATAATCGTCATCGTCGGCGTGTTAAAAATCGGCATAGCTAGCCCAAATAGTGCCATCACTATTAAATAAAGTGAAAAGATTGGAAGAATGCCTAACAAAATCGTACAGACGGCCATGATAACCCCTGCAAACATCATCGTATAAACTCGATTTCGGAAACCACCCCACGAAGCAATTATAATACCACCTATCATCATCCCAACAGAAAAGGTAATTTCAGTCGCAGTGAGTCGCCAAATATCCTCTCCAAAGCTTCTTGCTACTTGTAATGGAGTTAAAAATGCAACGGGAGCCATTAATACAAACAGCGCCGCAAAAAATACAAAAAAACTTTTCAAAAAATCATGTTGTTTAATATACTGGATTCCTAATTTGAAATCACCTAAATAACTTACTTCTTGTTGCTGTGCTGCTTTTGCATGTAACGGTATTTTTAGTAATGTTACGAGCACCATAATCGCGATTACAGCGGTAATAACATCGATAAAGAAAATCACCTTCATCGTAGTTAACGATAATAACGCAGCACTTACCATTGGTGATACGAACATAATGACTGCTTGAATCGTACCATTAATACCATTCACACGCATTAAATGCTGTTCTGGTACAATTTGAGGCAATATCGCACCGACAGCAGGCGTTTGAATACCCGCCCCTACCGCACGAATAGCCGCCATAACGAATAATAACCAAATCGAATCATAACCAAGCATAAAAACAATTGCTAAAATAAGCGTAGCAAATGCAATCATACCATCTGCAATAATAATTAACTTTTTCCGATTAAAGCGATCTGCCCAGACCCCAGCAACTGGCGACAATAAAAATGTCGGAATAAATCCACAAATAATATAAATCGTCATCATCATTCCAGATTGCGTAGACAACGTAATATACCACATCATCGCATACTGAACGAGCGACGAACCAAATAAAGAAATCGTTTGGCTACTTAAAAAAAGTGTAATATCCCGCTTCCATTTTTCATTTTGTATCGTATTTCGACCTTCCATATTTACCCACCTTCAAATTTCTTAAGTATATACAACAATTTTAACCGAAAAAAAATCACTTAACCAGTATGTTACAGAACATATTGGTTAAGTGATTTTTTTTAGTGGATGTCGCGCTTTTTAAAGTTGCCACCACGTACTTCTGCAACATCTGTTATAACAACAAACGCAGTTGGATCTATTTCTTTAATAACCGTAATAATTTTATTTTCTTCCATTCTTGTAATGACACATGTTACAATATCCATTTTTTCATTCGAAAATCCACCGCGTCCCTCAGAATACGTAACGCCGCGTCCTAAACGGTCTTGTATCGTCGAACCAATTTCTTCTGAATGTTTACTAACAATTTTAACGGATTTCGATTTTTCTAAACCGACTTGCACCACATCGATCACTACTTTTGCAATGTAGTACGTCGTCGCTGAGTATAAGGCACCTTCCAGACCGTAAATAAAGCCCGCTCCCGTGAAAATGAAGGCATTAATAAATAATATGATGTCTCCTACAGAAAATGGAACTTTACGTGATATAAGTACGGCTAGCACTTCCGAACCATCAAGTGCTCCACCATTACGCAGGACGATACCAATACCGACACCTAGCATGACGCCACCAGATAACACGATTAACAATGGGTCATTTGAACTTAAAATCGGATCAATTTGATGAAGTAAAGTTGTCGAGAGCGAAAGTAATGCAATACCTGTCATGCTCAATATCGCAAATGTTTTCCCGACTTGTTTGTAACCTAAATAAACGAATGGAATGTTTAATACGAATAGTAAAACACCTAGCGGAACATCAAATAAATAATTCCCCATAATACTTACACCCGTTACTCCACCATCAATTACTGCATTCGGAATTAATACTGCCTCTAATGCGTAGGCCGTCATGACTGCACCAATGGCGATCATGACAATACGACGAGTAAGATCGAGCGCCCTACTCTTTTTACTAATTTGTTGTTGTGGCATTCAAACACCTCTTGTTAAATTGTAAAATAAATTTATCAATCTGTAATGATTTATTTCCAATTACTATTATTCCTTATTTACTACCCATTTGAAAACTAAAAGCGTCAATTAAGCATATTTAAAAGCCATATTTTTTTAAACTTCCGTAAAAAATAGCAAAAAGACACCTCGAACGAGTCGAAATGTCATTTTTTATTTATCTTATATTCGCAAACAGATTGAAGCTTTACTTTAAACAACGGCACTCTTTTTAGGAATAATCAAACCAATAAGCACACCTATTATCGCTGGTACAACCCAACCTAATCCAATCGAATAGAGTGGCAATATATCCGCATAAAATGCTGAAATCGCTGTTAAAAAATTCACTTCAAATGATGGCACGTTCGCTATTAGCGCGTTATAGCCATCAATCGTACTAATAAAGAACGTCAAAATAATAGCGCCTGCGTATACCGACTGCTTATTTTTAAAGTACGATGAAGCGAGCCCAAGTATAATTAGAACAATTGCTAGAGGGTATAAGAACATTAAAACTGGTACCGCAAACGTAATAATATTCGTCAAACCAAAATTTGCAATTGTAAACGAAACTAAACATAATGCAACTACAAATAATTTATAGCTAATTTTTGGGAACACTTCATGAAAAAACTCACTACATGCTGTGATTAGCCCGATACTCGTTTTTAAACACGCTAATACGATAATGATTGCTAATAATATCGCGCCATAAGCACCAAAATAATGTTCTGCTACGGCCGCGAAAATTTGGCCTCCATTATCAAATGTCCCTACCATTCCGACACTCGATGCGCCCATATACGTAATTAAACCGTAAATAAGCATCATTAACGCCATCGCAAAAATACCTGATTTCCATGTCGCTTTAGCAATTTCTTTTTTATCGGTAATTCCAGCGCGCTTAATGGCATTAATGACGATGATCCCAAATGCTAATGAAGCAAGAGCATCCATCGTATTATAGCCTTCTTTGAAACCTGTCATAAAAGCTTCATTAACATAGCTACTTGTTGGACCGTAGAAATTGCCCATCGGTGAGAAAATACTAATTGCAATGAGTATAAATAAAAACACTAAAAATGCTGGTGTTAAATATTTTCCGATATAATCCATTACTTTTGCCGGATTCAACGAAAAGTAAAATACAATCGCGAAAAAGACAAAACTAAAAATTGCTAACCAGAACTTAGCTTGCTCAGGTGCTATGAACGGCTCAAATCCAACAACAAACGGAACCGTAGCCGTACGTGGAATCGCAAAGAAAGGACCAATTGTTAAATACAATGCAAGTGCGAATAATACGCCAAAAACAGGATGTACGCGACTTGCTAAATCCTTCAGACCATTACTTCCCGAAAGTCCTATTGCTAATATCCCTAAAAACGGCAAACCAATCGCCGTTATTAAAAATCCGATAAGTGCCGGCCAATAATTTGTACCTGCTAGCTGTCCCATTTGAATCGGGAAAATTAAGTTACCTGCGCCAAAAAACATGCCAAATAACATAGTCCCGATGACAGCATATGTAGAAAAGGGTATTTTTTTATCCAATGATGTCACTCCTATGATGTTAGTTCAATGTTTGCTATTCTCAAAATAGATTGATTTTTCGCAACAATGAACAATATGATACCAGTCTCAGCATCTGATTACAATAGTAAACGCATATTTATTATTAGAAAACGAAAGCCAGCACCCAATGATTGGCATGCTGGCTTTCCTCGTATTATGCTAAAAACTGCGAACGTTGATTTTCAATCCATACCCGCATGATGCGATAAATCATTGTGGCAATGACTAATAAGATAATTCCTTTTATTATATTAAACGGTAAAATACCTAAAACAATCGTTTCGTACATATTAAATTCAGGCATCCCTAATAGATACGTATACATTGGTAAAAACGCGAAGTAATTTAATACAGCCATGCCAATTGACATGATGAAAGTACTAATCACTAATCCACCAACAAGTCCTTTTACTGATGGGAACCTTTTATAAATATAATAAGCTGGGATCACAAACGAAATGCCTGTTACAAAGTTGGCAATATGCCCTACTGGAATACCTTCTGGTGCGCCTGTAAAAATCCAATCTAACACGTTTTTAATCAGCTCAACTAAAATTCCTGCAACAGGTCCCATTGTGATGGCTGCAATTAATGCAGGGATATCACTAAAATCAATTTGTAAAAACACTGGGAACCATGGTAATGGGAAGTTAAGTAACATCAAAATAAATGAAATACTACTTAACATACCGATTGTTACGAATGAACGTAACTTTAAACTTTTCTTGCGCATAAAAAATCTCTCCTCATTGCTGATTCACTCTTGCAAGAAGAAAGGACGAATCAAAATCATCCCATGAAAAAACCCTTATGCTAATAAAGAAGCATAAGGGAGAATAGGCACACTTAAATAAAGGTCTATTCCATGTTTTTAAAAACATAACTCAATCCTTTTTCTTTGTATAAGAAAGTTAGCCTTTCTAAATACTAGAAAAACAAAAATTGTGTTTACCAAAAAACACGGCAGTTTCATGAAATGACGACCGTACCTCCATCTTCTCCCATCCAGACTATACTGTCGGCTTTGGAATCACACCAAATCCTGCACACAAAAAAGTGGCTCGCGGGCTCGAAAAGTTGACTGTAGCGTCCTCCAAGTAAATGGTCAGAGGCTACAACTTTATATTACCGCCGGTCGGGAATTACACCCTGCCCCGAAGATGAATCAATATTAAATTTTGTTACATGTTCATTATAAGGTAAATAAAAGAATTGTAAAGTCTTTCGCTTACAATTCTTTTATTCGATTATTTAATATTGTTAAAGTCGTAGTTAATTAAATTCGCGGCAACTGGTTTTGGTAACGGCTTTGAAAAATCAAAACCACCCCATTCTTGCTGTTTTATTTGTTCAAATTTCACTTGTTTATTAAAGCTGGCCGCTGTTAGAAGAATCCCTTCAATCATGCGCATCGCCTGAGCTGAATCATATCTATCTAAATCGAGCAGTTCATCAAAAATAACAGTTACGGTATTTCCCTTTTCTATCACTCGGAAGGATACATCGGGCAAAATAGCTGTTTGAAAAATATCATTTGCTTCCATCGTCATATTTAGTAACGCATCTTCAACATTGCTAAAGCTCATTCGAAAATTGGGACTTAAATAAGTTGAACCGTCACGCATTTGATAACTAAAATAATTATAATTCGTCGTTTTCCCTGTTAACATAATCGGTTTATATACTTCCCCGATATGATCAAGCATCATTTGTGTGCCTTCTTCATTTTTCAATTGCACTTGGTCATAACTTGCACCAAATGTATCAATTAAAGCTCCCCTATAATTCGAGAGAGCAGCTGAACCTGCATCATAGTTATGGTCATTTGGAAGCTGGTGAACTAAATTCTTTTCATTTTCCGTAAAGCTTCCTTTGAAAGGATGATACTCTTTAAAGCCTAGTGCTTGCTCCTCAATAAACGGTGCAAATTCATTATAAAGCTGCAATTTCGTTGGGGATTGCGTACCTAATTGACGTTCCACGATTTCAATTGGAATCAAGAAACTAGCAGGCACACTTTCCGCATCATCCCCTGCCAATCCTAGCGTGAACAATGTATACCCTTGTAATTGTTGCTCATAAACCGCCGTTTGCATTGGCATGGCGGCCATTTTTTGTGATATCGGATTCTCTTCCTGGTCCATTGAATAACCTTCCATCATTCTCGTTGTGGATGGCTCATGGAGTGAACTATCTTCAGAATTTGCCTTATCTTCACTTGAGGACAGTTGTAAAACAGGTGCGTTTCCTAGGAATGTGGAAGCAATAAAAACAAGAACAAAAAGCGAGGCAATCGATGCAATTAAAGGCCTCCAATGCATCTTTTTCTTCACGATGACAGGCTGTTGTTCAGTATGAGAATCAAAAGCATCACTTTCTTTTAATCGTTGGAAAATTTCATCCTTTGATCGATCATCTGTTATTTTCGGTGTTTGCTTTAATAGCTGTTCGATTTGATCTTCATCCCAAAAATCCTTTTTCATCATGCATTCGCCTCCTCTCCGTCATTTTTCTGTAAAATTTCCCGTAACTTTTTTAATGCTCTGTGCTGTGTTGTTTTTACTTTCCCCTCTGTCCAACCTAAGACATCTGCTGTTTCTTGAATCGTTAACTCTTGCATATAACGCATGATGATCACCATTTTTTGATCCCCTGTACACACCTCTAATGCAGCTAGTAATTGGCGCATCTGGTCACTTAATTCCATAAATTGCTCAGGCGTTGGCACGGGAGAAACAAGTTGTTCGGTTTCCCAATCAAAGGTTGTAAAAGAGTGACGATCTCGAATTTGCTTTTTACGAAAATAATCAATAGCAACATTTTTTGCGATTGAAAATAACCATGTCTTTTCACTACTTTTCCCTTCAAAACGTTCGTAGGATTTTAGGACGCGCACATATACTTCATGCGAAAGATCCTCCGCAATTGTACGGTTTTTTACTAAGTATATTAAAAAATTGAAAACATCTTGATGATAAGTATCATATAATCGATGGAAAATGGACTCTTGCACCCATCCCACCTCCGTTCTACTAATTTGTCGTTTTTAAACGTAAAAAGTTGCATGGTAAGTTTATCCATAATCAAAAAGGTGTGCTATAAAATAATAGTCACACCTTTCTAGTTAAACTTGCTTCAGCAGAAGTTCCCTACTTCTATAAGTGGGATTGAATGACAAGTATGCACTTATTTCAATTGTAGTTCAGACCCCAGCGGCTGTCACAGATTTTGAAAAGGATTTTTTCGGGCGCGCTAAAAAAATCTGGACAAGAATTAGCCGAGGCGTAATTAATTTGATTCCTGTCATCGCATTATTCAGACATCGGTAAATAAAATGTAAATTTCGTGCCTTGGTGTTCGCCACTTTCTACTGTAATCGTGCCTTTATGTGCCTCGATAATGTTGCGTGTGATGGCTAGCCCAAGTCCTGTACCACCTTTAGAACGTGTTCTCGCTTTATCCGCTTTGTAAAAACGTTCAAATACATAAGGTAAATCTTCTTGAGGAATGCCTTGACCTGTATCACTCACTTGAATTTTCGCGAATGTTTGCTCCTTTAAAATTGAAACGGTAACGGAACCATCTGCAGAAGTATGTCGAATCGCATTATCTATTAGATTCGTTAATACTTGTTCAATACGATCTTCATCAATGTGAATCATCGAATCTGGTGTAAATTCAGATTCAAAACGTAAATGTACTTCATGTTCTTTCGCTGCTTGACCAAATTTTTGTGTCATCCGTTCGATTACAGACACTAATGGGACCGTTTCCTTATACAAAGTCATATGTCCTGCTTCCATGCGCGCTAAATCGAGTAAATCCGTTACGAGACGCCCCATTCGTTGTGATTCGTCATAAATGACACGAATCATATCCTGTTGTTCTTCCTCTGAAGTCACAACGCCATCGATAATCGCTTCTGAATAGCCTTGCAGCATCGCAATCGGCGTACGTAATTCATGCGAAACATTGGCAATGAAATCCGATTTTAACTTTTCTAATTTTGTTTCCTCCGTTTTATCACGAATAACCGCTACTGCTCCACGAATTGCATTGCCACTATATAACGGGCTAAATGTAATGCTATAATACGATTTTCCAAGCTCTAATTCTTCATCCAATTTATCCTCGAAGTTTAAAACATGATCTAACATATGATAAAGTTCTTCAGGAATAGGACGTGTACTGTCTAACCCTTTTGTAACAAACCATTTTTGTAATAAACGTTCGGCTGGTGGATTGCTTACTAAAATCGTTTTATCCCGATTAAACGTAATTACCGCATCCGTCATAGAAGTTAAAATACTTGATAATTGTTCTTTTTCTTGGTTGATTACTTCTAAATGATGCTTTAATTGGCGACCCATTTGATTAAAAGCAACAGCAAGCTGCCCAATTTCATCATTTTGTTTCGTTTCCAGTTTTGAGTCGAAGCGTCCTTTTGAAAGTTCAAATGCATGTTCACGCATTTTTCTTAATGGGTACGTAATTCGAGAAGATAGGAAAAAAGCAAAAACGGTCGTTAATATAAAGGCCACGGCTGCTGCAAAAAAAACGATTTTTGTCGTATTTTTGCTCGTTTGATAAACAGCATCTGGATTTTTGTAAATAAAAATGGCCCCATGTAACTCCCCGTCCCCTTTTAGTGGGAATCCAAGGACCATATAGGAACTTTTTTTATCTTTTTCGGTATTTGAAGGAAGGATTAATTCTTTTACAATTGGCTCTGTAATTTCAAAAACTTCTTGAAATGCTCTATTGGAAATAATTTCTTGCTGGATTTGCTGTTGATTCACGCCTTCTTGTTTTGCATACAAAATTTCATTTGAACTTTTGGCAACAAGCACGCTCATCGTATTCGTCATAAGCTCTGAAATAATAGCTAATTTATTTTCATTCAAAGCTTCATCATCGACGATACTCGCAATCGCAGCAGCTGTTTGACGTAAAGACTGTTCGGATTGCTCTTTATGATAACTGCCAAGAAACTCTAGCATAAAGACCGTGAAAATAAAAAGGACAAATGAAACGAGAAGCAAAATGGTTACCCATAGCTTCCCGACAATACTATTCCATATTCTATTCATTAACTACCTCAAATTTATAACCAACGCCCCAAACGGTTACGATCATTTTTGCCGCATTTTCGGAAACACGGTTTAACTTTTCACGTAATCGTTTCACATGCGTATCAACCGTACGTAGGTCACCAAAGAAATCGTAATGCCATACTTCTTTTAATAATTGCTCACGGTCAAACACTTTATCTGGAGATTTTGCTAAGAAATATAATAATTCATACTCTTTCGGCGTTAAATTTACTTCTGTTCCGTCCGCTGTCACGCGGTGTGCATCATGATCAATTGTTAAATGCGGGAACACGACTAAATCCTTTGACGAAGAAGTGTTCGTGACTGGTGAAAAGACTGCTGATCGGCGTAAAATCGCCTTCACACGTAATACGACCTCACGCGGGCTAAATGGCTTTACGATATAATCATCCGCGCCTAATTCAAAACCTTGCACACGGTTCGCTTCTTCTCCTTTTGCAGTTAATAAAATGATTGGTGTTGTTTTCTTTTCACGTATTTCTGCACATACTTCTAAACCATCTTTTTCAGGCATCATAATATCTAATAAAATACAGTGATAGTCCTTTTCGAAGGCCATAGCAATGGCTTGCTCACCATTTTCAGCCTCATCTACTAAATAACCTTCACGCTCTAAATACATTTTTAATAAACGACGGATACGGTCCTCGTCATCTACGATTAATACAGAAATATTTTCAGACACTGGTGTTGCCCCTTTCAAATCTCTATTTCTCTTCTCTATTGTACCTTTTAGAACCACAATTGAAAAGAGAAGTTCTACCAAGTATGGAGGAACTTCTCTTCTATTATGCAATTTCTCTACGATTATGCATAAGAGTGTAAACCTGCGATTACTAGATTTACGACGACTAAGTTAAAGATAATAATTAAAAAACCGATTACTGTTAACCATGCAGTTTTTTTACCTTCCCACCCTTTTGATAAGCGTAAATGTAAAAATGCAGCATAGTATAAAAATGTAATTAATGCCCATACTTCTTTTGGATCCCAGCCCCAGAAGCGACTCCATGCGACTTGTGCCCAAATCATGGCGAAGATTAATGCGCCTAACGTGAAGACAGGGAAACCGATTAATACTGATCGATAAGCGATTTCATCCATTAATTGCGAGTTTACGCGCTTTACTAATGGCTGTAGCATCGATGAAACTGAACGTCGGAAAACAAGACGAATTAATAAATAAAGTGCAGAACCAAATATGATTGACCAAAATACAGTCGTTAATTTACGTGCATCTATTAATGCAGGCATTGCTTTAATTGGTGTCATTTTGTCCTCTGACAGTTCTTTATATTCATTCATTCCAAAAATGGCAGGCATCGTATACGTAACTTCACTTACTTTATCTAATGTATCGACGTATTCAAATTTTGCTTCATAATTCATTGCGCTAAATGTTGACGTTGCGACAACGAAACCAATGACAAGAACACCAAAGAACATAACCATCTCAAACGCAATGCTTTCAAATGATCTTACTTTTGTATTCACATTTTTTAATAAGTACACTAAACCAGCGACAGAACTAATCGCTAAAATTGATTGACCAAGTGCCGCAGTAATAACGTGAATTGTTAACCAATGACTTTGTAAAGATGGTACAAGAGGGCTAACTTCCGTTGGGAACATCGCAGCATAGGCAATAATTAGTAATGCAATTGGTAATGCCACCACACCTAATGCAGCCACTTTGTACATGTAATAAAGAACGATAAATGATAACACAATAAACATACCAAACGCTGTTGTAAACTCAAACATATTACTTACAGGTGCATGTCCTGTGTAAATCCAGCGCGTAATAAAGTAAGCTACATGTGAAATAAAGCCGATAATCGTAACGATAATGGCAACTTTACCGAACTTCTCAGCACGACTTGCAGCAGTATCATTTTTTTCTTTAATGGCACCACTAAAAAGAAATGTACCAATTAAATAACAGAAGAATGCAATGTATAGTAAGTTACCACTAATATCGATTAAACTCATAAAGTTTTACCTTCCTTCTCCGTTTCTTACTTATCTTCAAGTTCTTGTTGCTCATCTATTTTTGACTCTTGTTGATCCACGTATTGTGGTAAATGGGCGGCATCCGTTAGTTTGTCTAAATCTTTCTTCATGCTGAACCAGTTTTTATTCGTATGTGCCGCTAAATGCACTGTTCCATCCGCTAATTGTTCAACCCATATACGGCGGTGGTTCCAATAAGACCCCATGGCAACACCAATCATAAAGATAATGCCCCCAACGAATAAAATTGGTAGCGTGCGGTCATAACGAATTGTTAAACCAGACATATTTCGCGTTTCTACATTTACAAATTTCATTTTATAATTGTTTTCTCCGTCCGGTTCTAGAGTTTGTTGAATGGCAACAAAACTCGTTTCCCCTTCTGGCTTTTCAGATGTAAACATTTTGAAGATGAAGGCAGGATTGTTAGGTGATGCGGTCGCCGTTTGCGGTACACCATCTTTAAATCCCGAAAAATCAGGATAATAAGCAAGTAATTTTACTTTTGCCCCGTTATTTAACTCATATTCATCTTCCGGATTTGTTAAATCAATCGTCAATTGTCCGAGTGATTCTTCGGTTTCTTTATGCGTTAAATCAAACTTCATACTTTTAAGTTCATTTAATCGATAGTCCATTTGATAAAGTGCATAACCTTCATGCTTTAAAGGGTGATTCACTCGAATTTCGTATTGTTTAATTACTTCCAAATCATCCGCTTGCCCAGCAACAGCGCCTTCCTTTTGCTGATAAAGCGTTACATCTGTTTGGAAATTTTTAGCGACAACATTGACACCTTGTTTTAATTGTTCGCCTTGCGGATCATTGTCATATGTTTCTAATATAAATTTATCACTCTTTAAGAAATAACCTTCCATCCCTGGAATCGCGCGTGTTTCACCTTCACGTAGCCACATCGATTCATCTACATAAAAACCAGGCACGAGGTGTAACATTACGCCCAAAAGAAACACAATTAAGCCGACATGATTCACATAAGGACCATAACGAGAAAAACGCCCTCGTTCAGCTAAAATTGATTGATCTTCACGGCGAACATTATAGTTGAGTTCTTTTAATTTTTGCTCTACTAATGCGAGTGTTTCATCGGCATTTTTAGCAGGTTGCCCCTCCGCTATGACACGTTGACGTTTCATAAAGCTTGCATGGCGTTTTACACGTTGATTTTTTAACGACTTATGTAATGGAAAACCACGGTCAATACTTGCAATAATAATTGATACACCTAACATTAAGACCAGAACTTGGAACCAAATAGACGAATAAACATCTGATAATCCAAGTGCATAATAAATTTCACCAAACCATCCATACACATCTGAATAATGCGCTTCTTTTTCTGCATCCGTTGCAACGCTTATGTAAAATTCCTGCGGCAAAATAGTACCAATAGACGCTACCACTAAATTAATAATAATAAGGGCAATTCCAACTTTTACACTCGAGAAAAAGTTCCAAACTTTATCAATAATCGACTTATTGTACGTTTTTGAACGAATGGCTGTTCCCTCGTAACGCATGTCTGCTATTTTTTTGTCTTTTTCCTCTTCTGATAACGGACGACCACATTTTTGGCAGAGCTTTGTGCCTTCTGGATTTTCATGGCCGCATTCACATAGTAATTTATTCATCGCGTAAAAACTCCTATTCCGGCTTTATCGATTCTAAATATGCTGCGATTTGAGCTTCACTCATTTCGCCCGTGATAATGCGATCCACTGTTCCGTCTGGCTTAATAAAAATAGATGTTGGAAGTGGATCAATATTATAGGCTGTAAAAACACTTTTCGTTTTATCAATGGCAACAGGGAAATTCATACCCATATTATCGACATATTTTTGTACTTCAAAGTCTGATTGTGCAAAGTTCACAGCAATAATTTGTACCCCTAAATCTTTGTACGTTTCATATTGCCTTGTCATTGCAGGGAATTCACGCTCACATGGTGCACACCAAGTACCCCAGAAATTTAATAGGACGCCTTCACCATAATAGTCTGCTAATCGATGCTTTTCACCGTTTAAATCGACCACTTCAAAATCAGGTGCTTTTGAGCCCTCTTTTACAATTTCAACTTTGTCTTTTGCCCATGCTGCATATACGGTATAACCAATTGCTAATGCAAGCACAGCTAAAATAATTCCACGGGTGATTGAACGTCTTTTTTTCTTATCCATCAAAAAAACCTCCTTCTAGAAGCACTTCTACTTATTGCCTATTATAGCAAACAAATGGGCGCTTCTAGTTTGTTTAATTTGAATGATTTATGAACGTTTCCACTATTTTCTTGTTGTTAATCAAGTTTGCCTGTCTCAGCAAGAACACGTAATTGTTTTACTTCATGCTTTGATAATTCTCGGTATTCCCCAGCTATTAAGTTTGATAAATCTAAAAAGGCAAAGCGTTCACGTTTTAGCTTCACAACAGGTGTACCAATTGCTTCAAACATACGGCGCACTTGACGATTACGACCTTCATGAATCGTAATTTCACAAATTGCTTTTCCAGCTGACTCATCAAAGCTTGTCATACTTACTCTTGCTGGTGCTGTTTTTCCGTCTTCTAATTTAATTCCACCTTGTAGCTTCATTAAGCCTTGCTTCGTTGGAACACCCTTTACACGTGCAATATACGTTTTATCAATTTTGAATTTCGGGTGTGTCATTAAGTTCGAAAATTCACCATCATTTGTCATTAAAAGTAAACCTGTTGTGTCATAATCTAATCGTCCGACAGGGAAAATTCGTTGATGAACATGCTTTTTGAAAATATCTGTTACCGTTTTTCGACCTTTATCGTCTGTTACGGCAGAAATATAGCCACGTGGTTTATAAAGTAAGAAATACACTTTATCTTCTTTTTCAAGCTTTACGCCTTCCACTTCAATTGTGTCTGAATTTGCAACCTTTGTTCCTAATTCACGTATTACTTTTCCGTTTACTTTTACTTTTCCTTCGACAATTAATTGCTCTGCCTTACGTCTTGATGCGACACCTGCATAGGCAATCACCTTTTGTAATCTTTCCATAAGTTCACCTCATTGATTGATCAGTTGCTTTGACCGTATACACTCTCTGCATTCGATAAAGCATAACTGCGTTAACTATATTAACTGTTGAAAATTATGTCACATCTTTCGACATTATAAAAGAGAAATTACTTTTCTTTTCGTTTTTGGTCTAAACAAATGGAAATGCGCTACAAATTTAGATTCAAATTGAGCGTGTACTTGTTAGGCTGGCTAAGCACATGTATCACACAGCTTTGTTGTCACAAATCTGTACGACTCATCTGTGTGCTATGTGCAAGGCCAGCCTTTTTAATGTTAGCCATTCTGAAAATTTCTGGATTTGGGGCGTAGCTAACGTGGGAGGCGGCGGATTGATATTTAGATTTTCATCCCAATAGGAAAAACTCATCCTATTTATGTAATTATTGAAGAGCAGGAATCAGTCGGCATGTGTTGCAAGTATGACTGTATGACAAGGCAGATTTTAGTTGTGAACTAGTATTTCAATATTTGATTCGAACATATGAAACGAACTTAATATCAAGAAGAAAATGATAAGAAGTTAGTTTGGTAGAATTTTATAGCATAGAGTTGATTGGAATGAAGGGGAGGCGACTCCTGCGGATAACGTCCGGACCGGAATGGAAATCAACTCGCCCCCCATTATTGGAGGCCTTTAAAAGAGGAATTCTTTAGTTCAATCTATATAGCCATAAATTTAGCGGTGAAAAACCACGAAAAAAAGACGGTCTTTTGGAAAAGACCGTCTCATTTTTTTTCGGCTAGCTTTGCAATTACCATTTCATCGTTTAAGAAAACATGCCACACTGCCCGCTTTGATTGGCTGTGCCGCGAAAGATAGACAACATGCTGGATTTGCTTCAATTCACCTTTTTTTAGCAGCATCTTAATTGGTTTATCCAAAAAAATGGTCACGCCATTTTTCTTATACTTACCATCATCTGCGACTGTTTCTAATTCATATGTTCGGTCGATTTCATCCGCTAAACCTTGGTGGACATTCCAGTCATTCGCACCGTTCAATGTAACGACAACGAACTTTTTGTCGTCTCGCTCATAATAGGTTGCAAGCGTCCGACCCGCGACCTTTGTATAACCCGTCTTTCCTGCAACCGCGCCATCTTTCAAATGTAAAAGTCGGTGTTTATTTTTCCAATGAGTGCCTTCATTGTATTGTGTAGTGGAAGCTATTTTTTGAAAGGTTTCGTTTTTCATCGCAATTTGCAACATTTTTGCGGTATCCATTGCAGAAGATAAATGATCCGGATGATGTAAGCCCGTTGGATTCGTAAAATAGGTTTGTGCGAGGCCATAATAGTTTGCTTTTTCGTTCATTAATCGGGCAAATCCTTCTACCGAACCACCTACATGTTCCGCTAGTGCCGTCGCAGCGTCATTCCCAGATTGCATCATTAAACCGTACAATAAATATTCCACCGAGTAGCTATTCCCTTCCTCCAAATAAATAGAGGAACCTTCTACTGATGCCGCTTCTTTTGAGACGAGAACTTGTTCACTCAGGGCACTATTTTCAATTACGACAATTGCGGTCCACATTTTTGTTAAACTCGCTATCGGCAGTCTTGCATCTACATTTGAACCAAGCAATAAACGCCCATTTTGTGCATCAATGACTGCATAGCTACTTCCTTGCGCTTGTACGGTCACGTGATTAAACAACAAAAAATTCGCCAATATTACGACTACAATCCATTTTTTCAACGAGCCACTCCTTTATTTTTGGGTAAACGTTTCTTGGAATTTCGTTAAAAATAAATCTGTTGGCTGCTCTTCATCTTGCTCAATTTGCTCCGGTAAAGGTGGCAGCTCATTAATATTTTTCAAGCCAAAGTAATTTAAAAATTCCTTCGTTGTACCATATAAAATGGCACGACCTGTCCCTTCCGCTCGACCTACTTCTTGAACGAGTGCACGTGCTGCTAACGTAGCGATTGGACGCTCACTCTTCACACCACGTAAATCTTCCACTTCCGCGCGCGTCATTGGCTGTTTGTATGCAATAATCGCTAATACTTCTAAAGAAGCGCTTGTTAATACTTGATTAGTCGGATTTTCAATCAATTTTTTCAAAGTATCCGCAACTTCTGGTTTCGTTGTAATTTGATACGTACCTGCAAGTTGTTTCAATGTAATACCGCGTTCTTCTCCTTCATTATATTGTGAAAGAAGCTCACTAAGACCCGCTTCTATATCCATTTGTTCTACTTCTATATATTGGGCAAGCTGTTTAACAGTCATTCCTTCATCACCAGCTACGAATAATAATGCCTCAATTCGGCTCAGTAATTTGTTCGAGTTCATCGCCAATATCCTCCTTTTGTAACAAAACCGATAAATCATCGAAGTTTTTTTGTTGTTCAACAAAAATGACTTGGCGTTTCATTAATTCAAGTAACGTTAAAAATGTTAACACAAGCATTGATTTGTCTTCATAGGTGAAAAGTTCCGAAAACATCACTTTTCCCCCATTATTTTTTAGCACAGTAATTACCGCGCGCATTTGTTCTTTAACAGAAATTTCTTGTCTCGCTACACGGGTTGCTAACGGTTTTTTTAATTGTTTCCGACGCATTAATTTTTGAAAAGCACTCAACATATCGTAGACGTTGACATTTTTATCAAATAATGCAAGTTGCTCATCTGGCATGTATTCAGAAAGGTCGGCTGGCGCTTTTGTAAATACTTGGCCTCTCTCACTTTCTAATTCTTGCAATTGAATCGCGGCTTCTTTATATTTTTTATATTCAATTAAGCGCATTACTAACTCATCACGAGGGTCTGGATCATCTAAATCAATTTCAGTATCATCAATTTCTCCCTCATGTATCGGAATTAACATTCTGCTTTTAATCGCAAGAAGTGTTGCTGCCATTACTAAATATTCACTTGCTTCATTAAGTTCTAATGTTTGCATCGCATGGATATGATCAATGTATTGTTCCGTCAGCTCGGCCATCGGAATATCATAAATATCAATTTCCAAACGATGAATTAAATGCAATAATAAATCTAGTGGCCCTGAAAAGGCATCTAGCTTTACTTCGTAGGACATATTACGAAACCACCTGTCATTTCTAGTCGAAATTTATCATAACACAAATTAATATTTTATTTTAATAGTATAGAGGAAAGGTGAGAACAATGCATCCTTTGTTTCATCCATTGTTTGTCGATTATTGTAGCTATTTTAATGGCAATGAGGACTATTTTGAATGCCATGAGGTGTTAGAAGAATATTGGAAAGAAATTGCCCCTGGCGAAAAACACCACCCACTCGTTGGCTATGTACAACTAGCAACAGGCTTGTATCATTGGCGACGAGGAAATTTATTAGGCGCTAACCGAATTTTGCAAAAAGCCCTAACCATTTTTGAAAAAAACGATTCCCATCTTTTTTATGAATATATTAACAGGGAAGATTTACTAGAGCAAATGCATATTAGTTTACAGCGTATCCATGAAGCACAGCATTTTGTAGCGTTTAAACTTCCTATTGTAAAAGATACACTACAGCTTCTCGTGTCACAGAAAATAACTTCGCTTCCTCCGCTTTCAGCACATTTTATTATGAATAAGCATATGCTACGTGACCGTTCAGATATTCTTGCTGCACGTGAATCAAAAAAAAGAAGCCAACATTAGTCGGCTTCTTTTAATATAGGTATGCATTTCTGTATAAATGGCTCTGTCTCTTCATTTGCTCGAATGGTTTCATATCCAAGTTCTCGCAGTTCCTGTAACATTTCCATCGCTACACCTTCTCCGCGATAAGAAGGAATTACGGTAATATGTTGGATCGTGGCAATGGCATCTTGTTCAACAAGGCCCACTGTACCCACATATTCGTCATCCTTTTTCCATAAATACAAAACCCAATTTTCATCCTGTTCGTAATGTTGAATGGTTTCCATTAAGCGCTTAATTTCTTTTTCTTGTGGCATTAATGAAATTAAGCCCATTGCAATTTTTTCAAGTGCTTTTTTATATCGTACTAACATTTCACATTCCCTCAATTCTACCATTGCAAATCCTATCAAAAGATAATCGGAAATGCAATAACACAATTTTCCAATGCTATAATAGACGGCACTTTACTTAGTAGTATACATGTAAAATAACGGACTTATGACGTAAATGAACAGCAATGACCATGTAATAATTCCTATTAATAAACCAATGCCCCATTTTGCCTGTCTTGAAAGTTTCAAAGATTACTCACCCTTTTTCAATGTTAGCGGAAGATCGTTTAGGACAATATCTTCATAGCTCTCTCGTTTGATCGCTAATTGATGTTCGCCGTTTTCCACGAAGACAACTGCTGGTCTCGGAACACGATTGTAGTTGGATGCCATTGAATACCCATATGCGCCTGTACAGAACATCGCTAAAATATCGCCAGCTTGTGCCTGTTGTAAGATTGCATCAATGATTAATTTATCACCAGATTCACATAGTTTCCCTGCTACCGTGTATGTACAAGTTTTCGCTTCTTGCGCTTTATTCGCAATGATCGCTTCATATTTTGCATCATATAAAGCGGGACGGATATTGTCGCTCATCCCTCCATCAACAGCAATATAATCACGTACACCAGGAACTGTTTTTTGTGAGCCAATCGTATAAAGTGATGTTCCTGCATCTCCTACTAAAGAGCGACCAGGCTCGATCCAAATCTCCGGCATTGCTAATTTTAGCTTACTGCTTTCGGCTTGTACAGTTTTTATCATTTCTTCCACATATTCGTGTGGTTCAAGTGGTGTATCCTCTTCTGTATAGCGAATTCCAAATCCACCACCCAAATTTAAAACGGTTGCATCAAAGTTATGAGAAGCTTTCCACGCACCCATTTTTTGCATCACTTTTCCTGCAGCAAGGCTAAAGCCATCCGTTTCGAAAATTTGCGAGCCAATATGACAATGTAAGCCTAGTAATTGGATGTATTCATCTTGTACTACTTGTTCAAACGCTTCATCCGCTTGACCGTTATTTAAATCAAAACCAAATTTTGAATCTGCTTGACCCGTTGTAATAAAATCATGTGTATGTGCCTCTACACCTGGGGTTACACGTAGTAAAACATTCATCTTTTGTTGACGTGCATGTGCAATTTCTTTTACTAAAGTGATTTCATAAAAATTATCAATCACGATACAGCCGACACCTGTTTCAAATGCAAGCTCTAATTCCGCAAGCGATTTATTATTCCCATGAAAATGAATACGTTCCGCTGGGAAATCTGCTTGAATTGCAGTATAAAGCTCTCCACCTGAGACAACATCAAGTGATAAATTCTCCTGAGCAGCTAATTGGTATGCTGCTATACAAGCAAAAGCTTTTGATGCATACGCTACTTGAGCTGTCACACCTAATTTTTCAAATGTTTGTATAAAACCACGTGCTCGTTTACGAATTAATGCGATGTCATATACAAATAATGGCGTTCCATATTGTTTTGCCAACTCGATCGTATCGATACCACCAATTGTTAAATGTCCGTGTTCATTGATTTTCTGTGTTCCATATAAATGCATTCCTATCTCCCCTAACTTTAGCTAAAGTGTACTAATTTTCTTAAAAGTCACAAAATATTATATGAGAACTTTAACATAGGAGAGAAAGTCATGCAATGTAGATTCATGAACGTTTTCGCTGTTTAGCACCGATTACATACGGACGAAGTGCATCTTGAGAAATTGGGAATCGAATGATTACACGCATAAAGGCTTTTGGGAAAAATGGAACGAGCGGCCATAAATACGGCACATTCATCGGTTTTAATGCACATAAATAACTGAAGATAATGAAACCACCGATAAAGAAACCATTCAAACCAAACAAAGCCGTACTTGTTAATAATAATAATCGGAAAACCTTCACCGAAATGCTGAGCTCGTAATTGGGAAGTGCAAATGTGAAAATGGCGCTAATCGCTATATATAACACAACTTCACTTGAAAATAAGCCAACATCAATTGCAATTTGCCCAATAGTAATACCCGCTAGTAAACCCATCGCCGTCGATAACGGGCTTGGTGTATGAATAGCTGCTAATCGCAAATATTCAATCCCGACATCCGCAATGATTATTTGTAAAAACAAAGGAATTTCACTCGGTTCCTTTGTCCCTAAAAAAGCTAATTTTTCTGGCAGTAAATTATCGTTAGTCACCAATAAATACCACATAGGAAGTAATATTAGACTAAAAATTACCGCTATATACCTTAAAATCCGCATCATCGTTCCTATTATTGGAGCTTGACGATACTCTTCTGCATGCTGCAATAAGTGAAACATTGTCACAGGCATAAGCATGACTGAAGGTGATGTATCTACAATAATCGCAATATGACCTTCTAATAAATGTGCTGCGACAATATCCGGTCTTTCTGAATACCGAACGAAAGGTAATGGATGGAATTTTTGTTTAAACAACCATTCCTCAAGTGACTTGTCGCCCATTGTTAAGCCGTCATGTTTAATTTGATGTAAGCGTTCAATAAGCCAATGTAAATGTTTTTCATTGACCAAGTTTTCCATATAGGAAACCGCTACATCCGTTTGCCCAAGGGTTGTGAGTTGGTGCATTTGAAACCTTAATTTTTCACTTCGGATCCGTCTACGAATAAGCCCTGTATTTTGAATAATGTTTTCAGCAAAACCATCACGTGCTCCTCGAATTACCTTCTCATTATCCGGCTCTTCAGGAGTTCGGCCAGGATATTCTCGGAATTCTGCTAAGAAACTATAGCCACTGCGTGTAATAAATCCAACACGCCCACTAAGGACTCCTAGCAGAAAATTCTCGATAGACGTTGCATCTTCCTTGCCGTGGTAGTTGAAGTGCCCATTAAAATACTCAACTTCATCCTCAATTTCTTCCTCTTCTTGCCACTGTAAATTAGCCAAAAGCTCCGTCAAAGTATCGCTATTGATTAATCCACTGACATAAACCGTAAGCGTCGGTAAATTTCTTACCGTAATTACTTTTATACAAACATCAAACGTATTTTCTGAATCAAAAGTTTTTTCAAAGTATGCTTTTGCAATTTCTAAAGTTGCAAACAATTGATTGGTCATTTATTTATTCACCGTCTTTGAAGTCGTTGTTAAATCCATCCAGGTCTTTAGCTGTGCGAGTATTTTCTTTTCAAGACGTGACACTTGTACTTGGGAAATTCCTAGTCGTTCAGCAATTTCCGTTTGGGTTAAATCCAAATAATAGCGGAAGTAAATAATCGCTTGTTCTCGTTTCCCAAGTTTCTTTAGTAGTTCTTTTAGTGGGATATAGTCAAACGGTAATTCCGACTTATCGTCTCTCATCTGATCCATTAATGTAATGGAATCCCCATCATTTTCAAATAATTGTTCATGAAGGCTTGCTGGATCACGCATTGCATCCGCTGCCATTAAAATTTCATCATGTGTAACATTCAAAATTTGCGCAAGCTCTCCAATAGAAGGTGGTTTTTCATTCGTTTTTAAATATTCGTCCGTAGCATGGCGAATTTTAAAGTTGAGCTCTCGAATCGAGCGACTTACTTTCACCATCCCATCGTCCCTTAAAAACCGTTGAATTTCACCTATAATCATCGGAACGGCATACGTTGAAAATTTCACCTCATAGGATAAATCAAATTTATCAACCGATTTCATTAAGCCAATGCAACCGATTTGAAACAAGTCATCTAATTCAACACCCCTTGATGAAAATCGTTGGACAATGGACCAAACGAGTCGTGTATTACCTTCAATCATAGTTTTACGTGCTTCTTTATCACCGGCTTGTGAACTTGCAATGAGTTTTCTCATTTGTTCTTGCGTTAATAACGTTTCAGATGACTGTTCGATCGTACTCATCCCCCTATTTCGTTACGTAACAAGTGTGCGTGCTGAAGATATTTGTTTCGTAAACGTAATGACGGTTCCCACACCGACACTCGATTCAACTTGCAAAAAATCAGAGAAGCTTTCCATAATCGTAAAGCCCATTCCTGAGCGTTCAATTTCTGGTTTTGTTGTGTAAAGTGGTTCCCTCGCTTGTTCAATGTCCTCAATACCACATCCTTCATCTTTAATTGCAACACTAATTGCTGCTCCATCGCGAATAGCATGGATCGTTATGATGCCATTGGGATTATTCGCGTAGCCATGAATAATTGCATTTGAAACAGCCTCCGAGACAATTGTTTTGCATTCGGATAATTCTTCAATCGTTGGGTCTAATTGCGCAATAAAACTTGTCACGGCAACACGTGCAAGTCCTTCATTTTCGCTGCGTGCTATAAACGTTAGTGTCATTTTGTTATCCATTGACAATCCCCCTTGCCTGTAAAATCACATTTTGCTCCGAGCCTTCCATAATCAAGCCACCTAACCCTGAAAATTGAAATATTTTTTGCATAGTTTCAGATGGATTTAAAATTACCGTTTGCCCATCTACCGCTCGCAACTCACGTATTCTTCCCAACACGAGTCCAATACCTGAACTATCCATAAAGTGCAGTTGCTCTAAATTCCAAATAAGCAACTTCACATTCCCTTGTAAAATTGCTTTGGAAATTTGTGCGCGAACCTTTTCTGTTTGATGATGATCAAGCTCTCCAAATAGTTTAATGACGAGAACTTGATTTGGATGAAGTGTCATATTAAATTTCACAGTATCGCCCTCCTTCTTGTTCGCAAATTCTCTATTTCTTTCTAATTTCCTTTATGACTGACAAAACTAGAATAAATTCGCTAAAAGTAGTGCCTGTGCGACAACTGCTAGTAGTATAGGGATATTCAAGCCATTTTAAACATCATTGCGCATACAAAAAGCCCCGAAACATTGTTCGAGGCTTCAGTGAGGTTATCCAATTACTTCAGCAACTTCTTTGATTTTTGATGTAGTTTCATTTGATATACTAATTTGTGGACAATCATGCGTGTTCGAAACAATACTTGCTTGTAGCTTGCCTTTATTCGAATTTATATCGGATAAAACTTTTGCAACAACGAGCATTTCACTCATGCGCTTGGCAAAAAGAACGACCGCAAGCAATAAACCAATCTGTACAGCAACTGTTAAACTCGTAAATACCGTTAACAAAAAAAGCACCTGCCCAATTAACTCCCGATTACTATGATGCTTGCCTCCTCCATGCCATCCGCAACAACTGCAAACAATAACGATTCAATCCCTCCTAGCAACGCAATGACAAATGCAGGACCGAGAAGTATATAAATTCGTTCCAACGTAATTTCTGGAATTTGAAAGTGAGGTAACGTATTTGGAATCACGCCATATGTCGAACCAATCGGTACGACCTGAACTTGTAAAAATAGCATCGTAATTACAGATGATAGGACAATTTCTACTAATGCTCCTGGAACTTTTGGTAAAAGATGTGGAGTCAATAAAATGAGTACGATCCCTACTTATAAAAGTGAGGGACCTCCCTGAAGCAAATAAAAAAAGCTATTAGCATCCCTATACTTGGAGTGACTAATAGCTTGATTTTTATTTAAGTTAAGTGAATTGACAAACTTCTACTCTGTAATAACCGCTTCAATTAAGTTCGGTGCACTCACTTTGTTGCTTGAAATATGAACATGTTGATAGATTTTCGCCAACACATCATCCACATTTTGTTGATTTGCGTAAATTGTCATGAGGGACTCACCTTGTGTTACGGGATCTCCAATTTTTTTGCGTAAAACAAGTCCCACAGCTAAATCGATTTCAGATTCTTTCGTAGCACGCCCTGCACCTAATAACATTGCTGCTGTCCCGATATCATCCGCTTCAATTTTTGAAATATAGCCCGATTCCTTTGCTGGTACTTCGATTTCAAATTGCGCTTGTGGAAGGCGTGTTGTATCCTCTACGACCGATGCATCGCCATCTTGAGCAGTAATAAATTTCTTTAATACTTCTAACGCCGCTCCGTTTGCAACAACTTCTTCTAGCATTTTTCGCGCTTCATCGATTGTTTTTGCTTTCCCACCTAACACAACCATTTGAGAGCCGAGTGTATAGCATAATTCATTTAAATCTTCGGGACCATTCCCTTTTAACGTATCAATCGCTTCTTTCACTTCTAACGCATTCCCAATCGCGAACCCTAAAGGCTGACTCATATCCGAAATAATCGCCATCGTTTTACGACCGACATTATTACCGATTTTAACCATCGCTTGTGCTAACAGTTTTGAGTCTTCAACTGTTTTCATGAAAGCTCCATCGCCCGTTTTCACATCGAGTACAATCGCATCTGCACCCGCAGCAATTTTTTTCGACATAATTGAACTTGCGATTAATGGGATGCTCGATACTGTACCTGTTACATCACGTAATGCGTAGAGCATTTTATCCGCAGGCGTTAAATTTCCAGATTGACCAATGACCGCCATGCCAATTTCGTTTACTTGTTTCGCAAAGTTGTCATTGGAAAGCTCAACATGGAACCCTTCAATTGCTTCTAGTTTATCAATCGTTCCCCCTGTATGCCCTAGTCCGCGCCCACTCATTTTTGCAACGGGTACGCCAACTGCTGCAACCATAGCGGCTAACGGCAATGTAGTTGTATCGCCCACTCCACCAGTAGAGTGCTTATCCACCTTGATGCCTGCTATTGCAGAAAGGTCAATTTGATCACCTGATTCAACCATCGCCATCGTTAAATCCGCGCGCTCTTGGTCTGTCATATCTTGAAAATAAATTGCCATACATAAAGCACTTGCTTGATAATCCGGAATTAAGCCATCAGTATATCCTTTTACAAAAAAATGGATTTCTTCTTTTGACAGCTCTCCTCCATCACGTTTTTTCTCAATAATATCAACCATTCTCACTTTAATTATCCCCCTTATTTCAGCTCATTTAAAAAGCTTTTCCCAAATTCAGGTGCTGCTATGTTAAAGTTTTCCGCAATTGTCGCTGCAATATCCGCAAATGTTTCGCGCAACGGTAATTGTGAACCCTTTTCAAAACGTGGTGAATAAACAAGTAACGGAACAAATTCTCTCGTATGATCTGTCCCTGTAAATGTTGGGTCATTTCCATGATCTGCTGTAATCATTAATAAATCTTCATCTGACAGTTCTGCCAAAACTTCCGGTAAGCGACGGTCAAATTCTTCAAGTGCCTCACCGTAGCCTAGTGGATCACGACGATGTCCAAAATTGGCGTCGAAATCTACTAAATTTAAGAAGCTTAAGCCATGGAAATCACGCTTTACGACATCTACCATCTTATCCATACCATCTGTATTGTTTTTTGTGCGAATCGATTCTGTCACTCCATCTCCGTTAAAGATGTCTGAAATTTTACCAATGGCAATCACATCAAGACCTGCATCCTTCATTTCCGCCATTGTTGTGCGACCGAATGGTGTTAATGCATAGTCATGACGGTTTGACGTACGTGTAAAGTTGCCTGGTGTTCCAACGAATGGACGCGCAATAATGCGACCAACTAAATATTCAGGATCAAGCGTTAATTCACGTACGATTTCGCAAATTTTATACAATTCTTCAAGTGGAATCACTTCTTCATGTGCAGCAATTTGTAGGACAGGATCCGCAGATGTATAAACAATTAGTGCACCTGTTTCCATATGCTCTTTTGCGAAGTCGTCAATAACTTGTGTACCGCTGTATGGTAAATTACAAATTACTTTGCGACCAGTTGCTTCTTCTATTTTTGCAACTAAAGCTGGTGGAAAGCCTTCTGGGTATACTTTAAATGGTTTATCAATATGTAAACCCATAATTTCCCAGTGCCCCGTCATTGTATCTTTTCCAACTGACGTTTCTTGCATCATGCCATAAAATGCTCGTGGATTTTCTGCTTTTTCAATCCCTTTCAATTCATGAATATTCGACAATCCTAAGTTGGCCATTGTTGGCATTGTTAAGCCGTCCATTTGTTCAGCGATATGACCTAATGTATGTGAACCTACATCTCCAAACATATGTGCATCTGGTGCTTCTCCAATACCTACAGAATCCATTACAATAACGTGAATTTTTTTAAACGGGTTCATAATTACTTTCACTCCTCTTTTATCTACTTTATTTTACAAAATTTTTCTCAACAAATAAAGGTCAGACATCCGATAACGCTGAATTTATCTTCGTTCAGCATAAAACACGCATCAATAGTGGAACTTTGGCTAAGAACACAGTATCCAACATCGTGTTGGCTTCTATGCCCGTGGATGAAATTGCTTATAAACTTCCGATAACCTCGTTTTACTTACATGTGTATAAATTTGTGTTGTTGAAATGTCTGCATGCCCTAATAACTCCTGAACTGCTCGTAAATCCGCTCCGTTTTCAATCAAATGTGTCGCAAAGGAATGCCGTAAAACATGGGGTGTAATCTCTTTTTGAATACCCGCTGTCAAAGCGTGGCCTTTAATAATTTTCCAACAGCCCTGTCTTGTAAAGCGTTTCCCTCTCTGTGTAATAAAAAACGCATCATTTTTTGGTGCGCTCCCTAATAATATGTGTCTCGCTTCGTTTAAATAATCCGTACAGGCATGAATCGCTCCTCTTCCTAAAGGAATAATTCGCTCCTTACCACCTTTACCAAATACACGAACGAAGCCCATCGTAATATGGATGTCCTCTAAATTCAATGCGATTAACTCACTAATCCGCATACCCGAGCCATATAATAATTCTAATAGCGCAATATCACGCACTCCTTGTGGTTTCTCAATTGTTGGAGCGGTAATTAATGCATCTATTTCTTCAATAGATAGCACCTTGGGCAAAGTTTGCTCTTTTTTTGGCATTTCTAAATGAACAGTTGGATCTTGTTCTGCTACTTTTTCACGCAATAAAAATTGATGAAAGGATCGCACCGACGATATTTGTCTTGAAATGGTTTTAGATGATTTCCCAACGGCACGTAAACTATCTAAAAAATTTAAAATATGATGACGTGTGACAATGTTAAAGGAATGAATATCTTGTTCAGCATGTAGATGACGTGCATAAGCAATTAAATCCCTTTTATAGGATTGCAGCGTATTATCTGAAAGCTGGCGTTCTACTTTAATAAAGTGAAGATAATCTTCAATTGGATCTTTTAATGATTGCATACAAATCACTCCCCAAAATTGCTTCTGTCCATATATAGTAACATTTTCTAATCGTTAGACGGTACTAATCCTGACACCTTGATTAATAAAAATCCATAAAATCGTGCGTAAATATTTTACAAAAGACATTCTTTACTTTATCCTTAAAACTATAACGTGACAGTTTGAGGTGATTATTTGGGATCGAGAAACTAAAAATTGGTGAGCTTGCCTCTGCATCAGGGGTAACAAAGCGAACAATTGACTACTATACTAATTTAGGACTGCTTACAGTGGAACGCTCCGCATCAAATTATCGCTACTACGACTGTGCGATGATTGAACGAATTCATTGGATTGAAGCGCAAAAAAAACGAGGGAAATGCCTCGAAGAAATTCATTCCTTATTGGCTCCAGCAACAATGATACATGAGGAAATAGATGTTCAAGACATTCGACTACAAATGCGCAAACTTGAAAAAGATGTCGCTATGCTTATGGAACAATTAGATGACAATGAAAAGCAAAAATTAAAGAAAAAAGTGTCTCCCGAAAGTGTAGCACTTATGCAATCACTATTATTAATTTTAAATAACTAGGAGGTGAACGTTCTACTTCGAGAGTAGAACGTATGTTTGACCACAATTATAAACTTAACGATTTTCACGATGTTAATCGCTTTAACCGCATTTTTCGTAGCGACTGAATTCGCTATTGTAAAGGTGCGTCAATCTCGTATTGATCAGCTCGTTGCTGAAGGTAAAACTGGCTCATTAGCCGCTAAAAATGTAACAACTCATCTGGATGAGTATTTATCAGCCTGCCAATTAGGTATTACGGTAACCGCACTTGGAATCGGTATGGTTGGAGAATCGACTTTTGAATTCATTCTCCACCCATTATTCGACACAATAGGTATTCCAACTGATTATATTCATTGGTTCACAATTGGTGGAGCCTTTTTCTTAGCTACATTTTTCCACGTAGTTGTTGGAGAATTAGCACCAAAAACGATTGCGATTCAAAAAGCAGAGGCTGTAACGCTTTTATTTTCTAAGCCAATTCAGTTTTTCTATAAAATCATGTTCCCATTAATTTGGTTATTAAATGGCTCATCCCGTCTATTATTAAAAGCTTTAGGTATGCAACCTGCAAGCGAACATGAAATTTCTCATACAGAAGAAGAATTACGTTTATTACTTTCAGAGAGCTATAAATCGGGTGAGATTAATATGAACGAATTAAAATATGTGAATAATGTATTTGAATTTGATGATAAAATTGCTCGTGAAATTATGGTACCTCGTACAGATATTGTTGGTTTTGAGATTCACGCATCTTTTGAGGAAGTATTAACACAAATTTCAGAGGAACGTTATACACGTTACCCTGTTTATGATGGCGACCGTGATAATATTTTAGGTTTCTTAAATATTAAAGATTTTTTAACACTCGGTATGAATAATCGCATTCAACCTGAAACCTTTATGTTAACTGATTTTATTAACCCTGTTATTCGGACAATTGAAACGACGCCAATTCAAAATTTACTACAAATTATGCAAAAGAAACGCATTCATATTGCGATTCTTTTAGATGAATACGGCGGTACAAGTGGTATGGTGACAGTTGAGGATATTTTAGAAGAGCTTGTCGGTGAAATTCGCGATGAATTTGATGATGATGAAATTCCGGAAATCCGCAAAGTTGAGGAGGACCATTACATTGTCTCTTCAAAAGCTTTATTGGATGACATCTCCAAACTTTTACAACTTGAATTAGAAGATCCTAATATTGACACAATCGGTGGTTGGTATTTTTCTAATATGCAAGACTTAAACATTGAAGATTCTTACATTCATGAAGGCTATGAATTTAAAATAAGAGAAATCGATGGTCACCAAATTCAATATTTAGAAATTAAAAAATTAGTTGCAATGGAAGTTACAGAAAAAGCGTAACAATTTTGCCCCTCTTCCACTTACAGTTGAATTCAAAAATGTCATCTCGCCCGTATTGCGGTAAGATGACATTTTTATTTACTACTTATTTGAAATGAATGAATATTGATCTTTTCCCATATTTTTTGATTGGTAAAGCGCTTTATCTCCGCGCATGAAAATATTCACTTCCGTTTCCTGAGGGTTTTCTTGAATTGTCCCACCAATACTTACAGATAACAATTTCCATATGGAATGTTCTTGTTGTTTCTTTCGGACACTTGTTAATACATCATTCGCTATATTATGTAGCTCCTGGTCATTCGCATCCTCCAAAACAATGGCAAACTCATCCCCACCAAACCGCACAACAGAACCTTTTTTACCGATAGCATTCCGCAAAATATCCGCCATCTGCTTGAGCACTTCATCACCTTCTAAATGCCCATATTGATCGTTTACTTGTTTAAAGTTGTCCAAATCAATTAATAATAAACCGATGTGCTTCATATTTTTCTTCTGGATTAATCGTTCGATATACTTTAAATAGGAAGAGCGATTATATACCCCTGTTAATTGGTCAAACGTTGCTAAACGAATCGTCTCCGTTAATATTTTCAAAATAATAACTAATAGTATGCCTGCTGTGACAATGCCTACTCCTAACAACATCCAAAACTGCTGTGTATTCTTATATAAAAGCTGCAATTCTGTGCAATTGCTATATTGCACATAGATAATCCTTTTCGTTGAATCCCCCTGCTCGTTTACCACATGATACGGAATAAAACGGTGTGTATCCATTTTTCCATTTTTTAAATTAATTATCACTTCCGCTGGTTGGTCGGTTTCAGTTACTTTTTGATACACTTCCTTTAACTCTGTACTTAACTCATCAATCGTTTTAATATCATCTCTCGTTTGTAAGAAGAATCCTTCTTCACTAATAATTTCAATACTATGTAAATCTTCGTATTCCACAATTAAACTATCTGCTGTATCAAAATAATTAAAGGTTTTAAAAATAGGGGAACCTTGCAATTCACCCCCTAACTCTAATATGTATTGTTTGTCTTTCGTAGGTAAAAAACTAAATTTCCACAAATCCTTCGTCACTTCTGCATTTTCTATACCGTCTGTATAAAATTCATCCCACTGTCTTCTTTTATCTAAAAACGCAGCAAACCTTGCACAGCATTCGGATAAATCGAGTCCGACACTCGGTTCATTCGTCGATACGACAATTTTATTTTGTGAATCAATTATGTAAAGTTGCATCCCTGTACGGTCATTTATTTCTTGAACATCCCATGAATAAATATCCGGGTTTGATTCATAATAGTTTTGTAAAAAAAGTAACTCGTTTTTCATTTGCTCAAAATATGTTCGATTAAAATAAAAATGTGCATTATCAACCATTTGCATATCCGACAATATATGATTTTCGATTAGCGCACGGCTTTCATCCTGGCGCTGCTTAATATCCTGTACTAATAGATGCCTATTTGCTAGTGTAATAACACATACGATAATAATCGTAAATATTAATAAACTGAGAAGTAATTTTGCCAATAATTTTTGCATAAAAAAACACCATACCTTATACTTATCTCGTAAATTTTACTATTAAACAAAGGAAATAACTTATAATTCCTCGATACCATTACTTTTACACTATATGATAAATAATACTATTATACTATTCATCAAATAGTAATTCCAATAAATTATCATTTTGGTAATATGCACTTCTTCTAAAAAAAGCAAAAAAAAATTGAACAGCCCCTCAGCTGTCCAATTTTCCAAATCATATTCAATCATTATTAGGCATTACTGTCTCCAACATTTTCTTCTTTATCATGACAACGCCAGCAAATGCCGTGGAACGTTAATCGATGGTCTTTAATAATGAAGTTCCAACGCTTCTCCACAATGACTTCTACGTCTTCCAATAAATCTTCTTGAATTTCGTCTACTGCGCCACATTCGATACAAACTAAATGATGGTGGAAATGTTTTGCACCTTCTTGACGCAAATCATATCGAGATACGCCATCACCAAAATTAATTTTATCCACGATTTTCAATTCTGTTAATAGCTCCAGTGTGCGATAAACTGTTGCTAAACCAATTTCAGGTGCCTTTTCTTTTACTAATAAGTAAACATCTTCAGCACTTAAATGGTCTTCCTCATGCTCTAATAAAACTGCTACGGTTGCTTCTCGCTGTGGCGTCAGCTTATAGCTCGCACTATGCAGTTGTTTTTTAATTCGATCAATACGGCTCTCCATGCGACGCCCTCCTAAACTCACTTCATTATACCAAATGAGTAAATCTGATTACAAGATAATGATTTACTTAAATAAATATGATATCACAAAATTTTCTCCAATAAATACAACATTCATTAAAATGAGCACCGCCACAACTTTTTTCCATGGAACAGCCCCTCTTATCGGTCGTCCAGAACGGTTTATTTGTCCACTTTTATATAGCGCGATCAATAAAAGACAATATAAAAATTGAAAAGGAAACCACCAAAGTGCATATAGTTTAATAGAATGGTGCTGAACAAGTAAAAAAACCGAGCTAAATCCTAAAAAGGTTACCTTAATCGCAATAATAATTGGGGCAATCATCGTTAAAAATTTATGTGTAGAAAATAATAATACCGTGATAATCGCTAATAAAAAAGGAATTATACTCCAAATAAACGTCGGTTTGTCCACCGAAAGTAATCGGCGGTCCCCCCATTCAATAATTTGGGTTACTTGCTGTATGTCAAACAGTTGATAGCAAGCTACCCCGCTAATAAAGCTTAGGACAATCATTGTTGCGTACTGAACATAGATCATTTTGCGCATGTTGGACTCCCCCTTGTCCATACAATCTATGCTTGTCTACTGCTCATATGCTAATAAATTTTAACTTCTATATTTTCACTTTAGAGATTAGCTTATTGTAAAAAAGGAGCGAATTATAATTCAACTACAAGGCCGATTCAGGTTGCAACTATACTGAGGCATTATTGATCTTCATCCATAACACCGCGAAAACGGTCTTTGCGTCGAAAATTTGCTGATTGTTAACCATCTGTTCCGCCTCTTCCACCGAAACTTCCATTAATTCTACAAATTCATCCTCATCTAATTGCGCAGCCGTTTGCATTTTTGTTAAATAACGCGCTACAAAAACATGAATAATCTCATCTGCAAACCCAGGGGAAGTTGAAAAAGATTGTAAATATTGAAGTGAATCTGTCGTATAGCCCGTTTCTTCCTCTAACTCACGACGTGCTGTAACGATCGGTTCTTCATCTTTTTCTATTTTTCCAGCAGGAATTTCAATAATCGAACGTTCAAGTGCTTTACGAAATTGTTCGACAAGTAGAATTTTGTTGTCTTCTGTAATAGCAATGATAGCAACCGCACCAGGATGATTAATAATTTCACGTTTACTTGTCGCACCATTTGGTAATATGACATCATCTACTTTTAACGAAATGACTTTTCCATCAAAAATTTTCTCTGATTGTATTGTTTTCTCTTCGAATTTTTTCATCATTAGGCCCCCACTTGTTTTGCATCTTATTTTCATTGTACCATTAGTATATACTTTTCTATCATACTGAAGATTGGAGGAAATTAAACATGAAAAAAAGAATTTTAGGCACTAGTCCTATTGAGGTTTCTGAAATTAGCCTAGGCTGTATGTCATTGCCTCCAAATAAGGCCTTAGCAGCGAACGTCATTGCTGCCGCTCTTGATTATGGCATTAATTATTTTGATACAGCCGATTTATATGATCGTGGTGTTAATGAAGAAATTGTCGGAGCACTCGTGAAGAAAAATCGACACGACATCATTTTAGCAACGAAAGGAGGAAATCGCTGGGAAGAGGGCAAAGAAGGCTGGCACTGGGACGCTTCACCTGCCTATTTGAAACAAGCCGTAAAAGACAGTCTTCGTCGACTGCAAACGGATTATATCGATGTTTATCAACTACATGGTGGAACAATCGATGACAATTGGGAGGAAATTATCGACACATTTAACCAACTAAAAAAGGAAGGGCTCATTCGCGAATATGGGATTTCATCAATCCGCCCTAATGTTTTCATTCCCTTTTTAAAAGATAGTGCCGCCATTAGTAACATGATGCAACTAAATATTTTAGATCAACGAGCAAGCGAATATTTCACGTCCATTCAACAGTCTGGTGCTTCTGTTGTGACACGGGGTTCGATTGCAAAAGGCTTGCTTACAAATGACTGGCGTAATCGTCTGCAATCCTATATGGGGTATGAAAAAGAACACGTGCATGAAATCATAAAAAAGATTGAGCACCACTATGAAGATGTTCATGCAGCGGCTCTTGCGTTTAATTTGCAATATGAAACAATTGCTTCCACTGTCATTGGAGCGCGAACGATGGAACAGCTTCAGCAAAATTTGACAGCGTATCAAAAAGCGCAACAAATCGATTCGATTTCTACTTTACTTGAATGGATAGAGCCGGAGCGTTATACAGAACACCGATGAAAAAAGCTATTATACTCACGATTGCTGCGCTTATCATCGTTATTTACGCCTCCAATATGACCTATCAGCAACAAACGATTGTACCCGAACTCCGCACACTATTAAAAGACAAACCATTAGAAGGCGCTTTAAGTTCGCTTGAAATACCTTATTGGGGAACGATTATTTCAATTGAATCAAGAGGCTATTTTTACTTTATTGAATTTTTAATTCGCAAGGCAACACATTTTATTGGTTATGGCATGCTTACAGTCATTTTTTATTTCTTATTTTTAAAACTAAGATGGCGGCTTCCAAGTATTTTAGCATTTGTAACTATTTTTATTATCGCTTGTTTAGATGAGTATCGTCAAAGTCAAATCCCTGGGCGAACAGGAATTTTCGATGATGTGCTTATTGATGCTGCAGGTGCTATCTTCTTTTTACTATTAGTCAAAAGTATTGTTTCCATTAAACGAGTTATCACAAAAAAAGCTGCGCACAGTTAAAATGCTCAGCTTTTTTTAATTTCCTTTATGAAATTAAAATTTCGAACCTTTATTACCGTATTGATCTAACAGCTCTTCAAAACTCATATTTTTCTCGCGTTGCTTGCGTTCAAATGCAGCTTTTGCGATACGCTCTTCTTCTTGAACCTTTTCTTCCGCAAGCATATCTTTTTTGGCTGCCTTCAATTTCGCCAGCACATCACCACCTAACTGATCAGCTAATGTTGCCGCCTTTTCTTTCGGTAGCTCAAATCCATTGTTCGTTTGTTGTTGTTTTTTCCTTGCCATCTTTTATTCACCTACAATTTTATTAGCGTTGGACGATTGTTGCGACACCTTGCCCGCCTCCGATGCATAAAGTAGCAAGACCAAGCTTTGCATCCTGCTTTTGCATCTCATGTAAAAGCGTGACTAAAATACGTGCGCCACTCGCTCCAATTGGATGTCCGAGTGCAATCGCGCCACCATTTACATTTAGTTTATCATGATTGAAGGCAAGTTCGCGATCAACTGCTATCGCTTGTGCAGCAAACGCTTCATTTGCTTCAATTAAATCCATCTGTTCTAACGTTAAATTTGATTTTGACAACGCCTTTTTCACAGCTTGAACCGGTCCTACCCCCATAATGGACGGATCAACACCTGCACTCGCATTGGCTAAAATTGTGGCCATTGGCGTCAAACCAAGCTCAAGTGCACGCTTTTTTGACATAACAATTACAGCTGCCGCGCCATCATTAATTCCCGATGCATTGCCAGCTGTAACCGAACCTTCTTTTTTAAAAGCCGGTCGTAACGTACTTAGTTTTTCCGTTGTCGAATTTGGCTTCACATATTCATCTTGTGCAAAAACAATGTGCTCCCCTTTTCGTTGCGGAATTTCAACTGGCACAATTTCATCTGAAAATTTGCCTGCTGCAATGGCCGCTGCGGCACGTGCTTGTGAGCGTGCAGAAAAGTCATCTTGCTCTTCTCTTGTAATTTGATGTAAATCGCATAAATTTTCAGCCGTAACGCCCATATGGTAGTCATTAAATGCACACCATAAGCCATCTTTAATCATTGTGTCAACAACCTTTTGGTCACCCATTCGGAAACCTTCACGTGCATTTTGTAAAACATATGGTGCTTGGCTCATATTTTCAAAGCCGCCCGCAATAATAATATCTGCATCCCCAACTGCAATTGCTTGAGCCGCTAAATGCACCGCTTTTAAACCTGAACCACATACTTTATTAATAGTCATTGCCGACACTTCATTCGGTAAGCCTGCATGTATGCTCGCTTGACGTGCTGAATTTTGTCCCAAACCTGCTGCTAACACATTCCCCATAATTACTTCATCTACTAAATTAGGATCTAAGTTAATTCGTTGTAGAGCCTCTTTCATTACAATCCCACCTAAAACCGGCGCTGCAATATCTTTTAACGTTCCTTGAAATGCACCAATTGCTGTACGTACTGCACTTACAATTACGACTTCTTGTGACACAAATTTTCCCCCTTTGCTTGTCAGTTCCCTTTGTTAAGCGAATGTTTAAAATTCATCCGTCAGCATAATTTTAACAAACATTCCGAATATTTTCGAGATAGGTTTATTTTTTCTACTTAAATAATTTGTGTTTTCTGTTGTATTATAGTGTTTCAAATAGGAAATTACTAAAACAAGTGAGGTGCGAACGATGAAAAAGAAATTTATGTTAGCTTCTAGTATCGCGACAACTTTTTTAGCTACCGCAACGGCTGTTTCAGGAATTATGCTAACAAACCGATTAATGTATATTAAACCTAAAGATGCAGCCTTCATCTATGATCGTGAAGTGAAAGCAAAAAGATTTGACGAAGCATGGTTTAATGGCTGTTTAAAAGAAGAATTAACAATCCAATCCCCGAACGATTACACAATAAAAGGGATTTTTCTAAAGCCCCTAACGACAAAAAATACGATGATTATTTGCCATGGCGTGACCGAAAGTAAAATGAATTCGATTAAATATGCACGCATGTACGAAAGACTAGGCTTTAACACGGTCGTTTATGATCATCGCCGCCACGGAGATTCTGGGGGTAAAACGACTAGTTATGGTCATTATGAAAAATATGATCTACAAGCGATTGTGCAAGCGGTAAAGGCTATTATCGGTGAGAATGCATTGTTAGGCATTCACGGCGAATCCATGGGCGCTGCAACGACTTTGCTCTATGCAGGTACGGTCGAGGATAATGCATCTTTTTATATTTCGGATTGCGCATTTTCAGATTTCCGTGAATTACTTGCGCGCATTATCAAAAATTCCATATCCATCGATTTTAAGTTTGCCATCCATTTTACTAATATTTTTATTCGACTGCGTGAAGGCTATTCGTTTGATCATGTAAATCCTAAGTTGGCTGTAAAAAATATAAGGAAACCTACGTTATTTATTCATAGTGAGCCCGATGATTTTATCCCGTCTACTATGACGGAACAGCTTTTTGATGCGAAGCCGGATGCAAAAATGTTAAAAATATTTAAGGACGGCGCTCACGCACAATCGTTCAATGTATCGCCATTTGAATACGAGCAAGTAATCACTAAGTTTTTACAAGATTTCGTCGGAAATTATTGGAATAACCTAGAGGGAGATCCGTTAGTATAAAAATAAAAGGAATGGAAATCCACTGTTTGTGATTTTCCATTCCTTTTTATTTAGCCGATTATTCCACTTTAAATATTATATGCCATTCATTCCGTTTTTCTAAAAATTCTTGCGCTAATGCTTGTGCACCTTCTAAACTATGACTCGCAGCCCATCCACATTGCACTTCATTACATGCAGGTACAGCAGTTGCAGCGAGTACATCTTGTGCAGTCTTCTCTAATATAGTTAAAATGCCTTCATAATCATCATAGTTTAAAAATGAAACGTAAAAGCCTGTTTGACAACCCATTGGCGAAAGATCCACGACAGCGTCAGAATGATTGCGGATACGGTCTGCCATTAAATGTTCTAATGAATGGAGAGCCGGCATTTCCATATGCGCCTTATTTGGTTGTTTAATGCGAATATCATACTTTGTTACAACATCCCCGTGCTGACCTTGCTTCGTACCTGCCAGACGTACATACGGTGCGACCACTTTCGTATGGTCTAAATCAAAGCTTTCTACATTTGTTTTTTCTGTTGCCATTGTTTGTTCCTCCTTTAAATTCCGTTAAAATTAATTAAATGAATTGCATTGATTGAATAAATGATTTGATGCGAATATTGTCATTTTGCTCGAAAAAGTGGGCAGTCGCACCATCAAAAACAATTTCGCCATGTTCTAAAAATAAAATTCGGTCCGCTACTTCGCGTGCAAAATTTAAATTATGCGTCACGATTATCATGGACTTTTCTTCTTCTGAAAGATCCTTTAACACTTTCAACACTTCGCCTTCTAATTCTGGGTCTAGTGCACTTGTCGGTTCATCAAATAGTAAAAACTTCGGCTCCATCGCCAAAGCCCGCGCAATTGCGACTCGTTGCTGTTGCCCGCCTGACAATTTCGAAGGATAGCTGTCCATTTTATGGCTAAGGCCTACTTTTGCCAGTAATAATTGACCTTTCGTCACAGCGTTTACCCTTTGTTCTTTTAGAACAGTTACCGGTCCTTCAATGACATTTTCAAGCACTTTCATATGTGGAAATAGATTAAAACTTTGGAACACCATCGCTGTGCGTTGACGAATTGCCAATGTATCCTTTTTCTCTACAGGTTTTGTTAAATCAATCATAATGTCATCTATAGAAATCGTACCTT
Organism: Solibacillus sp. R5-41; assembly: GCF_002736105.1. Lineage (NCBI taxonomy): Bacteria > Bacillati > Bacillota > Bacilli > Caryophanales > Caryophanaceae > Solibacillus > Solibacillus sp. R5-41. The sequence goes on along the minus strand of NZ_CP024123.1, from coordinate 1,207,805 downwards.
TTTCTGGCTTTTCTAACAAGTTAATACATCTAAGAAGGGTGGACTTCCCAGAGCCAGAAGGACCTAAAATAACCGTTGTTTCACCTTTATTAAGGGTCAAATTAATATTTTTCAACGCTTCTTGCTGCCCAAAATATTTAGTTACTTGCTGAAACTTTACGATACGAAGCCACTCCTTTCTTATACATATTTAGACGCATATTTTTCAAGCCTACCTTGTAAAAACATCAAAAAACTTATAAAAATTAAATAAATAACTGCACACAGCGAATAAATAAGTAAAGGCTCATATGTACGTGCTGTGATTTGTTGTCCGATCATAAACATATCCGCTAGCGTAATGCTGGCAACAAGCGACGTCCCTTTTACTAAATCAATAAAGTCATTCGTAATAGGTGGCAATGAAATGCGAATGGTTTGTGGCGCAATTACACGACGCAATACTTGCCAATACGTCATCCCTAGTGATTCAGCTGCTTCCCATTGCCCTTTTGGAATCGCTAAAATTGAAGCACGAATCGATTCCGATGCATATGCACCTGTGTTTAAAGAAAATGTAATAATCGCGGCCGTCCATGCATCCAGTGTTATTCCTGCTTTTGGAAATCCAAAGAATACGATAAATAGTTGCACAAGCACTGGCGTTCCACGGAAAATCCATACATAAATTCCGAAAATACCACGCAAAACTTTATAATTTGAAATGCGGGCTAGCGCCGTCAAAACCGCAACTACTAAGGCAATCGCAAAAGCAACGAGTGAAAGCGGAATCGTCACAATTAGTCCCGCTTTCAAAATCGGCCAAATAGAGTCAAGTGCTATTTGCATTTCCCTACTCATTGATTACCACTTCCTTTCTTTCAATTATGCTTCGGCTTAATTGCGTTAGGTTTTAGAATTGTGCTCGCACAGGATGTTTGCCTATGTCCGTCGCATCCATGTGACAACGGCTAACTGACCTGCATCGTGCAGGCCTCCTTTCAAAATCGTTGACATCCACCACGACGACTCCATCGTTATTAGTCATTCGAAATAATATTTTCTCCAAAGTACTTTTCTGAGATGGCCGCAAATGTGCCATCTTCCGTTCGATTTTGAATGATTTCATTTAACTTTTTTCGGAATTGTTCGTTGTCTTTATTTAAAATTAATGCAATATTAGATGAACTTGTTGAGCCCTCTACAATTTTTAACTTTGCATCTGACTGTTCTTGTAAATACGTTAAAAACGTCACGCGGTCATGAATCGTCCCGTCTGCACGCCCTTGTAGGACTAATTCAATCGAACTTGTTAAATCGGTTGCCGGAACAATCTCTGCTCCTAATGCCTCCGCATCTTTCGCAAAATTACTCGTGATCGTTTGGGCTGCCTTTTTTCCATCTAAATCTTCAATTTTAGTAATATCTGATTTGTCTTTGTTTACAGCAAGTACGGCTACAGATTCCATGTATGGAATCGAAAAATCATATTTTTCTTTCCGTTCATCTGTAATCGAAACATTATTAATTACAAAATCATATTTATCTGTATCTAAACCAGCAATTAGTGAATCCCACTTTGTTTCAATGAATTCTGCCTTCACACCCAAATCTTCCGCAATTTGAGCAGCAATTTCATATTCAAACCCAGTTAAATCACCTGCTTCGTTATGGTAGCTAAACGGTGGAAATGTTCCCTCTAAGCCGATTTGAATTACACCATCATCTTCAATTTCCTTCAATTTATTTATGCTCGTTGCCTCGTCCTCCCCTCCACACGCCGCTAGTGCCAATGTCGCTAGTGCAAGTGCTGCAAACATTTTTTTCATTGTTGTTTCCTCCCAACTTTAAAACCTAGTTATTTGATAAGTTTTATATTATTACAAAGAATATTGAAAATCAATACTATTTTTAGAAACTTTTATAAATTCAGAACATTTAAAAGAACATAAAAAAACTACCCTTGTAAATTTCTACAAAGATAGTTTCAACTTCATTATTTATCTTGGAACTTGTTCATTTGTGACATCATTTGACGTACTTGCTTTTCAGAAGGTTTACGTCCCATTTGTGCCATCATCATACGAATCATTTGTTCATTAATTGGTGGATTTTCTTTTAAATACTTCATCATATATTGACGAGCAGCGTAGAAACCAATTGCTACACCTGCGATTAATGCTACTACAATACCTAAAATCCATGCCCATGTCATAACTTCCAACCTCCTCCACTACCAATATACCGAGAAAAACTCTCCAAGATGGATTATACACTAAAAAGATAGGCGTTTCTATATATTAATTTAAGACAAATCAGACTTAGTTGCCCTCCGCCTCTAGACCTAGTCAAAAATACAGTTACAGGTCGTTATCGAAAACTTATACACGCGATAAGATAGAAATATCTTAAACGAGGAGGAACAAAACATGAAAAAACTATTCGTATACACAGCAGGTTTCTTTGCAGCACTTGTTGCACTTGTCTTACTTGCACCCGTCGCAGGACTTTTAGTTTCCGGCTTATTATTAGCGGCTGGTTTACATTATTACACAGAAAGCACATCGACTTTCGGAAAAGTAATGAGCCTAGTTTTAGCACTTGCTGGATTAATTAGCGCATTATCGAACATTCCAGGATTTATCGGATTAGTTGCAATCGCGATTCTTTATTACATTTACAAATCACGTAAAAATGAAAAAGTAGAAATTTTTTCAACAACAGAAAAGAAAGAAGAAGATCCTTTCACAAACTTCGAACGTGAATGGGCAAAATTAAACAACTAAGGAGCGGATGAAGATGAAAAACTTATTAGTAAAATTAAAATATTCAATCCAAGCAGATTTACACGATTTATTTGATAAAAAGGTTGAAAAAAATCCTCTGTCCATGTTAAATCAGTATATCCGAGAAGCTGAAAAACAAACGGAGCAAACAGGCAAACTTTTAACGCGTCAAGCACAGCTGAAAAAAGAGTTAGAAGCTCAGCTCATTCAAACAGGTGAAATGCTTGAAAAACGCGAAAAACAACTAGCACTTGCTATAACTACAGAAGAAGCGGCATTAATCGCCTTTGCAAATGATGAGGTTGCCGCTTATGGCACACGAAAACAAGCCTTACTAGCAAGCATGGAAGCAGCAAATGAAGAATATTTTGCACTAGAACGCAAGTTTGAAACTATGAAGCATAAAATTAAAGATATGAAAGTTCGTCAACTCCAATTAATGGGGAAAGAAAATGTTGTACGTGCACATCACCAAATGGACAAAGTATTAACGGAAAATAAGGCTGAAAACTTCGATGAATTATCTACTTACATCGACGACTTAGCACAAAATATCGACCGAAAATATGAAGTCACAACGTTTGAAGCACGTTTAGCACAATTAGAAAAAGAGCAAAAATTAATCGAGCTTTCTTAAAAAATAAACTCTTGATTTTGAATGCTGTTGAATGAAGATCAATGTTATACTGCTATAAGGAGAAAGTCCTCGTACTTTCTCCATTTTGCACGTTAAAAGGAGGTTAGCCCATGTCTAAAATTTCATCTGATCAAATTGCGGTTATTGCCATCAGTTTTGCGTTAGTTATTTTAGTTGAATTGACACTATTTAATAATGGCAGCGTCTTTTTATTTATTGCTGGTTTGGCACTCGTTGTCTTTAGCTTCAAAAAGGAAAAGAAAAAACAAATCACTCTTTGGCTAGGTATTATTTTATTATTTTTTGCCATTATCACTTTATGGACACTTCGACTTCTAATAATTGGAGTTCTCGTTTTTGTCCTATATAAATATTTAACGAAAAAAGAGGAACAAATTGAAATTTTTAAGCATCCGCTAAATGAGCAGCTTCAGCAAAATAAGTTAATTGGGACTACCGCCGCTGAAACGGAAGCATTCCAATGGCGTGACATTCAAATTCAACGTTTTATTGGTGATATTACTTTAGATGTGACGCAAACCATTTTACCTCCTGGGAAATCTATTATTTCGATTCAACAATCTTTAGGTAAAGTTCGTGTCATTGTCCCTTATGAAGTGACCGTTAAACTCCATTACTCCACACTTTACGGAGAAGCGACTTGTTTTGATTATCATCCAAAACGCCTTATCAATGAGCAACTATCCTTTGACAATGGCGATAAGGATGCAAAACGGGTACTTGTCATTTATGTTACTTCTTGGATTGGTGATGTGGAGGTGCAACGCGGATGATTGCATTTATTAGCAGAATGTTCACGTTATTCATCACTTTTTCTATCATGCTATTTATGCTATTGTTGTCCATTTTAGGCGAACCTATAGAAGAAAATTGGCGTTTTTTATGGGATGCTACTTCCAATCAAGTGCCCATTATTGCCATTATGCTTACCCTATTATTAGCACTTAGTTTCGTTATTTCGACTTGGATGGGCATCTCCTTAATTTTGAAAGAAAATAAGACAACCCGCTTCGTCAAAAAAATTGCGGAACCCAATTTTTCTGAAAGTATAAAAAAAACAAGTGGCCCACTAAAAAAGGCATTGCGCGATGCCAATGATTTGATTGAAACCCAACGTGCTTCATTACAACGTTTAGCAACGGAAAAAGTGCAAACAAATGATGCGATTGTGCAAGAACGCCTTCTTGCCGAACGTCAACGACTTGCACGTGAGCTTCATGATTCGGTCTCTCAACAACTATTTGCGGCCTCGATGCTACTCTCTGCATTAACGGAACAAGAGCAAGATGCACAGTCACAAAAACGGCTCGGCCAAGTTGAAAAAGTTGTCCAACAGGCACAGCTTGAAATGCGCGCCCTTCTCTTACATCTTCGCCCTGTTGCATTGCACAATAAAACGTTAGCAGAAGGACTCGAGGATTTAATATTAGAACTACAGGAAAAAGTGTATTTCAATATTGACTATCAAATCGAAGAAATCGCTTTGTCAAAAACTGAGGAAGACCATCTTTTTCGCATCGCACAGGAAGCCCTATCGAACACGCTTCGTCATGCTAAAGCAAATGAAGTCGAGTTATTATTAATTGCACGCGATCAATTAGCCATTTTACGAATTCAGGATAATGGCTTAGGCTTTGATATAGATGAAGATAAAACCTCTTCATATGGCTTACGTAATATCGCTGAGCGTGCTGTGGAAATCGGCTGTACGTATAAAATTGTCTCCGTGCCGAATGAAGGAACCATCGTAGAAGTGAAAGTACCTTTAATAAGGGAGGAACCAAAAAATGATTAAGGTTGTCATAGCGGATGATCATGAAATGGTGCGAATTGGTGTTTCTTCTTATCTATCTGCACAACCTGATATTGAAGTGATAGGAGAAGCAACAAACGGCCAAGAAGCGGTCGAAAAAGTGCTCGAATTACGTCCAGATTTAGTGCTAATGGACAATGTGATGCCGATAAAAAACGGTGCACAGGCTACAGCTGAAATTTTACAGCAATGGCCGGAAGCAAAAGTAATGATGGTCACAAGTTTTATTGATGATGATAAGCTTTACCCAGCGCTAGAAGCAGGCGCTGTGAGCTATATTTTAAAAACGTCGAATGCCCGTCAAATTGCTGATGCCATTCGTAAAACAATGACAGGCGAGACCGTATTAGAGCCAGAAGCAACAACAAAAGTGATGGCTCGAATGCGTAATACAAATGCCGCGCTCCACGACCAGCTAACAGAACGCGAAATGGAAGTCCTTCTATGTATGGCTGCCGGCAAAGCCAATCAAGAAATTGCCGAACAATTATTTATTGCATTAAAAACAGTTAAGACACATGTTAGTAATATTTTAAGTAAATTAGAAGTACAGGATCGCACACAAGCTGTCGTCTACGCATTTCAAAATGGCCTTGTAAAATAAAGAATAGTAGAAGGCATCAACTCACGCAAAAAAAGTACGGGTTGATGCCATTTTTTATTTGAATCTGCTTGAAAACCCTTTATTTGTAGTGGTAGTAGAATTGTTTGGCATGAGATAGACATAGTCATCTTATTGCTCGAAAAGCAACAACAAGACGTTATAAAAATCCAACAATACAACTGTTGAGATGTTAAAAAACACATAATTTTAGATTGTTAATTTTTGTCGTTAGGGGTTATTAATTCAACTTTAATTCTGTCCGGTTCTTCAAAATATGCCGCGTAAATTTCTAGTTATTATGGCCCAATGGGTGCCTAGCAAGTAACTACTTGCCACCTTTCTTCAATCCTAAGCATATATTGGGGCTGAAGAAGTTTTTTATTTATTTCTTAATGGGATTGCTGTATAATAAAAGTTGCTCAAGGGAAACATTTTTATACAACCGAAAAAAAGAGGGAGATGACCAAGTTGAAGAATTCGATTACATTGCTTGACCTTTCGCCAGGCGAGAAAATGAACATAACATCCTTAGAATTAGAAAACGTAATGAGACGAAGATTACTTGATTTGGGTTTTGTACCGGGGTTTATTGTAGAAATGATACAATACAGCCCTCTCGGAGATCCACTTGCTTTTCGAGTAAGTGGAACAATAATTGCCCTACGTAAAGAGGAGTGTGTGAAAATCCTCGGGGAGAGAGTGGGCTAATATGAAAGATACAAATTTTCAAATTGCTTTAGCTGGAAATCCGAATACCGGGAAAAGCACTTTATTTAATGCACTCACGGGGTTAAATCAGCATACAGGAAACTGGCCTGGGAAGACGGTTGAACAAGCTGTTGGCTCATTCACCTATGAAAATCAAGAATTCACATTGATTGATTTACCTGGAACATATTCACTCTATTCCAATTCGACAGATGAAGAAGTTGCAAGAGATTATATTATTTTTGATAAACCAGATGTGACATTAGTTGTTATAGACGCAACGAGCATTACAAGAAATTTAAATTTAGCATTACAAGTGTTAGAAATGACTTCAAATGTATTAATCTGTTTAAATTTAATTGATGAAGCTGAAAAGAAAGATATAAAAGTTGATGATAAACTTTTATCGAAAAAGTTGGGCGTACCTGTTGTGAAAATCTCAGCTCGCAATAAAGTGGGCTTAGACGAACTTCGAAAGACAATTTGCCAAATGGTAGCAGGAAAAATACACACCAATGCATTTACTATTCCATATTCACAAGAAATTGAATATAAAATCGCAGAGATAGAGCCTTCTGTGAAATTGTTGGTTGGAGATTCCTATCCATCTCGCTGGATTGCGCTTCGTTTACTGGATTATGATGAGGTTTTTCTTAACACTCTGACTACTAAAGTTGAAGACTATGAAAGTTTGCAACAGATTGCAGATCAAGCAAAAGCTAACACATCTACTAATTTACGAGAAAATTTAGTTGCTAGTATATATAAACAAACACATGAGATTGCAAATAAAGTGATGTTGACAAATAATCGTTCTGATTTTAAAACAGAGAAGATTGATAAAATATTAACTTCTAAATTATGGGGTTTTCCAATAATGTTTGTCTTGCTCGGAGTTGTCCTATGGCTAACGATTGCTGGAGCTAATGTCCCTTCTTCAATGCTTGCCAACCTTTTTAATGCGATAGAAGGACAATTGACGATTTGGTTTAATTACATGAATGCACCTGAGTGGTTACACGGATTGTTAGTCTTAGGACTATTTAGAGGAACAGGGTGGGTTGTGAGCGTAATGCTTCCTCCGATGGCCATTTTCTTCCCTATGTTTGCGTTACTTGAAAACTATGGATACTTACCTCGTGTTGCCTTCAACATGGATCGGCTTTTTAAATCAGCTGGTGCACATGGCAAACAGTCTTTAACAATGGCAATGGGTTTTGGCTGTAATGCTGCAGCTATTATGAGTACTAGAATAATAGAGTCACCTCGCGAGAGAATGCTAGCTATATTAACGAATAATTTTATTCCATGTAACGGTCGTTGGCCAACACTTATCTTACTAGCTTCCCTATTTATGGCAGCTAACTATACAGGTATTAAAGCTACTTTTTTCACAGCCGGCATATTAATAGGGTTCGTACTTTTTGGAGTTGCCGTAACATTAATCGTTTCGTGGGTATTATCGAAAACAGCATTAAGAGGGATCCCTACTCATTATACGTTAGAACTACCGCCATATCGTCGACCAAAATATATGAATACAATTCTTCGATCTAGTATCGATAAAACGTGGCTCGTTTTATATAGAGCAGTAGTTGTTGCAGCTCCTGCAGCAGTTTTAACGTGGGTATTAGCTAATATCAATATTGGTGATACGAGTATTCTTATGCATTTCGTTCAATTCCTAGATCCATTTGCACAGTTGCTTGGTTTAGATGGATTTATTTTAGCAGCCTTTATCATCGGCTTACCTGCGAATGAAATAGTAATTCCGGTCCTATTAATGGCTTATTTAGCAACAGGCTCTTTAACCGAAGTCACTGAAATGTCGGAGTTAAAACAAATTTTACTGGATCAAGGATGGACTTGGTTAACCGCTTTAAATATGATGCTATTTTCATTATTGCATTATCCTTGTGGTACAACATTAGTAAATATCTACAAAGAAACAAAGAGTAAAAAATGGACGTTCGTGGCCTTTGCGATTCCAACTGGTATAGCAATTTTCGTAACCTTTACGATTGCTACAATTACAAAGTTTTTTGGTTGGGTGTAATCGTGAAATTAGCACATTGTGAAAGTAAAAATCTTCTACGTATGTTATTGTGTGGGTTTAGTAGTGAATATATGAAGGCATGCTTAAATATTTAATAAATGGAAGAGGTTTAGCGGTAGTCTTTCTCGAAGAAACTACCGTCCTTTCTACTTTAAATGAACATTTATCAATTCAAAATTTATCGTATCATAAAAATGCCCTTACCCGCGTGGATTTCTTCTGTCATCCGTCTGGCTCATAATTACTGCCAATATGCGACAGAATGCATAAATCTTTAATAACAGCAAAAAATAAATGCCCCAGAAGTATTTATATTTTACTCCTGGAGCACTTAGTTTCGTACCAATTTTATTTACTTCTTAGGTTTTTGAACATTATTATGAATTACTGCGTTAAATTCTGCTGAATATTCCTCACGATTGCTGTTGGTCTTCGGTTTATCGTCTTTCTTTTTCTTCTTAAAGCTTGTTTTACCTTTCTTTGCCATTACTTGTCCACCTCCATAATTTATTAATCAAAAGATACATTTGACTATTTATTTTTATTGGATTGTTGGTTCTTGTCATGGTTGGTTTTATTGTTTGTATTTTTTGCTTTTGCATCAAATTCTGCAGAAAATTCTTCGTTTAGGTTGTCATTTGGGTTATTGTTATTACTATTGCTGTCGTCAAGGTCCATACTTTTGTAAGTACCAAAAGGGTTATGCGTTCTTGCATTCATTGTCTTATTGCTGTTTCGGTTGTTTTTATTAGTGTTTCTATTCCCCATGGATGTTCACCTCCTATAAAGTAATGTGCGCAAGATAGGAGGAATTATTCTTTTGGTATGTTTCAAAACCTATTCTGGATTCTGACAAAGTGTGGAATTTTGAAGCTCTTTGCATTTAGTGCGGCAGGCGGCGGATTCTTATAAAATTTTGTTTCTGTATCTTTAGGTGATGTACTAGGAAATTCGATTTATAATACAGTGGGAACTGTGTAGGATAAAAAATCAATTATTAATATAATCCATTACATCTTCTATATAGGATTCCAATGGTTGACCTGTATTCAAAATGAAATAGTTACTATTGGAGGGCTTTTTGCTACTTTGAAGAGTAGATTGAAAAGCAGCTTCTAATTTTATCTCAGCTATTTGACTAATCATCCTTTCTCGATTTTTTAATCTATAATTTATTTCTATGAAATCATCAAGAAAACACTCAATATATTTATACTTCACATTATATTTAGAGGATAGTTTCATTCCCTTATCAACCATTTCCTCATATAAACATGGGCTATCAAGTATTACACTTTGCCCTAGCGATAAATGAAAGTCTACTAAGGAGAAATCAATGTTATATGATATTTTCCCAGCAAGTTTCCCATCAATCGCACCTTCATCAATAGAATTTAATAATGCTGACTTAACAATATCGTGGTCAATAATAATACATCCCGTTCTTTTAGCAATCTCACGTGAAAGAGTAGATTTCCCAGAACCAGGAAAACCAGACATTTGAATAAAAAACATGTTTTAACCCCCACTTCAATAAGTTATACATTTTCTCACAAAAATACAAAATTACACTAATTATTATCTATTTTACTTCATTAAGAGCATTCATCAATAATAGTTTTCTGCCCATAAAATCAAAAATACTTACTGGCACAGGTTTCTGTGGTTTACCGTCCGACTGTCTCAAAAATACTACATATATTTCAGTCATTAATACGGATTTCCCATTCTATCCAAATTAGCCTAGTTTGTTTATAATAAATTATTTATTGAAACTATGGTAAAATACAAGATATAGAAATGGAGAAATTTATGAAGAAACTAATTTACACAATCCTCATAATTACTTTCACAGGTTTATTAGGTCAATTTATTTGGAAGATAGAAACCGAAGATCCAATTACAAGTGGTGAAATTCATGCCCTTATAGAGCAAGGTGAAACCCAAATTGATTTAACAAAACTAACCGATTTGGAATGGACTGATGTAAGGGCATTTGGACCGTATACAACAGATGAAATGATTGAAGATTCAATGGGCGTAAAATTTTTATTTGGCGGAATTGACGTCATGGAAACCAATTTCTTATTGGTATTTGCGAATGATAAAAAAGTAGTTAAAACAGTTTCTATTTCTAGAAAATATGGAGACTATTCAATAAAGGATAATAAATTTTTGATTGTGGAAAACGTTAATAATTAATCATTAGAATCCTTTGAAATTTTATAAAATAAGGAGCACACTATGGAAACGACTTTTACGTACGAAAAATTTGAGGTCGATGGTATTTTAACATTACTCGATCCACTCTATATACTCGCTTTATTGTTCTCGGCATTGCTACTCATTGCCGTTTTGCGCTTCACCGTAAACCCAAAAATAATGCTTTTTGTCAGTGTATTTACCATTTTACTCATGGCACAAATTCATATTATCGGAGGCATTTTAGCAGATGAGCTTAACTTAGGGGACTCCAGCAAGAATTTTTATTTTTTAATCGCGATTGTTATCGTGCAGGTGGGCATAATAATCATTTCGTATACGAAAAGTAAGAAAAAATAATCGACCGGGTATCAACTTACGCATTTTAAATAGCGGGTTGATGCCCTTTTTTATGACTATTCTTGAAAACTATACCCCTTTTCATCTATTAAATACTCCTCTACCAGTTTTTCTAATTTCATTTTTTGAATTTCCAAATAGCGAAATGGCACAATAATAATGGTTAACAATACTGATAACACAAATAATTACCTACCTATAGAAATCATCCCCTTTCTCAAAAAATCCCCTTCACATCATCTTATTTACAATTTAATACAATTGGTATACATTTAAATTTCAAAATATCAAAATATTGGAAAATCGAGGTGGGATTGTTGATTAACGAAGTGAAGGATGCAATTATTCAAAAGTGCAATTATTTAACCGAAGCTGAAGTAATACAATTACAATCTGCAATGGCATTCTCAGAAAAAGCACATCAAGGTCAAACAAGAGCAACTGGAGAGCCATATATTATTCATCCACTTGAAGTATGCTTGATGTTATCAGAGTATCACGCAGACATAACTTCTTTAATAAGTGCTTTACTCCATGATGTAGTGGAGGATACCCACGTTTCTTTGAATGAAATTAAAGAATATTATGGTTCGCATGTGAGTTTCATCGTGGATGGATTAACAAAGTTTGAAAAAGGCTCATTTGAAAATGAAGAATACAAAGCCATAAATACGGAAAAACTCCTTTCCACTGCTTTACTTGATATTCGTGTCGCAGTAATTAAACTTGCAGATCGATTGCATAATATGAGAACTCTTGCTATTAAAAGAATTGAAAAGACAATTCCGTACGCCAATGAAACGTTACTATTTTTTTCTCCACTTGCCGAAAAGGTTGGATTATATAAGTTGCAGGAGGAATTAGAAGATTTAGGTTTCAGCTACTTAAACTCTCATCGATATACGCAATATAAAAAGATAATGGAAGAATACACTTTAATTTTCACTGATATTTCCCATAAAATTACCGATGATTTACAATTGAAAGACTTAAACAATGATATTATTCATGTTGAATGGAGAAAAACACCTCTCTATAAATCTTACATTTTATTAAGCGAGGGACAAGAATTTTCAGATCTTTTCACTATTCACATAACAACCAAAACAACACTTAAATGCTATTCTGTTCTGGGAATTATCCATTCCTTATTTGAACATGTGCCTCATAAGCTTATTGACCATATAGCAATAGAAAAGCATCCATTTATTAAATATTTGGAAACGAAAGTTAGAATAAACCAGCTTAATATTCGTGTAGTGATTCATGATGAAGCAACTAGTAACTTTTATAAACATGGTGTTTTTGAATATTTAGATGAAATCCAAATACAATATCTAAGTGAATCGTTATTAAGTAACTCCATTCATTCTATACAATCTATCGCACCTAATTCTGTTGCATTTTGTGATCTAATTTCATTTGAATTATTTCAAAAGGAGATAACAGTGTTCACACCGAATTTGGATTCAATCACACTTCCAGAAAACTCAAACATTATCGATTTTGCATTTGCATTTAACCCTTCACTGGCAAATAGAATGGCTTTTGCAAAAGTGAATGGTGAAGTTACATCTCTCCAAACAATACTACAAGATATGGATATTGTTGAAATCCATACGAATAAGCAGGTAATGGTGACCACTAAATGGTTAATCGGTGTAAAAACATCCAAGGCAATTAAAGAAATAATGCAAATTATTGATGCAAACAAGTAAATAGTAGCCAAATTGCTTTTTCGGAATGAAATGCTTTGCAGATTAGATTTCAACAGTAGTCACACTTCAATTTAAAAAGCGGGGTTTTCTTTTTGACGTTAAAAATACAATTGTTTAATTCTGAGGTAGCGGAACTAATGGAATTACTAAGTATGAATGAATGGCAATTTCACTCAAATCCTCAAATAAAAGCAGCCACTATTAAGAAATCAATTGAAAATGGTTATTATTCAGATGGTCGTGAAACTTTTTGGATAGTTGATAATAAACAAAAAGTAGGTGTAATCATAATTGATGACATTGATGATACCATTCCGTTGATTGATATTCGTTTGACCTCGAATCAACGCGGCAAAGGGATCGGTGTTAAGGCGCTGCAATGGTTACAAGAATATTTATTTGGGGTTAGAGGGAAGATTCGCATAGAGGGATATACTAGAGCTGATAATTTAGCAATGAGAAAATGTTTTTCGAACGCAGGTTTTGTAAAAGAAGGATACTTACGAAATGCTTGGGAAAATGAAGATGGCACACTATTTGATAGCGTATTGTATGCAGCCATTTTTGAAGACTGGAAAAATAACGTGGATACACAAACTAAAATAAATGATTTACCCTATTAATTTTGATACTTCCAGTTGCAAAACAACAGCAACTATACGACGAATTATATTAATACTTTCGCTGATCAACTCGCACTCTACCAGCTAGATGAGCAATTATAAACGGAGGATTATTAATGAACATTAAACCGACAGCAGATGTATTAACTTCTTGGATTAACAGTTATGTACCTGAGAGAGATTTCTTTTTTTTATCTTTAGACGGAATGAAAAAAGGGTTGGATTTTTCAGATGTACTCATTATGCCGATTGAAGAGTTTTACAATCACAATACATATGGACAGATTACCTTTTTAAATAGCTATGAATATTGGAATATTAAAAATGCACAGTATGTCGTAATTGCAGAAAGTAAATGGATAGAACAGCTATCAGAGTTAGAACGCGCATTCATTCTAAACGAACAAATACGATGTGAACGAGGATTAGTATTACCCGCTTCCTTTATCCAAGATATTTCGCAAATCCCACCAAGCTATGTGCATAATAATCAGGTTGTTTTACAACGTAGAATGTGGGAAAAATTAAGTAGATTATGTAAAGAACAGTTACTTACATCGATGGTTTACGAATGGTGGGATATAGGAGCATGTGAAGATATCCCCAATTTCTTACCGGACTTTCTAAAACCGTTTGCAAATAAATTTGGTGTTCATCAAGGCGCCAATTGTTTAGCGGCAGTGTTATTTGCAATTTCTGAAGGAAAACAACAATGGTTTATTAATGAATGGGTCCATCAGCATACATTTATAGAAAAGTTAAATTACTATCAATATGAAAAAGTATGCACTGAAAATTTACAGGAAGGCGATGTCGTTGTATGGATTGACGAAACGGATGTCATTCAACATGCAGCCTACCATATTGGACAAAATTTATTTTTTAATAAACATGGTCAAACGATATTTAATCCATGGAAATTATTAGCTAGAGAACAACTGGAAAACGAATGGATAGCATTAAAACAGGTTGTTTATAGACGTCATCATTGCAAAAGTAGCACGTGATGGTTTCATTTCTCACACATATCCCTCAGCATTTTAATATTTTTTTCTAGAAAAAGAAAGACACTTAAACAGATTGTACTGTTTAAGTGCCTTTTTCACGATGTCGTGAAGACGATATCTCCATCATCTTGAATTTCCCCAACGATTTCCGATAAAATATCTTCCATTGTCACAAGTCCGATGATGGCACCTTTGCCATCTGTTACTACGCCCATGTGTTTATGCGATTGCTGCATTTTTAAGAAAACCTCTTTAATTGCTGTTGAATGTTTAAAGCGTAGGATGTCATGAATAAAAGCTGTACGATCATTCGAACGACCCACAGCAATATCCGTTAACATTTCCTTCGTGTTAATAAATCCAATCACATCATTCTTCTTTTTCGTAACATCAATGACGGGATATCGTGTATATTCAAATTCTTCGATTACGGCTATCATTTGCTCAAGTGTTTGTTGCTTCTCTAGCATCACCATCTTTGAGCGTGGAATCATAATATCCTTTAATTGACGTGAATCAAAGGCAAAGATATTTTCTAAATAGGCAAGCTCCGTTTGATTAATTTCGCCGCCTTCATAGCTTTGCGTCACAATCAACTTTAGTTCCTCTTCAGAATATACCTCATCATGTCCCGCGGGCTTTACACCAAACCCTTTTAATAAAAGTTGCGCTGAACCATTTAACACTGCAATAAAAGGCTTTGACACTTGTCCGAACCAATAGAGTGGAGGCGCTAATAGAAGTGTCATTTTATCTGCATATTGTATTGCTAATGTTTTTGGCATTAATTCGCCAAGTACTACGTGTAAAAACGTGACTACCGATAGCGCAATCGCATAAGACAATGCTGTAGAAACTGTTTCACCTAAATTTAAATAATCAAAAACAGGTGCTAATATTTTCTCAACTGTCGGCTCACCAAGCGCACCTAGAATAAGCGCTGTAACTGTAATTCCTAATTGACATGCTGATAAGTAATAGTCAAGATTCTGTGTTACTTTCTTTGCAATAATTGCCTTTTTATTTCCTTCAGATATAAGCTGGTCAATTCGTGACATACGTACTTTTAAAATCGCAAACTCTGCACCTACAAAAAATGCAGTTAGTAAAATAAATAATGCGATTAATGCTAAGTTTAAAATAATTGTTCCGTCCAATAGATTCCCTTAGTTAAAGGGATTCACCTCCATTAATAATCCGTTATTGTTTAAGAAAATTTTGCTTAAAGACTACTTCTTTAATATGATAGTTGTCCACTTCACCAATAACCCATACATGATTACCGTGTTGTATTTCGACACCTTGAATTACTTCTGATTCAATTGCTAAACCTGATTGAAGTGCCCAACCACCAATTGTATCAATTCCTTCACTATCCTCGAATTCGAGACCGAAGCGATCTTCTAAATCTTCTAACATTACACGGCTATTAATCGTATATTCATTTTCGCCTGTCTTTCGGATTTCATCCACTTCGTCCGCATCAAATTCATCACGAATTTCACCCACAAGCTCCTCTAAAATATCCTCCATTGTTAAAATACCAGCAGTCCCGCCATACTCATCAATAACGACCGCGATATGCACACGTTCTTCTTGCATTTTTAACAATGCATTTTGTATTGAAGTTTGTTCAAATACAAATGGTATAGTGCGGACAAAATCTGTCAAATTCACATGACGATTCGTTACTATGCGGCTTAGTAATTTATTTGCGTTAACAAAGCCAATAATTTTATCTTTATCATTTTCTTCAACAACTGGATAACGGGTATAATTATGTTCATCTAAAATCGAGACAATTTGTTTTGTTTCCATATTTTGATCAATTGCAATAATTTCTCTACGTGGAACCATTATATCTTTTACAACGTGCTCATCAAATGTAAACACATTTTCCATGTATTCTAATTCTTGCTTATCAATTTCCCCGCCCTGGAAGCTTTGTGCCATAATTATTTTCAATTCTTCTTCCGAGTAAGCTTGGTCTTCACTAGCTGACTTTACACCAACTGCACGTAACAAAAAGCGAGATGTACCGTTTAATGCTTTAATAAACGGATACATTACTTTTCCAAAATAGTAAAGTGACGGTGCTAAAAGTAATGTCGTTTTTTCGGAAAACTGAATTGCTAATGTTTTTGGTGCCATTTCTCCAATTACCACATGTAGATAACTTACTACAGCAAGTGCTATACCATAAGATAAAATATTCATAACTGTATCTGGGGTATTTAACCATTCAAATACTGGATACATTAATTGTTTGATATACGGTTTTGTAAATGCACCTAAACCAATTGCTGTGATGGTAATACCTAATTGACAAGCTGATAAATAATAATCAAGATCACTTACTACTTTCTTAGCAATGACCGCTTTCTTATTGCCTTCATCAATAAGTTGATCAATCCTTGATTTACGAATTTTAACGACTGCAAACTCAGCTGCTACAAAAAATGCTGTCAGTCCTAAGAAGATAATTAATAAAATGATATTTAATATATTCGAGTCCAATATGTTCCCTCACATTGAGGGATTCACCTCCGTTTTTTCCTCATAAAATATTGCTTTTGATAGTCCAAAAAAAATCACATATAATATATACGAAAACCAGTACGTGATGGTTTCATGCAAATCAAATATTATCACCTATCTTTAGTATTTATCACAAAGGTGACCAACCTTAACCAATAATGACGCGCTCTTTTGAGTGATGTTATTGCCATTTATTTCCCCTTCGACTAATTGAATAAAGGAATGAAATTAAACCTACACGCAATATAAACATCAGAAACATTGGATAATAATTTTCCCTAAGAATGATAATTCATTCGTAGAAGAATGCGATTGCCAAAGCATAGTAAATTATCATAAAAGTCGTAACAGTGTGATTGATTTAGAAACTATTTTTTAAAATTCAACTATTTACCTGCTCTCGTTTAAAGAATCCCTCTATTATGAAAATAGAGGGATGTTGACTACTCGTTATAAAAATGCAATAAAGGCTAAAAAATGATCCATTGTGATAGCTTCCCAATTTATTACGAGTGATAAGCATAAAGATTCCATCATATTTGGTACACTTTAATCTATTAACAACATGTGAATATTCGATATCAAGCCCTGTATACTCAAAACGATGTTTTAAAAGAAGTCTATATTAGCTGGGAGATCCTATCTTGTAATATAACTCGTAGTTATACCAACAAAAAGTAAAGTTATTATAGAAAGATAAAACGTCTCGGAAGATAATAATATACCACCCCATATAATAACAATTGAATCCATGAGTAAGATAAATATCCCTGCATTTATACCCGTCTTATCACATAAAAACTGGGCAATAAAATCTGTACCTCCAGTACTTGTCTTATTTTTCAACATTAATCCAATTCCAATCCCTACAAAGATGCCGCCTAGAATAGAGCTATATATTGCTTCAATTTCAACTAGATTATTAACAGGTGTTAGTAAATCAATGAAAAAAGAAGAAATAATCATGCCATGTAAACTATTATAGAAATAATTTCTATATTTAAACCATGCGAATATAAAGATCGGAATACTTAATATGATAATTGTTAGTCCAGTATTTAAACCCCATATGTAATTTATTATTAATCCGATACCAACTGTACCTCCATCTAATATCTTATGTGGTACTAAAAATAAATTTATACCTAAAGATAGAAAGATACTGCCTATAATTAGTGCAAAACCTTTTTTTAGAAAGTACAGGTGGATCACCTCTTAATACAGACTTTTTTTAATGATACTTATACAAAACAAATATACTGTTAATTCCCAATGATAAATATATGTTCATTATTCAGTTTAAAGAAGAAAATCAGTTTCAATTTTTTTTATTTTTAGTTGTAATTATCTCGAAACATCGAAAACTAATACTATTTTGCATAGGAATGATTCATTGAAATACTAGGGAGATAATTATTTAATTCAATCTTGAATCGTTAAAAATAATCGCGTAAACCCCTTAAAAATCCATTTACACTTACCCGCACGAATTTTTACGACTATCTGTTTGAATGCCTTCCCTATCCATCACTCGTATCTTTCTATCCGTTTTCCCCATAAACATCGCCAACATTGTAACTATTTGTTGGGCATTTCCATCTTCGCATGTAGACGTAATCCTATAACCAATTAAATAATAGTCAAAAACTACTCAATATAGAGCCCTTTCCTCTACTCTGATAACTTGATGCTAAAAATACGAGTCTCCCCCACGGAATGATTTGATTGATTCAACAATAAAATTAATCGATCTTTCAGAAAATTACAACCGAATACTAATATAATAATTTATTTTCATAAACGAGGACATGGTTATAATCTTCTCGTCCTTAGCGACTAAAACTTCATTCTTATTCATTGACCAATCGTAAATGAATGTTGTATATTAATAATATAGTTTAATGTTAAACCATTTTAATTGAAGATATTTTTTTACAATTAAACAAATTTAGAGGAGATGACATTTTATGATGTTAATGGAAGGTAAAGCTGGTTTAGTAACAGCTGCTGGATCAGGTATTGGACGAGCTAGTGCACTAGCTTTAGCAAAAGCAGGCGCAAAAGTAATGGTATCAGACGTAAATGTAGACGGTGGTCTTGAAACAGTTAAATTGATTCAAGAAATCGGTGGCGAAGCACAATTCTTTAAATGTGATGCTAGTAAAGAAGAGGAAGTAAAAGCACTTGTTGACGAGACTGTAAACGCTTTCGGTAAGTTAGATTTCGCACACAATAATGCTGGCGTAAACTTACAACAAACTAAAATCGGTGATGCTGATTCAGCTGCATGGGATAAAACTATACAAATTAATCTATATGGTACGTTCTATTCTATTAAGCACCAAGTAAATGCCATGATGAAAAATGGTGGTGGTTCTATCGTTAACACAGCTTCTGGTGCTGGTATGGAAGGCGTTGTGAACATGGCTGCATATGTAGCATCTAAGCACGCGGTAGTTGGATTAACTAAATCTGCTGCATTAGAATACGGAAAAGAAAAAATCCGTGTAAATGCCATTGCACCAGGTTCTACTATTACACCAGCTATCGAACGTTGGGCACAGACTTCACCAGACCAATATAACGCGGTTTTAAAAGCTATGCCTTCAGGTGAAATGACTAAAGCTGAGGATCAAGGGAATGCAGTATTATTCTTATGCTCAGATTTAGCAAAACAAGTCAACGGCGTTATCTTACCTGTTGATGGTGGCTACGTAGCAGGAAAATTACCTTTATAAAAGATGTTTGTACACTCCAATACTTCCTACACTGAATTGTGTTAGAGGTGTTGGAGTTTTTTATTTATGAATATTTTTTATACAAATAGCAATTTTATAAAAGCTAATATTTTCAAAGGAGATTGATGTATGACAGAATTTTGGGAATCAAGTTTTATTGAAAATCAAATGATGTGGGGATTTGAACCTTCAGACTCCGCCATCTCGACGAAGGACTTTTTCCTTGAAAAGAAAGTTAATAGAGTATTTGGAAATCATTGAGCCACATAAAAATATGGAAAGTAAACCTCCATTTAAATTAATTATGGTCAAATGCCAAAAACAACTAAAAAACAATTGCTTAACATTTCACACGATTTGTACTATAAAATGCCGTTTCAAATTAGATGAAACGGCATTTTACTTGTTCTTTCTCATTTTCAAGTTAGTTACAGACGCTCCATAAACACCATTAATTTTTCGGATTGCTCCGTTAATTGCTGATGTACATTTTGCTGTTCTTCCTTTGTTGTGGCATCGTTAAAATTATTTAAAAGCTTTTCAATTGCTATGTAATGGTCAAACAATGTTTCGTCACCCTCAGATAAATTCCCAAAAATATCAATAAACATACTCAGCTGATATTGGAAATTATCATCCGCCATTGTTAACACCTTTTTATTAGAATCCACTTCAACTTCACCGTTTATAACCGATTTTTGAAAATCGATTAAAACTTCAAGTGAGCTTACAATTTGTTCTAAATATTGCTGTTCCTTCGCTTCACGTTTATTCCAATCACCGAATTGAATGATTAATATTAAAAATAAGATAATCGTCAAATAAATGGTGACACTTTTCCATGAAAATGGTTTCATGTGATTCCCTCTTTCCCTTCATTAATAAGCAAGTTCAAGTCATTTTACAATAATTAATTAAATAAATATTCCTTCATATTTTCAACAGTTGTATCAATTCCGTTTTTCAACGATTTTTGATCCTCTCTGCAGTATTCTGTCGCACTTTCCAAAGCAATGAGTGCACCTTCTAAAAATAGCTCCTGCTGTAAATCTTTATATAGCTGTGTTAATATAAGCGCCTTATTCCAGTACCAACGTGCATTTTCCGGATCAAGCTCAATCGCTCGTTCAATATAAATCATCGCCTCAAATGGTGACCAATTAAATCGGTTCATTGTTTGTCCTGCGATGCCATAAAATACCGCTTTATTTGGATTGTGCTTTACTGCGTGAATTAAACAATGGACACTTTCATCATAATGATGTGCCATTAAAAATAGCTGCCCTTGTACAAAAAAAGATTGGGCTTTTTGCTCCTCCTCCGCTTCTGTCGCATCCTTTTCAAGCTGCTTTATTCGAAGAGAAAATGGCTCTTCCTCTTTAATTGAACGAATTTCCTCTACTTCGTCAAATTCTCCATAGAGTTCATTACTACGCTCAACACTTTGTACCACCTTTTTTGTCACTACTGGAAACTTGTCATATTCATACTGCGCAAATAATTGAATTAATCGTTCTGCAATTTTATCTTCTTGTACATCTTTATTTTGCTTCGCCGCTTCATAGCAAGCTAAAAATTGGCCGTTATAAAATAAGTTTTCGATTTTTGACAATTCGACTCCCCCTACCGTTTACGTTAATTATTATACATGATTTATCTTCGTTCAGCTGAAAACTTCCATCTCAATAGATTGTGTGGTTGCTATATTCAGCCGATGTCGCATATTTTTTAGGGAGCTTTTCGATCATACTTAAAATGAATCTGGATAAAAGTTAGCCGAGGCGTATTTGATAGAAAAAGCCCGCTGTGACATTTTTATCACAACAGGCTTATGAGCTTTACTTTGAAACAGATGCAGCTACTTCAGCAACCACGATTTGTGAGCCAAGCATTGGAGATTCAGCTTGTTCACCATTTGTGCTAGCAGCAGGTCGTTTATGTGTTTCTTTAAACGCATCGCTTTCACGCCAAGCTTCAAAATTTTCTTTTGATGCCCAATACATGACAACACTCATTTCATCATACTCTTCAAACTGTGTAGAAACTAATACTTCGACCTTCTCAAATCCTTCAAATTGTTGTAAAGGACCTGGTTTTGCAAAGTTTGGTGCCATTTTCATTGCCATACCTTTTTTCACTTTTATACGGTTTGTTACGGTAATCATCTTGCCATCTCCCTCACAATTAAGTTCATACCTCGTTTGAAAAGCACTTTATGTAGCATCGTGCCCTTTCTTAGGCGGATGTCGAATGATGCTTATACTACGAATCCACTAAACAATTTTTATTTAATCACTTTCGTTGCACACATGCAATTAATAACTATTTGCAATTGTATTACATTAATCTCTCTCATATAAGAACACGGTATAATAACTATATGAAACTATGTATAAAGGAGTTCAAGATGAAGTTTTCAATAATTGCAACAAGTGATATTCACGGACATACAGAACGTTTTTCACAACTAGCAAAAATGATTCAAAAGGAAAAACCTGCATTATTAATTGATAATGGTGATTTTTTGCAAGGAAGTCACTTAAGCTATTACTATGAACAAGTCAAAAAAGAAACACATCCTCAAATCACCCTGGCAAATGAAATCCAATATGATGTCGCAATTTTTGGCAATCATGAATTTAATTATCCTTTGAAAGAGATCGCAAATATGAGAAAAGCTTGTCATTTCCCATGGATTGCGGCAAATATACAAGGTTTTGCACAACCTTATTTCATTAAAGAAGTTCATGGCATCCGAATTGCTGTTATTGGGGTTGTGACACAATTTGTACCACAATGGGATGAAAAGGGTTTGACAGCCTCGTTATTTTTCGAAACTGCATTAGAGAGCGCGAAAAGAACTGTACAGTATGTTCGATCACATGAAAATGTACAACTCGTTATTTTGAGTTACCACGGGGGATTTGAGCGTGATATAAATACAGGGCATCGAATTGATTTAGAAGATGGAGAAAATCAAGGCTATGAAATGCTGCAACAAATAGAAGGAATTGATATTTTCATTACGGGGCACCAGCATTTAGAAATCGCGACAACAGTAAATGGTGTTTCGGTAGTACAGCCCGGTGCAAATGCCCATTGCTTCGCTCAAATTACGGTGACAATTGAGAATGGTAAAATAACGCATAATCCTGAACTCATTTATGTGGATGATTCCATTCAACAACAATCTTTTGAACAATTTAACCATTGGAAAAACACCTGGATTGGTGACAGCGAAATCGATTTATCCTATTCCGATTTCTTCTCCCCTAGGTTCCAAAGCATTCCGTATACACAGCTCATCCATCAAATGCAGTTACATTTTACCGATGCACAGCTTTCCGTAACGGAGCTCCCCTACCATTCCACTGGTGGATTTTTTAAAAGTATCTACTTAGGTGATGTGCTCCATAATTTACCACGCACGAACTATTTAAAAGTTATTGCATTGACTGGTTCAGAAATTCGAGATGCACTGGAATTATGTGCAGCGGTGTTTGAATTGAATGATGCAAATGAAATTGATTTTAGTTCGATGATTCATTACCCCAAGCCGCATCCGTACACATATGATTGCTGGGGTGGGCTCGATTATGAATTAACCATTTCAAAAGCTGTCGGTCAACGTGTCACAAAACTGTATTATCAGGGCCGAGAAATTCAGCCAGATGATGTGTTTGAAGTAGCTATCAATAGTTACCGCGCCACAGGTTCACATCAATTTATGATGATGCAAAAACAGGCGATTCGAGAAGTCCCTACGATTATTCCTAAATTGATGATGCGTTATATTCAGGAGCAAAGCCCATTGAAAATTACGCTGACAAGCTCTTTCCAAGTTCGAAAATAGTGGATATGAAGGCGTTGTTCCGAGATGGGACAACACCTTTTTTCTTTTCTTACAATAATTTTATATTTTTTGAAACTTTTTACAATACAATCCGTAAATGTTAGTACGTACATAATAAGGGGGTGTTTACATGCTGTTTGGATTTTCAATAGAGCTAATTTATTTGACGATTTTAATCGGTATCGGCTGTCTCACGGTTGTTTATTTACTTTTCGCGGACGTAGCGGATGTCGCGATGGATGGTATGCCCTTTTTGGATCCCGCTGTTATTTTATCCTTTATCACATTAACTTCAGCTTCAGGCTATTTATTCGAACGATATTTCTCATTTTCTAGCGTCATGAATCTAATCATTTCAATCATCATTGCGTGTATCTTTACTGCACTAATTTACTTTTTTTTACTCGTTCCACTACGCTCTGCGGAAGTTTCCCTCGCCTATACAGATGAGTCATTGGAGGGGCAAGTCGGGAAAATAATTGTTCCTGTTCCACTAAACGGTTTTGGGGAAATGGTTATTGAAACCGTAAATGGCATCATTTCCAAGCGTACTGCTAGCTATCATGAAGTTGAAATTCCTTATGACACGCAAGTATTAATTATTGAAATGAAGGATGGCACGGCTTTTGTAGCGATTTATGAAAAAGAAGCATTTTAACATGAAACTAAAGGGGGATTTTCTTTGACTGGTTCATTGATTGCAATTGGAGTTGTCGCTTTTTTAATTTTATCGATCGTTATTGTTTATGTATCAAAGTACCGTACTGCAAGCCCGGATGAGGCGTTAATCGTGACGGGAAGCTATTTAGGGTCAAAAAATGTACATTCCGACGAATCAGGTAACCGAATTAAAATCATTCGCGGTGGTGGTACATTCGTATTTCCTGTGTTCCAACAAGCACAGCCATTAAGTTTACTATCTAGTAAGCTCGATGTCACAACTCCTGAAGTTTATACAGAACAAGGCGTACCCGTAATGGCAGATGGAACAGCCATTATTAAAATCGGTGGATCAATCTCTGAAATTGCCACTGCTGCTGAACAGTTTTTAGGAAAAGAAAAGCATGAGCGAGAAGGTGAAGCACGCGAAGTACTAGAAGGTCATCTGCGTTCGATTTTAGGTTCGATGACAGTGGAAGAAATTTATAAAAACCGCGATAAATTCTCTCAAGAAGTACAACGCGTCGCATCGCAAGATTTAGCGAAAATGGGCTTAATTATCGTTTCCTTTACAATTAAAGATGTCCGTGATAAAAATGGCTACTTAGAATCACTCGGAAAGCCGCGTATTGCCCAAGTAAAGCGTGATGCGGATATCGCCACTGCCGAAGCGGATAAAGAAACACGTATTAAACGCGCTCAAGCGGCTCAAGAGGCTCAACAAGCAGAACTAGCCCGTGCCACTGAAATTGCAGAGGCCGAAAAAGATAACCAATTAAAAGTTGCCGAATACCGACGCGAGCAAGATATCGCCAAAGCACGTGCTGACCAAGCATATGAACTCGAATCGGCACGAGCTAAACAGGAAGTAACCGAGCAAGAAATGCAAGTTCAAATTATTGAACGTCAAAAGCAAATTGAATTAGAGGAAAAAGAGATTTTACGTCGTGAACGTCAATATGACTCAGAAGTGAAAAAGAAAGCCGATGCGGAGCGCTATGCAGTAGAGCAACGTGCCATCGCAGAAAAGTCGAAGCTACTTGCAGAAGCAGATGCTGAAAAATACCGCATTGAAACACAAGCCCAAGCAGATGCGGAGCGTATTCGATTAGATGGTATTGCCAAAGCCGATGCAGAGCGCGCACGAGGTACAGCAGCTGCGGAAATTATCCGTCTGCGCGGTTTAGCCGAAGCCGAAGCGAAACAAAAAATTGCAGAAGCTTTCGAACAATATGGTCAAGCAGCGATTTTAGATATGGTTGTAAAAATGATGCCAGAATACGCAAAACAAATTGCAAGCCCATTAGCAAATATTGATAAAATTACAGTCGTTGATACTGGCAGCGGTGTTGGCGGTGGCGCTGGTAAAGTAACAGGCTATGCAACAGATTTAATGGCTGGTTTGCAAGAAACGTTAAAAGCATCATCAGGCATTGATATGAAGGATCTAATCGAAACGTATGTAGGAAAGGATTCATTAGGAAAAGCTCTGTCAATTCCACAACGTGAAGTTTTTTCACAAGTTGAGGAATTAGTAAAAAAATAAACCGAAGTTATTTCATTTGGATATAGCTCAAGTGCTGAAACAGCCAAAACAGGTTAAGAATAATTATTCTTAACCTGTTTTTTCGTTTTACCAGAATAGATTATTCCATTCACCGAAAACATAGGAGCTGCCCTGCCCTATAAGGAGAAATTGAGCCTAAAATGTGCAAAACAAAAAACACCAATACTGGTAATGTTGCAAATGGTGGCGTTGAAAAAGTGACTGCCATGCTAAGAATCTAATGTCCAGTTTACAAAAAAAACTCAAGGAATCTTCAGGCATTGACGTAAAAGAACTAAATGAATCGTACGTAGGAAAAACGTCGTCAAAATGAAATTTCAGAAAAATCCAATTTGTTTCTAGTTCCCTAATTGAAATATGCTTATAATAAAATAATCAGGTAGTTATTTCCACTAACTGATTACTCTTAATTTTTACGACTAGTGCTTATTTAGCGATCTTAACAAGCTCTTTCACTAGGCGTTCATTAGGGATGTGTAATTAATGTCTATTCAAGAAATGAAAAACTTACGTGCTGACTGTGGCAATTGTTTCGGTTTATGCTGTGTCGCCCTACCTTATGCTAAGTCTGCTGATTTTGCATTTAATAAGGACAGCGGGACACCTTGTAAAAATTTAAACACCGATTACCGTTGTAGTATTCATCAAAATTTAAGAAATAAAGGCTTCCGTGGCTGCACAGTATATGAATGCTTCGGTGCTGGTCAAAAGGTTTCACAACGAACGTACAAGCAAAACAGCTGGATAAATAACCCATCCACCGCAAGCGAAATGTTTAATGTATTTCCCATTATGCAACAGCTACATGAAATGCTTTACTATTTATATGAAGCTCTTAACTTGAAAGAAGCGCTGCCGTTGTATAAAGATTTGCAAAATGCTGTGGAGGAAACAGCTCAGCTCACTAATTTAAGTCCACAGTTGCTCTTACAGCTTAATATTCCGACTTATAGAGAAAGTATTAATAAATTGCTTCTCCAAACAAGTGAACGTGTTCGTGCAACTATAAAAAACAATAAAAATCCTGCTAAACAAATGAAAAGAACGGACTTTATTGGTGCTAAATTAAGAGGTACTGACCTTAGAGGAATGAATTTAAGAGGTGCTTTGCTTATAGCAGCTGACTTACGGGATTGTGATATGAGAGTCACAGATTTTATCGGTGCGGATATGCGGGACGCGAATTTAAGTGGTGCAAATCTTCTAGGCAGTATTTTTCTTACACAAGCTCAAATAAATGCTGCAAACGGCGACCGAAATACCGTATTACCACCAAACTTTAGCATACCCAAACATTGGCTCGTATAACAAAGCAAGCAGGTAGTTTTTCACTACCTGCTTGCTTCTTATTTTTACAATTATAGTTTAATCGTCCAACCAAATGGATCTTCCATTGTGCCATATTGGATGCTCGTTAATGTATCATAAAGCATTTGCGTAATTTCACCGATTTGTCCGTTATTAATTGTTAGAATTTCATCAAGCCATTTCAATTCCCCTACTGGCGAGATAACTGCTGCCGTACCTGTTCCGAATGCTTCTTCTAACGTCCCATTTCTCGCAGCTTCTACAATTTCAGCAAACGCAATTGCGCGTTCTTCGATTGGAATATTTTTTGATTTTAATACATTTATCATCGAATCACGCGTAATCCCCGATAAAATACTACCATTTAGTGCAGGTGTAACAACCTTCCCTGCAATTTTAAAGAAAATATTCATACTACCAACTTCTTCAACATACTTATTCTCTTTCCCGTCTAACCATAGCGTTTGAGCGTAACCCTGTTGACTCGCAAGTTCTGAGCCTTTTAAGCTACTTGCATAGTTACCAGCAGTTTTTGCCTCACCTGTACCGCCCACAACCGCACGTACATACTGTTGCTCCACTAAAATTTTCACAGGGTTAATGCCTTCTTTATAATAGGACCCTACTGGAGACATAATAATCATAAATTTATACTGCTTAGATGGATTTACACCTAAGTAAGGCTCTGTCGCAATAATAAATGGACGAATGTATAAAGATGTGCCAGGTGCAGTGGGAATCCAATCACGCTCAACACGAATCAGTTCCTTTAATGCTTCCAATGCAAATTCCTCGTCAATTTTAGGAATACAAAGTCTTTCATTGGAAGCATTTAAACGTTTGAAATTGCGATCTGGGCGGAATAAATGAACCTCACCTGAAGCTGTTGCATATGCTTTCAATCCTTCAAATACAGCTTGTCCATAATGAAATACCATAGAAGCTGGACTTAGCTCCAATGGCTGATATGCTGTAATTTTCGCATTATGCCAGCCCTTGCCTTCTTCATAATCCATTACAAACATATGGTCTGTAAATACTTTACCGAAGCCAAGCTGATCGTCTTCAATTTTGTCCTTTTTATTGGTTGTTAGCTCTTTTGTAATTTGATATGTCGTCATGTTCATTACTCCTTAACTAAATAATAAAATTGATACACTCTATCATACCACTTTATTTTTAGAAAATTTATAATTATTTATTATTTATTCATTTTTTTTATTAACTTAGCACAACAGCCCTTTTACTAAGGTTTCTACTATATTCCTAAAGCGATGATTAGTAACGACAGTTAAATTTACGCGAGCTACCATTTCCCTTTACAAATCATCAAATCCATTATCTTCTACGTTAATTTTCGTATATTGTCGTGAACGTTGTTCAAAGAAATCCGTTTTTCCTAAATCGACTTCTTCATATGCTTTAATCCATTTTAATGGGTTTTTACGATAGCCTTCAAAAGGCCGATCATGACCAAGTTGATTGCATCTTACATTTGCATAAAAGTAAATATACGCTTCTACATCCTCTACATCTAGCCCATCAATTTTATCCCCAATTATTTCTCTTGCCCAGTTGACTTCAAGCTCCGCCGCTTCTTTGAAAATCGCTTGTACTTCTTGCTCCCACTCTTGTGTTTGATATTGTGGATATTCCTCAAGCAGTTCCTTGTAAATTTTAATAAATAAATCAACATGTAGCTGTTCATCACGGTTAATATAATTTATCATCGTACTCGTTGCGACCATTTTTTGCTTGCGTGCTAAATGGTAGAAGAAAGCAAAGCCCGAATAGAAAAATAATCCTTCTAAAATGACATCATAAACGATGGCGCGTAGCATATTTTCAACAGTCGGATTTTCAGCAAATTCAATATAACCTTTCACAACGAAATCATTGCGTTTTTGCAACACCGGCTCAGTACGCCAAAAATCGAACGTTTGATCCTGCACATCTTTCGTAACAAGACTCGACAATATGTACGAATACGAATGATTATGAACGACCTCTTGCTGCGCTAAAATAATCATAAGTGCACTCAAGCTTGAATCCGTTAAATAATCCGCTACCTTACCCGCAAAATCTGTTTGAATACTATCTAATAATGCTAACAGCCCAATAATTTTCAAAAATGACGCTTGCTCATCCTCGGTTAATGTAGGAAATTGCTTCACATCTGTACTCATATTAATTTCGAAAGGCGTCCAAAAATTAGCTAGCATTTTTTTGTATTTTGGGTATGCCCAACTATAACGAACATCATCCCAGTTTAAAATATTTGAGGACTGTCCATTCACAATGCCCGTTGAACGGTTCGGAGCAGTCTTTTCCATAATTTTGCGTTTTTCTAATTGCATCTTTATTATCTCCTTAGCTTGAACAAGATTCACATTCTAATAATTCAGTTGATGTTGAACGGACATAATACGTCGTTTTAATACCACTACTCCAAGCATCTAAATGAAGCTGCAATAAATCCTTGGCCTTGATCGTATTTTGGACATATAAATTTAATGAAATCCCTTGATCAATATGTTTTGCGCGTGCAGCATTTTGCTTAATTGTCCAGCGCTGATCGATAAAGTAAGCGGATTTATAATACCAAGTTGTTTTCGAATTTAAATCCGGCACTGTCACCGGAATTTTGTAGTCCTTTTTCTCCTCAGAATAAGATTTCTGGAAAATCGGATCAATTGTCGCAGTCGAGCCCGCTAAAATCGATGTAGAAGAGTTAGGTGCTACTGCCATTAAATAGCCGTTGCGTAATCCCCCCGCGTGTACAAGTTGAGCCAACTCTCGCCATTTTTCAGACGTAAGACCACGCTCCTCAAAATACTTCCCAGTTTGCCAATCAGAGCCTTTAAATAGCGGATACGCACCCTTTTCCTGCGCTAATGCATTCGATGCTTGGATTGTTAAATAAGCAATTTCTTCATACAATTCATCAGCAAACTGAACCGCCTCATCTGATTCCCACGCGATTTCCTGGAGCGCTAGTAAATGATGCCAGCCAAATGTGCCAAGTCCGATGCCGCGATAGCGTTTATTCGTTAAATCGGCTTGTAGTACAGGAATCGTATTTAGTTCAATTACATTATCAAGCATGCGCACTTGAATTGGGATTAAGCGTTGTAAAGCTTGAGCTGGCACGGCACGCCCTAAGTTAATCGAGCTTAAATTACATACGACAAAATCGCCTGCTTTACGACGTGTTACAATCGTATCATCATCTAATATTTGCGATTCAAATTGCGTCGCACTCATGTTTTGAGCAATTTCCGAACATAAATTACTCGAATAAATCATTCCTGCATGCTTATTTGGATTTTTACGGTTTACTTCATCACGATAAAACATAAATGGTACGCCTGTTTCTAATTGACTGCGCATAATACGTTTCATAATTTCAATCGCAGGAATCACTTCTCTGGATAATATTGGATTATCCACACATTCCTCATAGCGTGTACGGAATGAACCTTCACCGCGCTTCTCATCATAAAAATCCTCTAAAGAATAGCCCATTGTTTTTCGCACTTCATAAGGATCAAATAAATGCCAACCCTCTCTTTGCTCAACCGCCTCCATAAAGATGTCAGGTAAGCAAACGCCCGTAAAAATATCATGTGCACGGAGACGCTCATCCCCATTGTTTAAGCGTAAATCTAAAAATGTTAAAATATCGCGGTGCCATACATCTAAATAAACAGCAATCGCCCCTTGACGTTGACCAAGCTGATCAACTGAAACAGCAGTATTATTTAGCTGCTTAATCCATGGCAGTACGCCACTTGATGCACCTTTATATCCTCGAATTTCTGAGCCACGACTGCGGACTTTCCCCATGTAAACACCTATACCGCCACCATATTTAGAAAGCGTTGCGACATCTGTATTCGTATCATAAATACTTTGCAAGCTATCATCCACTGTATCTATAAAGCAGCTTGAAAGTTGACCATGCGTTTTCCCTGCATTTGATAAAGTTGGTGTTGCTACTGTCATATACAAATTGGATAAAGCCCAATATGCTTCTTCTACTTTTTGCAAACGACTTTCCGTTTCATTTATCATGAGCGTCATCGCAATGATTAACCAGCGTTGTTGTGGGAGCTCTGCTAACGAGTTATCAAAATCTCGGACAACATAACGATCCATTAGTGTACGCAAGCCGATATAAGTAAATAATTCATCGCGGGATGGATCCATAATCGTTCCGAGCAATGTTCTTTCTGCTTTCGAATAATTTTCCACTAACATCGGATGAAGCAACTCTTTTTCTACTAACGTTTCTAGCCAGCCATTGAAGTTTTCATATGGTGCTGACACTTGGAATTTTTGCTGATGCTCACGGTAAATTTTTTCCGTTAATAATTTCCCCGCGACAAACGTCCAGTATGGCTCCTGCTCATCGATATAGCTAATCGTTTCAAGGATGCTTGCCTCAATCCAAGCATTCGTTGTTGCACCTTCATTTTTACGTAACCATTTTTGTGAAAAACGAAGCAATTGCTCCAAGTCTTCATCACCAAATTGTTGCACTAATTGTTCCAGTATTTTTTCCTGTACTTCTATCATGACAGCACTTCCTTTTCGTCGTAATCAACTTGGAAAGGTATCACTTGCCTAAAATAGCGCAGCATACTCTCCTTTTTAAACACAAAAAAACGAATCCCATAAAATTCGGATTCGCTACAATTAGAAATGGAAAGAGAATTTATTGCCTAGGAAATAAATCGCTCTATTCCATTTCCTAGCCCCCGAAGAAATGCGTCGTATACTTAAATTGGCAGGTCTCCTGGCTTTGCTTCATTCTTTGATTTCCCTTCCCGCTTATTCGCAGTGGATTATGAAATCATCGTCAGCATTACAGTTGCGGGGACAGCATTAGTTTTTCACTAATTTCCCTTTTAATCTACATGTTGTAGAACCTATCAAGTATTTTTACTATATATTGTGTATCTTTATGCTGTTGCCATTGTATCATATGAATTTTCACAAGGCAAGGGCTATACTTTTTTTATCAATTAAGCCTTGGCATAATTGCGTCCAGATTTTTTTCGAGCAATCTTGATAAACTCCCATAAAAAATCTGTGACATCCGCCGGGGCATTAATTTGATTCAGCATGGGTTCTAAGCCCACTAAATAAAATTGCATATTTGACATTCATACGCCATTTTTTAACGTAGGGGACCTCTACTGAAACAAGTTAATTTCTGTTATTGGTGCGGTCATTTGTTCAAAAAAGCTCTGGATATTTTGGTCATTTACAGCAACTAATACCGCGCATGATGGACCCGCTGATTTTTGTAAAGGGAGTGCGGTTTCATAAACTTTACAGCCTATAAAGCGCTCAATCTCTATGCCAATTCCTTTTGAACCAGTTGGCCAAAGCGCTTGGATAAAGCCTTCTTTTAATCCTGTATAAAGCTCGCCTAATGAAGCAATTTTTTGTGGATTATTGATTACTTCATTCCCTACTAATGGTTCGCCAACTACAAAATATTGGCAGTTTTCAGGATTACTTGCAAATGCTTTTTTCCCTAGCATCGTCAGTGACACAGCAGATTGAAGTGCTTGAAAATTCGTTTCACTAGATCCTGTTACCGGGGGCATTGGTTGATTTATTTCATTAAAAACTTGTTGAAATCCGTTTATGTATGACTGCCATGCATCGTCCCCTGAAAAGTTGGCTAATAACAGCTGCACAGGCATTGCCCCTGCACACCATTGCTCTAAAATTGCCGTTCGTGCCGTAAAATAACCAGTAACCTCATTGGGTACCTGTACTTCATCTTGTGGCTTTTCGCCAATACACCCAGCATTATCAATCGTTACAATGTTCTCACCTACTTGGATTGCATTTCTCATATTTGCGTACCTTGTCGTTGAACAACTAATTTTAATACAGGCATGACAATCATTGCCACAATGACATTAATAACTGTTGCGATGGACAAAGTGACAATCGAAGCCAAATAAAATTCAGCTGAAATTATAAAATAGAATGGCAACGGTGCAATAACCCCATTGGCAATAATGGCAAAAATCCATTTTGAAATATGAAAATTATTTTGGTGCAGTACCGTAAAAATGTAAACGATGAAAAACATTTCAACCGCAATTAGAACGTGGAATATACCAAGCGGCATCCCTGAAGTCAAACCTGTTGCAATATGTCCGAGCGCTCCAGCAATCCCCGCAAAAAGAGGTGGTAAAAAAACAGCACTGATGAATGCCGGTGCAGAATCAAGTGCTGCCGTTGAAATCGGCCCAGGCACTTTTATAAAACTCCCAATAACACAAATTGCTGCAATAAGAGCGGTTAACACCATTAAACGTAATTTATTTTTCTCCATGATCTATCTCTCCTTTTAAAATTTGCGGAAGCCCGTACCAAACACGAATGACGGTATTTGCTTCTTGACAAAGCTTTTGATAAATTCTTCCACATGTGTCACGCATTTGCCGTACCTCTTTTTCAAGTGGCACGACCCCTCGACTCTGGTCTGTGCATATACAAATTACTTGCGCATGCTTATTGAGCTCGCATAGCTGCTCGACAATCATTTCAGCAACCGCTTCTTCTGGTTGCTCTAGCATGGATTGAACAATTGTTTCGAAATCACTAATAACGACAATATCTTTTTCTTGAAATGCTGTAATATCCGGGATTTGCCCTTCACAATAATGTACTGGAACATTTCCTCGTTTTTGTATCATTGTTTCTACATAGTTTCGTTTACCGTTATAGGCGCCTCCGAGAATGACGTACATACTGCCCCTCCTAAAAATTGTTCTAGCTGGTCCCAATGCAATGTATAAAGTACGCGATGCTTGGCAAGCGTATTTTGAAACAATTGCTGCTGTTGTCCAAAATGCGAAAGCAATAGCCGAATTACCCCACCGTGCACGACAAACGTAAAGGTACCTTGTTGCACTATTAATTGTTGAAATGCTTGCAACACACGCTGTTCAAATGCCCAAAAATGCTCGCCATTTGGTGGTGTAACCTCATAAGGATCATCAATCCAAGCGCGATAAATTGGCTGGTTTTTTAATTGTTCGTAAGTATGCATTTCAAAATCACCAAAATTGCTTTCACGTAACTGCTTGACCCCTACATAGTTTGCATTCGGGAAATAGCATGCCGCGGTTTGCTGACAACGTATTAAATCACTGCCATAAACGACAGTTGGTGCTATTGTTAGCTGCGCCGATACTTCCTGTAAAATGGATTCATCTGTCCAACCAATGTATTTTCGTTCAACATTTGCGCGCGTTTTTTCATGCCGAATTAAATGAACAGTAATGCCACGAGCCATAATAGCACCTCCATCCCTTCACAATGCGCTCCGAGTAAATCTCCACTAACTCCACCAAAGTTTTTTATAATCCACTTTCGGTACAGCAAAACGCCGAGTAACATGGCTATTATAAGAATGACCATACTATAGTTTGCGAGTACAATACAAATAACGATGTAACCAACACATAATAGCACCACGCTGATGGAAAGCTGTTTTTTCCAAATAACACCTTTAAAATACGCTGCCAGTCCCGTTTGCTTCGACGTTTCGGTCGTTAAAAATACAGTCAACACACCAATTCGAGCAAGAAATGGAATGTATGTTAAAAATGGAATAATGGCAAAAGCCCCTTGCACAATCGCTTCATAAATAAAGCCTATTTTCAACAATAGTAAGCAAATCACACTAATGACACCGAATGCACCTGTTCGTGGGTCATCTAAAATAGCTAAACGTTTTTCTTTGTCTCCGTATGAAAAGTAAGCATCACTCATATCAATCCAGCCATCTAAATGCAAGCCACCTGTTACAACAATCATCCCGACAACGAGTACGATTGTGAGTAGTAACGGCGAAATATTACTATATGTAAACAAAACATAAGCTGTTGTCGCATACATACCGCCCATGATTAATCCAATAATCGGTAAAAACGCATACATCCATGTGACGGTTTTGTCGTTCATTGTGAGCTGCCTTTTCACGGGGATTGCCGAGAAAAATTGCCACGCTAATAAAAATCCAATTGCACTATTTTTCAACTTGTTCACTCCTTACTTCCATTGCTGTACAAGTTGGTATTGTACTTCATAGACTGACTCACAATGTGCAACAATCCACTGGTGAAGATTTCCAATGAGTGCCCGGTACAATTCTACTTCTTCATTACTTGCGCGCGGTTCATCCAATATTTCATTCGATACTATGACGACTTGCACCCCTTGCCGTTGCCATGCAAGAAGCTGTGTTTGAAAGGCCAACACATAATCTGCAATTCGCTGCTCACGATTTTCAAGCGTTTCTGTATGATACAGCACATTGGCCAACCATGTTGTGACACATTCAAATAACAGCACATACTGGGCATTGAGCTGCTTGATTGCATCTGGTATTTCTACTTGTATTTCAATTGTTTGCCAACGCAATCCCTGTTTTTCCCGGTCTAGCTGATGACGCGTAATACGTGCTACCATTTCTTGGTCAAATGCGACACCTGTTGCGATATAATAATACTGCAAATCCTGTCCAAATTGCTGAACAAGGCGCTCCGCAAAGGAGCTTTTTCCACTCCTTACACCACCTGTAATAAAAATCACCTACATCCCCTCCTTTACAACCTACTTATTAATCTCCACCCCCACCGCAGCTTGAGCAGGAACTATCAGACGAGCTACAACTACAAACGCTCGCCGATCAGCAACTCGTACAACTGGATGAACTGCTGCTACTTGCTTTCATGTAACTGAAAAATTCATCATAATGGAAATAGGAAACCGATAAAAAAGGAACGACCATTGCATTGTAATATTGCTGAATGGTGCGTTTATCATAATCTTTTACTCTATTTGCGGTTTTTTTCATCGAAGAAATAAGCGAGAGGACAACGGGCATGGATTTGGTATCACTTTTAAAATACATCGCGATAAGTTCATTTTCTGGTAAATTTCTAAATTTATCAATTCTATTGGGTTGTACAGTAAATATAAAAAACCTTTATAAAGATGGATGTTCTCCCTTCTTATGATAAAAGTTCTGCATACAGCCAATCAAAAAATCCGCGTAAATCTGGCTCTGGCTCTACATTTACATTCAGACTGTGATGAAGTGCCGCACCTAAATAATTTTTAGAAAAATCCCCATTCTCACGAGTAAACATGAGCATCTCATGCCATAATTCATCCACTTTCTCACTAAACATAAGCGATTCTTTTAAAAGAGCAGTCATAATAAAATAACGTTTCAAATCATGTAGGCGCCATTCATACTCATTGACCTTTAATTTATTTTGTCTCCTTACCCTCTCTTCTACATTTCCCATAAAACCTTTACTAAGAGATTGTTCCAAGTGATCCGTAATAAAACATTCCTTACAAGACGGCTGTATTAAACATCTCCACATAATCGTTTCGCTTCAGTGGTAAGTCCCATATGAATCATTGCTCCCATTACGATTTCATGCAGTTCTTTGTAGTCTTGAGATACATAATGAAGCTGAATTTCCCTCATTAATGCAAGTCGGGAAGCAACAGATGCGGAATAAAGGTATTTTTGCAACTCCTCCAAATCCAAGGTGTATATGCCCTTGAATCGAAAATGGTGTATGTAAGTCCAATAACTTTTAGAGTGTAGCGGGTACCCTGTATTTTCCAAAATTACTATGCATGACGTTAGCTCTTTATTTGTTTTCCATTATCTTACCATGGTCACTTTAATAAAGACCATCCTTTATTGCACAAATTGCTCCGTTATCTCAAACGTAGAAGATGGCTTGACTTGGTCATTCAGATGATTTTGCGCGAGCCTATAAGAAATAGAAAAAAAGGACAAGCATATATCCAATTCATTTTGGGGATTTTAGTAAATAACCGGTGAGGGCAAGTAAGAATCGCCTTTTACATTCAAACAAAACTTAAATTTGAATCTGCAACTTGGCAAGCATTGTTAGTTTCCACCTTCTGAAAAACGATAAATTTAGACATCTTTTGAATCGGTATAGCCTCACATTACATGTTATTGTCAAAATGGTAGTTAAGAAAAATAATTTCCTAAGCTATGTTTTAATACTTAAATTGGTACTCCCTAACTCTAAACCCTTTTGAAAGAATGTACTACATCTCAATTGTTAGAAATCGTCTAACAATTGGAGGTGCAGTTTATTTGGCAAAACATTGTTCAGTGTTAAATTTCAGGCAATTTTAACCTACTTTATTTAAAATAATAGTTGATCATTACAAAAATTAGTCTTTCTATCCCCTTGCCCTTATTTGGTTAGCCATTATTTATTGGGGGTATACTACAATCATTAAGTACCTATCAACTTCAATATAGTAGGGTGGACTAGTTATGAAAAATAGTTGGAATATTTTCAAGACAGACATTCAAAATATAAGTAGGAATTGGGTGGCTGCAATTCTTATAGGAGGTTTAGTCTTCCTGCCTTCTTTATATGCATGGCTTAACATTTATGCTTCTTGGGACCCTTATGCTAAAACTGATCAGATTCCTGTAGCGATTGTAAACGAAGATGCAGGAGCAAAAGTCCAGGGGGAACAGTTAAACATTGGAAATGAACTGATCGATACATTAAAAAACAATCAAGACATGAAGTGGTTTTTTACTTCTCGAAAAATTGCGATGGAAAAAGTTGAATATGGTGATTATTTTGCAGTCATCATTATCCCTGAAAACTTTTCCGAAAAGTTGGCTTCCATCGTATCGGGTAACCCCCAAAAGGCAGATATCGAATACTATGTAAATGAAAAAATTAACTCCATTGCGCCCAAAATAACGGAACAAGGTGCAACGGTTATTGTTCAAGATGTTAGCAGTCAATTCATCTCAAATGTGAATGGCGTCATTTTTGAATTCTTTAATGATTTAGGAATTGAAATAGAAAGCTACCTACCAGATATTCATAACTTTGAAAACTATGTATTCAAAATGGAACAAGAATTGCCAGCGATCCACAAATTGTTGACTGGTGTCCAAAAAGATGCCTCTTCTGTACAGAAAATTATCACTCAAGCTAATTTAATGGTGCCTCGTGCCGAACAAATAACGACTGAAGGTTTAAATCAAATTGAAAAAACAATCGATTTCTTGACGAAAGCACAAAATCGTTTAAATGAACTGGCCCCCACAATTGAAAATGATTTGAATAAAGTATCAAAAATTTCAAAAAGTTCTAATGAATTTCTTCAAAAAGTTCAAAACGTTAAAATGGATTTTACCGACTTGGATCGAGTAAAGGAGGACCTCGACAACAAAATAACCTCCAATATCCAAACAGTCGACTCGATCGGGAAGGACCTTAATTGGTTAAAGGACTTATCCAATAGCTCAAATGAATCGAGTTTGGAAGGAAACAACATAGAACTACAAACAAAACTAGATCAGGCAATTGATAAAACGAACAAATTGAAAGTTTTTTTACAAGAAACACAAACGAATACGCGAATAATCAATACACTTATAAAAGATAAAGAACAACAAATACAAAAAACATTGATTGATTTACAAAAAATAGCTCAGAATACATCCGTCCAACTGGATGCCTTTATAAACGAATACAAAAACACAATTGAACCAACTGTTCTTTCCGAAGTAGCCAATGCAAAAAAGACTTTAGGAAATGCCAAAGAAATGCTGTCCAGTATACAATCCACTTTACCGGAAGTCACACGTATTCTAAATAGCACAGCCGCCCATATTAAAGAGGGAAAAACAACATTGGATCATGCATTGACACAATATCCATATGTATATGACAAAGTGAACGAGCTAGCAGATACGTTACGTAAAGTTCAGGGGGAAACAAATCTCAATGAAATAATCCAGTTACTCCGCAATGATCCACAAGCGGAACGTAGCTTCTTTGAAGAGCCGATCGTCTTGAATGAAAACAAACTTTTTCCTATCGCAAATTATGGAACAGGAATGACTCCCTTTTATACAGTTCTAGCTATATGGGTAGGTTGTTTGCTTCTTATCTCACTTCTTGCTACAGATGCTAAACATGAAAATAATGTTAGCGAACGCGCGGTATATTTCGGTCGATTGTTTACATTCTCAGCTATTGGTCTTTTCCAAGCATTAATTGTAACAATTGGCGACATAGTACTATTAGGTGTGGATGTTAAAAATTCTTTCTGGTTTATAATATTTGGATTTCTTATTAGTTTCGTTTTCATGTCCATTGTTTATACGCTTGTATCCGTATTTGGCGATTTAGGAAAAGCGTTTGCAATCATTATGCTTGTCTTGCAAATTGCAGGGGCAGGCGGAACCTATCCAGTCGTTCTTTTACCAGAGTTTTTTCAGTTGATCAACCCTGCACTCCCTTTTACGTATGCAGTAGATATTATGCGTGAAGCTGTAGGCGGTATAGTTTGGCAGAGAGCATTACGAGATGCTTCCTTCCTTTTGCTATTTAGTTTAGCATTTTTACTATTCGGCACCTTCTTAAAAGAAAAGATAAACCGGAAAACAAAACTACTTCTTAAAAAGTCGCGAGAATCCGGATTATTTCACTGAGCTTTATCGTCACATTGAATAATTCGAGATTAAAGGAACAATTCGTAATAGGTACCAATTTCTCAAACGATTAATAAAGTTAATTCATTAATTCGTTAATGCTGTTAAGCTGATAAACCACGAGTTGGTTACAAGATTATCCTCCAAAATCACTTGATGTTTTGGACAAAAAAACAGATCATCTATATGAACTGCATCCCAATTGTGGAGGTGCATTTAGGCTTCGTTCTTTATCGACTATTTGATAAATTTAGCCCTTCTGCAAAATAAAATTAGAAAATGCCAAAACGCTGATTTAACAGCGTTTTGGCATTTTCTAATACAAGTAATTTTATTGAAAAGGGACTGATGAAGTAGCACCCATTTTTTTTAAACTTGTTTACTTTCACGTTTTCTTTAAGTTACCTGTTAGTTGGATAAGGTTTCTCATTTTAATGATATTGAAACCAAACAAACCATCCTGCTTTTAGCTAAAAATAAAGCTTTTTTAAACCTTCCTATTCCTGTAATCTAATATTAGATAGAACATTGCACAGGAAGTTTTTTAAGCAATTTGACATTGTGGACATTTTCCGTAAATTTCAAATTTATGTGCTTCAACCTTATAGCCGGGAAGCTTTTCACCGAGCATTTCCATCGGGCATATCGAAAGTTCCTTCACATTACCACAATCACGACAAATAAAATGATGATGATGGTGATCTGATTCGCAGTGCATACGGAAATTACGTTCGCCATTTAGCTCGGTTTCCTCTAAAATATCTAACTCAACAAAAGTAGCTAAGTTGCGATAAATCGTGTCAAAGCTCATTCCTGGGGAGTCTTTTTTTAATACTGACAACAAATCACGGGCAGTTAAATATTTGTCCGTAGCTGCAAACATATCCAAGATTAACGCTCGTTTATCTGTCTTTTTATAGCCATTGTCCTTTATTATTTCCCACGCGCGCGTTTCATTCACAGTAATTCTTCCCCTTTCGTTTTGGATGCCATTTTTAAAGTCAATTTTTTCAACATAATCACGATCAATAAAATGAAAATCGATGTGACAACAATTGTTCCACCTGGTGCTAGATTTAAATAGAAGGCCGATACTAACCCAATAATGACAGCTAGTTCACCAAATATGATCGAGTATATGATTGCTTCTTTAAAGCCGCGAGCTAATCGCATTGCTGCCGCTACTGGTAACGTCATTAAGCTTGAAACGAGTAATATACCAACAATACGCATACTTGCAGCTATAACAAGCGCGACAACTATCATAAATAATAGATGCACCCATTTCGCTGGCAAACCGCTTGCCTTCGCATACTCTTCATCAAATGAAAGGACGAATAATTCCTTGAAAAATAAGCGTAAAAATAAGATTACAATAATTGCAATTGCCATTACAATATACAAATCTTGTCTCGATACAGCCGATACCGAACCGAATAAATAACTCATTAAATCCGTGCTAAAACCACTCGCCAGTGAAATTAATATGGCGCTTATCCCAATACCACCCGACATGATGATCGGGATCGCAAGTTCTTCGTAATGCTTATATAATCGACGCAATCGCTCAATTAAAATCGACCCACTAACCGATGCCACAATGCCCAAATAAATCGGATTTAATAACGCCAATGCCGCCACCGATTGACTTAAATAAAGACTACCTGCAATTCCTGCAAGCGTCACATGTGAAAGCGCATCGGCAATAAGTGATAGCCTTCGTACAACAATAAATACCCCAAGTAATGGCGCAATAATCCCAATAATTAGCCCTGAGAAAAAGGCATTTTGTAAAAATTCATAGTTTATAATCGCTTCAATCATCTACGCCTGCTCCTCTTAATGAATCTTTCGCACAGAATGACCGTACCATGTATCTCTCTGCTCTTGCGAAATCGTATCAAAATCGTTTTTATAACCATGGAAATGAATCGTTTGATTTAAGCAGGCCACATGGCTAATACGGTCTGACACAGTATCGACATCATGTGTTACTAAAATCATTGTCATTTGGTGTTGAACATTTAAATGAGCGAGCATATCATAAAATGCCTGCACATTTTCATGATCGATTCCAACAGTTGGCTCATCCAAAATTAAAAGCTTTGGCTGTGCTACGAGTGCACGTGCAATAAAGACCCGCTGTTGTTGACCGCCAGATAGTTGCCCAATGTTTCGTTTCGCAAATGACTCCATTCCCACATCGGCTAATGCACGATTAATGAGTTCATCTGCATTTTTCGGTAAACGCTTAAATAATCCTGTCTTTTTCGCCAAGCCACTTTTCACAACTTCTTGCACAGTTGCTGGAAATCCCGAGTTAAACGCGTTGGATTTTTGCGAAACATAGCCAATCCATTCACGATGTTTAAAAGAATTCGCATTTTCACCAAACAATTCAATTTCACCCGTCATTGGCTTTAATAAGCCTAAAATTAGTTTTAATAAAGTTGATTTTCCTGAGCCATTTTGACCAAGTAGAGCTAAAAAATCTCCTTCCTCCACGCGTAAAGAGATATTTTTTAACACTTGCGTATATTCGTATTGAAACGAGACGTTTTTCATTTCGATTAAAGGTTTTTTCATTTTTTTCGCTTCTTTCTAATTCAAAATCATTACGATTTACAAGTTGTTAGTATAATTGACTTTTTACCAGATGTAAAGAGATTCATATTGAAAGGACTGCATGTTATGAACAAATTAGAGTGGTTTGAAAACTTCCAAAGTATGGATGATCGTGCGTTACAAAAATTTGCTAAAAAAGAGGATTTAAAATTTTCAATAGAGGAAATCCAACAGCTACGTCTCATTTTTCAAAATGCTTCATTAACTTGGCTTTTCTCTGGTATACCCGCCGCTGAATTAAAAAAAGCAGAATCACTAATCGGAGAAAAACGGTTAAAGAAATTAAGAAAAATAATTGGAGTATGATTAATTTTTTTATACATTGAAAAAGAGTATGGAAAACGAGTAAATAAGTTTTCCATACTCTCATTCTATTATTAAATCAGTTTATATTATTACCTAATAGAATCATTTTTACTTTTCACACATTCTTCGATACAAAGCTCGATACTTGCTAGTAAATCACGTTGGGCCCATCCTGGTAGCTTTCCATGTGCAATTGAGAGTTCAAATGATGCTGGGATATGAATAAATCCTGCCTGAACATTCGCTTGCTTACTCGCATAGTGTAAACCTTCATACATGATGTTATTACATAAATACGTGCCCGCTGTATCAGAAATGGTTGCAGGCAAACCCGCTTCATTTAAGCGGTTGACCATTGCGCGAATTGGCAATGTTGAAAAATAGGCCGCATTTCCACCAGCATGAATCGGTTCATCTACTAGCGCCACCCCTGCATTATCTGGTTCCCCATCTTTTATATTAATTGCGATTCTTTCCGGCGTAATTTTCGTACGTCCTGCTGCTAGCCCAAGAGAAATAATGATACTTGGCTGCACTTCTTCTACATATTTCAAAAATTGTGGCGGCGATTTTTCAAAGTCCACACTTAAAATACGCCCCTCCACTTGATAGCCCAATATTACTTTTTCATGTAGCGCCTTCACAATTTCCATTGTTGGATTGATTGGGTTTGATAAAAATGGCTCAAAACCCGTTAATAAAATTTTTTTCATTTACTTTTCCTCCATTAGATTTTATAAATTTTTCATGATATCAGCCATCATACGATCCATATGCACGGTTCCATTTGAACGGTTTTCCAATAAGATAGTGAAAATATACGTTTTACCACTTTTCCCCGTTACATAGCCTGCTAACGTATTCACA
The DNA here is from genome assembly GCF_002736105.1 of Solibacillus sp. R5-41. Lineage (NCBI taxonomy): Bacteria > Bacillati > Bacillota > Bacilli > Caryophanales > Caryophanaceae > Solibacillus > Solibacillus sp. R5-41. The sequence continues at coordinate 1,164,264 of NZ_CP024123.1, read as the reverse complement.
TTCGGAATATAACCCGTTTTCGCATTTATTTTTCCCTTTACATCACTTGTTTTAAAGCGTTTTCGCAACGTCCCACCAACGAGACGCTCCTCATGACCTGCTACGGGAAGTGATTGATAAAATGTTTGGAAATACGATTTTTGCTGCACCTCATATAATAATGAAGACAAGCCATTCGCTGTCAAACGATTTCGATCAGATAAGCCCGAACCATCAGCCAATATCCAAGTTCCCATTGAAATATTTAACGCTTTCCCATATTCCTGCATTACTTGTAAACCAGCCGTTAAGCTCCCTTTCGCTTGTTGTTGCTGTCCCATTGATTTCACCAAAATATCCGCAATACTATTATTACTTAGCTTCATAAAGGCAGGGAAAATCGCCGACAATGTACGAGATTTTTTCATATGAATAAATTTTGCATCGGCTGGTACCTGTGCTGTCTTAATTTGCGTATTTTTTGCAAATTGAATGCCTGCACCTTGAAGTGTTAATTGGATTGCTTGTAGCGTATTTTTAGTTGGGTCTTGCAGGGTTACCCATTCCTTTTTACTACTTCCCTGTGGTAAATTACCCGAAATAATTATGCGATTCGTATTATATGAGCGCTCAATTTTTATCGTATTTTTTTGCCCTTTTGAAACAGTTTTGGCTTCATTCGCAATGGTCATTCCACTTAGATTCGGGATAATTTCATAGCTTGGCTTCGTTCCAACTTTACCAGGTGTTGCTGTAATAATGACGGTACTTGCATCAAAGTCTAGATTTTGTGACATCGTAATCGCTGACGTCCGCGCTCCAAAGTAGTAGGATTCATCAATTTTATCTACACCCGGTGGCAAAGTATTACCAGAAAAGTACGTATCATCACCAATGATATTTCCATTAATTTTGGAAATACCTTGATTTTTTAATGCCTTTGCAAATGCTAGAAAATCATCCTTATTTAATGTCGGATCACCCGTCCCTTTTATGTATAGATTGCCATTTAGTTCTTTATTAATGATTACCCCGTCAATATATAATTCCGTTGAAAAACGATAATCTTCTCCTAAAATATCAAGCGCAGCTGCACCAGTTAATAATTTCATATTGGAGGCAGGACGCATCAATTTTTCGCCATTGTGCTCATAAATTATCTTCCCTGTTTGCTTATCACGAATTGTCACAGCTACATTACCATTCCCTAAATTTTTCGTAACTGCATCACTAATGGAAGCGAAAGATTGCAGTGGAAGCGCAACGCATAATGTGATTAACAAAATAAAAGAAACGACTTTTTTCAAATATTTTTCCCTCCGTTCAACTCATAGAATTTTCAGTATTTTAAATGTAAGATAATTATAGCAAATTTGAATAGTGATTTTCCGATTTAAATGCGAAAAAAGCTTTTGCAAATATAAATTTTCTAATTGAGATTCTAATTATGGTGTGTTTGTTTAGGCTGACTAAGCACATGAGCCGCAACACTTTGTTGCACAAATCTGTACGACTCACTGTGTGCTTTGTGTAAGGCCAGCCTATATAAAAGTTTGGACTTCTGAAATTTTCTGCATAGATTACGCCGCTACCGTGGGAGGCGGCGGATTTCATATGTTCAATTTATATAAGTTACTTTTATATTTTCATCCTCACATAAAACACCATAATTACCCAAACAAATCCCCCCGCATTTAAAATTTTGCGGGGGGATTTTCATTAAACCTGCTTATTCAAAGCTTTTTTTCCTAGCTTTAAATGCTGCTTTGTCCCTCATTTGCTTTTCCATAATTTCGATGGAATGTTTACGCCGCGCATTTTTTTCCTGTAAGTGCTCTAGTTCCTCAGGCATCGCAAACTCCATACCTATTTCTGCCTCTTCTATATTCTTCTTCGTATTTTTAATCATCCTTCCAACACTGAGTGCATTGGTTGCCTTGCCATTGAAATTTTGCCGTTTTTGATTTTCCATCAGTTAACCTCCGCATTTATTTTAGATTGCTTCATTAGTTTGTTTTGCTTTATTTAATTTATACAAAATTAAATTTGGACATTTTTGAATTTTATTTGAATTGCACACTTACATCCAGAATTGAATATGCTAGTAGAATAGCCCAATCATATTACATCTAGCCGTCCATTGAGGCATGGAAAGGAATGATGGAAAAGTGTCCGCTTATTACTCAAATGATTTTTTCGCGTATCCACTAAGTGCTTCCTACCAACAACCATACGCGCAATATACGTCACCTATTCGGAATTTTTTGCCCCAACAACAAAGCTACAATCAGCAGCGTTGTATAAGTCAGAAAGAGGCCGATTACATGGCGATGAATCGATTACTGTGGTTGGAGCATGTTTACTGGACTCGAATGACGATTATTAGCATTGTCTTCCAATTACCAGATTTACCATTTGTACAGCAACGCCTTTTACGAAATGCAACCGATTTAGGTAATAGTCTTCGTCCTTTTTATGGAGACCAAATAGCGAATCATTATGCTAAGTTGATTGAAGAACATCTAGTTATTGCTGCCGAGCTCGTTACGGCAGCTGTAAAAGGCGATGCAACTACAGTAGTTACTAAAGAAAAAGCATGGTATAAAAATGCAGATGACATTGTTTTATTTTTAAGTAGCATCAATCCATATTTATCAAAAGAAGCTTTACAAAAAATGTTTTACAAACATTTAGAGTTAACGAAAAATGAAGCCGTGACAATGATTCAAAAAGATTATAAGGCAGCTGTTGCAATTTTTGATGAAATTCAGGCAGAGGCATTGGCTATGTCTGATATGATTGCCTCAGCAATTGTCCAGCAGTTTTTTTATCTATTTAAAAGTCCATACATGTGTTGATATTGAGTAAAATTTGTCCTGTAACATAATAAAAAGCTTCTAACCGTTATTATTGGATTAGAAGCTTTTGTTTTTTCAGTGTAGATTATTCTTTTCTTCCCATTCTTCTCTTAATATTCCCATACGAATTGAATCATAATAATGCCCTTCGTAATATCGCACTTTTCGAATCCTTGCTTCCATTTGCATGCCTAGCTTTTCTCCGACACGAATCATTCGTTCATTACCTGACCAAGTCGTAAAACCTACCCGAACTAACGGCAGCGTATTGAATAAATGGTCGATCCATAAAGTTAACACGCGGGTTCCTAAACCTTTGCCCCATGAGCCACTTTCGTGAAAAACAATGCCTACCTCTAGCCATTGGGAAGGTTGATGTTCCCAGTAATAAGAAACAATCCCTCTTATAACTCCGTCTACTTCAATAGCCCAAAAATTGTCTACACCAACCCATTTTGAACCTATTGGTAAAAATGCTTCATAACTCATTGCCTTATGTGGAAAATATGGTGCATCCCATTTTTTCCATTCTGGTTGCTCGTCCTTGTAGATTAACTCCCATAGACGAACTAAATCTGTTTCTGCCACTGGTCGAATGACAAGTTCTTTATCTGTATACATTGAGGTTCCTCTTTTCAATTAAACGATAGTGAAGATAAATAAAGTGCTAAATCTCTAATTTTTTCATCTGTTTCTGATTCAATTAACTCTCTTTCTTTTGTATAAGAATAGAGTGTATCCCCTTCAATTAAATGATCTGAAATGTTTAATAAACTAATAGCCTTTTTATTGAATTTTTTCGCTACTGCTAAAGTTGTTGCTGTTTCCATGTCTACACCCAAATGACCTTTCATAGCCCATCTATTAATTATTTCATGCGTTTCAAGTAGCATAGCGCTTGTAGAAATAACACTTCCTACTACATATGAATAGCCTTTTTTATTGCAATAATCTACAGCCGCAGAAACTAAATCCTTATCAGAATCAACTTTTTTCTCATTAGGTATATACCAATGAGAAGTGCCATCTTGCATTTCTGCTTCAGAAACAATTAGGATATCTCCATAGTTTATTTCTAAGGTTAATCCTCCACAATATCCAGTTTGAATGAACTGATTGGTTCCTGCAGAAGCAAATTGATGTGTAATTAGGGCTGCACTAGGACCACCATAAACGTTAGCAAAGCCTATACGATTCAGAAATGGCTATTGTCCCCTTTTCAAATGGAATCCCGCTTTTGATTGATCCAAAATAGCCCCATTTCCACAGATGTCTCGACATAGCCAACTATTTGATCAAACGTAAATACTTTAAGCTTTTCATTGATTTCACTTTCATTGCAATTCATATCCTCTATTACATATGGAATGAACTTTTTAAAATCCTCAAGCTTAACCTCTTCTAATTCAACGATTGTTGCTGGGCCTTCTAATAATTCTTGTAATTCTTCAGTGTAGCCATAGTATTCTAGTAATTTTCCGTTCAGTAATCGAAAGTCATTGTGATATAAATTTATCATTTCTTCATTCGATTCCATTCTATTTTTTAGCCAAGGTAGGTAAAACCCTTTAAGCCAAATATCATCGGCGATTAAATGTGTAAAATAGCCTAAAACAAAATCATTTTCAGCTTGTAGACGATATTTATGTAAAAAACTGTTATAATCCACACTTCTAGAATAATCATGAGCACTACCTGTAAAAAAATGTGATAAATCTTTATTCGAAGCGGCATCTGCTGCAATACCACCAAGTAAAAAAGAAGTTCGATCTTGTATAGCTATACTCTTTGCAATTTTATTCGCAATGATTAAATGCATAATTCTCGAACCCATCATTTCCCCTCTCCTCTAGTATTTTTCTGTATATTTTAAATATTTTACCAAAACAAGAACTAACTTACTATAAAATCGTCTACACTAACAACTATAAAATTATTTAGGGGTTGTTTATAATCGAATTGTTCACCGATAAATTAATCATAATCGCACTTTTCATATTAATTATTCATTCAATCGAAACGTTAGCTTATGCCGTACGTTTATCAGGTGCTCGTGTAAAGTTACTTGCATCCGCTTTATCTCTATTCAATGTGATGGTCATGGTTTCAAGATTAGCGAATATGATGCAACAACCATTTACAGGAAGTTTAGTGGATAATGCACCAACAGAAAATGCATTTATCTATGTAGAAAATCAATTTCGTATAATTATTGGTGCAGCATCTATTGGTACCTTAATCGGGATTCTTCTTCTCCCTACTTTTATTGCCCTATTTTCAAGAGCAATCATTCTTTTAGCTGAAGAAAGGGGGGACATCCCCGCTTTAATGAAAAGGGGTTTTACGTTTGAATATATAAGACGTGGCGTGAAACACATTCGTAAACCTAGTTTTACTTTTATAAAAGGCATTCGTATAAAAGAAATTCCCATTAAACTATTTGTAATCAATATATTTATCACAGCGATTTATACAATTGGGGTTTTATCTTCTCTCTATGCGGCTTTACTAGTCCCAGAGCATGAAACGACAGCTGCGATGGCTTCAGGGTTAATTAATGGTATGGCTACGATCCTCTTGATTATATTTGTTGACCCTAAGATTTCAATTCTAGCTGATGATGTGCTAAATAAACGAGGGAGCTATTTGGATTTAAAAAGAGTTTCTGTCATGATGATGGCCTCTCGATTTTTGGGCACTTTATTAGCTCAACTGTTATTTATTCCAGGGGCACATTATGTCGCTTGGTTTGCAAACTTGATTGCTTAAGTAAAATAAAAAAATCCTTCCCCTAAACATTCATGGGATGTTGATATTTTACAAATTATGCTAGAATTTAGTTAAATTAATTTTAGAGAGAGGTATTGTTATGAAAAGGATTGCGATTTTGACAATTGGAAAAACCCATAGCGGAAAATCAACTTTTGCAAAATTATTAGAAGCAAATCTTCCAAATTCAGTTATACTCGATCAAGACAATCATGCCGCATTTATCAATTCGTATTACCAAAAACTCCTTCCGACTAGCGGTCCCAATATTTTAAAGTTTGGACTTTCAACGTATATTTTGAACTATGCCATTCAACAAACAAACCTTCACATCATTTTATGTAATTCAAATTCAGAAAAAATCGACCGTGTTGAGTTGTTAAATTCATACTTCCCAAAAACGCAATTTATTCGTGTTCTTATTTACTTCAATGTAAACGATGAAATCCTGTTGAAACGGGTGAAAAAAAGTACACGGGAAACGAATATTTTTAGAGACACCTCATTTAGCTTTGAACAACTATTGGATAGACAATACAACGCAATCAATCCGCCTTCCAATGATGAGGCTGAACTAATTTTTACTGTAGATGAAAATACTGACCAGCTAAAGTTAATAACAAACATCATTCAAAATATAAAAATGGAGCTCCGTATATGAATTATACTGATAGATTCATAAATACCGACATTAATATGCATTATATTGAAACAAACGACTATGTTTATAATTTACTATCTCTTGTATATATTCCTGGAGCCTTGGGGAATGCTGAACAATTCATTGAAGAAACGAAATCTTTTTTTCCTAGACATTGTATTTCTATGAGTCTAAGAGGTAGAGGGAAAAGTGATGCTCCACTAAAAGGATATACTTTTGAAGAACATATACTGGATATTTCTTCAGTTATTAAAAAAAGTAATCTTAGCGCTTATTGTTTAATGGCATATTCTATGGGTGTTCCTTATGCAATAAGATATGCTACTTCAAACCCTAGTGAAGTAAAGGGATTAATATTATGTGATTATCCTGCAAAATACCCTAGAATTCCAGAACAATGGGTAGAAAGCGCACAGAAATTCGTTCAGGAAAATAGACAACATGTAGTCAAAGAAATTCAAAAAGATTCAAAGGAAATAATTTTATGGGAAGAATTAAAAGAAATTAAGTGTCCTGTATTAGTTATTAAGGGTGGAACAGAGAAGGCTTTACTAAAAAAAGACGCTGCTGAAAAATATAAAAGCAACTTGAAGCATGTTGAATTAATAGAATTCACTAACTCAGGTCATGAGTTATGGGTTCCTGACTACAATAAATTTATCATTTCTATAAAAGATTTTTTAAATAAAATAGATACTTAACTATTGCCTTTCCCCTATTAAAAGAAGTGATCAAGAAACCTATAAAATATATTTTAAAAGTCCCCACTATTTTCTTTTAGAAACCTAGTGGGGACTGCTATTCATATACCGATAAACTGTATCAAAAGCTCGTTAAATTTTTCTCGTTCTTCCCAGAATAGACCATGCCCACTGTACTGAAAAGGAACAAGCTGTGAGTTAGCAATTTTTTGATTTAGTTCCTGTGCTTGTGTAAATGGAATCACTTTGTCGTGAATACCGTGAACTATTAAAGTAGGGGCTGCTATTTGTTGAAGATCCGTATATAGTTGCTCATCTTTTAGTAGAACGATGACTGCCGCGGTTGACCACCCTGCCGCCTGTAATCCCATTTGAAAAAACCAGTCTGAGAATGGGCCTGTTATATACTGAAAGAAAAAGGTGTCTATTACATTCTGCATCATCTTAGGGCGGTCATTTAACGCCTCGTTAAGAAATGTATTCGCCGTCTCTGTTGTAAAACCTACAGGAGCAGCAGCGTCTACAAGGACCAATTTCGATACACCGTGACCATTGTATCGCGACATATACCGAATCGCGATTGACCCACCCGTTGAATGACCAACGAGTGTGAAATTAGTTAGTTGAAGTGTACTAACTACAGTACGGATGTCGTCCGCCAATCGGTTATAATTGTAGCCACTCATTGGCTTATCCGAATTACCGAATCCTCTCCAGTCAATTCCTATACAGCGATATCCCTTTGCAGAAAGAAAATCAAATTGATACTCAAACTGCTTATGACTTAATGGCCAGCCATGTATAAAAACGATTGTCTTGCTACCCCCAGGGTTTATATCTTCCACAAATAAATTTACTCCTGGTTCCACATTAACAAAGTATCCCATATGTTCCCCCATAAAAAGGCTTTATCAATAAGATATTCGCTTAAAAAAAATGGGTTACTGTCTATACACGGTTTTGCATGATTCAATAATCAGTATCTTTCATCTCATTCATCACTAATTCATAATACAATGATTTATTTTGTAATAATTCAGAATGACAACCTTGTTCTACAATTTTCCCCTTATCGATAACAAAGATGATGTCTGAATCTTTAATGGTAGAAAGTCGATGAGCAATAATAATTGTCGTTTTATTTTCTCTAATCATGGCAAGATTTTTTTGAATTATTTTTTCTGTGTTTACATCTAATGCCGATGTAGACTCATCTAAAATTAATACCTCTGGATCTCTAATTAAAGCACGAACTATTGCTAACCTTTGTTTTTCACCGCCTGAAATCGTTATTCCACGCTCCCCTAGTGAACTATCATACTTATCTGGCAATTTTTGAATCATATCATCAATACACATTGCTTTGGCTAAACTGATCATTTGAGTATCAGTAATTTGTTTATATCCCAGTAATAAATTATCCCTTATAGTACCTGGAAATATGTATGGATCTTGAAAAACAATACTGACTTTCGATTTCCAAATATCTTTTGAAATATCAGTAATATTAATATTATTTGACTGAATACTCCCCTCCTCAACCTCATATAAACTTTCAAGTAAACTTCCAATAGTTGACTTCCCACTACCACTAGGTCCAACTATAGCTATTTTCTTTCCAATTGGTATATCTAAAGAAAAATTTCTTAATATAAATTTTTCACCTGAATTATACCGAAAAGAAATATTATTAATTTTTAATGATTCAATTGAGGAAATCGTTTTAGTATTCTTTGTTTTATTTGGTTTTGTATTAAACCAATTGCTAATATTTTCAACTGAAGCCATCTTGCCTGAAAATGAAAATATTAAATTGTATACTTTTACAAATGAATGGAGCAGTTCTAATGTAAGTTGGTAAATAACAACTAATAAACCAATTGTCATGGACCCTTTAACGACAAGGTATCCACCATAGCCAATTACAATAATCTGCGCAATGGAAGTTATAGATTCTAGTGAGAATACCATTTTTATTTTTAGCTTTCCTTCCAACATGACACTTTTAAAGTATTTAATAAAACTGTTTTGATATCTCGTGTTTTCCCAATCACCTCGATTATTTGCTATCACATCACGAGTAGAAGTTATACATTCTTCTAATACAATTAGTAGTGAAGATTTTTTATCTTGAATATCTTTCCAAACTTTTTTTTGCTTATTTGATAGTTTTTTTCCCGATTTTATATAGAAAAGAGACAAAGTAAGAATCGATAAGAAAAGTATAGGAGATGCCTTTAAAAATAAAACACAAATAATAATAGTACTTACTAAGTGTTTTATAATATCCGAAATATCTTCTCCTATTAATCTTGCTACAATAGGTATTTCATTCGAAAAAAAATGCACATAGCGAGCATTTCGTTCTTTCTGAACTATATTGATTGGTGTACTATATAAAGTCGATAAACCTTGCTCAACTAATTGATATTTAACACGACCATGAATTTTACTTTGAATATAAGGATTAACAACAAATAATATTATGAATATTAAATAACATAAAGCTATTAATATTACATATATCCAAATACCACCAAAATCTGACCCCATAATTATTTGATCAATAATATATTGTTGCAAAGTGATTGAATAAACAAAGCTTATTGATTCAATTATTAATAAAAAAATAGAAGAAAAATATAATAACTTTTGATTTTTAATATAATACCAAATCCAATACATATTCTTCATAAGAGCCCAGCTTCTTTCGTTTGTATTATAAATTTCTTATAAAGACCATTCTTTGCTAGTAAATGCTCATGTGAACCAGATTCAGTAATCTTGCCATTATCAAGTACGTATATATGATCATAATTTCGAATCGTACTTAATCTGTGAGCAATGGTTATTACAGTCTTACCCATTAGAAAATTATCTAAAGATTTTTGAATATGATTTTCAGTTATATTATCTAAAGCAGATGTTGGTTCATCCAATAATACTATTGATGGATTCATTATAAATAGTCTTGCCAAACCCACGCGTTGTTTGAGTCCACCTGATAAAGTTACCCCTTTTTCATCAACTTTAGTATTATATTGATCAGGTAATTCCATAATATAGTCATGCAGGTGAGCTGCTTTTGATGCTTCAATTATCTCTTCTTCTGATGCGAATGGATTTCCAAATAAGATATTCTCTTTAATGGTAGATCCAAAAATATAAACATCTTGAAAGACAATGCCAATTGATTGTCTAATTGTACCCAAACTCAGGGAGTTAATTGGATTGCTATCAATTGAAATTTCCCCACTATTACAATCATAAAAACGTGTAATCAACTTGGTAATTGTCGATTTCCCACATCCTGACTCTCCAACAAATGCTATTTTCTCACCAGACTTAATATTAAAACTTAAATTTTTTAATATAGGATTATCAGGAGTATAACAAAAGGAGACATTTTCAAAATTGATATTTCCTTCTATCTTATTTAAATGTACAGCACCTTCCTGTTCAATAATAGTTGGTTCTAAATGGGTAAATTCATATAGTTTACTCGCTTGAAACATTAGCATTTTTTGCTCCGTTAAAAGAGTAATTATTGATGTTAATTTATGCATTGTAACTAAATATAATAGTAAAAATGAAACAAATTCCCCTGCAGATATCGTTTCTTCTTTTATTAATAAACAACCTAATAAAATTAGAATAATAGCTCCAAAGTAATAAGTAAAACGACGAATCGATCCTCTTAAATAGGCATACCAATACCGCTTTGTAAATAAATTTGTATTATTCTCTACCTCTTTTAATGTTTTATTTAAATCCCATTCAAAGCTATTAAACACATTCAATTCTTTGAGTAAAGAGACACTTTCATAATATTTTTGTCCTAAATTTATTTGACTATCCGCTAGTTTTTTTGCAATATTCGAAGCTTTCTTTTCAATCTTTGGACCAAATAAATAGTAGAGGGAAAAGCAAGGTATTATAGCTACACTTAAATAAAGACTAATATCTAACATGAAATAAACAGAAATTGAAACAAATAAAATATGTTGTATTATTTCAGGGAAATATCTTCTATATAATTCTTGTAATGCTGCAACTTCAGTGTTCACTAGGGCGAGTATTCTCCCAGTAGAGTTCTTTTCAAGATAACTAACACCAAGAGTTCGTAATTTTGTTACAATACTCCACTGTAAATCTCTCACACTATTTTCCTGAATGTATCGTTGCAAATATTCTTTCGAAGCTGTAGCGATTAATTTTAGTAATAATATTAAAAATATAGCGAACAAACAATAAGCAAATAATTTTATATTCTTATTTTTTAAAACATCGTCTATAAAATATCCAAACATTTTTGGAATTATTAGTTCGCTTACAGAGATAATTAATCCACAAATGATTAATAGTAAAACTTTACTTAAATAAGGCCTTATAAAGGAAATAGCCCATATATAAATTTTAATCAAACTTATTTCCTTAGAGTTTATATTTTTCATCTAATTCAGCAAGGATACTCCCACTTCTATACGTGGAGGAGGAATTGCTGTCCGCTTTTGGAGCGAAAACTTTCTCCCCTTGCCTTGCTCCCTTCTTGTTCGTTCTTTAGTTTCCATAAAAATAATGTCTAAATATTCTAAATATTATTATACAGAGACCGAGAAGGAAATGGAATAAAATTCTATTTTACTCTCCCTTGATTTCAAATGACTTTTAAACAACCTTATTTTAACTTCACAAATAACTATGGCATTATCGCATTGGACGCTCAGTGAACGGTGGAATACTAGGTGCTAAAATCAGTCATCCCTTGCGAAATGATTGCACACGAGGACAAATTTAAAAACCTGCTCAATTCAACGTTTGAGCAGGCTTATCCCTATAGTTTTTGTCTATTTACTTGTCTGAATCAATTTCATAAATCTTCTTTTAATGAGCTTATACTTCCCCTGTATCAAAATTAACGTTTTTAAAATTTAAATGCGCTCATTATTAAAGTAAAAAATACAAAAATTTCATACTTAATACATCTCTTATGAAAATACTGTATGTTCGTAAATAGTACTTTCCACAACCTATAATATTACAAATATCATATTAAAATCAGTAAAAATTAAAACCTTTTTATGGTAATATAGTGATATGTTTCATCGGAAAGGATGGAGGAAATGAAAAAGTTTTTAACGGTATTATTAATAATTTTAATGTTAAGCGGCACTAGCTGGGAAACGGCAAGTGCGAGTACAACGGTCACATTAGACGGCGGTAAAGTAGTCAACAACCGTACCCTCGTACCATTACGAGCTATTTTTGAAGAATTAGGCACGACAGTTCAATGGAATCAAAAAGATAAAACAATTACAGCAAAAAAAGGGCAAACGACAATTTGGTTAGAGGTTGGCTCAAAAACAACGAAAATTAACAACAAAGCGGTTACAATTGACGTGCCTGCGCAAGTGTATAACGGTTCGACATTAGTACCATTGCGCTTTATTAGTGAATCATTTGGCGTAAAAACTACCTGGAACGCAAAAGAAGAAACGGCTATTTTAACGGCAGACGATAAAACAATTATTGTTAACGCAGGCGAGTTTGATAGCGCATTTGCACTGGATACAATCGACATCAAATCTTCACCTGGTGAAATCTATGATACAATTGGTGTCATTTCAGACGGCGCAAACGTAAAAGTTGTAGGAGGTGTACCAACTGGTTACGATCAAGAAGATTGGTACAGCTATGAAATGTACGGCTGGTCGAAAATACAATATGAGGGTTTAACAGGTTGGGTGGCGACTCATAATTTATCATTCCAAAACCCGTACAACTGGGTACCAGGCATAAAAGACAACACGTTAAACCAACTAAAAAAAGAATTTGTCGGTAAAAGCGACAAATTCAAACTAGTTGAAGCGGGCGCATTTAATGGTGTTGGCTCACTAGAATTTTATGTACAATATGACGGTGTTGGCCAGTGGTACCGGGTAGTATCGATTAATCCAAAAACTGGTTGGTATCATGGGTGAAAATTGAATTTTTGGTATCCGTAGTCAAGACCCACAAAAGTGGACACTGCAATTTTGATTAAGAAACCTATAAAATATACGCTAAAATTCCCCACTAATTTCTTTTCGAAACTTAGTGGGGATTGCTATTTATTAGTCACTATACAGATTTGTACTAGCATTGCCTGTGTGCCACATGGGCTCAGCCAGCGAAACAAGCACATACTTTATCAGAATCTATACATGCTCATGTTTGGGAAAGAGCTGATTTTTTTACAAGTACATTTTTTATAAAAGCTGCTCCTGCCGCCACCATTATTGTAACTAGAATAATACATCCCCGCAATTACTGGTGGTAAATTGTAAAATAGGCACTTGTAGTGTAACGTACGTGTGAAATCATGTTGCCACTTATGAAATTTGAAAGAGCTTAATACTTTCTTGATACTCGCTACATACACTTATACATAATCCACTAAAAAACATAGTAGTAACATTCAAATCCATCATCTTATAACTGTTTAACTCACACATATTGTCGCTAATTCCTTCACCAGTATATTTTAAAATGGCTTCTTTTCTAGTCCAAACTTCAGAAAACAATCGACCTTGCTCTATTTTACTTTTTTCTTCTTTATGTAAAACCCAACCGTATAGCTGCTCGTCATATGCTAAATGACTAATTTCTATGTCTACGCCAACCTGACCTAATTCACTTAACGCAATGACTAAATATTCATCTGTATGAGACCAATTGATAAATTGCTTTTCATTCAAAATAAATGGCTTACCGCTTGCATATTTTTGTATATCCATATTTCCCATTATTTTTTTTATTAAAATAATCGACCAATTTGCTCTAGGTTCATTCCTATTCACTTTTTCCAACCAATTTTTCACTACATATAATTTCACCAAAAATAATTTCTCCTATAAAAAAAGCAAGGATATAAAAATATATCCTTACCTCATTTTTTACATTTTAACTGCTACTTTAATAAAGCCTTCTGTAATTGCATAATCAATTAACTTTCTAATATACTCTTTTTCTAATAGAGGTAATTGACTCATGCCTAAATGCTTCATCGTATTTTTACTATCAAATATAGCAGGTGAATCAATAGCACCATCACCATCTAGCTGAGCAACCGCTAGGTTCTTTATTTCTTCATTCACGTTTCCACTTAAAACATATTCATCATAATATGCTTTTTCTACCATTTCTATATCTAAATCCAACTTATTTAAAATTGAAATAAACTGCTCAAACGTAATAGGGTTTGGGTGACATACATGATAGACACGCCCAAAATGCTTTGCTGTCAGTAAAGATTTCACAACGACTTCTGCTGCAAAATCAATTGGTGTGAAGTCCACCATCCATTGTACTTTAGGTGCTTTATTAACCATGATCATCAGCTTCATCATTCGATAAAATGAATTTTCATTAATATTACTTTGGAAACGCCCGTCGCTATATCGACCTGTTAAATTACCCATTCGGTAAATGAAAACTTGTTTACCTTCTTTTGCTTTATCTAATATCCATTTTTCAGCTAACATTTTTGTATCTGTATAAACACTCTCTAGCTGTAAATGTTCAGGTATTTCAGTCGCTTCCTTTAATAAATTCCATTTTCCCTCTGCTAATAAATCTTGTATAACGCCCACAGTAGAAATATGGTGGAAGGCAATTTTCGAATTAAAATCGACTAACTCAAAAATATTTTTCGTTCCTTGAACATTCACTTTTTCAAAATGTTCTCTATCACCGAAATGCCTTACATCAGCTGCTGAATGAATAATCGCATCAATTTTTCTTGCTAATTGCATAAATGCTTCTTTTGGAAGACCAAAATACGCCTTCGTCAAATCACCATTTACAATCGTAATTTTTGTACTTAATTCTTTATTAAAATAGTTGGTCATCGTATCTTTTATACGGTTTTCTGCAGTTTCCCCCCGTACAAGCAAAATGACGTTTTTTCCTTCTTCAATCAATTTATTCGCTATATGACTACCTAAGAAACCTGTCGAGCCCGTTACAAAAATTGTTTGTGCTTCTAGTAATTCTTCATTCACTGGCATTTTTGGGTATTCGGCCAAATGTGTAAACTCACCATTAAACTGTTCTTCTAATACATCTGACGAGTTTAAAACCTTATTTGCTAAATTTTCTACCGTTTTCAAATCGAAGAAATCTTTAATCGTTAAAGCTGGGTACGTTTGTTTTAAGTGCGATAAAATTTCAATCACTTTTAAAGAGTGACCACCAATTTCAAATAGATTATCAATGACACTAATCTCATCAATTTTCAGTACTTTTTTCCAAACATCTACAATATCTTCTTCCACCTTATTACGTGGCGCAATGAATTGTTCCGACCGCGAAAGTGACACACGTTCAGCTTCGATTTTTTCTAAAGCCTTTCTATCTACTTTACCAGTCGGGGCAAAAGGAATGTCAGCTAGTTGTCGCAATTTTGTAGGCAGCATGTAACTAGGTAAATCTGTTTTCAAGGCATCGATTATCGAAGTAAGGTCAACTTGTTTGTTTGATGTAAAAAAGGCTTTCAAAATTTGGTCGCCGTCCTCTTTTTCTACTACAACAACCACATTTTCAACGCTTTCAATTTCATTCATTTTTGTTTCAATTTCAGCAATTTCAATGCGATGCCCACGAATTTTCACTTGAGTATCCATTCTAGAAACAAATTCAACATTACCATCTTTTAATTTTTTCACGAGGTCCCCTGATCTATATACAATTCCCTCATAAAGATCAGGATCAAATGGATTTTTGATAAATACTTCTTCCGTTTTTTCGCTATTATTTAAATAACCTAAAGAAATACCGACAGATGCTATCCAAAGTTCTCCTACTTCATTTTCTTCACATGCTTTGCCGTCTTCATTCACTATGTAAATTTTGTTCCCAGGTAGTTGCTTCCCGATTGGAACACTATATACATCACTAGGCAAATCTTTAGGTACTTCATATGCAGTTGCCATTACTGTGATTTCAGTTGGTCCATATAAATTAAAGAATCTCGTCTCACCACAAAAACTCGATTTAAACTTTCTCGCTAAATCACCCGTTAATAATTCTCCACCTACACCAACTAGTTTGACAGAGGCGAATAAATTCGAGTTATCTTCAGTTAGATGATTTACAATTCGATTAAAAAAAACTGTTGGCAGTACTGGAATCACTGTTATTTCTTCATTTTTCACAACATCTAAAAAATTACTTTCAGCCATTCTTTCTTCATCATCAATTAAATACAATAAAGAACCTGTCAAAAGTGACAGAAAAGTATCTAATACAGATGCATCAAAACTATAGGTAGCAAATTGTAAAATTTTATCGTGCTCATTTACTTGCCAATTTTCTTGCATGTAATGAACTAAATTAACAACACCTTGTTGGCGAATTAGCGTACCTTTTGGCTTACCAGTAGTACCTGATGTAAAGATTGTATAGCATACATCATCTATACTGTCACTTACATATTCAAAGCGTTCTGGTACAAAATTCGTCTTTAAATCTTCTAAAAGTAAAATATTAATCGAAGTTTTTAACTGTAACCCTTTTGTTTTTTGTAACGAATCCATGTTGCTTATAATAAATGAAGTATTAATATCTTCAATGATATAGTTATTTCGATCATTTGGATGTGTAGGATCTAAAGAAACATAAACTCCCCCAGCCTTTATAATTCCTAGTAATGAAATGACCGTATCAATACTTCTTTTTAAATAGATTGCAACAAAATCTCCAGTTTTAAGACCATTTGAAATTAAATAGTTAGCAATTTTATTCGATTCACTATCTAAATCCAAATAAGTTAATTGTCGATTTCTTTCTTTTAATGCAATAGAATTTCCTTGCTTTGAAACAACTTGTTTAAATTTACTTAAAATAGTTTCCATTTAATTTTTAACCTCTTCCAAATAATCAAAATAACCGTGCTAATTTTTAAACTTTTTCACTACCTCTTCTAATTCTTCAGATGTCATATTTAAATGCTCAGACATACTATTGATGTCACTTAAAGTACTTTGCTGATTTTCAACATTATCTACAATGCCTTGATACCCATCTACAATTTCTTTAGCATTTGAAGATAATGTAATAATCATAGCAGCTGATTCTTCTACGCCTGCAGAAATCTCTTCCGTTGCTAACGACACGGATTGTAATTTCATATTAATCTCTTTGTTGAATTCATAAATTTTATTAAACATTTCATTTGTTTTTTGAGTGGATGCTTTACCGCCATCAACACCCTTTTTAATATTCTCCATAAAGGATTCCGCTTCTTTTACCGCTTCTCGAACACGGCTGACAAGCTCGCGAATACCTTCAGTAGATTTAGCAGACTGCTCTGAAAGTTTTTTGACTTCTTGCGCTACTACAGCAAAGCCTTTACCATGCTCTCCTGCTCGAGCCGCTTCAATACTCGCATTTAAAGCTAATAAATTCGTAGCACTCGAAATATCAGTAATAACTTCTAAAATTTGACCAATTTCATCCGATAATTCCACTAAATTCTCAATATTTTTATTTGAATTTGCTACATCATCAACGATAGACTCCATTCGATTCGCAACCTCAGACGTGATATCGTTACCATTTTCTGAATATGAAGTAACTTCTTCGGCATATTTATAAACTTCCGCTACATCTGTAGCAATGTTCTGGACTTGAATAGACATATCTTCCATCGAACGAGCCGCTTCTTCAATCGAAGTTTCTTGCCCTTTTAAGTTCGTCTTCATACCATTAATAGAATTCGTAATTTTTTCAGAAGAATCATACGTTGACTTGAATGCTTTTTCTAATTGTCTTGAATCATCTTTTACCTTTATGGCCGTATTCGTTACACCATTAACCATATTACTTAAAGATGTGATCATTTCATTAAATCTTGCATTAACAGTACCTAATTCATCTCTTCCTTCTGGTAAATTAGCTATTAACTCACCTTTACTTGCTTTATTAATTCCTTTTAATAAATAGTTTAAAGGTTTTAATTGAGATTTAACGATAAAATACTGCAGGATTATAACCAACATTAATAATACAACTAATAAAATAGAAGACCATTTTAATAGTCCTGCTTGCCCTTCACCAACACTTGAGGCATCTACATCAATTGCATAATAGGCAATTAAATCCTTTTGCGCATTAAAAATTGGATACATAAATGTTAGCCATGTACCATAATCATCTTTGTATATTTCTGTGAATTCCGGTTTACCTGTTTCTTTTAATACTTCTAAAGCTTGTACGACTACTTCAGGCTGCTCATATAAAACACCAGGTTCAAAACCTTCCCCTTTAAACATTTCCCAAATTGCATCATCAAAAGAAATTAAAGACGTTTCATTCTTTTTTTCACCACTTAATTCAACACCATAAATATAACCTTGAGCTACAATAGGGTTGTATTCACTCATTTTGTTGAACATATCTGTATATTTTTTATGTATTTCACTTTGAGTATCTTCATCTTGCATTAATTTTTCAACTTCGTTACCTTCAATTTTTTCGTACCATGATTCTGAAATTCCTCTTGTTTGATCTCTAAGTTGTTCCTTTAATAAACTACCTTGTATAAAATAACTTACTCCAATAAGAATTACACCTACAATCAAAATACTTAAAATAGTAACTAGTATATTTTTTGTAAAAAATTTAAGGTTACGAAACATTTTTTTCCTCCTATATTTTATAATAAATTTTTTAATCTTTATTTTATTTAACTCTATTTCATTTTTTTACCTACTACCTAAAAATATATCCATATAATTCTAATGATTATATACTATACCATTAAACCTATTATTTTTTGAGTGCATATAGTCACTTATTACTTTAAAAAACCATAATATACATATTTTATATAGGTCCAATTACCCTTGATTATTACTTTATTATTTTAACTCCTTCGTGAACCATGCATAATTAACTAATTAAATACCCTCTTTAAAAGTCGTATATCAGAATTTTAATTTTTATCAGAATAATTAAATTACTTATCACTACTATCCAATTATAAAAGTCGCTGATTAAATAGAGCTCTTGAGCAAACTTTATAAAGTTTGCTCAAGAGCTCTATATTGTGACCCGGTTTGTTACTCTACATACGGCTGTCTGTGAGATTGCAGGTAAATTTTCGAAAAAAGTTTGGGCGAGTAAATTAAGCAACTGGCTTTGTTCAAAATGAAAATGTTTATATTATAAGCCTTAATACATAAGTACCTGACGATTTTTTTATCTTCTCTTGTAGTTCCTTTCATTCGTCATCCCTAGGGATGGAAAATAAAACGTCAAAATCATATAATCTGCAGGAAGAATTAATTAAAGGAAAGATTACGATGATGGAAAACGGGTATAACGAAGTTAAAGAGCTTTAATAGTCATGTTATTCACCTTTAGTAGACATAACGCCTGAATTAGGCAGTAACGATTAAAGGTTTAGCCTTTGTTATTACTGCCTGTTTTTATTGAAATTCGATATTTGATTAAAAGATTTATACTGAAGTTGCCTTTTGTATGAGCAATTGCTCTACTTCCGTTTTTAACGCTTGGTTTGCATAGCGAAGCACTATATCTTCACCAGCCGTAGCTATAATTACATCACTAAAATATGCATCAATTTTCATCCACCGAACAATACGTATACGCTTGTTCGCTAGCTGTCTTTTTTGCACAATATACGCCTCATTAAGATTCTTCATTAACAAATCCGTCCAACGACTATAAAATGCATGCATCTTCAAACCCTCCAGCTTTGTATAGTCTTGCTGAAGAGAGCGGATGGCCAGATCAAGCACAATAAACTCATGCACAATCGGTCGATCCTCTAAACTAATCATAGCCATCAACTACTTGTGCTGCTTGAATCATTGCAAAATCAAGCTTCTTTACAGCCGTTTCTGTTTCAACTAACAGCTGCTTTTTGGCCAAATGGAGGGCTGTAATCACCCCGAATTCCACAGACCATGTCCCCTGCTTAAAAATTGAAAAAGTAACCGCTAGCTTTTGCTTATATGCTTGTTCAATTGTTTGCTGCAAATCTTCTAGTTCCCATTCTGTTTTTTCTTTTGGTGATGTGTACGCTAGTTCTTTTTCCCAATCACGCAAACGCTGAATATGCTCTGGTAACATCATTGCCGTCCATTTTATCGTACCTCGGTCTTTGTTCATTTTCCTTCTACGCTCCTTTACGCAAGATGCCCTCCAATTAAACGTTCGCGTGAAATCGCTGTGCCTGGTTTCGTAAAAGAAACGGCACGTAAAACCGATGTCGCACCAAATCGCTCTCGTATGCTGTCTACAGTATGCCCTAAAAGCAAACGCTGCTCTTTGCCTGTATCAAATAAATCAAGTTGAATACTACGCTCTTGTTCTACATTAGAAATCCGTACTGACAGCTGACGCGCCGGTTCCCCAGCAAAATGTGTATCGAGTAATTCTTTACACGTCTTATAAATCGCCAACGTTTCATTTGTCGGTTCCGTTATCGTTTTCGAACGGTAAAAACCTTTCGTCATCGCGGCTTTACTATAAGACAGCCCAAGTGAAATGGTACGTCCTACATAACCAGCTGTACGTGTACGCCTTGCCACGTCCTCACACATTTCAAGCAGAACCACACAAATTTCAGCGCGTGTAGCATAATCACGCATCAGCATCTGCCCTTTTCCGAAACTAATTTGCCCACTAACAATCGGCTCACCAAAGGTCGAATAATCAATCCCGTGGGCATGATAATAGAGCTGATTGCCCATTACACCAAATCGTTGCTCAAGCGCCTCTAGGTTCATATTAGCTAAACCCCCGACCGTAAAAATCCCCATGTTATTCAAGTTTACTTCCATCCGATGACCGATTCCCCACATTTTAGAGAGCGGGCGAACTGGCCACAATTTTTTCGGCACATCCTCATACGTCCATTTTACAAAGCCCGCTTTTTTGGCCTCTAAATCAAGTGCCAACTTGGCCATTAACATATTCGGACCTAACCCAATGGCAGAACGAATATGAAATTGCTGAAAAATCGCTTGCTGAATCGCCTTTGCCATTTTTTCGGGAGACCCCCATAGCGTCTCGCTACCTGTCAAATCAATAAAACTCTCATCAACGCTATACACATGAATCGCCTCACGTGGAACGAACTGTGCAATGAGCTTTGTTATCGCCATCGACATATCTAAAAAAAATGACATCTTAGGCTCAAATAAACGGATGTCAGGATGATTGGGAATTTCATAACGTCTATTTCCTGTTTTAATACGAAATCTTTCTTTCATAGGTGGAGATGCCGCTAGTACGACACTTCCAGGCTGCTGAAAATTACCAATCACTGCAATCGGTACTTTCATGACATCCAGCCCCTCCAACATCGCAATACAACTTGCATAAAAGCACTGCATATCAATACAAATAATTGAACGATTCGGCAACGGACTGTCCATCATAAAAACACCCCCAAATAAAACGTATGTTCTCTTTTTTATTTTAAGAACAATTGTTCGTTTTTACAAGTGTTAATTTTATCCTTTAATTTAAATAGAGAATTTAAGTTGAACTAAAGGATTTTTCCTGTTGATGTAAACTTACCATTATGGATTCTGATAAAGTATGTGCTTGTTAGACTGGCTAAGCATTTATAAATGTAAGTAGATTTTTGATATGAGAGTTTCTTCGGCAGAGAAAAATAGCCGAATAGGAGGAGGGAAGAAGCGAGTCTTAGGAATACACTGATTTTTGGGCAGACTTCCCTAATTTACTTGCCACTTTATATTAGACGCATTCGAATCGTTTGGATTTGGATCCCCTTTATGCTTTTACGGGAAACGCTTCGTTAGATTATTGCATGAGTGAGCGCATAAAATCTATGACACCATTGGAGATGTTCGGCGATTATTTTGAGAAACCTAATTTTTCATCAAATTCACGAAAAATCAATTCTCCTGTATCCAAAGAAAGTGCGCCGCCATCATTTGATAATTTAATGGAACGGTTGAAATGTAGGGTATTTTGCGTTTGGAGGGATAGTAGGTCCATACTTTTTCATATATTTCTTGACTGAGGAATTCTTTAACCTTCATTGCCCGTTGTTTCTTTAATTCATACTTTTTTGTTTTTCCCCTTCATACTCATTTGATCGTAAAAAATGTAAAATTATCGTCTGGGACAAATGGGAACCGCTTGATAGAGTCCCTCTGATAAGACCCTTGTTTTCTTGTTGTATAAAAAAGAGTATTTCTCCATCTTAATGATTTGGGATAACGCTCTTTTTCTTGTCATTTAAATAATTTAGAGCCGGAAAAGCTCTAAATTATTTAAATAACTCAGTTTAAAATATACTTAAAGGCAAATTGCCCTGATTTTTTCTTAACAGCAGCAAATGTTATAAAAGACTGTTAGAGTATATGTTTAGTTGGTCATAATTACGATATCTCTCTAAAGCGAAGCATTATTTTAAATACCAACCTTTTCAAATAACAATTGAAACACTACTAATCAGTAGAAATTACCTCTTAATCTTTTTATTTCACTATAATTATAATCTGAATTAGTTTATCACCTTCCCTAAATATAAATATTTCATTGCCTGTGGAGATAATTGTGAATCAACCCACACTTCAATGATATTAAGTAGCCTAAATGGATTGTTTTATCCATGTCACTATCATAAATAATTTAAAAGTATTTTAAACCCTCCACTCGAAAACTTTTTCGACCATCCAATGACAAAAAATTAACAAAATAGGAATAGTTATCAAACCTTAATTCTTCAAATATAAAAGGTGCTTTTTCAAAAGTATATGTTTAAAAACAATTAAGAGCTTCGGCAAATCTTTTGATTCCTTCATCAATTGAATCTTCATCTTCTTTCGCGAAAGTAAAACGAACAAATCCATTTTTAGATCCCATTGTAGAACCTGGTACATACATGACACCTCTTTTAATGGACTCTTCAAGTAATTCAATTTCATCATAATTTTTAAGGATTTTACACCATATATGAATACCACCGTTAGGAATAGAATACTCCACCTGGTCTTTTAAATATATATTAAGACTTTTAATAATTTTATTTCGCCTTTTTTCTAACTCTTTTATTAAATTTTCCATATGAACATTGAAATTAGTTGATTCTAAAAAATCATTCGCAATCCATTGTGTATAGCTAGAATGGCCAAAGTCGATTTGTTGCTTTGCATCGGACAATCTTTCTATTACCGATGTTGGGCCAATAATCCACCCTATTCTCAATCCTGAAGCAACAATTTTAGATAGAGAACTAATATATAATACGTTTCCGTTCTTATCTAGTGATTTAAGGGTTGGTATTTTCTCCCCAGAAAAAGCTGTTAAACTATAAGGATCGTCCTCCACTACGGGTATACCAAGCTTTGAGGATATGTCCAAAATAGCTTTTCTTTTCTTTTCATTCAATAAAGAACCCGTTGGATTTTGAAAATCTGGATTCAAAAAAATCATTTTAATCCGGTGTTTCTTATATAATGACTGCAAATCTTCAGGGTTAATTCCATCCCGATCGACAGGTAGATAATGAATTTGTATACCTGCTGATTTAAAAATTGTCAGATTATAGTTGTAAGAAGGATCTTCTATTGCTATTGCATCTCCAGGCTTTAACAAACATTGTACAATTAAATGCAATGCTTGTTGGGCTCCTGATGTTATAAGTATTGAAGTAGGATGAGTTTCGATTCCCCGACTTTTTTTCATGTGTTTCGTAAGGGTTGTTCTAAGTATTTCACTCCCCTGCGGATGATCGTAACCTAGGCTTCCAATAAAAGAACGTGTCGAAGTTATCTCTCTTAAAAAACTTTTCGGGAAAAGGTCTTCTGACAATTCACCAGTAGCTAAATTTATTAATTGATGATCAACAGTTTCTTTTCTTATTTTTTGTGTTACAGGTAAGTTAGGTAAAAAGGAGCCCGCCACAATATACCTATTCCAACTAGGTATCCGTTTTTTTGTTATACCCCAAATATCTTTACTAATAGTAGTACCACTGCCTCTATTTCTTTCAATTAGCCCCATCGATTCTAATTCGTCATATGCATTTACTACAGTGCTTCTATTTATATTCAAGTCATTGGCCAAACTTCTCTCTGATGGCAATGGTTTATCAGGTGGAAATGTACCATCGGCAATTCCTTTTTCAATATATTCTGCGAGTTGCTTATAGATCGCCTTTTTTGCTTTTCTATCGGGTTTCCAATCCATATATATTCACCTCATTATTTCTACCAAACTTATTAAAATATTCCTTTTATTTTCTGCCATTGTCAGACAATCAAAATAATAAATATTAATATATATCCGTCTAAAATTGACCATCCACTTTTAGTTTATCATTACCATCCATTTAAAATTTCAATTTACATTTTCATATAAAAACCCCAGTTTGACGTATGTTCATCACATCAAAATTATACTAAAATTATTTTTTTGGTTTTAGAACATTTTGTGTTATCTTTCAAAACTCCTTGTTTTTAAAATTTTGTGCAACTATCATAAAAATCAATTGTGAATCAAATTCCACTCAAACCCATAGTAGCCTAAAACACTTTAAATAATAATTAAAAGGGGTTTGTTTATGAAAAATAGATGGATCAAGTTAATCGGTTTTTTCACTATTGTCACTATGCTAACTGGTTGTGACCCATTGTTAGTCTTGGACCCAAAAGGACCTCAAGCTCAAGTACAAGCCAAAGACATTATGCTATCGATAGGAATTATGTCCTTTATCGTACTTATTGTTTTTGTAATTTTAGCTTATATGCTAATCAAATTTAGGGCTTCTAAACAAAGTCCAAATTACAAACCTCCCCATATTAAAGGGAGCATAATGGTTGAGGTAATTTGCGTCGGAATCCCGGTCTTAATTGTCGCCTACCTTTCAATAATTTCAGTTGAAAGTAATTATAAGGTGGAATCACCTCCAGAAAAATACAAAAATGAAGAGCCACTCGTGGTTTATGCTTCAACATCTAATTGGAAATGGCATTTTAGTTATCCAGAGGAAGATATTGAAACAGTGAATTATTTATATATTCCTGTTGGGCGCCCAATTGAGTTTAAACTTTACTCATATGGACCAATTACAAGTTTTTGGATTCCTCAATTAGGTGGCCAGAAATATGCAATGGCCGATATGGTGAATACGTTGCATTTAGCTGCTGATATGCCAGGAGAGTATATGGGGAGAAATGCAAACTTTAACGGGAAAGGATTCGCTGAGAATACGTTCAACGTTACAGCGGTTCAACAAGCTGAATATGATAATTGGGTTAAGGAAGTAAAGGAAACGGCTGATATGTTAACTGAAGAAAAATTTAATACATTGCTAGAACCTGGACATGTTGGTCAATCAACATTTAATGGAACGCATTTAACTTTCTTACCACCACCAGAGGGTGAACACGGCGGACATCAACATGAGAAAGCTGAATCTAAAGATAATAAATCTCTACAAAACAATCATTAAATTATCGAAATTACCTAATTTACTAAAATGTTTACATTGAAAGGAGTCATAGTAATATGGATTACTTTGAACGATTTGCTATACCCCATCCAAGTCCTGCAATTTATGCATCGATGGTAGCAATTGGTCTTACCGTGATAGCAATCATTGTTGGATTAACTTATTTTAAAAAATGGGGCTACCTATGGCGTGAATGGTTAACGACCGTTGATCATAAACGGATCGGTATTATGTATTTAATTTCTGCTATCCTCATGCTTTTCCGAGGGGGCGCGGATGCTATTATGATGCGTGCTCAAATGGCTGTCCCTGACAATAAGTTACTAGATGCTCAGCATTATAATGAAGTATTCACAACACATGGAACAGTAATGATTATTTTTATGGCAATGCCATTTATTATGGCATTTATGAACTACATTGTGCCATTACAAATTGGAGCTAGAGACGTTGCATTCCCACGTTTGAATGCTTTAAGTTTTTGGTTGTTCTTCATGGGGGCAATGCTACTAAACATTTCTTTTGTTATAGGTGGCTCGCCTGATTCTGGATGGACAAATTATTTCCCACTCGCTAATAACGAATTTAGTCCATCAGTAGGAACTAACTATTATTTATTTGCTCTACAGATTTCAGGTCTCGGTACATTAATTACCGGTATTAATATGATTGTAACAATTCTCAAAATGAGGGCTCCGGGCATGACATTAATGAAAATGCCAATGTTTACTTGGTCTTCATTTGTTGCAAATGTGATTATCGTTTTCGCATTCCCCGTTTTAACTGTAGCTTTGACTATGGGGACTTTTGACCGATTACTTGCCACAAATTTCTTCACAACATCCGACGGTGGTATGGATATGCTGTGGGCGAATTTCTTCTGGGTCTGGGGACATCCTGAAGTATATATACTGATATTGCCAGCATTCGGTATTTACAGTGAGATTATTTCTACTTTCTCTGGACGGAATCTTTATGGCTATAAATCGATGGTCGGCTCAATGGTGATCATCTCCTTCCTATCATTTTTAGTATGGACACACCATTTCTTTACGATGGGACAAGGCGCTTTAACTAACAGTATATTTTCGATTACTACAATGGCAATTGCCATTCCAACAGGGGTAAAAATTTTTAACTGGTTGTTTACCCTTTGGAAAGGGAAGATTGTATTTACAACTCCAATGCTTTACTCCATGTTATTTATACCTACTTTTACAATTGGTGGTGTAACTGGAGTAATGCTTGGAATGTCAGCAGCTGACTATCAATATCATAATACAATGTTCCTTGTCGCCCACTTCCATATGGTGATTATTCCAGGTGTTGTATTTGCGATGTTAGCAGGCTTACATTACTACTTCCCAAAAATGTTTGGTTTTATGTTGAATGAAAAAATCGGTAAATTGACAGCATGGATTATAGCAATCAGTACACTTCTAGCCTTTATGCCTATGTTCTTTTCAGGCTTAGATGGACAAGCACGTCGCATGTACACTTATACTGAGTCTACTGGTTTTGGCATCTGGAATATGATTTCTTTCATTGGTGCAATTGGATTTGCAATTGGGTTTGCACTAATTGTTTACAACGTGTACTACAGTATTCGTTACTCACCAAGAAACATCGGTTCAGATCCATGGGATGCACGCACATTAGAGTGGGCTACGCCAAGTCCTGTGCCTTATTACAATTTTGCAAAGGTCCCTCATGTTATTTCAACAGAGGCTTTATGGGACGCAAAATACAATCAGCATGAGTTGTTCCCAGAGAAATATGAAAAAATTCATATGCCAAATAATAGCGGTGTGCCTTTCATATTAGGTTGCATTTTCTTCGCCTGGGGCTTCTCATTTGTATTTAGTATGTGGATTCCAGCTATTCTCACAACTATTGGTATTTTTATTTGCATGGCTCTCCGTTCGTTGGAAAAAGATCCAGGACATTATGTTTCTGTAGAAGAAATTAAAGCAACTGAAAAGAAAATGCGAGGTGTTCAATAATGAAGGTTGATCGATCGCTGCCGCTAGAATATAGTACACAGCAAAATCAAATGAATATATTAGGCTTCTGGGTTTTTATCGGTGCTGAAATTATGCTCTTTGGAACACTTTTTGCAGCTTACTTTGTATTAGGAGACCGTGTAGGAAATGGCCCTACAGGAGCAGAAATTTTTGAAATCACACCTGTTTTATTTGAAACTTTTATTCTCTTAACGAGTAGCTTTACAATTGGCCTAGGTATCCACGCAATGAGAAAGGGCTATACGAAAGCTATGATAACATTCTATGTAATCACGCTATTACTCGGTGTAGCATTCCTTGGTTTCGAAGTTTACGAGTTTATTCATTATGTTCATGTTGGTGCGGGATTACAGACTAGTGCCTTTACCGCTGCTCTATTAACAACACTAGGAACACATGGTGCTCACGTCACATTTGGTGTGTTTTGGGGGCTGCTCATCGTCTACCAGCTGATAAAACGTGGATTAACACCTGAAACAGCCAATAAATCATTCATCTTCTCTTTATACTGGCACTTTTTAGATGTTGTATGGATCTTTATCTTCAGTTTCATCTACTTGAAAGGAATGGTATAAAATGAGTGATTTATTTCCACTTAAACAAGTAATGGGGTTTGCATTATCAATCATTCTTACCATCATTGCTGCTTGTGTGTATTTTATAGATGGCGTATCATTTCCAATTATTATGACGATTTTATTGGTTACAGCATTTATTCAGGCTGGCCTACAATTGGTCGTCTTTATGCATGCTGGTGAAACAGAAGATAAATCTGCCATCTATACAAATATCTATTATGCATTAATAATTGCGCTCGTAACAATTTTCGGTACAATATTATGTATGATTTGGGGCTATTTATAGGTAGGAAAGAAAATATTTTATTGTATTTAATCCTCAGAAAAAATCCTCTTGAAGATATATAAATAAAAACGTCCTTTACTGTTAAACAGATTTACAGAAATCTATTTAAGGTAAGGACGTTTTTTTATTTATGAGAAATATAATGAATTTCTACGTTAGTATATCGCAACCCAATTTTGAGCCAATTTACACTATCTGTCTTTTCCAGAAAAACACCTGATAAACTGAATATAGATATAGTGATTTAACTAAAAAATATTTGAGGTGGGAAAGGTTTCCCACGCGCTTATCGTTATGATAAGTTACCAGATATCAGAATTGCCGCCCTGCTAATAATTCTAGGTGTCTATATAGGATTTACTCATTTTAAATCAAAACAAAAAGGTCTATCAAATTGTAATTTGATAGACCTTTTTGCTAGCTATTGAAATTCCTCCACCAAAACTACCCGCGCATTGCGTCGATTAGCTCTGGTTGGAACTTGCCATCTCGCAGCATGGCGATTTCTTCTTTATAAGGCGCTTGCTTATTTTTCGCGTCTGCCCCTACAAATGGCGTTTCTAAAATTTTCGGTACGTGCATTAACTGTGGGTGATGCACAATATAGTTCATCGCCTCAAAACCAAGCTCACCAAAACCAATGTTTTCGTGACGGTCTTTCCCAGCACCACGTACGTTTTTGGAATCATTAATGTGCAGTACTTTTAATCGATCTAAGCCAATAATTTTGTCGAATTCATTTAATACACCATCAAAATCATTTACGACATCATAGCCTGCGTCATGTGTATGACATGTATCGAAACAAACGGATAATCGTTCGTTATTCGTTACACCATCAAAAATACGCGCAAGCTCTTCAAAATTGCGGCCGATTTCAGTGCCTTTGCCAGCCATCGTTTCCAGTGCAATTTGAACTGGATAATCTTGTGAAAGTACTTCATTTAACCCTTCCACAATTCTCGCAATCCCAGCGTCTACTCCTGCACCGACATGCGCACCTGGATGCAAGACAATTTGTTTTGCTTCTAGTGCTGCAGTACGTTTAATTTCTTCTTGCAGGAAATTTACACCAAGCTCAAACGTTTCGGGTTTTGTCGTATTTCCAAGATTAATAATATATGGCGCGTGGACGACAATATTGCTCATGCCATGTTCTTGCATATGCATAAGACCTTTCGCAATATTCAATTCTTCAATTGGCTTACGGCGCGTATTTTGCGGCGCACCTGTATAAATCATGAATGTATTCGCTCCATAAGAAAGTGCCTCTTCACTTGCACCAAGTAACATTTTCTTACCGCTCATGGATACGTGAGAACCTAGCAACATCAATATTCCCCCCTATTTATTTGTACGACGTTTAATACGACGTTCGCGTTTTTTAACTTTTTCCATTTCCCACTTCATATTACGTTTATACCCTGGTTTTACCTTTTTCGGTTTTCGAACAAGGGCTTTCGCTTTTAAGTCGATTTCGTCTGCTTGCTTCACACGGTTTTTTCGTGAGTGACGCTCTTTCAGTTCTGACCATTCACCATTTTTCACATCTTTTTGTACAAATGGAATACCCATTTTTTCGATACGAACAATTGCATCTTCATCTTCTGGCTGGAACAATGTAATCGCTGTTCCTTTTGTGCCAGCACGAGCGGTACGACCTACACGGTGGACGAAAAACTCTAAGTCTTCTGGAAGCTCATAGTTAATTACGTGTGAAATCCCTTGAATATCAATTCCACGCGCTGCAAGGTCAGTTGCTACGATGTATTGGAATTCTAAATCACGAACTTGCTTCATCATTTTTTTACGGTCACGTGGTGATAAATCCCCATGAATTTGTCCTACACGAATGCCTTGCTCTGCTAAAAATGTCGCAACAGACTCTGCATTTTTACGTGTGTTACAAAATACGACTGCTAAAAATGGATTGATCCCTTTCATGACATCCAATAAACGTGAGTTACGTGATTTTGAACGTACAGGTACTAATACAAAATCAAGGCCTTCCGCAACAGGGCGTTTATCATTCATATGCACATGTGTTGGTGCATCCATATATTTCTTTAAGAACGGCTTTAATTTTTCTGGAATTGTCGCTGAAAATACGAACATTTCTAGCTTTTCTGGCATGCTTGAAGCAAAGCCATCGATTTCCTCGATAAAGCCCATATCAAAGGCTAAATCTGCCTCATCAATAACTAAAATTGGCGCAGTGTGTACTAGTAAGGCGTTTTCTTTTACTAAATCGCGAATACGACCTGGTGTACCTACAACAATTTGAGGTTGTGTTTTTAATCGGTCGATTGAACGCTGTTTATCTGTTCCGCCGATAAATAATTTTGAAGTAATTTCCGTGCCTTCTGTTAACTGGTTTAACGCATCAAAAATTTGTTGCGCAAGCTCACGTGTTGGAGATGTGATAACTGCTTGCACCTCTTGTTTTTCCTCTTGAATACGTTCCACAATTGGTAATAAAAAACTATGCGTTTTCCCTGTACCAGTATGTGCTTGTCCAATCGCACTTTTCCCCTTTAGTACGAGTGGAATAATTTCTTTTTGAATCGGTGTCGGCTCTGTAAATCCAAGCTTTGCAATGGCGTCCTGCAAAAATGGCTTGAAATTATAATCAGTATATTTTGACATGTTTCGTACCTCCTAACATCTGTCCTATTGTACCATGTTTCGTACATTTAAGTGACCATCTGCATATCATAACGATAAATAGTTTTGTCGTCAAACAGGAATGAGGGAATAGGGAAAAAAAATGCGAATTAATTGTCCATTTTAGCAAAATAATGCTGAATTAAAGAAAGGAGCTTATTATGCGTCCTCCGTTTTATTATCCAAATGGTTTTTTCATGAACTCTATGCCTATGCAAATGCCGATGCGCTATCCGATGTATGCACCTTATATGATGCGAGGTCCAATGTTTTCACAAATGCCCATGCCGCGCCAAATACCGTTCCAATCCGCGGGGGCAGGTTTGGCTGGAGCGGGATTGGCAGGAGCAGGTTTAGCTGGAGCTGGAGCAGAAGTAGCTGGTCTAGCGGGCGCAGCAGGGGCAGCAGAAGTAGCCGGAGCAGCCGCAGCCGCAAGTAGTGCCCCGCGCTTAGACAGTTTTTTAGCGGGAGCAAATTCCTTGTTTTCAAATGCCCAAAAGTTTACACCGTACGTTCAGCAGGCTGCTCCTATGTTCAAAAATCTGCCTGCATTATGGAGAATGTATAAAGGCTTTAAAGGAGAACCAGATACGTCTGCTGACTTGGCTCGAGACATTTTCGAGTCGACAGCCCTTGCTCCAACAGAACAAAGAAGCACTCAAAGACAACCGACCGCGCCAGAAACTTCACGACCATCCGTACCACCAACTTCGCGACCATCCGTACCGAAGATCTTTCAGCCGCCATATGACTTTTAACCTCTTAAAAAGAATTTCCGGTACAAAATTCACATGAAAATAGAGGGACTGCCACAAAAGAGTGAATTCTTTCGTGACAGTCCCTATGTTTTGAGCTAGTTGGTGAAAACAGTATTGCTTGCCCAATGTTGCGCAAGATTCTTAATTTTAAGTGCGACTTCCTTTTGTTCTACCCGCTCTGCTGCATAATTCCCTACCTCATGCATCCCGACACAAACGCTGTGCTGTGCCTGTTGGAACATTAATAAATCATTCACATCATTTCCAAAAGCGATGTATTGTTGGATGCCTAAACGATTTAAACCTTTAACTTTATTTAAATGATTTGAGCAGATATCGATAATTTTTTCTTCTTTATATTCAAAAATCGTGACGGGTAATGTATGTATAAATTCCTTTACATGGGACGGTGGATCAAATAATAATACTTTTGAAAATCCATTTAATTGTTCAATCGCTAAGCGTTTTGCTTTTTTCTCACTATTTATCCCACGGTACATCGGATGGTCCTCACTACCTGAATAAGCATAATCCCAATCGCTGTCAGCTAAATACGCTAATTGATGCTGCGTAATCAGTTCCATAATTTGCGTTTGAATCGATGCCTTTAAAAACTCTACCTCGATTTTTCCCTCAACAAATGTAAAAGCCCCATTACTCCCAATCATACGACATGAATGAAAGTCCTTTGGTATGACCGGTAACATATCACGAATTGGACGAGCAGACGCAAAAATAATTTCGTGACCAAGTTCTTCACAAAATTTCAATGCATCTGTTATTTCCTCATCAAGGGGTTGTCCTTGAAAGCAAATGGTTCCATCTAAATCAAATACAAAAATCATTTCCTCACCTCTACCGACTATTTTAACTAATTTTCGGTACAATGTGAAAGACAAATGCACCGCGCTAGAATTAGTTAAACTGAATTTACCTCTAGCTCCTGTTGCACGTTTTGGAGTAATGTATCCGCATCATCTCCAAGCACCATTTCACCATTGACGATGGCAAATAAATGGCATTCGCAAATTTCGCAATTGGAAGTACAGCCGGATTCAGTAATTTCTACATCATCGAGTTCGATGAGCACATCATACACGTCCGCAGCGCCTAATGATAAGTTCGTCATGCAAAATTCTACCTGATTTTTAAGTACCGTTCCCTCTTTTTTCTTTTTAAAAAATGAAAAAACCAAATGCTCTCCCCCATTATGTATAATTTTCCTTGTTCCTTATTATACACAATGATTCGTTCGAACGAGTTGGGTACACTTTAATCCATTGATAAATATAAGTTGAACTAAAGAATCCCGCCCGCTAATGAAATCCTTCTACTTAAGGATTCTGATAAAGTCTGCGCTTGTTTGGCCGCTACCGTGGGAGGCGACGGATTCTTAATTAGATTCCCATTCTCCAATATTAAGTAGGCTTCATATGTTCAAGTTATATATCGTCACAAAAAATAAACACTTTTTAACTTACATATCATTTAACTTCACTTTATACTTACGAATTTCACTTAAATCCCCTTCATACTGGAAAAAACCTTGTTCAATTAGTTTGTGTACACGGTAGTTAATCCATGAATCGGAAATATCATGCTCACTTCCCCCTAATACTTGCCCGATTAACCGCGCTGCATTGAGCCACGTTTTTTCGTCCTGTATTTCACTATGAAGCATTTTTGCCAGCTTAATAATAAAGGCATCATCGCGGTTTTCATCCTCATAATGCATTTTCCCATGTCGCCAAGTACGCACGGAACAATCATTTGCCAATAACTGTTCCGCTTCTTTTTGATAAGTAGCGAACAGCTCATCCGTCACAAGCTCCATCCACTCGTTTCCCATAAATTTCTTCATTTCCTCCGCGCCCATTTCACCTGAACGCCGGATTTCCGTCCATGTATCTTTACCTTTATAAAGTTCGAGCATATTGAAAAAGGTATTACATGTATAGCAAGTAACCTTTTTCTTTGCGAGTATTTTCGTAACAAAACGTAAACCAAACTGTTCTGCTGCGTTTTCACATGTCCAAATAATGATTTTCGTGCCTTCTGTTATTTGCTCTACTTGCTGAAGTCCTAATTCAAATAATTGTTTATAACGCTCACTGTCTTCCACGTCGAATAAATAATTATTTTCAAGCCATTGCAACCGATTTTTTAAACCGTTTTTTGTATGTATATCTTGAACAGGTCCTTCGCCAAAAAAACTCGGAAAAGCAATGATTGTTTCCAGCTTTCCTTTCATTGCAAAGCGTAAAGATCCATAGGCAGATTCACCAAAAATAATATGTACCGTTTGCATCCGTTCCCCTCCACCTCTTCATTACCTGGATTTTACCATAAAACTACCAAAACCATGTGCATCCTTCTACCAATTCCCCCCTTACAAATCTATAATCATACTCCCAGCAACGAAGTTTTGAATTAAACTTCTTAGTCAGCTATAATAGACATACTGAGTTTTGAAAGGGGTTTGCACAATGAAAGTCATTAAAATCAATCCACGCGGCTATTGTTATGGGGTAGTTGATGCAATGGTTATTGCACGCAATGCTGCGCTTGATACATCATTACCAAGACCAATCTACATTTTAGGTATGATTGTGCATAATAAACATGTAACAGATGCATTTGAACAAGATGGTATCATTACGCTAGATGGAGAAAATCGTAAAGAGATTATTGAGCAAGTAAATGAAGGAACAGTCATTTTCACTGCACATGGGGTTTCACCTGAAATTCGTGAAATCGCGAGACGCAAAGGGCTTGTTTCCATTGATGCAACTTGCCCAGATGTTACCGTTACACATGATTTAATTCGTGAAAAAACGGCAGAAGGCTATGAAATTATTTACATCGGTAAAAAGGGACATCCAGAGCCTGAGGGAGCAATTGGTGTTTCACCAGATCATGTTCACCTTGTGCAATCGATGAAAGATATTGAAAATCTTCAATTTGAGAACGAAAAAATATTAGTAACCAATCAAACGACAATGAGTCAATGGGATGTTTCCTTCTTAATGGACAGCTTAAAGGAAAAATTCCCTCATGTTGAAGTGCATAAAGAAATTTGTTTAGCAACACAAGTTCGTCAAGAAGCCGTTGCTGAGCAGGCAGGCGTTTCGGATTTATTAATCGTCGTGGGCGATCCAAAATCTAATAACTCAAATCGACTTACACAAGTATCGGTTGAAATTGCTGGTACACCGTCCTACCGTATTTCAGATATTTCTGAGCTTAAATTGGAGTGGTTAGAAAATGTTGAAACGGTTGCCGTTACAGCAGGGGCATCTACCCCAACACCAATTGTGAAAGAGGTCATTGCATTTTTAGATCAATTTGATAAAAATGATCCAGCAACACATGAAATTGTCCGTTCTGTAACGCTCGACAAAATTCTACCAAAAATTAAAACACCAAAACCAGTCGATAAAATTATGCCTTACTAAACGTAAAAGCAGTAGCACATTCCATACGCGCTACTGCTTCTTTTTCACTCTTCAAAAAAATATTGATTAACCGGTCGCCCTACACTTCCGTACAGAATATCAACATGAATCATCTGATTTTTCTCCATAAAATCTAAGTAGCGTCTGGCTGTTACTCTGGCTACGCCGATGCCCGCTGCCACATCATCTGCTGAGGCACCATCATCCAATTGCTTTAAATACTGCAAAACTTTTGCTAGCGTAGACCGGTTAAACCCTTTTGGCAGCTCCTGTGAAAATGTCTGCACAGGCTCTGGCTCTAAATTCATATGTTTTGTTTGTCCCATTATCTCATCTAATTCCTGCTGGGTTACATCTTCTGCGGACTCCATCTTTTCTTTGAACAAACGATAATTTAGCAATGTTTGCTCGATTCGTTCAAATGTAAAGGGCTTCATAATATAATCATACACACCTAAATGGAGAATTTGCTGGATTGTTTGTACATCATTAGCTGCTGTTACCATAAAACAATCTACCTCTAAATTGTTATAACGAATTTGGCGCAATGACTCAATGCCACCCTGTTCCGGCATAAAAATATCCATAATGACTAAATCTGGTGATAACTCTTTTATTTTTTCAATTCCTTTAATACCATTTGCCGCCATATCAATGACTTCAAATCCTTCAACACGCTCAATAAATTGACGATTTACCTCACGTACCATCGGATCATCTTCTACTAGTAACACTCGGATTGTTTTCACAATTAAACTCTCCCTATCCATTACGCCTCGGCTAACTTTTGTACAGAGTTTCCCTCTTCAACCTGGGTTTCCTCCCATTTTACAAGTAAAAAACTTCTGCTGAAACAAGTTAAAGCTCAAATGTCAAAATAAAGGTCGTCCCCTTATTTTCTTCACTCGCTATCTCAATTGTGCCATTTCCTTTAGTGATAATTTCTTGGATTAAATAGAGACCAATTCCTCGATTTTCGCTATGCTTCGTCGAAAATCCATTTTCAAAAATCTTTTCTACATCATTTGATGGAATACCTACACCGTTATCTGCTACTAAAATAGCTAGAATGCCATCATTATCATCAATTGAAATCGTTACTTCTTTTTGCTCTCGTTCGACTGCAATTAGTGCATCAAATGCATTTTCGATTAAATTCCCAAATAAAACAACAAAATCATGATGGTCCAGATACTCGGGAAAACGCGTCAATTTACTTTCTTCATCAATCAACACTTGAATGCCGAGCTCTTTTCCGCGACTAATCTTGCTTAATAATAGCCCAGATATATTTTCATTGTAAATGCGTTCATTTAAAAACTTCGTCACTTGTTCATGCTGGACTTTATACAGGGGGTTGCCTCATGAAATTACTAAAAAACTTAACAGTCCAAGTAATTATCGCCATCATTTTAGGTATTATCGTAGGTGCGATTTGGCCTGAATTTGGTGCAAGCTTAAAAATACTAGCTGATTTATTCATTAAGTTAATAAAAATGTTAATCGCTCCTATTATCTTCTTAACCGTTGTTATTGGAATTGGCGGTATGGGTGACATGAAAAAGGTTGGTAAGATTGGTGGTAAAGCCTTACTTTACTTCGAAATCGTTTCAACAATTGCCCTTGCAATCGGTATTATGGTTGCAGTCGTAATCAATGCTGGTGCTGGTTTTGATACTTCTAAAGCTGCCGACGCTGACATTTCGAAATATACATCTGCAGCTGAAGCTTCTGGTGAAGGTGGTTTAGGTGGCTTCATCTATGACATCATTCCAGAGAACTTTGTCGGTGCAATCGCATCAGGTGCTTTGCTTCCAACATTATTTTCAGCGATATTATTCGGTATCGCAACTGCTTCTTTAGGGGAGAAAACGCGACCTGTCATTACATTTTTCGAACAAATTTCAGAAATTTTCTTCAAAATTGTTGGAATGGTCATGAAAATTTCGCCAATTGGTGCTTTCGGTGCGATGGCGTATACAATCGGTTACTTCGGTTTAGGTTCACTAAAATCATTAGGCTTATTAATGGTTGCGGTATACGTTACGATGTTCTTGTTCATTGTATTTGTATTAGGCTCAATCGCTAAATACTTCGGCTTCAATATTTTCCGTTTTATTGCATACATTAAAGATGAAATTTTCATCGTTATTGGTACATCTTCTTCTGAATCGGCATTGCCATCATTGATGCGTAAATTAGAAAATTTAGGCTGTGGAAAGCAAGTTGTTGGTTTAGTCGTACCAACAGGCTATTCATTTAACTTAGATGGTACGTCCATTTATTTATCAATGGCTGCGTTATTTATCGCACAGGCGTATGGTGTCGATTTAACATGGCTTGAAATTGCCACACTTCTTGGGGTATTAATGATTACATCTAAAGGAGCTGCAGGTGTAACAGGTTCTGGTTTCATCACACTGGCTGCAACATTAGCTGCATTCCCAATGGTGCCAGTTGAAGGAATTGCCCTTTTAATCGGGGTTGACCGATTCATGTCCGAGGCCCGTGCTGTAACAAACTTAATCGGTAACGGGGTTGCATGTGTCGTTGTTTCTAAATCAGAGAATGACTTTGATGAGGAAATGGCCGCAAAAGCAATGCCTGTAAAAGGATAATATAAGTAAGTAAATAT
The DNA here is from genome assembly GCF_002736105.1 of Solibacillus sp. R5-41. NCBI lineage: Bacteria > Bacillati > Bacillota > Bacilli > Caryophanales > Caryophanaceae > Solibacillus > Solibacillus sp. R5-41. Next base: position 1,126,394 of record NZ_CP024123.1, on the reverse strand, counting down.
AAAAAAAGGCTACATTTCGTAGCCTTTTTTTCTTCTTATTTAATTTTTTCACTTCTTCCCATTCAATTACCATTGAGCACAATTTGATAGACGATTAATTATACTGCTTTTCTAATCTTATGATCTAAAACCGTTAACACAACAACTAATCCTTAAAATAGAGCAATCTTCCTTTCAAGCCAACAAAAGTTATACATTCATACAATCTAAATACCATTAATCATAATAGGTTCATGAACAAAAATAATAAATAACAAGCTAAAAGGACATAGCCTTCAATATTGCTAATACCCTTTTCTTATTCAGCTGTTTTAAATTGCACAAAATGACGTTTTGAAGATGGGTTATCCATCTGAGAGTACGAATTAATGAAATATTACATACACAGATTGTTAATCAAGACTATCAACCTATAACGATTGAAAATTACATCTGGTTATAAAAGGAGAAAATGGAAAACAAGTGGATGATGGACGTAGTCATTAAAAAAACGCTCAAAAGAAATGAGATGAGGAATTCCTCATCTCATTTCTTTTCATCTGATTGAAAATAGATCAGTTTTGTAGAAAGTAAAAATTACTTTTCATTAGAAAGTAAAAACTTTGGATTTTTTAATTTCTCCTCATTCTTTTCTTCCATACGACTAAAAATGGTTGCTAATATTGGACCTGATATATTGTGCCATACACTAAAAATCGCACTTGGTACAGCTGCTAATGGAGAAAAATGTGCAACGGCTAATGATGCACCTAGGCCCGAATTTTGCATTCCTACTTCAATTGCAATAGCTTTCTTTTTCGCTAAGTTCATACCGAACATCTTTGCGAATAAATACCCGATTAAGTATCCTAAACAGTTGTGTAAAACAACAACAGCAAAGATAATCAAACCAGTTTCAGCAATCTTTTGTTGATTACCCGCAACAACCGCAGTTACAATAGCAACGATCGCTACTACGGAAACGAGAGGCATCACCTTCACACTTGCTGTCGCTTGCTTGTTAAAGAGCTTCTGTACAATAAATCCTAATGCAATCGGAATAATAATTACTTTGATAATCGACATAAAGAGTGCACTAGGAGCAACATCAATGTACTCACTTGCAAATAAATAAATTAGTCCAGGTGTAACGATCGGAGCTAATAAAGTTGTGATGGAGGTAATCGTCACCGATAATGCCACATCACCTTTGGAAAGAAACGTCATAACGTTTGAAGATGTCCCCCCTGGGCAACAACCTACTAAAATAACACCGATTGCAATTTCAGGTGGGAGGTTGAATATTTTCACCAATAAAAAGGCTAAACTTGGCATAATCACAAATTGACCAACTACACCAACTGCCACATCTTTTGGTCTAGTTAATACTTCTTTAAAGTCCGCAACAGTTATTGTTAATCCCATACCAAACATAACAATACCTAGTAATATCGTGATATACGCTCCAATCCAAGAAAATCCATTTGGAACAAAAAAGGCAAGTGCTGCAAAAAGGAGCACCCAAATAGCAAATGTACTGCTAACAAACTGACTAAATCGTTCTAAAATTTTCATCCTGCACCTCTATGAAATATATTATTAATATAAAAGATTATATATAAATAGCGAAATTTATTCAATAGTTAAAATTATTAGAAAATTAATCCGTTTAAAGTGAATACTGATAATCCTCTTTTGCATATCTAAGTTTTGATTATTAAAACTAGTCCTTATAAATCATGAAATAGATTATATTATATTTTATTTTTAATGGTATATTTATCTACATTATTGAAGACCAGCGCGAAATCTAGGATACGTTTGGAACTGACGGGTGGAAAATCTGTGGAGATGTCGGGGAAAACGGGAGAATGTGTTCGATCGTGATTCTGAAAAAGTTCAATTTCTTCTTAAACTAAAGTTTTTTAGTTAAATAAAAAACGTCTCCTACAACTTGTAGAAAGACGTTAGAAACATTGATATTTCTTATTTCACCGAAACATTTAAACAAACGTAAACGGCTCTGTATGAATTATGGATTGAATAAACTGCACGGGTAATTTCTTCGCGTCACATAATTGAGTCATCTTCTGTGCAACCCCTTGAATCATTACCTTTTCAACATGATGTCCTGGGTCAACAATGCTTAAGCCTTGCTGCTCGGCATCTTGTGCCATATGGAAACCAATATCTCCCGTTACGAATACATCTGCACCTGCAAATTTAGCTGTTCGAATATATTTATTGCCGTCGCCACCAACGACTGCGACTTTATGAACAAGTCCGTCTACTGGACCGACAACACGTACAAATGGCACGTCCAATTGAACTTTGACGAATTGTGCAAATTCCTTTAACGTCATCGGTTTATTTAATAAGCCAATTCGGCCGAGGCCTTGCTCATTTGATGATACTTCCGTCGTCCATACATCATACGCCGGTTCCTCATATGGATGTGCATTGAGCATTGCTTTTAACACACGATTTTTTAACGACTGCGGGAACACGACTTCAATTTTCTGTTCGCTCACTACTTCCAATTGGCCGATTGCGCCAATTGTCGGATTTGCGCCGTCTAATGCCTTAAAGCGCCCTTGTCCATCTGTAGAAAAACTGCATGAATCATAATCGCCTAGTTGTCCTGCCCCTGCTTTAGCTAAAGCTGCGCGCATCTCATCCGTTTGGTTTTGCGGGACATAAACTGCTAATTTCATTAAATTCTCATGATACGTCTGTTCTAAAATTTCACAGTTTGTTAATTGCAAAGCAGCTGCTAATAAATCATTGACCCCACCTGGTGCCACATCTAAATTCGTATGTGCCGCATACACCGCAATATTATTTTTAATGCATTTTTCATATAAAGCACCTTGTGGATTGTCTGTGCGCAAATTGGAAAGCTTCATAAAAATAGGTGGATGGTGTGCAATAATAAGCTCACAGCCTTGTTCAATCGCTTCATTTACTACTTCATGCGTCACATCTAGTGTCACAAGTACCTTTGAAACTTCTTTATTCAATGTCCCAATCGCTAAACCAATCGGATCATTTGGCATACAGGCGAATTTTTTCGGTGACCAAGACTCAAATAACTGAATGATTTCTTGCCCATTGACTTTTTTCACTGAATAACCTCCTGTACCATCTCAACAAGTTGTGCCAGCTCTGTAAATTTCGCTTCGTTATCAGCGGTTTTTTCAGCTTTTTCAATCGCTTGCTGTACGCGTTGCCAATTAGCCACTTCACGTGACCATTTTTCAACAAATACAGGCGATTTCGTTGCAATTAATTTTGGACCTAATAATATTTCAGCTTGTGTTAATTCCATCTGTCCTCGTTGCAATACAAGAACTTCATACACTTTGCCGTCCTCTTCTAAAATAACTTCATCTTGTAATGCCCAACGATTAAGAAGTGCCCATTCGCGAATTGCTTTTGCATGAATATTTGGCTGTAAAATAAGACGCGTCACCGATTTTAAAGCTTGTGGATGCTTTTCTAAAATCGAAACAATGAGTGGACCGCCCATCCCAGCAATTGTCACAGTATCAATTTGGTCCGTTTCTTCAACTGCCGCTAACCCATCTGCCATGCGAACGGTAATTTTATTTGTTAAGCCTTCTGTACGTACTTGGCGTACAGCAGATTCGAAAGGACCTTTTACAACTTCTCCTGCTACGGCGCGTGAAGCAATCCCTTTGTGTACTAAATAGCATGGTAAATACGCATGGTCACTCCCGATATCTGCAACAACCGCACCCGTTGGAACAAATGATGCGACCATTTCTAAACGTTTTGAGAGCTTTTGTGCATTCATATTTCAATTTCCTCTTTTCTATTTTACAATGTACCCTTATTATATAAAAAAACCTCTCATTCGTCTTGTAGTTGAGAGGTTAATGCATTGAGAAGGACATAACTAAGGTCAAATTAGACGCTAGTTACTTTCGACTGAAATAAGATCAATTACACCTCGGAGTAATTGCGTCCAGAATTTTTTCGAGCTTGCTTAAAAAAATCCTCTAAAAATCTGTGACATCCGCCGGAGGCTTAACTTATTTCAGCGGGTGTTTGGAAACCCGCTGAAATAAGTTAAAAGCATAGACACTAGATTGCTCTAGTACCTATGCTTCGATTTTCAATATTATAGACCAGAAATGTACTCTGCTACAGCTTTTGCCTCTTCTTCTGTTTTAAGAATTGCAGGCATGCCACCGCTTTCAGTACCATTTAAAGCAACATCTTTAATGTGCTCAGCATCTAATCCAACGATTGAAGGACCCATGCTACCTTTTAAGTCACCACCGTGACATGAAATACAGTTCTTTTGAGCGATTTCTTCACCGCTTAATTCAACCGTTTCACCTGAAGTATCCCCTTCAGCACTATTCTTATTTGCTGCACCTTCAAATGACATGAAGAAAATTAGTCCAATACCGAATGTCATGATAAGTACGTAAGGAATAAGTGGATTGTTTCTCATTGCGTTCCCCTCCCTCATTAGTTATTCTCATTCTATCTGAAATAGAACCTAGTAAACACTAATAATTGTACTGTATATTCTGGAAAACGAAAAGCCCTATTCCCTAAGTTTTACTATGTTTGTAACAATTACGACAAATTACCATTAACGTTGCAATATATGTCTTGCAATAACCATTTTTTGGACTTCTGAAGTTCCCTCTCCTATCTCTAATAATTTAGCATCACGCATATAACGTTCCACTTCATACTCTTTCATATACCCATATCCTCCATGAATTTGGATTGCTTCATCGCACACTTCCATCGCCATTTCAGATGCATAGTATTTGGCAATCGCCGCTTCCTTGCCAAATGGACGTCCTTGATCTTTTAACCAAGCCGCTTTATAAACATAATTTCTCGCGATTTCAATTTTCACTTCCATATCAGCTAATTTAAACTGCGTCGCTTGAAACTGTGACAAAGTTTTGCCAAATTGTTTGCGTACTTTTGCATATTGAACAGCTTTATTTAAAGCACCTTGCGCAATACCAACCGCCATCGCCGCAATTCCGATGCGCCCACCATCCAATGTCGTTAAAAATTGCTTAAAGCCGTTTCCACGCTTGCCTAAAAGATTTTCTTCTTGCACTGTCACATTTTGAAGTAGCAGCTCCGTTGTATTCGAAGCATTTAAGCCCATTTTTTCATAATCGGATTTAATTTGGAAACCTGCTACATCGGTTGGCACGATAATCGCACTAATTTCTTTTTCATTATTTTGTCGATTCGTAATTGCTGTTAACGCTAAATGTTTGGCATAGCTTGCATTTGTAATAAACACTTTGGAGCCATTAATCGTATACTGCCCATTTTCTAAAACAGCCGTTGTTTCCGTGCCACCTGCATCAGATCCAGCATTCGGCTCTGTTAAACCAAATGCTCCAAAGGATTCTCCCGTACAAATCGGGACAAGATACTTTTGCTTTTGCTCCTCTGTCCCAAATAAATAAAGTGGTGCCCCACCTAAAGAAATATGTGCAGAATACGTAATGCCCGTAGAAGCACAAACACGGCTTAACTGTTCCGTAACAATTGCAAAACTAATGGTATCTGCCCCCGCACCCCCGTAAGCTTCTGGAAATGGTAAGCCCATTATCCCCATTTTTGATAATTCCTTAAAAATAGGTAATGGAAATTCTTTTGTCTTATCACGCTCAATTGCCCCTGGTGCTACAACTTCATCTGAAAATTCCCGCATCATTTTTTGCAACATTTGTTGTTCCGCTGTTAAGTCAAAATTCATGTCACCCCACCCTTTCTCCCACTCATGTATCACCTTTCATTCTATACGAAATATATGTATTTTTACAGAAAAATTAAGTTTTAAAGAGAATTTATATACAAATCAACAATCCGATTGTAAGCCCAAAACAAAAAATATGCGTTCTTTTCGGTGGGCAAAGCGAATAGCTAGCTATCTAAATTTTTTTCGGTTAGTTCGCTACTTTTCACATGTTGACTGGATTTGTTACATCCAACCCAGCCTATAAATCATTTATAAGTTCTGGCTGTTGTTGAATTGATAAATTCGGTAGCTCTGTCAGTAGCTTCACTAAGTATCGATACGATTTACCGACCGTTGCGTTAAACCACGCATTTGAAAATAAAAAAGGAATTCAACGGTTCGCAACATTATATGCAAGTAATCGCTTAATTTACCTCCCACCATAACACGAACGATAATTATCCATTTTATAATTTCGTTCGTGTTTTAACTTGTTTTCCATTGACTTCTACTGTTAATCACTGCTACAATAACGCTATTCGATATAATGATACATTTATTGAGTAAATAGACACTAATACGTAATTAAAAAGATCATTGTACGAGTTATTCATTTTTAAATAATTGGATATTTCGCTCAATTAAGGAGAAGAATAAATAAAATTGAGACTAACGGAGGTGCTGATATGACATCAGTTGTAGTTGTAGGAACACAATGGGGAGACGAAGGTAAAGGGAAAATTACGGACTTCCTTTCTAAAAAGGCAGATGTAATCGCTCGATTTTCAGGCGGCGATAACGCAGGTCATACAATCAAAATTGGCGATGAAACTTACAAATTACATTTAATTCCATCAGGTATCTTTTATAAAGAAAAAACTTCAGTGATGGGGAATGGGATGGTTATCAACCCAAAATCTCTCGTATCAGAACTAAAAGGTTTGGAAGAACGTGGGATTGTTACAACAAACTTACGTATTTCAAACCGTGCTCATGTAATTCTTCCATATCATATTTATCAAGATAAAGTGGACGAAGCTTCTCTTGGGGATAATAAAATTGGGACAACTTGTAAAGGGATTGGTCCGTGCTATCAAGATAAAATTGCACGTATAGGAATCCGTATTGCAGACCTACTTGATCGTGAAGTGTTTGAACAAAAACTGCGTGATAATTTAGAGAAGAAAAACCGTCTTTTCGAAAAATTCTACGAAGTGGAAGCCTTAAAATTTGAAGATATCTTCGAAGAATTCTACGGCTATGGCCAAGAGCTCGCGAAATACGTAACAGATACTTCTAAAGTATTAAATGACGTTTTAGATGAAGGTGGCCGTGTGTTATTTGAGGGTGCACAAGGAGTTATGTTAGATGTTGACCATGGAACTTATCCATTTGTTACATCTTCAAATCCTGTTGCAGGTGGTGTAACAACTGGTACTGGTATTGGTCCCTCTCATGTTTCTCGTGTTGTTGGAGTATGTAAAGCATACACTTCTCGTGTAGGTGACGGTCCATTTCCAACGGAACTATTCGATGAAGTTGGTCATCAAATCCGTGAAGTTGGTCGGGAATATGGAACAACGACAGGGCGCCCACGACGTGTAGGTTGGTTTGACTCAGTAGTAGTTCGCCACTCTCGTCGTGTGAGTGGGATTACAGATTTAGCATTAAACTCTATTGACGTTTTATCTGGTTTAGATACAGTTAAAATCTGTACAGCTTATAAATACAACGGTGAAGTGATTACCGAGTATCCAGCAAGCTTAAACATCATTGAAGCTTGTGAACCAATGTATGAAGAACTTCCAGGCTGGACAGAAGACATTACTGGAATTCGTACATTAGAAGAACTCCCAGAAAATGCTCGTAAATACGTAGAACGTGTTGTAGAGCTAACAGGAATAAACTTAATGACTTTCTCAGTAGGGCCAGCTCGTGAGCAGACAAACGTCGTTAAAGCTATCTGGGAATAAGATTGGAACTACTAACGGTAAACAACTGTTAGTAGTTTTTTTATCTGTAAATCCGAATCAAAAAATTTGTGCACATTCCGGTTCGCACGACGAATAGCCAACTATCTGAATTTTATCATGGATAGTTGGCTATTTACATGTTGCCTGGATATTTTTCGATCAAGGTATACAATCATATTTAAGTTTTGGCAGTTGTTGAATTGGTAAATTCGATAGTTCTATCATTAGCTTTAATAAAAATATCATATGTAAAACCAAGCGCCAATAATAATACAAAAACCGATGACTCCGGAAATTGTAAAGTATGTGATTTTCAGCATAATCCCACTAATGAGCCATAAAATACAGTTTGTAATTAATAAGGCAAAAAGCATATTATTATTCCCAGCAAAATAAGTCATACTTATTTTAACTGAAATTCCTAGCATTAATAGGGCTACTGCCAGTTGAAGCATAGTCGCTAATAATTTATTTCTTTTTGCAAAATAAAACGCCCCCACTAAGCAGCTTGCGGCAAAAATACCCGCAATGGCCACGACTACCCATTCATATTGAATTGTAAATAATAGCACTGTAAACAATAGTGCAATGACCGGAAAGATCGATGCAATGCTCCATTTTCTTCTTTTAATTACAGGGTTAATCGCTTTTTTCGCATTCCCTGAAATTTCTTCATTATTATTTCCTTCTGAATAAAGCGTCATTAAAAAATCACAGTAATGCTCTGGTAGCAATTTATTTTGCTTCCAAAAAGTAATTTCATTCATAATAATTTGTTTTTTTGGATTTGACATGTAAATTCCCCAAATCTACTTTATGTATTGATCTTCATTCAGCAAATGACTCCTGCTTCTATAGGTGGCAGGATGAATGAAAGTATAGCCTTTTCAGTGAGCGTCCTTACGCCAACTGAATGAAGATAAGCCCCCGGCGGATGAAAGGAATGAATATAAGGTTGTTAGCCTATGTCGTCGCATCTATGCGACAAACGGCTAACTGACCTGCACCATGCAGGCCTAAACACAATTCAAAATCCTGACGCAATTACGCCGAGGCGTAATTGAACCTATTACTATTGTAAGTATTTGTAAGGGTGCGTACATCAGTAAAAAGTAACAATCTTTTCTTTTTTATGGCATACTTTTTAGCTAAATAATAACATGAAAAAAAGGTGAAGAAAATAATTCAATTTTCTTCACCTCTTACATATCCTTTTATTCTAAGAAATCTTTCAGGCGTTTTGAACGAGATGGGTGACGTAATTTACGAAGTGCTTTTGCTTCGATTTGACGAATACGCTCACGTGTTACACCGAATACTTTTCCTACTTCTTCTAATGTACGTGTACGGCCATCATCTAAGCCAAAGCGTAGACGTAGTACATTTTCTTCACGATCTGTTAATGTATCTAGGACATCCTCTAATTGCTCTTTTAAAAGCTCATATGCTGCATGGTCTGAAGGTGATTGTGCTTCTGAGTCCTCGATAAAGTCTCCTAAGTGCGAATCATCCTCTTCACCAATTGGCGTTTCAAGTGATACAGGCTCTTGTGCAATTTTTAAAATTTCACGTACTTTTTCAGGTGTTAAGTCCATTTCTTCTCCAATTTCTTCTGGAGACGGTTCGCGACCTAAATCTTGCAATAATTGACGCTGTACACGAATTAATTTGTTAATTGTTTCTACCATGTGTACTGGAATACGGATTGTACGTGCTTGGTCAGCAATCGCACGTGTAATCGCTTGGCGAATCCACCATGTTGCATAAGTCGAGAATTTAAATCCTTTGCGGTGGTCGAACTTTTCAACCGCCTTAATAAGACCCATATTCCCTTCTTGAATTAAGTCTAAGAATAGCATACCGCGCCCAACATAACGTTTGGCAATCGATACTACTAGACGTAAGTTTGCTTCTGCTAATCGCTTACGTGCTTCCTCGTCACCTTCTTCGATACGCTCTGCAAGACGAACTTCTTCAGCTGCAGAAAGTAAGTCAACACGACCAATTTCTTTTAAATACATACGAACCGGGTCATTAATTTTTACGCCAGGAGGAACACTTAAATCGTTTAAATCGAAAGTTTCTTCGCTTGCTTCTTGTTTAGAAAGCGCTTCTTCTTCAAACTCTTCTTTTCCTTCAACTGTTACATCATTTTTTTCCACTTCATCAGCAAAGTTAAAAACTTCTTCATTCTCTACTTCAAAAAAAGCGAGCGTTTCAGAAATTTCCTTCATTGACATTTCTCCAACTTGCTTTGCCTTTTGTAAAAGCTTTTTCTTTACTTCTTCTAATGTAAGCCCATTTACTACTGTCTCTTTTGAATGTTTTGACTTTTCCGTCATAAACCTTCCTCCTTCTAAAAAACAAATCGCCTTAAATTCCCTTTACCGATCTTCTTAACTGGATAATCTGTTGGGCTATTTCAAGAGCTCGCCTATGTTCGTGCATCTTTTCTGCTTCTTTTTGATTATGCGTTAATTTTTCTATTTCTATTTCGATACGGTGTTTTTCAATATGCTTTAAACAATCACTAATTTCCGCTTCACCATTTTCTGGATCACGATCGATATATGCTGCTTCCATAACTATTTTACGCAATTCATTGTCATTTAAAACTTCTACAAAACGTTGAAAATCTGCCATTTCATATTCTTCATAAAAACCCACTAGACGGACAAATACGGATAAATATTCTTCATGAATAAATGGCGCGGTGTTTCCTAGTTTCAAAACTTTATTCACCACATTCACATCATGCAACATATGGGCAAGTAATAATCGCTCTGCTCGATCCGTCGCCGTTTTTGGTAGCTTTTGCTGAACCAATTCAATAGGTTGCTTTAATGCATTTTGATTACGTTTTTGTTCTTTAGCACCATCTGCTACAACTTTTCGTAACTGCGCACTAATCGCTTCTTGAGAAATATTTGTCTCATTTGAAAGCTGACGAATGTATAAATCTCGTTCTGTCGGTGAAGAATTATCTTTCAACGTTTCGAGAACTTCTTGAATGTATTGTAATGTGTCATTTTCAAATTGAAAGTTTTTGCCGCGCTTCGCATGCATCATCATAAATGCGATATAAGCGTGCGGTTTTTCGATTATTTGATTTTTAAACGCTTCTTGACCATAATTTTGGATGTAATCATCTGGGTCAAGCTTGTTTGGTAAAACAGCCACTTCAACTTTAATTCGTTCTTCATGTAACATTTGTGAAGCACGTTTCGCCGCTTCAAAACCAGCATTATCACCATCATAGCAAATCGTAATTTGCTGAACTAAGCGTTTGAGCTTTGTAATATGCTGGGGTGTAAGCGACGTACCCATCGTTGCGACTGCATTATATACACCTGCTCGATTGGCAGCAAGTACATCAACAAACCCTTCCATTAAGACTGCGTGACGTGTTTTTCTAATCGACGCACGAGCCTTGTCCAAATTGTAAAGCACCTGACTTTTATGGAAAATAGGTGTTTCTGGACTATTTAAATACTTTGCTTCATCTGCATTTTTGTTAAGGATTCTCCCTGAAAAAGCAACAGCTTTACCATTTTCATCTCGAATCGGAAACATAATTCTTCCACGGAAACGATCGAAAAATGTTTGGTCACTCTCTTTTTGAATGATGAGCCCACATTCTGCCATTACTTCTAAAAGAAAACCTTTACGCTCTAATAATATCGAAAGTGTATCCCAATTCGGTAACGCCCATCCTATTTGATGAGTTTCGATTTGTTCACGCGTAAATCCTCTTTCTAGTAAATAATTTAATGCTAATTCTCCATCTTCTGTATTCATCAACAAATGATGATAAAATTCGGCAGCAACTGCATGTCCTTCTCGCATCATTTCTTCTTTTTTTGAATAAGAAGTATTCGACGTCGTTAGCTCTGATTGCACTTGAACGTCTAATGGAATACCTGCACGATCTCCCAGCTTGATTAATGCATCCGGGAATGCGATATGCTCGATATCCATTACAAAAGTTATTGCATTTCCCCCAGCTCCACAACCAAAGCAATGGAAGATTTGTTTTTCTTGAGACACGGAAAAAGAGGGTGTTTGCTCTCCGTGAAATGGACATAATCCAAACCAGTTGCGCCCTCTTTTCGTTAACTGCATATAATCGCTAATCACATCGACTATATCAGACTGCGAACGAATCTGCTCAATCACATGTTCAGGTATTTTCCCAGCCATCTTTATCACCATCTACTATTACTATCTACATAATTCGAGAAGAAATAAAAAAACCCTCTAAAATACGACAAAATTTAAGATTTTTTTATTGAACTACTCATTCGTAATATTTTTACCACAATTTTATTATTATAAAACAAAAAACCGCTTGTTGCTATCTATTTTTTACTATTTCTGTGTTATCAACTATATTTCCTACTAAAAATAGAAAAAAAAGTAGTTTTTTTTTGAAGGATCGCTTTTCATATGATGGTTTACGACCAAAAAACCGCCTCTTTTCACTGAGGTGGCTTATGTGGGCTATTATTTTTCGCCTTCTAGCATGTCTAAAATCTTATTTGCAGTTTCTTCGACTGCCCGATTTGTTACATCAATAACCCGACATCCTATTCTATCAGCTATTTGGTTGAAATAGCGAATTTCCTGCTCAATTCGTTGTTGCTGTGCATAAGAAGCATTTTCCGTTAATCCAAGTGCGATCAGACGTTCTTTACGAATATTATTTAATTTTTCAGTAGAAATGACTAAACCAAAGCATTTTTGGGGGTCAATTTTCATTAACTCAATTGGTGGCTCCACCTCAGGAACAAGTGGCACATTCGCTACTTTATAGCTTTTATGTGCTAAATATTGCGAAAGCGGTGTTTTTGAAGTTCGTGACACCCCAATTAATACAATATCCGCTAATAATATTCCTCTTGGATCTTGGCCATCGTCATACTTTACGGCAAATTCAATCGCTTCAATTTTTTTAAAATAATCATCATCTAGTCGATGGACAAGGCCCGGCTTTTGTAACGGAGGCTCATCAAATGAAAGTTCAATTAAATCCATCATTGAACCTAGTAAATCAACTGTCGGTACATTATTTTCTACTGCTAAATTATAAAGTGCTTTTCGCATTTCTTTTTCTACTAATGTGAAAACTATTGCAGCTTGTTGGTTCACCGCGATTTGTACTATTTTTTCAATGAGCTCAACATCATTTATTCTGGGAAATTTGCGTATTCTCACTTTGTCAAAATTTGGCCGAAATTGGCTGACAACTGCCTTTACCGCATTCTCACCTGTTTCACCAACTGAATCTGAAACGACAAAAATTGTTAAATTTTTCATTGTGCCCACCTATAAATCATGCGTTTCAGCTAAAGAGATGAAGGCACGCGTAATACTTGTTTTTGTTAAGCGTCCAATTACTTCAACTCCATTTTCAGTTTCCTTTACAACAGGCATCGAATCAATTTCGCGTTCTATTAATTTTTTCGCTGTTAAAACTAAGGAATCTGACTGTAAGCAATACGCAATATTTGGCATTCTCGTCATAATAATATGTACCGGTATTTTATTTAAGTCTTGTGTACCTATACTCGATCTTAATAAGTCTTTGCGTGATAAAACCCCTTGTAAAAAATCATCTTTATCCAATACAAATAACGTTCCAACATCTTCTAAAAACATATGACATATTGCGTCGTAAACTGTCATACCTTCAGAAACAACTACTGGTGCAGATTGGAAATCCTTCACTTTTAAATTCAGCATAGACTCTGTAATTGCCACAGTGGATTTCTTTCCAGCATAAAAATAGCCTACACGTGGTCGTGCATCTAAAAATCCAGCCATCGTTAAAATGGCCAAATCAGGGCGCAACGTTGCACGCGTTAATCCAAGACGCTCTGCGATATGCTCTCCTGTGATTGGTCCGTTCTCTTTAACAATTTGCAAGATAGCATCTTGACGTTTATTGAGTTCTATTAGACTCACCCGCTTCAAATAATGTTATACTTTTATCTTAATTATTATATACTATTTCGTTCAATATTGCGAAGAAAACAATCACATGCTACAATATGAGCATAGAACGATATTGTTCATATTGTTCTTTCTAAACAACTTTATAATACAGCGATGATGGGATTAATAAGTATCAATTTAACTAGCAGCGAGTAGGGATAGTGTAAGCCTATATTCAAATTGAGAAACGGCACCCTGAGCTTTTTTAAAAGAGGTTTTTTAATTATGTTTTTAGTACAATCTTCGTACTCATAGTGGAGAATTTTTCCTCAAACGGCTGATGCAGTTTACATAATTTAGAAAACAAGCGGGGTGGAACCGCGGGTATATCACTTATGATGCACTCGTCCCCGGGCATAGTTACTGTGCCCGGAGACGGGTGCTTTTATTATTTTCATTCAGTGGGTATTCAAATATCCACTGAATAAAAATTAGCCTAGGTGAATGTCACAGATTTTGAACAGAATTTAATTGAGGAGGTTAGCCTAAATTCTTCGCGTCTATGTGACAACGGCTAACTGACCTGCATAGTGCTGACCTCACAATTCAAAATCTGGACGCAATTTCGTCGAGGCATAATTGATTACATTTTACATTAGGAGGAATTTTTCATGACACAAAAATCAATGGAAACAATCGTATCTTTAGCAAAACATCGTGGATTTGTATTCCCTGGATCTGAAATTTACGGTGGTTTAGCAAACACTTGGGATTACGGTCCACTAGGCGTGGAACTTAAAAACAACGTTAAAAAAGCTTGGTGGCAAAAATTCGTTCAAGAATCTGAGCACAATGTAGGTCTTGATGCAGCCATTTTAATGAACCCAAAAGCATGGATAGCTTCTGGTCACGTAGGAAACTTCAATGACCCAATGATCGACTGTAAAGCATGTAAATCTCGCCACCGTGCAGATAAATTAATTGAAGATGCTTCATTAGAGAAAACTGGAAACGAAATTATCGTGGATGGTATGAGCTTTGACCAAATGAAAGAAAAAATGGAAGAGCTTGAAGTGGCTTGTCCAGATTGCGGTAAAGTTGATTTCACGGATATCCGTCAATTCAACTTAATGTTCAAAACGCATCAAGGTGTAACTGAATCTTCATCAAACGAAATTTTCTTACGTCCTGAAACAGCACAAGGGATTTTCGTAAACTTTAAAAATGTTCAACGTTCGATGCGTAAACGTACGCCATTCGGAATCGCACAAGTGGGTAAATCATTCCGTAACGAAATCACACCAGGTAACTTCACATTCCGTACACGTGAATTCGAACAAATGGAATTGGAATTCTTCTGTAAGCCAGGCGAAGACCTTGAATGGCATTCATACTGGAAAAACTTCTGTAAAGATTGGTTATTAAACCTTGGTATGAAGCAAGATTCAATGCGTTTACGTGACCATGAAGATGATGAGCTTTCTCACTATTCAAACGCAACAACGGATATCGAATTCCGCTTCCCATTCGGTTGGGGTGAACTATGGGGGATTGCAGACCGTACAGACTTCGACCTAAAACAACATATGGAGCATTCAGGTGAAGATTTCACTTACATTGATCCAATTACAAACGAACGCTACGTACCATACTGCATCGAGCCATCATTAGGTGCAGACCGTGTGACATTAGCATTCTTATGTGATGCATATGATGAAGAGCAGTTAGAAGGCGATGACAAACGTACTGTATTACGCTTCCACCCTGCTTTAGCACCATTTAAAGCGGCTGTATTACCGTTATCAAAAAAATTATCTGAAGAAGCTGGCGATGTTTGGGCTGATTTACGTAAAGCCTTCCCAGTAGACTTCGACGAATCACAATCAATCGGTAAACGTTACCGTCGTCAAGACGAAATCGGTACACCATTCTGTATTACGTATGACTTTGACTCAAAAGAGGATGGTCAAGTAACAGTGCGTCACCGCGATTCGATGGAACAAACGCGTATGCCAATCGCTGATGTAAAAGCATATATCGAAAAACATTTACAATTCTAATCAAAATAATCAAGACCGAAATGTTGTACACACAACATTTCGGTCTTTTTTTACTTATTTCATTGGATGTCCCCCAGAACTTAAGAAGCAAATTAACTGAAAATAAGTTATAATTTTCTGACAAGTAATTAGAATGGGGGTATTTATATGTTTTTCCAGTTAAAAGAATCAACGAAAACTGATCATGATACATACCATAAAGCTTTTCAACTCGTAAAAGCTTTAATCCATCATGAATGTCCCGAACATCGTGCCAATCACCATATTTTGTATTCAGCAAATCAAAAATTGGAGGCCTACTTAGAAGCGCAAAAACATTTCCGTCAGTTCGAGGACCCTGCAACCGTTCTCGGAACATTTAGCACTGAAGCCTATCAAGTAGCAACCAAAAAGTATCACCAACTATATTTCATCATACGTGGCTACATGCATTTAAGCGATGAAAGCAGGCGTGACCATTTCAATCATCATTTTCGTTTTCATGCCGAAAAATTGAACACCATGTATTTACTATGGGAGCAAAAAAATTACTGGCAGCTACTAAATTTAGATATTTCATTTTACGAGCAATTAAAAGAAGATTTAGTCCCTTTGCTCACACAATTTGAATAGAAAACTTGTGCTCCTATTTTGACAAATACACCAGCAAGTAATGCTCTTCCTTAATTTAATAATAAATAATCGAATTCGAAACTTTTCGGGCATTCAATTCGTAAATATATGAAAATAACACGATGTTCATGTAAAAAGGAGGCAACTTAGTGGAATCAAAAGAACAATTAATACACCATTTAACGATAATTGAAGAATGGGAAAAGGATCAAAAAGGGCTATGGTTTTGGGAGAAAATTGGTCGAATCCCATTTAAAATACTTGATAAATTAACACCAAAAATCATTCAGGAGAAGATATCCTTATTAATCGACGAATTAGTAAGCTATGTTCAAACTGGTGGAAAATATTTAATGAGCGAAAAATCGATGCTCCAACATATCCAAAAGCATACATTGCATTCAATCGAGTCCATTGAGGATATTCAAACTATGCCGATTGCCGATATGATTGAAATAAGCGAAAAACTCCAAAAGAATCGCGCAAAACTGGCAACAGTCCAAGGTGCATCGGCAGGCTTTGGAGGCATTTTTACACTTGCCATTGATATTCCTGTTATCTTAGGGATGGCACTTAAAACATTGCAAGAAATTGCATTTATTCACGGCTATGATCCGAATGATAAAATGGAACGTATTTTTATCGTCAAATGCTTACAGTTCGCCTCTTCTGACATTGTTGGTAAGGAATCTATTCTAAAGGAATTATCAAAAGATTATACAGAACCGAAGTCAACAGAAAATATGGTGTCCCAAATGCAAGGCTGGCAAGAGGTGTTTTATACGTACCGCGATAGTTTCGGCATGAAGAAGTTTTTACAAATGATCCCGATTGCTGGGATGGTGTTTGGCGCATTTATTAATAAGTCCATGATTGAGGATATTGCTGAGGCGGGAATGATGCTGTATCGCAAACGTCGAATCATTGAAAGATTATCCGCATAAATCAACGTCAACTAATTCTTGAAAACCTACTTCAATTTTAGTTGACGCAGTTTCATAGATGGCTATCTGAAAACAGGATACCTGGTAAAACTCAACTTCCTCTTATTTCCACAATTTCACCAGCAATATATCGGTACTGCTCTTTCGTCGTTTTATGATAAATAATCCATTCATCATAACCTGAAAATAAAGAAGGTTTTTCAATCTGAAATTCCTGAATGGGAACAACTTTACCCTCACTTATGAGGTATTGTGATAACTCCCCAAGTACAAGTTGCTCAAATTCTGAAATCTTTTTTCTTCATTCAGCAGAAGACTCCCACCTCAATAGGCGTCGAGATGAATGCAAGTATAACTTTTTTCAGTGGACTTCCAATTGTGCAAGCACAATTCAAAATCCTGACACAATTACGCCGAGGCGTAATTGATGATAGACAAAAGCGGGTACTACTAGAAGGGGGAAACAAATGGACAAACTCACAATCCCAATCATCAACCTATTCAATGTAATCCCCCTTCTTTACACCGTTTACACTTCGGCGTTCAAGCTTCATTATTCCTCCATTTTCACCATGTCGAGATTTCGATGGTGAGCGTCCTTCATCCCATCAAAAAATCGGTATTTTTTTTGCAGATGTCCTTCAAGTTTTGAATCTAGATTTACTAAACTTTGCAAGTACATTTTTGATGCCATTATGCGCTCAGCAATTTCTGAAGGCTTTGTCGTTACAGTCCCATGCCCTGGAACAAGCGTATGAATGCCATGCTTGTGAAAGATTCCTTCCGCTTTTTCCATAGTCGCTACATAATCAGCATAGCTACTATAAATAAATGGAAACTCGACATCAGACAAATAATCTCCTGCTAGCAGGATACCCTGTTGCTCAACAATCGTAAATAACCCATCATTCGTATGCCCTGGAGCTAAATAAAAAATGAATGTCAATGATGCTAGTTCCAGCTTTTGCCCATCTTCTTCAATGACCATATCAACAGTAGGGTAATAAATCGAATAGTTTCTCGTAAGATAATATTGCGCATCAAATTTTTTAATTTGTTGAACGTCGTGTTCTTTATTTGGATTATTCGCAAACGCTTTTGAAGCAATTACGGTGGCATTTGGAAAAGCTCCCGCTGCAATAATATGATCAAAATCGCTATGTGTAAAAATTAAATACAGTTTCCGATTATTTAAAACACGCCCAACATAACTTTTAATTTCATCCACTTCATTGGGCAACCAATTTGGGTCTACTAAAATAACAGCATCTGTCGTTTCAATCAAAGTGGTCGTTGTCTTATACAAAGCACTTTGAAAAACCGTAATATTTTCATTTTGATAATGAATCATTTTGTCCTCCTGTACAATAATCGATAGAAAAAACCAGCTATTAGGTATTCCCTCTAACTGGTCTTATGCTTTCGATATCACTTTAATCCGTTGACTCTTTCTTTTCTCGCAATAATAATGGTGTTCGCTCTAATTGTTCAATAAAACTTCTTGATTTTAAACGAATCCCTGTTTGCTCCTCATAAATCGTCGTGACAATTTTTTTAATAAACTGCTTCGTCTGTGGCTTTAAATCGAGCTTGCCTACTTGGTCAATTGCCACTGTGTAAAACATACGAATGAACTTAAGTTGCGTTGGTGATAATCGGATTATATAAGGATCTCTATGAAAACAGCGATGACATAAAAATCCACCTTGCGTAAATGAAAAAGCAAACTCCCCATCGACTGCCCCGCAACTTGCACAAGCATGTAAAATCGGCTGTATCCCAGCATAAGCAAGCATCTTCCAATCCACAAATAACGTAATTGCTTCTGGGTCATATCCTTCTTCAATCGCAGTTAAAGCTTGTAATAACACGTCAAATGCAAACGGCTCTGCATTGCCTTCCTCTACTAACCGATCAACAAGCTCGATAATATAACTGGCATATGCCGTCGCTACGATATCGGTTTGTATATGACGCATTGCATTCAAATGCTCACCCTGTTGCAGCGTCCCCATTCCTGTTGTACGCTGCGCGAGGAAGGTACCATGCATAAAGGGCTGTGTCACCCCTGCTAAACGGCTTGTTGGCTTTTTAGCACCGCGCGCCATACAAGCCACTTTACCTGCTTCACGTGTCATCAACGTAACAATCTTATTGGATTCACCGTAGGCACGCGCTTTTAAAACGATGCCTTCCCATTTATGTAGCATCTTCGCACATCCTTTATTTCGTTCATCCTCTTATTATACATGACATGCTTCGTTGAAATCACTTTAATGAACTGTTACCCCTTCACCAAGCACTTTTTTTACCCACCCCAAGTTTTGAACTGCGCGTGCTTCTACATCTGCTAATGGATAAACGCGGTAAACACCGTCTTTATCAAGTAATGTTGCCGTTGCATCAAATTGAGGTTTGCCAATCGTGACGGTTTCGCCTTCTTTTGTAATTTCAAAGCTCCCAATTCCGCCAACCATTGTATTAGGCACAGTCAATATCGTCGAAAAGTAATTTCCGAGAGAATAAAATACATGTGTTTCGTGTCCGGCATCATTCTTAATTTTCTTATAAGGCTGCAATACATGCGGATGCGAACCAAAAATAATATCCGCTCCGGCCTTATTTAATACTTTCGCATGATGACGTTGATAATCACTTTCCGAAACCGTATACTCAGGACCCCAATGCATCGATACGACAACGACATCGACTAACCCTCGAAGCGCTTTAATATCCGCCGTCATCTTTTCCTCTTGAATATAGTTCACGATAAACGGAGAGCCTTTCGGTAAATATAAGCCATTAGTGCCATATGTATAGCCTAAAACACCAATTTTTATTGAACCAAATTCAAGAATCCTTTGCGCAGATGCATCTTCTTTCGACTTATAAGCACCTGCATAAGGCATGTTATACTTTGCTAAATTTTCAAAAATAGTTCGTATGCCGCCTTCCCCTTTATCAACCGTATGATTATTTGCAAGATTGACCATATCTACACCAGCATTTTGTAAATCACGAATAATATGAGGAGGACTTGAAAATTTGGGATACCCGCTTAGTGCATATTTATTCCCAACAGGTGGCGATTCTTGGTTAGCGAGTAAATAATCATAGCTTTGCATAAGTGGTGTGACCGTAGCAAATGACGAGGAAAAATCCTTATATTGGGCCAAACGTAAATGCAACAAAACATCTCCGAGCATCGCAAAACGGATCGAATCTTTTACAATAACAGGATCCGGTTCTGGTTCAACCATTTTTTTCACTACAGGCTCTTCTACCTTAGGAGATTCACTCACAAAATTTTCATGTGTTTCAATAATTGCTACTGTATTTTTTACATCTTTACGTTCCATTTCAATTGGATCTATTCCAAACGCAACCACAACAAACACTAATGCGGCGAGTGATAATATCCAAAATCCAAAAAGAATTTTATTTAACCTACTCAAAACTATCAGCACCACCTTTTATGTAAATTTTTCCCTAATTATAATAATACCAAATCTATTTTTTAAATCAATAGTAATAGCGCAATAGCAAAGAAACCACATAGTTAAATTGAATTTTCACAAAAAAACAGATGCGACATAAGCCACATCTGCAAAATTTTAATATTCGTCTTCGCGGAAACCGAAGTCTCGTAAATGCGTTTGTTTATTACGCCAATCTTTTTGAACTTTTACCCATAGCTCTAAATAAACCTTTGAGCCTAAAAGCATTTCGATATCTTTACGCGCTAATGAACCAACTTCTTTTAAAAGTGCTCCACGCTTCCCGATTACAATCCCTTTTTGCGAATCGCGTTCTACCATAATTGTCGCTTGCACATGAATCATATTTTCCTTTTCTTCATGCGGTTTAATACGATCAATAACAACTGCAATCGAATGTGGAATTTCTTCACGTGTTAAATGCAATACCTTTTCACGAATCAGTTCTGAAATAATAAATCGCTCTGGATGATCTGTTACTTGATCGGCTGGATAATATTGTGGACCTTCTGGTAAATATTTTTCAATCGTTGACAGTAAATTTTCCACATTATTTCCTTGTAATGCGGAAATCGGAATAATTTCTGCAAAATCAAATTTATCTTTGTATGAGTCAATAATTTTTAGTAACTCATCCGGATGTACAAGATCAATTTTATTAATAATTAAAAAGACTGGCGTTTTATTGCCTTCAAGCAATTCAATAATAAATTCATCGCCTTTACCAATCTTTTGTTCTGCATTTACCATGAACATAATCGCGTCCACTTCTCTTAATGCATTACGAGACGTTTTTAACATGAACTCGCCTAGCTTATGCTTTGGCTTATGAATGCCTGGTGTATCGATAAAAATAGTTTGTGAATTGTTTTGCGTTAAAACACCTTGCACTTTATTACGTGTCGTTTGTGGCTTATCAGACATAATCGCAATCTTTTGTCCGATTACGCGGTTTAGAAATGTTGATTTCCCTACATTTGGGCGTCCTACAATCGAAACAAAGCCCGATTTGTAGCCGCTATTATTTTGCTGCATTTTCCATATCCTCCGATGTGAAAGCACCTGGTAAAAGGTCTCCCACTGTTGTTTGTTGAACGTCTCCATTCATGTTTGTTAAATAGACTGGCATCGTTTGTGAACAAAACTCCGCCATTACCTGTCTACAAGCACCACAAGGCGAAACAGGTCCTGGAGTGTCTGCTATGATTGCGATTGCCGTAAATTTAGTCATACCTTCAGAAACCGCTTTAAAAAACGCTGTACGCTCGGCGCAATTTGTCATACTATAGCTTGCATTTTCAATATTGCAGCCATGATAAACCGTACCATCTTCTGTAAGTAGAGCTGCCCCTACCTTAAATTTCGAATACGGAACATAGGCCTTTTCACGCGCTACTTTTGATTGAGCTATTAATTGATCCATGTTCATGGGATTATTCCCTCCTATTCAATTACGCCTCGGCGTAATTGCACTTTCTACTGAATGAAAATATGGTTAAAACCATTTTGGTAAAAATATGAGTAGTCCGATTATAACACTTGCGCTCGCAAATACAAGTACAGCCCCTGCTGCAATATCTTTTGCGTCCTTTGCTAAAGGATGGATTTCTGGTGAAGATAAGTCCACAACTCGTTCAATAGCTGTATTAATCATTTCTGCACCGATGACAAGCGCGATGATGAGCGTTAAAATAAGCCACTCTGTTACGCTTAGTACCGTTACGATTCCTGCAATTACTACAACAAGCGTACTCATCATGTGAAAACGTAAATTTTGTTCCTTCGTTGCTGTTAAAATCCCTTGAACCGCGTAAGTAAATGAACGAAAAAATTTACGGACGTTCATTTGTATCACGACCTAAGCCGTAAGATTCTAATACTTCATCTTGCTTCCCAAACATGACTTTTTCATCTTCAGGCGTCATATGGTCATAACCAAGTAAATGTAAAAAGCCATGGACAGCTAGGAAGCCTAACTCACGCTCAAACGAATGACCATATTCCTCCGCTTGCTCACGTGTACGATCCGTCGAAATAATAATATCGCCAAGCACTCGTGGTATACCCTCGCCAATAATTTGAATTTCATCTTCTCCTAGTTCTTCAAGGGCAAAAGAAATGACATCTGTCGGTTGATCCTTATCACGATACTCGCGATTAATTTCATGAATGGCTTCATTTGTTACGAACGTTACCGAAACTTCCGAGCCATCTTCAATTCCTTCGATTTGGGCAGCATGTTGAAGCAGTTTTTCAACCAAATCCAGATCCGCTTCCTTTACTCCATTTGTTTCATCTAAAAAATCAATTGTTAACATGTTGTTCCTCCTAGCGTTATTTTGGATATTCAATACGTGAGTGGAACGTTCCATTTAATGTTTCACATAACACATCTTCAATAATTTTCAGCTCTTTTAATGAAATATCACATTCATCAAATTGGCCATCTTGAACACGGTCTTGAATAATCGATTGTACTAATTTTTGTATTTTCTCGGCACTTGGATGCTGCATCGAGCGCACGGCTGCTTCCACACTGTCTGCCACACTAATAATAGCCGCTTCCTTCGTTTGTGGCTTTGGTCCTGGGTAGCGGAATACACTTTCATCCAGTTCTTGTCCTTCTTCTTTTGCTTTAAACAAGAAGAATTTTAACAAGCTTGTCCCGTGATGCTGTAAACAAATATCAATAATTTCTTGAGGCATTTTATGCTTCCGTAGTAGCTCTGCCCCATCGGTCGTATGTGCAATGATAATTTTCGCACTGTTTTCAGGGGGCAAGGAATCATGCGGATTTGTCCCCATCTGATTCTCAATGAAAAATAAAGGTCTTCGCGTTTTCCCTACATCATGATAGTAGCAACCCACACGAGCAAGTAAGCCATCTGCACCAATGGCCTCACTTGCGGCTTCTGCCAAGTTCGCGACCATAATACTATGATGGTACGTCCCCGGCGTTTCTGTTAAAACCTTCCGCAATAACGGATGATTCGGGTTCGACAGCTCAATTAACCGCATCGTTGACAAGAAGCCGAATGCTGATTCAAAATACGGTAATAATCCCATAGTTAGCGCACCCGAAAGCAAGCCAGAAATAATACCTGCTGCTATATATAACGAAACTTCTCTCAAGCCATATCCTGACTGTGCCATTAATAAATAAAATGCAATAAACAATACATTCATAACTGTTACAACTGCAACTGATTGTAAAATGTGAGAACGCTTTTCTACGCTTCTCATAAAGAATAATGATGCAAAACCACCAAATAACACATAAAGTGCAGCATCCATTTGAAGAACGGCAGCATACCCTTCATGGAAAATGATTCCGGCCGAAGCAGCGGTAATAAGCGTTACAACACTTGCTGCACGGTCATCGGCAAGTAAGCGAACGAGCATTGTTGCCATTGCAGAAGGATAAACAAAGGCCAATACTAATTCAAAGTTTATAGCAATTAAACTAATGAGCTTCATCATAACAATTGCAATAGAATAAACAATGACCGTCACGAGCAAAGCATTTCGTTTTTTCGATAAGTCTTGCTTTGAACGTTCAAAAATTATGTAAAGAAACGACATTTGTAGGAAAATTAAAATAACTAATCCGACTATCGGCTTTACGGACGTTTTATTATCAAGCATCGCTAACAGTTCAAGCTGACGATAAACTTCTCGAGTAATCACTTCACCTTCTTGGACGATAATTTGTCCTTGTAAAATGCGCGTAGGCTCAACCGCTTCACGTGCTTGTTGTTTCGCAACTGCTGTTTTTTCTTCATCCAATATTTCTGTTTCCACAATCGCTACACGACCAATAAGGACTGCCAAGCTCATCAGTGGTTCAGGAATGGAATATTGCTGACGAATTTTACTTTCAAATTCATTGCGAAATGATACTAATTGTTCTTTTCGTATCGGTCGCACCAGACTTTCCTCTACTAAAGTAACCAGTGTATCTCGTGTAGTAATTATATTAGCTGATGAAGCATTCAATAAATTCATCAGTTGTCCATCCGAGATCGAAAAACTTGAGTGGTTATCTATTATATCTTTTAAACTCTTTCTCAATAAAGCAACTTGCTCAGCTGGAGGTAATTCATCCTCTTTTTCAATTTCCTTTTTTACTTCTAAAACAATATCAAATATTGTCATAACGAATGTCGAGCGATGTTCGGCAATTTCTTCATTTAATACGTAGACGGGTTCGATTAATTGCTCGGCAGTTTCTTTGTCTAATTCTGTTTTTTCTGTATCTTCTACCGTTTTTGCGGAACGAATCGTTTCTGGCGCTAGTTCTGTTAATTGAATATCATATGTAATACCTCGCACATTATCCAGCATCATCGTGAACTGTAATATTGCAGTGAGGAGAAGGACTATAATTAAAAAAGGTCTAAAACTAATCATTTTAATTATTTTCTTTATTTGCTTTACCATCATGCACCTCCAATTATGTATATAAGTATTCTACCAAATTTATGACAACCTGTTTATGAAAAGCCTCTATGTTTCCCATCATATTTGTCGATTTAAGGAAAAAGTAGTTTCACTTATTAAAAAAAAAGCTTCCAATTCCCTATATAAAGGAATGAAAGCTTCTTGAATGTGCAATTATTTTACAATTCTTTTTCCGAATAAGCTTGAATGACTTTAGCAACGAGCGGATGACGAACAACATCACCTTGCTCGAGAATTTGGAAATGAATATCTTTTACATGCTTCAATGTTCGCTCAGCTACTATCAAACCAGATTCGGTATTTTTCGGTAAATCAAGTTGTGTTTTATCACCTGTAATGACCATTTTAGAGCCAAAACCGAGTCGTGTTAAAAACATTTTCATCTGCTGATGCGTTGTATTTTGCGCCTCATCTAATATAACAAAGGCATCATCTAGTGTTCTCCCACGCATGTAAGCAAGTGGCGCAATTTCAATTGTCCCGCGCTCGATTAATCGCTGTGTTTGTTCTTGCCCATATATGTCATGTAACGCGTCATATAAAGGACGTAAATAAGGATCGACCTTTTCTTTTAAATCCCCCGGTAAAAATCCTAAAGATTCCCCCGCCTCAACAGCTGGACGTGTTAATATAATACGCTTCACATGCCCATTTTTTAATGACTGTGTTGCCATGACAACCGCTAAATATGTTTTCCCAGTACCCGCCGGACCAATCCCAAATATTAAATCTGCATGGCGTATAGCGCGAATATATTCACGTTGCCCAATCGTTTTTGCACGAATGGACTTACCCTTCGTATTACGTGCAATTTCTTCATCATAAAGCTCAGCATAGTATTCAATCGTACCTTTATTCGCCATTTCAATAGCAGTTGAAACATCACGTTGATCGATATTAATATTTTTACGAATCACGTTTAAAAGCGCCTCTAAAACAGCATGTGCTTTATGTTTTTGTGTATCATTATCACCGGCAATTTGAATCACTTCACCACGCGTAATAATTTGAACACCGTATGTTTCTTCAATAAGCGTTATATTTGCATCGGACATCCCTAAAAGCATCACCGCTTCATTCGGATTGTCAATTTGGAGCTCAACAAGTTTTTCTGACATACTCATTCTCCTTGATCAATTGGACGTGGTTTTGCAATATTTTCATTTACCAAAAATAGGACTTTCCCTTTTACTGTATCATCATCGGTCGTCACGTGCAAAAGTTTTTCATTTTTGATTGTTGATTCGAGAGGCAAGGACCGAATCATTTTCTCATGTAATAAAGGTAATACAAACGTATTTATTTCATCTTCATCAATCAGTTCCGTTTTTTGTTCAAATTTTTGGTAAGGCGTATATGAAATGATCGTTTTTAATGGTTTAATCGATTGTTGCTGCAATGCCTTTTGAAGCTGCTCCCAGTTCCATTTATACTCCCAACCATAATCTGACAATACATTTAATGTTACTTGTCTCGGAATGGAAAAAGTGGATTCTAGCCAATAATCCGCAAAAACTTCCCCTTGCGCATCCACGACAAAATGTTTACCATCTCGTTCCAATACACCAGATACGAGAGTATCGCCCTTATACACTGTTTCATTAGGGTCTACTTTACGGACGCCGCTTGAAATTTTAAAATGCGTAATAACGCCACTGTTAGATGCAATTAAATGCTGTTTTTTTGTTGCTTTCTTAGGAACCGATAATTTGGGCGCTAATTGTGGCGCAACGATAATATGACTTCCCTGCTTCGTTATATGTATCCACGAAAATTCACGAAACTGTTCCATCAATTGTTGACGCAATAAATAATCCTCGGTAAATTGCCCTCGTCTCACGGGCAATTGAATCGCTAATCCATCCGTTAAATATTGATATACCTCGTCTTCTAGCTCCACAGTGTTTGCCTGAACATCGATTTTCCAAACAAATTGTGAAAGGATGATCGGAATAACAAGTAATATGAGTAAACCAAAAATACTTACTATATCTTTTTGCAAAATTCGATTCGGTGTTGCGTACCGTATTTTTAATTTTACATAATAATTTCTACGAGCATTTCTTATGATCGGTAAATGAAAATGGGCTACATAAAAAGTAATTTCCTGTTGCTTAAAGCGGATGTTGTATAAAGGAACTTGATGATTTTTTAAATATTGTATGAACGATGATGCCGCATTCCCTTGCTTTAACGATATATATAATAAGCGTTGATTCATCTTGGTCATCGTTGAATGCGCTCTATGGTGATTTTTTGCAATGATTTACATGTTAATAAGAATCCATCTTCCTGTAAAAACTGCACCGCAATTTCTTTTCCTGTAACGTTCATATGAAATTGTTCAATCACACATTCATACTGTTCGGTCGTAATATTTCGAATTTGATACGTACCGTTATAGCGTATTTTTTCTGCGTTTGAAATTTTTAATGTAGGTTCTGCTGGAAATAACTTTTTCAAATCAATATGCCCCCTTAGCGATACTATATGCGTACAACCTTAAGGACATGTGTTACCTATCTCATTTGTTCAAATCTCTACACTAAGAAAAAACCATCTTACTTCACAATACTTGTGAAGTAAGATGGTTTGATTTATCTTTGTTTTGCCTTTGGTGGGCCTAATATTTCAGTCATAATAATTGCTTGCATCAATTCTTTTTGATTTGATGGAACAATCTTTAATTGATTTGCTTCTTGTTGCTTAATCATTTGTATGATTGGACGTTCTTGCATGCCACGATTACTTTTTGGCACTTCCTTGGATTCCGAATTTCGCTCTACAATTTCCCGTGCAGGCCTTGTTTTTGGCAATTCAACCTCTATTTTAGCAGGTTTTTCAATTGGCTTTAGCTCCGGTTTTCGTTTGTCATTTAATTGACCGAAAACTTCATTGGCAAAGTCTTCTAGAGATTTCGGTTGTTTCGTTTCTACCCTTCTAGGACGAACCTCTTCACGTGGTCGAGGAGCCGATTGATTGCTAAATGGTGGCATTGGCTTTGTTTGCTTCTTTTTATCTTCTGCTTTGCCTTTTGTAAATAAAGAACTTAACACAAACATGACAATCATAATGATGATACCTTCCATTTAGTGATCACTCCCTTCCTCGGTTATTTATTTGTTGGATCTGGCTTATCATTCGATGCTTTTGAAATGGATTCACGCATTGAAGTATCGGCTTGAATATTTTTGTAATTCATATAATCCATAATGCCAAAGTTACCTGAACGTAATGCTTCCGCAATCGCCATCGGAACTTCCGCTTCTGCTTCTACTACTTTTGCTTTCATTTCTTGCACTTTCGCAACCATTTCTTGCTCATTAGCTACGGCCATTGCACGACGTTCCTCAGCTTTTGCTTGTGCAATATTTTTATCTGCTTGAGCTTGCTCAATTTGAAGCTCGGCACCAATGTTTTTACCGATATCAACGTCTGCAATATCAATTGATAAGATTTCAAATGCCGTCCCAGAATCTAAACCTTTTGAAAGAACCGTTTGAGAAATCAAATCTGGATTTTCTAACACTTTTGAATGCGATACGCTTGAACCAAGTGTCGATACAATCCCTTCACCAACACGAGCTACAATTGTTTCTTCACCCGCACCACCAACTAAGCGGTCTAGATTGGCACGTACGGTAATACGCGCTTTTGCTTTTACTTCAATACCATTCATCGCAACCCCTGCAATAAATGGTGTTTCAATTACTTTTGGATTTACTGACATTTGTACAGCTTCTAATACGTCACGTCCAGCTAAATCAATTGCCGCTGCACGTTCAAAAGTTAATTCGATATTTGCGCGGTGTGCTGCAATTAATGCATTTACTACGCGGTCGACATTACCACCAGCTAAATAATGGGACTCTAATTGGTTAATTTGTACTTCAATACCAGCTTTATGAGCTTTAATTAACGGGTTCACAATTCGTGATGGAATTACGCGACGTAATCGCATCCCAATTAGTGTGAAAATACTTACTTTTACACCTGCTGCCAGAGCACTAATCCATAGTGCAACCGGAACAAATGTGAAGAACACGGCTAAAATTACGAAAGTAACCACGATTGCAATTATTAATGAAATTGCTGCTGCATCAATCATCATTTAACTTCTCCACCTTTTTCATTTTTTTCTCTCACGACAATGCGCGAGCCTTCTACTTTAATAATCTCAACATTTTTCCCCGCATCAATGTAACTGCCTTCTGTCACGACATCGATCCGCTCTTGGTCTTGCAAAATTGTACCGGCAGGACGTAGAGGCGTTAATGACTGACCAACTTTCCCAATCAGTTCAATTCGATTCATATTCGACACATAACCATCCTCTGTTTTCGTCGCATCCTTTAAAATAAGTCTATTAAATATATGCAGCCTTTTGCCAAAGAATTTCATAAGAATCACCATCCCTACTACCGCAACTATCATTGCGATTATAATTGAGTACGCCATATGGACGAAGCTTGCTCCTGAGAAAAGTAAACTACCTAGAATGAGGATCCCTCCAATAATACCTACAATTCCACCTGGAACGATAAACTCCGCCAACAGCAATATGAGGCCAACAACAAAGACAATAATCGTTTCATAGCCTGCAAATCCAGCAACTGTGTGTCCGAAGAAAAACAGCCCTAGTGAAGTCAAGCCCATAATACCAGGCACTCCAAAACCAGGTGAGTACAGTTCAACAACTAGCCCGATACTCGCAATAGATAATAAAATTGGTACGACAACTGGATTCGTAATGATTCTGGCAAGCTTTTCTGAGAAAGTTGGGTCAACCTTAACAATTTCACTGTCTCCTAAATTGGCCATCTTCATTACTTCTTGAATCGTACTTGCCGTTCCCTCTGAATACCCAACTTCCTTTGCATCTTCGGCTGTTAGGGTTAATAGTTTTCCTACGGGGGCCCGATACTCAGCTAAGTCGATGTTTTTATCAGCCATCGCAATTGCATATTGGGGATTTCGCCCAGAACTTTCCGCTGCAGAAGCCATTTGTGCCAACCAAGCACTATTGGCTTTCTCATCGGCAGCATTTCCAGCCGAATCAATTACTGCCGCTGCACCCATTGTAGCATTGGGAGACATATAAATCTGATCTGCATGAAGTGCGATAAAAGCTCCGGCTGAATGCGCTTTCGAATTAATAAAGGCAATAATCGGAAGTTGTGTTTCATCCATTAACTTCCCTATATCCGTTGCGGCATCGACAAATCCGCCCGGTGTATGTATTTCTAATAGGATCGCCTTCGCATTGTTTTGCTCCGCTTCCGCAAAACCGCGCTTCAAATATTGGTACAAGCCTTTTTCCACTTCATCCTCAATGGTGATTTCATACACTTTACCGTTCGCAAACGCCGTCATAGAAGGGACTATTAAAAGAAATGAAAGGACTATTAGAAATATCCAACTGAACCCTTTTGTACGTTTCATCATGTCACCTCATTTCTAAAAAATATGTATAGTTGTAATACGGATGACTTTGTAATAGGTTTCAAATTTTTCAAGTTATTTTTCACAAAATTAATCCTCGTGGTATTTTTTCCACTTTTCAATTTTGCGCTACTCCCCACCAACCATAAATTATATTCTCTTTTATGTATAAAATACCCTTTATTTGAAAATAAAGAATACTTACCATCAATTTATTTCCATATAACGCAAATAACCCACAAATCGAAATTTGTGGGTTATATCATTTGTCTGCTCAGTTCAATCTGAAAATTGCGTGTTATGAACGTAGGGATTTACAGGGAAATTACCACTTACGTTTACGTGCAGCTTCTGATTTCTTTTTACGTTTTACGCTAGGTTTTTCGTAGAATTCGCGCTTTCTAACTTCTTGAATTGTACCTGATTTTGATACAGTACGTTTGAAGCGACGAAGAGCATCTTCAAGCGATTCGTTTTTGCGAACGACAGTTTTTGACATCTCTCTTTCCCTCCCTCCGAACACACGTCAATACAAACATTAGCTATTAGTTAATGTGTACTAAAGTAGTATATCGTAACATTATACAAGAGTCAACAAAAACAATAGATTTTAATAGTTCGATTGTGATGTTAAACCATTCATAATCGCAACACCTGACGAAGCACCGATACGTGTCGCACCATTGTCAATCATTGTCTTCATATCTTCCAGGCTACGAACGCCTCCTGAAGCTTTGACACCAATTGTTGGACCTACTGTTTTACGCATTAATGCAATATCTTCAGCCGTCGCACCACCAGTTGAAAAACCTGTAGAAGTTTTTACAAAATCGGCGCCCGCTTCAACTGCTAATTCACACGCTTTAACTTTTTCTTCATCCGTTAATAAACATGCTTCAATAATTACTTTTACTAAAGTGCCGTTTGCCGCATTTACTACCGCTTTAATATCTTCCAAAACAACATTAAATTGACCATCTTTTAACGCTCCGATATTAATAACCATATCAATTTCGCCTGCTCCATTTGCAATGGCATCTTTCGTTTCATACGCTTTCACAGCTGAAGTGGATGCACCTAATGGGAAACCAATAACTGTACATACTTTTACATCAGTGCCAGCTAATTGCTCTGCACAAAATTTTACCCATGTAGGATTTACACATACAGATGCAAAAAAATATTGTTTTGCCTCATCACAAATTTTCTGAAACTGCTCCACTGTTGCTTCTGCCTTAAGTAGTGTATGATCAATCATTTTTGCATAATTTTGAGTCATGATAAATAGCTCCCTTTACGTTTAATTAAGTTGTCCGTACCTCTCCATCATAGCATGTAATTACCTATACGGAAATTGTCAGATAACTTTCCGTTTTCACCTTCCGCAAAGCATAGTTCAATTATTTTATCCGTATTACATAGTTCATATTCATCGCGATGGACGGTATATTTCAAATCGATAAATCCAAATCGAGATCAATCAAAAAGCAATGTAATGCTAGAATTTTTTCCAGTTTACATTGCTTTCTTTTATTGTGCTTGTTCTTCCATTATTCGCACAAATTGTCCTTCGTTATATGGATAGCCCGCTTTTGTAATTTTTACCTTCGTAAGTTTACCAATCAACTGTTCTGAACCTTCAAAAATTATTTTCAAGTAGTTCGTTGTATAACCTACGTATAAATTTTCATTAGCGCCTTCTTTAAAGCGTTCTTCGGGAATAACTTCCAATACTTCTTCTTCAAAGCGTGCTGCGTATTCTTTTGCCAATTGATCATTTAACGCAATTAAACGGTGTACACGTTCATTTTTCACTTCTTCATCTACTTGATCTTCCATTCGTGCAGCTGGTGTTCCTGTACGTTGTGAGAATGGGAACACATGTAATTCAGAAAACTTATGATCCCGAATAAAGTTATACGTTTCCATAAATTCTTCTTCTGTTTCACCTGGGAATCCAACAATAACATCTGAAGTAACGGCTAAATCAGGTAACGCCACTTTTAATTTCTCTAAGCGCTCTGCGAAAAACTCCATTGTATATTTACGACGCATACGCTTTAGCACCGTATCCGAGCCCGATTGAATCGGAATGTGTAAATGGTTCACTACAATTTCAGAGTTTTGTAATACTTCAATGACCTCATCTGTTAATTGAGAGGCTTCAATAGAAGAAATACGTAAACGTTTTAAACCTTTTACTTGTGATTCTAAATCACGTAATAACTGTGCTAAATTATAATCTTTGAAGTCTTGTCCATATCCACCAGTGTGAATACCCGTTAAGACGATTTCTAAATACCCAGCATCGACTAATTGCTGTGCTTGACGAATAACTTCTTCCGGATCACGAGAACGCATTAAACCACGCGCCCAAGGAATAATACAAAACGTACAGAAGTTATTGCAACCTTC
This sequence comes from Solibacillus sp. R5-41, assembly GCF_002736105.1. Taxonomy (NCBI): domain Bacteria; kingdom Bacillati; phylum Bacillota; class Bacilli; order Caryophanales; family Caryophanaceae; genus Solibacillus; species Solibacillus sp. R5-41. The sequence goes on along the minus strand of NZ_CP024123.1, from coordinate 1,093,325 downwards.
TTGAATTTTAAGAGAGGCACGTGTACGGTCTGTAAAAGCGGGAACATCTAATTCCTCATAAACGCGATTTTTCATAATATTGCGTACCGCGTTAATCGGCTGACGTTCTTCACGGTATTGCTCTATATAACCAAGCAGTTTTTCTCGATCTTGTGTACCAACAACAATATCAACACCTGGAATAGCCATAATTTCTGCTGGTGAAGTTTGCGCATAACAGCCTGTAACGCAAATAACCGCATTCGGATTTTGACGAATAGCACGACGGATTACTTGACGAGATTTTTTATCACCTGTATTTGTTACTGTACAAGTATTAATAATATACACATCTGATTGATGATTGAACTCAACGCGATCATAACCTTGGTCTTTAAATAGCTGCCAAATCGCTTCAGTTTCATAGTGATTAACTTTACAACCTAAAGTATATAGACTCACGGTGCGGACGCTTTTTTCTTGCATAAGAATCAACCTTTCGATATTGCACTTTGTTTCTTAATATTTGATATAAACTTAGTGAATTTATTTTTTTCCATACGTCATTTATCATAACATAAACCTTTTGAAATCAATAATTTTTAAGTTTTTTGTACACACAACAAAAGCACCTCCCTGTTCAGGTAGCGCTTTTGTTTACAACATTAAAAACATAACCTAGCATCCAACGCTATTCTATGAAGTTTTATGAATTTATTGTGTGCCTCACTCATTCAAATTCATAAGAAATGGCAGAAAGTGCATATAACGGGGCCGTTTCTGCACGTAAAATACGGGGGCCGAGTGACATCGTTTGTGCGCCAGAAGCGATCAATGCCGCACTTTCTTGACGTGAAATACCGCCTTCCGGACCAAATATACATAATATTTTCGTTGAATTATTTTTAGACAATTTCTTGAGCTTATCCGAAAACTTTGTGCGTTCTGCTAATTTCGCATCTTCTTCATCGGCAATAAAAACCGCATCGTACTCTTTAATTTTTTGTAAAAGTTGTTTAAAGCTAATAGGGAATTCGATTAACGGTACAAGCGTTCGATGCGATTGCTCTGCTGCTTCCTGTGCAATCTTTTGTAAACGCTCTTGATTTTTCTTGCCCTTTTTTTCATCCCATTTTACAATCGAGCGTTCCGCTGCAAATGGTAGAAGTGCATGCATACCAAGCTCGGTCCCTTTTTGCGTTATGAGCTCTAATTTATCACCTTTTGGTAATCCACACGCAATGTCGACTTGAATCGGCATTTCTGGAGATGGAATCGTTTGTCCTGTTTGACAAACAATAACATCCACCTCAAGTGATGTAATTTCGCATATATGGGCAACATTATTCTGAACAATGATAATTTGATCCCCAATCGTCATGCGCATTACTTTACTTATATGACGCGCATTATCACCACTAATCGTAAACTCCTTTTGGTCATTTGCTGGCTGTTCTACAAAATAACGTTGCATCTAATTTTCCCTCTTTTTCAATTAATCCTTATTTAGACAAAAACAACAGCCGCGTAAAATGCAGCTGTTGTTTTGTTTTATTATGGGCGGCGTGAAATAATCGCTACCCAATCTTCCATCATCAATACTTCTTCAATGATGAAGCCTGAATTTTCAAGCGCTTCTTTTACATCTTCTTTTTTCGCACCGATAATACCGGATGTCACATAAAGTCCACCTGGTTTTACAATCGAATAAGCATCATCCGTAAATGACATAATAATTTCGGCTAAAATATTGGCTACTACGATATCCGCTGGTTCTTTTACCGTATCAAGTAAATTACCGTGGAATACTTCAACAACTGAATCCACTTTATTTAAGGAAATATTTTCACGTGCAGCGGTAACTGCCACTTCATCTAAATCTAGAGCATGCACACTTTTCGCACCAAGCATTGCTGCTCCGATTGAAAGGACACCTGAACCCGTTCCAACATCAACAACGGTATTGCCCTGTTGAACAACCTCTTCAAGCGCTTGTAAACACATAACTGTAGTAGGATGCGTTCCTGTTCCGAATGCCATGCCTGGATCTAATTCGATAATTAATTCATCTGTACTCACTGGTGTATAATCTTCCCAAGTTGGCACAATTGTAAATCGCTCTGAAATTTTTACCGGGTGATAATATTGCTTCCATGCTGTTGACCAGTCTTCCTCATCAATTTCGCATAGTGTTAAAACATTTTCACCAATATTAATATCAAAATTAACAAGGTTGGCTATTGCAAGTTTGATTTCTTCCACTGTTTCAGATAGGAAACTTGATGCAGACAAGTATGCTTTTAAAATGACACCAGTCTTTGGAAAGTCCTGTGGGTTTAAGGCATAAATCTCGCCAAATTTGTCGATTCTTTCTTTATCTAATTCTTTTGAATCTTCTATAACCACGCCATTTGCGCCTGCTTCATGTAGAATGTTCGTTACTGCATCAACTGCTTCATGTGTCGTTAATATCGAAAGTTCCGTCCACTTCACTTACAATCCACTCCCTTATTAATCGCCTTTTATTTTTTTCTTAATTTTATCGAATAGTGAGCTTCCTTGTTCTTCTGGAATGTCGCCACTAATTTCGGCAAACTCACGCAATAATTGTTTCTGCTTTTCCGTTAATTTCGTTGGTGTGACTACATTGACGATAACATATTGATGCCCTGTTCCATAGCCATGTACATTTTTAACACCTTTATCCTTTAATCGGAATTGCGCTCCTGATTGTGTACCAACTGGAATTTTTAATTTCACTTTTCCGTGAATTGTCGGTACTTCAATTTCGTCACCTAATGCCGCTTGTGGGAATGTTAATTTTAGTTCATACATAATATCGTCGCCGTCACGCTCGTAAAACTCATGCTTACGAACCGAGAATACGATATATAAATCACCAGATGGACCGCCGTTAAAGCCGGCTTCTCCTTGGCCTGACACGCGTAGTTGTTGTCCATCATCCACACCTGCTGGAATCGTAATTTTAATTTTTTTCTTTTTCGTTACTTGACCTGCACCACGACATGTTGAACATTTATCTACGATGATTTTCCCTTGACCGCGACAGCTTGGGCATGAACGTTTATTCATCATGCGACCAAATGGCGTATCCACCGCTTGGTTAATTTGACCAGCGCCGTTACATTGCGAACATGATTGTGGCGTTGTTCCTGGTTTTGCACCTGAGCCATGACAAGTTCCACATGATTCTTCTGTCGGAATTTCAATTTCTGTTTCTTTTCCGAATACAGCCTCTTCAAACGTAATGTTCATGCGATATTGTAAGTCGTCCCCTTTGCGAGGCGCGTTTGGATCTTGACGACGTCCGCCACCACCAAAGAATGAACTGAAAATATCTTCGAAGCCGCCGAAACCACCAGCTCCTCCACCGCCAAATCCAGCATTTGGATCTTCATGTCCAAATTGATCATAGCGCGCACGTTTTTGTTCATCAAAAAGGACTTCATACGCTTCTGCTACTTCTTTGAATTTTTCATCAGCACCTGGTTCTTTATTAATGTCCGGGTGATATTGTTTCGATAATTTACGATAAGCTTTTTTTATTTCATCTTTGCTTGCACTTTTTGCTATGCCAAGCACTTCATAGTAATCACGCTTACTCATTATTCACACTCCGCTCTTTTTACATAACGTCTATTTTAACATGTTAAAAAAATGATGTATACATTTTGCTACACCATTCGTTTTTTTTAAGTCTATTTTATCAATATACATTGAACTAAAGAATCCTACCTGTAAATGTAAGCTTTCTATAATGAATTCTGAAAGAGTATGACCTTATTAGGATAGCTAAGCACATGAGCAACATAGCTTTGTGCAAGGCCGGGCCAGCACGTTGTTGGTCACTCAGGCGTTGCCACAGGACGTGGCGATTTTATCCTGAGTTCCCCCCTGTATTAGTTTTCCCTACTGAAACTTTCTGCATCGAGGGCGCTGCTACCATGGGAGGCGGCGGAATTCTTATTTAGATTTTCATTCTAATATTAAGATAGTTTCCTATGTTCAACTTATTCGTCTAATCATTACTGTACCCATCACTTAGAAAAAGCCAAAGCCGCAAGCGGTCTTTGGCCTTGAAAATGAAACTATTATTTATCGTCTTTTACTTCTTCAAAGTCAGCGTCTACGATACCATCATCTTTTTTGCCTGCATCCGCGCCGCCAAAGTCAGCACCTTCTGCACCGCCTTGAGCCGCTTGTGCTGCTGCCGCTGCTTGCTCATAGACTTTCATTACTAATGGTTGTAATACGCCTTCTAATTTTTCTTTAGAAGCTTTGATGCCTTCAAGTTCACCATTTTCAAGTGCTGCTTTTAGTTCATCACGAGCATCTTCTACAGATTTCTTTTCGTCCTCTGTAATTTGTTCACCTAAGTCTGTAATTGTTTTGTCCACTTGGAACACTAATTGGTCTGCTTCGTTGCGAAGATCTGCTTCTTCTTTACGTTTTGCATCTGCATCTGCATTTGCTTCAGCATCTTTTACCATGCGCTCGATATCTTCATCAGTTAAACCAGAGTCAGATTGGATAACAATTGTTTGCTCTTTTTGTGTACCAAGATCTTTTGCTTTAACAGATACGATACCATTTGCATCAATATCAAATGTTACTTCGATTTGTGGAATTCCACGTGGTGCTGCTGGGATATCTGATAATTGGAAGCGACCTAATGTTTTGTTGTCCGCTGACATTGAACGCTCACCCTGTAATACGTGAATGTCTACTGCTGGTTGGTTATCCGCTGCAGTTGAGAATACTTGTGATTTTGATGTCGGAATCGTTGTGTTACGGTCGATTAATTTTGTCATTACACCGCCCATTGTTTCGATACCAAGTGATAATGGTGTTACATCTAGTAATAATACGCCTTGCACATCACCTGCAAGTACGCCACCTTGTACAGCAGCACCCATTGCCACTACTTCGTCTGGGTTTACGCCTTTATGTGGCTCATGACCTGTTGCTTTTTTGATTGCTTCAACTACCGCTGGAATACGAGTAGAACCACCAACTAAAATCACTTTATCTAATTCAGAAGCTGATAGACCTGCATCTGATAATGCTTGACGAGTTGGAACGATTGTACGTTCTACTAAATCATGTGTTAATTCATCAAATTTCGCACGCGTTAATGTTACTTCTAAGTGAAGTGGACCATCTGCTCCTGCAGTGATGAATGGTAATGACACTTGAGATGAAGTGACACCTGATAAATCTTTTTTCGCTTTTTCAGCTGCATCTTTTAAACGTTGCATTGCCATTTTATCTTTTGCTAAGTCAATGCCGTTTTCTTTTTTGAATTCTTCTACTAAGAAATTCATGATTTTTTGGTCGAAGTCGTCACCACCAAGTTTATTGTCACCTGCTGTTGCTAATACTTCGAAAACACCGTCAGCTAACTCAAGGATTGATACGTCAAATGTACCGCCACCTAAATCGAATACTAAGATTTTTTGGTCGATATCTTGTTGATCTAAACCGTAAGCAAGCGCTGCTGCAGTTGGTTCGTTAATAATACGTTCTACTTCAAGACCTGCAATTTTACCAGCATCTTTTGTTGCTTGACGTTGTGCATCATTGAAGTAAGCTGGAACTGTAATAACAGCTTTCGTTACTTGCTCACCAAGATATTCTTCCGCGTAGCCTTTTAAGTATTGTAAAATCATTGCTGATACTTCTTGAGGCGTATAGTCTTTATCTTCAACTGTCACTTTTTCATTCGTACCCATTTTTGATTTAATTGAGATGATTGTGTTTGGGTTTGTCACCGCTTGACGCTTTGCTACTTCACCCACCTGTTTTTCACCATTTTTGAATGCAACAACTGATGGAGAAGTACGGTTACCTTCTGGATTTGGAATTACTTTTGGTTCTCCGCCTTCTAAAACTGATACACATGAGTTTGTTGTTCCTAAGTCAATACCGATAATTTTGCTCATATTTCATTCTTCCTCCTAATATTGAAACACATTAAAATTGTGTTTAATCATGATAATGAACTTGCTAGGATGCCATACTTTAGACGAAGCATGGCAAGCTTATTATTATTATTCGTTTACTGATACCATTGATGGGCGTAGTATACGATCTTTTAAGCTATATCCTTTTTGCAACTCACGTAAAATAATGCCTGCTTCTTTTTCGCTATCTTGCTCTTGCATAACCGCTTGGTGCAAGTTCGGGTCGAATAGTTCACCTTCTGCTGCAATCACTTGTAAGCCTTCGTTTTGTGTCGCAGATAAAAGCTGCTGATACACCATATCTACACCTTTATATAGAGCCGTCGCTTCCTCTGTAGTTACTTCTACTTGAAGCGCGCGATCCAAATTATCTAAAACAGGTAAAAGTTCTGTTAAAATCGACTGTGCACGATATTTTTCAGCTGCTTCTCGATCTAATCGACCGCGACGAAGTAAGTTATCATAATCTGCACGTAAGCGAATGTAACGCGCTTCCTCATCTGCTAATTTTGCCGTCAACTCTTGAATTTTTACTTCTTTTTCATCGACAACAACTTCTTCAGTTTCAACTGCCTCTGATGTTGCTTCCTCATTTGTTGTTTGTTCAAGTTCTTCGTTTGTCTTTGTTGTTTCCGTCACTTGTAATCCTCCTTAAAGCTTATCATGTGTGCCTTTCATAAAGGCTTGCGATAAACCGTTGCGCATCACTTCAAGCAAAGTGACTACACGCTTATAATCCATGCGCGTCGGACCAATAATAGCAATAGCCCCTTGCTGCTCTTCATCCAATAAAAATGAAGCGGTAATTACACTACAGTTTTCCATCGCCAAATGATTATTTTCTGAGCCAATACGAATTTGAATACCCGATTGCTGCTGATTAAATAATGTATGCATTTGACTTTTCTTATCAATTAAATCCATTAGCATTCGTACTTTATTTAAATCGTGGAACTCAGGTTGATTTAACATATTGGATTTACCACCATAATACACTTTTCCTTCAGACTGACCAGCAGAAATAGATACTAAAGACTGAATAATAGATTCTGCTGCATTGACATGCTGTTTTAAAATCGATAACGCTTCTGTTTCCAATTTCATCTGAAAATCATGAAGCGGCACACCAACAAGGCGATCATTTAAAATGTTCACCATTTTCTCTATTTCTGAAGGACTGAATCCTGATGGTAACGGTAATACTCTATTTTCAACATGCCCATTGTCCGTTACGATAATGGCAACTGCTGTTTGTTCCGTCAATGGAACAATTTGGACTTTTTTCACGCGATGCTTTTTTACATCTGGTCCGAGCAAAATCGTTGTATACGTAGTTAATTCCGACAAAATATTAGCGGACTCTCGTATCACCTTTTCAGCTTCGAACATTTGTTTTTCAAATAGCGAATGAATTTGTTCGACATCATTTCCTGAAATAACTTGAGGTTTTAGTAAATGATCTACATAAAATCGGTAACCTTGTTCAGATGGGACTCTCCCAGACGATGTATGCGTTTTTTCTAAAAAACCTAATTCCTCCAGGTCCGCCATTTCATTTCGAATCGTAGCTGCACTATAAGTAATTCCTTCTTTTTTAGCTAACTGACGCGAACCAACAGGCTGAGCAGACATCACAAAATCATCTACGATTACTTGTAATATTTGTAACTGCCGATTTGTTAACATCTTTATCACCTCTGTTAGCACTCGCACAAGAAGAGTGCTAATATATTATATAAATTAGCAAATCTCTGGAATGATGTCAACGAAATCGATTCATTTTAATAATAAAATTTACTCGCCTAGTAAAAAGCGTTGGAAAACTTCATTGCCTAAAAATCGACCTTTTCTCGTCAAGCGAATTCCTAAGTCATCCGCTAGCACTAATTGTTGTTCTACAAGCTCCGATATAATTTCTTTGTAATAGGTAGACATCGGTTTCGAAAATTTACTTTCAAATTCTTCATGCGATACACCATTTGTTTTTCGTAGCCCTAAAAACATTTGCTCTTCCATTTTTTCATCTAGCGTCACAACATGTTCATTAAGCAATGGTCGCTTTCCGGATTGCAGGATGTCGATATACTTTTTAATCGGTGCAACATTCGAATATCGTACGCCTTGCAAATAACCATGCGCACCTGCTCCAAAACCGGCATATTCATCATTGTCCCAATAAATTTTATTATGCGTAGAAAGAAAGCCTTCATGTGCAAAATTACTTATTTCATATTGATGAAGTCCATGCGCTTGCATCGTATCCATTAATACACCGTACATTTCTGCCTCTAAATCTTCGGCAGGTAGATTTAACTTCCCTTTTGCATATTGAATATAAAAAATCGTTTTCGGCTCTACAATTAATGAATAAGCGGAATAATGCGGAAGCTTTAATGCAAGTGCCTTTTCTAACGTATGTTGCCACTGTTCCAGTGTTTGACCTGGTAAACCATACATTAAATCAATACTAATATTTCTAAATCCAACTCGCTTCGCCTTTTCAACCGTTTCATAAACATGGTCATTGGTATGTGTGCGTCCAATTTTTTTCAGCAATGATTGGTCAAATGACTGAACGCCCATACTTAACCGATTGACCCCTCCATCATAGAGGGCCTGTAATTTATCCTCAGTGAGCTCATCTGGGTTTGCTTCACTACTAAACTCTTTTACGTTTGACATCGGAATATGTTTCACAATTAATTGTGTGAGACGACGAATTTGAGCAGCAGAAAGCGCGGTTGGGGTGCCACCACCTAAAAAGATTGTTTCTACATTTGAAAAAGCATCTGGATTAGCTACCACTGTCATTTCCATCTCTTGTCCAAGCGCTTCTATATATTCATCCACTGGCTGATTTTTAAAAAACACTTTGTTAAAGTCACAATAATTACAAATTTGATGACAAAAAGGAATGTGAATATATACACCTCTAGCCATTCAATCACTTCCTTTAGTAAATTCAATTTCATACTTTATTGTAGCGTTTCTTTAACAAAATACAATTGTAAAGGCTAGTCATATTAATAGTAGAAAACGTTTTAAATTAATTTGATTGTTGAAAATAAAAAAACGCACCCAATTAAGAGTACGGAAAATCGTTTACATAGAAAAAGCAGGTTCTTCTTTATTTAACATCATAATAAAATCCATCGCATTTAAGTTAGGTAATTTCGTTGCAAACTGCTTTGCCTCTTCTACCGACCGAAATTGAAATGCATCTAGCTCTTTCGTTAATTCATATTGATCGTCAACTAAGTGAATCATATATAGACGAACAGTTGGATAACATCGCTTCTTTGCATCAAAATTTTCCGATGCTACAATTATCCCCATGTTATTTGATGTTGGACTGATTATTGTTTCTAGAATATGTAATTCATCAAGCACAAACCACTCCGGTACATTAATTTGAAATTGACTGTTCATAAAATTCATCCCCTAACTGATGTTTTGTTGTAGTACATGATAAATCTACGCAATCGCTTACATTCAGCTGTAAAACCTAATTTTACTAGTAATCTCTCTCTATCTAGTAACGAAAAAATACATACATAATTAATGCCATGACAAACAGCGTTATTAGCAAACAATTATGCATGATTTAATTCAATATCTCTAGTTTACTACAATCAATATTTTATTAAAAGTACAAAATTTATTATTATTCTGACAATTGTAATAGGTACATTAGATTATTGGGTTATTATATCAATTACGCCTCGGTATTATTGCGTCCGGAATCGGCTCTGTGCTTAGGCCTTCACGATGCAGGTCAGTTAGCCGTTGTCGCATGAATGCGGCGAACTTAGGCTAAATCATAAAGAGAATTCCTTTTCAATTCCGTGACATCCGCCGGAGACTTTAACTTGCTTCAGCAAGTTAAATATTAAACCTACCAATTGCATGTGTTAACGTGCGCATATTTTTGGCAATGTGACGAATTTCATTATGAATATCACTTGTTGCAAGCTTTTGCGTTGCAATTTGTTGTTTAACATATTGCATAGAAGCTAAATTTTCTTCTGAACGATTGCTTAACTCCATCGAATTTTGCGCAACAGCTTGGGTATGATTTGCAATTTCATTCATAATTTGTGAAACTTGCTCCATTTGGGGGCCAATTTGTTGAACTTGATGTGTAATTTCACGGAATTTAGTCGCACTTTTCTCAGTTGTAATAACGCCACAATCGACCGTCATCATTGCCTCGTCCATACTACGCGTTGCCTCATACGCTTCCTGCTGAATTTCAGATACAATGAATGCAATTGCTTTCGTAAACTCTTTTGATTGATTCGCTAATTTTTTCACCTCATGTGCGACAACAGCAAAGCCTCGACCATGCTCACCTGCCCGTGCCGCTTCAATCGATGCATTCAACGCTAATAAATTCGTTTGATCGGCAACAGCGTGAATCATTTCTACCGCTTTAGTAATATGTATGGATTGCTCATTTAACGTATAAATTATAGCGCTTGCCTTTTTCATCGCCTGTTCTAGTTCTTGCATTTGCATAATATTTTTTTGTACCATTCCTTCGCCTTCAACCGCAGTGGAAATTGTTTCACGAACATAATGTTCAATATGCTGCATTCGATTCGACATTTCATCAATACCCGATGCCACTTGTTGAACAGATGCAGCATTTTCGGACAACTGTATTGTAGAATACTGCAAGGAATTAGCCATTGATTCGGCATTCATTGCAATTTGCACAGCTACTTTCGTAATTTGCTCGGAATTATTTTCAAGTTCCTCATTTGCTTTTGTGGCAGATCCGGCATTTTTACGTACCGTTTTTAATAACTCCTTAATATCATCCACCATTAAATTATAATATTTCGTTGTTTCTCCCAGTTCATCATTAGCACCATGTGTAGCATAGTTCGTAAAATCTCCTTGCTGCGCTAACCGAAACAACTCTCTTAATTGACGGGTTGGCTTATTGATCGCACGTGTTGCCAAAATACCAACAATTATAATAAGCAATATCAACACGATTGAGATGGAAAGTATTAATTGATAGCCGAACGCAATATCTTTTTCATGTGCAATTAGCTGACTCGAAGCACGCGAAATGATGTATTGATTGATTTCCACTAATAATGAATTGGATGCATTTTTATTTAATTCATTCAAGTAATATTCCATTTTCGTATCAAAGGTGTTTGTTTTAAATTGCTGCAATTGCTCGTTCGGTATGATCCCTGTTTTTTCAAGCTGTTCCTTCATCTGATAGGTCAAATCAACGAGTAATAACTTCTGCTCGTACATGGATTTTGTTTCTTGGTCCATTTTTCTTAAATAATCCATGCTAAATACCGCTAAAATTACATTAGATACGATACAAACAATCATTAACACGACCAAGCGGTCTTTAATTTTTATAAAGTTTCGAAAGCGCATTTCACAATACCCCATTTATACGTAATTTTCATTTTAGTATAAGAAAATACTGTTAATGCGATTGGTGATATTTGTTAAAATTTTGTAAATAGAAAAATTAAACTTAAGAATTACACCTGCTCGTGCCATGATCGACCGATCATTTCAAGTGACAATAACTTGCTACAAAAGAGGGGGCAGACAGCATGTGTTGCAAGCTCGACTATATTAGAAGAACAGATTTTAGTGTTGAACTAGTATTTCATTATATGATTTAAAAATCAGAAAATGATTAAAATCATGTTGGTAGAATTTTAAACAAAGGGAGTTGATTGTAATGAAGTGGAGGCGATTCCAGCGGGAACTGCGAAACAGGGATTCTTTAGTTAAAGTTAAATAAACAGAAAAAACCACCATTTCCAGTAGATCAAAATGGTGATTTTTCTTACTTATTCAAAATACATTACATAAATTCTTTTGTAAATTGGGTAAATTGCTCTTCTGTTAAGCGAATATCAATATCCGTTAATGGTAGCTCTGAATAACCTTTAATTTTATCTTGATACGACGTCGTTTGTTGATCATGATAAATAATTCCCGTTACTAAGCCTTCATTTTTCATAACCGTTTGCATCGCCATTTCACGATTTGTATGGTCATAGCCTTCAACATCAGAAAGCTTCGTCAAGTTTTCTTTGAACCACTCATACGTATTCACCTTATTGTATGTTACACATGGTGAAAATACGTTGATGAATGAGAAACCTTTATGATTTAAGCCCGCTTCGATGATTGCTGTTAATTCTTTAATATCTGTTGAGAAGCTTTGTGCAACAAATGTCGCACCACTCGTTAAAGCAACTTCTAACGGTTTTATTGATGGCTCAATTGCTCCGCCTGGTGTTGATTTCGTAATGAAACCAGCAGCTGAACGTGGAGATGTTTGCCCTTTTGTTAAACCGTAAATTTGGTTGTCCATAACAATATACGTAATATCAATATTACGACGAATCGCATGGATTGTGTGCCCCATACCGATGGCAAAACCATCACCGTCACCACCAGAAGCAATGACTTTTAAATCTTTATTGGCCATTTTTAAGCCTTGTGCGATCGGTAATGCACGACCATGAATTCCGTGGAAGCCATATGAGTTAATATAGCCCGAAATACGTCCCGAACATCCGATACCAGAAATGACAGCTAATTCATTCGGTTCATAGCCAACATTTGCTGCTGCACGCTGAATCGCCGCTTGTACAGAAAAGTCACCACATCCTGGGCACCAGTTTGGTTTTACTGAATTCCGGAAATCTTTAAATGTTGCCATAATTAAATTTCCTCCTTCACTAAGTTTGTTAATTCACGTGGTAAGAATGGCGTACCATCATACTTTAAGACGTTCTTTATCTTCGCATGACCACCAATATTCATCTTCATAATATTCGCTAATTGGCCTGTTGCGTTATTTTCAACAACAATAACTTTTTTAGCTTTCTCAACAAGTGCAGCCATTTCATCAGATGGGAATGGATGAATTAGCTTCACATGCGCGTGATTCGCTTTAATTCCTTCTGCATTTAATGCTTCTTGCACTTCCTCAAGCGCACCACGTGTTGAGTTAAACCCAACTAATAACACGTCCGCATCTTCATGAGGTGTATTGGCATAAATCGGATTATTGAATTTTAATGCGGCAAGCTTACGCATACGTTTATCCATTTGTGTGCGACGGTTGCCTGTCGCTTCAGAAGGCTTTCCTGTTTCATCATGCTCGACACCAGTTACGTGGTGAATCCCACCTTTTGTACCAGGTAATATACGCGGTGAAACGCCATCTTCTGCATTTTCATAACGCTTGAAGTAGTCCTTTGTTTCAGTGTCTTCTACTTCTGTCACAATTTTACCACGTCGAATTTCAATTTTACTGTAATCAAATGGATCAACAGTTTGCTTCCCTAATGAAAGCTGTAAATCCGTCATTACGATTACCGGAAGCTGTAATTCCTCCGCAATATTAAATGCTTGGATCGTATCATAGAATGCTTCTTCCATCGTTGAAGGCGCAATAACGACTTTCGGAATTTCACCATGTGTGCCGTACAGCATCGCCATTAAATCCGATTGCTCTTGCTTCGTAGGAAGACCTGTTGATGGACCACCACGTTGTGTATCAAAAATAACAAGTGGCTGCTCGGTCATACCTGAAAGACCAATTGCCTCCATCATCAGTGAAAGACCTGGGCCGGCTGACGCTGTGAAAGCACGTACCCCACCATAGTTTGCACCAATAGCCATTGTTGCTGCCGCGATTTCATCCTCTGTTTGAATAACAGCTCCACCAACAAGCGGTAACTTTTTGATCATATATTCCATAATTTCAGAAGCTGGTGTAATCGGGTAAGCTGCCATAAAGCGAGAGCCTGCTGCTAATGCACCTAGTGCGGCTGCATCATTCCCAATCATGAACATACGGCGTTTACCGTCAGCTGGAGCTAGTTGCCATTCACCTACGCGCTCACCAATTTGGATGGCAATCGCTTCTCTACCGCGCTGAATTGCTTCAATATTCTTCGCTACAACTTCTTCACCTTTACGACCAAAAATCTCGTCTACAACGCTTTGGAAAACAGATTCTTCCAAATTTAATAATGCTGCAGTTGCGCCAATCGCGACCATGTTTTTCATTAATGACGTACCAAGATCTGCTGCAATATCTGTAAATGGTACAGCAAATAATGGTGCCACACAGTCTTCTGGATTTTTTGGATCGAATTTCGCATCCGCTAAAATAATACTTGCTGCTGTTAATTCTTTATAGTTTACGTCAATTGTTTCTTGATCAAATGCAACTAAAATATTTAAATCGTCCGCAATCGAGCGTACTTCTGTTGGACGAACCGTAATTTTATTATTCGTATGGCCACCTTTAATGCGAGAAGAGAAATGACGATATCCGTATAGATAATAACCTAAACGATTCATTGCCATCGAGAAAATTTCACCAGTACTCTCGATCCCTTCACCTTGTTGCCCACCGACTTTCCATGAAAGCTGATGTAACATATCAACATCTCCTTAAGATTGTTTTTTAGTGTAATGAAAATAGCCTTAATTTAAGCTTTATTTTGCTTTGATGCAAAATAAAGCGGCTAAATAGAGTTATTTTTCCTACATTAGTTTAACATGAAGTGACTACGTGTACTATTGCAAATGTCATATTGAGCCAAAAAATCAGACCTTTGACGGAAAAATTTTGCCGTATTTTTAAGTTGAATGAAAAAAATCCTGATGCAAGAAACAATGCTTGAAATGAACGCATATGAATGGAAACGAAATCACCTTATTATAGTTCCTTTTTAGGCGTTTATTTATTTGAAGGAAAACGTTACTTCCCTTACTAAGTGATATAAAATTTCTGTTTTTCTCCATGAAAAAACACTTATGCTAAGGAATAAATATCCCTTTTTCATAAGTGTTGTTTTTAATCAGCTAATGTTGACTTGACGACTTCTTTTTTCAACAAGTAGTTTGAGTGCGGTACGATCTTCCCCGCCAATCGTAATGTCCGCAAATGCTGGTGCACATATTAAATCCGTTCCGCTCGGTGCAACGAAGCCCCGTGCAATCGCTACCGCTTTAATTGCTTGATTTAAAGCCCCAGCTCCAACTGCCTGCATTTCTGCATAGCCCTGTTCCCTAATTACCGCTACCAGTGCACCTGCAACCGAATTTGGATTAGAACGAGATGATACTTTTAATGAATCCACAGTTATTTCCCCCTATTTTAAATTAGTTTATTACTAAGATGTAAACCGTAATTATCCAGTTTTTAATACTGCAATTATAATGCGAATATTCTAAAAATTAACGTTATTAAAGTGCTTATCCTTTACTCGTAAATATGGTTAAACTTTATTATCCACTTAAACAGATGGTCCAACGCATGGACAACATGTTTAGATTATCGGTTTCGTTTTTCAACGAGAAGCTTAAGTGCAGTTCGATCTTCACCTGCTATTGTAATATCTGCAAATGCCGGTGCACAAATTAAATCCGTGCCACTCGGTGCAACAAATCCTCTTGCTATGGCTACTGCTTTCACTGCTTGATTGAGTGCACCTGCACCGACTGCTTGCATTTCCGCATACCCTTGTTCTCGAATGACCGCTACCAGTGCACCTGCAACTGAATTTGGATTAGAACGTGATGATACTTTTAATGAATCCACAGCTATTCCTCCTCATATGGTTCCTCTTTTATGTTAGGACACTTGTATTTATTGTCCGTAGCCTATTGTATGTGCGTAGAAAAAGAAATAGACTTCGAAAGTTGCAGTTCTAAAACTTTTGATGAAATTATATGGTGTGCACATCATATTACAGATTAATTTCATAAAAAAAAATCGAACAAACTAATTTTATTCATCATAACTGTAATAGTCATAATAATGTTTATGACTAGGAAATACATAGTTATTTAATACAACGCCCAAAACATTTGCTTGAGAAGTAGCCAAGATTGCTGTTGCTTTCACAACAACCTCTTTTTCGACAACACCTGTATTGGCAATTAGAAGCGTGCCATCACATTTATTCGACAATATTTGTGCATCTGACACGACTAACAATGGCGGTGCATCAAATATAATCATTTCATAATCCTTCTTTACATCTTGTATCAATATGTCCAAAGCTTTTGAAGAAAGCAATTCCGCTGGGTTTGGCGGAATGGGACCACTCGTCATTACATTCAGTCCCTCTATAGATGTCTCTTGTATCGCTTCGTAAAATGCAGCTTTTTTTGCTAAAACATTAGACAGACCTAATTTGTTAAACGTTTTAAATGTCTGATGCAATGTCGGTTTCCGCAAATCTCCATCAATAATTAACACTCTTTTACCTTCCTGAGCAAAAACAACTCCTAAATTCGCTGCAATTGTAGACTTCCCTTCCCCAGGTGTTGAAGAAGTAACTAAAACCGTTTTTAACTCTTGGTCCGGCATAGAAAATGCGATGTTTGTGCGGATCGTACGAAATTGCTCTGATATTATCGATTTTGAATCTGAAACGGTTACAAGTTTTCGAGCCATCTTTGCAAGTTTTAGTTTTTTTTTCATTTTTCTACTTTTCAGCCCAAACAATTTAGTTCCTCCTTACTCTACGTAATAAAAGGCTCTTTTTTTCTTTTGCAATTAACCCGACTACCCCCATAACTGGTAAGCCAACAATATCCTCAATGTCTTTCTCATTCTTAATCGTTGTATCCAAAAATTCGAATAGAAATGCTAATCCAATACCTAACATTAAACCAATAACTGCCGCAATGGCTATATTACGCATCTTATTTGGTTTTACTGGGGTAGGATTTTCGCTTAATTTAGCGACAGATAGAATATTTATATTATCAACATTCATCAATTTTGGAATTTCCTCTTTAAATACTTCTGCTACCGTATTTGAAATTTCGACAGCTTGCTGAGAACTAGAATCCTCTACTATTATATTTATAACTTTTGAGTTACTTTCATTCGTTAAGGTAATTTGCTCTTTTAATGTTTCTGGTAATATATTTATTCCTTGTTTCTCAATCACCTTGTTTAAAATAACAGGGCTTGTAATGATAACATTATAAGTATTGATTAATTGTAAATCTGTTTCCATTTGCGACCAAGAATATGCTTCCTCACTGTTGCTTTTCTGATTGACCAAAATTTGTGTTTGCGCCTCGTAAATTGGGGTTAATACATAAAAGCTTATTCCTGCAGCAATTCCAACACTAATAACAGTTAAGATAACGATAAGCACTAATCGTTTTTTTATTATTTTTGCTATTTCTAGTAGACTGATTCTTTCTTCCAATTATATGCCCCCTCGTACCTTTAATGGATATTTTAATAAGTTTGTAAGTTAATGAAGTAAGCGTTAATCGCATTATGAGCTTCTCTATTATATGCGTCAATTCTCTCCATAATTACTTCTCACTAATAAAACTCGTTGTGATACATGCAAAAAGTCTGAAGCCTATTTCATTTAGGACTCAGACGATTTTGGTGATTCACAACGAATATTGCTTGTTGAAATATGTCAGATATTGACCATTAATAATTTGCTTCCACCATACCTCGTTCTCAACATACCATTGAACTGTTTGAATAATTCCTGTTTCAAATGTATAGGAGGGTTTCCAGCCTAATTGTTTTAACTTCGCTGAATCAATGGCATAACGCTTATCATGTCCTAAACGATCTTCGACAAACTCAATTAATTCTTCTGATTTTCCTAACGCTTGAATAATTGTTCTCACCACTTCTAAATTAGTACGTTCATTATGACCACCTATATTATAAATCTCTCCATTCACACCTTTATGCAAAACTAAATCAATTGCCGCGCAATGATCAAATACATGTAACCAATCTCGGATATTTTGCCCTTCCCCATATACAGGAACCTTTTCATCAGTTAATACGCGAGAAATGGTTAAAGGAATTAATTTTTCTGGAAAATGGAATGGACCGTAGTTATTCGAACAACGCGTAATATTAATGGGTAAACCATATGTTTCGTGATACGCTCTAACTAGTAAATCTGAAGATGCTTTACTAGCGCTATATGGGCTATTTGGTTTTAATGGTGTTTCTTCTATAAAAAAGGTCGTCGGGTCAAAATCTAACTCCCCGTAAACTTCATCTGTTGATATATGAACAAATTTTGTAATACCTACTCGCTTTGCTGCCTCCAATAAGACTTGAGTACCTATAACATTTGTTTGTACAAAAATACCGGGATTTGTAATGGAACGGTCCACATGACTTTCTGCAGCAAAATGAACGACATAATTGAATTTTTCTTTTTCAAAAATAGACATTATCAACCTATCATCTACAATATCAGCCTTTATAAAGTTGTAGTTATTCTTCATTTCAATCAGGCTATGTTTTGTTAAATCACCGGCATACGTTAAATTATCTAAGTTAAAAACATCATATTCAGGGTATTTTTCAACCATGTATTGAACAAAATTTCCTCCGATGAAGCCAGCTCCACCAGTAACGAGAATTTTTTTCTCTTTCATCCGTCCCACCTCTTTCAAACTTGTTCAACTGAAATAAAACAACTCTACATTGTCACATGAGAGTTGTTTAATGAATGTGAAACTTCCACCAAATATTTACCGTATTCCGTCTTCATAAGAGGCTCGGCAAGATCTAATAACTGTTTCTTTGTTATATATCCTCTTCTAAATGCTATTTCTTCAATACAAGCAATATATAGCCCCTGCCTTTTTTGTATAGCCTCTACAAAATTCGAAGCCTCGAGTAATGACTCATGCGTTCCCGTATCTAACCATGCCAATCCCCTACCCGTCAGTTCTACTTTTAGTTCACCTCTTTGAAGGTATTCATCTATAATAGAAGTAATCTCCACTTCACCCCGCGCTGAAGGTTTTACATTTTTTGCAATATCAACTACTTTATTATCAAAAAAATATAATCCCGGAACTGCGTATGAAGATTTGGGGTTTTCAGGCTTTTCTTCTATTGAGATAACTTCCTTCTCTTCATCAACTTCCACTACGCCATATGCACGTGGGTCTTTAACATAGCAGCCAAAAATAATACTTCCTTTCGTCAAGGACGCACCCTTCAACAATAGATTACTTAAATATGAACCGTAGAAAATATTATCCCCCAAAATTAGCGCCACGGAGGATTCTCCAATAAACTTTTCTCCAATAATAAATGCTTCGGCTAACCCGTTAGGACATTCCTGAACCGAATACTCAAAGTGCATTCCGAGATTGGCCCCATCTCCCAGTAGTTCTCGGAAGTCTTCAATATCCCTTGGCGTAGATATAATTAAAATCTCTTTTATTCCAGCTAGCATTAAAATAGAAAGTGGATAATAAATCATCGGCTTATCGTAAATCGGTAACATTTGTTTAGACATAGATTTCGTCAAAGGATAAAGTCGAGTACCTGAACCTCCTGCTAAAAGAATGCCTTTCATCTAATATTCACCTCTTTTTGAAAAAAACTATCCAATTTCAATCAATTACGCCTCGGCATAATTACATCCAGATTTTTTTCGAGCTAGCTCGTTAAGGATGTTAGCCTAAGTTCGTCGCGTCTATGCGACAACGGCTAACTGACCTGAATCACGCAGGCCTCCGCTAAAAATCCGTGACATCCGCCGGGGGCTTTGGACCAACACGATGTTGGTCACTCAGGCGTTGCCGCACGACGCGGGTCAACACGACGTTGATCACAAAGGCTTTATCACAGGACGTGACGGTTTTAGCCTTTGCTCCTCCAGCTTAACCTGAGTTCCTCTATTCAGCGGGAGTTTGAGCCCCCAAAGAATAAAGGTCATGCTTGGTATTCATCCCCCACTTATGTAAGTAAGGGACTTCTGCTGAAATAAGTTAAATATCAAACTATTGCAAAATCCTAATAATAAAAAAGGATGTATAAGTTCTACTTTCATCCTATAATGTTCTTACGAAAAATTTAATTAAAATTAGTTGATTTCACTTTAATAATTTCGCAAATTCTATCAATTTCTTCTAGCTGTAAATCTGCGTAAAGTGGAAGTGTTAACACTCTTTCTGCTATATATTTGGCAATAGGTGTTTCCTCAGATGAAAACCTTCCTTGATAGCATTCCAAACTATTTGTTAAAGGGTAAAAATACTTTCGTGTGAATATATTTTCACTCTTTAATGCAGCATGAACTTCATCACGGGAAAGTTGAAACCCATCAAATACAACAGGAAAATATGCGTAATTACTTTTCACGCCATTCTGAACCTGTGATATTTTAATCCCTTTAAAATCAAGAAGGTTTTCCATATATCGCTCAAATACTGCCTTTCTCTTAGCAATCTCCTGATCTACATTTCGGAGATTACATAGACCCATAGCCGCTTGAAATTCATTCATCTTAGCATTTCCACCAACATACTCTACGGTTTCTTGTCCAGTAATACCAAAGTTCTTATACGCATTCAATATATTTTCCAAACTAGGATCATTGAATGCTAATGCTCCACCTTCAATCGTATTAAACACTTTTGTTGCATGAAAACTGAACATGGAAACATCACCAAAGCTTGCTACACTTTTACCATCTACAGTGACACCAAAAGCATGAGCAGCATCGTATATTATCTTAAGATTATACTTTTTTGCTATTCTATCAATCTCAGCTATATTACAAACATTCCCATATACATGAACCGGTATAATGGCCGATGTTTTATGTGTTATTAAATTCTCAAGCATATCCGTTTGTATAGTGTAATCATCCGGATTAATGTCACAGAAGATTGGGGTTAAACCATTCCTTACAATTGCATGTGTTGTGGATGCAAATGTAAAGGGAGTAGTAATCACCTCACCAGTTAAATTCAATGCAGAAATTGCGTATTCCAAGGCTAAATGCCCATTAGAAAATAGCGTAACATGAGGCGTTTTAAAATATTGTTTTAATTTTAATTCTAATTGATTATGCTTTACACCCATATTAGTTAACCATTGACTATCCCATAAATCCCTAATCTCCTCAGAAAACTCCTCTAACTTTGGCATAGATGATTGCGTTACTTGTATTGGTTTCATTTTGTCACCCTTTAGCCTCAGTTATTTTCCACTAGCGAATTCTCAATATTTACCTTCACCCATTTTGTCATTTCATCCAATTTATCTAACATTTCATTCATTGAGGAGAACTGCAAAATCATTATTCCCACCTTTTCATGGGCTCCTGTTAGTGCCGAAACATTCTCTCCCTGCCTTACTAGTAATTCACATTCTACAATATTTTTTTGAATTTCTTCATGAAAATCAACACCTTTAAATACCCCTTTTTCCTGACTATTCAGCAAATAAACTGCCCAGTATCCTTTAGGTTCAACCATAGTTAAGTCACTACAGTTCTCTCCCAATGCGGCCTTAATCGTATATTTAACCATATCAATACCCGTTGCATAGTTTATTACCTGCGGATACAAGTCCCCACCATTTCTTGCACCAATCTCAATAAGATAAATATCTTCTTTATCATCAATTCTTATATCAAAATTGTAAGCACCTGTTTTCATATTTAATAAATTCAATGCTCTTTGGATTTCATGTTTAATTTTATCTTGAACACGCTCTGGCATAGCACATGGCCAACTAGCACTTACTGGGACGAATGGATTTATACGTGATACTGGGAAGTGTTCATTGGCAAAACACCAAAATACAAGTCTACCATCTACCGAAAATCCATCTCCCCCAATATGATAACCATAGTTTTCTATATACTCTTCAATAATAAAACGTTTAACTCTTGAAAAACTTAAAGCATCTTCTACTTTTTCTTGAAGACGGTCTATTGAATCAATTTTTGATACTCCCTTACTGCCTGATGAATCAACCGGTTTTACCATCACAGGCATTTTAAAGCTATGAAATTCAGCTTTAGCTTCTTGAAATGTGTAATATCCTTTCGCTCGAGGTACATTAAAGTTATTTCCCTTCAAAAACTCCCTAAACTTATCCTTATTAGACAGTATCTCCACTGATTGATATGGATTGGAAGGCAATCCTAACTTTTCGGCAACATAAGCTGCTGTTGGTGCTGCGGGATCCGAAGCATAACATACTATCCCATCTATTTTTAATGATCTAGCTAGGGATAAGACAGCTTCTTTATCAGTCGTACTCACATTGTAATATTCATGGGCATATTGATGACCCGGATTATTTTCTAAATAGTCACAGGTTATTACGTAGTGCCCCATTTCTCTTGCTGCTTTAATAACTGGAACTTGAGAATGGGACCCACCAAGCATTAATAATTTTTTCATTTTTTATACCTCACTTATTATTTCGGAAGTAATAATTTAGAATGATTAAATGAATGAATTTTCTGTAAACAATGACTAAAAATAAAAGCCCCCTTTACACTTCCCCTAAAGTTTCTAAGCCTATTCAAAGATTTTCCTTTGTAATTGTTACGGGTGTAGCCACAAATAATTACATAATTTCCCAATTCCCCTTGTTGCCTTACTTGCAGGAATCAAAGGATGTGCCGCGCTAAGCATTTATTGTTTCTTTCACTTTGTGACAAATACTTTATTTCATTGTAATTGTACGTTATATTGAAATGAATTGATTACCTTTATATTTAAAGCCTTAAATATTCTTTATTAAAGAATCTTCCACAATTACTTGAATCCAGTTGGTCATGTTATCCATCTTCTCTAACATTTCTTCCATCGAAGAATACTTAACCAACAACGTTCCTATCTTCAAATGCGACCCCGTAAAAGCAAAAACGGAATCTCCATTTTTTGCTGTTATTTCATGCTCAATTAGATTATTCTCTTTTAATTCTTTATGGATTTCTACCCCCTTAAATATCCCACTATTCAAACTATTCACAGCATAACTAGACCAAAACCCTTTTGGCTTAATGCATATTAAATCACTACAATCTTCACCAAGCGCTCCCTTGATTGTATATTCAACCATATCAATATCCGTTGCATATTTTGTTACTTGAGGTATCCAGTCCCCCCCATTTCGTGCGGCTATCTCTAATAGGTATACATCTTCTTCACTATCAACCAAAATATCGAAATTATAAGCACCTGTTTGCATATTTAACAAATCTAACACTCTTTGAATTTCATTATGGATTTTATCCTGTATATACTCAGGCAAATTGCTTGGAAAACTGGATCCAACTGGCACAAAAGGATTACTAGAAGTAGGAGAAAAGTGTTCATTCGAGAAACATCGGAAAACAAGTTTACCGTTTACAGAAAAGCCGTCACCGCCAACTTGATAGCCACATTTTTCAATATATTCTTCAATAATAAAACGTTTATTTTTTGAAAAACGTAATGCATCCTCGACTTTTTCCTGTAGAAGCTCGATTGAGTCAATTTTTGAGACCCCTCTACTACCACATGAATCAACTGGTTTGATCATTACTGGCATTTTAAAGTTATAAAAGTCCGCTTTAGCTTCTTCAAGAGAGTGATATCCTTTAGCTTTAGGCACATTAAAATTATTTTCTCGAAGAAACGTTTTAAATAGATCCTTCATTGTTAAAATCTCTACTGATTTATAGGGACTTGATGGAAGACCTAAATTTTCAGCAACATAAGCTGCTATCGGGGCCGCATGTTCTGACGCATAAGAAACAATACCGTCTATTTCTAATGACTTTGCTAAAGCTAGTACCCCTTTTTTATCGGTTGTACTGATATTGTAAGACTCATCAGCAAATTGTTGACCCGGATTATCTTCTAAATAGTCGGTAATTATAACATAAAGGCCCATTTCTTTTGCTGCTTTAATTGCTGGAACTTGAGTTTGTGCGCCACCAAGCATTAATAACTTTTTCATCTGTACACCTCATTTATTATTTTGGAGTGATAAGAGGCAAGCATTTGATACTTTACTATCGATATTTTCTTCAACTATATTTATTTTTACCCAATTCGCCATATTATCCATCTTTTCTAGCATTTCAGCCATTGATGAAAAACGCAGCAAAATTGTTCCTAGACTTTCGTTTATTTTTACCGCGGTTCCAGACGAGCTTGAAAATTCCATATATTTAACCAGATAATTTCTTTGAAAATTCTTCTCTATTTCAATTCCTTTAAATAAACCAGCTTTCTGACTAATTAGTGTGTAAATAGCCCAGTATCCACTTGGTTCAACCATTTTTAAATCGCTACAATCTTCATCTAATGCAGCCTTAATTGTATACCCAATTAAATCAATACCTTCTACATGTTCTATAACTTGGGTTAGATCACCACTATTTCGAGCACCGATATCTAATATATACACATTTTCTTTATAATCAACTTGAACCTCAAAAATTAATGGACCCGTTTTCATATTTAATAAATTCATTAACCTTTGAATTTCGGAATGGATTTTTTCTTGTAATTGTGTAGGTAGATTACACGGCCAGCTCTCACCTGTTGGTAGAAATGGATTAAAAGATTTCTTTTCAAAATGGTTATTAACTAGTTTAGAAAATGAAAGCTTCCCATTTACAAAAAAACATTCCCCACCAATTTGATACCCCTGTCTTTCAACATATTCCTCGATAATAAAACGTTTTGCTCTTGAATAAGATAAAGCATCCTTCACTTTTTCCGGCAAGAGTTCTATTGAGCCAATTTTTGATACACCCCTACTTTCCGATGAATCAATCGGTTTAATCATTACCGGCATTGTAAAAGTATGAAAATCTACTTTAGCTTCATCTAGTGTGGCGTATCCTTTTGCTTGTGGTACATTAAAATTATTTTCCTTCAAAAAGGATCTGAACATATCTTTATTAGATAATATTTCTACTGATTTATAAGGAAAAGAAGATAACTTTAATTCCTCAGAAACATAGGCAGCCGTTGGGATTCCAGGATCTGAGATATAACAAACAACACCATCAATGTGTAATGACTTTGCCAATTTTAAAATTGCTTCTTTGTCTGTTGTACTAACATTATGGTACTCGTTAGAAAATTGATGTCCAGGATTATTCTCTAAATAGTCAGTGGTTACAACATAATACCCCATCTCTTTCGCTTTCTTTATTGCGATAACTTGAGAAGATGAACCACCAAGCATTAATAGTTTTTTCATCTTTTTATACCTCTTAGTTAGATTTCATTTCATATTTACATAAGCACGGAAAACGCGTTCTATGCTTGTTACAGTGATTCATTTTTTTGCTTAACAAATATAGCTATCGGTAATGGTTATTATAAAAGATGACTTAGTAGAGCGAATACAAGAGAAAAATTAAGTATTTACGGTCATTTGAATTTATCCCTTAAGTAACTGAAAATAGATGTTTTTAAGTGTTTGAAGGCGCTAAGTCAATTCATATCGCATTTTGACTTTTAAAAGACCATTTAGATTAATTAAACGAATGAATTTTCTTGTAATTTTGGCTTATAAGATAAAATATCTAGTAATACTCCTTCTAAAGTTTCTAAACCAGCTCGAAGGTTTTCTTCTGTAATAGTTAGAGGTGGTAGGAGCTTTATAACTGAACCATTTCTTCCTGCCTTTTCAATTATTAATCCCCTATTGAAACATTCCTTTATAATCTTAGTATAAAGGCCAGAATCATCTATCTTAATTAAATCAATGCCCCAAATCATACCTATTCCTCTTATTTCAATCCTTGAATCTATTGTACAAACTCGAGTTTCTAAAAACCCTTTAATATAATTTGCTTTACTACGTACACTATTATCTAAATCTAACTTTTCACGCAATCTTATTGATGCTACTGAAGCTACAAATGCTAGTTGATTCCCTCTAAAAGTCCCATTATGTTCACCTGGTTTCCAAATATCATGTTCCGGTTTCATAAGTAATAATGACATTGGTAAGCCATAACCACTTATAGATTTAGACAATATAACAATATCAGGAACAATATCAGCCCTTTCGAACGAGAAGAAATCACCTGTTCTTCCACACCCTACTTGAATATCATCACATATTAACAAAATATCGTGTTTTTTACATATACTCGCTAGACCCTGTAGCCATTCATTTGAAGCAACATTTATGCCCCCTTCTGCTTGTATTGTTTCAAGAATAATTGCTGCAGGTTTTTCGATTCCAGAGTGATCATCTTCCAAAATCGTTTCAATATAATCTAGCGTATCTAAATTTAACGTCCCATTAGGAAAAGGCATGAAAGTTACATTAGAAAGTGGCAGCCCAGCACCTTCTCTAGAAGAAAGATTACTTGTTGTAGCTAAACTTCCTAATGACATACCATGAAAACCACCCATAAAGGCAAAAATATTATTTCTTTTTTTAGCCTTCCTCGCTAATTTCAATGCTGCTTCTACAGCATTCGTTCCTGTTGGTCCACAAAATTGAATTTTATAGTCTAAGTTTCGAGGTTTTAATATATTTTCAACAAATTCACTAATAAAACTTCGCTTTGAATGTGTATACATGTCTAGCCCATGTATAATTCCATCATTTTCTATATAATCCAACAAGTACTTTTTAATATACTCATTATTATGTCCGTAATTTAATGCACCAGCTCCAGCAAAAAAATCTAGATATTCTTTCCCTTTTTCAGAATAAATAAATTCATTCTTTGATTTATAGAAAACATCCGTATATTGTCTGCAATAGGAACGCACTATAGACTCATAGTTTTCAAAAATATCCACTCTTAAAACCTCCTTAGAGTTTAACTAAAGATTTACTATTATAGTATTCAAAGAACTATATACTTATTACTACATGGTAGTTTTCATATAATATTACAGATCTCAATTTAATATAATTTCTCTGCTTATCACCTCGCAGATAGGTTCATAAAAACCCCCTAACGAACGAATCTACTGGATTTAACATACAGCAGAAAATACGTAAGAAGGCTCAATTTTTTGACACTTATATAAATCTATTAATAAACCTCTGCAGTTGGGATTTTCTTATTTCTTTTTAGAATATCTTTCATCGTTAAAATTAAATAAATATAACATTCTAATCTAAACGCTTTGGCTAAACCAACATATATCGTTATGCCCGCCAAGATTTGCATACAAATTGTTACACCCTCAGATAACCTAAGCCATTGCACGCTAAATACAATAGCACCCATTGTTAACGCTATTAATAAAGATGGCATAATATCTTTCCACTGTTCCTTCACACTATAATTGAGTAATGTTAAATTAGGATAAGCATTAAGAAACACTGCTATAATACCACCTACAAATGAACCTATAGCCATAGCATGAACACCAAAAGGTATACCAATTAGTAAAATACCTAAGCCAATTATTTTTTTAATTATTTCCAGTTTCAAAAAAATATCACTACGTCCTAAAGCATTAATTGCCTGTAAATTAGCTGTGTGGAGAGGCCACAATGCATAAACAGCACAAAAAATTTGTAGAAATGGAACGGCTGGGAGCCATTTTTCCGTTAGCATTATTTTAACTAAAGGCTCTGCAATTACAGCTAAACCAATCATCATTGGAAAGACAATAAATGAACTTGTTACAATCGATCTTCGGACCATTTCTTTTATTCTTTGTTTGTTATCTTGTTGAGAAGATAAAGCTGGAAAAATAACAGATTGTATGGAGCCGTTGATGTTTCCTATAAGGATACTAGGAAACTGTTCGCCTCTATTGTAAAAACCTAACATCACTGGACTGAACATTTTACCAATTAAAAGGCTTCGAATATTCGAATATATAGTATCAATCAACGCAGACGCTAGTAACTTCCAGCCAAATGAAAATAAACTAATCAGCCTTTCTATAGAAAAGAACAATTGAGGTTTCCATTTTACTGTGTACCATAAAGTGGCTGTAAAAATTAATTGATTTGTTAATTGCTGTACTACTAAAGACCAAATCCCAAAATTGGCGTATGCCATCGCTATCCCGACAATTCCAGATATTACAACTCCTCCCAGGCTACTAACAAAGAGTTTTTTAAATTGCATATTTCGTGCAATAACTGCATTTTGGATTGAATTAAAAGTGCTGAAAAATAAAGTTAAAGATAGAATTCTTAAAACAAGAGTAAGTTGAGGATGGTCAAAAAATGAGGCTATATAGGGTGCTGAGATATAGAGTATGACATATAGTATAATTGTAACGAATAAGTTTAAATAAAAGACCGACGAGAAATCTATTTCATCAACTTTTTTCTTTTGAATAAGTGCTGTATTAAACCCACTTTGAGCTATTACTCCAGCTATAGTTATAAAAATTGAGACTAAAACAATTAACCCGAATTCTTCGGGTAGAAGCATTCGGGCTAGTATTATCATAACTATAAATTGAACCCCTTGTGTCCCCCCACGTTCCAAAAGTTTCCACAATAATGATGAGATGATTATTGATTTCGTCATCGTATTTCCCACTTACTCCATCTCCTTTTTGCAAATATCATGAGCTGTAAGATAGTTGGACAATACTGATTAAGGAATATAACAAACCTTTGCTTATATCCCAAAGATAGATAGTATTCTTTATTCTTGGCTGATTTAGCCTCTTTAAATTTTCTCTGTTCTAATAAAAGAAATACCTGGTTTTGATATTTTCTATGGTCTATAGTACTCTTATATTTACCATTTGTATATTGATTAATTTCATCTAACATTGCAGCTATCTCATAATAGTGTTCTGTTTTTTTTTTTATAGAAGCGTTTCTAGCGGTCCATGAGTTACTAACACCTGTTCTGTATGCTGACATAGACTCATCAATGTAATATACCGTACCTAGTAATGATAAATTTATTGCTGTAGGATAGTCTCCTACAGGTGCTATCTCAAAAAAAGCAGGTCTAATTTCTTCATATTTCGTAGGGTAGAACATTGAATTTGTTAGAAATAATGCTCCTCCACCTATAATCACTTCTTCAACAGTAAAAAGCTTATTTCTTTTACTTATGCGATGTTTAGATATCATCTTTTTTTCAGAGGCATTAACTATATAACCACCATGTACACACAAACTACATTCGGGATGTTTTTCCATATAATCCAGTTGCTTCTGTAATTTATATGGATCTGTCCAATAATCGTCTCCTTCACACAGCGCAATATATTTTCCTTGTGTTCTCTTGAGGATTATTCTACTTATTGATCTTCCTTTTGAATGTTGATTTTCTGTTTGATATATTGGTTTTATTAATTCAGGGTATAGCTTCTCATAATCTCTTATAATATCTGCTGTTCTATCCGTTGATGCATCATCATGTATTAGAATCTCAAACTTGAAAATTGTTTTTTGCATTAAAAAACTTTCAATAGCATCTGCTATATATTTTTCATGATTATAAGTAGTACAATGAATACTAACTAAAACTCTTTCCATTTACTCTACTCTCCTTAATCAAATTATTAATTCGCAGTCATTATTGCCTATTTACTTCCATTTACTCACTTCTATATATGCACGGGAAAAATCATCTATTTCTAATAGCTATGATTGAAAGAGCATATATGGAAATAATTTTTAATTGTTTTATAATGTTAGCATTGAGTTGAAATTTTATTTTCAAGCTATAATCTTAATATTTCTATGAGTATAAAATCTTTCTACCAATCCTATTTGTATATTAAGTAGCATTAATAACTTTACATACCCCACTGCCATTTCATTTGCTGCATTTACCTTTCGAAATTGCTATATTTGTATCTACACTCAATAGTGTGCGTTTTTTTTTTTAAGTAACTGTAAAATCTGTCTCCCAAAAAAGATACCATATTGCTTTTCACTTTAATTTCCGTTTAACTTTTATTAATATTTTAAAAATAGCAATACATGCATTAAACCCAATAATTTCGCACATTAAAGCAGTCAATTTTTTTTTGAATTCTTTTCCATACTTTAGAAGATACTGATGCTCTTTTAACATCGTTACTACTTCTTTTTTTTCATTTTTATTTAGTAGTCCTGAAAACCATATCGAAACATAATATCTCGTACTGAAATTATTTAATAAATTTGCTTTAAGATTATCTTCAATATCATATTTCCTTAATTCTTCATGCCAAAACGAAGATATAAATATACTGTCTTTAATGCTTTTTTTAGAAAAGGAAGCTGTGATAGAACCATCTCGTCCAAGTCTATAAACATAAATCGGTTTATCATAATATTTAACGTTTTTAGCTTTCAAAAAAATTTGAGGTGTCCACAGCATGTCTTCATAATTTCTATTCATTTCAAAAAAGAGATTATTCTGAATTACAAACTCTCTTCTAACCAAGTAAAGAACTGCAAACCAATTATATTCTTTATTATTTCCAAAAATATGTTCTAGACACTCTTTACCACTTATACCATCAATCTTTTTTTTACATATATTAATATCAGGTTCTTTAAAAACCCTTTTCAAGTGATAAAACATTTGATACCTAAAAAATATAAAATCTAATCCCTGATTTCCTTCAATTTCCTTTACTAAATCCTTTAAGAAATTCATTCCCCAATAGTCATCAGAATCCAGAAATATAATATACTCGCCAGTGGAATTGAGAATTCCAACATTCCTTGCATCAGATTGCCCGCTATTTTCTTTATTTATTAGTGTAATATTTGAAAATTCCCCTTCATACTCTCTACATATAATTTCACTATTATCTGTAGAACCATCATTAATTAATAATATTTCTAAATTCTTATAAGACTGAGCTAGGACACTATCAATACATTGTTTTAGATAATTTTCAACATTGAATACAGGAATAATCACACTTATTTTCATAAAAACTACTCCTTATCTTCATATAAAAATTAGGATTTATTTATGTTTGTTCTTTCTTCTTATTACTTTATTCATAAAATCTTTCTGCTAAAGCATGCGATGAAATGTCAAAGTGTCACGGACACATATGTGTCATTCAATAGGTAAGGCATAACAAAGAGATGCCGGCTTGTAAACTCTTCAACCCGAAGTCTTAGTTATTGAACACTTCCTTTTTAATTCAAATTCCCTAGTTTCTAGTTATATTATTAACTTGAAATTTTTCACTCTAAATAGTTTTTATATCTATTATTAAAATTGTACTCATTTTTATGAAATATATTAGTGTACGGTATTAGGAAAGAATTAGCATGTTCTAATCCTGTTCGTTCTTCTAAAGTCTTTAACTCCTTATTTAAATAAATCACACTCAAAAATACTAAACATCCCATATAGATTAATTTATTTATCTTATCTTTATATAAATAATAAAAATTAGTTAGTAATATGATATTTAAAATGCCCCCATAAAGAGCAATTCTTGCTGCTGTAATTTCCGAAAATTTAAGAATAAAATATAAACAATAACTAATGATATAAATATTAATAACCCTTTTGGAGAATTCACTTTTTTGTGAATATGCATCGTAATAAAAAAAAGCAATTATTAAAAAAATAATTCTAATTATACTTTGAAAATCAAGTATATTATTAATACTGTTATTAAATGTAGAGTAGGGTATGATTCTGTTGATAAAAGGTATCCAATTTAGATGGTTAATTATTAGACCTATCGGTAAAGTTGAAATCAAAATACTTGTTAGTACTAAATAAATGAGCGTTTTTTTTGCAAAATTAACTCTGGAAATAAAATACAACGGCAATAATACAATTGCTGATGCATGAATAAAGGATAATAAAATAGTGACTATAAACAATTTGACAGTCTTATTATTATCTAAGCATTCGAGTAAATAATATATTCCTATTGCCAGTGTAAGCCCCTGTCTTAATCCACTAAACGTCCAAACAAAATAATAAAAAGAAAAATATATTAGAAGAGAAAGAATTGGATTCTCACTATATCTCTTACACTTTTTACCTATAAAATACAGGTTAATAATAGCAATTAAAGATAAATACTGTTGATATGAAATGCCAAGACTCTTTAATACTGATCCAAAAAATCTAAATAAAATTTCTTGACTATCAACACTATACAAAAATTCTTTTACAGGTGATTCATTCAATCTGTTATATAAATATTCATAGGCAAAATAATCTGGACCTACACCATATCTAAAAAAGGCCAACCCTGCTAAAACAGTTGCAAAGATCAGAAAAAAAGTTTTGCTCTTACCATTTATTAGTGATAAAGTAATTCCCAATAAATAGACTCCATAATACATCTAGGTTCACCTACTATTCATGAAGAAGATAACAAAAATCACACGATATTATTGTAAATATTTACATAATCATTAAAGCGATCAAATTTACTATATAATTGATTCGACCTTTGTATACAAAAATCAAAGTAGGATGATTTTCTTTTCTCATAAACTGTTTCAATAGCCCTTTTTAAATTATTAATACCTTTCTTTTCGACTACGATGCCACATTTATTATTAATAATTTCTGGGCTTCCCCCTGTATCAAATGTAATTACAGGTGTACCACAGGCTAAAGCTTCTATATTCGTGGTAGGAAAATTATCTTCCATTGTTGGATTTAAAAAAACATCTGCTGCTGAATAAATTTCAGCCAGTTCTTGAATATCATTAGTTCTTGTTATACCAATTATATTTTTAGGTAATTCTTTTTTTTGTTTCTCCGATAAACCCACTAATACTATTACTTCATCTTTCTCTAATAACTTTGATAACTCCTTAAAGTAAGCGAAACCTTTTTTTGTATTCCAATTATTTGCCACTCCTAATATGAGAAATTTATTAAATAAATTATGTTTTTTTCTAAACATACTCTCTGTAGGTTTGAAAACATCTAAATTTATTCCATTGTGAATTACTTCGACAGGGTATTCTCCTAAAAAAGACTCTTGTACTAAAGCTGATAACCATCGTGATGGAGTGACTATAGTTAAATCTCTAACACCTGTGAAAATATCTTTTTTACTCATATAATTATTTTTAGAATTATCAACGATCAAACTAGTGGGGTATACATTTTTCTGTGGACAATTGCTACACCCCGTTTTCCACTTATCACAACTAATGGATTCAAAATGAGAACAATGTCCAGTAAAAGCCCAACAATCATGAAGTGTCCAAATAACAGGCTTATTAGATTTTTTTAGATAATCAAATAACATTTCAATATTGATATAATATCCATGAATGTTATGTAAATGAATTACATCCGGATTAAGAACTTCTACTTTTCTTAAAAATTCTATCGTAGCATTCCTTGATCCAAATCCATGCTTATCATATATCCGCGTTAAGGCAACATGTGCATAATTGTCAAAATTAGTTCCAATTCTAATGGTTGAATCACAATTAATTGGAAATCCTCTTCCGTATGCAATGAAACTATCATGTCCTTGATTAATCAAAATATGATGGATGTCTGTTGCAATTCTACCAGTACTCCCTACCCCACAAACTGAGTTTATCTGTAATACCTTCATAACTTGTTACTCCATACAACCCGATTCACATAATCCGTATATGACAAAATAATCCTAAGCACCTTATCAGACACATTAGGCCTCATGTAATCTTCAACAAATCTTAATGTTTCCGCTTCTTGCATTTCTAAAATTTCTATCCCTTGTAAAACTCTCTCTTTCTTCAACCCAACCATCATGACGGAAGCCTCCTCCATCGCTTCAGGTCTTTCATGCGCTTGTCTAATTTTTAGTGCTCTAAATCCAAGTATGGAAGACTCTTCACTTATCGTCCCACTATCACTGAGTACTACCTTAGCTTTCATTTGAAGCTTTACATAATCATTAAATCCTAGAGGTTTCATTATTTTCACCAATGGGTTAAATGCAATTTCTTTTTTATCAATCATCTTTTTCGTTCTAGGGTGTGTACTAACAATGACCGGCATATCGTATTTTTCTGCAATCGCATTTAAACTATCCATTAAATCTAAAAAGTTGGTTTCTGAATTGATATTTTCTTCTCGATGGGCAGATAAGACAAAATATTCACCCTCTTTTAGTTCTAACCTCTCTAACACATCTGAGTCTTCAATGTCTGCTTTTCTAGAATTTAAAACTTCAAACATAGGACTACCTGTTTTTATGATACGATCAGCAGGTAATCCTTCTCTTAATAAATATTCCCTGGCAATATCACTATATGTTAAGTTAATGTCTGAAATATGGTCGACAATTTTTCGGTTTATTTCTTCCGGCACTCGTTGGTCAAAGCATCGATTTCCAGCTTCCATATGGAAAATCGGAATATGTCTTCTCTTAGCTGCTAATGCACATAAGCAACTATTCGTATCCCCTAATACTAAAAATGCATCTGGTTTAATTTCTTCTAAAATAGGGTCAATAGTTATAAGAATATTTCCTATTGTTCCAATTGTTGTTTCGCTAGCAGCATTAAGAAAATAATCTGGTTTTTTTAAATTAAAATCATCAAAAAAAACTTCATTAAGTTCGTAATCATAATTTTGCCCTGTATGAACAAGTACGTGCTCAATTGCATTTGATTCCTCTAATTTATTTATGACTGCAGATAGTCGAATAATTTCTGGACGAGTCCCAACGACAGTCATTACTTTTAGCCTTTTTATAGTTACACCTCCAAATAGAAAGTATCCGGCTTCTCTGGATTGAATACTTCATTCACCCACATTATTGTGACCATATTTGTTTCACCTAGATTTTCAATATTATGCGTATACCCTACTGGAATATCCACAACTTCTAATTTTTCATCGCTAACGAAGTATTCTATTACTTCCTCTGAATCAATATTTCTGAATCGGATAACCCCATTCCCGTTTACAACTAAGAACTTTTCATTTTTTGTATGATGCCAATGGTTACCTTTTGTAATTCCTGGCTTTGAAATATTAACAGAAACCTGTCCTCGATCAGCTGTTTTTATGAACTCTGTAAAGGATCCTCTTTGATCAATATTCATTTTTAGATCATAGCTAAATTGGTCTTTTGGTAAATAGCTTAAATACGTACTATACAATTTTTTCGTAAAAGTGTCTGACATCTGAGGGATTGAATGTTCTTCGCGGCTATTTTTAAAAGAATATATTAAATCTTTAATTTCTCCTAAAGTAATTCTATGAATAACCGGAATTTCACAGAATTCTCCTACTCGGTTTTCACAACCATATAGTGCATTGATTAAATCTGTAACTAAATCATCTATATATACTAAACTTAATTGTATGGAACTATCATTCATCGCAATCGGTATATTGCGACTTATATTATGACAATACGTAGCTATTACACTATTGTAATTTGGTTTACACCACTTCCCAAAAACATTCGGAAGACGATATACGAGAACTTTTGCCCTAGTCTCCTTACTATATTCAAATAAAAGATCTTCACTTGACTTTTTACTCACACCATAAGGATTATTTAATTGCGCTTGTGTGGATGAAGATATCATAATGGGACAATTATTATTGTACTTTTTAAGTGTTTTTAGCAATATTGATGTAAATTCAAAATTTCCTTTCATGAACTCTGCTTTTTCTTTCGGACGATTAACCCCTGCTAAATGGTATATAAAATCTGCTTTTTCACAATATTCATCAAGTAAAGTTGAATCTGTTTGTCGTGAGAACTCAAAAATTTCTGAATAACCTCTACTCTTTAACTCTGCTATTAGATTTTTAGCTATAAATCCTTTTGAACCCGTAACGAGTATCCTCATTCGTATTCCAACCTTTCAGTTCTTCTTTCACAAAATCAAGTTTCAACAATTTTTCTTTTACTTGTTCGATCGTTAAACGATTAGTATTGTGGGAATTATACTCTTCATAACTAGATAATTTTTTATCTCCACCGAAGAAATATTTATCATAGTTTAAATCACGAGTATCAGCAGGTACCTTGTAGAACCCTTCAAACTCATGTGCAACCAAATACTCTTCACGAGTTAATAGTGTTTCGTAAAGCTTTTCCCCATGTCGTGTACCTATAATTTTTATCTCATTATCTACATTAAATAATTCTTTAACAGCTTGGGCTAAGTCACCAATAGTTGATGCTGGTGATTTTTGTACCATAATATCCCCAGCCTCCGCGTGTTCAAATGCAAATAATACTAGCTCAACTGCTTCTTCTAGACTCATTAAAAATCTAGTCATGTGAGGATCTGTAATTGTTAATGCTTTCCCATTTTTTATTTGTTCAATAAATAATGGGATGACAGAACCGCGTGAAGCCATCACATTTCCGTAGCGAGTACCACATATTAACGTTTTCTCAGGATTAACCGTTTTAGCTTTTGCTACAATTACCTTTTCCATCATCGCTTTTGAAATCCCCATTGCATTAATCGGATAGGCTGCTTTGTCTGTTGAAAGACAAATTACTTTCTGCACGCCATTATCTATGGCTGCAGTTAATACATTATCAGTACCTAATACATTTGTTTTTACAGCCTCCATGGGGAAAAATTCACAAGAAGGAACTTGTTTGAGGGCAGCTGCATGGAAAATATAATCTACACCATACATTGCATTTTTGACACTTGCAATGTCCCTTACATCACCAATATAAAATTTTAATTTGTCATTCTTATATAATTTACGCATATCATCTTGTTTTTTCTCATCACGTGAAAAAATGCGAATTTCTTTTATCTCACTATCTAAAAACCTTTCCATTACAGCGTTACCAAAGGAACCGGTACCCCCGGTAATTAATAAAGTTTTATTTTTAAACACATATTTACCCCCAATTGTTTAAAGTGCTGTTTTTTCAAGGTCTTTTCAAAATTGAGGCCAATCTTCTCACCTCTTATACCATCCCGTTGTTAAACATTCAATTTGAGTAAAGTGTTTTCTAGCACCGACATAAATTGTTCTTTGCTATAGTGTTCATAGTAATAGTCATATGCATTGTTAGCCATTTCGTCCTTTTTACTACTTCTACAAAACTGCAATATTAAATTTGCTAACTCTTTATAATTTTCCGCCTCACAACACAAACCACATTCTGCTGCTTTAATTACTTGATTTGTTTCACCATTAATTGCCCCGATTATAGGTTTACTAGCGGCCATATAAGATTGGATTTTTCCTGGTAATGTAGACGAAATAAATTCATCATCTTTTAATGTAATTAACATTGCATCTGCCATTCCATAATATTTTGGCATTTCACCCAGTGGTTTTCTTCCATAAAAAGTAATATTATGCAGTCCTAAACTTTTACTAAGAAGCTTACATTCCTCTAATTTAGAGCCATCTCCAACTATGTGAAAAGTAATACCAGAGTGATTACTTAACTCATATGCAGCCTTTACAATCGTTTCGACACTTTGCATTTCTCCTATATTTCCAGCAAATACAAAATTGAATTCATTACAACTTTCTGCTTCCACTTTTTCTGTAAATATTGTTTCAGCATATTGCGGCATATAAAGAATTGATTCACTATTTATTCCTATCGTTTCTTTAAGATAATTTTTAAACATACCCGAGCTAACCGCTACATAATCTGCAGAACTATAAATCCACTTTGAAATACAAAAAAACAACTTATAGATTATTGAACCTTCTTTTATACCACCGGCAGTTAAACTAGCGGGCCATAAATCGAGGCAATAAAGTAACATCTTTTTCTTATGCCTCTTTTTATAAACGATTGCAGGAACCCCCATAATAATTGGCGAAAGTTGATTTACTAATATCGCATCAAACTTTCCTTTCATAAATAGGGTCTTAACTGAAGCGGATAAGGCAAAGCTAAAATAATTTAAGAAAAGGGTTACTTTACTGCTTCCTCGGCCAATTTCAAAACTCCTTATTACTTTTACACCATTAATAACTTCTTTTCTCTTTTTCCCATAGCGATAATCATAAAGTACTTTTCCCTCAGGATAATTTGGGAGTCCTGTTAAAACTGTCACATTATGACCTTTTTCCACTAGTGATTCACATATATCTGATATACGAAATGGCTCAGGATAGTAATACTGGCAGATAACAAGCAGTTTCATATGAAGATTAACCTCCAACTTCTAGATCGATTGTAGTTCAATTATCCTTCAAACTTCATTTAGATTTAATAGCTCCCGTACCACCTTCAACAATCCCATTTGTTGTAAATAATCTAATAATCGTCCCAAAGAAACACTTTACATCCATCCAAAGACCTATTCTCCTTACGTACTCTCCATCTAGCTTCGCCTTGTTTTCAATAGTCAGTTCATCTCTACCATTAATTTGAGCCCATCCCGTTAAACCTGGTAGCACATCATTAGCACCATACTTATCACGTTCAGCAATTAAATCATATTGATTCCATAGCGCTGGTCGAGGTCCAATAAGACTTATATGTCCAATAAATATATTCAAAATTTGAGGCAATTCATCTAAACTCGTTTTTCTTAAGAACTTCCCTATTTTAGTTAGGTACTGTTCCGGGTTTTCCAATAGATGGGTAGGTGTATTCTCAGGCGTATCGATTTTCATCGTTCGAAACTTGAAAATTGTAAAATGACTTTTATGAATACCTACTCTCTTTTGTTTAAATAGTACTGGACCTTTCGAATCTAGTTTGATGATAGTAATTAACATTAAAAATAATGGGAATAATACGATTAATGAAGCGAAAGAAAATATAATATCGAGCGATCTTTTTACAATCATGTACAAGGCGGTTACAACTCCTTGATTTTCATTTAATAAATATGTTTTAAGCTTATTGAAGGAAATTTACACTTGCAGGTTAGGCAATTGTATTACTTTCTTTTTTAAAGACCACCTTCCATTAGCAACATCAATGATTCTTTGTTTAATTTCTAACGGGTCAAGAGTTTCTAATTCTGTTAGGAAGGACATTAATTGAATTTCATCCATACAATTCGCTTTGCCTACATGGATTTTTGGATAGACATGTTCTTCCTGTATTTCTGCTGCATTTAACAATTCCTCATACATTTTTTCACCTGGACGGATACCAGAGAATTCAATTTCAATTTCTTCTTCTGTTAAGCCGGATAAGCGAATCAAATTTTTCGCTAAATCTACAATTTTCAATGGTTCGCCCATATCGAGTACGAATACTTCTCCTCCGTGTGCCAATGCACCAGCCTGCAATACAAGCCTGGATGCCTCTGGTATGGTCATAAAATATCGAGTCATTTCCGGGTGTGTAACGGTGACGGGGCCTCCTGCAGCAATTTGCGCTTTAAACCTTAGTATTACACTTCCACGCGAGCCAAGTACATTACCAAAACGAACTGCCGCAAAGTTCGTTTGACTGTGTGTTGCTAAATTTTGAATAATCATTTCAGCGATCCGCTTCGTTGCTCCCATTACATTTGGAGGGTTTACTGCTTTATCAGTTGAAATCATCACAAAATTGGAAACACCAAATGTATGTGCTGATTCTGCTACATTTTTTGTCCCAAAAATATTATTTTTCACCGCTTCACGTGGGTTACATTCCATCAGTGGTACATGTTTATGAGCAGCCGCATGATAAATTACATCTGGTTGAAACTGTTTAACCACTTCAAAAATCCGTTCTCTATCCTGTACATCTGCAATAATTGGAACGAAATCTGTGTTTGTAAATTCTTTTTTTTCCGATAACTCCATATGGATTTTATATATTGAGTTTTCTCCGTGCCCTAGTAGAATTATATTTTTTGGTTGGAATTGTGCTACTTGTCGACAAATTTCTGAACCTATCGAGCCACCAGCACCTGTTACGAGGATAATTTTATTTGTAAGATTATTGGTGAGTGCCAACATATCGAGCTTTATTTCTTCACGGCCTAGTAGATCTTCGATTTTTATTTCCTGCATATCATTAACCGAAACTTTCCCTGTCATAACATCCTCAATTTTTGGCATGATTTTTATCGTTGCTTTCGTCTCTAAACAGCGCGTATAAATTTCTCGGATATCCCTTTTATTAAGAGACGGAATCGCCAAAATAATTTCTTCAATCCTTTTATCCTGTACAATACGGGGTATATCTTTCGTAGTCCCACATACTTTAACATCTAATAGTTTTAAATCTTTTTTATTTCGATCATCATCAACAAATGCTACCACTTGATATTCTGATGAATTTCGCTTAATACTGCGCAAGAGCATTGTACCCGCTTCTCCAGCCCCGATAATTAAAACTCGTTTTAAATTGCCATGAGGTTTAAATGAATTTCGGTCATGTAAAATTCTTAATAAAAAGCGTGAACCACCAATTAATACAATGTGCAATAGCCATGTAATAACCATTACACGTAAGTAAATATCCCCTTTTATTAAAAATTGCAACATACTTGCGGTCAAAACAGAAATAGTAACCGCATAACCTATTGTCATTAATTCCCTAACTGACGCTAAACTCCAAATACGATTATACAATTGGAAGAAGTAGGCCATAATATGGTGACTAATTAATAGAGTTATTGAACTCAGTATGATTAATGAATCGGAAGAAATATTTAGAGTAGGGTGTAATAACAAGTAGCTAATAAAAATGGCTGATAACACGATTAGTGAATCTAGAATAAAAAATAAAGTATACCTAGCGGTGTAATTCACTGTTTAGTCACCTCCCATATAATAATAAATAGTATTATTATGCGTTATTTAGATTATATGATTAAACTATCGAGCTATATTCCTTATATGTTTTATTACTAAAAGAGTTAATTAAAAATTTTGCGTGTATATTTACCAACTGATACCAATTGTTGAATAATATTGCCTGGCTTACAGTACTACTCACTAATGTAATCAATTATTTACCGCACCCTTAATTGCTCTATATTTTTTTCAAATCGCCACGCATCCCTGCACATCGCTTTAATATTATGTTTTGCAATCCAGCCCAATTCGCGTTTAGCTTTTAATACATTCGCATAGCTAGAAGCAATATCACCGGGTCTACGGTCAACGATTTCATAAGGTATGCCAACCCCATTCGCCTCTTCAAATGCTTCGATTAGTTGTAAAACACTCGTGCCTTGCCCAGTTCCTAAATTATAAATATGAACACCTTCTGTAAGGTTATCTAGTGCTGCTACATGCCCTTCCGCTAGATCCATAACATGAATATAATCGCGAACACCTGTGCCATCTACTGTAAAAAAGTCGTTGCCAAAAACCATCAATTTCTCTAGTTTCCCTTTCGCTACTTGAGTGATATATGGCATTAAATTATTCGGAATTCCGTTCGGATCCTCACCAATTAATCCACTCTGATGGGCTCCAATTGGATTGAAATATCTAAGTAGAGATACGGAGAATGAGGGATTCGTTCTTGCAATATCCGTTAAAACCCGCTCACTCATCGCTTTCGTTTCTCCATATGGATTGGTTGTAGGCAAAGGATCCAAAGTTTCTACAAATGGCACCGTGTTATTACCATAAACGGTTGCCGATGAACTAAATATGAATCGATTCACTTGATGTTTCAAACAAACTTTAGCAAGTAACAATGTACTAACAACGTTATTAAAATAATAATCTAATGGTAGCTTTACAGATTCACCTACTGCTTTTAAACCCGCAAAATGGATGACACTATCTATTTTATGTTGCAAAAAAATAGTTTCCAACGCTTGCTCATCTGTCACATCGATGTTATAAAAAGTAATTTCCTTACGCGTAATTTGACGCACTTTATTTATGCTATCAGCTTTACTATTGCAAAGATTATCAGCAACAATGACGGTATGCCCTTTTTCCAGTAATACAACACATGTGTGTACACCTATATATCCAGCACCACCAGTAACTAGGATATTCATCCGTATACCCCCAACTCGGTTTTTAATAAAAGATCTTTCATCATGACCGTTTTTAGTATTTTATGAATTATATTTAAACTATATTCATAATCAATAATTGACGGTTTTATGAAAACAAAAAAATCCCCTACAACCCTATTACAGGACGATAAGAGATTTTTACTTTCTTACAAGGTATCTTTACTAGGTATTTGTATGGAACGAGTAGTTTTACGTTTTGCGATCGAACTGAATAGTGATGATACAATAATGCCAGTAGCGGCACCTGCGCTATCGATCAATACGTCCTTTACTTGAGCTCCCCTACCAGCGACAAATAACTGATGAACTTCATCGAAAATGGCGTAAGTTATACAAAAGATGAGCGCAATCCCTACATTGCGATATCCATTTAGACCACTTCTCTTTAGTGCGTTTTGCAGCAAAATACCAAGAATAAAATAAATAAAGAAGTGAGCATTTTTCCTGACGACATGATTAATCGTATCGATAGGCACATCTTCTATAGGTACAACTTTTCCAACAGTTTCAATAATACGTTCTGTTATACCTAAGCTCAGATCATTAGAAATTGCGACTGATTGTTGAGAAAAGTAGAAGATAAGTGTCATCAACAAAATAACAGTTATCCAAGAAAGTGATTTTACCATTTTAGATTGTTTCCACCTCGATCATTGAAAGCCGTCTATAGTACGACCTAATAAGAATTAGGAAAAATTATTCAACAATGTAACTCTCATTTAATACTGTTCAATGTAGCTATAATTTATTCCTATATCGAAAAATGTTGTTT
Organism: Solibacillus sp. R5-41; assembly: GCF_002736105.1. Classification (NCBI taxonomy): domain Bacteria; kingdom Bacillati; phylum Bacillota; class Bacilli; order Caryophanales; family Caryophanaceae; genus Solibacillus; species Solibacillus sp. R5-41. The sequence goes on along the minus strand of NZ_CP024123.1, from coordinate 1,050,952 downwards.
CAAATTTCCTTCAATATACTGTAATTCACTTTCGTTCGGTACAAAACAATCAATTACGCCTCTTCATATTTGCATCCGTATTTTAAAGAGTTGTTTAATAGAAAAAACACCTTCGCGTTAGATGAAGGGATAAGGCCCATTCTATTCAACGAAAGGTGTTTGATTAAGTTAAATTTTATATGTTTTATTTATGGCTGAAACGGATTGTCTTCATTAATATAAACACGTTCGTGACGTATGGCTTTCCCTGTTTTATCATCTAACTCGACAAAAAATGCACTTAATACTTCACGGCCCTGTTTCGGCACTTCATAACGCGCCGGCATATTCGTTTGGAATTTATACAGGACATTTTCTTTTCCCATACCAAGAATTTCATCGTACGGTCCAGTCATTCCAACATCGGTAATATACGCTGTCCCACCTGGGTAAATGCGATTGTCAGCTGTTTGTACATGCGTATGCGTACCTACAACAACTGATGCACGGCCATCTAAATGCCATCCAAGTGCAATCTTCTCACTCGTTGCTTCAGCGTGGAAATCGACAAATACTAATGGGGACGTTTTGCGTGCTGCCGCTACTAAATCCTCTGCCATCGCAAATGGATCTTCATGAGGTGGGAGGAATACGCGACCATGTAAATTAATTACAGAAATCGTTACGCCATTTTTCGATACTTGTACCATACCCTTACCCGGTGCATCTTTTGAAAAGTTCGCTGGACGAATTAAATAATCCGCATCATCAATAAAATCAAATATATCTTTGTTGTCCCACGTATGGTTTCCCATCGTTATGACATCCACACCCATTTGTAATAAATCATTATAAATTGAACGTGTAATACCGCGACCTGCTGCAGCATTTTCGCCGTTTGCAATGACAACATCTATTGCATACTTTTTCTTTAGACGCGGTAAGTATTTCTCTACTGCGTCACGACCTATCGAACCGACGATATCGCCGATAAATAAAACCTTCATTTATATAACCACACTTTCTATCTTGTAGCATTTATTTTAGCATTTAAATGATCGAAAACGCAAACCACTCTGAGATTTGGTAGTGGAAATAAATTAATCCACTTATTGTTCGTCGACTATTAATGTAGCTTTGCCAATAGATTAAATACCACTCCCACAACGCCAATATTCAACAAAAATATTATAAAAAAATTACCCTTCAAAAATTCAAAGAGTAATCTTTTATTTTTTTCGTATTCAAGATTTCTCTGAGAGATTGATCATTAAATGATGTGTGCTTTTCAAATATTTCAGCTCGTTTACCTCCACAACACCTCTCACTTCAGTCAATCCTTTGATTTACTTTTCCAAAAACCATAATTTTCACTTCAGCAAAATGTCCTTGTCTTAATTTCTTTAAAATCTTCACCCATTTAGTAATTTTATATGCCTGCGGAATAGAAGGCTGCTTCACATGCACAACAAATTGGAGATTACGCATGAATTGATCTGCATTTTGAAATTTAGGAATCAAATTGTAATTGCGTCCAAGCTCAATAAAGGTATGCGCATCACTTCCGACTAATCGATGCGCTTTTGGGTATTTTTTTGCGATTGACAACTGTTTTTCTGAAAAATAACTTTGTGTATTTCTTCCATTATGAATTTCAATAATATCGATTAAATCGATATTTTTACTTATTTCGATTTCCGGTAATACTGTTTTATATCTTTCTTCATCATATGGATGCGGAATATACACAAGTCCGCCTTGCTCCTTAATTTGTAACATCGTTTCTCTAACGGGTAATCCTGGCTCAATTTTTTGCTTAAGAAACAGGCCAATGACCTCGCCTTTTTCTGTAAAAATTTCTTCTCCAATCACCACGGATATGTTGTATTTCTCTAAAAATTCGCGATAACGCAGTGCCCCATCAATTTCATTATGGTCTGTAATCGCTACCACATCGATCCCTCTGCGCTTTAACATAAATAAATACAACCATTTATTTAACAAACTATCATGTGAATAGGCAGTATGTGTGTGTACTTCGAATCTCTTTTTCATCTAATAAGCCCCCTATTTTAGATTGTCGTAGCGATTATTTCTACATCTGTTAAGTTTGCTAAGCCATCTCGATTTTCAGGTGTACAAATAACATCCGCATATACTTACGAAAATAAAACATCTTTAGCTTTTATAAACAACGCTATTGATGAGCAATTCTAACGTTTTGATTTTATAATGCTCCACTCCAGGTTGATCAAATGGATTTACTTTTAATAAATAGGCGCTCATTGCACATGCCTTCATAAAAAAATATAAAAGAAATCCTAAATGATACGCATCGAGTTTTTTTAGATGAATCTGAATAATTGGGACACCTGCATCAGCATGAGCAGCGGTCACACCTTCTTTAGCAACCGCATTGATTTCATTAAAACTTTTATAGGTTAAATAATTGAGTGCATCCTCATCCCGTCCTTCAATTGGCAGGAAATAATCCATATCAACTTCATTAAAATGAAGCATCGTTTCAAACAATATCGGGCTCCCATCTTGAATAAACTGACCAATTGAATGCAAATCAGTAGAATAACAAATAGAACTAGGAAATAGCCCTTTTTGTTCCTTGCCTTCACTTTCAGCAAACAATTGCTGCCACCACTCCTGTAATTTTGCTAAAGAAGGTTCAAAACATGCGAGTAATTCCATTTGAAAGCCCTTCTTATAGAGCTCATATCGAATAACGGCATAGCGGTAAGCCATATTGCGCTCTACTTGCACTTCCTTAAAATGAATGGTAGCATCTCTTGCGCCAACTAATAATTGGTCAATATTAATTCCTGCAGCAGCAATCGGAAGTAATCCAGCAGGTGTTAATACGGAATAACGTCCACCAATATTGGAGGGAATCGCAAATGTTCGATATTGATTTTGGTCTGCAATCTTTCTCAAATGCCCACTTTTGGCATCTGTTGTGACGATGATTCGATTTTCGTGAGCATTGCCATATCTATCTTTCATATAGTTTCGAAGTACGCGAAAGGCTAGCATCGTTTCCATCGTTTCACCAGACTTTGAAATGACATTTATATAAACTTCTTTATTATTAAGATTATTTACTAGTTGTTTCATATAGGTGCCACTCAAATTATGACCAACATAGAGCACTTCAACTCCATTTTCTTGAAGTCCAAAATACGGTGTTAAGGCATCTTGTACCGCCTTTGCCCCTAAATATGAACCACCAATCCCGATCACCACTAATACATCCGCGTTTGATTTAATTTCACATGCAGTTTTATTAATTTCATGAATTAGTTTCGGGCTTTGCTGTAACGGGTTATCTACCCAGCCATTTAATTGCTCAGTAACATTTTCTAAATGCCTGTGTATGAGTGCTACTGTCGGAAAATACTTAGTCCAATTTATATTTATTCCAATTAACGATTCATCTAAACTCATATTTGCAATTAATTTATTGACCACATTCTCACTCATTTCAAGTTTATCGGTTTTATTAGTAATAGATTAGACTTTCAGGATACTTGTGTAGGATAGTAGTAGTTATTCGAGTGTGATTATTGAGATTGGGTGTTTTATGGCGTCGTCTAGTAGGGAGTATCATTTGCTACGGATTGGCTAGAGTTTTCTACTATCAATTGCGCTTCGTTGCAATTGCATCCAGATTTTTTTCGAGCATGCTCGAAAAGATCACCCAAAAACTGGGACATCCGGCAGGGGCTATAACTTGATTTAGCCTAGGGTAGAACCCGTTAAATTACAGGGATATTCAGCATTCATTCCACACACATATAGAAATGGAGAACTTCTGCTGAAGCAAGTTAATCGATTTCTAAATGTTTTTTTAATGTTCCTTGTAATAATTCAAGTTCTGTATCATTTAATAAATAATAATAAATGCCGTTCATCTTTTTTCCTGTACCATTTTTTAAATAATGCTGTTCGATATTTTTAAGGCTATTCGAATAATTTTTGCGTATCACTAGCATTTCATCTAGCTTTACATTCGTTTCAACATGGTTTTCTAATGTTTTTAATATCGATTTATAATTTAAAACGGTATTAACATGCAGACTATTTTTCATGACCCCTTGAATAATTTCCTTTTGCCGATTTTGTCTACCAAAATCCCCTTCTGGATCGTCATAGCGCATTCGAACATATTTCAATGCACTTTCACCATCAAGCTGCAATGGACCTTTTTGAAAATGCTGCCCTTCGTATTCAAAGTCTAATTTATTTTCAACCGGAATATCTCCAACAATGTCAATCAGTTCAACAAAGCTTTCCATATTAATTTTTGCTACGTAATCAATCGGAATATCTAACAGATGTTCCACGGTTTTCACTGACATTTCAATTCCGCCAAAGGCATATGCATGATTAATTTTATCTTGAACGTTTTTCCCGATAATTTCCGTATACGAATCACGTGGAATACTTAATAGTTTTGTTGTTTCTAGTGAAGGATTCACCGTTAAAACAATCATTGTGTCTGAACGACCTCTATCTCCTTGCCGTTCATCGACCCCTAAAATAAGTGCTGCAAAAGGTTCGCCTATTTCAATATCTATTTCCTCTTCCCTAGATGCAGGTAACTCAGCAATTACTGGTATATATATTTCATGTGCTGTCGTTTTAATGTCGTGATAGATTGTAGAAAATACAATAACAATCACGCCAATGATTGCCATTGTTAGTATTGCTACAATTTTATAAGCTTTTTTCATCGTACCCCTCCGAGAATTGTATGAACAAATCAATCTATTAGGTATCTTTATATTTATGTGATTTTATAGTATTTTATTCGTCCCAATCTATTTTTCAGATTATTTTCCACCATTTCATAGATTCTACTTTCTCTGGGTCATGGTAAATAAACGGTTCATTCTTTAGGATTCTCGTGTTATTTTCAAGGAGAATATCTGCCGCATTTCCTTCTTTTTTCTTCTCTAAATAAAAGAGCCCCTCATTAAATAAAAATGGGCGCGTCGTATCATTATGCACATCAGAACCATACGTATGCACTAAGTTTGCTTTTACTAAATTTAAAGCAAATTTTTGAACGGTCCTTCCGAATTGTCCTGTTAAACTGCCCGCAGTCAGTTGGGTTGTGGCGCCTGCATATACGTATTGTTCTAATTTTGTTGGATTGTCTTGGAACACTTTATTACGCTCAGGGTGGGCAATGATCGGGGTAATCCCCTTTTCTCGTAGTAGTTGGATGATTTTTATTGTGTAATGTGGCACAGAATAGGATGGGAGTTCGATTAGAAGATAATTTGATTTTGCTAATGTAAAGATTTGCTGCATCGAATAATAGGAGATTAATTTATCATGTAATCGCACCTCATGTCCTGTATGGATCGTTAGCGGCAGTTGATTTTTTAATAACTCCTCTTGCAATTGTTGGATACCTTTTGTTGTAGCTGCTACATCAACATGAAATTGTGGATGCATAAAATGTGAGGTAGAAATAATATCTGTTACACCGGCTTTTATTATTTGTTCAACAACGCGTAAAGCTTGTTCCTTACTTTTTGGACCATCATCAACATTCCATAACAGGTGACTATGTGAATCGACCATTGTATTACCCCTTTAAGTTCCTATTTGATTAACAAATCCTTCCTTACTGTAAAGACGCTTTTCCACAGAAATTAACCATCTTATGGTTATATAACCACATTATAGATTTACTATTTATTATAGAATTGAACTATCAATAATATTCATAAAATCAAAAAATATTACAACCCCCCCTCAATTTCTATGTGATTTTTTTGTATATTGCATTAAGAAACGCAGAAAAAACACCCATTTGATAGTAAAAAGTCAAATGGGTGTTTCGCTATTATTCAGTATAATTGCGCATTGTTATAATATTTCCTGCGTAAAATGGGCTATTGGCATTGATCCGTTGCCACAATTAGAAGATAAAATATAATGAATTATTTTGCATATTCGACAGCACGCGTTTCACGGATTACTGTGACTTTAATATGCCCTGGGTAATCCAACTCTTCTTCAATTCGTTTTCGAATATCACGCGCTAAACGATGTGAAGCCAGATCATCAATTTTCTCTGGCTGTACGATAATACGTACTTCACGGCCTGCTTGAATCGCAAATGATTTTTCAACACCTTCATAGCTTTCAGAAATTTCTTCAAGCTTTTCAAGGCGACGAATGTAGTTTTCAAGCGTTTCACTTCGAGCACCTGGACGAGCCGCTGATAATGCGTCGGCTGCCGCAACAAGCACTGCAATTACAGATGTTGCTTCTGTATCTCCGTGGTGAGATGCAATCGAGTTAATGACAACTGGATGCTCTTTATACTTCGTTGCTAACTCTACACCAATTTCTACGTGACTACCTTCTACTTCATGGTCAATAGCTTTTCCAATGTCATGCAATAAGCCAGCTCGACGTGCTAATGTCACATCTTCACCTAGCTCGGCAGCAAGTAAGCCTGCTAAATGCGCAACCTCAATCGAGTGCTTCAAGACGTTTTGACCATAACTTGTACGGTATTTCATACGCCCAAGAATTTTCATTAGATCTGGGTGTAAGTTGTGTATACCGACTTCAAATGTTGTTTGCTCTCCCGTTTCACGGATTTGTTCATCCACTTCACGGCGAGATTTTTCAACCATTTCTTCGATACGCGCTGGGTGAATACGACCATCTTGCACTAATTTTTCAAGCGCTAGACGTGCTGTTTCACGGCGAATTGGATCGAAACCAGATAAAATCACTGCTTCTGGTGTATCATCAATAATTAAATCGATGCCCGTAAGCGTTTCCAGTGTACGAATATTTCGTCCTTCACGTCCGATAATACGACCTTTCATCTCATCGTTCGGTAAGTTTACAACCGACACTGTTGTTTCTGCAACGTGATCCGCTGCAAAACGTTGTAAAGCAAGCGATAAAATTTCACGCGCTTTTTTGTCAGAGTCCTCTTTCGCACGCGTTTCAGATTCTTTCGTCATGACTGCGATATCTGTTGAAAGCTCTTTTTCAACTTCCTTCAGAATGATTTCCTTCGCTGCCTCACGAGTAAGTGCTGCAATGCGCTCAAGCTCTGTCTTTTGACTTGCAACCAGTTCTTCCACTTTGCTTTCCATCTGTTCAATATGCTGTTGTCTGCTTGTTAGCGCTTCATCTTTACGCTCCAAGCTTGTCTCTCTTTTGTTCAGAGCATCATCTTTGCGGTCAAGATTTTCTTCTCTTTGCAATAAACGGTTCTCTTGTTTCTGAAGCTCTCCACGACGGTCACGGATGTCATTTTCTGCTTCAGTACGAAATTTGTGAGTTTCATCCTTTGCTTCAAGTAGTGCCTCTTTTTTCAGAGCATCTGCTTCACGTTTCGCCTCTTCAACGATTTGCTCTGCAACATGCTTTGCACCAGTCACTTTTGATTCATTCACTTTTTTCATGTAGAAATAGATAACAGCAACACCGACAGCGAATCCTAGCAAAACAAGGAGTATTGATTCCATCATAGCATTCTCCTCCTAAGCCCATATGTCTGATGTTCAAGACGGCAAAATCGTCCTACGAAAATAACATTTTGCCTATTTCATTTCAAAATTTAGAAATTATACATGTTAATTGTATAATTCCAATTTAGCTATGTCAAGAATAGCCGCATTGCATGTGATTTTTATATCTAAGTTCCTGCGTAATAATACTTATTCCAAATGTTGTAAAACGATTCCTCCGTTTATAAAAACGCCTAATAAGTAAAAATATCATTTTGACCGTTAGTCAAAATGATATTTTTACTTAATTTAGGTTCTATATTATTACGCGAGAAAATGCGAATTACTTATTCTTCATCTTTCAATAAGTCTAATTCTAATTCTTCCTCTTCTTTATCTTGGTGATCATGAGCGCCAATTGTATAGCCTAACTCACCAATTCCAAAGTTTTGGCGGATTTTCTCAGCTACTTCATCACGAATTGCTGGATTTTCCTTAAAGAATTGCTTCACGTTCTCACGGCCTTGGCCAATACGGTCATTATTGTAAGAATACCATGAACCACTTTTTTGAATAATATCTAATTCTGCACCAATGTCCACGATTTCTCCTTCTTTTGAAATCCCTTCACCGTACATAATATCAACTTCTGCTGTGCGGAATGGTGGTGCTACCTTATTTTTTACAACTTTAATTTTTGTTTTGTTTCCAACAATATCCGTACCTTGCTTAATAGCTTCACCTCTACGAACTTCTAAACGAATCGAAGAGTAGAACTTTAACGCGCGTCCACCAGTTGTTGTCTCAGGATTTCCGAACATTACCCCAATCTTTTCACGAACTTGGTTAATGAAAATAGCTAACGTATTTGATTTATTAATAACACCTGATAATTTACGTAGCGCTTGAGACATTAAACGTGCTTGGAGACCCATGTGCGAGTCACCCATTTCACCCTCAATTTCCGCTTTAGGTACTAATGCAGCTACTGAGTCAATAACGATAATATCAATTGCGCCTGAACGCACTAACGCCTCGGCAATTTCAAGTGCCTGCTCTCCTGTATCCGGCTGTGCTAATAATAATTCATCAATATTAACGCCTAGCTTTTGTGCATAAACTGGATCTAATGCGTGCTCAGCATCAATAAATGCAGCTGTACCACCGTTTGCTTGAATTTCTGCAATGGCGTGAAGTGTTACGGTTGTTTTACCTGAAGATTCAGGTCCATAAACTTCTACAATACGTCCACGTGGGTATCCACCAACACCAAGTGCTGTATCAAGTGCAATAGAGCCTGAAGAAGATGTTTCAATTTTGCGGTCTGTTGATTCCCCTAACTTCATCACAGAGCCTTTACCGAATTGCTTTTCAATTTGTTTTAACGCCATATCTAACGCTGTTTTACGATCGCTCAAACTATTTCCTCCTTAAGAAAAAAGCCTATTTTTTACTGATGTCTCTATTATACTTGGAAATGAGATAACATTCAAGAAAAAAGCGAACGTATTTTCGGTTTTTGCTTCAAATTTATGAAATAAGCCTCTTTTTTCATTTAAAATGACAACTTCCTCGATTTATTTAAACATTTGGCGCCTTTTATATCCGCTTTTCACTAATTCGCGCATCAAATAACTGTACGTAAATTTTACCGCGCGCAGTCGATTCGTATTGCGCGAGCCAGAAAGGTGTAATTGATATGTGAGTGGTTGTTCATCCCCGATACAAATCGCTACCCATACTGTACCTGCCGGTTGATTGCCATGACCAGTAGGACCGGCTGCACCAGTCAAACCTACACCAATATTCGTTTGGAATTTTCCCTTTACTTGTACTGCCATAGCTGCCGCGCATTCACTACTAACAACGCTATGTTGATCGAGTAATGCTTTTGAAATGCCTAATTGTTCTATTTTCGCCTGCTCTGTATAAGTAACAACACCACCAACAAGTGTCCCACCTACCCCTGGAACTTCGGCAAGCTCTGATTGGAATAGACCTGCTGTTAAACTTTCAGCTACCGCAATCGTCAGGTGATTATCCATTAATAGTTCTACTAATTTTGATGCCAGCGAATCATCATCAATGCCGTAATGATAGTCCCCGACAAGCGCTAGGATTTGCTGTTTTTTCTCGTTAATTAATTGCCAAGCGCTTAGCTCATTTTCAGCCTTTGCTGTAATACGAAGCGTCACCTCACCATCAGAGGCAAGTGGCGCCACTGTTGGATTAGATTGGTCATCTAAAATCGCTTGTACTTGTACTTCTAATGCGGCTTCACCAATACCATAAAAACGTAGGACATGTGATATTATGACTGCACCATCATGCATTTTCGCTGCTAGTTTAGGCTTCGCTTCGAACTGGAACATTGGCTCTAATTCTTTTGGCGGTCCAGGTAATAAAATATACGTACGCTTGGCGTTTTTTAACAGCATCCCAGGTGCCATCCCATGACGATTTTCGAGCACATCACACCCTTTTAAAACAAGTGCCTGTTTGCGATTATTTTCAGTCATTGGTTGTTGATGTTTTGCAAAAAAGGCCTCGATTGAACGAAGAGCCACTTCATCCATAATTAATTCGGTATTCAAATGCTTTGCAATCACTTCTTTTGTTAAATCATCCTTTGTCGGACCAAGACCACCAGAAAAAATAATTAAATCCGCACGACTTTCTGCAATTTTAATAACTTCCACTAGTCGATTCGCATTGTCCCCTACTACCGTATGATAAAAAACATTAATGCCTAGTTCAGATAATTGATTTGAAATAAATTTCGCATTCGTATTGGCAATTTGACCTAGCAATAATTCCGAGCCTACTGCAATAACTTCTGCATTCATGAAATTCCACCATCCTGTCCAATTTTCCATTATAGAAACTGCATAATCCAAAAATCATCATTTCGGTTAAGACCAAAATGATGATTTTTTGACTGTATCATATCAATTGCGCACTTATTTACCTTGCTTCAACAGAAGTCCTCCACTTCTATAAGTAGGGGATGAATGCCAACTATGGTCTTAATTTAGCGGGCATTCAAACCCAAGCTGAATCAAGTTAATGTCCCGAGCGGATGTCACAGATTTTTAGAGGAGTTTTTCGAGCAAGCTCGAAAAAAATCTGGACGCAATTATGCCAAGGCGTAATTGATTTTATTTTGATTCCAGCAATGCACGACGATTAATATAGAAATAATCCCAGCCTGACCATACTGTGAAGATTAATGCAATGTACAGCATAATAACGTCAAATGGAATACCTACTAATGTAAAAATCGTATTGTGTAAAATTAAAGCTGAAATAGCGACAATTTGTGCCCACGTTTTAATTTTTCCGAGTTGATTCGCCGCTACAACTTCTCCTTGTCCTGCTAAAATTAAGCGTAAACCTGTTACAGCGAACTCGCGAGAAATAATAATAATGACAATCCAAGCAGGAGCTAATCCGATTTCAACAAGTAAAATAAATGCTGCTGAAACGAGTAATTTATCCGCTAACGGATCTAAAAACTTCCCTAAATTTGTAACTAAATTGTATTTACGTGCATAATAACCATCGACCCAATCCGTTGCTGAAGCAAAAATAAAGATTAACGCCCCGACAAAATAGTTTACTTGCATTTCTGCACCAAACAGCGTCATATTACCCCAGTCGAAATCAAACATCATTACAATCACAAATATTGGGATTAAAAGTATGCGTGAGACTGTAATCTTATTTGGAATATTCATTTTCTAACACCTTTCATTTGAAAGCAAATTGCCACCTGAAAAGATGACTATTGTCCCTGTTGTTCCATAACTAACTTCAAAATAATGTTTTGTGTAGTACGATCTTGTGTGTAAACTAATTCTACATCATTTACAAATACTTTTACCAATTTTGAATTCCCTAATCGAATTCGTGCATACGCATTTGCTGTCGAATCATGTTCAACAACTTCTCCCGCTTTGTATACTCGGGCCTCAATTTGTTCTTCTGCTCTTTTACCTGAAATTGCTTCACTTCGGATACCTAACCACGTATCTCCAGAAACTTCCAATCGAATATTTAACGTTTCTGTTCCTGAAACTTCATAAACTGTATTTTCTCCATTTACAACACCTGCACTAATTGCTTGTGTTTCGACTGGCTCTGTTATGACTGGTTCGTCTGGCTCTGTATCTGGCTCTTCAATTGGCTCAAGCGGTTTTTCTGGTGTCTCTTTATTTGGTTTATTATTTTGTTCATATTCAAGTGGTTTATCACTATCATCTGTTACATCCGGAATACTTCCTGATTTTTGTACGGTTAATGTCCAAATAACTACGATAATGACAATTAAAAATAAACCGAACATTATTTTTGGCATGGACTCCATCGTTTTACTTGTAGTGCTTGCAGCCATTCTACGACGACTTGGGCTTTGTGAAAAGGATTGTGCCACTTCTTCTTTTTGCACTTCTGGCACATCTTTTCGATACTCCATAAATAGTTGATCCGCATCGATTCCAACTGCTTCGGCATATTGTTTAATAAATGCTCGTACATAGAAAGAACCTGGCATAATTGAATAATTGCCTTCTTCAATCCCGATTAAGTACCGTTTTTGAATTTTCGTAATTTCTTGTAGATCATCTAAGCTATAGCCTTTAGCTAATCTCGCTTCTTTCAAGCGAGCTCCTAGTTCTGTCAAAAAAAACACCTACTTCTTAATTTATTCATTTTCTATTATACCTTATGTGAAAAGGTAGCGACATCCTCTGTGCTCTAGAGGTTAAAACCACCAAATCCTCCAAAATTATCAGATTCAGATAATCCATTATTTTTTTCAATAATTTCATAAGTGATTTCTTCATCGGGATGATGACGTAACTCAATAATGTAATCAAAATCTTCTATTTTATACGGTGAATGTTGGACAAATAAATCGGGATGTTCGATTACTTTGATTGTAGACATGCCCATCATTTCTCTCACTAGTTGCTGATGTCGCTCATCTGTGGAACGACGCGTCACTGCCCCATCTAAAATAAAGATATTATTGCCATTAAATTCATCGCCCATCAATGTATTTCGAACTGTTTGCTTAATCATTGTCGAAGAAATAAATATCCAGCGTTTATTCGCACAAACGCTAGCTGCAACAATTGATTCAGTTTTCCCTACACGCGGCATGCCTCGTATTCCAATGAGCTTATGACCATCTTTTTTAAATAATTCTGCCATAAAATCAACTAAAATACCTAGCTCGTCACGGACAAAGCGAAATGTATTTTTTTCATCGGCGTCTTTTGGAATATAATGACCGTGTCGTACTGCCAAACGATCTCGCAATTTTGGCTGGCGAAATCTTGTTACATTGATATTTTCCATTGTGGATACAATGGAAATAAAACGTTGAATGGATTCTTCGTTGTCTGTAAATAATAGCATTCCACGGTGTGCCTCATCTACGCCATTTATGGAGACAATATTGACACGAAGCAAACCAAGCAATGAAGCGATATCCCCTAATAGTCCAGGTCTATTTACTTGAATTTCATATTCAAAATACCATTCGCCCATTAAAATCGGTCCCCTCATTGATAAAACGCATAGTTTCTTTATTAGTTCCATGATAGCTGATTTTCTAAGCAATTAAAAGTTCGAATGTACGGTTTTTTACCTTATTTTAAAATATTTATCCTTCAATTTATATGAGCACATCCAGTGTATAAAAATCATTGCTATTTGAAATTCACATTATGTATGGTATTCCTCTTTACATATGCCCAAAAAAGATGCCGCTCACTTTTACTGAGTGACATCTTTTATCAGGAAATGGTAATTAGTGGGTCGTTTTTTGTTGAACAAGTTTCATTACACAGCTTGCGATTGCCTGCTTTTCATCTTTCTCTGCAACAGACCATAAATCCGAAAGTACGCGCTCCTGTTCATTTTGAGGATCAACATTTTTAGCTAAATACTCGCCAATTTGAACAGCCGCCTTTTCAATGACTTTATTTGGCATGCCATTTTCCTTTGCATCTGTTACTTGCTTTCCTAAAAAACTTGTCCATTTTTCCCAGCTTTGCAAAATATCCATATATTTCACTCCCTTTCACACATGTATTATGTGCAAAAAGCAATTATTATATGTACCATCCACCATTTACTCGTAATATTTGCCCCGTCATATAATCTGCTTGGCCGCTGAACAGGAATGCAACCATATTGGCAATATCATCTGGTTTCCCAAAGGCTTGTAGCGGAATTTGTTCTACAATATCGGCACGTTCTTGATCATTCAACATAGCATTCATATTCGTATCAATAATCCCTGGTGCAATGCAATTTACGCGAATGCCATTATAGGCCACTTCTTGAGCATATGCTTTCACAAAGCTATGTTGCGCACCTTTTACAGCAGAATACACAACTTCACCAGCCGCGCCTGCATCTCCCCAAATAGAGCCAATTAAAAGGATATAGCTGCTCGGATTCGCTCTTAGCTTCGATGCCAGTAATGCCGTTGCATGCATTGGGTTTTGAACATGCACCTTCCAAAGCTTCACCATTTCATTCACTGGTGTATCCTCTAATAGCCCATAGTATGCATGACCATTTGCAAATAGTATGGCTTGTAATGAGTAAATTTGACTAGCTAACGTTTGTGCGCCATCGTCTAAACTAAAATCTGCGTGTACGATTAAAAATTCTTGTTTAGGATAACGCACTGCTAATTGCTCTAAAAGCTCTTGCACTTTTTCTACGTTCGCATTGTAATGCAAATAGAGTGACCAGCCATCTTCAGCCAATTTTCGGCAAATGGATTGACCGATTTCACCCGATGCACCACAAACTAATGCGAATTTTTTCATTGTGTCGCGCGTTCACTCACCGGTAAAACCGTAAATACCGTTTGTTGTTCTTCTCCTTGAATCGTCTTAAATGCTTCTGTAACATCCTCGACTGTCAGTTGCTCGAGAGCAGGTACAACATCAAATAAATTCATCTCATTAAATTCATAGCGCGTAAATTGATTAGCAATAAATTCAATCGAGTTTAATGCGCGTAGGAAGAAGCCGATTTTTTTACGTTTAATACGCTCTACATCATCAGTCGTAAATAAATTTGTTTGTGTTGCTTGCGCTAATTTATCCTTAATCGCTTTCACTAACTCGTTAGGTCGTTCAGTATCTGAGCCAATGAGCGCAAATCCATACCCTTTTTCAAGTGAAAAATCATACGCATACGATTCATCAATTAAGCCGTTTTCATAAATGTCTGTATAAAATTGTGCTGCGCGGCCAAATAAACATTCTAATCCAATTTGTACAGCAAGCTCATGCTTTAACATTTGCTCGCCACTTAAGTTTGTTTCCTTCGCTTTTAAGCCGACATACACTTTTGGCTTTTGAACATCCATATGAAGGACACGCTCTTTAATTGCAACCGTCGTTGGCTCCTCATCAAATAAACGCGTAATTTCAGTCGCTTTCGGGAATTGCTTTTTATTTTGGTCTTCCTCAATAAATGTCATCATTTCCACTGGATCAACTGCGCCAATGGCGAATAGTAGCATGTTTGAAGGATGATAAAACGTATTATAGCAAGTGTATAAATGTTCTGCCGTAATGCCGTCAATCGATTCAATCGTACCCGCAATATCAATTTTAACAGGGTGTTGGTGATACATATTTTCAATCGCACCAAAATAAAGACGCCAATCTGGTGAATCATCATACATCGTAATTTCTTGCCCAATAATCCCTTTTTCCTTATTGACCGTTTCTTCCGTAAAATAAGGTTCTTGAACGAAATTCAGTAATGTTTCTGTACTTTTATAAAGGTGATCTGTTGCAGAAAATAAATAAGCCGTTCTTGTAAATGACGTATAGGCATTTGCTTGCGCTCCGACCTCACTAAATTTTTGGAAAACGTCGCCATCTTCTTTTTCAAACATTTTATGCTCTAAAAAATGAGCAATCCCGTCCGGAACTGTAATCTGTTCCGTTTCACCAAGTGGCACAAATGTACGATCAATCGAACCATATTTTGTTGTAAAGGTTACAAATGTTTTCGAAAACCCTTTTTTAGGTAAAATATAGACATCTAAACCGTTTGCTAATTGTTTATAGTACAGTGTTTCATCTAGTTGTTTAAATTCAATCTTTTTCACGGACTAGTCCTCCTTACCGCATAAAAAATACGTTGCTTCAAGCTTCAATTGCTGGGCCATTTTCTGAACATCTTCTTTCGTTACTGCCTGCCATCTCGCTGTCCATTTATCTAATGAAAACGGATCATTTAATTCTTTGTATTGGTCAAAAATTTCAATTTGACCACGCGCTGAATCAAGTGCTTCTTTTAATTGATTGATTAACATCGCCTTTGTTTGCGCTAATTCTAAATCTGTAATTTCACCCTTTTGTATTGCGATTAACTGCTCCGCTATTACTTCACGCGCTTTCACTTCATTTGCTGGTTCAATTCCCGAAACGACAAACAGTAAGCCATATTGTGCGGCATAGGAGCTAGAAGCGTAATAAGCCAAGCTTTCGCGCTCACGAACATTTATAAATATTTTGGAATGGGCATACCCACCAAAAATCCCATTGAAAATTTGCATTTTAGGGAAGTCTTCATCACCAAAAACGACCGGTGTATAATAACCGATATGTAGCTTCCCTTGTTTCATTTCTTGTGTTTCTTTCGTGTATCCCTGTATATCTTTAGGAACTTCCATATTCCGTTCGATTTTCTTCACTTCACGATCTTTAAATGGCAATGCTTCTTTAATTTTGGCTGTGATTTGCTCAACGTCGATATCACCGACTACATAAATATCGATTACGTCATGATTTAACATATTTTCATATGCCGCCGTTAAAGACTCTGGTGATATTGCTCTAATTTCGTCAATTGTTCCATTCGCTGAAATAGATGCTGGGTGATTTGGACGTAAAATTTCCATTATGCGCTTTTGTGCAAAACGAGATTTATCATCAAAAATCGATTGAATACGTTGAATAACCATTTCCTTTTCACGGTCAACGATAGCTTTTTTAAATACATTTTGTTCAAAATTCGGTTTGAAAATCGCATCCTGCAGTAATCCAATCACTTCATTTAATACACTATCATGCGCTAAATAGTTGTCATTTACAGTTTCTACGTTCATTAGTACTGTATGCTCTTCCCCACGTTTTGTCGTATCAAAATAGAGTACCGTCCCGAATAAATCATCTAAATAACTACGATACGCAGCGGACGTTGAAAAGCGCGCATTACTATGCTGGAGTACATTGGATAAAACTGTACGTTCAGAAGCACTTTTTTCGGTTAAATGTGTTCTCCATTTCACCGAAAAATTGACTGTTTTGAATTGGGCTGTTTGTCGTATATGCAGCGAAACACCCTTCGCTAATTGTGTCGTTAAAAACAAAAAAACTCCTCCTGACTACCTAAATAAATACTTATACTCCTACTATACATCTGTTTTGTTAATTTGTGAAAATTATTATTTTCCGTCACTCAATGTAGTGTTCCCAAATCAAAAAAGTTATAAGCAAGAAAAAAACTGCCCACACATTTTTTTCTTTGTGTGGGCAGAACTTTATTTATCGTTTTCCTTTAATATACGGTTGACCGGAAGCTTTCGGAGCTATGGCCTTCCCAATAAATCCTGCAAGTGCAAAAATTGTTAATACATAAGGTAAAATTTGCAGATAGACAGCTGGAATTTCTTTAATATAAGGAATTTGCGCGCCCGTAATACTTAATGTTTGTGCTAAACCGAAGAAAAGTGCCGCACCTAACGTACCAAGTGGATGCCATTTACCAAAAATCATCGCGGCAATGGCCATGAAACCTTGTCCCGCAATAGTAGAGCCTGAAAAGTCTGATGCGACAGTCATCGCAAATGCTGCTCCACCAATACCACCAAGCGCACCCGAAATCATTACAGCGATGTAACGCATCTTCGTCACATTGACACCCATTGTATCTGCTGCCATCGGGTGTTCCCCAACTGCACGTAAACGCAAGCCAAATGGTGTTTTATAAATGACAAACCACGCAAGTATCGCTACCGCAAACGCTAAGATCGATACACTATAAACATCATGGAATAATAGTTTACCAAAGAACGGGATATCAGATAAATAAGGAATTTCAAAGCGTTGAATCGGTGCTTGAATCATATCTGTTTGCCCTTTTTGATAAATCATTTTTACTAGAAATACCGCAATGGCAACCCCAAGCATATTTAATGCTACCCCTGTAACTGTTTGATCGGCACGGAATGATACCGCTGCAACCGCCAGTAAAAGGGAGAATAATAATCCAGTGACTAATGATGCTAAAATCGCTACCCAAATAACATTATGTCCAAATACATCATAATACTCTAAATTGACATAGATCCCAGTGAAAGCACCAATGACCATAATCCCTTCTAACCCGATGTTGACAACACCAGAGCGCTCAGAGAATACCCCACCGATACCTGCAAAAATTAACGGTGTCGCATATAAAATCGCAGAAGGGACAATGAAATATAACATTTCTAACAAACTCATGTTACTGGCCCTCCTTTTTCTTTCCAAATTTTTGTAAAGCTACTCGAATAATATAGCCGCTCGCTACGAAGAAAATAATCAATGCAATAATGATTGATACGATTTCTTCTGGAATACCGGCTTCGTTTGGCATATTTAATGCACCATATTTCAATGATCCGAATAAAGAAGCACCGAATACGACCCCAAGTGGTGTGTTTGCACCAAGTAAGGCAACCGCGATTCCGTCAAACCCAATACCGGAGAATCCCGCTTTAATCGATGCATTTTGGAAAGTACCTAATGCTTCCATCGCACCTGCAAGGCCGGCAAATACACCTGAAATCGTCATCGCTAAAATAATATTTTTGTTGACATTCATCCCTGCATATTCAGCGGCATTTTTATTAAATCCGACAGATTTCAACTCGTAACCACGTGTCGTCTTTTCTAAAATAAACCACATTACGAACACCATTAATAAAGCTACGATAATCCCTAAGTGCAAGCTTGAATTGTCCGTAATTTCGCGTAACCATGGCATACGCAATGTTGCACTTTCGACAACAGTAGGTGTTTTAAACCCACCATCTGACAAGTTTCTAATCACAGCGTTCGTAATGTATAACGCTGTATAGTTTAACATGATCGAAGCAATTACTTCGTGCACCGATAATTTCGCTTTCAAGAAGCCTACAATAAATGCCCAGAAGGCACCTGCTGCAGCTGCCGCAAGTAATGCTAATGGCAAGTGAATGAATCGTGGTAGCTCAAATGCATATCCAACGTATGCCGCAGCTAACCAGCCCATTAATAATTGCCCTTCTACCCCGATATTAAATAGCCCTGTACGGAACGCAAATGCGACCGCAAGACCTGATAAAATATAAGGAGTAATTTGTCGAATTGTATTTCCTATTGAATAGGAATCTCCAAAAATACCATTCCATAAAGCTATATAACCTTGTACTGGATCATAACCACTGACAACCATTACGATTGCGCCAACGATTAAACCAATAATGATTGAAACAACAGGAACGAGTATATTCACTACACGGTTTGACATTTATTCGTTCCCCTCCTTAACAGCCTTCACTTTTCTTTCTTCACCAGCCATTAATAATCCAAGCTCTTGCTCATCCGTATCTTTTGGATTGACAATATCCACGATTGTCCCATCATAAATGACAGCAATGCGGTCTGAAACGTTCATCACTTCATCTAGCTCAAATGAAATTAATAGAACTGCTTTTCCTTTATCACGTTGTTCAATTAAGCGCGAGTGAATAAATTCAATGGCACCCACATCTAAACCACGTGTCGGTAATGCTGCAATTAGTAAATCTGGATTTCGGTCGACTTCACGCCCAATGATAGCCTTTTGCTGGTTACCACCTGAAAGCGCACGTGCAGGAGTCATTTCCCCTTGCCCTGTACGAACATCGAACTCTTCAATTACTTGTCGTGCTTTTTCGTTTATTTTTTTATAATTCATAATGCCGCCCTTAGAAATCGGCTCTTTGTAATACGTTTGTAATGCAATGTTATGTCCAATCGGGAAATCTAATACAAGTCCGTGTTTATGACGGTCCTGTGGAATATGCCCAATACCTAATTCCGTAATTTTACGTGGCTTTAATCCCGTAATGTCCTTGCCATTTAACGAAATTTTACCGCTCTTCACTTTTCGTAAACCTGTAATGGCCTCAATTAGTTCAGATTGGCCGTTGCCATCAATACCCGCTATTCCGACAATTTCACCTTTGCGAACATTTAAGTTTAACCCTTTTACTTTTTCAATATTGCGGTAATCGGTAACAACTAAATTTTCGATTGCTAATATTTCTTCGGCTGGTGTAGCGTCTTTTTTCACCGTCTTAAAATCAACTTGACGTCCGACCATCAATTCCGCGAGTTCATCTGGATTCGTTTCAGCTGTAATCACTGTACCAATCCCTTCACCTTTACGAATAATGGTTACACGATCAGATACTTCCATAATCTCTTTTAGTTTGTGTGTAATAATAATGATAGATTTTCCTTCTTTTATAAGAAGCTTTAAAATGCTCATTAACTCTGTAATTTCTTGTGGCGTTAAGGAAGCTGTTGGTTCATCGAAAATTAAAATTTCTGCACCGCGGTACAATGTTTTTAAAATTTCCACACGTTGTTGCATACCAACAGATATATCTTCAATTTTTGCATAAGGATCAACATCTAAATTATATTTTTTAGATAATGCTGCAATATCTTTTGCTGCGTCCTTTATATTAATCATACCTAGTTTAGTAGGTTCACTGCCTAAAATAATATTTTCTGTAACAGTGAAGTTTCCAACTAACATAAAGTGTTGGTGTACCATCCCAATCCCTAAATCATTGGCTTTGTTTGGGTCTGTAATTTTAACTGATTCCCCACGTACTTTTATTTCACCGGCTTCAGGTTGATAAAGACCGAAAAGCACATTCATTAAAGTCGACTTACCTGCACCATTCTCTCCTAGTAGCGCATGAATTTCGCCCTTTTTTAATTGGAGGGTGATATTATTATTTGCTACGAAATTGCCAAACTCTTTGCGTATTCCTAGCATCTCAATCACATGTTCCACTTGATTCACTCCTTTAGGCTAATATTAGGATAATTTTTTTAAATTAACACATGAGAGATTTTCTATTCCCACTAATGAAGATAAAATCTTTCATCTATTAATTTTTTCATTAATATACTTTCGCTAAATAATAAAAATAACCTTCATTTTTTTATGATTTCTACCGCATACTCGCACTGTTCAAAAAAAATATGATCGTTTTCCACAAATAAAAGAACGCTTACATTTTTCCCCTTACCATTTCGTAGTTTAGTTGATTGAATAGGCTAAAAACTACAAAATCATCATAGGAGATATTTTCCCCTATGATGATAATCGTACCTAAATGAATTATTTAACTGATTCAGAAACAGTAATTTCACCAGAAGCGATTTTTTGTTTATATTCTTCTACTTTATCTAATACGTCTTGTGGAATAGCTCCACGAGAATCTGCTAAGCCAACACCGTCTTCAGCTAAACCGTAAACAGTTGTTGTACCACCAGGGAATTTGCCTTCTTTTGCTTTGTTAGAAATATCCACTACCGCTTTGTTAACACCTTTTAACATCGAAGTTAAAGTAATATTTGTTTTGTCATCCACTTTACCTTCTTCGTATTGGTCAGCATCTACACCGATTACCCATACGTTTGCATTCGGATCTTTTGCTTTACGCTCTTTTGCTTCAGAGAATACACCGTTACCCGTTGCACCAGCCGCGTGGAAAATAATATCTACGCCTGAAGAGTACATTGCGTTTGCAGTAATTTTACCTTTAGATGCGTCATCAAATGCTTCTGTATATTTGCTTTCAATTACGATATCTGGATTTACTGCTTTAGCACCTTCAACAAAACCTGCTTCGAAGCGGTTAATTACTGGAATGTTTACGCCACCTACGAAACCTACTTTACCAGTTTCAGACATTGAAGCAGCAACAACACCCGCTAAGAAAGCACCTTCTTGCTCTTTAAACATAATGTTTGCTACGTTTTCAGCCTCTACTTCAGCATCGATTAATGCTAACTTTGCTTTTGGATTTTCAGCTGCTACTTCACCAATTGCGTCACCCATCATGAAACCAACACCGAATACTAAATCGAAGTCACGACGTAATAAGTTGTTTAAGTTTGTGTTGTAATCTGCATCCGTGTTTGATTGTAAGTAATCATAGCCTTCTTTTTCAGTTAGCTTATTTTCAGCTCCGAAATCTTTAATACCTTCCCAAGCTGATTGGTTAAATGATTTATCATCTACGCCACCAACGTCAGTTACCATTGCTACTGTAAATGCGTCACCAGCTTCTTCTGTGTTTGCATCAGAACCTGAATTGTTGTTTGAAGTATCTTTTTCTTTGTCCTCGCCGCTACCACATGCCGCTAAAATAGCACCTGTTGCTACTACTGATGAGATTAATAAACCTAATTTACGCTTTTTCATTAATGAGTCCCCCTCAAAGGTATTTGTAATTAGCAGGAATTAAATAAGTTGAATTACTTGTTCTACACCCTTTTACGCACTACATGGAAGCTGAATTTATCAGCTCTAAAATAATTTTTTGAATAAAGTACGACGCGATCATTCTCGTCGTAATGAAGTTGTTTCAAAACAAGCAACGCTGATTCTGGTCCACATTTCAAAATAGGTGAGACCAACTCATGGTAACCAACAGGGTCAATATACGTTACAGCATAGGCAACACGAATATTTCCTGTTTGTTCAAGTGCTGAAAAAATTGAAACGGTTTGGTTCTTTATAAATTCTGATGGTAATAAGCTTGCAAGAACACGATCGACACAATACACGACTGGCTCGCCATCTGCCGTTCTAACACGTTCAATCGTGATTACATTGTCATCAATGTCTGCCTGGAATCGTTCGATATCTTCCTCGGTCACATTTTCTTCCTGCGCACTCATAAAAATTGTGCCTGGAACCATACCAGCATTTTCAATCATCGAAGAAATACTCGATAAATGTTCAATGCCAGATGTGAAAAGTGGCTTCGGATTTACAAATGTCCCTACACCGTGGCGTCTTACAATAATGTTTTCTTCTTCCAATAGTCGAAGCGCTTCTCGTAGCGTTGCACGACTAACACCAAGTGTTTTTGAAAGTTCAAATTCAGATGGCAGTTTTTCATTTTCACGATAAATCTCTTTATCGATATCTGACTTTAATCGGTCAATCACTTGTAAATACAAATGACGATGATCCGCTTTAATTGTCATTTTGTATCACCACCATAACATAGAGATCAGACATCTGATGTACAACATTCCTACTAATTCGTGATTAATATAACATTTTCACTAATAAAAGAAAACACTTTTATCGTAATGTGACATACAATATTTCATTTTTAGTAAATTTATTTGAAATTTGTATGTAAATATTGATAATTTGATTATTATGGCACTTTCGAATTAATAGACTTTTATGAGCGGTTTCCTAATACTTGTCTTGGTTTACTGCCTTCTGGTGGTCCAACAATTCCCCGTTGTTCCATTTGATCTATTATCCTTGCCGCGCGGGAATATCCGATACGGAATTTGCGCTGTAACATTGATACAGATGCGGTTTGCATTTCATAAATAAGTCTTACCGCATCATCGAATAACTCGTCCGTTTCATCAAGTTCATTTCGAACAGGTTCATCCGTTGGAATCATTGCCTCTTCGTATTGGGCCTTTTGTTGCTGGATGACACTATCAATGACATGACCTACTTCTTTATCACTTACAAAAGCTCCCTGAACACGTGTAGGTTTCGATGCACCTGCTGGTAAATAAAGCATGTCCCCACGCCCGAGTAAGCGCTCTGCACCTCCCATGTCCAAAATGGTACGCGAATCGACTGCTGAAGATACAGCAAAGGCAATGCGCGATGGAATATTTGCTTTAATAATGCCCGTAATGACATCCACAGAAGGACGTTGTGTCGCAATAATTAAATGAATCCCCGCTGCACGTGCCATTTGAGCGAGACGTGTTATCGCATCCTCTACCTCATTTGATGCAACCATCATCAAATCTGCCAACTCATCGACAATGACGACAATGTATGGCAATTTCGGTTGGTGCTCAATTGCTTGTTCATTACAGTGATTTATATGCTCATTATAGCCCTCTATATTCCTTGTGCCCGACATTGAAAATAAATCATATCGTCGTTCCATTTCTGCAACTACTTTCTGTAACGCTTGGGCTGCTTTTCGTGCATCCGTTACGACAGGTGCTAATAAATGGGGAATTCCATTATAAACACTTAATTCCACCATTTTCGGATCAATCATCATCATGCGTACTTCAGTAGGTGTCGCTCGCATAATAATCGAAACAATAATGCCATTAATACAAACACTTTTCCCACTACCAGTTGAACCTGCAACGAGTAGATGAGGCATTTTATTTAATTCGGCTGTAATTGCTTGCCCTGTCACATCTCGCCCTAAACTCACTAACAATTTTGAATCGAGTTTGTACTGTTCCTTTGCCTCGATTACTTCACGTAATGTCACCATTGCTACTTCGCTATTTGGCACTTCTATCCCAACAGCGGATTTTCCTGGAATAGGCGCCTCAATTCGAATATCCTTCGCTGCTAACGCAAGGGCTAAATCATCTTGTAGGCTAACAATTTTACTTACTTTCACACCTGTATCTGGCATGATTTCGTATTTTGTCACTGCAGGACCTAAATGAACTTGCGTTACTTTTGCCTTAACACCAAAACTTGAAAATGTTTGCTCTAATTTTTTTGCATTTTGCTGAATAACCGAATATTCGCCGCTTTGATCTTGTTCTGGTGGCGCATTTAACAACGTGATAGATGGTAGTATATACGACTGCTCTAAAGCAGAGTTTGGCAAATTCACTTCTTCAAGAGATACGCTCTCTTCCTCGGTTTTTGGTTCTTTCATTTGTTCATTTCTTATGTGTTCCACAAAGTTCGAAATAACTGGCTCTTCTTGTATAGGCGAATTCATAATTACGACATGTTCCTCAGCAGCGGCTTCCTCTGCTAAGTGTTGCTCTTGTGTGCGCCGTGAACGATTTTCCTGCACCGTCCTTGATCTTGAATTCCGATTGTTTCTCTGTAGCTTTCCCTTTAATTTAGGTGCCTTTTCTATTAATAAAGGGACAAAAGCCTTTCCCGTAATTAATATAATCCCAATCGCAAAAATGACTGTTGCTGCTATTTTCGCCCCAGCGGCATCAAATAAAACGTGTAACATACTAAATAGAAGTCCACCAATCATTCCGCCACCTAATGCATGACTTCGATTGGCTATGCCCTCTGTACTAATTAAAATCCGCCATGTTTCCTTTAAGACAGAATTAGAAATTAAAGAATTGGCTGCATATAGTTGTTCGAATAGCATACTATGGCTGAAAATGGTTAAGCTTGCCCCGACAAATAAAACACCGGAGACAATGCGATTATTAAAGGCAACTCCTCTTCTACGTACCATTAGCATCCCTGCAATTAAAAAGCAAAGGACTGGCACAATAAAATGTAAGTTCCCAAAGAAAAAGACAGCAATGGAAAATGTCCATCTCCCTATGATTCCAAATTCAAAAAATTCGATAATAGCAAAGGCAATTAAAAGTAAACCAATGATTTCGTAGGCAAGCGGATGAAGCTCTTTATCTTGACTTGTTGCCTTTGTTTTTGGTTGTGTCTTTGATTTTGCTTTTGTATTTTTAGTTTTACGTTTCAACGAGTGATTCACCTTCTTTATATCAATTAAGCCTCCACGAATATTGCGTTCAAACTTTAGTTTACGCTCATTTAGGCTAACGAACCTGCATCGTACAGGCATTCATTTCATTAATTTAGAGAAAAAAAGGATTTCCTACACCATCCGGCAAGAAAACCCTTTTATTTTCAATGTTAATATTCCATAATAATCGGAATAATCATTGGTCGACGCTTTGTTTTTTGGAATAAATATTGGTTTAATGAGTCACGAATTTCTTGTTTAATATTTGTCCATTCGAACGTATCTTTTCCAACATATTTTTCTATAACTTCACGCGCGATATCTGCTGATTCTTCCATTAGTTGCTCTGATTCACGAACGTAAACGAAACCACGTGATAAAATTTCTGGGCCAGATGCAATCTTCTTCTGTGCACGGTTTAACGTCACGACAACGATAAAAATACCATCTTGTGATAATAATTTTCGGTCACGTAATACAATATTTCCTACGTCCCCTACACCGATTCCATCAATTAAGACGTTACCAGCTTGTACACGTCCTGTCATACGTACTTTACCGTTTTTATATTCGACAATATCACCTTTGTCTGCGATAAAAATTTGTGATTTTTGTAAGCCGACCTGTTGTGCAAGTTTAGAGTGGGCAATTAACATGCGGTACTCACCTTGGATTGGTACAAAATACTTTGGTTTCATAAAGTTTAACATTAACTTTAAGTCTTCCGCACTGCCATGACCTGAAACGTGAACTTTCTTGTTAGAAGTCATCACTGTTGCACCAGCTTTAGCTAGTTGGTTCATTGTATTATACATTTGCACTTCCATGCTTGGAGATGGTGTAAATGTAATTAATACTGTATCGGTATTTTTAATTTTGACATCACGGTGGTGTTTTCGCACAATTTTATCTAGTGCATCAAGTGGTTCACCTTTATTACCCGTTGCCATAATAATAATTTCATCATCTTGATATTTATGAATTTCATTGACAGGTACTAATGTATCCTCGTCCACTTCTAAATAGCCAAGGTTTACACCGATATCAACAATTTTTTCTAAAGACTTTCCGACAACCGCCACTTTACGATAAGATTTGGCTGCTTGACTAAATACTTGCTGAATACGAATAAAGTTTGATGCATATAGTGCAACGATAATACGACCCGGTGCGGAATGGAACGTTTTTTGTAGTTCCTCTGCAATAACCGATTCACTCGTTGTATGACCTGGACGTTCTGCCTCAATCGATTCAGATAGAAGCATCAATACGCCTTCTTCACCAAGCATCGCCATTTTCGCTAAATTCGGTTTAAATTTACCTGTTGCTGATTGATCAAATTTAAATTCTCCCGTATGAACAATTGCCCCTTCAGACGTGTGGAATACAATCCCTAAAGAATCCGGGATACTATGTGTCGTATGGAAGAACGTTACATGTGTTGTAACGAAGTTCATGCGGCTATTACTTGTTACTTCAAAGAATTTTACTTGATAAGGTACAGGTAATTCTTTTAAATGTTCTTTTGCTAAGGCAATCGTTAGCTTTGAGCCGTATACAGGTGCCTTCACTTTTTTCAATACATAGGCAATCGAGCCAATTGCATCTTCATGTCCATGTGTTAAGAAGATTCCTTTTACACGATCTTTGTTTTCTTCTAAATACGTAATATCTGGAATGACAATATCAATACCGAGCATTTCGTCCTCTGGGAACATTAGCCCACTGTCTACTACGAAAAGCTCTTCGTCTATTTCAATTACATACATAGATTTTCCGATTTCGCCAACTCCGCCTAACGGAATGACACGGATTAGTTCATTTTTATTTTTTGTCACTTTTTTTTCCTCCTAAATTGTTCCGAACAGCAACCACTTAAATTTCATTATACGGTGAGAATGACGAGAGCACAAATAAAAAAAAGTGAATTTCTAATTGAATGTAATTTCGTCATTCCTTTCCAACCTCTTTTTCTCATTTGATACTTTTGGGTATTTTATTAAACAAGTCTTTAAATGAAGAGCGATAATATGCTTTAATAAAAAAAAACGGCATTTCGACATATTGTCAAAACGCCATTTTTTGTTCTTTTAGTTTATTTTTTTTGGTGTAAAGCACGGAATTCTTTTGCTTTTAATTGATACGTATCCCAAATTTGATCGAATGCTGCTTTTTCTTCTGGTAGCATTTCCATCATAGGTAGGCGTACATCTAATGTATCAAAACCAAGCTTTGTCATTGCATATTTGATTGGCGATGGGTTTGGTTGTGCAAATAACGCGCGCACTAAAGGCAATAATGCACGGTGAATTTGTGCCGCTTCTTCATGTCGACCTTGCTCAAATGCACGAATCATTTGTTGCATATCATTACCAACAACATGCGAAGCGACTGAAATAACCCCACGACCACCAATTGCAAGTAATGGTAATGTTAAACCATCATCACCTGAATACACGTAGAAATCTGAATTTACATTTTCAATAATATCGCCCATTTGATCTAAATTACCGCTCGCTTCTTTAATGCAAACAATATTTTCAACATCCTTGCTTAAGGCGATCGTTGTTTCCGCTAAAATATTGGCACCCGTACGTCCTGGTACATTATAAAGCATGATTGGGAGTGCCGTTTCCTTAGCGATTGTCTCAAAGTGAGCATGCATGCCGCGTTGATTTGGCTTATTGTAATATGGTGTTACGAGCATGATTCCATCTGCGCCATTCTCTTCTGCTCTATGCGTCATGGCGATTGAATAGGCCGTCTCATTATCTCCTGTACCCGCAATGACTGGCACACGCCCTGCCACTTTTTCTACTGTAAAACGAACAACTTCAATCTTTTCTTCCGTAGACATCGTCGGATTTTCAGAAGTTGTACCGCAAGCAACAATGGCATCGGTTCCGTTCTCTATTAAAAAATTAATAATGCGTTCTAACTCTTTATAATTGATGGCGCCATCTTTCGTGAACGGCGTAATCATAGCCGTTCCGATACGACCAAAATCCATGTAAAATACACCCCTCTTATAGTAAGTTATCCTCTAACATTGCTTCAGCTATTTGAATAGAATTTAATGCCGCACCCTTCAATAAGTTGTCTGCAACAATCCATAGGTGGAAGCCTTTTTTATTATCTAAATCTTGGCGAATTCTACCTACAAAAGTTGGATCTTCATTTTCAGCATAAAGAGGCATAGGATACAATTGTTGCGTAATATCATCTTGTAAAACAATGCCTGGTGCGTCTTGTAATGCCGCAAAAATGTCTTGCACAGTCGCTTCCTGTTCTAACTCGATATAAACCGATTCTGAGTGACCAGATACGACAGGAACACGCACACAAGTTGCTGCGACACTCAATTCTGGTGCTTCCATAATTTTTTTCGTTTCATTAATCATTTTCATTTCTTCATATGTAAATCCGTTATTCGTGAACTTATCAATTTGTGGGATAACATTACGTGCAATTGGATAATGTTTTACATCTGATTTAACGGGAAGAACGTTCGCTTCCACATTTTTACCAGCTTCCCACTGCGCACTTTGTTCACGTAACTCATCAATTGCTGCAATTCCAGAGCCTGATACTGCTTGATAAGTTGAAACGATTACTTTTGTTAAACCAAATTTTTCACGGATCGGTTGAAGTGCTGCTACCATTTGAATTGTTGAACAGTTCGGGTTGGCAATAATCCCTTTTGGAATATTTTTTAGCACATGGCGATTTACTTCTGGCACGACTAGCGGCACTTCTGGATCCATGCGGAAATGACTCGTATTGTCTATTACAATTGCCCCTCGTTTCGCTGCTTCTGGCGCAAGTTTTTCTGAAACGGAACCACCTGCTGAGAATAAAGCAACATTCACACCTTCAAAGCTTTCTGGTGTTGCTTCTTCAATTGTATACGTCTGGCCATTAAATTCGATAGACTTCCCTGCCGAACGTGCTGAAGCTAAAAACTTTATATGTTTAATCGGAAACTTACGCTCAATAAGTTTCTCCATCATTTTTGAACCTACTGCCCCTGTTGCTCCAACTACTGCAACTGTTAATTGTTTTGTCATTTCTCATCTCTCCTAAATTAAACTAGATACATAATGTTGGATATTGTATCATAAATAATTTCAATTGTGTGAGTTTATTTGATTATTTAAAAAATTGTATAAATATTGGCTGAACCTGTTTTTTATGAGCGAGCGAATACTCCACAGTTTCGAGCATTTTTGTGAAATCCGCTATTAGCGACGTCGGTTTCAAAATCGGATCATCCTGGCCAAATGGAATAAAATAAATGTTTTTTGCATTCATTAATTTCATTAAATTCATCCCGTTTAATCCAAGAGCATCATTCGTTGAAATACCAAGAACAACAGGTGAACCGTTTCGTAACGTCGCCTTCGCTGCCATTAAAACAGCACTATCCGTAGCAGCATTGGCAAATTTACTTATTGAATTTCCCGTCATCGGTGCAATAACCATGCAGTCGAGTGGATTTTTCGGACCAAATGGCTCTGCTTCTACAATGGAACTTACTACTTTTTCTCCCGCTAAAGCTTCAATTTTTTCAATCCATTCCTCCCCTGTACCAAATCGGGTTGCCGCATGTAATACAGAAGGGGTAATGATTGGTACGACGGTTGCCCCTGCATCACGAAATTGCTGGATTTTAGGGACAACCTCCTCATACGTACAATGTGAAGCCGTTATTCCAAGTCCTATTCGCTTTCCTTCAAGCATTTCTTTCCCTCCTAATGAGCTCGAGCATCGTTTCATACATGATTTTAGCTGCTGCTTGCGGAAAGTATTTCCCAGGTAATGCTGGCAACAACTCGTATTGTGATAATGTGAGTTCTTTCAAGCATCCCGGTGCAGATGCTATATCATAAATCGGACATTCAATGAATTGTGTATACTCTTTTGTCAACCAAGCATCTGGAATTGTATTAATGATCATATCGGCTGTACATTGATTTTTCTTATCTAAATGAATTCCTGTATAGCCATACGCAATCGCCTCGGCACATTGTGTTTCCGAGTTTACAGCTATATGAATATCGGCATGCATACGACTTAAAAACAATGCGAGGATTTTTGCCACTCGACCAAAGCCTGTAATAATAATTTTTTTACGTTGAACACTTACCCGTTGCTGATAAATGTGGGCTAAAAACCCTTCTGCGGTAAGTGCAGCATTTTTCCAAATAAAAGCTTCATTTTGCAAATAATAAACAGGTTTTGTATTTCGCAAATTTTCATTCCATTGTTCATCTAAACGACCTGCAAAAATGAGGACTTGATTGATACCAAATAATTCAGCGACTTCAATTTTTAATGGCTGGATTGGTAACACCAGTATCGTTGGATGGAATTCAAGTGCGGCCTTATTTAAGGCGTCATCCCACTTATTTGTGCACTTGTAATACACCGTACGTTGATTATCAGTTAATTCCTTCGCGAGCAATTTCATACGTTCATCAGTTCCAACAATCAGCCAACGTTCTGTCATTCGGTTGGATGGTCAATCGATGAAGTAGTTTTTTGAAATAAAATACGATCCTCGCCAATTAACAAAATTTCTTCCCATGGAATATATTTAATCGTAGGGGTTTTCTTTTTTTGGAATGGCATCTTCACCATTTGTGCAGGCATTTCAAATCCGATAATTTTCCCCGTCTTTGGATCAAAAATACATTCCGTCTCCGCTAAAAAACCATAGCGAATCCCCTTTTCCATTTCGATTAATTCCTTTTCAGCAAGCTCAGATAATAGCATCCTCAACCTCCTCTTCAATGAGCTTATGATTACTATATGCATTGAAAGTTTTGATTGTGCGGACTTGGATTTAAAATTTCTATTAGACAATTCCACGTTCCAACTGTATATACTGTACATATACAGTTAAGCCGAGTGAGGTGGATTTGATACATGTTTATAAAATTGAGCAATGCGAGCAACCAGCCGATTTACGAGCAAATTACAGAACAACTGAAGCAAGCCATTTTAACTGGTGCGCTCGTTGCGGGTAATGTACTACCTTCGATACGGGCATTGGCTATTGAATTAAAAATTAGCGTCATGACAACAAAACGAGCCTATTCCGAATTAGAGCGGGACGGCTTTATCGAAACCGTTGCAGGGAAAGGCAGCTTTGTCTCACAGCGCAATCAGGATTTTTTGCGTGAAGAGTTGGTCAATCAAATTGAAGGACATTTGACAAAAGCTGTGTCAATCGCAAAAGTAGCAAATATCCAGTCGGAGGAATTGTTTGAATTACTAAGCCTATTATTGGAGGAATGATGATGAACGCAATCTAGGTAAAACATGTTTCAAAGCACTTAAAAGTTTTCGTTTAAATGATGTTTCGTTTACGGTAGCATGTGGGACAATTGCAGGATTCATCGGCCAAAATGGTGCCGGAAAGTCGACGACTATCAAGCTCAATTTAAATTTACTCAAAAAACAAGCTGGAGAAATTCTTATTTTCGGCAAAGACCATCTTTTACATGAAATCGCTTTAAAAGCTCAAATCGGTGTTGTATTTGATGAACTTCACGTACCTAATAATTTAACGGTCAAAGAACTAAATAACATTTATTCGAAAGTTTATTCGACTTGGAATTGCGATTATTTTTACCGCCTAGTAGACCAATTAGATGTGCCTAAATTCGATAAAGTGAAAACGATGTCACGCGGCACGTAAATGAAATTAGGCCTTATTTTAGCCTTGTCCTATCACCCGAAACTTCTGTTATTAAATGAGCCAACGAGCGGGCTTGACCCGATTGTACGTGATGAAGTGCTAGAACTCTTACAACAATTTATGGAAAATGATGAACATGCCATTACAAGCTTTGCCAATCTGCCATCACAAAGTTTGAACAAGCAGAGTTATAAAAAAACGAATCAGAGTTTAGCCAAAAACTCCGATTCGTTGTTTATTCATTTTCTGGACCAATAATCGCAATGGCTGGTTCATTTAATAAAATTTTTGTAATTAATGCATCAATGGTGTCCATCGAAATGGCGTCAATTTTTGATAGCACTTCATCAACTGAGCGATGCTGTTGATGGATTAGTTCGTTCACACCATTACGATTCATATGTTCTTCTGTTCCTTCTAAGCCGAGCACGAAACTTCCCTTTAATTGCTCTTTTGCATTTTCAAGTTCGATTTCCGTTACGCCACCTGCGACCACATCAAATAAGGTTTGATCGATTTGCTGTTGCAACGTATCTAAGTTTTGCTTGGATGTGGATGCGTAAATCGTATAGGCCCCAACATCTTCATAGCATGATTGATAGCTAAATACCGAATACGCTAGCCCACGCTCCTCACGAATATCTTGGAATAGGCGTGAGCTCATATTACCACCAATAATATTATTTAACGCGATAAAGCTATATGTTTGAGGATCCTTCACGCCGATTGCTGGGAAAGAAATGGCGATATGGGCCTGCTCTGTATCGCGTGTTTTTTCAACTTCGCCTGCCGTAAATACTGGATACGAAGGTTGTGCTACTTCTGATTCAGCACTCGCGGAATACGTACCAAATAATTGTTCAATCACTTCGATTAAACCATCTGTAATATGACCAGCTACTGAAATAACGACATTTTTAGGACCATAATGCTTTGCCAAATACCTACGAATCATCGTCTCATTAAATGTTGCCAACGTTTCAGGTGTCCCTAAAATCGGGCGCCCTAGTGCATCATTTGGATACATGACGGACCATAGCTTTTCATGTACATCATCTGCTGGATCATCTTCACTCATATAAATTTCTTCGAGAACAACTTGACGTTCACGTCCGATATCTTCTTCACTAAATAGTGAATTGAAAAACATATCTGCTAAAATTTCCACTGCGAGTTCCGCGTGATGGTCTAATACTTTAGCAAAATAACAAGTATGCTCTTTTGATGTGAACGCATTGATTTCACCACCAATACGGTCAAATTCTACAGCAATTTGACGAGCTGTTCGATTTTTTGTTCCTTTAAATAGCATGTGTTCAATAAAATGCGTAATGCCATTTTCTTCAATGGTTTCATAGCGTGAGCCGGCATTGACCCAAATCCCAACTGATAAAGAACGCACATCTGGCATTTGCTCAGCCACAATGCGTACACCATTTTGACATGTAAGTACTTGTACCATGAAATTCTCCTATCTAATAATCATCATTAATTGAAATATCGTTTTTATACAATGTAAATATGCGAGCTTATATGCAAAAATGCCATTTTGATTTTCGTCAAAATGGCATTTATAAAGCTCATTACTCATTCATTTGAAGTGAATTATGCTTGCTCTGCACGTTCTTTTTCTTCTTTAACAACAATTTTACGAGATAAGTTTACTCGTCCTTGATTGTCAATTTCGATACATTTTACAAGTAATTGATCGCCCAATTTTAATACGTCTTCTACTGCTTTCGTACGTTCTTCTTGAATTTCTGAAATGTGTAGTAAACCATCTTTACCTGGGAAGATTTCACAGAATGCACCGAATTTTTCGATACGTTTAACTGTTGACATGTAGTATTCGCCAACTTTTGCTTCACGTACGATTGATTCAATAATTTCACGAGCACGGTTAATCATTGACTCATCTGATGAAGCGATATAAATTGTACCATCTTGCTCTGTATCAATTTTTACGCCTGTTTCGTCAATAATTTTATTAATTTGTTTACCACCAGGTCCGATAATATCACGGATTTTATCTGGATTGATTTTAATAACCGTAATTTTTGGTGCGTATTTTGAAAGCGTTGTACGTGATTCCGTTAATGTTGCAAGCATTGACTGTAAAATATGCATACGGCCGATTTTCGCTTGTGTTAACGCTTCTTCTAAAATATTGCGTGATAAACCATCAATTTTAATGTCCATTTGAAGTGCCGTTACACCTTTAGCTGTACCTGCAACTTTAAAGTCCATGTCACCAAGGTGATCTTCCATACCTTGAATGTCTGTTAAAATAGAGTAGTGCTCGTCTTTTTTAATAAGACCCATCGCAATTCCTGCTACCGGTGCTTTTAAAGGAACACCTGCATCCATCATTGCTAATGTTGATGCACAAATTGACGCTTGAGAAGTTGAACCGTTAGATTCTAAAACTTCTGATACGCAACGAATTGTATATGGGAATGTTTCTTCATCTGGAATAACTGCTAGTAATGCGCGCTCACCTAATGCACCGTGACCGATTTCACGACGACCCGGACCACGAATTGGACCTGTTTCCCCTACTGAGAATTGAGGGAAGTTATAATGGTGCATCCAACGTTTTGACTCTTCAACACCAAGACCATCAATAATTTGCACATCGCCTAAAGCACCTAATGTACAGATTGAAAGTGCCTGCGTTTGACCACGTGTGAATAGTGCTGAACCATGTGTACGATCTAATAGACCAACTTCAGAAGAAAGTGCACGAATTTCATCTAATTTACGACCATCTGGACGTACTTTATCTTCCGTAATTAAACGACGAACTTCATCTTTGACCATTTGATCTAAAATGCCTTTTACTTGCTTCATCGTTTCGTCCGTTACTTCTTGCTCTACATAAGAAGTGATGATGCGTTCTTTGACAACATTGATCGCTTCTTCACGTGCATGCTTTTCAACTGTTTGAATCGCAGTGTTCATTTCTGTTTCACAAGCCGCTTTAATGTCCGCTGTTAACTGTGCATCTAATTCGTAAAGTACCACTTCTACTTTTTCTTTTCCAACTGCTGCTACAATTTCTTCTTGGAAAGCGATTAAGTTCTTGATTTCTTCATGACCAAACATGATTGCTTCAAGCATGATTTCTTCTGTTACTTCTAATGCACCTGCCTCAACCATGTTGATGCCGTCTTTATTACCTGCTACTGTTAATTGGATCGTTGATTTTGCAGCTTGCTCTACTGTTGGGTTGATCACAAATTCGCCATCAACATATCCAACATGTACGCCTGCAATTGGTCCGTCAAAAGGAATATTAGATACAGCTAATGCTAATGAAGATCCAAACATTGCTGCTACATCTGAAGGATTGTTTTGGTCATTTGACATAACCATTGAAATAACTTGTACTTCGTTACGGAAGCCATCTGGGAACATTGGACGGATTGGACGGTCGATTAAACGAGAGGCTAAAATAGCTGACTCTGATGGACGTCCTTCACGTTTAATAAAACCACCTGGGATTTTACCAGCTGCGTATAGTTTTTCTTCATAGTTTACTGTTAATGGGAAGAAATCTAATGCTTTTGGAGATTTTGACATTGTTGCTGTTGATAATACTGCTGTTTCGCCATAGCGCACAAGTGCTGCACCATTTGCTTGTTTTGCTAACTGTCCAACTTCTATTACTAGTGGACGGCCAGCCCATTCATACGAAAAGACCTTTTTTTCGTTCATTAAATGAACCCCTTTCTTATTTGAAACACTTTACGTATCTTTTTATGTACTATAGTTAGTGTATCAAAAAAGCTATTTCTATGCTAAATTTTTTCATTAAAAATATTCATTAATTTATTAAATTACACCTTGGCGTAATTGCGTCCGGATTTTGAAGATAATTTTCATTTAGGCGCATTAAAATTGCATGATAGAAAAATACTATATTGTGTTTAATTTGACTTAAATACACATCTAAAGTCAAATCGCATTCATCCCGCCATCATAGTGGTAGGAGTACTATACTGAATTAAGATAAACATAATAAAAAGCGGGAAAAAATCCCGCTTTTTATTGTCAGATTAACGACGTAATCCAAGTTTATTAATTAATTCACGGTAACGTTGTACGTCTTTTTCACGTAAGAATTTTAATAAGTGACGACGACGACCTACCATTTTAAGAAGACCACGTTGAGAGTGGAAATCCTTTTTGTGAGTTGATAAGTGTGTGTTTAACGCGTTGATTTCTGCAGTTAATACAGCGATTTGTACTTCTGGAGAACCCGTGTCGCTTTCGTGAGTGCGGTACTCAGCGATAATTTCGTTTTTACGTAATTGTGTAATTGCCATTTGAAATGACCTCCTAAATTTTATTATATCCCCACTAGCACAGCAATCGCTGGAGTTGCGGATAGCCGAGCTAAGGTTCGTACGTTAAATTCGTACTTATGGATAATAACATAGATAAGCTGTACAAATCAACTATTATGATAGCTGTTCAAAATATTCAATTGCTTGTTGCTTATCTAGTTCGATTTGTTGGATGAGGGCATCAATCCCATTAAACTTTCGCTCACTGCGAATACGATTGTACCAGCCAACAACAACTTCTTCACCATATATATTTTTATCAAAATTAAGAATGTGAACTTCTACTGATAATTGTTTTTCATCCGGATTATTAAATGTTGGCTTATATCCGACATTACATACGCCGTTATACCACTCATTTTGCACTGAAATTTTAACAGCATAAACACCTGTCGCTGGTATGTAGCAGCCTGCCATTGGTTGGACATTGGCTGTTGGGAAGCCCATTGTACGACCTCGTTTATCGCCATGAACAACAATCCCTGGAACTTCAAAGGCACGGCCTAATAGGGAACGAACCTGCTCCATATCACCGTCTTGCAAAGATTTTCGAATGCGCGTTGAACTAATTTTATCTGCAACATCTTCTTGCTTTTCAACAATCGTTACACCAAATTTGCCCTTACTTAACTGTTCCATCATTTGCATATTCCCTTTGCCAAATGCTCCAAAAGAAAAATCAAAGCCTGCTGTTACATGCTGAATATTCAAATCCGTTATAAAGTGTTGGATAAACTGCTCGGGTGTCAGCTTAGCAAAGTCAGATGTAAAGTTCACTACAAATACCGTATCGATTCCTAAGCTTGTTAATGTATCTAATTTTTGAGCAAGCGGTGTAATATAAAACACTTTCTCGTTGCGTTCACCAAGTACGATCGACGGATGCGGATCAAATGTCATAAGCGCCGATTTAATACCGAGTTGCTTTGCCTTCTCTTTTGCTTTTTGGATAACCGCTTGGTGTCCTTTATGCACACCATCAAAAAAACCAACTGCTAAAGAGTAAGCTTCTGCATGATGCTCTTGGTTCAATTGATGCGGATATTTTAAATGAATGACGTTCATACTGTGCCTCCTAATCTAGTTCGGGAAACATTTTATCCGGTTTCATTTGGTCTAATTTTGTCGGATGTGCGATATATACCGCAAATGCTCTTCCTTCTAATCCATATACAATTTTATCATGTTCCTTTAGTAATGTATGGATTGGAAGTACTTGTCCATTGAAAATTTGCTTTTCGATGTCTGGTGTTATTTCGATATACGGGTAATTAGAGAGCGCGTATTCTACTGGTAATAAAAATTGTTGTGGCTGCTCTGCTTCCATTAATTCCGCAACTTCAGCAAGCTTCAAACAATTTTCTTTTGTAAAAGTACCCGATGCTGTGCGAACAAGTTCATGCATATGGGCTGGGAATCCTAATGCTTCTCCTATTTGAACGGCAAGTGTACGAATATACGTCCCCTTCGAGCACTTAATTCGAATTGAAAAATGAATTTCTTCCCCTTCGTAATGTTGTGCATCGTCTAATAATTCGAGTTCATGAATTGTAATTCTTCGTGTAGGTCGTTCCACTGTTTGACCGGCACGTGCATATTCATACAACTTTTTACCATTTACTTTCACCGCTGAAAACATTGGTGGCGTTTGTTCAATTTCACCTGTTAACGAATGAAGGGCTTGTAAAATTTGCGAACGGTCCAATGATTTGAACGTTCCATCCTGTGCTACTGTTTCACCTTCTGCATCCTCAGTCGTTGTTGTACGACCGATTGAAACAACCGCTTCATATGTTTTTCCTGTATCTGTTAAATATTCTGCAATTCGAGTTGCTTGCCCAATGCATATTGGTAAAACCCCTTCAACACCAGGGTCCAGCGTGCCCGTATGCCCTACTTTTTTTGTCTTTAAAATTTTGCGAAGTTTAAAAACGCAGTCATGACTCGTCATTCCGCGCTCTTTCCATAATGGAAGAATGCCATTCATTGTCGTGAAAGTCCCCTTTATATTTTTTTTAACGCTATCATCTAGCTACCTAAAGAGATAGGATTTTTTTGGTGAATGAAAGATAAAAAGCCTGCCTGCATAAATTATGCAGTGCAGGCTTTTGTTGCATTTTATTGACTCTCGTGTAAGCCACGAAGCAATGCATCGATTTTATTTCCATACTCGATTGCTGTATCGAATTCAAAAAAGAACTCAGGTGTGCGACGCAAACGAATGCGAGTGCCGATTTCTGATCGGATAAATCCAGATGCTTTTTCTAAAGCCTTCAGTGTTTCTGCACGCTCGCGTTCATTGCCTAAAGATGTGATATATACGGTCGCTTGTTGTAAGTCACCAGTAACAGCTACTTCTGTCACAGTCACAAACCCCACACGCGGATCTTTAATTTTGCGTCCAATAATTTCAACAAGTTCTTTTTTTATTTGTTCACCAACACGGTTAGAACGTAGAGACATAAAAGTCACCTCATTTTACGACTAAGTTGCCATTCTGTTAATGGACTTTTGTTATAAATATTCTCGATAAAATTCGAGTTGTTCCCATTGTGGATTTGACTGTAAAAAATGAATAGCATGCATCAACTCTCGTTCCGCAGCATCTTTTGAAGAAGCGACGGAAACAAGTGCTAACCTTGTGCGCTGCCAAACATCTTGATGGTCAATCTCAGCAACGGAAACATTAAATTTTTGTTTTGTACGGGTCACCATTCTCTGAAGAACAGCGCGTTTTTCTTTCAATGAGTGGGCAGTAGGAATCAAGAATTCAACTTCTGCATATACAATCATTATTTACGAATAATTTCTTCCATAATGAATGCTTCAATAATGTCGCCTTCTTTAACATCATTGTAGTTTTTAATTGTGATACCACACTCATAGCCTCTTGCTACTTCTTTTGCATCATCTTTGAAGCGTTTTAATGAATCTAATTCGCCTTCAAAAATAACAACATTTTCACGGATAATACGAACGCCTGCGTCACGAACCATTTTACCTTCGATAACGTAAGAACCAGCAATTGTACCCACTTTTGATACTTTAATCGCTTGACGAACTTCTGCTTGACCAACGATTTTTTCTTCGTACTCAGGGTCTAGCATACCTTTCATCGCTTGTTCGATTTCTTCAATTACTTTATAGATGATACGGTGTTGACGAATGTCTACGCCTTCCTCATCTGCTGCTCGTTTTGCGTTCGTATCTGGACGTACGTTGAAGCCAATAACGATTGCATTTGAAGCTGCCGCAAGAGAGATATCTGATTCTGTAATTGCGCCCGCACCAGTGTGGATAATTTTAACATTTACACCTTCAACATCAATTTTCATTAATGATGAAGCCATTGCTTCCACAGTACCTTGTACGTCAGCTTTTACGATTAAGTTAAGCTCTTTCATTTCACCTTGGCTCATTTGTTCAAATAAGTTATCAAGCGTCACACGTTGTTTTTCAGAGCGTTGTGCTTGAATCGCTGTCATTGAACGAGACTCACCAACTTGACGAGCAGTTTTTTCATCCTGGAATACGACGAAACGGTCACCCGCTTGTGGCACTTCGTTCAAGCCAGTTATTTCAATTGGCATAGATGGACCAGCTGATTTAATACGTCGACCAAGATCATTTACCATTGCACGTACACGACCATATGCATGACCTACTACGATTGGGTCACCAACACGTAATGTACCATCTTGAACTAGTAATGTTGCAACTGCTCCACGACCTTTATCAAGTTGTGCTTCGATAACTGTACCGATTGCAGTACGAGTTGGATTTGCTTTTAATTCACCTACTTCAGAAACTAATAAAATCATTTCTAAAAGTTGGTCAATCCCTTCACCTTTTAACGCTGAAATTGGTACGAAGATTGTATCTCCACCCCATGCTTCAGGTACTAAACCGTGCTCTGTTAACTCTTGTTGTACACGGTCCGGATTAGCAGATGGTTTATCCATTTTGTTGATTGCTACGATAATTGGTACTTCAGCAGCTTTCGCGTGGTTAATCGCTTCCACTGTTTGAGGCATTACACCGTCGTCAGCTGCTACTACGATAATTGCAATATCTGTAATTGATGCACCACGAGCACGCATCGTTGTGAATGCTGCGTGACCAGGGGTATCTAAGAATGAAATTTTCTTTTCATTAATTTCAACTTGATACGCACCGATATGTTGCGTAATCCCACCTGCTTCGCCCGCTGTTACTTTCGTTTTACGGATTGAGTCAAGTAACGATGTTTTACCGTGGTCAACGTGACCCATAATTGTCACAACTGGTGGACGCTCTTCTAATGCATTTTCGTCTACTTCTACGATTGACTCATCGAAGTACGTATCCAGGTCTGTTTTGTCGATACGGATTTCTTCTTCAACTTCTACACCATAGTCTGTACAAATTAATTCAATTGCATCCTTATCTAATTCTTGGTTAATTGTTGCCATAACACCAAGCATAAATAATTTTTTGATAATTTCTGATGGCTCACGGTGCAATTTTTTTGCTAATTCAGCTACTGATAAGCTTTCATAGAATGTAATTTTTTCTGGTAGTTCTTTTTGCACCATTGGTTGTGGTGCTGGACGATTTGTACGACGTTTACCGCCATTAATACCTGGCTTTCTACGTTGTTGGAAACCCCCCTTATTATTGTTGTTGCTATTATTACTTGGATTGCCGCCTTTGCGGTTATTGTTTGTATTTTGAGTCATATTTCTGTTTTGGTTACCTTTTGCATTCTTTTGTTTTTCGCCCTGTTGCGATTGTGGTTGCCCTGTGGCAATGTTTGTTTGCTTTTGTTGCTGATTCGTTGAAACAGCTTGTTGACGTGCTTGATTTTCTCTTTTCGGTTGCCCCTGCTGTACTCTTGGTGTTTCATTGGCAGCTTTAACAGTTGGTTTTATTGAAGTATTTTTTGTTGGTTCTGCTACTTGCTTAAAGACAGAATCAAGTTTCGAAACAGTTTCAACATCAATGACCGCCATGTGATTTTTCACGGGTTGATCAATTTTTGTTAAATGGTCAATAATTTCCTTACTCGTTTTATTTACCTTTTTCGCATATTCATGAACTCTTACTTTGCTCATCTGCTCACCCCCGATTAATTTTCGTTGAGTAGACTAGACATTTTTTTAGCAAATCCGCTATCAGTAATAGCAATCGCTACACGAGCTTCCTTCCCGGTAGCATGTCCAAGATCATAACGATCCCCAAAAATATAATACTCAACGTTGTAAAACGTACATTTATCTTGAATTTTTTTACTAGTATTTTTGGAAGCATCTGATGCAAGTAGCACTAATTTTGCATTTCCACCACGTATCTCCTTGACCACTAGTTCTTCTCCAGAGATTGTTTTTCGTGCACGTGCTGCTAAGCCTAACAGCTGAAGCAATGCGGGATTTGTCATACGATTGACTCCCTACGAATAAGGGTCAATAATTCCTCATAGATTTCATCTGGCACTTTTACATCAAGCTGGCGATCTAAAATATTCTTTTTACGCGCAATGTCAACAACCGCTTCTGTTTTCGAAACATAAGCTCCACGCCCAGGTTTCTTCCCCGTAACATCAACGCTTACTTCGCCTTCCTTTGAACGGACGACACGAATCAATGATTTTTTCGGTAACATTTCACCTGTTGCCACGCATTTTCGTAATGGGACCTTTTTATTTACAGCCATTTTACTCACCCTCCTTACAAAACTCCAACGAATGATGAATTATTCTTCGTCATCACCATATAAGTCGAAAGCAACTTCTTGTGAATCTTCTTGGGGAATGAATGTGCTCGTTTCTGAAGGATATAATCCTAATTCACGAGCATCTGTTTCGCTCTTAATATCAATCTTCCAACCCGTTAACTTAGCAGCTAATCGAGCATTTTGACCGCGTTTACCAATTGCAAGCGATAATTGGTAATCTGGTACTACGACTGTTGTTGATTTTTCTTCTTCATTAACTTGAACGTCTAAAACTTTTGAAGGGCTAAGTGCATTTGCTACGAAAACAACTGGATCCTCAGACCATTCCACAATGTCGATTTTTTCACCATTTAATGCGTTTACAATCGTTTGTACACGTGCACCCTTTGCACCAACACATGAACCTACTGGATCCACTTCTTCGTTATGTGCATAAACTGAAATTTTAGAACGGTCTCCCGCTTCACGTGCAATCGATTTCACTTCTACTGTACCATCATAAATTTCTGGTACTTCCATTTCAAATAGGCGACGTAGTAAACCAGGATGAGTACGAGATACAATTACTTGTGGACCACGAGTTGTACGTTCTACCTTCGTAATATAAACACGAATACGTGATTGTGGCTTATAAACTTCACCTTGAATTTGCTCATTTACAGGTAATGCCGCTTCTACTTTACCAATGCTTACGTAAATATTACGTGCATCTTGACGCTCAATAACACCTGTTACAATATCATCTTCACGGTCTACATATTCTTCATAAATAAGACCACGCTCTGCTTCACGAACACGTTGTGTTACAACTTGTTTCGCAGTTTGTGCTGCAATACGACCAAAATTGCGAGGTGTTACTTCTTCTTCTACCACGTCACCAATTTCGTAGGCTTCATTAATATATTTTGCATCTTCTAATGCAATTTCTAGACGTTCATCTTCTACATCTTCTACAACGTCTTTACGTGAATAAACAACCATTAATCCTGTATTAAGATTTAAGTCTACGCGTACATTTTGCGCTTGGTTAAAGTTGCGTTTATAGGCTGTAACTAAAGCGGCTTCAATCGCTTCAATTAACACATCTCTTGAAATACCTTTTTGCTCCTCTAGGGCAGTTAGGGCATCTAGTAATTCACTACTCATTTTGTTTTCACTCCTAAATTTGCTTATCTGAAAAATCAATGGCAAGTCGGGCTTGCGCAATTTTTTCTTTGTCAATTTGTACTGTTAGTTTGCGGGTTTTAATACGAATTTCAATTTCTAAATATGTTTCAGTATATGCACGTAAATAACCAAGGAATTCTTTTAAATCCTTTATTGGTTCATACGTCTTCACATAAATATATTTGCCAATTGCATTCTCGAAGTCCTCTTGCTTTTTTAATGGGCGTTCAGCGCCTGGTGAAGAAACTTCTAAATAATAGTTTTGCTCGATTGGATCATTTTCATCCAATTTTTCGCTTAAACGTTCACTTACTTGAGCGCATTGTAAAATGTCAATGCCTCCTGCTCGTGTGTCTACATAAACACGAAGGAACCAGTCGCGTCCTTCTTTTATGAACTCGATGTCAACTAATTCTAAATCAAGCTCTTCAACGATTGGTGTCACTAGCTCTTCAATGATCGACGTAATTTTACTCATCGTATCCTCCTTACGCCACTGTTTAACAAGTTCAAAAATCCAGCATTTTGTAGCTTGTGAATATTTTCATTCAAACAGGACGTGTTTTCATTGAAAAATTTGTGTAAATAGTTGTCTAAACAACAGAAAAGAGCGGGAAATCCCACTCTTTTGCTGGCGAACTATCAACAAATTATTACGTTTAGCATAGCACAAAGCCATTTTGATTGCAAATTTTGCTACTTATCGAAACTTTCACTTGCTTTATAAATCAATTACGCCTCGGCGTAATTGCGTCCAGATTTTTTTCGAGCACGCTCGAAAAAAATCTGTGACATACGCCGGGGGGCATTAACTTGATTCAGACGGGTTTAAATCCATCACTGAATAAAACGGATAGTTGTATATTTATCTCCCACTTATAGAAGTGGAGGATTTCTGCTGAAGCAAGTTAGAAAAGCGATAATTGGTTTGCATCTGGCATTCCTTCTAAACAACCAAGTTCATCCATATATTCAATCAATGTTTTCGATACACGTCCACGTTGTTGCAAATCTTCTTTTGACAAGAACTCACCGTTTTTACGTGCTTCGACAATTTGTTTTGCAACGTTTGTTCCAAGTCCTGGAATCGCATCAAATGGGGGAATCAACGAATTGCCTTCAATGATAAATTCACTTGCTTGAGAACGATATAAATCAATCTTCTTAAAGGTCATTCCACGCTCACACATTTCTAAAGCAATTTCCATCACGGTTAATAAACTTTTCTCTTTAGGCGCCGCATCCAAACCTTTCATATTGATTTCATCGACTTTTTTGCGAATCATGACAGAGCCTTGCGTCATAGCAATTAAATCAAAATCAGATGCTCGCACTGTAAAGTACGCAGCATAATATAAAATTGGGTGATGCACTTTAAACCAAGCAATACGTACCGCCATTAAAACATAGGCAGCTGCGTGGGCTTTAGGGAACATATATTTTATCTTTTTACAAGAATCGATATACCACTCCGGCACTTTCTTCGCACGCATTTCGG
This sequence comes from Solibacillus sp. R5-41, assembly GCF_002736105.1. Lineage (NCBI taxonomy): Bacteria > Bacillati > Bacillota > Bacilli > Caryophanales > Caryophanaceae > Solibacillus > Solibacillus sp. R5-41. The sequence continues at coordinate 1,006,197 of NZ_CP024123.1, read as the reverse complement.
CTTCCATATCATCGGATAAACCTTTCCCTTTACGTACGGATTCCATAATTTTAAAGGCAAAGGATGGCTCAAGATCTTGGTAAATTAAATACACCATAATGTCATCACGACAACCAATTACTTCGGCCAAAACACATGTGCCATCTTTAATCAAATCAGAAGCATTTCCTAACCATACGTCCGTTCCGTGTGACAGTCCTGAAATTTGCACGAGCTCACTAAATGTTGATGGCTTCGTTTCTTCAAGCATTTGGCGAACGAACTTAGTCCCGAACTCAGGAATACCAAGCGTCCCTGTTTTTGTTCCAATTTGCTTTTCCGTTACACCAAGAGATTTCGTTGAACTAAAGATTTCCATAACAATCGGGTCATCTGTCGGAATAGTTTTCGGGTCAATTCCTGATAAATCTTGTAGCATACGAATAACCGTCGGATCATCGTGCCCTAGAATATCAAGTTTCAAAATATTATCGTGAATCGAGTGGAAATCAAAATGCGTTGTTTTCCACTCTGAATCTTGTGCATCTGCAGGGAATTGTACTGGTGTAAAATCATAAATATCCATATAATCTGGTACAACAATAATTCCCCCTGGGTGTTGTCCTGAAGTTCGCTTTACTCCGGTGCACCCTTGTACAAGTCTGTCCACTTCTGCATTGCGATAGGTGATGCCATGATCATTGCCATAACCTTTAACATATCCATAAGCCGTTTTTTCGGCAACGGTTCCAATTGTACCTGCACGGAATACATAATCCTCCCCAAACAGTACTTTCGTATAGTTATGGGCTTGTGGTTGGTACTCACCTGAGAAGTTCAAATCGATGTCGGGTACCTTATCTCCTTTGAATCCTAGGAATGTTTCAAACGGGATGTCTTGCCCGTCTTTTTTATAATGCGCGCCACATTCAGGACATTCTTTGTTCGGCAAGTCATAGCCTGATGCGACGGAACCATCTGCAATAAATTCGGAATGCTTACAGTTCGGACATACATAATGCGGTGGCAATGGATTCACTTCGGTAATTTCCATGAAGGTTGCCACAAGTGACGAGCCTACTGAACCACGTGACCCAACTAAATAGCCATCCGCTAGTGACTTTTTCACGAGCTTTGCTGAAATTAAATAAATTACTCCGAAGCCATGACCTAAAATTGATTTTAATTCCTTATCAATACGCGCTTGCACAATTTCCGGTAAAGTCTCTCCGTATATTTCATGCGCCATTTCATACGTTAAATTTGTTACCTCATCATCAGAACCCTCAATTTTCGGCGTATATAGGTCATCTTTAATCGGCTTCACATCACCGATCATATCGGCAACGAGCTGCGTATTCTTCACAACGACCTCTTTTGCTAAATCAGGTCCTAAAAAATCAAATTCCTTCAACATATCATCCGTTGTACGGAAATGAACTTGCGGTAAAGGCTGGCGATTTAATGGATTTGCCCCACCCATAGAGCCAATTAAAATTTGACGGAACTTTGCATCCGTTTCGTGTAAATAATGCACATTTCCTGTTGCGACAACGGGCAAATTTAATTTTTTCCCTAGCTTGACAATGCGGCGAATAATATCTTCTAATGCCCATTCATCATGCACCGTACCACCATCAACAAGCTGAGAATAAACTGGTTTTGGCATCACTTCTAAATAATCATAAAACTGCGCAATTCGTTCCGCTTCCTCTGGTGTTTTATTCATCATCGTTTCGAATAACTCACCGTTCGAACAACCTGACCCGATAATCAAACCTTGACGTAGCTTTTGTAAATCCGAACGACGTATCCGTGGTACACGATAAAATGTTTGGGTGTGGGAAATGGTAATTAGCTTAAACAAATTTTTCAATCCCGCATCATCTACGGCTAAAATCGTACAGTGGCTTGGACGCGCTTGTTTATAACCTTCTTCACCACCTACATGGTCATTTAATTCATTTAAATTTTGAATGCCTAAATCAGCTGTTTGCTTCAGTAAATGAAGCAATAATTCCCCTGTCGCTTCCGTGTCATAAATCGCACGGTGATGTTGCGTTAATTCAATATTGTATTTTTTCGTTAACGTTTTTAAGCTATGTGATTTTTGTGCGGGATTAACTAAGCGTGATAACTCAACCGTATCAATCCCTGGATGACGAACATGCTCCAAGCCAGCTTTTTTATAAGCTACATAGAGGAAGCCTAAGTCAAATGCCGCATTATGAGCTACTACTACTGCATCGCCAATAAAATCATGGAATTCTTTAATGACTTCCTCAATTTCCGGTGCATTCACGAGCATATCATCCGTAATATGTGTCAATTCTATAATTTTCGCCGTTAATTTACGGTGTGGATTCGAAAAGCGCTCAAACGTATCCAGTACTTGGCCATTTTTGATTTTAACTGCCGCTAATTCAATAATGGTATCATACACATTTGAAAAGCCCGTTGTTTCTACGTCAAATACAACATAGGTCGTATCCTCGAGTAATGAATCAATCGGATCGTAGGCAATTGGCTTACCGTCGTCTACTAAATTTGCCTCTACACCATAAATGACTTTAATGCCATTTTTCTTTCCAGCAGAATAGGCTTCTGGGAAAGATTGAACAACGGCATGGTCTGTTATGGCAATGGCAGGGTGTCCCCATTTTGCGGCCTGTGCTACTAATTTGTCGACGGGTGTCATCGCATCCATTTGGCTCATCGGCGTATGTAAATGCAATTCCACACGCTTTTCGCCTTCTGGTGCATAATCTTTACGTGGCTCTTTTTTGATTTCATTAATATCTTTTACCATCATGACTAAATCACGTGCGAATGTATCCATTTGGATCGAGCCACGTAGTCTTACCCACATACCTTTACTAATCATGTTCATTTTCGCAACATCTTCATCGCTATTAGAGAACATTTTCACCATTAAGGAATCCGTATAATCTGATACTTTCATCTCAAGAAGTGAGCGGCCACTTCGTAATTCCTTAATATCTACCGCAAAAATAAATCCTTCAATGATAATGGAACGCTCTTCTTCTAAAATAGTTCGAATATCAGCCGATTCTGCATTTTTGATAAAAGAGCCTAATTGGAATGGTGCATCGCTTGTTACCGCACCTGGATTGTCCGACTTTTCCTTTTCACGCATTGCAAAATCCGCCATTGCCTGTTTCGATAATCGCTCTTCTTCTACTTGTCGTTGCATATAGAATGCTTCTTGTTGTGCAATAAATTCTTCCGATTCTTCTACAAGCTTGAATTCTAGTGGGATATGCGGAAAACCAAATGCGCGATAAGATTCTGCAATCTTATCCGTATATTTCGCCTTCAATGATAAATATTCTACTTCTAGCATCGAAGTGACGACAAGCTTATGACCTGTCCACTTAGGTACTTGTTGTGATAAATTTTCACGTAATAAAGGCGACATATCTGAAATTTGTTCGATCGTAGGGTACCAATAATCTAAAATATGCTGCTCATTAACAATGGGATTAAAAGAATCAATTGTTAGTGAAACCGACGCGATATGAGAAAACTTTTCTGCCATCCGCGCTCGTAATAGTTGATATACTTCGAAGGGCAAAATATTGTTAACCTTTATTTTAAAATGCCATACACGTTTCTTTTTATGGACCGTTACTCGTTCGAGCTCACCTTTTTCAAAGAAGGACATATAGACGTCATCTGTTAGTTCAAGTTGTTGTAACAGAAGTAAGAACTTTTGTTTTGCCTCCTGTTGTGCCAATTCCTTCACCTTCCTTATTTACTTCAATATTATTAGTTTCACACGAAGTATTACTCATAGGCTTATTGAAATGCAAGCATATGAACTGTAAAACTTTACGGTAAAAAAACACAACTCACGCCAAAATAGCGCGAGTTGTTGTCTTTTTTATTTAGCTAATGTTAAGTATTGACTTATGCGCTTAATCAAAATACATCAATTTGTTTTTTGATTTATCTACCTTTTAAAATTATGTTTTACTAGTAGATTAGTTTTTACGGAAATATTCGTTTAAGCGGTCAAATACTTCTTCTTTTGCCCACTCAGCAGATTCACCTGTTGTACGGAATTTCACTTCTACAATGCCTTCTGACGCTTTTTTACCTACTGTAATACGAACTGGTAAACCAATTAAATCCGCATCTGCAAACTTAACACCTGCACGCTCTACACGATCATCATAAAGTACATCATAGCGGTATGATTTTAATAAACCATATAATTCGTTCGCTAACTGAACTTGCGCTTCATCTTTTGTATTTACAGAAACTAAATGGACATCATATGGCGCCAATTGAATCGGCCATGTAAATCCATTATCATCTTGGAATTGCTCGGCAACAGCTGCAAGAATACGAGAAACCCCGATACCATAGCATCCCATGATGAATGGTTGTGCCTTTCCTTGTTCATCAAGATAAGTGGCATTCATTTTTTCTGAATACGTTGTTCCAAGTTTAAAGATATGACCTACTTCAATACCTTCAGCAAATTTAATGATACCTTGTCCGTCCGGTGAAGGGTCACCCTCTTGAATAAAACGAATATCTTCATAAGAAGCAATCGCAAAGTCACGCTCTGGATTGACATTTAATAAGTGGAAGCCGTCTTCATTCGCTCCAGCAACACCGTTACAAATCGATTTAATCGCATTATCTGCAATTACTTTTACGTTTAACGGTAATTTTACCGGACCAATTGATCCTGGCGCACAGCCAAGTAATTCTTTAATCGCAGCATCTTCTGCAAGCTCCGCTGATTTTGCACCTAAAGCGTTTTTTAATTTAATATCATTAATTTCGTGATCACCGCGAGCTAATACAATAACAAGTTCTTCATCTATTTTAAATACTAATGATTTAATTACATTTGAAGCTTCAACATTTAAGAATGAAGATACTTCTTCAATTGTCTTTTGATCTGGAGTCGCTACTTTTTCAATTGCATTTTTTGGCGTGTCTGGCGTTGTGTATTCTACTACAACTTCCGCCATTTCAATGTTTGCCGCATAATCTGAAGTATCCGAGTAAGCAATTGTATCCTCTCCAATTTCAGATAATACCATGAACTCATGTGTCCCTTTACCACCGATTGAACCTGCATCCGCGATAACTGCACGGAAGTTTAATCCAAGGCGAGTAAAGATGTTCGAATAAGCACGGTACATATCGTCATACGTCGCATCTAAAGATTCACGAGATGCATGGAATGAATAAGCATCCTTCATAATAAATTCGCGACCGCGTAATAGTCCGAAGCGTGGACGTTTTTCGTCACGGAATTTTGTTTGAATTTGATATAGTGTTAATGGTAATTTTTTGTACGATTTAATTTCGTCACGCACAAGTGTTGTAATCACTTCTTCATGTGTTGCTCCTAATGCAAAATCACGATCATGACGATCTTTTAAGCGCATTAATTCTGGACCGTATGCTTCCCAACGGCCTGATTCCTGCCATAGCTCAGCTGCTTGCATTGCAGGCATTAATAGCTCGATGGAATTAATTGCTTCCATTTCTTCACGCACAATTTGTTCAATTTTCGTAAGTACGCGTTTCGCTAATGGTAAATACGAATAAATGCCTGATGCATTTTGACGAATAAAACCCGCGCGTAAAAGAAGACGGTGTGATTTTACATCCGCATCTGATGGGTTTTCACGTAATGTTGGAATAAACGTTAAACTTTGTTTCATAAAAGAGGGCCACCTTTATAATTCATAATTATTTAGCAATAGAATAAAACATCTTACTCAATTCATGTCTATATAAGTTAAACTAAAGAATTCCTCCTGTTAGATATCTGCCATAACAGGGGGATTGATTTTTATTCCGGTCCGGATGCTTTCCACGGGCACGGCCTGAGCCTGTAGTCTCGGGCCAACACGATATTAGTCACGAAGTCGTTGTCACAGAACATAACGATTTTATCCTTCGTTCCATTAGAGCTGTTCCCGCTGGAGTCGCCTCCCCTTTCATTCCAATCAACTTGCATTCTTATAAAGTGTTGTTAGCTTACTTTGCTGGAGTTTTCCCCCATTATAAAGCAAGATCCACATGTTCAAGTTATATAGTAAGATAAAATCAATAATAACCTAAGAAATTCTACCTTCTTATATACTAATAAAATTTAGCTTTGAACGCTAGTACTAATCGTACAAAACGCTCAAAGCTTCCTTTTTTAATCAATATTCATTTCAAATCTGCATTAACCGTTAGAAGAAGAAGCGTTGAATATCATTCCATGTAACGACTACCATTAAAATCATTAATAAAACAATTCCAACAAAGTGAACCATTCCTTCTTTTTGGCGATCCAACGGTTTTCCACGCACTGCTTCAAACGCGAAGAACAATAAGCGACCACCATCTAAAGCAGGTAGTGGTAATAAGTTCATAATTCCTAAATTGATACTTAACATCGCAGCCCAGTAGAGTACATTGTAAAAACCAAAAGTCACAACCGTTTCAGTCGTCTTATAAATGCCTACTGGTCCAGAAAGTGCATCAATTGAAAACTGTCCTGTAACTAGCTTGCCTAAAAGAGTACCAATTAAAACAATCCCATCATACGTCTGCTCTGCTCCATAGACGACCGCCTTTACAGGGTTTGTTTCTAGTGGACGCATAATACCAATTTGACCAACTGTTGTACCCTCTCCTTGTTCGACACCTTGTGGGACAACATTGGCCGTTACGATTGTACCCTTTCGATCCACTTCAAACTGTAAGCGTTGCTCCGGATTTTTTTGAATAATTGTAGACAATTGCTCCCAAGTGCTAATTGATTCACCATTAATTTTCATTACACGGTCGCCGTCTTGAAGTCCCGCTGCACTCGCTGGACGATCGTCGATAACTTCAGAAATGATCGGCTCACTTGAAGGTATTCCTTGGAATAAACCGATTATAACAAAAATGAAGAATGCTAAAATAAAGTTGAATAATGGTCCTGCAAAAATGGCCATCGCACGCGCACGAACTGATTTAGAGTTAAATTGGCGATCTAATGGTGCAATGATCAACTCTGTCCCATTTTCAACGATAGTTGCTGTACGTGATACGTTATAACGAACAAGTTTGTCCTCTTCATCATAACCTTCAATCCAAAGCTCTTTTTCTAAATCAGCACGTTCAACTTCTAAGAAAATTACATTTTGATATTGTGTTTTTTGATTTAATACGATTTTTTCAACTAAATTTTCTTCGTTTGTCACGAGTGCTACACGATACCCTGGCTGTAACTCAACGGTATCTGTGTCCTCACCCGCCATTCGAACATAACCACCGATTGGTAAAAGGCGTAGCGTATAAACCGTTTCACCTTTTGTCATGCCAAAAATTTTCGGACCCATCCCAATGGCAAACTCACGTACCATAATACCCGCGCGCTTTGCAAATATAAAGTGACCCAGCTCATGGAAAAATACTAGTGAGCCAAAAATTGCGATAAAGGCAATAACTGTTTGCATAATCTCCCACCTTCGTTTGAGTAAACTTCGCTAAAGTATCCCAGTTCACCCTTATACTTCCCTATTCTACCATGCTTACAACAGTTTTTCTCGTTTCACTATCGACATGTAAAATTGTTTGTAAATCTGGCAATAAAATATTATTATGCATATTCATCACACGTTCAATGCATTCCTCAATTTGTAGGAACGTTATTTTTTCTTGTAAAAATAACGCAACTGCTGCTTCGTTTGCTGCATTCATTGCTGTTAAAATCGTACCACCCATTCTCCCCGCTTCATAAGCAAGCTTTAAGGCACGGAAGCGATCAAAATCAACCTCTTTAAAATGAAGTTGACCAATTTGCGCTAAATTTAAACGTTGTCCATTTTGTAATGGTAAGCGATCCGGGTAGCTAAGTGCGTATTGAATTGGAACGCGCATATCCGGTGTACCTAGTTGCGCAATGACACTTGTATCTTCAAATTCAACCATTGAGTGAATGATACTCTCTCGGTGCAAAACAACATCAATATTGTCATAAGACATATCGAATAACACATGTGCTTCAATCACTTCAAGCCCTTTATTCATCATTGTTGCGGAATCAATTGTAATTTTTGCGCCCATCGACCAGTTCGGATGATTAAGTGCATCCTTTACCGTTACGCCGACTAATTGTTCGCGCGTTTTATCACGGAATGAACCACCAGAGGCTGTTAAAATAAGACGTTCGATTCGTTTTTTATTTTCACCGTTCATCGATTGAAATAATGCCGAATGTTCACTATCTACTGGCAAAATCGGTGCATTATACTTCTTCGCTTCCGCCATCACTAAATGACCCGCTGTTACTAATGTTTCTTTATTCGCAATAGCAATCGTTTTACCCATGCGAATGGCAGCAAGCGTCGACTCTAAACCAACACTACCTAAAACGGCGTTCACTAATACCGTCGATTCAGGATGCGTCGCCACGTCAACAAGACCTTTCTCGCCATATGTAAATGCAATCGTCGGATAATCCTTTTGCAACAAACGTGCCGCTTCCTCTGTTTGCATCGACACTAATTCTGGTTTAAGCTTTTCTATAATTTGACGTGATTTTTCAATGTTTTGTCCGGCAGAAAAAGCAACAAGCTTAAATTGGTCTGGGTGTGCAAGTAAAATATCAAATGTTTGCCACCCAATTGAACCTGTTGCTCCTAGTAAACTAATCTTTTTCACAGTAATACTTCCCCTCTTTTAATTACGCAAAGAAATGTAAAAAATGCAGTAATGGCACAACAAATAATAAACTGTCAAAGCGGTCTAATATGCCCCCATGACCTGGTAAAATGGTTCCTGAATCTTTCACACCATAATGACGCTTTATCGCTGATTCGACTAAATCGCCCATTTGACCGACAATCGATGCGATGATTGTGACAAAAATTAATTGCAAATAGCTTGCAGCGAATGGGTAAATCATTTGCATCGCGATAGCAAAAAGGACGGCAATGACGATACCTCCAACAAAACCTTCTACTGTTTTCTTAGGAGAAATTTCTGGCCATAATTTATTTTTCCCTAGTTTCCGTCCAACAAAGTACGCCCCTGAATCAGTTGTCCAAACAACGAGCAATGCATAGACAACAAATTCTAGACCGATAATTCGAGTTTCGATAAAGTAATGAAAGCCCAGTCCGACATAAAATATCCCTAATAAAATAAAGCCAATTTCATCAAAAGTCATTTTATTTTTCACGACCACTATATAAATTAACAATAGTGCTACAATCCCGTAAACAACCATTAATTTTGATGCATAGCCTAAAAATAGAACACCCTCTGCTGACCATGCTTCTGGAACAACAAGCAGCAACAGTGCGAACACACCTAAAATTCCCGGAATCGAAACGATAGAAATATCTTTCATTTTTAAAATTTCATAAAATCCGATAATGGCTAGTGCACATACAACAAGTGCAAATGGAGCACCTCCATAAATAACAAATGGTATAAATAATGCCGCAGCTACTACTCCGGTAATAATGCGTTGTTTCAATTCGTTTCTTCTCCTTTCAGCCCTCCATAACGGCGGTTACGGTTTTGATACACTGTGATTGCTTCCTTTAAGCATGCCTCATCAAAATCAGGCCAATGTGTATCTGTAAACCAAAACTCCGTATATGCAAGCTGCCATAACATAAAGTTGCTAATTCGCACTTCACCACTCGTTCGAATGAGTAAATCAGGCTCTGGTAAATGACCCGTCATGAGTTGTTGTGAAATATGTTGTTCATTTATCGATTCAATTGCAAGCGAGCCTGCTTCTACTTCTTTCATCAAATGTTGCACAGCCATCACAATTTCGGCACGACCGCCGTAGTTCATTGCAAAGTTTAAAATGAGTCCCGTATTATTTTTCGTAGCATCCATTGCATTTTTTAATGCTGCTTGCGTATATTTCGGCAACGTTTCCATAACACCGATCATCTCAATTCGAATATTACGTTCCATCAACTCTGGTAAAAATGAAGTTAAAAATTGTTCAGGTAATTTCATTAAAAATTCTACTTCTGATTTAGGGCGCTTCCAATTTTCGGTTGAAAATGCATACAGCGTTAATACCTTAACCCCTAAATCACAAGCACAGCGCGTAATTTTACGAATAGTTTTCATTCCCTCATGGTGCCCTGCAACACGTGGCATTGAACGTCTTTTTGCCCAACGACCATTACCGTCCATGATGATCGCAATATGGGTAGGAATGTCTTCACCTTTAACTAAGCCTACACTTTCGTTAATTGTTGGCGCAATCGTATTTGTTTTTTTCATTAAAAGTTTTTTAAACATCGTTAATTCCCCCAACTGCACATATCGGACTATTTTTAGTTTATCATATCAAAAAAGTGTATTCATGTCCTTGTTTAATTCTAATATGCACTCTTTTATAAAGCCTCTATCATACACTTCTCTTTTTAATCTATTATGTATTTCGTAATGAAATGACTATTTGCTAAACTTTTTCAATTTTCATCTTATTAGAATACCCCATAAAGCATAAAAAAATTATGGTAATCCACTTAAAAAAACGTCCTAACTAACAGGACGTTTTTATCCATTTAAAGTTCACTTGCATGTAGAAAATGCTATTGCGCCATTCATCATAACGCGATAGCATTAAATTTTGGAAGAAATTAGACTTTCAAAATTTCTTTTTCTTTTTCTTTTACAAGCTCATCTACTTTAACGATTGAGCTATCTGTTAACTTTTGGATATCTTCACCGAAACCGCGTAATTCGTCTTCAGTAATTTCTCCATTTTTTTCTAATTTTTTAAGGTCATCATTTGCATCACGACGAACGTTTCGAACCGCTATTTTTGCTTCTTCAGCTGTTTTTTTCACTTGTTTTACTAAGTCTTTACGACGCTCTTCTGTTAAAGCAGGAATCGCTAAACGAATTACATTTCCATCGTTTGTTGGTGTAATACCAAGATCTGAACGCATAATTGCTTTTTCAATTTCACCTAAAATTGTTTTGTCGTAAGGTGTAATTACTAATAGGCGCGCTTCAGGTACAGCAACACCGCCTAGTTGGTTAATTGGTGTTGGTGAACCGTAATAGTCTACTTGAATACGGTCAAGTAGTGACGCATTGGCCACACCCGCACGAATTGATGCTAGTTCTCGTGAGAAAGCACCAATTGATTTCGTCATTTTTTCTTGAGCTTGATCTAATACTTGCTTTGACATTACGCATCTCTCCTAACTACAGTTCCAATTTTTTCGCCCATTACGGCACGTTTAATATTTCCTTGTTCAGACAAATTGAAAACAACAAGCTTAATATCATTATCCATACATAATGTTGAGGCTGTTGAATCCATCACTTGTAAACCTTGTTGAATAACGTCTAAATAAGTAAGTGTATCATACTTTACAGCAGTAGGATCTAGTTTAGGGTCAGCAGAGTAAACGCCGTCAACATTATTTTTCGCCATTAAAATTGCATCTGCATTAATTTCTGCTGCACGTAATGCTGCCGTTGTGTCTGTAGAGAAATAAGGGTTACCCGTGCCCGCTGCAAAAATAACGACGCGAGCTTTTTCTAAATGACGCACTGCTTTACGACGAATATAAGGTTCTGCAACTTGTGTCATCACGATTGAAGACTGAACACGTGTTGGAACACCTAGATTTTCAAGAGAATCTTGCAACGCTAATGCATTCATCACAGTTCCTAACATGCCCATATAGTCCGCATTTGCACGTTCCATACCCATTTCAGCACCGATTTTACCGCGCCAAATGTTCCCGCCGCCGACTACTAAAGCTACTTCTACACCTAAATCAATTACATCTTTGATTTCACCTGCGATTGATTTGATTACTTCTGGTGAGAATCCAAAGCCTAGATCTCCTGCTAATGCTTCACCACTTAGTTTAATTACTACTCGTTTGTATTGGGATACACTCATAGTAGACCTCCGTTACTCATTTATTTAAAAGGAAATAGCATTTACTTTCTACATATGTAAACTATTTCACTTACATTGATTATATCGTACTTCTAGTTACAAATAGAAAAAAGTGACCTTTCCCATCTGTTAAAAATAGGGAACACGCAAATGGTGCTCCCTACTCTTTTTGCTTAATTTACCGCTAACTAAAGCGATATAATAAATTAGTTACCTTTAACTTGGTTCATTACTTCTTCAGCGAAGTTATCTTCACGTTTTTCGATACCTTCACCTACAGCGTAACGAGTGAAGCTAGTCACTGTACCACCTAAAGATTTAACGAAGTCACGTACTTTTTGGTCAGAGTTTTTAACGAATGCTTGATCTAATAAACATACGTCTTCGAAATATTTGCTAAGACGACCTTCTACCATTTTCGCAACGATGTTTTCTGGTTTACCTTCGTTTAACGCTTGCTCAGTTAATACTTTGCGCTCACGTTCAACTTCATCAGCAGAAACTTCATCACGAGATACGTAAGTTGGGTTGATTGCAGCAATGTGCATTGCAACGTCTTTTGCAGCAGCAGCTTCAGTAGAACCTTCAAGAACTACTAATACACCGATACGACCGCCCATGTGTAAGTAAGCACCAAATGCATCTGCATCTGTTTTTGTTTTAATTTCATAACGACGTAATGAAATTTTTTCACCGATTGTTGCAGTAGCTGTAGAAATTTGATCAGCAATTTTCACGCCGTCTTTTTCTAATTCTAAAGCAGCTTCAACTGATTCTGGTTTAGCAGTAAGTAATTGCTCAGCTAAAGAAGAAACTAATGCTTGGAACTGTTCATTTTTCGCAACGAAGTCAGTTTCAGCGTTTACTTCGATAAGGATTGCTTCATTACCGTTTTCTAAAATGTATGTTGTACCTTCAGCAGCGATACGGTCCGCTTTTTTACCTGCAGCAGCTAAACCTTTTTCACGTAAGAAGTCGATTGCAGCTTCTAAGTTACCTTCAGTTTCTACTAATGCTTTTTTGCAGTCCATCATACCTGCGCCAGTTTTTTCACGTAATTCTTTTACTAATTGTGCAGAAATTGTTGCCATATTGAGTTTCCTCCTAAAATTTATATTAATTTATTTAGTGAATCGTACTTTCAGCCTTACTATACTCGATAGTTGACGATGGAGGCAACCTTCATCAATTACACCTCGGCGTAATTGCGTTCAGATTTTTTTCGAGCATGCTCGAAAATACTCCCCTAAAAATCAAGTTAAAGTTCTCTCAAAAAAAGGTGATAAGGGTATCAGCCACTTATCACCTTTTTTGACGGTGAATTACTCAGCAGATTCTACTACTGGAGCTTCTTCTTCACCTTGTTTAGCTTCTAATAAAGCGTCAGCCATTTTTGCAGTTAATAATTTAACAGCGCGGATAGCATCATCGTTTGCAGGGATTACGTAATCAATTTCATCTGGATCACAGTTAGTGTCTACGATACCAACTAGAGGGATGTTTAATTTGATTGCTTCAGCAACTGCGATACGCTCTTTACGAGGATCTACGATGAACATTACGTCCGGAATAGCTTTCATATCGCGGATACCGCCTAAGAATTTCACTAAACGTTCGTGTTCTTTTTTAAGTTGGATTACTTCTTTTTTAGGAAGTACGTCAAAAGTGCCGTCCTCTTCCATTTTTTCGATATTTTTCATACGTTGAACACGTTTTTGAATTGTACCGAAGTTAGTTAAAGTACCACCTAACCAACGTTGGTTAATGTAATAGTTGCCTGAACGTTCTGCTTCATCTTTGATCGCTTCTTGTGCTTGTTTTTTCGTACCAACGAATAAAACTTTACCACCGTCTTGACCAACTTGACGCATGAAGTTGTAAGCTTCCTCTAATTTTTTAACTGTTTTTTGTAAATCGATAATGTAGATACCGTTACGCTCAACGAAGATAAATTTCTTCATTTTTGGGTTCCAACGGCGAGTTTGGTGACCGAAATGTACACCAGCTTCAAGTAATTGTTTCATTGAAATTACTGACATGTGTGTTTCCTCCTAAAATGTTTGGTTTTTTCCCTCCGCATTTTTCATCTGCAACAAGCTACTAGAATATGTCTAGCACCACTTACTACATCAAAATACGTGTGTAATGTTTAACACCGCTTGTTAATATAACATACTGAGCTGGCAAGTGCAACTACTTTACGCATGAAACTTAATAAGGAGTTCTATTTCTGTTTTACCTCTTTGCATCGTCTTTGCTATATCTTCAACGCTCATTCCTGCTTTATAATACGAAATAACTTGCGCTTCATACGTTTGTTCTTTTCGAATTGCTTCTTCAACAATTTCTTCTTCAAACGGTTGCTGCTTATTTAGCTCCAATTCCACTTGCAATACTTCTTCAGTTGATTGCGCCTTGTGCTGACTATAAGCGTTTGTAGCCTTTTTTTTCGGAATAAATTGACGTGTTTCGAGCATCAACATATCCTCTGTTGATGGTGCAGATTGTCCTTTTTGGTCAGCCTTTGTTTGTTGAATAGATTGCTGCGAATGAGGGGCCTCAATCTCAACAGGCGAAAGGGGATTTGTCACCTGAGGAACTTTCACATTGACGTTCATTTGTTGTAGCTCTGTAATGAGACGATCATTTTCTTCCTTCATTTCTAATAAATATAGGCTAATTGAATCGTCCATTTCACGAATAAGCTGGTTTTGACGAATTTCTAAATCTTTAAACTTCGAAAGTCTGCTATTTAGAAGGATAATGAAAAATATAGTTATTAATTGAATGATAAACAAAGCAATTATTATTCCTGTAATCATTTTTTCTCCTAGCCGCTAAAATCGAACAGATTGCCTTTAAAAGGGTGTTGTGCATCCTGTTCCTGCTGTTGCTTTTTTTTCTTATTTTGTTCACTCGATGTTTGCCCATTGTTTGAAGCGTCATTTTCATCTTCCTCACTAATGGCATCCATACCTTCTGATTTATTCACAGCTAATTGCTTCCGCTCAATTTCACGATTTAACGCTTCGTTTGCATCAAGTTGTTGATTGATTGTTTTTTGATGATGCTGATCAGCCATTTTCCCAGCATCGAACGTTTTAGGAATGGCAATTTGCAACTCTACGCCTTTTAAACTCATAACAATTCCTCCTATGCATTAATCATTTCAGAAGTTAATAGTTTACGTAATTTAAATAACGCTTTCGAGTGAATTTGAGAAATACGTGACGTAGATAATTCCAACATTTCACCAATTTCGGTTAAAGTCATTTCCTCTGTATAAAACAAACTAACGACAAGTTGTTCTTTTTCATTTAACTTTTGGATGTTTTGGGCCAAATCCCCTAATAGTTCCGAATGCACAATTTGTTGTTCGGGTGTTTTATTATGATCATCTCGAATAACGAAAGACTTACCTTCATTTTCATCTTGATCTAATTGTTCATTAATAGATAAAACATTCGAATAAAAATGTTCATGGAAAGTTTGATAGATTTCTTCAATAGGTATATTCATATGTTCTGCTAGCTCTTCTGGTGTTGCATGACGCATCAACTTTTGTTCTAAACTTTCGATTTGTCCTTCTAACTTTTTAGCCTTTTCACGAGCAGAGCGTGGTAACCAATCCTCTTTTCGTAACCCATCAATGATTGCGCCACGAACTCGAAAAGAGGCGTATGTATCGAATTTCAAATCGCGATTTATATCAAACTTGTTAAGCGCATCAAATAAACCCATCATTCCCAGACTAGTCAAATCGTCTCGTGAAACATTTTTGGGTAAACCTACCGCAATACGTTGTACATGATAGGACACGAGTGGCTTAAATTTTCTTATAAGCAGCTCACCCGCATCGGTATCTCGGTCAGTTGTCCAACGAATCCATAGTGCTTGCTCTTCCATATGCCTTTGCTGAGTCACCCGAATCCATCCTCCTTGACATCTAAACTTAGTTATTCACTATTATAGCAAAAATTCGACAAATAAACATGTGACAGAAGAATGATACATTTCCATTTTTGTCGTTTTTTAATCAAAAAAAGCCGACAAATGTCGACTTTTTCCCTATTTTGATACCGCTCCTTCTTGACCGTGTAACATTGTACGTACAACTTTGGCAATTTCTTCTGTATTATCCTCTTCAAACTCAACTGTTGTTCGTTCGTTTTGTGGAACGAATTGCTGCTGCTCTGAATTGAATGTCTCTACACTTGAAGTCGGATTTCCTTCTGAGTATGCAATATTCTCAGGTGTATACAAAACATAACCTATAAAAGCCCGTATGAAAAACATCGCGATAAAACCGATGAGAGCTACCACTAATGAGACACCAATTGTCGGTAATGGATAAGCAAAAGGATCTTGCACTGCCCATATAAAATATACAGCGAATGTACATAATGCTGCCCAAAAATTATAAAATAACGAACCAAACATCATATATCACTTACCCCTCGATTGACCGTACGAATATTTAACATACTCGTCTCTGGATTAAATTCAATTGTTCGCCCACTATTACCACCTGTATCTTCAGCGATAATGGGGATATTCAATTTTCTTAATTGCTCTTTAACCGCTTCTACATTTCTTGGTCCTATTCGCATCGAGTTTTTATCTGATGTAAATTGAAACATTTGAGCGCCACCAGCTATTTTCGCCTTAAGTTTAAAGCTTTGAGCACCTTGGAGTTTCACTAAATTTACTAAAGCAGCAACACCAGTATCCGCAAATTTCGCTTCATTTACCGATTCTGTTCTTCCTAAACTAGAATCTGGTAACATAACATGCACTAACCCAGCGATTTTTTTTGATTCATCATAAATGACCACGCCAACACAGGAACCTAAACCTGAAGTTCGAATCGTATTTGGCATTTTTACTACATCCATTTGAGCTATTCCAACTTTAACGACTTCATTAATTTGTGAAAGTATCATTCAGTCGATACTCCTAATGCTTTAAATATTGTTTCAAACGATTTTGGATCTGGCAATAGGAAAAAGTGTCCTCTTACTGCTTCATCATCTATAATATCTTCTTCAAAAATGGATGTATTAATTACAATTACAGTGTCGCTCACTTGGGATAGTTCAATTAAACCAATGCTAATTATTGCACCAAACATATCTACACTCAGTCCAGGTACTGTTGGATAAATCTTTAATCCTGTAAAATCAGACAATGCGGATAAATAGGAGCCCGATAAAATATTCCCCATCTCCTGCATCGCAGATAAACCTATTTCTGAAACAGGTGGCGCATAAAAATCAAACGAATCATCGCGGATTAATCGACGAATAAAACGATTTGCTTGTTCAATCGGAAGGATGAAAAACATGCTACCTTCCACATCACCTTCAATGCGTAAAAAAATACCCACCACTACATTTTCCGAACCACCAGCTAATTCCATCATGTCATTAAAAGAAACCATCTCTACCATTGGAACGTGCATATCGATTTTCTTTTGCAGTAAATCCGACAATGCCGTAGCCGCGTGAGCTGCTCCTATATTTCCAATTTCTTTTAGTACATCTAGGTGTAGCGATGTAATTTTGTCACTAAAGTTCATATATAGTCCCTACTTTAATAGATTCTAGGAGGAATCACACCCCCTAGAAAATTAATTAATCGAGCGGATTTAACACTTTATCTAAGTGAAGTAAAATTAATAAACGGTTGTCTAATTTTGCTACCCCGGCAATAAATTCTTCTTCTAATGAACCAACCACTTCTGGTTGTTGCTCAATCGATTCAGAATCAATATCTAATACATCATTAGCAGAATCTACAACAAATCCTACTTCCATTGTTTCAAGAGTGATAATTATTATACGCGTTGTTTCTTCATTTTCCGAAATAGGAAGTTCGAAACGTTCACGTAAATCAATTACCGGCGTTACAACACCACGTAAATTAATGACACCTTTTACAAAACGTGCTGTTTTCGGTACTCGTGTTATATGCATCAATTTTTCTATTCCTTTAACGTGAGAAACAGGAATGGCATACTCTTTATCTGCTAACTGAAATACTATGACTTTCAGATTTTTTTGCTCTACCGCATTCGCCATCTTTTACACCTCTTTTCCTTTTTACTTCATCAGTGCATTACAATCTACAATTAACGCAACTTTACCATTACCTAAAATAGTGGCACCTGAAATCGCAAAAATATTCGTTAAGTAATTTCCAAGTGATTTTAGTACAATTTCTTGTTGCCCGATGAATGAATCGACAACCAATCCTGCTAGTTTATCGCCTTTACGCACAATAACAACTGAATGGAACCCGTCCTCTTTCAGCTCTTTACGCGGCACTTCAAAAATTTCTTCAAGGAATACAAGTGGAACAACTTTCCCACGGAAATCTATTACTTTTTGATTATGAGCATTTAAAATATCTGTGTTACGGATAATTGATGTTTCAATAATAGATGATAATGGAATCGCGTAAATCTCTTTTTCAATTTCAACTAACATAACGGAAATAATCGATAGTGTTAACGGTAATTGAATGGAGAAGACCGAGCCTACATTTTGTGTGGAATCAATTGAAATATTCCCGCCTAATGATTCGATTGTTGTTTTCACAACATCTAAACCAACACCACGACCTGAAACATCTGAAATAACTTCTGCAGTAGAGAAACCAGAAGCTAAAATAAGCTCGTTAATTTGCTTATCGGTCATCGTTAAAGATTGTTCTTGTGTAACAATCCCTTTTGAAAGTGCCTTCGCCAATACACGATCGCGATTAATCCCAGCACCATCATCTTCAATTTCAATAAATACATAGTTACCACTGTGGTATGCACGTAATTGAACTGTACCTTCTTCTGGTTTACCTTTTGCCCGACGATCTTCTGGACTTTCAATACCATGATCCACAGAATTACGGATTAAGTGAACAAGTGGATCACCAATCTCATCAATTACAGTACGATCTAGCTCTGTTTCAGCACCAATTACATCCAGTGTAATTTTTTTGTTTAAATCACGAGATAATTGGCGAACCATCTTAGGGAAACGGTTAAATACTGTTTCCACTGGTACCATGCGCATTGTTAAAACAATATTTTGTAGGTCGCCCATTGTACGGCTCATGCGCTCTACTGTTTCATTTAGCTCACCATGATTTACTTCCGATGCAATCGATAATAAACGCCCACGGTCAATCGCAAGCTCTTCAAAAAGATTCATTAAAATATCTAATCGTTCAATATTTACACGAATTGTTTTACTTGAAGTATGACCTGTTGCCTTACTACTATTGTTTGTTGCTTGCGACTTTTGAGCAGGTTGTGCTGCAGGTTCGGCTTCAACAGTAGTCGGTACGTTTATTACTTGTACATGCTCTTCTACTTGCGCATTAGAAGTCACTGATTGAGTAAATACGTCTTGATGTATTTCATTCACTTCAACCGATTCAACTTCAGATACTTTCATCAACATTTTTTGTAAGTCTTCGGCATTTTCTTTCGAAATAAAAGCAACATAAAATTCATGATCGAATTGCTCTTCTTCTAATCGCTCTACAGTTGGATGAGATTTAATGACATCTCCATTTTTCTCTAAAATTTCAAAAACCATAAATACACGCGCTGCTTTTAATAAGCAATCTTCGCGTAAAGCGACTGTAATTTCATAAGCAGTGTAGTCTTGTTCTGAAGATTGGAGTAACACTGTTTTTTCAAAATCATCATATGATAATTTTAGCTTGGCAGCATCCATTTTTGTTTCAGCATTTGGCATTGCTATTGCAGGTACGCTCGCAACAGTCGTAGCTGCTGTTTCGCCAGATTCTATCAGCTTTAATTTTTCTACCGTTAATTGAACGTCACGCTTCCCGTTTCCACCATTTGCAATGTCATAAACCATTTCTTCTAAATGGTCTACCGATTCAAATACGACATCAAAGATTTCCGAAGTTACTTTAATTTTCTCGTTACGAATCGCATCTAACACGTTTTCCATTTTATGCGTTAAATCTGCTAAATCTTCAAATCCCATCGTCGCTGACATTCCTTTAAGCGTATGCGCAGAACGGAATATTTCACTAACAATCGCTAAATCTTCAGGATTTTTTTCTAATTCTAATAAATGTTCGCCACATGCTTGTAAATGTTCTTTACTTTCTTCGATGAACATTTCTAAATATTGATTTAATTCCATTTAGAAGGCACCCCTTTTTAGGACATATATTTCATAATCGTTTTTGCAATATCATCTACATCTGCCACTTCATCTACAAGCTGCGTTTCCACGGCAGCTTTTGGCATTCCATATACAATACACGTCTCCGCTGACTCAGCAATTGCCATTACATTTCCTGTTTTCTTTAGAGCGACTAAGCCTTTTGCGCCATCATAACCCATGCCAGTCATCACTATTGCGATTTTATCAAACTCTGAATATTGACTGACATCTTCAAACATGACATCTACTGATGGGCGATGTCCTGAGCGAGGTGGTTCGGTTTGATCTGTAACTATTGCGAACGTAGCGCCTACTTTTCTTAACTTCAAATGATAGCCACCTGGTGCAATATAGGCTGTACCCTTTTGTATAATATCCCCGTGCTCTGCCTCTTTCACGTGGATTTGACTCAATTGATCCAATCGCGTAGCAAGTGATTTTGTGAACCCTGCTGGCATATGCTGAACAATTAAAATCGGAGCATCTACATCTGCTGGTATTTTAGTAATGACTTCCTGCAGTGCTCTAGGTCCTCCTGTTGAAGTGCCAATTAAAATGATTTTTTTGGAATTTTTATGCCATTCTACATTTTTATTCACCGTTAATACAGGTGCTACTGTATTTTGGATAACAGGCGAACTTATCGTTTTCTTGGCTCTAATTGACTGGCTAACAGGTGGTGTCGATACACTTGACTTCGAAATCGTTTTTTTTAATTTTGCAATTGGAATTTGAGCTGCCTGAATCACTTTACGCACCAATTCATCTTGGATTTTATGTAAGTCTAATGAAATCGTTCCACTTGGCTTTGCTACTAAATCAACAGCACCGTATTCCATAGCAGTTAATGTATTATCCGTTCCTTGTTGTGTTGTACTTGATAGCATAACGACAGGAACTGGACATATTTGCATAATCCTTTGTAATGCCTCAAGTCCGTTCATTTCTGGCATTTCAACATCCATTGTGACGACATCGGGCTTAAGTTGCTGAATCTTTTTGATTGCATCTTTTCCATTTCGAGCAGTACCAACTACCTCTACTTTAGAATTGTCGGCGAAAAAATCACTTATTAGCTTTCGCATAAATGCAGAATCGTCAACAACTAAAAGCTTACTTTTATTTGAGAAGTCCAATTACTCACGCCCTTTCGAAAAGATACTTTTTAACTTTGATAAAAACTTATTCGTTTTTACTGTTGAATGAGCTTCTTCTGTTTGGTGATGAAGAAATCGCTCTACAATTTTTTGAATCGTTTTTGAAATCGGTGCATCTGGATATAATAATGAAAATGGTGTTTGCTGTCTTACTGCTTTGCGTACGACGGCATCTTCTGGTAATGATCCTAGTACAACAACCTCTTTCGATAAAAAACGTTCCATTACTGTTTTTAATCGATTAATTGTATCTTGTCCCTCTTCTATGTTGAATGCCCGATTACATAATAAGTAAAACGTCTTATGTTCATCTTTCATATGAATATATTTCATCATGGAGTACGCGTCCATAATTGAAGTGGGCTCGGCCGTAGAAATGACAATAATTTCATCTATTGACGTGAGTAAATCTAACGACCAGTTGGCCACTCCCGCCCCCATATCAAACAACACATAATCGTATTCTTTTTGTAACATTTCAAATCCTTCAATTAGGCGCTCAAACATTTTTTCAGACCATTCCATAATCGAAGACATTCCTGAACCACCAGAAATATAGTGCAACCCACAAGGCCCTTCAAACATGACATCTTGTATAGCTAAATTGCCATCCAAATAATCCTTTAAGCTATATTTCACAGCTTTACCTATTAAAATATGGATATTTCCCATTCCAATATCCATATCTAGTATAACGACTTTTTTACCTGATTTGGCTAAAAGTGTAGCGAAATTTGTCGTAAAATTACTCTTCCCTACACCGCCTTTACCACTAACAACTGCGATAGATTTTCCTAAGGCTCCTTGACTTTCAAGCATTCTTAATCGAAGTTTCTCAGCTTGGTCTCTCATCTACATTCTCCTTGAAAAACAGTTCCAATAAACTATCTAAATTCGCCTGCTCAATATCTTCAGGTACTTCTTGACCGTTCGTATAGTAAGCAAGACCTTTCCTATATTTAATCATTAAATTAAACATAGTGCCAATAGAATTTGTTTCATCAAGCTTTGTAAATATGAATTTTTCAATGAGTAAATCGCCAAATTGTTCAATAATTGCTTCTAAGTCTTTTTGCTTAGATGTTAAGGCAAGTACCAAAAAGGATTCTACATCTTCATTAAAATTAATCAATACTTTTAAATCGGCTACATATTTAACTTCTTTATAGTTTCGACCGGCTGTATCGATAAAAATTAAATCAAGATGATCCAATTTTTTTATCGCTTCCTTATAATCATTCGCATTATAAACAATTTCCACTGGTGCTTGTAATAATCCCGCATATGTTTTTAATTGCTCAATTGCAGCGATTCGATACGTATCCGTTGTAATAAAGCCTATTTTCTTTTTCTTTTCCAAAACAGCACGAGCAGCCATTTTAGCAATTGTCGTTGTTTTTCCCACGCCTGTTGGGCCTAGCACATTAATATATTTTTTCTCAAACGACAATCCGCCTATCGATAAATCTTCCATTTGTTTCTTTAAAAATTGATGCGTCAGTTGTTGCATTTCTAAATTTTGTAATTTAGAATCACTGTTTTTAGAATGGACAAAAAGCTCATCACTAATTGCTGTGATAAGCTCTTCGCCAAGTTCCTGCTCTTTTAAAAAATCGACAAATGGTAAGAGTTCATCTGGATATTGAGATTTTGTCGACATACGCTGCATAGATTGCATCATTAATTTTAAATCAGCAATTTCCTTTTTTAAGTCTTCAGGAAGTGTTGATTTTTCCTCTTGTGGAGCCTTAGTTGACTCCACATTCGGTAAAATAGGTGTACTCGGAACAATTACTTGTTCTTGTTTATACGAATTAGAAAGTGACTGAATGTTTTGTAAAGATGGCAAATTTGGTTTTTTTTCAACTTGATCGACTCCCGCAACGACCTCAAAACTTTTATGTTTCACTAAACCTAAAAACTTTTTCGTTACAACAACTTTCGAATTTAAAATAACCGCATCTTCCCCTAAATCAGCACGAATGAGCTTCATCGCTTCAGCAATAGAAGGTGCATTATATTTTTTCATCTTCATTCAACATTCACCACCCCTACACTTTGAATTTCCACTGCCGCATCAAGCTCATTATAAGATAATATTGGCACTTGTGGGAAATAGCGCTCAGTTAATTGTCTTAAATACATTCGGACACCCGGTGAGCATAAAATAATCGGAGACTGTTCCATATAAGAAATGCGCTCCACTTCCTTCGCTATACCCTCTAGCACGAATTGTGAATCTTGAGGGTCCATTGCTAAGTAGTTGCCATGATCCGTTTGCTGGATGCTATCTGCAATTAATTTTTCTACTTTCCCTGAAACGGTAATTACCTTCAATGCGGGTTGCCCACCGACATACTGTGCGGTAATTTGTCTCGCTAATGCTTGTCTTACGTACTCCGTTAATATATCCGTATCACTTGTAAGCTTGGCATAATCTGCAAGCGTTTCAAATACTATCGGTAAATTTCGAACAGAAACATTTTCACGTAAAAGCTTTGCCAATACTTTTTGAACTTCCCCAATTGATAATGGATTTGGAATTAGTTCGTCTATTAAAATGGCATGTGTTTCTCGTAAATGGTCTATGAGTTGCTTCGTTTCTTGACGACCTAATAATTCGTTTGCGTTTGCTCGAATAATTTCTGTCAAGTGAGTAGAAACAACACTTGGTGGATCCACTACTGTATATCCATACATCTCAGCGTCTTCTTTCACCTGCTCCGTAATCCATTTTGCAGGTAAACCGAATGATGGTTCAATTGTGTCAATTCCTTCTATTGAATCATCGTCTCCCGGACTCATAGCCAAGTAATGGTCGAGCAATAATTCACCACGTGCCATCTCATTGCCTTTAATTTTAATCCGGTATTCATTTGGCTGTAATTGAATATTATCTCGAATACGAACAATTGGTATGACAATTCCTAACTCTAAAGCAAGTTGACGTCGAATCATGACAACGCGGTCAAGTAAATCTCCACCCTGGGCTGCATCTACTAATGGAATCAGTCCGTACCCAAACTCAAATTCAATCGGGTCAACCGTTAATAAATTAATAACGTTTTCTGGACTTTTCATCGTATCTGATGCCACTTCTTCTTCAATTTCCATAATTTCTTCAGGTGTCTCATCCTTCTTATGATCCATTAAATAAGCACCTAATATTAATGCAGCTCCAATTGGAATTGTAATCCATAGTGGAATTGGTGTGAAGAAACCGAGTAACAGAATCGTTCCACCTGCAACATATAATAACTTCGATTGTGCAAATAATTGATTTGTAATATCCGAGCCCAAATTTCCGTTTGATGCAGCTCGAGTTACAACGATACCCGTTGCTGTCGAAATTAATAATGCTGGAATTTGTGACACTAATCCATCACCGACTGTTAAAATCGAGTATTTTGTGGCTGCCTCACTAAATGCTAAATCCATTTGCACCATACCAATGATCATCCCGAATAATAGGTTTATTGCTACCATGATAATCGATGCAATAGCATCCCCTTTTACAAACTTTGTCGCACCGTCCATCGCTCCATAAAAGTCTGCTTCCCCAGAAACTTTTTCACGACGCTCACGTGCTTCTTTTTCCGAAATGACACCTGCGTTTAAATCCGCATCAATACTCATTTGCTTACCAGGCATCGCATCTAATGTAAAACGTGCAGCTACCTCAGCAACACGCTCAGAACCTTTTGTAATTACGATAAACTGAATAATAACAAGTAATAGGAAAATTACTAAACCTACTAAAACATTACCACCTGTTACGAAATTACCGAACGTCTCTACTACATCCCCAGCATCACCTTCCGCCAAAATGGCACGAGTTGTCGACACCGATAAAGCTAAACGGAAAAGTGTCAATAATAGAATGGCTGTTGGGAAGATTGAGAAGTCCAATGCTTCTTTCATATTCATCGATGTTAAAAGCACTAATAATGCAAGTGTAATATTAATGATAATTAAAAAACTCAGTAACCAGTGTGGAAGAGGGATAATGAGCATGGCTACAATTAAAATAACTGCAGCTAAAACCCCTAGGTCGCGTATTTGCATTGTTGTCCCCCTGCTTTCATTCGTTAAATTTTACGTTTAATTCGATAGACATAGGCAAGAATTTCAGCAATTGCTTTGAAAAATTCTTCCGGTACAGTTTGTCCTACTTCCACTTGATCGTACATCGCACGTGCAAGTGGTCTATTTTCAACCATTACTACATCATGTTCTTTTGCAATTAACTTAATTTTTTGGGCAACAAAATCTGTACCCTTAGCAACAACTTTTGGTGCCTCCATTTGATTTTCATCATATTTTAAGGCAATCGCAAAGTGAGTGGGGTTCGTAATGACCACATCTGCTGTTGGCACTTCTTGCATCATTCGGCGCATAGCCATTTCTCTTTGACGTTGCTTAATTTTTGATTTAATCAGCGGATCACCTTCCGAATTTTTATACTCGTCTTTCAAATCTTGCTTCGACATCTTTAGTTGCTTTTCATACTCGAATTTCTCGTAAAGAAAATCGAATAAGGCAATAACAACGAGCATAAATGAAGCCGCAATCCCCATGATGGCTGATAAATAAGAAACTGTAACCAAAATTTGTGCTGGACTATGTAACGCTAGTGATAATACATCTTCTAAGTAAATAATAATAACAACCGTCGTCACCGTACCGATAAACGTTACCTTTAATAACGATTTGACTAAGTTTACTATGGACCTAACCGAAATGATTTTTTTAATCCCTTTAATGGGATCCATTTTCTTTAAATCAATTTTTAATGTTTCTGTCGTAAATAGTAAGCCAAACTGGAAATAGTTCGCTCCAATACCTGCAATCATTGCAACGACCATTACTGGTAATACTATAATCGCCATTTCCTTTAGTAATTCACCATACATTTTCATTACAGTTTCTGCACTCATCGTTTCGAGCAACATGTCTCGTTCGAGTGCCTGTAATAATACACCTTTCATGCCATCGTACATAAATGGTGCGTAAAATATTAAAAAGGCAAACGTGGCGAGTAATAAAACCGCTGCCGTAACATCTTGACTTTTTAATACTTGTCCTTTTTTTCTTGCATCTTGACGTTTCTTTGGTGTCGCTTTTTCCGTTTTTTCACCAGCGAAAAATTGAAGATCTAATGATACTAATAACTTCATACTATTCACCACCTAAAATAACCATTAAGTCGCGTAAAGATAAAATCATCAATTCGATTAAATCTTTCATTACTCCGACTAATACACCCATCGTCACAATTAAAACAAGAAAGCCAACAGCTATTTTAATAGGAAAACCAATAACGAAAATATTCATTTGAGGTACAGTTTTACCTGTAATCCCTAATGCCAATGTAACTAAAAATAGGGTTGCAACTATTGGAGCTGACATTTGAAATGCGATGGCAAATACAGCAGCAAACATTTTAATAATAAACATGACGGTTATTTCTTCTCCAAAATTCGGGAAAAACTGATCCATCGGTAAAAATTGATAACTATAAAAAATCCCATCTAATATTAAGTGATGACCATTGATTGCTAATAGTAATAGCAGTGCGATGAAATTAAGAAACTGACCCATTAACGGCGATTGTGCTCCTGTTTGCGGGTCAATAATATTGGCCATCGCAAATCCCATTTGGAAATCGATAAATCCACCTGCAATTTGCACTGCAGACATGACCATCGCAGCAGCGAGCCCAAGCATTAAGCCAATGATCGCTTCTTTTAAAATTAATAATAAATATTCTCCGTTTATTTCAAAAGGCTCTATTTCAAACGTATAATACATCATCCACGACAGGGCAACTGCTAAAAAAATACGAACTTGCGGCGGAATTGTTCGGTAAGAAAGTAAAGGGACTGATACGAAAAAGGCAGAAACACGCACTATAATTAACAATAGAATCGAAATATTGGGTAATAATTCCGTCATTTGCTCACCCAATATATCGAACTAAATTATTTAAAATACTATGAAAATAATCTGTCATTCTCGAAATCATAAATGGCCCAAATAATATAATTGAAACTAATACAGCAACGATTTTCGGAACAAAAGCTAATGTTTGTTCTTGAATCGAAGTCGTAGCTTGGAATATACTCACCGCTAAACCAGTAATTAGTGCAACTAGAAGCAATGGACCTGAAACAATTATTACTGTAAATATTGCGGTTTCTGCAATTGAAATGACCATTTCCTGTGTCATTATGTATCATCCCCTAAAAACTTTGAAGTAAAGATTTCATTACTAAATACCAACCGTCGACTAATATGAATAATAAAATTTTAAATGGTAGTGAAATCATTACTGGCGGTAGCATCATCATACCCATCGACATGAGCGTACTTGCCACAACCATATCGATTACTAAAAATGGTATAAAAATCATAAAGCCCATTTGAAATGCCGTTTTAATTTCACTTAAAGCAAAGGCAGGCACAAGCATTGTCAATGGAATTTCCTCAATGGTGTCTGGATATTCTGCTTGATTGTAGTCCATAAATAATTGTAAATCCTTTTGCCTTGTATGCTTTGCCATAAATTCTTTGAATGGAATCGTTGCACGATCATAAGCCTCTTCCAACCCTATTTCTTCATCAAAAAGTGGTTGTAGCGCTTGTTCGTTTACTTGTTGAAACGTCGGAGCCATAATAAAAAACGTTAAAAACAGCGCTAAACCAATAATTACTTGGTTTGGAGGCATTTGGTTCGTCGCCAGCGCTGTACGTGTAAATGACAATACGATGACGATTCGTGCAAACGAAGTCATTAATATTAAAATACTTGGTGCTAATGAAAGGACTGTTAAAAGTAATAATAAAGTAACAGATGTGGAAACATTACTTGGATCGCTTTCAGAAAAGACCGATAAAAAATCTGTCATTGTTTATCACTCTCCTGCTCTTTCCAACGTTCCAACTCTTCACTGCGTTCCTGTTTAATTTTGTCAATACGTTCATTAAACATTTCATTAAATTTTGGACTTTCAGTAACATTTGTTGGTTTATTTTTTTTCGAAAACTTATTAAATAATTCTGCGATATAAGGCGTAGCCGATGCATTTAACTGTTTATCCTCAAATTGAGTTAACAACCGTTCAACATCTTCGGGGGCTGAAATCTCTTTAATTAATTGAATGTCTTCCCCTACACCTAACACATAAATTTGATTACTAATTTGTACGATCTGAACAGACTTTTGCGGCCCTACCGACATTCCTCCGATATTACGAATAACAGAGTTTTGTTGATAGCTTAAGTTACGTTTGTTTAAAAACTTTAAAACAAATAGTAATAGTCCGAGTACAAAGACTAATGCTATTAAAATTTTTATGTATTCCCAGAATCCCATACCAACAGATGACGAATCAGAAGCTTCTGTTTCGTCATCTGAAGTAGTGTCTTCTTGGCAAATTTCAGGGTTTTCCATACAATCGTCCAAAAATTTAACCGATGCAAAAGTTCCATTCGAGCTTGGTATGATGGTTAAAGACATCACGATAATTCCAATGACAACCCAAAATCGAAATGATAATTTTGCTAGCATGAGATCAACCTAACGCTTTTTGAATGGCTTCGATTACACGATCTGCTTGGAAAGGCTTTACGATGAAATCCTTTGCACCTGCTTGAATTGCATCAATAACCATTGCTTGTTGGCCCATCGCAGAGCACATAATAACGACTGCACTTGGATCTGTGCCTTTAATCGCTTTTAACGCCGCAATACCGTCCATTTCAGGCATTGTAATGTCCATCGTTACTAAATCTGGGCGTAATTCATTATATTTTTCTACTGCTTGAACGCCATCAGCTGCTTCGCCTACTACTTCAAAGCCATTTTTCGTTAAAATATCCTTAATCATCATGCGCATGAACGCGGCATCGTCAACAATTAAAATCTTTTTAGACATACACTGATTCCTCCAATTAAAAATCTATCGTAAATTGTTCAAGCGATCTGCTTGGCTTAAAATATCTGTGATTCGAACACCAAAGTTCTCATCAATTACTACCACTTCACCTTTTGCAATTAGGCGACTATTCACTAAAATATCTACTGGTTCACCTGCAAGTTTATCCAATTCAATAATAGACCCACTTGATAACTCCAAAATTTCTTTTACAGAACGTTTTGTACGACCAAGTTCAACCGTAACTTGTAATGGAATATCTAATAGCATGTTTAAATTGCGGGCTTCAGACTGCGTAATATTCGCAGACTCAAAACTTGCGAACTGCGCTTGTTGCACATTGACCGGTGGCTGCTGTTGCTGTGTAGGCATTGCATACATCGGTTGTTGGTACATTGGTGGCTGTTGTTGAGCTACAGGTTGTTCATAGTACGGCTGTTGTTGCATTGGTTGTTGAACAGGTTGTGGCATTGGTGGTGCTGGTTGAGCTACAGGTGCTGGCTTATCTAAAACGGTTGTTGCCGCTGCCTCTGATTCGTCAACCTCTCCCATTAATGACTTTACTATCTTTTTACTAAAGTTTAAAGGTAATAATTGCATTAAGTTCGAATCAATTAATTCACCGATACGTAATCTGAATGAAATCTTCACTAATAGATCGTCATCAGGGATATTATCTGTCCCTTCATTTTGAGAGAAATTCATTAAATCAATTGACGGTGGTGATATATCCACCTTTTGATTAAATACTGTTGACATTGACGTCGCAGCAGAACCCATCATTTGGTTCATTGCTTCTTGTACAGCACTTAACTGAATTTCACTAAGTTCGGGCTTCGGATTTAATCCATCGCCACCTAACATTAAGTCTGCGATAATGGCAGCATCTGATTGTTTTATGACAAGTAAATTCATACCTGATAAGCCAATTGTATATTCAACTTGTACAGCAACATAAGGATGAGGGAATTCCTCCTCCAAACGGTTACGGTTGATCATTGAAATACTAGGCGTTGTGATATCTACTTTTTGTCCTAATAATGCGGATAACGCAGTAGCAGAACTACCAAAGGAGATATTTCCCACCTCACCTAATGCATCTTGTTCCATTGGATTCAGGTGATCATCTACATTGATTTCACCTTCATTTACTTTTTCATCATTATTGGTATTGGCAGGAACTTCCTCCAATGTCTCGCCCCTTAATAGAGCCTCAATTTCTTCTTGGGAGAGCATTTCATCACTCATCTTCGTCTCCTCCTTTCAAAGGGTCGATAATTTGGATAGCCATTTTTTTATTTAATTTACCTGGCTGAACCGTAAATTTCGGTAAATTCCCAACTTTCAATATAAGCGGGTCTTTAATTTTTTGATCGAGTTCAATGACATCACCAATGGCCATTGTTAAGAAATCTTCAATTGTAATATCAGAATTTCCTAACTCCGCAACGACTGGTAGCTTTGCTTGTTTCACTCGTGTTTCAAGCATTTGCGTTTGTTCAGGAGAAATTTCTTTCGTATTCGTTTGCATCCAATAGCGTACAGATAAATTCGGTACGATTGGCTCTAAAACAACATGCGGAATACAAATATTAATCATACCTGTTGTTTCACCGATAATCGTATTTAAAGAAATAACGACAACCGTTTCATTTGGCGAAATCATTTGTAAGAACTGTGGATTTACTTCAAGTTCAACGAGCATCGGATCAATTTCAGCAATATTTTCCCATGCTTCACGTAGATTATCAAACGAGCGTTCAAATAAATTCGTCATGATTTTTGTTTCAATTTCAGTCAAGTTATCTACATTACTATGACTTGACCCTGTTCCACCCATTATTCGGTCGAGCATTGAATAGGCAATATTCGGATTGATTTCCATTAAAATATTACCATCTAATGGCGGCACTTCAAAAACATTGATTAATGTCATATTTGGGATTGAGCGAACAAATTCTTCAAACGGAATTTGGTCTACGGATGCAACAGTTATTTGAACATAACTTCTCAATTGCGCCGAGAAGAATGTCGTTAATAAACGTGCAAAATTTTCGTGTATTCGGGTCAAACTTCGGATTTGGTCTTTTGAAAATCGAAGTGCACGCTTGAAATCATAAACTTTTACTTTGCGCGTTTCTTCTTCTTTCTTCATATCCGCCGCAGACATCTCACCGGTCGATATTGCGGATAACAACGCATCGATTTCAGATTGAGACATTATATCTCCTGCCATTTGCCCACCTCCATTTCATGATGTTTCAAAATGCCTTCTTTTTGCTGATTCCTTTTACGGAATGATGTATGAGGTAATGTACACTTGAGTTACTTCACCTTCTTGCATCAATTCATTAATTTGCGACTTGATTGTGTTTTGGAATGTTACTTTTCCTTGTTTACCTTCCAATGCTTTGACTTCCATTTCAGATAACTCTTGAATCACGATGTTTTTCACTTGGAAGTCACGTTTTAATAACTCTTGTGCAGATTTTTCACTTGTTGTTTGAACTTTTAACTGAAGACGAACAAAACTGCCATCCGCTAAATTCGTCGTAATTTCAGGAACATCAACTGATGAAATAACGATTTCATCAATTGTAGGCTCACTTACTTCCGGGCCCTTATTCAGCTGTGTAACTAACACAACCGCAATGACACCAACGAGTGTAATCGTAACTAAAATGATCAGCATAATCGTTAATAATTTATTGTTCTTCATTCTTCTTCACCTCGTAAATGCGGGTTTGATAATACTTGTATATGTTGATAAAAGGTTTTCACCTTTTGTCGCACCTGTTCTACATTTTCTAAAACAATAAATTTACTTCCAGTCGTTAGCGTAATCGTTGTATCTGGAAAAGCTTCGACTGTTTCTATGTATAAAGCATTTAAAGTAAATGCTTTGCCATTAAGGCGAGTTACTTCGATCATTGAAATGGGGCCGGACCTTATTAGAGAGCCGGCCCGACCCTCCCTTACAATGAGTTTTTTATATTATGAATCTAGGAACTTATCGTTTTAAGTTTACAAGCTCTTGTAAAATTTCATCCGATGTTGTAATAATACGTGAGTTTGATTGGAAACCACGTTGTGCAACGATCATTTCAGTGAATTCTTCTGAAAGGTCAACGTTTGACATTTCTAGGAAACCGGCATTTACAGAACCAATACCTGCTTGCGTACCTGCTTGTACAAGTGGGTCACCCGAGTTCGCTGTCATTTGGAAATAGTTCGAACCTGTTTTCTCTAAACCTGAAGCGTTCGGGAACTTCGCAAGTAACGCTTGACCAGCAAATTGTAGTTTACCATTAACGTCAACATAGTAAACTGAACCATCTTGGCCAATTGACATAGATTGTGCATTAGTTGGAATTCGAAGTGGGGCTACCTCACCATTTTCAGGTGTAATTTCACCATCTACGTATAAGTTATCTGTTCCTTGAGAGGCATCTGCTCGATCAGCATCTGACTCACTTGTTGCATCTGGATCAACTTCAGCATAAAGAGTATCATTTGGAACACCTACTAAATATTTACCATCACCATTTACTACATAACCGAATTTATCCATATAGAAGTTACCAGCACGTGTATATTGTGTATTTGTAAATCCAGCACCTATCAAAGGGTTTGCCGTTAAATCTTCCATATCCTCTGGTGTTGGTGCTTCTTCTGCAGCAGAATCCGCTACCATGAAGAATCCGTCACCTGAAATGGCTAAGTCTAATCCACGTCCTGTTGTTTGCATTGAGCCTGGATTATGTACTGTATCAATTGCAGCTAACTGTGACCCTAAACCAACTTGAATCGCGTTTACACCACCGCGAGCCGCTGAAGGACCTGATGCACCTGATTGTGTTTGTGAAATTAAATCTTTAAAGATTGTACGTTCCTTTTTAAAGCCGTACGTATTAACGTTGGCAATATTATTACCAATAACGTCTAGCTTTGTTTGGAAGTTTTTAAGACCTGAAATACCTGAATACATTGAACGTAACATAAAATGTCGTTCTCCCTTCAATTTTCAAATTTACTTAGTATTAAAGCTGTCTCAATCATTCAACAACTTGTAGACTTCCTTACTTCTGAAGGTCCAGTCTATAACACAATCGTACCGTCTATATTTGTAAATAATTGTTGCCTTGCTTCCGAACGATCTAACGCAGTAATCACAGTTCCATTTTTTGCACTAACAATCAATGCCGCTTGCTCCATTAAAACTAACGGTTGATTAACTCCCTTATCACGGGCTTCAAATACTTTTTCGGTAATCTCTTGCCATTCACTAGCTGAAATCGCAATATTCCGTTCATTTATACGCTCAGATGCATGTTTACTTATCTTTAACTCTTCAATTGATGCTTGATTTAAATGCTCAACAAACGATTGTTTCGATGTATTTGTATTAGTTTTTAAATTCGCAGCACTGGATTGCAACGGTGGATGATACGGTATATGTTGGAGATTTACTCGATTCATCTTGATCACCTCTTATACTGTTGGATCATCCGTTTTTGTATCATCGGATGGTTCTTTATCCGTCGTATCATCTTTATCAGTTGTATCCTCTTCTTGTTCAACAAGCGTAAAGTCATCACGCTTCAATCGTGTACCATCGTTTAAAATAAATTCAATGGCACCATTTTTCACTGTAATCGCTTCGATGATGGCGTCAATCACTTGCTCACCATTTTTATATTGAACATTTTTGCCGATAAGTTCACTTGCTTCTGCAAATGGATTTGTAGGTGTTGAACTTCCGCCACCTAAAATGGACGAAATATTACCAGGTGTAATTTCCTTACCATCCGCTAGTATGAAGACTGGTTCACCATTAGCAAATTTCAACTCTTTAATAACACCCGTACCTTCGTTGAAAATTGGCTTCCCAGCTTCATCAAGTTTATCTGTTAATTCATGCCATTTAACTTCTTTCCCGATAAACGATGAATAGGACATTAATTGCGTTTGATTTTGAGAAACTAAAAGATTTTCCATAGCCTTAGTCATGTTTTGCATTTGCTCTAAAGAAGAGAACTGGGCCATTTGAGCAATGAATTCTTTATCATCCATTGGGCTCGTTGGATCTTGGTTTTGTAATTGGGTTATTAAGATTTTTAAAAAGGCATCTTTCCCTAATTCACCATTAGTAGGTTTATCCGTTACTTTAAAATTTGGATCATTTACGGATAAATAGTAGTCATTTGTAATATCCTTTGAAATACCATTTGTCATTTACCGTGCCTCCTCACTTAATAGATCACTGAACGAAACTTTTTCCTCTTCGTTGTCATCCTCATTTTCTTCTACATCCTCTTGCTCTTGCTGACGGAAGAAGTTATTGAAGAAGTTTTGATCCCGTGCATTACGATCTGCGTCCTGTAAAGATTGCGCTATATCAATTCGATCCATTTGGATATTTTGTGCAACTAGCCCAGATTTCAATTGATTAATATTGTTATCAAGCAGTTCTTTTCCTAACGCTGTCGAAGCTAATAGTCGTGCAGACAACACGCCATCTTTTTGAACTAATTCAATACGAATTTGTCCTAAGTTTTCTGGGAATAGCTTTAATAATAATTTCATATTCCCTTGTTGACCCGATAACTGACTTCGATTCAATAAGTTTTGAATTTCTTTTATTAACGCTTCAGATTGCGCAGGCTTTTCAGCAGGTAATGTAATCGATACAGTTTTTGTTTGTGCCATTTGTTGCTGTTGCAATCCAACAGGTGTTGAAGTTTCTTGTTCTGTTTTCGTTCCTGTTTGCTGTGTTACTTGCTGAACAATTTGTTGGAACGTCACTTTCGGTGCTTCTTGCTGATTCGTATTCAATACTTGCTGCACTTGTGGCAACATCGATTGAAGTAAATCTTTTAATTGACCTAGCTGTTGCTCCTGCTGATACATCATGTCCGTTTTATTGCCTAAAAGTTCAGCCATTTTCAACAATTGAACGATTTGTTGTAACTCATTAGGTTGCATATCTTTTTGCTGCGTTCCTTGGATTGCTGCTAAAATTTCACTTACGATTGCCGGTGCTTGTTCAAGTAATGACCAAATATCGGTAATTGTTTGTTGTTGTGCGTCACCTAATAATTGCTCAACCATTTCAACGACTTGCTGTTCTGTTAATCCAAGTAATTCCGATAAGTTTTCCAGTGTTAACAGCTCATCAACGGCAACCGGTGTTTCAGCATCTCCAGCTAAAATAAATAATCCTGCTTCATCCATTTCGATGCCTAATTTTTCAAATAACTCTTCTAATGAATCGGTTGAAATAATCGATTCAATTTCTTCTGCAATTGAATCGGTTGGCTTTTGATCCACTTTTGCGGGCTGATTCGATTTGGACATGATCGTTTGAAATACACTTCCAAATTCCCCCGTGTTCGTAGCTGCTGCATCCGATTGTTTTGCACTTGGTTTTGATTGCGCTTTATTCGTTGCCATCGTTTGTAACATTGCGATATTCATTTATTTCACCTCCCCTCAAATAGTCCACTATTGCTGAGATAATAGCTCCGTATAACGAGCTGCATCTGCTGGACTCATCTTCGTAAATATGGCAGATAATGTATCGGGTTTCATATTAGACATAATTCGCAATGATTCGGTATCGCTCATTTGTACTAATATAGGTGCCGCTGTTTTGGCGGACATTTTTTCGAAAGTTGATAAAATTTCAGTGAATTCTTTTTGTGTTTCTTCTTGATTGCGTTTTAGTTTCTCAATTTCGAATTGTAAACGCTCTTGCTCTGCTAATAATTCATCCTTCTCTACCACAGCCGATTCAATTTGCGTTTGTAATTGAGTGATTTGAACTTCTTTTTCTTGTATTTCTGCTTGTAATGAAACGACTTTTTCTCCACTTAATGAGCTGTTTTCAACGCTTTCAGCCTCTTCTTTATTCATAAATGGAATTTTTTCAGTCACATTTCCAGCCAGTTTAAATACATTTGTACCTGTAAACGTCGTAACAATTAAAATAATTGCGACCGTAAACATAAGCGGAATTAAAAATAAATACACAAACTTTTTGATAAAGCCTGGGGACTTGTTTTCTAATTCCAGTTGTTCATCTAGGTTATTTACATTTTCCGTATTTTTTTTTGCCACGAAATCACCTGATTTCCTTCTTGTAATATGCAATCGTTGAAAGTTCATCTAATTGAATCGCTTCAATGCGCTGTTGATCTTCTTTGTAATGCTCGTAATCATTTTCACGCATTTTTTCGTATTTACGTACTTCCAAGTTTTTTTCTAATAATTTTTGTTCATGCCAGTTCATTTTGGCACGTGCTTGTACTACTTTTTGTTGAACATCAGCAATTGTTTTTTCCATGCTGTCTATAAATCTCGAATAATGATTAATTTCGTCAATGGATGCGCCCACAACTAATCGCTCTCGCTGATACGTCGTTAAATCTTCTTTTTTCTTTAATAAATCGTATAGCTTTGTCGCGATTTCCTCAAACACTTGTACTGATTCTTTAAATGCCATTTCGGATTCATTTTTTTCTTGTTCTTTCACGACAAGTATTTTTTCAAAGCGATATGTATATTTAGACATTATTTCGCACCGCCATTCGCTAATGCTACCAGTTCATTTACTGTTTGTTGAATGGACACTTTTTCTTTATAACCTTGCTTTAAAAACGCAGTAATTAAAGGCTCATATTGAATCGCTTCATCAATTTCACGTGAAGTTCCTCGTTTATACGCACCAATGTTAATTAAATCCTCAGACTTCGAATAATCAAAATACAATTCTCTCAATCGGCTTGCTGCTTTTACATGCTCTGGATCAGCTATATGGTTCATTAAACGACTGACACTTTTCAATACATTGATAGCAGGATATTGACCTTTGTTTGCCAAATTACGATCTAATACAATATGCCCATCCAAAATACCGCGCACTGCATCGGCAATAGGTTCG
Organism: Solibacillus sp. R5-41; assembly: GCF_002736105.1. NCBI lineage: Bacteria > Bacillati > Bacillota > Bacilli > Caryophanales > Caryophanaceae > Solibacillus > Solibacillus sp. R5-41. Next base: position 969,046 of record NZ_CP024123.1, on the reverse strand, counting down.
TTCATATCATCACCATCAACTAAAACCGTATAAAACGCTGTAATTGTACCATGAATATTTGTACCAGAACGCTCTAATAACGTTGGTAAAATCGCAAAAACAGACGGTGTATAGCCTCGTGTTGCCGGTGGTTCTCCGACAGCTAAGCCAATTTCACGCTGCGCCATCGCAACACGGGTAACAGAATCCATCATGAGCATCACATTATGACCACGATCACGGAAATATTCAGCAATAGCTGTGGCAGTGAATGCAGCCTTTATACGCATTAATGCCGGCTGGTCACTCGTAGCTGCTACGACAATTGAACGACTTAAGCCTTCTGGACCTAAATCTCGTTCAATAAATTCACGCACTTCACGCCCACGTTCCCCTACTAATGCAATAACATTAATATCTGCTTTTGTATTGCGTGCAATCATTCCAAGCAATGTACTTTTCCCGACACCAGAGCCGGCGAATATCCCGACACGCTGACCACTACCAACTGTTAGCATACCGTCGATTGCCTTTACGCCCACTTCAAGCTGTTCGTCGATTGGTGGACGATGAAGCGGATTTGGTGGTTCTTTTTCCGTTTGCACGGATGTTAACCCTCTTGGTAATGCTTGCCCATCAAATGGATTGCCCATCGCATCCAGTACTTTACCAATTAACTCTGGCCCGACCTTTACTTCTAAAGGTGTGCCAGTACCTTCAACTAAACAACCGATTGAAATCTCTTTTAATGAAGAAAATGGCATAAGGACAACAATTTCATCTTTAAAGCCAACAACTTCCGCTAAAATCGTTTGCTGTCCATTTTTTACCGTCTGAACATGGATTTTACAAACATCGCCAATCGAGCTTTCTGGACCTTGTGACTCAATCATTAAACCGACAACTCTCGTCACCCTACCAAACTTTTTAAATGTATTGAGATTTGGAATATGTTCAATTAATTGAGCCGTTTTCATCCGTATCATTCCTTACTGTCTAATAGTTCATTTAATTGTATACGTAGCTCTTGTAATTGCTCGTCTAGTGACACAACAATACGCCCATGATTCGTTTCGATATAGCTTTCATCATCAAGTAAATCCTCATTAACAAAAATCATAAACGGTACATTTACAGGGAACATTTCCGCTAATTCATCATGATTTTTCGTAACAACTCCATGATATTTCGGCGCAACATATAACTTGATTTCTTTCATTTCTCTTGCTTCTTTTAATGCACGTTTAATAATCGAAATAAAGAGATCTTCCTCTCGATCCAGTGCTACATTTAAAATATGCTCTGCCGAAGTTAATGCCAATTCTAAAACAACTGATTCTTGTGATTCAATGTATTTTTGCGCATTTACTTCAGCTAAGGTCATCGTAGCATTAGCTGTTTTTATCGATTGTTCCATATCAGCTTGTACTTTTTGATTCCCTTCCTCATAGCCTTGTGCAAATCCTTCGTCATATGCTTGTTGCTGAAGTATGAGTTTTTCTTCTTCCCAAGTTTGCTTTAATGCTTCAATTGCGGCAAGTTGTTCATTGCAAAATTGATCGAATTGTTTACGTTGCTCTTGAATTTCCTGCTCAGCTCTTTGCATCGTGTGCAGACGCTCTTGCTGTATGTCATCTAAAGTTAGTTGAGGCGCATCATCTGCTTCCTCAACTTCCTCTGTAAAGTGAATGGGTTCAAAAAAGCTTTGTAGTTTAATTTCTACAATATGTTCTTCTGCCGGATGTGCATTTGTCGAACGGATAATTCTAGACAATTACATCATCTCCTCCACCGCGTGCGATAATGATTTCACCCGCATCCTCTAAGCGACGAATAACAGCTACGATACGTGATTGTGCTTCCTCTACATCACGTAAACGTACAGGTCCCATTATTTCCATCTCTTCACGGAATGTATCAGCCATACGTTGTGACATATTGCGGAAAATAATATCTTTTACTTCGTCTGAAGAAACTTTCATCGATAGCAGTAAGTCTTCGTTTTCACAATCACGAATAACACGCTGAATAGATCGATTGTCGAGTGTAACGATATCCTCGAATACAAACATACGTTTCTTGATTTCTTCTGCAAGCTCTGGATCTTGAATCTCTAGTGCATCGAGAATTGTTTTTTCTGTTTGACGGTCGACACCATTTAACACTTCTACAACTGCATCTACGCCACCTGTTTCTGTGTAATCCTGTGTAACTGTCGATGAAAGCTTGCGTTCCAGCACAGACTCAATTTCACTAATTACTTCCGGTGATGTAGATTCCATCATAGCAATACGTTTCGCAATATCTGCCTGTACTTCTTGTGGTAATGAAGATAGTATTACACCAGCTTGCCCTGGCTCTAAATAAGATAAAATAAGGGCAATTGTTTGTGGGTGCTCATTTTGAATAAAATTAAAAATTTGTGCTGGGTCAGCCTTACGTGCAAAATCAAACGGACGCACTTGCAATGAAGAAGTTAGACGATTTAAAATGGCCTGTGCTTGTTCGGAACCTAACGCTTTTTCAAGTACCGTCTTCGCATAACCAATACCACCTTGCGTGATATAATCTTGTGCTAAAGCAATTTGATGAAACTCCTCAATAATATCTTCCTTTACTGTGGATTCCACTTTTTTTACACCTGAAATTTCTAACGTTAGACGTTCAATTTCTTCTTCACTTAAATGTTTATATACAGAAGCCGAAACTTCTGGTCCTAGAGAAATTAACAGTAAAGCTGCTTTTTGCTTTCCTGATAGATCTTTATCTTTCTTGGACACAGCTGAACCTCCTATTAGTCTTCAGCAATCCAACTACGCAATAGCTTCGCAAAATCTTCTGGCTTATCTTTTGCCATTTTTTCTAATTGCTTGCGGCGTACAGTCGCTTCAGTTTCTTTTTCTTCTGAAATATCTTCTACTTCTATTAATTGCTGCTGTCTTTCAATAATCCCTTGCTCTTCTTCTTGCTGTTTACGTTTACGAACACGTAATACGTAAACTACTAGTAATGCAATAGCGACTAATAAGATGCCACCAATTACCCATACCCACCAAGGAATAACCGATTCTGGTGCTGTTGCATTGGCATCATTACCGTGGAATTCTTGAACAGATACGACAATTCGATTGGCAATTTCTTCGTCTGTTAAATCACCTGCAGCTTCTTGATCGACAGAAGTACGCACAATTGTGGATAAAATTTGCTCAATATCTGTACGAACACCATCTGGAAGTGATGCCGCATCATCTGCAACTGGCGGTTCTACCATTACTTGAATACCTAGATTACGAATTTTATAGGGACTCTCTTGAATTTCACGATGAATTCGATTGACGTCATTGTTAATTGTTTCCTCGACGCGCTCGTAATCGCCATCTCCAGTTGTTCCTTCTACATAATCTATCAGGTTGTCTGTTGGATTTTCTGCTTCAGGCGAACCTTCCGCACCTGCACCGCCCGAATACGTTTCTGTAATTCGTTGTGCACTAATCTCAATTCCTGACATGTTTTCTTCATCAACAGGCTTGACTAAATCTTCTTGGCGATTTTCTTTTTTAAAGTCAACATCTGCCGAAACATTTACTACGACCTTATCCTGCCCGATAAGCGTGCCTAGCATTTGTTGCACTTGGCGTTGAAGATCACGTTCGATTGTTTTCTTCACTTCCATTTGCCCCGTCACACTGTCCATACCACCGCCACCATTTTCAGCAGCAGCTAAATCATAATACTCCGAGTACTGATTCATAATAGTTATATTATCTTTTGGTAAATTAGGAATACTCATTGACACTAAGTTGAACAATCCTTTAATTTGGTCATCTGAAAACTTATGTCCAGGAGCTGTGTCCAGCACGATTGCGGCTGTTGCCTCACCTTGAGCATCTTTTAAGAAAACACCGGAGTCAGGTAAAGTAATCATGACATTCGCATCTTTAACACCATCAAATTTACGAATTAAATTGGCTAATTCCGTTTCAGTTGCAGCCTTTTTGATTACATCAAATTCATTATCAGTCATACCGAAGCCTGCATTTGTCGTAAAGAATGAGTTATCAATTTCACCAGAATCAGGATAGCCCTGAGCTGCAAGCGATACTTTTAAGTTATCTACTTGCTCTTCTGGAACTAAAATTGTCGTGCCCCCATTAGCCACCTCATAGGAAACACCTTGGGCACTTAATGCCTCTGTAATTCTTCCCACCTCAGCCGTAGGTAGTTCTGGGAATAATTGAGCCATCGTTGTACGTGTTGAATAATATGTAAGTATACCTGCTAGCGCAATAACACCTATAATTGCTCCTATAATTGCGCCTTTTTGATTTTTCGTTCGACTCTGCCAGAAACTATTGGAGTCACTTTTAATTTTTGTAAATCGTTCATTCATTATGAATCCTCCGGTTATAGTGAATGCCCAACAATTTATGTTTCGTTAGACCAAATAATTATACACTCATTCGCATAATTTCTTGATAAGCTTCTACTGCTTTGTTACGAATTTCAATTGTTGCACCTAATGTAACACTTGCTTTTTGAGAAGCAATCATTACTTCGTGTAAATCGACATCTCCACCATTAATTAATTTTTGTGTCATCGTATCAGATTGCATTTGTTGAGCATTTACGTTAGATATCGCGTCTTTTAGCGCATTAGCAAACGTTTCTTGTGCATCTGCAGAGGTTACTTGTTTATTAATCGTGTTTATTTCATTCACAGATTGCGTAGGAGACATAAAAGATACTGCATTAATCGCCATTAGTTATCATCCTTTCCCGATTTCCAATGCTTTTGTTAGCATATTTTTATTTGCATTAAACACTGTAATATTTGCTTCGTATGAACGAGTAGCTGAAACTAAATCTACCATTTCTTTTAATAAATCAACATTCGACATTTGTACATAACCATCTACATTGGCATCTGGATGTGTCGGATCATACACAAGTTTAAATGGCGTCTCTTCGTCTTCTTTAATGGATGTAACCTTTACACCATTTCCGACACCGCTTTTCACTGTTTTCCCCATGGCAACATTTAGGAAGTTCGAAAACTGACCTTGTTGTTCTTTTAATGTAATAGATTTTTTACGGTATGGCTCCCATTCCCCGTTCACCTGTTTACCACGTGTTGTATCTACGTTCGCGATATTAGATGAAATAACATCCATACGTAATCGTTGTGATGTCAATGCAGAGGCGGTAGTGTTCATACTATGGAAAATCGACACTTTTATTTCCCTCCTTTAATAACTGTATTTAATGTTCTAAACTTGCCGTTAACACGTTCAATTAGCGCATTGTAATAAATTGTGTTTTCCGCTAACTTCGCTTGTTCAACATCCATATTTACCGCATTGCCATTTGGTCTTGATCGGAAATTATCATTTGAATAAACGCCATTTTTTCCAACCTCAATTTGAAAATCATAATGTCTTGCATCGTTCCGATTTGCAGAAATTGTCGATTTTTTCACATCATCTAATACGTCTTTAAAACTAACATCTTTTGTTTTGTAGTTTGGTGTGTCAACATTCGCTATATTTTGCGCGATGGCTTTGTTTTTTAATGTCGCGTAGGAAAGTCCTTTTTCTAGACTATTTATTGTTCCGCCAAAAAGATTCAAATTTTTCACCTCTACTATTCTTTCTTAATACTACAGTCATCTCTATATATTACAATTGTAATTATTATGAATCAAAGTGTCTATCGTCTTTCGGCTCTTTTTAGTAGTCTTTACGTACCATTTTTATGAACAATTCATTTGAACGTTTTTAAATACGTCTAAATTTCTTCACATTTCTACCACAAATAAGTACATAAGTAACTATCTATCCTGATATCTCCAATTTTAATGGTTAAAAGTAACTACTAACCGGCATGCTATTCAATGCCCCTCATTCATTCATTTCAAAACAATACACTCAAATTCGAAAGTTTAATCGCTACTTTACTACAATTTCCGACAAAAAAACTTATGTATGTAACAAAATGGTCAAAATATTGATTTTCAAAGTATCTTTCATCAATTAAATCAGGTTCACTCTAAGAGATCATATGAGTATTTACTTATAAACCATTCTATTTTTTTTACCATTTTTGCAAAAAAAATAAAGTGCAATGTTTTGTATTCCACAAACCATTGCACTTTAATCAATTCATTATTTTATTTCATTTTTATTTCAGCTAAAGCTGTTAAGAACTTATCATTAAGTACTTTGATATACGTTCCTTTCATACCTAAAGAACGTGACTCAATTACACCTGCTGATTCTAACTTGCGTAATGCGTTAACGATTACAGAACGCGTAATCCCAACACGGTCAGCAATTTTAGAAGCTACTAATAGCCCTTCGTTTCCATCTAGCTCTTCAAAAATATGTTCAATCGCTTCAAGCTCCGAATAAGATAAAGAATTAATCGCCATTTGAACAACTGCTTTTGAGCGGGCTTCTTCTTCAATCTCTTCTGATTTTTCACGTAAAATTTCCATACCTACTACTGTTGCGCCGTATTCAGCTAAGATTAAATCATCATCTTCAAATTGGTCACGAATACGAGCTAATACTAATGTACCTAAACGTTCACCACCACCAATAATTGGAACGATTGTTGTTAACCCTGTCGCAAATAATTCTTTATTTTCAACTGGGAAAGCAGTGTGTTCGTTTTCAATATCAAGGTTTGGAGATGTTTCAGTAATATTAAATAAGTTTTGAGTATATTTTTCAGGGAATTGACGCTCAGCAATCATTTTCTTAACGCGGTCATTTTCAATTTGTTGTTGAATTGAAATCCCTAGTAATTTCCCTTTACGGCTTACGATAAATACGTTGCTTTCAATGATGTTTCCTAATGTATCTGCCATTTCTTTAAAGTTTACTGGCTTTCCTGCAGACGCTTGGAGCATTGCATTGATTTTTCTTGTTTTTGCTAATAAATTCATTTCATTTCCTCCTACAGGACTAATTAATTCACTTAATATTCTAAAGGTTTTTATAATTTAATGATACTAATTCAACTTACATTATAAGATGAATTGTGACAAATCTTTGTTTTTAACGATATTTTCCAACTTTTGATTTACATAATTCGGTGTAATTTCAATATGTGCTGGAGCAATTTCTGATGCTTCATAGGATAGCTCTTCTAATAAGCGTTCTAAAATCGTATGCAAACGACGGGCACCAATATTATCGGTTTCTTGATTTACTTCTGTTGCAATTTCTGCGATTCGCTCAATGGCTGACTCTGTGAAATCTATTGTGACACCCTCAGTTTCTAGCAACGCTTTATATTGTAAGATCAATGATTGATCAGGCTCTTGCAAAATACGCACGAAATCCGCTTTTGTTAATTTTTCTAGTTCAACACGAATCGGGAAGCGCCCTTGCAATTCCGGAATCAAATCGCTAGGCTTCGACATATGGAACGCTCCTGCTGCAATAAATAGCATGTAATCAGTTTTAACGGAACCATACTTAGTTGTCACAGTAGAACCTTCAACAATCGGTAAAATATCACGTTGAACGCCTTCTCGGGAAACTTCTGCTGATGAAGAACCTTTACTTGCAATTTTATCAATTTCATCAATAAAAATTATGCCTGCTTGCTCAGCTCTTCGTATTGCTTCATTCGATAATTCGTCCGAGTCGATTAATTTATTCGCCTCTTCTTGCGTTAATATGCGGCGTGCGTCTTTTACTTGTACTTTACGCTTTTTGGTTTTTTTCGGCATTAAATTGGAAAGCATATCTTGCATACCACCAGCATTCATATCCATACCTGGCATTGCATCGAACAAAGACGGCGCAGCTTCAGTCACTTCAATCGTCACCCATTGTTCTTCAAGCTTGCCGTTTTTTAAATCTTGGGCAATTTGAGCACGACGAGTACGAACTTCCGTATCTTCCGCTTGATTTCCATCCTCTTGCGGATTATCTTTTTGACCAAAAAACATCTCAAATGGATTTTGAACAACTTTATCCTTCAACTTGGATGGTGCTAATAATTTCACAAGTTGCTCGTTTGCATTGAACTCGGCTTGCCCTTGAACAGCTTCAACCAACTCTTCCTTCACAAGTCGACGAGAAGCCTCTACTAAATCACGTACCATCGATTCCACATCACGACCAACATATCCTACTTCAGTAAACTTTGTCGCCTCAACTTTAATAAATGGTGCGTTCGTTAGTTTTGCAAGTCGACGAGCAATTTCTGTTTTACCAACACCCGTTGGACCAATCATTAAAATATTTTTTGGACTAACTTCATTTTTTAAGTCTTCAGGCAAGAGTGAACGACGATAGCGGTTGCGTAGTGCAATGGCCACTGCACGCTTCGCTGTTTCTTGTCCAACAATATGTCGATTTAACTGTTCGGTAATTTGTCTTGGCGTTAAATTATTCGCTGTCATTACAATGCCTCCAAGATAATATTATGGTTCGTAAACACACAAATATCTGCCGCTGTTGTTAAGGCCGCCTCTGCTATTTCTTTCGCAGATAAATGATCGCCTGCATGTTTTTTTAATGCGCGCCCTGCTGATAACGCATAATTTCCACCTGAACCAATTGCTAAAATTCCATCATCTGGTTCAATTACTTCCCCAGTCCCAGAAACAAGTAATAATGTTGATTGATCCATCACAAGTAGCATCGCTTCTAATTGACGTAACATTTTATCTCCACGCCATTGTTTTGCAACTTCGACTGCCGCTCTTTGTAAATTCCCATTGTATTCATTTAATTTCGCTTCAAACATTTCAAAAAGTGTAAATGCGTCCGCAACCGAACCCGCAAACCCAGCAAGTACTTTTCCATTAAACAGACGTCTGACCTTCCTCGCTGTATGCTTCATTACGACTGCATTCCCTAGTGTTACTTGACCATCACCAGCCATTGCACACTCACCTTTATGATGAATCGCAAAGATTGTCGTTGCATGAATTTGCCCCATTGCACATCCCCCTAAATTTAAGCTCTCGGATGACTATTCATATATGTCTTCCTTAAAGCATCTTTTGTTACATGTGTATAAATTTGTGTAGAAGATAAATTAGTATGCCCCAATAATTCCTGAACAGTTCGCATATCTGCTCCATTATTTAGCAAATGGGTCGCAAATGTATGACGTAGCATATGTGGATATATTTTCGTATGCATACTGGTATTTTCTATCATCTCACTTAATATATAACGTACACCGCGCGCAGTAAGTTCACCGCCACGCATATTAACAAAAACTTTTTGGTGATTTTGATTTTTCATCAATTGAGGACGCATTTGTTCAATATAGTAGATTAAGGCATCTTGCGCATATTGTCCAAACGGAATAATGCGTTCTTTTCGCCCCTTCCCCATTACACGAATGATTCCATAATGAAAATCAATATCTCCAAGTTCAACGGAAACACATTCACTGACGCGTATCCCAGTAGCGTAAAGTAACTCTAATAAAGCCATGTTACGTACTTGCTTAGGATCATTGCCTTTATTTTTCTCAAAAAGTTGATTCAGTTCTTCTTCATAAAAAAAGCTCGGTAATCGCTCTTCTTTTTTCGGATGATAAAGAGAACGAAACGGAGCATCATCTATATTCTGTTCGCGATTTAAAAAGCGAAAAAAAGAACGAATGGATGAAATTTTCCTAGAAATTGAAGTTCTTGCTTTTTGTTCATCATAAAGCTTTGTCACGTATAATCTTGCATGGATATAATCAATTTCCACTATATTGGAAACCCCTTCAGCTTCTAAAAAGCGAAAAAAATCAAGTAAATCATATTCATATTCACGCACGGTATGCAGTGAAAAGTTTTTTTCGAGTTGCACATATCGAATAAATTGTTCTAATGCTTCTGTCGATTGACTATCCATCTACTATACCTCCATGAAATTTCCATAAGTGGTTTTGGAACGTGTCATTATTTGATCATCACTATAAAAAACATACATACTGACACTATACCTATCAAGCAAATAATTCAAGTAAAAAACAAAGATTTATTCAATTTTCTCGTAATTTTAACAATAAAACAAATTATTATCTTGATTTCTTATTATTTTTTCAAAATTTAAAAATTAATACAATAAAATTTGCATGGTTTTAACCCGTCGTGATCACTTCTCCAAATGAACAAACATAAAAGCCCTTAAAGTATAACAATCTTTAAGGGCTTTTTGCAATTAAATTTTCTGAGAATTAATAAAATTCTGAATAGTTTCTAACGCACGGTTAGCGTGACGCTCTGCACGTTCCGGTTTTGACTTAATACGTTCCTCAAGTTCAGGGAAAATACCGAAGTTTACATTCATCGGCTGGAAATTTTTCGAATTTGCCAAAGTAATATATCGCGCCATTGCGCCTAATGCTGTTTCAGCTGGGAAATGTAATAATGGTTCGCCTTTTACTAAACGAGCTGCATTAATACCTGCGATTAAACCACTACCAGCTGACTCTACATAACCTTCAACACCTGTCATTTGACCTGCGAAGAAAATAGTCGGTTTTGATCGTAATTGATACGTATTATTTAATACTTTTGGAGAGTTGATGAACGTATTTCGATGCATGACACCGTAGCGCACGATATCTAAGTTTTCTAAACCTGGAATCATTGAAAAAACACGTTTTTGCTCTGGCCATTTTAAGTGCGTTTGGAACCCAACAAGGTTGTATAGCGTTCCGGCCGCATCATCTTGACGTAATTGAACAACCGCATATGGACGTTTATCTGTTTTTGGATCTTCTAAACCTACAGGCTTCATCGGACCAAATGTCATTGTTTTTTCACCACGAGCTGCCATTACTTCAATCGGCATACAGCCCTCGAAGTATTTTTCTTTTTCAAATTCTTTTAATGGCGCACACTCAGCTGTAATTAGCGCTTCTCGGAATGCATTAAACTCATCTTTTGTCATCGGACAGTTTAAATATGCCGCTTCCCCTTTATCATAGCGAGACTTTAAATATACTTTATCCATATTAATCGATTCTTTTTCGATAATCGGCGCTGCTGCATCGTAAAAGTATAAGTACTCTTCGCCTGTTAAGCCTTGGATTTTTTTCGCAAGACTTTCTGAAGTAAGTGGTCCTGTTGCAATAATTGTAATGCCTTCAGGAATTTCCGTTACTTCTTCATTAATCACTTCAATTAGTGAGTGATTTTTTACCTTTTCTGTTACATAGCCTGCAAATTCGTGACGATCTACTGCCAATGCACCACCAGCGGGTACAGAGCAATTATCCGCTGCTGCCATAATTACTGAATCGAGCATACGCATCTCTTCTTTAATTACACCTACCGCATTTGTTAAGCCATTTGCACGTAAAGAATTGGAACAAACTAATTCTGCAAATTTATCGGTATGATGTGCGGGAGTTTGCTTTACTGGACGCATTTCATAAAGGCGCACGTTTACACCGCGCTTCGCAATTTGCCATGCGGCTTCTGATCCAGCAAGACCTGCCCCTATTACATTTACTATTTGTTGTGTCATAATTTTTTACCCCACTATATAATCTTATTGTGACGGTGTTTCCTCGTAATCACAGTCACTGTTTGTACATTGAATTTGAACACCTTTTTTCAACTTTTTCTCTACTAATGATGCACTACATTTCGGACAAGGTCTACTAATTGGCTTATCCCACGAAACGAATTCGCATTCTGGATATCGATTACAGCCATAAAACACACGCTTTGTTTTTGATTTTCGTTCTACAACTTCGCCCTCTTTACATGTTGGGCATTTTACATCAATTAATTTCACAATCGCTTTTGTGTTGCGGCAGTCTGGAAAATTTGAACATGCCATAAATTTCCCGTAACGACCTAATTTATAAACCATGGCGGCGCCACATTTTTCACAATCTTCTCCGGCTGGCTCATCTTTAATTTCAATTTTTTCCATGACCTCATCCGCATATTTTACGCGTGGCTCGAAATCTTTATAAAAGTCATCAATTACTTTCACCCATTTTGTGATGCCTTCTTCAATTTCATCCAAATTTTGCTCCATTTGAGCCGTAAATTCAATATTGATGATTTCTGGGAAAAACTCGAATGTCGCTTGATGGACAATTTCTCCTAGCTCGGTTGGAACAAAACGTTTTGCATCAAGCTGTACATAGCCACGTTTTTGAATCGTGTCTAAAGTTGGTGCGTATGTCGATGGGCGCCCTATTCCTAATTCTTCTAACGCTTTTACTAAACGCGCCTCAGAATAACGTGGTGGTGGCTGCGTGAAATGTTGTTTTGGTTCAATCTCAATGGATTTCACTTTATCCCCAACGGCCATTTCAGGTAACAGTTTCGTCGTTTCTTCTGCTTGGTCATCCGTACCCTCAATATAAAGCTTCATAAAACCAGGAAATTTAACTTGAGATCCATTCGCTCGGAATACCACATCCACATTTTGTAGGTCTACCGTTACCGTATCTAATACAGCTGGTGCCATTTGACTTGCGATAAAGCGTTCCCAAATCAAACGATATAAACGCAATTGATCACGACTTAAAATCGCCTTCAACTCTTCAGGTGTACGCATTGCACTTGTAGGACGAATCGCTTCATGTGCATCTTGAGCATTGGCTTTCTTTTTCGGTTGTTTTACTTCTTGCGCAATAAACGCTTCGCCATATTTCCCATCAATATAAGCGACTGCTTCGGCTTTTGCCGTATCAGAAATACGTGTAGAATCCGTACGCATATACGTAATTAAACCAACAGCACCTTCTTTTTTACTCAGTTCAATACCTTCATAAAGTTGCTGTGCAAGCATCATCGTTTTTTTCGCACGATAATTCAATTTACGTGCTGCCTCTTGCTGTAAAGAAGAAGTTGTAAACGCAAGCGCTGCATTACGTTTTCTTTCTTTTTTCACAACATTCATTACCTCAAAAGAATCGCCTTTAATATTTTTCAAAATTGCCTGTACTTGCGCTTCATTCGTCAATTTGACTTTTCCTTCAGCGTCCCCGTAGTAAAGTGCATCAAATTGCTTTTTACCTTTTTCAAATGAACCTTCAACAGTCCAGTATTCTTCAGGTAAGAAATTTTTAATCTCATTTTCACGATCAATAATTAAACGCAGTGATACCGACTGAACGCGACCTGCTGAAAGTCCTTTTTTAACCTTTTTCCATAAAATCGGACTAATATTATACCCTACAAGTCGGTCTAAAATTCGACGCGCTTGCTGTGCATCTACTAAATCCATATTAATTGGACGCGGATGCTTAAAGCTTTCTAAAATAGCATCTTTCGTAATCTCATTGAATACAACGCGACAATCCGAATCTATATCTACGTTCAACGCATTTGCTAAGTGCCAAGCAATTGCTTCCCCTTCGCGATCTGGATCGGCTGCTAGGTAGATTTTTTTTACTTTTTTTGCAGCTGTTTTTAATTCTTGAAGGACAGGACCTTTTCCACGAATTGTAATGTATTTCGGTTGATAATCATTTTCTGTATCAATACCCATTTGACTACGTGGCAAATCACGTACATGTCCAATCGATGCCTTCACTTTATATTTCTTTCCTAAATAACGTTCTATTGTTTTTGCCTTTGCGGGTGATTCCACAATTACTAAATAATCTGCCATCTATTATTCCTCCTTAGAGAGGTTTTTATTTTATCAAATTCGCTTTTTTGCGATTTGTCAATATTTTTTCAAAGCGTTTCCTGTTGCAAAATGTATAACAGATTGGCGGATAATGCAACTTTTTTTCAACGAAAACTTGAAAACATTTGCAATTCATCTAGTATTTGATGCCCGCTCCATATCGGAATTGCTCCTTCTTTAATCAATTTATTCGTACCTTTTGATTGTTCAGAAGTAATTAATCCCGGAACAGCAAAAACATCCTTTCCCTGCTCTAGCGCTAGCTCTGTCGTAATAAGCGTCCCACTTTTCAGTGCGGCCTCGGTTACGATTAACGCTAAACTCAATCCGCTAATAATTCTATTTCTTGCAGGAAATTGCCATTTTTGCACGCCGACATAGGGTGGATATTCTGTTAATAACAACTGTTCTTTTGCTAAGTGCTCGCCTAACTTTTGATTTTCTTTTGGATAAAAATGAAAAAAACCGTGCCCTAATACAGCAATTGTTTTTCCACCATACCTCATCGTAGCTTCATGTGCGAATCGATCCGCTCCTTTTGCTAATCCGCTTACTATGACAAATTGTTCATTTATGAGTGGAGGTAATATTAATTTTAGCGCTTCCTCACTATACTTAGACGCATTTCTCGAACCAATTACAGCAATTTTTTTAGGGTGTTGTAATAGGCTCAGGTCGCCCTTCACATAAAGAACGGTTGGGGGGTCATATATTTTTTTTAAAGACTCTGGATACAAATCACTCACATACGGAATCGGCATAATTTGATGTGTTAAATAATGATCCTCTAACGCGATTTCAAGCATTTTTCTATAATGAAATAACAAACGATTGGCACTTTCTTGTTTAATATTCAACATTCTTGCCAATTGTTTAGCAGGGCAAGTGGAAAGTTCGTTTAAATCCCCTAAATATTGGAGCAATCGTTGGAATTTATGCCATGTAAGAGGATATACATAATGTAATGTGAGTAATTGTTTTTGGAAAGTATTCGTCATTTAAACACTCCTTATTTTTAATAGAAGAAAGTGAAATGACCGCTTAATTTGTTTTATTTGAGTTTGTAGCGAAGTGTAAGCATCGATTGAGACAATTTATTCAATTTGTTTCTTTTTTAAAAAAAAGATGTAGCGCATGGCGACGCTACATCTTTTATTTTAATGTGTCTTACAAGCTTCGTATAGACCTTTTTCTTTAATTACTTTAATTAATGTTTCCCCAATTACTGAAGGCGTAGGTGCAACTTCAATTCCTGCTGCATTCATCGCTTTGATTTTTTCTGCTGCAGTACCTTTACCACCTGAAATAATGGCACCAGCATGCCCCATACGCTTCCCTGGAGGTGCTGTTTGCCCTCCAATGAATCCTACGACAGGTTTTGTCATGTTTGCTTGAATCCACTCAGCAGCCTCTTCCTCTGCCGTACCACCGATTTCACCAATCATAACAACTGCATACGTTTCTGGATCTTCATTGAATGCTTTTAAGCAATCGATAAAGTTTGTCCCATTTACAGGGTCTCCACCAATTCCGACAGCTGTCGTTTGACCAATTCCCTCTTGTGATAATTGATGCACCGCTTCATACGTTAGTGTACCCGAACGTGAAACAACGCCAACATGACCTTTTGTATGAATATAACCTGGCATAATACCAATTTTACACTCATCTGCCGTAATCACGCCTGGACAGTTCGGTCCGACTAAACGAGTCTTTTTGCCTTCCATATAGCGCTTTACTTTTACCATGTCTAATACAGGGATATGTTCCGTAATACAAATCGTCATATCAAGCCCTGCATCTACTGCTTCAATAATTGCATCCGCCGCAAAAGGAGCTGGTACATAAATAACCGAAACGTTGGCACCTGTCACATCTACAGCTTCTTGAACTGTGTTGAATACCGGCACGCCTTCGATTTCTAGGCCGCCTTTACCTGGTGTAACACCTGCCACGATTTTTGTCCCGTATTCAAGCATTTGCTTTGTATGGAAAAGGGCTGTTTCTCCTGTAATTCCTTGTACAATAACTTTTGTCTCTTTGTTAATGAATACACTCATGACTTAACCCCGCCTTCAGCCTCTACTAGCTTCACAATTTTTTGTGCCCCATCTGCCATTGAATCAGCCGCCACAATATTTAAACCTGATTCATTTAGCAACTTTTTACCAAGGTCAACATTTGTCCCTTCTAATCGAACGACTAATGGCACAGCTAACCCTACTTCTTTTGCAGCAATAATAACCCCTTGAGCAATAACATCACATTTCATAATGCCACCAAAAATATTAACAAAAATCCCTTTAACATGAGGATCCGATAAAATGATTTTAAAGGCTTCTGTTACTTTTTCTGCCGTCGCACCGCCCCCAACGTCTAAAAAGTTTGCGGGTGAGCCGCCATAATAGCTAATCGTATCCATCGTTGCCATTGCAAGTCCTGCACCGTTTACCATACAACCAATGTTACCATTTAGTGAGATATAGCTTAAGTCATATTTTGACGCTTCAATTTCTTTTGGATCTTCTTCGTCAAAATCACGTAATTCTACGATATCTTTCTGACGGTATAATGCATTTGAATCGAAGTTGAACTTAGCATCTAGTGCCACTACTTGATCATCACCCGTTACAACAAGCGGATTAATTTCAACTGTCGATGCATCTTTGTCAATAAATGCTTTGTAGATGCCTAACATTAATTTTGACGCTTTGTTTACAAGGTTTGCTGGAATATTCATATTAAATGCCATACGTCTTGCTTGGAATGGCATTAAGCCTGTTACTGGATCAATCACTTCTTTGAAAATTTTCTCAGGATTTGATTCAGCCACTTCCTCAATATCCATACCGCCTTCTTCAGAACCCATCATTGTTACACAAGAAGTCGCACGGTCAAGTACTAAACTTAAGTAATACTCTTTACGAATGTCTGAACCTTCTTCTATATAAAGGCGTTTTATTTCCTTACCTTCTGGACCCGTTTGATGTGTCACTAAAATTTTCCCTAATAATTCTTTTGCGTATGAACGCACTTCATCAAGGTTTTTAGCAATTTTTACGCCGCCTGCTTTCCCGCGACCACCAGCATGGATTTGTGCTTTCACTACTGTTACATTTGCCCCTAATTCTTTTGCTACCTTTACTGCTTCCTCTGGTGAAAAAGCTACGCTCCCTTTCGGAACAGCTACACCGTATTTTCTTAAAATTTCTTTCCCTTGATATTCATGGATATTCATGATACATCCTCCCATCGGACAATTGGAAATTATTCTACTAACATATTCATTTTAAACAATAATTCAGAAAATGTCTATCTTTGTCGCAAAAACCTTTTTAACATCGTTTTATCACGAATAGTTCTACCTAGTCAGATAAATTAAAAAAATGGCAAGCTCCGAAAAGCTTACCATTTATCGTTATTTGATTGTAGTTTATGCTGTTCATCCAATCTGTAAATAAAAGCAAAAACTTCTGCGACAGCCTGATATAATTCTTCAGGTATAGATGTATTTAAATCGAGCTGTCCCAACAATTCTACGAGGCTCGGGTCCTCATAAACGGGAACATCATGAAGCGCTGCCTGCTGTAAAATATTTTCTGCAATTTTTCCCTTCCCTTTTGCCACAACGGTCGGCCCATCGCTTTTTGAAGGATTATATGATAAAGCAATTGCCTCTTTTCGTATAAATTTTTTCTCAGTCATACGCGAATATCCACACCACCTTGCTGTTCTTCCGGCTGGATCGGATTCTTTGTAGCCACTTTTTGTGTTTGATCTTCAAAAGGCTTAATAAAGATGCCGGATAAATGGTATTCCTTTTCAGTGAGCCCTCGTTTTAACGTTTCCTTTAACGGTATTGCTAATTGTTCTAGGCTCGGATGATCATTAAATACATTAATCGTCACAACGCGATTTTGTACTTGCATGTCGATCACCGTTTGCTCTAGCGATTCCATATTTAAATAAAATAAAATGCGGGCGAAATTTGCATCAATTTTTCCGTCGTCCTTCATTCGCCCATTCCATTGTAAGGTAGCATC
This sequence comes from Solibacillus sp. R5-41, assembly GCF_002736105.1. Taxonomy (NCBI): domain Bacteria; kingdom Bacillati; phylum Bacillota; class Bacilli; order Caryophanales; family Caryophanaceae; genus Solibacillus; species Solibacillus sp. R5-41. The sequence goes on along the minus strand of NZ_CP024123.1, from coordinate 951,396 downwards.
CATTCTTTTACCGAAAAACTCGAGTGGCACTTGCATGACTATTTGATGTTGATGACCATTTTCACCTGATAAAAGCTGCATACCATTCATTCGAGCTAAAACTGTATCGGCCGCATCACGCAATGCAGGTGGTGTTTGTAAATCTTGTACAAGCGCTAATAATTGTGGCTTTATTTGATTTGCAATCGCTTGAATATCCCCTGCCTTACTCGACAATGTAGCTTCGTAGCTCACCCCTAAACCTTTTAGGACCGTTTTAATTGCCTGCTCCATTGCCTTACTATCAGCTGCTGATTTGACTTGTGCTTCTGCCTGTATAAGTGCACTTTGAATGGCTGACTGTGGACTATTAGCTGATACTTTTACTAAATTTCGCAGTAATGAATCATTCACAGCTAGGTTTGAATCAGGCTTTATTAACGATAGCAGCTGGTCCTTGACCGTCATTCCTCGCTCATCTTGTGTGAACAGTCTAGAGGAGCTATTGTCTGTAAAGGCTTTTACTAGCTGCTCTTGCAATTGTTTCGTGAACACCTCGATAGATTGCTTTGACATCGGGATTTGCGAAAAACGCCCTATGAGCTGTTGGATTTGCTCTTTTTGTGATATGTTTAATAAATTTTCATTTGCTACCCAAGCTTTTAATTGCTCGATTACTGGTTTCATTTGCTCTGGTGACGTTTGAGCAAGTTGCTGAATCATTTGTCCCACTTGTTGCGGCAAACCACTTTGCTGAGATTGTAATGGCTGTGTAGTGGATGGTTGCTGAATGGATTGCCAATTTTGTAATGTTGCATTTTGTGGCAAGATCCCAGCTCCCTTCAACACTGTCAGCGCTTGCAATTTAACTGAAATGGCGGCTGATGAATCCATTAAAGATTGCATGCTACGTGAAAGTAATACACCGCCAGTTTCCGCATCTAGAGGCTTCGCTAATTGCTGAATTTGCTGCAATAAATTCATTTTTAATGCGTCATTTCCACCTTGCTGCGTTGCTAATAACTGTGCTAAATTCGCTAAATTTACAGACATACCATCCGTTTTTGCCCCTTGGGTCAATGCCTGAAATACTGTATTTGTAAAAGGCATTTTCAGTTCTACCATACGCTGTAACGCCTGTAATGCATCATTTTTCAATACACCTTCAGGCAGTTTTTTCATCCAGCTTTCGGCAGCGACTAACTGCTCCTTCGAAATCGGTAGCTGTTCCTTCATAAAATGAGACAGCACTTGTCGCATTTCTGATGTCTTCGGTAAATTCATCGTTTCTAGCAGTTGATTCATTTGTTGCGTGGGAGTCATTGTTTGTGACATTGGGCCAGATACGACTTTTAATTCTGTTTGGGGGTTTGTATTTGTCACTTGGAAAAAATGAGCATCCCCAACTTTTAATGGCATCTCAAGTTTTGCCATTAATTTTTGTCCCCCAACTTGAATTTCCGCCATTTGGTCGGGATACAGTTTTTTTATCGTACCGTGAAATACTTGATCTTGCTTAAACGTCAATGACTGATTAGTTGTCGGTTGCTGCGTATTCATTTGTATCGGGTTAAATGATGTAGACGTCATAAAGGTTACTCCCTTTTTGCAATCATAGATTTTATTGGTTCAAATGTTTTTCGGTGATGACTTGTCGGACCGAATTGTGCTAGCGCTTCTAAATGCTGTTTCGTTCCGTACCCGGCATGCTGTGCAAAACCGTACAGTGGAAACTGCTCATGTAAGCCTTCCATGTAATGATCACGAGCGGTTTTCGCTAAAATGGAGGCTGCTGCAATCGCCAAACTTTTTGCATCCCCTTTCACAATGGACGCTTGTGCAATATCAATAGGTAACGTCATGGCATCCGCTAAAACGAAATCAGGCTGGATTGCAAGCCCTTCAATGCTTTTTTTCATCGATTGTCTTGTTGCTTCATAAATATTTAAACGATCAATTTCATCAGCACTTTGAAAATGAATCGCGTACGCTATTGCATGTTCTTTAATTCGTTTCGCATAGTTTTCACGTAGCTCTTTTGATAGTTGCTTTGAATCATTTATTCCGTGCAGCTCTTCGCAATAATTCGGTAATATAACCGCCGCTGTTACGACAGGACCCGCTAATGGACCCCGCCCCGCCTCATCAGTACCTGCGAGATAAGCATTTTCGTGTGGCAAATAGGAAGCATCAAACTTCAGCTTTTCCTGATGGGCCGCTAACAATTGACGTTGCTTTTCTAGCCGTTTACAATATTGCTGCCACGCTTTTTGAACACCACTTCTTCCATCTTCTTGTATGCCATCCATCCACGGTTCATAGTGCTGGGCCATTTTTAATGCTTGTGTAATTTCTTTAATTGTTTTCATATCGTTCTCCTAGTTAATGTCTATTCATTGTATCGGTTCTTTTTCAAAAAGGTAAAATGCTCACGTATCTAAAGATTGAATTTAGCATAGATAAGGTTCACCTATATATTGGGAGTTTATTTCCATGCCGTTACGGACACTTTACGCGAAAGTCGCCTTTTCTTCATTCCATTCAACTTACATTTTTAAAGTGCTTTTGTCATCCCGATTATGATGATAAGCAATAAATAACAAAAAGCCTACACATAATTTGCGTAGACTTCCATTTCATTGTTAATTTTCTTCGAGTTGTTCTTTTTCAATTTGTTCCTCAACAAAATCAAATGTTAGTTTCCCTAAGTGTTGATTACGAATGTCGCGTACTATTAATAATGCTACTTGGTCATAATCAATTTCGCCACCTTGGGCAAAAACACGTCTTAGCTTGCCGATATGATCGAAAGTTACGACTAACTCTTCATCAATCGCTTCAATGTCGTAGCGTTCCTGCATACGGGTTGGATAACGCTTAGTTAAAAATTGCAAGCCATAAACGGCAAGGTCTTCCATATTCATAATGGAATCTTTAATTGCGCCTGTTAACGCTAATTTATAACCAACTTCTTGATCCTCGAACTTTGGCCATAATATCCCCGGTGTATCAAGTAGCTCAATTTCTTTCCCTACTTTAATCCATTGTTGTGCTTTCGTTATTCCTGGTGTATTTCCTGTTTTCGCCAAATTTTTCTTCGCTAAGCGATTAATAAGCGTTGACTTTCCTACGTTTGGAATGCCGACAATCATCGCGCGAATTGCACGCGGCTTCATCCCTCTTGCTTTCATACGCGCCCATTTCTCTTCTAATATTTCCTGAGCAGCTTTTGTCACGGCCTGTAACCCTTTTCCTTCTAATGAGTTAATTGCAACCGCCTTATGCCCTCGTTCACTAAAATATTGAATCCAGCGACGTGTTTGTTGCTCATCTGCCATGTCTTGCTTGTTTAAAATTAATAAACGTGGTTTTTGATGAATAACTTCGTCAATCATCGGATTACGAGATGAAATTGGTAAGCGTGCGTCCACAAGCTCGAAAATAATATCGACTAATTTCAAGCTTTCAGAGACTTGGCGACGCGCTTTTGCCATATGCCCCGGGAACCATTGTATCGTCATGTTGTGTACCTCCAATTATTTCTTACATACTACTATCTTTTCCATATCCACGGGAAAATGAGGAGATTACTCGCCCCTCTCCTCAGTCTTTGCCTATTTATTTCACTACTGCAATTTCATTTAAAGGCCAAAAAATGATGCTTGTATTCCCAATAATTTCTTCTTGAGGAACTAGACCAATATGGCGACTATCTTTACTAAAGCGACGGTTATCCCCCATTACGAATACATAACCTTCTGGAATCCCATTAACAAGTGATGGGTCAATATCTTTTAGTGAAAAATCGCCAGTTAAATTGCCTTCGCTAATTTCCGCCTTGTATGCATCTAAATACGGTTCATCAATCGGCTCGCCATTAATGTACAGCTGATCGTCTTTATATTCAACATAGTCACCAGGTAAACCGATTACACGCTTAATATAATCCTTTTGTTCAGGTGCATGGAATACAACAATATTAAAACGCTCTGGCTCCCCTATTTTATAGCTAAACTTATTAACAATCATTCGGTCGCCGTTTTCAAGGGTTGGCATCATCGAATCCCCATCCACTACAATTGGTGTAAATAAAAAATAGCGAATAAATGCTGCGATTGCAAATGCAATGAGTAGAGCTTTTGTCCATTCCCAAAGCTCATTTTTTTCTTTTCCAGTACTCTCCATGTAGCGTTCCCCCTTGACCTGTCACATATATTGTAAACGAAATATGTATTTCAAGCAAAAAAATAATCCTTCTTGCATATCTATTGAATTTTTGCATACTTTTCAATGATGAAAGAAAAGGGACTTGTAAGAACAAGCCCCTTTCTAAACAGATCTTATCGAATTTCTTTAATACGAGCTGCTTTACCGCGTAGGTTACGTAGGTAGTAAAGTTTAGCACGACGTACTTTACCTTTACGAACTACTTCTAATTTAGCAATTTTTGGTGTGTGTACTGGGAAAGCACGCTCAACACCAACGCCGTAAGAAATTTTACGTACTGTGAAAGTTTCGCTAATTCCACCACCACGACGTTTAATAACTACACCTTCGAATAATTGAATACGCTCACGAGTACCCTCTACGATTTTAACGTGTACCTTAACTGTGTCACCAGGACGGAATGAAGGTAAGTCTGAACGTAGTTGATCTTTAGTGATTTCTGTAATAATGTTTGACATTGTTTTCTCTCCTTAGACAGATGCTCATGCACGCTATATGTTAGCCACAGCGGAACACCGTAATTCAGCGCTTTACATAGAAGCACAGATTGAATTTTATCATAAAAAATAGACGCTTGCAAGTAGTTTTGCTTTACATTTCAGACTTTATTTTTTCAATTATCTTTAATTGCTTCGGCGTTAATTCAAGTGCCTCTATAAGGTCTGGACGTCTTTCAAGTGTTCGCTTAAAAGACTGCTCCTCACGCCATTCATCAATTTTCGCATGGTTTCCTGACAATAAGGTTTCTGGCACCGTCATCCCTCTAAAATCAGCAGGACGCGTGTAATGAGGGTGTTCTAGTAACCCCGTTGAAAAGGAATCTTGAATATGAGAATCCGCCTGACCAAGTACACCAGGGAGCAAACGAACGACTGCATCTATTACGGTCATCGCAGGTAGTTCGCCACCCGTTAAAACAAAGTCCCCGATAGATATTTCATCGGTTACTAAATATTGACGAATACGCTCATCATAGCCCTCGTAATGCCCACATAAGAACACTAAATCCTCTTCTTGTGCTAACTCTTCTGCTTTTTTTTGCGTAAAGCGTTCGCCTTGAGGACACAATAAAATAACGCGTGGCTTACGACCTTCTGTAATGGCTTCTACGGCTTTAAACATTGGCTCTGGTTTTAATACCATCCCAGCACCGCCACCGTATGGATAATCATCTACTTGCTTATGCTTATTTTCACTGTATTCTCGAATATCAGAAACCGCTAGTTCTACAGCTTGCTTTTCTTGTGCTTTTTTTAAAATAGATGCCCCAAAAACACCATTAAACATATCTGGAAATAAGCTAAGTACATGAATTTTCATTATAATAGTCCATCCATCACATGAATGATAATTTTTTTATTGTCGACATCAATTTCTTTCACAACATCCTCGATATAAGGAATATAATGTTTCTTCCCGCCTTGTGCTTGGATTTCCCAAACATCATTTGCGCCCGTTTCTAATATTTCCGTCACAATCCCAATTCGTTCGCCTTCTTCAGAAAACACTTCACAATCAACTATTTCAAAGTGGTAAAATTCATTTTCTTCTAGTTCATCGTCTGCTAATTGGTCAATCGTTACTTTTAGCATCCCTTCTTTAAAAGGCTCTACTAAATTGATGTTTTCCATTCCTTCAAACGTTACTAGTATAAAGTTTTTATGGCGACGATTTGAAGCGATCGTTATCCAAGTCGGCTTATTATCATCTTTTTTAAATGCTGCTAACTTCGACCCAACCGAAAAACGTCCTTCTTCAAAATCCGTTGTTGATAAAATGCGTAATTCTCCACGAATCCCATGTGTATTAACAATACGACCCACATTAAACCATTCCATGCCTATTCACCTCGTAAAAAATTTATTTAACTTGCTTCAGCAAAAGTCGGCCACTTTTATAAGTTGCCGATGGATGCCAAATATACTCTTAATTCAGTGAGGGTTCAAACCCTGGCTGAATCAAGTTAAAGCCCCGGCAGATGTCACAGATTTTTTAAGGGAGGCCTGCGTGATGCAGGTCAGTTAGCCGTTGTCGCACGGACGCGACGAACTTAGGCTAATATCCCCAACGAGCATGCTCGAAAATAATCTGGACGCAATTACGCCAAGGCGTAATTGATATGAAAAAAAGAAGGGAAAGCAACTGCCCCCTCCTTTTTCTTAATCCAATATATCGACGTAAGTCTTCTTCTTATGGTGACTGCTTGCTGCTGAATACACAATCGTCCGAATCGCTTTCGCAACACGTCCTTGCTTGCCTATGACTTTTCCTCGATCCTCTGGATGAACAAAAAGCTTATAAACAACTCGATTAGAGCTTTCATCCGTCTCAATACGGACTTCTTCTGGATAATCGACTAATGGTTTAACAATTGCTTCAATCAGCTGCTGCATAAAGCCACCTCCGAGTTATTTACTGAATTATTTGCTATATTTAGCGTTATGGAATTTTTCCATAATACCTTGTTCTGAGAACAGGTTACGTACAGTATCAGATGGTTTAGCACCGTCAGCTAACCATTTAAGAGCTTTCTCTTCATCGATTTTTACTGTAGCTGGTTGAGTAAGTGGGTTGTAAGTACCTACTGTTTCGATTTGACGACCATCACGTGGTGAACGAGCGTCTGCTACTACGATACGATAGAAAGGAGATTTATTAGCTCCCATACGTTTTAAGCGAATTTTAACTGCCATTTTTTAAGCACCTCCGAATAAGTTTCACACAAGATATTATATTAGCAATGTCTTGGTTGTTTGTAAAGGTTTTTTTCTTAACACCTTATTATTTATTTAAATAATGAATCAAAGCCTGGCATTTTCATCTTTTTCTTCCCTTTTCCAGACGCCATTCCAGTCATTTGTTTCATCATTTTTTTCATTTCTTCAAATTGCTTTAATAAGCGATTTACTTCTTGAATCGACGTACCTGAACCTTGAGCAATCCGTTTTTTCCGGTTCGCATTCATAATTTCAGGTGTCGTTTTTTCAGCAGGTGTCATTGAATAAATAATCGCTTCAATGCGACCCATTTGCTTTTCATCGACTTTGACATTGTCTAAGCCCTTCATTTTCCCTGCACCTGGTAACATTTTTAAAATTTCATCTAATGGACCCATTTTTTTCACGGCTTGTAGCTGCTCAATGAAATCATCAAATGTAAACGATTGCGTCATGAACTTTTCTTCAAGCTCTTTCGCTTTCTCCATGTCTACATTTGCCTGTGCTTTTTCAATTAATGATAAAACGTCACCCATCCCTAAAATACGAGATGCCATACGTTCAGGGTGGAATGGCTCAAGTGCATCCATTTTTTCGCCCATACCAACAAATTTAATCGGTTTTTCTGTAACAGAGCGAATCGAAAGCGCGGCACCACCACGTGTGTCACCATCTAACTTGGTTAAAACTACACCTGTAATACCAACTGCATCATCAAAGTTTTGTGCAACATTTACAGCATCTTGACCCGTCATCGCATCAACAACTAAGAACACTTCATCTGGCTCTTTTAATGCACGAATGTCCTTTAATTCTTGCATCAGTTCCTCGTCAATATGTAGACGACCGGCTGTATCAATCAACACAACATCATGATGCTCTTCTTTAGCATGTTCGATCGCTTGTCGCGCAATTTCCACAGGTGAAATATCAGTTCCGAGCGAGAATACTGGTAATGATAATTGCTTTCCTAATGTTTGTAATTGCTGAACCGCAGCTGGACGATAGACGTCGGCAGCGACTAAAAGTGGTTTTTTATTATATTTTTTACGTAAAACACTCGCTAACTTTCCGGTAGTCGTTGTTTTACCAGCACCTTGTAAACCTACCATCATAATGACAGTCGGTGGACGGTTGCTAAATTTAATCGGGCTTTGTTCGCCACCCATTAAAATAGTCAATTCATCTTGTACAATTTTAATGACCTGTTGCCCTGGTGTTAATGACTTCATGACATCTACACCGACAGCGCGCTCACTAACTTTTTTTACGAATTCTTTGACTACTTTTAAGTTTACGTCCGCTTCGATTAAGGCAAATCGGACTTCACGCATCATTTCTTTAACGTCTTGTTCCGTAACTTTCCCTTTACCTTTAATCTTTTGGATCGTACCTTGGAGTCGTTCTGCTAAACCTTCAAAAGCCACTTTGTTCGCCTCCTAATCCGATTCCTTCAATTGTTCAACTAATGCGAGTTGTTCATCTACCGTAGATGAACCATCCTTTATCGCATCCGTCATCTGTTTTAACACTTGCTGACGTTGTTGGAATTTTTCAAATAGCCTTAATTTATCTTCATATTCTTCAAGCATCGCCTCAGTACGGCGAATATTATCGTAAACAGCTTGTCGAGAAATGCTATAACTTTCAGCAATTTCACCTAATGAGTGATCATCTAAATAATATAGTTCCATGTAGCTTCGCTGTTTTTCTGTCAATAATGCTTGATAAAAGTCGAAGAGAAAGTTCATGCGTGTTGTTTTTTCAAGCAGCATCTTTATCTCTCCAATCATAATTAGTCCATCTTATCATAATCCTGAAAAGGTTTACTGTCAAGGCAATTCCCTTGTCTTTAAACAATAATTATTTGTATACAATCTCCTTAAACAGTAAAAACCCACCACTTCCAATAATATGAAAATGGTGGGTTTTAATACGTGTTTATTTTAGTCGTTTTCTACTTCATTTAGTTCTTTTTCTAGACCTTCTGCAAATAAGCCATAAACATAGCGCTCTGCATCGAATGGTTGTAAGTCATCCATTTTTTCACCAAGACCGACAAACTTCACTGGAATGTGTAGCTTATTGCGAATTGCTAACACAATACCACCTTTTGCTGTACCATCAAGCTTCGTTAATACAATTCCCGTTACATTTGTTACTTCTTTAAATGTTTGAGCTTGTACCAATGCATTTTGACCAGTTGTTGCATCTAATGCTAATAAAACTTCATGTGGTGCATTCGGAATTTCACGTGAAATGACACGATGCACTTTTTCAAGCTCATTCATTAAGTTCACTTTATTTTGTAAACGACCAGCTGTATCACAAATTAAAACATCGGCATTGCGTGATTTCGCCGCATGAATTGCATCATACATGACAGCCGCCGGATCGGATCCTTCTGATTGCGCGATTACTTCACAACCAACACGCTCTCCCCAAACTTGTAATTGGTCAATCGCTCCAGCACGGAACGTATCACCTGCAGCAAGCACAACTGTATTACCTTCCGATTTCAAACGATGTGCTAGTTTTCCAATTGTTGTCGTTTTACCAACACCATTTACCCCTACAAATAAAATAACCGTCAATTCACCTTTAGGTTGCATTGCTATTTCAGTTAGATTTTCGCCACCTGATTCATAAATTTCTACTAATTTTTCAGAAATTAACGCTTGAATACCCTTTGTATCTTTTATGTTTTTTCGTTGTACTTCAAAACGTAATTTATCCATTAATTCCATTACCGTTTCAAAGCCTACGTCCGCTTGTAATAAAACATCTTCTAGTTCTTCAAAGAAATCTTCATCCACTTTACGGTAACGAGCGACTAAATCGTTTACTTTAGATGTAAATGAATGACGCGTTTTTTCAAGTCCCGCTTTAAACTTTTGTGTAATCGACCAAGCAGAAGGTTGTTCCTCTTCTTCAACGACCTCTTCATTGACTACGATTTCATGTTGCTCTACTTCCATAACTTCTGGTTTCGAAATTTCTTCACGTTTTTCTGGAAGCTCAGCTTGTATAACGGCTTCCTCTTCCAGCTTATGTTCTTCAACAGGCGTATCCATTTCTTCCTTTTCCGTTAATTGCAACTGTGAATTATCGGTATCCGGTTGAGTTTGGTCTAATTGGTCTAATGACTCTTTTTCTTCGCCACCACCTATTAATTTCTCTTTCAGTCGTTTAAAAAAACTCATTTTTTAACACTCCCTTGACTTACTATATCCGCTTCTTCTTCCAGTTTTACCGATACAAGCTTCGAGACACCCGATTCTTGCATTGTAATCCCATAAAGTACATCGGCACCTTCCATCGTTCCTTTACGGTGCGTAATAACGATAAATTGTGTGTGTTCACTAAATTTCCGTAAATAACTACTGTAGCGCGCTACGTTTGATTCATCTAAAGCGGCCTCTACCTCGTCTAAAATACAGAACGGAACGGGACGCGTATTTAAAATGGCAAATAATAGTGCAATCGCAGTTAATGCACGCTCTCCACCCGATAATAGGCTCAAGCTTTGCAAGTTTTTCCCCGGTGGTTGAGCAATAATTTCAATACCCGTTTCTAGTAAGTTGTCCGGCTCAAGCAATACTAAATCCGCCGTACCACCACCAAATAATTCGCGGAATGAAATTGCAAATTGCTTCCGAATCAATTTGAATGTTTCATTAAATCGATCCGTCATTTCATGGTCCATTTCACTAATCGCTTGATGCAAGGTTTCTTGCGCAGCGACTAAATCTTCACGTTGCTCGCTTAAGAAAACATAGCGCTCTTGTACCCGTTCGAATTCATCCATCGCGGATAAATTAACGGGACCAAGCTCTTCAATCGATTGCTTTAATAGCTTTACCTTCCGGCGAACTTGTTCTTCTTCTACGATTTCAATCGCTTCATCTTGCGCAGAAATACTATCTAAATCATATTGTTCTAATAATTGTTGTTGCAAATTTGTTATTTCAAATTCAACACGACTTCGTTTTAGTTCTAACGACCGTAACGCATCCACAAAGCTTTTATGTACACGTTGCACTTCTTGCAATTGTGTCTCTGTTTCTGTTACTTGCTCATGAAGCGCTGTTCGAGATTCTCGCTTTTGTTGAATCGTTTCATTGAGCACGTTCTTTTTATTCGTCCACTCGACAATTGTTTGTTCCAATTCTTCTGGTGAAGGACCACTTAATCCATCGTCCGATTCAATCCACGCAATTTCCTGGGAAATCTTCTCGACCAATGCTTGGGCCTTCGTTAAATTCAGTTCAATACTAGCGATTGAAACTTGAACTTGTGTTAACTGTTCTTGTGCAACTGCAAGCGCTGAACGTTGCTGTGCAAGCTGTTCTCTTAAAACGTCTTTTTGTGTTTCACTTTGCGTTTTAGCAAGTGTTAATTCATCTACGTTTTGTTGCACAGTTTGTAATTCTACCTTTAACTCAGCAAGGCGTTTTTGCGCACGTTCTTTTTGCTCGTATAATACTTCTTTACGCGATGATAGCGTCGATTGCTCCGATTGCGTAATGGAAACCGTTGATTGTAAATTTTTAACCGTCATTTCTAGCTCTAATAATTTCGCGCGATGAATTTGCTCCTGTTCACGCATCGAGTCACCTTGCAGCTTCATCTCATCTAAATCATGACGTAATTGTACAATCTCAGCTTTTTTCGTAGCGACCGTTTGCTCTGCAATTGAAATTGTCGAATTCATCTCAGCTAATGTTTCGGTTAACTTATCCAGCTCAGCTTTTCGTGAAAATAATGAACTTTGTTGTTTTACCGCACCACCAGTTAAAGATCCTCCCGCATTTACAATATCTCCTTCAAGTGTCACAATACGGTATTTAAAACCGCATAGACGGGCAATTTGACTCGCTCCTTCTAAATTTTTCGCAACAAGGACATTTCCAAGTAAATTTTCAACAATCGCACGGTTTTCTTCTTCAAAATTAACTAATTCATAGGCAAGCGAAATAAATGCGGGGTGATCTTGTACACCCATTAGCTGTTGTGGCATTAATTTTCGAGAACGCATAACCGTTTTTGGTAAAAATGTTGCACGACCCGCACGTTTTTGCTTTAACCAACCAATCGCTTTTTGCGCATGTTGTTCTGTTTCTGTAACTATATGCTGAGAAGCCGCGCCTAATGCTGTTTCAATCGCTTGTGAGTACGATGCATTCACTTGAATCAGTTCAGCTACCGCGCCTTCAATCCCTTGTAACTGTGCGCGATCACGTGCTAATAACACTTCCTTAACACCGTGGAAGAAACCTGAGAAATCAGCTTCTAGCTCTGCTAATGTTTCTTTTCGTGCTTTTAGCTGTTGATGATGCTGATAGGCTTTATAAAGAAGTGCCTGCTTATCATCTAAATCCGCAGTTACAGTTTTAAATTGAATTTGTGCGATGTCATAACGACCTAGCTGCTCTTTTATCGTTCCCTCTACTTGCGCTAACGTTTTCAATGTTACGTCTCTTAAAATTAATGCCTGATCTAAGTCCTTTTGCATTACTGTAGAACGACCTGACATACGTTCAACAGATTCTTGCTCTTGCGTAAGCTGTTGTTCAATATTTTTCAGTTCATTTTTTACCGTTGCTTCTTCATTTAATAAGTTAATATACGTATTTTTTGCTTCTTCAATCTCTTCTTCGATTTCTGTAGCGCTACGTGTTAACGCTTGTTCAAGTTGCTTTAAGGCAGAACGAATTTGTTGCACAGCTTCCTTTTTTTCAGTAAACTGCTGGCGCTTTTCTTGCTCATTTAGCTCCAAGTCTGTTACAGCATGCTTCGCTTCCGTCCAATTCCCACGCAATTGTTGAATTTGTTTTTCAGCATTAGAGCGTTTTTCATTAACTAACGCTTTTCGCCCTTCCCAACGCTCTACTTCCGAGCTTGCCTCGACAAGCTGTTCTTGTGAAGCATCAAGAATATCATCAATTGTTTTTAATTCTGTACGGATTTTGTTTATAACTTCTTCTAATGCCACAATATTTGTCGCATGCTTTTTTTCCGTAGTAGACAACGTTTGATGTTCTTCAACGAATACTTTTAATGTTTTTTCATGCGCTAATAAATCGTGGACCATGAGCGAAATATCAAAGTCTTTTAGTTCCGTTGTCATTCGAACATAATCTTTCGCACTGGATGCTTGGATTTTCAAAGGCTCAAGACGAACCTCGATTTCGTGTAAAATATCGAGTACGCGATTTAAGTTTTCATCTGTTTCAACAAGCTTATGCTCTGCTTTTTTCTTGCGTAATTTATATTTCAAAACACCGGCAGCCTCTTCGAAAATACTTCGTCGGTCGTCTGGACGGCTGTTTAAAATTTCATCGACACGTCCTTGAGAAATAATTGAAAACGCTTCTTTCCCCAGTCCGGAATCCATAAACAGATCCGTAATATCCTTTAAGCGACATTGCTGATTATTCAACAAGTATTCACTATCACCCGAACGATACACGCGTCTTGTCACACTAATTTCTGTATATGGAATGGCAATTCGTTCATCTGCATTGTCTAATACTAATGTCACTTCAGCAAAATTTAACGGTTTACGCGATTCACTACCTGCAAAAATGACATCTTCCATCTTTGCGCCACGTAACGATTTGGCTGACTGCTCGCCTAATACCCAGCGAATGGCATCCGTGACATTACTTTTCCCACTACCATTCGGCCCAACTACCGCCGTAACCCCTGGTACGAAGTCAATTCCAACTCTTTCTGCGAATGATTTGAAGCCTACTACTTCAAGTCGTTTAAGGAACATTTTATTCCCCCTCTTGCTTTGACTGCTTTAACATTTGCATGGCACTTTGCGCGGCCTGCTGTTCAGCCTCTTTCTTTGATTTCCCTCTTCCAATGCCCAGCTCTTGGTCATTTAATAACACGCGAGATACGAATGTTCGATTATGTGCCGGACCTTTTTCATCCACAATTTCATAATGCAATAAGCCATTATTCGTTTGTTGGATAATTTCTTGTAATTGACTTTTAAAATCCATCACATGCGAAAAAGCACCGATTTCTACTTTAGGATATACGATTCGCTCTAAAAACTCGACAACTGCCGTTAAACCTTGGTCTAAATAAAGGGCACCTACGAAGGATTCAAAAACATCCGCTAATAATGCTGGACGTTCACGACCTCCCGTTAACTCTTCCCCTTTACCTAAAAGGACAAAATGCCCGAAGTTTAATTCATTGGCAAAAATGACTAACGACGGCTCGCAAACAATTGAAGCACGTAGTTTTGTCAATTCTCCTTCACTCATATGCGGGAATTTTTCAAATAAATATTTCGACACAGATAACTCTAAAACGGCGTCCCCTAAAAACTCTAAGCGTTCGTTGTCAGTAAATAACTTTCGGCGATGCTCATTCACATAAGATGAATGTGTAAAGGCTTGGTGTAATAAAGATGTGTTTTGGAAATGGATATTCAGTTCCTCTTGTATAACTTGAAATTGATTTCTTACTTTTTCAGGGAGTACACCTGCTTTTAGACTATTCCCTTTTCTTCTTTGCATCATAGACTTTTCTGCCTTCCTTCTAGTTTCTATCGTTTAGTTTACCTTGTTCCATAGCAATGTGCAAAGGTATTCAGTCAAAAAATTAACGATAGATTACACCTCGGCATAATTGCGTCCACATTTAACAGGATACATACCTTTCACCTGCAATTCCACATACATAATTTCCTTTATAACAACCAAAAAGAGGCACCTATCACAAAAATAAATTTGCGATAGCATGCCTCTATATGGAATTAGCTAATTTTTTTCTCAATGTAAGAAATTGCATCTCCAACTGTAGCAATTTTCTCTGCATCCTCATCAGAAATTTCCATATCGAACTCATCTTCAAGTTCCATTACTAGCTCAACAACATCTAATGAATCTGCACCTAAGTCATCACGGAATGATGCTTCAGCTTTTACTTCGCTCTCATCAACGCCTAGGCGGTCAACGATTACTTTTGAAACACGTTCAACTACTGTAGACAAATCAGTCACCTCCCCTCAAAGATTGTGTAGGTAGTACCGTTTTTATACCATGACCATACCGCCATCAATATGTAACGTTTGTCCGGTAATATAGTTCGCATTATTTGAGGCAAAAAACGCCACTGCTTTTGCGATATCTTCTGGCTGCCCTAATTTTGCTAACGGAATTTGCTTGAGCATAGCATCCTTTAAATCCGCTGGTAGCCCATCCGTCATTTCTGTTGTAATAAAGCCTGGCGCAACTGCATTGACTAAAATATTGCGACTCGCTAGTTCCTGTGCCGTTGTTTTTGTTAATCCAATAACGCCTGCTTTTGCCGCGACATAGTTTGCCTGACCAGGATTTCCTGCAACACCTACAATTGAAGAAATATTAATAATGCGGCCTGCACGTTGTTTCATCATTTGACGTGTTACTGCTTTCGTACATAAAAATACACCTTTTAAATTCGTATTGATGACATCATCCCACTCGTCATCTTTCATACGCATTAATAAGTTGTCGCGTGTAATGCCCGCGTTATTGACTAATATATCAATTGAGCCGAAAGTGTCCATTGCTGTTTTCATTAATTGTTGGACAGAATCCGTATCCGCAACATTTGCCTGTACGGCAATGGCTTGCCCACCAAGTGCTTGAATTTCTTCAACAACGTTTTGAGCTTGCTGTGCACTCCCACTATAGTTTACTACAACTTGAGCCCCTTGACTTGCTAGTTCGAGTGCTATTGCACGTCCAATACCGCGTGAGGCACCTGTTACAACTGCACATTTCCCAGTTAAACCCATTGTGTCCACTCCTTTGATGCTTCAACAACTTGCGCTAAGCTCTCCTCGTCATAGACACAATATGTTTGCACACTTCGATCAATTTTTTTCACTAAACCAGATAATACTTTACCTGGACCACATTCGATGAATACCGTAACACCATCTGCGATAAGCTTTTCAATATTTTTTTCCCATTGAACAGAATTCGTTACTTGGTCAACCATTTCACGCTTGATCTGTTCTACATCTGTTAAAATTTGTGATGTCACATTACTGACAACCGGTATTTGAGGTTCATTTAATGAAAGTTCCTCTACAACCGCCGCCAATTTATCCGCCGCCAGTTGCATTAATGACGAATGGAATGGACCGCTCACAACTAACGGTAGCGCTCGTTTTGCACCCGCTTCTTTCGCTTTTACACATGCCATATCGACACCTTGTTTCGTCCCTGAAATCACAATTTGACCAGGACAGTTGAAGTTAGCTACTTGCACTACTTCTCCTGCATCAGACACTTCTTGACAAACAGCCGCTAACGTTTCACCGTCTAACGCTAAAATCGCAGCCATCGCTCCTTGTCCGGCAGGTACCGCCTCGTCCATAAATACACCCCGTCTATGAACTGTCGTTACCGCGTCTTCAAACGTTAATACGTTCGAGACAACAAACGCACTATACTCCCCTAGTGAATGCCCCGCTGTAAAATCCGGTGTAATCCCTGCATCTTGTAATTGTTGTGCAATCATTACACCTGTTGTTAATAAAGCAGGCTGAGCATGATACGTTAATGTCAGTTTTTCTTGCGGACCATTTAACATATAATCCGTTAACGCAAAACCTAACACTTCATCCGCACGCTCATAAAATCCCTTACTTTTTTCGTTACTAGCAACAAAGCCCGCTCCCATCCCTACTGTTTGCGAACCTTGCCCCGGAAAAATAAAAGCAATTTTTGTCATTATAAGTTCCCCTTTGTGAATAGAAATTACTCTGTTATTGGCATTTGTGCAATCGTTTCAGCAATGGTTTCACATACATTATGCTCTACCATAATATGCGCTTGACGAATCGCACTGTAAATTGCCTTTGGATTAGATGAACCGTGCGCTTTAATGACTGGTGACTTCAGGCCAAATAATGCAGCACCACCATACTCGGTATAATCCATTTTATCTTTTAGTTGTTTTAAGTCATTTTTAACTAAAACAGCGGCTAGCTTTGATTTTGTAGAAGACATAAACGAATCCTTTAACATTTTGAAAATCGTTCCTGCTGTCCCTTCAATACTTTTAAGCACCATATTTCCTGTAAAGCCATCCGTTACAACAACATCCGCTACCCCATTTAATAATTCACGTGCTTCCACATTGCCTTCAAAATTGAAATTGGCTTCGTTTAGCAGTGTAAACGCGGATTTTGTTAAATCATTTCCTTTTTTTTCTTCAGTACCGATGTTCAATAACCCTACACGTGGCGATTTTTGAGCACGTACTTTTTTCACATAAATGTCGCCCATGATTGCATATTGTAATAAATTTTCAGGCTTTGCCTCTGCATTTGCTCCTAAATCGAGCATTAAAAAGCCATCGCCGTTTATCGTCGGTAATGTTGTGGCAAGTGCTGGGCGCGCAACACCATCAATACGACCTACTTTAAATAATCCGCCTGCCATTAAAGCACCTGTATTCCCCGCAGATAAGCACGCATGTGCACGACCTTCTGCAACCGCTTCTAGCATACGTGTCATCGACGAATCTTTTTTACGACGTACCGCTCTTGCTGGATCGTCCTCAGCTTCAACAACTTCTGCGCAATGAATTACTTGTAAGCGTTCATGCTGCTGGATAAATGGCGCCATTTTTTGTTCATCACCATATAGCTGGATTTCAACATTCGGAAAATCCGCAAGTGCTAATAGGACACCTTGCACAATCGCTTGCGGGGCGTTATCTCCACCCATACCATCTACTGCTAATTTCATCATTTCTCTTCACCTTTCGTGCGGTACATTTCAAAGTCACCCTTGAATACAACTTCATTATCAACGGTCGAAATCACTTCTATGAATGTACGATTTTTTTCAGGTTGCTTTCCCGTAACAATCGCTTTTGTAACAACACGATCACCTGCTCGAACAGGTTTCACAAAAGCCACATTGGATTTTGCCGTTAATGCTAGCTCATCATCAATTACCGCTACTGCAAGCGAATTGGCCTGTGCAAATAAATGATGCCCTCGGGCAATTCCATTACGTTGAAAAACATGCTCTGAGCTTACATCAAAAATCGATAATGCACGATTATCTAACTCTATGTCAATTATTTCACCGATTACTTCATCGAGTGGCAGTGATTTTACTTCATCATATTTTTTTGCAGCAACATCTTTAATGCGTTCTCGCAATTCCGGTATTGCAAGCTCCATACGATCTAATCGAATCGTTTGAACGCTCACATTAAACTCAGCTGCTAGTTGTTCATCTGTGACGAATGGATTATCAGTAATTTTTTCCGTCAATAACGACTGACGCTCTTTTTTGGAACGCTTCATACGCATTTATTACCTGCCTTCAATTTTCTCTTTGATTAGTATTAGCACTTGGTACTAATACCAATATACATGGATAAAAAAAAGAACGCAACAGTTTTTTGTTACGTTCCACCGATTCTACTCTAATTCATGGCTTAATTGCCACGCGATTCCGAACTTATCCGTCACTTGTCCATAGCATTTACTCCAAAATGTTTCTTGCAATGGCATGGTTACGCTACCTCCGTTGGCAAACAGTTCAAATATCGTACGTAATTCTTGCTCATTGTCCGACGTATAGGCAAGCGTTATATTGTCACCTTTCGTTACCTGTGGAGAACCTGGAAAAGTGTCCGAAAACATCATTTTACTGTTTTCTAATTCAATAAACGCATGCATGACTAAATCTTTTGCCTCTTTCGGAATTGGATGCTCCGGATTAGGTGGCATTTCACCAAATGTTGAAATTACCACATTTTTTGCATTGAAAGCTTTTGCATACAATTCTACCGCTTCTCTTGTTTCACCGTTGAATACTAAATAAGGAGTCATTTTAGACATTCTTTTGCACCTCTTCTTCATTTATAATAGTCTTTGTAATTATGAATTATTCCTGTTTAATTTTACCGTAAAATTCACTTTTTAAACACCCTTAATCGATTCGTTCTCCTTCAAGAATACCTGAATCGACTAGTTTTTCTCTTAACACAGCATAATCTGGTTGTTGCCAAAAATCTTCATCATACAGCATACGCGCCGCATCTTGTCTTGCTATTTCAAGCGCACGATAATCATGAACGAGATCTGCTAATTTAAATTCTGGAAGGCCACTTTGTCTTTTCCCGAAAAAATCACCCGAGCCACGTAATTCCAAATCCTTTTCAGCAAGCCGGAATCCGTCATTAGTCTCGGTCATAGACGTCATTCGTTCTTTTCCTTCATCCGTTTTTGGATCCGCTATTAACACACAATACGATTGATGTTCACCACGCCCTACTCGTCCTCGGAGCTGATGCAGCTGTGCTAGTCCAAAACGTTCGGCATCATAAATGGTCATAAATGTCGCATTCGGAACATTCACCCCTACCTCTACAACCGTTGTGGATACTAACACATGAATCGTTCCATCACTAAACGCACGCATAACCGCATCTTTTTCATCTGAATGTAGTTTTCCATGCATTAAACCTACTTTAAATTTATTGCCAAAATAAGCTTGCAAATGTTCATATGCCTCTACTGCATTTTGTACATCCAGCTTTTCGGATTCCTCGATTAACGGTGTTATGACATACGCTTGTCGTCCAGCTTCTAATTCCTTTGCCATACGCATTAACACGCTATTCATTTGCTCTTTTTTCATCCAGTGCGTTTCAATTTCTTTTCGACCAGCTGGCAACTCATCAATAATTGAAACGTCCATTTCCCCAAATGCTGTAATGGCAAGTGTTCGAGGAATTGGTGTTGCTGTCATAAATAACACATCTGGATTTTCACCCTTTTCACGCAAAACCCGACGTTGCTCGACTCCAAAGCGGTGCTGCTCATCCGTAATAACAAAACCTAATTTATGAAAGACAACATCTGGTTGAATTAACGCATGTGTGCCGATGAGAATATCAATTTCACCATTTGCTAATTGTGCCAATAATTCACGGCGCGCTTTTGCTTTTGTAGAGCCTGAAAGCAAGGCAACCTTTACACCGATTGGATCAAACCAAGTATGTAAGCTTTCTGCATGCTGCTCAGCTAAAATTTCGGTTGGTGCCATAAGTGCCCCTTGAAAGCCTGCTGTGACTGCTGCATATAACCCAAGTGCCGCAACAACCGTTTTTCCTGACCCTACATCCCCTTGCAATAAACGATTCATGCGCTGTTGCAGCAATAAATCTTTACAAATTTCATTGACAACCCGTTTTTGCGCACCAGTCAATTCATACGGCAATGTCGCGATAAATTCCTTTAGCTTGATTAAATTATAGTGAATAGAAATACCTTTTTCGTTTTCCTTATTCACCTTTCGTAAGGCTTGAATGCGCAACTGAAAATCTAATAATTCCTCATAAACGAAACGACGACGAGCTTGTTTTGAATGCTGTGCATCTGTTGGAAAGTGAACCCCCTCCAGCGCTTCTTGAACGGCTAGCAATTGATAGTCCTCTCGCAATTTTAACGGTAAAGATTCAGCGAGCTCAGCTGCAGCAACATCCAGCGCTTGACGCATATATTTACGGAAACGTTTTTGTTGAATATTCCCTTTTAAACTATATACCGGTTCAAAATCGACCTGCTCTGTTTTAGGTCCAAAGGATACCGAGGAGCCAACGATCACTTGGCGCCCACGGTCCCATTTCCCTGTAACAGTGACGACCATCCCTGGCGCTAATTTTTGACGCAAATAATTTTGATTGAAAAATACGACCTTTACTAAATGCCTCCCAGCAAGGGCGGTAAATTGTAAACGCGATTTATTCTTCCCTAAAAATAAAGCTGTAGGGGCACTTTCAACACGCGCCTCAATCGTAACGCGTTCATTATGGGGCGTCTCCACTAAATCTTTTAAACGGAAATCTTCATGCCGATAAGGAAATGTCCATATTAAATCAGCAATCGTATGAATACCCAGCTTCTCTAGATTTTCCGCAGTTTCCTTACCGACTCCTTTTAAACTCGATACTGGTTCATGTATCAACTCCCGCCACCTCCTTCTACGCATACTTTATTTTCATAGCATAGCACAAAATAGGCGCACATGTTCGTGTTTATTGTTATCAAATACGCCCCTTCACTTTATCCTTCATTATCTTTGCGTAGCATGAGCCATAGCTGCTCTAAATTTGTCACGCCATACTGCGCCTTTACCTGCTGTACAGATCCAGCTAAAATAGCTTCCCCATTTTGAATCATTAGCACTTCATCCGCTATTTCATCAACTGTTGCTAATAAATGCGTCGAAAATAAAATCGTTTGACCTTGCTCTTTTTCCTGTAATAATTGTTTTTTTAGTTTGGAAATCCAATACGGATCCAACCCGTTTGTCGGCTCATCTAAAATATATAAATCACTTTCCCCTAACATGCTTTGAGCCCAATTTAATCGCTGACGCATTCCTTTCGATAAGTTTCGTACAACATCATTTGTAGCGCGTTCCAATCCGACAAGGTGTAATATGCGTTGTTGCTCAGCATCCGAACATTTTTTCAGCTGACCTAATAGCTTCATTATTTCATTAATCTTCAATGTTGTTGGAAACTCTAAATCATCGGGCATAAAACGAATACGATGGGAGTCTATGCCGGTAATCGTACCGTCTTCAGGTTGAATTTGACGCATTAATAATTTGATGAGCGTACTTTTTCCCGCCCCGTTTTCACCGACAAGTGCCGTAATTTTCCCTGGCTTTATCTTGTAATTAATTGGCCCGAGTCCGCGGTAGCCCTTATAACGCTTCGATAAATTTATTAATTCAATCATGAACGCTTCTCCTTCCATTTCAATTGCCATACAGCAAGCAGAAGTGGTGAAATCATCCAAATTAATGTCAAAATAATAGCAACTGTGATTCCTAATGCTGATGTGTAAAATTGCGTTAAGCTATAAAATGATTTCCCTAAAACCCCTGTTTGGTTAATCATTAATAAAAATAAAAAACGTAGCCATTCAAATGGATTACTATGTAAATGGACGTATAAAAGCTTTTCAATCACATAATTCGGTAAAATCGTCCCTAGAGCCATGACAATATAATTACTTAGTAGCGAAAAGAACCCCCATATCCCCAAGCTTAAGCCGAGGGCATGAAGCCGATGACGTGCGAATGTACCAATCCAAATACTTAATGCACTTACAATGAGCACAAGCAATAACGCGAGAAGTAAAAATGTCGGATGAATGGAAATGCCCCCTAAGAAGCTTCCCAATAATAGAACAATCGTTTCTGTTGTTCCTAAAATAAGTAAAAACAAGACGATGAGTGCAATGAATTTCGAAAAGACATATCGGCCAATAGATAGCGGATACGTTCGTAGTAAGCGATACCACCCGGATTCCGTATCTTGTGCGACTCCCATTGCACCGATCGTTAAAATGAATAATGGCAGTAAAAATAATAAAACATTCACCAAAGAGGCATTGTAGCGATCAAATACCATTTGCTCCCCAGCATTTAACTGCTGCAACAGCATAATGGACACAAATAATAATAAAAATAAAGCGAGGACAATATACAGCCATTTACTACGAACAAGCTGTTTTAATTCTGAAAGTATCAATGCGTATGCACTCCCCATTTAAAGTCCGTCAATAATGCTTCATAGCTTAACAATTGTCCATCGCCATTTTCCTGTACATAGTCGGTCAAAGCTTGTTCCTTTTCAAATGCAAGCACACCATAATTCATTGGCGTCCAATAATCGGCATTATAGACGAAGTACGCTTCCTTCACATCAATCCATTGTCCTGTATCCTCTGAATAAATATAGGCAATCACGACTTCCTTTGCCGATTCACCTTTTAAAAAATCGATTAAGCAACCTAAATCATCAAAAACTTGATAGTCGTTATTTTTAAAAATTGCTTGTGCTGCATAATCTGGATGGGAAATCGCCATATTGCATATTTCACAAATATCCGTTTCCAAATGAATTTCACGCGCGGTTAAATCTGCATTGCCACAGCCCGCTAATACAAGCGTCATCAAAAATAATAAAATTAGTTTACGTTTCATAGTAGCTTCCTCCATCCTGTAATTAGTAACCCTAAAATTAATAAACTCACTACGAAATAAGGCCACCTAAAATCCATTTCGATCGATGCGTTGTTAACTAATTTCGGTCTTTCATCAAGCAGTACATTTTGTGAGGAGAGCAATAAAAGTGCATCTAATGTTGTTAATAATTGCACGCTGCTGCTACCTAAAAAATATTGATAGTTCGGTCTTTTTAACACCCATTGACCAAATGTAGACGTTGCAATATAAGGAGCATCCCCAATATGATCCCCATCTAAATCATAGCCACCATAGTCATCGTAAGCATTTTGCGACAATATTAATCCATCAATCGAACTTGCTGTTGTTAATACATTCATTCGTAAACGATTGTTTGAAAAAACGCTGTCCCAAACGTCCATCCCACTAATAGCAATAACATTCATGACGAGTTCATTTCCCAACATATCGATATCGGACGCCTTTTGCAGCTGAATGGCCGTTTTATTTTCACGTAATTCATTTTCTTGAATCGTTGCCAATTTACTGTCATAAATCGTCAATGCTGTCCCATGAACGGATTGCTGATGAGCGACCAAATTATCCTTGAGCATAATATTTTTGGACATCATCACCATAATCCCAGTTGTATACTCGGAAATATTACTGCTTTCTACGATAATATCCTCACTATACATACTATGGACACCGTATCGCCCATCACGTAATTGGCTATTGAGGATACGAACTTGCTTGCTCTCCTCTACATAAATGCTATCAAGCGTTCCCGTTAATTTGGCATCATCAATTAAAATAGTTTCAGAGCGTAAAACCGTTATACCGTGCTTGCGTTTAGCTAAATCGCTCGGAATGCCTGTTAGTTCAATTTGTTCGAGTGTAATATTTTGTGAGTTTACAATATAAACTCCTTCTTCACTCGACGCAAACGAAGCATTGAAAATAGAAATATTTTTTACATTTTTCATAAGAATACCTTGCTCACCTTGAAAATGAATCCCTTCAATTCGAACATCGTTGGATTCAATTTTTAAAGGTTGTTCTATTATTACATTATTTGCACGGATGATTATCGGCTTTGTAAGAGTGAGCGATTCCTTAATTACAACATCATTCAGCAATAGTTCTTCACCCGGCTTCAATGAATCAATTTGCTGTTGCACTGAGCTAGCTGCCGCTGTATCATTCTCTAAAAATACAAGCAACAGGAAAAAAAGGGCAAAAAACACGCCCTTTTCACTATTACTCATGTACATCTTCTCCATCTTCTGTTTCCATATGTCCTTCGTGATCTTCAACATCCATCTCCTCAGGACCTTTTCCTTCTGCCTCTTTTTCCTTCATTTTTTTCATCATACGTTCTTTTGCAGTCGCTTGTATTGTTGCTAATTGCTCCACATGCGCCGCTGGATTTTGTGCAATATATGTTTTTGCATCTTCTTCAAATTTAAAGAAAATATAACCCCAGTTCATCGGAGATTTTAATTCAGTTTTGACAATAGTTGCTTCTTCAACATTTAGCCAGTTTAACGAAATATAGTCTCTTACATATTTTTCATTTTGCTCTTTAAATTTTAATTCGGCATTGACTAAGCAACCGATATCATCATAAAATGCTGTCGTTCCATCGGCTTTTATCGCCTGTGCAGAGAACACACCCATTTCATGCTCGCGTGTATACACTTTCATATTACACATTTCACAAAGAGACTCCTCTGTCGGTTCTTGTAAACGTTCATCTACTTCCCAGTCTTCCGTAGACGATAAATACGTCGGTGCTTGCTGTGTAGCAACTGCTTCTGTTTTTACTTTCGACCCACTGTTAGCATCATTTTGTTGCCCATTTTCATCGTTTCCACATGCTGCTAATGTAAATAACAGCGGAATTGTCACAAGCCATTTTCTCACTATGTATCCCTCGTTTCAGCTATTTAAATGTTCTCACAGAAAATCAGCTTCCATTGATTTTTCCTCATTTGTAGAACATTTATATAACTTTAGTTTACTGAATAATTGTGAAATTCAATTGAAAATAGTTTGACAAAAATCGTTGTAATTTGTGAAGTTCATTTCACTATTGTGAAAAATAAAAAACACGCATCAATTAAATTGATTACGTGTTTTTGTACTTATTTAATTATTCGCCGCGCGCGATTTTAATAGACTCTTTAAGTCCCCACCATCAAAAATCGCATGAGTAATAGCCTTACCTGTTGGTGTTGCCGCTAGTCCGCCACGAGCCGTTTCTTTTAAATTGGGGCTCATTGCCTGTCCGATACGATACATCGCACCAATCACTTCATCACACGGAATACGACTCGTTACTCCAGCAAGTGCCATATCTGCCGCAACGAGTGAATTGGATGCCCCCATCGCATTGCGCTTCACACAAGGAACTTCAACAAGTCCAGCAACTGGATCACATACAAGACCTAGCATATTTTTTAATGTAATCGCAAACCCTTCTGCACATTGCTGTGGTGTTCCTCCAGCCATTTCAACAATTGCTGCCGCCGCCATTGCCGAAGCACTTCCCACTTCTGCCTGACAGCCACCTTCAGCACCTGAAATCGACGCATTATTCGCAACAACAAAGCCGAATGCACCCGACGTGAATAAATAACGGACCATTTGCTCTCGCGTTGGATTTAATTTATTTTTCACAGCAAACAATGTCCCTGGTACGACGCCTGCCGAACCTGCAGTTGGTGTCGCACAAATTGTCCCCATCGCTGCATTTACTTCATTCGTTGCAACCGCCTTACTAACAGCATCTAACAATAAATCGCCTGCTAATGACTTGCCACTTGCGATGTATTTTTGAATTAATACCGCATCGCCACCCGTTAATCCTGTCACAGATTGAACACCACGTAAACCGCGCTCAACCGCTTCTTCCATCACAACTAAATTGCGGTCCATTTGCGAGAAAATTTCTTCACGAGTGCGCCCGCTTATTAACATTTCTTGCTCAATCATAATTTCAGAAATAAGTTTCCCTTCATTTTCAGCTCGTTCTACTAACTCACGCACACTATGAAATAATACATCCATTCAGTTCACCCCTTAGTTGTTAATTTTCGACACCTTCGTAATATGTGGAATATACGAAATTTGATCGATAATTCGTTTATCTATGTTTTGGTCCACTTCAATAACCATTAATGCCGTTAACCCACGTTCAATACGCGACACTTCCATATGCCCAATATTTACATTGTGCATTGCTAAGCAATTCGCGACATTGGCGATGCATCCTGCGCGATCATCATGAACAACTAAAATGGCTGGCATTCCACCCGTTAAGCGCAATTTAAAGCCGTTCACTTCACTAATTTCAATTTTTCCTCCGCCAATTGAAATGCCTTCAACGCTCATTTCATTTTCGTCATCTCCCATGACAAGGCGGGCTGTGTTCGGATGCTCTTTATTGGCCGTTTCCGGGAAAAATTCAAATTGTAAGTTAGCAGCCTGTGCCTCTTGAAAAGCGGTTTTAATTCTTTCATCATCCGTATCATAATCTAATAAGCCTCCAATTAAGGCAACATCCGTCCCATGACCGCGATACGTTTCAGCAAAGGACCCATATAAATAAATCTTCACCCATTTTGGTTGACGTCCGAATAAATCCCTTGCGACACGCCCGATACGAGCAGCCCCTGCTGTATGTGAAGAGGAGGGGCCAATCATAACCGGACCAATAATATCAAAAACCGATGTAAACTTCATCGCATAACCCCCTATATATCATGTAACACATTACTAGTATTGTACCTATTTTTTCTACAATAAACAAACTTCCTGTTATCCAATCTATCATTTAAAGTAAAATTCGACTCACATTTACTAGATGCGAGTCGATTGTTTGAAAAATATGAAGATGAATAACGAAAGCAGTGCATATAAAAAGCATGCACTGCTTCGGATTTGTTATTCGACTGAAAGAATAAATGGATAAAGTGATTGTTTACCATCGACAAGTTCTACTTCTGCATCTTCATAATTTTCTTCAATGAAGCTTTGCAATTGTTCTGCTTGCTCAGCCGTCGCATCTTCACCAAAAATAATTGTAACGATTTCAGAATCTTCGTCCATTAAATTATCAAGTACTTGTTTAGCAGCGTCCATCATTTCAGTTGTTGATAATATGATTTTCCCTTCTGCTAAAGCCATATAGTCATCTTTACGAATTTCTACACCGTCAATCGACGTATCTCGAACCGCAAATGTTACTTGACCTGTTTTTACATGCGCAAATCCTTCTGTCATGTAATTTTTATTATTTGCAACTGACTCCTCTGGGTTGAAAGCTAAAATTGCCGCCATCCCTTGTGGAATTGTTTTTGTAGGAACAACAGCCGCTTCAATTTCTAAAAGCTCTGCTGCTTGTTCTGCTGCCATAATAATATTTTTATTGTTCGGTAAAATAAGTACGCGTTCAGCACCAATTTCTTGAACAGCCTTCACAATGTCTTCCGTTGAAGGATTCATTGTTTGGCCGCCTTCGATTACATAAGATGCACCAATTGAACGTAATAAATTTGCTACGCCTTCACCCATAGCAATTGTTACGATCGCAAATGGAACCTTTTGTTGTTTTACTTTAGCTGGTGTTTTTGGCGCTTCATTGACAATCGCCGAATGTTGTTCACGCATATTATCTACTTTGATTTTAATTAAGCTACCGTATTTTTGCCCTGCTTCTAGCACCGCACCTGGTGTTTCAGAGTGAATATGTACCTTTGCCACTTCATCATCTGAAATAACAAGCAAAGAATCACCCATTGGATTTAGCTCTTGGCGGAATTGCTCTTCATCGAACGGTTCTTTTTCCGCTTCAAAACGAACCATAATTTCCGTACAATAACCAAATTCAATCGCAGAAGTATCCATAAAGTCTTGTACTCGGTGATGTTCTGCATTAATTAAATCATCTAAAGACGATTCATTTTTTGCAGGCAATGGCTCACCCTTCATCGATGCGAGGAATCCTTCATAGACGAAAAGCAACCCTTGTCCACCACTATCAACTACGCCAACTTCTTTTAAAACAGGCAATAAATCCGGTGTACGATTTAGTGATGCACGTGCTTCTTCAATAAATGCCTCCATAACAGCAATTAGGTTGTCCTCAGTTTCAGCAACTTCGACACCTTTAGCTGCCGCTTCTCGTGCAACTGTAAGAATCGTACCTTCAACAGGCTTCATAACCGCTTTATATGCCGTATCGACACCTGCTTGGAATGCATTCGCTAAGCCTTTTGCGTCGATCTCTGAATTTTTTTCAATCGCCTTACCGAAACCACGGAATAATTGCGATAAAATTACGCCTGAATTTCCGCGCGCCCCCATTAGTAAGCCTTTTGATAATGCCTGTGCTGTTTTACCGATATGAGCACCTGCATGTAGTTCTGTTTCATCTGCACCAGATGTCATAGACAAATTCATATTTGTCCCCGTATCCCCGTCTGGCACAGGGAATACATTTAGAGAATCTACATAACCTGCATTTTGGTAAAGGTGATGTGCACCCATTTGAACCATTTCTGCAAATTTAATTCCGTCTAAAGACTTCATCCGATTCATTTCCTCCTCTTACACATTCGCAACACGAACGCCTTGAACAAAAATATTTACCGATTTAACGCTCATACCTAATGTTTTATTTACTGTATATTTTACTTTTGATTGAACTTGATATGCAATTTCAGAAATTTTTGTACCATAGCTTACAACGATATACATATCAATATGTAGGTCTTCACCCGCTTGGCGAATTAGTACACCTTTTGCAAAGTTTTCTTTACGCAAAATATCTGTTAATCCGTCACGAATTTGGTGTTTAGACGCCATTCCTACAATACCATAACACTCGATTGCCGCTCCACCAGCAATTTGTGCAATCACATCATTTGAAATATCAATATGGCCGAATTCGTTATTCAATTCTACTGACATAATAATGCCCCCTTGGCTCTATTTGACTAATCTCTATTGTACTACACAAAAGCCGATTATAAAAGAAAACGTTCACTTACGTCTAGTTGAAAGTTATCATTTTTTCAAATTTCGACATGGTGAAGAATAAAGCATCTGTTTTTTATTGCCATTATTTCAGCTTCATTCTAGACATCCTATTTCTATTAATTTGTACTATTATCTTTTTTTTATGTCCTACATGTATTAATAAGCCGATTTAATCAATTTCGCTTTCTCTTTTTCCGTCAATTTCTAAACTTTCCAAGCTGATTTAGGTGTAAAGGTTTTTTTCTTGAAAGGTTGCGTAAAATGTCTTGCACTCACTCGATAGGTATGTTAAATTATTATGGTATGTGAAATATCGAACTGAAATGTAGCTTTCAGATTCAGCTGTAAGGAGGAATTTTACAATGCCAAAACAATGCGTAATTACTGGCCGTAAAGCTCGTACAGGCAACAACCGTTCACACGCTATGAACGCAACCAAGCGTACTTGGGGTGCTAACCTTCAAAAAGTTCGCATTTTAGTAGACGGTAAGCCTAAACGTGTATGGGTTTCTGCCCGTGCTTTAAAATCAGGTAAAATCGAGCGCGTTTAATCGCGTTCTGAGTATCAGCATTTGCTGATGCTCTTTTTTTATGTGTAAATTACCTTACTTTTTTCACACAAAAAAAACTGATCCAAGCTCACCATTAAGATGAACTTAAACCAGCTTTATTTAGATGAAAGTCAATCAATTACGCCTCGGCGTAATTGCGTCCAGATTTTTTTCGAATGCACTCGAAAAACTCATCTAAAAATCTGTGACATCCGCCGGGGCATTGACTTGATTCAGCCGGGTTTGAATCCCCATTGAAATAAGGACACACATGGCATTCATCCCCCACTTATAGAAGTGGAGGAATTCTGCTGAATCAAGTTAATTCTTTTTATCTCTCCTAAATAGTCTAACGCATCCTCGTGCCATACCACTAATCCATCTCGGTAATTGAAAAGTATAAACTCTCAGCTAGGCTCCCCCTTTAATCTTTGCTTGTTATCATTAAACATATGCCTTCAGCGAATGATATATACCCGTCTTGTTCGATTTCATTGCTTGTGAAGCGGGATGTTCCTTGTTCAATAACTTCATTCGTCGTTTCATACTTGACACCTCGCAACGTCACCTCTTTTATTGTTTGCCCATACGCAAAAAAGGATACGAACGGATATTCCGTTTTATGTAAAGAATGCTTTCCAGGCAATAAAAAACACATTTCATTTTGGTCATTGATAATTTTAAACACGATTGAAGGGAATCGTTTTTGAAGCGAATAAATGGAGCGTAATGCGGCCTCGTAATGATCCAGTCGACCACCTGTCACACCTGTAAGCCAAATTTGAGTCGGTTCATATTGCAATGCTCGTTGTAAAGCTAAATCCGTATCCGTCTCATCCTTTATCGCTTGAAACTTCTCTACATGGTCGACAACTTCTGAAATTCGCGCAAATTCATCTGCTGTCACCGAATCAAAATCACCTACAATAGTATGCGGTCGAATGCCTTGCTCAATCAAATGCAAAGCCCCACGGTCCACACCAATCCATTTATCGGGTGTTAAAGAAAAGGCGACCTCTTTTATAGGGCCGCCTGCACAAATCGCTACAATCACTTAATAGCGTCCAATCCTGATTGTTTAATTTCTTGTAATGCTTGCGCGCGATCTTCTTTTCCATAAATAGCAGAGCCCGCTACGAAAATAGTAGCACCTGCTTTGGCACATGGAATAATAGTTTCTGCGTTAATCCCACCATCGATTTCAATCTCAATATTTAAATTACGCTCTTTAATTATTTCTGATAAAGCTGCCACTTTCGGCACGACCGAATGGATGAATTTTTGCCCGCCAAATCCAGGGTTCACCGTCATAAATAACACCATATCAATATCCTCTAATACATGTTGGATACTTTCGATTGGCGTATGCGGATTTAACACAACGCCCGGTTTCACACCAAAAGAACGAATTAGCTGAATAGTGCGATGTAAATGACGGCACGCTTCTACATGGACCGTAATATAATCGGCACCTGCTTTTGCAAATTGCTCAATGTATTGATCTGGATTTTCAATCATTAAATGAACATCCATTGGTAATGTTGATAATGGACGAATCGCTTCAAGCGCAATCGCACCAAATGAAATATTTGGGACAAAATGACCGTCCATTACGTCAATGTGAATCAGCTCTGCACCTGCTGCCTCAACTTCTTTTACTTCTTCACCTAATTTTGCAAAATCTGCTGCTAAAATGGATGGTGCAATTTTAATCATAGTTTAGTACCTCGGCTTTCGATCAATAATTTCTTGTAAAAACTGTTGATAGTGTTCATAACGATAGGAACGAATTTCTCCAGATTCAACTGCATCTTTCACTGCACATTTAGGCTCCTTAATATGTAAACAGCCTCGGAATTTGCAGTTTTCACTAATACGTTGGAATTCTGGTAAACATGCTGACAGTTCTTCTTTTTCAATTGTATCAAAATCAAATGAACTAAAACCAGGAGTGTCGGCAAGCAAACCTTCACCAATATCAATTAACTCCACATGTCGCGTCGTATGCTTGCCTCGTCCTAAGCTTTTCGAAATATGCGCTGTTTTAAGTTCCAATGATGGGATTAGCGTATTTAATAATGTCGACTTCCCGACGCCTGATTGACCGGCAAGAACAGATGTTTTTCCTTTTAAATAATGACCTAATGTCGTCAATAATGCTGGATCATCTTTAAAAGTTAAAATCACTTCATAACCCATTGCCTCATAATCTTTGACGTATTGTTGAAGCGATTGTTTTTCCTCAACATCCAATAGATCTAACTTTGTCAGCACGATAATGGGCTGCACATGAAACGATTCCAAAACAACTAAAAAACGATCCAATAAAATTGTATTAAAATCAGGTTCTTTTGCTGAAAATACTAAAAGTGCTTGGTCAATATTCGCAATTGGTGGACGCACTAATTCATTTTTACGCGCATAAATTTTATCGACAGATCCATCCGATTCCCCATCGTAAGAATACTCTACAAAGTCTCCTACTAACGGGGATTCTCCGCGATTACGGAAAATCCCACGCGCCCGACATTGAATCAGCTTTCCATCTTGCTCTATATAATAAAAACCACTTAATGCTTTTCGAATTTGGCCTCGCGCCATCCAATCTCCCCTTACTGCGGAATACTTTCGTACGTAATTGTTTTATTTTCAATGACAATATTATCACGCATAATTTGATAAGCGCCCTTTTCCCCTTCGACAATTGTTAATTCAATTGAATAAGGTGTTGGTCCTGTAATCGTGAGCGTTTCAGCTGGATCCGCCAATGTACGCGTCTTATCCTGTATATAAATAACTACTGTGTGTTCGACTAATTGTTCGATCCCATCTTCAAATACTGGTTCATATGGAATCGTTATTTCATGGCGATAAACTCTTTCTTCCTTCGCTTCTGGTCCTTTAGAAATTACGACGTTAACCGTATCCCCAACTTTAAGCTTCGTTCCCGCAGAAGGCGTTTGTCGCATTACTTCACCCTCTGGCACTGTCGATGAATGTTCTTTTCCTGTAACATGGATTTTAAAACCTGAGCTTCTTTCGTATGCTTTACGATTCGCTTCATTGTAACCATGTAAACTAATGAGAGAAACTGGCTCCGGTCCTTTACTTACAGTCAATACAACATCTGTATCTTTTGCGATAATTTCTTCATCAGCTGGTGGGGATTGGTCAGTAATTGTTCCGACTAGTTTGTCTGAATACGCTTCAACAATTGTGACACTTTTAAAATTATCTTGTCCCAAAAGCATTGACTGCACTTGTTCGCCTTGCAAATCCAAATAATTTTCCATCACCAGTGTTTCTTCGCCGATACTGACAACTAAATTAATTTCCGTCCCTTTTACTTGCATCGAATTCGCTCCTGGGTCCATTTCCATAACGGAATCTACTTCAATTTCCTCCGAATTACGTTGTTCCTGTTCGCCAATAACAAAACCTTTACTCTCGAGCGTTTGAATTGCCTCTGAAATCGGCATATTCCTAACATCTGGTACCTCAATCTTATTCGGCGTTAGCATAAAGGCTAATACAATGCCAATGACAACGAGCGCCGCAAATATGCCTGCGTAAATCGGCCATTTTTTCTTTTTCTTTTGCTGCTTACTAACGGAATCCGCTTTTGTAGGTTCGGATTTTACAGTTGGCTCACTATGCTTTGGTATTGCTGGTTGCACTGGTTTTGGATCTTTAATAATCGGAATTAATTTTGTTGCTTCATTATCAAGTGGCGTCATGAATTTTTGTTCATCTTTGCGTTTCATCGTTAAGCATGTATCTAGATCCGCTTCCATTTCTTCCGTCGATGCATAGCGATGACGCATATCCTTTGCCGTTGCCTTAAGCACAATATTTTCAATACTTTGTGGAATCGATGCGTCAAAATCACGAACAGATGGTGTTTCTGATTGTAAATGCTTTAATGCAATCGACACTGCAGATTCTCCGGAAAACGGTAATTCTCCCGTTAATAATTCATACAATACAATACCAAGTGCATAAATATCCGACTTCATTGAAGCAATGCCACCGCGCGCCTGCTCAGGAGATAAATAATGAACCGTTCCGAGTACAGAATTTGTTTGTGTATACGATGTTGCACCTAAAGATGTAGCAATTCCGAAATCTGTAATTTTAACATTGCCTTCTTCATCCATTAAAATATTTTGCGGCTTAATATCTCGGTGGATGATGCCATTTTCATGCGCTTGAGACATTGCGGATGTTAATTGTTTCATAATATGGACACTGCGCGCTGGAGATAATGGTGAAAACTCTTGTATGTATTGCTTTAATGTTTTCCCTTTAATGTACTCCATTACAATGTAGTGCATATCGCCATCTTCACCAACATCATAAATACTTACAATATTCGGATGTGTAAGACTGGTTGCAGACAATGCCTCCCGCTGAAAACGTCGGTGCAATTCTTCCTCATTCGAAAAATCATAGCGTAAAATTTTAATGGCTACATCGCGATTTAAAATAATGTCATGCGCCAAATAAACGTTGGACATGCCACCGCCGCCGATTAATTGCAATATTTTATAGCGACTACTTATATGCTTACCTACAAGCATTCCTACACCTCCTCTTTAGTTGTAATTAATACGAGGGAAATATTATCTTCTCCGCCGCTATCATTCGCAAGCTGGACAAGTTTTCGACCTTTTTCTTGAAGCGTTACGGGTAGTGTAATGATCGCAGCCATTTCAAAGGTAGATAATTTATTGCTTAAACCATCTGAACAAATGAGTAAATACCCTTCATCCTGTAAGTCAATTTCATAAAAATCTGGTTCAATATGCGATTCCGTGCCAAGCGCCTTCAAAATAAAATTACGCTGTGGATGATGCTGTGCTTCTTCTTCACTAATTTCCCCATTTTCCACTAAAATATTTACGTATGAATGATCTCGTGTAATTAATTTCACTTCGTTATTTGTAAATAAGTACGTACGACTATCTCCAACATGGCTAATAATGCAATGATTTTGATCAAGCAGTACGGCAATGAGTGTTGTCCCCATCCCTTTACAGCCTTCATGCGATAAAGAATATTGATAAATTTTATGATTAATATGGGAAACGGCATCCCGAAGCCATTCCGTTTGAGATTCCTTAGTTGCAAATTGTTGTGCATCAATATTCAAAAATAAATGCTGCATTTCATTTATAGCCATTTCACTCGCTACATCACCTGCGTTATGTCCACCCATGCCATCTGCTAAAATTGCAAGCTTATAATGATCGGGGCGTTCAAAAAACGCCGCCCGATCTTCATTTATCGTTCGCTTTAATCCAATATCACTTTTCACTGTAAAGTTCATAAAGTCCACCTACTTTGTTTCTTGTGATCTTTCTTGCGCACGCAATTGGCCACAAGCTGCTGCAATATCTGCACCTTGCTCACGACGAATCGTTACGTTAATACCTTTTTCTTTTAACGTTTTTTCAAATGCAAAAATTTTGCTACGTGATGTACGAATATAATCGCGTTCTGGCACGTAGTTAATTGGAATTAAGTTAACATGACATTTAATATTTTTAATTAGTGCAGCAAGCTCTAATGCTACTTCTTCCGTATCATTTTCACCTGACATTAAACCGTATTCAAACGTTACACGACGTCCTGTTTTTTTCGTGTAGTATTGTACAGCCTCCATTAACGCCTCTAGCTTATAAGCACGTGCAATTGGCATTAATTTTTGACGCGCTTCTTGGTTTGGCGCGTGCAATGAAACAGCAAAGTTAATTTGCATGCCTTCATCCGCAAATTCATAAATCTTCGGCACTATACCAGAAGTAGAAACGGTAATATGACGTGCTCCGATGTTTAAACCTTTATCATCATTCATGATTTTTAAGAAACTCATCATCGCATCATAGTTGTCGAATGGTTCACCAATTCCCATAATAACAATGCTTGATACACGCTCATCTGTTTCATCAAGCTGTTGCTGTACTTTTACAACTTGCTCCACAATTTCGCCTGCCATTAAGTGACGTTTTAGTCCGCCTAATGTTGAGGCACAGAATGTACAGCCGATACGACATCCTACTTGTGTTGTGACACAAATTGAATTTCCGTACTCATGGCGCATTAATACGGTTTCAATTGAATAGCCATCTTGTAATTGGAATAAAAACTTAATTGTACCGTCTTTAGATTCTTGTTTAATAATCGTTGAAAGCGTTGTTAAAGTAAATTGTTGTGCTAGTTTTTCACGTAAACCTTTAGATAAATTTGACATTTCCTCATAGTTTTTTACGCGTTTTTCATAAAGCCATTCATAAATTTGGCCCGCTCGGAATGCTTTTTCACCATTCTCTACTAACCAATCTTTTAATTCATCTAGACGAAGCGAGTATATAGAAGGCTTCAATTGTGGCTTTTCCTTTTTTTCGCGACGTGCTGGTGTTGCTGCTGTTTCTTCTACCAAATCCTTAATACGCTCATCAAATTGTTTTAATTGTTCTTGCTCCATTAGTTAATTGGACGCTCCTTTTTTTACGAATGCAGCAACGAAAAATCCGTCACTACCAATATCTTGTGGGAATACTTGTAGCATCCCGTCTTGTTGTTTCGCTTCTAGTTGTGCTGGTAAATTTTCTAAACGTACCGCTTCCATTTCTGGGTGTGCAGCTAAAAAGGCATTTACCGTACCTTCATTTTCGCGACGATCCACTGTACAAGTAGAATACACTAATCGACCATCCGTTTTTAATAATTGGACTGCATTTTCTAAAATCGCAAGTTGAATCGATTGTAGGCTTTCTAAATCTTCCTCACGCTTTGTATATTTAATATCTGGCTTACGACGCATAACACCTAGCCCTGAGCACGGCGCATCTACAAGAATCGCATCATAGCTTTCTGCTGGAAGGATGCCCGCCGCCTTACGCCCATCTAGTGGTGCTGTTTGAATAATATCAAGCCCTAAGCGCGTTGTATTTTCATCGATTAAATCTAATTTTTTCGGATGTAAGTCCGTTGCTAAAATTAACCCTTCATTTTGCATTTTTTCAGCTAAATGAGTCGTTTTCCCTCCTGGTGCGGCACACATATCAAGCACCTTCATACCAGGCTGTGGGTTTAAAACTGTTGCAGGAATCATCGAGCTTTCATCTTGAATGGTAATTAGTCCATTACGAAATGCTCCTGTGCGAGCTGCTTGGCCACTTTCAAGATGGATACATTCTGATATATATTCACTACGACGCGCCTTTACACCTTCACGCTCTAAAGTTGTCAGCACTTGTTCTACTGTTGCCTTTGTCGTATTGACACGAACGGTTTGAAGCGGTGCAATGTTGTTTTCCTGTAGCATGTCACGTGTCACATCAAAGCCATAGCTCTCCACCCAGCGATCGACAAGCCACTGCGGATGACTCGTTTCAATGGCAAGACGCTCATGATCATCTGAAATTAACTCTGTCGAGCGAACGCCTTCGCGTAAAATCGAGCGTAAAATACCATTGACCATTGAGGCAATTCCTTGATGCCCGCGACGCTTCGCAATTTCTACGGCCTCATTAACCGCTGCGTGTGCAGGAATCCGTGTTAAATAATGCATTTGATATAGCGACATACGCAGTAACCAACGTACCCAAATATCTACTTTCCCACGTATGAATGGCTCTAGGTAATAATCTAATGTTAGCTTATGCTGCAAAGTTCCATAAGTAAGCTCTGTTAACAGCCCACGATCCTTTGCATCAATTTTATATTTTTCAATTGTTTGGTGTAATAATAAATTGCTGTATGCTTGACTTTTATCGACTGTTAATAAAATCGTTAATGCCGCATCACGCACATTACCATCCCAAATTACTGGCTTTTTTTTATTCATTCAAAGCGGTCTCCGATCTGTAATTTTGAGCCCGTACCACGTAAAAACTCTTCTGCTGTCATTCGTTTTTTTCCAGCTGGTTGCACGTCATAAAGTGCTAATGTATTGCCGTCACCTGTTGCAACTTCGAAATGATCCTTTGCAATTTTGATGACTTCACCCGGAGTAGCATTTGTCGCTGTTTCTCCTAACTTTGCCCACCAAATTTTAAAGTTTGACCCTTCGAAAGTTGTGTAGGCAACTGGCCATGGGTGTAACCCACGTACTTGATTATATAATGTACGTGCTTCTTTATTCCAATCCATTAACTCTTGCTCACGGCTAATATTCCGTGCATATGTCACTTCATCTTCATTTTGCACAATGCGCTCATTTGTACATGCAATAATAGCGGGCAATGTTTCTTTTAATAGTTCGCGACCGACATCACTTAATTTTTCAAACATGCCACCTGTATGATCCGTATCTTCAATCGCAATTTCACGCTGAGAAATAATATCGCCAGCATCTAACTTTTCAGCCATATACATTATGGTAATACCTGTTTTCGCTTGTCCGTCTATAATCGCCTGGTGGATTGGCGCACCCCCACGATAATGCGGTAATAACGAGGCGTGTACATTAATGCAACCAAGCTCTGGTGCATCGAGCAATTCTTTCGGTAAAATTTGACCGAATGCCGCTGTTACAATTAAATCAGGCTTTAATGCTAGAATTTCTTGTAATTCCTGTGAACCACGTAATTTTTCTGGCTGGATGACAGATAATCCAAGAGCTAACGCTTCTGCCTTTACCGGAGGAGGCGTTAATACTTTTTTTCGCCCAACAGGACGGTCTGGCTGTGTTACAACGGCTGCTACCTCATAGCCTTCCTCATGTAGCATGCGCAATATTGGCGCAGAAAACGAAGGAGTTCCCATAAAGATGATTTTTGTCATCGATTATTCCTCCTCTTCGTCCGCGTACAATTCCTCTAGCTCAGCTGCAGTTAATACACGTGTCATTTTCGAATCAAATAACACACCATCTAAATGGTCAATTTCGTGTAATATACAACGTGCTTCAAAATCTTCTGCTTCTAGCTCATAAACACGGCCTTCACGGTCAGAAGCTTCAATTTTCACATAAGTTGGGCGCTTTACCATACCAAATAAATCTGGGAAGCTTAAGCAACCTTCTACATCCTCAGCATCCCCCCGTGTTTCAAGGACGATTGGGTTGATCATCTCTAAAATATCTTCACCTAGCTCGACAATCGCGACACGTAAGCCAACATTTATTTGTGGCGCAGCAATACCTACCCCATCATGTTCAACCATTGTTTCATATAAATCATCTAAAAGCTGAATCATTTCTTCATTAATGACTTCCACTTCTTTTGTTTTTTGCGATAAAATTTTCGCTGGATTTTTCACTACTTCTTTAATAGCCATTTTTGCATACCTCTTTCTAATTATATCAATTACGCCTCGGCTAACTCTTGTCCAGATTTTTTTCGAGTTTACTCGAAAAAATCCTCTAAAAATCTGTGACATCCACCGGGGGCACTTGGCCAACAGATGTTGGTCACTTTGGCGTTGCCGCACCACGTGGCGTTTTTAAACAGAGTTCCTCTATTCAGCCGGGCTTGAACCATCTCTGAATTAAAGAAATACTTAGAATTCTTTCCCACTTATTGAAGTGGAGGACTTCAGCTGAATCAAGTTAGATCATCGTTGGATCTAAGTCAACCGTTAACACGATTCCTTTTTTTATCCAGTCTGAGCGATACATTTTTATTAATTGTAAAAGCACTGGGATTAAGTTTGGTTCTTTTTTATATTTTATCAAACATTGGTAACGATATCTATTTTGGAGTCGGCTAATACTTGCCGTCGTTGGACCGATGACTGAAACATCGAAGGATAAGTTAGAACGTAAATATTCTGTGGCCCGTCCTGCATATTCCGCCGCCATCACAACATCCTCATGGGAAACTTGAATGAGCGCAATATAATAATACGGCGGATAGCCTGCTGTATGCCGACTATACATTTCACGTTCATAAAACGGTGTATACAACTGTTCTTTCGATAATTCAATGGCATAATGTTCCGGTGTATAGGTTTGAACGAACACCTCACCAGGTTTCTCATGACGTCCAGCTCGCCCACTTACTTGCGTCATTAATTGAAATGTTTTTTCAGCCGCACGATAATCTGGTAAATGCAAGGATGTATCTGCACTTAACACACCGACGAGCGTAATATTAGGGAAATCTAGCCCCTTAGCAATCATTTGTGTGCCCAATAAAATATCTGCTTCTCCCGAACCAAAGGCATCGAGTATTTTTTCATGAGCACCCTTTTGCTTCGTCGTATCTACATCCATTCGTAATACGCGAGCGCCTGGAAAGTACTTGGAAATTTCTTCTTCGACTTTTTGTGTACCTGTTCCAAAATAACGAATATGCTCACTTTGACATTGCGGACAATTGCTTGGAACATACTCATCATACCCACAATAATGGCATTTTAGCTTTTCATTCGAACGATGATACGTTAACGAAATATCACAATTTGGGCATTGAACTGTTGTCCCACAATCGCGACATAGCACGAAGGAGGAATAGCCACGGCGATTTAAAAATAAGACGGATTGTTCTCTTTTTTCAAGTCGTAACCGTAAAGCCTCTGCTAAAGGCTGAGAGAACATCGAACGATTACCTTCCTTCAATTGTTCACGCATATCCACAATATGAACGGTCGGCAATGCTTGGTTTTTCGCACGATTTTCCAAAGTTAATAACGTATATACCCCTTTTTTTGCTCGTGCAAAGGATTCTAATGCGGGTGTTGCACTACCCAAAATGACAGGACATTCGTAATACTGACTACGCCAAATGGCCACATCGCGTGCATGGTAACGGGGCGAATCTTCTTGCTTGTAAGTCGATTCATGTTCCTCATCTAAAATAATCAATCCTAAATTCGTAAACGGAGCAAAAATAGCCGAGCGCGCTCCTACAACGACTTTTACTTTCCCTTGTTGGATTTTGCGCCACTCATCATATTTTTCACCTACTGAAAGCCCGCTATGCATTACTGCGACCTGTTCTCCAAATCGCGACCTAAAGCGCTCGGTCATTTGAGGTGTTAAGGAAATTTCCGGTACGAGGACGATTGCCTCTTTTTGTTGGGCAATCGTCTGTTGAATCGCTTGAAGATACACTTCCGTTTTACCACTACCTGTAATTCCGTGTAGTAAAAAAGTTTCCTGGCGTTTTTCATCCAGCGCTTTTTTTATTTTTGTTAGTGCAAAATCCTGTTCATTGGATAATTGTAAAAAATCCGTTCGGGTCACATCTTTCGTAAATGGGTCGCGATACACTTCTTGTTGAATATATGCCGCTGCCCCTTTTTCAATCACATTATTTAAAACAGCATTCGTTATGTCAACCGCTTCACAAATTTCATCTGGTGTGAAAAGTTGACCTTCAAATAATTTCATCCATTGCACAAGTTGCTTTTGCTTTGGAGCTCTTGCCGTCAATTTTGCTTCCACGGATTCCAATTGCGCCAGCGTAGCAATCTGAACTTTTCGCACTTGCTTAATCTGTCCCTTTTGCTTCACAACGTTTTCGATTAGGAGATCCCCTTTACGAATTGCCTGTTTTAATGGCTTCAGTAGGGCGTCCTTTTCAACAATTTTGAGGTTCACTTTCGCATTTTTTTCAAAATACGGTTGGATTGCTTCGGGCAATTGTTCGACCTCGGTTACCAAAACGGCAAATTTTTCATACTTCGCTCTTAGTGCGCCAGGAAGCATCACTTGAAGGGCATCGATTTCATAGCAAATGGTTTGATTTTTTAACCATTTTGCCATTTTCAGCATTTCATCTGTTAAAACAGACTCGATATCTAAAACTTCTGCAATGGATTTAATTTTATCCAGCGGTACTTCCGTCTCGTCCTTTATGCCCACAACAAAGCCAAGAACATTTCTCGGACCAAATGGCACTCTAACGCGACAGCCCTTTTCAATTAACTCCAACCACTCATTTGGAATGACATAATCAAACGGCCGATCAACTGGATAAGCGGATACATCAACAATGACTTCTGCAATGACCATTACGCATTCGCTTCACTTTCAGCACTTTGCACAAAATGATTCACAACAAGCGCGGTAATTTTTTCAGGCTCCTCTAAACGCCCTTTACCAACATAGCCACATGCTAAAAAACCTTCTGATGGTTCAATAAACTTCACACCATCTTCTATTAATTGGGCAATATTTCGTAACACCGCTGGATGTTCATACATATGTACATTCATTGCTGGTGCAACCCACACAGGTGCTGTTGTGGCAAGTAATGTTGTTGTCAACATATCATCTGCCATGCCATGCGCCATTTTCGCAATTACATTGGCTGTTGCTGGTGCCACAATGACTAAATCTGCCCAATCAGCTAAATCAATATGGGCAATGACAGCTGAATTTTTTTCGTCAAACGTGTCATAAAACACATCATTTTTTGACATAACTTGAAAGCTTAAAGGTGTGACGAATTGTTTTGCCGAAGCGGTCATGATCACTTTCACGTCCATGCCTGCTTGTGATAATTTGCTGACGAGCGCGACTGCTTTATAAACGGCAATTCCTCCTGAAACGCACACTAACACATTTCTTTTTTTCATATTCGAAACCTTCCTTTCAAATGACAAGCTCCCAAAGAAAAATTCTAAGGGAGCTACTTCACAAGTAATATCGAATTAAATCACAAAGAAAGGACGATCTTCCGCCAACGAGCACAAGATGATGTCCTTTCTAAATTTTTAAAGAAGTTAAATTTCATCCTCATAAATCGTCGAAGCATCTTGTTCCGCTTTTTTAAGCTTTCCTGCTGCTACTTCTTCTAAAGCTCTTCCAACTGGCTTATAAGATACGTATGAGCTTAATTGCTCGCCGCCCTCTTCTTGCATTTGACGAGCACGCTTTGAAGCTAAGCTCACTAAAGAATATTTTGAATCAATTTGTGTTTTTAACTTATCTACTGATGGGTATAACATATTTTATTCTCCTCTCAACATTGACAAATATCGTTTTTCTACACGTTCACGGCGACAATGCTCTGCCACAATAATGGCATTAATTTTATCACATGCATTTTGAACTTGATCGTTTTCTACGACATAATCGTATAAACTCATCATTTCAACTTCCTCACGAGCTGTTGCAATTCGACGAGCAATAACTTCTTCTGTTTCTGTTCCTCGTCCAACTAAACGTTGCTCTAATTCAGAAATGCTTGGTGGTGCCAAAAAGATAAACAACGCATCTGGTGCTTTTTCTCGAATTTGTGCGGCACCTTGAACTTCAATCTCTAAAAATACGTCACGACCCGCTTCTAACGTTTCCTTTACATAGGCAAGCGGTGTGCCATAATAATTACTTACAAATTCAGCATGCTCAAGTAAGCCACCTTGTGTAATTAATTCTTCAAATTGTTCACGCGTTCTAAAGAAATAGTCTACACCATCTACTTCTCCTTCGCGAGGATTTCGCGTTGTCATCGAAATCGAATATTCATAGTTCGTATCAGGTTGTAAAAATAGCTCTTTACGAACAGTTCCTTTTCCAACACCTGATGGACCCGATAATACTATTAATAAGCCACGTCGTTTTTTCATCTGTAACTCCTTTTAAGCTATTCAATATTTTGAACTTGTTCTCGCATTTTTTCTAAAATCGTTTTTGCTTGCACTACGGCAATCGAGCAGTCTGCCGATTGATTTTTCGAACCTATCGTATTAATTTCACGATGCATCTCCTGCATAATGAAATCCAGTTTACGACCAATTGCAACAGACTCGTTTAACGTCTCTTTCAGCTGAACAAAGTGGCTTTCTAAACGATCTAACTCTTCTGCTATATCAATTCGCTCAGCAAATAATGCGACTTCAGTTACTAAACGATCTTCAATCATCTGTCCATGATTTATTTCTTGTAGACGCGCAATTAAACGGTCACGATACTTGGCAACCGCTTGTGGTGCTCCCTGTTTAATTTGAGCAACTTGCTGCTGCAATTCATCCTTATAATGTAGCATAACATTGCGCAATTCATGTCCTTCACGCTCACGCATCGTAATTAAACTTGTTATGGCTTGTGCTAATGCATCCTTCACCGCTTGGATAATTTCCTCCAGCAAAAACTCTTCTTTTTCGATTTGCAGTACTTGATCCAAGTTTGAAATTTCTTGCATTGTCCACTTTGCATCCATCATAACGGATTGCGAAAGCTCGTTTTTTACTTTCAAGTACGCTTCTAGTAATGGCCAATTGATACGGACAACTTGCTCTGCATTATGCAACTCTTTTAGAAAAATAATAACATCTATTTTCCCACGAGAAACAGTATCCGACAACATTTTTTTCACAATTATTTCTGATTCCATCCATTCTTTTGGAAACTTCGTATTAATTTCTAAAAAACGATGATTCACAGCACGAATTTCAACCGTGAGTTGAAATCTATTCGTCGTTGTGACCCCCCTGCCGAATCCGGTCATACTACGCACCAAGGTTCGTCACACCCTTCTTTGCATATTGCACCAATTATATCATATGTTAAACCAATTAGTATGTACCTTTTATAGAAAATTGAACAACTATAACTTACATTGACCAATGACGCCTTAGCGTAATTGCGTCCAGATTTTGAATTGTGCTTGCACAATTCAAAATCTGTGACATACGCCGGAGGCTTTATCTTCATTCAGCGGGTGTTTGGACACACACTAAAAAAGACTAAAATTTCATTCACCTC
Organism: Solibacillus sp. R5-41; assembly: GCF_002736105.1. Taxonomy (NCBI): domain Bacteria; kingdom Bacillati; phylum Bacillota; class Bacilli; order Caryophanales; family Caryophanaceae; genus Solibacillus; species Solibacillus sp. R5-41. The sequence goes on along the minus strand of NZ_CP024123.1, from coordinate 907,187 downwards.
ACCACCTATAAAAAGGAGAGAGTTTTCTGCTGAATGATGATAAAAATGTTATGATAGGTAGACTAGTAAGAAATAATATCGTTATGAAAGAGGAATGAATATGGCATTTGACGGTCTTTTTACACGTTCGATGAGCAAAGAATTAGCAATCCTTTCATCGGGACGAATTACAAAAATTTATCAACCGAATGCGTTAGAAGTTGTTTTCCAAGTTCGCGCAGCAGGCAGTAACTATAAACTATTGTTTTCCATTCATCCTTCTTATTCACGCGTACACTTGACAGAGCAAGCAATCGAAAATCCCGCTGAGCCACCGATGTTTTGTACATTATTACGTAAACATATTGAAGGCGGCTTTATTTCAGCAATTAAGCATGATGCTTTTGAACGTGTCCTTACGTTTGAAATTGACAGTAAAAATGAAATTGGCGACGCGGTAAAACGTGTTTTAATTATGGAAATTATGGGGCGACATAGCAACCTTATTTTAACTGATGCAGAAAACAATAAAATCATCGACAGTTTGAAGCATTTACCACCTTCCGTAAATAGTTATCGGACGGTGCTTCCAGGGCAAACGTATGTTGCGCCACCCCAACAAGATAAAACTTCATTAACTGGCCTTACGGATGATGAACTGCGTAGTTTTTTTGCGCAAGAAGTAACAGCAAATGAAATCGTAACGCATTTTGCAGGTTTTTCACCTCTTCATGCGAATGAATTATTGCACCGCTTGAACACTCAAGATCCTGTTACCGCTTGTCGTCAGTTGATGAATGAGATTGCTACAATCGCAAAACCAACCTATGTTGAAGAAAATGGAAAATTATATTTTTCTCCTACTGAACTTACGCATTTGAATGGTACTGAGACGCACTATGCTACGCTGGGCGAGTTATTGGACCGTGTATTTTTTGCTCGTGCCCAAAGAGATCGCGTCAAGCAGCAGGCTGGCGATTTAGAGCGCTGGCTACAAAATGAAATAAATAAATTAAAGCTTAAACAAAAAAAGCTCCAAAAAGATTATGAACGTGCCTCTAATTTAGAGCAGTTCCAACTTTATGGTGAGTTATTAATGGCAAACCTATACAATTTCCAAAAGGGCCCTGAGTTCGTAGATGTGGAAAACTATTACAGTGAAACTGCTGAAAAAGTGCGCATTCCACTTAGCCCACGCAAATCGCCAATCGAAAATGCGCAAAGCTACTACACAAAATACAATAAAGCAAAAACGGCACTTATTATGATTGAAGAGCAGCAAGCAAAAACAACGGATGATGTTACATATTTAGAAATGCTTGCGCAACAAGTACAACAAGCCTCACCATCCGACATTGAAGAAATTCGTGAAGAGTTAGCCGAGCAAGGTTTATTACGCTTACGCCATGCAAAAAGAAAAAAGAAACCAACGAAACCGGAGCCAGAAAAATTTATTTCTTCGACAGGTACGATGATTTCAGTTGGAAAAAACAATAAACAAAATGACCATTTAACGTTTAAATTAGCAAAGCGTCATGAAGTTTGGCTGCACACTAAGGATATTCCGGGTTCACACGTAGTTGTACATGCCGAATCTCCAGATGAAACAACATTAAAAGAAGCTGCTATTTTAAGTGCCTACTATAGTAAGGCGCGCGAATCGTCTTCTGTGCCTGTTGATTATACGGAAATTCGACATGTCAAAAAACCAAACGGCTCAAAGCCCGGCTTCGTTATTTATTTCGAACAAAAGACACTTTTTGTTACCCCCGATGAAGCCATTGTCATGCAAATGAAAAAGTAATAACGAAACAAAAATGTCATTTTGACCATTACCAGTCAAAATGACATTTTTTATTCAAGCTATTTAACGAAAACGATTTATTTCTTCATCGTTTTCGTTTTTTTGTAGTTTACATGCCATTCAAGTGCCTCTTCTAAATTATGCGGTGTATGGGCATTTCCTGATACTTCTACTGCGCGATTATAATATTCTCGAAGTGCCTCTTTGTAGTCAGGATGCACACAATTTTCGATAATCGCCTGCACACGCTCTTTTGGCGCCATTCCGCGTAAGTCAGCAATCCCTTGTTCCGTTGCAATAACATCCACATCATGTTCCGTATGATCATGGTGCGCAACCATTGGCACAATTGATGAAATGTCGCCGCCTTTTGCATACGATTTCGTTACGAAAATAGCAATTCTTGCATTACGTGTAAAGTCTCCTGAACCACCTAATCCGTTCATCATATGCGTTCCTTGTACATGTGTTGAATTGACATTTCCATAAATATCCGCTTCCAACGCCGTATTGATCGCAATAATACCTAATCGACGAATCACTTCTGGATGGTTAGAAATTTCTTGCGGACGCAATACTAAGCGGTCTTTATAATTATCAATATTACCGTAAACGCGCGCGCCACATTCTTCACTTAAAGTAATCGACGTACCCGATGCAATTTTAATTTTATTCGCATCTAATAGGTGGAATACCGCGTCTTGTAGCACTTCCGAATAGATTTCTAGTTCTTCAAATTCAGAGTTTAAGAAGCCGTTTAATACCGCATTTGCAACAGAACCAACACCTGATTGTAACGGTAATAGATTTTTTGGCAAACGACCTTTTTTAATTTCCGCTCTTAAGAAGCTCAGTAGATGTTGTGCGATTTGCTCTGTTTCTTCATCTGGTTCAACAATTAATGAAGGCGCATCCTTAATTGTTGAATGGACGATCCCTTTAATTTTATTAATATCGACAGGAATCCCTTTTGTCCCAATACGATCACTCGCTTGTAACATCGGTATCGGGTCGCGTTCCCCTTGGTTTCCAGGTATATAAATATCATGGATGCCTTCTAAATTAGGTTGTTCTGGATTTAATTCAATTATTACTTCTTTTGCCATTTGAACAAGAATCGGAGAGTTTCCTACTGAAGTCGTCGGAATAATCATGCCGTCCTCTGTAATTGCCGACGCTTCAATAATCGCAAAGTCAATCGGTCCAATAATACCTTGTCGAATTAATTCGGCATTATGTGATAAATGCATATCCGTATATAAGACTTTTCCTGTATTAATGGCTTTTCGAATGGCTGGGTCCCCTTGATATGGTGCACGCTTACGAATAATACCTGCTTCTGCCATCAGTTGGTCTACTTCTGGCCCTAATGAAGCCCCTGTATATACATCCACTTGGAATTTTTCCGTTTTTGCTTTTTCAACTAATGCAAGCGGAATCGTTTTCGCATCACCAGCACGAGTAAAACCACTCATCCCTAGTGACATCCCATCTTTAATCCAAGATGCTGCTGTTTCTGCTGATACAACCTTGTCCTCCAATGCATTGCAACGAATTCTAGCGTTTAATACTGTATCCATAAAAAATGCCCTCCCCATTCTCCAGTAAAAGTAATTTTTATACTTGTCATGTTTTCAAAAGACATTTAAAAACATAAGTAAAACCATGAATGATGAAATAATTATTTAAACGATACTACTTTTGGACAAATTATCCCTTACGATAGAAATATTCTACATTAAATTGTGGAATACCTTCTTAAAACATAAATATTTTAAACTCGTAATTTCTTCAATACTATTTCTCTATTAATTCCCCCTACATTCCAAAACAAAAAAACCCGAACTCTTTTAGGAGTTCGAGGTTTTTTTAGTTAAAAATTATTTAACTGGCTCTTCAGCTACTAATTCAACTTCATGCCATTTAGTTACACTCGCCCAATCAACGTTGTAAGTTTTCACACGTTTGTTAACTGGAATAATCTGTGTACGGAAGTACGTTGGAATTGTAGTTGCGTTAGCAAACATATATTCTTCCCATGCACGGAATGCATTTGCACGGTAACTAGCGTCGATCGCTTCTTTAGAATCGATGTCAGTTAATAATTTTGTTAAGTCGTCCGAAACGAAACGGCTATAGTTGAATGATGCTTCTTTACCATATAAACCTGCTGGAGATGGGTTTGTACCAGTACCCCATGCAGCCATGAACATATCGATTTCAGCATCGTCAGCTTTAACTTTATCGTAGAAGCTGTTGAACTCGATTAAACGACCAGTCGTTAATTGTACATCTAAACCTACATCTTTCCAGTTTTGACGGTAGTACTCAACGATTGCTTCGTCAGTATCTGAACCCGACATACCAGCTAAGTTGATTGAGAATTTTTTTCCAGCTTTATCTTCACGGATACCATCGCCATCAACATCTTTGTACCCAGCTTCATCTAATAATGCCTTCGCTTTTTCAGGATCATAGTTGAATCCTTCTAAAGTGTTGTCATGGAATGAAGCGAATGTTGGTGGAATTAATGATGTTGCACGAGAACGTAATCCTTGGTAGAAACGTTCAGTTACTTGCTCAACATCAATTGCATAAGCAATCGCTTGACGTAATTTCACGTCATTCATTTTTGCTTTTTCATCTGTAATGTTGATGTTTTGAGCTGTATCAAACTTCCCTAATTTGAAACCTAAGTAAGAATAAGCTAATTCTGGACGAGCTAAAACAGTTAAGTTTGTTAAATCTTTTACGCCATCATATTGCGTTGTTGGGTAAGAAGAAGCCATGTCATATTGACCTGTGCGTAAAGCTTCACCAATAGATGCTGATGGAACAACTTGTACTATTACTTTATCTAATTTTGGTTTACCTTGCCAGTAGTTTTCGTTTGCTACGAACTGAATAGATTCACCGTCAACTAATTTGTCTAATTTGAATGCACCTAAAGTAACCGGTGATTTACGAACTGCATCTGAAGATACTAAATCAGCTACAGGAATATCTTTTAAATAATGTTTAGGCGCTGCATAGCTCCATAAACCGTCACCGCCAGAATAGATTGCAGGTGATACTTTTTTGAATGTAATTTCAATCGTTTTGTCGTCGATTTTTTTAATACCTGAAATTGTATCAGCTTTACCTGCATTGTACTCTACAGCACCTACGATGTTTTGGAAGTCGCCATCATAACGCACACCCGTGTAATCTTTGTGACCAATAAGTTCGTAAGGGAAGATAAGATCATCAGCTGTTAATGGCGTACCATCAGACCACTTCACATCTCCTTGGATCGCTACAGTAACTTTGTTGTTGTCAGCATCAACGCTTAATTTCGCAATACCTTCGTCAGTGATTAAGAAGTCACCGTCATTTTCGAAAATTGAGTTTGTCATGAATTGCATAAGTTGATCATCATAATTATCTTCATATAACTCTGCCGAGAAAACCCCTTGGAATGGAGAATCTGTTACTAAAGCGTACTTTAACGTACCGCCAGCAATAGCGTCCCCTTCATTTGTTACTTCCGATGCAAGCGTTGGTTGTTCAACAGATGAACCACCTTCTTCTTTTTTGCTTTCTTCTGTTTTTTCAGTTCCTTTATCAGTTGGTTTTTCTGATCCAGTTTCTGAATCTTTTTCGCTACATGCAGCAAGAACTAACATGATGGCGAAAACTGTAGAAAGAAGTAGCCAATACTTTTTCTTCATCTCTTTTTCCTCCCTTTTATCCTAGTCGTTGTTTCGCGTCAGCTGATCGACGTAACGCTTGCCCAACGTAATTTATACCAAGCATCAATACTAAAATTAAGATCGATGCGGGTAACCAAATCCACCATTTAGACGATAAAATAATCGGGTTCATGGCATAACTTACTAAAGTACCTAAACTTGGTGTAGACGGTGGTAAACCAAATCCTAAGAACGATAAACCTGTTTCAATACCGACGTTACCCGCAAAACTTAGCGTAACTTCAACAATTAACAGTGAACTTAAGTTAGGAAGTAACCCTTTGAACATAATCGCAAAATCACTTGTACCCATTGTTTTAGAGGCACTGATGTAATCGCGACGTCCTTCAGATAGTGCTTTTGAACGCACCAATCTGGCCGTACTCATCCATTGAAATGCTGCAATAATTAATATCAATTCCGTCATTCCATATTTCGGAATAATCGTTACAACTACGATAATGATCATTAATGTTGGTAATGTGATGAAAAAATCGATAATACGCATGAAGAAATTATCTATAAATCCACCGTAATACCCCATAAGAATCCCTAGACCAATCCCTACTATATTTGCTATTAACGTAATAACAATAGCGATAAGAATCGAGTTTTTTGCACCAATGATTAGCTGACCAAACATATCTCGTCCAGCCTCATCTGCCCCTAGAACATACCCTCTTACTCCTGGCTCCGTATAGCGTTCTAGCAAGTTAACCTTCATAACTGCAGCTTGATCAATAAAAAAGTAGGCTAAAACTAGTACTGCGGTCATTAGTGCGATAAGCCCTAAAAATGAAAACATTGCCAATTTATCTTTTTTAAACTCTCGCAAAACAACTTGAATCCCTGTTGGTGGAGAGCTTTCAGATTTTAAATTATCTACTGCTTGTTCTTTTTTATTTTCCATCTTGAAATCATCTCTCCTTAGTCATTTTTTGGTTTAGTCTATGCGAATTCGCGGGTCTACAATACTTAATATAATATCGGACAATAGACTACCCAATAATGCTAAGAAGCCATATAACATAACTAGTGCTGTAATGACACTATAGTCACGACTTAGAATGGAATCCATAAATAATTTACCCATTCCTGGATATCCAAATACTGTTTCGATGAAAATCGATCCACCAAGTAAGCCTGTAATAGTAAATCCTAAAAATGCAGCTATTGGTAATAACGAGTTACGGAAAATGTGACGTGAATACACTTTTTTCATCGGAATCCCTTTGCTTCTCGCCGTTTTAACATAATCCATCGTTTTTGCATCAATAATTTCTGTGCGTAAATATTGAATAATTCCAGTTGTTCCTAATATTGCATAGGACACGGCTGGTAATATTAGGTGATAAAACTTATTCCAGTAATATTCCCACGTCCCAGCGTCCAAACCTACATCTACGGTACCACTTGTCGGGAACCACATGATTCGATAACCGAAAATATATACGAAGATTAAGTACAGTACGAACGCTGGAATCGCAAAGCTGATAAAACTGTACAAAACAATGGCTTTATCGGCCAAGGTGTCAGTATACCTTCCAGCAATGACGCCTAATGGAATTGCGATTAAATACACTAAAATAACACTTAATAAAGCAAGTGCAAACGTATTCATTGCACGGTCACCAATGAGGCTCGCAACCGGTTTTTTATGTGTATAACTTTGTCCAAAGTCCCCTTGTGCGGCATTTGTAATCCAGTTATAGTACTGGACGTACCAAGGGTCATAGAAACCTGCTTTAATTCGTAATTCTTCAATTCGGTTCGGGTCTGTCTCTGGTGTAATTAAACCTGTAAACGGATCTCCTGGCATTTGTTTTGCTAGAATAAAGATGAGGAGACTTAAAATAAATAGTTGCGGGATCATAATCAAAACACGTCGAATGACCGTTTTCCACATACTATATCCCCTCCTTTTCTGTTTCAGTCATCGCGACTTTATGCGAGTCTGAAATTGATTTTAACGGGTATACTTTCCCTTGTGCATCATAATATTTATGCTGCTCTTCTTGATAGATTGCCTCTACCTTTTGACGCTCAACTTTACGCTCTAAACGCGTTTCAGGCTCAATATTAGGAATAGCAGATAATAAGCGATTTGTATAAATATGTTTTGGATTCGTATAAATATCCTCACGCTTCCCTGTCTCAACAAAGCGGCCTTTATACATGATTGAGATGTGATCACACATGTGACGAACCACACCTAAATCATGCGAGATAAATAAATAACTAATGCCATATTGCTCTTGAATTTCCTTCATAAAATTAAGCACTTGAGCTTGTACAGATAAGTCCAAAGCTGATACAGGCTCGTCCGCAATAATCATTTTTGGATTACATGCAACAGCACGCGCAATTCCTAAACGTTGCTTTTGACCGCCCGAGAATTCATGAGGATACTTAAGTAAAACATCTTCTGACATCCCGACAATCGCAAGTAGTTCATTAATACGCTTTCGCTCTTCTTGCGGTGATAACTTCATAAAGTTACGGATTGGTTCAGCTAAAATATCAAGTACGCGTTTTCGTGGATTCATACTTGAGTGTGAATCTTGGAAAATCATTTGAATGTCACGATTATATGCGGAGTCACGATTACGTCGTTGATTCGTTACCTCTTGACCTTCGTAAATAATTTTGCCTGACGTAATTTTTTCCAATCCGATCATTGCTTTACCTGTTGTTGATTTTCCAGAACCAGATTCACCTACAAGACCGTAAGTTTTCCCTCGTTCAAATTCCATCGTAACGCCATCAACGGCAAATACATGGTCAACTACTGTATTGAAAAATCCACCTCGGATAGGATAGTGAACTTTTAAGTCTTGAACTTGCATAAAACTCATCCGTTTACGCTCCCTTCCTTGTCTTCAAAATAGAAATGTTCCCAGCATGTACAGCGAACAAGATGTCCTGGACCCACCTCATGAAGCTGAGGATTTTTTTCATGTACCGATTCATCCAGCCATGGAACACGAGAAGAAAAGCGACAACCTTCTCTTGGTAAATTCATTAATGAAGGCACCATACCTTGAATAATTTCTAATTTTTCGTTTTCACTATGCGTTTGTGGAATCGAATTTAATAATGAACGAGTATATGGGTGCTTCGGATTTCTAAATAATTCGATAACTGGCGCTTCTTCAATAATTTCACCTGCATACATAACAGCTACTCGGTCGGCAATTTCTGCTACAACCCCTAAGTCATGTGTTATTAAAATAATGCCAGACTGAATTTCATCTTGAAGCGATTTTAATAAATCTAATATTTGCGCTTGGATTGTTACATCCAGTGCTGTTGTTGGCTCATCGGCAACAATAATAGCTGGCTTTCCAGATAATGCAATCGCTATCATTACACGTTGACGCATACCACCTGATAATTGGTGAGGAAACTGATTTGCTACGCGAGGCGCATTTGGAATACCAACTTGCTCTAATAGTTCTAGAACTCGTGCTTCACGTTGTGATTTGTCTAACTTTGTGTGATAAATTAAACCTTCTGCAATTTGCTCGCCAATACGCATAAGTGGGTTTAATGCCGATAAAGGATCCTGGAATATAAATCCTATATCATTCCCTCGAAGTTTGTTGAATTGAGCCTCTGTTAAATTAGCTAAATTTTGATTGTTGTATAAAATTTCACCTTCAACTTTTGTATTGATTGAATTGTGTAACCCTACAATCGAAGTAGCTAAAGTACTTTTACCGCAACCCGATTCACCAACAATTGCTAAAATCTCATTGTTGCGAAGCGTTAATGAAACATCGTCTACCGCTGGGTAAAAAGTATCTTTAATACGAAAACTAGTCCGTAAATTTCGGATTGTTAATAATTCATTCGTAGACACTAAACCAATCGCTCCCTTCTTAAATTAAATAAATCAGACGTTTATCTTCATTCAGCAAGTGTTTTCTGCTGAATGAAGATAAACATTTCCTACACTCTACTAAGCTAGTATCTACTCTAATTACTCACTAGATGTCGATCTCACACTCTCGCTATGTACATGTTAATTTATTGAATTATAATATAAATTATCCATAAAATAAATTAGATGTCAATTACTAAACTTTCTAACTATTCTAATTTAACACTCTTTTTTAAAAAATAGCAAATTAATAGTTAAGTTTAAATATTCCGTTAATTTAGTGCATTAAACAGGTAAAATGTATTAGTTTTTTAAGATAATTTATTCAATAGTAGTCCTTAATATGTATATGTTACTCATTTTTAAGTATTACAAGAAGAATATGGTTATTATATAACTATAATAAAAACGTGTAAAGTAAATTTTCAGTACTTTCACACGTTTTAGAATTGTTTGTTATTTATCTATTATAAATTACCTTCTTTTAAATCTTTATGCCAGTTTTTTAAGAAAGGGATTTGACTTTCTTGAATTGTTCCTGATTCATTTGCCGCTTCAATTAAGTAATCAAAATTCGTTAGTGAAACATATTTTACGCCTGCATCAGCAAATGCTTGTTCTGCTTTTGGTAAATTATATGTATATACACATACAACACCTAGTACTTCACAGCCTGCTGCACGTAATGCTTCTACCGCCGTAATCGCCGAACCACCCGTAGAAACGATATCCTCTACGACAACTACTTTATCGCCTGCTTTATATTTGCCCTCAATTTGATTGCCACGGCCATGCTCTTTCGCTTTTGAACGGACATAAACCATTGGTAACTCTAAATTATCTGCAACCCACGCTGCATGTGGAATACCAGCAGTTGCTGTTCCCGCAACAATACCACAACCTTCAAAATTATCTTGAATAAGAGAGGCTAACCCTTTTGCTAATTGCTTACGAATGATTGGATCTGAAATCGTTAAACGTGTATCACAATAAATTGGTGATTGAATGCCAGATGCCCACGTAAATAAATCCGTTGGGTTTAACTCTACTGCTCCTACTTTTAACATTGCGTGTGCGATTTCATTTTGTAATGACATTTATTTTTCCTCCCATAATTGACAAACTTCTTGATAGGCTAAAACTGGATTCGCCGCTCCCGTAATTGCTCGACCTACTACGATGAGTGATGAACCATCTTGTCTTGCACCGTCTGGAGTAGCAATACGTTTTTGATCATGCGCTTGCCCACCTAGCATACGAATCCCTGGTGTTACACGTAAAAAATCTTCTCCACAAGCTTCACGAATTGCGCGCGCTTCATGAACCGAACATACGACACCATTTAATCCAGCTTGCATTGTTACTTGAGCATAATGTAAGACCGATTGTTGCAACGATAGCATAATTTTTTGCTCTTCTTGCATTTGTTGCTCGGTTGTTGACGTTAGCTGTGTCACGGCAATTAATGCTGCACGTTGCTTACCTGCTGCTGTTCCCGCTTCTAATCCTTCTAGAGCGCCTTCCATCATGGCACGGCCTCCCGCAGCATGGACATTCACTAAATCCACACCTAGACGCGCTAAACCTTTCATTGCTGATTTCACCGTATTTGGAATATCATGTAGTTTTAAATCTAGGAAAATATTATGTCCTTGATCTTTTACTTTTTTTACGATGTCTGGACCTTCCTGCATGTAAAGTTCCATACCTATCTTTACAAACAAAGGCTCATCAAAGTGATTTAAAAATTCAAAGACCTCTTTTTCACCTGGAAAATCAAGGGCAATAATCGGTTTATTATTCATGCTTATCGATGGCTCCTTCCGATAATTTCAGAAATATGTTCTACACCTAGCGAGTCTAACTTCGCTGGTAGTTCGTCAATAATTGTTGGGCACACAAAATGATCGACAAAGTTTGCTGTCCCTACTGCCACTGCTGATGCACCCGCTGACATAAAGTCAATAACATCTTGAGCACATGTCACGCCGCCCATTCCGATAATCGGAATGTTGACCGCTTTATACACGTCATAAACCATGCGAATAGCTACCGGTTTTATTGCTGGACCAGATAATCCGCCTGTACCATTTGCGATAACCGGCTTTCCTGTTCGCTCATCTAAACGCATTCCAACTAGTGTATTAATCATCGTAATACCGTCTGCTCCGCCTTCTTCTACAGCTTTTGCAATATCGACAATACTCGTTACATTTGGTGATAATTTCACATAAACCGGTACGCTTGAAACAGCTTTAACCGCTTGTGTTAATTCTTTTGCTGTTTGTGGATCCGTACCAAATTGAATGCCCCCACATTTTACGTTTGGACATGAAATATTTAATTCTAACGCTTTCACATTTGGCGCTTTTGAAATGCGTTCCGCTACTTCCACATAGTCTGCTACTTCTGTTCCAGCTACGTTGGCAATAATCGGCACATCATAACCTTCTAAAAATTTCAGCTCTTCCCCCATTACTTTTTCAATTCCTGGGTTTTGTAGACCAATCGCATTTAACATTCCGGCAGAAGTTTCTGCTACACGCGGTGTTGGATTCCCTTTACGTGTTTCTACGGTTGTTGCCTTAATCATAATGGCGCCAAGCTTTGATAAATCATATAGTTGTGCATATTCACGGCCAAAGCCGAAACAACCAGAAGCTGGCATTATCGGGTTTTTTAAATCTAATCCTGGTAATTCGATATTAATACGGCTCATAATGCCACAACTCCTTTCGGGAATACAGGTCCGTCTGAGCATACTTTGACATAGTCTTTTTCGTGCTTCTCTGTCGTATCACATACACATGCAAAACATGCACCAATTCCGCAGCCCATGCGCTCTTCAAATGATAAATAGCCTTCTTTTTCATGGTAGTATTGCTCTAATGCACGCAGCATTGGTATTGGACCACATGAATAAAATAGATCAAAATCTGGCTTTACATCATCAAAAACCGTTGTCACAAAGCCTTTTGTACCTTTAGAACCGTCTACTGTTGCGTAATACGTATCTCCTAATGCTGAAAACTGCTCTTCATAGAAGCATACATCTTCCGATTGGAAACCTAATACATGAATTGTTTTAACGCCACGCGCATTTAACTGCTTCGAAAGCTCATGTAAAGGTGGCACACCAATCCCACCACCTACTAATAATGCGGTTTGGCCTGATTGTGCTGCTTCCACTGGGAAACCGTTTCCTAGTGGTCCTAATACATCCACAATTTGTCCTTCTCTATTTGTTGCAAGGAATTGTGTTCCTCGTCCTTCTGCACGGTAAATCATCGTAAATTCATTTTTTTCTTTGTCTACATTTGCAATACTGATTGGTCGACGCAATAATGGCTCGAACGTATCGGACACCTTTACATGAACAAACTGGCCAGGAGTCATATCCTGAACCAGTTGCCCTTGTAGTGTCAATTCGAAAATGTTCGTAGCGATTTGTGATTGTGCAACGACCGTCATTTTCTCTTGACGAATCATCTTAGTGTGTTACCTCCGCTTTTGGCATTTCTTCTGCTGTAAATGTCATCGATTCGATTACGCGTACCATAGCCTCAGCTGTATCTAATGAAGTTAAGCATGGAACGCCATTCTCTACTGATTCACGACGGATGCGGAAGCCATCACGTGCCGGTTGCTTACCTTTTGTTAATGTATTCACAACAAGCTGTGCTTCGCCGTTTTGAATCATATCGATTAATGTTTTACCTTTACCACCAATTTTTTCTACGACGTCTGTTTTTACACCATTTTGCTCGAATAGTTTTGCAGTACCTTCTGTTGCTACGATGCGGTAGCCAACTGTTGAGAAGCGTTTTGCTAAAACAACTGCTTCGTCTTTATCTTTATCCGATACTGTGAATAATACAGTACCGTGTGTTTTAATTTCCATTCCCGCTGCAACTAAGCCTTTGTATAATGCTTTTTCTAATGTCGCATCTTTCCCCATTACTTCCCCTGTCGATTTCATTTCAGGGCCTAATGTAATGTCAACACGACGTAATTTCGCGAATGAGAATACTGGCACTTTTACGAATACACCCGCTTGCTCTGGCGCTAATCCTGTTGGGTAGCCTTGTTCCACAATCGATTGACCTAGGATCGCTTTTGTTGCGATATTAGCCATTGGGATATTTGTAATTTTCGATAAGAATGGCACTGTACGAGAAGAACGTGGATTTACTTCGATTACGTAAATTTCTCCCTCGCTCATTACATATTGGATATTCATTAATCCGACAATACCTAAACCACGTGCTAAACGCGTTGTGTAGTCTACTAAAGTCTCCTTTTGTGCATCCGTTAATTTTTGCGGTGGATAAACGCTGATTGAGTCACCTGAGTGAACACCTGCGCGCTCAATATGCTCCATAATACCTGGAATTAATACATTTTCACCGTCGCAAATCGCGTCTACTTCGATTTCTTGACCCGTTAAGTAACGGTCAACAAGTACTGGATGATCTGGAGATGCTTCTACTGCATGCTCCATGTAGTAAGCAAGTTCCTCTAAGTTATACACGATTTCCATCGCGCGACCACCTAATACGTAAGAAGGTCGAACAAGTACTGGGAAGCCTAATTTTTCACCGATGACTAATGCCTCTTCTTTTGAAACAGCAGTTTCACCTTGTGGTTGCGGGATTTTCAGCTCTTGTAATGCCGCCTCGAACTTGTTACGGTTTTCTGCACGGTCAATATCCTCTAAAGTTGTACCTAAAATTTTCACGCCATTCGATTCTAATTTATCTGCTAAGTTGATTGCTGTTTGACCACCGAATTGAACAACAACACCTATTGGTTGCTCTAAGTCAACGATGTGCATCACATCTTCAATTGTTAATGGCTCAAAGTATAATTTATCTGAAATCGAGAAGTCAGTTGAAACTGTTTCTGGATTCGAGTTAATAATGATTGCTTCATAACCCGCTTCTTGAATCGCCCATACAGAGTGTACTGTTGCATAGTCAAACTCAACACCTTGACCGATACGGATAGGACCCGAACCTAGTACAATAACTGATTCTTTTTCAGAGCGAATCGATTCATTTTCGTCTTCATACGTACCGTAGAAATATGGTGTGTTTGACTCAAATTCCGCTGCACATGTATCAACCATTTTATAAACAGGAATGATGCCCGTTTCTTTACGGAATGCATAAATTGCTGCCTCTGTTGTTCCCCAAAGTTCTGCAATCTTTTTATCTGCAAAGCCTAAACGTTTTGCTGTGCGTAACACATCTTTATCGTTTTTATTCGCAACAAGTGTCGCTTCCATCGTAACGATTTTTTGTAACTTGTGTAAGAACCATAAATCAATCGCTGACCATTCGTGAATTTGTTCGATTGTAACTCCGCGACGTAATGCTTCACCGATGAAGAATAAGCGCTCGTCTCCTGCTTTTCGAATACGTTTTTCGATCCAAGCGTCTGTTAGCTCTTCTGGGTTTTTCATTTCAATGTGTACGTGACCTGTTTCTAAAGAACGAACCGCTTTAAGTAAAGCTTCTTCAAATGTGCGACCAAGTGCCATTACTTCACCAGTTGCTTTCATTTGTGTACCTAAGTTACGTTTTGCTGATTCGAATTTATCGAATGGCCAACGTGGAATTTTCGCGACAATATAGTCAAGTGCTGGTTCGAAACAAGAGAATGTTGAACCTGTTACTGGGTTTTTAATTTCATCTAATGTTAATCCAACTGCGATTTTTGCTGCTAATTTAGCAATTGGGTAACCTGTTGCTTTTGATGCTAATGCTGATGAACGAGATACACGTGGGTTTACCTCAATTACATAGTACTGAAAGCTATTTGGATCAAGTGCTAACTGTACGTTACAGCCACCCTCAATTTTTAGTGCACGGATAATATCTAAAGAGATATTACGTAGCATTTGATTTTCGCGGTCAGTTAGTGTTTGTGTTGGTGCAACAACGATTGAATCCCCTGTATGAATCCCCACTGGGTCAAAGTTTTCCATGTTACATACAACGATGGCATTATCTGCTGCGTCACGCATTACTTCATATTCAATTTCTTTCATACCAGCAATTGATTTTTCCAGTAGACATTGTGTAACTGGTGAATATTTTAAACCTGAAGTTACAATTTCCTCTAGCTCTTGATCGTTGTGACAAATACCGCCGCCTGTACCACCAAGTGTGAAAGCAGGGCGAACAATTACTGGATAACCAATACGTGCAACTAACGCTTTAGCTTCGACCATGTTATGGATAATGTCTGATTCTGGTACTGGTGCGCCTAGTTCATACATTAAATTACGGAATAAGTCGCGGTCTTCTGCTTTATGAATCGCGTCTAATTTTGTACCAAGAATTTCGATGTTTAGCTCATCTAAAATGCCAGACTCATCTAATTCAATTGCCATGTTTAGACCTGTTTGTCCACCAAGTGTAGGTAAAATCGCATCAGGACGTTCTTTACGTAAAATACGTGATACGAACTCTAATGTAATTGGCTCGATATATACTTTATCTGCGATTTCTGTATCCGTCATAATTGTTGCTGGGTTTGAGTTAATAAGGATTACACGGTATCCCTCTTCTTTTAATGAAAGACATGCTTGTGTTCCTGCATAGTCAAATTCTGCTGCTTGACCGATAACGATTGGACCTGATCCGATTACTAAAATAGTTTTTATATCTGTACGTTTAGGCATGTTGGTTCTCCTTTGCTGCTTCAATTTCCATCATTTCCATAAATTCATCAAATAAGTGATTTGAATCTTCTGGACCTGGTGATGCTTCTGGGTGATACTGTACTGAGAAAATCGGGAATTTTTTATGACGAACCCCTTCGCATGTACCGTCATTTAATGCGACATGTGTTAATTCTAAATCTGTACCTTTTAATGACTCAATGTCGATTGCATAGCCATGGTTTTGAGATGTGATATCTGTACGACCTGTACGTAAATCTTTAACTGGGTGATTTCCACCACGGTGTCCGAATGGTAATTTAAAGCTACTTGCTCCGGATGCTAATGAGAAAATTTGGTGACCTAAGCAAATACCGAACATTGGGACTTTTCCGATTAAGTTTTTAACTGTTTCGATACTTTCTGCTACGTCTACTGGGTTACCAGGACCATTTGATAGCATAATGCCATCTGGGTGCATCGCTAAAATTTGCTCAGCTGTCGCGTTATAAGGTACAACAATTACGTCACAGTCACGCTTATTTAATTCACGTAAGATTCCGTGTTTCATCCCATAATCAATTAGCACTACGCGTTTACCGCGACCTGGTGATGGATAAGCAGCTTTTGGCGATACTTCATGCACATGATTAGTAATAAACGGTGTGTTTTGTAATTCTGCTACGACTTTTTCAACATCTACGTCTGCATCTGCTTCAGTTAAAATCGCGCGTACAGCACCTTTTGAACGGATAATGCGCGTCAATTTACGTGTATCAATGCCTTCAATACCAGGAATGTTTTGAGAAGCTAGGTACTCGTCTAATGTCATATCTGAACGCCAGTTAGATGGTTGATCTGCTAATTCACGTACTACGAAACCACGAATTGCTGGTGTAATCGATTCAAAATCATCACGGTTAATGCCGTAGTTACCAATTAACGGATATGTTAGCGTGATAATTTGTCCGTAAAATGATGGATCTGATAATGTTTCTTGGTATCCTGTCATCCCTGTAGTGAAGACAACCTCACCTTGCGATGCTTGGTCACTTCCGAATGCAGAACCTGTAAATACTGTGCCATCTTCTAAAATTAATAAACGTGTTTTCATTATTTTGCCTCCTGATATGCGATTTTACCTTCGCAAATTGTCATGACTGGCCAACCTTTTGCAACCCAACCATTAAATGGTGTGTTACGCCCTTTTGTCACAAAGCCATCCGCGTCAATTGTTTGCTCTTTATTTAAATCAATTAGCACTAAATCTGCTGATGCACCGATTTCTAATGTGCCATATGGTAAGTCAAAAATTTGTGCTGCTTTTACGCTCATCCAATCAACTAATTGCTTTAATGTCCATTTCCCTGTTTCTACAAAGTTTGTGTACAGTAATGGGAACGCTGTTTCAAACCCGACAATCCCAAATGGAGCGCCAACCATACCGCAGCATTTTTCTTCTATTGTGTGTGGTGCATGGTCTGTTGCAATACAATCTATTGTGCCGTCTAATAATGCAGCATGTAATGAATCCTTGTCGTCTAGCGCACGTAATGGTGGGTTCATTTTCCAGTTTGCATCGTCAGAAGGGATGTCCATTTCCTCAAGTAGTAAATGGTGTGGACAAACTTCTGCTGTTACTTTAATGCCCGCTGCTTTAGCGTCGCGTACAGAACGAACAGATTCTTTTGTTGAAACGTGACAAACATGGTAACGAGCACCTGCTGCCTCAGCAAGTAATACATCGCGAGCAATTTGTACCGATTCACAAATTGAAGGAATACCTGGTAAACCAAGTTCTTTATTACGCGTTCCTTCATGCATAACACCATCGTAAATTAATGAGTTATCTTCACAGTGTGCTACAACAACTACATCCATTTTTGCCGCTTGTTGCATTTGTTCATACATTGTTGAAGCTAATTGTATACCGACACCGTCATCTGAGAATGCAACCGCACCATGTTCTCTAAGCTCTTCCATATTCGTTCGAACTTCACCAGAAATATCTTTCGTTAATGATCCAAATGGTAGGACGCGAATAACCGCGCTGTCCTTAATTAATCCGTTAATTAATTGCATATTTTCAACTGAATCCGGTACAGGCTTCGTATTTGGCATCGCACAAATTGTTGTGAAACCACCTTTTGCTGCAGATGCTGTTCCAGTTGCAATTGTTTCTTTATGTTCAAAGCCCGGCTCTCGTAAATGTGTATGTACATCGACGAATCCCGGTGATACAAAATGACCTTGTCCATCAATTACGTTCGCACCTGCTGGAATTTCTCCATCGAAGCCAGTGATTTTTCCATCTTCAATTATTATAGTAGAAACTCGTAATTCGCCTTGCTCATCTAATCGTTTTACATTTTGAATAACTGTTGTCATTTATTCTCTCCCCTTCAAAATTGTTTCTACAATTGCCATTCGTGTATATACACCATTCCGCACTTGCTGGAAAATACGAGAGCGTTCACACTCTACTAATTCATCGGCAATTTCAACATCGCGATTCACTGGAGCTGGATGCATAATGATTGCTGCCTTCTTCATCATTTTTTCGCGTTCTGGTGTTAAGCCGTACTTCACGTGATAGCTTTCTTTCGAGAAGCTTTTACTTACTGTATGACGCTCATGCTGAATACGTAACAACATGATGACATCACTATCTTCAAGTATTCCATCCCAAGAATAGAATGCCTCAAAGTCGCCCGCCCATTCTTGTGGACATAGGAAGCGTACATTCGCACCTAATTTTGTTAAGGCTGTTGCATTTGATTTAGCTACGCGACTATGTGAAACATCACCTACGATTGTGACATTTAAACCTTCAAATGTGCCAAACTCTTTTTTGATTGTGTATAAATCTAGTAAACACTGTGATGGATGTTGACCTGCACCATCGCCTGCGTTAATGACCGCAACGTTGATTCCTTCTAGCAGCTCATTGTAATATTCGTCTTCTTTTGCACGAATAACTACTGCATCAATGCCAATCATTTCTAATGTTTTAACTGTGTCATACATCGTTTCGCCTTTCACTGCACTTGAAAAGCCAGCGTCGAATGGGATAACCGTACACCCTATTTTACGCTCTGCCATTTCAAAGCTCGTTTTCGTACGAGTACTTGGCTCAAAAAATAAGTTTGCTACGTTGTAAGTTCGGGCTGTTTTTGGCTCTTCGCCATTTTCAAACGCCTTCGCTCGGTCTAGGATGTGTAAAATTTCTTCATTTGATAAATGTTCCATTGAAAGTAAATTTTTCATAAAGCGCCTCCAATAATGGTGAAATATGAAGCAATTGTGTTTAAATTTCAGAAAAAAAGCCTAACTGACGTCATCAGCTAGGCAAGGAAGGCATGACGAGCTAAAGCTAGGTAGTATACACCTATCTCACGTTCATCAAAGTTCCCTTGCTTGCCTCTCTGGACAATTCTTTAAAAGGTACTATTATTTTGTTTCATAAATATCTTTTTCTACTTTTTCACGACCTGGTAGGAGTAAGTTTAGCAGGACACCAATGATTGATGCTAATGCCATACCTTCAATCGCAAAGCTTTCTGTGAAGCGAATAGCTGCTCCGCCAATTCCAACTACTAGGATTACCGATGCAATAACCATATTGCGGTTATTCCCGAAGTCTATATTGTTTTCTACGAGCATACGTAATCCGCTAGATGCGATAATCCCGAATAATAGGATTGAAATACCGCCAAGTACGGCCGTTGGAATTGTTTCAATAATCGCCATTAATTGACCTGAGAATGACACCACAATCGCAACGACTGCTGCACCTAAAATGACGTAAACTGAGTATACACGTGTAATCGCTAGAACCCCGATGTTTTCACCGTAAGTTGTTTTTGGTGGACCACCGATAAGCGCTGATGCAAATGTTCCTAATCCATCCCCTAAAATAGAACGGTGTAAACCTGGGTCTTTCACATAATTTCGATTGACGACTTTCCCTAATACAAGTTGGTGACCTATATGCTCTGAAATCGTTACAATTACGATTGGCACCATTCCGAAAAAGATCGCCCATGTAAAGTTCAAATCATAATCAACACCTGGAATCAAGAAGTCCGGCATGGCAAAGAATTTGGCTTCTTTAACTGCTGTGAAGTCTACAATTCCTATCGCTACAGAGTAAATGTACCCGACAATAATACCTATTAAAATCGGCATGGCACTTAATATGTTTTTAAAGTAAACATTGACGATGATGGCAGTCAGTAGTGTTACTAATGCTGCAGAGAAATGTAACCCACTATACTCCCCATTGACGTTCATCGCCATTTCAACTGCGACACCTGATAACCCAAGACCGATTACGATAATTACTGGTGCTACAACGATTGGCGGTAAAATGTTCATTAACCATTTATAACCTGTTTTCCAAATGACTAAAGCAATGAGGGCATAAACTAAACCAACGAGCATGGCACCCATCATGGCGTTTCCTGGATTTACTGAAACACCTGCTTCACTTAAACCTGCTACGATAACGATTGGCGAGATAAAGGCGAATGAAGAACCTAAATACGCTGGTACTTTAAATTGTGTTATAAGTAAGAAGATAATCGTCGCAATTCCACTTGTTAAAAGGGCGATTGACGGGCTAAGTCCCACTAGTTTTGGCACTAAAATTGTTGAACCAAACATGGCAAACATATGCTGGAAACTGAATGTAATAAGTTGGCCAACACTCGGCTTTTCATTGATATCTAATACTGCTTTTGACATGTTGACAACTCCCTTAATCTTCTTTATGAATTGTTATTAAATCTTGTCCATCTACTTCTACTAAGTTGACAACAATGCGTTCATGACCAGCAGTCGGAATATTTTTCCCTACATAATCCGCACGAATTGGCAACTCACGGTGACCTCGATCTACTAACACGGCTAGCTGTATTTGTGAGGGCCTCCCTAAATCCATGATTGCATCTAGTGCTGCCCGTACCGTTCTACCTGTATATAATACGTCATCTACAAGAACGATTTTTTGGTTATTTACTTGATAATTAATATCGACTTGTTGTACTTGCGCTTGATCATTCTCATGCTTCGTTGATAAATCGTCACGATACAGTGTAATATCTAGCTCACCCGTGCGAATTTCTTTCCCCTCAATCGTTGCAATGCGCTCCGCCAATCGCTTCGCTAAATAGGCACCACGCGTTTTAATACCAACTAAAATAACTTCATCAATGCCTTTATTACGTTCAATAATTTCGTGCGCAATTCGAGTAACTGCCCGGTTTAATGAGGGCCCATCTAGTAATTCCGTAATTTGTGGCATATCGCTTCCCCCTTCATCGTTTTTTTTCATGTTCACGTACTTCCAATCCAAAATAAAAACCCCCTAGATTTTTATCTAGAGGGTTGAAAAAGTCAATGTTAAAAAACGGCACACGAGTGTCTTCACATAAAAAACTCGATAACGTTTCATATCATACCTTCTCAGCCTCTCTGGACTGCCATTAAAGGTGAACACTATTTAAATGAGTTCGTGATTACTTACTTGCTCTCGTCAAGTTGTTTCATTCACTGTTGTTTAGTATAGGCTTGTTTCATTCTACTGTCAACCCATTTTAAAAGGTCAGATAACCACTTTAAAATGTTCTATTAGTGGGAATTATCTGACCTTTAATTCTTATTAAAAATTCTAATTAAGAATGTGTCTTTTATGCTAGCTACGCACTTTATTGGCATCCATAATAAAAAACTTAAATCGAAATGATAGAATCTTTTGTTTAACTTATATAAGTAAAGAGAAAAGGCACCTCTTGTTCAAAATCGAACAAGAAGTGCCTATTTATTATTTGAAGATGGTAATTATCACTTTTACAGTACCCTTCACTAGAACATAAGACAATTTAAACACATTTACGGGAACGCTTTTGTACACTAGCTAATAACAAATAATAAATGGTCTAACAAAATCACTCAGTCTCATCTTTTTTTAATGTTGCTTGAGCGCGAATTTCTGTTAATAATTGTTCAAAGTCTGCTGGTAATGGTGCTTCAAACTCAATATACTCTTTCGTTACAGGCTGAATAAAACCAAGTACGCCCGCGTGTAATACTTGACCTCCGAAATCAATTGTCTTTTTCGGACCATATTTCGGATCTCCCGCTAGAGGGTAGCCAATATAATTCATATGCACACGGATTTGATGCGTACGACCTGTTTCTAAACGGCACTCTACTAAAGTAAAATTGCCAAAGCGTTCTAAAACCGTGAAATGTGTCACAGCATGCTTTCCTTTATCAACAATCGCTTGTTTTTGACGGTCTTTCGAATCGCGTCCAATTGGCGCATCGATTGTTCCTTTATCATGCGGAATATGGCCATGCACAAGTGCTGTATATTTACGTGTAACCGATTTATCTACTAATTGATTCACTAGTCCTTCATGCGCTATATCATTTTTTGCAACCATTAGTAAGCCCGTTGTATCTTTGTCGATACGATGTACAATCCCTGGTCGTGCTACACCATTAATTCCTGATAAATCAGTGCAATGATGCATTAAACCATTTACTAAAGTACCTTTAACGTGACCTGGCGCCGGATGAACAACCATACCACGTGGCTTGTTAACAACTAAAACATCGCTATCTTCATAAATAATTTCTAAGTTTAAATCTTCTGCAATAATTTCTAATTCTTCTACTTCTGGCACGTCCACTTCAATAACGTCGCCTTCTTTTACCTTATATTTCGCTTTTACTTTAGCGCCATTCACGGTAATACGATCTTGATCTAACCAAGTTGAAACTTGTGAGCGTGACCAAGCTTCTTCTATCTGTGAAAGTGCCTTATCCAAACGTTCTCCAGCAAATTGTTCTATTGTTAATGTGACTACTGTCATTTTTCCACCTTTTTCTTTTCTGCTTTTTCTTCTAAAATAATCGTAATAAAGAGCATGACTACTGCGATTGTTAATGCAGCATCCGCAATATTGAAAATCGGGAAGTCATAATTGATGATGGGAATGAAAACA
The DNA here is from genome assembly GCF_002736105.1 of Solibacillus sp. R5-41. NCBI lineage: Bacteria > Bacillati > Bacillota > Bacilli > Caryophanales > Caryophanaceae > Solibacillus > Solibacillus sp. R5-41. The sequence continues at coordinate 884,110 of NZ_CP024123.1, read as the reverse complement.
TCGAAAAAATCCACTACTTCTCCACGGAATAGTCGGTCGATAAAGTTCCCTAATGCACCGCCTAATAACAGCATTAAACTAATTTGAAATAGCGGCTTGCCTTTTGCCTCAGTATGGTAAAAATACAAGATCGCAATAATTACGGCAATTGTCACAATCGTAAATAACCACATTTGCCCTTCCAGCATGCCCCATGCAGCGCCACGATTACGATGTGATAATAGTCCAAACCACGGGTCCCATATACTAATACGTTCCCCTAACTCCATATTTTTAACGACAAGCCATTTTGTCCATTGATCAATAATGACTGCAAATAATGCTAATCCGTAATATTTATACATAGCAAGTCCTCCGTTTACGATATATCTTTCCTATTTTAACATAATTATATGTTTGAACGACAATTTTAACGATAGAAATATCTTTAGAAAAACACATCTCACGCCAAATACCATGTGATAAATAAACGGAGGGGATTCTTTAATTCATTGTACATGGAATTCATTAAATACATATAATTTTCTAACTTTTATACAAAGAAATCATTTTTAAGTAGGATATTCTTTTACAGCTTATTATAAATGGTCATTTTTTAAAGCTGTGATTAAATGATTCACTTGTATAATAAACGTAATCATATCATTCGCATTATACGATTTGCTTTCAGAAAACCCATATAGCTGTTCAATTTGATCCATCGACATTTTTGAAGATTGTACAATTTGCTCTAATAACTGTTGGAATGATACAACTTGATTTAATGTCTGACTTGTTGCTTGTTGAATGGCTAACATATTTTCCGCAAGTTTACTCTCTGATTGCTCAATTCGTCCAAAATATTGTTTTGTTTCAGCAGACATTTGCTGCGTCTTTTGAACCGTTTGCTGTTCTTGATGAATATTCATGACAACGTCTTCAATATGTTGAACAATGTCATTCACCTTTCCATTAATTTGGATAAGCGCATTTTTACTTTGCTCTGCCAACTTTCTTACTTCAGCTGCCACCACCGCAAAACCTTTTCCATGTTCACCTGCACGTGCAGCTTCAATAGAAGCATTTAATGCTAATAAATTTGTTTGATCTGCAATGGCGCCAATTAATTTTGCAAAATCCATAATTTCTTTCGTTTCTTGTTGTACCACACCAATCGATTGTCCGAACTGTTCGAAAATCTCACGAACATTTCCCATTTGTTCATATAGCTCGTTCATTTGATTGCTACCTTCGACAATGAGCTGGCGATTGCTTTCAACTTGAGCTTCAACGGTTGCTGTAATTTGTTGAATTTCTTCTGTTTCTTGAACAATGGAATTGGCGCGTTCATTTGAAGATTGTAACAGCTGCTGATCTTGCTGAATGGATTCAGAAATAACCGTGATGCGCTCCATAAACAGGCTATCACTTTCCGTATTTTTCGTATTAGCTTTATTCAATAACTCTAATAGTTCTTCTACGCTGGCAATGACTTGAGTACGTTCTTCTAGCGTTAACGCATCGAGTTCTTGTTGAACATCTTCAGTTAGTTTGTTTTTCATAAATAGTTGCTTTAGCATGTTGTTCACCCCAATCGTAATTTTCCAAAGCCAATAAGGAGCAATGTTTGGTTTAATTGTGACTTATTTAGTTGTTCACCGTAACTTGAAAAACCACATAAATTCGGCAAAACACTCAACTGCGTATTCAACTTTGAAAAGAGTTGCTCATTTTGAAATTGGAGCTTACGTAAAATGCAGTTACTTCCTAATACACCATGTAGCTCTGTAAAACGATTGGTAAAATCAGCAATAGTTTTTTCCATTTCAAGTACTGGATTCTTTGGCTCTAAAATATCAACTATTGCCCCCTCATACACCTGACAATAAAATTCGACCTCTCCAGAAGACTTTGCTTCAAAAGGTGAGGCAATTAAAAAATCATGATTAAACTTTCGCCCAAGTGGATGTAATGCAAAATGCTTTCCTAACTCATTTTTTGGGACATTAATTAACTTTGCATAAACTTCTGCCGCTGGTCGATGGTTCATTTCATAAACTATTCGTTTTTCTGGATCTGCTTTTGTTATTTTCACCTGTTTTCCTGTGCTTTTAAATATATTTTCTTTATGAATATAAAATTCAACAACAGGCTTTAAAAAGATTGCCGCCCCGCCAGTTGTTGTTATTTCACCATTAACACTAACTTTCGTCATCACAAATTTCGCATCATCACCTGCAGTACCCCCAAAAATCGGAAACCCGTCATATTGAAAAATTGAATTCACGACTGACAACATTTTTTCTTCCCCTGCCTTTAAGCCTACCGGAAAAACAAGGCCAAGTCCTTCTTTTTCAATCATCTTTGATGTAACTTGTATACCGATTGATTTTGCCGCCTGCACTATATTTTCTCTATCAAAAATTGGGTACTTAACGATGTCCTTCATTAAAACGGCTTTCGCTTTACCAAAACTTTTAGAGAAACTTTGCGCAGACAAACTTGATTCACTATAACCTTGTGGTCCAATTTCACCAGTTGTTGTGACACCAACAATTTGGGCTTGCGGATACTTTTCTTTGAATAATTCTGTTAGTTTTTCAAATGAATAGACTGTACTTGCAAAAAATAAAACTAAACCTGGTTCTTTATGTAAGTTACGTGCTAGTTCTTCCACCGCTTTTTCCGGCTGCTGCGTCGTCGTTAAAGTTGAGTAAATAAAATCCATACATTATCCCCTTCTATAAAAATCAATTTTTACATATTATTTGTATTTCAATGCGAGAAAATTATAACATAATTCAAATTTTTAATGTAATTCACTGAATATATCCTAAAAAAAGGCCCCCCAGCTATAAAACTAATTAAGTCTCCCCTTAAATAATTTAGCTAAAGAAAAAACGTAGCGCAGCCATCGTTAAAACTCCTGCAATAACTGTTTTTGACAAGCTTTTCGTCACTAACGCAACAAGTAAAGTTGGAATAAATGCGCATAAATGAAGCCAATCAATTGTCACTAGTTGAGCTTCTTTCACAAACATCCCTTCAATTACGAGTGCAGACAAAATACAAACGGGAATGTAAGCAAGCCAGCGTAACACAAAATCCGGCATTTGCACATTTTTTACCAACACAAAAGGTAGAATTCTTGGAATCCAGGTTACAAGTGCACAACCTAATATGAGCAGTACCATTGCCATTGAAGTTATCATTTTTCAGTTACCACCCCAGTCGTCGCAACAATTAACGTTGAAAGTAAAACAGCTAAATGTCCTGGCATAAAATAAAGTAACCCATACATAATGACAACCATCAAGCCAACTAGTTTTATGTAATGCATTAATTTTACCCGCGGAATACTAGCAAGTGTCAAAACGAGTAAGGCAACGAACATAGCAACGAGTGCGTAATCAAGACCCCATTTCTCCGGGTCAGGTAACCATTGCCCAATAACCCCTCCAATCGTACAAGCCACTATCCATGTTAGATATGCAGTTACATTGAGCCCGTCCATCCATTTACCGCCAAGACGCCCTTCCTTACCAGCTGATACAACTGATACCCCAAACGTTTCATCAGTTAACAGCGTGCCAAAACCAATATTACGCAGTGTCGAATAGTTTGTAAAATACGGCGCTATAGTTAAAGACATAAGTAAATGTCGTAAATTAACAATAAATATCGTTAATACAACTGCTGAAACAGGTGCCCCTGCCAAATAAAGTCCACAAAATATAAATTGCGCCGAACCTGCATAGAGGAGTACTGAAAGTAAAAATACTTCAAGAACTGAAATACCAGAAGCAATTCCGACAACACCAAATGCTACACCTATACTTATGTATCCTAAAAGTGTCGGAACACAATCTTTCACACCTTGTAAAAATGTATCTGGTGTGATTGCTTTCGAATAACTTTGTTCCATTTTTATGCCCCCTTAAATTTCATTCTTTTCAGAAAACTAAAAAGGTAGAAATAAAGGGTTGCCCCGTAAGTCAAAACTACGGAACAACCCCTTGTAGATGTAATAAAATTCTTCACATAATCATAGCTTCTGCGGGGGTCGTAACAAGACCCCTATATCCTTGAAGCAAAGGAGTTGCCAAAAATCGAATTTTGATAATGCTCCATTTTAATGTTATACGTAATAGTTTTCGACTACATCCGCACAACGCTTACATAATGTAGCATGCGCTTCTACTGCCCCAATTGTTTCAGAAATTGTCCAACAACGTTCACATTTTTTACCGTCTGCTTTTTCAACGACAAGTGACGTTTTTTCTAATACAAGGCTGTTTGTAGGCGCATTTTCTTTGTTACCTGCAACGACAAATTGAGAAACGATTGAAAGTTGTGCAAAGTTAATTTTTTCATCACTTAATAATTCAACTGTTTCGCTATCTGCATAAACCGAAATTTTCGCCTCTAAAGATTTACCGATTGTTTTCGCATTACGAGCTTCTTCTAAAGCTTTTAATACTTCATTACGAACGGCAATTAATTTCGTCCATTTCGTGCGTAATTCTGCAAAGTTGGCTTTTTCGTCTACTTCAGGGAAGTCCATTAATTGGATTGACTGCACTTTGCCTTCTAATTCTACATATTCCCATAACTCTTCCGTAGTGTGAGGAATCATTGGCGTTAATAATTTTAACAATGCCATTAATGTATCGTGCATAACCGTTTGCATTGCACGGCGGTCTTTATTATCCATACCCTCGATATATACAACATCTTTTGCAATATCTAAGTAGAATGAAGAAAGCTCGATTGCTACAAAGTTGTTTACTGTTGAATAAACAGTTGAGAAGTCATAACGGTCATATGCTGAACGAATTGCTTTCACAACATCTTGCAAGCGCATATACATATATTGATCCATTTCACGTAAATCATCATACGCTACACGGTCCGTCTCAGGGTTGAAGTCTGTTACGTTCCCATGTAAGAAACGCAATGTGTTACGTACTTTACGGTATGTCTCAGAAACTTGTTTTAACATATCCATTGAGATACGTACGTCAGCTGTATAATCTACTGACGCTACCCACATACGTAGGATATCCGCACCGTATTGATTCATTACTTTTAATGGATCAATTGTATTACCAAGTGATTTCGACATTTTGCGTCCTTCACCATCTAATACGAAACCGTGTGTTAATAAAGCTTTATACGGTGCATAACCGTTAATCGCAACCGATGTGATTAATGATGAGTTGAACCAGCCACGATGTTGGTCTGAACCTTCTAAGTACAGGTCAGCTGGATATTTCATACCGCGCTCAACAAGTACACCTTGGTGAGATGAACCTGAATCGAACCAAACGTCCATAATGTCATTTTCTTTCGTGAATTTACCGTTAGGGCTTCCTGGATGTGTAAAGCCTTCAGGTAATAATTCTTTCGCTTCTTTTTGGAACCAAATATTTGAACCATGCTCACGGAATAATTTTGAAATGTGCGCGATTGTTTCTGGTGTGATAATTGGTTCTTCGTTTTCAGCATAGAAAATCGGAATCGGAACACCCCATGCACGTTGACGAGAAATTACCCAATCCCCGCGGTCACGAATCATATTGTAAAGACGTGTTTCGCCCCATGCTGGTGTGAATTCAGTTGCTTTTACTGCATCTAATAATTCATCACGGAAAATTTCTACCGATGCAAACCATTGCGGTGTTGCACGGAAAATTACTGGTTTTTTCGTACGCCAGTCATGTGGATATGAGTGCTTGAATTTCGATACATTTAATAATGCACCTTCTTCTTTTAGCTTCTCAATCACAATCGGGTTTGCTTTTTCATAGAATAGCCCTTCAAATCCTGGCGCTTCATCTGTATAGCAGCCACCATTATCTACTGGAGATAAGATGTTTAAGCCGTAACGACTCCCAATTTGGTAATCGTCCTCACCGTGTCCAGGCGCTGTATGAACACAACCCGTGCCTGCTTCAGCAGTAACATGATCGCCTACCATTACTAATGAATCACGCTTGTAAATTGGGTGCTCCGCAACAAGCATATCTAGTTCTTGCCCTTTTACTTCTTGAACAATTTGCACATCTTCCCAACCAAAAGTAGTTGATAAATTTGCAAGTAAATCTTTCGTTACAATATATTTTGAACCATTTGCTTCTACAACTACGTATGTGAATTCAGGATTTACTGAAATACCTAAGTTCGCAGGAATTGTCCAAGGTGTTGTTGTCCAAATAACAAATTTAGCATCTGCTGGCACGACATTTTTCGCATCTTTAATGCCAAATGCTACATAAATTGAATACGACTCAACATCTTTATATTCGATTTCTGCTTCAGCTAAAGCTGATTCTGAAGATGGTGACCAGTAAACAGGTTTTAAGCCTTTGTAAATATAGCCTTTTTCCGCCATTTTACCGAATACTTCAATTTGACGTGCTTCAAATTCTGGTTTTAACGTAATGTAAGGATTTGCCCAGTCACCGCGTACGCCTAAACGTTGGAATTGTGTACTTTGGTTAGCTACTTGCTCATATGCATATTTTTCACAAAGCTCACGGAACTCCGCTACTGACATCTCTTTGCGCTTAACACCTTTATTTGTTAAAGCTTGCTCGATTGGTAAACCATGTGTATCCCAGCCTGGAATATAATCAACATGATAACCTGTCATAGATTTTTGACGGTTAATCATATCTTTAATTACTTTATTTAACGCGTGACCTGTATGAATATCACCGTTTGCATAAGGAGGGCCATCGTGTAATACGAAGTGTGGGCGGCCTTCCGTACGTTCTTTTACTAGTTTGTTAATATCCATTGCATCCCACTGTGCTTGAATTTGTGGTTCTTTCGTCGGCAAGCCACCGCGCATCGGGAAATCTGTTTTTGGCATTAATAACGTGTTTTTATACTCTACCATTTCAAAAGCCTCCTAAATAATTTAGATGTAAAATTTAGATAACCACTGCAACTAGGGGTTAATTTCCACTCCGGTAAGGACGCTTTCCGTGGGCACGGCTCCAACTAACTTATTTCGAGAGGAATCTCGAAATAATTGGATTTTTCGCTCGTGCTGTTCCCGCAGGAAGCTTTGCTCTGTAGCGAAAGGCGTCAACCGTCAGCTACACTCGCCTCTCCTTCATTCCAATCAACTTACATTTCTAGCGCATTGCCACCCTTATAGTTTGGTGATACGCCTTAAGGTCAAGTAAATACCTATAATTACCTACAAAAAAGCCCCTCATCCCTCCGAAAAGGGACGAGGAGCATTACTCTCGTGGTACCACCCTAATTTTGCAATACATAAGATTGCCTCATTAGACACTGTAACGTCGTGTAAAACGAAATAACCTACTTAAAAGACTTTCGGCTATTTAGCTCAGGAGTGATTTTCCGTTTAGCTTGCTTCGTTCGAGCTTTCACCTTCCTCGAATCGCTTCACCACAAATCTAAACATACTGTCTCCGTCTTTGCCCTAGTTGCAATTTGCATCCTATTAGTTATTTTTCAGTATATGAAAAGCACTGTCGGAATGTCAAGCACAATTCATTAATACGTTAATTTTCCTTCTTTTAGCATTTCATCAGAAGCTTCTGGACGGTTATGCTCTTGGATTTCTGTAAGACCTACATCATATTCAAGTAAATGCTCCCAATCATCCGTATTCAATAAGTCTAGTTGCGCTTCAACGAGCATTTTAAAACGATTGCGGAAAACTTTCGATTGTTTCTTTAATTCATCTATTTCAATCGTAACTTTACGCGCTTTTGCCATCGCATCATTTACAATACGATCCGCATTTTTTTCCGCTTCTTTTACAATCAATTTAGATTCTTTTTGAGAGTTACGGCGGACTTCATCAGCAGCCTCTTGAGCTACGACGATTGACTTTTGTAATGTTTCTTCTAGTGAACTATAATGGTTCATTTGGTCTGCCATGGATTTCACTTTTTCTTCTAATTCTTTCTTTTCTCGCAAAAGAATCTCATAATCTTTAATAATCTGATCTAAAAATTCATTTACCTCGTCTTCTGCATAACCACGGAATCCACGCGTAAATTCTTTATTATGTATATCAAGAGGTGATAATGGCATATCGTTCGACTCTCCTTTGCACGAATGTATTTAAAATTTATTATAATCGTTTCTATACTGAATAACATCAAATTTCCGGAAATAAAACTGGAAATTTATACTTTTTGCTCTAAACGACCTATTTGTAATCGTATTTTGTCTTTTTTCGTTCGCCCTTCTGTCATAATTATTTTCACTCTTCCGAAGCCTCGAGCAGAAATAATATCACCTTCTTGTAATTCAAAAGAAGTCGCTTCTCGAACAGTCCAGTTTACTTTCACTTTACCAGCACCGATTAAATTTTGTGATTTTTGGCGCGATATATTTGCCACCGTTGCCAATACAACATCTAAACGCATGGAAGAAACAGTATATGAGCTCTCCACCCATTGCTCTTCAATTTGAAGTAATAGCATCGTTGTTTGGATTTCCTCTACATGCACTTTAATTTTTCCGATACCCGTTAAATTTGCACGAACATAGTCAGCAATTTCCATAGCCATTATAAATTGCACCGTATTTTCTGCGAGACGAATATCGCCAAATTTACTACGGTCTAATCCGATCGATAACAAAGCACCTAATACATCTGGATGTTTGATTTGAACAAATTTAGACGGGTAATTGACTGCATAACAAGCCATTTGAAAATCTTCCTTCGTTGCCTGGAAGTAAGAAGGCGCGATTAGCATTCGCTGTCTTTCGGCATGATCAAAGAGCCCTTCTGTAAAAACGTGAACGTCCTCTGATTGACGAATGATGGATTCCACGATAAATCGTTGTCTTGGATCAAGGAAGTCTGTTAATTTCGGGGCATAACGATCCTCAACTTCACGTTGCCATCCGATTACTTGTTCGATAAATGGCTGCTCATCTTTCCGAAAATGTTGAATTAAATGCTGCATAAAATCACCTTCCCTCTCGTGTCAATTATGTAATATCAAAAAGAACCCCTCTACATTGTAGCAGAGGGATTACACCTTAGAGTAAATATCCAAGTACGCTGTATACACCTTGTTCAATGAATACAAGTACAAATAGTCCAACGATTGGCGAAATATCAATCATACCAATTGGTGGGATAAATTTACGGAAAAATCCTAAATACGGTTCACATGCTGTCTCAAGGAATCTACCAACCGCTGATTCTTGTAGCGCTGGTACCCAAGACATAAGTATGTACCCGATTAACATAAATCGATACACGAGAAATGCTGTTGATACAATTGAAAAAATCATAGTTTACTATACCTCTCTACTTAAAATATTACTCAAACACAAAATTCGAAATTTCTCCAGATACTTCTACATTTTCAGGAGTACATAGGAAAATATCTGTTCCGATTCGCTGAATGTCGCCACCTAAAGCATACACTGTTCCGCTTAAAAAATCGATTATTCGCTTCCCTTGGTCTCTATCAATACGTTGTAAATTAACAACAGTCGCTCGTTTATTTTTTAATTGCTCGGCAATATCTTGCGCTTCTGCATAAACTCGCGGCTCTACTAAAACTAGCTTCGAGTTTTTAGAAGAGGTCGCAGCTTGCAAACTTACAACATTATTTGGAACAGCAACTTCATTATTGCGTATTTGGGGCTGGGTTTTACGCTCTTTTTTCATGCGATTTTGGATAACCTGCTGTGGCATCTGTTCTTGTTTTGGTGATGAAACAGGCTTGGGAACAGGTTGTTGCATTTGGGCTGCTTGACCTGGAGCTTGTTCATCTTCTATATCTTCTAGATAAAAGAATTTGTCGAAAATATTTTTTATGCTCATCTTACTTCCTCCTTAGCCAACAAGAGCTGTTCCAATCCTCACAAATGTCGCACCTTCTTCAACTGCAATCTCAAAGTCATTTGACATGCCCATCGACAGTTCAGTACATGGTACATTCGGTAAACGTAATTGTACAACTACCTGTTGCAACTGTTTTAATTCACGAAATACTTGGCGAATTATATGCTCATCGGCTGTATAAGGCGCCATTGTCATTAATCCTACGACTTCAATTTTTGTAAACGGTTGCAGTTGTTTTAAAAACTCTAAAGCTTGCTCCTTCGTTAATCCTTGCTTAGACTCTTCACCTGAGACATTAACCTGAACAAAACATTTCACAACATTTGTTGCACGCTTTTCTATTTCTTCGGCCAAACTTAAGCGATCTAAAGAATGCAAATAATCAATTTGCTGAATAACTTGTTTTACTTTACGCGTTTGTAAAGAGCCAATATAGTGCCACTCGACATCCGAATGAATCGACTCTAACTTTCGTGCCAAGCCTTCTGGACGATTTTCACCTAAATGTATTATACCCGCTGCGATCGCTTCCTCGGTACGTGCTACATCCACTTCTTTTGTAACGGCAATAATCTTAACTTCTTGCATTTGGCTTGCTCGCTGCTTTGCATATTCTATTTGTTTTTGAATTAGTTCTAAATTATTTATTATTTTCGTCACTTTTTTCCCAACTTTACAACAATAGTTTCTTTTATTGTAACAAGGGCTATCATTATTTTCAATGAATAGCGCGACCTATTCCTCGCTTGTTTTTACAAGAATAACATCTTTTCCGACTGTGAGTATATGACTAAATGAGACTTTTCTAGTACTCTCTTCCCCTTGAAATAGGTGGTAAAACTTTTTTGGTGTAGAAATTATAAAGGCTAAAATAGTTCCTTCCTTTTCACAAACCTCTGCGTCCACAATGTATCCAATAAACTTTCCACTGGATGCCTCAATAATTTCCTTTTCCTGCACAGAAGAAAAGCGCATTTCCCCATCCTTTCATTTCGTTCAATTACTTAGTCGAATTAAATATTTATACACATAATTTTTCCGCTTAACATAAAGATTAATTATTTGTTGAAATTAATTAGAAAAAACACAACAAGATCAAGATAGACCGAGTTGTGTCTTTACCATGCGGATTTTTTTGTCCAACACGACGTTGGTCACAAATGTGTTGTCACAAAACATGACAGGTTTAGATTTTTTGCCCTTGATTTTGATCCTTATCTTGGCTCTTCACCCACTTGTCTGTTGCAGTAGGAAAAGTAGTTTGTAACGATAGGCAAAGCTGTCAGCCACACCTGTATTTATCATCGATAATCACGCTTCATCAATTCAATCGCACTTTTTTCGATTCTTGAAATTTGTGCTTGTGAAATGCCTAAGGATTGTGCAATTTCTGTTTGTGTTTCCCCATAATAAAAGCGCTTTGTTACAATCATTTGTTGTCTTACATCTAATTTTTTTAAGCTTTCCTGCACGGAAATTGCTCCTACCCATTGTTCTTCCGTTACTTGATCCTTAATTTGATCTATCATGTAAATGGCATCACCGCCATCTGAATAAATCGGCTCTTGTAAGGACATTGGATCTTGTATCGCATCTAATGCGAACAAAACATCCTCTTTTTTCATCTCGATTGCCTTTGCGATTTGTTCAATCGTTGGCTCCACTAAAAATTCCGCAATAAAGGCTTCTTTCGCTTTCATTGCCTTATATGCGATATCACGTAGCGACCTAGACACGCGTAAAGAATGATGGTCGCGTAAATGGCGGCGAATCTCACCAATAATCATTGGGACTGCATATGTTGAGAAGCGGACATTATGCTTCAAGTCAAAATTATCAATAGCTTTTAAAAGACCAATACACCCAACTTGGAACAAATCATCCGCTTGCTCACCTCGGTAAGCAAAACGCCCAACGATACTTAAAACTAAACGCAAATTACAAATAACTAATTCTTCACGAACATAGTCTTCTCCTTGTTGCAAACGAATAAATAAACTTTTCATTTCCTCATGCTTTAATACGGGTAAAGTAGAAGTGTCGACTCCGCATAATTCAACTTTAGTACGCATTCAATCTCACCTTCCAGACTGTTCTCTTTCGTTTAAGTTTGTCCGGAATAAAAAACTGTATGCACACCAATTTTAACCATACTTAAGCAATTGGCTCATTTAAATGCTCACGTAAATCTAAAATGATTTTTTTCTCTAAACGCGAAATATAAGATTGTGAAATACCTAAATGATCTGCCACTTCTTTTTGTGTCATTTCCTCTTTTCCATTTAAACCGAAGCGGCATTCCATAATATATTTTTCACGTGGTGTTAGTTTATCAATCGCACCAAACATATGCTGTCTTTCTAACTTACGTTCAACATCCATTGTAATAATATGCTCTTCTGTTCCTAAAATATCCGATAATAACAACTCATTACCGTCTGCATCAGAATTTAATGGCTCATCTAACGAAACCTCTCCCTTCATGCGGCTTGTTTTTCGTAGATGCATTAAAATTTCGTTTTCAATACAACGGGAGGCATACGTCGCCAATTTGATGTTTTTGTCTAAATTAAATGTTTCAATGGCCTTAATTAAGCCAATTGATCCGATACTTATTAAATCTTCTATTGGTGTAGCAGTATTATCAAACCTTCTTGCTATATAAACGACTAAACGCAAATTACGCTCAATTAACATATCTCTGGCATGTAAGTCACCATTCATAAATGCTTCAACAACAACAACTTCTTCTTCTCTTGTAAGTGGAATAGGCAATGAATCATGTCCTCCTATATAATATGTCCCTTTTTTGAAATACTTGTTAAATAAGTTTAATAATATATTTTTTATTTTTTGAAGCAATATTGATCCTCCTTTATCTATTTGTAAGAACAGATACATGTGCAATCATTTGAGCCTTTTGCGGGAAACGAGCATCATTTTTTGTAAAAATAACATAATGATTTTTATCTATTTTCTCATTAATTTTTATTTGCGCTCGAAACGCAGGGACTAAAACGGAGCTATTCTGTACAGTTGTTAGCGGAACAATACGGATATTTTTCCGAAGTTCTTTAGAAAACATTTCAAGAGCTAATGGATCATGTTCCGACCATTTTTCTAAGCTTGCTTCAAAAGTAGGCTCTAATTGCTCGTGAACGGCTTTAAAAGAGATGAAATGTACAGGTGCTCTACTTAACGGTTCAAGACATTCATTTCCAGTATCGATATAGGCTAGTAACCTCAACGTTTGGTCAAATAACTCAACCTCACAGTTTGTAACATATTGTTGCTGGACGACTTGTTGTAATTTGTTAAACCAACTTCTTTTCATCAAAAATAAACTACTACAAGCTATGCCTAAACAGAACAAAATATAAGCAAAAATGGAATGTTTAAGTAAATAAGGTTGAACTGCACTAAGTAAGCCTCCTGCCAGAAATGTTCCCATCATTAACCAGCTACCTTGAACAAAAAAACTGCTCCATCGAAATGAAAATGCAATTCCTATCAATACAATAAAACTAACAATTGTCATTACGATTGATTCATAAAAAACAACAGCTATAAGGGCACTGCAAAAAGCACCACTTATTAATCGCCATGTCTTTATCGGATATCTAGTCACTGCTTGTGTAAAGCGAAGTAAAATAATATTGAAAAAAAAGTTAAATAAGACGATGAGTTCCCCTATCATGTATTGTTGTTCCTCCTATAACCAAGACTATCATTGAACTCATACATAATTTGTCAAATCATAGAAGGAATTAACATAATTTTATAGACATAATGTCAGACAAATTAAATTATTTCGACATTTTGATGCCATACCTAAATATATATAAATTGAAATAAAGAATCCCTATTAATAAATTCATCAATAAAGGAGGGGAGTTGATTTCCAATGCGGTACGGACGCTTTCCACGTGCACGGCTCCAACTAACTTGTTTCGAGATGCATCTCGAAACAAGTGGATTTTCGGGCCAACACGAAGTTGGTCACGAAGGCGTTGTCACAGGACGTGATGGTTTTAACCTTCGTTCCTATGTTGCTGTTCCCGTAGGAAGCTTCGCTCTGTAGCGAAAGGCGACAGCCGTCAGCTACACTCGCCTTCCCTCCATTCCAATCAACTCTTTCTGTTTAAATTTCAACCAACCTACCTCCTAATTATTTACCTCCTGATATAAAGTTCTTTTCATATGTTCGAATCTAATATTGAAATACTAGTACAACACAAAAATCTGCCTTGTAATACATACGTGCTTGCAATACATGCTGATTGGAATAGGATGAAAATCTAATTAGGATAACGCCGCCTCCCACGGTAGCAGCGCAATAAATCTAGAAAGATTCAGAAGCAATACTTTTTAAAGGCTGGCTTTGCACAAAGCACACAATTTATAAGAATCCATAATAGTAAACTTACATCAAAAGAGTAGAATCTTTTGTCTAATTTTTATAGAATCATCTCATTACGAAAAAAAAAGAGGTTGTTCTAGTAGTCACTTTTATGGACTACTAGAACAACCTCTATATTATGAATCTATTATCGGTTACGATTTCGATTGCGTAAAAATGTAGGAATATCTAATGTTTCTTCCTGTTGATACGTTTGCTGCGTTTGCTGACGTGGCATTTCTTGTTGAACATGCTCTTGCGCACGCGGCTGTTGCGTTTGCTGCTGTGGTGCTGGCTGTGTAGACGCCGCCTGTTGACGGGCACCTAGAGTTGGACGAATTGGCGTTGGATTTGGAGCGCTAAAGTCATCCGAAAAGCCTGTTGCGATAACAGTTACGATAATTTCATCATTTAAATTATCATTAATTACCGAACCAAAGATCATATTAACCTCTTCATCTGAAGCCAATTGAACTATATCAGCTGCTTCTTGAACTTCATATAAACTTAAGTTCGAGCCACCTGTAATATTCATAATCACACCTTTTGCTCCGTCAATTGACGTTTCAAGAAGTGGAGATGAAATCGCCTTTTTCGCTGCTTCAACAGCACGGTTTTCACCTGCCGCAATACCAATTCCCATTAGTGCAGAGCCTTTATCAGACATAATCGTTTTTACATCGGCAAAGTCAAGGTTAATTAAACCTGGCGTTGCGATTAAATCTGAGATACCTTGAACACCTTGTCGTAAAACATTATCCGCTTCTCGGAACGCTTCTAACATCGGTGTCGATTTATCAACGATTTGAAGAAGTTTATCATTTGGAATGACGATTAACGTATCTACCGCTTCTTTCATCGATGAAATACCACCGATCGCTTGCGTTTGACGCTTTCGTCCTTCAAATGTGAATGGACGTGTAACAACACCGACTGTTAATGCGCCTAAATCACGTGCAATTGACGCAATTACTGGCGCTGCACCAGTACCAGTACCGCCGCCCATACCAGCTGTTACGAATACCATATCGGCACCGCGCAATACTTCTTCAAGTTGTTCGCGACTTTCTTCAGCTGCCTTCTTACCAACTTCAGGATTCGCACCCGCACCAAGACCGCGTGTTAATTTCCCACCAATTTGTAATTTATATTCAGCTTTTGACAAATTTAAAGCTTGTGCATCTGTATTAACAGCGATGAAGTCCACACCTTGAACCCCATGCTCAATCATGCGATTTACGGCATTGTTACCACCGCCGCCTACACCAATTACTTTAATGACAGCTAGTTGATCCATACCTGTTTCAAATTCTAACATAGTCTCTCCTCCTAATTTATGACAACTTCCATTTTCGTATTAATCGAAAAATTTATTTAATAAGTTTTTAGCGCGATCAATAACTCCAACTTTATTGTCGCTTTCCACTCTCTCCGACGCACTTGCTTGTTTTTTAGAAGGATTTGTTTGAGCAGGATAAGGCGCATAAGAAGGGACAGTGCTATTGGCACTTCTACCATAAAACTTGTCATCTGCATTTGCATAATGAATTAGTCCAACAGATGTCGTGAATCCAGGTTCACGAACACCAATATAATTTGGTGTAAACACGCGCACACGTGTAAGCATCACTTGGCGGGCTAATTGAGCAATTCCTTCAATTTGGGCTACGCCACCGGAAATTACTACGCCTCCAGGTAAATCTTGTATTCCCATTTGTGCTAATTCATCTAAAACTAATTCAAATAATTCTTCTAAGCGAACTCCTATAATTTCAGCAATGTAACGTTGACTATATTGGTCTGTTGCATCGGTACCTACTACTGGTACTTCAAATAACTGTTCGTCAGATGCATCATCATAAAAGGCATGTCCATATTGCTTTTTAATTTTTTCGGCTTGCTCTGTTGGCGTTTTTAAAACGATGGATAAATCCTTTGTAATATGTTCGCCTCCGACAGGTATTACGGCAGTACTTTTTAGAAGTCCATCTTGGAATAAGGCAATCGTTGTAGAGCCCCCGCCTAAATCAATATAAGCAGTCCCTTGATTTTTTTCATCTTCTGTTAACGTAAATGTACCTGCCGCTAATGGTTGTAAATAAATTTCACGAATTTGTAAACCTGCACGCTCAACACAACGAAGCACATTATGTACAAGTGTTTTCGAAGTCGTAATCATCGTTGCGTCCATCTCTAGACGTATTCCAATCATTCCACGCGGATCTTTTATCTCATCTAAATTATCGACAATAAATTGTTTTGGAATTAAATTGACTAATTCACGCTCAGGTGGAATTGACATCACCTGTGCAGAATCGATTACACGTTCTAAGTCGTCATCTGTAATCTCTCTATTTTCGCCATTTACAGCTACAACCCCTTTTACAGATTGTAAAAATGTTTGATTAGCTGGTACACCAAGTACAACCTCATCAATTTTGATGCCAGTCATTCTTTCAGCTTGCTCGACGGCTTTATTTATTGACTGCACGGTAGCATCAATATCAACAATTGCACCTTTACGGATACCTGTTGATTTTACATGACCTACACCTATTACGTGCAATTGATCATCACTCATCTCTCCAATAAGTACCTTAACTGAAGACGAACCAATATCTAGAGAAACATATATTTCTTGATGATTCAACTTGTTGCACCTCCTTCGATTACTCCTATTTTTTATTCTATTGTAAATTTACTTGATTGTCTAAGTAAAACAGTAATTTGTCATCAAAATTTAACGTTAATTTTAAGAGTTTTCACTTTTTTTCATTCGTCTATTGTCTAATTTTGTTAATAGTATACGACGGATGACTGCAATATTCTGAAATAAACGGACACCAAATGCAAATATTGCCGCTAAATATAGATCCACACCGATGTATACACCTAAAAATGCTAACCCTGCTGCTAATAAAATATTGAAGAAAAAACCAGAAATGAACACTTTATCATCATAAACTTGTTGTAATTGTGCCCGAATCCCACCAAACATCGTATCTAATGCTGCTAATACCGCTATTGATAAGTAATTTTCATAAACAGAAGGAATTTGAATATCTGTCAAAATACCTAACACTACACCAAAAATTAATCCTAATAGTGGTAACCACATATTCACATCCCCTTTTACTTCTCAATTAAATATTTGCTATGTTGTAGTTCAACTGTGGAATTAATTCTTACATTTTGTTTGGCATCATGGACTGTAAGCGTTAAATTATCGATAAAAAACTCATCTTGAAAGGATGATGCTAGTAAATGATTGGATAATTTTTGAGCTTGCTCATATGTTTGCAGAATAATATTTATTTCAAAATCCGCTTTTTTAATTGGTTCACTATTAATTGTTGTTTTACCGTTAATATCACGGATTGCACTATTGTATGTTAATCGTTTTTCATCAATTTCTATCGCCTGGGCATTATTTCGATATAAATCATTTGTTAATCGAATTAGTAAATCAGGGGAAATTGGCTTCAATTCAAAACCAAATTGGATTAACTCTTGAGAGGGCTCAATCGTTAGTGTAACTCCTGGACCACTAATTGGTAATAAACCTGCCTGTTTTTTCAAATCATCCACTGTCTCTTGTAATAGAAGTTCTGGATTATTAAATTCAGCGTCCTCATATTTATTGACTGTACTGGACAAAATGCTTAATGACGATAATAATTCTGAATGACGTTTTTTTTCCTCTGATAATTCTTGGCGTATTTCCCAAATGTCTCTTGTATCTCGTTCGGTTGGATTTTGTACTGTATTATATTGAACAGCTAACATAAAACCAATGATGAACGATATAATTGTAATGTTTCGGTACATTTTTTTCGTCATCACATTATCCTCCGAATGATGTACTAACCTTCTTCATTTATAGACTGCATTTGAATTAGATCACTTTTTTCTAACGTCACGACAACCCGTTCATTTAGCAATTGATCAAATACACCACCTGTTAGCTCCAATGATGATATTAAAACCTCTTGTTTTCCAACTGCTTCAATGACGAAGGGCGCTGGGTACTGATTCCCATCAATTGTGATAACTGGACCATTACAGCTAATATAAGAATTCATTTTTAAGCGTTGACCGTTGATAGCAATCGCTTCTGCACCAGCGATTTTCAATTCATTCAGTACTTTAAAAATATGACTTTCATGCACGATGTACTCATTAGGATTTGTACTTCCAGGATTGTATTCGGCATCTTGCAATGTCACTTTAATGCCCTTTCCTTCTCCAGATTGAATTCCTAACAATAAGCGGAGTTGTTCGGCTTCTTTTATATTTCTTTCATACTGAACCTCGTTTGAAGAATATTCTTTTTCATAGGTACGGATTTTTTCTTCTAATTCGACCAGTTCATCTGATAATTCCTTATTACGTTCTTGCTGCACAATCAATTCTTCCCTATAGTGATTTTCTTGTTCATAATAGTGCGAGGCTGTGCTTAATGTCCGCTTGTCCTTCGATAGATTATACGAAAAACCAATAATAAAGCCTGTAATAATACAAACCGTTAATAAGGCTAAATATTTTCGAGTAAAAGGAGACGGTTTTTTAGTCGGTTGATTGTTGTTCATCATCTTGTTCATCCCCCTCTATATCTTCACCTTCCTCAGATTCAGGTATATCGATTGCATATTCCTCTGAGAATGGGCGATAATAAGAGCCGACTTCAATATCAATAATACCTTTTTCAAAGGTATCTTCATTTTCAATTTGTGCAATAATGGATGGATAATAATTAAGTTTTTCAGCCAAAGTATTGACATCTGCACGCACTTCATAACCATCATTCATAAACAATGTAATTGCATATGGATCCGTTTCTAATGGATTTGCATTGATTTGAGAAATAAGTGACAATACTTCAGGCTTCAATAGGGCGAGCTGCTTCAATATTTTTTTTCGCAAAGATTCATCTTCAAAATCCAAAAAAATGGGCGCGTCAACCGGTACCATTTCGCTTGACTCGCTAAAAATTATTCCGTTTTCTAACATCGGATAAAAATCGCCTTCTTGAGAAATATAAGCAACTTTATGCCATTCCTCAATGGTAATTTGTACCGTATTAATATATTGACGCTCCACTTCTACTGATTTTATCCATTCATTTTTAGCAATTTCTTTTTCAATATCTTCAATTTTGAATCCCCACATAGACTCATTTAAAATTAAGCCTGATTGTTTTAAATAATAATCCTCGTCCTTTAAGTTGGAACCTTGAATATTAACTTCCTTTATATCACTGTATGGTGATTGAAAATAAAGAAGTAATAGGATGATGAATAAGAAAATGGTTGTTAAAAATGCAAATTTAAGGTTCGTTCGCCGTTTCCGCCTTTTTTGCATTGCAGGTACACGTTCAGTTATATCTATTACTTTTTCCATCATCACTACTCCTTTCTTTCACCTAATTGATGTAAATTTTATTCCTTTGAAAAGTTTAAAATAAGCGATACGGTTAGCCATACAACTAATAGTGAGGTTCCACCATAGCTAATGAACGGCAATGTAACACCGGTAACAGGTAATAAATTTATCACTACCCCTATATTTAAACACGCTTGAATCGCAATCGTTGTCGTTAATCCACAGATGACATAAAAATGGAGTTGATTATTGCAAGATAACGCCAATTTATATCCGAATAGTAAAAAGCACGCAAAAATAAGCAGCAGTCCCATACCACCTAACAAACCTATCTCTTCTAAAATAATGGAAAAAATAAAGTCATTTTGTGGCTCAGGTAAATATAAATATTTTTGTCTACTTTCTAAAAATCCATGTCCAAACAATCCGGCCGGGCCAATTGCGAGCAAAGATTGAACCGCTTGGAAACCACTCCCTAAAGCATCCGCCCAGGGATTTAAAAAGGCTTCAATTCGTTTTAAACGATATGGAGCCGCGGCAATTAATGCTACCAAGCCAATAATACCTGTTAAAATTAAGAACAGGTACAGCTTGACTGGGTATTGCGCGATAAAAAGTAATAGAAACGCTGCCACGACTAAAATAAATACTGCACCAAAGTCCGGTTGTAACATTATTAACAAAGACGGGAGAAGAATAACTAGAAAGTGTTTCCATTGCACAATTCGCTGTCCCGCTTTTCTATTTGCTAAAAGAATACTTAAATAAATTAAAGTCGTTATTTTAGCAAGCTCTGCTGGTTGAACCGTTAGTGAACCAACGCCAATCCAACTTTGAGAGCCATTTCGCACAATACCAATACCAGGTATTAATACTGCGATTAATAACAAAATGGATACCCAATAAAAAAACACCCAAGTTTTCGGTTTTTGTAACACTTTCATGTTCATCAACACTAAACAACTAATAACCGCTATTACAAAATAGATACCTTGCTTTATATAAAACGGTGTTTGTCCAATATAATGTACAGAACTCCAGTACGTACCGGCGGAATAAATGAACACAATTCCAATGATCGATAAAATGAAAGCGCTACTAAAAAACCATTGTTTGAATTGATGTGACAGTGTAACTATCCTTTCTTTATGAAAGCTTCATGACACGATCGATAAATAAATCTCCTCGAATTTCAAAACTCGCATGCTGGTCCCAACTTGCACACGCTGGTGATAATAAAATAATATCTCCTTGCTCAGAACATTTCGCTGCATATCCTACCGCATCTTCCACATCAATGGCTCTGACGACAGTAGTAACTCCACAAGATTTTGCGAACTCAATAAAGCGTAATGCTGTTTCACCAAATGCTACGACCGCTTTGACATGCTTCATTTCTTCACGTAGCTCTTCAAATGAATGCCCGCGGTCTAAACCACCTGCAAGTAAGACGATCGGCTGTTCAAATGCTGATAACGCACTTTTCGTTGCTAATACATTCGTTGCTTTGGAATCGTTATAAATTTTTCGACCATTCCATTCACGAACAAATTGCGTTCGATGGCGAACACCTACAAATGTCGAAAGTACGTTTTTAATTGCTTCTATCGGACACCCTTGTAAAAGTGCGGCTGCTACTGCACATAAAATATTTTGCAAATTATGCTCTCCAGGTAAGACGATTTCATTGCAAGCAAGGATTGCATCCCCATTCCAGTAAATGTTCTGCATATCCGCACTAATTCCATTGTCTTTTTTACCCCTTGTTGAAAACGGGATGAGCGTTGCGTTCGATTTTTGCGCATATTGACGAACAATTTCTTGGTCATCATTATAAATAAAGAAATCATCTGTTGTTTGATTGCGCGTCACACCGAATTTTGCCTCTGCATATTCTTCAAATGTGCCGTGATAATCTAAATGCGCCTCATATAAATTCGTTAAAATCGCAATACGTGGTTTAAACATACTTGTACCCATTAATTGAAATGATGAAAGTTCTGTCACAATCACTTGATCCTCTGTTGCTGCTGCGGCAACACTACATGCAACCGTACCGATATTCCCTGCAATAAGTGGTTGTAAATGACCAAGTTGCAGCATTTCAAATAGTAGTGTTGTCGTCGTCGTTTTACCATTTGATCCTGTAATACCAATAAACGGTGCCTCACTTACTAAATATGCGAGTTCCATTTCAGTTATAACCGGTATATTACGTAGTATGGCATCTGCTACAATCGGATTTGAATAAGGAATACCTGGATTTTTTACAACTAATTCAAATCCTTCATCCAATAAATCCTCTGGATGGCGACCACAAATAACAGTAATTCCTTTTGTTAATAAATCCTGTGCTTCTGAGTTGGCATCAAATGGCTTTGCATCATTGACCGTTACAAATGCACCCAGCTCATGCAACAATTCTGCAGCTGCTACGCCACTTTTCGCTAAACCTAGCACTAATATCTTCTTAGACTGCAAACCTGTATATTCAATCATAATAACGCCTCCGCTAATACTGCTAGTAATGCTACGACTAATCCTGTTGACCAAAATACGATGACTACTTTCCATTCAGACCATCCTGATAACTCGAAATGGTGATGAATTGGACTCATTTTAAAAATACGTTTTTTCCGAAGTTTAAAGCTCCCCACTTGCAAAATAACGGATAGTGTTTCAATTACGAAAACTAAACCAATTAAAAGGAGTAACAGCTCTTGCTTCACTAAAACTGAAATCATAGCAAGTGCACCACCAAGTGCTAACGAACCAGTATCTCCCATAAACACTCTTGCAGGGTTTGCATTGAAAATTAAAAAGCCCAGTAATGCCCCTGTTACAGAAAAGGAAAATAATGCTATATCGCCTTGTTCATTAAATAATGCGATTACTCCAAACGCAGCAAAAGCAATAGATGCAGTACCCGATACTAAGCCATCAAGCCCATCTGTTAAATTGATTGCATTCGAAAACCCTACTAACCAAAAAATTAAAAAGGCTACATAGAAAATACCTAAGTCAATGGAAATGTCTGTATAAGGTAGCCCAATCGAAGTTTCAAATGCACCTAATCGTAATAGTAAAAAGGCGGCTACTGCAATTGCAATTTGCCCAATTAGTTTTTGTAGTGATGTTAATCCTAAATTTCGTTTAAAAATAACCTTTAAGCCATCATCTAAAAATCCAATTACACCAAATCCAACTAAAACAAGTAATAGTACGACTGTCTGTGTTGTAAATAAATCATATAGGGTTGCAACAATCGTTGTTGCTACAATAATTGCTAGTAAAAAAATGAGA
Source organism: Solibacillus sp. R5-41 (assembly GCF_002736105.1). Taxonomy (NCBI): domain Bacteria; kingdom Bacillati; phylum Bacillota; class Bacilli; order Caryophanales; family Caryophanaceae; genus Solibacillus; species Solibacillus sp. R5-41. The sequence goes on along the minus strand of NZ_CP024123.1, from coordinate 861,191 downwards.
CCACCCATTGTCGGTGTACCCGCTTTTTTCATGTGAGATTGCGGGCCTTCCTCACGTATACTCTGACCAAACTTCAGCCTGCGTAGCAGTGGAATTCCAATTGGGGTTAAAATGACCGTCAAAAGGAATGAGGAAGCTAGAATAGTCAATGTTATTGGTAATGTCATAATAAATCTCCTTTAAATCTTCTGTCTGTATAAACATCATTCACTATAATAGTTGTTTTAGATGGATTTTAATAGGTCCAATTGCGATTTAATCGTCTAAATATAAATGAATTACATCATCTTCATGAATGAGGCTGTTAGCAATTGGTATTTGTTCAACAACTTTACTTCCCGTACCGTGCCATTCAATTTTATACGGATACAAATAGGTAACAATTTTTTCTGGTGATTGTCCGACAAAGTTTGTAACGCGCGTCGTCAACTTATCTCCCCACACATATTTCCGATCAAGTTGCTCCTGTTGTTTCTCGATGTTTAATATCGGCGCTGCATCTTCAATAATTTGCCCGACAACTGGAGCTGCGATTACGCTTCCAAATTGCAGCGAGCTTTTCGGATGATCAATCGCCACATAAACTAGAATTTCAGGGTCGTTCGCTGGTGCAAACCCTATAAAAGATACGATATAGTCCCCATCTTTATAGCGCCCATTTTCAACCTTTTGTGCTGTCCCAGTTTTACCTGCAATTCTTAACCCATCGCGGTAAGCTTGTCGCCCAGAGCCATTTGCAACTACCGACTCTAAAGCGTCTCGAACAATGCTTGATGTCTTTTCACTTACTACTTGATCCTTTACAATCGGCTCATTTTGAATAAGGACTTCATTCGTGTTTGGATCGACCACTTTTGAAATGACATATGGCTGATATAAGGTTCCCCCATTAATAACTGCCGCAACGGCTTGCATTTGTTGAATTGGCGTGACAGATATACCTTGACCAAATGAGGTTGTTGCATGCTCAACTGGACCGAAGTTTTCTTTTGAAAATAAAATACCAGAAGATTCACCTGCAATATTCGAGCCTGTTTTTTTGCCAAAACCAAAACGATGAATATATTCTAATAATTTCGTCGCACCTACTCGTTGACCTAGTTCAACGAAGCCAGGGTTGCATGAGTTTTGTACAACTTCTAGGAATGTTTGATCTTTATGTCCACTTCTGTTCCAGCAGCGTAATCTTGCCCCTTCTACCATTGTATAACCAGGGTCATAAAAATGCTCCTTCTCCAAATCTACAACGCCTTCTTCAAGTGCCGCGCTTAATGTAATAATTTTAAATGTCGAACCCGGTTCATAGGACATAAAAACTGGTAAATTCCGATTATAAACAGCAGGCTCTACTTCCGCAAAATTTGCCGGATCGTACGTTGGGTACGAGGCAAGCGCTAATATTTCTCCGGTTTTTGGATTCATCGCAATAGCCAAAGCTTGATCGGCATCATTTTTAAGCATCGCCTCTGATAATGCACGTTCAACATTTTTTTGTATTTCTAAATTAACCGTCAACTGCAGTGTTGCGCCCTCTTTACCATCTTTCCATTCATCATCCGCATGATCAAGCGCTATTCCTTTAGCGTCTGTGAATAATCGGACAGCAGCATCTGAGCCAGTAAGTAACTTATCGTACTCATATTCAATTCCTGCAAGTCCTTGATTATCTACACCTGTAAAACCGAGTAATCGAGCAAGTAAATTCCCATTCGGGTAATGTCTTACATAGTCAACACCCGTATATAAACCTGGAATTTGCTTTTGTTGAATCGTGACGGCTTGCTCATACGTAATATTCTTTCCCTCTGGTGCAATTTTTACTATTGAAATTCGTTGCTCTAATTTTTTTAATATCGCCGTTCGATCTTTATTAAGAACATCAGCAATTGCATCGGCAACTTGTTCTTTATCTTTATTTTGTGAAGGCATAAAATATAAGGTCGGAGCAAGCTCATTTGAAACAATAACCTCTCCATTACGATCTACAATTTTCCCACGCTCAGATTTAAACGTTATTTCCCGATCCCAACTTTGTTTCGCTAATGTCGATAGTTCGTTATATTGAACCAGTTGTAAGCTTACCAACTTAACAAAAATCGCCACGCCGAATAGTACAAATGCGATGGCGATCCATGTTAATCGTTTTTTTGAATTATTTGATACCCACTTCAATAATGACACCTCGCTTTACACAAAGTATGTCTTGAAGTAACTTTCTATTCAAATTCAAGCTAATCTTGCGGCAAAGATTCGTCATCCTTTATTATTTCTTCAGGTGGTGTCGAATATTGCTCTTGAGGCGTTTTTAATTTTACGACAATTGGTGAATTATCAATAATCATCGTCCCACGAGAAACACTTTGACTTTCGACATAACCTTCTCCAACTATTTCGATTGGGAGTTTCGATAACGTTTTATAAACAAGCACATTTCGTAACGACCAATTTTCAAAAGTAGGAAGCGTGATGACTCCATCTGTTTTCAAGAAAACAATACTGTCTTTTGTCAGTACCGTATCGGCCTTCGGGTATTGTTCAAGAATTTGACCGCCTTCTCCAATAATGATAGGTTTTAAGCCGTCTCCCTCTAACTCTGCTACTACTTGATCCGTATGATTCCCTACAAGATTTGGTAATGTTTTCGTCTGAACTTCAGCAACATCAGATGGGTTAATATTCATGTATTTCAAACTGTTTAAAGCAACTGAATTAAATACTTGTGATACCGGTTCCGAACCAGCTTCCGTTGCAGCAAGCTTCGGTTTTGCTACTGCGACATATACGACTAATTGCGGGTCATCTACTGGTACCATCCCTAAAAACGAATAAAGGAATTCATTTTTACCCCAGTCATAACCAGGAAGTCCATTTGCTTTTGGCATTTGTGCAGTACCTGTTTTCCCTGCAACCTCGTAACCTTCAATTTGGAAGCGCTTTGCATTCCCTGCTTCTCCATATACGGTTGAAGCAAGCAATTCTCGCACGGTTTTGGCAGATTCCGGTTTAATCGGCTGACCTTTTTCAGTTGGCTTTGACTGTAAGACAACCTCTTCCGTATTCGGGTTAACAATTTTATCAATGACGTACGGCTGCATCATTTTCCCGTCATTCGCAATTGCTGTTATGCCTTGAATTAACTGAATTGGTGTAACTGTCGAACCTTGACCAAACGTCGTCGTATACTTTTCTAATGGGTAGCGTGAATTAATGACACCGCTTGCTTCCCCTGGTAAGTCAATTCCTGTTTTTTGACCAAATCCGAAAGCTTTTAAATACTTTTCATATGTTTCCCAGCCCATAATATCCAACAGGTTGGTCATCGCTGTATTGGATGATCGTTGGAGACCTTCTAAATAAGTAATCGGTCCCCAACCGTATTGATTATGATCTCGAATCGTATCTTTATAAACTTTATACGTACCCGATTGATACTTTGCATTCGGGTGCCAATTCCCTGAATCCACCGCAGCTGCAACTGTAAACGCTTTAAATGTCGACCCTGGCTCAATTGTGTTTTCAACAACATCATTTAACCAATTCGTTTCCAATCCAACTCGCGTATCTGGATCAAATGTAGGTCGTTGTGACATTGCTAAAATTTCACCTGTTTTTGGATTGGCAACAACACCGACCATCGATTGCGGATTGTATTGATCATTGACACGCGACATCGCATCATCTAGAAAACTTTGAATTGTTTTATCCAATGTTAAATAAATATCATTGCCATCTTGTGCTTCTTGTACAATTTTATCACTGCTTGGCAATAAATAGTTTCTAGCATCCTTTTGATATTGTAAACTGCCATCGGTGCCCGTTAATTGTTCATCATAATTCAATTCTAAACCCATTTTTCCGACTACTTCAGAATTGCCGTCCTCATCCGTTTCACGTGTTGCATACCCAATTAAATGCGATGCGAATTCACCATTCGGATAATGACGCTTTTTGTCACTAAAAAACAAAATGCCAGGCAAATTAAGACTCTCGATTTGATTTTTAGTTTCATGGCTAATGCCCCGACCAGCCGTTCCAAACTCTACTTGATATTTGTCTTTGTCTTTACCAGCAGATAACTTTTTATAAATTTCATCCTCACTCATCGGGATATACTCGGCTAATGCTTTTGCTGTTTCTGCTATATCCACAACATGCTGTGGTTTTTTCGGGTTTTCCGAAGCAGATTCTTTAATCACTGCGACAAGTCGATAACTTAGCGTATCTTCAGCAATAATATTGTCATTACGGTCCAAAATTCTTCCTCGGTCCGCTGATAACACGAAATTTCGTTCGTATTTTAACAATGCCTCTGCTTCTAGCTCATGTCCATTTACAACACCGGTCGCTTGAATGGATACAAAACGCCAATATAACAGTAAAAAGAGCCCTCCATAAATTAACAACATTAGAAAGGCTCCCAATTGGTAACGAAATTTTCTCTTGTTCATTCCCCCGGCACTACTTTCACATTTTTTTCATTGAGTGTTAAACCGAGTTCTTTCGCTTTTTCCCAAATACGTTCGTGAGTAGATAATTCACTTACACGAACTTTTAAATCTACGTTATTATTATTTATTTCAGTAATGTCTTTTTCAATTTTTTGAATTTCTATACTAACTGTTTGGATTTCTCCTTGTGTTTGCAATAAAGATACTGCAAACGAAACTATTACCACTGCAAAAATTAAAAATAAGAATTTTTCCCGTTTTGAAAACCAATCCGGTTTATGTTTTTTCGGTTGGACTGGTTGTTGCTGCTGATGTGTTTCAGGTAGCACTGGCTGTTGTATATATGGTTGTCTTGCCCGTAATGCCATATTTTACCCACGTCCTTTATCGTTAATTTTTTCAGCAATGCGTAATTTAGCTGAACGTGAACGATTATTTGCTTCTAACTCCTCTTTTGATGGTAAAATTGGTTTTCTTGTCACCAATTTAAGTACCGGCTTTAAATGATCTGGAATAACGGGAAACCCTGGAGGTAAATCCGGTAATGACGAACCCTCTTTAAATAGTGTTTTCGTTAATCGATCCTCTAAAGAATGGAATGTAATCACGCTAATTCGGCCACCAATCGCTAATAAATCAATCGCATCTACTAACGAATCTTCCGCCGCGCCCAATTCATCATTTACGGCAATTCGAATCGCTTGGAAAATACGTTTAGCAGGATGTCCACCTTTTCTACGTGCTGGAGCTGGAATACCATCTTTAATCAGTTCAACTAATTGTCCAGTTGTCTCAATCGGCGCAATTGCTCTGGCTTGCTCAATCTTACGCGTCACTTGCTTTGAAAACTTTTCTTCTCCATAACGGAAGAAAATACGAACCAAATTTTCATACGACCATTCATTCACAACATGGTATGCAGAAAGCTCTGCTGTTTGATCCATTCGCATATCAAGCGGTGCATCATGGTGATAACTAAATCCACGTTCTGGCGTATCTAATTGTGGCGATGAAACCCCTAAATCGTATAAAATGCCATCGACTTGATGAATGTTTAGGTTAAATAGTTCTTCTTTTAAATATCGGAAATTAGCATGTACAAATGTGACACGATCTAAATACTCGGCTAATCGAACTTTCGCATTTTCTATTGCTGTTGTGTCTTGGTCGAAACAAATTAATCGACCTTGTGATGATAACTGTTTAACTAAGTATTCACTATGACCTGCACCGCCTAAAGTACAATCCACATAAATACCATTCGGATTGATGTTCAGTCCATCAACAGTTTCTTTCAATAATACAGTTGTGTGATCGAACATAACTTGAAGCTCCTCTTACGCTTTAATTTAAAAATCAAAGCCAATTAAATTTTCTGCAATTTCATTAAAGGATTCAGCCGATTCATCAAAGTATTTATTCCAAGCTTCTTTTGCCCAAATTTCTATTTTACTCGATACGCCTACAATGACGCAGTCTTTTTCAAGATTCGCGAATTGTACGAGTGTGGATGGAATGTTAATTCGACCTTGCTTGTCTATTTCAACCTCTGTTGCACCAGAAAAGAAGAATCGAGCAAATGCACGAGCATCTTTTTTAGTCATCGGTAAATCTTTTAATTTTTCTTCGAGTTTTCGCCATTCTTCCATAGGATATCCAAAAATACATTGATCAAGTCCTCGCGTTATCACAAAACCTTCTCCAAGAATATCTCGGAACTTTGCTGGAACGATCATTCGGCCTTTAGAATCAATAGAATGTTGGTATTCTCCCATGAACATGCTACTCACCCCACTTTACTAAATAATGTACCACATCCCCCCACTTTCCTCCACCATTTTCAGTACTTAAAGCGCAGTATATTGCAAATTACGAAAATAGGCATATTCTCATACATATGTTCTGTGTAAAAAGTTGTAAAAAAAGAGTTATCTTTGTTAAAAGATAACTCTCTCGCAATCAATTATACCTAGGCATAATTACGTCCAGAATCGGCCGGGGATTTGGACCAACACGATGTTGGTCAATTCAGGCGTTGCCACAGGATATAGCGTTCTTAGTTTGCTTTTCACTATTTCAGCATTTTTTTAAAACTCGCTAAATAGTAACTTAAAAACCACATTCAATTCATCGTCTAGTAGAGTTTAGAAACTTCCACTGAAAAAGTTAAATTGATATGATTTGATGTTGTTCTGACAGATTCATCGGCAACTGAAGTAAATCATCAACAAACGATAAACCATATGCATTGATATATTGATACGGATTATAAATACGCTCTTGATAACTACCATTAGGAAAAAGTTCCAATAGCAACGTTTTATATTGGCGAATTACTGCGTCATGCTTTTGCAATACTTGCTCCGAAATTTTCGCTTGCAAATAGCGGAATTGTCGATCATGATACGCCTTATTTTTTTCAAGCAACTTTTCAACATGATAATTTTTATCTTGTAAGTACTCAGACAACGCTTCATATTGCCCCATTAACTGTTCATTCATTCGCCCAATCAGCTGCTGTGCTTCTTGATCTTGTATTTCAGCAATAAATTGCAACAACTTCTCTTCTGCTTGCCCAGCGAAGACCTGTGCCACAGTCAATTGTTGCTGTTCAAGAATTTGTTGCACTTGTCTCGTCACGATTGTCAAATTCAAACGAGGCGCAAAAATAGGCATTTGTAATTGTAATGTTGTGAACGCAGGCTTTAATGTTGCCCAATACGCCAATTCACCCGGTCCACCAACAAATGCTAATACCGGAATCGCCATTTCCTGCATTAATGGACGCGTGACAACATTATTACTTAACACTTCAGGACAATCCTCCGCCAGATGCAGTAGCTGCACTTCAGTCAGCTTCACCTGTGCAAGTGCATTACTAAAATGCCCATTTTTTCGTTCTAGTAAAAAACGTTCCCCCTCTTTTACGAAAAAGAGGTTCGCATTATTTTCAGTTGCACCTATCGGCATTGAATAACCTGCTTGCGCTAATTTCTTTTCTTGCTCGACTACTTGCGCTGCAATTTTTTCATTGTTTTCAATGAGCTCTTTAAAATAGCGTTGCTCGTATTTTCGGAAAGGCGCATAAGTAGCATCTAATAATAGTAACCCGTGATTTTTAAATAAATCATTCATTAATACAGTAAAGAAATCTGTAAACGTATCACTACTTTTTGCATGAGCTAAAACAACTGCCATTAATTGCTCCGTGTATTCCGTTTCACCAAAATCTTGAAACACAGTTTTAACAAATTGTTCGATTGCTTCTGGATTTAATTTTGTCGTTGATGCCATCGTTTTAAGCTTCGAGCGTTCGCTATACCCACGCTTTTTAACTTCCGCATCCAAAATTGTATACGTATGATTAATTTCTTCAATGTCATGATCCTCACCAGCAATCCAAAACATTGGAACGACTGGTTCGTTTAGCTTTTCACGTTGCTCTTGTGCCAATAAAATAACAGAAATCGCTTTATGAATCGAATAAAGCGGACCCGTTAAAAGCCCTGACTGTTGCCCTCCTACGATTACCATTGCACCGTGTTCAAGCTCTAGAAGATGTTTGTTTGTTTTTTCATGAACTCCGTACTTTTCCATAAAGCTACGAATAATTTCCGTGAGCTCTTTTGAACGATATATATTATTTTGCAAATAATTTGCCCGATCAATAAAAGATTGTTCGTTGTATTTGTATTCAAAAAACGAATGGATATCCGCATTTTCAGACCAATAATCCGTTACTAATTTCGTATTCACTGGGGATTGTATTTGTTCCAGCTTCATTGTAAATCTCCTCTACTTCCCTCTACTCGATTGCATATTATTATATAATTTCAATTTCGTTTTTTCATTTTATGCTGCCATCTTTATTCTATACGTTCTACCCGTGTAGTGGAAAGAAAATGCTTATTCAAACTTCAATGTTTATATAACTACCATGTATATCGTAACTGAGTGCACTAAACCAATGACCCAGACAAAGAAATAACTCGTTCCTAATAATAAAAAATAGGCACGCCAAATTTTCTTTAACAATAGCATCACTTGTATTTCTTTTTTCTTTTTCCAATCAATATATGTAAAAATAACGGCAATCGATAGCGCCAGTAAGTATATCGGGATAAATAACGATAACTCCCATAGCGCTTGAATGGCAACTGGGACAGAAAAAAACAATATAATTGTCGTGACATCCGCCGCTAAACCAATCACCTTATGTTGTTCCATTCTCATTTTTCGACAACTTACAAATACGATAAGAAATGCAAGAAGTGGACATAAAATGATTGTTGCTATTATGTATTGCAAAAAATGTATCACATTCTTTCACCACTCTCCTCTAACGCTTTTACAAGCAAATAAAGCGTTTGCAAAATCGGTAATTGCTTATTATCAATATGCGCCTTTTTAATAATTGCTCCGACAATCGTTTCAATTTCCGTTTCCCTACCTGCTAATACATCCGCCAGCATAGAAGATGTATTTTCGGCCGTTCGTTCGCAAAGCGCGACCACTTGTTCAAAATGGAAGTTTTCTGCAAATTGCGGAAAAGCCATTATCATTTCATTATATAATTTTTTTAACAGTTGAAAAGCATCTATTCGTTGAATCAGTTGCCCATTTGGAACTTGTAAAATAGCTGTTAAAGGATTTATAAAACAATTTAACCACGCTTTTTCTAGCAACATCGCTTCCGCATCTCCTTCAAACACGATTAGAAAACGCTCGGATGAATAGGCTCCCAAGTGGGAAAAGAAAATTTTTTCTCCCTTAGCAACAGCTATTTTCATCGGACCAATCCCTTTATGCGCAACATGATATTCATTTATTTTTTGCGCACCAAATTGAACCGAGCAAAAAGCAATTTGATGAAACGGCAACCGAAGAGCTTCGTCATAATGCGCTAAGCCATTTTGCAAAAATAAAATAGGTGTGGTCGGCTTCACTGTTTGCAACTGTTTAAAAACATCCTGTAATTGACCGTATTTTACCGCAATGACTATTATATCGGCATCACCACTTAAACTAGCTGCTGCATCAATCGGGAAAACAGATGTCGTCCCATCACAATTTGTTCGCATTAAGTTATTTACTTTTAGTTGCACGGCTTGTTGCTCTGTTCGTGTAATCAATTTGACACTCGCCTGCTTTTCCGCCAAAAAGCTCGCCACTAACAAACCTACTGCACCAGCACCAATAATTTCAATTTTCATACAGGATCCCCCCATATTCGCTCGAATTAAAAAGGTCTGCCTCCAAGACAGACCTTCAGCTAACAATATTATACTGGATAGACTGGATGTTTTCGATATGGAAGAGTCATTTGCTTTGAATTATAGTAATTAAAACGTTGAATCAATGTTTCTCGAAGTTGATTTGGTGCAATAATTTCATCAATAACCATTTCTGATGCCAGCTTATACAAATCAATTTCTTCTTTATATTCTGCTATTTTTTGCTTCACAAATTGCATGCGTTCTTTCGGATCTTCAATCGCTTCAATTTTATTTGAGTAAACAGCATTTACAGCCGCCTCAGGTCCCATGACAGCAATTTGCGCTGTAGGAAGAGCTATGACCACATCCGGTTCAAATGCCGGACCACACATCGCATATAAGCCCGCTCCGTATGCTTTACGGACAATGACAGAAATTTTTGGTACAGTAGCCGAACTCATAGCGGAAATAAATTTTGCACCATGACGGATAATACCTCCGCGCTCAACCTTCGTCCCAATCATAAAACCAGGGACATCCGCTAAAAATAATAGCGGGATTGAAAATGCATCACATAATGTAATAAACTTCGCTGCCTTATCAGCAGAATCAATAAACAACACGCCACCTTTTATTTTCGGTTGATTCGCAATAATACCAACTACTTGACCATCTATGCGCGCAAGCCCTGTAATTAACTCCGGTGCGAATAGCTTCTTTATTTCAAAAAAACTATTTTCATCAATTAATCGATCGATGCAATCATACATATCAAACGGTGCATTTTGATTTTCAGGAATGATTTCTTCCAATGCTTCCCCACTTTTTGGCGGCTTCATTTCAACAAGTGGCGGATATTCTGAAAAGTTCGCTGGAAAGTACCCAATGTACCGGCGTGCCTCTTCAATCGCTTGTTCTTCATTATCAGCAAGAACATCTCCACAGCCGCTTACTGTGCAGTGCATACGCGCGCCACCCATTTCTTCTAGCGTTACCTTTTCACCAATCACTTTCTCCGCCATTCGAGGGGAACCTAAGTACATCGATGCATTGCCTTCTACCATAATAACAATATCGCAAAATGCTGGAATATAAGCGCCACCGGCTGCTGAAGGGCCAAATAAAATACAAATTTGCGGGACTACGCCACTCATGCGAACTTGATTATGGAAAATCCGCCCCGCCCCTCGCCTTCCCGGAAACATTTCGAGTTGATCTGTAATACGTGCCCCCGCCGAATCGACTAAATAAAGAATCGGTACTTGAAGTTTTTCAGCCTTTTCTTGAATACGGATAATTTTCTCAACAGTTCTAGAACCCCATGAACCAGCTTTTATCGTCGAATCATTCGCCATTACACAAACCGTTTGACCATCAATTTGTCCAATAGCCGTCACAACACCATCCGCTGGTAAATCGCCTGCCTCACAGTTTGCAAATCTACCATCTTCTTCATATTTACCATCGTCAAATAAAAGCTTTAATCGATCACGAACAAATAATTTATTTGTTTCTTTCAATTTGTCATGATATTTCGAATGTCCACCCGCATAGATTGAATCAATTTTCTGCTGTAAATGTGTATTGTACGTTTGCTGCGTCACGTATTTCTCCCCTTTGCATTTATGCTAGTTCCACAAGTACATCATTTTCTTCAACAAAATCGCCTTCAACGACGCGAATTTTCGTTACTGTTCCGTCCCCTTCAGCATCATGCGGAATTTCCATTTTCATTGATTCCAAAATAATTAATGTTTGCCCCTTCGTTACGCCGTCCCCTTCTTTAACACTTACCTCAAAAACTGTTCCCGCCATTTGTGCTTTAACTTCTGCCATTTTAAAATGCCCCCTTAGTAGATATTTTCCTTAGAATGACATCTCTCTCTTTGAATAACACAAGATGATGCCCCTACTTATGTAGATAAGCAAGTGATACTTTGTTATTTACAAAGAAAACACTATGCTTCTACTTCTATTGTAAGCTACCATTAAATTTAAATTCAAATAATTTCGTCTATTTTCTCGAAAAATAAGTTATTTTCTACTAAAATCAGCATTCACGTAATTTTCATTTCTTATCTCCAACTAAATTAACACCTTGCTGTACCCACTTTAATACTTTTTCATATTCAGATTGTAACTCGGTATGTTTAATTTCCAGCTCATTATAAGCTTCCGTTAATTCCTCAAAACTGGATAACGCTAGTTTTAAATGACTGCGCATCAATTGTTTCGGGCGCTTACGAACACTATTTAATACTTGCCCGTACTGTAATCTTAAAGTTTTATTCCATCGAAACCCACAAGCTTGCTTCGTTCGATTTAATTCACGCGCCGCTTGCTCAAATGCTTCTAGCTGCGTTCGGCCATTTTGCACCGCCTGAATGACAATTTCCGCTAATTTTTCGTCATCCATAGCTGTCCATTGATCTTTTCTTCTCTTTTGTTCCATGTTAAACCACCTCACATTTTTTACTACTATATGCGAGGATGGTTGAAATAGAATAAAAAGCGAGAGAAAAACGCCTCTTAATTTGGTTATAAATTAAGAGACGTTCCATCATTTTTATTTGGATTTATTTAAGAAGTTATTTACCGCTTCATGATGCGCTTCGGATTCCCATAATTTCGCGCACAAATGAATCTCTTCCATAACGCGTTCATACATATTACGTTCACGCCATTTTCGAAGTTCAATTTCTTTATACGCTTGGTGTACTGAAGGGTGAATTTTTGCCATATGTTCAATAAAATCAGCAAGCGCTTGTTCCTTTGTCCCTTCAATATAGACGCGCATTGCCCAACCAATTTCATATAACGTTTGGGCATCATATGCTTTAGCATCCACGAGCATTTTTAGCGCACGGTCATGCCTTAGCCCGCGTTCAAATAAATAAGTTCCCCCACCCCATCCAGAAGTAATCGCTAACGACCCTTGAATAAATCCAGCCTTTGCATGTGACGCCATAATTCGGAAATCACATGCCGTTGCAATCTCACAGCCACCGCCAACCGCAGTACCATTAATAAGCGCGATTGTCGGTACTGGTAATGTGGCTAGATCATATAAAATATTCCCCATTTTACTCAACATACCAAAAGCTTGCTCTTCCGTTTCAAGCGAGTGGAACTCTGATAAATCGCCCCCCGAGCAAAACGACTTCTCACCAGCCCCTGTTATAACTAAAAAACGAACATTTTGGTGTTCTTTAATGTATGTAATGACTTCCTTTAACCCATCCATAACGGCATAATTAATTGCGTTACGCTTTTCTTCACGATTTATTGTAAATGTTAAAATTCCATCTTTATTTTCAATTAAATAATCCATTTCCCCATCCCCCTTATTATCATTTGTCATCAAAATTGAATCCCTATTTTCCCCTATGCAGCTTCCCCTGAAATAAAATAATTCCTATCTACCAAGAAAACCCACATAATATTATAGTAATGTAGACTTTTTATTTTGACAATGCATTAATTAATTTGGTTTTGAATGAGCATAATACAACGAGAAAAAAGACTAGACGAGAGCCATGGTCTCTCATCTAGCCTTTATATAGCGTAAATACTGAATTATTTCGCTACTACTTCTTTACCCTTGTATTGTCCGCAAGCTTTGCAAACATGGTGAGATAATTTAGCTTCTCCACAGTTTGGGCAAGCTACCATACCAGGTAATGATAATTTGAAATGCGTACGACGCTTTCTTTTTGCAGTTTTAGAAGTTCTTCTAAATGGTACAGCCATTGATGGCACCTCCTTACAGATTATCTATTTATCTGTTTGATCAAAATACTTAGCTAAAGCAGCCAGTCTTGGATCCAATTTTGGTTCGTCAACTTTTTTCGCTAACTCTACTTCTTCATCCGTTGAATAGGACCAGTTTTTACCACTTTGCACTTGTCCTTCGGTATTCTCTTTGAATACTTGCATCGGTACTTCAAGAAGAATTAATTCTTCAAGAACTGGCTTCATGTCAATAACGTCTCCATCTATAAAATGAATATCGCTAAAAACATCCCCGCGTTGTTCCTTATCAACCCAGCTGAAAATTTCAACTGTTTCAATATTCACGGGATATTCAACATCTTCCCACGTGCGCGCACATGGAAGCGTCAATGTAGCGCTAATCGTTAGTTGACAAGTCATTTGCGATGCACCAAAAGTACATAGCCCTTTTACATGAACGGGTGAAACGTTACGAATATCTGAGTTTCGGATTTCTAGGTTATCCAATTGTACATTTGTATCAAGTGGCATTCCCTCTTTACGATACTTAGATAATTGATGAATTGACCATTTCATTCGTTAATCACCTCGAGACAACACTGTTGATTATATAGTGAACAAAAATAGATGTCAAGATAATTTCTTGTCACTCATTCAATTCACGCTTATAATCAATATGAATTGTATAAATTTGAAAAAAAGCAATCACCCTTTTGGATGATTATTTGTATTAATAACAACTTATTTTATCGTAAGGAGGATGTTTATGCAAGCCGTCGGAATTGTCGTAGAGTACAACCCTTTTCACAATGGACATTTACATCATGTACAAGAAGCAAAGCGTACAACAAATTCAGATGTGGCTGTCGCAGTAATGAGCGGACAATTTCTTCAACGTGGAGAGCCAGCACTCGTTGACAAGTGGCATCGCACAAAAATGGCATTGGCGAGTGGTGTTGATGTTGTTATTGAGCTCCCATATATTTTTAGTACAGCACAGGCGAATCAGTTTGCTGCTGGTGCTGTAAAATTACTTCATGCGATTCAATGCACCACATTGGCATTTGGAAGTGAACAAGGCAGCATCGAGCCCTTTTTAAATAGCTATCATTTAATTGAAAACAATCGGACACAGTACAACCACACAATTAAAGAGCATATTCAACTTGGTAAAAGCTATCCACAAGCGCTGTTTTTCGCTTATGAACAGCTTAAACAACAACATCCCAATTCATACATCGATTTAGCGCAACCGAACAATATTTTGGGCCTTCACTATGTGGAGGCAATCCAACAAATAAACAGCCCGATGGTACCTACAACAATCCAAAGAATTGCTGCGGGCTATCATGATTCCATTGATGTTCATAAAGAAATTGCAAGTGCAACAGGAATTCGAAAAGCATTATTTAGCGGGGATTCATTAGAGGATATTTCGCAATTCCTTCCGACTGCTAGCTTTCAGCAATTAGTACAATGGCAGCAAAATCATCAACAATTTGCATCATGGGAAAACTTTTGGCCGCTCGTAAAATATGCAATTTTACGTCATACACCTGCACAGTTACTCCAATATGCAGATGTTGCGGAAGGTTTGCAAAACTCATTAATCAAACATGCTGCCCAAAGTGGCACTTATAGTGAATTTATGAATGCACTTAAATCAAAGCGTTACACTTGGGCCCGCTTACAGCGAATGATTACACATATTTATACAGGTATAACAAAAGAGCAATTACACTCGCATACTGAGCCTTCTTATTTGCGCATTTTAGGCATGAGCGCGAATGGCCAGCGCTATATTTCAACAATAAAAAAATCGTTATCCTTACCTCTCATCAGCCGTGTTGCTGCTGTTTCCGACCCTATTTTGGAGCTTGATTTAAAGGCTACACAAATGTATCGTTTGGGCATTGAACAATTTTCAAACAAAAAAATAGACGAAGATTATCAATCTCCGCCTATCCGTTTTTAATTTTTGGGCTCTAGCTTCTCTAAATACTGCAAAGCATCATCAATTGTTTTCACTGGGACAATTTTCATTTTTGTCCCAATCTGTTCTGCAGTTTCCTGAGCCTTCTTATAATTTGAAACGATGGTTGGGTTACGCTCAAGCATCGCTTCTGTTATGTCATCGTCTGGTGCAAAGAAAATCTCCATACCTTCTTTATCAGCCGTTACGACCTTTTTTTCGATCCCACCGATTCGTCCCACTTGCCCATCTTCATGCATCTCACCTGTACCTGCAATTTTGTAGCCCTTCGTTAAGTCCTCCTCGAGTAATTGGTTTAGTAATTCAAGTGTAAACATTAGGCCTGCTGACGGCCCCCCTATATCCTCTGTTTTAACCGTTACTTTAGGGTCTGTTTTAATCGATTTACTCTCTGAATACGTAATGCCAATTCCGTAACGTCCTTCTGTTCCTGGAATTTCTTTGATTGTAAGCTTCTCATCAATTAATTTATTCGCGCGCTTTACAACAAGCTGAACTTCATCACCTTTTGTTTTCGGTTTAATTATTTCAAAAAATTCTTTTAAACTTTCAATCCGCTTGCCATCTGCCTCCACAATTTCGTCGCCTGGCTTTAATATTCCCTCTGCCGCACCACCAGAAATGACATTTAAAACATATAAACCTTTGTACGTGATACGGTAGTCTAATCCCGCTCGATTAAAAGCAACATAAGTCGCGTTGAATTGTGAATCCGTCATGTATTTTAATTGTCGTAAATTATATTCTTCATCATCCTCTTCTTCTTGGCGGACATCGGTCATTTTAATAACATCATAAAAATCCAACACATGTGCAAGCGCATAAGTAATCGGAGTTGCACGTCCCATTGAAACGGTTGTCATATTAAAAGTCCCTACATCGTCTACATCTCCTTTTTGAACGGAAATAAAGTCTGCAATATTATACGTGCCACCTGGTTTTGTTACGTAATAATCGAGGCGATAAAATGACAGCACCCCAAAAATAATGACGAACAAACCTAATAAAACTTTCGTTAACTTATTCATATAATAACTCGCCCCCACCATCTTTGTACGACTATTCTATTTTGTATTCGCATATAATCAAGTGTAGCACTTGGACAAAAGAATGACAAAAAATGAAGAGGATGAAAACCGCCATTTGGACAATCATTTTATGCATTTCCCTTATCGTTTTATTATTGATGTTTCCTCAAGTTGCTCATGAAGGTGCCGATTTAGGCGTTGCTTTGTTCATGGAAGCATTATTTCCATATTTATTACCTTACTTAATATTAACGAATTGGTTTATTCGATTAACCGCACAGCCAGCAAAAACGGCTTCCTATTTCTTATTTTTTAAAACATACCTCATCAGTGCTGTTGGTGGCTTTCCAACCGGTGCCGCTACGATTGCCCATCTTTCAAAACAAGGGCAGCTCACACCAAAACAAGCCGCTTATTTACTCGGTATTTGTCATAGTCCAAGCCCGTTATTTGTTTTTGGTTTCGTTGGACATGACTTATTTCAATCCACTACGATTGCTTGGAACTATTTACTGTTAGTCCATGCTTTTTCTTTGATTATATTAACCCTTTCTTATTTTTATCTTCCGAAAGCAAATTTTACTGCCCAGCCTTTTAAAAAGGATACCGAACCCTTTACAAATAGTATTAAAGATAGTGTGCCAACCGTTCTTATCGTAGCAGCAACAATCGTTTTTTTCACAACTGTATATAGTGTGTTTTTACATAGTACGGATTCATTGTTCAAAACTTTACCTGAATACTTTCATTTAGCGGTTGCTGGCTTACTTGAAATGACGAATGGTTTATTTTTATTGCACAATGTTCTTACTGGAAATACATTGCTCCTTGCGACTGTCGCACTATTAACAACACAAAGTTTAAGTATTCATTTGCAAGTAATTGTCATTGCCCGTTCTGCAAAAATTGCGATTCGTCCTTATATTTGGATTCGATTATTATACAGTATAGTCATCCCGATATTGTTCTTCCTAATTTTCCTTTGAGGTTCAATTTTCTAATAAAAAAAAACGACAAGACCATTTATTTTGGTCTTGTCGTTTTAATTAATCAAATTTTTCTTTAAGTGCTTTTTCTACAGCTGCTGGAACTAATTCGCCAATATTTCCGCCGTATTTTGCTACTTCTTTTACGATGCTTGAGCTTAAAAAAGAATATTGATTTTTTGACATGATGAAAAATGTTTCAATATTTTCATCAAGCACTCGGTTCATTGATGTAATTTGCATTTCGTATTCAAAATCTGAAACAGCACGTAACCCACGTACAATTGCTTTTGCATTTTTTTCACGTGCATAATCAATCAGTAAACCCGATGAAGTTTCGATACGAATATTTGCTAAATCTTTCGTTACTTCTGCAATTAATTCGATGCGTTCCTCAATGGAAAATAATGCTTGCTTCGATGAATTATTTAAAACAGCTACATATACAACATCAAATACATCCGCAGCTCGTCGGATAATATCTAAATGTCCCTTCGTTATCGGGTCAAAGCTCCCCGGTACTACTGCTATTTTATCAGTCAATCGTTTCTCCCTCTTCCCCTAGGTCACGATAAATCGAGATAATCGTACTTCCATATGTTTCTTGACGCGTAAGCTTAAACGGTCCATAGCTGTCAGGTAGTGTTACCTCTCTTGAATGCTCACAAAGGATGATTGCATTAGTAGCTAATTTCCCCCCTTGTACTAGGGCATCCACTAAATCATAATATTCACTTTTATGATAGGGCGGATCTACAAATAAATAATCAATCGCAATATCTCTTTTTAACAACGCTTTAACCGCACGCATTGCGTCTGCACGAAATAATTCGGATACTTGCTCATAGCGACATTTATTAATATTTTCCTGCAAAGTTTGGAAGGCGCGGCTATCTTTTTCAATAAATAGTGCACGGTCCGCACCACGGCTTAAAGTTTCAATCCCTAAACCACCACTACCCGCAAATAAATCCACTGCAATCCCACCGTCAAAAAACGGTCCGATTATATTGAAAATGGACTCCTTTATTTTGTCGGTTGTTGGTCTTGTTGTATTGCCAGTAATTGCTTTTAGCGGCATTCCTTTTCGTTCTCCTGCGACAACACGCATATTTTCACCAAACTTTCTCTATCATCGTTATAATTCTTCAGATGTTTTAATCGTGATGCGATTATCCGATTTTGTTAATTCAATTAAAAATAATCGTTGTAGCCATGATTCTTCAATATAATATTGATCCGCAATGATTTTAACCGGTGTAGAAACGGTGTTATACCGTCGTTGATTGAATACATAAAAGCCGGGCTCGCTTGGGAAACGGAATGCACGTGTTTCACTCTTCACATAATATCCATTTTCCCCAATTTCAACTTGATAGCCAATCGCATTTAATAGCGCATCAGCAGCATATAACACTTCGCCATCTTTTAAAATAACATGGATATCCTTTTGTTCATGCAAATTGACAAAAATCTCTCGTGAGTCAATATATAAAAAAGGATAAAATGATTTAGATGCAGCATTCATTGTAACGAAATTTGTTGAAGCTCCGAGTACGGCTGACAGTTGTTCATCTAAAACTTTTGCATTTATCTTTTCACCTTCTAGCGCGATTAAACGCTCATTCCAATCCTCTAATTGTTGATCGGTCATTTGTGCCGTCATTGTTGAAGCCACTTCTTTTGTTTTTTCGCTTCCAAATACAGTGCCTGTTAAGTAGGATGCGACAAGTTCCTTAATCCAATGTGGGCTATCGCCAAATTGATAACTCGTTTCAAGCTGTGAAATAATGACTTTTTGCTGCACTTTTGCTACCGTGATATCAGGTAAAAACAGCATACGATAGCCTTCTAGACCATCCGTATTCGAACCATTAATAACAGCTAAGTGGTCCTCACTTAAGAAATTTACTTGCTCAAGCTTGTCATAAAATGCTGCTTGCAATGGTTCTTGGGAATAAACGGAAAGTATATCTGTTTGCTTTTGTAAATCAAAATTTCCTGATTGCCAGAAAATATCTTTAACAGGGCCTTTCCCACTAAACATCGAGTAATTTACGTGGGATAATTGCTGCTCACCAATTAGCGGTAAACCAGTTACCCATTGACCCTCTACATCGTGATCCGTTGTAATATGTACAGTCGAAAATAAAACATCTCCATTATTTAATGTGGCAAAAATATTTTTCATTAACTTTCCTGATTGCAAACCATTTTCAAGCGGTATCACATACGAAATCGATTGCGCACGCGTTTCTCCCGCTTTAAATTTTATAGAGTCTTCATTAAGACGTGAACAGCTATGCTCACTTTCAAGGAAACAATTTGGATTTACAGCATTTTTTGGCCACTGAATCGCAATTTCCTCAGTCGGTAAGTTTTTAAAATGTTGTCGAATATCTAAACTTTCACCACGGTACACAATTTCAATCTCCTGGGAATAATGATAGCCTTTATCAACAGTGTCAACTTGTTCCGAATAGACTTGATACTGCACAAATAGCATCGTCCCTATTAATACTACTAAAAACGAAAAAATACTTACGGCAATTTTCATGTGCCTGTCCTCCTGCATCATGATACTATTGTATAGAAAGGATGTGTCTTAATGATTCAACAATTTATTGAACTAGGTCAAGGCTATGGCGATGTTTTCGAGCTTTGCGAATTAATCCAAACGAATGAGCACCGTATCCATAACGCGTTCATCTTCACTGCTAATCATAATGGTAGCATGGTTGCTTCACTTGCAGTAGCGTTTAAGCCATCTGGTGAAAGCAAATTCATGCCGATTTATATTTGCCGCGAAGGGATTCCATTCAATGAAGAAAAACCTTCGAAGCGGATCGAAATATTCCAGCAAGTTGTGCATACCGCAAACAAGCAAGAAAATACTTTCGAAATAAAGCATTCATCTATTTTTTCGGAAACAAATCAGTTTTATCAATACCTAATTGGAATTTTACGGCTAAATCACTATTTGCCACCAATGCACTAAATCAATTCTGTCTTGGCGGAATTGCGTCCATATTTTTTCGAGATTGCTCGAAAAAATCCACTTAAAATCTGTGACATCCGCTGGAAGCTTGGGCCAACAGGACGTTGGTCACTTAGGCGTTGCCGCACTACGCGGCGTTCTTAGCCTGATTTCTACTATTTCAGCTGGGGTCTGAACCCCACTGATAGTTAAATTCATAGTCGGCATCCATCCGCACTGAAAGAAGAAGTGGATTATTGCCCAAACAAGTCAAAGGCCGACTTTATAATCATATTCCTTTGCTTTATCTGGTTTTGAATTTTCAAATTCCGTCTTTAGGAGTGGTCGATACGATTCTACAACGTCTTTCACAAATGGAAGGCGTTGTATTTTATTTTTAAGTGATTCGATTTCATCACGGTTACAATAAATAACTACATATTTCAACTTTCTCGAAATAAAGTTCACGTGACCATATTTTCGTAATGATTTGGCATGCTTCATTTGATGCACATACACAATCAGCCCTTGTCTTTCGTTCATGTAAAATCCCTCTTTTCTTATATCAATTATGCCTCGGTATAATTGCGTCCGGAATCGGCCGGAGGCTTTAACTTGATTCAGCCAGGGTTTGAATCCCAACTGAATGGAATGCATACTCGGCATTCATCCTGCCACTTATGGAAGTGAGGGACTTTTGCTGAAGCAAGTTAGAAAAACATAACTTGCGCTAAATAACGCAAGTTGATGTCTTTTCATATGTGCATTTCCGCTAATTTTTTACTTACATATCCAATAAAAGAATACCAAATGTACAATTTGATAGCAACAGAGTTTAGACATCTCAGTATATTTTCCGTTATAATGGAAATCAGTAGAGTGACGATACGCCTCATGCGCTAAATCAACCATGTACGCTCTATTTTTATTACACCAATTTAGATTATTAAAATGAATGATTTACGGTTAAAGGAGGACGATATTATGGGTAAAAAAACGAACATTGCAATTGCTATCGCTGCAGCAAGTGCAGCTGCTTGGGCAGGATCAAAAGCGATTTCTAAACCACAAAAACGTGAATTAAAAGAGGCGCTACAATTTGAACGTCCAGTTGTCATTGCCCATCACGGCGGGGCTGGTTTAGCTCCTGAACACTCATTACAAGCATTTGAAAAAGCGGTATCATTTGGTGTAGATGGCTTCAGTATTTGCATCCGCCTCACGAAGGATGAGGAAATTATCGCCTTTCATGATGCCACAGTAGATCGAACTACGAATAGCTCTGGCTATGTAAAAGATATGACTTTAACAGAGCTACAACAATTAAACAATGGGTACAATTTTGAATGCTTAGAAGGCAACAAACCTTACCGTGAAGAAAGCGTCGCAATTGTGTCACTTCGCGAATTGCTTGAGACGTATACAGATAAACTGTTTATCATTAGTATTCAAGACAGTCCTGATACGTATGAAGGTAGCTTAATGCCTTCAAAATTATGGCGATTAATTGAAGAATTAGCTGTCCAAAATCAAATTATTGTGACGAGCCCACATAGCGAGCAAATTGACCGCTTTAACCTTTATGCACGCAACAGCATTGCATTAGGTGCCGGTGAAGCCGATATTAAAAAAGCGATTACAGCCTACACAAGTCAATTCGGGCATCTTTACAATCCTAAGGTTGATTTATTCCAGGTACCATTAAAATCTGGTGTTTTCAACTTTGACTCACAAAAGTTCATTAAATTTTTAGCAGATTTAAATGTACCTGTTTTATATTCTGAAATTGACGATTTAGTGACAATGAGCCGCGTTGTTCGTCAAGGGGCTATTGGTGTCGTGACAAATCGACCAGATATCGCAGAATTATTAATTCAAAAAGTAACGCAATAACTATAGAAGGTTACCCCTTGCGAAAAAACGGAAGGGGTAACCTTTTTTTAGATTTCACACCGTAACTTAGGTTTGAATTTTTGCAAGGGCGAGTTGAGCGACCAACATTTTGCTGAACGAAATACCCTCTATACAAAAAACGCCATCTGCAATATGCGCAAATGACGTATTTGTTTCCCTAAAATCAATTACACCTCGGCGTAATTACGTCCAGATTTTTTTCGAGCTTGCTCGAAAAACTCCTCTAAAAATCTGTGACATCCGCTGGGGGCATTAATTTGATTCAGCTAGGATTTAAACCCCTGCTGAATCAAATTATGCTGAACAAGAACAGCCGCCACCCGTTCCGCAGCCCGTACTACAAGAAGAGCCCGAACTTGCAAAAAACGGATTACTCACAGGTACCTTTACCGCTTCTGAAACAGAATGCCCAATAATGAGACTAATTTCATCGAGTAAATCTTGATAATCATTTTCCGCTAGCTTTAATGTCGCAACTTGCTCGTTTAAATCGAGATGGCGTTTTTCTGTTCGTATTTGTTTCATAATTATATTGTAATCTGGATGGTACTTACCAAAACGCTGTACATCCTCGTATTGATCTTTTATACGTTGGAAAGCCTTAATTCTTTCTGAAAGTTCGATATCCTCATAAACAGCCTTATACGCTTGGCGAAGTTTTTGAGCCTGCTCAGAGGAAAGAATCATCGCACTTAATTCATCGACCTCATCTAAAATGAAAACCCATTCAGAAGTCATGAGCATTGTATATTCCCCCAATCTATCACTTAATCATAACAGAAAAAATAAGGAAATAAAGCGAAACATCTCTTCAAAATAGATTCACGAAACTTCCAACTGCTTTAAAATCCGTTCCACACATTCTTTATCAGAGAAGTGCGTAGTTTGCTTTCCAATCTGTTGCGTTTGCTCATGACCTTTCCCTAAAATAACAACTGTATCCCCTTGCTGTGCCATTTTGATTGCCTTTTCAATGGCCTGTTGCCGATCTAACACGCTTTCAAATTGTTGCAAAGATGAAAATCCCTTTTTTATTTGTTCATTAATTTTTTGGGGAGATTCCCCTCTCGAGTTATCTGTCGTTAAAATAATGTAATCTGCAAAAGCCGAAGCAACCATGCCCATTTTCGGTCGTTTCGCTTGATCTCTATCTCCACCACAACTAAAAACAACAATTAATTTATTTGACGTATGTTTTTTTAATGTTTGCAAAATACCTTTCATCGCGTCTGCTGTATGAGCGTAATCAATATAAATGGCCATTCCAAGTGGATTTGGAATTTGTTCAAATCTTCCTTTAGGTAATGACAAAGATTGTGCAGCCTGACAAAGATTATGAAATGGGAGTCCTAGTATGACAAGACTTGAGAGCGCCGCAAGCACATTATTTCTTTGATATTCACCGATAATCGGCAGTGTCACGACATGTTTTTCGCTATCAGCTTGAATACAACATACCGAAACATTGTTCGTTTCATATAAAAGTTGTAAATGAACATCGACTTTATTACCTGTTCCAAAATAATATTTTTTGTTTTTCGCAATAATTCCAATGGAACGACAAACAGCATCATCATTATTTATGACGATTTTTTTCGTAAGCTTTGTTAAAATTTGTTTGGATTTTTTATACTCATCAAAACTGCCATGATCCTCGATATGATCTTCTGTAACGTTTAAAAATACACCTAATGCAACATCACAATAATCGAGTCGATGGTTGGCTAAACCCATTGACGAAGCTTCTAATACAACATAATCAATTTTTTGTTCTAACGCTTTCGATAATAAAAATTGTAAATGTTTTGCTTGTAACGTTGTTAAT
Source organism: Solibacillus sp. R5-41 (assembly GCF_002736105.1). Taxonomy (NCBI): domain Bacteria; kingdom Bacillati; phylum Bacillota; class Bacilli; order Caryophanales; family Caryophanaceae; genus Solibacillus; species Solibacillus sp. R5-41. The sequence continues at coordinate 837,072 of NZ_CP024123.1, read as the reverse complement.
GACTCCAATTCTTGATAACATTTTTCACCGTCGATAAATACCCCGTTTGTTCCAATGACCATAACCCGATGTTGCAATTTATTTAATAGTTGCCCGATGAAATGTGTTACCGTCGTTTTCCCATTTGTTCCTGTTACAGCAATGACGGTTAACGCTTCGGAAGGAAACCCATATAATTTGGCGCTAGCAAAAGCTAAAAAACTTAAACAATTGGGCACCCATATGATGGGAATAGGAAGCTTCAATGAATCAAACTGCATTTCATCTTCAACGGCAATCGCTACCGCACCGTTTTCCATTGCCTCATCCAAAAATGTTAGTCCATGATAATGTTTTCCTTTTCGCGCGATAAATAAATCGCCCGATTTTACTCTTCTTGCATCATCTTCAACGTGATTAATTTCTGTTCGAATAGAACCCTTCACTGTGCAAGGCCAATCTTTTACTAGTTCTGCTAGTTGCACGCCCACACTCCTCCATTTACTATATGAAACGAATGTAAAAACGACACAAAAAAACGTTCACCACATTAGATAAACGTTAATTTTATTGCTATATAAATTGAATATTAAAGAATTCCTTTCTTTTAGAAATTTTCCATAACAAGGCGATTGATTTCCACTCCAGTCCAGACACTTTCCGCGGACACGGCTCCAGCTAACTTGTTTCGAGATGGTTCTCGAAACAAGTGGATTTTCAAGCCAAAACAAGCACGCACTTTATTCGAATCCGTATTAGAAAACTTACTTCTGCAGAAGATTTTTTTACTTAATATAGGCAAGCGCATATTTTGACTAAGACTCTTCATCTCACCTTCAATTGAGGTGGGCGTCTTCTGGTGTACTAATATAAATTTGTGTATAATAATCCACAAATGCCCCAGATCCAATTTGATTAAATTGGTCATTTAAAATTAAATCTCGATGTTCTTTTGAATTAATCCAACCATGTACGACTTCGATTGCATCTACATAATTGGTTGCAATATTTTCTCCCGAACCCTGATAGACGATTTCATGCATATCGAGACGTTCTGTTAATGAATCTGTTATCTTTTCATGCGTTATCATCTTTTCCAAAAACATCTTTTCACTGCGATCCCCGGCAACTGTCGCTAACTGCCCCATGTACTGTAAAATAGGCAAATCATTTTTCTGACGGTAAGAATTGACAAGTTCCGTTAATTGCTTGCCGTTTGCTAAATTAATTTCGATTTGTTTGAAACTAGACGGTGTACTTGCTTCTAACAGCTCTCCAGCAAATTGCATTTCATAAGGCTTATGCAGTACTAATGTTTTTCCATCCAAAAATCGAATGCCATCCAGCTGCTGTTTTTCTTCATCTATGTATAATTGTGCAAAAACATCTTCATACTTTACTAAAATTCGATTCTGCATATCCTTTTCATTCATCGCGAACATATATATATTTTCTGCAATTTCAACAGATACTTCTTGTTCAAAAATGGTCATACGATATACATCATCCAATGATTGACCAATTTGATATGGTGCTATATTATAATTCAAATCATTTGTATACACTTGAGTTACCATCTCATGATCAACTCCGACCATTAATGTATGACCGTTTAACTGATAGACCCACCATTCATAGCCAAATGCAGAAACATCCACTCGATTTGGTTTTCCGTACCGTTTCACTATTTCTTCGCTAGATTTTCCAATATACGTAGAAATACCGGTTGTCGGTCTTGGTAATTCATCCCCATCTAGATTTTCATGTAGTACATTGGATACTGGTTGTGTAATTTGATTAGGTCCTTCTAATAATTCTGTCGTTGTAGTATCAAAATCCGAATAATAATAAACCATCCCCAAAAATGTTGCAACAATTAAAATACGAAATAGCGCTTTCATGTGCCCCTCCTTAAGTGCAACTTCCTCCTCATAATTATACCAATTGTAGACACTATGACACAATGTTGTCATTGCAAGAATTACCATTTTGCTCTATTATTAAATTTGAGCGTATATTTATGTACGATATGCAAAAGGAGGATATCTAGATGTATTTTGAAAACACACAACTTGAAGAAGTAAAAGTTGATCAAGAAGTTTTATCTACAGTAATGGGCAAATTCGGTTTAGAATGCCATGGCGCATGGGATTATGATCGTATGACATTTGACCGTTGTTTCGATGTACGTGAAGGTCGTTTTTATTTACGCGTTTTCTGCAATGCCGTAACTGGTGATGTAGGAGCTCATAATGCAATGTTAAACATTAACAAACCAGCTATCGGTAAATACTACTACCCACACGGTGTAGAGTATACTGACGAAGTGTTCCCCGCACATCTTGTAAAAGAATGCGAAACAGTATTATCTAATGTTCGTAATGAACTTTCTGCATACGGAATTTAATACACCTAAAAAAGCTGGTACATTATCCAGCTTTTTTTATATGTTTAATTATTTTACTACTCTTTAAAATATACATAAAAGGCTCCCTACATTAAAATAGGAAGCCTTCTTTCATCTAAAAACCTAAAATTGCTTTAATTACCGATGTCGTTTCTCCACCTTCATAAATCACATATAAAAGTAAATAAACTAGTACACCTGTAATTGCAACAAAGAACCAAATAATACTTGTAATTGGACCGATTCGACGGTGTAATTTTAAGTTATTTTTAAATCCTGATAATAAACTTGTCAATCCAAATACAGCTCCAACTGTCGCCAACGTAATATGGAAAACTAAGAAGAATGTATAGTATCCTTTTAATTCATCTGGTCCACCAAACGCTGTATTGCCAATGAAAACAGTTCGTGAAACATAAATAATAAAGAAAGTAAGTGCTGATACACCTGCTGCCATCATTACCTTTTTATGTGCCTCAATTTTTCTTTGTGCAATTAATACCCAACCAATCGCTACTAATACTGCACTAACAACGATGAAGAATGTACTAATTGTCGGTAACATAGGTACGCCCATTCTAAATTCCCCAATCTACATAAAGTAAAATTCCAATGAATACGATCTGAATTTGCTATTGATATCGTGTTCGATTTTGGAATTCCTTTAAAGCATTTTCTGTAATTTCCTTTTGACTAGTACGCTCTGTATCCCACCATTTACGGAAAATACGGAACAATAATACACCAAAAATAATTTCTTGAATAATCTTCATTAACACGCCACCCACTTGTTGGTCTGATAATAAGTCCATATTCGAGAATAATTCTGGTCCTGATAAAGAAAGACCTGAAAGTGTTGATGATGGCACACATAATTCCATCGCCTTTAACCACATCGCACTATCACTGTATGTAAGATACATTGGACTTGAAGCAAAAATGATCAACGCACATGCCGGTGTAATTAATACCGCATTCGATGCAATATAGCCAAGCTTATGGATATTTTTCATTTCATGCTGACCATCGACCTCATTTAGTAAAGGCCAATACATAAACAGTGCGGAAATAAATAAAATCATCGTGAAAACGCCATGAAACGTCTCGTTCAATTTAATGGCATCAAAGATTAAAGGTAAATGATAAATCGAGAATAAACCAGTGAAACCTAAAATACCCACTAATGGTCTTGTAAAGATTTTAACGATTGTCCGTATAACAGGCGCTTCCACTACTACTTTCCAAACCCACCAAGGAATACCTCTAATAACGAATATCGGTACTAAAAGTAATAGTATGGCCATCTGTGCCATATGCATTGTAAACATAATATGACCTAGTAAATCAATTGGCGAGCCTTTTATAATATACAGCACAATCATACCAAGAATGAAGTAAATTGCCTCACTCTTCTTTAATGGTTCGCTTACTTTAAAATCTTTCCTCCATGTAATCGTTACTAAAAAATAGACTACGGTCAAAAAAACGATAATTCCGATTAAGTATGGGCTCCATAAAGCTTGGAAACCAAATATACTAATTGGCATATAATCATGCTCCTTTAAACATCAGTTACTTTATTATAGATTGCCTATTCTTTAACTTCAATGGAATAACTATGACAATTGGTTGAATTCAAACATGTATTTTATGTATTGCTTAAATTGAAATTCATTAGGTATAAGTTTTCAAAAAGGGCTTCTTATAAAAAGTCTAATACAAAAACCGTCCCTAGCTTATGCTAAGAACGGTTTTTTCTGAATGATTAGCCCCACCAAATAATTGTCGTAAACGCTACAAAGAACGTGAACGCAAGGAAGGCTCCACTCCAAATAAAGAACTCAATGACACCAACCATATGTGTAGAACGGTCTTCTAAGTGCATGAATGCATAAAGTTGTAATACTACTTGAATACCAGCTAATAATAAAACTACCGGCACAATATATGTTGCTGGAAAGCCTGCTACAACTGTAGAAAACGCGATAAATGTTAAGAAAATCATTATCGCAAAGTTTACTACTTGCTTCCGCATATGTGCTTTTGAATGCGCTCTGTCATATTCGTATTGCGCTTGAGTACGTACTTCGAAATGAGTTTCGTGTGACATATTATCCCAACACTCCCATCAGATATACTACTGTAAAGATGAATACCCATACAACGTCGATGAAGTGCCAGTATAAAGAGGCCGCAAAGAACTTCGGTGCGTTGTATAAGTTTAATCCACGACCGCTGTTGCGGATGATTAAACTAGAAATCCAAATTAAACCAATGATAACGTGTATCCCGTGCATTCCAACGAGGGTAAAGAACGCCGAAGAGAATGCTGACTGAGTATAACCAAAACCAATATGAACATAGTGTTGGAACTCATAAATTTCTAAACCTAAGAATCCTAAACCTAAAAGAACTGTAATTCCCATCCAAGTACGAACGCCACTATAGTTATAATTCTTCATATGATACATTGCATACACAGAAGTTAAAGATGATGTTAAAAGTAACATCGTCATAATGAACGCTAATGGTAACTCATACAAATCTTTGGCAGCAAATGTCATACCCGCTGGACCATGGTCTTTTAGTGCGATATAAGTAGCAAACACACTTGCGAATAAAACGGTATCAGAAGCAAGGAAAATCCAAAGACCTACAATCTTGTTTTTCCCTTCTAATGTTGCTTGTTCAGGGTGTTTTGGCCAAGTTTGTGGAGTAAATTTTTGATTAAGATCCATTACTTGCTACCCCCTTTTTTACCTGTTGCACGGTAGTGAGCTAAATCTGCTTCAATTGCTTCAATTTCCTTCACTGTTACATGGAAACCAAGGTCATCTTTGAATGAACGAATAATCATACATGCAATTGTTAAACCTAAACCACCAATGATTAATGCTAATGAAACTGCTGGTGAAGTACCTGGCGCTGTACCTGCCTGTACTTGATCGCCCCACGGACTATAAAGCGCACCGAATGCAGCGATGAACGTACCAATTGACATAACTAAAGGTAAAATCGAGTTGTTTGGCATGTGAATTTCGCCTAGTGGCTCAGCATATACCATACCTTCTTTATTACCCTCTTCTTTTTCAATCCAATATGGATCGTATCCACGAACAAGTGGCGTTTGTTTAAAGTTATAGAATGGTAGTGGAGTTTCGATTGCCCACTCAAGTGAACGACCATCTCCCCAGTAATCGCGACGGTTAACTGGTTCAGATTTAATCGATAATAATACGTCTACTACTAATAAAATAACCCCAACACCCATCATCATGGCACCGATCGTTGATATGAAGTTGAATAAATCCCATCCTTGGCCGTCCATATACGTGAATACACGACGTGGCATACCCATTAATCCTAAGAAGTGCTGTAAGAAGAACGTTAAATGGAAACCAGTGAAGAATACCCAGAAAGTAAGTACTCCTAATTTATGATTTAACGTACGGTTAAACATAATCGGCCAGTAGAAGTGAGCTGAACCAAATAACGCAGTTACGATACCACCAACAATTACGTAGTGGAAATGAGCTACGATGAAATAAGAATCGTGTAATTGGTAGTCAAGAGGTGCCGTTGCTTGCATGATCCCCGTAACACCACCCGCAACGAATGACGGGATGAAACCAAGTGCATAAAGCATTGGTACTGTAACTTTAATCGATCCACCCCAAATCGTTAAGATCCAGTTGAATACCTTCATACCTGTTGGAACGGCAATCGCCATTGTTGCAACAGCGAAGATAGCGTTCGCAGTAGCACCTAAACCAACTGTGAACATGTGGTGAGCCCATACCATGAACCCTAAGAAACCGATTAAAATTGTTGCGAATACCATTGAAGAATATCCGAATAAACGTTTACGAGCGAATACTGGAATGATTTCAGAGAATAATCCAAACGCTGGTAATACTAAAATGTATACTTCAGGGTGACCGAAAATCCAGAATAAGTGCTCCCAAATAATTGTGTTACCACCCATTGTATGATCGAAGAAGTTTGCTCCGAACATACGGTCAACTAACATTAAGAATAATCCACCAGTAAGTGGAGGGAATGCAAATAAAATTAGTGAACTTGATACTAAAGATGTCCAAGTAAATAACGGCATACGCATGAACGTCATACCAGGTGCACGCATTGTAATAATTGTTACGATGAAGTTAATACCAGAAATTAATGTACCTGCACCAGAAATTTGTAGACCTAGAATATAGAAGTCAATACCATGTCCTGGTGAATATAAAGATAAGGATGCATATGATGTCCACCCTGCATCAGGTGCTCCGCCTAGGAAGAATGATAGGTGAAGGAAAATAGCACCTAAAAAGAACAACCAAAATCCTAGCGAGTTTAAGAATGGGAATGCAACGTCACGCGCACCAATTTGGAGCGGTACAATCGCATTCATAAATGCAAATAATAATGGTGTCGCTGCTAAGAATAGCATCGTTGTACCATGCATAGTTAATAGTTCGTTAAATAGGCCTGCAGAGATGAACGTACTTTCAGGGAACATTAACTGAATACGCATCAGTAACGCTTCAAAACCTGCAATAGCGAAGAACAATGTACCGGCAGCTAAATACATAATGGCGATTTTCTTATGATCGACCGTTGTTAAATAGTCCCATACATGTGCCCCGAAGCCCTTTTTCTGTGTAACAGAGCTCACAACATTAACCTCCTTCAAAGTTTCTATCTAATTATTTGATTATTTTTCAATAGATAACGTCATTAAGTATTCAGCGATTGCTTTCGCTTCTTCTTCAGTAACGTTGTATTTACCAGTCATTGTATTACCTGGCTTGTAATACTCGGGATCCATAATCCAATCCGTTGTATCCTCAACTGTGTGATCCATGAAACCAGCTAAACGGTTACGATCACCAAATGTACTTAAGTTTGGACCCATACCAGGACCCGCAACAGCCGAAACTGCGTGACAGCCTAGACATGAGTTTGCAAATGTTGCTTCACCAACGTTAGCAGATTCTGCGCTCGCCGTGTTACCTTCAGTTGCTTGCATTGATGCTACCCAAGTATCGAACGCTGGGCGATCAAGTGTTTTCACTTTGAAATCCATTAATGCGTGGGAAGGGCCACATAACTCAGCACATTTACCGTAGAATACGCCTTCACCTTCATTTAAATCTTTTGATTCTTTACCAAACTCTAAGTAGAACTTGTTAATTCCATCAACGTTCGTGTCCATTTTCCCACCAACAGCTGGAATCCAGAATGAGTGTTTTACATCAGTTGCGATTAAATTGAAGTATACTTTTTCATCAGTTGGTACTACTAATTCTTGTGCAGTAATAATACCTTGCTCTGGATACTCAAATTCCCACCAATATAATTTTGCTGTTACATTTACTGTAAGCGCTGTTTTATTTCCGTTCTCATCTACTTCATCCATTGCAGCAACATCCGCAAATTTATAAGTAGAGCTTAACGTTGGAACAGCTAAGATTAATAATAAGATAATCGGAATGACTGTCCAAATCACTTCAAGTGTGTGACTTCCTTCAACTTGCTTTGGCATGTGGTTTTCGCCAGTTCTTGAACGGCGGAACTTAAAGAAAGCAACTAAATAGATAACCGATACTACAATTACTACAGCGAACATGATTATAGATGTAAGTAATAGAAGATTTAACTGCTCTTTACCTACTGCACCTGCTGGGCGAAGTGTAGAAATATAATCTTCACCACATGCTGAAAGGAAAACTGTCATTACTGTTAATAGCGAGAATAAACGCCATTTTTTAAGCCCTTTCATCATAGCTTAATAAACCCCTCTTTCTTTACTGTATTTTCATGTGTAACCAGGACTATGGTTATGTTCTATGTTACATAGATTAATATCCTTTTAGTCCTCACATGTCGGCCGCGAACTATGCCGTTAAAAACAATTCTACTTACTTTTTGATTAGAGTACTTGTATTGAAATTTTGGATGCTTTTAATCTGCCTCTATTTTATTGACCTTAAACATGACATAACGTGAATCGATCACGCTATGAAAAATAAATGCACAAGTACGTGAAATCATTTAAGTCAATGTATTTAGAAAATATACCAAATCCTTTTGAATGTTGTGATTAAGTTTGAATGAACAAATCCCAATCTTATGAGTGCAAGAAGATCATTCATTAAAGTTTTGGCATTTAGATTCGGATTTCAGCAGAGTAATAACAAAATCTTACAATACATTACCTCTCCTTTCAAATTTGTAAGCATTTTCCGCTACCATAACTATATCTAAATTTGTAACGGATTTCTAGACGTTTCGTTAAATTTCGACGAACACACATCGAAATGCCAGTGAAGCGTTTAGAAATGTAAATCAACATATATATAGTAATGCATTTTCTTACAATATTTGTGAAGGATAGGAGACAAATTTATGAACAATTTGTGAAAAACTGGTTACTAATTTGGTAGATTTTATGATTGAAGTTGTCTTTTATCCATTTATTCGCTATTATCTAAAACTAGAGACGCTTTTTTTTTGAGCGATGTTGATTATCAAAGTAGGTGGCTCACTTTATGCAGCACAAGTATAGTAAATATTTAAAATGGTTTGCTGTCGCAGCAACAATTGGAATGTTACTCATTCTTTTAGGTGGTGCACTCGTTACAAAAACGGATAGCGGGTTAGGCTGTGGGCGAAATTGGCCTGACTGTAACGGTTCATTAATACCTAAGGAAATAACAACGGAAGTTTTAATTGAATTTTCGCACCGCGTTGTGACAGGTTCTGTTTCCATCTTCATTCTTGTATTAACAGTTTGGACTTGGCGCACTTTAGGGCATATTCGTGAAGTGAAGTTTTTAGGGATTACGGCTATGTTCTTCCTCATTTTGCAGGCTTTAATCGGGGCTGCACAAGTTTTATGGGGACAAGGTGACTTTATTTTAGCGTTACACTTCGGCATTTCGCTAATCTCGTTTGCAGCTGTATTATTGCTCACATTAATCGTATTTGAAGTCGATACAAAATTCAATGCAGATAAGATTTTTATGAGCAAAAAGTTAAAATTACATACGATTAGCATTACCTTATATTCATATGTCGTCGTTTATTCAGGCGCGCTAGTACGCCATACGGATGCAAGTTTAGTTTGTCCTGACTGGCCATTGTGCCGAAATGATCAACCATTCGCCATTCCATATAATTTGTATGAATGGGTGCAAATGGGACATCGTTTTGCTGTATTATTATTAGTAGTTTGGATTGCATATATTACAATTTATGTTATGAAAAATTACAAGCAACAACGTGTTATTTATTGGGGCTGGGTCATCGCAGCTATCATTGTCGTTTTACAAGTGCTAGCAGGGATGCTTGTTGTACTATTAAAATTACAATTATTCGTGGCATTAATGCACTCATTATTAATTACATTATTATTCGGACTTCTTTGTTATATGATTTTACTTGTATCTCGAAGTAAATAACGAAAAAAATCTGACCCACTTTTTGTTGGGTCAGATTTTTTTGGTTTCTATTTTTGGTCTTTACCTAAATATCCGGTGGACTATATAAATTGAATAAACCTTCTGCAGAAGTATGTTTTCTAATATGGATTCTAATACAGTGCATGCTTGTTTAGGCTGGCTAAGCACATGAGTCACACAGCTTTGTGCTTTGTGCAAGGCCAGCCTCTATGAAAGTTTGGACTTCTGAAACCTACTGCATATAGTGCGTCGCTGCTATGGGAGGCGACGTATTCTTAGAAAGATTCTTCCCATACATCAACTTCCATTTTTAAGGATTCCGAACTTACTCTAAGGTAATAGACAAATTGCGTAGTTTAATAGACCTTTCCCCTCTATCATTATACAATTTAGTTCACAATTGCAAATTTATAATCTATTTCACGGCATTTAACAGACAAAATAGGGCAGTTAATAGACAAGCAACGTTTCATTAGACCATTTCACCACCTCACAAGAACTTCCCTAAATTCCCCATCCCAAACTAGCGCAACACTTCAATTTATTTAGTTTTCATAACAGAAACATGCTGCAAGACCGCGCGAATTTATTGTAAGAACAGATTCTGGTGTTGACCCTAATTTAAAGGAGAAATCATACATTTAAGTTTTAACTAAAAAAGACAACCCTACAAATAGGATTGTCTTCGAATTCTTACTCTAATTCAATTAATAGATCACCTGTTGAAATAGCGTCACCAGCTAATGCGTACACTTCTTTTACGACACCATCTTTCGGTGCTTGAACGGTTGTTTCCATTTTCATAGCCTCTGTAATTAATAAATGGTCCCCACGTTTTACCGTACTCCCCTTGTTAACAACAACTTTTAATACTGTTCCTGGCATTGTTGCACCAATTTGGTTCGGATTTGCAGGGTCCGCTTTTAAAGCAATGCTACCATCTACTTCTACAGTTAAATCTTGAATGACAAGCTCACGTGATTGACCATTCATTTCAAAATAAAGGACACGTGTACCATCATGCTGAGGCTCTCCAATTGAAACGAGTTTAATAATTAATGTTTTCCCTTTTTCGATTTCTACTTCAATTTCTTCGCCCAATTTCAAACCGTATAAAAACGTAGGCGTATCCAATACAGAAATATCACCAAATAAATCGAATGCTTGTACAAATTGTTCAAACACTTTCGGATAAAGGGCATAAGCTAAAATTTCTTGCTTCGAAGGTGTACGTTTTAATTTTCCTTCCAGCTCGACGGATAGCACTTCAAAATCGACAGGCGCAAGTAACTCTCCTGGTCGCACTGTAATCGCTTCACGTTCTTTTAACACCACTTGCTGAAGCTCTTTTGGGAACCCCCCATGTGGCTGTCCTAAATAACCTTGGAAAAATTCAATAACAGACTCTGGGAAATCAATGGCAACGCCGCGCTCTAACACATTATCTTCTGTTAAATCATTTTGCACCATAAATAAAGCCATATCACCGACAACCTTCGATGATGGTGTTACTTTAACAATATCGCCAAACATTAAGTTCACTGTCGAATACATTGTTTTTACTTCATCCCAGCGATCCCCTAGCCCAACCGCCTTCGCTTGTTGCTGCAAATTACTGTATTGACCACCTGGCATTTCATGTACATAAACTTCAGAGTGTGGTGCATTCATCCCACTTTCAAAGTCTACGTAATATTTACGAACATCTTCCCAGTAATAAGAAAGCTTTTCTAAACTTTCAATATCTGCACGTACAGTACGATCCGAACCTTTCATTGCATAGTACAATGAGTTCGCACTTGGTTGTGATGTTAAGCCAGCCATAGAGCCTAATGCTGTATCAATAATATCTACACCCGCTTCAATTGCTTTTGCGTATACATAAATTCCATTCCCACTCGTATCATGCGTGTGCAAATGAATTGGTAAGCTTGTTGCTTCTTTTAATTCCGAAATTAATCGGTAAGCTGCCTGTGGTTTCAACAACCCTGCCATATCTTTGATCGCTAAAATATGAGCACCTGTCGACTCTAGTTCACGTGCCATGTCTTTGTAATATTGCACGGTATATTTCGAACGCGTGTCATCCAAAATATCCCCAGTGTAACAAATAGAGGCTTCCGCTATTTTCCCACTATTACGTACTTCATCGATCGCTACTTCCATCCCTTTAATCCAGTTTAACGAGTCGAAAATACGGAATACATCAATGCCTGATGAAGCCGACTCTTGAATAAATTCACGAATTAAATTATCCGGATAGTTTGTATAACCGACCGCATTTGCGCCGCGCAATAACATTTGGAACAGCACATTTGGCATTTGCTTACGTAATTTTTCTAAGCGATGCCACGGATTTTCTTTTAAGAAGCGATACGCGACATCAAATGTAGCCCCGCCCCACATTTCAAGTGAAAAGTAATTATGCATAAGTCGCGCCGTTTCATCCGCAATTTGGAACATATCTTGCGAACGAATACGTGTTGCTAATAATGATTGGTGCGCATCACGGAATGTTGTATCCGTTAATAATACATCTTCTTGTTCTTTAATCCACTTTACTAAACCATCCGCACCCCGCGAATCTAAAATTTGCTTTGTCCCACTTAACGGTGGAATCAATATGTCCACTTTTGGCTTTTCAGGTTGTACAAAAATTGGCTTCGACCGTTTTTCAACACCTGGAAATCCGTTTAATGTGACATTACCGATATAGTTTAATAGTTTTGTTCCACGGTCTTTTCGCTCATGAAACTCAAATAATTCTGGTGTCGTATCAATAAAGCTTGTGTCAAATTTACCTGTTAAAAATTTGTCATGAAGCACGACATTCCCTAAAAACGGAATATTTGTTTTTACGCCACGAATACGGAATTCACGTAAGTTTCGATCCATTTTAGCAGCGGCTTCGGCAAACGTCATACCCCATGTTGAAATTTTGACAAGCAATGAATCGTAATACGGCGTAACAACTGCCCCTTGGAAGCCATTCCCTGCGTCTAATCGGACACCAAATCCCCCACTTGACCGATACACCATTAATTTTCCAGTATCCGGCATAAAGTCATTCGCTGCATCTTCTGTCGTTACACGAGATTGAATAGCGAATCCAAATAATGGTATTTTTTCTTGCGTCGGAACTCCTACCTCTGCAGAATGTAAATCTTGTCCCTGCGCTACTTTTATTTGAGCATGAACAATATCAATTCCTGTAATCATTTCAGTAATTGTATGCTCAACTTGAATGCGTGGATTTACTTCGATGAAATAAAACGCTTCATCCGCCACTAAAAATTCTACTGTACCAGCATTAATATAGTCGACGTTTTTCATTAGTTTTACTGCTGCATCGCAAATACTATTGCGCAAATTTTCTGAAATCGAATTCGATGGAGCTATCTCTACAACTTTTTGATGACGACGTTGGATTGAACAGTCACGCTCATATAAATGAACAATATTCCCGTGTTCGTCACCAATAATTTGCACTTCGATATGCTTTGGCTTAATAATCGCTTTTTCAACATACACTTCATCTGAACCGAATGCCGCCTTTGCCTCTGATTTTGCACGCTCATAAGCAGAAGCTAATTCCTCCGCACGTTGCACTAAACGCATGCCACGTCCACCGCCACCAAGTGCCGCTTTAATCATAATCGGGTAACCATACGTTTCACCAAAAGCGCTCACTTCATCGAGACCGTCAACTGGACCGTCTGTACCCGGAATGACTGGAATATCTGCAAGAATCGCTTGTTTTCGGGCTTTCACTTTATCTCCAAACATATCTAAATGAGAAGAAGTTGGTCCGATAAATTGAATTCCTTCTTCTTCACAACGACGAGCAAATTCTACATTTTCAGATAAAAAGCCATACCCTGGATGGATCGCATCAACATCAGCATCTTTAGCTATTTTGATGATCCCCTCAATATCCAAATAGGCATCAATCGGCTTTTTACCCACCCCTACAATGTAAGCCTCGTCCGCTTTAAAACGGTGATAGGAGCCGCTGTCTTCACGCGAGTAAATCGCCACCGTTTTAATATGTAATTCATTACACGCGCGTAAAATTCGAATCGCAATTTCTCCACGATTTGCTACTAAAATCTTTTGAATCGACTTCATTTCTCCTCATCCCCCTAATTACTTTCTTTTCTCTAATTTGTGATACGTGGAGACATTGATTAATATCCCCATTGCGATTGATAGCAATAGTATAGAAGTACCGCCATAGCTAATAAAAGGTAACGTTACCCCAGTTAACGGGATGATGCCCGATAAACCACCTAAATTAATAAAAGTTTGAACCCCTATCCAAGTCGAAATGCCCGCCGCGAGCATACGTGCAAGCGGGTCTTTTGTTGTCATTGCAATGTACAGACCGCGCATTACAATAAAACCTAAACCAAAAATAACAATGGAAACACCAACAATGCCAAGTTCCTCTGCAATAATAGCCATAATAAAGTCGGTTTGTGGCTCTGGTACATAGCCGAGCTTTTGGATGGATTGCCCAAGTCCACGTCCTTCTAAGCCACCAGCCCCAATTGCATAATAGCCATTTATTACATGATATCCTGTGTCGAGTGGATCACTAAATGGATCTAAATAAGACGTAATTCGACCTCGACGACTCGGGTTAAATACGGTATCCCATTTGAAAATTAAAATTCCAATTGCACCAACAACACCAAGTGCACTTAATAAGCCGAAAATCTTTTGCAGTGTTTTCCCCTTCATACCACTTGCTATAACGACTGACATCGCAATACAAACAATGATGCCAAGCGCCCCTAGATCGGTTTCAAAACCTACCATAAGTACGATAAAGAGCCACATACCTAACGGAGGCATAACATCGTCAAAAGATAAGAGCTGCATGGAACCTTTATGAATACTTTTACGGTAAAAGGTACCCGCAAAGTAGATAATAATAAAGAGCTTAGCAAATTCTGACGGTTGAAAGTTCATGATTCCTATATCAATCCAACTTCTCGCACCATTTACATTTTTACCAGCAATCATTAGCGCCACTTCAAGGAAAAACATCATCCCAAATAATAGCCCCAATATCTTCTTATCTGCAAATTTTTTATACGGAAAAATAACCGCAACTAAAAACAAGATAAACGCCAAACAAATATTTAATAATTGGCGTTTGTAATAATGGTCAGGAGCTTGATCAAAAAGGACTATGGACACCCAAATACTTGCACTATAAATCATCACTAACCCGAATAGAGTTAGGAAGATATAGACAAAAAATAACCCATAATCAAAATTACGTAAATACTGTTTAAAATAACTTTTCATTCATCAAAACCTCTTTTTTGAAAAAAAAACCCAAACCGCTTGGAGCGTTTGAGTTTTCTTTTATTTGTCTGTATACGCTTCGTGCAATAAAGAAAGTTCTTTTTCAAGTGAACTTAAAATTCCCTTTCCTTGCTCACGTTCAATCAACCCAAGTTTTACTGCAAAATCAATTTCACGTGATAAGCCAAACATTTGTGTATCTAAAACTTCTTCATATAATGGACAAGATGGCATTGTTAAATTATCCATTTGTACTCGAATTAATTGAGCAATTTTATCTGCATCCGCAGTTAATAGCTCGAATGCTTTTTCCTGAAATGAAATCTGTGCTTTCGTATCCATGAGGACGCCCCCATCTATGATATTTCTTCGATTCTACCTTAGTAAAGTGTATCTTTTTACATTCAAAAATGCAAGTGTCTTTGTATGATTTACGAGCAATTCAATTATATTTCTTTCTAGATTAAATAGCGTTATAATAGAAACGATATTAGGTAAGGGGGACTTAGCCATGGGTGAAACAATTATTCCAATTAAAGGTGAGGTAACATACCAATTAACATTGGATCCAACCGTCTGGATTTTTGATGATCGAAAACTTGATCTTACTACATATTTCATTACGGAAAAAGTAGAAGAAGATAATGAAAAATATTTACGAGATATGGGCGCACACTGGTCACGCGAAATAATGGAAGGTGCGGTATTCCCACCGACATTGAAAACGGAGCGTAAATTCGACCGAAAAGGGATGTTAACAGGGACATTTGGGATGGAATTAAAGCCATTCCTTAAAAATGCGGAAATGAATGAATGCGCTACTGAGGTCGTTTTTGAATGCTCGACAAATGAAGAACATTCTTTCTCGATTGAAGAAGCTATCACGCTCATTTTAAAATTCAGTCAAGATGGGAAACCATTAGTAGAAGATGGACCTGTTCACATTCTACTTGCTAACGGTTCAAACATTGACAATCCAATCAAAAACGTAATAGCGATTCGTATTCAATAGGAGGAAAATTCATGCGTGTAAAATGTGTTATTTGCGATACGATACATGATTTACAAGATGATTTACCATTAGCTAAAAAACTGCGTAATCGCCCAATTCATACGTTTATGTGCCGCACTTGTTCTGCGCGCATTGCAGAAAATACAGGAAAGCGTTTAGACACTGGGAAATTCAAATTTTTCCGAACATCGTCAAAATTTGATGAAGAGTTCTAAGTGTGAAATTTCTAAATGCTTATATAAAAAAGTGCCGATTGCAGTCAAATCGGCACTTTTTTTAACTCAATTACGTCTCGACTAATTACGTCCAGATTTTTTCGAGCTGGCTCGAAAAAATCCACTTAAAAATCTGTGACATCCGCCTGGGCATTAGGCCAACACAATGTTGGGCACTCAGGCGTTACCGCATGACGCAGCGTTCTTGGCCAAAGTTCTCCTACTTCAGCTGCGGTTTAAACCCCCACTAAATTAAGTGCATATTTGGCATTCACCCCCCACTTTTAGAAGCGAAGGACCACTGCTGAATCAAGTTAAAATTCAAATTGTTGCGTGTCAAATGCTATATCCCCAAAACTTTTTGCAGTAATCGCGCTTAGTTGGAAGAATTGTATAACTTCATATGAAACTCCTTCATAATCTCGTTCATCTTCTACTACAAATGTTTCTAATTTAACAGATACATCCGCAACCTCAGTTTTTAAAGTTTGTGCAATCGTAGCCGCATCCTTCTCCGAAAGGGGCTCTGGTAAAATCATTCTTACCGTTAAACTTTCAATCGTTACGTCTTTATATGTACTTGGTTTTGTTAAAGGCTCGATCTGTGCATTCGTCATAACAAGACCATTCATTTGTTGCTTCAATAAGTCATTAATTTGCACATTAATATTTTCTTCATAATAGTTTCCTATAAATTTATCATCTTGAACATTGAAATCATACACAATTTTCGAGTCCTTTGATTGTACAGTCAATTCAAAATTATCGCTAAATATACTCGCCGTTGATTTTGCTACAATAAAATTCTCTTGATACATGTTACTTAACTTCTCTGCCGCTTGATCTTCTTTAGAAGATGTTATTAATGCTGGTATAAATACGATTATCGCTATAATTGCTAACACTATACTTGTACTAATGACTACTTGCTTCTTTGTAAATGTCATTGCGATCTACTCCCATTTTTTTATTCTACTTTACTCAATTATTATGTATTACTTCAATGAAAAAAAGGTATAGAAAAACAAATCGTTTCTCTATACCTCTATTAATTTATATTTCTTTTGCCGCATTGACTGCTTTAGCTTCTTCTCGCTTTTCACGCCATAAACGTGATTTATAGACGATTAAGATTAAGGCAGCTACGATCAAACCTTCAATCATTGGTAAAAATAACGCTAAGAACGTTAATACGATACACCCAAAAAACAAGAATGTATAGATGATTACATTTCTACCGAATGAAAGCTTTTTGGCAAAACCTAATTTGTAGACAATTGCTGACATAAGGAACACGATAATAAACGTTGCATACCCGGCTATATCATAGCTTGGCAAATTTTCATATAAAAATCTTGTGATTCCAGACATACGTTCAAAAACGCGATCCTTTTCATCTAAACTTACAGTAGATGCAGATGCTAATACTAAATTTAATGCGCTACTTGTTACAGCCATCATATTCAACATCATTCATCCTTTCCCTATTTATGCCGAATTATTATTCGTTTTCAGCAGTTTTTTTCTTTTTAGCCATACGCTCACGTTCGTTTTTATCTAAAATTTGTTTACGTAAACGGATAGATTCTGGTGTTACTTCTAGGTACTCATCGTCACCTAAATATTCTAAAGCTTCTTCAAGCGTTAAAATACGAGGCTTTTTAATAACATTCGTCGCGTCTTTGTTAGCTGAACGAATGTTTGTTTTTTGTTTCATTTTAACAACGTTTACAGTGATATCACCGTCACGGTTATTTTCACCAACAACCATACCTTCGTATACTTCAGTACCTGGCTCGATGAATAATGTACCACGGTCCTCGATACCCATCATACCGTAAGTAGTTGATTTACCGTTTTCCATAGATACTAATACACCTTGGTGACGTCCGCCAACTTTACCTGCAACTACTGGTTGGTAAGAATCGAATGTGTGGTTAATAATACCGAAACCTTTTGTGATTGACATGAATTCAGTTGAGTAACCGATTAAACCACGTGCTGGTACGTTAAAGATTAAACGAACTTGTCCAGAACCGTTGTTAACCATATCTAACATTTCACCTTTACGCGTACCGATTGATTCAATAATAGAACCAACAGCATCTTCAGGAACATCGATTTGAACGCGCTCGATTGGCTCACATCTAACGCCATCAACTACGCGGATGATTACTTCTGGTTTAGACACTTGTAATTCATAACCTTCACGACGCATGTTTTCGATTAAGATCGATAAGTGAAGCTCACCACGACCAGAAACCGTCCAAGCATCAGGAGAGTTAGTATCTTCAACGCGTAAAGATACGTCTGTTTGTAATTGTGCACGTAAACGATCTTCAATTTTACGAGATGTTACCCATTTACCTTCGCGACCTGCGAATGGTGAGTTATTTACTAAGAATCTCATTTGTAAAGTTGGCTCATCGATACGTAATGGTGTTAACGCTTCTGGGTGCTCAGTTGGACAAACAGTTTCACCTACGTTGATGTCTTCCATACCAGAAACGGCAATTAAGTCACCAGCTTTAGCTGTTTGAACTTCTTCACGCTTAAGACCGAAGAAACCAAAGATTTTTGTAACACGGAAGTTTTTCACTGTACCATCAAGCTTCATTAATGAAACTTGTTGTCCTACTGAAATCGTACCGCGGAATACGCGACCGATACCAATACGACCAACGAAATCATTATAGTCAAGTAGTGCTACTTGGAATTGTAATGGTTCGTCAGAATTGTCAACTGGCGCTGGAATTGCTTCAATAATTTTTTCGAATAAACACTTCATGTCTTCTTCTTGATCAGCAGGATTATCGCTTAATGAAGCTGTACCATTTACACCTGAAGCATAAACTACAGGGAAGTCTAATTGATCATCTTCTGCGCCAAGCTCGATGAATAATTCTAATACCTCGTCTACTACTTCTGCAGGACGAGCTGAATCTTTATCGACTTTGTTTACAACTACGATTGGTGTAATTTTTTGTTCTAATGCTTTTTTTAGTACGAAACGAGTTTGAGGCATACAACCCTCATACGCATCGACAACTAGTACAACGCCATCTACCATTTTCAGGATACGTTCTACCTCACCACCAAAGTCGGCGTGTCCAGGCGTATCAAGGATGTTGATACGTGTATCATTATAATTTACTGCTGTATTTTTTGCTAAAATCGTAATACCGCGCTCGCGCTCAATATCATTTGAGTCCATCGCACGTTCTTCAACACGTTCATTTGAACGGAAAGTACCCGATTGTTTTAATAATTGGTCTACTAAAGTTGTTTTACCATGGTCAACGTGTGCAATAATTGCGATATTGCGAATGTCTTGACGTAAGTTTGTCATTGTTCCACTCCATATTCTTTTTTCAATTGTTTAACTGTGATATTATAGCACAAGAAAGATTAATTGTCTTTTTGTAAAGATGAATATCATTTTTTAACTTGATTCAGCAGAAGTCCTCCACTTTTATTAGTGGGGGATCACCCCCGGCTGAATCAAGTTAAAGCCCCGGGGGATGTCACAGATTTTTTTCAAGCAAACTCGAAAAAAATCTGGACACAATTACGCCGAGGCGTAATTGATTCACATATAATCGTTAAGAATGGAGGTTATTATCGTATGAATAAAGCAAAAGCAGTCATGTTCATCTATGCACTCTCTGCGATTCTTTCAATGGTTGGTATCGGCTTCTCAGTTGCACTTGTGTTTATGACTGGAACAAATTTTGAAACGACTGGAATTATCGGGATTATTGTAGGATTGATCGCCATGTGCGCCATTTTCGGTTTAGGATTTGTAACAAAACGAAAATTTAGAGAACAAGGCCTACTTTAACTTCTTTCAGCAAAAGTCTCCCACCTTAATAGGTGGTCTGATGATGTTGGTTTTAAGTTACTATTTGGCGGATGTCCCGGATTCGGTATGGAGTTCTTTGTGCTAGCACAAAGCCGAATCTGGAGGCAACTATGCCAAGGCATAATTGATTTTATTTAAGAAAGCTTCGGCGCGATAAGCACCGAAGTTTTTTTATTTTTCTTCAATATATTGATCTAAAATCAGTTGATGAATGGATGGATTTGCAATTAAAAATGTATCGGTAGTTAAAAAATCGAATGCATTACCATTAAAATTCGTCGCAATTGCACCGACTTCTTTTGCGATAATCGTGCCCCCACCAATATCCCATGGTGCTAATCGCATTGAAATATAAGCATCTAATTTACCACTGACAACAAAGGCTATTTCCATAGCAGCCGATCCATACGAACGTGTACCACGCACTGTGCGAACTAAATCAATAATTTTATCATGATTAATTTTGTTATTCGGTGTAACCCAATTGGCATTAATTCCGATTACAGCTTCGTTAATGCTTAACGGTTGTAGTTTGCGTAGCGACGAGTCATTGTACCATGCCCCTTCACCCGCAATCGCATAAAACAAATCCTCACGCATGACATCATATATGTATCCTAAAATACCAACTCCATCCTCAAATACACCGATAGAAATCATAAAATGGCGATGTTGCTTTACGAAATTCATCGTACCGTCAATTGGATCAATAATCCAAACTACACCTTCTAAGCTATCTACTTTTTCACCCATCCCTTCTTCACCTAAAATTCGATGAGTTGAGTCAAAGCCTTTTATTTGCTCAATAAAAAATAGTTCCGTATCTCGATCAATATTTGTTACTAAATCATTCGCATTTGATTTTGTTTCAATTTCTATGTCATACGAGAATGCAGCTCGAATTCTTTTCCCTGCTTCAAATAGTATTTCTTTCGCAAATTGATCAACCTGTTTTACATCCATCATTTGTCCACCTTCCAATCTACAAGCCCAATTATATTTTTATTGAAATCAATTACGCGTAATATAAATAACCTTATTATAGCAAAAAATCACTTGCTTTTTATAATAAGCAAGTGATTTTTTATTTTGAATATTTTTTCTTGTTACGCATATGCATGTAATCCATTTAACTCCTCTTGAATCTCAATTAAGCGCTTCTTAGATTTATCCATTTCATTTTTATTTTTTTCATTCATTGCTACATACAAAGAAGCCAATTCATAATCCATTTCTAATAATAAAACCTCTTCATATTGCTTTTCAATATCCACTTTGCGTATAATTTTAATCATCTGTTTCATACAAATATCACTTCCTCAGTCTTTTTTTATAACTTTTTTCATGTGAGTTAGTTCATGATTTCATTCGGTAAAATTTGACTTCATATGATTAATTGCTACTATTGTTGAATACAACCCTAAAAATTTTTTATCCAAAATACCACCGAACCCCTTCAACTATCCTCACCGTAAAAAAGTTTCTCTTAACAGATTTTTTCCCAAAAATGAATTAAAATAAACATTAATATTGAAAGGAGTTTATTATTTTGACTCAGGTAAAATGGAAATTAGATGACTTTCAGGTTTTTGAAATTAACGGATTAGACGAACGAATGGAAGCTTTAACGTCAATGATAAGACCTAAATTTTTTACACTTGGCGAATTTTTTTCATCCTACTTTAGTACAATAACGGGGGAAGAGTTTTTTGCGCATGTAGCAAAACATGCACGTCGCACAGTTAATCCTCCTAAAGATTCATGGGTTGCCTTTGCACCATATAAACGTGGTTATAAAGCGTTACCACATTTTCAAATTGGCTTATGGGGTACACATGTATTTATCATCGTTGCAATCATTTACGAAGCGCCACATAAACAAGAAATGGCCACTCGCCTGTTAAATCAGATTGAAATTTTCGATCAATTGTCCGATGATTTCATTGTTTCAGGTGATCATATGTCACCTGACGCAATTTCACTTGAAACAGCCCGCAATAAAATACTAAACCAACTCCTTGTTCGTCTCCGTGATGTGAAAAAAGGTGAATTTTTAATCGGTCGTCATATCCTAGCAGAAGATGCAGCAAATTTGTCTTCTGAGCAATTTATGCAATTGGCAGAACAAACCTTTGAGGATTTAATTCCCGTTTATAATGTCATCATAGGAAAATAAAGTGTCTATATTATTAATATGTACAATTAGCTAACAAACATTCCAGTCATTTGAATGTTTGTTAGCTTTTTTTAATTTTTGCTCATAAAAAGGAAAAACACCCTGTAACGATTAGGTTGTCCCTAATGTTTACAAAGCGCTTTGTTTGTTTTTACTTATTTTTTATTTCAAACGAACGATTTGCCCGTCTTCTAATTCTTTTGCTAATTTCACAACTCGGTATGGGATGTATGTGCTCGCTTCTTCAAATTCACGACAAATCGTCTTTTCCTCTGCTTGAGAAGGGACAATTTGTTTAAAGCGTTTATAACGCGCCATCATCACTTCACGTTTTATCCCTTTTTCATAAGCCATTTCTACTGCTTCAAAAAAATGAACGACATCAACCATTTCTTGTGTTGACCAATCTGTTGATAGTGGGTATGAGTATTCCATAATGTTTACCTACCTTTTCTTTTACTATTCTCATTTTAAACGGATGCTCTCCGCTTCTGCAAATATCTGCATTATATACCGTTCTTTTTGAAATTTCTTGAATCACAAAAACGAATTATTCAATTAACCAAACTTCACGAATCACAAGCCCAAGGCAAGGAATACGCGCATTCCTAAAAATAAAATAAAATAATTTAAAACATTTATATAGTCAGCCTGTTTAATAGGTGCTATAATTCACTTGTTTTTAAAAAATACTATATAGTGAGGTGGTACCTGCGTTGTCACAATTAGAGACTCCTTTGTTCGATGCACTACTTAAACATCGAAACAGACATCCTATTCAGTTCCATATCCCAGGTCATAAAAAAGGGCAAGGAATGGATCCAGCCTATCGAGAATTTGTAGGCGACAACGTTTTATCAATAGATTTAATTAATATTGCTCCACTAGATGATTTACATTCTCCAAAAGGTGTCATTATGGAAGCGCAAAAACTTGCTGCTGAAGCCTTTGGAGCCGATCATACATTTTTTTCCGTGCAAGGTACTAGTGGCGCCATTATGACGATGATTCTAACCGTCGTCGGTCCAGGCGATAAAATAATAGTACCGCGGAATGTACATAAATCCATTATGTCTGCGATTGTATTTGCCGGTGCGATTCCTATTTTTATCCATCCTGAAGTAGATAGTGAGCTCGGTATTTCCCATGGTATTTCACCCGAATCGGTGGAACGTGCACTAACAAAATATCCAGATGCAAAGGCCGTACTTGTCATTAATCCAACTTATTTTGGATTCGTTGCTGATTTAAAGCGTATTATTGATATTGCCCATGAAAAAAATATTCCGGTCGTTGTCGATGAAGCTCATGGTGTTCATATTAAGTTCCATGATGATTTACCTTTATCTGCGATGCAGGCTGGAGCAGATATGGCTGCAACAAGCGTTCATAAACTTGGTGGCTCGATGACAGGAAGCTCTGTGCTTAATGTCAAAGAAGGCCTTGTATCCGCAAAGCGTGTTCAATCAGTCTTTTCTATGCTAACAACAACCTCTACTTCATATCCGTTGCTTGCATCACTAGATACGGCACGTCGTCAATTAGCCGTTCATGGACATGACTTATTAGAGGAGGCCATTCGTTTAGCAAAAAATGCTCGAAAACGAATAAACGCAATTCCACATTTACACTGTGTAGGCCGTGAAAGGTTAGGCTCTTCTGCAACCTATGATATGGATCCATTAAAGTTGTTGATTAGCGTGAAAGACTTAGGCATTACAGGTCATGTTGCAGAAGAATGGTTACGTCATAATGCCAATTTAGAAGTTGAGTTATCCGACCTTTATAATATTTTATGCGTTGTGACATTAGGCGATTCTAAAAAAGAAATTAATCTATTAATTCATGCATTAAATCGTATGTCACAAACATTCGATTCAGAGGCTACAATTACGGAAACGAATGTGAACATCCCTGAAATTCCGGCACTTGCTATGACGCCTCGTGATGCTTTTTACGCACCAACAGAAAGCATTCCACTTAAGGAAGCTGAGGGCTATATTTGCGCAGAATTTATTATGGTCTATCCACCTGGAATTCCTATTTTTATTCCCGGGGAAATAATTACTCAAGATAATATTGATTTCATATTGATGAATATCGCGGCTGGATTACCTGTGCAAGGTCCAGAAGATGATTCATTAAAAAATATACGCGTCATCAAAGAGAGAAAAGCAATTTATTAACGCTAAAAAGAAGTGTCCCACAAGGGATATTTGAGCATGAAATCTGTAAAAAAAATTGCCGAAACGTTAATTTAACAGCGTTTCGGCATTTTTTAATTCAAGTATTTGGTTGAATATAGGACTTATTAAGTAGACCTTTTCACCCTTTAGTTCATTACAATTAAATGTAAAAACATTAAAAATTACCCCTAAAACAAAAATGATATTTGTATGAAAAGCAAGAAACACTACCATAAACCCTCCCGCAAAAGGAATACCATCTGCTGTTTCAAACGGCAAAAAGATAATAATAAAATGATAGATTAAAAACACAAAGCTATTCACTACAACCAGAATTAAAAGCGCCATGCCAATCGCAGAAACCCATATAGGGATTTTTTTTTAGGTATAAAGAAACCGGCAAATAATTACAACCTATAATGGTAAGTGCTAAGACTAACCTAACAACTCCCTCTCCATTCACTTCAAATATACCCTTTTTATTAAAGAAATATGAGAGCAAATAACGGCACAATAAATGCACCGAATACAGCGCTCAATCCCATTGCTAACGAGCCGATTGATAAATCCTCGTCACTGTACTCCTTAAGCTTTGTTAACCCCACACCATGCGATGCACTTCCCATAGCTACACCACGACTAATTACAGAATCAATTTTAAATAACTTAAATAGTACGGGCCCTAAAAAAGCGCCTGTAAATCCGGCAATCATGACCAAAACAACCGTTAATGGTGGAACACCCGCGACAGAATCACTCACTTGCATCGCAACGGGTGTCGTTAACGATTTCGGTAAAGCGGTTAATATAAAGGAGTCCTCCGCACCGCTAATTTTCAAAAGTGTAAATACACTTACTAACCCTGCACATAATGCAACTACAATACTAATTACGATCGAATACTTATATTTAAAAATAATTTCACGCTGTGTATACAGTGGGAATGCTAATGCCACTACCGCGGGACCGAGCATTTTTGAAATCCATTGCCCCCCTTCCATGTATTGTTCATATGGAATATTAAAGACAAGCAATACAATCGCAATCGTGCATGTCGCCGTTAAAATCGGCAACAAAAACGGGTGGCCTACTTTTAAGTAAAGTTTATCGAAAGCGATAAATAGCAGCACCGTACTAACTATGATGGCTAGCACTTGAAGTAGCTGAAGCATGTTTCTTCTCCTCCTGACCTATTTCGCGTTTTTCTATGTATTGACTTACCTTTCCCGTTACAATGATTGTAAATAACGTGCTGAGTATGACAGCAATCATTAGAACGGCACCTTCTTTTGTAAGCAACTCTGGATAGTCGATAATGGCCACAGTTGAAGGAATAAAAAATAAACTTAAAAATGCTAACATGAAGTTTGCGCCCTTTTGAACATGCTGCACTTTGATGAGATTGAAATAAAGTGATAACCATAATAAAAGTAACCCAATTATACTTCCAGGAATGATAATACCTGTTGCTTCAACAATCGCCATCCCTAGCAAATAATACAATATTAAAATACCTATTTGAGCTATCGTTCGAATAATATCCATGTTCCTCTCCCCCCTTTATTACCCTTCATTTTACGTCTACTCGAATTTTCTGTCTATTCTTATTTTTGCTCCCACAATAACAAAAGTACCCCATAGGATAGACTTTTTTCAAAGTTCTACGCTATAGGGTACAGTTTTGTAAAGAGAAATTATTTCGTTACGATATGGATTGGGTTGCCTAATAAAACTTCAGCAGCTTCCATCGTAATTTCACCTAATGTTGGGTGAGCATGGATTGTTAATGCGATATCTTCTGCAGTCATACCCGCTTCGATTGCAAGACCCATTTCAGCGATCATATCAGATGCACCAGCACCAACGATTTGAGCACCAACTAATAAACCATCCTCTTTACGTGCAACTAACTTCACGAAGCCATCTGTTTCGTTTAACGCTAAAGCACGACCATTTGCAGCGAATGGGAATTTAGCAGCTTTTACTTCTAAACCTTCAGCTTTTGCTGATTCTTCAGAGTAACCTACCGTTGCCATCTCTGGGCTAGTGAAGCACACAGCTGGAATCGCTAAGTAATCTACTACTGATGGTTCACCTGCGATTGCTTCTGCAGCTACTTTACCTTCATAAGAAGCTTTATGTGCTAATTGTGGACCTGATACGATATCACCGATTGCATAAATGTTTGATAAAGAAGTACGGCATTGTTTGTCTACTTCTAATAAGCCACGTTCTGCATATTTAATACCGATTTCTTCTAAGCCCATTTCATCCGTATTTGGACGACGACCTACAGTTACTAAAACGTAATCTGCTTCAACCTTCTTCTCTTCACCAGCTACTTCATAAGTAACGATTACGCCATT
Source organism: Solibacillus sp. R5-41 (assembly GCF_002736105.1). NCBI lineage: Bacteria > Bacillati > Bacillota > Bacilli > Caryophanales > Caryophanaceae > Solibacillus > Solibacillus sp. R5-41. The sequence continues at coordinate 810,087 of NZ_CP024123.1, read as the reverse complement.
TTCGTTTTCTTCAACGCCTTTAGCAGATGCGTTTACTTCAATTTCAACGCCTTTTTTCTTAAGACCTTTTTTAACGATTTGCGTCATTTGTTTTTCGAAACCAGCTAAGATATCTTTGCCGCCTTCGATGATTGTTACTTGTGAACCTAGGTTTGCATAGGCAGAACCTAATTCCGTACCAATGTAACCTCCACCAATTACGACTAATTTAGCAGGAACTTCTGGGAATGATAATGCACCAGTTGAACTTACTACGCGCTTAGTGAATTTGAACGTTGGAATCTCGATTGGACGAGAACCAGTTGCTAAAATTGCATTTTTAAATGTATATGTTTGTGCATGATCGCCATCGATTACACGTACAGTGTTAGCATCTACAAAGTATGCTTCCCCTTTAACGATATCCACTTTATTACCTTTTAATAAGCCTTCAACGCCGCCTACTAATTTCTTTACAACGCTATCTTTGAATGCTTGTGCTTTAGACCAATCAAGTTTAACGTCTGAAGCTACAACACCCATATCATCTGAGTGTTGTGCATGTTCAAAGCGGTGACCAACTGAAATTAACGCTTTTGATGGAATACATCCTACGTTTAAGCAAACGCCCCCTAATTGGCCTTTCTCAACGATTGTTACTTTTTGTCCAGTTTGTGCTGCACGGATTGCTGCAACATATCCCCCAGGACCTGAACCAACTACAAGTGTTTCTAATTCGATTGGAAAATCTCCTACTACCATTTTGTTTACGCCTCCATTAATAATAAGTCTGGCTCACTTAGCAAACGTTTTAAATGATTTAAAGCATTTTGCGCAGTTGCCCCATCGATCATGCGATGATCAAAGCTCAAAGACAATGCTAACACATGTGCGGCTACAATTTCACCATTTTTTATTACCGGTTTCTCTGATATACGACCAATTCCTAAAATTGCGACTTCAGGATGGTTAATTACCGGAGTAAACCATTGGCCTCCTGCCGAACCAATATTTGTAATAGATATAGAAGCGCCTTTCATTTCGTTCGGTGCTAATTTACCATCACGAGCTTTTACCGCAAGTTCATTAATTGCAGCTGATAATCCAAAAACAGACTGACGATCTGCATGTTTAATGACTGGAACTAATAATCCTTTTTCAGTATCAGCGGCAATACCTATATTATAATAATGTTTTTGAATAATTTCCTGTGTCGCGTCATCTAATGATCGATTGAATTCAGGATATTTGCGCAACGTCGAGATTAATGCCTTCACAACATAAGGTAAATACGTTAATTTTACACCTTGCTCCGCGGCGATATCTTTGAATTTTTTACGGTGCGCGACTAAAGCCGATACATCTACCTCATCCATTAACGTTACATGAGGGGCTGTTTGTTTTGAATGCACCATCGCTTTTGCAATCGCTTTGCGAATACCGCTCATTTTTTCCCGTGTTTCAGGGAAGTCTCCTTCAAGCACAACTGGAGCTACTTGCTTTGTTTCCTGTGTTTGTTCTTGAACTGAAACCGTCTCTTCAGAAGGAGCTGCAACTTCATTGCCCCCTGTTAAGTAGCTTTCAATATCTTCTTTTAACACACGACCGTTTTTCCCTGTACCTGTTACTTGAAGAATAGCTACACCTTTTTCACGTGCATATTTACGAACAGATGGCATCGCAATAATACGTTGTGAAGTTCCCTCAACTGCTTCAATTGAAGTTGGAGTTGGCTCTGTTTTAGCCGTTTCTTTTGGTGTCTCTTCTTTTTTTAATTCTTGTCCAACTTCAGCAGTCGCTTGCACTTGTGCCTCCGTTTTGGCAGATTCATTTGCATCGTGATGTTCATCACCTTTTAGCTTTAGGTCTTCGTAGCCAGGTGCATCGAAACGAATCAATGCGTCACCTACTATCGCAACAGTACCTTCTGCTACAAAAATTTCTTCCACTGTTCCTTCAACAGGTGATGGGATTTCTACAACAGCCTTATCGTTTTGAACTTCTGCTAAAATGTCATCCTCTTTTACTTGATCACCCGGTTTAACGAACCACTTTACAACTTCCCCTTCATGAATACCTTCACCGATATCTGGTAAACGAAACGTAAACGCCATTTATCTCACCTTCAATTCTTAGAATGTTAATACTTTCTTTGCCGTTTCCATTACATCTTTATACGTTGGTAACCATACACCTTCTGCTTGAGGGAATGGATAAATTGTATCTGGCGCTGCGACACGTAGTACTGGCGCTTCTAAAGATAAAATGGCACGCTCTGTAATTTCTGAAACAACATTTGCCGCTATTCCCGCTTGTTTTTGCGCTTCTTGAACAACAATTGCACGGCCCGTTTTTTCAACTGAAGCAATAATTGTTTCGATATCTAACGGTTGAATTGTACGTAAGTCAACTACTTCTACTGAGTAGCCTTCTTTTTCAAGTTCTTCCGCTGCTTTTAAGCTTTCGTGAACCATTAAACCGTATGCAATAATTGATAAATCTTTACCTTCACGCTTTACATCGGCTTTACCAATTTCTACTGTATATGCTTCTTCCGGAACTTCTTCTCGGAATGAACGGTATAGTTTTAAATGCTCTAAGAAAATAACTGGGTCATTATCACGAATAGATGCAATTAATAAACCTTTTGCGTCATATGGCGTTGATGGAATAACAACTTTTAAACCAGGTTGCTGCGCCATTAACCCTTCTAATGAATCCGAGTGCATTTCAGGTGTGTGTACGCCACCACCAAATGGTGAACGAATCGTTACAGGTGCATTATACGTACCACCTGAACGGTAGCGCATACGAGCAAGCTGACCGCTAATCGAGTCCATCACTTCATACACAAATCCAAAGAATTGAATTTCAGGAACTGGTCGGTAACCTGTTAAAGCTAAACCAATTGCTAAACCACCGATACCCGATTCTGCAAGTGGTGTATCAAAAACGCGCTCTACGCCAAATTCTTTTTGAAGACCTTCTGTTGCACGGAAAACCCCACCGTTTACACCAACATCTTCACCGAATACTAAAACATTTTCATCATTTTTCATTTCGCAGCGTAATGCGTCTGTAATTGCTTGAATCATCGTCATTTGTGCCATGGCTTATTTCGACTCCTTCTCTTTGAAAATTGCATATTGTTCCTTTAAGTTATATGGCATATCGCTTGCGTACATATTGTCCATTAACTCAGTCACCTTTTGCTTCGGTGCTTGGTCTGCTAATTTAATCGCTTCTTTAATTTCTTCTTTTGCACGTTCAATTACTGCTTCTTCTTTTTGCTCACTCCACAAGCCTTTTGCTTCTAAGAAGTGACGGAAGCGAATTAATGGATCTTTTGCTGCCCATTCATTGTCCGTGTCAGTATTACGGTAACGCGTTGGATCATCTCCAGCCATCGTATGTGGACCATAGCGGTAACACATTGTTTCGATTAGTGTCGGACCTTCTCCAGCAACAGCTCGATCGCGCGCATCCTTTGTTGCTACATAAACAGCTAATGGGTCCATTCCATCAACTAATACAGATGGAATACCAGCGGCAATTCCTTTTTGCGCAATTGTTTTAGCAGATGTTTGTAATTCACGAGGCGTCGAAATTGCAAATTGGTTATTTTGTACAATGAAGATTGCTGGTGATTTGAAAGCACCTGCAAAGTTAATCCCTTCATAGAAGTCCCCTTGTGAAGATCCACCATCACCTGTATATGTGATTGCAACTGATTTTGAACCACGTTTTTGCAAGCCTAATGCAACACCTGCTGTTTGAATATACTGTGCACCAATAATAATTTGTGGCGCTAAAATATTTACACCCTCAGGCACCTGGTTTCCAATAAAATGTCCGCGGCTAAATAAAAACGCTTTCGATAATGGAAGTCCATGCCATACAAGTTGAGGTACATCACGGTAGCCTGGTAAAATCCAGTCTTCTTTTTCTAAAGCAAAGTGCGATGCCAATTGCGATGCCTCTTGCCCTGCAGTCGGTGCATAAAATCCTAAACGCCCTTGACGGTTCAACGAAATTGAGCGCTGATCCAAAATACGTGTATATACCATTCGAGTCATTAACTCTACTAATTCTTCATCCGATAAGTTTGGCATTGCTGTTTCATTTACAACTTCGCCTTTTTCATTTAAAATTTGGAACATTTCGAACTTCGCTTCAATCTCTTGCAAAGTTCCAGTTGGGTTGAACTGTTTCATCATTTTTTCATCCATGTTTTACATCCCCTTTAAACTGTATTAAAAAAAGTTATAAATATATTAGTACAACATTCTATAGATTTGAGTATAATGAATAAAATCCTATCGGTCAATCATTATTTACCTCCAAATTAAACGTTTTCCTTTCGATACTTTAAAATGTAACAGTTAGCCGTTCTGTTACACAAAGAATATCATTCTGTGCTATAATAGTTTCTCATATAGATTATATTCATTTAGTTCCCATCCACAGCATGGGTTGATTTCCATAGCCCACTTGGACACTTCCCCTCCATTCCAATCAACTTTTGACGAAAAGCCTTTTATTTTAATGCAAATAATTATTTCACCTTCAATAACATGCCCATCTGTCCATTGCTTTACACTTTATTTTTAAGTGTTATTCGATTTAATTTCCTACTTATTACTATTTTTATTTTCGATTAGTTTTTTCATACGAACGTTTAAACGATTGGTGTATACTATTAATTATAAGTAATAATTGAAAGGAAGTTTCACATGATTTTAATGGAAAATATAATTCGTGATGGTCATCCAACATTGCGTACACGAGCTGAGGAATTTACGTTCCCTCTTACTGCGGAAGATAAAAAACTAGCTAAGGATATGCTGCAATATTTAATTAATAGCCAGGATGACGAATTAGCAGAAAAATATGGTTTGCGCGGTGGGATTGGCTTAGCTGCGAATCAAGTAAATTGTCTTAAACGAATGTTTGCACTTCATTTAGAAGACGAACATGGCGAGCAATTAAGCTTCGTAGCATGCAATCCGAAAATTGTTAGTCATTCAGTTGAGCAAACATACCTTACAAATGGTGAAGGTTGTTTATCCGTAGATCGCGCTGTACCAGGTTACGTTCCGCGCTATGCTCGTATTACGGTGAAATTTATGACCATTGACGGTGAAGAAAAGAAAATGCGCCTATCTGGATTACCAGCAATTGCATTTCAACATGAACTCGATCATTTAAACGGTGTTATGTTTTATGATCGCATCAATAAAAAAGATCCATTTGAAGAAATCGAAAACAGCGTACCATTTGGCAGAGATTGATCTTTTCATCCCATAAAAACCTTTAATGAAAGACGGCCCTCTCGCTACAATGGCACGAGGGTCGTCTTTTTAGTTATGCTCAAATCGCACACCAAGGCATAATTGCGTACGAAATCAGATACAAGATTAGATTAGATTAGATTTAATTGTTTCATAGCAAATGCTAAGCCATCCTCATCAACATGCTTCGTTATAATAGAAGCAGCTGCTTTTGCTTCTTCGTGGCCATTCCCCATCGCTACGCCTATTCCAACAGCGCTCAGCATTTCGACATCATTCAAACCATCGCCAAATGCAATTACATCTTCCATTGAAACTTGTAAATGCTCGGTCAATTTTTGAATCCCTCTTGATTTCGAACCTTCCTTTGGCAACATATCACAAGAAAATTTATGCCATCTAACGAATTGAACATTAGGAAACTCTTTTTCATACTGTTCTTGCTCATGCGACTCTGCAAATAATAACGTTTGATAAACTGGATTTTGTAAAAAATACGTGGCATCAATCTTTGGATATGGATAATGCAGCGAATTCAAACTTTCTTCAATAGTTAGTTGTTTATCTACGGAGGCAATCATTTCGTATTCATTTAAAAAGACAAACGGGTGATTACGAGATTCACCAAAAGCAATGATTTTTTGTAGCTCATCATTGGCGATTTGGTCTGTATAAATAACTTCCCCTTTATGCACAACATATTGCCCGTTAAAAGTAATATATGTATCGATTTCAAGCTCCTCTAACAACTCTCGAATCATAAATGGTGCACGCCCTGTTGCAATTGCCACCTCGTGCCCATTTTCACGTGCTTTAAAAATAGCTTCCTTTGCAGAGATCGGTAACACTTTTTGTGCATTATATAACGTTCCATCTACATCAAAAAATAGTATCTTTTTCATTGTTTTTTCCTCACTTTTTATTAGTCTCTTTACAAGAGATTGAATTTTCTGTATAATTAATTTAAGGAGTGATGACCTATGTTAAAACGTCTCAAAAAGAAGGTATTGAAACAGTTAAATGGCATCCTCGGGAAAAAATTGATTGCCTAAAGAAATTTTACTATTCATGGCGTGCCTCAATTTAAGCATTGAGGTTACGCCATTTTTTTCTTCTTAATCCTAAATGGTTCTTCTCAATTGTAAAGTAATTTGATGAGCTTTTCTTTATTTTAAAGGACTCGCATGATAAGATAAAGGAAATGCATTTTTTCTATTATAGAAGTGCAATAATTATGTTCGTAACTAAAGGAGAGTAACTATGATTTACAAAGTGTATTATCAACAAAACATCAATGACATTCCAGTTCGCGAAAACACAAAAACTCTTTATTTAGAGGCTTCTTCTGAACGTGAAGTTCGTCACTATTTAAAAGACCGTAATTATAACATTGAGCTTGTTCAACTATTAGAAGGTAACTACCTAGAATATGAACAAGCAAGCCCTAATTTCACTGTGGAGAATGCTTAATCCTTATGAAATTCGTTAAGAATGATCAAGCAGCTGTTTTCGCGCTCGGCGGACTGGGCGAAATCGGCAAGAACACATATGGAGTTCAATTCCAGGATGAAATTATTTTAATTGATGCTGGTATTAAATTCCCGGAAGATGATTTACTCGGCATTGACTACGTTATCCCAGATTATACTTATTTAGTACGAAACGTTGACAAAATAAAAGGGCTTTTCATTACACATGGTCATGAAGATCATATTGGTGGTATTCCCTATTTATTACGTCAAGTAAATGTACCTGTATATGGCGGGAAGTTGGCGCTAGGTCTACTTCGTAACAAATTAGATGAGCACGGCTTATTACGCACGACAAAGCTAATTGAATTTAAAGAAGATGACATTATCAAATTTAGAAAAACATCTGTTAGCTTCTTCCGTACAACGCACAGTATTCCTGACGCATTTGGAGTTGTTGTAAAAACACCACCAGGTAATATTGTCCATACAGGAGATTTTAAATTTGACTTTACACCGGTTGGCGAGCCAGCAAACTTAACAAAAATGGCTGAAATCGGTCGTGATGGTGTACTATGCTTACTTTCTGATAGTACAAACGCTGAAAAAACAGAATTCACGATGTCTGAACGTACAGTCGGGAAAAGTATCGACGAAATTTTCCGCAAAGTGGATGGCCGTATTATTTTTGCAACATTTGCATCGAATATTCATCGCTTACAACAAGCTACGGATGCAGCCGTAAAGTACGGACGTAAAGTGGCTGTATTTGGTCGTTCAATGGACAATGCGATTACAATTGGACGTGAACTCGGTTATATTACCGCACCGAAAGAAACGTTCATTGATGTGCAAAGCTTAAATCGTCTACCAGCCAATGAAGTGATGATTTTATGTACCGGTTCTCAAGGGGAACCAATGGCTGCATTATCACGTATCGCAAATGGTACACATCGTCAAATTCAAATCCAACCGGGTGATACAGTTGTATTCTCATCTTCTCCTGTTCCAGGTAATACGATGAGCGTAAACAAAATTATCAACTTATTATTCCGTGCTGGTGCTGAAGTCATTCACGGAGCATTAAATAATATTCATACATCTGGTCATGGTTCTCAACAAGAACAAAAATTAATGCTTCGATTAATGAAGCCGAAGTTTTTCATGCCGATACACGGTGAATATCGTATGTTAAAAATCCATACGGAACTTGCTGAAGCATGTGAAGTTCCATTAGAAAACTCATTTGTCATGGATAACGGTGAGGTATTAGCATTAAGTCCAAATGAGGCGCATGTTGCTGGTCGAATTCCTTCAGGTGATGTATATATTGATGGTAATGGAATCGGAGATATAGGTAATATTGTTCTACGCGATCGTCGCATACTTTCGGAAGAAGGTTTAGTCATCGTTGTTGTAAGTGTCGATATGGAAAAAAATAAACTTGTGTCAGGTCCAGATATTATTTCTCGAGGATTCGTCTACATGCGTGAATCAGGTACGATGATTAATGAAGCGCAAAAGATGTTAAACCATCATTTAAATAGCAGTATCCAAGAAAAAGATACACAATGGAATGACCTTAAAAATGAAATTACAGACGTTTTAGGACCGTATTTATACGAAAAAACAAAGCGTCGTCCCATGATTTTACCAATCATTATGGAAGTATAATAAAAGGAGAATGTGCACATACGTATGTGCACATTCTCCTTTTCATCATCTTTCAGCTATTGGTGTGTAAACACAAAAAGACATCAACCACGTCCCTCCTTGAACAAGTTGATGTCTCTTTTTAACAAATCAATTAATCCTCAGCTAAATCGAGTCCTGATTCTGCTCAAATAAGCTAAATTACCTTTTGAACAAAGCGGTTAATATCCACATCCGCACCAATAATAAGCAGCACATCTCCTACCTCAATACGTTCCGTTGCAGCAGGTGAAATCATAATTTCCTCACCGCGTGTAATACCAACAATATTAACACCATATTTCGCACGAATATCCAGTTCAATTAAAGAATTACCAGCAATTTTATCACTCGCCTTAATTTCCATAATCGAGTGCTCACCAGAAAGCTCTAAATAATCTAACACACTGTTTGAAATCATATTATTTGCAATACGAATGCCCATATCACGCTCAGGATGCACAACATAGTCCGCGCCAATTTTACGTAAAACTTTTTCATGATAATCATTTTGCGCTTTTACAGTAATTTGTGGAACACCTAGTTCTTTCAATATTAAAGTTGTTAATATACTAGCTTGAATATTCTCACCAATCGCTACAATTACGTGTTCAAAATTCCAAATCCCCAAAGACTTAATGACAGATTCTTCAGTCGTATCAGCCACTACTGCCTGCGTCGCAATTTGTGCAAATTCGTCTACGCGTTCACTATCAGTATCAATTGCCATTACATTTGCACCTTGTTTAACAAGTTCTCTTACAATACTTCCTCCAAATCGACCTAAGCCGATAACAACAAATTCTTTTTTCATCCGTTCTCCTCCGTGCAAAATCAGTTGCCCATATTTTATCGTAAAAATTGGTTTTTCGCTATTAAAATTGTCGCATCATTTACTTCTCAAGCAAAATATGACTGTGACTTTAAATTATCCGACTTATTTTTTGTTCTAATTGTTTTGTTGACATTAAGCCTACTTTATAAAACCGAAGCAATCCTTCTTGGTCAAATAAATAAAATGCAGGCACAATTTGATTTTGAAACGCATCTGATATTTTTAATTCACTGTCCACAAATACTGGAAATGGAATAGCGAGATTTTCTATCTTATCCTTTATTGGATCCATCGCTTTATCCTTTTCAGCTCTTGGCATGTGGACAGTCAAAATATTGAGCTTACTCCGAAAAATCTGTTTAAGCTCATTTAATTTCACTAACGACCCTTCACATTGTTTACAGCTAATGGACCAAAAATAAATAAGCACGAGCCTTCCCTCAATTTGTCGCTCAAACTTATGCTCATTTAATATTACCTCTTCACCTTCAAGTGGAGGCATTGGGTTACGTATTTTCATATTTCCCTCCTTACACTAGAATATGTCTCAATCTTTCTTTCGTCACTTCAATTCGTATTACATTTAAACATTTACGTACATTCTTCAACGAACTCGAAAGGTTGTTTTCCATTCCAAACTTACGGCGACAATACATCTTTTTAACTAAACGTTTCTTAATTTGGGAGGTTTAACACAGTTCCATCACTAGCCGTAAATTTGTTTAGCTTTTCTATACAATTCCCCTTGAAAATCTGCTGACATTATGTATAATTATAATTGTTTTCGTAAACTTAAAGTTTTGTTAAAGTAAACTTCCATACTTAAAGTTTAACAAAAGTAAACTTGGAGAGGAGCGTGACCGTATGCAAATTGGAACGAAAATCAAGGCGCTCCGATTAAAAAAAGGATTGACCCAGGAGGAGCTTGGTGAACGCACTGATTTGACAAAAGGTTATATTTCACAACTAGAACGCGATTTAAACTCTCCATCAATTGAAACTTTATTCAATTTATTAGAAGTTCTCGGGTGTACACCACGAGACTTTTTTGATGATGAGCATGAAAATGAGAAAATTGTTTTTACAAAGGACGATCAAAAAAGCTTTATCGATCACGACAAAAAATATGAAATCGAATGGTTAATTCCAACTTCCAATGAAAAAGAAATGGAGCCGGTCTTCATTACTCTTCAAAAGGATGCCGAGTTTAAAACATTCGAGCCATCTTTAGCGGAAACTTTTATTTATGTTTTAAATGGTCGCATTCGCGTTGTCATCGGCAATGCTGAATATATCGCAAGTGAAGGAAACGCTGTCTACTATGAAGCTTCTTCAAATCATCAAATTTTTAATGCACATAATGGTATAACGAAACTGTTATTAGTTGCAACTCAATCTTATTTATAATTTAGGAGGTACACGAAATGGATAACGCGATTATTCGCTTTGAAAATGTCACAAAATCATTCGACGATGGAACAGTCGTATTAAAAAATATTAACTTCGAATTAGAGCGAGGTAAATTCTACACATTACTCGGTCCATCTGGCTGTGGTAAAACAACCATTTTACGTATTATTGCCGGCTTTACAGAGGCTTCAACAGGTGATGTTTTTTTTAATGGAAAACGTATTAACAATATCCCTGCAAATGAACGTCAAGTAAATACTGTATTTCAGGATTATGCATTATTCCCACATTTAAATGTTTTCGAAAATGTGGCATTTGGTTTACGTATTAAAAAAGTAAAAGAAGCTGAAGTTCGTGAGCGCGTACAAGAGGCGTTAAAATTCGTCAACTTAGCTGGTTATGGCAACCGTGAGATTCCAGAAATGTCAGGTGGGCAACGTCAACGCGTTGCAATTGCTCGTGCGATTGTCAATGATCCAGAAGTGATTTTATTAGACGAACCATTATCAGCACTAGATTTAAAGCTACGCACAGAGATGCAATATGAGCTACGTGAGTTGCAACAACGTCTTGGCAAGACATTTGTATTCGTTACACATGACCAAGAAGAAGCGCTTGCGATGAGTGATGAAATTTTCGTTTTATCACACGGTGAAATAAAACAATCTGGTACACCTGTAGATATTTATGATGAGCCGATTAACCGCTTTGTGGCAGATTTCATAGGAGAATCGAATATTGTAGACGGTATCATGATTGAAGACTATAAAGTAAGATTTGCTGGCAAAATATTTGAATGTGTCGACGGCGGAATGAAACCAAACGAGAAAATCGATATTGTCATCCGACCTGAAGATTTAGAAATTACAACGCCTGAAAAAGGGAAATTAATTGTAACGGTTGATACGCAATTATTCCGCGGTGTGCATTATGAGCTTTCCACTTATGATGAAGCTGGCAATGAATGGCTCGTACACTCTCTGAAAAAAGCAGAAGTTGGCGAAGAAATCGGTTTGGACTTTGATCCTGAAGCCATTCATGTCATGCGTTTAAATGAAACAGAAGAAGATTTCGATAAGCGTCTTGAAGCGTACGGGGATGAAGAACATGAATAGTAAAACAGCTAAAGCCCCGTTAATTCCATATTTATTTTGGATTATTTTATTCGTTATCGCACCAATCGCCTTAATTTTATATTACTCACTACTTGATTTAAATGGCCATTTCACATTAGCCAATTATGCAAAATTCTTTACACCTGTTTATTTAAAAATGACACTCAGTAGCTTTTGGTATGCATTTTTAATTACACTATTTACATTAATTTTTGCATATCCAACAGCCTATTTATTAACAAAAACAAAACATAAGCGACTTTGGTTAATGCTCATTATTATCCCTTCTTGGATTAACCTATTATTAAAAACGTACGCATTCATTGGTATTTTCGGCCTTTATGGTCCAATAAATGCGCTAATTGAAGTGTTTGGCTTTAATCCGAAACAAATTTTATTTACGGACTTTAGTTTCGTTTTCGTAGCTGTTTACATTTTCATACCGTTTATGATTATTCCAATCTTTAACTCATTAGATAAAATGAATCCATCATTAATTTTTGCGGCTCGTGATTTAGGCGCATCTGCATGGACGACTTTCCGTCGCGTAGTATTCCCTCTTACAATTGATGGTGTAAAAGCTGGTATTCAAGTAACATTTATTCCTGCATTATCATTATTCATGATTACACGATTAATTGCTGGGAACCAAGTCATCACACTCGGTACAGCCATTGAGCAGCAATTCCTTGTTTCACAAAACTGGGGAATGGGTTCGACAATTGCTGTATTCTTAATTGTATTTATGTTATTAACTATGCTTGTTACGAAACAAAATTCTAAAGGAGGGCGCGCATAATGAAAAAATTATCCGCTGCTTCAAAGGCGTATTTAGTCCTTGTCTTTGCCGTGCTTTATGCGCCTATTCTCTATTTAATTTTTTACTCATTTAACAGCGGCGGCAATATGAACAATTTCGAATCCTTTACACTTGAGCATTACCAGGCTGTATTTGATGATTCACGCCTCATTGTTATTTTAATTAATACCGTGATTGTTGCCTTATTATCAGGCTTAATTGCCACGGTTATTGGAACGCTTGGTGCGATTGGTATTGTTTCAATTAAAGATAAAAAAATGCGCAATACGCTCCTTTCATTAAATAATGTTTTAATCGTTTCACCAGACGTTGTGATTGGTGCCAGCTTCTTAATATTATTCACAATGATCGGTGTTAAATTAGGTTTTGCTTCGGTACTCGTATCGCATGTCGCTTTTAGTGTACCAATTGTTGTTTTAATGGTTTTACCGAAGCTATTAGAAATGAACACATCATTAATTGATGCGGCTCGTGATTTAGGTGCAACGAAAAGAGATGTTTTAACACGTGTTATTTTACCGTATATTTCACCTGGTATATTCGCAGGTTTCTTTATGGCCTTAACGTATTCTCTCGATGATTTTGCTGTTACGTTTTTCGTTACCGGCAATGGGTTTAGTACATTATCTGTAGAAATTTACTCTATGGCACGTGCGGGAATTTCATTAACCGTTAATGCGATTTCAGGTTTAGTATTTGCGATCACTGTACTCGTTGTCATCGGTTATTACTTCATTAATCAACGTACAAAATCAGCGATGGCGGAGGGACAACGATGAGAGATTTATTACAAGCGACGATTGCCATTGTCATTCTCTGTGTGCTATTATTTGTCGCTGCTGGCCAAATGCAATCAAAAGGCAATGCAGGTAGCAAAGATACGTTAACCATTTTCAACTGGGGCGAATATATCGACACAGATTTAATCAAAAAGTTTGAACAAGAAACAGGCATTAATGTCATTTATGAAACATTCGACTCCAATGAAGCGATGTTAACAAAAATTCAGCAAGGTGGCTCGGCTTATGATATTGCCGTTCCATCTGAATACACAGTGGAATCTATGAAAGAAGATAATTTACTCATTCCGCTGGATCACACATTAATCCCAAACATGAAAAATCTTAATGCTGATTTTTTAAATTTATCTTTTGACCCGAATAACGAATTTTCACTGCCTTATTTTTGGGGTACGGTCGGCATTGTTTATAATCCAAAATTAATCGAGGACCATTTAACATTCGAAACTTGGGATGATTTATGGGATGAATCTTTAAAACGTAAAGTGTTTTTAGTAGACGGCTCACGAGAAGTAATTGGTATGGGGTTAAATACTATCGGTGAATCATTAAATATTAAAGACGATGAAATTTTACGTCAGGCAACCGATAAATTAATTACATTATCACCAAATATTAAAGCGATTATTGGCGATGAAATTACACCATTAATGATTAATAACGAAGCTGCTGTTGCGCTAACTTGGGCGGGGCAAGCAGCAGATATGATGTCGGAAAATGAAGACCTTAACTACGCGATTCCTAAAGAAGGTACTAACTTGTGGTTTGATAACATGGTCATCCCAAAAACATCAAAAAATGTAGAAGGTGCACATAAGTTTATTAACTTCATGTTAGATCAGGAAAACGCAGCTCAAAACGCTGACTACGTCGGCTATTCTACACCAAATGAAGCAGCATGGGACATTATGGACCCAGAAGTCATCACAGACGAACGTTTCTATCCAAACCATGAGCTACGCGATAAGCTAGAAGTATACGAAAACCTTGGTCTTGAATGGCTAGGAAAATACAACGAATACTTCTTAGAATTTAAAATGAGCTTGAAATAAAAAAAGCAGCTATCCTTGAATGGATAGCTGCTTTTTTTCTTAAGAAAACATTCATAAAATCTTAAGAAATTGCTTTACTTCCTATTAATTTTTGTCCGATATACTATAACTAGATTCAGCAGAAGTTCACCTTTTCTAAAAGTGGAAGATGAATGCCTAATAGACACTTTACTTAGCTTGGGTTCAAACCCTGGCTGAATCTAGTTACCCCCCGGGGATGTCACAGATTTTAAAGGGGAGGTTTTCAAGCAATTTTGAAAAAATCAGGACAAAAGTTAGCCGAGGCATAATTGATTTATGTAAAACCACATTTTAAGAATAAGAACGGAAAAAATTGCCCACACTTTTGTGGAATTCTTCAATTTAATGCAAAAAAGTAAACGATAAAAGAGGAAATGTAATGAAAAAATGGATCGTACTTTTATTAATAATTGCTATTGGTTTATGGGGTTTCGATGTGAGTCGCTCCACTTCTAATGAACAGCCCCAGCAAAATTTACACATCCATCATGGCGATTTACGATTAATTAATAACCAATTTGCAGTGGATGAAACAACCATTCCGAATGATATTATAAAAGCAAGTGAAGTCATTCAATATGCAGAAATTTCGGATGTTACTACGGAAATTTCACAACGTCTTGCCCACTATTTAAATACGATGTTAAAAGAAGCGCATGGAGAAGGTATTTCGAACTTTTTAATCAATAGTAGCTTCCGTGATTTCAACACGCAACAAAGTGTATTTAATGAATTCGGTGGGGACTTTGCGCTGCCAGCTGGTTATAGTGAGCATAATTCTGGTCTTGCCGTCGATATCGGATCATCGAGCGGTCCAATGGGGTTATCTGATGAAGGTAAATGGCTCGCACAAAATGCTTGGCGTTATGGATTTATTTTACGCTATCCTGAAGGGAAGACAGAAATAACAGGCATTGCGTTTGAACCTTGGCATTTCCGATATGTCGGATTGCCTCATAGTGAAATTATGTATACAGAGCAGTGGGTACTTGAGGAATATATTACCTACTTACAAACAAACGGCTTTTACAAAACCAAAAATGGCATATTGGTTTCATACTATTCGTCCATAGAAAAGGCACAGGAAGCTCTAGAAAATTCAAATAGCTATGAGCTATCTGGGGATAACCAACAAGGCATAATCATTACAACTAAACAACATGAATAACATGAAAGAAGCTGGCGTCATAAGGATGTGTAATTTACCCTTATACCCCAGCTATTTTTTCTTTTATGCAATCCCCCCTGCCTAAGGAAATTTGTACTCTTAAACTTTTAGAATGTTCAAAGAAAAGGTGATTTTTGTCATGAATACAGGTACAATATGTTTACTGATGAAAATCAATTAATGCTCGGCTATCTTTTGTCCAAATTTTGAATTTGTACTAAATTTGGATGTTTGCCAGAGTTCCCCCATTCAGTGATTGATTTAACACTCACTGTAAAATAGAAAATTTCAGGTATGGAACGAATTGAACAGAAGGGTAGGCTCTAGATGGAACAAAAATCAAATAAAATTGTACTCTATTTATTAATGTTCAATATGTTTATTACGATGGGTGGCATCGGAATCATTATTCCCGTCATGCCTGCATATTTACACCTTTTCGGGGTAGGTGGCCAAGTACTTGGCTTTTTAATTGCGGGATTTGCGCTTGCACAATTTTTACTTTCTCCTGTGGCAGGTGACTTATCAGACCGTCATGGACGAAAAATCTTTATTATTTCCGGACTCATTGTGTATGGGTTTTCACAACTATTATTCGGTTTTGCATCCGAAGTGTGGGTTTTATTTTTAGCTCGTTTCTTATGTGGTGCAGGCGCTGCCTTCATAATGCCTCCAATTATGGCATTCGTGGCGGATATTACAACCTTTGAAGAACGCGGAAAAGGGATGGGTATGATCGGTGCTTCCATGTCACTTGGATTTATGATTGGCCCTGGAGTTGGTGGATTTTTAGGAAACATCAATTTAACTTTCCCATTTTATTTAGCTGGTACTGTGGCGATTGCAGCAGCCATTCTATCTGCCATCTATTTACCAAACATTAAAAATACAGTTACGAATAAGGCACCGCGTGAAAATCTGGTCAAACAACTAACACGTTCATTGAAAACGTCTTATTTTGTATTTTTACTCGTAGTCTTTACATTTAGCTTCGGCATTGCCAATTTCCAAACGACACTATCTCTTTATTTAGATAAGGAATTTAGCTACACTCCAACTGATATTGCAATTATTTTAACAGTTGGCGGATTTGCTGGCGTCATTTTACAAATGTATGTAATAAATATTTTGTTCAAACGTTTTGGAGAAATGAAAGTAATATTAATCAATTTATTACTAGCGGCTATTACAATGTTACTTATCATTTTCGTGAATGGCTTCTTTGTTATTTTAATCGTAGCTACGTTGTTCTCTATTGCAACAACATTTATTCGACCAGCAGTTAATACTCTTATTTCGAAAATGGCGGGTGATGAACAAGGCTTTGCCGCAGGAATGAACAATGCGTATATGAGCTTAGGCAATATGTTCGGTCCTGCACTCGCAGGTATTTTATTCGAATGGAATTCAGAAGCTCCCTATTATTTAGGCTCCGTTATTTTAGTCGGTTGCTTCATACTCGCTTTTATTTGGACTTCAAAAAAAGTGCCACATTTAATGAAAGCATCCTAAACAAATAAAGCTGTCTCCATTTTTAAATTATTGGAGACAGCTTTTATTTTGGTCAAAATCAGTAGTCATTACTAATTTTCGCCCTTGGAATAATCATATAAGCATCTTGCGTGGTCTTGTACTACATCCACGAAAGCCTCGACTTGACGCAATTCAAATGAGGAATCATAGCCAATGAGCCACGTATCACGCGTAAGTCCGTGATCCTTTTCTGAATTAGTTAATGGAATTTTATTGACCTTTTCTTCCCCATTCAATGTAATGGAAGGTAAAATCGCATAGCCTATCCCGTTGACCGCCATTTGTTTGCACGTCTCGATTTGGTCGACGATAATTTGATGCTTTGGATTGAAATTAAAATGTCGCTGCCACCATTGCTGAATTTCTTGATAATAATTCGAATCACTTTTAAATTGAATGAACGGGCGGTCTGACGTCAATATTTCTTCTATATCCGCTAATTCCTTATCCACTAAATACATCATATCGCGAAATAAATGAATTTTTTTGCCTTTCCAATCTGCTTGACCACGAACAATTCCAACATGTGCCTCTCCTTCATAGAGAGCCTTTACAATTTCAGAACTCCAGCCCGTCATTAATGAAATTTTGGCATCTGGATATTTCGTCACAAAATCCTTTAACACTTTTGGCAACCAATTTTGGCCGACAATCGATGCACAGGCAATTTTCAATGTACCATGAACCTTTGAATTGAGCGCTTGAATCGTTTCAAACACTTCCTCCTGCTTTATAATGATTTCATTTGAATATTGGATCACTAATTCCCCCGCTGGTGTTGGTGTTAATCCCTTTTGTGAGCGAATAAATAGCTGTGCTCCCCATTCCTTCTCAATTGATTGCAAACGCTGCGATAATGCTGGCTGCGTTAAAAATAAACGCTCTGCCGCTTTCCGCATATTTTTTTCTTCTGCTAAAATCTTTATAATTTCTTCTTCATTTACAGTCATTACGATTCCTCCATTGCATGGCATGATAGCCGATCAATTATGCATCGGCTAACTCTTGTCCAGATTTTTTTCGAGCTTGCTCGAAAAACTCCTCTAAAAATCTGTGACATCCGCGGGGACTTTGGGTCAACACGATGTTGATTACAAAGGCGTTGTCACAGGAGGTGACGGGTTTAGCCTTTGTTCCCTTCCTTTAGCCAGAGTTCCACTACTTCAGCTGGAGTTTGAACCTCCACTGAATGAAGGACATACTTGGCATTCATTTACCACTTATAGAAGTGGAGGACTTCTGCTGAAGCAAGTTAAAAAATCGACAAAATCCCCCATTGGACTTTGCCGACTCTTGTTATCTATGCATTATGCTGATAAATATACTTTTTTAATTGCTTTAAAATAATTCGTCGCGTCATAATACCAACAAATGTGCCATCCTCATCCACAACACATAAGAAGGCATGGTTAATGACTAAATCAAGTGCACGCTGAAATGTATCTGAGAGCTTTAAATACGCAACCTCTGGATCCATAACCTCATCTACTCGAATTTCTGATAATTTTTCATATTCAATTCGTTCTAAACCTAAAATGGCCTCTGTTATCATTTTTGTACTTAATAAGCCTTGTAATCGGTACTTCATATCCAAAACAGGAATTGAAGAATAGCCTGTTTTCGTTAGTACGAGTAAGGCATGCTCTGCATTATTTCCACTCTGTACATGTGCTACTTTTTCAGATGAAATAATAAATTCACTAATAGGCAAATCCAATAAAGCTCTGTTGTTAACTGAAATCATGAACTTCTACTCCTTTATCCCGCTTATAACGGGCAGTAAACACTAAGTAAGCTGAGGAATCACCGCCGTCGAATCACTCTAGATATCAACGTAAACAGCTTACCTCTATCATAACATAATTACCAATTTTATGACCATGAATGGTGCCTAGTGATTGAAAAAGATGAGTAAGGTACTAGTCATGCCCTTCTCTCCCAATAAAAATACGCAACAAAACGAAATAAACTCCTCGTCTTGTTACGTATTTTTTATCAATCTTAGTCAAATATTCTATTTTGCCTTGGCATAATTGCGACTGGAATCCGCCGGGGGCTTGGGCCAACACGATGTTGGTCACTCTGGCGTTGCCGCAGGACGAGGCGTTTTTGGCCAGAGTTCCACTATTTTAGCGTTCGTTGAGACACCCACTGATTAGTAACCTAAAACCCACATTCATCTCACTACCTATAGAACTGGGAGATTTCTGCTGAAAGAAGTTAAAACGGGAATTGGTTTAGCCATGATCCACCATCAAGCGTGATACATTCTCCATTTAAGTAACTCGCTTTATCTGAAAGCATAAAAGTCGCTAAATCTGCAATTTCTTCTGGTGTCCCTAAACGGCGTAATGGAACTGAATTAATTGTACGCTTTGCTTGTTCTTCAGACTCCCATAATTTATCAGCTCCACCTGTTCGTTCAATCGGCCCTGGAGCTATGGCATTTGCACGAATTCCATATTGTGCGCCCCACTCAACGGCAAGCGTTCTTGTAATGGAAAGCACCCCTGCTTTAGCGGCAGCAGAATGGATGACACCTGCACCTGCACCCCAAGCATACGTAGCAACCATATTTAACATGGAACCTTTAATTCTGTTTTCAATCCAGTAACGTCCCACTGCCGACGAACAATAAAAAGTACCATTTAATACAATATCAATAACTGCTTTCCATCCATTTGGTGACAATTTTTCTGCATGCACTAAAAAATTCCCAGCAGCATTATTAACTAAACTATCTACTCGGCCAAATTTTTCAACCGTAAAATCAACCATTGCCTGTGCTTGATCTGGATCGCGTACATCCATTTGGAACGTTTCAATGGTAGAACCTAATGCTGAAATTTCATGCTTTGCATTGGCTAAACGTTCTTGATCGCGACCTGTAATAACAACATTTGCACCTTCTTTTACAAATTGTTTCGCCATACCAAGGCCCATCCCACTTGATCCACCTGTAATAATAATTGTCTTATTTTGTAACATCATAAAAACTCCCCCTTTTCCAAAAATGAACAACCATTCATTAACTTATTTTACTATAAAACTCAGAAAATACCTATAAATTTCTGAATATTTCTACTTTAATTCTTTTTTTTATTTTTGGGGTTATTTTTACTGATCGAAATACCATTAATTTAAACTCGTCAAATTAATTGGAAAGCAGATTTATTCGAAGGAGGTGTACTCTTATGAAAATTATAAATTCGATTGTAGGATTTATTATTATTTTTATAGGTTGCTTTTTTATGACCATTACAATTGAACATGAATCCTTCCAAACACTTATCTACAAATTTTTAGGCGCATTTATTATAATCGGTGGACTTCATTATCTTAAAAAGGTTTCTAATTTCGGTAAACAAAGATAGCTACATTAAAAAAAGCGTGTGCCAAAAATGGCAATACGCTTTTTCCTTTTAACGTTTTTATTCTTCAACAATCGTCCCTAAAGATTCAACTAAAAATATTTCTTGGCTATTAATGCGCGTATCACTATTATGGTCCTCTTTATAATGATATTTACCATTTGAATCTTGAATCCGCGCTTTTTGATTGTCTTTTAATTGCGCTTCCATAATTCCCATAATTCGTTTTTTAATGTCTGGGGAATAGATTGGGAATAAAATTTCCACTCGTTTAATCATATTCCGTGTCATCATATCTGCAGAAGATAAAAATAAATTATTTTCTCCATTATGATGGAACCAGAAAATACGCGAGTGCTCTAGGAAACGTCCAACAATACTCGTCACCGTTATATTTTCGCTGATTCCTGCAATCCCTGGACGAATACAGCAAATGCCTCGAATAATTAGTTCAATTTTTACCCCTTCAATAGAGGCTTCATACAGTTTCATCATTAAATCCTTGTCCGTTAAAGAATTCATTTTTGCACGAATAAAGCCATTACCATACTTTTTATGCATGTTAATCTCTTCGTTGATTAAATGAATGAACTCATCTCGAATATCAAAAGGTGCTACCACAAGATGATGGAATTCTGGTTTTTCTGTATAACCACTCAAATAATTAAAGAAGTTTGTTGAATCAATTCCAAATTCTTTCTTCGACGTAATGATGCCCATATCTGTATAAACTTTAGCCGTTGCATCATTGTAATTTCCTGTTCCAAGATGCACAAAGCGTTCAATTTTCCCGTGACGACGACGTACAACTAATGTAATTTTAGAATGCGTTTTCAAATTATTCATACCGTAAATAACTAAGCATCCTGCTTGCTCCAATTGTTTTGCCCAGTGTACATTATTTTCTTCATCAAAACGTGCTTTTAATTCTACTAATACCGTTACTTGCTTGCCGTTTTCTGCAGCTTGCTTTAGTGCTTGAATAATCGGTGAATTCCCGCTAACACGATACAATGTTTGCTTTATTGCTAACACACTCGGGTCTTTTGCCGCCTCTGCAATAAAATCGACAATCGGTACAAAAGATTCAAATGGATGATGGAAAAATAAATCTTGGATCAATGCTTTTTCGAAAATGTTTTCATCTGATTGCAAGTCTTGCGGTGGTTGTGGAATAAAGCTTACATATTCTAAATGCTCCCTGCCAACTGAAATCGCTTTAACAAATCCAAACATGGCCGTTAAATCGAGTGGCCCATCAATTTTAAAGACATCAGATTCTTCAATTTCAAATTCGTCTAGTAAATACTCTAAAACGTCATCATTCATTTCACCATCACGAACTTCTAAACGCGAACCAACGCCCCATTTACGCTTCTTCAACTCTTTTTCAATTTCAACGAGTAAGTCTTGTGCACCTTCTTCATGAATCGTTAAATCCGCATTACGCGTTAATCGGAATGCCTGCGTCGATTTCACTTTATAACCAAAAAATAAGCGATTAATATTATTTGAAATCACATCTTCTAATACAACATACACCGTTTCGTTATTTAGAGAAGGTACTTTTATAAAACGCTCTAACACGGATGGCACTTGAACAATTGCTACTTTGTCCATTCCTTCATTATCCATTCCGCTATTTTCTAGCATGACAAGTAAATTTAATGTGCGCCCTAATAATGTCGGGAAAGGACGATAAGCATCTACCGCTACCGGTGTTAATACTGGGAAGATTGTTTCCTCAAATAGTTCATTAATATAACTTTTTTGTTCTGGCGTTAGTAGTTTTAAATCTCGCACATACACATTTTCTTGTGGCAGTAAATCATCAACTAAATGACGATAAACTTCTGTTTGACGACGTACTAAAGCTTGTGTACGCTCCGCAATTTTCGCTAGTTGTTCTTTCGGTGTTAAACCCGATTTATTTTCAGGCTTATGGAAGTTAGCACGAATTTGATCTTGAAGACCTGCAACACGGACCATGAAAAATTCATCTAAATTAGAGCTAAAGATTGCTAAAAACTTTAAACGCTCTAATAATGGATTATTTATATCTTCCGCTTCCTCTAATACGCGTTCATTAAATGCTAACCAGCTTAGCTCGCGGTTATTATAATATTGTGGTTTGGCGATTTCTTCTAATAATCGTAACTTTGCTTCTTCATCGTTTGGTTGTAAATGGGGGTTCGAAACACGATTTTCTTCTACATTTGCCATCATACTAATTCCACCTTTCATTATTGAATACTAGTTGCACAGTTTTTTTAAATACGCGTTCAATATGTTTTTTTTGTTTTTCAGCTTGTGCGAGCTCTGCGATTGCACGTTCGTTCGTCGTGATGACAAGCCTGATGTAATCTTCTACTTTTTCCATTGCTATATTTTTTACGACAGATCGTTTCGTCATATTTAATGCATAAATAAACTTTAGTATCGCACCAAAATCCCGTAATTTTTTTAAATCATCCTTTGAAATCCATGTTTCAAACGGTTGTGCAAAACGACGGAAATAATCACGATTTTTATAGGATGCGATTAATGCCAGCTTCACTCGCTCTACATGCGATAAACCATCAATTGATTGATTCGAAATTAAATAAAACGTATGCTGACTGAAAGAATCCAATTCAATATATTCCCCAATGGCATACACACGTGCCGCCTTTTTCAATAACTGCAAATCGTTTTCCTCACGATTAAATAAATTGAATTGACAGCATTCCTCGTAAAATTGTGTAGCTAACTGTACGAGTAATTCTACTTCCTGCTCTGAACGTTTATAAGTCAAAGCTAGCCGCCGTGCGTTTTCATCAAAAACATTGTACTGATTGTACGCCTTTGGATTTCCCTGTAAAACACGACTAATTATGAGCCCTTCTCGTAACCCCTTTTTACTAATTTGGAAGTTATCTGTATGTACAACCGTCATTAGCGCTATAAAAACTTCAAGTGCAGGAACGATAATATCTGCTCGGTCTGAAGATAAACCATCTAACTGCTTTAACTGCTCAAAGGAAAGCTGTGTTAGATGATTTCGTAAATTCACTAAATCATTTTTTTTCATTTCGTATTGATGAACGCCAGATAACGGATACTCCACCTGCTGTTGATGAATTTGAGCGACATTTCGCGCACTTCCCCCAATTGCAATAACAGGTAAATTGACATCCTTAATCCAATCCATGGACATAAATTGCTTCGTGACAAAGCTTCGTAATTGCTCTCTTTCTTCGGCGCTAATAATCGTACCACTAACGAATCTTTGCATAAGTGAAACCGTACCAAATGGAAAACTAACAGATTTTTGTAACTTTTTATTGTTAAATACGGTAATTTCTGTGGAGCCACCACCAATATCAATTGTGACAGCAGATGGAGTATCCATTGAATTTGCAACTGCAACAAAACCATAATACGCTTCTTCATCTTCGCTTAAAATATCGATAGACAGTCCCGTTTCTTCCTTCATTCGCGCAATGATTTCAGTGTTATTTATTGCTTGCCTTATTGCGGCAGTTGCGGCAGCTTTCACATCGGTTACATCATAATCAGTCAAAATGAGTTTAAATGAATTTAGGATATCAGCTAAAAGGCAAATTCCTTCCTCCGACATTTCTCCACTTGGCAAAATATATGTTCGCAAACGTGCTACCGTTTTTATATTGCCAAATTCGCGCAAGCCCTCATTTTTGTCGTATGAATATAATACTAAGCGGACTGTGTTGGAACCAATATCAATAATGGCTGTCTTCAAATTTTCCATTTTACGCTGTCACCTCTTGCTGAAATTTAGTTAAACTAATTTACTTTTAACACTTATTCATACATCTACTTTTCAAAAAAAGCCGGAATTACTTTTTCAAGTATCCGGCTTAACTTTTAATTTGTACATTTACAACTAGAGTATTTATTAAACTTACATCTATAAAATTAACTTATCCATTTTTAAAATTAACTCTGCAATTTCTGGTTTTGAAATTTGTTCTTCTGCTCCAACTTGGTCACCTTTATGACGTAAATCATCTGTAATTAAGCTCGAGAAAATGATAACAGGTAATTTTTTCAAATCTGTATGTTCTTTAATTTTTTTGGTTAAATGGTGACCATCCATTTGTGGCATTTCAATATCTGTTACAACCATTTGTACATGATTTTCAATATTTTTGTCAGCTTTCACAAGTGCCTCTAAGTATTCATAGGCATCTCTTCCATTTTCGAAAAATTCTGTATTTACATAACCAGCTTCATTCATCGTATCAAATAACAGTTTTCGTAATAAAGGCGAATCTTCCGCGATAACGACTTTTTTCTCGGTGCGTTCACGCTTCCCTAGCTTTTTAACGGCATCTACACTAATACTTGATTCTGGATTAATATCAACCATAATTCGTTCAAAGTCTAATAATAAAATCATTTCATCATTACGCTTAATGACGCCAATTACTTGAGAAGTGCCACCTTGATACATATCAGAAGGTTTTTCAATCTGATCCCAAGAAATACGGTGAATTTGCGTTACATTATCCACATGGAATACAACTCGCTGTTTATTGAACTCTGCAACGATGTATTTTTGCTGTGGGCTACGGTTATCAGTCGGAATGCCTAAAACTTTTAACATATCTACAACTGGCAATACCTCTCCACGCAATTGAATAATGCCTTCCACATGAGGATGCACATGCGGAATAAATGTAACAGGAATTGGCTGAATAATTTCTTTTACTTTAATTACATTTATACCAAATTTATTATTAGCAACTTCGAATTCAACGATTTCTAGTTCATTAGTACCGCTCTCTAGTAAAATACCTTTTTGGTTCTCCAAAGTATGCTACTCCTTCCAATTTTCCCTTTTTTAATATACCTATATTGTATCATATGGTATTAAAATGTCATATAAACGTTTTGTGACACAATGGGAGACTAATTATTATCAAATATGTCAATTAACGATAGTATTTAATTAATGCTTGTGTTCCGTTCTCACCATAGCCTTCTTCAAGCAGCTTGTCATACATTGACTTTGCTAAGCTTAAGCCTGGTAATTGTAAATTCATACGTTCTGCCTCATCTAGTGCAATTTTCATATCTTTAATAATATGTTTTATATAGAAACCTGGATCTAAATCTTCGTTAAGAATGCGCGGTGCTAAATTGGATAATGACCATGAACCGGCTGCTCCGGCAGTAATCGAGCGCAATACATCTTCCATTTTTAATCCAGCACTCAAGCCATAAGCCATCGATTCACAGACGCCAATCATTCCAGATGCAATCACAATTTGATTACACATTTTTGTATGCTGTCCAGCACCTGCATTTCCTTGGTAGACAATATTTTCTCCAAACACTTCAAAAATTGGTTTTAGCTGTTCGAAAACTTCCTGATCGCCACCAATCATTAACGATAAAGTGCCATTTTTCGCCCCAATATCCCCACCTGAAACTGGCGCATCAAGACTATGTATTCCCATTTCTTTTGCTTGCGCATATAGCTTTTGTGCTAATGTTGGTTCTGATGTTGTCATGTCCACTACAATTGTACCTGCTGTTGCTGATGAAAAAATTCCTTGTTCACCATTATAAACTTCTTCCACATCAATTGGATATCCTACCATTGTAAAGATAATTTGCTGACCCTTACTCGCTTCAGCTGGTGTGGCAGCCCATTTTGCTCCTAGTGAGATTAATGCGTCCGCCTTACTTTTTGTACGTGTATAAATCGTTACTTCATGTCCTGCACTTATTAAATGTTTAACAATACTCGCACCCATTACACCGGTTCCAACAAATCCAATTTTTTTCGCTTCCATCTTCTATACCCCCAACTGTTTTTATTCCATTCTAACAAAATAAGGGTAAACTTCAATGTAACGAAAGGAATTGTTACATAATTTAAATAAATTTAAATAGTAATTTTCTTCAAATAGATCTCCATTACTCTCAGTGTCAATAAGTAAATATTTCGAATTGTGCTGTTGCCTGCATTGTGTAGACAACAGCACAATTTTCTCCATTTGGAAATCTGTAATATTCGCTCAGTCGCTATGGGCAGATTAATTAATTTAATACTTTTAGTTTTACTGTTTTGACGCCCCATGCCATTGCATTATCATAAGATGGAATAAACACATCAATTTTATTTCCTTTAATAGCTCCACCTGTATCTCCAGCAATCGCTTCCCCGTAGCCTTCTACCCATACCTTTGTGCCAAGTGGAATGACCCGCGGATCTACTGCGATTACTTTTTGATTTGGATTGGCTCGCAAATCAATACCATAAGCTGTCGTACCAGAACATCCTGTACAATAAGCCGTATAGGCTGTTGCGGTCATAACCATTTCTTTGGACTCCTCGGTAGAATCGGGAGGCTCCACTTCCACTTTCGGTTCCACGATAGGTGGTGGTGATGGGTTATTGGCAGTTACAACGTTTTTTTCCTGCTTTTCTGACTCATCTTTTTCAACCGTAATCACATTCGCTTCCTCAGCACTTACGTTTAATTCCTGACCAGGGTAAATCAAATAATCCGTTAAATGATTTATACTCATAAGTGAATCGAGTGAAATATTGTGCGCTAGTGCAATGCGGTACAAATTATCCCCCTCTACAACTGTATAAACTCTTTCCACTAAACCCTCGTTTAAAGTGACCGTCGAACCCCAATCGTAAAAGTTCATTTCTTCATCGACATATATATCGGTAAAATTGACATCACTTATTGGGGCAGGATAATCTGCTGCATACGTTACCGAATTCATCGAAATTGCAATAATTGCAAAGATAAAAAAAGCTCTAAATTTCAGCATAATGCTCCTCCTTTGTAATAATCTGGTGAATTTCGTCCAGTTTTACCCTAAAATTACAAAAGATAAACATTTTATAAAATAAAAAAAGGAACTTATTTCAATAACCACCTCTAAATGAGCATTTTCACATGCAAAATTCCCCACGGAAAATGACACGAATTCGCAGAAATTTGCTAGTACTCCGACTGAATTTTAGTTCTATCCATCATATTTCAGATTCTATCCATCAAACGTAATCCAACTCCCTTTATAGAAATAAAAGTTAAAATTGTACATCTATACGATATACTAATAATGACAAGCGCTCACTCAATGAATGCACTTTTTTGAGAATAATTTGTACATCTTCTCGTTGTACTAAGTGAAAAAGCTTTTATTCAAAAGAGGGAGGAAAATACATGAAAAGTACACCGATAAACTTTATTGTGCGAATAAAAAAACAAAAAGAAGACGCACTTGAATACATTATTGATGCGTATATGCCACTCGTAAAAACGATTGCTATGAAAATTTATGAACTAATACAAAAAGAAGCGAAAAATGAAATCTTATTTGCACTCACCCAATTAGAAGAGCTCGATCGCAACATTTTCATGATGAAATACTATTTAGAAATATCAAATAGTGAAATTGCAGATTCACTAGGGCTAACAAAAGCTGCTGTTGATAATCGGATATATCGCGGAAAAAAAGTATTGGCGACAAATCCAAAATTAAAGGAGCGATTCGTATGAGTATGAAAGAATGGATGGAGCTCGATGTGGACCAGCTTGAATTAGAAGATGTAACGAACATGGAAAAGTCACGTGTAAAACAGCATGTACTAAAAAAACGGAAGAAAACAACGATTTGGCGCAAACTACCCTTAGCAGCCATACTATTTATTAGTACAGCAACTGTAACAAGCTTTGCCTTCCCCTCAATTGCATCACAACTTCCATTTATGGATAATGTCATTCGCTTTTTTGATGATGAATATAAGCAGATTACAAATTTCGAAACGTTCTCAAGTGAGATTGGTTTGTCGCAAACGAGCAATGGGATGACCGTTATGATTGACAGTGCTGTATACGATGGGACAAATGTTACCGTATCCTTTGCAATTGAAACGGAATATGATTTTGGCGATTCCATGTATGTTCGTGCACCTCACTGGTTTGATGTTGTAGGGGCTAGTGGAAGCGGTGGAACTGACCGAATAACTAAAATAAGTGATACTCGTTATGTAGGGCTTGCTAGTTTCACACCTCGTTTTAAAAACGATGCCTATCCTGAAACAGTCGAAGTCACATGGAAGCCTGAAGCTTTTTATAACTCTGTTACAAATATAGAAGTCGAAGGTGACTGGTCATTTGCTTTTTCACTCGACCGTTTAGCAGGTAACTTACAGACCCTAGATAAAACCGTTGCAAATTCAGAGGTGAGCTTTACCCTTCAATCAATTGAATACACAGACGTTTCAACTGTATTCTCTTATAATCAAGAAGTTCAAGAAAGCTTGCTAAAAAAATGGAAAGAAGTAACACCTATTTTCTATATTACGGATAATCTGGGTAATCAATATATGGAGGGAACTGGCGGTGCTGGCTCAACATCCGATAACTATCGAACATTTGAGGGCACCACCTCGTTTGGAGCAATTCATGAAGATGCTTCCGAGCTCATTATTAAACCTGCTGCAATTGCAAGCTTAATGTACGGTATGGGACATATTGAAATAGAATTAGAGCCTATTGTAATTGATTTAAAGTGATTTGATAATCAAACATATTAACAGGGGCACCCTGCGGAAAATCAACTCTAGTAGTAACCTTTACAGAAAAAAAGCGTCCGTTCTGGAATGAAAGTCCCATCGCATTACGGTGAAAAATTAAGCATCAAAATTTTATAAAACAAAAAAGAAACTCATTCTCCCAACAGTTAAAGCTGTTAATGGAATGTAGTTTCTTTTTCAATTAACAATAATAATATAAATTGCGACATATGAAACATGCTTTCTATAAGCCCAAGATAAGCTGTATAAGCAATTCCTTCTCACCCCATACTGATTTAAAAAGAGGTGACTACATTTGAATTCAACAAAACAAAAAAATATCCATGTTTTGCTATTGATTATCGTCGTGATTGTTTTCATTTGGTCATTTATTAATCCTAAAGCCTATTTAGATTGGCTTGCAGAAGTAAGTCCAGCCGTATGTATAATTATTATTGTCATTGCAACTTATAATAAATTCAGATTCACTACTCTCTCCTATTGTATTATCGCTCTTTTGTCGATTTTCACCTTTATTGGTGGTCATTACACATATTCTGAAGTCCCTTTTTTTAACTGGATACAAGATGAATTTAATTTGAAAAGAAACAACTATGATCGGCTTGGTCATTTTCTAAAAGGTTTAGGCGCCATTGTCGTAAGAGAAGTATTAATCAGTTTTACCCCGTTAAAAAAAGGTGCGTGGCTATCTACTATTACAATCAGTTTCATGTTAGCGATAGCCGCGCTGTATGAAATTATAGAATGGCTAAGCACGAAAATTTCAAAAGGTAGCCAATCATCGAAAGACTTTTTAGGGATGCAAGGCGATAAATGGGATGCACAGTGGGATATGTTCTTAGCTTTTATCGGTTCGGTTTTGACTATCCTTATTTTCACAAAATTACATGATAAATTATTACGAAGGAAATCCAAATAAAAGCCTTTCAGCATATTTGCTACTCCATTAATACCTATTTAATTTCGAACATTTTCCGGAGCACTAAAAAAACAGGATGCAAGTAATTTATATGACAAACGGAGCCATATAGAAGTAGTTACCTTAGTACTCGGAATACGAGCATGAGCAGCAAATAAGCTGTAAAAAGCAAGTTTGCCATCACTTAGTATAATAACTTGAACGAAGATAAACTTTTTACGTTTTTTGAATACAAAAAAACTGTATAAAAGCAATAGTAGCTGCTTTTATACAGGATCGGTGAAATTTTGTGATTTCGTTAAATTAAAGTTTTAGTAAAACAAATAATCCGATTCGCTTCAATAAATCCTAGTCGTATGTGCATTGCTAGGCTTTCTTCATTATGTAGTTCACAGTCGCTAGCAAATTCTTTACAGCCTTGTGTTTTGGCCCATTGTTCACAAGTAGCGATTAATTCTCTTGCCACCCCTTTCTGACGATAAGCATCTTTCACATATACCCCTTCTAAATAACCGACCGGACTTGTTGCGGTACCTTCTACATAATCATGGCGTATTTGACACTGCGCAAAACCAATCTCTTCATGTTCAGAAAAAGCCAAGAAAATAACCGCATCCGGCTGTACAATTATATTTTTCATCTCATCAGCCAATGTGACAACCTCATTATCTGGCCATAACGCCATAGCAAGCTGAGCGACTGTTGTAATATCTTCTATAGTAGCTTTTTTTAACATACTATCTCCCCCAGTTTTAATTTGTCTTATTTCAACTCAATTTTATAGCCTAATATTTCGCTTTATTACTACAATAAAAATCATGTTGGTCTTATTCTAACAAAATAACTGGTACTTTGAAATATATGGAAACCCAATTAACAATTAATCAATTCTAATCAACAGACCTATTTAGATAACAAACGGCTAGTTAAATGTAGTGTCCTTCCAAAAAAGGAGCTTTTATTACTTACTAACCACAAAAAAACTAAGGAGCGTATTCCATTGACAAAGAGAATACGTTCCTTAGTTTGATAAAAATAACAATAAGCAATAGCAGATCCTTTAATTAAAGAATTGGCCAACTGGATTATCTTTTATTGCTTTCACCGTCGCATTTATGTCGTCGCTCTGACAAATAGCTGAAATAACTGCTACCCCGTCAGCTCCTGCCGCTCGGACTTCGTAAACATCCTTCGTTGTAATACCCCCAATTGCAACAATCGGATAGGATGGATATGCCTCTCTCGCTAGTGTTAAAAACGTAACACCTGCTGCATCTTTCGCATCGAGTTTAGAGGTCGTTTCAAAAATGGGTCCGATCCCGACATAATCTGCACCATCCTTTACAGCGAAATCCATTTCTTCCATCGAATGCACAGATACACCGATCCATTTGTTTGGAAAAGGCGTACGAATTTGTGCCAGCTCGGTATCATCTTGACCAATATGTATACCATCCGCATCAATTTCTAACGCCAATTCAACATGATCATTGATAATAAACGGTACATTGTATTGACGGCATAACTTCTGGCAGCTTTTGGCGAATTCCACGAGCGCTGTACCAGTTAATGCACCATCACCCTTTTCTCGCAGCTGAAACATCGTAATACCTGCTTGTAGTGC
The DNA here is from genome assembly GCF_002736105.1 of Solibacillus sp. R5-41. Classification (NCBI taxonomy): domain Bacteria; kingdom Bacillati; phylum Bacillota; class Bacilli; order Caryophanales; family Caryophanaceae; genus Solibacillus; species Solibacillus sp. R5-41. The sequence goes on along the minus strand of NZ_CP024123.1, from coordinate 778,395 downwards.
TTTCTCTAAAATAACGAGTGGGTCTCCGCTGCAATTGATCGTTCCCATAATAAAATATACATCTAATTCATGTCGTTTCAACAAGCTGTACCTCACCTTTCGATGATATTTGCTTATAGGCAAAATGATTGGTCGGTCCATTTCCATTTCCAATGTTCAAAGGATTTTCAATGGCGGCCTGAATAAATCGTTTCGCCTCAATAATTGCATCCCGCACAGCATAGCCTTTCCCTAAAAAAGCAGTTACTGCCGCAGAAAACGTACAACCAGTTCCATGTGTATGCCGTGTATGAATACGCTTACTACTTAAGGAAAATGTTGAGCCATCCTGGAAAAATACGGTATCTACCGCTTCCGTACCTTCTAAATGGCCCCCCTTCATTACAACGCATTGCACACCTTGTCGTAAAATTTGCTGTGCTGCCACTTGTATATCAGTTGGAGTTGTAATCGTCATTCCTGTAATGACTTCTGCCTCTGGAATATTAGGTGTCAGCACAGTTGCTAAAGGTAATAACTTTGTTTTGAGTGCTTCGACCGCTTCCCGCTGTAATAAACTAGCCCCGCCCTTTGCAATCATAACTGGATCAACGACAAGCTGTACGTCCATTTTCTGTAAAACTTCCGCAACCGTTTCAATAATGTCAGCTGAAAATAACATCCCCGTTTTTAGAGCGGTTACAGGCAAATCTGCAAATACAGCCTCCATTTGAGCTTGAATAAAACCAGGCGGCGTGGGAAAAATATTAGAGACTCCTATTGTATTTTGTGCAGTTAAAGCAGTAATAACAGTCGTCCCGTATACACCAAGCTCCTGAAAGGTTTTTAAATCTGCCTGTATACCTGCCCCACCACTACTATCCGAGCCTGCAATCGTCATCACAATATTCATAGCTGTTCCCTCAATGAATATTTTTCAAGGCCATTTAATACGCTCACTTGTACCGATCCCATATATTGCGCTTCACCACTAGCCTCTGCCGCTATTTGTTTATATTGCTGTAAAACTTGCTGTAAATTTGTTATTTTATCCCCTTCAACAGATAGTGCTGCACTACAAATGGCACTCAATAAACAGCCTGAACCAGTAATTTGAGTCATCCGTACATCGCCACCAGCAATTTGCTCCACTACATGACCATCCGTTACAATGTCTGTTTTTCCCGTTACAATAACCGTTGTATTCCATTTTTTTGCTACTTGCTTTGCAACTTCAACAGTATCCATGTCTCCTTCTCCACTGTCGACACCTTTGGATTCCCACTGCACACCAGCAATTGCGGCAAGTTCCCCTACATTACAACGGATTGCGTCAAAACGGATTTGCTCAAGCAATTGCTGAACGATTTTTTTTCGGAATTCGGTTGCACCAACCCCTACAGGATCAAGTAAAGTCGGAACATTTAATTCATTCGCTTTTTTTCCTGCAATCAACATCGCCTCAAATGTCCATGAATTTATTGTCCCGATATTAATTAACAATGCATCTGCCATTGCGACCATTTCCGCCACTTCATCCTTATCATCTGCCATGACAGGAGATGCCCCTATTGCTAGCAAGCCATTCGCTGTAAAATTTGCGACAACATAATTCGTTATACAGTGGACGAGCGGTTTCTTTTTATGAATATTATACATAGTCATATTGAGCAACCTCATTTTCCCAGTTTTCTAATGTCCAAGGCATTTCCCAAAACTTCCATTCGTAATAACAGCTTTTCACGAAATGTGCTTTGAAAATGGCGCTTTTTTCAGGCTGTTCCTTGACATAGCGGTCCATTATCGCTTTTTGTTTTTCAATTGTCGCTTTAAAATCGTCTGCACTATACATCGCAATCCAATCCTCATATAGCTTAACGCCCGGTTTTGCATCTTTATATTTTTCACCGATTTCCTGATATAACCACGGACATGGGAACATCGCTGCAAAAGCCTCTGCAACATCTCCATTATGTGCAGCATTATACATGTGGCTCACATAATTATAAGCAGCTGGGGCAGGCTCGAACGCTTTTAGCTCCTCTACGGATACAGCAAGTTCTGCAAACACAGTTCGGTGTAATTCAAGCTCTCCTTCGTTAATAGATTGTGCCATATCAAGATAATACGAAATGTCGTCATTATGCTCCGCTTTCGAAGCTGCAATCGCTAGCACTTTTGTGTAATGCTTTAAATAATACGCGTCTTGCATCATATAATATTTAAATTTTTCAATTGGTAGCGTGCCATCAACAAGCCCTTTCACAAATGGATGCTCAAAGCTTCCTTCCCAGTATAAATCCGTTTCTTTTCTTACCTCATCACAAAATGTCATCTTTCTTCCTCCTTGTGTTAGGCTTAAGAACAAAAAAAACGCTCCTAAATGCGTATAGCAAAGAAGCGTCCTACTCATTGCTCCCTACGCCAGTATTAACTGAACAGGTTCTAAGGGTCAGGTTTTAACCTTCTCAACGCCGATGCGTCCCCCCGCTAATAAAATATTTTCTTGGAAAAACAATTACTCCTGAGCTTTGGGCCAACACGAAAAAAACAAAAAACTCCCCTTAAAGGAGAGCTCATGTACAAAAAAAATGCGAAATGTGTTAATCGCTATGTACTTTGCTCCCTACGCCAGTATTAACTGAACAGGTTCCAAGGGTCAGGTTTCAACCTTCTCAACGCATACGCGTCCCCCTGCAAATATTTTAATTACCTTTATGCTACCATTCTTTCCATTGCATTATCAATAGAATTTTTTCAACTTCTGACAATGCGCAATACAATTCCAATATTTAATTGGGCAGACGGATAGCCATATAAATTCGTGCAGGTATGGGAATGGTAATTGTGAAATTGTCAAATTTCAGGTCTGGAAATCCTCATTTAGAATAACTAAAAAAACAGGAATTCTTCCATCGTATAACTAAAGTTTATTGACACATCCTTAAATTTAGAAAGGTGGCGATAAGTTAATTTGTTAAAAAACTATTATGCGGATTTGCATATTCACATTGGTCGCACATTGAATGGACGCGCAGTAAAAATTACGGGTAGTAAAACATTAACATTGACGAATATTTTACAAACAGCCAGCTCACAAAAGGGGCTCGATTTAATTGGAATTATCGACTGTCATTCACCGGGCGTATTAGAGGAAATGGCGCAATTGATAGCACAAGGTTCTCTTGTACCACTTGCTGACGGTGGACTGCGGTATGAAAATACAACACTTATTTTAGGCACTGAAATTGAAATTTACGATACGAATTGTCATGGTCCGATTCATGTGTTAGCATACTTCCCAACAATTACGGTTATGAAGGCTTTTTCAGATTGGATGAGTCAACATGTAAAAAATATACATCTCAGCTCGCAGCGTATTTATTGTGATGCAAAAACATTGCAGCAACAAGTAGCTGCACTCGGTGGTTTGTTCATCCCCGCACATGTGTTTACACCTTTTAAAAGCTTATATGGGAAAGGGGTGCGACAAAGCTTAACGGAAGTATTTGATCCGGCAATGATTGATGCGGTTGAACTTGGTCTTAGTTCCGATACCGAGATGGTCAGTAAAATAAAAGAACTTAAACATTATACATTTGTCACCAATTCTGACGCTCACTCCCTTGGTAAAATGGCGCGAGAATATCAAAAACTATATTTAGCAGATGCAAATTTCGTTGAGTTGTTAAAAGCATTGCACAATATTGATAATCGCTCTATAAGCGCTAATTATGGGTTACATCCTTTACTCGGAAAATATCATCAAACTGTTTGCGCTAAATGTGGCAGTCATGTACAGGATGAGGCGAAACTCTGTCTCAATTGTGGGAGTAAACAAATTATTAAAGGTGTGGCGAAACGCATACAGGAGCTGTCCTCCGATCATACGACAGAACGAAAAAGACCGCCCTACATCCATCAAGTACCATTAGATTTCATACCGGGTATCGGTCCAAAAATAATAGAAAAGTTACTCGCCGCATTTGGTACTGAGATGGACATACTACACCGAGTAACGGTTCTTCAATTGGCGACAGTTGTACCACAAAAAATTGCAGAAAGAATTGATTTAGCAAGAACGGGGCAGCTATATTTTGCAGTTGGTGGTGGCGGGGTTTATGGGAAGGTTCAATTTGATTAACCAAATAAAACCTTCCAGATTGCTTATTTAATATCAATTACGCCTCGGATAACTCTTGTTCAGATTTTTTTTGAGCTTGCTCAAAAAAATTCACTAAAAATATGTGACATCCGCAGGGGGCTTTGGGTCAACACGATGTTGGTCTCTCTGGCGCTGCCACAGGATGGGGCGCTTATTAGCTTAAGTTCCTCTATTCATCCCCACATATCGGAGTGGAGGAGCTCTGCTGAATCAAGTTATTGATTCTTTTTTAGCATCCCCATATAATCCTCTGATGTTCTTAATTCTACTGTGAGCGAGCCATTACGATAAATCGATTTTATTATAAAAGGGACACCGCTTATATTTTGAAAACGGTAATCCAATGTGCCATAGGAAACCGTTGCATCTCTTCCTTTTGGTACATAGCCTATATCTAATGAATGATGATGTCTTTCAAGCGTGGCAATATGCAGTTGATCAATCGCGTTAAATAGTGTCGAAGATGTTTGGCAAATCCCCCCACCAATGCCCATTACAAGCTTTTTATTAATAATTTCAGGTGCAGGTTGATAGCCATTTGCCTCATCTCTAGGACCTACATTCGAGTTAAACGAAAAATAATCTCCACTTCCGACAATAATGTTATGAATCGCATTTGCCGACAGCTCGATGTTTTTATTTCTCCCTGTATTAGAAGATTTAAAATAAGTTGTATACGAAGCGATAACTACATCATCTAAGCTTTCAATATTAGCGGCACTATAATTACTTTCGGTCACATATAAAGGTAATGCAATAGTGGCATTTTTACTAGATGCCGCCAAAATTTTTTCCACTAATTCACTTTCCTTTAAAATTACCATAGGACTGCCCTTTATAATTTTGCCGTCGTCCGCTTCTTTATCAAGCACCATTTTCTGATCATAGCCAGTAGTAGTTGACGAACCTCTCGCTAATTCCTTCACGATCTTTTCGATTTCATTGACGTAAACTGTAAAATCCTTTTCGTACCCGAGCTCAGTCGGCCTAATTGTTTTGATTACTGTGGACGTGTTTGGATCAAGTAATTTAATAACAACAGGCTGTACGACAACTGCTTCATTTTGACTCTTTTTTGGGCCCATATCCGTTTCATAATGAACAACTTTCTTTTTTAGTTCCTCACTCGTTTGCTCGAATTCATTGATTTTAGTGCGCTCTTCTTCCTTTTCTAAATAGCCAAAACACCCCACCAATATAACAGAGCAAAAAGTAATAAGTAGTATAAGGTTTTTTTTCATCCCGATTTACCTCTATCCACCTTAACAATGGTGTTATTTTAATTCACTTTGGCATTTTATGCAGATGAAGGTAAGCGTGTGTCATGTCTGCTATTAAGCTTAAGGTTATTATGGGCTTTATGGGTTGTTTTAATAAAAAAATCATGTACTTTCTTCTCCCAACCATATCATGCAAACATTTTCTTTTCACAAAAAAAGAGAGTAGCCGCGATTTACGCTACTACTCTAAAGGGGGAAATGAGAATGTTGCTGTGTTCATAATTAATATTCCCTACAATTTATTTTTTAAACATTTATTTTAATTTTTTGTGTAATTTATTATTTAATTTGATTGTCTAAAAGAATTAGGTGTATTTTCATGTTGTTGTTGCTCTTCAAATGCATTAATTAGACGGTCGACTTGTTTACTTAAATTAATGGTTTCTATACTTTGCAGCCCATTTTCAATGCCTGATTTTATCATTAACTGCCGCTTAGCTTCGAGTGCTATTAATATCGCGTCGTCCAATTTCCTACCCCCTATCTGATTAATTACTCTATACAATTATACTTCCTTTTCATTGCTCATTCAAAAAATTCATTTTTCTTTTTTCGACATTTTTTATGCTCTAGGCTCTTTCAAAAACGTATAAATAACGTCGCCACCTTGTTTCGCTTCTCCACGAAATTGTTTAAATTGTTCATCCTTTATTAGTTGTTCACGAAATTGTAAATAATGCGATTTTTTAATATGAATAGTTTCAACTTCTCCATTGCGAAGTTGATCCACCATTTTTTTTAAGTCATCCATAAAAATTACCTCACTTTGATTAATTACTTAATTTGTATCCATCACATCAATATATCAAACAATACAATAAAAATTAAAACAAAATTGCAACCAAATTATGAAAATATTAAAAAAAAGCCTTTACGAAAGCACATTTTTGTAGCAAACTGTTAATTATTAGTCGATGAAGGAGCTGACTGCTAATGAGAATTGCTGAAGTTGGAAATATTATCGAGTTTAAAGATGGTCTTAAAGGAATTGTAGAAAAAGTGAATGAAAACTCTGTAATAGTCGATATTACAATGATGGAGAACTTCCATGATTTAGAAATGGAAGGTAAAACAGTTGTAAATCATAAACGTTATAAGATTTTAAATGTTCAAGATTAAAAAATGAAGATAAAAAATACCCTTTTTAGCATCGATAAGATGCTAAAAGGGTATTTTTTTGATACGATAGTTTAAGGAGGTCATGTTCAAAATGAAAAATCATAAACAAACAATTTTACTCCTTCTGGCTCTGGTTTTTATTTTCAGTATGATGTTTTACACTTTTCATGAAAAAGCAATTTTTTGGTATTTATATACCTTTACGCTACTAGTTGGGATTGCTCTTTCTTTAGTTGCAAGTAAATTTGAAGATCGACTACCGACATGGCAATATTTACTGTTTGGTATTGGATATGGCACAATCATTTATGGCATAGTGAAATTAGGCGCTCTACTATTACCTTTCATAAATGCCGATTTCTCAACTGAAATCGCAAAATTTTTAGAGGTTTACGGTCCTAAAAATATTTATCATTATCTTATGTTGATTTTCATTATTGCAACGGGAGAAGAAATGTTTTGGAGAGGCTATGTACAGCAACAGTTAAAACGATTTACCTCACCTATGTGGGCCGTCTTCGTTACAACGCTTTTGTTTTCATTATCATTAGCAATTAGCGGATTTATCCCTGGTGCAATGGCAGCAATGGTTGGGGGGTTAATCTGGGGGACATTATATGAATGGAAAAAAAGCTTACCATTAATAATTGTCTCACACGTCGTGTTTGTTTTATTATTATTTTTAGTTTTACCGTTAACTTAATAAGACAAGTGAAGCAATTAATGCAGACTAACCAATCAAACTACTGAAGGAGGAATTACGATGAAAAAAGGCATGACTATTTTTTGTTCTGTAATTATATTATCTATGCTACTTGTAGCGTGTAATACAGATACGAAGGAAGTTCCAGAAACATCGGCACCAATTCCCGATCAACAACCAAATACAACAAATACCGAAGAAAAATATGATGATTCTCAAACAACTACTGCACAGCAACCAACAAGTACGCCAGAAGATACGCAACCAGAAGTGTCACCAGATGAAACGACAAATTCAACTATTACTTATACATCTAATGGACAAAAAGTTGAGCAAGAAGTGCAAACTTCTTCAAGTGAGCAATCCGGCTACAGCATTCAACACTTAGATAGTTACGCGTTAGTTGCTGAAGAACCTGGTAAAGATTCGCTTTATTTTAAAGAGGATGATGCTTTATCGATGGGGATTGAAGTCGTAAACAAAACGGAAGCTTCTTTTGAGGATGTAAAAACAAGTGCCATGGATACAATAGCGGCAATCGCTCCAGAAGGAAAATATAATGAGCTTGATTTAACAAAGACATTAAAAAATCAAAAAGGGATACTTCACTCTGTGGGCTATGAAACCATTCTAGAAGCTGACAAAGTGACAATCGTTGTATTCGAACATGAAAGCAAATTAATCAAACTGACAATTTATGACACACCAGAAGCAGATTTAACCGATGCATTTTTACAAATGGGCTTAACAATACATTAGTTCAAAAAGGGATGGTGTAAAACCATCCCTTTTTAATATGATAAGTCTTTTATTGATAAGCCTAGCTTTTTGAGTAGCTCGATTGCTGTTGCCTTTTCATCACTCGATAAGGCACTTAATAATTCATGCAATTTTTGTTCATGCTCTGGAAATAATTCACCCATAAAAGCAGCCCCTGCCTCTGTTATCTCTGCATATGTCACACGACGATCACTCGGGCACGAAATACGAGCTAAATAACCACGTTTCTCTAATTTATCCACTACATATGTGATGGACCCACTCGCTAATAAAATTTTATTACCAATTTGTTGAAGTGGTTGACGTCCTTTATGATAAAGTAGTTCCAGCACGGCAAACTCCGTGGGATTTACACCATGTTTTTGAATAAACTGATTAGTTGATTCATTGATTGCTTTATGAACTCTTGAAAGCACGATAAATAGCTTTAAGGACTGTTTAATTTCATCTGATGCCATAAATAATCTTCCTCGATTTCTAATATAGTATGCTTATTATAGCTATGAAATGAAACCTTTGTCAAAACACCTTTTTATATAAAATCAGCTTACGAAGTTTTCTCCATTGAATCATTAAACTGATTAAATAAACTGATGTTATCTATAAAGTTGTTGTCAGAAAGTTCAAAATCAACAATAAATATTGTCCCTTTGCCCTCTTCACTTTCAACAGAGACCTTCCCTCTATGCTCATCCACCACTGATTGCACAAGTAACAGACCTAATCCTGTTCCTTTTTCCTTTGTTGTATAAAAAGGGTCAAAAATATTTTCAAGCATCGTTTTACTCATCCCGTGCCCCTGGTCTGAAACGGAGAGCTGGATGCAATCCTTTGATTTGTAACCAAGATACACTCGAACATACCCACCTATATCTACAGATTCAAGCGCATTTTTCACTAAATTAATCATCATTTGCTTGAGGCGATTTTCATTTCCGTATATAATAGGTTCTCCGATATCATCGTATTCACATTCAATAATTGTATTGGATAGAATCGCTTTCGGTTGCAAAATATCAATGACTTCATGCATAATATTTTTCAAATTCACATAGGCTAAATCGAATTTTTTAGGCTTGGAGAAATCTAATAAATCCTTTAATAAGTCGTCCATCCGTTGTAATTCAGATTCGACAATATTGAAATACTCATGATTTTTTTCATCAGAGTATACTTTTATCATTTGTAAGAAACCTTGAATCGACGTCATAGGATTGCGTATTTCATGTGCAATTGTTGCAACATTTTGTCCTACAATCGTCAACGTTTTTTGATGCTCGACCTGTTCTAAGAGCATAATTCTCTCACTTTGGTCTGTAATGGTAGTAAGTAAAATACCTAACACTTCATCCATTTTACTTTCGAAATGGATGTACCGAATGCGTCCATTTGAATCACACTTTTTAACAATAATCTCAGCCGTTTCTTTTTTAGATAATTTATCATAATAATTAAAAATTAAGTGCGATTCGTAACTACAATCTTCAAATAAACAATCATGACTTCTATTTTCAATTTGTCGAAGGTCGCGTTTTAGAAGCTCTAGAGCCATATCATTGGCTATGGCAATTTTGCCATTTAAACTTGTTAATAATACCCCGTTCGAAATACAATTAATCAGATGTTGTAACTTATCAAAATTGTTAATTTCCTTAAGTTCTGTTTTCATTACATGACATAATGTAAATCTTCCAAAAATAAGCTGCTTGTCATTAATGAAATAACCGACTAATTCTATTGTCACTTCTCTTTTTTCTTGATTAATGATTGTAATAACACAAGTTGCTTTTGAATTATGCTGTAAATTTTCGATAAATTGAGCCCATTCTGTCATTGATTCATCTGTTAGTTGTAAATAGCTTGATATAGCACTCGATATCTGAAGAGCTTCTACAGCTTTCGTATTCATGAACTCTATTTTCCTAGAACGATTTAAAACAACAACTAATTCATCCACTTGCTGAAATAATTCCTCTAACAATTGATCAAAATGAGTTTTCACGTCTCAAATTACCTCCACAATTAACAAAATTCAATTTTCAGAATATTTTATGAGCCAATTTTAATTATTCCATAAAAATCCACATTATAAAATGGGTATAATTTATCATATTGTTTGCCTATTAATTGACTGCTACAATAGAATATATGAAGAGGAGATAATAAATATGAAAATAGTTTTAAGTACATTAAATGCAAAATATATCCATACAAATTTAGCAATTCGCTGCCTAAAAGCTAGCGCCCACCCTGAGTTTGACTGTGAATTGGCTGAATATACCATTAAGGATCCTGCCTTTAATATCGTTTCAGATTTATTTCAAATGAAACCCGACGTTATCGGATTCAGCTGTTACATTTGGAATATAAAAGAAACCATTGAAGTCATCCAAATGCTCAAAACTGTACTACCAAATGTTAAAATTGTGCTCGGAGGTCCTGAAGTTTCCTACGATGTACATGATTGGTTAAGAAAGAATTCGGAAATTGATTTCATTATCATGGGTGAAGGTGAATTGTCCTTCAAAAAATTATTACACTATTTTAATGAAGAAATTTCTTTAGAAGAAGTTCCTGGAATTTGTTATTTAGTGGATAATAAAGTGAAAATCCACGCACAACCACCTAAGATTGACTTACGTGAATTGGCATCGCCTTTCCGTTTTGAAGAGGATTTACCGCATCTAGGAAAACGAATCCAATACATTGAAACAAGTCGAGGCTGTCCTTTTAGCTGTCAATTTTGCTTATCTTCTATTGAAGTAGGCGTTCGCTACTTTAACCGTGAGAAAATTAAAGAAGACATCCGTTATTTAATGGACAATGGTGCGCGAACGATTAAATTCGTTGACCGTACATTTAATATTAGTCGCAGCTATGCAATGGAAATGTTCCAATTTTTAATCGATGAGCATAAACCAGGCGTTGTTTTCCAATTTGAAATTACGGCAGATATTATGCGTCCTGAAGTGATTCAATTTTTGAATGACAATGCACCAAAAGGGCTTTTCCGTTTTGAAATTGGTGTTCAATCAACGAATGATTTGACGAATGATTTAGTAAAACGTCGCCAAAATTTCGAAAAGCTAACACGTACTGTAACGATGGTCAAAGAAGGCGGAAAAATTGATCAACACTTAGATTTAATTGCAGGATTACCAGAAGAAGATTACGCTTCTTTCCGCAAAACATTTAATGATGTATTTAAAATGCGTCCTGAAGAGCTACAACTCGGTTTCTTAAAGCTATTACGTGGGACTGGCTTACGCCTTGAAGCTGAAAAATTCGGTTATACGTATGTTGATATTGCACCGTATGAAATATTCTCAAACAACGTGTTAACATTTGATGATATTGTCCGTATTAAACACGCTGAAGATGTTTTAGAAAAATATTGGAATGCCCATCGCATGGACAATACAATAGAATATCTAGTGGCGCATGTATTTGAAACACCTTTTGATTTCTTCCAAAGCTTCGGAACTTATTGGGAAACGAAGGGCTGGTCACGTATCGGTCATCAATTAGAGGATTTATTCAACCGTTTAATCGAATTTTTACAAACGCTCGATCATGTTGATTTAAACATTGTTATTAGCTTAATGAAATACGATTATTTACTTGCACAACAATTCCAGCCGCGCAAATCGTGGTGGAATGATCGTTTAACAGAAGTTGAAATGAAGTCCGTTTATACACGCATTAAAGAAAATCCAGCAGTAGTAGGCACTGATTTTGCTGAGATGATGGTCAGTGAGCGTGATTTATTTAAGCACTCATTAATTTTGCCATTCCATTTTGATTTAGCAACGTACACACTAGGACAGCCAACGAAAAAAACAGGCTATTTGTTCACGTACTTCCGCAATGGACAAACACCATATTTTTATACGTTTAACTAATAACGAAAAATCCACCACTTTAACAAAAAGTTAAAATGGTGGATTTTTTTATGTTTGTAAAACAATTTCCTGTATCGGATAATCTACCCAATAATGACACGCTCTTTCGGATAATGGTAATTTTTTTTGTTTGTTTTTCCACCAAGGGAATATAAGAACGAAATTAATCCTACACGTCCGATGAACATTAGTATCATAATAACGACCTTACCAAACGTCGATAAATCCCCTGTTATCCCTAGTGACATTCCACATGTTCCGAATGCGGATGTAATTTCGAAAATAATTTCAGTCATTGTTGCATGCTTTTCGGTAATAAGTAACAGCATTGTGGCACCAAGCACCATAAATATCGCAAAAATTAACACCGCAAATGAACGAAAAACATCAATTAAATGAATTTCACGTTTAAAAATTTGAATACTTGATTGTCCTCGCGAATAAGAGATTAAAAATAAAATAACAATTGCAAAGGTAGTCGTCCTTATACCGCCACCTACCGAACTCGGTGATGCCCCGATAAACATAAGCAAGCTCATAAACAAGTCTGTTGCCTCACTAAATGTTCGGACGTCATAAGTAGTTAAGCCGGCTGATCGAGTCGACACGGAATGATACATCGCAGAAAAGAGCGCTTCATGCCAAACCATACCTTTAAACGATTGAAATGACTCTAAAATGAATATAACGACTGTACCAATAACAAATAATGCACCATACGTGAAGGTCGTAATTTTTGTAAATAAACTAAATCGAAATGCAGGATCCCTCTTCATTAAAAAGGTTTTGACCTCTATTAATACAGGGAAACCAATCGCGCCTAAAAAGATTAAAATCATCGTCACAAACTGCACGAAATAATCGAGATGGAATGGTTGCAGGCTCATCCCTGTAATATCAAATCCACCATTGGTAGTAGCGGAGATAGAGGCAAAGACCCCATTAATTATAGCTTCTTCCCATGTATCAAAATAATGTTTAAAATGTATTGACAAGATAATGGCACCAATTACTTCAATTAATAGTAAAATTTTTGCAATTTCTTTTATTAATAATACTACCCCAGAAAGATTATATTGATTGTGGTCAATCATTATTAACTGACGCTCACGCATCCCGATTTTTTTCCCGACAAGCAACCAAATAAATGTACCAATCGACATAATACCGATAGCCCCAAATTGTAAAATAAGAAGGATCATCGCCAATCCGAGATGACTATACGTTTCTGCAACAGTTACGGTTGTTAATCCCGTTACACTTACCGCACTAACAGCTGTAAATAAACTATCCATATAGGAGACGTCTACCCCTTCTAAATGTACACCTGGGATCCGCAATAGTAAAAATGAAATGAAAATCGCAATAGAGTAATATGTAAGCAATATTTGGAAAGGCGTAATTTTACGCGAAACGAGCTGTTTTAAAGGCATTAAATAGCCTCCTTTTCAATTGGAACTTTTTTTCTTAGTATAATGAATTCTTTCAATAAAGAAAAGATAGTACCTTTTCAGTATTGGGTCTTTATCAAAATATATGCTTGTCTTTGTAAAGTCAAAAAAATTCTTCTGCAGATGGAATTTTTCTATTATGGATTCTAATCAAGTGTGCCTTGTTTAGCTGACTAAGTACAAAGATAAGCCTATGTGGCAAGTACGAATGGATTACAAGAACAGATTCTGGTGTTGAGCTTACGTATCTATTAGATAAATATTCAAAACAATTAAAGGCGAAAATGTTGAATTAACAACATTTTCGCCCTTTACAACAAGCTCCGTTTCTCTTAGTTCGCTTGCTTTTTATTTTTAACCACGCTGACAACATATCCGCCAATTGCTAGGCTCAGTAATACGACCCAGAAAATGATTTTCCAAGTAGTAGAGTGCGGGAAGTGTGGATCAATAATTGCTAAATTTTCGTGACCTAAAGCCATTACCGCTAACTTAACCCCTACCCATCCAACAATTAAGAATGCGGTTGTTTCAAGTGCCGGATAATCATTTAATAATTTCACAAACATTTGTGCAGCAAAACGCATAATGACAAGTCCGATGAAACCGCCTAGGAACATAACAGCAAACGGCCCTGCATTAATGCCGCCAATTTCCATCTCACCAATAGGAGGTAACGTGATGGCAATTGCTACTGCAGCTAACATAGAGTCAATTGCAAATGCGATATCCGCAAGCTCTACTTTTAAAACGGTCATCCAGAAGCCAGAGCCCTTTTTTTCCACACCTTCTTCAACAGATTCCTCTTTCTTAAAGTGATTATCATATAAATGCTTTATCGATATGAACAGTAAGTAAGCTGCCCCTATCGCTTGAATTTCCCAATACTTCGCTAAAAACGTAATTAGGAATAGTGCAACAAAGCGGAATAGGAATGCTCCAAATAACCCGTAAAATAGTGCCTTTTTTTGCTGCTCTTTTGGTAAATGTTTTACCATTACAGCCATTACAACTGCATTATCAGCAGCAAGTAAACCTTCTAAAAATACAAGTACAAGTAAGACCCATGCATATTCTAAAAAAATTGCTTCCATGAGAGATGTCCCCCTTTTATTTTCGTTTACCCTTTTCTGAGTAATTCCCATGATTGAGTTGAAAAATAATCCGTTTTCGGCAAAAAGAAAAGACCTCTACCTAAATAAATAGGCAAAGGTCTTGCTAAGCACGTTTATGCTATCACACCCGATGGCTCCTAACCATGTAATGACGAATGTGAAATAAGGTCATTGAAATGATAGAAAATGCTTTGATTCGTCATATTTCTATCCAATTCCCATATAGCTACTCCCCTTTGACAACAAGTCAACGGATATTCAATTCAATTATATTTATAGTTTAACGATAAATCCAAAAAAAATCAACAAATTATTGTCGTCGTTAGTCTATTTATACATAATAACTTTTAAGATGCTTATTTTCTTCATAAAATTTTATGAGTACCGGTAATGTTTCCATTAGATCGCAACAAGTTATTTCCGAAGATGCGATTAATTTGTCAAAGTCTTTTGTATCAAATTTCCCTTCGTAATCTAAATAGTCGATTGTTTGCGATGTTACATGTACGAGTTTACGAATACTCGGTTGTTCAAGCATGGCTTTGGCTATTCCTAATGATAATATACCAAATGTCTTTTTCCCCGTCATTATTTTCGCAATTTCTTGATAAATGTGAGCTGCGGTATACGGTTGACTTCCAGTAATATGAAGCGTCTCTCCAGCTGCTTCAGGCAACATACATAGTCGCACACTAGCCTCTGCAATATAATCGACAGAAACCATCTGAAGTAATGTATGTTTACTCCCTAATTGCGGTATGACAATTTTTCCTTTGAAATACTCTACTGCATTGAATAAAAAGTAAATGCCATCAAATTTTTGTGTAACCCCTGTTTTAGAATGCCCATAAATAATGCCCGGGCGAATAATCGTAATCGGAAGCTCAAGTTTTAAATCGTCTACTAATAATTCTGCCTCAAATTTCGTTTCCTCATAGTAATTATGAAACGCGATTGGGCGAATAAGTTCCATCTCTAAAATTGCCCCTTTACGTTTACCCGCAATGCATGCCGAACTAAAATACATATAACGCTCCAATTTTTCTAAACGACATACAAAATCATTCACATTTGCCGTACCATGAACGTTTACTTTCCAAGCGACTTCACGAGATACTGCAAAATCATAAATCGCAGCTAAATGCCATACAAAGGTAATTTTCGGGTTAATAATGGCCAATTCTTCGTCTGCTAAACCTAAATTTGGAAGTGTAATATCCCCTTCAAAGAGGACGATTTGACACCCTTCATACTGCCCCTCAATCAATGTTCCCTTCGACTTTGCTTTTGCTAAGTCCGATGGTAAAACGACTGCAAAAACTTGCTTTGTAATTCCTTCTTTAAAAAGTTGATGAATTAATTCAGTTGCGACGAAGCCAGGAAACCCTGTTAAAAAGTGAATTCCCATTTCATTTCCCCCTGTTTTGAACGAACAGTTCATATCTCTTTTTCAATTAGGCTATAAATTATTGGTACAATAAATAATGTTAAAATCGTCGAGCTTAGCAAACCGCCGATTACGACAACCGCCATCGGTTCGTTCATCTCCGTCCCTTCCCCAATTCCTAAAGCTAATGGAATTAAACCAAGTATCGTCGTCAATGCCGTCATCAAAATAGGGCGAATTCGGTCTTGTGCCCCTTCAATAATCGCCTCTTGAAGTGCCAATCCTTGTTGACGTTTTTGATTAATATAATCGACTAAAACAATACCATTATTGACAACAATGCCGACCAATATTAAAACACCAATAATTGCCGTGACACCGAGCAAGGTATTAGTTACCAGTAACGCACCAGCCACTCCAATCACCATAAGAGGTACACTAAATATCATGACAAATGGAAGCTTAAACGACTCAAACTGTGCTGCCATAACGAGATACACAAGAATGACAGATAATACAATCGCTAGTATCATATCCTGTTTGGCACTATCAAATAATTCACGATCGCCACTGTTGACAATTTTAGTCGAACTAGGTACTTCCGCGTGTTCGATTGCGGCATCCACTTTACGCGAAATACCACTTAATGATTCGGATGAGTGATACTTCACAAAAAAGGCTACTGCCGCCGCTTGATCGGAGCGTCTAATCGCTGTTTGTGCTGCCTTCTTTTGAATATCCGCGAGCTGCTGCAATTCTACAAATACACCTGCATTTGTTCGAAGCTTCATTTTGTTCAACGCATCGACATTTTGATTATAGGCACGACCAAATCCGGTATAAACCGCTAAAATTTCACCGTCATCGGCAATTATTTGTGTTGTAAATGTTCCTCGTGTCATATTATTAACCGTTTGTGCGATTTGTGCGGGTAAAATACCATATTGATGTGCCGCATCTCGATTAATTTCAATTTGAATTTCTTCTTTTGTAGCATCTAAATCTGTCATTACTTCTGTGACCGTCTCAATTTTTTCTATTTCCTGTTGAATCGCGCGTACTGTGTCAGTTAATCGGTTTTCATCTGTATCGGTCACACGAAACGTTAATGTATGCGGGGTCGAACCAGAGGAAGAAGCTAATGAATACGTTACTTCCGCGCGCTCGCCAATTTGTTTTTCAACTTTTTGTTCCAATTGCTCGATAAATTCAAAAATCGATTGTTCACGCTCTGCTATTGGCACTAATTTAATGGAAATCTCGCTTTCATTTTGGCTTGTCGTCCCTCGTGAAACGGATTGCTGATTCCCTCCGATTAAACTTACATAAACATCAACGACTGTTTCTTCACGAAGCAGATTTTCAATTTCCGACACGACTGCTTCACTTGACTGCATGGACGCGCTTTTTGGCAATATTACCGACATTGTGACGAAACCTTCATCTGTTGCAGGGATAAATTCCGTTCCTGTTTTGTATATTGAAAACCCTGATGCGACTAATAAAATTACAGTTATTGTCATTACAATTAAGCGATGCTGTAATGCCCATTTAAGCGTTTTAGCAAATTGACGATACAAGGTAGATTGCTGACGCCTTTCTACTAAATTCCCTGGTTTTGCAGTTAATAATCGACTAGCGAACATTGGGACAACTGTTAATGCAACGACTAATGAAGCAAATAAACTAAATGAAATTGTTAAAGCAAATTCGGTGAAAATCTTTCCGATCAGTCCACTAATAAAAATAACTGGAACAAATACGGCCACTGTTGTTAAAGTGGACGCACTAATGGCCATTGTTACCTCCTTTGTTCCCTTAAAAGCAGCATCTCTTGGTGATTGTCCTAACTCTATATGACGTTCGATATTTTCGATGACGACAATAGCATTATCCACCAGCATCCCAATACCGAGCGCTAATGCACCTAACGTCATAATGTTTAATGAAAAATCGGCAAAATACATCAAAACAAATGTCACGATAACTGCATATGGTATCGCTACCCCTATAATGAGTGGGCTTCTAATGCCGCGCAAAAATAAAAATAAAACAAGCATCGCAAAAATCCCACCAAAAATGAGGGACGAGCCAATATTATTGATTGCAAGGCGCACGTAATTCCCTTGATCAAAAAGAATGGTTGCTTCTACCCCTTCATACTGTGGTTCCTTTAATAATGCCGCTAACTCTTGTTGAAACACTTCGGATACACTAGCCGTATTCGCACCAGATTCCTGTAAAACGGACATCAATACAGCAGGTTGATTATTTGCTCGTGTAATCGTATTTGTTTTTTGCTCTTTTCGTTCAACTGTTGCAACATCACTTATTTTTAATGCCTCTCCGGTTAAAGGATTGATTGAAATAATTAAGTCCGCAATTTGTTTTGGCGAAGTAAAGGAGCTTATGACACGCGTTGTCAGTAATTGTCCTTCATTCGTCGAAATTTCCGCTCCTGGCATTGAAATATTGCTTGCTTGAATGATTTGTACTAAATCGGCTTGCGTTAAACGATTAGCTTCCAATTTATCGGGATCCGCTTCTACTTGAATTTCCTCTACAAGCTTCCCGGATACGGTAACACTTGCAACACCTTCCGTACGCTTCAGTTCTTGTTCTAAAGATTCCGCAACCTCTCTTACGTCCACCTCTTCCTCGTTGGCGGAAAGGGCAAGCTGAATAATCGGAAACTGTGCAGGATCAAATTTTAAAAAGCTTGGTTTCCCTGCATCTTGAGGCAAGGGCACCATATCTAAGCGTTGTAAAATATCCGTTTGCACTTTATCCATATTGGTCGACCAATTGAATTCTAAAATGATAAGATTAGAGCTTTCTAATGATGTTGACTGCACTTTTTTTATTCCTGGTAGTGTCGCCAAAGTAGCTTCTAATGGCTTCGTAACCTTTTCATTCACCTCAGCAGGACTTGCCCCAGGATAATTCGTAACAACAACGCCAACTGGTGGATTCAAGTCTGGAATTAACGTTACTGGAATTTTGAAAAATGATACCGCCCCTATTACTAATACGAAAATCATCGAAACGATTGTAAATACAGGTCTTTTTATCGAAAAACCACTAATTTTCATGGATGAATAACCCTTTCTTTAAATGCCTCTCTTCGTTACAATTCGAGTTTTGTTGTATGTTTCCCTTTTTTGTCGAAAAATAACTCCTATTCATTTGTCATGTTGTGTCATATTTATGATTGTTGGCTTGGATTTTTAAATTATTCAATATGGGGTGGATTGAGGAAATCTTTTTATAGAGATGTTTATACAAATTGGTAGTTAATGCTGAATCGAGAAGAGGAGGAAAGGTTTGTTCATATTGGAAAAATGTTATGTAAACTAAAACCTTTTCGTGAAAAGAAATACGTTTTCTTGTTGAACCGAATAGTGTAATTACCATGTTACAAAATCTTGGCTCATCACCATAACTTAGGGTTGACCTTATAAAAATTCAGCAATCTTTAAATATCGGACAGGCAACTGTTTGAATTAACTATTTAAAAGAAGTGACTTTATACATATTAAAACTCCAATATCCTTTATCTCACTATCAGAAAATATCTACCTAATATTACAAAAATTTGTAAAATATAAAAAATTTGATTATTCTATAAAGTGTAACCAATTTACAGAATATTAATAGAAAGGGAGATGCGAGTGTTTCAAGCATTAAAAGTAGGACTACTAATTGAGCGCAAAAACCGAAAGAATTTAGTGGCTTTGCTTGCGGTTGTGGTCGTCGTTTTCGGCTGTATGTTTTTCATTAAAGCGCAGTCCATTGGCGATCAACTGAATGAGCGAAAAGGCGATTATTATAACTCGAGCGCTTTCCTGTCTAAATTTCAGGTTCAGGATGCTTCTAAAAACGGCGATGGGAGTGATTTGTTTAAAAATTTAACCCAACAAAAAAGCGCGATTGCCTTACAAATTGCTGCCTTAACTGTTGAAAATTATCCAATGTATTATGAGGCTTCTCTAAGAATTGCAGAACTCCGGCAGCAAGCATTTAAGCTGGAAGACTATGAAAAAGTAGTAGAATTACTACCCTCCAAGCTTCAAAATGCAATGAATTATTTATATTTTAAAACGATGTATGAATCTGGTAAGGATGCCGTGAGTGATTTATCCCATTACATACCGTTTTTATTATTTTTCTTTAGCTTAGTAGGTGTCGGATGGTACATCTTTATGAGCTTTTATACGAGTGCGATTTTACTCGATGATTTTGAGCATTCTAGCATTATAAAAGGCTATCCAATACGCTTTGATCATTATATTCTTTCAAAATGTATCATTGCATTTTCATATGTTCTCGCATTTATTGTGCTCATTTTTATTAGTGCGGCACCCCTCTTGCTAAACGGTTTCGGAGATCCAGCAGAACCAGTCAAAGTCTATTTAGGGGAAGCAGCGCTCATTTCAAGTGTGGGATATATTGCACGTTGTATTGGCTATATGCTCGTCATTTCCGTATTCGTCATGTTGCTATCCATTATTTTGAATGTACTGTTGAAAAATATGTACTTAACATTATTCGTGCATTGTATTTTGTTCTTTTTACAAATTATTTTCCCATCGCTTGTTAGCATTTTCCCGTACAATCCATTCCATTTCATGAACTTCAATGAAATCGTAAATGGTATGCCACTAGATCTTGCAAAACCTGTTGATATTACGATGAATGCCGGGTTACTAATTATGACCATTTGTATCATGATCATGCTATTCGTCATTAAAACATTCTTCTCAACAGGAAAAATAAAACGGACATAGGAGGGAAAGTTATGAGCGGATATTTTAAATTTGAACTCAAGCAATTTTTTACGAATAAGAAAAACTTGGCCATCTATTTCCTGTTAGCGTTTGCGGCATTTTTTTACGCCATTAAAGTCGCTCCTGCCTATGATCCGATTGAAAAGGTAGATCGAGAGGAAATCGAAGCACGCTATTTAACACGGCAGGAATTTATTTATAGCGTAATGAGGTCAAATTTTGACTTCATTCACCCTGTTACCAAGGAGTACTATTATACGTACCTCAAATTCAACCCATTAGACAAAACAAGGCTGACTGCACTCGATGCAGGTGATTTGCAAGAATATGCGAGGGTCACAAGCGATTGGTACTTCACCACGAATTATATGACCTATTACAACGAACACCTTTCGTACAATCCTCGCTATTATGTGAAGGACCGCGAACTGGCACATGCTTTGGGCTTTTATCATTCGTTAGAGCAATTTGTCCGGTACAAAGCTTATGCCAAAGCGGATTATGCGCTATCTATTAATCAGTTCGAACAGCGTACAGCGTTGCAAACTGTTGAACGTTTATTAATCGGTCCATTGCCGATTATTTTAATCATTTGTGCATTGCTCTTGGCCATCGATATTGTAACGAAGGATTGCCGCCACCCTTCTATTTTAAAAGGCTTCCCGATAGCAGATTGGAAAAAGCTCCTTGTAAAAATGCTCGTCGCTTTTATCGGGAGCCTAGCACTATTTATCCCATTAGGCGTAGGATTTATTATGATTGGCATGCAATCTGGCTTTGGCCATTTCCAGCTACCTTCACCAGTATTTACAACGACGTTACAATGGCAAAAAGAAGGTAGTTTTGACATGATGACGCTCGGTGCGTTTTTAGCGCAATCATTTGCATTGCTGTTCATGTGGTTCATCGTTATAATTGCGGTTGTCTTACTGTGCAGTGTCATATTCCGTCAAGAAATGGTAAATTTAGCTGTTGCCATTCTCATCATTTTTGGTGAAAAATTTTATTTGAGTCGTGGTGTCGGTTATTTTTGGAATGTCGAACTGTATCCAACCTCTTATATTCAAGTAGGAAAAATCGTTTCGAAATACCAAAACTTTTACTTAGGGAGCGAGTCTTTAGACTACCGCTTAGGAATTCAATTATTAGCATTAGGAGCTGGCATCGTACTTATTTTAACGCTGCTCATTTCTTTCAATAAACGGTTTAAGCTGGTGAAATAGGGGGATGGAAAATGATTCAGATTCAAAATATTTCGGTGCAATTTGGAGACAAAAAAGTACTCAATGATATTTCAATTACGTTTGAACAAGGCGAACTCATCGGGCTTGTTGCGCCAAATGGAACGGGCAAATCAACTTTAATGAATGTGTTAATGAACTACTTGCAACCGACAAAGGGCAACGTGCTTTTTGATAATCGGTTAAGCTATTCCAGTAAATCAAATGAAGTGAAAATCCATCAATTCGTGTCAATGATGCCCGACCAAAGTGATTTGTACAACCATTTAAGTGGACGCGAGCATTTAAAAATGTTTGCGACAATGTGGAAATCGGATATGAAGCTCATTGATGAAACGATTGCGGCACTCAATATGGGGCATTATGTAAATAAAAAAACGGGCACGTACTCGCTTGGCATGCGCCAGCGCCTTTGTTTCGCGATGCAAATTGTTGCCAATACTGAAATTATGATGATGGACGAAGTAATGAACGGGCTTGATCCGAATAATGTAGAAATCATTTCGAAAATTTTAATGCAGAAAAAAGCAGAGGGCAAGTTGATTATTATCGCCTCGCATTTGCTTGATAATTTAGAGAAGTATGCAGATCGTATTTTCTTATTTAATGAGGGAAAGCTCGTCGATGCCAACGAGATCGTCGAAGGCTTTAGTAAAGCGACCATTAAAACAATACGTGTGAAAAAGATGCATGAGAAGTTAAAGGAAACGATCAAAACGAAGTATCCATTTATTGAGCAGCAAACACTTGTGAGTGAAATGACGCTATTACATTTGCCAAGTTCAGAGCCACAATTGTTAAGTGAATTAACGGCGTTTTTAGTCGAGCATCATGTGGTGGACTTTGCGTTTGGCAAAGTAACGTTGAATGATTTGTATGCACTGTATTATCATGAGGTTATTTAGAGAAATAAAATACGATTATTTACACGTTATTTGTTTGGACAAGTGTACGTATCCATTTCTTCGTTATATATCCAGCTATTCGTTTAAAGTGTAGCATTTTTATATTTCTTTTTTGCTCGTTAAATAATAATCACATGTAATATTTAACGTACGTTTGCATTTCGTTAAAATATCCTTGTATTTTGTATTAACCGGTAACCGCTGCGATGTATAGGTAGCTCAAAGGAAAGCCCGAGATAAAAAAGCACACCTTTACGGTACACACAACGAATGGGGGCTGTCCAATAAGCCCAAAATAAAAACGGATTTGGAAAACGAATAATTTTCCAAATCCACTTTTATTTTTACAATCCTATAAGAAGCTATACAACTGAATGTTTTCGTTTTTATCTGAGAACCAACGCATTGCAAATTCATTTTCAAATAAAAATACTTTATTGTCAAAACGGTCTTTTACAAGCATTGAACGTTGTGAATGCATTGAATCCTTCACATCTTCCTCGTTCTCAATCCATCGTGCAATTTTGCTACCAATTGGATCCATCGTTACTTCAACATTATATTCATTACTCATACGATGTTGGAATACTTCAAACTGTAATTGACCAACAGCTCCAAGAATAATTTCTTCCGTGTGTAATGTTTTAAAATATTGAATAGCGCCTTCTTGCACTAACTGTAATACGCCTTTTTGGAATTGCTTCCCTTTCATGACGTTTTTCGCGGACACGCGCATAAAAATTTCTGGTGTAAATTGTGGAAGTCTTTCAAAGTTAAAGCCTTTTTTTCCACCCACAACGGTATCGCCAATTTGATACGTACCTGTATCATAAAGACCGATAATATCTCCCGCTACTGCCTCGTCTACGATTTCACGATCATCCGCTAAAAACTGCGTGGATTGTGTCACTTTAAATGATTTACCAGTACGAGCAAGCGTCATATTCATACCTCGCTCAAATTTACCCGATACGATACGCACAAACGCAATTCGGTCACGGTGGGCAGGGTTCATGTTCGCTTGAATTTTGAAAATGAAACCAGAAAATTCTTTATGGTCTACAGGATCAATAAATTGCTCCTCTTCTGTAATACGTGGTTGAGGTACTGGTGCAAATTTTAAATACGTATCAAGGAACGTTTGAACACCGAAATTTGTTAATGCCGAACCGAAAAATACAGGCGTTAACTCACCACGACGAATTTTATCCTCAGAATACGCATTACCCGCTTCATTTAATAATTCAATATCATCCATCGCTTGCGTATAGTAAGAAGTCACTTTCATTGGATGTTCTACGGCTAATTGACCTGCCTCATCAAGTGGTAAATAACGATCCGCTTCTTCTGTACGGAATTGTTCAATACGACGATTATAACGATCGTAAATACCTAGGAATTCTTTCCCCATCCCGATTGGCCAGTTCATTGGATATGCTGAAATGCCAAGAACTTCCTCTAACTCTTCAATCAATTCAAGTGGTTCTTTCCCTTGTCGGTCTAACTTATTGATGAATGTAAAAATCGGAATACCGCGCATTTTACATACTTTAAATAGTTTTAACGTTTGTGTCTCGATCCCCTTCGCTGCATCGACTACCATGACAGCTGAGTCTACCGCCAATAATGTACGATACGTGTCCTCAGAGAAATCTTGGTGCCCTGGTGTGTCTAGGATGTTGACACGGCAATCTGAATAATCGAATTGCATTACTGAAGACGTTACAGAAATCCCACGTTGCTTTTCAATTTCCATCCAGTCAGATGTGGCAAATTTACCTGATTTTTTTCCTTTTACCGTACCTGCGTCACGAATTGCACCGCCGAATAACAGCAATTTTTCTGTAATTGTCGTTTTACCAGCATCGGGGTGACTGATGATTGCAAATGTACGACGTGATAATATATCTTGTTCTAAAGTCATTTTTTGTTCGTCTCCTTTTTCCATACTTCCCTATTTTAAAAGACAGGTACTATTAGTTACAACCTTTTTTACTTAATGTTTCTTATTTTTACGGAATCGGTCCAATGCTTTAAATAAAATAAATCCGATAATAATCGCAATGGCATTTAATAAAACATCATCTACATCAATACTACGACCGATAAAATGCTGTGTGCACTCGATAAACAACGGAATGAAAAATGCGACCATATGCATCTTAAACCAGCCTCTAAACCGTTTAAAAAGCAGTGGAATGAAAAATCCAAAAGGGATAAATAAAATAATATTTCCAGCTAAATTATAAAACGCAATCGTCGCAAAAGGACCATTTAGCTGATCATAATATAAATGAATCGTTTGAAGTAGGGTGAAGTTGCTACGCATATATGGACTAGTCGTATCAAAAACAATTTTTCCATTCATAAAATAGAAATCGGGAATGATTGTTTGAGAAAAAATGCTAACGCAATATAGGAAAAATAGTAGCATGACTAGTTCCCTAGGCCACATAATTTTTCTTTTTCTCATATAAAGATAGCGAATACTCAAATAAAATGGCAAGCTCACTATGCAATATATGAACATGCTCAATAAAAATAATTGAATCACTTAACAATACACCTCCTAGATGGTAGCACGTTCATTCTTTATTAAACGTGTCGCCACTAAAAAACACCGTATGTGCGCTTCATACACAAACGGTGATTAAATGTAAACCTGAATTAGACAAATTTTAATTTCCCTGCTTCTATCGCAATTTCTGCATCACTATGTGGGTATTTTGTATTTTCAATAATTTGATAATCCTCATGCCCTTTGCCAGCAAAGATGATGATATCTCCAGCATTCGCAATACCTATCGCATGACGAACGGCTTCAGCTCGGTCTCCAATACATGCATAATTTTCATGCGCCATCCCTTTTGCTAAGTCACCTGTGATGCTATCAAATTCCTCATAACGAGGGTCATCTGTCGTTAAAATAACATAATCCGCAACCGATGCTTTTTCTGCCATAACTGGACGTTTTGTCTTATCTCGTCCACCACCTGTTCCAACTAAGAAAATCAATTTATTCTCCGGCTTTTTATACGGTAAGGCGGCGTTAATCGCTTTTTCAATAGCATCCGATGTATGGGCATAGTCGACAAAAAGTTGAATTGGTAAATCGGTCATGACCTTTTCCATACGCCCTTTTACTGGTGGCAACATTTCGATTTGTTCAATAACAGCCTCTAATGCAAAGCCGCGCGCATAAAACATCGCTGTGGCAGCTAATACATTATAAATATTAAATTCACCTAATAAATGCATATTTACATGAAACGTGCCTTCTGGAGTGACCATATCAAAACGCGTCATCCCATCTTCATACAGGCAATTTTCTGCACGGAAAATGGCATCATTATGTAAACCATATGTCCATATTGGGAAAGGTGTTGCATCGGCATATTTTTTTGACCACGGATCATCGGCATTCAATACAACATGTTTATTTTTCTCTAAATCTTGTCCTAGCTGAGAAAATAGTAGCCCTTTCGCATTTCCATACTCCTCCATCGTGCCATGGAAATCTAAATGATCATGCGTTAAATTCGTAAAAATGGCCACATCATAATCAACACCTGCTAATCGACCTAATGCTAACCCGTGAGAAGAAACTTCCATGACCATTGCACGACAACCTTCCATTTTTGCACGGAAAATCATTTGTTGCGTATTGAGTGCGTCACTCGTTGTGTTTGCTGATTCATATAGCACACCATTTAAATTAAATCCAATTGTACCTGATAGCGCTGATTTTTCACCAAGCCCTATTAAAATATTATGAATAATGCCGGCAACGCTCGTTTTCCCGTTCGTTCCAGTGATACCAACCATCATTAAATCATTCGATGGGTAATCAAAAAACTTGGCAGCTAATAGCCCTAAAGTTCGCGTTGTGCTTTGGACAATTATTTGTGCTACATTTCCTTCTAGCTCTAACTCGCGCTCAGTTACAATCACAGTTGCCCCTGCATCCACTGCTTGCTGTGCGTATTCATGACCATCTACTGTATATCCTTTTATACAAATAAATAGACTGCTCGGTTGTACACTTCGAGAATCAATCGCAATGTCCTTAACGATGTTCGGTAATTGTCCTATAACCTTTTTTTGCATAAGTGTACTTAATAGCTCTTCTGCATACATAATTTGTTCCTCCAACTATGGTGTTCTTGACAACATAAACACTCTACTTTAATCCAATTTTTATTCGCTCGTAATTTATATAGTTTCATCATACTGCTCATTTTTATAAATTTCCATTCTTTCGTTTGTACAAAATAAGAATTTTTCATTTTACTTGAGTCTTTATTAACATATGTTCCTGACCACATATTCCCTTTTATAATCAAACATATATTTCGGGGTTGAACACTCCGTTTTAAACAATATTTTCGTTTAGTTATTCACTATCTATTATCATATCAAAATTCGCCATTTATCGACATAGCAAATTCATGTATTATATAGGTAGTATTTCTTACTTTGGAGGTATCATGCAACAACTAGACATTTTACATAAACGAAATCAATTAATCTATGTAACTCTTCTTTGTTCAGTACTTTTTCATATTTTTACGCCATGGCTTGGCTTTTTTAATTTGAATACTTTTAGTTTAATCGTTTGTATTACTATATCAATTAGCCTTTCAATCATTTACTTCTTTAAAGTGAATCCAAAAATTTTTCAATATTGCTTAATTTTTGGCTGGCATTTTTTTGTGTTATCTTTGACCTATCAAAGTGATAATATCATTACCTTGTACTCTTTTTTATATTTTTTAATTGTATTGAGTATTTACCGGTCTATACGGCTTAATATTACTTTTTCTCTTATCGTTGTTGCAGAATCAATTTTCGTCCTAAATTTCTCCCATATACCTTTTAATAATTCCAGCGGGATTAATGAGTTTTTATTTATATTTTTTTTAATACTCGTTTGCTGTGTTAGTTTACTACAAACTTTTTATGTAAAGTATCTATGGAATCATGTAGAGCAGTCTACTTTAGATCGTGAGTACAATTTGACATCCAAAGAGGCTTATTTAAACATGTTTTTTGAACAAGCAGAGGATGCCATTGCCGTTTTTAATTTAGATGATACGATTATTACGGTTAATCCAGCATTTGAACGTTTATATGGTTGGACGAAAGAGGAATGCATCGGTAAAACTTTGCCACTTGTGCCACCTAGAAATGTAGAGGAGATTGCTGAGCAGACAAAACGGCTTTTACTGGGGGAAAGTCTTCACTTGTTAGAAACACAGAATATGAAGCGAGACGGTACCGTTTTTGACGTTCAAGTTTCTATATCGCCTATTTATGACCCACACGGAAAGATGATTGCGATTTCGCTTATTTCCCGTGACATTTCTTATATTAAAGAAAATGAACAGCTCGTTTTACAATCTGAGAAGCTCAAATTAGTTGGCGAACTGGCTGCGGGTGTCGCCCATGAAATTCGAAACCCGATGACGGTCATATCTGGCTTTGTTCAAATGATGAATGAGGGCGATTCTTCACCTTATCAAGAATATACAAAACTTATTCAGAAGGAAATTGAACGCATTGATTTAATTTTATCCGAATTTCTCGTTCTTTCGCGTCCGCAAGCCAATCAATTCGTCCCGATTCACTTAGGAGCAACATTAGACGAGGTTGTCCAATTTCTTCAATATGAATTTCAACAAAGGAACATTACGCTAAAAATAGACAACACTTATGAAAATGTCACTATTAATGGCAATGAAAATCAGATTAAACAAGTCTTTATCAATCTTTTTAAAAATTCGATGGAAGCAATAGATGGATGTGGTACCATATCGATTGTGTTATGTAATGACCTCGATGAGAATATAGTTTATATCAGCATAAAAGATACCGGTTCCGGCATTCCACCACATGTTTTAGAGCGAATTTTTGAACCTTTCTATACGACAAAAACAAAAGGCACCGGCTTAGGTATGATGATTATTAATAAAATTCTTCAAGATCATAACGGTACAATCAAAATCACAAGTAAACAAAATGTTGGAACAGACATTTTAATCAGCTTTCCGATTAAGTTGAATTAGTCATTTCTCCCAACAATAAAGCCCCCATTTTCTATTTAAATGGGGGCTTTCGTCAATCCTCTATTTCATAATCGTACGAACAAGCTTCACCTTTTGCTTATACGGTGGGAATAATAAACTATTCGCTAGCTTATTTGAACGTTGCATAATGGATTTAGCATGTGTGAAGTTTTCAAAACTTGCTTTTCCGTGATAGGCATTGATACCCGATGGACCAACTCCCCCAAACGGTAAATGAGTATTCCCGACATGTGTAATCACATCATTAATACAACCCCCACCGAATGGTAGCTCTTGTAAAAAGTACTGAATCGCTTTTTCGTTTTCAGAAAATAAATACGCACTTAATGGTTTTGGCAATTTACGTACTTCATGTATCGCTTGCGGCAATTCTTTATACGTCATAATAGGCAGCAGCGGTCCAAATAATTCATCTTCCATAGATGGACTATCCCACGTAATATTTTCTAACAACGTCGGTTCAATAAATAAATCTTCACGGTTCGTACTTCCACCAAATGTAACTGCATTTCGTTCGCTATCAAGGATCTTTTGCAGGCGATCGAATTGTCGTAAGTTAATAATGCGCCCATAATCCTCGCTGTTTTGACTATCCTCTCCGTAAAATTCGCGTAACGCCTTTTTCATCAGCTTAACAAAATTTTTCGCAACGGACTCATGTACAAGTATGTAGTCAGGTGCCACACATGTTTGACCTGTATTATTAAATTTACCCCAAGCAATTCGTTTAACAGCCACTTCTAAATTGGCTGTTTGGTCAACGATGACAGGACTTTTCCCACCCAGTTCAAGTGCAACTGGTGTTAACCGTTCTGCAGCAGCACGGGCAACTACTTTTCCAACAGCTACACTGCCTGTAAAGAAAATATAATCAAACGGCGCATGAATAAGTGCGGTTACTTCATCCTTTTCCCCTTCAACAACACGAACATAATTTTCTGGGAATGTTTCTTCAATAATTGTTTTGACAATTGCCGCAGTATTCACGGCTGATTCAGAAGGCTTCACAATGGCCGTATTGCCCCCAATAATTGCACCAATAAGCGGCTCCATTATTAATTGGAATGGATAATTATATGGGCCAATAATTAATACAACGCCATACGGTTCACGAACAATATAGCTTTTCCCTGGTTGAAATTGAATCGGTGTTTTTACTAATTCCGGTTTCATCCAACTATCAAGATTTTTCAAAAAATAAGAAATGCTATCATAAACTATTCCAATTTCAGTTGTAAATGCTTCAAACTCACTTTTTCTTAAATCAGATGCTAACGCTTCTATTACTTGGTGTTCATGTTTTTTGATGGATGCTTTTAGTAACACGAGTTGTTGCTTACGGAACTCTACTTCTTTCGTCGTTCGTGTAAAATAAAATGCACGTTGATCCTCTATCATTTGTTCAACATCTTGCGCAGTAAAATTCATTTTTTTCCATCCTTTCTTTAAAAACTATGCATAAATTATATCGGTTCACACATATTAACTATAGTAATAACTACTACAATTCACAATTGATTTCCTGCATGAAAGGAGGAATTAGTGAAAAAAAACGAGCTACCAAACAGTCGGACGTTAATAAATGAAATGGACAAGAATACTTTCTTCTAGTAAACACAGCGCATTATAATCGTACAAGGGGGCTATATTAATGGTTGTAACTGAAACTTGGTGGGAAGAGATTTTTTCTGGACCCTTATCAATCGGACTTAATGTTCAAAATGCGATAAAATTAGAGGACGAATCATTTTTATACTTTAACGAGTGTGCGGCAACTATTCATAATGAGGAACAAAATACTTAATTCGATTACTTATAGGAGTGGATACTACTGCTAAAAAGAAGTTAAAGGACTGTCACATTTGGCGGTCCTTTTTTTATTTTTTTATGGCATAATGGCAGTTGTATTATCTTTCTTCAGCAAAATAATGCCTCTGGAGGTAAGTCACAGTTTTTCAGAGGTGCTTTTCGAGCGAGCTCGAAAAAATCTGGACACAATTAGGCCAAGGCTAATTGATTTTTAAGGAGCTACTGTTACAAGGAGGTTACTCGTAGTATGAATAAATTCCTTAAAGTAATGCTCATCTTTTTGACGATTTTTATTGGCGTTTTGATCGTTCAATTCACAATGGATTTTACAAATTCAAAGGAAACAAACAAAATTGAGGACGCAAATACCCAAATTTCACCAGAGGAATTACAAACTCAAACGACTATTGCGATTACGGATATTGTTTTAAATCAATTACTGGAAAACATTATTTTAAATATTGAGTTCAAGCAACATGAAAACCAACAAGATGTGACTTTATATTTACAAGGCAATGAATTTGTTTCAGAGGATACTTTATTTAAGGACAGCTACAATATTTTAAAAGAGATTAGCAAAAACGAAACAATCCGTGACTTTACATTTAAATGGTATATGCTCGTTAAAAATAATAATACTGAAGTTTTAACACTATCCTTTTCACAAGATACCATTTCCAAAGTGGAAAGCCTCTCTTACCAGCAATTAAAACAATTAGCTACTCATTACGAAAAGCATGCAGCTCTAAAATAACAAGTTCCGTACTTTTGCATTTTTGCTGGAATGTCGGCATTTGCACATTAGATTCCTTATGAACATTTAGTAAAACGCCCACTTCAAAACCGGTTCTCCCCTGCCTATTGAATGTTGAATTCGCTTGAAAGAAATGGTAGGAATTTCACATGGAATCTAATAAGGTTTCAAGCGTATAAACTGACTTTAGTATAAAGTGGGTCAAATTTTAGAGATGTTTGCAAATTCTTGTTTAGAACAATCTATGCAAGCGAAAAAAGACACAACTCATTCAATTATGTTGAGTTATGTCTTTCTTCTGTATACGTAGAATTCACAATTTTTATTCTGTAATTTGGGCTGGGTTTACTTCTAGTTCAACTGAAATTTTAATATCTTTTCCAACGAGCACGCCACCCGTTTCTAATGCAGCATTCCAAGTTAGACCAAATTTTTCACGATTAATTTTTGCTTTCCCTTCAAAGCCATAAACTTCAATGCCCCAAGGAGTCGTACCTTTACCGTTGTATTCTACGTCAAATGTAACCGGTTTCGTCACATCCTTAATCGTTAAATCTCCTGTCACCTCATAACTATCACCAGATTTTTGAATTGACGTCGATGTAAATATGATCTTCGGAAATTTTTCAACATCAAAAAAGTCTGCTGATTTTAAGTGGTTATCACGGTCATTACTTTTTGTTGTAATTGATGCTACATCAATATTAAACGTAATGTTTGCAGTCGTTAAGTCAGATAAATCATCTGCTTCCACATCGGCTGAAAATGAATCAAAGTTACCTTTTACTTTTGATACCATCATATGTTTCACTTGAAATCCAATATTCGCGTGCGACACATCAACTGTCCATTTCGCCATTTTACTATTCCTCCTAAAGCTTAGTTTTAAATAGTAGGGTTTTTCTAAGCAGTCTTCTTTTATATGTTTACCCACACTCAAATTATGCAAACTTTTAACTTATTTCAGCGGGTATCACGGAATCGGAAAGGGGTTTCATTGTGCTAGAACAAAGGCGATTCCGGACGCAATTATGCCAAGGCATAATTGATTAGAAAGCCATATTCTAAAAAACCATCCTTTTACCCCAAGGCAAAAAGATGGTTTTAAGCTAGTAAATTCATTTCCATTCCGGTTAATGGATCGTTTTATTCATTTCATTGAGTGCAGATTGTACATTTTGAATCGCCGTTGTTAGTTCTTCTTTTTGCTTAGCTGTGAAAAAACTGTAATTGACATAATCTTCTTTGCCCACCTCGTAATATTCCAGCACTTCATTTAACTGCGAAATGGCTTCGGTTGCTGTAGTCACGGTTTCAGTAGATGTTCGTGCTGTAACTATTTTTACAAGCTCTTCAATCGCTTCTGTTTGAGCCTACACCGCATACACTTCAGCATTCGCTAAGCTTGTTGCTGTAGGATATTAATTACGCCTCGGAGTAATTGCGTCCAAATTTTCTTGAGCTTACTCGAAAAGCTCCGTTTAAGAATCTGTGACAACCGCCCTGGCATTAACTTTATTCAGTCGGGGTTTAGAACCCTAACTGAATAAAATTGCATATTGGCATTCATCCCCTACTTACAGAAATAGGGGATGAATGCTGAAACAAGTTAAAAGCTTTTTTAAATAAAATGGCAGCGAATAAAAGCTGAGTCTACTCATATGGGCAATTTATCTCTATCACTTGCCGAACCAGAACAACGTTTAAAGAATGAAGGATTTTTGAAACTTAAGGAAAATACAGATTCGTTCACGCACTAATTGATCAAAATGAGAAAAATAAAACACCTTCGCATTGAAATCAATGCAAAGGTGTTTTTTCGGGGTATATTCGTGAGTTACCCTAGAATCAAAACGTATTATTATTTTTTAACTTCTTCCGGATGGAAGCCGTCTTTTTGTAAATAGTTTTCATGCGCCCAAATATTTAGCTTTTCCGCTTCTGCCTTTTGTTGAATTTTGCGTAGCTCATCTTCTAAAGAGTTATTTGGTTTATTGACATAGCGTACAGCTGCAAGTCCTTCACTTAATAAAACTTCATGCAAGCTAACACCATCAACGAAAACATAGGCTAATAATCGGTCGTACTTATCTTTTTCCGGCCCCTTATCGAACAATAGTTGAATCGACTTGGCATCTTCTAGCAATTGCGTCGTTAATTGTTTCGCTTCCTCTGCATAAGGCATTGGATCGCCCTTACCGTAATTCATTTCGGTTGTATCAATCATTAATAAACGAACACGCTGCTTTTGCCCATCCATTTTAACACTCATCGTATCGCCATCATTAGCTGAAATAAACTCTACATCAATCATTTGCTTTCCTGTTTCGTTCATCGCGAGTTCAGGCGTAATACTATAATGTTTTTCTTCTTTTGACGGCGTATTATTTTGAGAGCCGTCATTTGTTGTTTGTTGTAAGACTGAATCATTTGTTAATGGTCGTTCATCGGTCGGTTTGGCAAAAAGTAAATATAACCCGACTGCAAGAATAATTGTCCCGCTAGTAATGAGTGTTTTAATATCTTTTAACTTCATTTAGTAAATCCTTTCGATCAATTAGATTTCATTTTTTGGTTTCGTTGTTGGGCCTAAATCTACTGGTGGTATGTCAGCAAATGTTTCGCCTTCCTCTTCTAAATCACGCATGCGGTGGGCAATTCGTGACGCTGCACATGCTGCAATACTGCCGACTAAATCATCTAAAAATGTATTAACGGCCTTGCCAGCCTTCGTGTCTAACTTTTCAATGATGCCAATTTTTTGCTTATCTAAATGTCCAAAAGTCGTAACGGCGATACTACCATACGTAAATACAGAACCTAAAGCTAATGTTTCATCCACACCGAATAGCCCTTCATCCGATTCAATAATTGCTTGCAATGGCGCAGAAAGCATGTTTTTTTCAGCTAATTCATCTAGCTCAATTCCCACTAACACCGCATGCTGGACTTCACGTTTATTTAATACGCGCTCTACCGACTGAACACAATGCTCAATTGTTAGACCTTCGTTATATGGAGATTGCATTATATGAACAATTTCCGCAATATCTTCAATCGTTACGTGACGGCGCAATAATGCTTCATGTGTTGCTTTCGTCACCTCATCAGAAGGAACTCGAACTCTTTTATTATGCATGTATAAATCCTCACTTTTATTATATTTATCGTATTTTTTTACTATCCATCCTCTATATTACACCTTTATTTTTCTTTGTGATACAATTTCGATACAATCACAGACAGGAGTGACATTTTTGGAAAAAGGGACAGTGAAAGATATAACTTTTTATAGCAATGCATTAGATGAAGAATTGGCATTACTAATTTATATTCCAGCAAACTATTCTCCACTATATGAATATAACATTTTAATCGCATCAGATGGTAGAGATTACTTCCAATTAGGTGGAATTCCTCGATTAGCTGACGAGTTAATTGACGATTATATAATCGAAAACGTCATCATTGTTGGTGTTCCTTATATAGATGCTGCGGATCGACGCCGTAAATACATTCCAACAGGCGACCAATTTGAATCTTACATGCGGTTTTTAGCACATGAACTTGTTCCTTATTTAGATGAAGAGTTCACGACGCATCAAATGGGCACGGGTCGCACACTCATGGGAGATTCCATGGCTGCAACGATTTCATTATTAACAGCGTTGCATTATCCTAATATTTTTGGGAAAGCCATCTTACAATCCCCTTATGTAGATGAACATGTGCTGCAAACCGTAAAAGACGCAAAAAGCCCAGATTTACTAGCTACTTATCATGTAATTGGTCTAGGTGAAGATCTAGTCAGCTTCCCTAATAGTTCGGTAGTAAAAGACTTCTTAACACCAAACCGTTTATTGCATGAACTCTTTGTAGAACGCGGTATCGAAACGTTTTATGAAGAAATTGACGGCGACCATACTTGGAAAACTTGGAAACCTGACCTAAAACGTGCATTGACAAAAATTTTAGGTTAATGAACGTTGTAAATGTTTATTGCAGAAATTTTCTG
The DNA here is from genome assembly GCF_002736105.1 of Solibacillus sp. R5-41. Taxonomy (NCBI): domain Bacteria; kingdom Bacillati; phylum Bacillota; class Bacilli; order Caryophanales; family Caryophanaceae; genus Solibacillus; species Solibacillus sp. R5-41. The sequence goes on along the minus strand of NZ_CP024123.1, from coordinate 742,917 downwards.
TTATAATTAGAGGATAAAAGTAAATTATTTCTAGGGGGTAATGAATTTGAAATATGGTATTATTGCATTTCCATCAAAGAAAATACAAGATTTAGCAAACACATATCGCAAACGTTATGATCCACACTATTCTTTAGTTACGCCGCACTTTACATTAAAAGATGCTTTTGATGCGGATGTGTCTCAAATTAGTGAAATTTCTAAAATGTTACAAGAAATTTCCACGCAGTTTGCGCCGTTACAAATTCATGCTTCACGAGTTAGTTCATTTTATCCGACAACGAATACAATCTTTTTCCGTATCGAACCTACTTCACAATTAGAAAATTTACACAAATCTATTCAAGGAACACTAAATATTGGTGCACCTAAGCATGTCTTTGTTCCACATATTACAATTGCTCAAAAATTAAACGCTTCAGAGCATGATGATATTTTCGGTCAATTACGCATGATTGGTGTTGATGAACATGACGTTGTGGATCGCTTTCATTTGCTCTACCAATTAGAAGATGGCTCTTGGACAACATACGAAACATACAAATTGACTGGAGCTGAATAATACGTGTTTGAAGTAAAGTTAGTAACAACAGAGGATGACCGAAATCGTGCTTTTTCCATTCGCAAAGACGTTTTTGTGAAAGAACAAGGGGTCCCTCTCAGCTTAGAACTAGATGAGCATGATGAAACAGCTATTCATTTCATCGTCAATGATGGTGATCAAACAATCGCCACTGCCCGTCTTCGAGAAATCGAACCAAAAATCGGGAAAGTCGAGCGCGTTTGTGTACTAAGTCATTACCGTGGAAAACGTCTTGGTGCATTAATTATGGAAACAGTCGAGCAACATGCTACTGCACTTGATTTTAAAAACTTGAAATTAAATGCACAATCCTATGCTGTACCATTTTACGAAAAACTAAACTATACCGTGACATCACCCGAATTTATGGATGCTGGTATTCCACACCGCGCCATGGAGAAGAAACTATAAACAACATATTTTAAGGAAAAGGATGTTTAATGTGCTTTTGCAACATTAAACATCCTCTTTTTTATCGCATTAACTTTTCAATTTTACTGAAATCTAACGAATGCCCATCTTTTAAAATCGATTGCACAATTTTTTCTTCCAAGTCTTTTGTGATCGGTTTATTGGCGATTTGACTTACCTTTTTAACAATTTTCCGAACTTGCTTTTCATCGGAGAAATTTGCGTGGGTAAGGGCATTCGCTAAATTCATAATTTCATCAATGCCCATTCCAGTTTTATTTTCTACTTTTTTAAAAAAAGATTTATCCATCTAAGCCTCTCCTATCAATTACGCCTCTCCTAACTTTAGTCCAGATTTTTTCGAGCGAGCTCGAAAAAACCTGCGACATCCACCGGAGCTTTAATAACCACTGAATTAAGTGCATATTTGGCATTCATCCCACCACTGCTAAACGGAAGGGAATTCTGCTGACACAAGTTAAATAAATACGCTACCAACAATAATAAGTAGGATGAATAGTACAACGATTAGAACGAAAGTACCGCTGTTGTTACAGTTATTATACGCTGGTGACTCATAGTTGCAACATTGTTGTTGCCAACCTCCATATCCAGACACAAAAATCCCTCCTTCCTATTTTGTAGTGTATGCACAACAAAATAATAAAAAGAGGGTTATAGTCTAGTCTACTTTTCCTTTTGACTTAAAAATAATTGCCGCAATAAAACCAAAAAGGATGGCCGCACTTATTCCTGAACTTGTCACTTCAAACATACCTGTTAAAACACCAATCCAACCATGCTTTTCTGCTTCAGCCATCGCACCGTGTGTCAATGAATTTCCGAATGATGTAATAGGTATCGTAGCCCCTGCTCCAGCAAGGTCAATTAGTGGCTCATACAATCCCAAACCGTCTAAAATGGCGCCACAAACAACCAAAATGGATAATGTATGCCCTGGTGTTAATTTAGCAACATCCATCAGCAATTGACCAATCAGACAAATAGTTCCACCTATTAGAAAGGCAAATAAAAATGTAAACTCCATGCTCAATCACCCCATTCCAAGTTCAATCGCATGTGCCGTACAAGGAATTGTTTCGCCTTGTTGGAACGATAAGGGTGAAAGCAATGCACCCGTTGCGACAAGAAGCGCTTTTTTATAGCGACCGCTTTTAAATTGTTCAAGTAAATAGCTATAGTATACCGATGCAGAACAGCCCGCCCCACTCGCACCCGCTTGAAATGCTGTATCTTCTCCATAAAATTCAGCACCAGCATCGCGAAACCTCGCCAAATCTTCCTTAGACGTTCCACTTTGGGCAAACATCGCCTTTACTATTTTTAAGCCAATTTTCCCTAAATCCCCTGTCATGATGACATCGTAATCTTGAATTTTTTGACCGCGCTTCTTCAAATGAGCTTGGATCGTTTCAAAAGCAGCAGGTGCCATTGCGCCTCCCATATGGAGTGGATCCGTTGCGCCATAGTCAATCACCTTGCCAATCGTCGCGGCTTCAATAGCTGGAAACTGCTCATGATGTTTTCCTATAAGCACAAATCCTGCACCTGTTACTGTCCACTGAGCAGTTGCTGGCTTTTGGGCCCCATAAGCAACAGGATAGCGGAATTGCCTCTCTACTGCATTGTGTTGACTCGACGCACCAGCAATCGCAAATTCACTAGCACCAAGCTCAGTCAGTAAAGCCGCTATAATAACAGAAGAAACTGATGTCGCACAAGCCGAAAACAAACCAATAAATGAAATGGCCAATTCCCTTGCTGCAAAATTCGTCGGTGTCATTTGATTGATCAAATCGCCACCTAAAAAATAATCGATATCCAAATTATTCAAATTCGACTTTTCTAAAATCACTTTACATGCTTCCGAAATAAGTAAAACATGTCCTTGTTCATTCGTATTTTTGTTCGCTCTTTCATCAGTAAGCACTTTATCAAAATAGGAATGAAAAACACTACGCTTCTCCAGTGGCCCTACGATTGCGGCAGCTGCTAATATAGACGGCTTTGAATGAAAAATAATTACCATGAGGCCACACCTACCGATACTAAAATCAATTTAATAAGCGTAACGAAAAAGGCGGAGACAACCCCAAATAAAATGACCGAACCAGCGAGCTTAAACATATTTCCACCAACGCCGAGTACAAGCCCTTCTGATTTATGTTCGATCGCTGCTGAAATGACAGCATTGCCAAATCCAGTAACTGGAACAGCGCTTCCTGCACCAGCAAATTGTCCTAGCTTTCGATATTGTCCAAGACCGGTTAAAATCATTGCAATAAATATCATCGTGGCAACGGTAGGATTCCCTACTGTTCGTTCTGTAAAATCGAAAAAAATCATGTAAAATAAGGAGATCCCTTGTCCAATCACACAAATGAGTCCTCCTACAACAAAAGCCTTCAATAAATTAAGTGCATAAGGAGTTGGTGGCGATATTTGGTCCTTGAGTGTGTTATATTGTTGTTCTTTCAATTTACGTTTCCTCCTTAGCTAGCTTTTTTAAAACCTGGATTTTCTCATGAACGTCTTGTTGATCCTGTTCTTCTAAAATCTTCGAGGTTTCCCAAAACAGCTTGAAGTCAGTTGAAACCGTCACGTTCAAATCCGTAAATTTTTGCTCTAGTTTTTTCTTCCAGCTTTCTTCCACTTTCATTCGATTCCATTTTTTCCACGGCTTCACTTGCATCGCTACAAATAACTCATCATTTAATAAAATAACATTCGCCTCGTCAATGACATTCGCTTCCTTCAATAAATGCTGAATTTCTTGCTTATTTTGTTCATCGTTGACAGATTGATATACGGCAACCTTTTCACGTTCATCACAGCCAACTACCAATAATACGAAACTTAATACGACAATCCATTTTCGCAATTGGATCCCCCCTTTTTTGAATTCTTTTCTCAAAGTATTGCCTTTCCATTTTTTATTTATTCATTATGTAAGGACCAACAATCAATTATGCCTCGATATAATTCACTTGTGCTCGTAAAGGATGTTAATCATTTAGGTATTGCAGCAAGACGTGACATTCCTTAGCTAGCGTTTAACTATTCCAATGACACTTTGAACACCCACTGAAGTAAAAACGAATAACCGCATTTATCTCACTACTTATTGAGGTGAGTTCTGCTGAAAGAAGTTAATAAGGGTTCACAATCGCCCGAGTCAATTTGCATATCGGTCATATTGTAGAGAGAATTTAAGATTGAATGGAGGTGAAATTTATGGGATGTGGAAGAGGTAATGATACTGGCGGCCACTCTTCAAAACGCGGATGTGTATGTGAAGTTGTGCGCTCTATTTTAGAAATTCAAAATGCAGCAACTCAAAATGAATGTTCAAGTTGTACAACGAACTGTTTCTTAGAACCACTAGGAGGCATCGTTAGTCCAGCACGTCATTCTGCTGATACTCGTGTTTTTACATTATTAACAAAAACTGGATGCCCATTCTTTGCAACATTTAGTTCTACTGATATGCCTTGCGATATTTGTACATCAATTTATTTCCGTGTAGAGGATGTATTCGATAGTTGCTGTGCGACATTACGTGTACTTATTCCTTTAGACGAATGTAGAGACCCTGTGCAATTAATACATGACCACGGTTGTGAAATTAACATGCGTAAAGTGTGTGAAGTAGTTCATTTTGCTCCATCAGATAGCTGTATCACAGTTGATCTTGATTGTTTCTGCGCAGTACAATGTATCGCTGACGTAAACCTTGGAGTTTGTAACTAATTTTTAACCAATGTCATTAACCTATGATTATATATTTCACTTAAACGTGCAAAAATGGGAAGCCCGACCAAAGGCTTCCCATTTCTTTATGAAGAACTATAAATCGCAACAATTTCATTGCCATTAATAATTCGTACGCTATCAAAACACTGCAATCTCACTTCACATTCATTCAAATTTTCAATCGATGCGACAAATTTCTCACCAGACTTTAGCACAAGTAATAAGGGTCTTGGATCTTTCGAAGGCCTTGAGAAGAAATGGAGTTGCCTTGCAATTAATGAGTTTTGAATTTTTTCAGGCGGGGTGGAAAGTAGTTCATAAACCGACGTACTTTCCTCAATTTCAATCGGCTCACGGTAAAAGCTTGGCGTATTAATAAAGAGTAACGGATGAATTTCCATAATACACATCCTTTTTTCTTACAATATGCAATAGACGTCCATCCTGTTCGTCACATAATTTGACTAATAAACGCGGAAGCTAGACCTAAGTAGATAACAATACTCGTTACATCATTTAATGTCGTAATAAATGGACCCGATGCAACAGCAGGGTCAACTCCCATTTTATGCATTAATAATGGGATGAATGATCCAGCTAATGTTGCCACAATAATAGAACAACAAATGGCTGCTCCTACTAATAAGCCAATTATTAATGTCTGTTTCCAAATAAAAATAACGCCGACAACAAGTGCACCACTCACAAGCCCCATAATGACACCTGTGCCTAACTCACGTAAAATAAGCCTAAACTTGCTCTTCCCACCAATATCCCCTGTTGCAATACCTCGTACGGCAACAGCAAGTGCTTGTGTACCGCTATTTCCGGATGTTCCTGAAATGAGCGGAATAAATGTTGCAAGCAATGCCACTTTATCCAATGTCGCTTCAAAAATGCCCATTAGACTGGACGTAAACATTCCTAAAAATAAAAGAATAATGAGCCATGGTAGGCGTTTTCCTGCCGCTTTAATTGGTCCTGCATCGATATCATCCATATCCGAAATACCCGCTAATTTGGAGTAATCGTCCTCTGCTTCTTCATCAATAACGTCAATAATATCATCGACGGTAATAATCCCTTGCAGTTCTAGGTTATCATTAATAACCGGAATCGCTAAAAAGTTATAATCTTTCATAATATGCGCAATGTCTTCTTGGTCATCTGTTATTTTTACGGATACGACACGATCGCTCATAATGTCACGAATCAGTGTATCTTCATTTGCAATAATTAAATCACGTAAAGACATAACACCTGTTAATTGATGGCCATCATTAACAACAAATATATAATAAATTGTTTCCGCCGTTGGTGCCTCTTTACGGAGAACGGTCATAGCCGAGCGCACAGTGGATGTTTCTAAAATCGTAACATATTCGGTTGTCATGATGGCACCGGCTGTATATTCTTCGTAGCCTAATAATTCATTAATTTCTTCAACGGTTTCACTATCCATCATTTCTAAATAGCTTTCTCGTTGCTCATTATCTAATTCATTTAAAACGTCAACGGCATCATCGGCATACATGAAACTGAGCATTGCTGCACCGTATGCGGTATCCATCTCTTTTAAAAAGTCTTCATATTCATCATCATCTAGCTCAATTGCTTCAAAAATCGTTGCCATTTCTTGAGGGGATAAAAAGCGATAGATGATCTGTCGTATGTCTGGTCCCACCTCTTCATAAAACTGGGCTTGATCATACGGGTGAAGCACTAAAAAATGTTCACGAAATACTTCAATATTTTCTTCTAATAAGAGTATTCGCAACAATTCTCCATCATATTGGACTTCCTTATTCGTGGATTTTTCTTCTATCATGCTCGTTCCCCTCCTCTCGATTTTTTGATAACGCATTATTTTAGTACGTAACGTAGACTTTCGTCAAGCATCTCCTTAACCTAACTATAGTCTATTTGCACGTTACTTGTGTAATTTCTACTACTTTGTAAATTTTGAAGTTGGGAAAAAATTAACTTCTAATATCGATTCTAATATAGTGTGCTCTTATTTGGCTGGCTAAGCACATGAGGCGCACAGACAATGTTAGCATAAATCTGTACGACTCATCTGTGTGCTTTGTGCAAGGCCCGCAGAAAGCGACCGAACCGGAATGGAAATCAACTCCTCCCTTTTTTAGGACAATTTTTAAAAGAAGGATTCTTTAGTTCAATTTATATATAATATGCGCCATCTAAAAAACCACCATTACATCAAAATGGTGGTTTTTGCTTACTTAATTATTTAAAGGTTGGGTTAAATTTTCTGGTAGTTGGCTTTCAAATATCATTACTTCACCTGTAAGCGGATGTGGAAATTGAACGAATACGCAATGGAGCGCTTGACGGTCTAATGATTGCTGACTGCCCCCATATAAGTCATCTCCTACTAATGGATGACCTATATGAGCCATATGGACACGGATTTGATGCGTTCTACCTGTATGAAGCTTTAATCGCACAAGTGAATTTTTATTGCCCTGCTTCAAAACTGTTACATCCGTATGGGCAGCTTGACCATCAGCACATACCTCACGTTCAATAATGCTCGAATCTTTTCGTCCAATGGGCGCTTTAATCGATTGTTTTTCTATTTTTACATGCCCTTCCACAACCGCCTCATATTCACGTTGAAGCTGCGCACTTTTTTGCTGCTCACTCATTAAATGATGAATATGACGATGTTTGGCAATAACCATTAAGCCGGAAGTATCGCGATCCAAACGGGTAACAATATGAACCGTTGAAGCAATACCTTGCCGTTGAAAATAACCGCGCACATAGTTTGCAACACTTCCACTCGGATGCTCTCTTGAAGGAATTGTGCTTATATAGGCGGGCTTATCAATTATAAGCAATGCCTCATCCTCATAAACAATGGCAAGTTCGCCGTATTCTGCTATGAGCCCTTCACTTACTTCTTCTGGAGGAAAAATAATTGTAACGACATCTCCACCTTGTAACGGGTGACGAACATTACGCTCCTCACCATTCACATAAAGAGCACCACCATCAAATTTAACAGCGGTTAATGTGCGCTTGGAAATACCAAAATCCGCTAATGCATCCCGAAGTAACTGTCCATCTTCTTTTACTATAAATTGTAATTGATATCTTTTATCCATATTGCTCCGTTCTATTCATTCGCAACAAATGAATCATGCACGCGCTCCCAGAACGGGAATGGACGAAATCGCGCGAAACGAACTCGCTCATTCGCCACATTAAACATAATCGACTTTACATCGGTTTCTGTCATACTAATATGGTCCACAGTCATATTAAATTGCTGGTCATTCACTGGCTTTAATGCACAGTTATGGTGCGCTGGTAATACGAGTGAAGACCCTACTGTACGGAACACGCGGTTGTTAATCGACGCCATTTCTGTAATTTGGAATGCTTGCAATGTTGGATGTATAATTGCTCCACCTAAAGCTTTGTTATAAGCCGTACTTCCAGATGGTGTTGAAATACATAGACCATCTCCCCGGAAGCGTTCAAAATGTTCCCCATTCAGTTCGACATCCATCACAAGCGTTACATCTGGTGATTTGATCGTCACTTCATTTAACGCTAAAAATATGCTCGATTCTGAATGTTTACGATGCACTTGAACTTCTAAAAGAGGATATTCTACAACGTTAAACTCTTTTTTTGCAATCGAAAGGACGAGCTTTTCAAGTTCTGAAGGCTTCCAATCGGCGTAAAATCCTAAATGCCCTGTATGAATACCGACAAATGCTGTTTTATCTAAACGGTTCGAATAGCGATGAAATGCGTGCAATAACGTTCCATCTCCACCGATTGACAAGACAATATCAGGGGTTTCTTCATCTAAAATTAAACCAAATTCGGTTAAATACGACTTTGCGAGCTCCATCAATTCATTTGATTGGTCATCTCGGCGTGATTGAACTGCAAATCTCATTCTTTGTCACGCTCCTTATTGTCAGCTGATGTATGGATAGCTGGATTTGGTGCTTCTTTAAATTCATTGAAATATGCCTGTGCATCTTGAATCTCACTGCGTATTGATGACATTTCTTCATCTAAACGGAAAGCAGCTTCTGCAGCACTTTGCAGGCGATTTTTAATTTCTTCAGGAAAAATCCCTTTATATTTGTAGTTTAATGAATGCTCAATGGATGCCCAAAAATTCATCGCCAAAGTTCGAATTTGAATTTCTGCTACGACTACAATGCGACCTTGTATCGTTTCAACTGGATACTCGATAATCATATGATGCGAACGATAACCACTTGGCTTGCTATTTGAAATATAATCTTTTTCCTCAATTACTTTCAGATCATCTCGTTGGCGAATCAACTCTGTTACCGTAGCAATATCGTCAACAAACTGGCACATAATACGTACACCTGCAATATCTTGTAGCTCATTTCCTAAATGTGCAGATGGTTCGAATGGTAGCTCTTTATCACGTGATTTATCATAAATACTCGCTAAAGGTTTAACCCTTCCTGTGACAAATTCAATTGGCGAATTCGCGTTCGTAATGCCAAATTGTGATCGCATCCCTTTTAATTTTATCTTCAGCTCGTCCACCGCTTGTTTATATGGACTTAAAAAAATTTCCCATTGTCCCATCTACAAAACCTCCCAACATGAAATAGTAGAGAAATCCCTATTATTTCAAAAACACGTTCAATTATATCAATTATGCCTCGGCAGAAAGAAGATTAATTACGCCTTGGCGTAATTGCGTCCAGATTTTTTTCGAGCATGCTCGAAAAACTCCCTTAAAAACCTGTGACATCCACCGGAGGCTTTGGGCCAACTTGATGTTGGTCACTCAGGCGTTGCCGCACGATGCGGCGTTCTTAGCCTGAGTTCCTCTATTCAGCCAGAGTTTGAATCCCCACTGAATTAATGGAATACTTTGCATTCATCCACCACTTATAGAAGTGGAAGACTCCCGCTAAAGCAAGTTAAATTAATTATACTTCATTCAGTTCAAAAAATCGGGAAAATTCTTGCTCCACTGCCGCTACAAATGCTTCGCCGTAATTCCCATTTCCTTCAATATTAAACAATAACATCGTTAATTCTTCAACAAAATTCGTTAAGGCGATCGGACCTTCATGCAAACGTAATAGTGGCGTTTGTTCTGTTAAAATCATTTGCAGTAATTGCGGCCAAATCTCCTTTGAAAAGCTTATGTAACTATACGCGTTGTCTTCTTCGACTATGTAAAGAAAAGTCTCATTATCTGAATCCACAATGACTTGACCTGTTGCTTGTAATTGTATATGTTGCTCTTTTTCATTTAAAATAAAATGTAGTTCTTGATCGACAATTTCAAATTTTTCAATTATGTATAATTTACGCAATGAATTAAACTCCCTTTTTCATAAGTTTCTCTTCTTATTTTACCATATAGAATAACAGGATGCGAAAATCGAACGAGTAAAAAGGTAAAAACAAAAGTACAAAAAAGGATGGTTAATAATGAGCCAACAAATCGAAATTGAATTTAAAAATTTGCTAACGAAAGAACAATACGAACGACTGCTACTTGCCTTTTCAGTTGAAACGCCTCAAATTGAAAGACAAATTAATCATTATTTCGACACGCCAGCGCAGCACTTGAAAAAATTATTAAGCGGTTTGCGTATTCGAATGGTTGGTCAGGATATCGAATGTACATTAAAAGAAAAAACAGCTGAACATCAACATTTAGAAACGACGGAACAATTAAATACGAAACAAGCGGAACAAATGCTTACTGGACAATCTCTTCCCGCCACCTCAATTCGTGAGCGTTTGCAGGAATTAAAGGTACCGCTCCATGAAATACAGCGATTCGGAACATTGACAACAGATCGTGTCGAATTACCATATGAAGGGGGTATCCTCGTCTTTGATCATTCTTTTTATTTGCACTGTGAAGATTATGAGGTAGAATATGAAACAAATGATGAAGTGTTTGGAAAAAATGTTTTCTCTCAATTTTTGCTAAAATATGACATTACACCTCAGGATACGCCAAAAAAAATTGCGCGCTTTATGACAGCTTTACAACAACAGAAAGGTTAGGTGTTTTTATGGATCTTACATCAATGAAAACGTTATTAGAGTTACAAACAATGCAAAACTTAACGACTCAAACGGATACCAATACGAACGCTCTTTCTTCAAGCTCTTCCCTATTTTCCGGGCTAATTGAGGATTTATTGAAGGACCAATCAATGAACACATCTGATTCTTTAAGTGGATTGGGCGATGTCAGTTCATCACAACGTTTATTAACGATGATTCAATCAAACGGAGCGAAAACGGGGGTATCATCTGCCAATCCCTATTTAGCGACATTTTTATTAAATGATTCAGACGCACCATTTAATAGTCCAAAATTAGACAACAACGAGCTATCTCCACTTGCTCCATATACAAGAGACTATACGGGGCAACAAGCATACAAGGATGTACTTGCAAACGCAGAAAACTATCGTGATGTCATTTCCGAGGCCGCTCAAACGTATAATTTACCTGAAAAATTAATTGCAGCGGTCATAAAGCAAGAATCCAACTTCAATCCAAATGTCGTGAGCTCTGCTGGGGCATCTGGTTTAATGCAGCTCATGCCCGCTACTGCAAAATATTTGGGTGTGACAGATCGTCAAAATCCCGAACAAAATATTATGGGCGGTGCAAAATATTTACGCCAAATGCTCGATAAATTCGACAATGATATTTCCACAGCACTTGCTGCCTATAATGCCGGACCGGGGAACGTTAAAAAGTACGGTGGAATACCGCCATTTAAGGAAACACAAAATTATGTAACAAAGGTATTAAATTATTATAATGCTTAAAAAGCACACTATTTTTTTTTGTTAGGGCACATTATTTGAGAAAATGGAAATACGTTGCTAGAATAATTGTATCGCCCTATTTAAAGTTGTCATTACATAAATGGTAAATCCATTTTGACATACGCCGTAGACATTGGGCCAACACGATGTTGGTCATCTGGCTTTACCACAGTTCACGGCGTTCTTAGCCAAAGTTCTACTATTTCAGCTGATATATAGACACCTGCTGCAAGAAGTTACAAGGTCGAAGTAAGACATAAAGGAGTAAAACTAATGAATCGAAACTATACGATTCCTTACGAGGAACTCGGTGCTGAAAAGCTATCTGAACTATTAAACGCGTTCTACTCTCGAGTGGCGAAGCATCCTTTACTTATTCCGATTTTCCCGGAAGATCTAACTGAAACAATTCGTAAACAAATTCAATTTCAAACGCAGTATCTTGGTGGACCTAATTTATTTACAGAAGAACATGGTCATCCAATGATGCGCGCTAGACATATGCATTTTAAAATTACACCTGATCGTGCACAAGCATGGCTTGAATGTATGGCTGAGGCAATGGATGAAGTCGGCTTAGACGGTAATTTCCGTGAAGTCTATTTCAAACGACTTACATTAACTGCTCACCATATGGTCAACGCTCCGAATGATGAGGAGGGATTTGAGTGAACAATGTCCAACTGTTACAGCAATCAATTGCACCTTCTACATGTAATAAGCCAATAGAATTATATATTTTTATTGATCCACTTTGCCCGGAAGCCTTTGCAATGCAAGGTACCCTACGCAAATTACAGGTCGAATATGAACATTACTTTACATGTCGATATGTTCTCAGTACGGAACTTGCATCATTAAACAGTATTAGTAACCGTATTAAAGGATGTGTTTCAGGAGCAGAATTGGATATTTCGCATCCAGCATTACCTTCAATAGCAATTAAAGCAGCTGAATTACAGGGCAAACGTGCAGGCTTCCGCTATTTAAACAAGGTACAAGAAGTGGCTGCATTAAATACGCGCAATATACATTCCCATGCAACATTACTTGACGTTGCGTATGAAGTAAATTTAGACATGAATGAATTCACAGCTGATTTCGGCTCAAAGGAAGCGGCCCGTTCCTTCCAATGCGATCTTCACTTAACACATGAAATGGAAATTGATGAAGTTCCAAGTATCGTATTTTTCAATGAATGTATTGAAGAAGAAGGTTTAAAGGTTAGTGGTTCTTATAGCTATGAGGTTTATGAGCATATTTTACAGGAGCTGCTTGGAGAAGAGTTAGTTCGTCAGCCCATTCCAACACTCGAAAAATTGTTCGACCGTTTTAACACCTTATCAACTGCTGAAGTTGCAGAAATTTATACCATTAGTGAAGCTTCAGCAGAACGCGAACTAAAAAAACGTATGTTACAACAAAAAGTAGAACGTCTCATGACAGACGATATTACGATGTGGCGTGCGAAATAAGGCGAAACTATAACCAAACAAATTCAGAATAGTTGTGGCAGTCTCAGCTATATTTCTAAGTTCCATTAAGCGTTAATGTGGGGGGTTTACCGACCGTTAATACGTTAACAATCATTCCGCTCTTATATTTTTTAAAATTATACAGCCAGCTAACCTCTTTTAAGGGGATTCGCTGGTTTTTTTATGTTTTTATTTATGAGAATAATTTTTTGCTCGTACTAAAATTTAGTTTGAGTAGCTATCTGTTCATTCCTAGCTTTACCAAAACAATTAATAAATTTCAAAAAACAAAAGAGGCACCTCTATCCTCGACGATAGGGTGCCTCTTTTTCACAAAGGGGATGGGAGAAATGTTCACGTTCAAACAAAGGGGTGTATGTTTGTTATGTGATTTATTTCACGTATACTAATTTAACATAGAATAATAACAGTTGCAATGTATCTCACATTGTTTCACAAATTCGCCATATAGTAAGCGTTTTCAACTATTGGTATGACACATACTTTCTTTTTAAATGGTTCCCTCTTCAACATAATGCAACGAACCCTTGCTACAACGGCATTTTATACAAATACAATGTGTTTTACTACTTCATACATTTAGAGGGAAATTAAGTAAAAATTACTTACCACCAAATAGAAGATTCCCTCTCAAAAAAGAAAACACACTGAGATTTCAGTGTGTTTTCATGCAAATTTAATTATTTAACAATAACTTTTCAAGCTCTTCTAATTTCTCTTCAAACACTTTACATGCTAATGCAATCGGTTCAGGTGATTCCATATCAACACCTGCGGCTTTTAACACTTCAATTGGGAAATCTGAGCAACCTGCTTTTAGGAAGTTGTTAATATAACGGTCTACTGCTGGTTGACCTTCTTCTAAAATTTGCTTGCTTAACGCTGTTGCTGCTGATTGACCCGTTGCATATTGGTACACATAATAATTGTAGTAGAAGTGTGGAATTCTAGCCCATTCTAAGCCGATTTCTTCATCTACTGATATATCTTCCCCAAAATACTGTTTGTTTAAATTGTAATAAATCTCCGTTAATTTTTCTGCTGTTAACGCTTCACCTTTGCGATCCATTTCGTGAATCATATGCTCGAACTCAGCAAACATTGTTTGGCGGAAAACGGTACCACGGAAACCATCTAACCACTGATTTAATAAGTAAATTTTTTGCTTATCATCATCTAACGTTTTCATTAAATAGTCAAATAGTAATTCTTCATTGCATGTTGATGCTACTTCTGCAACGAAAATAGAATAGTCTGCGTATGGATACGGTTGGTTGGCACGTGAATAGAAACTGTGCATACTGTGACCAAATTCATGCGCTAACGTGTATAAGTTGTTGACGTTGTTTTGCCAGTTCATTAATACGTATGGATTTGTTCCAAATGTACCAGATGAATAAGCACCACTACGCTTCCCTTTATTCTCCAAAACATCTACCCAGCGAGAATCCAATCCCGTTTGAACGCTATCTTGATATTCTTTACCAAGTGGCGCAAAACTGTCTACCATCATTTTCTTCGCTTCATCATACGTTACTTCCATTTTCACTTCTTTGACAAGTGGTGTAAATAAATCATACATATGTAGTTCATCCACACCTAATACCTTTTTACGCAATGAAACGTAACGGTGTAATACTGGTAAGAAGTCATGTACCGTCGAAATTAATTGATCGTAAACTTTTTCAGGAATAAAATTATTACTTAATGCAGCATGACGAGCTGACTCGTAATTGCGAATTTTTGCATCAGCATTATGCGCTTTTACATTCCCAGATAGCGTAGTGGCAAATGTATTTTTAAATTGGCCATACACTTGATACATCGCCTTAAATGCCGCTTCACGCACTTCACGATTATCACTTTCTAACATCGTGATGTAGTTCCCGTGTGTTAATTGAACATCTTCTCCGTCCTCATTTTTAATGATTGGGAATTCTAAATCAGCATTGTTTAATGCGCTGAATGTCGTGCCTGATGCAGAAGATACTTCTGATAGCTGTGCCAGTAATTCTTCTTTTTCTGCAGATAATACATGCGGACGACCTAAATTTAATTCTTTTAAGCTTTGTTTATACAGTTCCAGTGGCTCATAGCTCGCTACAAAGCTGTCTAATGTCGCTTCATCTAACGCTAAAATCTCTGGTGTAACAAATGACCATGTTGCACCCATTTTTGCTGCTGATGAACGAATACGACCATCTAAATCCTGATATTTACTATTTGTTGTATCTTGATCGTGCTTTAAATGAGAGTAAACATATAGTTTATGAAGACGCTCCATTAATTGATTGCTAAATTGTAAAGTATTGTACAAACTTTCAGCGCTCTCAGCTACTTTTCCTTTAAAATCGGCAGCTTGCTCTGATAATTTTTCTACTTCCTTTAATTCAACTTCCCAAGCATCATCTGTTGCAAAAATTGATGTTAAGTCCCATGTTAAATGCTCTGGTACTTCGTTACGTGTTAATACTTTTTTAGACATATGGTATATCCCCCATCCTTATTGTTACGAAATTCTAAATTATAAATCTATTTAATCAATTTTATACAGGAAATGCAAATAATTCCTCGTATATAATAGCAAATAGTTGTTTGGATGTAACTTTACTATGAATTGATTCAATCTCCAATTTTTTTAACACGGCTAAATATTGCTCTATGGTTCTTCGCAAATTAACATGTGCTTTTATTTTTGACCATTCTAAAAAATATGGAATCGCATTCAAATGAAAGGTTTGAGGTGTTAATTGATGACGCTCCATAAAATAAAAAAGTTGGAGTTGCCATTCTACACAAAAAATTTCAGATTGCTCATTATTTAATAATGGAATCCCAATAAAATTCGGTAACTTAGATGCCGTTAACTTTAGTTCATAAATCGCACGCAATAAGGAATCATTAACCCCTTTTCGACTTAAGAGAAGCCTTGTATGCAAAAATTGTAGTCGATACGCGGCAAATTGGGTCAGCATTGCCTCCAATTGATTTTCGGACATTTTTTTAGGGACAAAAAAAGGAAAAACTTGATTCATTAAAGAAATGGATTGAATATAACCAAAATATTGCTGACCCTGAATAGGTAATAAATTACTTATATAATAAAATGTACGACTATGTACATCATAGCTTAGTAAATAGTGCTGATTTTTATACGTTTGAATATATTGTACATTCGTATGATTAATCGAAATTTTCGTTAAACCTTGGGATTTAAATTTTTCATTGGGTGTTTGAATAATCCAAATTGGCATGATTTGAATGTCTTTATAACCTTTTGTACGCTTTTGGAAATATTGTGAGGAAAGGCGACTACACTGAAATTCAATCGCATATTTCTGCGTGCCTTTTGTAATAAGCAGATCGGGTCGTTGCTGAATGGCGGGTAAATAAGGTTCTAGTACTGGCTGTAATTGAAGTTTTTGAAAGAGCTCTTGTAAATGTTGCTTACCTAATAAATGGGCATAGGACTCCCCTTCTGAAAACAGCGTATCACAGTCACTTTTCTTTATATGTGCAAAATGGGGTATTTTAATTTGTCCCACTTTTAAAATGAGCAACGCTTTACATTGTGGGCAATAAAACCGAGTCGTTTTCTTTAACGCGAGTAATTTTTCTTGTGGCGTCCATCGATCTAATTGATAGAGTTGTTGTTGTTCCGTTAAGGCAACGAGCATAATGCACCTCCTTATGTATCATCGTAGCGATTTTACAGTTGCATTTCAACTTACGAAACATTACTTTTGTCAAAGTTTCATTTTGCATGACTATTTTTAACGAAAAGTAAAACTTGCGCGTTGAATATTCATCGCATTTCAATATGAAACTAACATTATATTAGGAAGAAAATGATTAGAAGGTTCGGTTGGTAGAATTTTAAACAGAGGGAGTTGATTGGAATGTAAGGGGCCGTGCCCGCGAAAAGCGTCCGGATTAGAATGTAAATCAACGCCCCCCTTTTTGGTAAATTTTTAAAAGAGGGATTCTTTAGTTCAATTTATATAGACAAAAAAACACACACCGTTTTGAAATGAATCAAAACAGCATGCGTTTGCAGTTAGCTAATGAATCTATTCACGTACTAAAAATAGGTTGTCACTGTTTCAAAACAGTCTTCAGGAATAATAACCTCACCATATTCTACCAATCGGTGAATAGTCATTTTAGAAGCTGATAAATATTCACTACATAATGCAATGATATTTTTCGCTTCTTGCTGATCTAAATCAAATAAATCTACAAACAAGTAATAGTACCCTTCGCATTGATACAGTGCTGACTTAACACCAAATAATGATGCGCGTCTTGCAAGCGGAACTAACTCATCAATATCTTTAAAACGGAATCGTGCATTTTCAATTGGTTCCTCATCTTTGCTTGATTTACCAAGAGAATTAAAAAGCGCTTCTTCCATATCTGTTAATTGGTCTGCTATATCATGACTTTCTTCAAAAGGGCCTACCATTGATGAAGCATCGGAGTCATTATTGACAGATGCGCGTGTTACTACAACTTCTAAGCCAACTTCAGATGCATTTATGTGAATCCAAATAGGACCTTCTAAATCAAAGTAATCTTCCGTATTAACCTCGCCAATAACGTCCCAGAAAAGTTCTTCCCCTTTTGCACGATTATACCAAATTTCCTCACGACTATAGCCGCGATCCTCGATATCACTATACGTAATAAAAAGTTTTAACGTATTTTCATTAATGCGTTCGATGTCCATTAGACTTCAACTCCTTTCACAGTCACTCATAGAACTACACATTGTATTATCAATTACACCTCGGCGTGTAATTGCGTCCAGTCAATTTTTCTACTGAACGAAAAATAACCAAATTTATTTCACTTAAAGTGCAATGCAAATCCATACTGCTCTACAAAAACTGAGCTAAATACCCTATTTTACAGAAGTAGGATATCTATAATTCTATTGTATGATGGATTGCATCAAAATGAAAAGGAAAAACATTGTTGAGCCGAAATTATTTGAATACTTGAAATTGTATTGTACCTTCACATAGAAATCAAGATTGAATCTTTTCATTTCCATTATTTAAGGAGTTATTCAAATTGGACATTTATTCGATTTTTTTAGGTAATTGTTGTTTTTCTATTCAAAGTAAGTAGTTGGGACCTTACTCCATTTAATCAATTACGCCGAGGCTAACTCTTGTCCAAATTTTTTTGAACAGCTAAAAAAATCGGTAGCATCCGCTGGGGGCTTTGTGTTAACACCATGTTGATACACAGGCGTTGCTGCAGGAGGCGGCGCTCTTAGCTTTAGCACCCCTTATTCACTCGAGATTTGAACCCCCACTGATTGAAGGACACACTTGACATATATTCGGTGGGAAATGAATACTGAAGCAAGTTAATGCAGGATAAAAAAAGATGTTACAGCAGCAAATTTGCATGAGTAACATCTGTCATAAAATTTATTTAGTTAACCATTCTCTGCGCTTCTTGTAGTTGGTAAGCACGAACTTTACGAGGTAGGAATCGACGAATTTCATCTTCGTTATAACCTACTTGTAATCGTTTTTTATCTAAAATAATCGGACGACGTAATAATCCTGGATATTCTTGAATAAGCTCATATAACCGTTGTAGGGGTAAATTTTCTACATCTACATTTAGTTTTTGGAAGATTTTTGATCTCGTTGAAATAATTTCATCTGTGCCATCTTCTGTCATACTTAAAATTTCCTTGATCTCACTTATTGTAAGTGGTTCAGAAAATATATTACGTTCTGTATACGAGATATCATGCTCTTCTAACCATGCTTTCGCTTTTCGACATGAAGTACAACTTGGTGAAGTAAATAATGTTACTAACATTGTCTCACTCCCTCTCCTCATTAAATCAAATGTTGACGAATTAATCGTTAATTTAGAATTAATTTAATTTAAGATTATGCTTCCATTATACAGGAAAAGGTACCGTTTGAATATACATTGTCAATAAATAAACACAGGTTTACACCAAAAAAATATGCACACTTTTTCTCTAAAAAACACATTTCCTATAGCATTTATGTGTTACATCAAAAAATACCTACAACGCGGATTCTGAAAACGTCCATTGCAACCTTTTTTTCTCAATTATAAAAATCAATTGAGAAAAAAGTATCAGTTCAAAGGAATTATCCTAATGAAAACTTTTCAGTAATCTTACTATTACCATTTTTAATGTTTTTTATTCAAAAAAAGAAAGAAAACATTTGCAATTTTTCTAAAATGTACGATATAATCACTTTCAATATTATGAAAAACGATGACGAAGAGTAGTACATTTAATCCAGAATGTAAAGAGAGTCTGTGGACGGTGCGAACAGATCATTCATTAAATGGAATGGACTTCCGAGTTAGCTTTATGAACCATTTTCTCAGTAGTAAAGCTCGAATCTTCACGTTACGAAGAAGAGTGGCTAATTTTTTGGCAAGCTGGGTGGTACCGCGGATTTTACATCATTCGTCCCTTCTATTTTTAATAGAGGACGCATGATGTTTTTATTTTGTCCAAATTCGAGGAGGTATTTTTATGAAAACCATTTTTTCAGGCGTACAGCCAACAGGAACGATTACACTAGGCAATTACATCGGTGCGATTAAACAATTCCCTGCACTACAGGATGAGGGGAATGCGATTTACTGCATCGTTGATCAACATGCGATTACCGTTCCACAAGACCGTTTAGAGCTACGTAAAAATATTCGCTCATTAGCTGCAATGTATATTGCTGTAGGGATTGACCCAACTAAATCAACACTATTCATTCAATCCGAAGTACCTGCACATGCTCAGGCAGGATGGATTTTACAATGTGTCGCATCAATTGGTGAGTTGGAGCGCATGACGCAATTTAAAGATAAATCACACGGAAAAGAATCTGTTTCCGCAGCACTTCTAACTTATCCGCCGTTAATGGCCGCTGATATCCTTTTATACAATACGGAGATCGTACCTGTTGGAGATGATCAAAAGCAACATATCGAATTAACTCGTGACTTAGCCGAGCGCTTCAATAAACGTTACAATGATGTATTAACGATTCCAGATATTCAATTACCAAAAGAAGGCGCTCGCATTAAATCGTTGCAAGAGCCTACGAAAAAAATGTCGAAATCTGATCCAAACTTAAAGGCAACAATTCGTCTACTTGATACAGCGAAAGAAATTGAAAAGAAAATTAAGTCAGCGGTAACGGATTCTGAAGGTATTGTAAAATTCGATATTGAAAACAAACCAGGTGTTTCAAATTTATTAACAATCGAATCTGCATTATCAGGTATTTCCATCCCACAATTAGAAAAGAAATACGAAGGTAAAGGTTACGGTGATTTTAAAGCTGGTGTTGCAGAAGCGGTAATTACTCATTTAACGCCTATTCAAGAACGTTATAACGAATTAATTGATTCACCAGAACTTGATACCATATTAGATGAAGGTGCTGTAAAAGCAAATGCTATTGCTTCAAAAACGCTTAAGAAAATGGAGAACGCGATGGGGTTAGGGAGAAAACGACGATAAACATAATCCCTAAAGTACTAATCGCTAAATAAATTTCTACACTATTTAATATGTACAACAATACAGCACGCCATGAATAACCGAGTGTGCGGTAATTTAAGTACAAGATGATATTACTAACGGACATGACACAAATTCCATAACAAAATAAAAATATGACAAAGCGTGCGATTGACACCATCCTTTGTACAACTATACGAAAAAACAACGTGCATCATGACTGTGCACGTTGTTTTTCATTTTCATAAGTACATTCTTTTAGGAAATTAAGCTTCTGAATATTTTTTGAATAATAGGCAAGCGTTATGACCGCCAAAGCCTAAAGAATTGCTTAATGCGTATTCAATCGATGCTTTTCGTGCCTCATTCGGAACATAATCTAAATCACATTCCGGATCTGGGTCATGTAAATTCATCGTCGGTGGTAAAATACCCTCTTTTAACGCCATTAACGTAAAGATTGCCTCAATACCACCAGCTGCACCTAATAAATGGCCGGTTACACTTTTTGTTGAACTCATTGCCAATTGGTAGGCATGCTCACCAAATACAGTTTTCACCGCTTGCGTTTCGAATAAATCGTTATATGGTGTACTTGTACCGTGTGCATTAATATAACCAACTTGTTCTGGTGCAACGTTTGCATCATTTAATGCCATCGCCATTGCACGTGCAGCACCTTCACCATTTGGAGCTGGCGCTGTAATATGATGGGCATCACCAGTCGCACCATAGCCGACTACTTCACCATAAATTTTCGCACCGCGCGCTTTAGCATGCTCTAACTCTTCCAAAATTAAAATCCCTGCACCTTCACCAATAACGAAGCCATCACGATTTTTATCAAATGGACGAGAAGCTGTGTTGACATCTGGGTTTAATGATAATGCTGTGTTTGAACTAAAACCAGCAATGGCCATTGTCACAATCGGCGCTTCTGCCCCACCTGTAATCATGACATCCGCATCACCACGTTCAATGACTTTAAACGCATCACCGATTGAATTTGTACCAGATGCACAAGCTGTTACAGAGCAAGAGTTGACACCTTTTGCGCCAAGATAAATAGATACTTGACCTGAAGCCATATCTGGTATCATCATCGGTACGAAGAATGGACTAACACGACGTACACCGCGCTCTTGGAATGTTAAAAACTGCTGTTCATGCGTTTCCATACCGCCAATTCCTGAACCAATCCAAACCCCCACTCGTGGAGCCATTTCTTCAGTAATTGTTAAATCTGCATCCTTTGCTGCCATCATAGACGCCGCAATTGCGTAATGTGTGAAGCGATCCATTTTGCGCGCTTCTTTTTTCTCGACATAATCTTCTATATTAAAGTCTGTTACTTCTGCCGCAACAGAAACAGTAAATTTACTCGTATCTACACGTGTTAATGGGCCTACACCTGATTTACCTGCAACTACATTTTCCCATGCTTGTTCGGCACTATTTCCAACTGGTGTTACGGCGCCAATACCTGTCACAACTACTCGTCTTTTTTCCATCATTCTATTCTCCTTTTACTTGATTATTTGCTCGATTTTGGTATGTTCTTATTTTCCCCATTTAATTGCTAAGGCACCCCATGTGAGTCCTCCACCAAAACCAACAAGGACAACGATATCATCATCTTTTATTTTTCCTGATTCAAGATCATCCACAATCGAAATACCAATGGATGCGGCAGAAGTGTTGCCGTACTTATGAATCGTTTTAGACATTTTTTCTTCTGGTAAGTCTAGACGTTCGCGCGCAGCTTCCATAATACGAATATTCGCCTGATGGGGCACTAAATAATCAACATCTGCCTTTGTTAGTCCCGCTTTTTCAATAACACTTAAAGCCGATTCTCCCATTTGACGAACGGCAAATTTAAATACTTCGCGTCCATTCATAAAGATATTGCTTTCTTCATCTATCTTCAAATGCTTTCCGCCTGTACCATCCGCGCCAAGCTCAAAAGATAAAATCCCTCTACCTTCTGAAACTTTCCCAATTACCGCTGCACTAGCCCCATCACCAAATAATATAGCTGTATTACGGTCGTTCCAATCGACAATTTTCGATAACTTCTCAACACCTACTACTAATATATAGTCATAGCTATTATTGTTAATAAACTGTTGAGCGATTGTCGTTGCATAAATGAACCCTGAGCATGCTGCTGAAATGTCCATTGCGCCACAATTAGAAGCACCTAACCGTTCTTGAATTTGGCATGCAACACTTGGAAAGTTTTGATCTTGCGTAACCGTTGCCACGATAATTAATCCAACTTGCTGTGCTGTTATTCCTGCATTTGCTATTGCTTTTTCTGCTGCTTTATATGCTAAATCAGATGTTTCTTCACTTTCTGCAATATGACGCTGTTCAATTCCAGTTCGAGTACGAATCCATTCATCTGATGTATCTAATATTTTTTCAAAATCAAAATTTGTCATTATTTTTTCAGGTACGTACTTACTAATCCCGATAATCCCTGCATTCATTTTGTATCCCCCTTGGATTTCTATCCCATCCACCTTTATTTCTTACACTAATAATTAGTATCTGGTCTTAATTATAGACCATAACTTTTCTGAAAACAATAAAAAAATCTCACTTGGTTAAGTAAGAGAAAGTTAAATGACCTTGCACAAAGCACAAAGATGAGTCATCCAGATTTGTGCTAACATTGTCTGTGTGACTCATGTGC
This sequence comes from Solibacillus sp. R5-41, assembly GCF_002736105.1. Lineage (NCBI taxonomy): Bacteria > Bacillati > Bacillota > Bacilli > Caryophanales > Caryophanaceae > Solibacillus > Solibacillus sp. R5-41. Next base: position 719,573 of record NZ_CP024123.1, on the reverse strand, counting down.
ATAGCCAGCCTAACAAGCACGCACTTTGTTAGAATCCATAATAGAAAACTTACATCAATAGGATAGAATATTTTGTTTAACTTATATAGTTCCAAAAAAATTGACAACTTACTGAATTGTTCTATTCTCTATTTTATTTTTTAGTACGCTTATGGTATGATATTGAGGATGTAATTCTATAATAAAGATTTAAATAAGTTCAATGAGGTGAATTTGATGCAATATATCGTTACTTTCTTTTGGTCATTTTTATTAGTGTCTATGCTAAACTACGTAGTAAGCTCTGTATTGAATGTTGACTTTAACTTCTTAAACGGTGCTATTATTTCATTAGCATTCAGCGTTTTAGTATTTGTTATCGCAGCTGTTATTCCGAACGAATCAACACCAGAATTCGAAGCAGAACAACACTAATTAAGAAAGACATCCATCCGTGCAAATAGCGCCGAGTGGATGTCTTTTTTTTGCTTAACAATTATTTTTTGATTTGGATTTCTCCGTCTTCAATGCTAATATGAAGCGTTTCTCCAGCCGTTACTTCCCCTTTTAATAACTCTCGCGCAACAATCGTTTCTAAATGACGCTGTACAAATCGTTTTAACGGACGCGCCCCAAATTGTGGATCGATGCCATTTTCGACAATCCAATCAACAACCGCCTCATTTACTTGCAATGTAATTTCTTGCTCTGCAACGCGTGATTGTAGCTGGTGAACATATTTCCAAGCAATCGCATGAAAATGCTCATTCGACAACGCGTGGAACATAATAATATCATCCATACGATTTAATAGCTCCGGTTTAAAATGCTGACGTAATGCAGCATTCACTAATTCTTCAGATTGCTCGCTATTTTCAAGTAAATAATGCGAGCCAATATTAGACGTTAAAATGACGACTGTGTTTGTAAAGTTGACATTACGTCCTTGACTATCAGTAATTCGCCCATCATCTAACACTTGCAGTAAAATATTCGCTACATCCGGATGGGCTTTTTCAATCTCATCTAATAGCACGACAGAATAAGGGTTGCGTCTCACTGCTTCCGTAAGTTGACCACCTTCCTCATAGCCGACATACCCTGGGGGTGCACCGACTAATCGGGAAACCGAATGCTTCTCCATGTATTCACTCATATCAATACGAATAAAATGGTCCTCTGAGTCAAACAGCTGTGCGGCTAACGCTTTTGCTAATTCTGTTTTTCCGACACCTGTTGGCCCTAAAAATAAGAAGCTCCCAATTGGTTTGTTTGGATCTTTAATCCCTGAACGTGCACGCCATACAGCTTCTGTCACCAATGTAACTGCATCTTCTTGACCTACAACACGTTCATGCAAGGTATCTTTTAAACGAAGTAATTTTTCTCGTTCACCTTCTACAAGCTTCATTACCGGAATTCCTGTCCAACGGGAAATAATTTTAGCAATTTCTTCTTCCGTCACTTCCTCGCGTAGCATCCGGTTGCCTTCTGTCTCTTTTAGCTGCTGCTCTAGCGCTGCAACCTCTTTTTCGAGCGCTGGGATTTTACCGTATTGTAATTCACTTGCCCGCGCTAAATTACTATTTGTATGCACTAAACTTTCCGCTTCGGCAATTAATTTTTTTAGTAAATCCTTTTTATCACGTACGTTCTGAAGGCCATTTTTTTCAATATCCCATTGTTCTTGCATACTTTTCTTTGATTGTTCTAAATGTTTTATTTCTTCACTTAACGTTTCTAGACGCTTTTTACTTGCGGCATCTTTTTCTTTTTTCAATGCTTGCTGTTCAATTTTTAATTGTGTTAAACGGCGCGTTGCTTGGTCGAGCTCCTGTGGCATCGAATCAATTTCAATTCGAATCATTGCACAGGCTTCATCCACTAGATCAATTGCTTTATCTGGTAAAAAACGATCAGTAATATATCGATTCGCTAATTGAGCTGCTGCAATAATTGCGCGGTCATGAATACGAACACCGCGATGATGCTCCTCGAAACGATCTTTAATACCACGTAAAATGGATACCGTATCTTCAATAGAAGGTTCTCTTACCATAACTTGCTGGAAACGTCGTTCGAGTGCTGGATCCTTTTCGATATACATTCGGTATTCATCTAATGTCGTCGCACCAATACAGTGGAGCTCCCCTCTCGCAAGCATCGGCTTCAGCATATTACCAGCATCCATTGCGCCGTCTGTTTTACCTGCACCTACAATCGTATGAATTTCGTCGATGAATAAAATAATGCGACCTTCTGCATCCTTCACTTGTTTTAACACAGCTTTTAAACGCTCTTCAAACTGTCCACGGTAGCTTGCTCCCGCGATTAATGCACTCATATCTAACTCATAAAGCTGAGCTTCTTTTAATCCTTCTGGCACATCTTTACGAACAATTCGTTGGGCTAATCCTTCAACAATGGCGGTTTTACCGACACCTGGCTCGCCGATAAGCACTGGATTATTTTTTGTTTTTCTCGATAAAATACGGATGACATTTCTTATTTCTTCATCGCGTCCAATTACTGGGTCCATTTTTCCGCTTTTCACTTGATCAATTAAGTTACGTCCAAATTGTTCAAGTGGTGGACGATTATCTTGTGTTTGGTTAAATTGCATATATGCTGCACCCCTTTATGTTTGACCTTTATTGACTAATCTAATTGTAGGTCAAATTTAATCAAACTTCAAATAATTACACTCCATATTTTTAACCATTCATGTACGAATATGTGTTATGATATTCTTATATATTAGTAATAATTTTACATTTAAGTTGGAAGGTTGTGGTTTTATAAATACTTTACAAATGATTCCACAGAAAATTGTAGCGCTTTTCCACTCAAAAGGAACGTTAATTAAAGCCGATAAGGGGACACATATTTTCCAAGAGGGCGAAATAGCAAATCATATTTTTTTAATTCAAAGTGGTTCAATTCAAATTAGTAAGGAAACAGAAAATGGTAAGGAATTAACGATTCGAATTTGCGGATTGAACAGCCTTATTGGGGAAAGTTTAATTTTTTGTGAAAATCAACATCATTCGACATCTGCAAAGACACTTGCAAATTCTGAACTATTTTCGATTCACATAGATCAATTTGAAACGATGTTAAATGAACAAACTACAATGCTTATAGACTATTTAAAATGGGTTCAAACAGAAAATATAAAAAACCAAAGTCGGTTACGTGACTTAGTTCTACACGGCAAAAAAGGTGCGCTTTATTCGACTTTAATTCGTCTCGCTAATACATATGGGGAACACCGAAATGACAATGAAGTGTATATTAACCTTGTGCTAACGAATACAGAACTTGCAAACTTATGCGCAACAAGCCGTGAAATGGTCAATCGCATGCTAACAGATTTACGAAAGAAAAAGAAGATTACGATGGAGAAAAGCTATATTACCATTCTTGATATAAATTATTTAAAGGAAGAAATTGATTGTGAAAATTGTCCACTTGTCATATGCCGAATCGATTAATTACCGTAGTAAGCCTTTATAACCGATTTTAAATGATGGACGAAAAAAGGCAAAAACGTTGAATTCACAACATTTTTGCCTTTTACTTTTTTCAATATTTGGCTTTGTACTGCCTTGTTTACTTTTTAGCGAATACCTAATGCCATTTTTGCATAGCGTGACATATTGTCCTTTGACCATGCCGGCTGCCATACGATATTTACTTCTGTTTCTTTCACTTCAGGTAATTCGCCTAATGCCGTTTGCACTTGGTCAATAATTACTGGAGCCATTGGACATCCCATTGAAGTAAGTGTCATCGTCACTGTCGCTGAACCTTCATCTGTTAAATCTACATCATATACTAAGCCTAAGTTGACAATATCAATGCCAAGCTCCGGGTCAATTACATTTTCTAATGCGCTAAACATACTATCTTTCATATCTTGATCAATCGCCATTTTTTGTTTCCCCTTCCACCATGGTGTTAACTGTAATCATATCAGAACATGTAGCTTATGCCAAATGTTGTGCAAGCCATTTTGTAACCATGAGAATGCCATTTCGTGACACAGCATGTCCTGCATTTGGTTCAGTAATATAGTGAATCGGGTACTGTTCTTGTTTCTCATTCAGCTGATCATAAAATTCTCGACTCATTCGATACGGGACAACAGAATCCTTTTGACCATGCCAGAAAATAATCGGACTTTGCTTAACATGCTCCATACGCTGTTCTAAATTATAGTGCGAAAGCATTTTAAAAGTCGCCTCTTGCTGCGCATTCGACATTGGAAATTCGATTCCTTTTGCTTTAAATTCATCAACTTGATGTTGAGCAAGCTTTGTAAAACTTGTTGTGCCCATGCAAATGCCCGCTGTTTTAATCCACGGATAAATCGCTAAGCATCCTGAAGTGACAATTCCGCCCATTGAAGTACCTGCAATGCCAATATTGTCTCTTCTGAGTAATTGTTTAAATTTCAATTCTTGATAAATGGTATTGACTTCTTCAACTGATTTCAAAACGATTTTCCAAAAATTTAAATTCATTTCATTTTCTGTTAAATGGGTCGTGCGTTCGCCGTGTAAGAGCGCATCTGGTAAAATGACCCGTACTCCTTTTTCTACAAGTTGATAAGCGTAATGGAGATTATGCTCTTTTGCACTTAAAAAACCGTGTAAAAAAATTACAACAGGTGTCTCATTATCCATTGATTCATCATAAACATGTAATAGTGGGATTGCCTTCCACTCTTCATTTTTAACAATCACTTTACTCACCTCTATACGATATACTTCACCCTATTACTTTAGCAGAATATTGAAAACGTTTCAAAACTTTGACTAGTGCTATTTTTTGAAGGTACAATCAATTACACTAAGGCGTAATTGCGTCAAGATTTTGAATTTTGGTTAACTGACCTGTATCGTGCAGGCTTACTTCAAAATCTGCGACATCTACCAGAGGCTTTATCTTCGTTTGGTGAGTATTTGAACAATCACAATACGAAAATAAAAGCATGTAAAGGAGGGTTTTCCGAATGAACGAACATTTAATCGTATTAGATTTGGATGGCACATTATTAACCGACGAGCAAAAAATTTCTCCCCTTACAAAGGAAACATTGATGAAAGCGAAAGCAGCGGGTCATCACGTAATGATCGCGACTGGCCGCCCTTTTCGAGCAAGTCAAATTTACTATGAGGAATTACAGCTCGTTACACCGATTGTAAACTTTAACGGTGCTTTAGTTCATCATCCTCGCAATTCGATGTGGAAATCCATCCATTCCCCTGTCGATATTCGCGTCGTACATGATGTGATTGAATCGATTCATAATTATGAATATAATAATTTAATTGCAGAAGTATTTGATGATGTGTATATCCACCGTGAAGATGAAGCAATGTTAAACATATTCAACATGGGAAGCCCTCGTGTATTAATGGGCGATTTAAAAACAAATCTGTTAGAAGATCCGACAAGCTTATTAATTCAAGCAAATGATGTTCGTGTACCGATCATTCGTCAACATTTACAAGATGTTCATGCCGAATTAATTGAGCATCGTCGTTGGGGTGCACCTTACCCGATTATCGAAATTGTACGCAAAGGACTAAGCAAAGCAGTTGGTATTGATCAAATTGCAAAAGAAATGGGCATTCCCCGTGAACGCATCATTGCTTTTGGCGATGAAGACAATGATTTAGAGATGATTGAGTACGCTGGGGTTGGGGTTGCGATGAGTAACGGTATTGACCAACTAAAAAATATTGCTAATGAAATTACATTATCCAATAATGAAGATGGGGTTGCAAAAATATTGCAAGAGCGCTTAAAGTTATAAGCGTTAGAAAGTTCCTTCTACAAAGAAAAATCATCATTTCGGTTTGAATCGGAATGATGATTTTAGACGTATAATTTTTTACAATAACTTAGTTTGCTTGGGCTTGTTCTGCTCGACGTTTGCGGCCGCGTTTTATAATGACAACCATGAATATTGTGTAAATGACTACAACTAAACTTAACGCCACAATATAAGAGGTGTTAATACCACGCGCTTCGATTACTTGATACACTTCTACCATTTCACGATCTAAAATGATTGTATAATTATCATCCTTATTCGCGCGAATGATTTCACTATCAAACATACCACGAATTTCTTTTCCTTCACCAAGCTCTTCCATAGGAATATGAATGCGCTTCGTTTTACTTGTGTTGTTAATAACAACAACCCATGTTTCTGTATCTGATTTACGTTCAAATACCATATAACCATCTTCATTCATTAGCCATTTGAATTCGCCGTTACGCAGCGTTTCTGAACTATTTCGTAAAGTTTGTAGTTGTCCAATATAGTCAACAAGCTCAGAATCCGTTTTAAAATTGTAATATTGATGTGCCTCTTTTCCAGCAGTACCATTCATCGCAATTTCAGTACCATATTGTACAACGGGCACACCAGGTAATAATAACGCACTTGATACCGCAATTTTATTACGTGTTGGAGGGTACATCTTTTCTTTCGTGACATCTAATGTAAAACGGTCTGTCCACACATTGTCGATCATCACTTGAGCAGGTACATCTCTCCCTGTAATAAACTCCTCCATATGCGTATTTAAAACCGTTGTATTTAAATCAACATTTTTAAAAGCGCCACGATAAAGCTGTTCTGTATCCGCATAAAACTTCGCGTCAAAACGAGCATCGCTTTCTGCATTTGAGATGACATACATTTCTGGCTTTGCTTCTTTTAATTGGTCAATCAACGAATTTAAAAATGATGCATCTGTATTTTCAATATTCGTTAAGCGTATACCGTTAATATTATATGTATTGACAAATTGTACGGCTGCATCAATCAACGCTTTTTGCACTTCTGCATTGGCTAAATCCCACTGAATTTGTCCATTGTTCGTGCTTGCGACAAAATTTGGTTGGCTTGCCCATTCATGATTCGGGCTTACATTTGAAATCGGGAAGTCCACCATGATTTTCATGTCACGGTCATTATATTTTTTCACAACGTCCTTTAGCTCATCTTCCGTTCCAAAATGCTTGTCTATTGTAGAATAGCTTGTCACCATGGAGCCGTCATATTTTTCAGTTGCAAAAACGGAGCCAATCGAAATCGTCGTAAAGCCCATTCCTGAAATATAATCGAGTTTTTTAATTAATCCATTAAAATCGCCACCCGCAAACATAGCTGGGTCTTTCGCATTTACTAATTCATCGTCATTTGTGCCAATTCCATTAAAAAAACGGTCTACTAATAAATCATATATACTTTCATCAGCAATTGTACGATTCTCTTCCGCTTGTACAGTTGGTGTCAACATTAATGTCGTAGAAAGTAGAACACCCGCCGTTACTGCGCCGATCCATTTTTTAAATCCCACTGTTATTCCCTCACTTTCAAAACAATCCATCGTAATTTTACCAAAAATAAGTGTATGGGTCGCTATGTTTCCAAAGATATTTCAAGTAATTGCGACAAATCCGTGACAAAACTGTGGATTTCTAACAATTCTACTATCAATTACACCTCAGCGTAATTGCGGCCAGATTTTTTTCGAGCTTGCTCGAAAAATCCCTCTAATAATCTGTGACATCCGCCGGGGGCATTAACTTGACTCAGCCAAGGTTTGCCCCTTTGAATTAAGGGTATAGTTGGTATTCATCCCTCTCTCTTATAGGAATGGAAGAAGAATGCTGAAGCAAGTTAATCCAAACAAAAACCACTTCAAACTTACTAGTCCGAAGTGGTTGTTTCATTTAATATTAGAAATTCATACCGATTCCTGTGCTTAAGCCTAAGTATAATGTAATTGCTAAAGCAATTGCGAATAACACCCAAAGTACGTTAACCGATTTGCCTTTGTTTTTACGTACTAAGATCATTTCCATGAAACCGATAATTAAAATACCAAAAAGTACTTTCATATCATAGTTCATGCCACTCTCAGCGATTTTGTCACGCCATTCTAAGAATAATGCACCGCCAGTAATGATAAGTAAAATGTACACCGCACGTAAACCCATATGTACACCTGTTAATTTTTTGCTTGATAATGCTGCAATAAAGAAGAGTACTAAAGCAATTACCCATGTTTTAATATGCAGATGTGTAGTACTAGTTAAAAAACTCATGTATATTTCCACCTTTTCTATTTTTTCTCTACATGCAATATCCTACCATGTAAGCGCGTGCAAATTCAATGAATTGGCTTAACTTAGTTCCATCCTCACACATACAAAAGGACATAACCTGCGCAATAATTAAGCGGGTTACGTCCTTGCTATTTGGAATTTTGTGAATCTATCACATTCATATTCAAGTAAAAAAAATCATGCGAAGCGATTCGCTAATGTGCCGATTCCTTCAATTGAAATCTTTACTTCATCGCCAGCTTTTAAAAACGTTGGTGGATTCATTCCTTTGCCAACCCCAGCAGGCGTACCTGTTAAAATAACATCTCCTGGTTCTAATGTTACATGTTTCGATAAAATCGCAATAATATCTGCCACACTAAACATCATATCCTTTGTCGAACCATTTTGACGCACAGCACCATTTACTTTCGTCACAATTGACAGGGCATGTGGGTCTGGAATTTCATCCTTTGTCACTAAATATGGCCCCATTGGACAGCTACCTTCTAAGCTTTTCCCTAAGAAAAATTGCTTATGTTTTTGTTGAAGGTCGCGTGAAGTAATATCATTGGCAATTGTATAACCAAAAATATAATCAAATGCCATCCCTTTAGGAATATCTTTCCCGCGTTTTCCAATTACAACAGCTAGCTCCCCTTCATAATCAAGAGCGTCCGTTTTATCTGCATGCACAGGTAATGTTGTTTCATCCGCTGAAATCGCAGTAGGTGACTTTGTGAAAATCATAATATCTTCTGGTGCTTGCTCTGCACCCATTTCTATTGCGTGCTCATTGTAGTTTTTACCCACACATAAAATATTTTTCGGTGTACGTGGGATTGGAGAAAGCCACTCGATTTCTGAAAATGCAAATTTAAATTGAGCACCATTTTCAGCTTTTTGTGCAGCATCTACTAATTTGCGAGCTTGCTCTACAAAATCAAAGCCTAATGCAACACCATCAATAATTGTTTCAGGAAACGAAGGTAGTATATTTAATTGTTTTTGAATTTCAATAACATCCCATACCGCTTCTTCCTTTTTAACTTTTGGGCCGAACTTTACTTGTCCATTTAATTTGAAAGATAACAATTTCATAATGTGAGGAGCTCCTTCTTTTTTCTACATGATACATCAAAGCTGAACGAATTACCTTACTTTTCTGATAATATTTTACCATAAGTTAATTTTTTGATCATTGCTTCAACTGGGCCTTGCTTAAATTTAGAAAACCAAAGCTCTGCAAACAATATTTGAACGATAAATAGGGCGATTGCGATGTAAATGCCCATTTGGACATCCACTTTCCCATATAAACCGAAGCCCCAATTATAAAATATTATCGTACAAACGATAGATTGCATTAAATAAAGAGTCATAGACATTCTTCCAGCTTTAGCAATTGGCGTTAAAACTTTTACGGCAATCGGAAGTAAACAAATTAATACGATGACCGCGATATAACCTAACGCTAATATAGGCCCCCCCACAAACACTTGTAAATATTCATAACCATATGTTTGAGCAGATGCAATCGGGAGACTCTTTAAATAAATACCCACACCCAAACCAAAAACCGCTAGAATAAACCAAGTGACAAGCTTTTCTTTTGCACGTTCAATCAATTTCCACTTCGCAAATGCCGCACCAATGAGCATATAAGGTAATATGGTGAACAAGGAAGAAATCCACATCGCCGAACTCATTTGAATGGCTAAGTCATCTAACCGTTGCATAAAAGCATCCGCCCATGTTCCGACACCATATGCTGTAATTGCGTTTTGAATCGCGGTAATATTTACCGATGAATCGCCCATCATTTGATTGAACATACCACCAAGAGAGTACAAGCTTAAAATGGCACTTTGGTATAATCCGTTCACGATAATTGCCGTGAACAGTAACCATTTTGCAGGTAGGCGCATAAGTGCAACTAAAAAGACGCCGCAAAATGCATACATCGCTAAAATATCTCCCCACCAAATTAGAAATGCGTGGAGCATACCAATACTAAACAAAATTGCTAATCGTTTCGGTGCAAATTTATAAAAGTTTGTGTCATATTCTTTCGCTTTTAAAAACTGCATTGCTAAACCATACCCGAATAGTATAGAAAATAACGGATAAAAACTACTTTGTACATAAATATCTAAAATTTGCTGTAAAATGATATCCTGTGCTTCAGTAAACCAATTTTCCAATCCCATAATATGAGGCATTGGCAAATAAAAGCCGAACATATTTACTAATAAAATACCGAGTAAGCTAAAGCCACGTAAAATATCAAGCGTGGCTACTCGATCCTGCGTACCAACTGGTCGAAAGTTCACAAAACATCCCCCCTAATCAATTTTCACTTCTTTCCCAATACTATATAAATACAATAAACGTTCACTTACTTTGACATGTTTAATGGATTCAATAGCTTGTTGATAATAGTTTAATTGAATGTGATATGTTTTTGTCATTTTTTGTTTAATTTTCTCCAAATCGTCTAATATTCCACTTTCAATACGATCCGTTTTATAGTCAAGTAACACCCATTGGCCAAATTCATCTTCAAAAAGACAGTCAATCACCCCTTGAATAATTTGTGCATCACCCTCGGCATCTTTGAGACTCCATGTAAATGGCACTTCACGTAAAGTTTGCTTGGCATGCTTAAAGCGCTGACCAACATCCGTCTGGAAGAAGGCGAGAATCTTTTCTACCTCTATTGCATCAGCTTCAATTTGTTGTAGTAATTGGCGCGTCACGAGTGATTGAATAAAATCTGTAGTTTCTGTCAACGTTTGAAAGCCTTCCTGTGGTATATGCTGCATCACCGCATGAACTGCTGTACCGACTTCTGTTGCTGACAGCTTACGTTCCTTTTTCTTTAACATAAAGCTCGGAACAGCCGCCTTAACATAGTTTACTGCGTTCGAATTATAAACTTGCTCTTCTTCCATTCGTTGAAGGCTTTCTAATCGCTTTAATTCACTAACGGAAGTTTTTGATTTTTTCGTCACTGCATGTTCATATGGATACGTCGATAAAAAGCGGTGCGTTAATAAATCCACGAGAGATTCATCAACTTGCTCTACCTGCTCTGTCTGAATCGTTTCTTCCTCTGTTGCCGCCGCTAAAAACGCTTCATTTGAAATGATATTTACAAACCACTGCGCTGCATGAGTTGCTTCCTTTTGTTTACCATATTGTGCAAATAAAAAGTCCTGATGCCTTGCAACAGCTGGTCCAACCCAACTTAAATAATGATTCGCCTTCGATCGAGTATAACTCGGCAATACAGTTTCCTCTAACTCCTGATAAAATGACCATTCATCTTTTTGCTTTTCCCAATCTTTAATGGAACCAACTAAAATTAACTGCTCTTTTGCACGAGTCATTGCCACATAAAGAATGCGCATTTCCTCTGCCTTCATTTTGGCAAGCTTCTTTTCCTTCACATATAAATGTGGCAGTGACGTTGACATGACGTTTAAATCTGGGTTGACAGACTTAATAGCAAGTCCAAATTCTTGGTCAAAAATGTAGCGGTTCCCTAAATCTTTCGTATTAAATCCACGACTCATCCCCGCCACGAAAACGACTGGATATTCCAAGCCCTTTGATTTATGAATTGTTAATAGCGTGACAACATCATCGGCTTCTCCGATTGATTTGGCAATCCCTAAATCATCCCCGCGCGAATGCATACGGTCGATAAATCGTAAAAAACGGAATAACCCACGGAAGGATGTTTTTTCATAGCTAAGTGCACGGTCATGAAGCGCGCGTAAATTTGCTTGACGCTGTTTCCCGTTCACCATTGCCCCGACCATTTCAAAGTAACTCGTATCTAAATACACTTGCCAAATTAAGTCTGCAAGCGAGCCGTGACGGGAAAAATTGCGCCATTTTTCATGTAGCGTTAAGAACTTTTGCAATTTTTGCTCGGTTGCAATCGCCATTTCACCAGATGCATTGACCATATATTGCTTAAGCGCTTCATAAAATGGCACTTTCCCATTAATTAAACGAATGGCCGCAAGCTCGTTTTCGGTTAGACCGATGAAAGGCGCGCGTAAAACAGATGCCAACGGGATATCCTGATACGGATTATCGATTACTTTTAACGTATTCAGCATAATCATGACTTCCAATGATTCAAAATAACCGCCATCTGTTTCGGCATAAAGTGGTAATCCCGCCATCTTAAATTCCTCAGCAAACGTCGCATACCAAGTACGTGACCGCATGAGCACGACTATATCTCTGTAACTGATCGGACGCGTTGATTTTGTTTTTGGGTTATATACTTGTGCCCCGCCTCTGACCATTTCTTGAATCCGCATAATAATATAGCGGGCCTCCTGTTGCGCCGAGCTAATACTTTCCTCTTCGTCACCGTTACCATCTGAATTTAAAACAGTTTGCAGCTTCGAATCGCCCTCTAATAAAACAAGCTCAACCGGAACTTGCTGCTCATCATAGCTTGCGCCAAACTTTAATTTTGCTTGTTCATCATATTGAATCTCGCCAACTTCTTCGTCCATAATTTGCTCAAACACATAATTTGTGCCGGCTAATACTTCAGAACGACTTCGGAAATTCGCATTTAAATCGATTTTCATACCGTTATTGATTGGATTTTCATCAAATCGCTTATATTTTTCAAGGAATAACCGCGGCTCGGCTAATCGGAACGCATAAATACTCTGTTTTACATCGCCGACCATAAACAAGTTACCATCTGCCTCATCTCCACTTTTCACAAGCTGTAAAATCGTTTCTTGAAGTCGATTCACATCCTGGTACTCATCCACAAGCACTTCCTTAAAGCGTTCCTTAAAATTCATTGCTACTTCAGACGGCGTTGGTGGCATCGTTTTGATTTCGGCATGCGATAAAATTTCTAACGCATAATGTTCTAAATCCGAGAAATCGAGTAGCCCACGATCCTGTTTTGCTTGTTTGAATGCTTCGCTAAATTCAATCGTTAATTTGACGAGCGTTTCCATAATCGGCTTCGTTTCTGCCATTTCTTTCACATACAGTTTCGGATGACGGGCAAAAAACGTTTCTGATAAAGTTGCAAGCATATCCTTTGCCTGATCACGGTACCCTTTCGCGATGCTATAAAAACGCTGATCCTCTTCCGTATCTTTTTTCCCAACAGGCTTAATCCGGTCAAATTTAATAAGTGGCATTAATGCATACGCTTCCTCCCATGTACCACTATCCATCGCTTCAAGCACTTGCTTTGCTGCCCCGTATTCAATTGCAAAAAGGGCTTCATTTTTTTGGAGTGCTGGCTGTACAGAAACAATTTGGAACCCTTTTTCAAGGCGCGCCACCACTTCTTTCAAGTTTGCAACAATCATCGGTCGAATTTCCTGTGCAATTAGTAAATCATCAATCGGCAATTGTTCATCAATGTCATATTTCATAGGTAATGCGCGTAACCATTCATACGGGTCAGGCTGTACACGCGACACTTTATACATTTCTTGCAATAGCTTTTCGATTGCTTGGTCACTGCGGTCCGTAGCAAAACTATCAACAAGCGTATACAACTCTTCCTTAGTAAATAAATGAGCCATATCTCCGCGATACGCTTTTTCTAGTACATCCATTAACACATCATCTTGTAACAATGCCGCTTCTTCTGTACTTGCTAAACGAAAACCTGGATCTAAATCGATTGTATACGCATATTCACGACAAATTGTTAGGCAAAAAGAGTGCAACGTCGAAATTTGTGCTTTATTTAATAAGCTAAGCTGACGACGTAAAAAAGCATTTTGTGGATCTTGTGCAATCGATTTTTCCAGTGCCTCTGCCATCCGATTACGCATTTCAGCTGCCGAAGCATTTGTAAAAGTAACGACTAATAATTCATCCACATCAATACGACGATCTTCTGGCGCTAAAATCTTTTGAATGAGGCGTTCAATTAATACAGCGGTTTTCCCTGACCCTGCCGCTGCCGATACTAAAATATCATGACCTGATGCATAGATGGCTTTCCACTGTACATCTGTCCATTGAACATTTTTCGGTTTAGTTGGAATCATCATGCATACATACCACCTTTTCAATATTTTCAAATACTTCCTGCTCCGATTGCTTTTTCAATTCATTGAAACGATTTCCCGCTTCTGCCTGATCAAATTGACAAACGGATTTATAGTTACAAAACGTACATGCTGTATGATTGCTCAAACTATAGGGCTTTATTTCCGTGTTTCCACGATAAATTTCATTGCCTGCATCACGTAATTTGTGATGAACAAATTGCTGAAGATTTTCCATATTTTGCGGCTCAATCACTTTTGATGAGCGCCCATTAAATTCAAGATTTTCATCCTTTTTAAATGCAGCCGGTACGATAATAGACGTTGTGCTCGGTTGCAATGACGTATCCATTAATTGCGCAACTTCCACGTCTTTCAACATATAGCCACTCAATTTAAACTTTTCTTGACGCAACCCTTCAATTTTTTCAAGCTCCGTATAATCTTCAGTTTGAATGAGTGGATTATGCACATGTAAATAGAACATACCAGCTGCTTGTACAATAATATTTTCAAGCTCTGATAAATCACTGACAAACTTACTTTCCTTAGCTAAAATCGGTACATTTTGTAACGCAACATCTAAATACGTTAATAATTGCATCGAAATGCCGTTATACACTTCTGTAAAATCCAATTTTCGACCGCTGGATTTATAATCAATAACACGTAAATATAAATTTTCTGCATCTTTATATGCATCAATTCGGTCAATTTGCCCGCGCACATACATTTTACGATTATTTTCAAGTTCAATTTCTAATGGCTTTAATGGATTTTGGTCATCCTTTTCTGCGTTTTTATCATCGCGTTTTCCAAAAGGTTTTTCGTGTGCAATCGCTCTAAACTTGGAAAGCTCACTTTGATTAATAAGCGCGAATAATGTGCGCGCGACAATTTTCACTAGCTTTGTTTTAATATATTCAAACCGATGACTACTCTTCAAAATACTGTATGAGAAATAATTCACTAAATTAGTCACCGTTTCATCTGCTTGTAGATAACATGCACGGTAATTATTCAGTGGAATTGGCTGCTCGTTATCGGATAAAATTTTGCGAATTGCCTCATGAAATAGATCACCCATTGCGAACGTTTCCAATTTAAATTCTGCACGTTCTTGCAACTTCAACCCGTATGAAGCAAAATGTGAATACGGACAGCTATAAAACTTTTCAATGCGGGATACACTTGCTAAAAAATCTTCCCCGTACAATTTTGTTGCCATTTCCTCCGTCAATGGCTCTGCTTCATTTACCTTAGTAAGGGGCTTCCTGACAAACGTTAAAACCTCTTGCCATTTTGGCTGACGCTCATAAAACGCTTGTAATGCGCCCCACTCCGCCGTTAATGGCTTTTGCTCTAATTGAGCTTTTTTCAATTGTGTCATTAAAAAGCCGACTGCTGGAGATGGATGACGTAAATAATTTAAAATTTGTTCAGAATCTAATTCCTCGAGCGGATCAATGACAACACGTTTATGAAGTAATGTTTTTTGTTTTTCCCCATCCGCCGTCTCAACTTCGAACAATTTATGCAAACGGTTAATATACAAAGAAGGGAGCTTCCCTTTACTTTCCTCATCAGCACTTGAAAAAGTGAAGTATAATTGGTCCGTCGGCGATGAAATAGCTCGGTAAAATAGGAAACTTTCTTGAAGTAATCGACTTTTCACACCCGGTGCCAGCTCAAAATCTGATTTTTCAAACGTTGCGCGTTCATCATCGGATAAAAGTCCCCCAGCATCCATGCGCATCGGATACACGCCATCATTAACGCCTATAATGAAAATCGCCTGCATATTATCAAAGCGAGAAAATTCAAGCGTCGAAACGGTTACTTCATCTAAAGTTGGCGGAACACTTGAAAATTGAAGTGTCTCAAACCCTTCATCTAAAATTTGCGCGACATCCTCCACGGTCATTTCTTTATTACCAAACATTAAGTCAAATTGCTCTAAAATATGGACCCAGCCATTCCATGCCTGCTCATGCTCAAAAGATTGATGAAGTGCATTCGCCTGCTCTTCCTTTTCTTGCATTTTTACAAGCTTTTTATATACGTCAAGTTCATCCATAAACTCATAGAGCGCAACGACAATTTCACGCCCTGTTTTCGCTTGCTTTAATTTTTGTTGTAATGCAAATACAGGCTCGCGAATAATATCTCGTGCTTCTTTTAAACGATTTTCAAGTTTAAGTTCATCTTCTGTTTGAATGGAATTGATTTTTTCAAGTGATTTAAAGCGGCGATAATGCCAAACTTCTTCATTAAACCAGCGATCGTGCACAATCCCCTTGGCAATGACAAAGTTCTCCAAAACATCTACTTGATCTCGCATTTTTGCAATTTGCGCATTTTGAGCGAAATACAAATCTGTTTTTACACTACGGAAAATCGGTTCATACTTCCAATTTGACGTAATAATCTCTAATACAGAACGACTAAATTCAATTAAGGGATGATACAACATCGAACGTTTTTCATTAGAAAATAGCGGAATTTCGTATTGTTTGAACGTTGTGGCAATAATCGCATCATACACATCTGCTTGGCGATACATAATCCCAATATCCTTATATCGCTTTCCTTCCTCTACAACTAAACGTTTTATTTCCTGGGCAATTGCCTGCACTTCTGCACGAGGGTTTGCAGCCTCTATGACTTGTACATGATGTTGTGCAGGGATTGGTGTAAAATAAGGGGCATGGAAATTTTGTTCAATTTGATGAAGGTCTGAATTTGTCGAACGATAATTCATTTCGAGATGAATTCGTTGCTCTTCTTCAATTTCGATGTTTTGTTCAAATTGTATTTTATGAAGTTCATGTTGTAATTTTTCATAGGACATCGCTGCACGGTAAAATACGGCACCTTCTAATTTATCAAGCTGTTCATTTTCAAATGGTAAGACAACCGTCACGCGCTTCGAATAAAGTAAAAGCTGCTTTAATATCGTAAATTCTTGCCCTGTAAATGATACGAATCCGTCCAAATATACATGAGTTTCACGCAAGCTTTCCATCTTTGGAATACGCTCGATCAACAGTGGGAAATAACCATCTCCATCCACATAATCCAGTCCAATTCGTTCATTTAATTGCTTTAAAATAATTTGTAAATCATGCATTTTATGAAGGAGGATTTTACTTGCTCCATTTTCCTTTAATGAATCAATTAGAGGTTCAATTGTTGATACATTAATATTATATTGGCTAAACTCTTTTAAAATTTGCTCTACTTCTTTTGTAAAACCTCGTTTGCCTGCTGCTTGCCGGAACAATAGAAACTCTTCTTTATGTTCTTCTAAAATGCGGCGAATTAACATGCGGTAGCCTGTCCCATCAATTCGCTCTTTTGTAATGCCACCTTCTTTTTGCAAAACAAACCAAGCTAACCGTTTGAACGTCATTACTTGAGCACGCATAATACCTTCAAGTCCATAATTGTTTGTTAATTCATATTCCGTTGAGAAGGTCATTTGGTCAGGGACGATAATAAAAATTGGTGACCCGAGTGGATTTCCCTTTAGATCTTCCACGATTTCGTTATGAATAAATGCTGTTTTTCCTGTTCCTGCTCTTCCTGATATGACGCGTAGTGACACATTCCCCACCTCTTCTTTCAACTATTTCCTCAATTATACAATAAGAATATACGTTCTAATACTATTTAGGACGCAACTTGCGTAAAAAAGAAATGTGAGCACTTTATGGCCTCACATTCCTTGTAGTTTATCATTTTTAGTTTTTTCGATTGCGCGTAAATCACGTTCTACTCTTTTGTTTAAACTTCTTTCAACGAGTTTGCCGATTCCCCAAATCACGAAAATAATGAGGCCTGAAATGATGATTTTCAACGGTTCACTTAATATTGCTCGTAAATCACTACCTAAATAGCTCATCAAAAAGATCATGACCGGCTTTGAAGCGAATAGCGTAAACAGGTAATATTTCTTTTTTATATTCGAAAGACCCGCGACACTATTGACGACAACAACCGGTGTAAATGGTAGACAAAGCAAAACAAATAACGGCGTAAGCCCTCGGATATCTACCCAATGGATTAGCTTTTTTATTTGCTGTTGTTCTTTTATATACCTGAAAATACGATGATTACCGAATTTACGTATGAGCAGGAAAAATACATAGGATCCTGCAACCGTACCTAGCCAGGATAAAAGGAAGCCCCAAAATAATCCGTAAGCACTGGCGTTTGCTACTACAATAACAAATAATGGTAAAATCGGTATAAATGATTCGATAAATGTTAAAAAGATTCCTGCAAATGGTCCTAATAATTTATATTGTTCAATTACTGCCTCAAGATTATCAATGCTAAGCCATTCAAACATAGAATTCACCCCTACTACCAACAAGCATTTCCTTTTTTAATGATAATTATTTCTTCAATTTTTCTTTTCTTTCATAATAACATAATTCGACAATTGTAGGGGTTGGGTTCTGTGAAAGCTCTATTTGATGTTGGTGCTAAATTCTGAAGCTATACATAGTTGGCAGTAACTTAACCTAGACAATAGTTAAATTTTTCAAGGCATAAGAAAGGCACCTACTAGGTTTGATAAATCTATCCTACCTGGAGATGCTGAGCTTTTATATGTGTTATTTAATTACAAATCTACATTAAATCCCTTAATATAATAATGAATAATCATCACTTTTATCTACTTCAAAATAGTATTGTTTATTAGTAACAGCATCAATAACTTCTCCAAAAATTAACGTTGTATTTTGTCGTAACATAGTTTTCTGCATAGAAGTAGGCAATTAAGCTAGTAGCTTTAGATTCAAAATAAAACGAAGTCCCAAATATAACCGATAAACAAAAGGTTATACTTGATAAAATTATCTTATTCATAATCTCTCATCCTTTACTATTGATAATCATCGTTTCCAGTTCATCTAGTACTATCTGTTTGAAGTCTCTTTCTTTCCATAACGTGATTGCATAAGTCACTCCAAACTTTTCAATTAAACTTGTCACGAAACAATACCCTATATAGTACGCTAAACGCGCTTTACCGAAAGTTTCTCCACCTCTAATCGAAAACCATTCTTTAAATATTTCATTATTGGGATTTTTCTTTAAATCTTGTGTAAAGTGTTTCAAAATTAGGTGCTTGTTTTCCTCACAAAATTGTAACCAATCAATATCATCTTCAAATATAAAATAAACATCATTCCTTACCGATACTACCCTTGTCGAGAAATAAGTTGCAATTCCCTCTTGTAATAACCATGTATACGGGCTCATCCAATCAACGGAAGACCACTCAATTCCTTCTTGTATAGAAATTAAATTATGCGTTACATGACCAAACTCATGAGCAATAATTGTTCTAAGATGGTCTATTTGTGGAGATAACTTTTCCAAGCAAAAAGCAACTTCAGGAATATATTGACGGTATGTATAAGCATTCGATCCAAAAAGACCAACTAACAAATGGACATCTTCCGTAAATTGAACAGAATACAAGTTTTCATATGTACTTGCAATTTCTCGAATTAATTCAGACATTTTTCCACATATTTCTGCCATGTCATCTAATTTAGCTAAATGTTTATTAATGGCTTCTTGTAACTTTTCATTTTTGTTTAGGCAATGATACTTAAAATATTCATCAAAATGTATTTGATTACTTGCAAAATATTCATTTAAATATAGAGTTGTTGGCTTATAATCTTTAATAAACTCGGTTACCGTATCATGGATTTTCATGACAACGCTCCTTCAAATGATTTTGTCCTTACGATAGTATTCAATATTAAGTTCAATAATCCTTCTGAAACGTACTCCCATACTAAAGCCTCACACAAATCCATAAAAAAACACAACCCCAGAACCGCTCGAGTTGTGCCTTCATTTATTCTTTTACTTCACGAGCAATAGCCCAATTTTATGATGGTCCTCGTTATGCACGGCATGCTGGGTTAATCGAAGCTCTTGATTATGGTCGATTACCTCTAAACGGCAATGGGCTGCATTAATTTGCAACGCTTCGTATAATTCATGCTCTGAAAAAACTTCTTGACCATTTACACGTTGAATAACTTCACCTGCGATTAGCCCCATTTTTTCAGCAGGTGAATTCGGTAATACTGCTGCAATCATCGCACCTTTTCCACTTCGCATCACGGCATAGGAATCGCGGTCTTCTTTGCGTTTATAATAAATACCGATTATCGTACGAGAGATCATCCCTAATGCTAAAGCAATTGCACCTAAAATAGGGAAAAAGTAAGCGGTAAAGCCAACTAATAATAACAGTTGTCCGGTAAAAATAATGCTTCGTCCAATTTCAGGATACACATACAACGGCATTTTTTTTCGTATAACCTGTTGGAACCCGATGACAAACGGAAACAGTACGAGTGAAAATTGTTCTTGCCCCAATGAAAATTGTGGCCAATAAGGTAATAAGCCTTGAAATGCATTACCCGGAATAATAATAAAAACCGGTAAAACCCATATTTTCTTACTAAAATAGGCAATTCCATTAAAACCTCGTTTTGTCGTTTCTACTATAGGTGAGGCAAATTTTGCACCATATCGACGAATTAATAAACCTTCTGCCATTAACAATACGCCTGCTAAAATGGGTGCCGTAGCGGCAAGCCCATCCGCAACATTATGCCCAACAAATTCAAAGCCCCCTATTTTAAAGGACCAATCTTGCCAATACATGGAAGCAACCAAGACAAATGCGACGGGTATTACAATAATTGGCGATAATAAATGATAATTAAATAAGAGTAAACCAATGATACTTATGAGCGAGATCAAAATTAAGAACTCTAATGGTACGGTTAAGCCAATTAAAATACTAGATAATGAAACGATTAGCGATAATACGAAACCAGCGAGGAGCATGTTTTTTAACTCAGACCATCCGCCTAAAATGCGAATTTTAAAGTATTTGCGCTCACGTTTTACACGGTGATACCCTAAAAATACAGCTGAAAATATTGCAATATATAGTACTGGATTAATAAAAAATCTTCCAATACTTTTCAAAACTTCTATTAAAATAGTCGAATCCATTTTTTCACCTACCATCCAATCATTACTTCGTTTATTGTACCAAATCCATCTGTTTATGCGTAGTGCTATTTGTAACTACATGCTAAAGGGATAATCTGGAACTTTTTCTCTACATTTGAAGCTGATGCATGACATAACTAATCGCCATTTGAAGCTGCATATCATTAATTTGTGACGCTTTATAAGCTTGTAATTGTTCGGTCAATTTAGCGAAAAACTGTTCATCCATGTGGCGCCCTTCCTGTAAATCATAACGTTTTCTAAAATTTGAAACAGCCTGTGCAGTTTCCATATCAAAAAAACCATCTTTACGAACCATTGCATAACCAAGCTCTGCTAAAACAGACTGGCTATAAGCAATTTCCTCACTAAACTCACCTGTTTCAAAACGACCTTTTAATAATTTTGTTTCGATTCCATAGAGTGGGTGCTGCTTCACTTCAATATCAGGCTCTATCCCCTTATGATGAATCCAACGTTGTGTTGGCGTCAACCATTTATTTGTGGATAGCTTTAATTCACCGCCATTTTTTAGCTCCCAACTTTTCTGAACTGTCCCTTTACCAAAGCTCGTTACGCCAATAACCGTTGCGCGTTTCCAATCTTGTAATGCACCCGCAAACACTTCACTAGCAGATGCGCTGCCCTCATTTTGAATAATTGTAATAGGTATATTTTTTAATTTTTCAATGAAAGGAGAAAATTCTTCTACATATTTTGTTTTTAATGGCTCTGTTTTTCCATCACTTTTTTGCATATAGGCAAATATTTTTTCTTGCCGTTCGAACGTACTAATTATTTGGGCGACACTATGTAAATAGCCCCCAGGATTATCTCGAACATCGATAATTAACGCTTCCACGTTTTTCTCAAATAGCGAATTAAGCTCACGCTGCCACTCAACACCTGTTTCTTCTCCAAATAAAGTAACTGTTACGTAGCCAATAGGTGTATCCTCTACATTAATGACTTCTGAGTGGACTGTTTCATTTTTAAGTTTCGCTCTTTTTACGTTAATTTTCACATGCCGCTCTAGGCTTGGACGAAATACAACAAGCGTTACTTCCTCCCCTTCTTTCCCTTGCATAAGTTGCATAACATCTCCCAAAGATTTACCTTCAAGGCGGGTATCATTAATTTGAACGATTTCATCTAAAGGACGAATACCTGCCTTGTCCGCTGGCGACGTCTTTACCGGTGAAATAACAACAAATTTCCCATCTTTTTGGCTAAGTTCTACCCCAATGCCAATTCTTTCACTAGCAAGTGTTTGCTTATGTAAAGCGGCTTCTTGCTGTGAATAATACGTGCTATATGGATCATCAATCGCTTTCGCCATTCCTCGAAGGGCCCCTTCAACCAACTTTTCTGAAGTAACATCATAAACCGATTCTTTCGCGATTAAATCATGCAACTGATTGACAACAGCAAAATTAGTATCTTGATTCTTTGCCTTTGGTTGCTGATCTAGCCAAAAAAAGAGAATTGTAGGTATTAAGACAATGACACCTAGCAATAAAAAAATTCGACTTCTTCGCACAATCTTCCCTCCTGTTCATTTAAATCTATGAACGAAGGGAGAATTTCATACTTTCAAAGTCGAATATGTTTTCTATTCAATTCAATTACCCCTCGGCGTAATTGCGTCCAGATTTTTTCGAACTTGCTCGAAAAAATCCTCTAAAAAATCTGTGACATCCGCCGGGGTTTTGGGCCAACACGACGTTGGTCACTCAGGCGTTGCCGCACGACGCGGCGTTCTTAGCCTGAGTTCCCCTAATCAGCCAGGATTTGAACTACCACTGAATTATGGGCATACTTGACATTCATGCCCCACTTTTTAGAAATGGAGAAATTCTGCTGAAGCAAGTTAATCTAAACTTTTAACATTTTCCCTTAATGTATCAAGATCTAATGGTCCTGAAATTTGTTTTTGAATTTTACCTTCCGTATCAATCATAAAAGTAGCTGGAATTGTAACAAATTTATATTTTTTCGCAACGCTTGCATCCGGCTCTAATAAAATTGGAAAGGTAATATTATAGCTTTCCACAAATTGCTCCACGCGCTCAACTTTTTCTCTCTCGTACGTTAAATTAACCCCCACAATTTCCACATTATCCTCTTTGGCATATTTTTCATAATATTTTTGCATATGAGGCATTTCAGCTTCACAAGGTGGACACCAAGTTGCCCAAAAGTTTAGTACAACGCGCTTTCCACGCAAATCAGAAAGGGTCATTTTCTCTCCATCTAACGTCCTCAATGTAAAGTCCGGTGCTAATTGTCCCTTTTCTGTTCCCACTTCCGTACCTATTGCATTTTCATTAATCGCATTACTTGCCTCTATTTCTTTTTTTATATAGGTCCCCACCATAACAAGTACTAATGCTATCACGATGACAATTCCAATATTTTTCTTCATTGTATGTACACCTCGTTACATTTTATATAGTTTTACCATATCATATGCACTACCGAATTATTCTAATAAAAAAAACAAAACTCGAGATTTTTCCCGAGTTTTGTCTTTTTTTCGTCTTTATAATGAAATGTAGCGCAATGGGTTTACTGCATTCGAACGTTGACCATTCCATTCCCCAACATGAATTTCGAAATGTACATGTGGACCCGTTGAATTCCCTGTGTTCCCCATTTTTGCGATTTGCTGGCCCTTTGACACAACATCACCAACACTTGCTGTAAAGCCACTTAAATGACCATATGCTGTGGTAAACGCTTGTCCATCAAGATTATGCGTTACCAATACCAAATTTCCGTAACCACCCATTCTACCTACATAGGAAACAACACCATCTGCGGCTGAAACAACTGGTGTACCAATTGAATTAGCAATATCAACCCCTAAATGATTTTTACTGCCAATTGGACCAATATCTCGTCCGCCAAAGCCTGATGTGAAACGACCTGCTGCTGGTCTTGTCCAAGTACCTGCTGAAACGGTCGGTAATTTCCCTGAACTTGCGGCATTCGCTTTCTCTCTGTCTCTCTTCTTTTTGGCTTCGATTGCTTTTTGACGAGCAATTTCTTGTAAACGGCGTTGCTCTGCAAGGACTTTTGCCTCTAATTCTTCACTAATTTCAACTTTATCATCATATTCTACTTGTAGCTCTGATTTTTGACTGCGTAATTTTGCTTCTTCTTTTTCAAGCTCATCTACTAGTCGATTTTTATCTGCTTTTTGATCTTTTAAATCAGCCATTAATCCAGACAGTTTCGCTTTGTTTTTTTCAAGCTTTTGCTTTTTCGTTTGAAGAATGACCTTTTGCTCTTCTAACTTTTCCTGATCTTCCTTTTGCTCACGCATAATTTGACGGTCTGCATCCATTAATGTGCTGACTGCCGAAAAACGGTCAATAAAATCGACAAAGCTATTAGCGCCCAATAATACATCCAAATAGCTCACTGTACCGCTTGTTTGCATCGCACGTGCACGATCTCGTAACAGTTCATCACGCTGGTCAATGCGTTTTTGTAAATCGGCAATTTCTGACTCTAATTCGCTAATTTCTTTATTGGCAATGTCAATATCAAGCTCGACTAATTCGATTTCTTTATGCGTTTGATTTATTTTTGCTCCAATTTCTTCTAATAGGCCAATGATTTTTTCTTGTGTATTTTGATTAGATTGAATTTCACTCGTTTTTTGTTGAAGTGATTTTGTTAATTCCTTTTTTTCCGCTTCTATTTGATTTCTTTCTTTTTTCAAATCACTTAAAGAATCGGCATAGACTACAGGCATTTGAATGAAGAGTACAAACGCGATTAGTGCAGCGAAAATTTTATATGAATGCTTCTTCAGCTTATACAACGTCTCTTTTCCTCCTAAACGCATAAATATGGTTATATTTTCAAAAACTTACGTACAGACATGAAACTACCCCATATCCCTATTAAAATACCAATTAAAGCGATTAATCCATTTACTTGTAGCATGAGCGGTCCCACTTTAAGTAGTTGGAAAAGCTCTCCTTTTAATTTCGGTGCGACGAGATCATAAATTTTATAATACGCAATTGTAACTGTAACAATTGGAATGATAGAACCGATTAAACCTAACCACATTCCTTCTAATACGAATGGAATACGAACAAAGGAATTCGTTGCGCCAACTAGCTTCATAATTTCAATTTCTTCTTTACGAGCAATAATCGTAATTCGGATTGTATTCGAAATTAAAAACATCGCTGTAAATAATAAACCGACGATTAACACTAACCCGACATTACGAGCAATATCTAAAAAGCTAAATAACCTTTCTATTTTTCCTTCACCATATTTGACTGATTGCGTATGTTCTAAACCTTCAATTTTTTTCGCTACTTCTGCCGTTTTTAATGGATCTGCAGCTTTTACGTAAAGGACATTATACAACGGGTTATTTTGTTCAAATAAGCTTAACTCTTCTCCAAAATCTTTTACCAACTTGTTTAATTCCGCTTCTTTTGAAGAATATGTAACTTCCTCTACATCTACTAAACTTTTAATCTCATTAATTAATTGTTGTTCTTTCTTTTTCATTTCCACTTCATCTGGCATAATATCAATCATAACGCGAATTTCAACGTCATTTTCTAAATCTGTAGCGACTTTATTCAGATTTAGCATGATGACTGAGAATACACCGACTAATAATAATGTAACAGTTACCGCACTGATTGAGGCAATCGTCATCCAACTATTTCGTCCTAATGATTTGATACTTTCCCTAAAATGACGCGCTATTGTTCTACCCTTCATAGCCGTAGTCACCTCCGTACTCATCACGGACAATCATACCGCCTTCAACAGCGATTACACGTTTACGAATGGTATTCACAATTTCACGGTTATGTGTAGCCATAACAATTGTCGTTCCTTGACGATTAATTTCTTCAAATATATTCATAATTTCCCATGACGTATCGGGATCTAAA
The DNA here is from genome assembly GCF_002736105.1 of Solibacillus sp. R5-41. NCBI lineage: Bacteria > Bacillati > Bacillota > Bacilli > Caryophanales > Caryophanaceae > Solibacillus > Solibacillus sp. R5-41. Next base: position 693,400 of record NZ_CP024123.1, on the reverse strand, counting down.
TTTCCTGTTGGCTCATCGGCAATCATCACTTTAGGACGATTCACAATAGAACGAGCAATGGAAACACGTTGTTGCTCACCGCCCGATAATTCACTCGGGAGCATGCGTACCTTATGTTTTAAACCGACTAGTTCTAATACTTCCATCACACGTTGACGAATGACTTTTGGCTGTTCTTCAATTACTTCCATCGCAAACGCAACATTTTCATAAACCGTAAGTCGCGGTAATAATTTAAAGTCTTGGAACACAACACCCAATTGACGTCGTAAATGGGGAATACGGTTGGCTTTTAATGTTCGTAAGTTGGTGCCATTTATAATAACGTCACCTGATGTCGGCTTTTCTTCGCGATACATCAGTTTAATAAACGTTGATTTCCCTGCACCACTAGGCCCGACAACATAAACAAACTCGCCTTTTTTTATTTCTATAGTTATTCCGTTCGTTGCAACAACACCATTCGGATACTTTTTGATTACATTTTTCATTTGAATCATTAACGAAACCACCTAAGTTCTATTACTAGAAATTTAATTTTAATTTTTCTCTATTATAGCACTTTGACGCACTAGAATTATTACAATTTCTTTTCATTCTTACTACTAAACAAGTATTTCGACACAATTAATTGAAAACCCTTCGCAATTTAAGTGGAATTTCAACTTTATTAGAGCCGGGGATTAAGTAATTTGTCAATTAAACTGCGACGGTACAGAAAAAAGGAATGCCCTTTCACCTCAGTGAACTGACATTCCTTTTATTTAATACTAATATAAGCTTATTTCGTCGTGTACCGAACTAATACGGTACCTGTGCGTGATTCACCAACAAGCTTCAGTAATTTTGCACCAGCCAACTCTTTATTAAAACGAATTGATTTTAATAAGAGTTGTTCGGCTTCCTCATATAATGTCACATCACTTAATCCGACATCTGCTTTGCCAAGATTTGAGTAAATTTGACCATCAATCGCAACTGTTTTTGGCACATAAATTTCAACCGTTCCTGCCATTGTACGAGCTTTCACTTTATGTGCATCTGAACTTGAAGTCGTCACAACGACATGTCCGTTAAAAGATTCCGCCTCTACTTCTTTTAATTCACCATCAATATAAATACGACCATTCGCAGTTTCTACTTCTAAGTCCTCGCCCTTTACTTGACGTGCCTCAATTGATCCATTGCTAGATTGGAGCTCTGCATGATTAAACTCTGCATTTTCTAAACGAACAATGCCGTTATACGTTTTTACTTTAATCAATTTCGCATCTAAACCTTCGATTGATACGCCACCATTTAATAAACGCGCAATAAACACATCATAATGCTTTTCCGGAATCGCCATTCTAATTTTTAATTGCGTAAATTTATTCGATGAGTGAATCATCAATTTTTGATCTTGAAGCGTTGCTAAATTTTCGACAATCGCTGCCATTGTTTCTTCTTCTGTGCCTTTTGCTGGCGTTTTCACATGAACATCTACTGTCACAAAGGCATCGGTCGTTTTAATCACTTCTACTTTTCCGCTCGCAACATCTAATTCAATACCCTTTACGTCATCTGCTGGGTAAGCATACGTTTTATCGAATTCCACTTTTTCTCCAAATGGCATTTCGATGTCTAAATCTTTTAGCTTGGATAAAGTAGACCCCATTAAACCTGCCATACGTGTACCAAATTGCGATAAATCCTGCTTAAGCTCATGCATAAATTCATCCATTTTTTTATTTACATCTTTATCATTAAATGCTTTTCCAAAAATATCTTCAAAGCCTGTTGTTTTACGTTTTTCTTCAAAAATCGGTTCATCTTCATATACCTTTTTTGAAGTTGGTGGTACTTCATCTTGCTGCGCTTCTTTTGTTAACTGTACTGGTAACACTTCTGTTGTTTGAGTGGATTCCTTTTGTGGCGATAACTTTTCGAGTAATACAATCGCCTCTTCTGCCGAAATTACACCGCTTTCAACCAATTGTAAAATTCGTTTACGTTCATTTTGCATAAAAAAATTCCTCCCTCTACATCGTATACCCATATATACGATAAGGGAGGATAAAAAGTTTCATTGAAGGACTTATATTTAAACTTTTTTAATAGAAAGAAACGTATTTACTTATTTTTCGCCGCTACAATTTTATCATCCATACGTTCGCGGTCCCGTTCTAAAATTGGCTTTAAGTAGTATCCTGTATAGCTTTCTTTTACTTCTGCAATTTTTTCAGGTGTGCCGGTTGTAAGAATTGTCCCACCGCCATCACCACCTTCTGGACCTAAATCAATAATATGATCCGCCGTTTTGATTACATCTAAATTATGTTCAATAACAAGCACGGTTTCTCCATTTTCAACTAAACGCTGTAACACAACTAATAAGCGGGAAATATCGTCCACATGAAGACCAGTCGTCGGCTCATCTAAAATATAAAATGACTTTCCGTTCGAACGTTTATGCAGTTCAGAGGCCAATTTTACACGCTGCGCCTCACCACCGGAAAGCGTCGTTGCAGGTTGTCCTAATTTAATATAGCCGAGCCCTACATCAACAATCGTTTGAAGTTTACGTTGAATTTTTGGTAGATTACTGAAAAAATCAAGCGCATTTTCTACGGTCATTTCTAAAATATCCGAAATATTTTTGTCTTTATAGCGAATTTCCAGCGTTTCCCGATTGTAGCGCTTGCCATGACAAATTTCACAAGGCACATACACATCCGGTAAGAAGTGCATTTCAATTTTAATAATGCCATCCCCACGACAAGCTTCACAACGTCCGCCCTTCACATTAAATGAAAAACGTCCCTTTTTATAGCCGCGCACTTTCGCTTCATTTGTCATCGCAAAAACATCTCGAACATCATCAAATACACCAATATATGTCGCAGGATTCGAACGTGGTGTACGCCCAATTGGAGATTGATCGACTTCAATTACCTTTTCTAATTGTTCGATCCCTTCAATTGATTTATGCGCACCCGGCTTTACTTTCGAACGATTTAACTTGGATGCGAGTGACTTATACAAAATTTCATTCACAAGCGTCGATTTTCCAGACCCCGAAACGCCTGTCACGGCAATAAACTGGCCTAATGGAATGTCTACAGACACATTTTTCAAGTTATTTTCTGTTGCACCCTTTATTTTCAGCATACGTCCATCAGGTTTGCGACGTTCTAAAGGAAGCGGAATAAATTTCTTCCCACTTAAATATTGGCCCGTGATAGAATTTTTATTTTTCATCACTTGCTTCGGAGTTCCTTGCGCAATAATTTGCCCACCATGAATACCCGCACCTGGGCCAATATCAATTAAATGGTCCGCCGCTAGCATCGTATCTTCATCATGCTCGACGATAATTAATGTATTTCCTAAATCACGCATATTTTCAAGCGTATGAATTAAGCGATCATTATCACGCTGATGCAGTCCGATTGACGGTTCATCCAGTATATATAACACGCCTGATAAACGCGACCCGATTTGAGTTGCTAGTCGAATACGCTGTGCCTCACCGCCCGATAACGTACCAGCCGCACGAGATAACGTTAAATAATTCAATCCAACATCTAATAAAAATCTGAGCCGCTCCACTACTTCTCGAATAATTAATTTCGCAATTTGCTTTTCCTTTTCCGTCAGCTCCACTGAATTGAAAAAGTCATACATTTCTTGAATCGAGCGACGAGTAGCTTCGGAAATATTTTGGTCTTTAATTTTCACCGCAAGCGATTCAGCCTTTAAACGATGGCCTTTACACGACTGACATGGCTGCTCCGTCATATATTTTTGCAATTGATCGCGTACATAATCCGAAGAGGAATCTTTAAAACGGCGCTCAATATTGTGAATCACCCCTTCAAATTCAATATCCTTTTTATAATGACTACCATAATCATTAATGAAGTCGAAATGAATTTTGTCCTTGCCCGAGCCATATAAAATTTTGTCCATCATTTCTTTTGGAATGTCTTTTACCGGAATATCCATTGCAATCTGATAGTGCTTACAAACTGATGCTAATAATTGCGGGTAATATTGTGATGATACCGACTCCCACGGTGCAATTGCAGTTTCGAGTAACGTCTTATCCCAATCTGGAATAACGAGCTCTAAATCCACTTTCGTTTTGCTGCCTAATCCATCGCATGTTGGGCACGCGCCAAATGGACTGTTAAATGAAAACATGCGCGGCTCTAATTCACCAATAGAAAATCCGCAATACGGGCAGGAATGATGCTCGCTAAATAATAATTCCTCATGCTCCATCACATCGACTAATACGCGACCATCCGCCAGCCTTAACGCAGCCTCCAAAGAGTCACTTAAACGAGATTCAACGCCCTCTTTTACGACGACGCGGTCAATTACGACTTCAATCGTATGCTTTTTATTTTTATCCAGCTCAATATGATCATCTAAATCACGCAGCTCCCCGTTCAAGCGAATCCGAACATAGCCTTGCTTTTTCAAATCTTCAATAAGCTTCACATGTGTCCCTTTTTTTCCTTCTACAACGGGCGCGAGTAGCTGCATTTTCGTGCGTTCTGGGTACTCCATCAAACGATCAACCATTTGCTCAATTGTTTGTGATGTAATTTCGATCCCGTGTTTTGGACAAATTGGTTTACCAATACGGGCATAAAGCAGTCGTAAATAATCGTAAATTTCCGTCACTGTACCTACCGTTGAACGTGGATTACGGCTAGTTGTTTTTTGGTCGATTGAAATGGCAGGCGATAGCCCTTCAATTGTATCGACATCCGGTTTATCCATTTGCCCTAAAAATTGGCGTGCATAGGCAGATAGGGACTCTACATAACGTCGCTGCCCCTCTGCATAAATCGTATCGAAAGCGAGTGAGGACTTGCCCGAACCGGAAAGCCCCGTCACGACAACAATTTTGTCACGTGGAATAGTAACATCTATATTTTTTAAATTATGTGCTCTTGCTCCTTGTACAACTATCTCTGTATTTTTCACGCTTTTCACCCTTCTGCTTTCAATTCGAATATCATGTCACGTAATTCTGCCGCTCGCTCGAAATCAAGTGCTTTCGCTGCTTCCTTCATTTCAAGTTGCAACGTTTCAACTAATTTTTCAAGCTCCTTCTTTGTCAGCTTCTTGCCGCCAGTTACCTTTGTAATATATTGCTCTTCCTCTTCCGCAGCTTTCGTAGCCCGAATAATGTCAGGTATTTTCTTAATTATGGTTTTTGGTGTAATCCCATGCTTTTCATTGTAAGCAATTTGAATTTCTCGACGTCGCTTCGTTTCCTCAATCGCTTTTTTCATCGATTCGGTCATATTATTCGCGTACATAATGACATGTCCATTTGAGTTACGTGCGGCACGACCGATTGTTTGAATCAATGATCGCTCCGAACGTAAAAATCCTTCTTTATCTGCATCCAAAATTACGACAAGGGAAACTTCAGGAATGTCTAGACCTTCTCGCAATAAGTTAATACCAATCAAAACATCATGCGTCCCTTTTCGAAGCTCTCGGATAATTTCAATACGCTCCAATGTTTTAATTTCTGAATGCAAATATTCAACCTTTAAGCCCATTTCCTTTAAGTAATTCGTTAAATCTTCTGACATTTTTTTCGTTAATGTCGTCACGAGAATACGCTCATTTTTTCGAATGCGTTCATGAATTTCATCGATTAAATCATCAATTTGCCCTTCAATCGGTCGCACTTCCAATGTTGGATCAAGTAACCCTGTTGGACGAATAATTTGTTCGATCATTTCAGGTGTATGCTCAAGCTCGTACGGTCCTGGTGTTGCTGACACATAAATGGCTTGATGCACTTTCGATTGGAACTCATCCAATTTTAATGGTCGGTTATCAAGTGCGGATGGCAAACGGAAACCATGCTCTACTAATACTTGCTTACGTGCTTGGTCACCATTATACATACCACGTACTTGCGGTAATGTAACATGACTTTCATCCACAACAAGTAAAAAATCCTTTGGGAAATAGTCGATCAAAGTATACGGCGTCGCTCCTGCTTCACGTAACGTTAAATGGCGTGAATAGTTTTCAATGCCTGAACAAAAGCCCATTTCACGAAGCATTTCTAAATCATAATTTGTACGCTGTTCTAAACGCTGTGCCTCTAATAAACGATCCTCTGCACGTAATTTTTCTAAACGCACCTGTAATTCCTTTTCAATATTTTCAATCGCAACTTTCATTTTTTCTTCTCGTGTTACGAAGTGAGATGCAGGGAAAATAGCAACGTGCTCACGCTCGGTTAAAATTTCACCGGTCAGTGCATCTACCTCTCGAATACGATCAATTTCATCTCCAAAAAACTCGATACGAATACAGTGTTCATCACGGGATGCAGGGAAAATCTCTACCACATCACCTCGTACACGAAATGTTCCGCGCGTAAAGTTAATATCATTCCGTTCATATTGAATGTCAACGAGCTTACGTAATAGCTGATTGCGTTCAATTTCCATACCTGTACGAATAGACACGACCATTTCCCGGTATTCCTCAGGGGAACCGAGACCGTAAATACACGAAACCGACGCAATAATAATGACATCCTCTCGCTCAAATAAGGCGGATGTTGCTGAGTGCCTTAGCTTATCAATTTCATCATTAATGCTCGAATCTTTTTCGATATACGTATCGGTTTGTGGCACATACGCTTCTGGCTGGAAATAATCATAGTAACTGACAAAGTACTCGACCGCATTGTTCGGGAAAAACTCTTTAAATTCACTGTATAATTGGCCAGCTAATGTTTTATTATGCGCCATAATGAGCGTTGGTTTTTTGACTTGTTGAATGACATTTGAAATGGTAAAAGTTTTTCCTGTACCCGTTGCGCCTAAAAGGGTTTGCTCGTGCTTGCCTTCTTGTATTCCTTGTACAAGCTGCGCGATTGCGGCGGGTTGATCGCCATTCGGTTTATAGGCGGACTGGATTGTAAATTGTTCTGTCATATATGTTCGTCCTTTCTTCAAATCTGTTATGTTCTATTTTAGCATATCCTTTTTTTAATTACGAGAATTTAACGAACGTATATTCGATTCTTATATCGGGATTTCTTTTAGGGTTTGTTTTTCAGTATGGGATTTTTAGGGTAGTTTTAAGCACACGTCCCATAACGTGGGAATTTTTCGGCTATTCGTCACTTTTGGCTTTCTATCCAACACTTTCAATTTTCTATCCGTCTTCCCCATAAATCTCATTAACATATCCAGCAAATTACTCAAAATCCTCATGAAGTATCTAAAATACTTATTTCTCCATAAAAAAAACCACCTAAAATTAGGTGATTTTTAGCTAAGCTGTTGTTGATTTTAGCAATTCTTTTAATTCCATAGTGTAGTTAATAAATTTCTGTTCATTTTTTTGATCCAATGACTTATCGATGAGTGCTTTTAGTTGTTCAATTCGATGCATACGTTGTAAACGATTTAAAAACAAATCTAAATAAATTTCATTCAACAATTTTTCGGCTTGATTGCTATCCGGCTGTTGGCCAACTGCTTTTAAAAAATCTGTGTATGAATAATATTTATCCATCGATATCACCTCAATCTCTTTTATTTATTATAAAATAAACGAGACCTTATTTGCAATATATTCTGAATAATTATCAACTAACAGAACTTTCAAAAAATAGTGTTGATTTTTGTATTTACTTGTATTATTTTAAACATATAGCGAAATTTTTGTTTTTAGTTCTTTTGATTAGCTCTCAAAATTACATAAGACACAATTGCAAACTTTCCCCGATCATAATGATATGAACTTAAACTCCCAGATGCCCCAAACTTAGCAGTGTTCTATGGTAGAACTAAATTTTGACTCATCGCTATATTGATAGTGGTTCCCTCTAGCTTTCCTTGTATTTTGTTGCACTCGATTTTGGACGAGCAAAAATAAATAATAAAGGAGAAATGAAATGTCGAAAAATTTACCTCAAGTTTCTAGTTACATTGCCTCTAACTCTACTTATTTTTTAAAATCTATTTTGCATCGTGAAAAAACATACACGCTTGTTTCCGATAAACATGGGAAGGTCATCTATCCGCATAAACCAATAAAAATTATCCGCAACACGTGCAAATTGCATGGGAGTTCCTATCAAGCTAGCCTATTCCAAGCAAAACAATTTTTCGGCAAAAATAAGCATAAGCTACCCATTATGATTGCCTATGATTTTGGTGACCCATGTGTGTTATTTCCTCTTTTCTCACCAAGTTCATCACAAAACATTTGGATTTCCTTCCAATCTATTATTAACATTGTGGAGCATAACGAGGAAACGATTGTCACTTTTTTAGATGGCTCCGAGGAACGATTGCCCTTGCATTGCAAATCATTCAATCATCAATATGTCCGGGCCTCCATGTTCTATAAACATTTGATACTAAAACGTAATGCAACATTATAGCTGCTTCCATATTGCTCAACATAAAAAAGCTGTCCCACCAGTCTTTTTACATGACTTTTGGGACAGCAACTTATCTATTAACAATCAAAATCAATATGAAATTCTCGAACGTAAGTATGCTGTAATAAATTGATCTAGATCGCCATCCATTACGGCACCTACATTTCCCGTTTCATGATTTGTACGATGATCTTTCACCATCGAATATGGGTGGAATACATATGAACGAATTTGTGAACCCCAGCCGATTTCCTTCTGCTCGCCACGAATTTCATCCAATTGTGCTTGTTGTTTTTCAATTTCTAATTGATACAGTTTGGACTTTAACATTTTCATTGCAGCATCACGGTTTTTAATCTGAGAACGTTCCGATTGACATTGCACAACTACCCCTGATGGCAAATGGGTAATACGAACAGCAGAGTCCGTCGTATTAATATGCTGACCACCCGCACCCGTTGCACGATACGTATCCACTTTTAAATCTTCCGTGCGCACATCAATTTCGATTTCTTCATTAAATTCTGGCATAATATCACACGAAACGAATGATGTATGACGTCGACCTGAAGAATCGAATGGTGAAATACGTACTAAACGGTGAACACCTTTTTCTGCCTTTAAATAACCGTAAGCATTATGTCCTGTAATTTGCAACGTAACTGATTTGATGCCGGCTTCATCACCAGGTAAATAGTCAATCGTCGTCACTTTAAATCCGCGCTTCTCAGCCCAACGTGTATACATTCGCAACAGCATTGAACCCCAATCTTGTGATTCCGTACCACCCGCACCTGGATGAAGCTCTAAAATGGCATTGTTTTTATCATATGGCTCTGATAACAGCATTTGTAATTCAAAATCACCCATCTTCACTTGAAAATCGGTTAATTCATTGCCAAGATCTTCTTGTAATTCAGCATCTGGCTCTTCACGTAAAAGCTCAAGCATCATTTCAAGATTTTCCTGCGTTGAATTTAAGTCATAAAACTCGTTTACAACTGCTTTAATGCCGTTGCCTTCATTAATAATGACTTGAGCCCCTTGCTGATCATTCCAAAAGTTTGGCTCCAGCATCAATTCATCTAACTCTTGTATACGTGCCTCTTTGTTTTCTAAGTCAAAGAGACCCCCTAAAGTCAGCTAATTTCTTCGCTGTATTTTCTAAAGCATTTCGCACATCTGCTAATTCTATCATTGTAAATCCTCCATTAATTTAAAGCATTTTATTTTTTTAGAAAACATAGCCGAGGTCATCAAAAATTCAATGACCTCGGCTATAAAGCGGGAATCCAATCCACACCGATTGTTAGTTTCCTACACCGTGACAAGATTTATATTTTTTGCCGCTTCCACATGGACATGCATCATTACGGCCAATGTTTTCCGCTTTACGTGTTGGCATTTTTTTCGGCTTTGGCGCACCCTCTTCTTTTGGATTCACCGCTTGCCCTTTCGCCACTTCTTCACGCTGTAAGTTACTGCGAATTTCTGCCTTCAGCGCATATTTCGCTACATCTTCACGCATAGCCGCAACCATTTCCTCGAACATTGCAAATCCTTCTTGCTGGTATTCGCGTAATGGGTCTGTTTGTCCATAAGCACGTAGGTGAATCCCTTGACGTAGCTGATCCATCGCATCGATATGGTCAATCCATTTCGTATCAATTGAACGCAATAAAATAACTTTTTCGAATTCGCGCATACGCTCTGATGTCATCGCTTCTTCTTTTTCATTGTAATGAGTTTGAACTTTTTCATAGATGAATAAGTTCATCTCTTCAGGTGATTTATTTTGTAAATCAGATTCCTTAATCAAACCTTCTTCTAAAAGGTTTGCCGCAATGTAATCTTCCAGTGCATCCAGTGTCCATGCATCTTTTTCACCTTGTGTGTGCAAGGCTACTGCATTTTCAACTGCCTGCTGAATCATTGACTCAACTAGATCACGCATATTTTCTGAGTCTAATACATCTTCACGCTCTTTATAAATAACTTCACGCTGTTGACGTAATACATCATCATATTGTAATAGACGCTTACGTGCATCGAAGTTATTTCCTTCAACACGTTTTTGTGCCGATTCTACCGCTTTTGAAACCATACGTGATTGAATTGGCTGTGAATCATCCATTCCTAGCTTTGTCATCATCGCTTTCATGTTGTCTGAACCGAAACGACGCATTAAATCATCTTCTAAAGAAAGATAAAATTGTGTCACACCTGGATTCCCTTGACGACCAGAACGACCACGTAACTGATTGTCAATACGGCGTGATTCATGACGCTCTGTACCAATAACAGCCAAACCGCCAATTTCCATTACACCTTCACCTGGCTTAATGTCAGTACCACGACCTGCCATGTTTGTTGCAATCGTTACTGCGCCTTTTTGACCAGCATTTAAAATAATATCGGCTTCTCGTTCATGATTTTTGGCATTTAACACATTATGCGGAATTTTAAATTTTGTTAAAAACTTTGAAATAATCTCAGACGTTTCAATCGCCACTGTCCCGACTAAAACTGGTTGTCCAAGGCTATGACGTTCTGCGATATCCTCTGCTACCGCCTTAAATTTTCCTTCCATTGATGCATAAATCAAGTCTGGACGGTCATCACGCGCAATTGGTTTATTTGTTGGAATTGCCACCACTTGCATGTTGTAAATATTGCGGAATTCCTCTTCCTCTGTTTTTGCAGTACCCGTCATACCTGATAATTTTTCATACATACGGAAGTAGTTTTGGAACGTAACCGTAGCCATTGTCATAGATTCGTTTTGAATATCTAAGCCTTCTTTTGCCTCGATTGCTTGGTGTAAGCCATCCGAATAACGACGACCTTTCATTAAACGACCTGTAAAGCCGTCAACAATAACTACTTCACCTTCTTGCACGACGTAATCTATATCTAAATGCATAGACGCATGTGCCTTTAAGCTTTGGTTAATCGCATGATTTAGACGAACATGTGCTAAATCAAATAAGTTATCAATACCAAATGCTTTTTCTGCCTTTTCTATCCCAGCTTCAGTTAACGTTACACCCTTTGTTGATTCTTCATAATTGTAGTCTTCTTCTTTTTTTAACATGCGAACAAAGGCGTTTGATTGCACATAAAGTTGCGCTGTTTTTCCGGCTTGACCTGAGATAATTAACGGTGTACGCGCTTCATCAATTAAAATCGAGTCCACCTCGTCAATTACGGCATAGTATAAAGGTCGCTGCACACGATCTTCTTTATAAAGCACCATGTTATCACGTAAATAGTCAAAACCTAGCTCATTGTTCGTCGAATACGTAATATCCGCTGCATATGCTTCTCGTTTTTCTTCTTTTGACATGCTGTTTAAATTTAGTCCGATTGTTAATCCTAGCCATTTATATAACTCGCCCATTTCCTCGGCGTCACGGCTTGCTAAATATTCATTGACTGTAACAACATGAACACCTTTACCAGTGATCGCATTTAAATAAACTGCCATTGTGGAAGTTAACGTTTTCCCTTCCCCGGTTTTCATTTCTGCGATATTTCCTTCATTTAATGCAGCAGCCCCCATAATTTGTACACGGAACGGATACATACCTAATACACGGCGAGATGCTTCTCGGATAACGGCAAAGACTTCTGGTAATAATTGCTCTACTGTTTCGCCATCTTGGTAACGATTTTTAAACTCTTCTGTTTTCGCTTGTAATGCTTCATCAGAGAGCGTTTCCATCTGACTTGCGAATGTTTCTACCTTGTCTGCTACTTTTTCTAGCTTCTTTACTTCTTTTTTATTGAAATCAAATAATTTATTTAATATGTTTGCCATTGAATTGGTCACTTCCCAATAAATATTCTCACCTTACATTTTAGCATTATGTATAGAGTTGGTGCAAATAGACAGTAAATTAATTGGTATTACTTTGAATTAATTGGGGGAGTTGTGTCTTTTTTGATGTATGGATTCTATTAAAGTGTGGGCTTGTTTGGCTGGCTCAAGCACATGAGCCGCACAGCTTTTTGTTGCACAAATCTATACGACTCATCTGTGTGCTTCGTGCAAGGCCAGCCAATAATAAAATTTGGCATTCTGAAGCATCCTACATTTAGTTCGCCGCTACCGTTGGAGGCGGCGAAGTCTTACAGGTTTGCAATCTCATTTACTTATAATTTCCACATTCATACAATTTCACCTTTAGGAACTTCTGTTGATGTTTTGAGATTTATTGAATAATTTTGGATTATATACAAGGTGCTGGTGTTAATAGACAACCCAACTGTGAATATAGACATTCCCAATTCCCATCTAAAAAACGGACTGCGCGTATTGTGGCAGTCCGTTTGTTTGATAAATTATTTAATTCGTTTCGATTAAGCCGTACTTGCCGTCTTTGCGTTTATATACAATGTTCGTTCCATCTGATTCAGCATCTGTATAGATGTAGAAGTCGTGACCGAGCAAGTTCATTTGTAAAACCGCCTCTTCTTGATCCATTGGCTTTAAATCGAATTGTTTTGTACGTACAATTACATATTCTTCATCGGAAGTATCATTTGATGTTTCAGCTTGATTAACTGTTGCAAAATAAAGACCTGTGCCTTCACGATCACGGAATTTACGATTGACTTTTGTTTTATGTTTACGGATTTGACGTTCTAATTTATCGACAATTAAATCCACTGCTGCATACATGTCGTCATGGCGTTCCTCAGCACGAAGCGTCAAATTTTTCATCGGAATTGTAACTTCTACCTTTGTTTGTTTCGCATTATAAACCTTTAAATTGACATTAGCGTTTGCGTTTACATCACCATTGAAATAGCGTTCAATCTTTTCGATTTTAGACTCAACGTGATCGCGAATCGCTGGAGTTACCTCAATGTTCTCACCACGAATGTTAAAATTTAGCATGTGAACTCCTCCTTCATAACGGCTATATTAACTTATTTCTACATCGGTTGAAAAATTCCTGCTACATTTTAAATCTTTTTCATTTTTCGACATTTCGACAAATTGGGGTGACCTAAACCATTTAGCTACGCTTTACTTCTTTTTTACGGCGTATCTTTAATTCACTCACAATTAACTCCTCAACAATCGGTTGATTTTCAAAAACGATTCCATAATGATAGTCTTTCCCGAATTGTTTTTTCCAAACTACCTCCCCCACTGCTCGAATTAATGCTTCGTCTAAAACAAATTGCATTTCAATTTGTACCAGCTTATTACTATGTTCCCCAATTTCTGTTTTTGAAAACATTTTCATTCCATGTGGGCTAATATCAAGAATACTACATGCATGTTTCTCGTTTTCTAACTTTCCATTCAATATCCTAACAAAATTGGCGGCAATGGGGTCTCCAAAGGCAAATCGAAACCCTTCTGTTCTTTTGAAAATCACGATGCGTCCTCCTGCAAAAAAAAATAAAGTTCTTTCAATATATTATCCCTAAACATACCATAAAATGTCTATGTGCTTAATTGCTATTTTCCACAAAAAATAATCCCTATAAATCGTTTCATTTTAACTATACTTCGCATTAAAAATCATTAAAAACATAAATCCCTTCACTAATTTCTTGTATTTTTATTAAGAGGGCTCGCTCGAACAGAACGGTAGAAAAACATATAATGCACCAAACTTTATAGGTCGATGCATTATTTACGAAAAAAAGTAGAGAAACGGCATTCCGTTCCCCTACCCGCTATCTTTCCTCAGTTGTATTCGAAACATCATTGCGGGCTCTATCCTAAAATAGCCCTTTATCTATTAAAAATTCTGTTCATCCATTCTGAAGTTAAATTTTATGTTCGTTTTTTTCCCATTTTGCATAATGTCTTTTTCCCAATAATCTTCATAAACACGTTTTACATTTTGTTGCTGACTAATAATGAATTGCTTGTTTTCCTGAATGAGCTTGGTAGGCGGTTTGGAAATAATCGCAATTGTCCCCGCTTCCAAAACAACGGTATACAGCTCACCGTTCTCTGCAACAAAAGGCATAATCGCAACTGTTTTAGATGTAATAACATACGATTTTCGAATTTCCAATACTCTTCTCCCCCTTTATAATTCATTGATTTACAGAACAATTGAAAAATATTAAATACCGTTTAAGTCGATCCAGTCGTCATATTATCCCCATCAAGTGACACCTTCGCAGATACAACACTTGGAGGCTTTTCTTTTTTAACTAGTATAAATATTGTGCGAGGTAAACTGATTTTGACTATTGATTGAGAACTCTTTCATAAGTAGTTACTCCACATCATAACTCGTTCGATTTTCCGCACAATTTAAAATAATTAAATTGCGTTTTGCTGCTTTTAAATAGGTTTGAGGCTGTTGATTTAAATAAATAATGGAGAAATATTTTTGCGCCTTATCATATAGCTATCTTAACTTATTATGCGGGACAGGCACGACGACATCATTGGCACCATAGCCATACACAATCGTACTTGTGTCTGTATAGTACTCCATATCTTTAATGCGGTGCAGCGATAAAAATACACAAGTCATAGTATTGCGAATGGATTCAGTTGGAAACCAAATCTCAATTTTCGGATGCAACTTGGCTACAATTGGATACATGCTCGCAGAACCTAAAACTAGTTTTGCCGCGTCTTTTGCCCCTTTCATGCTAGAGCCGATTAAACGTAATTGATAGTCTAAAATTTTGGAGTTTTTTAATGGGACTTTGATCAATTCATCATCTTGCACAACGATTGAATATTGTTCTCCATACTCCGCTGTATAAGGGATTATTGCCATTGCGTCTGAAATATTTGGAATTTCTTTCATCTTTTCGCCCCTTTTCTATTCTTTTTTAGTTATCAATAGACAGGAAAAGGAGTATACTAATATTAAGTTGGTATACTCCGACTGCGGAAACCTTAAGTGACTCTCTTTGCCGGGAAACTCACTTGAGGTTTTTTATTTTGTCTTTTTTCACATATTCCTCACCACCCTTACTGATTAGTCATTTGACGATTACTTGCATCGTTTTTTGGTTTTTCAGTTGAAAGTTGCTATTGGTGTTCAATACAGGCGACAAGTAGTGAAAAAATCGATTGACATCTAAAATTAGTCGCGAATGATTATCGAATTTTCCGCACAGGAGCCGCATTTATTTCGTGCCATTATTGGCATAATTTCTTTCAAAAAGCCTACTGTAAGATTTACCTTTTTTCGGAAATTGAATATTTTACCGCCCTTTCTCTATAGAAAGTCGAGCGTGAACGATTGTTGGCTATTGTCATAGGATGGTTTTTAACTTATTTCAGCAGAAATCTCCCACTTCAATAAGTGGGGGATGAATGCCAAGTATGACTTTAATTCCGTATGGGTTCAAACCCACGCTGAATCTAGTTAAAGCCCCCGGCGGATGTCACAGATTTTTAGAGGAGTTTTTCAAGCAAGCTCGAAAAAAATCTGGACGCAATTACGCAGAGGCGTAATTGATCTGCTTTTTTCTGAGTCATACATAAAAGCAAATAGTGGATCGTCATGTTGGAATGTATAATGTTTTTTTAAACGAGGTGTCAATTTGATTGTTCGAAATACTAAAATTGCAGATTACTTACGCTATCAAAGCATAGGGACGATTAGTAAATATTATTGTCGAAAAAGAGAATGGCATTTGAACATCTGCTACTAAATGACCAAGTTTCTCATACACAATACCCTGCATCATCAGCATCCCATTACCTTCTTCATGAGCTCATCTACATTTTTCTATTTAATTGTACCTATCGATTTTTGATTTGTCTATATATTTAAAAATTTCAATTAAATGGGTTTTCTATTTTTTAGTTAAATTAGGCTATTTTGTGGATTATTTTGGCCTTTAGTATGACTAAACACAAAAAAACAGCCACTCATTATATACATTTTTTCGTGATAGAACCTCACATTTATTGGGGAATCAAAAGTTATGCCGAAAAAACTCGATTTTATGGCAAACAAAAGGACCCGACTTTATATAAGCGGGTCCTCTCTTTTTATACGTGCTCTACATTGGCATATTGCTGTTGGCGTGTAATTTTAATAACTTCTTTCCATGTGTCACGGAATTCCGTTACTAAACCTTCGACCTCTTCAATAATAGAAGGATCATTTTTTATATTCGCTTCAACAAGGCGACGGTTCATATATTCATACAATGGTAGCATTTGTTTAGAAATCTCAATGTCCATATTAAGCGTAGACATTAATTCAGCAATAATCGCTTGTGAACGTTGAATATTGTGGTTTTTCTCTTCAATATTTTTTTGCTCAATCGCATTTTTTGCTTTCCCTAAAAATTTTAAACACCCATTATACAACATTAATGTTAATTCACCCGGTGACGCTGTTGTTACGCTGTTTTGTTTGTATGCGTTAAAAGCATCGGTTTGTGCAGTCAAAAATTACACTCCCTTTAAAGCTATTTATTAGTTCTTTTTATCATAGTAACGTCCATCCATAACTTGAACGTTTGCATAAGGATTCATATAGTGCTGTTCATTTTTCTTCGCATTTTGTAAATCCTTTAAGTCTGCTTGCACGGACTTCATGACTTTCGCTAAACGTTCACGAATTCCTTTATCGAGTTCAGCTAACATCGTATGAGACTTGTTTTCTAAGTCCATTTGGAATCCATCATTTTGCATTTTCTCGATTAGTATACCACGTTCATCCAACAATTGGTGAATTTTCTCAATGTACTCATCTCGCTGCTCATCTGTAGGTAATGTCGTCAAATGCTGATAAAGTTTCGCTGAAACTTGTAAAAGTTGTTGTTCCATTTTTAAGCCACCTATTAATTATTAGCCTTGCATGAACATTGATGATTGTTGATTTGCTTTATTAATCGCGGATTCCATTGCACCAAATTGCTTCCAATAGCGTGCTTCGATCATTTCTAATTTTCGTTCCCATGTTTTAATGCGACTTTCCGTATCTTGTATACTCTTTCCAATTGAATATTGAGATTCCGACGTCATCGTCGCACGACCGGCTTTTTTCTCGATACTTATTTTCATATTTTCCATCGATTCACGTAATTTATCTACATAACCACGCGTATCTACTACTTTACCATCTACAACATCGGCTGTTTTTCCATCACTATTTTTAAATAATTTTTCGACTGCATCCGGATCTTCTTCTATTGCTTTACGCAATTTTTCCTTATCAATTTCCAATGTGCCGCCTTCATTGTAATTTTTGGATGTTGTAATACCGATACTATATAACGAATTAAATTTAGAATCACTTAAACCTGGATTCGTTTGGTAAACTAATGAACGCATATCCGTTAGGCCATTTTGAATAAGTGAATCACTTCGCAGTAAGCCGCTCTTAGCTTTTTCTTCCCAAAGCTTAATTTCATTCTCGCTCATATCCTTTTTTTGTTCAGCTGATAACGGCTTATAGTCTCGGTATTTAGATTCTTTTGTTTGACCTGTTAAATCCTTTACAAACGCGTTATATGTGTCCACAAAATCTGTAATTGTTTTCATCATGTCGTCTACATTTGTTGTAGAATTCAGTGTGACTGGATTCGCTTTTGGTGCAGCATTTACTTTTTCATCATCAATGGCACCATCTTTTAAAATGCCAGCCGCTTCGGCATCAACTGTAGCTTTAATTAAAGTAGCCTCTGCATTATCAAGGCGTGATTGTCCAGCTACTCTTGCTGCCTCTGTTACTTCAGAAGTCGCTTTTGCAGCATCATGCGGAATTTGCACAGCTGCAAGTTCTTTAAATGATGTCAGATCAGTTTCTGATAAATTGTCTAATGCTGTTTTCTGGTCAGGAGATAATTCATCGAGCTTTGCTTTTAACTCATCACTAATCGTTAAACCTTCATATGGATCATCTTTCGTAAAATCAATCCCTTGAATGGCTGTAATTTCATCAGAAGATAAGCCATTTAAAAAGCCTGTACCTAGCGTATTATAATTATCCTCTTTAATACCTCTATTTGCTTCTGTACGTAAATTTGTTAATTGAGTTTCATTAACATTTGATAGCTCTACTAATTGATCTTTTGATAAAGTGTGTAATTTTTCTTTTAATTCTGGTGAAATCTCCGTATCTAGCGAAGATGAAATAGCCGCTAACATTTCCTCACGAGTCGCATTTGGATCTAAATTAAGCTTGTCAAGTTGTTCGATATCTTTATCAGAAAGTTTACTTAAAAATTCTTTATTATTAAACTTATCATAGCCTGCTTGTTCTGTAGTATCTAAAGCTGATGAGCCTAATACACTAGCAAATTTACTATCATAGCCGCCCTTTATGGCATCATAAGCTGCTTTTGCTTTTCTAGCTGCTTCATTTAAGCTATCCTTGCCATCTACACCTGTCTCAAGAGAAGCTTTAGCATTATCACGTTCTGTTTGAGCCGCCGTATACTTACTGGCAATTGTTTGTGTATTATTAAATGTACTTTTTAACGTTACGTTATAACCATTAATTTCGAACGCATTCGATGCACGCTCTGTTGCAACACCATTCACTTCAAATATCGCGTTTTTACCACCAGAAGCTAAATCACCCGTCTCTTTACCTTTTAATGAATCAAAGCCTAATTGACCAAATACACTTGCTCCACCAGTTACTTGTACTTCTGCACCTGCCTTATTATCACCTGTGTTTTTAGACGTAATCGACAGCTTTCCACCTTCATAAACAGCACTAACGCCTACCGTACTTGTATTTATTTTTTTAACAAAGTCGTCTACCGTCGTCGTATTTGGATCAAACTCTATTTTTACTGGTTTCCCCATGCTTCCATCTTTTTGTATAGACGATAGTTCAATAGAAGTCCCCGTAATATCAAGATCACTTAATTTTGTAGATCCTGTTGCATTAATTTGTTTCCCTACACCACGACCTGCTTCAGCTAATTGTGAAACACCATCAATTGTAAGCGTTCCCGAGGCTTTACCTGTTGCTATGGCTGAAACTAAATTTGAGTTTGAGCTTGTCGCTGTTTTAGAATTCAAAGGTTTTAAAGCTAAATTATCTGCAAGATACGTATCAAATGCTTTTGTCTTTGTGTTTACATTACGATAGGCATCTCTTTGCCACTCATAAGTTGTTTTCTTTTGAAACAACTTATCTAAAGGGGCTCTCTCTGCAGTCATTAATTTTTTTACTAACTCATCAATGTCCATTCCAGACGCTAATCCACCAATTCGCATTACCATACTAGTTTCCTCCTCATTTTAAACCAAGTTAAATTTTTTCATCTACAACCATGCCAAGCATTTTTTGCATTTCATAAAATGCGTCTAAAAGCTTTTTCGGCGGAATTTCTTTCACGACTTCCTCTGTATCGCGATTTACTACCGTTACATAATAGCGTTCTAAACCTTCATGATACATAAATTTTGAAGCACTATGATTCACTTCCAGCATTTCGTTCATTTTATTAACTGCCTCTTGAACCTTTGCCTTCGTTTCTTCGCTTTTATCAGTCGGTGTTATTTGCATTGTTACTGTTGTATCTACCATCTGTTTTTTAACAGTTTCGCTTCCTTGCTTCACTGCTTTTTCAGCTGTAGGTACATTATTATTTACCGGTTTACTTACTCTTACTGAATCCATTTCTACATGTCCTGAAATACGCATGTTTTCCATCCTCCTTGAATCTAATACAGGCGCTACTATATGTAATATCGGATTAAAAAAAGAGAATTTCAGTTTTTCTTTGAAGGTTCAAGGGAAAACTGAAATTCCTGTATGTAATTCCATTTATTGTGCAATTTAAAATATATCAAACATACAAAAAATCAGAATCCATGTACGCCCGAATTATAAAATAATAGTGCCTCAAGCTATTTCAGTAATTCTTTGTTTATTTTTGGTCTATGAAATCGACTTAACAACTCTTAAATAATCATTTTGATTGTCCATTTCAGGTATAGTATTCTGCTTTAATTGAGAAACAGTAATATTTAAAATTTCAATCAAGTATAAAGGTATATTATCCTAGTATAATTTACTATTCATTAAGATTTTAGGTTTCAAGTAATTAGTGTTGTTTAATTATTTTACAATCACTTTGTTCCTATTAAGAAACCCAGACAAAGATGGAATTTCTTGGTCAGTAATCATTTTATCTATTACTTTTTGATTGATAACTATTTTTGGAAACCATTCTTCTCCTTGATGCTCTCTAATAACTGTAAAATAAGTACTTTGTTCAAGTTTTTGATTTTAAAAAATATTTCCATTTAAACTTCAATGTTTTCTTATTATTTAAATATCTACTTATCCCATTATGGAAATTTACGAATAAGACACTCGTTTGATACTTACTTTCAATTACTAATCATTACAAACATATGCCCCATTGTAGTATAGCCCGCAGCTTCCATTCCCTCACGTACACCTTGTAAATATGCAGGGTTATGTTCTATTACTTTTGCAAGTTGTTGAACACAGTTTATCACCATTTCTTGCGTTAACTTCTGTTCCTTTGCTGCAATACCAACTAAATGCAATTTAATAAGATTGAAGTGTAAAACAAGCATTACATAACTTTCGAACAATGTGTTATAGTCATTTGGAAATAAGTTTTTAAATATATAATTTACTATATAATTTTCAAGCATATATTCCTTATTTTGCATAAATGGTTCATAAAAATTGCGATATGATTCTTGAAACTTTAAAATCGTTTCTTCCATATCTTGCACTTCGTTGTCATCATTTTCTTCAAAACCTAAACCTTCTATTAATGATTGAAGAACCGTGGCGTATTTTCCCGAAATATCTCCACCAGATATGCGATAACTAATTAATACTCTTGTTAAATTCAACTGGAAATTTAAATTCCCTTTAATTTGCTTTAAGGATTCAATAAATTCTTCATTATCTAAACGATTTAAATAGTCCTGCATAATGACAGGTAATTCCTGCTCTAGCTCACTTGGCTTTAGCCGCTCAATCTTTTGAATAAATAGCCCTAAAATAATTAAACGTATTTCAATAGAATGTTGGCGATTTTGCATAAGTTGAATTGTAAAAATACGTAAATCCCAGAAATGCGGATGTTTTTCTAAATCAAGAGCTTTATTCATTAATCCACGAGTATTCTTTGGTTCCTCTGTCTCAATAAAACCTAAACCTTCTTCACATAATAGAACGACCCTTGCGGCTTCAGGACAAGATAACGTTAAACTTTTTTCTGTAACACCACCAACCTGTGTCAAGTTTCTTGGATATATGGAACATGTATTACATAAAAATTCTTCACCTAATTCCTTATGAATACTACAAAGTCCATCGTCTAACATCATGTTGCAATTTTTATTTTCGTCTAAAATAAACTTTGCATAATTCGATTCATCATTTTTTTTTCGATTCCTTTTTACAAATTTTTGTAATTTATCTGCCATCTCAGGCTGTCTTACTTTACGATAGGCTTGGTAAGTTTTTTTATCAATTGTGACATTCCAGCCCGCACAACAAGTATCCTCACAAGCACCACCAATACAATTAAATTCACTTAAATATTCTGGGATTAATATAGGTCTCATTTTTATGCCTCCTAGATCTTAATTCAATTTTCATAATCAATAAATCATTTAGAATGTTTAGGTATTAAACTACACGTTAGCTACACGAATCAAACAAGCGTTCCCCTTCAAACCGTAAAAAAAACAGACCTAAAGCACAATAGTCCGATTGGTGCCGAACTTGAAGTTAAGCGATTTATTTTTTTATAGCAGATCGTGCTTATTTTTTCATAGTTAAAGTCGATCGTTATGCAAAAATAGAACGAAATTTCGTTATTCAATTAAAGGTTAAAATTCAGTTAAATCAAAAAAGGCCGTAAAAAAAACTACCGTTGAAGAACATGTACACTCGGCACGGCTCAAAAACAAACAGAAGAATGCCACTGTGTTTTTGAGTTTAAGGATTATGAAGATCCGATTGTACAAGTTGTCACGAATTTCCGAGATATGACGGCAGAAGAAATCGTGAGTATATACAAAGGACACTGGGTAATCATTTCCTTTTTCGCTATATAGAAGGTGATAGAAAATTAGAGTTTAAACAAAGCCGATTTACCGTATTTTTAGGTTCTTGATTAATCATCTTAATTAATCCTTGGACGGCTTTACGAATTTCCCTACATTTGAAAAAAAACATTAAGTATCACTGTTGCTTTCATCCATTTCCACAACCCTTCGATCAAATTCAATCGGGGCTATATGGCGGAAGGTACAGAAACGTTAGGACATCTAGGTGTTTTTCTAAGAACGGTTTTATTAATTTGGCATGATGAATACGCGCATTGTCTAATATCATGACGATGCGCTCATTTGAATAACGTGTGATGACTTTTTCTAAGAAATTGAGAAATTCTACGGCTGTATATTGTTCTTCTTGCATACAAAATACTTCACCTGTTTTATAATCTAATGTACCAATTAGTTTTACACCTTGATACCGACCATATGTAGGGATTTTCTTTTGTTTCCCTTTGATAAACCATGTATTCGCAATCGCTTGATAGTCTTGAATCATGGACTCATCTTCGTATAGCTAAAACCAAGACGATACAATAAATCACGTGTCCCACGCACAGAAAAAGATACATCAAATGTACGTTGAATCCACTCGCGAACAAGAGGTGCTGTCCAGTTCATTTGAGGGGGGAAATCGACATCTTAGGGCGTCTGATTCACCACTGTTAATATGTCTTGTTGTTCTTGTTCAGGTGTTAGAAATCGTTGGCGACCTGGTTGTTTTTTTCGTCCAAGTCCTGCAATGCCTTTTTCACAATAAGCTTTGCGATAGTTAAAAAGCGTCGCAGAAGAAAGACCTGTATAGGTGGCAATCTTTTCGTAAGACTCACCCGAAAGCAACATATAAATGACTTGGTAACGAATAAATAATTTGGTTCCATGTTGTTCTTTCATCGCAATCTTCAATTCTTCTAAAGCAGCTGGAATCTTTTCTTCAGGAATTAGCACAATTTTACGCATCATTTTTTGCTCCGTTTCAATACTGTTACAAGCAGTAAACAGGAAAATGAACAGAAATAGATATAAACCTAAAAACTAATCACCGTTTATATAGATTAAATAAATTCTTAAATGTAGCTGGTTTTTTGACACGACCAAAAATGTGATATTTAGTCAGCTTTTTGCGGCTTTATTGCCTATGTGTTACTGAAGGTTATAAAAATCAACTGGAGGCGCTTATCTTTCGCTGATATTACACGCCATCTTCGTTGTGCTTTCCTACCAACTGAATGGCGCATTGGCAAAAAATAAATACATGCGATAAAAAATAAACACTTACCAGGCACTTAATCCTCCATCAACCAAAATGTTTTGTCCCGTTACATAACTAGATGCATCTGAAGCTAAGTAGATTAATGCCCCAACGATTTCTTCAGGTTTTGCCATACGTCCTAATGGAATACGATTACTATATCGTTCTGTAAAAGTCTCGTTCTGTCCACTTTCTGTTCCACCTGGTGTAATAGTATTCACTCGAATTCCCTCTTTTGCCCAGTACGTAGCTAAGTATTTGGTAAGTGCAACTACTCCCCCTTTACTTGCAGCGTAAACAGCAGGAGTATTAATTTCACGATCCAAATAATATGATCCTTCATAAATTCGATTATCTGGTCCCATCACACCATAAATTGAAGCTGTTTGAATGATAGAACCGCCCTTTGCTTGTAATTTCATTACTTTACCAACATATTTAGCAACTAAAAACATACTATCAATATTTGTAGACATAATTTCTTTCCATTGTGCTAAACTATATTCTTCTAATGGTGCAAAGAATTGATTTAAATCACTTGACTTACCTGCTGCATTATTATGTAATATATTTATTTCACCAAATGTTGTAACAACCTTTTCAACCATTAACTTAACAGAACTTTCTAAAGTTAAATCACATTTTATTGCTATAGCTTTCACATTATAATTTCGCATAATTTCTTCAGCAATTTCATTTGCTCTCACCTCGTTAATATCCACAATGGCTACATTAGCACCTGCATCTGCAAGCCCCATACAAAAATGACTTCCTAAAATTCCTGCCCCACCAGTTACAATGGCATTTTTCCCTTGTAAACTAAATAAATTATAAAAGTTTTTTTTCATAAATTTCTCCTACACTATAATTCATCTATAACTTCTTTCAAGTAAACTTTTCGATTCTCAATTTCCGATTTATTGCCAGCTATTAATAGTGCTATCGAAAGAATTGTATCTTCTGGTTTATGTAAAACTTCACCATGTTCAACCATTTGAACAAATCGATATAACATTCTTCTAAACATAGTAAAATTATCCTCTATTTCAACACTTCTTCTGTTTTCTTCTCCCCAAAATTCTATATTAAATGTTTTTGGAACACTTCCTAAAACATTTATTGTCCAAACTAATCCACTTTCAAAATGCACTAGATAAAATTGTGCATCGCTTTTAATATATTCAATTGAAAATGGTTTATCATCTAGTGTCCCTAAAACTGCATCTATTATATGAATTCCATACTTTTCCCAGTTCATAATTACTGAAGATTGTATGAATTTCAATTTCCCAAAGGTATTTATATTAGATCTAACATCATCTAGTTCCATAGCAAAACGAAGTCCTGCAACAGACATCAGTTGACCTTTTAATAAATACTTTTTAAAAAGCTTTAATTCTTTAATTGAACATGTTAGAGGTTTATCTATAAAAACTTTAATATCTGCCTCCAAAAAGTCGATTGCCATTTGGTAATGATTCTCGAAATCATCCCTGGCAATTATAAGTGCATCTATTTCCCCTAACATTTCTTGATAACTAGTAACAACATTTTTTATATTACATGCTCTAGCAATATTCTGACTTATATTTAAGTCTTGTGTCCAAACATGAGTAATTCGAGCATTTCCTAAGCCAAATTCTGAGATATCACGTTTTTTGACATAGTTATGAATTACATCCCAACCAGATTCTTCTAAAAATTTATCATTATATCCATTTATGATAGAACTAAAGGAATATGGATGACCATTTCCTTCACTTAATCCTATTAACCCTATCTTTGTTACCACGCAGCCCAACCACCATCTACACAAATATTTTGTCCTGTTATATATGAGGATGCATCTGAACAAAGTAATGCGACTACACCTTTTAATTCATGCGGTTGTCCGATGCGGTTCATAGGATTTTTAGAGCCTAAACGGGTCATAAACTCCTTATCTTTCTGAGTTTCAGGGAATGGAAACGGACCCGGACTAATACAGTTTACTCGAATTTCGTATGGTGCTAAAAAGCTTGCTAAATATTTACTAAATTGAATTACAGCCGCTTTAGCTGCTCCATAACTAGGCGGATTAGTATATTTTTCATCATTATACAATCTATAATCAGGAGCAACATGTCCATACATCGATGCTGTATTTAAAATTACACCTTTTGATTCTTTCAATAAATGTTGTGTAGCTTTAACTAATCTGAACACTGAATTTAAACTCATATCAATATCGTATTCCCAGTCCTCGTCTGAAATTGTTTCAAACGAATTCTTATTACCCGACCAGGCATTATTAATTAAAATATCTAATCGTTCAATATTTGAAACCGTTTCTTTAATAGAGTTTTTATCCATTAAGTCTAATTTTAACGCTGTAAATATCTGACTAGGATATTCTAACTTTAATCTATCAGCTAACTTTTGACACTTTACACCATCTCTGCTGGCAATAATAATATTAGCACCTTGTTCTGCCAAAACCTCACACATTTCCGTACCTAAATAGCCTGCCCCACCAGTAATTAAAGCTGTTTTTCCTTTTAGATCAAATAAATCTTTTAGTGTAATACTCATCTTTTCTTACTCCTTATCCTCAAACTTTTTTTTCATGATAAAATCAGCCATTAATAAATCTATCCTATCATCTATATCCACGGAACGTTCCTTTGGCATAATTACTGCACCAATATTCCCCATAATTATCTCTTTTTTTGATTCTAATAATTTTTCTACTTTTGTAACATAGACTGCGCCATTTAACTGATGCGCAGTCGGTAGTTCCTGTCTCGGTAACCATGGAATAGCACCTTCAATAAATGTAGTTGGGACATTTCCTTCGATTTTCCATGCCCTAATTGGATTTAAATCTGCTTCTTTAAAGGTTGCAGTAGAATCTAAGCTTTTTTCACATAATAACCTGATGCAACTACTTATATCTTCAGATGTTCTTAATGGAGCAGTCGGTTCTAACAGAGTTACAAAATCGTACCATTCTCCTTTTTTTTCTAATTCCTTAAGAACATAGTGAATAGTATCAATGACTAACGATGAGTCCTCCGCTAGTTCTGCAGGTCGCATTTGTATTTCAGCACCATATTCTAATGCAACCTGGGCAATTTCAATACTATCAGTCGAAACAATTACTTTATCGATTTCTGGCGTATTTATTGCCGCCTCAATAGTCCAAGATATAAGTGGTTTTCCATATAACTCAACAATATTCTTTTTAGGAATAGATTTACTTCCACCCCTAGCCGGTATTAAAGCTAGTACTTTTTTTTGATTAATCATTATTTCTCCTCTTTCTTACATATTATATTCTTTATTTGCCCTTTCAAAATCATCCATCCGTCCAATATCTAGCCAATATTCACGTATTGGGAAGGCTGCTGTAACATTTTCTTGTGCCATTAATTTTTCAAATAATGTTGGCATATCATAAAATTCATCCTGTGGAATATAATCGAATGCCTCGGGATTTAACACATAAATCCCGGCATTTACAAAGCTTTTATGTACCGGCTTTTCTTTAATCGAAACAAGATTTGCCCCATTTGTTTCAATCACACCATAAGGAATCTGATATTCATATTCACGTACACACATCGTTGCAACCGCCTTGTGTTCGAGGTGGAATTCCATTAGCTGTTCAAAATGCACCTGTGTCAATAAGTCACCATTCATTACAAAAATTGGTTTTGTTGGTCTTTCTGGTAATAATGACAGTGCGCCAGCTGTACCCATCCTCTTATTCTCTTCAATATAAGTAATAATCACACCAAAAGCTGAACCATCTTGAAAATAATTTTGAATCATTTCTTTTTTATAATTAACTGACAATATAAAGTTCGTATAGCCACATTTTTTAAAGCTTTCTATAATCGTCTCTAGAATTGGCTTGTCACCAACCTTTAACATTGGTTTAGGAATCGTATCTGTTAATGGACGAAGCCTCGTTCCTAATCCGCCAACCATTAATATAACTGTATTATCATTAATCGGTGTTACTTGATAATCTTTGAAAAGTACGTCTATTACTTGCTTTTGCTTATTTACAATTGGTAATTGCTTTAGTTTTTTACTTTGCATTAACTTATGGCAATATTTTTTTGTATCCTGCTCTGTCGCAATAATTGGATCAGAATTCATAATATGTATGATTGGTGATTCTAAACTTTCTCCCCGAAGAATTCCTCTGCGAATATCACCATCTGTAACTGTCCCTAATAATCGATTCTCTTCATCTATCACAATCGCAAATTGTAAAGATGAACTATCTATAATTTGCATTGTTTCTAATAGACTTTGACTTGATAACACAAGTATACTTTTCCAGTTTTTCATACATCACACTTCCTTTGCAGGAACACCATATACTTTTTTATCATGAGGGATATTTTTAACGACAACAGACCCCGCACCAATTAAACAGTTTCTCCCAATTTCTATATTTTGAATAATCGTTGTTCCTGTCCCGACATGTGTTTGTTCTCCAATTTTTACTCCACCTGAAATATTTGTTCCTGGTGCAACATGTACATGAGAGCAAATTTTAGTATCATGATCAATAATTGTTCCTGTGTTTATAATTGTATTATCGGCAATTTCAACATGACTTTGAAGTATCACCCCAGCCATAATTTGCACCCCATCACCTATTTTTGCAGAAGGTGCAATATAAGCTGTATCATGAACCACTTTCCCAAAAATGTATCCTAATTCTTTGAATCCCTCAAAAAGTGTCTTCCTAACAGTTGATCGGTTCACTGTACCAATTCCCAATACAAGCTCAATATCTTCTGGTTTAAATGAAGCAATTACCGAATCGGTTCCCAAATAATCTAATTGGAATTTATTCGTTTCTTTTGCTGGCGCTGTATAACCTAAAATTTCTCTTTCTTGCTGTAACAATGTTTCAGCTAACACTGCCGCGTGTCCACCATTCCCAATGACAATCACAGGCTTATTCATCAATAAGCTCATCCTCTTCATATGTTTTAGTCGCTGTTTTCCCGATATAGGTCCAATATTCCTTTGGTTGTATTCCGCCACCCGGTCTTTTTACAGTTAAATTATCTTTTGTAAGTTCTTCTCCAACAGCTACTTTGGATTTTGCTACTAGGCTTTTTCGTGCGGCAACTTTGTTATTTAGCTCTTCCATTACAGGTTGCTTTTTACCTGTTCCTAATGCAATCTCTACTTGTCGTATAGCTTGCACCATTTCTTTTAATTCAGTAGGATTTAATGACGCAATATGATCAGGTCCTTCTAAAGTTTTATCTAATGTAAAATGCTTTTCAATTACAGTTGCTCCTAATGCAACGGCAGCTGCGGGTACAATGATTCCCTCCGAATGATCAGAGAAACCTATTGGAAGGGTAAACTCATTTTTCATTTGTTGCATTGCTTGTAAATTAATCGTTTCAAGCGGTGCTGGATATTGGGTTGTACAATGTAACAGTGTCACATATTGACTAAGTAATGACTTCGCTTCATCTGTTTTATAAAACTGTTGAACACTTTCTATTGTAATTGGCTCTAAACGACCTAATCCATATGCAATAAATCCCAATGCTTCATGAATATCTTCTAACGTCGCCATACCTGTCGACAAAATAATCGGTTTTTTCTTTGTTGCAATATAATAAATAAAAGGTGCGTTTGTCAATTCACCAGAAGGAATTTTAACAGTTTCAATCGCTAATTCATCTAGTAAAAAATCGACACTTTCCATATCAAAAGGTGTCGATAAAAATTTGATATGGAGTTCTTCGCAATATTGTTGAAGCTGCATAAATTCCTCAAACGATAATTCTAATTTTTTTAACATTTCAAATTGTGATGTAGCCTCACCTAAGTTTGCTATTTGATAACTTGCTTGCCCTGCAGCTTTGGTTACTAGATTTTCTGCCTTAAATGTTTGAAACTTTACAGCATCAGCACCCGATTTCTTAGCAACACGAACTAATTCCTTGGCCATATCCATTGAGCCATTATGATTTACGCCTGCCTCAGCAATGATATATGTCTTGTTCATAAATTATAAAACCCCTTTTTTATACGGAAGCTTTGTATATCTTTTATTTTTTTAATAATTAAATTAGATGTATACCCTTTACCGAATATCATTTCGTATGGTTGATTGAACTGCAACGCTTTTTCAATTCCTATTTTGATTGCCTGTTCAGTTAGAGCAACATCAAGCACAGAAATAGGCTTTTCCCGGCCCGCCTGTCTGTCTCCTATATTAACTGAAGGTGTGTGTAAATAAGGCACTTCAATCAGTGCACTTGAAGAATTACCAATGACTACATCAGCATGTTTAACAGCACTTAAATAACGTAATTGTCCTAGTGAATCAAATAAATACGCGTTATTATGTTTGTTCACAAATTGTTCAATTTGCTTATTAATATAACGCCCACCATTGTCTGCATTTGATTTGGTAAAAACTAAGTTAACTTTTGTATATGCCTCTAACACTAATAACAACTCATGAATTCCTTCACTTTCGCCATTTGTTTCCGGATGCTGAGTTATTAAAAACATCGGCTTATTCACGTCTAATCCCAAGTTTTCATATAGATTCCCTTTGGTAAGTAAAGGCAACTTTAAGGTATTTTCAATTCCTATCGCCCCTACATTCCAAACGCGATTTGGATCTTCACCTAATTGAATAACACGGTTTTTATGTGATTCTGTACTCGTAAAATGCCAAGTAGCCATTTTTGTAATAGAATGGCGAATCGCATCATCATAAGCACCAAATGTACATTCACCACCGTGAATATGAGCAATCGGAATTTGCATAATAAGTGCTGTTTGAGAGGCCGCTAACATTTCAAAACGATCACCTAAAATAATTAACAAGTCTGGTTGTAATCGTTGCAAGGCGTCTGCAAAACCAATTGTTGCAAGCCCCATTGATTTTACAACAGATGTAGATGTATCTGCTGATAATAGCATTTCTATTTTTTCATTAATATAAAAACCATCTGCTTCAATTTGCTTATATGTTAAACCGAATTCAGAAGATAAGTGCATACCCGTCGCAATAATTTGAAGTTCAAATTCTTCATCACTTTGAATTAATTTCATAAGATTAGAGAGCAGACCATATTCTGCTCTCGTACCTGTTACTATACAGATTTTATGTTTCATCTAATCTCCCTCAATTGGCGTACTTGGGATATTTACAATACGCAACTTCAACATATTTGTTATTTCCAAATTCATCGCTGGACACTCTTTATACATCTCCAACTCATGCATTGGTTGCCAAATTGGACGACTCATGACACCTTGCTCATTTAAAAATGCCAAAACGTCATCTCTGTTTAACGACTCATCCAAAACTAATGTTTGTAGCCAATAGTTACTTTCGCTATGTTTTGGCTGTTGAAATAAACGAACTTCATCTAAACCTTCTAATAATTTCTCATACTTAACTGTCAATTGCTGCTTTTGCTCGATGAAAGCAGGCATTTTTTCTAACTGTGCACAACCAAGTGCTGCATTAATATTTGGCATGCGATAGTTATAGCCAATTTCATCGTGTACATATTCCCACTTATGCGGTACTTTTGCAGTTGTCGTTAAATACTTTGCGTAATCAGCTAATGCTACGTCATTCGTTAAAATAGCACCACCACCACCTGTAGTAATGATTTTATTACCATTAAAACTTATTGCATTTACTTTACCAAAGCTTCCTGTGTGCTTTCCTTTATAATACGTGCCCAGTGATTCAGCTGCATCTTCAACTAATACTAAATGGAACTTCTCAGCAAGTGCTACAAGTTCATCTAATTGCACAGCATGTCCAAATGTATGCATTGGTACAAGTGCTTTAATGCGTCGATTTGTTTGTTTATTAAACAGCTCACCGTCTCGAATTTCAGAAATATCACTTAAATAAGCGTCTAATTTAAATGGGTCTATACCTAGCGTATCTTCATGCACATCGATAAAATGAGGGACTGCCTGACAGTAACTTACAGCATTTGCTGTTGCAATAAATGTAAGCGATGGCATTAGCACTTCATCCTCTGCCTCTACCCCCGCTACTTTTAATGCAATATGTAGTGCTGCTGTGCCGTTTACAACAGCAACGGCACGCTTCACCCCAACAAATTTTGCTAAATCCTCTTCAAAACGAGTCACATACTCCCCCACTGAAGAAACCCAGCCTGTTTTGATGCAGTCTGTTACGTATTCTACTTCCTTTTTATCAAAGGTCGGTTCATGTAAAGGCACAAAATCATTTCCATACATAGCTTTTACACGTTCTGCAAATTGCATCCATTGTTTATTCATATATTATATACATCTGCCTTATATTGAGATAAGTTTTTCGGATTTGTAAACCATTCTATCGTTTCCTCTAAACCACGGCGGAATCCATCTTTCCCGCCATATTGTGGCTCCCAGGCAAGCAATTCTTTTGCTTTTTTATTTTCAGCCCAAAGACGCTCCACTTCACTTTTATCAGGACGTAAACGCTGCTCATCCGTTTCAATTGTTAAGTTGACATCCATTATTTCTGCAATCATTTCAGCTGTTTCGCCAATTGATACTTCATAGTTTGAACCGATATTAATCACTTCACCAATTGATTTTTCCGAGTTCATTACAGAGATAAAGCCATTCACTGTATCTTTCACATAGTTAAAATCACGTGTCGGGCTAACCGCTCCCAACTTGATTGTATCTTTACCACTGGCTAACTGGCTAATAATCGTTGGTATAACCGCACGTGCTGACTGACGTGGTCCATATGTATTAAATGGACGAATAATCGACACCGGTGTATCAAATGAACGATAAAATGATAATGCCATTTGATCCGCACCAATTTTCGATGCTGAATAGGGTGATTGTCCTTGTAATGGATGCTTTTCATCAATAGGTACATATAAAGCTGTTCCATATACTTCACTTGTAGATGTGTGGACAACCTTTTCTACACCCAATTCACGCGCAGCTTGTACAACATTTAACGTACCATTTATATTTGTATCGACATATGTAGCTGGTGAATGATATGAATAAGGGATAGCAATAAGTGCCGCTAAATTCAATACGTGCGTACAGCCCTTCATCGCTTCCTTCACACCAAACGGATCCCGAACATCACCAGTGAATACGTCAATTGATGACTTAATATCTTCTGATGAATGATCCAACCAGCCATATGAATTAAATGAATTGTAATAAGCGAATGCACGTACGTCATACCCTTGACGTACAAGCTCTTCTGTTAAATGAGAGCCGATGAAACCGTCAGCTCCGGTTACTAAAATTTTCTTTCCCAACATTCTTCACCCTTTACTTCTGTTTACTAAATTTAGTGCGAAATGAGCTCAGTAAATTCTACTTCATTTATTAAGGGAACATTATTGATTTTTGCTCCTTTAACGGCTGTATTAAATACTTTAACTTTTGTTTTCTCCATCTTTTCATTATACCAAGACAAAAAAACTTGAAACATTGCCGAAGTATTTATTTCACTTCCGTCATTTGCTTCTATTTTTCGAAGGAATAGGTCAGTAGAAGCATCTCTTCCAGATGTTGATAATATTGCATGCGTATTGTCCTCAGCGAAGCCCAAATCTTGACCAAATAGTACTATTCGTTCGTAACCTAATTGTTCCAGCAAACTAAATGTCGTTGTACCTACTGATCCACCTGTTTCAATTAATGATGCATGACGTTTTTCAGCTTCTTGCTCGGCCAATTTATAACCTTGTTGATAAAGAATCGTTCGTTTTCCACCATGCAACAATATACTTTTACTATTTGCAGTACTCAAATAATACAACTCACCACTAAAGTGACCATCTATAAATTGAGCAATTGTAACATCGTTAGCATCTGATAAAACGGCGGCTTTAGGTCGCACGCCATTTGCTATTAGCATTTTCAAGGCTGCTCCTACAACGAATATATCAACATCCTTTTGGTGTACTTTTAGCCATTCAACTGTATTATTTAAAGACGGTCCAGCTGCTACTAAACACGCCAATCTATTTTGTTGTTCTACCTTTATTGTTTCGTCCCCCAATGCGCTATTGTGCTTGAAATTTTCTAGCA
Source organism: Solibacillus sp. R5-41 (assembly GCF_002736105.1). NCBI lineage: Bacteria > Bacillati > Bacillota > Bacilli > Caryophanales > Caryophanaceae > Solibacillus > Solibacillus sp. R5-41. The sequence goes on along the minus strand of NZ_CP024123.1, from coordinate 659,605 downwards.
TTTTAACAGCATTCTTTTTATAGGACACTTGATTTATTTTTATTACCTCTAACAAACTAAATAAAGGGTGCTTTTCACCAATAGCCTTCAACCATGCATTTGGTAATAATAGTTGCATATCATCAAAGTCAATTCCGTTTAAATCATTGACTATTTGAATATGACTTTGCTGCCACCAAGTTTCATTACTATTTTCCTTAAATAAGGTATACTCTTCTTGATCAAAATAGTAAACCGTTATTCTCTTTCCATCTACCATATCATCCAATACTTGTAAATGATAACCTAAACCTAGGCCTATTAAAAGATAATGTGATACGTCTGGATGTATCTCGGCAATTACCCATCGATTGGCATCTTCACTCGGACGATATTTACTATAAATAGCGACATTATTTAACTGCAATGTTGCCTCACCATTTTTTGCTGTACTTACCTGCCAATGCAACTTACTGTACCGGACCTACTACCTGTTCTAATTCAAGAAAAAATGGGGCAATTTCATATTCAAACATATCTGCTACAAGTACATAGTCCTGTATTTCTAAACCATTATTTATTTCAATCAAAAATTCTTGTATTTTCTCGATATTTAAATTAGCCGTCACACCATTAACCTTCAACAATTTACTTGCTTCTGAAAGCCAAAGAATCCCCTCTGAAAAGTCTTTAATTGCTTTTAATGCTTCATTCACATTATCTTCTCTTAAACTGTTCGCAATATATTCTGCCCCAACAGGCACTTTTTCCACATACATATTATAGCTTTCAATCGTTTCAATGATTAAGTTATCCATTTTTCTTACCTCACTTTTATAATGATCTTGCCTTTTCTATTACATCTAGAGTATATTTTTTAGTTTTTTCGATTGCTTCCAACAATCTTGAATATAATTCTTTGTTTTGATTATATACCCTTTTATATGTATCCCTCGAACTTTCATTCAGAGGTGGTTCATAATTTCTCAAAACATCTAAAGTAATTGGATTTGTAATATAGCTTAATGATATTTGCTCAAATTTTACTTTTAAAATTTCATCTATTTTATTTAATTTATTTAACGTTTTCATTTCAAAAGATATATTTGATTTATTTTGATTTAATATCTTTAGCGCCAACTTTAATTCCTTTATTAAATCATTATAACTATTAATATGATCATCCATTATCTTTATAAAATTCAGGAAATCCATATTCGAATGACTATTTTCAACGTCCTTAATTACTTGCGATTGATCATCAACATACTTCTCACAGAAATTACCAAATGGCAATTGATCCATCCCTTCAATCTCCGCTCCACCTTCTGTACAATTATAAATTTCAGCTTCATGATTACTCTGCTTATTCAATGCCTCGAAGCTTTTTTTCATTGATAAAAAGACATAATCAGTTAGAACCTTATCTCCATTATAACCAGGCACTTCAAATAGTTCTCTTTCATTACTAAAATTTTTATCAATTTCTCTAAAATACTTATTACTTTCCGCATGGGATTTATTATCCGTATAAGCTAAATCTTGACCTATCATCGCTATTGGTCCTGTCGATAAATAGGTTGCTATCGAAAAAGCGAAATTGGCAACAGATCCACCTCCCATTATAAGTGGTAATTCGATTGAAAAAATTCCTTTTATGTGTTCTTTGCAGTCAGTATTCCAAAAATCTACAAAAGCATATTTTTCATTTACAAAATCTTCTTGAATCTTATAATGGCTTGTCATTGCATAAATTAATTTCGATTTAATATTTTTTATACCTTTAAAATGATTGTAATTCGCAATAGAACCGTCTACCGTCACAATATAATCCGGTTCAATTTTATTGTTTAAAAGCGAATTAATCGTTGACCCTGCCGCAATAATTATTACATGATCTTGCATTTTCTTTAGGTAAGGTAATTGTTTTGTTAAAGATGGTCCACCAGAAGCGACAACTACTGGGCATGAATATTTTTTTTGAAGTTTACTCAATGAATTGTTACGATATAAATTTAGTAAATTGTGAATATAATTTTCCTGCCATGAATCCGCAAATATTCTTAACGTATTTTCATTCACTACGTTAGACATTTGTACATCTTTTATGACTTTTAAAAGCTCCGAAAATTCCTTTGGAAGTATTTTATCATAATTTGGAGAACAAATAACCTTTACCTTCTTATTAAAACCTTTTAGTGCTATTTCAATCGTTGCTTCAAACTCAAACATATCAAACTGTGAAATAACGTTTAACCCCTCTTTACTTTCTTGCAATAACGAATAAATTGGATCTATTATGATTAATTTTGAAGGATCATTTATTTTCCTACTCAATGTTTCTGCTATATAACCTAATCCGTAACCAAATAATACGTGAACAACATTGGGTTCAAATTCTTTCTCAATAATTCTAGTTGACTCTTGAATAGGATTGTATTTACTATGTAGTAAAAATCCATTAACAATTACTGTTTTTAAATTGTTTTTTGTTGGTAAATATTCAATATGATATTTAGACAAATACTTTCACCTCTCTCCTTTTATCGTCAAAATCAGATAAAAATAAAGGAATCCACTCAAATAATCGAATGGATTCCTTTATTAAAATTAATTATTAAATTAACTACTTATTTATTAACCTAATAATTGTAATACGCCTTGTGGCTGTTGGTTAGCTTGCGCTAGCATAGATTGAGCAGCTTGCATTAAGATGTTGTTCTTCGTGAAGCCCATCATCTCTTTTGCCATATCTGTATCACGGATACGTGATTCAGCAGCTGTTAAGTTTTCAGAAGTAGCACCTAAGTTATTGATTGTGTGCTCTAAACGGTTTTGAACAGCACCTAAATCTGAACGAGTAGCTGAAACTGTTTTTAATGCATCATTAATCGTTGTAATTGCTTTATCAGCAGCTGATTGAGTTGAAATTTTAATATTGCTTACTTTTAATGCAGATGCGCCCATATTACCGATTGAAAGTTTAATGTTTTGCTTTTCATTCGCACCAATATGGAATGTCTTCCCTTTAAATGAACCATTTAATAATTTTTGCGTGTTGAACTCAGTATCTGTAGAAATACGAGTGATTTCTGATGATAATGCGTCGATTTCTTTTTGTAAATCTGCACGGTCTGAAGATACGTTTGTATCATTCGAAGATTGTACTGCTAATTCACGCATACGTTGTAAAATTGAGTGTGTTTCGTTAAGAGCACCCTCAGCAGTTTGGATTAAAGAGATTGAATCTTGAGCGTTTTTCGTAGCCATATCAAGACCACGGATTTGTCCGCGCATTTTTTCAGAGATTGCTAAACCAGCAGCGTCATCGCCAGCACGGTTGATTTTGAAACCAGAAGATAATTTCTCAAGGTTTTTAGAAGATTGAGCATTGTTGAAGCCAAGGTTACGGTGTGTGTTTAAAGCTGAAATGTTATGTTGAATTCTCATTTGGAATTCCTCCTTGAATGTTTTTTCTCCCGACATCCTTGTTGGGAGTACGGCTCGGGGGATTCCCCCTGCCTTACACTATATATATCGTTAGCGGTTTTGAAATGTTTAATCTTTTATTTAACTTTTTTAAATATTTTTTCTGGCAGTAAAAAATCGTGCTGCTGTGTAAGTTTTACCTCTGTAAGAATCTTCATTAGCATCACAACCCCTTTCCGCCCCAAAACCAAGTATCTAATTAAATCCAGCTATTCTTAACCCTTAACTAAAAACCCCTGATTGTTCCACAGTTAACCCCATGTCCCTCTATGTATCAAGCCTTTTGCATTCAAATATAAATTTGAGAACCATTTTGTTTCACCCGAAAACTTTAATCACAATAAAAAAATTCGTATTTATCTCATTTATCTAATTCGATATACAACATATCTTAAAATAAGTGCTAAAAAGGACTTTCGTATCGATTGGCACATATTTATATTTAAGTCGTATATCAATTTTGACTATCCACCATTTTAAACATTAAAAATAACTAACATTTTTTCCATATAGAATTTTTACGTAGAGGATCCGCGCATGCCGCTCGAATTTTCCCTATCAAAAAACTCCCTACTATTTTAATAAGTAGAGAGGACAAAATTAATTCTTCTTCAATTGCTTCATAAAGTCCGGAATAGTTCCACCAAGCGCTTCTTTATTCTGTGCTTGAATGGCGTCGAAAATTTCTGAGCGGTGGACTTTGACTGATTTTGGTGCGACGATGCCGAGCTTTACTTGATCGCCATCGATGGAAAGAATTTTCACTTCAATTTGGTCACCAATCATAATCGTTTCACCTTTTTTTCGGGATAGTACTAGCATTTATAAAGCACTTCCTTCAAACGTGCCTAGTTTGCAGCGTAACGGATATTTTTCACTATCATGTAGGACGATTTGCTTCCCTAATTTTGTTTTCGTATTGACGATTACTGGTGCTAATAAATTCATTGTTGATTCAGGGAAGTCCTCTTTTAATGTCACAATCGCATACGTAATGACATCGTCTGCATGATTAATTTGCAATTGTTTTTTATCTTCCTCGCTAATATCAAAGGCGTATTCATTATTAAACGCATATGGGTACGCGACGACGAAGCCCATTTCTGCGGCATCAATTGATTGTAACAGGGCTAGGGGCAAATCTGCATCGAGACCTATTAAAATGTATTTCGTATAATCCGGAAAACCCGGTAAACCTTGTTCAAATGTTAAAATTTCTGATTGTTGAATTTCTACTTCACCTAAAAATTTAGTTTCAATGTTCATTTTTAAGGCTCCTTTTATCCGATCACGTCAATTTGTACGTCCGGTCTTTGCATCATTGTACCAGTTACTTTTCCAGGTGTATATTGATGGATTGGTTTGTTCACTTGGACGTCAATTTTAGGTGCATTGCGCTGAATATTTACATCGGTTGTTCCTGGCGTAATATTAACTTTTACCGAGCCGATTGAAGGAATAAATTTAATATTATAAGGACCGGGACGTTGTGGACCGTGATTTTGCTTGGCAATTTGCGGAATCGTCATCCCTTCTTGGCCACGTCCTGCGCCTTTCATTAGCTGATATCCTTCACTGACTCTTCGCGCGATTCCTTGTAACGCACCTTGTTTCCCTTTTTGGGCATACTCGGAAATCATCTCTCCTGAAGGCTTTAATCCTAAATCGCGCCACATTTGATCCATGTTAATATCGAGTTTCGCATTTGTTGTTTTAATTTCGAGCGTTGCTGCTGGCTGCGATATTTTTAAATCTGCTTGTGGTTGCTTAATGACCTGCCTTGATTTTGAGATATTCCAATCCATATTAATATCGGTTGTCGTAATTTGAATTTGTGGGATTCGCATCCATTTCCCTCCCTTTAATAACTATTTTTTTTCAAGAAAAGCGCTTGGAACGGGTCCAAACGCTTTATTATTATCTTATAAAATCAACTAATGTAGTTTGAATTACTTTCGCACCTACTGATAAAGCGGCTTGGTGAAGCGACTCTTGCGTAACCATGTCTGTAATCGTTTTAGCAAAGTCTGTATCTTCATTTTGGGACATTTGCTTTGTTACGTTTACTTCTTGAAGAGATAGGCGATTTTCCATCATCTCAACACGATTTTGACGTGCGCCTACTTCTGCACGTAACGTGAGTGTTTTTTCAGTTAATGCATCTAAACCAGGTATCGTACTCGTGCCATCTGTAATCGTTGCACCTAATGCTTCCCCTATATCTTTCCCAGTCATTGCAGGATCATTTAAAATTGTTTCCAGTTTCCCCATGAAGCTATCAATATCTTTAAACAAATCGTTTCCATTAGTATTAATCTGCATATTTATACCATCAAAAACGTTAATTTCAATCTTTTCGCCTAATCCTTTTTGTGTTAAAGTCGCATCCGGGTTTGGTAAACCATCTTTATATAAAGGTTGATTTGTATGCGTTCCTGAGAAAATATAATTCTCGCCAATCTTTGAATTTCCGATATCTTGTAATTGATTTTTAATTTGTGAAATCTCTGCATTAATTTTTTGACGATCTTCTGGTGTATTCGTATCATTCGCAGCTTGAACGATTAATTCCTTAACACGCTTAAGTGCCTCGCCAACTTGACCAAGAGATTCATCAGTAGAATCAAGCCAACTATGTGCCTCTCCAATATTGCGTTGGAATTGTACATTTTTATCTAAATCCACTCGGTAGCCCATTCCTTTTACTGCAATTACCGGGTCATCGGAGGGACGGTTTACAAGCTTTCCAGATTGTAATTGTTCTTGGTATTTTGACATTTTTCCGTAGCTATTATTTAAGTTACGGAGCATATTACTCGATAACATTGATTGTGTAACGCGCATTGTCATTCCCCTTTCATAGTAAAACGTAAAAGTTGTTTAATCTAAGTTGATATTATAATCCTACTCGGCCCATGCCATTAATAATTTTATCGAGTGTTTCATCGACTACTGTGATCATACGAGCGTTGGCATTATAAGCTTGCTGGAATGTAATCATATTGGTCATTTCTTCGTCAAGTGAAACCGAGTTATGTGAAGCACGGTTGTTGGCGATTTGTAATTGTAGCGTCCCTGAGTTGAACTCTAGCTTAACCGCTTGCTCCCCCTTAACCCCTATATCTCCTACCAATGATTTATAGTAAGTTTGGAATGTTCCACCTTGTAAGTCGTTCAGAACTTTCGACTGAAGCTTCGATAGCTCCAAAATATTCTTATTGTTACCTTCTTCGCCATTTGTATCCGATGCAGCAATTTGCTCTGGTTTATCAAGAGCAACTTTAATATCCTTTGCAGATGTGCCTGAGAAGAAGTCTAAGCCTGTTGAACCATCTAAGCCAACACCCTTGCTATGCACTGCATTGAACTCTTTTATAAATGTCGCTGCTAATCCGTCCAGCTTTTTTAGCATTTCTGGGTATAAGCCTTTGCCACCACTATGGCCAAATGCATCGACTAATGCGGCTAATTTCCCTTTACTTGACTCTAAATTTGCGTATGTAACATTCACTGTTGTTGATTCTGTTGGTGGATGACCTATGCCTGAAATCGCAAAGCCTTGGAACTCGTTATAGCCGTCTGTTGTTGTGTCATCAACATCGCCATCAATCACTTTTCCTTTTGAGTCCATTGGGTTTAAATGTGCAAAATCTCTTCCTTGCACAAGTGTAATTTCTTGACCATTTACAGGTTTAAACTTAATCGTCATGCTTCCTTCTGCGATGTCTAGTGCATTTCCACCTGATTTTTCGAACGAAACTGAAACCGGGATTAACTCGTTTAATTTATCTAATAAAACATCTCGTTCATCGTAAAGGTCATTTGGCATGTAGCCATTTGGCTCTACTGTTTGAATTTGTTGGTTCAAGTCAGCAATTTGCTTTAATAAGGAGTTGACCGTTTTTGTATTGACGTTAATCTCATTACCGATATTTCCTTGAATGAGCTTTAATTGTTTATCAATATAGTTGAATGATTCAGCTAAACCTTGACCTTTAGATAGCATTACTTGGCGAGCTGCTGTATCTTTTGGATTCGACACAACATCCTCCATTGACTTCCAAAATTCAGTGAACCCTTGATTAAGACCAAATTCAGATGGCTCTGACATAATGTCTTCCATTTGAGAAATTGATTTTGTCGTTGATTGCCAGTAGCCTAATTTATTTGTTTCTTGACGGAATTGACGATCGATAAACTCATCTCGCATACGTTGAACCGAATGTGCTTGAACCCCCGTTCCGATATGACCTGCTGTTTTTCCAGTATTCAACCCACTTCCAGGAAACCCTGGTGTTGTTTCCATGTTCACGCGTTGGCGAGTATAGCCAAGTGTGTTGGCATTTGAAATATTGTGTCCTGTTGTATAAAGCGCACTTTGTTGTGTATGTAATCCACGCTTACTTGCTTCAAGCCCCATAAATGTTGAGCGCATAAAATTTGCCTCCCTTAATTTAAATCCATTGTATGTTTTACTGGCGACAAAAGGCATGTGGATAGCCACCGAAAGAAACGATGTCGGTGGTGCTATCCATTACACGCTTTACGCCCTGAATTCAGTGAACGATTTTTTGTTGATATTCGATTGCCCGCGTACATCTGCTCCAGAGTAATTAAACTGTTCTTGTTGGCGTGGGCGCATTGCATCTAGAGTAATATTAATCATTTGCAATGAGTTGAATACCATTTTTTGATTTAAGTCATTTTGATTTTTAAGCTTATCTAATACTTCTATTAGACGCCCGCGAACATCGATTAATGCTTCAGCAGATCCCGTTGATTTAGCTGCATCAATCACATCAGCTACAGTTGGAATGTCAGTGAAAGCAATTCCTTTTGCTCTTAGGTAATCCGTTACCATCGACTGACGCTGTTGCTCAAGTGTATCAATTGCCGCTATATGTGCTTGCTCATTTTTAATGATTTGATCGAGCTTTTCCATATCGCCTTGCTTTATATAATCTGTTTTCGCAACCGCTAATTCGAGTAAGCTTTTGTGCATCTTCTCAAGCTTTTCGAGCGTTGCGACAATGGTTGTTATAGACATAAAGATAATAGCTCTCCCTTACTTGAACGATTCATTTTGTACTTTTTACTGCTTAACGGCGATAGTATTTCAACATATCTTCTGCTACTTGACGTGCATCGACTTTATAAGTGCCTGATTGAATTTCTTCTTTTAACTTTTGCACGCGATCTGCTCGTTCATTTGCATAAGTAGATGTGCCTTGCATTTCTTTTGCTTTTAACGAAATCTCAATTTGATCTGCAAAAGATTGATTTGTTTTCGGATTATTTACCGAGCGCGCTTGATTTTTATAAGAATTGATTGCCTGGATGCCAATTGGATTAATCTTCATCGTTTATACCTCCCTAATTTTTTTCATCTGTACTCACTATTTAATATTTCGACTGTATCATTAAATTGTTTACGTTTCACTCAAAAAAAGCATACAATTTCTTTCCATATTGCAGATTTAGGATTAAATTTTGTGGTAATTTTTAGCCTCTATTTTTTATTACAAAGTCAATTATGCATGTCTTTATATGCTTGCGTCCAGTTATTGAATTGTACAAAAAAAGGAAAAAATCGAAGCCATGATTGACTTCGATTCGAGATTATCTTTTCCTTTTATCTGCCAAATACGTGCCACGGTCGCGGTTAACTATTTCGTCGCGGAAATCCTTCGCCGCTTCAAATGTTCTTAAATCTGATTTCAAACTTCCCTGACACGCCTCGCAAAGTTTACCCTTTGTCGTCAAATGCCCGCAATTATCACAAGGGTAACCTAAGTTCGGGAATACGGCTGGATGCAATTTCCCTTTTCGCACCCATTTATAAAGTAAATCACGATCAACCCCAGTCGCTTCTTCTATGCGGTCAACATTCGCTGCACGATTTTCACGCTTACGTAAAAAACGGTACACGACTTGATACATATCTTCTTCCTTTAACGCACACTTGTGGCAAACTTCCCGTAAACCTGTGTAATTAAAAAACTCGTCACACATAGGGCAATTTCTTAACTCTGCCATATTTATCGCTCCCATCAATTTCGAACCTATTATTTAGCTGTTATTATACATCAAAAACAAATCATTGCACGGTATTGTTTTTCATTTCCTAGCCATGAATTAGCGTGAATGCACGGACATCTGTTGCCCCTGCTTCCTCCAATACCTTTTTAGCATGCTGCATCGTTGTCCCTGTAGTATAAATATCGTCAATTAATAAAATAGTTTGATTCCTTATTTTTGAATTTTCGATGACTTCGAAAAGCTGTGGGGTTTGCAGCCTTTCTTGACGAGATTTTAAAGACTGTTGTTCCGTAGTTACTTTAATTAAATGATGTTCAAAAGGAATGTGGGCAGCTTTTAATAATTCATCCACATGGGCAAAAGTTCGTTTTTTTAAACTTTCGCTATGCATAGGAATCGGCACAATGATGGATTTTTCATTTATTAAATGGTGCTGTAGCGTTTGATTAAATACGTGCGCAAGAAGGACATCATGTAAAAATTTATAGCGGTGCAAAAAGTCCTTCATTGCTTCATTATAATGAAATAAAGAAATCACTTCATTTTCTTCCTGCTCCTCAATCCGTTGAAATTTCTCTTCACAGCGTTGGCATATCGTTTTAGGCAATTCCTTCTTAAATAAATCCTTCCAACCAAATGTTAAATGTAACGGCCTTTCACACAATAAGCAGTTCGTAATTTTTTGTTGCATCCGCGCCTCCTATTGCGGCTGTCTATTGAAATCGAGCATCCGTTTTTTCGCTAAATCCATTTCCGCTGTGATGCCATGATGAAAAAATACAATATCGCCATTAGGAAAGTCTTTATTCCGCCCAACGCGACCACTAATTTGAATGAGCGCACTTGCAGTAAAAACTGGACTTTCCGCACCAACAACGGCAACCTGTACATTTTTTATCGTAATGCCACGCTCTAATATCGTCGTCGTCAATAGTCCTTTTCTTTGTACATTACGCAACTCTAATACCTTCTCTTTTCTCGAAGCATCTTCCGCATGAACACTCGCAATGGACGCATCGATTTGTTGAAATAGCGGAATGGCCTTGTCCATTAAATCAATTGTAGGGAAGAAAATAAGGAATGGTTCATGTTTTGCTAGTTTTTGCTCGAGCCAGTTTAATAATTTCACTGGTATCTTCCCTTTTTGAAATGTTTTTTCATAATTCCATAGGGCTTGAAAGGTCGGAATCGGTAATGGCTGCCCATGAAATCGGCGCGCAATAAAGGAATAGCCCCATCGCTCCTTTGTTTTTTTCGATAATAAAGCTGCGGAAGGTGTTGCGGTCACATAAGCTGTCGGTCCCTCTTTCTTTTTCGCTTTAATGACGGCTTGCTCGAGCGCTTCATCCATCGTATACGGAAAGGCGTCCGCTTCATCAACAATCATTACATCAAAGGTATTTTCAAAGCGATACAGCTGATGTGTCGTAGCAAGCACTAATTGCGCAAAGCCTTGTTGCTGTGGCGCATTGCCATAATAAGCGTGAATGCACGTTTTAGGGAAAACTTGTTGAAAACGTGGGAATAATTCTAGAACAACATCTGTTCGAGGGGTTGCAATGCAAACGCGCTTGCCTAATTGCAACGCTTCAAACACTGCGGGAAAGAGCATTTCTGTTTTTCCAGCGCCACAAACTGCGCTAATCAGGTGGTTGTTTTTTTGTAGAATGCTTGCTGTTAATTCCTGTGCGGCTCGCGCTTGGTTTTTCGTTAATTGGCCTTGCCAGTTAAAGGTATGGGATTTGTTTGTTTTTTGGGGTTGTTCATTTTTCCAAAGTAATAATTCATCACAGCTGCACATGCGCCCCATCGTAATGCAATGGCGGCAATAATGGCAGATTTTTTGGCATTTTGCGCAATGAAATGACACGAATTTCCGGCTATTTTTGTTTAAGCAGCGGCGACATTGTCGTACAGGCTTGTCTAACACTGCTTGGAGTACTTCGAAAAAGTGATGTTGGATGTACGTGTTGATTTTTTCTTTAGGAAAGGGTGTTTCACGGCGCGACCAAATGCGTCCTGTGAAAAAATTTCGAATTTGCGGCTCAACGATTAGTCCTTTGTAGTGGTGAGTCATTGGAGGAGTTTTTATTTTTTTGTTCAAATTGGGGGTCCTTTCTTATTTAGGGATTTTTATTAATGTGGGATTGGGTTAGGCTGGCTCTGCAGGTAATGATGTGGCTAGATTGTCCATAAAATGGTTGGAAATGTCTATTAATATTGCGAAATTGTCTATTAAATCAGTGATTGTCTATTAACTACATAAAATTGGGGTCGTTAACGGTCGTGGTTTGGCTATTAATGACTGTAAATTGTCTATAAATGGAGGCCGATTGTCCATTAACGCATGATAATTGTCTATTATTCAGGATTACCAGGATAAAGCCTTCAAAATCGCGAGTTATCTAGGTTGAAAAAACAGCCACTACATTTCATTGTAGTGACTGCTGTTCATTTCTATTATTTCTTTAACCAACCTAAAGCAAGGGCACCTTCACCTAAATGCGTCCCGATTACTGGTCCGAAATAGCTTAACGTGAAGTCAACGGAAGGATAGCTTTTCGCTAAAGTTTCCATCCATTCACGCGCTTCTGCTTCACAATTACCATGAATAACCGTTGCCTGTAATGCACCATGTTTTTCGATTGCTAAAATGAGCTGATCTTCTACTTTTCGTAATGCTTTTTTGCGTGTACGAATTTTTTCGAATGGAACAATCACTTTGTCTTGGAAGTGAAGGATTGGCTTTACTTGAAGTAAACCGCCGATTAATGCTGCCGCCGCCGAAAGTCTTCCGCCGCGCTGCAAATGGCCTAAGTCATCTACAATAAAGTAAGCGCCCATCGTCTTTTTTAACTCTTCTAAATGCGCCATAATTTTTTGCCCTGATGCGCCTTGTGCAGCAAGCTTAGCGGCCTCTTTTACATAAAACCCTTGTACATAACAAGCAATTTCTGTATCAAAAGCGTGAACATTGATGTTTTCTACCATATCACCGGCTTGTACTGCACCTTGATAAGTACCACTAATCCCACTGGATAAATGCAGTGTTACGACCTCATCATAATCTTTTGCTAATGTTTCAAAAATCTCTACAAATTTACCAATCGGTGGCTGCGTCGTTTTCGGAAACTCTTTTGCACCGCGCACACGATCATAAAACTCTGAAGCTGTAATCGATATTTCTTCATCATAAACTGTACCCTCAATATTTACACCCAATGGAATCATATGAACATTATATTGTTGGCGTTCTTCTTTAGTTAAATATGCTGTACTATCTGTAACAACCGCAGTCTTCATTACTCTCCCACTCTCCTATGTTCACTATCTTACCGTATGTCTATAAAATTGTGAATGAAAATATGCGTAGCCATTCTTGATTATTTTCATCCCAAATTTATTTTGCTATATGAAAAAAACATCTTGCATGAAACATACAAGACGCCTGTCAATTTTTATTCATTACCAATATAGTAAATACTTGAAACTTTCCATTGATCTTCTTTTACAAAAACCGTTACTTGTCGGCCATCACCCGCTAATTCAGCACCTGTTTTTAATTCTTTTGTTTGTGTTTTTAAGGTAGAAAAAACTTGTGCCTCTCCCTCTTTATATTTCACAATCGTCACATCTTCCGCTACACGATTGACATCATATTGTTTAAAGACTTCCGTTATTGCCTGAATATCGTCCTCATATTTAAAGCCTTCTGCATTTTTAGAAATAATGTTTTTATAACGTTCTAAATCCTTTTCATTAAAAGCTGCGATATAATCTTCAAAAGCTGATAGTATTTCAATTTTTTCTTGTTCCGGAACATCCGATGCTTCTTGAATCGTGTCCCCTAATATTTCAAAGCCAACTGTTTCGTCTTCTATTTCTTCATTCCCACATGCCGTGAGTACAAGTAGTGATATTACTGCTATAAACCATTTTTTCATAGATGTATAACCCTCCTGGAAAACATTTTAGCATAGAATTATCAAAAATCCTATGTGATCAAATAAGCCTTGGCGGAATTGCGTCCAGTGGGTATTTGAACATCCACTGAATAAAGATATAAGGACTTGTGTGTAGACAGAAATATATGACGAACTTTTTTAGAATGTGTTTCCTTAATGGATGGAAAATTAATATTTTTATCTAAAAGCCCCCATTTCAAAAGTCTACTGTCCCTTATTTTTGTGAATTTTCGCAGAGCTCTGTGTGAAATGTTGTTCTATCCGTCACATTTGGTATTCTATCCATCACCTATCTAATTCTATCTGTTTGCCCATAAGTACTACTGATATTTTCCGCCCGAACAACAAAAAACCAGTAAACAAACGACAATTCGTCCATCTACTGGTTAATTATTTTCATGCCTTCTTATTTTAAGTTGGCTATTTTCTAAAATTATCGTACTTCTACCCAGCCGTTTTTGATCGCTGTCACAACGGCTTGTGTACGGTCATTTACGTTCATTTTTTGTAAAATGCTTGAAACATGGTTTTTAACCGTTTTTTCAGAGATGAATAATGTTTCACCAATTGTACGGTTTGATTGACCATCTGTTAATAATTGCAATACTTCACATTCACGCTTAGTTAGTAAGTGGAATGGACGGCGAATTTCTGTTTGGTGGAAATTCCCTTTATTTTCATGCTCAGATAAGCGGCGGAATTCTGCAACTAAGTTTTTCGTTACTTTCGGATGTAAATAAGAACCTCCGTTTGAAACCACCTTAATTGCATCAACGATTTCATCTGCATCCATTTCTTTTAACATATAACCTAATGCACCTGATTTTAATGCATGTGTTACATACGATTCATCGTCATGGATGGAAAGAACCATTACTTTCGCGTCTGGAAATTCGCTCACTAAATCAGCTGTTGCTTCTACCCCATTTTTTCTAGGCATATTAATATCCATCAGTACAAACATCTGGTAAATTATTAGCGTATAGGCTTACTACATCCGAGCCATCATCGCCCTCTGCTACTACCTCAAACGAATCCTCAAAATCTAAAATTCGCTTAACGCCTTCACGGAATAATTGGTGATCATCCACAATTATAATTTTCGTCATTTTTCTACCTCCTTGATTTCTCATTGCTTGGTTTCCATTTATCAAATATGCCTCGGCATAATTGCGTCAGGATTTTGAATTGTGCTTGCACAATTGACTCCTTTCAAAATCCTTCATCCGCCGGGTGCTTTATCTTAATTCAGTCGGCGTTTAGGCGACTGAATTAAGATAAGATTCCTTCATTATTATTTGGGTAGGGAACTTTGAATATGATCAATGTTCCGTTACCAACTGAGCTATTAATCTCAATAGATCCTTTTAATAAATCAATCCGCTCTCTCATCCCAAGAATCCCAAACGAATCTTCTTTCACATCTTCCATATTAAAGCCACTGCCATCGTCTTTGACAACGATATTAATATGGTTGCGTAGCCACTCAAGTTTTACCGTAATGACACGAGGGTTAGCATGCTTTAAAGCATTATTCACACTCTCTTGAACTAATCGGAAAATGGAGACCTCATAATTTGAGGAAATTCGATGTTCATTGTTATACGATACAAATTGTATATCGACCTCTGGATTATATTCCATAACAGTAGATAAATATTTTTTCAATGTTGGGACGATGCCCAAATCATCAAGTGCCATTGGTCGTAAATCATAAATAATCCGTCTTACCTCGTATAAAGCATTGCGGACATTCATTTTTAAATCGCTCAGTTCTTGAAGTGCGGCGTCTATTCCTTTTTCACGGTAAGTACGGTCGATTAAGTTGGAACGCATCAAAACATTCGCCATCATTTGCGCTGGACCGTCATGAATTTCTCGAGATAAACGCTTCCGTTCTTCCTCTTGAGCTGCAATAATACGAATCCCAAAATCTTGCTTAATTTTCGCTTGCTCTAATGCTGCACTAACATCTTTTAAATCGGTCGTCAAATAATTAATTACTACATTTACTTGATTTACAATGTGGTCCGCTCGTTCAATCGTATCATAAAGTGCTTTCATACGTCTTTCTAAATCGTCACGTTTATTTCTTAATTGCCCTTCACGTTCACGACAAAGCAATACTTCCAAATGTATTTTATTCGTATTTTCATAGGCCACTCGTACTTGTTCTTCTGTTTGATCATTGAAAGTTTTGCTGACAATCGCAAGTCGTTGGCGAGATATTTGCAACATTTTTTCTAAATTATCACTTTCATCAATTAGTATACTAATTTCTTTTCGGACAATTTCGAGCTCGTTTTGCATATTTTCGAAGTTCCTACGACTTTGTTCGCTTATAATAAAAATATCATCTTTAGAATTAGTAATGGTTTCTAACATTCGATTAAAAATTACATCCAGCGAGGCTATATCGATTTTATCATTCGGAAACAATGCTTTTCCCACCCTCATACTATTGAATGTTTATCAATAACACCTCAACGAACTCTAGTCTAGATTTTGTCTAGCACGCTTGAAAAAGCTCCTTTTAAAAATCTATGACCTCCGCCGGGGCGCTAACTTGTTCCTTGCTGAAACAAGTTAACTCTATCTTTTTATTCAATTTATACTATAATACTTAACTATTATAACATTATTAAAACATTTTTTAAGTTATTTTGTAACTACAAATTAAGTCATTTCATGTAAATTAAAGGAGATTTCATAATGAGAAATAACTATTTTACTGTCAAAGGCTATGGTGAGTCTGAAATAATCATCTCAAAGTCACGTTTTATCACCTATATTGACCGTGCTGAAACTGAGGAAGAAGCACTTCTTTTTATCGACAAAATAAAGAAACTTCACGCAAATGCAACTCATAATTGCTCATGCTATATGATTGGAGAGCACGACCACATCCAAAAGGCCAATGACGATGGGGAACCTAGTGGCACAGCCGGCGTTCCTATGTTAGAAGTACTAAAAAAACAAGGTCTTAAAGATACAGTTGTTGTTGTTACACGTTATTTTGGCGGGATTAAGCTCGGTGGGGGTGGCCTCATCCGTGCCTATGGAAAAGCGACAACAGAGGGAATTATTGCGTCACAAGTCGTAGAACGAAAATTGCATTATTTAATGAAAGTCACAATTGATTATGGTTGGCTTGGCAAAGTCGAAAATGAAATTCGTGACTCTCACTACAGCTTGCAAACGATTGATTATGCCGAAAATGTTGAAATTTTTGTTTTTGTGTTGAAAGAAGAGGAAGAAAAATTTATCGAATGGATGACGGAGCTCACAAACGGTCAAGCTTCGACAACTCGTGGAGATGCACAATTTATCGAGTTTCTTCGAGGTTAATAGACATCTTTTAATTTACGTTCAAAGTTCCTAGTAGTATAATATATTAGATTGCAAATTTACAGATTAATCAATTACGCCTCGGCGTAATTGCGTCCAGATTTTTTTCGAGCTTGCTCTAAAAACTCCTTTAAAAATCTGCGACATCAACCGGGGGCTTTGGGCCAACAGGACGTTGGTCACTCAAGCGTTGCCGCAGGACGCGGGTCAACACGACGTTGATCACAAAGGCGTTGTCACAGGACGTGACGTTTTAGCCTTTGCTTATCCAGAGTTCCACTATTCAGCCGGGGTTTGAACCCCCACTGAATTATAGCCATACTTGGTATTCATTCCCCACTTATAGAAGTGGAGGACTTCTGCTGAAGCAAGTTAATTACTCAATTATAGATATACTATTATTCCTAAACTAGAGGAGAATCAATATGAAAAGTAAACATAAAAAAGCAAAAGGTTCATCAAAACTTTCGCTTATTTTAAAAGTTTCACTAATCCTAGCATCATCGTTCCTTATTTGCGCGGCCACTTATGGGATGTATTTAACAAAAAAAGCTGAGCATGCTGCAGACAGTGCCTTTGAAAAAATTGATCAACGTGAAATTCCAGAGCATCGTGAAGTAAAAGTAGAGCCTGCCCAAGATAATGTTTCCATTTTATTTTTAGGTGTTGATGACAGTGAAAAACGCGGACAAGGTGCAGAACATTCTCGTTCAGATGCACTGTTACTTGCTACATTAAATAACAAAACAAAAACGGTGAAACTTTTAAGTATTCCCCGTGACTCGTACGTCTACATTCCACATGTAGGTTATCGTGATAAAATTAACCACGCCCATGCTTACGGCGGTACGTTAGCAACAATTGAAACAGTTGAGCAATTATTCGATATTCCAGTCGATTATTATGTACGTATGAATTTCCATGCATTTATCGATGTCGTGGATGCTTTAGGTGGGATCGAAGTAGAAGTTCCATATAAACTGAATGAGCTAGATGAGTTCGATAAGCGTACGGTTAAGTTAGAGGCAGGATTACAAACATTAAATGGTAGTGAAGCACTTGCTCTAGCTCGTACACGTAAGTTAGATAGCGATATTGAACGTGGTAAACGTCAGCAAGAAATCATTAAAGCAATTGCATCAAAAGCGGCATCATTTACTTCCATTACAAAATATGATGCGATACTTGAGGCAGTCGGCAACAATATGAAAACGGACATGACCTTTGATGAAATGAAATCATTCTTTAGCTACTTATCAAACGGTATGCCACGCATCGATACATTAACATTAGAAGGCTACGATGATATGTCAACAGGGGTTTATTATTACAAACTCAAGGACGAATCGTTAGAAGAAACGAAAAACATTTTACAAAGTCATCTTGGTTTAATCCCTGATTCAACAGAGCTTTCAGATAATAATTCTAATTCTTCATCAGATGTTGAACACACACAAACCGAACATAATTCAAATAACAGCGTACAATAATGAAATGAAAAACACCCTAAAGAAAAGTCTTTATTAGTCCAATCTTTAGGGTATTTTTTTTTGGAAGCGCGTGGGGAATTTACTTCATCCCCACTGATTGTTAGCTTTTACGAAATTAAAAACCGCTCACGTAGTAAAATGTGAGCGGTTTTTCGTTATTTATTAAAGATTCTTACTAAATTTAATAAAGGTTTATAATTTTTACCTGCTAGTCCAATAATTTCTACAAATAACTCAATTGCTACGAGCAATACTGTAATAATGAGGATTGCACCCCAAACACTCGACATTGAGAAGATGATCGAAACTAAACCGAACATCCCTGCCATTGCGTAAATTAATAATACAACTTGGCGATGCGAGAATCCTAAATCTAATAAACGGTGATGTAAATGTGATTTATCTGGATCCGACCATTTTTGCTTCATTCGGAATCGACGTACAATCGCAAAGAATGTATCCGAAATTGGAACACCTAACATAATCACTGGGATAACAAAAGCAATAACCGTAACGTTCTTAAATCCTAAAAGGGCTAATACTGAAATCATAAATCCTAAAAATAGCGCGCCTGTGTCCCCCATGAAAATTTTCGCTGGGTGGAAATTGAAAAATAAAAAACCAATTGTTGCCGCAGCTAAAATGGCCGCCATCGCAATTACAATTCCATTCCCCAAAAGCATGGCAGTTACTGCTAATGTTATTAACGCAATTGTCGAAACACCTGCTGCAAGACCATCTAAACCATCGATCAAGTTAATCGCATTCGTAATGCCGATAATCCAAACAATCGTCAAAGGAATGCCTAACCATCCAAATGTTAATTCCCCACCGAATGGCAGGTTAATCTCCTGAATGTGAATCCCCCCGCCAAATACAACGATACACGCAGCAACAATTTGCCCAAGTAGCTTTGCCTTTGCAGAAATTTCACGCATATCATCTATAACACCCGTCAATACAATGATTGATGCGGCAATTAAAATCGCATATAAATAATCACTTTGAAAATCCGTCACAACTTTTAATAAAATAATTCCGATCATAAACGCACCGTAAATTGCCAGTCCACCAAGGCGCGGCATTATACGTGCATGTACTTTTCGATAGTTTGGCGCATCCACTGCACCGATACGAATAGCTAAACGCTTCACAAGCGGAGTAAGTAAAATGGACGCTAAAAACGCCACGATTAAAGACACATAAATCATGTCTATCCTCCTTAAAATAAATAGTTTTAACTTCTTCCGGCCAATACCGGACACAATTATACAGAGGCATAATTGATGAAATCTACATTTGTATTCAACATAAGTATACCATGTCCTATAAATAAAATATAGAAATAAAATCCGCATTTATCTCGCCGCTTAGAAAACGAGGAGATTTCTGCTGGAATAATTTAAAAAAATCTACACCTATTTCCTACACTTTCTTATATTTCCCTAACGTCTGGTGGTCTTTCTAGACAAAGTTTGATAAAATAATCTAGTGTCTACTAAATGAAAGTAGGCCATTTTAAAGGAGCGTAAAATCATGTTCTCAATTTTTAAACGCAATCAAGAGCAAACGAGTGCTCGAGAGCTAAAGAAATACTACAAAACTGTTGAACAAATTAATAAACTAGAAGCGATTTATAGTCCGATGTCGGATGAAGAGCTTCAAAATATGACATTTCAATTTAAAGAACGTATAGAAAAAGGTGAAGAACTGACAGCCATAATCCCTGATGCATTTGCTGTTGTTCGCGAAGCCTCAAAACGTGTCTTAAACATGCGCCATTTTGATGTGCAATTAATCGGGGGGCTTGTCCTAGTAGAAGGAAATATCGCTGAAATGCCTACAGGTGAAGGGAAAACATTAGTTGCCTCTCTTCCATCTTACGTCCGAGCATTAGAAGGTAAAGGCGTTCACGTTATTACGGTAAATGATTATTTAGCGAAACGTGACTTCGAGCAAATTGGACAAATTCATCGTTTCCTCGGCCTTACTGTTGGGTTAAACGTTCCTATGATGGAGCCGGATGCTAAAAAAGAAGCGTACAATGCAGATATTACGTACGGTGTCGGAACGGAATTTGGTTTTGATTATTTACGTGATAATATGGCATACACAATTGCTGATAAAGTACAGCGTCCATACCACTTTGCTATCATTGATGAAGTCGACTCGGTCTTAATCGACGAGGCGAAAACACCATTAATTATCGCTGGTAAAATGGGGGCAAATGAAGAGCTACACCGCATTGCAGCTATGCTTGCGAAGCGCTTCAAAATGGAAGAAGACTATGATTTTGATGACGAAACAAAAGCGACTTCCCTAACGGATCAAGGAATCGAAAAGGTTGAAGCTGCATTTGGTATCGATAATTTATACGATCTTGATCACCAAACGCTTTATCATTACGTCATCCAAGCAGTACGTGCACATGTAATGTTTGAGCTTGATGTGGATTACATCGTTCGTGACGATAAAGTTGAGCTTGTGGATATGTTCACTGGACGCATTATGGAAGGTCGTTCCCTTTCTGATGGCTTACACCAAGCGATTGAAGCGAAAGAAAACGTAACGATTACAGAAGAAAATAAAGCACAAGCACAAATTACGATTCAAAACTATTTCCGTATGTACCCGAAATTATCAGGGATGACAGGTACTGCGAAAACGCAAGAAAAGGAAATTTTAGAAGTTTACGGGATGTCCGTTATTCAAATTCCGACGAATCGTCCACGCAAACGTATTGACCAAACAGATTTAGTCTTTGAAACAACGGATCAAAAATACGAACATGTTGTACAAGAAGTTATACGTCGACATGAAAAAGGCCAGCCTGTCTTAATCGGGACAACTTCTATTTTACAATCTGAAAAAGTGGCAAGCTATTTAAAGAAACATAACTTAGATTTCCAGCTCCTAAATGCGAAAACGGTTGAGCAGGAAGTTGAATTAATTTCACAAGCGGGACAAAGAAATCGTATTACAGTTGCGACAAATATGGCCGGACGTGGTACCGATATCGTTTTAGGCGATGGCGTTGAAGACTTAGGTGGCTTATATGTACTTGGAACAGAAAAGCATGAAAGTCGTCGTGTCGATAATCAGTTGCGCGGTCGTTCTGGTCGTCAAGGTGACCATGGTGAAAGTCAATTCGTCCTTTCTCTTGAAGATGATATGATCAAACGTTTCGCCAAAGAAGAGGTAGAAAAATTCCGTAAAAAAATGACGACAAACGTTGTTGGTCGTATTGAAAACAAAGAGGTCCTTGAGCTAATTAACCGTACACAACGTATTGTGGAAGGTTCACACCTTGCTATGCGTGAATACAATTTAAAGCTGGATGACGTCATTAATGACCAACGCCGCATCGTTTATGACTTACGCGATATCATTTTAAGAAACGAAGATATTCTTCCACTACTAGTTCGAATGATGTATGAAACAATTGACTTTGCGGTTCGAGATAACGCACCCGAGGACAAAAATGTTTCTGAATGGGATTTCGATAAGATGGAAAGAACAGTCAACTCATTATTTTTAACGCCTGTTACGATTGACCGCGATGAAACAAAAGTTACGAAGCTATTAGATGCTGTTGACCCTTCTGTAAAAGAGTTAAAAGCAGTTGTCGAAAGCTTTGCGGACAACGAACAAATGATGGCGGCTATTCCTCAAGTCATGCTTGGTTTCATTAATAATATGTGGGTAAAACATTTAGAACAAATGTCCCACTTAAAAGAAGGCATCGGCTTGCGTCACTATCAACAAGAAGATCCAATGCGTATTTACCAACGCGAAGGATTAGAACTATTCGGGAAAAACTATCAAGAACTTCGTCGTGGTATTGTAGAAGAGCTTGTCACATTTATGAAAAACTTAAAGATGAACGTGGAGGAATAAAACATGGGTTTATTTGATTTATTTAAAAAAGGCGATAAAGTCGGCAAAGATAGCGCAATCGATTCGAAATCAATTATACAAACTAAAGGAAATGCTTCTAAAAATGATGCAAACCGTGATGTTGTTACAAAACTTTCTTATCACCCAGAATGGAACGTGCCACAAGAGCAGCAATATGTATTTAACTTCTTAGCAAATGATTTAGCACCTTTAAAGCCAAATCAATTATCATTATCTGCCATTAATATTGAACCAAACCCTGTAAACGGTAGCTGGAGCGTAAAGGCCTTTTTCCGTTCTTCTTTATCAGAGGCGATCGAGCTTGGAGATATCGAGCTTTTAATTTTAGACAAGGACGATAATCGTTTAGCTTCTCACTATTTTAACTTTAAAGATTTAGGCGTTATCCCAGCTGAAAGTGCGCGTCCATGGATTTTCACTTTCCCAACAGCTTCAATTACAGCGGAAGAGATGCCTGAAGAAGGATGGAAAATCTCATTCAACCTTTTATCATTACGCGGCCATCAGTTAGATCTTGATGAAACTTGGCAAAAACAACTGCCAAAAGAAGAACAAGAGAAATTAGCTGATATCGTAAAAACTTTACCGAAGCTAGGGAAAACAGAAGTAAACTTCACTGGCTTACAGGCGAAATTAAATAATGATAAGAGCTTGAATGCTTCTATTTTCATCCGTAATGGTCATGACAAAGCGATTAACTTAGAGCAGCTACCACTTGAAATTGTTGATGCTCGTGGTGTTGTTGTTGCAAATGGTTCATTTAAGCTTGACCCGGTATTATCTGTACAACCTAATACAACGAAGCCTTGGACATTCATTTTCCCAGCTGATTTAGTGAATGTGAAAGGTATTGATTTATCACGTTGGACGGCTCGTGTACCTCAATAGAATTTCAATAAAGTGCAAAACCCCCATCATTTGTTTAGAATGATGGGGGTTTTGTTTATTAGTTAGTGTATCTGCGCTGATTTTTACGGCGATCCGACAGAATGGCTATTCTATTCTTCACTTTCGATTTTCTATCCACCACTTTACATTTTCTTTTTATCTGAACAATAAATCTCCAATATACATAACAATTTATATGGAAATCCCATTTACCTATGCGAATGCAATTTGGGTTCGGTATAAACTTTCCTTCCCTCCTACAATCAAAAAAATCCCCCAGCCTATTTTAATAATAGACTGGAAGATTGGGCTGGAGTGTGTATTGTGCTATGTATATTATTCGCCCTCTGGAGTGTTATCCACTTCACTTCCATCATCCGCTAAATCTACGCCTGGAGAGAAGTTTGCAATGCGTTTTGCACCTACATATTTGTTACCCCAATATGCTTTATCATTGATGCTTGTTTTGACAACGCCCTTGCTCGTTGAAGCGTGAATGAAATTACCAGAGCCGATATAAATTCCTACGTGTGAAACACCTTTACCTGATGTATTAAAAAATACTAAGTCGCCTGTTTGCAAGTCGCTCTTCTTAACAGCTGTACCTTGTCCGTACATGCCTGAAGAAGTACGATCTAAAGATGTAATACCTACCTCTTTAAATACTTGGCGTACATAGCCTGAGCAATCGAAACCATTTGAACTTGAGCCACCATATGAATAGCGTACACCTAAATATTTTGTTGATACTGATTTTAACTCATCAACTGAGTATGCTGCTGATGCAGAAGCTTTGTTTTCATCTACTGGAGCGAAGAAAAGGACAAATGCTGCAGCCAAAGTAAGTAATGTGTTACGTATTATTTTAAGATGATTCATCGTGTTCCCCCAATATTGAAAATAATTTTCTGAAAACTTAACTATTTTTAGGTTAACACGCGATTCTACACTGTAACATTACATTTGTGTAACAATACGGTTACGCGAACATTTTAATGTAATAATTTTCAATCCGTTACATATACCCACTGTTTACGCTTTTTAAACCATTTTTTCTCCAAATTTATTTCGTTTTATTTGTAATATTAGTACCGCATTTCGCGATTTTTGTAACATTTGTAATATTACGCAGTGCTAAGGGGGGATAAAATTTCTGTGTTGCGAGCTTTCTTATGTGTATTCTAATACAATTTTGACTAGTTAGACTGACCGGAGCACACGAGGTAATACTTTAGACCAATAAGACAGGACGCAATTTGAATCCCACTAAAATAAAAAAAGATACATAGCCCCTCGATATCGGAGCTATGTATCTTTTAATAGATTACTGTACGTTATTTAGGCGTTTGAAGGCGACAAAGCGTTCGGCCCAATATTTTGTTTTTAAATTGGCAACAGTGACCCCTTGAGATCCAGCGTGAATAAATTCATCATTCCCAATATAAATACCCATGTGTGAAATATTCGGGATAATTGTATTTTTAAAGAACACTAAATCCCCCGGCACCGGTACTTTTACCTTTGTCGTATCTTGTTGGAAATACATTAAACTACTTTTACGTGTCATTGTTATTCCTGCTTGTTGATACGCATAGTTAACAAATCCACTGCAATCAAAGCCTTCCATCGTATTCCCGCCAAAAACATACGGAACCCCTAGCGACAGATTAGCAGTCATTAATACTTGATTGTACATTTGCTCTGAAGCAGAAGTGATCGTTGCAATGATTTCCTGTTCACTTCCTAACTGCTTGGCAATCGCTTCATCTGCGGTTTCTTTAAAATCAATGACTTCCTCAACATCCTCAACTTCATCTACATTCACTTCATCTTTAGCCGATACCTGCTGAATTTTTAACTTTTGTCCTACTTTAATCGCATCTGAATCTAATGAGTTCCACTTTTTCACATCAGAAACGGTCGCGCTATATTTCTTAGCAATATTCGTTAAATTATCACCTTTTGCAACGGTATAATATTGCGTTTTATTTGCAATTGGTTTATTTACTTTATCTACTGGGTTTGACGGTACTTTATCGAGCGTTGCAACAATTAATTTTTGTTCCAAGAAAATGCTGTCATTAGATAATTTATTCCATTGTTTCAACTGTTGGACTGTCGTATTATGAGCTGTTGCAATTTTTGTTAAGTTATCACCCTTTTGCACGGTATATGTAGCTGCGTCGACATGAGAAGCAACCAAAAATACAGATGTAAATAGTGCGCCTGATAGTAGTGTTTTCCATTTATTTTGCATGATGATAGCTCCTTACTATTATGTAAATTATTTTTTCTATACCTATTTTACCGAAGAATACTGCATTAACACAACATGCCATAAGGTATATTCCACAATAAAATTTGTATTAATAGTGAATTTTCTATCAATTATTAAGATATTAATAGCATTTATATCTGAAATCCCAATATTTGTTATCGAAAAATAATATAACACCTTTCACTTTTAGTATTTATATGATAGTATAATCTATTGTGATAAGGTTTAAATTTTTTGAAAGTTTTAATTTTTCGAACTAAAAGGAGTTTTATCGAAATGAAGAGCAATACGAGCTTTTTCCGTGACAATATTGCGGTTGGATTTATGTTATTCGCTTTATTTTTAGGAGCCGGTAACATCATATTCCCACCACTTTTAGGTCAAATGGCCGGAGAAAATATTTTTGTATCCATGGTTGGTTTTTTAATCACAGGGGTTGGATTACCTCTTTTAGGGATCATTTCTGTAGCAAAAAATGGAGGCGACTTGGAAGTGTTAGCCGGCCGTGTTAATCCATATTTCGGCATAATATTCACTTCCATTGTTTACTTATCCATTGGACCTTTCTTTGCAATTCCTCGTACAGGCGCTGTTTCTTACTCAATCGGCGTTGCTCCATTCCTTTCAGGAGCTGCACAAGAAAGCTGGATTCCATTATTCATTACAACATTAATTTTCTTCGGAATAACATTTTATTTAGCTTCTAATCCTACGAAGCTTGTTGACCGTGTTGGGAAATTTTTAACGCCTGCCCTACTATTTGTAATTATTTTACTTGTTGCGAAGGCCTTCTTAACACCACTGGGCGAAATTGGCGAGTCACAGGGTGCATACATTAATAACGCATTTGGCGAGTCCTTCATTCAGGGGTATTTAACGATGGACGTGCTGGCGTCACTCGTATTCGGGATCGTTATTGTACAGGCACTTGTATCACGCGGAATTACACAAAAAGCACAGCAAATTAAAATTACGATTTTCGCTGGTATTGTTGCTGCTCTCGGTCTAGCCTTCGTTTATGTTTCACTTGGCTATTTAGGTGTAACTAGTGTCGATACAATTGGCTTCCACAACGATGGTGGTGCGATTCTCTCGTTATCTGCAAAAGCCCTTTTCGGTAGTTTTGGGAGTATTATTTTATCAGCTACGATTATTTTAGCTTGTTTAACGACTTCAGTAGGTTTATTCTCAGCAAACGCAACATTTTTCCATAAAATTTTCCCGAAAATCTCTTACAAAACGTACTTAGTAATTTTCGCGGTATTTAGCTTTGCTGTATCCAACTTTGGATTAGAAGATTTAATCAATATTTCGTTACCCGTATTAGTAGCGATTTATCCGATTGCCATTGTATTAATGATTTTTGCATTGTTTGGTAACCTATTCAATCATGCACCGAGCGTTTATGGCGTTGCACTTATTTTCACTGGTGTTGTTGCTTTATATGATGGCATCAAGCAAACTGGACTAATCATTCCTGCCTATGAAAACTTCCTGTCCATCTTCCCGTTTTATGAACAAGGGATTGCTTGGGTTGTGCCTGCGTTAATCGGTGGTGTGATTGGCTACATTATTCACATCGCAAAACGTAAATAAAACATGAATAGCGTGCTCTTTAAACTGAGCATAAAAGAATACTTACTTGAAAAGGGTGTTGAGTGTATATGACTCAATGCCCTTTTTATTTTTGCACCAAACACATAAAATGTTTATATTGTGATTATTTGTGCAATGGTAGGAAATGACATAGTATAATAAAAGAGATACTAGTCCAAATTTTGAGGTGAAATTATGTTAAAAAAACAGCTTTCAGCATTATTATTTTTCATTTTATTTTTAACGATTCCTTTTACGACACTAGCAAGCCCGTTAGAAGAAGCAAAGCAAACAGTCAAGGATTTATATGTCGGAGATATTCATGGCAATGTCGACAAGGCTACATCTATTGAAGCACTTATGGACATGCTTGATCCCTATTCAACCTACTTCACAAAAGAAGAGTTTGAAGAATACCTTAACGCCATTGAATTAACATCAGTAGGAATTGGGGTAGTACTTGAAAAAAAAGATACAGGTATTTTGATTACCCAATTAATTGAAGGTGGTAGCGCACAGAAATCCGGGCTTGTTGTCGGGGATATGATTACTGCGGTGGATGGTACTTCTACTGTTCCGATGACAATTGACCAAGCGAGCTCCCTCATTAAAGGGAAAGAAAATACAAATGTGACGTTAACGCTTTTAAGTGTGGATGGTACGATTTTAGAAAAGACGCTTGTTCGCAATGCCTTCTCGTTACCAAATGTTACAACGGCATTACTTTATGGCGATGTCGGCTATATTTCTTTAAGTTCTTTTTCAAACGATACGGCTTCCTTAATTTCAAAAGCGATTACGACACTAAAAAAACAAGGAGCGAAGTCGTTTATTTTAGATTTACAAAATAACGGTGGTGGCTATGTTACAGCAGCCGAGCAATTAATCGGGATGTTCCCGAATACGAAAAATGCTTATAAATTGAAAGAATCAACAGGCATTTCCAATGTTCGCGCACTTCAACAAGCGGTGAAATTCCCTTCCAATACGAAAGTACTCATCAACCAGTTAAGCGCAAGTTCTTCTGAAATGACTGCGGCTGCATTACTAGATCAAAAGGCAGCAACTTTATACGGTCAAAAAACGTATGGCAAAGGCTCGATGCAAGCATTTTATGAGATATCCGATGGCGGGATTTTAAAGCTAACGATTGGACATTTCCTTGGTCCAGCGAATACGGTCATTAATAACGTTGGGGTAAAACCAAACATTGTAACAACAGGCAATCCATTGTTCCGGGCACATTATGATGCAATCACTTCAAAGCTTACTAATTACAAAGAACAAGAAGGCCTAAAAAATGTGGACGTGACAAAACCTTTTACAGTGAATTTCTCCAAGCCAGTCGCTGACAAAATTCATATTCCTTCAGTAGAATTGGTGGAGTTAGGCGGTCAAGTCGTTCAAGCAACGATGACAATGGAGCGTAATAAATTAGTTGTCACGCCCGCAAAGCCATTAGTAGCGAAGACGGAATATGCGTTAATTGTTCATCCAAAAAATAAAAACAACAACGGTCAAACATTGCAACAAGGAATTTATTTACCTATCCAAACAGCGAATAAGTAAGAAAAAGACTGCCCAACTCCCTTTTTGAAAGTTGTGGCAGTCTTTTTTATCGTACTAATTTACGTGCGTCTGAAAAATAAATATGTGAAATTTCTTCTGCAAGCTGTTGAGGGTTTGATTTATTTGTCAGTAAATTCGTAAGTGTTAAACGCTCCACTGAACCGACTAAACTTTCCGCCAATACATGCTTATCAACTCGCTGCGTAACATCATAATCTTGGAAATCTGTATCAAAAACATCTACTAAGTTTGTTACAATTCGCTCCTTCAACACCGATGATTGTTCGGCCTCATAGAAACCTATTTTTGTTAAACTTGGATTCTTAACGAAATAATCAAAAATTTGTTTTAAGTGTTCTTGAATGGTGTGAGTTGAGGTGTCATTTGTCATCGTAAGTAAAGGTTGAGTTGAAAAAACTTGGTCTAGACCTTGTTGAAATGTTTCATTTAGATCATTGTATAGCGACTCTTTACTTTGAAAGTACAAATAAAATGTCGGCTGTGTTAAATCGGCCGCCTTGACAATATCACTAATTTTCGTTTGATGATATCCGTTTGTTGAAAAAAGTTCAACTGCCTTTTCCAATAATAATTGTTTACTTCTTTCTCCATTTGAGTTAACTTTGCGTCCTCTTGCCACGTTTCTCCACCCTTATCTCTCTTTTTTAGATGTTTAGTACGTTATTTTTACCAAATATTTCACATTTATTATATAATAATTATCTTTCAAAATAAAGCTATCTGTCATATATATAACATTTTCTCTCAAATTTAGTAGTACATTTATAATATTTGTAAGTATTTTTAAAACTTATAACCCTTTTTCCCTATACGATTTAAAATCCGATTACATACAGACCAAAAATCCCAAACCTAGGGATAATGCTTAAGTATAAGGTTTCATTTCTATTACAATCTGTTTAAGAATGAGATTTTTCCTATTATTCAACTATATAAATTGATAAAATGTTAATAGATTGAAAGGAGTGTGAATTTGTGTTCAAAAAAATATTCGGACTCGCGATCGCAGCAATGCTATTCTTGTCCATTTCAACACAGTCGAAAACGTATGCAAATGATATACAAGGGCATTTAATGGTCCACGAACTTACATATTGGGCAAATTTAGACGTCATTCGCCCAGATGCAAAGGGGAATTACAATCCAAACCGCGCCGTTACTCGTGGGGAATTTGCTTCCTATATTACGCGTGCACTTAATTTACCAGCATCAACTTCACATGTATTTAAAGATTTAAAGCCTGGCGAGGAGCGTACACTTGAAATTCAAGCGGCTGCTGGCTCAAATATTTTAAGTGGCTATCCTGATGGAACTTTCCGACCAAATGAAAAGATTACTCGTCAGCACATGGCAGCACTTTTACAAAGAGCATTAAATTATTCGAAAGTCCCGCTAGAAGGGGCACCGCTTACGTTTAAAGATAACAATAAAATAGGCGACCAATTCAAACCGGCTGTTGCGACAAGTGTATACTACAATATTATTCGTGGTTCACAAACGTCTAAAGGGATTTATTTCGATCCACAAGGTTCTTCAACAATTGCGCACGCTTCTGCATTTTTATATCGGATGAACACAACGATTGAGAAGTACGGTGCAGGGGTAGATGAAGAAGACGGCGATGAAAACGGAACAGAAGTACCACCGCCCCTACCACCGGCAAATTCAAATAGTTATTATATTGGAAAATTGTCAAATGGGGAAATCACAAAAAATCCGACTGTTTACTTTAATTATGAGCAAGCAGAGTCAGCACTAAAAAGCTCTTCCTCACAGCTTATTTTTAAAGGGGATAAAATCGTCAATATGCCAAGCGGAATTGCATCTGCTGCAGACACAGCTGCCAATACTGTTACGATTTATGCAGATAAAGAGTTTAAGAAATCCTTAACATATGCAGTAGAAGGTTCGGAGCTAAAATACTATAGCAACACTGAAAAATATGCGATCGTCCAGCTTGCCGATACGAAGGGCTATGCAAAAATGGATGAGGTGACATTAACACCTACAAGCTTAATTAAAGGGCAAAATACGTATTATGTAGCAGGAGGCTTTTTAACACATAAAACGTACAACCATATAAAACAAGCTTATCACGGGGATTATGTCGTTGGTGAAGCACCAGCCTTTATGAAACCTGGTACTAACTACTATAGCCAAGACGGAGTTAACTTCTATAGCGATGTGTTGTTAACGAAAAAAGTGGGTACACATTACCCGTATTTCCAATTTACTACGTTACGTCAACATTCAAACTATACAGCGGAAGAATTAGATTCGATCATTATGACAATGCTCGCAGAACGCCAAGCAACTGGATTAGCGCGCTATGCAAATGCAACGGTTGAATCTCGTTTAATTGGAATGGGACCATTATTAAAACAAGTCGAGGCTTCTCATAATGTCAATGCGCTCTTCATTTTAGCCGCTTCTATGCATGAGAGCGATTACGGAATTAGTGTCAATTCTTTAGAGAAAAACAATATTTTCGGCATTAAAGTGTATGATTCAGATACGACATTAGGTACTTCTTATCCAAGCCGTGATGATAGTGTGATGGCGTTTTTAAATCAATATGTCAATTTAAACTATGCACCACAATCAGGTAAGTTTGCAAAAGGCGCGGCTCCTGGTAATAAAACAGCAGGAATGAACGTTCACTATGCATCTGATCCGTTTTGGGGCAGTAAAATTGCTGGGCATATGTACCGCATGGACAGTCGTTTCGGTCAAAAAGATTTCAACCAAGTAAAACGTGCCTTCGTTGCAAATAATGGGGATTTAGTCAATGCGCGTGCAGAAGCGTCAGCAACTTCTACTAAAGTATTTACGTATCAGCCAAAAAATGTTGGCGAGACAGCCGTATTTGGATATCCTGTTGCCATTGTAGAGGAAATGACAGGCGATGATGGCTACGTATGGTACAAGCTTTTATCAGACGAAGTTCCACCATCACAATACGTTTGGGTTCGCTCAGATTTAGTGAAAGTAATTCCGAACAACTAATATTAGACGGTTTAACATTGAATTATTCGTGAATTTTTAATAAAAACCCAAAAAACCTGAGCCACCATTTGGGACTGACCCCCGTATATAAGACAGAGGTCAAAAAAGAATTTATCCAACCAGTTGTCGGTATTGAACCGGCGACTGGTTGTTTAATTTCGCCTGTATTCGGATATAGTTATAATACTTTATATAGTCATTGTCAGTTTGTTCTACGATTGCAGTCGTAGTATTCCTTAAACTGTCTAAGTAGAATGTTTCAGACTTTAATGCAGAATGAAACGATTCAATTGGGGCATTATCAGCGGGCGTACCTTTACGGGACATGCTCATGGTAATGCCTTTTCCTTTAACAGCTTATTGATACCGATAAGATGTGTACACCGAGCCTTGGTCACTATGCAGGATACACCCTTCGGGCAAATTATCTAGTTGGGATAAGGTATTCAACACGAAATCAGTATCTTGGCAATCACCAATCGAATAAGCAATAATCTCGCCATTATATAAATCTTGAATACTTGAAAGATACAATTGTTTCTGACCAAATGGCAAGTAAGTAATATCGGTTACGAGTCTCTGTAGAGGTACCGTTGCCTCAAAATCACGATTCAATAAATTAGCTGCGATATAATAGGGTTGTCCAGTTTGTTTACGTTTTTTCACTTTCACTCGACACTGCCAACTATATTTTTGCATAATACGTTGTACGACCTTATGATTCACACATATTTCTCGACGTAAGAGCGCAGTAATTTTCCGGTAACCATATCGAAATTTATGTTCACGGCAGAGTTCACCAATACGTCGCTCAATTGCTTGACGAGACCTTGCATCAGTAGATGCCTGTTTCCAACGATAATAAGTAGATCGTGCAATCCCTAAGTGTGTACATATATCCTTCACACACATTGTTTCTTTCAGTGTCTCTACTAACTGTACAGCTACTTCTCCAACCACTTCCTCTCCAACTCTGCGTACTTTTTTAAAACCTCAATCTGTTGCTTTAAATAACGGTTTTCCACTTCTAATTTTTTTTGTTCATTCTCATATTCCGGTCCTTTATCAAAGGTATACTGTTTACCTACAGGTTGTTCAAATCGATGTATTTCTCCGTTTTTATACCAACGCATCCATGTATCCACTTGGGTTTTATTCCGAATATTTAATTCCATTAAAACCTGTTTCGTTGGTACACCCGCTAATCGCATTTCAATAGCCTTCATTTTCACTTCGTAAGGATAACTAACTCTTGTTCCCATAAAAAAACACCTCCTAATTGAATTTTAGGTATCTAAACCCGAATTCAATCGAAGATGCTTTTTTTATTTGTCTATACTTTTGGGGTCAATCCCTTTAGCGACTTAGGTTTTTTTAATTGATTCTTCACCTGATTTCTATTTTTATAAACTAAAAAGATGATCCCCAACTCGTGGGAATCATCCTTTTAGTATTACTATATATGAATATAAATTTTCTCTATGCACAGATACCTTTATTGGATGCGGTTAATGAAAGTTGTTAAGTCCGTTAGCTTCACATTATCATTAATGCCGAATGTGCCATCACCTTTACCCATTGTGATGCCGTTTGATGCTAAAACAGAAATATCATTTGAAGCATAGTGAGATTTAGAAACATCAGTAAATGTCTTGAAATCACCCTTTTGCTCTAAATTAAATGCAGCTACTAAAACCTTTGCTAATTGTGCACGTGTAAATGGAGAACTTGGATTGAATTTTCCATTTTCATCGCCTGTAAATACGCCCATTTTATGTAATGCTGTTACTGCTCCAGCATGCTTTGAAGTAGATTTAACGTCTGCAAATGGTGAGTTTTTATCCGATGTATCTAGACCCATTGCTTTTGCTAACTGGATTGCTACTTCACCACGAGATGCATAAACCGAAAAGTCTATTGCTGCATCTTTTACTTCACCTGTGGATGCTACCACTTTACTACCATCAAAACTTGCTACACGTTTCGCGCCGATATAGCGTTTTGCCCAATAAGAAGAATTTAATTTAGCCACTGTTACACCTGTGCTTGTCCCAGCATGAATGAATTCGTTATTACCTAAATAAATCCCTACGTGTGAAACACTACCCGTAGTATTAAAGAACACTAAGTCGCCCGTTTTTAAATTGGCTTTTGAAACGGCTGTCCCTTGTTTATACTGCTCAGCAGCTGTACGGTTTAAGTCATGGCCAAGCTTGCTAAAAACGATGCTCGTATACCCTGAACAGTCTAAACCTTTTGCTGTAGTACCTCCATATACATAAGGTACCCCAATATAATCATATGCTACTGTTGTTAATTCTGAAGTTGATGCTGCTTGTGCTGTATTTGTATCCGTCCCTGCAAAAATCATAAACGCTGCAAAGATCGGTAATAAAATTCTTTTTTTCACGATTCAATGAAACTCCCTTCGAAAACCAGGTTTTTTAACCTACAAATAGAGTATCATATATTATCGCACTGTAATTTTTCACTTATGTAACAGTTCCGCGCAATCTCTCAATAAAACACTTTAACGAAATTTATGCATTAAGTAGAGATTTAACGAATAAAGAACAGAATTTCTACCATCAAATCCGTCACCGTAATATTACTGTAATATAACAAACTATAATTTACCATATAACACGATGAAAATGGATAATTTTCTGAATGACATATTTATCATGACAAGATATGTAGGATAAAATTTCACGAGGATGATCTGCATCCGCAAAGAATTTATGCAAAACTGCCCGAAAAGTAGTTCTATCCGTTAGATTTGATTTTCTATCTGACACTTTCGACTTTCTATTTTTCTAAGCAAAAAATGTCCCCCACGAAAACTGGTGCATTAAATACAAAAAGCCATCGTTCCCCAACTTTAATTTTGGGAACGATGGCTACTATCATGTTGGACTTACTCTTGCACAAAACTCATCTAAAACAAATAATTATAGCCCTAATTCAAATACATAGTTTTGTAATAAATTATAATTGGCAATGAGTAATTTTTGCTCTTCCGTTAGTTTATCATAAGCTTTCAGTGCAGATTTTGTTTTGGATTCGAACGTACGCAAACTCGGATCGATTTCCTCGATTTGTTTTATTACGGATTTGGCAACCTTTATATCTTTTTCAGCTTGCTTTAAAATATCGTAGTTCATCACTTGACGCTTTGAACCAGATGGAAGTTCTTTGTACGCCGCGGCTGCCTTTTCTACATCCTCAACATACGTGCTAGAGCTTCTTGATAATGAAGCAATAATATTCGTCACTTTTTGAATTTCCGTCACATCTAATTGCGATTCCTGTAATTTGTAATAGTTTGTTACTTTTAACTTTTCATCACTTGATAGACGGTCATACGCTAACTTTGCCGCCTCTAAGTTACCTAAATAGTATTTATCACTAGGCTTTAATTTGTCGATTAACTGATAGACATAAATGACATTCGATAAGTTAGAATATTTGTCGATGTTCGTTACATAGCTCATTTGCTTCGAGTCTAGCTTTTTCAACGCTTTGTTCACTTTATCAAATTGACGACTTAAATCGTTGCGCGGGTTGCTTAAGCCTTCAATCTCATCAATCGCGACTTCTACTGGCTTTATATACTTTTCTTGCGATTTTAACTCATCTATTAATGTAACTGCTTTTTTATTTGTAGAACTTAATGCTTTGTATGCTTGGCTTGCTTCTTTTACTTTTGCAATAAACTCTTTCGGTGAGACTGAATTTAAATCGCGAATTAATGCATCAACACTTGCTCCACCTGAAACATTCAGTTCATGGTCTTTTAGCACCGATATATTCGAAATTTTTGCCTGTTGATCGGCTGGTAATGCATCATACATCGCACGAGCGGCTTGCGTATCCGCTACAAACGTTTTGCTCGATGATTTAATGTTGTTAATCGCATTCATTACATTGAATAATGCTTTTAACTCACCAGTTAATTTCGCGCTGTTTAATAATAAACCGCGCTCTGCAAGTGTAAGCTTTTCGTAGGCCTTTTCTGCACTTTTATATTTTGAAATAAAGGTACGTGCATTCGATGGATCAAGCAATATAATGCTCGCATCTAATGTTAAAACAGGCTTTACTGCGCGCTCACGGTTCGTTAAATCTTTGTAGTTCGTCACAAGTTTTTGCTGCGATTTATCTAAAGCATCATATGCATTGCGGGCCGCTGTCAATTTTTCAATATAGTTATCCGCTGTTGGAATCGCTTCTTTAATTAATGCCACGACCTTTTCAGCACTTGTCATATTGTCTTCTGCACCCGTTAATTTTGAATAATTATGAACTAACGCTTGTTCAGCTGGTGTAAGGGCATCGTATTCCGCACGAATTGCCGCCGTTTCAGCTTGATACGTTTTACTACCAACCTTTAACTTATCAATACGATCAATTAAGCTCGCTACCTTTAATACAGGCTGTAATTTTGTCGTGTAATTATACACATTTTCCTGTTGCTTCTTTGTTAGCTTTTGGTACGCCTTTTCAGCATCAAGTACTTTTTTAGAGAACGATTTATCTGTATTGGCAGGTAGTTTTTCAATCATTGTAAACACGTTTAATGACGCCTTATAGTCCTTTTCAAGAGCTGTTAATAATGCAGCATTCGTTACACTGCGTTTCATTGTTGAATCCATCGCCTTATATTCAGCCGTTAATAACGCAAGCTCATCCATAAAGGCCTGCCCTGTTTTTGAGCTAAGTGCGTTAATTTTGTCCACCATCGTATTAGCAGAAGCGATAATTTTTTGGAACGTCTCCAATTTCGGACCATATTCTTTTAGTAAACGTTCTTTTGCACTCGTTGGCTTGTCTAAAAGCGATGTGTTCGCCGTTAATGTTTTGAATGTTTGCTCAGCAGTCGTTACCTTTTCGCGGAAATCCTTCGCTGATGTACTGATGCCATCAATGTCGAGCATCAATTGGGCAACTTGCAGAAACTCCTGTAATTTAATGTAATTATCCACTAGGTTTTTTAAGTCTGTTGGTATTTTTTCATATGCTGCATTAGCCGCTATTACTTTTTTAGCAAAATCCTTTGCACCAAAATCAATCTTTTCAATTAAATTAACGACATTTAATACAGATTTATATTGGCTTTCTATTGCAGTTAATACCGCATAATTCTTCACTAATTTTTTTCCATTTGCTGAAAGTGCATCATAATCTATTCTTATGTTTGCTAATTCGGCTAAACTGATTGTATTTTTCACTGCCAAAATTCGTTCATCAATTTTCGTAGCTAAGTCTTTTTCACTAACTAAATTGTCTAGTTTCGTTTGTAATAAAGCTTTCATGGCTACTAAATTCGGTTGGTCTGCCGCCGTCAATCCAGTTGAAGCTAATGAATCCCATGTAGCAAGCTTTGCCGTTGCATCTGTTAAATCGGTTGCATATGTTGTACTTGTACTATTCAATGTCATAATGGCTGCGGCGATTTCCATATAAGGTGTTAGCCCGTTTAAACGTGCACGATTCGTTACAAGTGGCTGATCGGTTGGAGACATTTTCGAATAGCCTGCAATCGCTGTTTTTGTTTTTGTAATAAAGTTTGTAACATCTTTTTCCGCTAAAGCAGTTGTTGAAATGTCGTTAATTTGCTTAATGACACCATTCGCGGAAGAATTGGACTTTTCCCATGCAGCGAGTAAATCTAGATCACCCTTTTTTACATATTTGCGGTCAGTTGCTGATAAAGCGTTATATGCTGCGCGGGCTTCTGGTGTTGCGGAAGTTGCATTGTCAATCGTAATGGCCATAATTTGCTTTTCGATTTCTTTTGCTTTTTCAACACCCTTTTCCATTTCAATTAATTTACTTGTATTGGATACTAAATTCTTTAAATCCGTGCCAAGCGCATTGTATGCCGTTCCTACTTCCAATAATTTTTCTCGGAATTGATCGGAATTAACCGCCATTTTCGCTAAGCTATCAATGTCATCCATCATAGCTATTACTTTGATAAAATCAGCTACTTCATCATAGTTCTTAACTAATGCCTTTTGGAAATCATTGAGTGCTGCATAACTATTTTGAATCGCTGACATTTTTGAACGGAATGTTGTCGGTGTTGTAGGTGGGTTGCTAACCATATCTTTGATTGCATTTTCAACCGCTACTGCTTTGGATAAATCCGTTTCAGCATTTTTAATCGTATTTTCAACGTTCACATTATTTTCGACGATTTGAATTTTCGTTAGTGCTTTTATTTGCGATTCAAGTACGTTAAATGCTGCACGCGCCTCTGTCACCTCAGTTTCAAACGCTTTTTTATCAACAGGTTTAGCTTCTTTCACTGCTAGAAGAGGAGTGATGAAATCTGTAATAAATTCTTGTACAGGCTCAATAGCTGACACTTTATTTTCTAAGTTCGTTAAACTTACCTTTGTCACCATTGCCTCAATAAATTCGTCCGTGCCGGTGCTTTTAAAATATTTTAATGTTGATAAGAAATCTGTTGCATTTAAAGGTGAACTTTCTGCTGCCGCGGATACTTTATCCAAGCTCGCTGTAAATTCTTTATGTAGCTGTACACGCGCCTCTTCCGCTTTTTCCGTTTCGGCAATTATATTGGTGTTGGTGTTCGTTAATTTATTTATTGCTATTTCTAAACTTTTTGCCGTTTTTTTATGAACTTGATATTCCTCTAAATACGTTAATTTCGCATCAATTAACGCAAGTAAATTATCATTTGCGGCATTAAGTAAATCTTTTTCAGCCTGACTCAAAGTATCGTATTTTTTTCTTTCAACAGCTACGGTTTCAGCACTTGCTTCCTCATTGACCCCCTTAAAGCTTGCCAATAAACTCTCCACCGTTGACGCTGCCACAACATTATACGGTATTGCTGATGCATTTAAAATCTTGTTCGCTTCATTGGCGTGAGCAACTGCTCCAGGTACTAATAACAGCCCTGTCAAAACCCTAATCTGTACATTTTTTTTCATCTTGTCATTCCTTCCTACTATAGGCTAATTATCATAACTTGGTATTTATTATCGAACCTCTTTGTCATCCCCGGAGATTGGTGATGAACCCCACTATATGTAACCTAGAAATTTCTTACTATTAATATCGGTCTAGAGAGCTATTGTTTAAGTAAACTTCTATGCATTCTCTTTACTACCAATCAAAAAAGTCACCCGATCCAAAATGAATAGGGTGACTTTTGAAGTTACTTTCTTCCGTAATACTCCACAATCCCATTATAAATAGACTGTGCAAACGTTTCGATGTACTGATCACTCAGTAACTTTGTACGATCTTCTTCATTACTTACAAATCCTAGTTCCACTAAGACAGCTGGAATTTTTAAATTTTTGATGACAACAAAGTCTGCACGCTTCACTCCACGATTCGACATGCTCGCATTTTTAACGATTTCGTTATTAATATTCGTCGCTAAAACGAGGTCCTCTTTTTCGTTTTCATTCGAAGTAACACTATAATACGTTTCTGTCCCTTTGGCAGAAGTGCTCGTTGCTGAATTGGCATGAATACTAACAAACATTTCGCCATAATTATTCGTTGCAAACTTATGGCGATCATCAAGTGATGGATACGTATCCCCAGTTCGTGTCATCAATACTTTCGCACCATCTGCTTCTAACTTTTGCTGCACTAATTGACTTACTTTAAACACAATGGACTTTTCAACGGCTTGACCACTCATCGTTCCAGGGTCTTTTCCACCATGTCCTGGGTCGATTATAATTATGCGATCCTTCACTGGGTTTTCCGTCGTATTTTTCAAACGGACAAATCGTTTATCCACATAGCCTACTGTACCTTGATGGTCAATTTCTACCCAATGACCTGCGAATGAAAGGACATTAACGCTCGTACCTCGATCAATTTTCCCGAGTGAAGTAGCGCTTGCTGAATCACTTTCACGGATATTTAAACCATTTACCGTCGCAATTGCAATTGTTTCTGTATCCGTTGTCGGAATTTCGATAGGTTGTTCTGTCGGTTGTTCCGGTGTTTCTTCTGTTGGTTTTCCCGGTTTTACCTCAACTGGTTTTTCCGGTTTTACTTCAGTCGGATTTTCGGGTTTTACTTCTGTTGGTTTTTCTGGCTTAACTTCAACTGGCTGTTCCGGCTTTTCCTCAACCGGCTTTTCAGGTGTTCCTTCAACAGGTTGTTGCGCTGTTTTAGTAAATTCTTTCGCCACAAATGCATATTGACCATTATAAGATATTTTCAGCCAATACCCTTGCTCCTCAAATACAGAAAGCGCCTTCCCTGTATTTACCTTCCCCAAAATGTTTGTTGCATTGTCACTGGAAGCACTTGAACGTACATTTAAATTATCCACCGCTACAAATACTTTACCGATTGCATCCGATTCATTCGGAACGTGGACTCCTTGAACAGGAAGGTCTAGGCGATACTTATCCGATGAAGCGCGCGCAACGAATGATGAAAATTGCGCACGTGTCACAGGGTCCTTCGCGCTATACTTTGTCGAATTGGCTGTCCCATTCGTTATTCCATTATAGTAAATCGCCGCAATATATTTATAGTACGGATCATTTGCTGCGACATCATTAAACGGCAGCGATAATTTTTCAGTTTGCTCAATGTTTAATTGAAAGGCAGTTGCCAATACTTTACTCATTTCATTACGAGTAAGTGGTGTTTTCGGTGCAAATTTCCCAGGCGAATATTCGCTGAAATAGCCTAGCTTCACTGCACGCTCCACATAACCTGACAATGCCGCACTTTTCTTTAAGTCAATATCTGAAAACGATGATTTCGTTACGACTAATGGCTTTTCACCTGTTGCCACAACGACCATCTTAGCAGCCTGTCCGCGCGTTACTGAATCAGATGGCTTGAAAACTCGTTTACCGTTTTCGATCGAGCCCTCCAAAACGCCTAATTCGATCAAGTATTGAATTTCATCATAGGCCGGATGTGATGAAGCAAGATCCGTAAAAGTAATCGATGCTTGTACATTTTGAACATTAAATAGTGAAAACAAAAGTATAACTACTAAAAAACTAATTTTTTTAAATGACACACAATGAACCTCCCCCAACAGATTATTAATTTACATTTTATCAAAAAATAGCGAAAAATACACTAGATTTGGATATAATAACCTTTAAGGTTCGTATAAAGTTTGCTATTTTTTTGCAAATAAATTGACGATATACAGATTTCCGTCATTTGCTTGCTTTACGCCGATGCCGGTTGTTGTGTAGTGCGCATTTAATAAATTTTTACGATGCGATGGTGATGCAAGCCAGGCATCAACCGTTTGCTCAGGTGTTTTAAAGTTTCTCGCTAAATTTTCGGCAAAGCTTACATATTCATAGTCAAAAAGTGTGGCCATATCCCATGGGTCGCCATAAAAAGGCGACGTATGATCAAAATATCTACGTTTGATCATGTCCTGGGCTTTAATAATGGCTAACTGATTGAGCGCCGGATCTTGCGTTAGGGGATTTAGTCCTTTGCTTACTCGAATTTCATTAATATACTTCACGACAAGATTCGACCAATTTTTATGGACAGATGTAGTTGTAATATAATCTTTCGCCAAATAATCATACACAAGGTTATAGTTACTAAGCTGCTCTGTAAATTGAATGCCGCGCATCGTTAATTGAGCAAGCTGTGCACGTGTCACATTTGTTCGAGGGCTAAATTCCTTCGTTGTAACACCCTTAATAATTCCCGTATCTGCAAGCGACTCTACATAATCCTTTGCCCAATGCTTTTTCGGTATATCAATAAAAGAAGCTTTATTTTTCTGATCGATTTCTATTTTAAAGGCGAGTGAAAGAATTTTAGAAATTTGATCTCGCTGTACAGGCTCCCCTGGATACATCCAAGCGTCGTCATGAATAACACCTAGTTCGGCCATTTTCCGAATTTCCTTGTAATACGGATGCGAGACGGGCACATCTTTTGCCTTCAATGGAAAGTTCGATTCCAGTGAAACTCCTGTCGCGCGGGCAATCACGGCAATCGTCTCTGCCCGGGAAACCATCTCATTCGGTTTGATTTTCCCGTTGGTTGGACCATCTAATACGCCCATTTCAATGAGTTGCACTAAATCCTTCGCAGCCCAATGTGACTTACTTAAATCCTCATAATAATGCATTGCTAAAACATTCGGACTTTGCGCATTGACCGGCAAGAGCGGAACAGATTGTCCAAGCAATGCCGTTAGCACACTTATAATCACAATTTTTTTTATCATCATAACCCACCTATTTGTGAAAAATAATCTTATACTACCGAATATTACCATAAAAACTATCCTTTGGCTCTAAATCACAAACTTGAGTGGATATAATTTCTATGAAAATGAAAATTGAGTTGTCTATTAACAAAAATAACGTACCATTTTGACTTTATATCAAAACAGTACGTTATTCTTTTATCTCTCTATTATTCTAACATTTTCGATAAAAATGTCGCAAATTCTGCGCGTGAAATATGTTGGTCTGGACGGAAAGTATTGTCAGGATATCCGCCCGTTAATTGATTGTAATAAACCGTTTGAATCGCTTCATATGCCCAATGTGATTTTTTCACATCTTTGAATGGCAATTCTTTCGTACCCGTTAAGTTATACGCACGCTTTAAAATCGTCGCCATTTCCGCACGAGTTAGCTTATCATCTGGACTGAACTTGCTTGCTTCGCGTCCTGTAATAATCCCTTTTTCAGAAACAGCGGCAATCGCATCGTAGGCGAAGTGATTGCTCTTCACATCCGTAAAGCTTGGATTTTTCGTTTTAGTAAGCCCTAAATCACGCGCAATAATTGTTGCCGCCTCTGCACGTGTAATCGTACTATCCGGCTTAAATGTACCATTTGGATACCCTTTAATTAATTCCTTATTGTTTAGAAGTTCGATTGTCGAACTTGCCCAATGGGAAGCTTTCACATCTGTATACATTAATTCCTTATAATTTTCCGCATATACTGCTTGTAATTTATCAAAATATACGACGCCACGATTATGATTCGATGCATTCGGTTCCGTTAAATAAATTCGGTCAAATTGAATTGGGAATGAAAGATTTTGTGGAATAGTCGCTGTAACATACTTCCAACCTGTCCAATTCAATCCACCTTGAGCTGTAAAGTCAACGGTATGCTTTGCTCCATGACTATCAATCACATTCGCTCTTAACCAATGATTCCCCGCATCTCCATAAACCCATACGCCTAATTGTTTTGGTGCACCCGCAATTGCGATCGGTGTATTTGCCGCAGCATAAACGGCTTTTGTTCCTGTATCAGCTGACGTAAAGTCATACGTTAATTTCAATGATGATGAACCTTCACGAAATGGCTCAACTTTCGATGCATTGCCGATTGTTGCCTTCGCTTTTGCAGCGCTCGCAGTCCACGCCGTTGCATTGTCAAATGAATCTAGTAAATCAACTGCTTCAGGTGCTTTTGTTACTTGCACAGCTACTTCCGTACGCACACCCTCATATACAGCTACAATTTTACCATTTCCAGCTTTAGTCGCTTTGAACGTATTCCCTTCAATTTGGCCAATCCCCCCTTCAACCGTCCATGTTACGTTTTCAGGTTGAATGGCAACAGGATTTAAAAATTCATCATAGCCTAATGAAGCATTTAAATTTGTCGTTGTTTCAATCGCCATTTGTTTCGCAACACCACCAATTGTGATCGCTTTTAGCTTACCTGGAGGTGCGGAGTTAATGACATTTAGCGTTGCAGAAACCCTTCTTTCACTACCACCTGATGGACGATTTACCAATGAAGGTGCTTCCTCCCCTGGATTTCTTATTACCATCGTCGTCGAGCCACCACCGTCTAAATTAATCGCCGAGTGCGCGCCCTTTGAAATTAAATACGATGCTAAATCCGGTAAATTTGTTCCATTACTATACCCTTCTTGACGGCCATCTACAGTAACTAAAAATACTTTTTTGCCCGTCGCATCAACCGCCACTGCAGTACGATCGCTTCTTGTTTTCGCAAACCCTTCTGATTGTGGCATCGAAATATTCACTTTGCCATCTTTCACAAGTAATGGACCTGCCGCCAAAATAAATTTCGCATTCATCCATTTTTCATCAATTGCTAAATTTACTTGAATCGGTGCTCCTACTTCAAGCGTTTCAAATTGACTTGCTAGCTCTTTATTTTGAATCGAAATAACAAATCCATCTGCTGGAACTGCCGAATTACCTGTTTGTCCATATTGCGTAACGCTTGCTACTGTCCCTGTAATAACATCGCCAAAACTTAATGTTTCCGTATTTTTCGATGCACCGGTTACAACAATTTCAAGTCCCCAGTTATTCGTGTTCGTAGATGCTTCACTTGCAGTATATAAAACTGTTTTATTTGCAGTTCTTTCATAGTTAATACGATCAATTGGATGTTTCGCACCGTTTACAGTGAACGAAACATCTGTCGTATAGTAATCTGCAATCGCTTTACCAGATTGCGAAACGCCAAAAGCTACTGGCTGTTGCGTCGGACTATTGGCTGTTTCACCTAATATTCCATAATTCACGATGACATTATTATTCACTAATAAATTTAATGGCGAACCATTTCCCGCAAAGTAGGCAGCATTTGTCGCACCTACTACTCGGTGTCCTTCATAATTATTCGCTTTCGCTATGTTTGTCGTTGTTTTTAATGAATTGATTGGATTCGGTAAGCCGATTTCCAATGATGTGTAGCTATTCGCTAAATCAATATGTAAGTAATTGACTACTTCTTTTAAATTATTCGATTGGTATCTTTCTTGGAAATACGTCACTCCGGGTGAAATTACCTTTTCATTTGTATCTATTTTAGTGTCAAATGCTGCTGACACGCTTGCTGTATGTATGGAAATTTGTAAAAATAACAAGGCAATTCCCATGTATAATATTCTCTTAAACAATTTATTTTCTCCCCTATTTCTATAGTTTTCCCTTCAACGAATATATCATAATTCAGTCTGGAAAAGGTTGATTTATTAAAATTGAAACATTAGTAACTCAAATTTAATAACTTCCACTAGGGATTCTGTATTAAATATTGGGGCTAGCCGTCTGAATAGTAGGTCTATCCAACACTTTCCACTTCCTATCCGTCTGCCTCCATAAATCCCGAAAAAAAAACATGCAATTTTGACAAATGCCAAAATCACATGTTTTCCACTTAACTCTTCCTTATCGTGTTTCTACATATACCGCTACTGGAAGGTTACTGCCTCCAGCATGGATGATTTCTAAGTTAATCGTATCTGATTTTTTTGAAGTTCGTAATACAGGAAGTTGTACAAA
This sequence comes from Solibacillus sp. R5-41, assembly GCF_002736105.1. NCBI lineage: Bacteria > Bacillati > Bacillota > Bacilli > Caryophanales > Caryophanaceae > Solibacillus > Solibacillus sp. R5-41. The sequence continues at coordinate 614,719 of NZ_CP024123.1, read as the reverse complement.
TTCCTCACCTGGCTTAAGTGTTGGGATTAAGAATGTTTTTCCATTCATTTTGACCGCACCACTGTAAACACCACCACGACCTGCGATTTTTACTAATACGTATTTCAGCTTACCAGATGGATTTTCAACCGGAATATCCACCTTATACGTCATACCAAAATGACCTGGGTTACCCACTGTTCCATCCATCTTATCCAATGAATTTTCGGCAGTTAGTAAATGGTCTGTTTTACCATTTGATATGTTATAGCCTACTTGCTCTGTATCCACTGTATATGTCGGTAATGTTACTTTTAATGACGAACTTGGCCATACGCCGCGTGGATGTGCTGCATACGGATTGATTGGCACTACTGGTGAATGAATCGACGCTAAATCTGCATGTTCTTCTAAACTGATTACTGTACGCACGATATAGCTACCGGCTTCGCCATTCACTTTTCGCACATCAAAATCATGCGTAAATCCAAGTAAATAATCCACACCAAGGTCATACGAATCAATTACTTTTGTTTCACCAGGTGCAAGTGTAAATGTTTTTTCCATTGCATCGGCTAAAGTGTTTGTTAAGACTGCATCCGATAAAGGTAATCCGACATCAAACGTGCTCCAACTGTTACTCGTAACTTGTGACATCCCTTTTGAATTCGTTACCTCTAGGCTCGAAGTATCTGATGTGTTTTGAATTGTAATGGCAATCGAAGCTCTTTCCCCAAGCTTGTTAATATGCCATCCATAAACACGGTGTTCTTTACTATTTGTTAACCCTTGTACTTTATATTCCGACAACGTTTCATTCGCTTTCGAAATACGGTCGGGCGTCAATTCTTCTGGGTTATCACTCACTAGTAACTCACGATTCCCATCCAATGAAACGTTTTCCACTAATTGTGGGACCTTTAAAAAACCATATGATTTTTCTAAAAAGTCACTCGTCAACATGTAGTCATACATTGAAATATACATCGTATTTGACTCGGCTACATAACGTAGAGAGCCACCATTTTTAAATGAATCCACAATAAATTTCACTGGCACATACATTTTCCCAGATTGCATAAATGGTATTTCTGCACCTTTATACAACTCATCATTTACAAAAATGCGATCACTACCAGCTGTAAATGCAAAATGTAATCCTGAAATCGTTAAATCTAAGCTGTCTTCATCCGACCATTGTTCATAACTGTTTTGAAGATGTTCCGCAAAATAAGTAGATGGGATATACATACGCCCACCTTTATTAATAATCGGATCGTTCATCACAATCTTTTTATTATTCATATATAATGTATATTGAATTTGTGGAATTTCTGGAACTTCAGGTGTTGGATTTTCTTCCTCATCTTCCAAGTCGTTTAATATTACTTCAACAACTTGCTGTTCTTCATCCCAAAAAACGCGACCATCTGAATTTTCACTTACAAAACGCATAGGAATATATGTGCGGTCTTTATGGACAATCGGCGCCACAGAAACTTGCACTTTATTACCATTCACTAATGCCGTTTTTGAATTAATCGTTAAATCAATCGTTTGATTATTGCGGACACTGCTCGCCATTTTCTTTGCTTGATCCCAAGAAACTGTTGCACCGATCGCTTCATAAAAATCTCTCATCGGTAAAAGTAGATGTCCTGATTCATTTAGGATTGGATCTTTAAACAGAACCACTTCTCCATTTATAATGATCGTTACATTATTTTTTTCAACTAACTTTCTTTGGATACTGCTTTTTTCAACTGTTGTTTTTTTTACAGTTGTTTTTTCTCCACTTGTTTGCTCAACGCTGTTTTCTTCAACATTTGTTTTCTCAACACCATTTTCTTCAACACTTGTTGTTTCAACGCTGTTCTCATCAACGCTTATTGTCTCAACACTATTTTCTTCACCAATTGTATCTGCGTAACTTAGTTCATTATTTGTAACAAAAAACGTCACAAAGGCTAAAATAAGTACTGTAAACCATTTTTTCATTGTTCCTTTGCTCCTCACTCCATTTAAAATTCTTTTCCATCATATCATAGTCAACTCGAGAGATGAAATGAATCCTTGTATTTTTTCCTTATTTTGGTTTAATACGCAGTTATTTACTTGACCATTAACATAACCGCAATGTCGCGACCTGGTGTTGTTAAATACTTACCGTTTACAAATAAACCGCTTGACGCACCACCATCAAAATTCATTGCATCAACCGCGCCCAATTGCTTCATAATAGAAGCGAGCTGTTGAATCGTTGCACCTGATGTTGTCACAAATATAATTTGTCGATCTTTTAAAATTCCAATGGCACTTCTCGCACCTGGTGAACTTAAAATTTTATGACTATTGAATCCTTCTGCTTGTGGATTTAATGTCACGACTCCATTTGTTACCAAACGCGGGCCGATTTGCAAAGCTTCTTGAATGTTGCCTTGCTGAAATAACTCCATAAACTGTGATCCCGGTAAAATCCCAGCCTCTCCGTCCTTCGAATAATAAAAGACAGAGAACTTAGGATCGAATACTTTTACGCGTTCACCATTCATCACAAGTCCGTTATAAACTGTGCGATAACTATTATTTGTATAAGCATCAAAATAATTTCCATTGATAGCGACTACTGCTTGATTCGCTTTGGCAATCGATGCTAATTTACCAACCGAGCCCAATTTATTATTTGCTAGTTCCACATGAAGCGATGTATTTGGCGCTAATAAATTGACAGAAACAACATTAACCGAAAGATTTTTCCCTCCAGCATTGAGGCTTTTTTTCGTAACAGATACTTTTTGTCTATTTACAACCGCTTCCTTGTAAGCCGAAATTTTATATGTATTTTCTCCAACTTGATATGATACTTGTCGGTTAACTTGATCCCATGCCATAGGAACATCAAATAAAAACGCCACTTCTCTTACAGGTACATAAACGGCATTGTGAACCATTTTTGGCTGTGTATCCATTTGCTTTAAAACGACGCCACTTTTCTTAATCACTTTACTACCCATTGTTAACGTATAGATTTTATCTATTGTTACAATTTTTTTCTGATTATCCCACTCAACAGGTACAGAAAACGTATCAGCAACCATACGTAATGGTACAAGTGTACGATTCGTTCCCTCTTCAATTACGCCATACGAACTTGCTTCTGTTTGATAACCTGTTGCGCCTAGACTCACTAGCACAATTAAAAATGCAACTACTATTTTTTTCATCATTACTTACTTCCTCCATCTACTTAATCCTTCCATTATAATGCATATTTACAGGATTAACCTGAAAAATATGGGAATATTACTCTTTAATAATTATACTTAGTAAATCTTAACTTTATCAAGCCGCTCAATGTGAAAAAAAGAAAAGCTCTACACGGAAAAATTCCATGTAGAGCTTTTAAAATTTAATAATAAATAAATTAATTACTATTTATTATTGAGCTACAGTGATAGCTGTTGGTACAGTAAGTTTGTTTCCTACAGCGTCTTTGATATCAACAGTTGTTGCAGCAGATAATGATAAGCCTTTAGCTAAATCAGCAGCTGTTACAGCAGTACCTAAAGTTAATTCAAGTACATTACCTGTTGAAGTTGTAGCAGTTGTTACAGTAGTCTTAACAGCTTCTCCACCTACATTAAGTACGAAGTCTACCGCCGTACCATCAGTTACGTTTTCAGAGAAAGTAACTTTAATAGTGTTAACTGCAGTTAATTTAGCAGTAGTTACTGTTGGAAGAATATTTTCGTTTAATGGTGCAGATACAACAGTTTGAGTATCCATTGCTACCGTACCGTCTAATTTCTTAACCTCTTTAACTGTTACGTTACGGATACCAGTGAAAGTGTTTGAATTAGCTTTTAATTTTAATGTAATAACATTTGTCTTAGATGAAGCAGCAGTAGCTGATTCAACAACTGCGCCATCAACTGTATAGTTAGCTGCTGTTGTAGCAGTTGCTAAGTCTACATTACCATCAAAAGTTACTGTAACTTGGTCATTTGTAGCTCCTGGAGTTACTGAAGTTACAGCTACTTTACCAGCAGCAGCAGCAGTACCGTCTGCAACTAATTTGAAATCAGCAGTAGTGCTGTCAACAGCTACACCTGTTTCACTTTTTACATTTGCAAAAGTAACATCTAAGTCATAAGTTGCACCTACATTATAAGATGCAGCGTTATCTAATAAAGTAGATAAAGCAACGCGAATTACTTTTTTGTCAGTTTTAGATTTGTAAGAAACAGCTGCTGATTTATCAACTGCTACAGTTACGAAATCTTTTACTTGAGTACCTTTAACAGTTACTTTTGATGTATCGTCAATTGCAACATTTTTATCAAATGTAATTTCTAAATATTGCTTACCATCAGTAGCATCTTGTACTACAGCTGATTTTGTAGGTTTTGCTGCTACTACGTCTTTAACAAATGTATAAACTTTGCTGAATGCAGCACCAGTTTCACCACTTAAATCAGTGTAACCATCTACCGAGATAGTAGTAGCTCCATCAAGAACTTCAGTTGTTTTAACTACGTACTTAGTTTTATCAGCAGTATCTTGTACTACATTTGCAGTATCTAGCGTAGTAGTACCTACTTTAATTGTAGGATTTGCAATTAATTGCTCAGAAAATTTAACTGTAAATTCTTTTGCACCAGTTTGAGTTACAACAGATACTGTCGGTGCTACACCGTCTTTAGCACCTTTTGCAAAAGTAACTGAAGCTGGGTTAGGAGTTAATAAGTTATGGTTTTGATCTTGTACACCAACGAAAGTTGCTGTTACATTAACACCAGTTGCAAGGTCTTTACCGTTAACTTGTGCTTTTGTAAGATCATAAATTACGCTTGAATCACCAGCAACAAATGCTGTTTTTTCTTGGATTCCAGTAACAGCTGTACCATCTTCAAGTTTGAATGAAACTGTCCCTAATGTTTTAACTGGTTCAGAGAAAGTAACTTTAACTAAGTTAGCAGATACTTTTTCAGTTCCTGTAATTACCGGAGCAGTTTTATCTGCTTCAATTGTAAGCATTTGTTTGTGCTCTTTAAGGTTTTTACCGTCAGTTGATTTTAAACCTTTAACAGTGAAGTCATAGCGTTTTTCTAAAACTGTAGCAGTTGTAAGAACTAATGTTTTACCATCTTCGCTTAATTCACCGCCAATAATAGAAACCGGTCCGTTTGTCTCTAAAGATTTGATTGTAACTGTATCAGCTGTTGCTAAAGCTCCGCTAATACCGTTTTTGAATAATGTATCTTTATCGACAGCTTTAGAGAATTTAATTTCTACTTGAGTTGCATTCTTAGCAGAGATTGATTGAACTGTTAATTCTTTCGCCGCTTCTTCTACTTTAGCGATTTTTTCTTCAGTTACTTTTACTAATTCTGTAGCTTTAGTAATTGTAACTTGAACTTTCGCTGCGTCATCAGTAGTAATTGCTGCCGCTTTTACAGCCGCATCTAATGCAGCTTGTGTTGTAGTGATTGCTGTTTTTGCAGTAGCTACTGCAGCTTTTGTTTCCGCGATTGTTTCAATTTTCACTTCAACATTTAATGCTTTAGTTGCTTTTTCTAAGTCAGATACTGCGTTTGCTAATTCACCAGCAAAATCAACTTCAACAGAGTCCATTGCACGTTTGAACATTACAGCAAATTCTTGACGAGTAATTGAATCATTAGCCGCTAATTTACCGTCTTTACCGTTAATTACACCGTTTGCTACTGCAGTTGATAAGTACTCTTCAGACCATTTACCAGATACAGTTTTAGCATCCGAGAATGAAGATAAATCAGCTTCACCTGTTAAACCGTAAGCTTCAACGATCATTTTAGCCGCTTCTGCACGAGTTAAGTTAGCTTTAGGAGCGAATAAACCTGCGCCTTTACCGTTTACGATACCTGCATTTGATACTGCAACGATTGGGCCATAGTACCAATCTTTTTCAGATACGTCTTTGAAATCTTCAGTACCTTCTTCAGATAATTTTAAAGCAGCTGTGAACATTTTTGCTGCTTCTGCACGAGTAATGTTACCACGTGGGTTGAATGAACCATCTGGGTTACCACCGATTACTTCTTGTTCTGATAAGAAGTTTACTGCGTCTGTAGCCCAAGGTGCGATTTTATCAGCATCTGTAAAGTTAGAAGCTGAAGCTACTGGTACGATTGCTGAAGCTACTAATGCAGCTGTTGCAGTTGTTGCAAAAAGTTTGCGGCTTTTATTAATTTTTGACATGGAAAATTTCCTCCTAATATGCTCATTATCTGAATCAACTAAAATAGTGATTACAAATAGCTTTGTAGTTGAGCCATTACCTATTCTTTTGTCTTATGTATTTTAAGAGAAAATGACGGGTTAATGCTTGCTCTAAAATTACGTAACTATAAATAATTATAGAATATGTAATTTCAATTGATTATAACATAGAGTTGGTACTTTTATGTTAAATAAATATTACAAGTAGTCCAATTTTATGAATTTTGTTATAAAATTACCATAATAAGTGGAAGTGTTGGAATATATATATTTTATATCACATTATTTCCATGGATGTTATAAACCTAAAATTGTTTAATTTTGTTTAACATACAATTTGTTACAATCTATAGAGTTTTTTTATAAATTAATAGACAAACTTGGTCTGTCTCCAAAACTCAAGTTAACTTTCATGAAATTTCGTCATCCTCAACAAATAATTACGAACCTAAATTTTTATTAGTTGATAAGTTATGCAGTTGAATAAAAATTCACCCTTTTCAGAGGATGTACTGTTGAATCAAAACATCCCCACTCTTCTTTTGTGAGGAAGAGCGGGGATGTTTTTCTCTATTTGATTATTACTGATTATCATCTTTTCCATATCTTTGGGCAGGAGAGGGATATACTCCACTAATCTATCATCACGTTTTTTTTCGATAAATATAATAGCTCGCTGAGGCAGCCCCAATTAGAATCACCATTCCAGCTGATAATAATCCCCATAAAATAGATGGCCCTTGTGGCTTGGCTTGCCTCGGCTCTACGTCACGCGTATTTCTAGTTGCAGCTTCTACAACGAGTGGCTCTTGTTCCCCTGATGTTACTTGCTGCTCTGCAACAAATTTTTGTACTAGATCCAATGAATTCTCATATGGTTTGTACTGATCAACATTCAAACCTTCAATCTGTTCTACTGTATCAATATATACCCATTTTATACCCGACTTAAATGGCAGGCGTTTTAACAGGACATATCCTTCATTTACCTTCTCACCAGCAATTAACACATTTTCATTCATTTCAGAAACGGCAATATCAATCGGCATTTCATAATCCACAAATTGCAGTGCATCATAGCCCGGGTCGAACGATTCAATGCCGATAAGTTGACGATAGTTATACGTTTTCAACTGCTCCCCTGGCCCTTCAACAGGAAACTCATATGTCTGCTCGTCAAGATAACGGAAATCAATCGATGCAAGATTATTGAATTCCTCGGTGTTGATTTTGACACCATAGAAATCATAAATGACCGCATCAATTGGTGCTCGCTCAAAATAGTGCATCCCTTCTTGCACAAACTCCACGTCACTTTTGGCGAAATAGCTCCTATCATAACCGGGTAAGCCATTGATTATACCCTTTTCCAAGTTTTTCACATAAGTCGCTGCATTACGTTGGATAGCTTGCCCATAAGGAATTTCCAATTGAAGCGATTGTGCTAATTTTAACTTTAGCTCGTCAAGCCCCGCGATTCCATCAATCTGTTTTTTATCTGACAGCACATTTAGCGCTAAATCAAGAATTTCTTGCTTGGTGCGCTCTACTTTATATGAAAAATCCGTCGTTAAAGAGGCCGATTGATAATCATCGCTATAAATAATTTTGGCACCCTTTACCTTTTCATAGTAGGCAAATAGTTCATCAAACTCCTTTTCCAATAAAGTAGTCGTTTTCCCTTCACGAGATAATGAATATTTATCCTGATAGATCGTTTCACCAAAATCATTTGTTGATTTGCCACCAAAGTAATCTTTCGAAACAATTTGTTCATGTGTTAGCGTCAGTTCTTCGATTTGTTTATTCCCCGACTGCACAATATAGTACGAATTCAAATATGTATTTGTAGCAATTTCAAATGAATTTTTTCCTCCGCTTACCTCATAATAATCCGTTTTCGCCTGGTCATTTAAATCGGCTAATGGATACTTTTTCTCTGTGTTCTTTTGTGCATGATGAAACAAATAATGATCCGTTGAATTTTTTAAAACGGTTAGCCCGTACTTTAAATTCTTTTGATAAATAATGGTCTCCCCACTATAAATTGTTGCAGTATATTGACCTTTTGAAGGGTTCGAATCACTCACAATATATAGGTCCTCAATCCCGTCTTGCGTAAAATCTGCAACGAATGCATAAATAAGATCCTGCGCCTTATCCAGTTGCTTATAATACGTTGAGTAAATCGGCAATAAATCATGGTCAAATGGTTTTAATGCTTCACTTTTCACCCAACCAAGACGACCATTATAATCAATTTTCGTCCAACTCTCTTCCTGACGAACTAACGATACACGCGTCCCCTGCTTTAATGTCATAATTTTCATCCCATTTGCATCCGCGCTCGCAGTCATGACTGTTCCGTCCTCAGGAACTACCGTGTAGTACTTTATTTCTTCAGCCAATGTTCGAGGTACAAAACTAACGCCAACCAAAATAACCGCTAACACTAGTATGACTAACTTCTTCATCGTATTCTTCAACTCATTTCTTCTATGTACGTATTCATAATTTTAACAAAAATCAAAGAGAACGTGTGAGGAGAATTTAGGAACAGTGGAATAGAATAAAAGGAAATTCAATACAGGGCTTTAGTATCGGTTTTCAGTCCCAATGAAGCTCAAATCACTACAAAAAAAGCTTTCCTAAAAGTTCTTCACTTTCAGGAAAACCTCCATATTATTTAAGGAAAATAGTATATATTTCCTGAGATTTAAGTCGTTAATAGCTGAACTCGCTTAAAGAATACTTACTTTTAACTGTTCAATTTTATCAATTGCTTGCTGTGCGGAGTCGCCTTTTACCCCAAAATAAAATTTACATTTTGGCTCCGTACCAGACGGGCGAATCGCAATCCATGAACCATCTTCTAACATGAACTTTAGTACATTTTCTTTTGGAAGTGTAATCATCGTTTTATACCCATCTGCATGCGTAACTTCACCAACTAAATAATCTTCAAGCCTCGCAACACCGAAACCAGCTATTTCTACAGGTGGTTGTTGGCGGAAATTATTTAAAATTACCTTCATCTGCTCCTGCCCTTGTTTGCCTTCAAATGTCTTGGAAACAAGTGCCTCTTTGTAATAGCCAAATTGCTCGTATAAACCATTTAATGCATCTAACAATGTTTTTCCTAAAGTCGCGTAATAGGTAGCCATTTCAGCTACTTTTAATGCAACTTGAACGGCATCTTTGTCACGTGCAAATGTTTCGATTAAATAACCATAACTCTCTTCATAGCCAAATACATATGTGTGTGAACCGGATTCCTCAAATTCTGCAATTTTTTCAGCTATATATTTAAAGCCTGTTAATGTATTCATTGTTTCAACGCTATAGTGACTCGCGATTTGCGTCCCTAATTCAGACGTGACAATCGTTTTAATCATGGCTCCATTCGTAGGCAATGTACCATTTTGTTGCTTTGTTTTTAAAATATAATCTAATAATAATGCACCTAGCTGATTCCCTGTTAACAGTTCATATTCACCATTATTTCTTACAGCTACACCGAGACGGTCTGCATCTGGATCTGTTGCAAGTAGTAATTCGGCGCCAACTTCTTTACCAAGCTTCATCGCATATTCAAATGCAGCAACTTCCTCGGGATTTGGATACGGAACAGTTGGGAAAGCTCCATCTTGTACTGCTTGTTCCTCAACAATATAAACATGTTCAAAACCAAACGCTTTTAACCCTTCACATACCGGTCTTAAACCCGCACCATGTAACGGTGTGTAAACAAGCTTCATCGACATATCATTTTGATTTTTTTCTTTCAACGTCAATAATTTTTCCAAGAAACGCTCGTCCATCTCTTCTAATATCCATTGCAATAAGCCTTGCTGTTCTAACATCAATTGCTCAGCCGCTTCAATTAAAAAAATGTCCTCCACTGTTTCCATATGCTGTATAATTTCATTCGCATACAAAGGGGTTAACTGCGCACCATCCTCACCGTACAATTTAAAGCCATTGTACTGTTTCGGATTATGACTTGCGGTAATGACAACACCCGCATAAGCATTTAACTCGCGCACTGTGAACGATAATTGTGGAGTAGGACGTGCTTCTTTATATATGTAAGCTTTGATGCCATTTGCACCGAGCACGCGAGCTGTCTCAATTGCGAATTCATAAGAGAATTGACGCGTATCATACGCAACAACGACTCCACGATTCATTGCGACCTCACCGTTTGAAGTAATATACTGTGCTAGCCCTTGTGCAACACGACGAATCGTAAAAATATTCATGCGGTTTATGCCCGCACCTAACACACCGCGCATGCCGCCTGTCCCAAAGGAAACATACTTGTAAAAACGGTCTTCAATCGCAACCGTATCTCCTACGATTGACTCCAACTCCTCCGCTAAATAACCCGGTAATGCTACTTCCTGCCACTGATTAAACAATTTTTGCCCAACCATTATTTCGCCACCTTCTCTACTTGCAACAACTCTAGCATTTTACGTTTATATGCCTCGACACCTGGGTGATCAAAAGGATTCACTTCGAGTAAGAACGCGCATATTCTTTATAGTAAAAAATTTCTCTATCAATTAGCGAGCAATTTAGTAATGTTATTTTACAATTTCTATAAGCACTTTAAAATCCCTTCTTTCATTAGGCGAAATTTGATAAACGGATTATTAAATATAGTAAAAAATAAAACCAACTCGAATAGTATCGAGTTGGTTTGTTATTTCATTTTAACCCCTTCAGACTTTAATACACTGAAGAAGGTCATCCAAATAATTTTCACATCAAAACCAATACCTTGATTTTCCACGTAATGAAGATCATAACGAACCTTTTCCTCATCTGAGATAAAATCACGTCCCATTACTTGAGCATAGCCTGTTAATCCAGGTCTTACAGCGTTGACATTTACTTCATCACGCATTGCGATCAACTCATATTGATTGTATAGTGCTGGTCGAGGCCCTACAACTGCCATATCACCCTTAAAAATATTAAAAAGTTGTGGCAACTCATCTAAGCTCGTTTTACGAATAAACTTCCCTACCTTTGTAATATAAACACTCGGATCACCTAATGCTTCTGTCGAGACATTTGGTGTTTCCGTATACATAGAACGAAACTTATAAATTTCGAATAATTCGCCATTCAAACCAACACGCTGTTGTTTGAAAAGAATGGGCCCTTTCGAATCAACCTTAATCCAAATAGCTACTACTAACATAGGTATCGAAAAAATAATGATCGCTATAAATGAAAGAAAAAAATCTAGCACACGCTTCATATGCTTTCCTCCTTCCATTGTTGCTCCGTGTTTTCAATCGCTTCTGAAAGATTGAATTTTCGATAAGAATTGCTATTATACTGCGAAATATTTTGTGCATAAGTCAAATTTCCAAAGACCTTATTAATAAGCGATACTTTAGAAAGAGTCTTGTTTAGTATAGCCCCACTCATCTTACTTAAAAAAATAGAGCGTTTATTTTGCTTAGAAATTGTTAACACCATTTGCGCTGTATTGATAAAAGCCCCATCTTGAGGATGGAAAATGCCGGCATCTTTATTCGTAATCAATTGATTAATAAATTCACATAAATGATCAATAAATAACATGCTACGTTCATTTTGAACATAAGGGAAAATCGGCGTTTTCATCGCCAATTTTCGAAGTAATGCATAATTCCCTGGACAATTAGGTCCATAAATCATCGGTGGCCGAACAATGGATATCGTAAAATGCTTATCTTGCATAGCTTGCAATGCTTGTTCGGCAGCTAATTTAGACTTACCATAAAAAGTTTTGGGCTGCAACAAGCTCTGTTGATTGATTTCGCCTCGCTCTTGTCCGTATACAGCCATCGTACTTAGGAAAATAAAATGCTTTACACCTTGATGCTTAGCTTTTTCAGCAATTTCAATTGTTAAATCTGTATTCACCTTAAAATAATCAGCTTCTATATACCGACTTTCTTTCTTATGAACTAACGCTGCTGTATGAATACATACGTCATAATTGTTAAAATCAATATCATTTATACCCTGGCGCACACTAACTGCTGCTGTATCCACAATTAGAGAATTATTATTGAGTGCCGTTAATAGATTTTTTGCTATATAACCATTTTTACCGATTATAATTACCTTCATAAATTACCCCTCATTACTACATAATCCAGCAATCTAATATGCTCTAACCGAAAAGTTGAACTATTGCTATAAAACTAAGAATCCTTAGTTATGTGATGTAGAACGTTTTTATACCATTTCCACGAGTCATAACACATATCCTGTAAATCATACTGTGCATCCCAACCTAGCAACATTCTCGCTTTGGAGGCATCTGCAATACTTGCAACAATATCCCCTTCTCGGCGTGCAACAATATTATGCGGAACTTTTACGTTATTAACATCCTCAAATGTACGAATCAAATCAAAAACAGAGTATCCGATCCCTGTACCAAGATTAAACGCCTCACAGCCTTCATAAATCTCCAAATAATTTAACGCACTAACATGTCCCAGTGCTAAATCCATAACATGAATAAAGTCTCGAATACAGCTACCATCCTTTGTCTCATAATCTCCACCAAATACTTGTAATGAAGACGTTTCTCCACTTGCTGCTTTTAAAATATGAGGCATCAGATTATTCGGCACACCAAATGGCATTTCTCCTAACAAGCCACTTTTATGAGCGCCAATTGGATTAAAGTACCGCATAAGTGCGATACTCCAGCCAGTTTGTGCTGCGACAATATCTTGTAAAATTTCCTCGAGCATCAATTTTGTACGACCATATGGATTCGGTGCATGAAGTGATAAATCTTCTTTTAGTGGCGGTGTATGCAAGTCACCATAAACCGTTGCAGAAGAACTAAAAACCAACTTTTTCACATCAAACTCTTTCATCACATCGAGTAAGTTGAGCGTACTTATTAAATTGTTTTGATAATACATAAGTGGATTGCTTACAGATTCCCCCACCGCCTTAAAGCCTGCAAAATGGATAACTGCGGTAATCTCATTTTCTTTAAAAACCATCCGCAACTTACCTAAATCCAATAAATCTAATTTTATAAACGGAACTTTCTTTTGAACAATTGTTTCGATTCGATCTAATACATTAATAGTAGATTTTGATAAATTATCAATGATTAAACAATCTTCTCCTTGTTCTATTAATTCTACTACTGTATGGCTGCCTATAAAGCCCAGACCACCTGTGACTAGAATCGTCATGCTTCCACCTACTTCAGCAAATTCTTATAAATTGTTACATATTCCTGTAAAACCTTGTCCAATACAAATGGTTCAACCAATTGTTTCGCTCGTTGTCCCAATTGCTTTCTTAACTGCTCGGATTGCGCTAGCTTTGTAAAGGCTGTCATAAGAGATTGATCATCGTCGTGATGAATGACAAAACCATTTTCATTTGCTTGAATTAAATCCCTTAGTCCCCTTGTATTCGTTACGATACAAGGAATACTTGCTGCCATCGCTTCCATAATACTTTTCGGTAATCCCTCGCGATGAGAAAGCAATGTAACGATATCCGAAATTTGAAGTAAATTTGGAACATCTCGTCTATATCCTAAAAAGTGAATGCCCGCTAGTTGCTCTTTCGCTACATATTCTTGTAATTCATGTTCACTTTCGCCAGTACCAATTAATAATAGCTCTATATGTGGATTTTCCTGCTTTAATTGTTGCCAATTTCGGAGTAAAAACTGATGATTTTTATTGTGATTTAATTCTGCGACACAAGAAATGACAATGGCGTTATTCGGTAATCCGAGCTTTACCTTCATTTCGACCTTTTCAGATTGGGTTAATTCTTCTGATACAAACTCTACGCCAACACCATGCACGTACGAAATCTTCTCTATTGGTAAAAATTTTTGAGCATTTGTATAATCCTCTTCATTAATCGTAATTAAGTGATCCGTCCATTTTGCCGCTAATTTTTCGGCTGTATAATAGATAAGCCAGTTTTGCTTCGGTGCCCCCTCAAAGAAATGAAAGCCGTGAGCTGTATAAACGATTTTTCCATGCTTTACATTTCGAAAAGCTGCTCTTGATAGTAAAGCTGCTACGGGTGTATGCACATGAACTAAGTCAAAGCGTTCCTCATGAAAAAGCTTTTTGAGCACTTGGAAGGCTGAAATATTTTGTGTACTTAGTGGACTTCTTGAAAACGGAATGTCTACACATGTTACATTGAGTTGTTGTAATTTCTCTTTATCTTCATTCCCAATACCTGCCGCCCATACATCATATCCTTGCGATTGAAAATACTGAATATACGGGATATGAAACGCTGTGAGATGGCGGTATACCGAGGCTACGAATAGTATTTTCATATCTTTCTCCCTCAAAAATAATATATTTCACGCTAAATTTTATATTTTTTCTTGAAAAATATCCGTCTAATAATTCGAATATAATTTTTTAATAATTTATTAGAGTTTGACGCCCATGAGCCATTAAAATGATGCACTGTATACGTGTTATCTGTAATATGATACTCATTCGTCATACCATTTTTAGCACAAAAGAAATCAAAAGGATAGATTGCTATTCCTTCATCTAAATTAGATAAATTATTTCCTTCTTTCCATCCATAATTCTCTTTTGTAATTGTCGTAATTATTACTGTGTTTGTCTTTATATCCATTTCTCCATTTTCTAAAATGAACTTTCTTCCATCATAATAACCTAACAGTTTTTCGATCCACGGATGGAAAGCTTCAGCTCCTAATGTACCTGTTATACAGTATTCGCCTCTTTCAACACCTGTGAACGCTCTATTAGTCAATAAATCATCGAAAGATTTTACAACTTCTACGTCCGTATCCATATAAACGCCACCATGATGATATAAAGCATATAATCTCACGTAATCTGAAACAAATGCATATTTTTTTTGTTCATAAGCTTCTCTTACAAAATCGTTTTGACTAAGTTCAAAATTAGTTTCATTCCATTCGATTATTTCATATTCAGGAAGGTGTTTTTTCCAGCTTTGTATATAGTTTTTAGATTTTTCGTCTAGTTCTTTACCACCAAACCAACAATAATGAATCTTTTTAGGTATCATTCAAGATTCCCCCTTTTTAAACTTATCCTCTATTCTTTAATCGATTCATTTTATTATATATCCATAATTTTTCGCTTTTCGACAAATAGGCAAAAAAGATTACTACACAGTAAATAACTGAGTAAATAAAAATATAAATAAATAACGATCCCCAATCATCCACTAAAAATTTCCCTTTAATAATAAATCCTACAATTGTAATCATAGTAATGATTACAATTAATTTACCTATCTTTCGCCAATAATCAATCATATCTAACTTCAATACTTTATGATAATAAATATTCAAAACGAACACATTACCTATAAACACAAATATAGCTGTAATAGCCGCGGTACCTACACTACCATAAATTTTAATTATTGGAATAGAGATAAGGATATTTAATATGGAACAAATGATTAATGTATACGCTCTAAATATATACTTTCCCTTTGCTTGCATAATTACTAAGCCTAAATTTTGAATTAAATCTAACGAGAAAGTAGACATTAAAATTAGAACAATTAAATAAGTCAGTTTAAATGAATCTCCTACCCACAGTTCAATAAAAATTTCCCCAATTATCACAAAACCAGACAAAAAGAGCCCCATAATAAACGTTTGAAATTTACTTACTTTAATAAATAAAGCATTTAAATTATTTAAGTAATTTTCCGCACTAACAATATGAGTAACTCGAGGTAAAAATACGCTGTTAATTGCAATGGATAATGACATAAATATATTTACAAATTGAATTGCCAAAGCAAAAACCGCAACAGCTTCAGGATTCTTTAAAATCCCTAATAATATTTGATCTGTTTGCCAGTAAATTTTATCTGCAATGGCTACAACAAAAATTACTAATGAATAGCCTAAGATTTCCTTCTTTAAGTTTTTTTCCACTCTCTCAAAAGACATTTTAATTTTCAATGATTTTTTATAGTAAAAATAACTTACACATAAAACTGCACTATTCACAATTGCTAATATTGCAGTTAATACTATGAGATTAGTTGAATAGAACAAATAAAATACAGATATTATAGGTGTCAAAGAAACTCTTACGACATTAGCTATCTTTAAAAATACAAATTTTTCGTAAGCTTGTAAAACTGCCGAAAATGTATTTAAAATAAAGCCTACCGCAAAATTCACGGTAAGTATGAGGATCATCCATTGTAAAGTTTTAATTTGTTCAGTTGAAAAATCACTTGATACTACGCTCTGTAAATTTAGTGCAATAGAAATCCCGAGTACTAATGTAGCTAACCCGATATACGTAAAAATCTTAAAAAAGTAGCCTACTAGTTTAGACTCGTTTTCTTTCGTACCAATTGCTTGGTTTTGCGCTATATATCTTACGATGGCATTCCCTATCCCTAAATCAAGTAAAGATAAATATCCGGCTATCGCTAATGCTAATGCGTAAATTCCGTAATCTGTTTGTCCTAATGTTCTAATCAGGAATGGTGTATATAACAAACCAATAATAAACGTTGCAGCCACTGAAACATAATTTAAAACGATTCCTATTTTTAATTGATTCATTCTTAATATCCTTATTATTTATTTGAGGTCTGCACGATGCAGGTCACGGCGGTCTTAGTCTTAACCAGAGTACATTTTTCAGTGAATCCCACTGAACGAGTATAAACAAAGCTTATAGTTACGTTTCTATCCTATAACTAAAACAAGGATGAATGAATTCATTCACCCTACTTTTGTGAAATTCTCATGAGAAAAAAGGATGAAAATCGCGCGCTCAATAAACCTTTTTAATCTATACTTAAAGTAGTCGAATATGTTTAAACAATTTTATACTTCTCAAACCATTGTTAAATCGAAACTTTTTAATATATTTCATGAGCTCTTTTTTATGCTCACTATAATTTTCATTTTCTTTATTTAAATGTAACCTATAAACAATAGCAGCTGGTAATCTATAACTTTCTAAAGCATCTAGTAAAATAAATTTTCTTGTATCATCCATACAATGCTTAGAAATAAATTGAACCGCTAATGTGATCCATTCAATGTCTTCATAAATTTTATCAACCGAATTCGTACTTAATGAATCTTCAACACCAATATTATACGTAGTTAATTCCTTTAAAACACAGCTCGGTTTATTGGCATATAGTAATACTTCTATAAAAAATAGCATGTCTTCACCAAAAGTTATATTTTCTTTAAAATAGATTTTATTATCCTTCAATAACGTATTCTTAATTAACCAAGAATCCGTGTTTGCATCTATTTTACCTAGAATAAAGTCTTTTAGTATATCCCGGCTATTAGTTTTCATGTTAGATTTAATTAATTTACCATTACTTAAATAATGTTTATTATGTTTCGTCAAAATAACATCACTGCTATTTTCGTTAACTTGTGCAATTGTTTCTTGCAAAAAATCAATCTGATAAGAATCATCTGCATCTAAAAATGAAATATAGTCACCTTTAGATACAGTAATTCCAAAATTACGCGTTACAGAAACACCTTTGTTATTTTGTGAAAAGCAGCTAATTTTATTTGGAAATTTATTTTTGTAAAACTCAATTATTTCATCAGAATTATCGGTTGAGCCATCATTAATTAAAATTAATTCAAAATCCTGATAGCTTTGATTCAAAACAGATTCAATAGATGACTTTAACCTATTTCCTTTGTTATAGATTGGGATAATCACTGAAATTTTAGGCACATAAATGCCTCCTTTTTAATCACATTATTACTCTAAGTACACTTAACGTTAAAAAACCATTACTTATGAATTTAATTTTCTCAACTTTCTTCTGTAAATTCCTTCTGAGTAATATTTCACGAAAATAATTATAAGTGGTAACCAACCAACGATTCTCAGTCTAGAGCCTGTACCAAAATTGTCGTTTGAAATACTAATTAGTAAGAACCAAACAATGGCTTGAATGAGTAAAAATAATTCAACCTTAGAAAAATACTTCATCTTTTTTACTAAATAGATACTAATAAAGAAAAATATAATTCCCTCTGTTACCATCAATATTAATGTCGAACCTCCAGTAATTTGCCATGGAAACGGCCCTATAAAATTACTCAATACACTATATAGATAGTTTGCATAAAATAACAGGATATTGGAATGATCCAGAGAGATCCCCATTTGACTTCCGCCTGCTTCCAGATTTGCCTGTCTATATTGCAGCACATCTGAAAAGGAAAGGCCTACTACTGGGAATTTAAAGTTTCTAAATAATATATAAAATACAGATACACCTATAAATAATAGCCCGCCGATTTTAAACAGACTCACTTTTTTCTTACTGATCAATTTAATAAATAAATAAATCATTGCACCGATTACAAAGCTTAATAATGCATACTTTCTATATCCGCCAAGCATGATTAGTACAAACATTAAAAGTACCAAGTTAATTACTTTCGGCCATTTTCCTTTACTAATAAATATATTTATAAATAAGTATGTAGCCCATAAGAAAAACGCATAAATCCATGAATCTCGATAAATTGAAAGCGTTGAATTTAATAACAGGCTTGGATAAAACGCTAAAAATAGTACTAACAACGTAGCAGAAATATGGAAGGTTTTATCCTTGCTTATTTTCTTTAAAATTAATAGCGACAAAACGAGTATTAATATATTTGATATAAAGTTAAAACAACGTAAGATCAACACATTATCTGTATTAAAAATATCTAAAATAACGCCCAGTACCAACACGTGCATAGACGTATATATATAAGGCTCACCATTTGCAAACTTCATTGCTTGTTCATAATAAAATTGCCCATCATCTCCACCGCCAAATATCGGCAATGATAGCCCATTATAGCCACTGTTTACACTTAAAAAATATAAACTGGTCGACAAAAGGAAATATAATAAACTATATCCCACTATATAAATAAGTACTTGTATTTTCATTATCTTATCCCCTATTAAAGTCGGAACACTAAAATCCATAGTCCCTTAAAATTACTCGAACTACATTATGAATTGTTACTTTAAACTAGTCTCTACTAATTTGTTATTGGCAACCCCTATTACTGTTGCCTTCAATTCTTCTTCGGACATGTATTTAATACTTTCAAGTAATTCATAAAGGCTATTCGTTTCAAGTGCATTCGCTCTCCCAATATGAATACCAGGGAATATATGCCCTTCTTGGATTTCTTCTTCGTTCAATAGTTCCTCGAACATCTTCTCTCCTGGACGTAAATCAGTAAATTCAATTTTGATTTCATCTTCCGTAAAGCCAGATAATTGGATAAGATTCCGAGCTAAATCTACAATTTTCACAGGCTCACCCATATCAAGCACAAAAATCTCACCATTTCCACCTAGAGTACCGGCCTGTAAAACAAGGCGTGATGCCTCTGGAATCGTCATAAAATAACGTGTCATGTCTGGATGTGTTACGGTTACAGGACCCCCAGCAGCGATTTGCTTTTTAAATAGCGGAATAACGGAGCCTCGTGAACCTAGCACATTGCCAAATCGTACAGCTGCAAATTTTGTTTTACTACCTTTTGCTAAATTTTGTACAACCATTTCTGCAATGCGTTTTGTGGCACCCATAACATTTGGTGGATTTACCGCTTTATCCGTAGAAATCATGACAAAGTTTCCTACACCGTATTCATGTGCTGCTTCGGCAACATTTTTCGTACCAAATATATTATTTTTCATAGCCTCACTTGGATTATATTCCATTAATGGTACATGTTTATGCGCTGCTGCATGATAAATAACATCCGGTTGATATTGCTTTACGATTTCGAAAATACGTTCTCTATCCTGAATATCCGCAATTACTGGAATTATGTCTATTTGTCTACCAATTTTTTTGGATAATTCCATATGTATTGTATAAATCGAATTTTCACCATGACCTAATAATATTAATTTTTCCGGTTGGAATTTAATCACTTGGCGGCAAATTTCCGAACCAATGGATCCACCAGCACCTGTTACTAATATAACTTTATCCGTTAATTTCCCTGAGATTGCAATCATATCAAGCTTTACTTCATCACGACCTAGCAAATCGTTAATATCAACTTCACGCATATCATTGACAGCCACTTTTCCTGTCATTACATCTTCAATTTTCGGCATAATTTTCACTATCGTATCCGTTTTCGAACACTCTTGATAAATGCTTTGAACACCTATCTTTCCAAGTGATGGAATTGCAATAATAATTTCATCGATGCCTTTTGCTTTTACAATACGCTCAATTTCTTTTGTAGCTCCCCATACAGGCAACCCCATTACTTTCAAGTGCTTTTTATTCACATCATCATCCACAAAGCCAACAGCAAATAACTCTTGATTTTGTGCACTTTGCAAATTTTTAGCTAGCATTGTTCCAGCCTGCCCAGCTCCTACAATCAAAATACGTTTACTGTCTGGTGCATGTTTAAACGATTCTTTATCATTCAATAAACGTAATAAAAAGCGTGAGCCACCAATCATAATAATATGTAGCATCCACGTAACTGTCATGACACGAAAATAAATATCTGAATTAATGATTTGTTGCAGTATACTTGCCGTAGCAACAGAAATTGTTACTGCGTATGCAATTGTTAGCAATTCTCTAACAGTCGCAACACTCCAAATTCGTGTGTAAAGTTGGAATATATAAGCTGCAATATGATGACTCACTAACAGTGTAAGTGCACTTAAAACAATTACATTATCGTAATAGACACTAAGTGTTGGATGAAGTAACCAATAGCTCATGAAAATCGCAGAAAGTACAATACACGAGTCTAATATGAAAAATATAAAATAACGCAGCTTATAACCCACTTCTAGTAACCTCTTTCAAATACAATTATTTTACAACTGCTGAATTTCTCCAATATTCACGGAAGAAAACAACCCCTAGCCCAATCATTAAACCTAATATCATCCCGATGGCTAAATTTAATACTTTATTCGGTGAAGCAGGCTCTTTTGGTAATGTAGGCTCTACAATAACACGAATAAGTGGATCTGGTTTAAAGCTTTCAAGACCTGTTTTTACCGATTGATAATTTGATAAAACTTGGCGGTATTGATCTGATTTTATATCAATTTCACTCTTTAATTGTGATAATTCGCCTTGCATTGCACCGTTAATAGATGCCAATGCGGCTGTTTGATTTTCATTTAAATTTAATACAAATTGTGAGGATGAAATCGTTTGTAAAATTAGTACTTCTGGTAAATTATTCGAAATAATAATTTTATTGTACTTTTCCATTAGTACTTCTACTTCTTCTGCTAAATTTTTAGATTCAGCTAAATACGTTTGTTCTAAACTTAATAATGTTTTTTGAACAGATTCATTCATTTGTTTTTTTGTTTCTTCCGTTAATAACTGGAGTTGTTTTTGTGCCTCTTCGGGATTACTTGACCGATAGCTTAAATTAATTAAATTCGTTTGTGTATCTGGAGAAACAACTAAGTTTTTTGGGTTGAATTGTCCAAGTCCATTTTGTTCAAATAACGTATTCATTGCTACTTCATTTTGAATACGCTGTGTATAAATAACTGGTGTAAATTCTGCACTAATATACGAATTAATACTCCCTGCATCTTGAACACCAGCAATTACTTGAACAACCGCTTTCGATTCATATTTTTCGGGTAATACAAACCACGATACAATACCCGCGAATAATAAGGCGATTATGGCGATAATTGAAATAAGCCACTTCCCTTTTAAAATAATATTAATTATATCTCTTAATTCAATTGTTTCTTCCATTAATTAATTGACTCCCTTTTTGAATTCAAAATGATAGAAATCATTATGCCAAATAATACGAAGGCAATTGTTGTAATGCCCGGTAAAGAGTCATTAAACATCGCTTGAATAAAATAAGCGGTTACGCCTACCCCTAATACAATAGATGCTAAATTCCCTTTTTTGATAAATAATTGTTGAAAAAGTTGTAGTACTTGCATGATAACTAGTGCTAGTATCGCTACAAAGCCTAGAATACCCATTCCATATAAAATACCAACATAAACATTATGTGGTTTATCCGTGATAACTTCTTCCCAATTCAGTCCACTTCGGCTTTCTAATTGGAAATGTGGGAAGTTATACATTAACGAGTCACTACCGTAACCAACTAGCGGTCTATCCTCAACTAATTCCCATGTTTCTTTCCAAATATAAGCTCGACCTGAGCCGGCTGCCATCGCTCTTTCCGGTAAAATGGGTAGCTCCAATGCTTTCTCAGCGGCATATGCTTTATTTGTCCAATTTAGTGGACTTTTTGATTTTTCTACTGCAACAGGTTCTTCGTCTACATAAGGGTTGTTACTTACAAAAAATCCAAAAGATTCATCCCAAACGCGCTGATCCTTTTCCGCAAGGATGTGGAAAATAGGCGCTGAAACCCCAACAAAAATAGCGAGCATTATAAGTGCTTTCTTTTTATGTTGCACTTTAAAAATTAATACAACTAATACAAGTGAAAGTACTACTACTGCTAAAAATCCACTTGTAGAAATCGACATAAACAGGACTGCAATGGAAGCAGCGGCTGTAATAGCACCTAATATACTTTGTACCCATGATTTTTCAACAATGGCCCAAGCGACATACATGACCGTCATCATCGCAAACATACCGCTCATATAGTTCCATTGATTTAATGTTCCTACTAAAGTAGATCCTGTCGTAATATTTGCACCTTCTGGAAGAGCAATTGAAACTAACTTTTGCATCCATCCATACTGAAGTAAATCTTTTCCGTAAAAGTTCATTGTAATAATGAATAAATTAATAAAAACAAACGGCATCATTGTGTACATAATGTATTTAGTAACATTTTTCGGATACTCTATATTCATCGCGATAAACATGAGCGCTAAATAACATAACCAGCTAATAGCACCATCCGAATGATTGTATAAACCATTTAATGCGACCGTAATATTTGGTGAAAATAGCGTAGAAAGAATGATTGCAAATGCGAATAAACCAATTGCATAGTTAATCGGGGTTTTACGAATTTGACCATCCATGAAAAAGACTTTGACGAATAGCATTGCGCCCGTAATTATAGTAATAACAATTACAAACAAAGCTTTATAATGTGTAAATAAATCCCCTTTCATTCCAGAGGAGAGTTCACTAATATTCGAAATGAGTGGGCTTACTACTTGCTCTACATTCGCAAGTACAATTAGTGGCATTACACCAATTAGAAGTAACAATAGGCGGAAAATCCATTTGTCTACACTCGCACGGGATTGCGCGTTTTCTTTGTCATCGCTCACCTTGCCTGATTTATTCAGCTCTTCGTAAAATGAAGTCATTATTTTATATACCTACCTTATTGTATATTTTCAATCTGTGCTAGTAACTCAGCTACACGATTTTGATATTCTGGAAAATCCTCTGGAGCCCATGCTGACTCTTGGCAACGTACTAATACCGTTTTCGCATCCTCTTTTCTCTCAGCTAGCACTAATACTTCTCCAAACTGAAGCATAAACATCGCATCCTCCACTTTATGTGGATTAATATCTAATGTTTTTTGTAGTAAAATAGCGGCTTGCTCGTATTCCTTAGCATTTGCTGCTACTAAACCACCTAAATAGTTGACTGCCTCAGATTTTGGCTGTGCCACTAATAATTCCTTCATATAATCTAAGGCTTCTGCATAGTTTCCATCGCTATAAAGCTGCGCTGCTTGCTGATACAATGCGTCTTCTTTTGTAAACTGCGTATCTTGCCCATTAGCAAGTACTTTCGCTGATATAAGCCCAACTATTATGAATAGCAAAGCTCCAAGCAATATGTATTTTCTAGTAGATTCTTTTAAGTTCATATACATTCCATTCCTTTAATATGACGTTTATAAATGACCTTTTCTATTATACACTATTTCGAGAGATTTTCGTTATGATTTGTCGAACGGATGTGAGGTTCCTAATATTTAAATTTCGATAAAAATCCCTTCTTAGTTTCAAAAATAAACTTAATCAAATCGGAGAAACGTTGTTTTAATATCATTCCTAAGCTCCCATATTTCCCGAGAAATTATTCCGGAATTAGGCAACCTTTCTAGTGTTTTCCCATTTATGGTTTTACTATTTACAAATAGTTCCTCACGATGATACATTCAAATATGAAATTCTTTATGTAGTAAGGGTTATTTGGATTCGGTTTTGAATAATCTGTTAAATCATCTATTATAATGATGGAATGTATCCTTCAAACCTCAAAAAAGAAAACGCACTCACCTAAAGTGAATGCGTTCCTACTATCTATTTCGAAAAATCTATTTTCTTATTCAATAAATAAATTGTCACGCCACCAACAGTCATAGACAATAATTCACCGACTCCAACTGTAAACCAAGTTGCCCAAAATGGGAGATCGTAAAGGATCGTTAATTGTCCTGCGACTGTGAACATTGAAAAAGCAAAGATCAATGCGGTCACAACCATTTTCCAAATATCATTTGTCATATTTTTCGTTACGCTTCGGCAAATAATTAACACAAGGAATGTCGCAATTCCACCGATTGGTACATCGAGTATCCACGTAGGCGACATAAAATTCGCGAGTACTACACCTAGTGTCACAGCGATTACATAACGCTTGTGGTACAACGCCAAATAGTTGAACATTTCCGACAAACGTAGCTGCACCGCACCAAAGCTAATGACTGACAATACGACAGTCACTGCCACATACAAGGCTGCAACAAGTGAGATTTTTGTAAGCTCCCTTGTAGAAGTACTAGATGAGTCCTTTAAAGCAGATGTATTCAATTTCCATTCTCCTTTGTAAAATAGCGTATATGCTATTTTAGTAATAACTACGACCAAAGGAAGAGAGCTAATCGCCCTATCTGAAGTGCCGTAGTGCAAGCGTAATTGATTTTTCTTGCTTGCCTATTATATCAAAAGAATTATTATGCGAACAGAACTATTTCGCAATCCAACCGCCATCAAGTGGAATAACAGCCCCGTGCATATAATCCGCTGCTTTACTTGCTAAATAAAGCGTTAAATTCGCTACCTCACTAGGCTGTGCCCAGCGACCCGCGGGTGTTTCTTGTGCCACCCATTTTGCCATTTCTCCGTCCCCTTCAAAATCTGCTTTATTCATCGGTGTTTGTATGGCGCCTGGTGCAATCGCATTAACACGAATGCCATCACGACAATAATCTGCATGTAATTGCTTCGTATAGCCTACAATAGCATGCTTGGACGCTGTATATGCCGCGCCTCCACCACCTGCAACAAGCCCTGCAATCGACGCCATATTAATGACAATACCTGATTTCCGTTTCAACATATGCGGCAAAATCGTATTCGTCACAAAATAAGTACCTTTTACATTCGTATCGATAATTTTGTCCCACAGCGCCTCATCTGTATCGAGCGTATTTGCAAATCCGTCTAATACACCAGCCGTATTTAGCACAATATCTACTTGTTCAAATGAAGCTAATGCTTCTTGAAACGCTTCCGCCACATCCTCTTTTCGACTCACACTGCCAACGTAATAGGCAAAATGCTTGGAATATTGTTGGCGTAGTTGTAACAGCCCCACTTCCTCCACATCAAGAGCAAATACATTCGCCCCATTTTCTAAAAAGGCAATGGCTTGCGCTTGGCCAATACCCGAAGCCGCACCCGTTATAAAAACCGTCTTCCCTACGTATTCTTCAAATTTCATACTGATTCTTCTCCTCCATATGAAAAAGCTCATGATTACTCATGAGCTTTCCCTCTTATTCTACAATGATCCAATCTTCCGCTAATAAATCACAGACAGTCGGCGAAAACATTGTATAGCCCTCACCGCGTACGTTAATTAAAAAATACGGATTCAAATTTTCACCATCATGTTCACTTTGACCAACGAGCTTCACATACAATTCAGCACCGCCCCAACCCGAACGGATTACTTTCTCGCCTGCTTTTAATCGCGGGAAAATTTCTTCAAATACCATCTACACTCATCCTCAATTCTCAATCTTTCTTTACCGAAAAAGTATACTGGAGTTTCAATCGGTTTACAACTGCTGTCCTGTCATACTTATGCACTAAGCACTGGTTCAGCCGATTTACTTTTTAATGCTTTCAATCGATATCTCGCAATTATTATACCAATCGCGGTAATCCCTTCTGCAATCGGGAAAGCGAGCCAAATAAAGTCACTGCCGAAGTATGTTGGGAGTAGCCATAATAGAGGTAGAAATAATACGATGCTTCTCGCTACTATTATAATGGAAGAAAGTTTAATCTTTTTAATCGCTTGGTAGTATTCTGCGTAGACTAAATTAAAGCCTAAAAATAAATAGCCAATGAAAAATAGCATGATTCCATTCGTCGTATACGTTAAAACTTCTTCTGACGTCACGCCAAATAAGGCCACAATATTTTCGCCAAATTGCCATCCTACAAGCATAATACCAACACCAAACACAATGCCTGTAATGACGCCCAGCTTTAATAATCGCTGCAGTCGATCATATAATTTCGCACCGTAATGGAAGCTGACAATCGGTTGGAGTGCAGCGCCTATCCCTAAAAACAGCATAAGGAAAACAGCATGTAAGTAGTTGACAACCGCATATGCTGTCACCCCTACTGCACCTACAAAATGCATAAATGTAATATTGTACGCAATGATTGTCACCGCTGCAGATGCTTCCACAATGAAACTTGGCAAGCCAATTTTCAATATTTCACTCACAGTTTTCGTTTCAAATTTTAATTTCGTAAATTTCAAAATGCTTGATTTGCGGAAGAAATGGGTAAATAACACGAGCACACCAATAGCTGTAGCAAGTATTGTTCCATACGCCGCACCCTTTACGCCAAGGTCCATCATGAAAATAAATATATAGTTAAATATGATATTTAATAGCGAAGTAACGCCGAGCCCAAGCATGGCTAGCTTCGGATTGCCGTCATTTCGAATGAAGATACTTAAAATATTTTCTATTACGTAAATGACACCGAATAGCAGGATAATTTGAAGATAATCCTTCACGTAAGGAAAGATTTCATCGCTTGCACCAAATAAGTAGGCGATTTCTTTTTGTTTCCATAGGCTAAATACAACTAAAATACCGACAATAAAGGTCGCAAGGAAAAAGGATTGTGTGAAAATCGACTGTGCCTTTTCTCGATTATTTTGCCCGAGCGCAATGGAGTACAGAGTCGCTCCGCCCATACCAATCCAAAGGGAAATCGACAGTAAAATAGAGAAAATCGGTACCGCAATATTAACGCCTGCTAATGCTTCTGGGCCTACTCCATTACTAACGAAAATTCCGTCGACTAATATGTTGATTGCCATGAGTAGCATACCGAGTATCGAAGGGATTAAATAAGATATAAAGAGTTTTCTTGTGGGGGTATTTCTTAATATAGCGGTTGTTTCATTCATTTTTTCACCTGATGTTTTTGTATTGAGTTATTGTTGCTGTCCGTTTAAGTTGGGAAAGATTTTCACCATAATTTTTTCGTTATTTTCATCCGACTCACCATTAAAACGAAAGTCAAATTTTTCATACAAGCGAATTGCTGCTTTATTTTCTTCATACACGCTTAAATATATATCGTTACATGAAAATTCATCTACTAATTTTTGAATCATCGCGTTTAGCATCGTTTTTCCGTAGCCAAAACCTTGGTATTTAGCATCTATTAAAAATCGATCCAGCCATACCCGGCCTTTTTCCCCACCCTCTGAGAAATGCCCATACATCGCAAATCCGATAAGGCAACTATCCGAATACAGGCCAACTGGTTTAAAATTCGCACATTCTTTCGCTTCATCTAAGCATTGCCGTGTTGTTTCGATGAAGTTTTGCTGTGCTTCTCCTACTCGTAAATTTAAAATTTCTTGTACATTTTCTTGCGTTACGTCATGAATTGTAATATCCACGACTATCAAATCCTTTCTTTTTTTCTGCTTGAATAAAGCAGAAAACGTTCCACTAATCGTTCGTTTTTTATTGTGGTATAGTTATATCTTAAAGTATACGGTAACCATATAGTCAAGGGAGGCGCTTGAAAATGAATGAAAATTTACGTAAATACTTTACAACAGGAGAATTCGCAAAACTTTGTCATGTAAAAAAACAAACACTTTTTCATTATGATGAAATTGGGCTACTATCCCCAGAAATAAAAACAGAAAAAGGCTATCGCTATTATTCGTATCATCAATTCGATGTTTTTAACGTTATAGAATTATTAAAGGAAGTGGATATGCCGTTAAAAGACATTAAATTATTTTTAAGAACTAAAACACCCGCTGAATTAATTGAACTTCTTAAAGGGAAATCATTGGAAATCGAAAGAAAGATACAAACACTGAACCAAATCCAAAAGATTATCGACACAAAAATTGCATTAACTGAATATGCATTAACGATTGATTTTTCTCAAATTCAGCTAATCGAGCAAGAACAAGAGCAATTATTTTTAAGTGACTCTATTTTAGATTGTTCGGATAAGGAATTTTTAAAATCGGTGTCGACATTTGTTGAGTATTTATATACAAAGAAATTAGATGTGGGCCATCCGATTGGCGCGATTGTAAGTAAAGAAAAAATATTGCAAGAGGACTACGATAATTATTCGTATTTGTACACGAAAATCGCCGATCAAGCGGAGGACGTTTCCCTTTATACAAAACAAAAAGGGCTTTACGTCGTTGCGTATCACAAAGGAAGCGCTAAAAATATCCCCAAAACGTATAAAAAAATAATGGATTTTATCGATGCACAGCCGATCATTCTCGGTAATTTTGCGTATGAAGAATATGTATTAGACGAAGTTTCTGTAAGCGGCGAGGAAAATTACGTCACGCAAATTATGGTTGAAGTGGAGAGTTGCAATTCTGAGCTGTAACAGCATTTCCGAGTCACTAAATTTCACAAAGAGCCCAGTTACCCGCCTATATTCATTCATATAACTAAGTATACGGAAAAAATTAATTACGCCTCGGCGTAATTGCGTCCAGATTTTTTTCGAGCTTGCTCGAAAAACTCACCTAAAAATCTATGACATCCGCCGGGGCTTTGGGCCAACACGATGTTGGTCACTCAGGCGTTGCTGCACGACGCGGAGCTCTTAGCCTGAGTTCCTCTATTCAGTAAGTGTCTTCTTCTGAAGAAGTTGAATGAATATAAAAAGGAAGTGAGCTTTTTGCAAAATAAAGTCAATCCATCTGACCCAAATACAATTCCTAAATTCGTCGATCAACTACAAAAACCGACTGCTGCCAAAACGAAGCTGAGCAAAGACTATCAAGATACGGATTATTATGAATTACAAATGAAAGAAGCCAAGCATCGTTTCCATAAAAATTTTCCTCCGTCAACCATTTGGGGATATGATGGGCTTTGTCCGGGACCGACGATTGAGGCGAGTAAGGATAAAACAACGTATGTAAAATATAATAACCGTTTGCCTACAAAGTATTTCCTCCCTGTAGACCGAACACTCCACAGCGTTTCGGATTCAGTAGAGGTACGGACTGTAGTACACTTGCATGGGGCAAATGTCAATTGGGAAAGTGATGGAAACCCAGAATCCTGGTATAGCAAAGATTACATTCATACAGGTCCTAAGTTTAGAAGAAAAATACATGAATATACAAATCACCAACCAGGTACGACGATGTGGTATCACGACCATACAATGGGTTTAACTCGGCTGAATGTGTATGCAGGACTAGCGGGCTTTTACCTACTCCGTGATGGGCTAGAGGATCGGTTAAAGCTACCTTCTGGAAAATATGAAATTCCCCTCATGATTCAGGACCGCTCCTTTAATGAAGATGGTTCTATTTTTTACCCAGATTCACCACCATTCCCTGTTCCCGTGCACCCTTCAATCACCCCAGGATTTACCGGCAATACAATTACCGTAAATGGAAAAGTATGGCCTTTTTTAAGTGTGGAGCCAAGAAAATATCGATTCCGTATTGTTAATGCATCGAATAGAAGAGGCTATGTGATTAGCCTTTCAAATGAGCAACCACTCATTCAAATCGGGACAGACGGCGGATTTTTGACAGAGCCGCGAGAAATCAATTCGGTGGAACTATTGCCCGCGGAAAGGTTCGATTTTATCATTGATTTTTCGAATTTGATGGGTCAGAAAATTACATTATTAAATTTGGATACGGAATTTCCAGGTGAGCATACAAAAATCGTCATGCAATTTAATGTGGATGCTCCTTTGATGGGAAAAGATACGAGCGAAATACCAGAGCGACTTGCTGAACCAATGGATTTGCACGAGCATCATGCCCATATCCAGCGAAATTTACCTTTAAGTATTACCAGGGACTTTTACGGTAGGCCAATGCTCATGTTGGATAATAAAATGTTCCATGATCCGACAACCGAAAAACCTGCGCTCGATAGTATTGAAGTATGGAATATTATTAACGGTACACCTTTCTCACATCCGATCCACATTCACTTAATCCAATTCCAAATTCTCGAACGCCGACAATTTAATGTGGAGCTTTATGAAAGTGAAGGAAAGCTCGAATTTACAGGACCCCCTGAAGAACCGCGCGACTATGAACAGGGTTGGAAAGATACCGCAAAAGTAGACCCTGGCATGGTAACAAAACTTATTATGCACTGGAAGGATCATGCAGGCTATTACATGTGGCATTGTCACTTCCTGGAGCACGAAGACCATGACATGATGCGACCAATACTCGTCATCAATGATACCCACTCCGTGCAGCAACCTCACGCCAATCAAGAGCCCACTACCGAAACGGGTTCTCATGACTGACCCATTTCAAATTTTATGGGACATAATAAAACCCTATTATTCAACGTTCAAGTAAGCTCCTTACATGGTTTTTCGTAATAAATGTATCTTGAGCTAATAGAAAAAAAGTTGAGCATCCTCTTTCTAGATGTTCTACTTTTTTGTACAGCTTGTGCATGCTATTAAGTAAACAGCCATTTTACAAATCATAATGAGAAGCATTAATTACTATTCATCGCTTTTTCCATCGAGACAACGTATAATAAAAAAAAGCAGAAGAAGAATTCAATTTTTCCTCTAGTTTAAAAAAGAGGTGCAATTATTTGAAAACGTTTGAAAAAGAATTACCAGAACAATATGATGCATTAAAGAAACAAGCCAATTATACATCTAGCTGGCGCGAGCGTTTAGCCGCAGTTGAAACATTATCAGCTTATCAACATGAAAAAGTGATCGATTTATTAAATAACCGTATGAAAAATGATACGGTTTACAAGGTGCAAACAGCAGCTTATAAAGCTCTTGTAGCGTTTGGTGAAAACGTAGAAAAACCTGCACCTGCACGTTTTGATATTATCAAAGGTACAGATAAAATTTTCCTACGTGTAAAAAAGAGCTTACCAAAGGACCACACAGTGGCAGACTTTGCTGAGAAGCTAAAACGTATGCGCTTAGATGTATTTGATGCATATGAAGGCGACAAAGGTGAACAATTTATGACTTGGTTAGAGGAACGTTGGGCTAAGCTGTAATCTGTTGTTTTATCATTTTTAAGGGAAACCATTCTCTCTGTATGTGGAGAGGATGGTTTTTTTCGTATTTACTTGGTATTATTTTTCGGTTGAAGATTGTTTGTGTATCCGGTGCATGGTGTTTCATATTTCTCATTAAATTTTAATAATCTTCACATTAATCTTTTATATTCGTCGTTTATGATAATAGTAACAACTGAAGGAGGAGATATAAAATGAAGAAAATGATAATGATACCGGCATTAGCTGGAGTGCTTGCATTAAGTGGTGTTGCGATGACTGGAAATACTGTGGAGGCAGCGGCGAAAGGTTTATTAACAATGGAAAAAGCGAGAGCGATTGCTGTAAAATCAGTCGGTGGTAACGTGACGGAAATTGAATTAAAACGTAAAAAATCTGGCAGTATCTATGAAGTTGAAGTTCAATCGATAGGTTTCGAATATGATCTTGATATCGATGCGAAAACGGGGGAAATCTTGCGTACAGACAAAGATGATCTAGATGATATGGATGACGACGATGTCTTTGTATTTAATAAAAAGTTCATAACACCAGAAGCTGCTGAGAAAATTGCGTTGAAAAAAGCAAAAGGTACGATAGTAAAAGTAGCATTGGAGAATGACGATAATCGCGTCATCTATGAAATTGAAATTGACGATAACGCATATGAATATGAATTCGACATCGATGCGATTTCAGGTGAAATCCTGGAATTTGAAAAAGATAAAAAAGATGATTAATAAAAAGGGGGCTGATCCTTAACAGCTCTTTTTCCCTATATCTTACACATAGAGCTTCCTTCATCTAACTTCATTACAATGTGTTTTCATAAATTACAGGAAATCGTCAGAGTTGTTTGTGCACCCGGTGCATACTGTTTGTAACACAAGAAAAGCCCCATGCAAGATTCCTCTCACATAAGACTTCCCCACCTATTCTCACTCAGTGCATTCTATTGTCTATGCATCAGGTGAATGAAGTTTCACATTATCTCTCTTCATTTTGTTTTGAAAGCATTTCAAAAACTTGTTCCACATCTTTGTCCCCACGTCCCGATAAGTTGACGATTAGTATGTCCTCCTTCGATAATGTAGGAGCTAACTTTAACGTATACGCAATGGCGTGTGCGCTCTCAAGTGCCGGAATGATCCCTTCGCTATGAGAAAGTACTTGAAAAGCAGCGAGCGTCTCGGCTCCTGTAACCGTTACATATTCTGCACGACCTGTTACTTTTAAATGTGAATGTTCAGGACCAACACCAGGATAATCTAACCCTGCTGCAATGGAATACGTTGGTTTAGGAT
This sequence comes from Solibacillus sp. R5-41, assembly GCF_002736105.1. Taxonomy (NCBI): domain Bacteria; kingdom Bacillati; phylum Bacillota; class Bacilli; order Caryophanales; family Caryophanaceae; genus Solibacillus; species Solibacillus sp. R5-41. The sequence goes on along the minus strand of NZ_CP024123.1, from coordinate 581,566 downwards.
TTCCTTCTTCATCTAAAAGCGTCAAACATTTAAATCCATGAATCACCGCCGGAACACCCTGCGTTAAAGAAGGGGCTTCCGCTGGCTCTACACCGATTAAACGTACCTTTTCTTCTTCAATGTAATGAGCGAACGCACCAATGGCATTACTACCACCGCCCGTACAGGCAATAACCGCTGTAGGCAACTTGCCCTCCTTTTCGAGAATTTGACGCTTTGATTCCTCACTGATGATAGACTGGAAGTGTTTTACCATTGTTGGGAATGGGTGTGGTCCAACTACTGAACCCATTAAATAAAACGTATTTTCATAGTTTTCTACTAAGTCATTTAAGGCCTCATCTACTGCATCTTTTAAGCGACCTTGCCCTTTATCAACCGCTACAACCTTTGCCCCTAACAACTCCATACGAAATACGTTTAAGGCTTGTCTCTCTGTATCTAATTTCCCCATATAAACCGTACAAGGGATGCCGAATAATGCACATGCAGTCGCCGTCGCAACACCATGTTGTCCCGCCCCTGTCTCTGCAATAATACGTGTTGCTCCCATGCGTTTTGCGAGTAATATTTGTCCGATTACGTTATTGATTTTATGCGCACCTGTATGGTTCAGATCCTCACGCTTCAAATAAATTTTCGCTCCACCTAACTTTTCCGTTAAATTGCTCGCAAATGTCAGTGGATTTTCACGGCCTACAAACTCTTTTAAATAATATTTGTATTCCGCTATAAATTCTTCGTCGTCTTTATAACGGTTAAATTGCTCTGCTAAAACATTTAATACATTTTGTAATGCAGGCGGTACGAAACTACCACCAAACTCTCCAAAAAATCCTTCTTGTAGTTCTACTTTTTGTTCTAAACTCATGCTAATCAAGTCTCCTTTTCTACTGAAAGATATAATATATTTATATTCCTACAAATGTTACTATATTCTGTAAAGACAAAATTAGTTGAAATATAACATTTAATTTAAAATTCGACACTTATTATGATTAGCCTGTTCTAGGTAACTTTCACTTATTCAGTTTGTGTACCCGGTGTATAGTGTTTACAGCTCTAGTCATGAGCGAAAGTTGGAGCGCATAAAGAAAAGCCCTACGCAAGATTTCTCTCACATAAGACTTCCTTATCTATCTGTACACAATGTAATTTCATAAATTATAGTGAATTACTAGAACTGTGTGTGTGCCTGGTGCAGGATGATTAATATAGTATAAATTATTGCTTTTTTTCTATACAGTTAATTAAATACAATGACGTTTAAAAATCCAACAATAAAAATAATCAAAGGTAGGAACCACCAAGCATCTGTGAAATCCCTATTCTCTACTTTATTTTTTTCCAAGTTTAAGTCCTCTCCTTTTTAATCCTTCCTATTTTATTCTAATTGTTTGTTCACCCGGTACACGATATTTTCGATATTTAGATAGTTTCGTTTTCTAAATTTTCTCTTTTCATTTTTTTAAAGAATGCTTTCTTTTTCTTCACAGATCCATTCAAAGAAAGGTTCGTTCCCATTCGTAAAATATGCTCGAGTGGACCACGACGGAACCTTTTTAAATATAGCTTGCTACATACACATTGTAGAGCAAAAATTACTAGCCCTAGAATAATACTGTTCAGCATTCCAAGCTCTCCAAATAGCCCTAACCCATACCCGTAAAAAATTGTCGTACAAATAACCGTTTGCATTATATAGTTTGTAAGAGAAAGCTTGCCGACACTTTCAAATCCACGAAATACAATCGAATTTGAAAATGATACAAACAGAATCGAAAATGCTGCGATGTATCCTAGCGAGAGCAACTGTGCACCTACATTTAATAAGATTGCTGACCACGCATTTTCTTCATATATGACACTCACACTTTTTAACGCCAGCCCTACTGGCAAAAGGATCGATCCAACTTTATACCATTTTTGTTCTGCGTGTGGCCTCGTAAATATATTCCCTTTCGCTGCAGCCATTCCGAATAAAAATAACGGTGCTGTCACAAAAGGAACAAAAATCATCGCAATTAATAGGAAAATTTCATCCTCAACTGGTATTGGACTTTCATTTTCCCTATGATCCTTAATCTCTAAATACGTACCATTTTTATATACATCATTTGTCTGTACGATATAAGAAGATGCTTTTTCAGCTTCTTCTTTCGTTTCTTCATATACTCCATAACCCAATGCGCTCGTTAGTATAAATAAAATACTTCCCCAAATGATAAGCGTTTTCTTTTTTCTATTTATAAAAAATATGAGGAAGAATCCCATCAAGCCGTAGAAGGTTAAAATATCCCCTTCCCACAAGTACATACTATGTAATATTCCAATAAGCATCAGCATTAGAAACCTTCTTACTAAATGCCACTTCACTCTTACGTCCTTACGTTTTAAAGACTCTACTAGCTTAATAATAGAATAGCCAAATAGAAACGTGAAAATTGGCATGAAACTACCTTCGACCGCTATTTTAATAAATTTATACGTACCGACATCTATATTAGACAATGAGAAAAAAGAAATTTTGTCCTTCCCCCACATCCCATACTGAAAAATAAGTAAGTTTGCCAGTAAAATACCGAATAAGCTAAGACCTCTTAAGCTATCTATCAGTCTTACTCTCTGCAAGTCCATTTGTATTCCTCCTAGAATTTTCTATCACTCATTTGTTAGTATAAGGTAGAAAGCTTATCACAAAATGAAATGTACCTTAAATAAATCTTAAATGATGGGGTTGGAAAAATGGTCAATGTGACAATTCTAGTTGTAGATGACGAACAAGCAATAGGAGACATGGTGGACATCGTATTAAGAAAAGAAGGATTTAAAAATATCGATGTTTGTGCAAGTTTTAAAGAAGCCACTGCACATATTACACAAAATACGTATGATTTATATATTTTAGATATTATGTTACCAGACGGAACAGGTCTCGATTTAGCAGCTCAGATAAGAAAACAATCAGAGGCACCGATTTTCTTCCTAACAGCCAAAGCAAATGATGCCGATAAAATTCGTGGTTTTATGTACGGAGCAGATGACTATATTACAAAGCCCTTTAATCCTATGGAACTTGCGGCTCGCGTGAAAGTACAAATGAAACGGTATGTACCATCGATTATTAAACCTAAACAAGTATATAATTACGGACGTTTTCAATTAGACACTCAAGCAGCAGAGCTTACCGTAGCCGGAAAAACCACGATATTAGTAGGAAAACTATTTCACTTACTTCAATTCTTTTGTGAGCACCCCGGACAGGTACTATCAAAAGAACAAATTTATGCGCACGTATGGGGTGAAGAATATCTCGTCGACGACAACACAGTAATGGTTCATATTCGTAAGCTGCGGGAAAAGATTGAAGTGCTCCCAGGTAATCCGCAATTTCTTCTGACGATTCGTGGGATTGGGTATAAGCTTATTAGCGAGGAACGATAATATGAGCTTATCCGGAAAAATGACCGTTCGATTTTTAGTTTACTTCGTTTTATTTTATGTTTTTTTACTGCTCGCCACTTTCGGAATGTCTGCATACCTTTTTTACGATATTACAAGTAGTAGTAATTACTCCAATATCCGTGAGTTGGATGCTTTTGAGCTTGAGTCAGATTTTAAAAAAGATGCAGACGGTACATATCATTTATCAAAAAAACTTATAAATTCTGCAAATGTTAATAGCGGGGTTGTTCAATTAATAGATACAAACGGTACTGTACTAGCTAGTTCAGAAAAAGACTTTCAATGTTGTTCTAACTATTCCATTTCACAATTTGTTGAAATGACGAAATCCAACAAATCTTTCGTTTGGGATCAAGGGAATGGCTTGTATTTAGTATTCATCGAAAACCATCTTGCCGAGCAGTTATTATCAACAATCATTCAGCAGTACCCTGCAGCGCTATCAAAAGAAATCCAAAAAGAACTAGCTCATGCAAACGCTAGTCTTGAAATTTACAATGCAGCTGGAAAACGAGAGCGAGTTATTTTTGGTGACTCAAAAAAAGAACTGAGTGGTATTGAAATCCTTGCTCGTTCTCATGACTATATGGAAAGGAAAGAAATCGTTGCGTCGGAATTATTAAAAGATGGTAGAACTGCTGTTGTAAGACTAAAAAACTCACACTATTATCCTTTTGAACCCGCACTTGAACATGGCATAAAAATATTTTTTAATGTTATTTTAGTCTTCCATATCCTACTTTTACTATTTACACTTTTCTTCTCATTTTGGATTGGAAACCGATTTGGGCGACCTGTTTTATACTTTTTGAGACGAATCGAAAAGTTGGCGAAGCAAGACTATGCTCCCTTAGATGATCGGAAATTACTCACTAAAAAAACTGGGAGATTTAAACGTAAATACCGTGTATATGAAGATATAGATCAGTCACTATCTCGATTAACACATAATTTACAAGAAAACGAACGAAAAATATTGCAAACCGAAAAACTTCGTGAGGACTGGATTACCGGCCTTTCACATGATTTAAAAACGCCACTTAGCTCGATTTATGGCTATTCAACAATGCTATCTTCAGACGATTATGAATGGTCGGATACAGAAGTGAAGCATTTCGCCAAAACCATGCAGGAAAAGGCAACATACATGGATGCATTAATAGAAGATTTGACGTACACGTACCAACTAAAAAATAATGCAATTGCTCTTCATAAAATAGATTTAAACCTGTTTGACTTTATCGTATGCTATGTAAAAAGCTCTGTTTGGTCTGAATTAAAACAACCTACTGGTCATCGAGAGGTACATGTTTTCTTTGATCCGAAACTATTGGCCCGAGTACTGGATAATATAGTTGGAAACGCGATAAAGCATACACCTAAAGGAACAAAAGTGTTTATTGAAATTGAGAAAAAGAAAGGCCATGTGTACTTACAAGTGAGGGATGAAGGAAACGGAATTCCAACAGAAGAGCTAGAGAACTTGTTTGACCGATATTACCGAGGTACAAATACAACCTCTGAGGTTTCTGGAACAGGTTTAGGACTCGCTATCTCTAAACAGCTCGTCGAAGCACATGCTGGACAAATTCACGTGGATTCTGGTGACAATGGAATGATCGTCACAATCGTTCTTCCAGTTGTATAAATGTATGTTGTGTACCTTGGTCACAAACAATTTTAACATCAAAAAAAAGGAATCACCTACTTCAGCTACTAACTGAACAAATAAGTGATTCCTAAAGGATTTTGAATACTGTGCAACAATCAAATGCTACACAATCAGTTCCTGCCCCAACTTACTCGGTATGAGGAGACTGTTCACAATAGCAAATATACTGTGTACATTTCTGCTCTTCCTCTTTGTTTGCGTACCTGGAGCACGAAATTAAAACGCTATCGGAGTAAAACCAGTTAAGATAGGTTCTTCAATTATAACAATGTCATCAATTATGAAATTTTCATCGATTGTAAGAATATCGTCATACATTAGAGTACCATCAGATGTCATAAAGTTCCCAACAGTCACATCAATGATTAACTCTTTCTTACCGTATGTCACTGTAATTTTTGTCGTACCTTCAATTTTTTTCGGCCTTACTAAACCATTCATTACAGATACTACTTTGTTGTTTTCCACTTTATATTTTGCAGCAGGTGTGACATCTCTTTCTGTTACTGTCCCATCTGGAGCTGTTGTTACTTCTGTAATGAATAGTTGGAATTGATGATTAAGGTTCAGATTAAGTTGTGTTTGGTTTGCAACGATTGTTACTTCTGGTTCTGTGACAATCACATTTACTGGTATTTCTACTTTATTGTATACAACTGTGATTGTTGTACTCCCCGCTGCTTTTGCTCTTACTTTACCTTCCGTTACACCAACCACTTTAGTATCCTCTACTTTATACTTAGCAGCAGATGTTACATCTCTTTCTGTTATTTGTCCATCAACTGAAGTTGTTACTTCTTTCACAGTAAGTTGTGCTTCCTGTCCAGATAACAATTGCAGTTGTGTTTGGTCTACATTAATTGTCACTGTAGGTTCTGCCACAATTACATTGACAATTAGTTCATTTTTACCGTACTTGACAGTGATCGTTGTTTCTCCTGCCGCTTTTGCTGTTATTAACCCTTCACTTACAGTAGCGACTTTTTTATCTGCTACTTGATACTTAGCATTTTGAGTTACATTTTTCTCTGTTGTTTTTCCATCTGCAGCTGTTGTGATTTCTTTAATCGTCAGTTGTGCTTCTTTCCCAGCTTCCAATTCCACATGTGTTTTATCTGTAGTCAATGTCACTACCGGAACTGTCACATTTACATTTACTGTTAGTTCGTTTCCACCATATTTCACTGTGACTGTTGTATTCCCTTCATTTTTAGCTCTTACTAGACCAGTTGATGATACAGAAGCCACTTTATTATCTGCCACTTTATAAGTTGCCAAATTTGTAACATCCGTTTGTTTTGTTTTACCGTCTGCCCCAGTTACGACTTCTTTAATGATCAGTTGTGCTTCTTTCTCTGGTTCTAAATCGAGTTGTGTTTTGTTTGCTGTCAATGTCACAGTTGGCTTAGTAACCGTTACATTTACCGTTAATTGGTTTTTACCATACTTCACAGTAATTGTTGTATTTCCAGCTTCTTTTGCTGTTACTATTCCAGCCTTTACAGAAGCTATATTCCCATCTGCTACTTCATACGTTGCAGATTTTGTTACATTTGTTTCTTTTGTAGTTCCATTTGGTGCTGTTGTTACTTCTTTAATCGTTAATTGTGACTCTTTTCCAGATTCTAACGTAATATCTGCTTTGTTTGTCGTTAACGTTACACCACGTTCAGTAACAGTCACGTATACCGTTAACTCATTTTTACCATACTTCACAGTAACCTCTGTGCTACCTGGATTTTTAGAAACAATTAAACCATTTGTTACAGTAACAACTTTGTTATCTGCTACTTTATACGTAGCAGCTTTTGTTACATCTTTTTGTTTTGTTGTGCCATCTGCTGCTGTTGTTACTTCTTTAATCGCTAATTGTGCTTCCTTGCCAAGCTCTAAATCAATTTCTGTTTTGTTAGCAGTTAGTGTTACAGATGATTCTATAACCGTTACATTTACTAACAATTCGTTTTTACCGTATTTAACAGTAATCGTTGTTGTCCCAGCATTTTTAGCTTTGATTAAGCCGTTCTTCACAGAAGCAACATTGTTATCTGCTACTTTATACGTAGCTGCTTTTGTTACGTCTTTCTGTTTTGTTGTTCCATCTGCTGCTGTTGTTACTTCTTTAATCGTTAATTGCGCTTCTTTCCCTTTTTGCAAATCAAATTCAGTTTTGTTTGCAGTCAGTGTCACGCCTGGTACAACAACTGGAGGATCTACTACAGTTACATTTACTTTTACTTCATTTTTACCATGAGTAATCGTAATTGTCGTAGAACCTTGGCCTACTGCAGTTACCACTCCGTTTGAAACCGTTGCAACCGTTTCGTCAGCAACAACATACGTTGCTTCAGTAGTTACATCTTTGTTCGTAGGATCTCCTTTTTCCGGAGTTGTCTTTTCTGTAACAGTTACTTGACCCTTTTCACCTGTCTTTAATTTCAGCTCTGTTGGGTTAACTGTCAGCGTTACGACCGCTTCAGGCTCTTCTTTTTCATAAATCAATGCTTCTCCAACGTTTCCTGCTTCATCTTTCACGATAACTTTCACAGCTTCTGTTTCATCTGTTACAGGGAATGTGAATGTGCCATCTTTTGCTAGTTTGAAAGGAACAGCTTCAGCTTCTTTTCCGTTAATCGTTGGAATATAAGACGCGTGTAGCTTTTCATTTAAATCAAATTCCATTCCATACAAATATAATTCTTCATTGTAGTCTAGATATTTATCAACTAATTTACCAGTTGCTACTTTATTAGTAACTGAGCCTGTAATTTCTGGTTTCGTTGTTTTAACGATAATAGGTCCAACAAAATCACTTATGACTTCTGAACCTGCTTGTCCTGAAAAGTCAATTGTATACAGTCCATCTGGAATCTTTGTTGCAGGTGCACTTCCCCATGGTTTGTACTGACCAGCAACTTTTAGCGTATACGAACCTTTTCCAAGAGAACTACCAGCATGTATATAACCAATGTAGCCATCCCTATATTCTCCACCTTCAGGATTCATAATATCCCAAAGTTCGATATAGTTAGTTGTTACATCGCCTGTCAGTGTGAATGATAGTACAGCTGAATCTTTGACGCCGTCATTATTAAAGGATAGGTCTGTTTCAGTGATCGCCATATTCGTAATTTCTGCTGATGCTGCTTCACTAAAGTCTGCCGCAAATGGCAATGAGATTGCAGAATCTCCACCGTTAATGTGGATATATCCTAAAATTTCTGAACCTTTTGGAGCTGTAGCTTTTGAAGCTGTTAATGTAACATTTAACAATTGTTCTCCAGCTAATGTGAATGTCGGTTTATCAACAGTCACTTGTGCATCGCCAAATGATTTGGTAACATCTACCGTCACATTATAATTCCCGCCGCTACCTTTCTTATCTTTTACAAGAATTTGTTTCGTAACAGAAATATTTTCAGATAGTTTCTGAGGACCGAAAGTTACAGTCCCTTTTAAGTTATCAACAATTGAGCCACTTCCGTCTAACACCGCTTTATCCAGTGCATAAGCTAGTACATCTGGGTGTGCAGCAGCATATGCGTCTACTCGACCAGCACCTTGAGCGAATACATCATATTTAGATTTATCAAGAACTTTCGCCGTATTCGAAAGTGCAACTTTTACATCAAACGCATTCCAATCCGGGTTTGCCTGTTTTACAAGTGCAACAATACCCGCGATATGAGGTGTTGCCATTGACGTACCTGTTTTACGGTCAAACGCCTCGTCGTAATTCACGTCAGGGAAATCTGCTTTGTACATTGGAATTGTCGACATAATATTTGTACCAGGTGCACTTACATCTGGTTTAATGTCAAAGTTCGGCGTAGATGGTCCACGTGAACTCGAATCGTTTACTTCATCACCAGCTGTTTGCGTGGAGCCAAAGTTACCAAACGTAATTGTTCCTGACCCCTCTTTTAAAGCTGCTCGAATTGCTTCTCCATCTGTTTGAGACATATCATATGTTGGTAAGAAAACAAATGAATCACCTAGTAACGTTCCAGATGGATTTGGCGCATTTGAACCGCCCGCAAAGTTATGGATAATCGTTGCTACTGCACCATTTTCTTTTGCATGTGCAATTTTATCAACAAATGCAATACTTCCACGAGAAATCAATGCAACCTTCCCTTTAACATCGATTCCAGTATAATCTTTTGCTTCCCCGTTTCCAGGAATAGCAACAATATCAAACTCACCTTGAAGTTGTGTTGCTAAATTTTTTCCAAAAGTTGTCCCCATCAATTGCAATTGTTTCGTCAGATTATAACTTCCAACTGCGATATTGACTTGTCCGTTATGAATTACTTCTGGGTTCGTTGTGTTACCAACTGCAATTCCTAATCGAGCTGTTGCTGGCGTACCCATTGTGCCACGATTAGGACCATCATTACCTGTTGCGAGGACAGAAATTGTGCCGGCCATCATAGCGTTATTAATAGCAAACGATCCACTATCTGTTTCTGTATTAGCCCCTCCACCTAGTGAAAGGTTAATGATATCCATCTTTTCAATTACAGCTGTGTCAATTGCTTTCACAATACCAGAAGAAGATCCACTTCCATATGCACCGAGAACACGATATGCATATAGATCCACTTTAGGTGCAATTCCTTTAATACCATATTCGTTCGCACCGATTGCAGCGATTGTCCCTGCCACATGCGTTCCATGTGACGTATAGAACGCACTCCCTCTCTCATTAAACTCCGGTACATTCGCTGGACGCTCCACCGGTGAAGTTTCTGATGCATCATCATCCGCACGGTTTTTTGTATAGGTAGATGAATTCGGAATGAAGTTTTTCCCGCCTTTATAGATTCCCGCAAACTCTGGATGATCTGCATCAATTCCTGTATCAAGTACAGCAACTTTAATGCCTTGTCCTTCAAATCCTTCGTTCCAAAGCTTTTCAATTCCTAGGAATGAATTACTTGTATTCATCATTGCATCCACTTGCGTTTCTTTCAGTGGATTCGATGACGTAGTTGGTTTAGTTTTTGATGGTTTTTCTAGCGCATGAACAATTGTGTCAGGCTCTACTAGCGTAATACCTTTAATTGTTAGAAGTTTGTCTAGGTCATCCGCTTTTACTTTTGCCGAAAATCCATTTAATACAGTATCGAATGTATATCCTTGCTCAATATTTATATTTTTTATACTTAACTCTTTTAGTACAAAGTTTTGCTGATTTTGGACTTTCGTTCGCACTTGAGTTTCCTGTGAGGAAGAGAACGCTTTCCCACTTAAGTTGTGTATGCCTTTTTCAAGGGCCACTGGTTTCTCAGACAAGTGAATGATTACTGCAACGTCTTGATTGCCAGATAAACCTTGTAACTCTTTGTGTAGTTTCGGTCCACCTTCTAGCACATTTAATTGATCGGCAATCGCTGCCTTTAATTGCATCGTACTTTCGTTTTGTGTCGTTGGTTTAAATGGTTTAATTTCGTTTGCTGATGCAGCTTGTATCGGACTAAACAACGAAAAGACCATAACTAGTATTAAGAACGAACTAAATAATTGATTAATAAATTTTCTCTTCATTAAATATCCTCCCAGGAACAGATTATTTTGTTAGAAAAAATTCTGCGTTTGTCCAACTTATTTGCTACTCGTATTCTATAAAAATCGCACCCTTCCTAAATATAAAGTATATATTATTATAAATTGTTGCTTTGCCAATGTATGTCCTACTCTACTTTTCTATGACTCAATTCGAATATGAAATAGACAATTATTTCCACTTTAATAACTAACAGCGGTCTTAGCATCCCCGTGAGAATCCCCTTCCGTTAATGCCACACGTGCCAACCCCGCTCGAATATTAGCGTTTGATTGTCCACCATCCTCGTTTTCATGGAACCGTAAATATTTCAACATATCTTTGGAATTAACAATCCACTCTTCATCTCTATTAAAAGCATCATTCGGAATTTGATCGCCTTCCATTACTGTAGCTTTTCGAACTATCGATACATCAGTTCCCTAGTAACTTCTTGCTCCTACTGATCCAAAAGAATAGATAGTGTTATCATAATTCCCCTCAAAATAGCACCGTCACTATTAAATATTTACGTTTTCAAGGTTGCACTTACTTCTTAATTTAGGTATTGCATCTCGATGATAGACTACATATGTTTCTCCATTGTTTAGGCTTACCGATAAAACTAGTTTTGCTGAGGCAGTTTCCACACCATTCGCATACAATTCCAGCGAATAGGCACTCAAGTCAATAGTCGTCCCCGTCCCGTTACACGGTTCAAGTGCTTTATTGAAATTGCTCCCCTCCAGATACTCGGAAATAACTAGCGTTTAAGCATTTGAAGTATTCATAGCAGTTACTGTTTGTGGAAATGCTGATATTATTAGACTCATAACTAAAATAATAGAATACACGCATTCAATTTCCCACAACTCATTAAGGCTATTCTCCCTTCAACTTTAAATTGATGAAGCAGCACTATTCATTTACAAATTCGGAAACCCAACCTAACGTAATAATGTACCATCGCTCCCTTTCTATTTAATCGCATCGAATATATAGAAATTCATATGCCCTATATTAATGGTAGCACCGTCATTAGATGAACTCCATGAGACCTTTTGTGACCTTTTGTTATATTTTGGAGATTCCCTAAAATATTATTTGACAGTAATTTTCTAACACGAGTATTATTCACGAAACTTAGACAAATTCCTACAAATAGATAAAGACACCTATGAATTTGTTTCACGAAGACTAGGGAGCAATAACTGGAGCCCCATTCACAATGTACTGAACCATAAAAAATTTCCTTTCAGTTTGAAATTGTATATGTGCACGGTATTATCCATTTACATTGCCTCTCTAACACACATTTTTTAATTAAAGCCATTTCCCCATGTATTAAGTTTATGGAATTCTAATGGTAACTCTTCAATTCAAAATAAGGCGCACCTTGTTCGATTCGAACAGGATGCGCCTTATTTATTTGGCAATTTCTCACTCTTTTTAATTGCCTTGAAACCTATTTACTTCCAAATTAGCTTTACCCATTCAGGATGATCAATAAATGGATTTCGATTGCCTTGAATTTCATAAATTCTTTCATTTCTTTGTTTTTCAATTTCATCTACTGGGTCTTGTTGATGCCATTGTAAAAGTACCGATAACTTCCCATGGTATGGGGCTTTTCCGTTATTGACTTTATCATTTAATTCGAGGTCAACTTTATCACCAGCTTCATAACGAGTTGCCATGTAAAACAGTATTCTTGCGACATCTCCTTTTACACGGTTTGGTGGTTCAAATGAATCTGAATCTTTTAAACACCCATCACAGCCAGCAACAGGACTGCCACCTTTGTCAAAATCCAAATTCCCTCTTGATCCATTTACTTGTACATCTGTTGGGCGTAAATGATGAATATCTGTACCAGGACCTTTACTTGTCCCAAAATCCCCATGTGATTTTGCCCATGTATGCTCACGATTCCAGTCCCCAGCGTTTCCACCGTCACTACTTTTTGATCTTGATTTTCCAGAATAAAATAAGACCACATTATTATTATTTTTAGGGTCTTCATCCGTATACTTCAATGCATCCCATACTTCATCATACGAAAGTACCTTTTGCTTCGAAATAATGTCATGGAGGGCCGTTTTCAAAGCTTGCCCCTCTTTATTCATTGCACTCATATAATAATCTTCAGCACCAACTGTAACGCTGAACCTACTCGTTATACTCTTGCTTCCATCCGACGCTGTAACCGCTACAATATGAGTACCTTCTTCTAATTGAAGGTTTAATATTTCACCATTTACAGTACCTTTAGTAGATGTAAATGATAGTTCGTCACCATCTGGGTCAGAGAAATGATTAGTTAAATCAATTTGAATTACTTCTCCAATAGCTACACTTTTATTTTCAAGTGGCTTTTTTATTATTGGTTCATTATTTTCAGAAGGTAAAGAAGGATCCACAATGGGATCCCCTTTAGAATTTGTAAATTTAATTTGTTCAGGAGTAGCGCCGTTAATATATTTTATCGATTTGAAATCAAGATTTTCTGCCCCTCTAATTTCCTTAACATTTGGACCATCAATCGTGATTGATTTCACTGTATTTGCTTTTAAATCTAGAATGGCACCTGCTTTATTAGGATTTAGCGTCACATCTGTCGTTTTAAATCCTTCTCCGTGCAACTCCATATAGCTACCATTAAATAAAACACCATTTGCAATAACAGATTGTGCATCTAAATGTACGGCAACACTCGGCTTCGTAATCTTTAACTTGTTTGTTTTAAAGTTCTTAAAGTTATAAACTTTTTCTGCCTGGATTGGTTCAACACTTGAGTCATTTTTCAAATCAATTTGTACTAATACTGGATCATGGTCACTTGCACGACCTGCCATATCAGTAAAATCTGCATTAATATGCAAAATATCTACTTCTGCATTATCTACTAAATTGTTTGACACTAAAATGTGGTCTAATACTTGTGAATTTCCTTGGAACAAGTATGTGTATCGATCCTTTTCGGCTACTTTATTAATCATATTCGTCATATATTGACCTTCATGGATTTTTAGAGCATCTGTAAATTGGAAATCATTAAAATCGCCTACTGATACAATATTTGCATTTGGATTTTTCTTTTTAATATCCTCTACAAAGTTATAAACGATTTGAGCAATCTCTTTTCGCTGCTTTTCACTTTCATACACAGGTGGTTGTGTAGATCCAAATAACGGTGTATCGCCAGATTTAGAATTCCAGTGATTTGCGATAATGATGACATCTTCATCTTGGAATGTAAACTGTGCAGCTAAAGGCTTACGGCTACTATTAAACGCTGCGTTTGTTGGATCAATACGACCTGGATTTAGCGTAAGACTACCATTTTCATAACCAACCGCTGTCGTTGCATTACCAGATTCAATTCCTTTTGGCAACGATACGCGTTCAGGATTGTATAAGAATCCTACACGAATGTTGGCATTAGGTGCTCCGCCATCTGTATTATTTTCCGGGTCTATATTCAAGTATTTATACTCAGGGCCACCCGCTGTCTTAATGGCATTAATTAAGCGCTGATAGCTTTGATCAGCCTTTGAATCACCCGTGCTTGAACCATTATTATCTTGCACTTCTGTTACACCAATAATATCAGGGCTTTTCATATCTTGTACAAAAGCTCTAGCTAATTTACGTGCTTTATCGTCAGTTGTTTCTTTCGTATTATTTGAGAAGTTTTCAAGATTATAAGAAGCAATCGTTAATTTCTTTTCATCTTTTGAAATCGTAGTTGTTTCAGGCTTTGTATTTCCTTTTTGGTGCTTTGCCTTCATATATTCATAATCAGCATAAATTTTATAGTTTTGGAAGCCGTAGTTTACAACACCTTGAATTGGACCTGTAAACTTATCACCTGTGGCAACTTCAAAATTTCTAGCAGCACTATTGTCGAACAACTTAAACTGAATTCGGTCTGGATTTGCTGACTCCTCAGTTAACTTAACGCCACCGTGAATTGTATCAGTTTGTCTATCCTCGAGTACTGTAATTAAATCACCATGTTCCTGTGGCGAAACAGCTTTTACTGACCCTACATCGACAAGCATCCCTTCTAAGCTCTCCCAGAAATCAATTGCATCTTCTTCTGGATCAAACTTTGCAAAGCCATCATTATCAATTACATTCTTCGGTAAGTTGCTCGCATCAATTGTTACTGCTGCTGGAAGTTCTACATCTTTTGTTACAACAGTAATAGCCCCACCTTGATCTGTTCTTGCATTAATTTGAGTCACAGATAAATCAGTGTCTCTTTTTGAATCTGTATAGCCATCAATTTGAAACTCATCTACTTTTCCAGAAACCTTCACTAAATTACCTTTATTAGCAAGTACTTGGTTCCCTGTAAATACTATAATAGCTTCAGATGTATTTGGATTATCATCATTTAAATCATCAGGTGTTTGCATGTGGAAATAATTGTTATTACCTATTTTATAATTGTATGTGACAATCCCTTGAATATCTTTTACCGCATTTCCTAAAAGAGGTGACTTATGCGCTTCTCCTTGAATATCATGGATTTGTAGGCTATCTGTAATTTTATAGTCAAATGTAGAAACTTTACTTAATGTACCATCTTGAGCCTTCACTATCGCTTTTATTATTGTATTTTCATTAATTGTAATAGGACCTTCATACTTTGTACTTTCTACAGTCGGGAGTGAGCCATCTTTTGTATAAAAAATTTCCGCACCTGCTGTTGTAGCAGAAAGGCTAACAGTTTGTGCTCCTACGTAGGTTCCTGGTGCAGGAGAAGCGATTGCTGGCTGTAGCGTTGTACTATCTAATACAATATCCGCCGCTCCACGTGGAATAATTTGATAATCATTTTTAAATTGCTGAACAATTCCTGTTATAGATTCATAATTTGTATTTACAGCTAAATCAAGATCAGCTTTTTCATCACGAATTAAAAACGTTTTTCCAGAAGCATCCGTCGCTTTATAATTTTTCAACCCAGTTCCTTCTGAATCAAGTGTGAGAGTAATTCCTTCAACAGTAACCAACTGGGATTCATTGGTTTCAGAGACCCCATCACCTGTTATAGTTTTCGGTTGAGGTACGCCGACGTTTGAACCTTTTTCAACAATTGATGCACTATCTAATTGTAGAAGTCCATTAAAGTCTGCCAATTTTCCTGTTAAAGTTACCTCTTCTCCTAATTGCACGTCTAAAGTAGTCGGACGAACAGCAATTCCACCTGTTTCATCCTGCACAGAAATAGTGTTTTTCAACTTTGCTGCTACGACACCTTTAAGTGTAACTGTTTCACCAATTGCTTTTTCTCTAGCATCAGCAATTGAACCCGTATTCTCTTCCCCAATTACTGTATAGGTGAAAGTATTTACTTCACTACTTTCAAGACCCTCAGCTACTGCAATTGCTTTAATTGTTGTTGATTGCTCAATAATAATTGGAGTAGTGTAAACAGGACTGGCTGTTGTTGGCTCACTGCCATCCATTGTGTAATGGATTTTCGCGCCTTCAGTTATAGTTGATAACGTTATCGAAGTACCTGCCTCAACTGTTCCAGAAAGTATTGAAGTTGTTACAGCTTCTGCCTTATCTACTGGTGGTTCTGGATCAATATTTACGTCATCCATTTTATGCTGACCTAAATTATCAAAGATATCTTTCCCTAAATTAGTCCAATGCTCAGCCGGATTAAAAGGATCATCAATAACGATGTCACCAACAGTTCTATTACTATTTCTTACTAATGAAACATCTGCTAAATTGTTTACTCTTTTCCCTACTTGTCCTATTGAATCAATTACAGTAGTTCCTTTCTTCAATACAATTGCATCATCACCATTGAAATTAATTACTGTATTATCTTCTAACTGTCCTACATTTTTAATAGCATCAGCAGCACCACCATGATAAACGATATAGGTAGCACCATTCTCTAACGCGCCTGTTAGACTTACTGCTTTTGATATAGCTTCACCATTTGAATAAAGTTCAAGTGTATATTGACTTAAATCAATTGTTTCACCTGTACCATTGTAAAGTTCAATGGCTTTATTTAAGCTAGATCCCTCAACATACTCCGAAATAATTAAATCTGTTGCTGGTCCCACTACTTCTGCATTTGCAGGCATTGCGGGTACAGCTATACTTGCTACTAAACTTGTTGCTAATAAAGCATTTAATGATTTTTTCCATTTATTATTAGACATTCTCATTTTGCCCCTTTTTAAGTATTTGCTAAAATAAAGACCTTCTCCTTTTACGAAGAAGGTCTTCATTAATTAAAGAACCGTTTCTCCTGCTACATCAATGCCATCGAAGTTTATAATATTTCCTTCTAAATCAGTTACAATTAAATTTCCTAATACTTTAATATTAGAGAAGTTTATTTCTTCTCCAGCAGTTCCAACTAGCACTAAGTCCCCTTTTATTTCCGCATTTTTTAATTCGTTAATAGAAGAAATATCAACACGAATATTTCCTTCAAAGACTTTTGGAGATCCTTCTGTACCATTGAAATCTTTAGGATCTACTTCAGTGATTTTACTAGAAACTACATCTACAATACGTCCTTCAATTTCTGTTGGTAAATTTTTCACGTTTATTAGATGGTCTTTCAAGTTTTCCCAATCTGATAATCCCAGATCTGTTACTCTGCCATCTAAATAGGCATCTTCGAACATTTTAAAGCCGTCTCCACCCTGTGCTGTAAATGCATTTGTTGCAACTGTATACGTTTCAGCATCTTGAAGTTCTACATAGTTACCTGACGCATCCTTATATTTAACGGATACAACACGTTGACCTGCTGGCTTAGAAGAATCGAACTCCACCTTTGCACCAGCTACATGTAAGAAACCACCATTCTCTTTTGGATACTGACTAAAGCTATGCTCAAATGCCGCTTTTAATTCTGCACCTGTTACATCCATTACTGCTAATGTGTTACCAAACGGCAATACTGTAATTACTTCCCCGACAGTAATCGGACCCACATCGATTGATGCACGAATACCGCCACCATTTTGAAGTGCCATCACAACATTTTTATCAGTAAAATCTTTAGCCTTTGCAAGCATCCCATCAGTAATTAAATTTCCAAGAATCGTTTCATTTTTACGAACACTTGGCTTTGAATTATCACCATCTGTACGTGGGCTTTCTAAAGCTACACTTGCCTCGACACCAATTTTTTCTGCTGCTACTTCATCAACCTGAGCCTTATATGGCGCTAAAATGCCTTTTGCTTCTGTGTCCTCTGCTAATTTACCAATTTCAATTAGCTTGCCTTCATGGTTTACAACTACACCATTTTTGTCGAACTCTACATCCAATGTTCCTAAAAATTCATTATTCGCTTTTGCTTGTACAATCACTGTTGGTGTCTGATCTTCAGCTATCACTGTTGGTTTGTTTAACGGTGTATGCGAGTGACCACCAACAATAATATCAATACCTTCTACTTCTTTTGCTAAAGTTAAATCATTGTCAACTGCTGCATTATCATCGTAACCAATATGTGTTACAGCTATGATTTTATCGACACCTTGACCTTCAAAAGCAGCAACCGCTTTTTCCGCTTCAGCTATATAATCTTCAAACTGAATGCTGCCTGGGCTCGAAATGTTTTTTGTTTCAGCTGTCGTTAACCCGAAAATTCCGACCTTTTCACCGTTAATTTCTTTAATAATGCCGTTGTAAATTTTCCCGTTTTCAGGTTTACTCGAATTTAAATCCGAGAATAAGCCATTGAACTTATTATCTTTTGTAAAATCAACATTTGAGCTTACAAACGGGAATTTCGCTGCTTTAATGAAATCAACTAATGCTTGATGCCCTTCCGTTGTTGAGCCTAAATCAAACTCATGGTTACCAAACGTCATTGCATCATACTTCATTAAATTCATAATTGCTAAATCTGCTTTTCCCTTAAATTCATTAAAATACAATGTACCAGAAAATACATCACCTGCATGTAATAATAGAGACTCTGGTTTTACACCTCTCACCTGCTTTACAGCTGTTACTGTTTTTGCAGCATTTGCTAAACTTGCATGTGTGTCATTCATATGCATCAATGACAACTTAAAATTCTTATCGCTATTCCCGTCTTATACTGCTTTGTGGCAGTTTTCGGTTCGGGCCTACACCGTACAGGCGACTTTCATCGCATACGGCGTGCCATCAGTAGTCATAAAACTCTAAACTTATTTCCCCATTACTTATATATAAACAAATATTTGTAAATATACTTCATTAACTATATTTATTTTATATTAAACTTTGTAAAAAATAGGGAAATTAAATTCCATCAATATAATATATGGATATCTCAATATATATAATTCGGTAATAACTAATGTATTGGAATTTGTTACATTCCCCAATTGATTAAAGTAATAATCCAAGTAGATGCAGAAGTTATGTCGAATTTTAAATTTTCTTGTGTTAACGTAACGCCAGCTTTGATGCTACAGAAGCAAAATCAATCCCTTCAAAATTAAAGCTTGCTTCAACCGCTGTTGTTAAGTCTGAATCGTCGGTATTAACTGTTAAAGCAGTTAATGTGGCTGCACCTATTCGTCGAGCGTTCCTAACATTGAGTCTGATGGCACAAAAAAGCCCTACACAGCAGTAGCCATTTAGAGCCCTTCCTCAATTCTAATATTGTAGTTAATTGTAAGAATTGTTTGTTCACCCAGTGCACAGTTTTCTCCTCAATAATTTCTTTTGCGATTACCATTACAGCTGAAGTTGCTACTGAAATTACTACTTGTTGCCACATTCAAATCAACACCTTTCTAATTGGCTTGTCCTAGTTCACTCACGCCAGTATTCATATATTAACTTCGGTTTTTCTTCACACAAAAATAGCTCATACCTTGCCTGGCATGAACTTTCCATTTCACTTACTATCTGCATTTACATTTGTCGTTAGTTTTTTACATTAGAAATGTCGTGAGTTCAACTAAAAAAGTTCTAATTTCCTAATACTTATTCCTCGAAATCTGTGAACCTTTTCTCTCCAGAACCACATCAACTAACTGAATCCTCTTTGCAGGTACTTTCTTTTGTTTCTCTTCCATGTAAACTTTTCCTTCAAAATAAAAAATAGCCTTTCACTCTATTTAGAATGAAAGACATTAAATCATTGCTTCATAATCATATTAACTATTTGAAAGTCGAGTTGTTAAGGCTCTAAACACGAGAGGTCGCTAGGGGCGCAAAAAGAAAAGCCCTATGCAAAGTTGCATAGGGCTTATTAGATTTCTATTCACTTTATTCAGAAAAATGAATAGTTATCATTTTAATTATTTTGTTGGTGCAACAGGAGTTAGATTATTATTAACAACAATAATTGTTTTACCGTCATTAGTAGTAATTTTCACTTGAGCTTTTGCTGGAGTATCAAAGTTATAAGCAGAACTAGTCCAATAATCATTAGATTCTACTGTTGAACGTTCCTTAAACGCTGCACTTAATTGACCGTCTAATCCACTATATAAAATATCATCAGCTTTAAGTTTTGTAATTTGAGCGCCTGTAGCTGTACGTGTTGCCATTGTATTATTACCAGTACCTAATAATGAAACTTCAATATTTTTAATATTATCATATGTTAGCTTATTTAGATTTAATGTAAATCCTACATTAAAAGCAACTTGATCTGCCCAATATCCAAAATCTTCAGTTTTAACATATTTTTCCGCCTCTTCACCAGCAATGATTTCGCTATTCCCGTCTTATACTACAATTATCTCATGTAGTTTTCGGTTCGGGCCTACACCGTACAAGCGACTTTCATCGCATACGGCGTGCCATCAGTAGTCATAAAACTCTAAACTTATTTCCCCATTACATACATATTAATAAATATATGTAAATATTCTCCAATAACTATATTAATTTTATGTTAAAATTTGTAAAAAATCAGGCGAAATTACTTTTGTCATCTTAAATATGGATATCTCAATATATATTTCGAAAATAATTAAAACATAGAAAAAAGCCATTTCATCCATTTTTGAATTGGTTACACTCCCCAATGGATTTAAGTAAAAATCCAAACAATTGTAGAAGTTATGTTGAATTTCAAGGTTTCTTGTGTTAACGCAGCACCAGTATTACGGGCTACAGGAGCAACAATGATCACTTCATTATTAAAGCTTGCTTCATCCGCTGTTGTTACATCTGAAACGTCGGTATTAACTGTTAAAACAGTTAATGTTGCTGTCGCCAGCACCACATCAACTAACTGAATTCTCTTTGCTGGTACTTTCTTTTGTTTCTCTTCCATATGAATTCTTCCTTTAAAATAAAAAATAGCCTTTCACTCCACTTTGGAATGAAAGGCATCATTATATTACTTCGTATTAATATTAACTATTTGAAAGTAGAGTTATTACGAATCTTGGCATGAACGTAGGCTACGGGATCAAAAAGAAAAGCCCTATGCAAGATTTAATCTCACATAGGACTCTCCTTCTCTAACTTCACTCAACCCACTTTTATGAACGGTATTAAATTGTCAGAATTGTTCATACAAACAGAACGCAGTATTATCCCTGTCACGCACCAGGAATTGGTGCTATAAATACAGCATCATTTTTAGAAGCATTTATTTGATCAATATGATTTTGTGCATCGGGACTTGTAAGTTTACTACCTGTGAAATCCCATTTAACGGAACTATTTTGTGTTGCATTAGCCGAAACATGTACTAATCCTGCAATTGAAGTTAAAGTAGAAATATTAGTAGCTTGCAGGTTTACAAGATTTGTAAACCGTGTTGAACTATTTTCTTTAACTAGAACATTTAAATCAGCGATGTTCGTACGAGAAACATTTAGTGTAGATAGATTACTCAAATTCGCTAGTGCACCTAAATCGCTAATTTGGTTTCCAGATATATCGAGAGTTATTAGACTTGTAAGAGCTACTAATCCCCCAAGTTCAGAGATTCCAGTACCAGATAAATTCAAATTAGTAAGCCCAGTAAAGTCCACCAATGCTCCTGTTGATATAGTGTATCTGCTAGTATTTTTGCCACTCATATCTAAAGAGGTAATTGTAGCGTATTTATCCTCCAAAGTACTTACATCTGCCCCAGCTTTCCTTGCCTCTCCAAGAAAATGAATAGCTGTAATTAGTGTATCCCAATCTAGAGTGTCTTCATCATAAGCATCTTTGAAATTTGAATATGCTGTATTTGCTTTTCCTAGAGCAATATCTTCTTTGCTATTCTCGTCTTATACCACATTCTTATGGCTTTCGATTCGAGCCTACACCGTACAAGCGACTTTCATCGCATACGGCGTGCCATCAGCATATTATTTCTATTCCTTATTTCCCCATATATATTATAGAACATTTTTAGATTAAATAATACCTAAACTTTTGGTTAATTAATTACAATTTTTGAGTAATTAGATAAATCACTACATATAGTTCAATCTTATTATAGTCTATTTTACCCAAAATGTTTAGAACTAACCAGGAGCATTTGCTATTTTAGGCACGCAAAAACAGCTCAAACCTTGCGCGGCATGAACTTCCCATTTTACTTACTATCTGTATTTACTTTTGTCGTTAGTTTTCCATTAGTAATGTCGTGAGTTCAACTAAAATCAAAGCCATCACTCGACACTTATTTTTTCTAAATAGGCAATATAATGACGGATTATGCTTCGTAGGTTTACATCTTGTATTTGATTAAGTAAATAATGGATTTCATCTACATCAATCTTTACTACTTCGACAATTTCAAATGACTTTACTGGTTGAGATTGAAAATTATCGTAATAGCCCATGATATTCTTTTCTCGGTAAAACGTTTGTCCATTTACCTTTACTTGCACATATTTTTTAATGTACATAATCATCACTTCCTGCATTATTCGGTATTACCTCACCATTTAGTAACCAAACTTCATAAGGATCAACAGAACCCGTTTCTACTAATATTACGAGGTGTTCATCCCCATTTTCATCAATGTAGCTAGCACTCTCTGTTTCAATTGGACCTTCTAAATGGTCAACAACTCTTGCTGGCACTAGCTGTTCATCCATTTCTTCTTTATAAAGAAATACAGTTTCATAGCCTACTTCACTAAGCGGAACATAGAAATCGTACTTTTCCAACATTACTTCTGCTAATCGTTTGAATGCGTTCAAGATTCACTACCTCCTTTACATGTAGCCTACACGCATTGCGGGTACTTTCTTTTGCTTCTCATTCATATAAATTCCTCCTTCAAAATAAAAATAGCCCTTCACTCCATCATTGGAATGAAAGGCATTAATTCATTGCTTCATAATTATATTAACTATTTGAAATTCGAGTTATTACGGCTCTAGATATGAGCGAAAAAAGAAAAGCCCCTTGCAAGATTAATTACCTCTCGCAAAGGATTTCCTTCATCTAACCACATTCTATTTATTTTCATAAATTATAGAAAGTTGTATGAATTCTCCTGTGTGCCCTGTATTATCATTTTTCCCTAATTAAAGTATATACAGATCCACCTACTATATTAGCCACTTCTCTAAGTCTTTCAGCGCTAACATATTTTAGTACATCATCCGGTGTATGATAATACGGCTCTAAATTATTTGTAACAGGTTCACGCCAAATAAAGTTAGCTGCTGGAATACCAACATTGTGGAAATCAACATGATCAGATGCTCCACGTTTAAACAAAAATAACTCTGATGGTGTATCAATTAGTTTCGCAACGTTATTCGCCGTTTCTGTAACAAGGTTTGGGTTGCCGTCAACTGTATTCGTATATAAAGTCGTTGCGTTATCCCACGCCGTTGCAACCATATCCATATTATAGTTCGCAATGCTTCTATTAATTTCCTCTTGGCTTAATTGACCTACATAATATTTTGAACCTATCAAACCAATTTCCTCTGCACCTACGAATACAAAACGTAATTCCTTATCTATCTTATAGTCTTTGAATACTCGTGCTAATTCTAAAGCAGCTGCCGTTCCTGATCCATTGTCATTTGCCCCTGGTGAAAATGGAACACTATCAAAATGTGCAGATACGTGCACAATTTCATCGCTTCCTCCTTTTTCAGGCAATTTTGTCGCTATGATGTTACTTGAAGTCAAATTTTGTAACTGTTCTACACTCAACGTTACGGTTTTATTTTCAGCAACGATATCGTTAAGCAATGCTTCTCCACTTGACTTTGTAATACCGCCTACAGGAATAGACGTATTAACACTTACTGAAAAGCCTAGTGGACGAGGATGATCAATATTGTTATAAATTATTACACCAGCTACACCAGCCGCTACTGCATTATCCACTTTTTGTTGGAAATTCAACTCTCCTCCGTTTTTAATAAGCGCTATCTTACCTTTAGATTCGTCATTGAAATTATCAGTAAGACCAAGTCCTGCATCGAAAAGAAGTCCTGTCAATTCGCCGTTCTCTGTTGTAGATGAATTAGCTGAGACGCTAAATAACACTTCATCTCCATTTTCTGTTATCAATTCACCCATTTTCTTATCTGGCACACTGAATTCTTCTACTCTTACTGAGTAGCCATATTTATTTAGACGATCCTTTATAAACTCTGCAGCTACTTTTTCACCCTCTGTACCAGTAATGCGTGGGCCAATAGTTTCCGTTAGATAACGAACATCATCTATTGCCTTTTCAGTACTTATTTCAGAAATTAATTTTCTAATCTCCTCTTCATAGTTATCGCTATTCCCGTCTTATACCACTTTCCTATGGTTTTCGTTTCGGGTCTACACCGTACAAGCGACTTTCATCGCATACGGCGTGCCATCAGCAGTCATTCCTATTCATTATTTCCCCATCTCAAATATATAACAAAATAGACTGCAAAAATACCTGATTTTTCAGACAATAAATTGCACCATTTTACCTTTTTCATCAACGTATTATTCTACCTTCTATACATTTTTGGTGTTTTTGGTAATAACAGTATGAATGTTATATTAATTTAAATCATCTATGTTAAACATCTTTTCATAGTTCTTACAAAACCGTCAAGATTCATCATTCTTTTTCCTTTCTTTACCCGCCAATCATAAGGTGTTTATCCTCATTTTCATCAATGTAACTAGCACTTTCTGTTTCCATTGGACCTTCTAAATAATCAACAACTCCTGCTGGTACTAGCTGTTCATCCATTTCTTCTTTATATAGAAATACAGTTTCATAGCCTACTTCACTTAATGGAACATAGATACCGTACTTTTCCATCATTACTTCTGCTAATCGTTTGAATGCGTTCAAGACTTATCACCCCCTTTACATGTAGCCTTTCTCTTTTAATGATAGGAACTTATCCGATGCCAGTATTAGATGGTCCATTACATCAATACCAAGTAATTTACCTGCTTCAACCAATCTCTCGGTCACATCAATATCTTCTGGTGATGGTGTAACATCGTTGCTTGGATGATTATGCGCAACTACACAACACGCACAATTCGCTAAGATTAAAGATTTCATGACCTCTCTCGGATGAACAATCGATGCATTGATGGAGCCTGTGTGAACTACCTGTAGAAGCTGTGGCTCATTCTTTGTCGACAACCCAAGCACCACAAACTTCTCCCTGTCACTGTCCCCGATGAAATCTCGAATGATGTTTGCTGCATCCTCTGGCGATCGAACTCGTCTCCCCTCGAACATCTGTGAACCCTTTCTCTCCAGCACCACATCCACTAACTGAATCCTCTTTGCAGGTACTTTCTTTTGTTTCTCTTCCATGTGATCTCCTCCTTCAAAATAAAAATAGCCCTTCACTCCATTTGGAATGAAAGGCATTAATTCATTGCTTCATAATTATATTAACTATTTGAATGTCGAGTTGTTACGGCTCTAGACATGATCGTAGGCTGAGGGCTCAAAAAGAAAAGCCCTTTGCATGATTACTCTAGCAAAGGACTTCCCTCATCTAACAACACTCAATGTATTTTCATAAATTGCGTTTTATTGTCAGAATTGTTTGTGCACCCGGTATATAAAATTCAACTTAATATTTTGGTTTTGTGAATTTATCGAATTTCACTAAATATCTGTTATTACCAGAGAATGTAGCTAATGTTTTATTATCGTCAATATTAATCACTATACCTGTGATTTCAGTATTTCTGTATTCATACCAAATATCATCCATGATAAGATTTATAAATTTTAAGAAATCTGCATCTGATAATCTATACCAATCTTTATCGGCAGTAGCGTATTTTAAATCAATTTCAATTTCAACGTTAATACCATATTTATCTTCTTTCAGTATTATATTGAAGTCCAACCCATTCGAATATTGGTATTTACGATTCAATTGTTTTTGTAAATCTTTTAGAGGAGCATTAGTATTAGAATTTTTCTCCAATTCAGCGATTTTAGCATCTTTTGCTTTAATCGCATTTTCTAATTCAAGAATTTTAGCGTCTTTCGTTTTGCCTAAGTTTTCTAACTCAGCAACTTTAGTATCTTTTGATTTAATTGAATTTTCTAACTCAGATATTTTAGCATCCTTTGTTTTAATAAATCTTTCTAAATTGGCAATTTCATTTTTCGATTCATTTGGATCGACTGTATCTGTAATAAAAATAGATTTAGTCATTCCATCCCAAAGAACATTTTTGTTAAGCACAGTTGACAAAGAACGTACAGGTAAATAAGTAGTTCCATCGATAATGATTGGCGCAACATTACCAGTTACTGAATAACCATTGTTTAAAATCTTAATTTGTGGGTTAATCTCAACTTTTTTCGTTACTTCAGCAGCTTCAGATACGCCCGTTTGTGAAAATACTAAAAGACTAGCAACAATTGTTGAAGCAAGACCTTTACTGACTTTTCCAAGTAATTTATTTTTCAAATTTTATCACTCCTACTATATTTTATAAGTTATATTATACACTTAATTTGGTATATTTGTTATATTTTATAATGTTTGAATGCAGTAAATTTCAATATTATCAAAATACTATTGAACATCCTTCATAAACACAAGGGTAACTATTTCTAATCTTGCTCAATATATTCTTATAAAATGTAGTGTATTATCGCAAACTTTTATACATCTGATACATATTTTTTCGGCATCATCTTAACATAGTTTTATTTTTTTAAAAATTCATAACTAACTAGATAATTAATAGACATTCAAACTTTAGATTCGAAATATCGAAGCTCTTTCGTCTAAAACACTTACAGTTGCGGAAACGGTTACGGCTTCCCCTTGAATTCACAATTAAGCTCTATAAAGAGTTCTTTTTATCTGTAATTTCTAGTCACTTCATGTGGAATTTTAATAAAGATGTAAAAGTCATCATCCGACCCTAAAGTAACTTTTTTTACAAGATTCATGCGCCAATTGCTCTTGTTCTGCATGGAAAGCATCATACACAAGAAGAGGGAATTTATCGTTTAATGGAGAGAATTTATCAATAATTCTCCATTAGAAAAAATAGGTGCCTAGATTGATCCCTATACCTATCGCTATGAAGATTTACAATTTGGAAAAGAAAAAGGCAAACTTAAATACTTCCAATCGTGATTAATAAATAAAAACGACTTTCTTATTCTATTACTATGTTTAAAAGTAATTTAACTTGGATATAAATAAGATTAACAAAGGGGGAGAATTAAAATGAATGAGATGAAAAAAGTAGAACCTATCTTAAATTTCAAAACTTCCAAACCAAAAGATAAAAAGAAAGAAAATGCTTTAATGTCGGCTGGTAAAAAATCTACCCAAGAGGAAAAATTGTATGGTCCAATGGGGAATAAAATCAAAGAGTTACGAACAGAGCAAGAGCTTACACGAAGCGATCTCTCTTTAAAATTGGGTGTGTCTTCAACTTATATAGCGTTAATTGAACAAGGCCGAAGAGGTGGTGCAGACGAGCTCTTGCTTAAAATAGAAGAGTTATTCAAATTAAAACCGAAAACCCTATTAAAATTACGTGATAGTGGAAACAAGGGAAACTTACAAAAGGTGGAAGTTGAAACAAAGGTTGAAGAAAAAGTTGAACTAAAACCAGTAACGAATCATTCACCTGAACAATCATCTAATTCATCACATGATCCTATTCAATTTTTAGTGAATTCTCTATTATCCTGCGATGAGGATTACGTAAATAAAAAGATTCCTCAGTGGTTAAAGGAAATACAAGACGATTTGATTGGTCAATTAACTCCTTATAAATTTGAAGAATTAAAGCAACATGTCATTGCCGTCAAGAAATTGGGTAAATGAAGCGGAAAATAGCAATACGTTTGAGGATGGTACTTGCCAAATCCAAGGTTGCATTACGCAAGATGAACAAAAACATTTCTTCTCTCTTCAATTGAATGAGTTTGCTCTAACGCTTAATATACTTCAAAAAGACCGACATCAAGTTCAGTATTTTGAGGAATGGCTGGGGGCATGTAGTATTAACTATTCAATGGAACAAACATTACCATATACCAAAACGGAAGAGCAAGTATCTCACTACTTATGGTTCAATCCACAGGTTTCCATTGCAGATATGTTTAGATACTTAAAGAACCTACCTATTAATATAGATAAAGTGCAAATAAAAGAGCCTCGTCTTAACTGGTATATCCAAGAAGCAATTTAGTGAAGTCAGAGAAATTTTTTAAACTACAGTTAGATTAATATCCATTATAAAAAAGCCTTTCGTTCCCAACATTGGTATAAAAGGCTTTTTTCTATATTCAACATTTAAATCTCTACTGGTGTATTTTTCTCGCGTATCCAATCCACCTTCAAAAAGAAAATCCCCTTAAGTCACCGAAAGACTTAAGGAGATTACTTTAATTCTAGTAACTCAAATCCTTACGAATTCGAATTGCGATAGGAATTAGTATTAAAGCTTATTACCAAGTATATTCTACAGTTTCTGTTTTACCTGACTTAGTCTTAATTTCTAGTTTTGCTTTTGTAGGAACTTTTGTAACTGTAGGATATGGATTATACGCTGGGTCTAAAGGTTGCAAGTTAACCAACCAGTCACTCGCGTATTTTCCATCAACATTTTTTGTCACCCCAGCTGTATCAAGGTATTCCTCAGTACGGAAAACAATAGAATTTTGACCATCTAGTCCATCAATACCAGTATCCGATTCTTTATATTTGGCAATACGACCATCGTTATCAGCAATTACTTGTCCTATTACAGTAACTCCATCATATAATGTCGCAGTCATTGACACGATTTGCTCGTATGGAAGCACATCTAAATTCAGTTTAAATCCAATTGAATAACCGTTATTTGCTGTTCCCTTGCTAAAATCTTGTGCTTTAACTGCTTCTACGCTATTCCCGTCTTATACCATTTTTCTATGGCTTTCGGTTCGGGCCTACACCACACAAGCGACTTTCATCGCATACGGCGTGCCATCAATAGAAAATTATTCTTTTTCATAGGTAAATTAATTTACACATCAACATGTAAATATACCTATATAATACCCAAAAATAAGTACCCACCACTACTACATGATGGGTACTATTTTAAAAGCTTAAATTTTGGGGAAATAAGCTTTTATAGAATAATATCTACTGACTGGGTTCCTTCGCTCCTGCTAGTTTTATCCTTCTCGTATGTTACCATACAAGTCCAAACGGCTAGCTATCCACACTACTATGAACCCGCTGCCATCTTATTAGCATCACTGGTGCTGATACACCTCTTCTAATAAGACTTCAAACGTTCCACAACTTCCATCCCTCTTTTTAATTTCCTTAGGTTTCCACTATCCAGGTGTAAGAACGACCGGTTTAACAGTCAATTCATCGATCGCCACTATAGCATTTCGGCTATAAGGATGTACAGTGAACTCCTAGCTTAATTTCGCACCGTACACTAACTTACCCTGCCTACATGGATTCGTTTACCTAACCATAGAAATTTTTTAAAGAACCCCGCCTCAGGTCTACCTGAGTACGACTTCACCTGACTTCATCCCTTTTGTGTAATTCAGCACATCACTGGATGCAGGAGGATTAGGCACTTGTATATCGACTGTTTACAAGGAAAGGATTTTCACCCTTCATTTGGAAGTCATAGTTAGAAAGAAAACCCAATACTTTGCTAAAAACAAGGTATGGGTTTTCATTTCCACTTATTTCACTAGCAAGCTAGCTTATAAAGTAACGTTTCGTTTATTTTTATTAAAGAGTTTCTGTTGCAGTCCAAGTATTTTTTGCGAAATCATACTTCACTTCGTATTTGAACTCACCAGCTTTTACAGTAGCAGTTGCTGGAGTTTTAACAGTAATTGTAGCTGTTCCATCCGCTGCTAGAGCTTTACCCAATGTGATAGTTAATTCTTTATTGTTATCTACTGCTGCAATTGTACCTGTTTCAGTACCAACAGTAATTGTACCTGCAGGAACTGTTACATTTGAAGTAAATGTAATTGTTACAACTTTGTTATCCGCTGAAGTAGTAACCACTGCTGTTGGAGCTACAGCATCACCAAGTACTACTTTTTCTAATGTTGCAAGATTAGCTGCTAAATCAGATTTTGCTTTGTTATAATCAGCTGTTGTAGAAGCTGGGTTGTTTAATACTTCAGTTGCAGCTTTTACAAATGCTTTTACTGCAGCAGGAGATTTATAATCTTCTTCTTTTACAGCTTTAATTGCAACATCTAGAGCTGCTTTGGCTGCTGCTTTCTCTGCTTCCGAACTTGTAGATGGTTTTAAAGCTTTTTTAGCTTCAGCTAAAGTAGTAGTTGCTTTTTGAATAGCACTAGTTGAAGCTGTTTCTACGTTTACAGCTTTTGCTGCTGTTAATGCAGCTTCATATACTACAAAAGTTTCTGGAGTGTAATCTGCTTTAAGTAATGGAGTATCAGTTTCTGTTTTAATTGCTGCTGCTAATGCCACTTTTGCTGCTTCTTTATCTGCTGTAAGTTCATTAACTGGTTTATCTCCACCTGTACTAGGTTGGATATAGAATGTTATTACATCATCTTTTACTTCATACGTTGCTTTTACAGCTTCTTTTGCAGTATCAAGATATTCAACGAATTGTTTCTCAGAAAGTGGTGCACCATTAATATTTTTGTATACGTATTTCTTATCAGTTTCACCAGCATATTTTACAGGATCTTTTACAGAATCTTTATCATTAAATACGATAGTTTGCTTATCAGTATTAAATGATTTAATTGTACCAGTAAATAAGTTTGTTAATTCAGTAGTTGAAGTGAATGTAGCTGTTGCTTCTTTTGCAGTGAATGCAAAGTCTTTCTTAGTATTATCAGTAGCATGTTTCGCAACACCAGTAGCTAGAACTTTTACTGAAGTAGATTCACCTTTTTCGTTAGCTTCAACGATAATTTCACCATTTGTAGCAATTAAAGTATGAACACGGTTAGGAGCAATTTCCACACCATTTACAAATACATTGTTAGCACCAGTATTGTATACAGTGTAAGATACATCATTAGTTACGTAACCAGAGTTATTAACTGCTTTACCGCTTTGGTTTGTAAGTTCTACTTTAAATGTAGCTTTTTCTTTACCAACAAACTTATCTTCAGTATCACCTTGTGCATTTTTAGATACTAGTTTAGAACCCTCAAGATACGCAGCTTGGAAGTAAGAGATTGGTGCAACTGAAGTTGGCTCACCTTTATCTAAGTTAGCATCTTTTCCGCTTTGGTTGTTAATGTCAATCCAAGCGATTGGTGTAGCATAAGTGTTTTCGAAATTAGAACCTAAGTCAGTACCAATAACAAAGCTCGCTTCACCTTTTGAGTTAGTTTTAACAGTGATGTTACCAGCTTCAAAACTAACTTGTTTACCGTCTACAATTTTAACAAATTTAGCACTAGTAACTGTAGAAATAACGCCATCGATGTTTTCGTTAAATGCAACGTTTACAGTTTCATTTGCAGCTAATTTACCATCTTTAGTTTTTACAACGACATTGTATTTACGTCCGTTTGTAAGACCAGTTGCAGCAACTTCGCCACCATCACGTTTTAATTCGATAGTGTAATCAGCTTGAACAGCACCGAATTTTACTTTAGCTGCAGTTGCTTGTAATTTATCAGCAGTATATTCTTGAGAATATCCTGTTGTAGTTACTGTACCATTTGAATTAGTAACAGTAGTTGCAGCAGCTTCGAACACTACAGGAGTTGCTTCAGCATTTGAACCTGAAACTGTGAATGTAGCTTCACCTTTAGAATCAGTTTTAATTTGAGCTGCTTTAGTATTTGCATCGCTTGTTTGCACTACTTTAGTACCATTAACAGTAACATTTTGTAATTTATCAACTGTTACATCAATGTTTTCTTTAACACCTACATTTAATGTTTTACCTGATACTGGTTTACCAGTTGTTGGGTGTTTGTAAGTCACTTTATAAGTTTTGTTAGCACCGTTGTTAATAGTAGCGCCTTCAGTTACTTCTGTGATTGTTAAGATTGTATCAACACCCCAGAATACATAACCAGTAGAGAACTTAGAACGGTCACCAGTTGCATAAGCAGTTACTGCATCAGTGCCTGCGCCGTAACGAGTGTAAGTATAAGTTGCAACACCGTCAGCGTTAGTGATTGCTTCACCAGTTACTGTTGGGTAAACTGCATCGTTGTTGTTACCTGGGATTGAGAATGTTACTGGAATACCAGCAGCTGATTGACCAGCAGCAACCGTTACTTTTGCTTGTACAGAAACTTGTTGACCAAGTTTACCTTGTACTGAAGAAGATACTAAGTCTACTTTAGTTGGAACTACTGCAGAAACGCCTTTGAATGAACCAACTTTTTCACCGTTAACTGTTACTGTGTACTCAACATCAGCAGTTTGAGCTGAAGTAGTTAATACTACAGTCTTTTTGTTTGTTTGTTTAACAACTGCGTTAGAAATTGTTAAACCTTCGATAGCGAAGTCTAATGCTTTCACATCAGTAACATCTTCTTCAAATGTTACTTCAACAGTAGTAGCGTTAATTGCCTTAACTGAACCAGAAACTTCTTCAGTTACTTCAAGAGCTTCTGTACGGTGGTACATTACAGCGAATTCTTGACGAGAGATAGATGCGTTTGGCTTTAAGTTACCGCCGTCACCTTTCATTACGCCATTAGCAACAGCGATTTCTAATGCTTCTGTAGCCCATGATTTCACGCTAGCGCTATCTTTGAACTCAGAAAGATCAGCAGAACCTTCTAAACCGAAAGCATCAACAAGGATGATTGCTGCTTCAGAACGAGTTAAGTTAGCAGATGGGTTGAATTTACCAGCGCCTTGACCTTGGAAAACACCGTTGCTTACTGCAGCGTCGATTGCATCATAATACCATGCAGATTTTTTCACGTCATTGAAGCTAGTTGAACCTGAACCCTCTAAACCTAAAGCTGAAGTTAAGATTGTAGCAGCTTCTGCACGAGTGATTGGGTTTTTAGGATTAAAGTTACCTTTTTGGTCGCCTTTAATAACTCCACGATCGTTTAAGTCTTGTACCGCTTCTTGAGCGTATTGTGAAATTGAGTTGAAGTCATTAATTTGAGCAGCTGATGCTACTGGTACGATTGCAGATGCTACTAATGCAGCAGTTGCAGACGTCGCAATAAACTTACGACTCTTGTTTGATTTTGTCATTTAATTTTTTCCTCCTAAATTACCTTTCATCTAGCTTAATACTAGCTCCACACAATATTCGAAAATATCGCTTTCGCTACTATAAACATAGTAAACAAAGGTTTTTTACTAAATGCACTTAAACTGACTACTAAGGTTTCAGATTAGTACATTTATTTACTTCTATAATATACCATCTACCATTTTGGAAAACAAGGATATATTTGAGATATTTGAGATATTTTAAGTCTCCTTATCTTTTTATCCTCTTTTAGAAAAGGTTGGCATACAACCCTTTTCTTTTACATTATTCCCAATAAGTTTAATGCATAACAATCTTATCCTATGTTGAAATATTTAGCAATATGCATATAAAATAACCAATTAATCCAACTGACACCTCAAAAGACAATGATGTGCCTATAATTACTTTTCCTAGTAAGTTACCTCTTCGTATTATTTTGATTAAAAAGCACGCTTGAAAGAGCATCTACCTATTAATAGGCTTTATCGTCGGGATATGTTTTTTTTATATACGCGCCCGACATCTAAATCTTGTCTAAATTGTGACAATTGAAAAAACCGGTTATTTTAAAAATAAATGGTGCTTTTTTTGTCATGAATTAATATCTTTCATTATCCTTTTATGTATAAACATACCATTCGTATTGTTCGCAGTTGCTTTTAATCCCCTTTTGATAAAAAATACACTTTCCCCCCTTTTCCATAAATACAAACGAACTTTTTCCTCATCCATACGTCAAAACGTTTACTATATGCCTGTAGATTCCAATTGAAATTAACTTTCAAGAATACTTTTGTGGTATGATAAATGGCAGTAAAACGCACTGAACTTGCTTCAGATGAAACAAGTTCATGCCTCTGGCGGATGTCACAGATTTTTAAGAGGGGCTTTTCGAGCATGCTCGAAAAAATCTCGACGCTATTACTCCGAGGCGTAATTGATATTAAATAGAAAGGTTGTCATAACAATTATGAAACATGTAAAGATTATGGGAGTTCCCTTCTTACATATAGATCAGCAAAACTTTATTAAGCTATTAGCAGGTCGTATTGAACAAAAAGAAAAAACATTCGTTATTACCGCAAACCCTGAAATTGTCATGCGTGCAAATGAAGATCCGAAATTAAAAAACTATATCGATCAAGCGACGTATATTTGTGCAGATGGAATCGGTGTCGTCAAAGCCGCGAAAATTTTAGGTGAGGATCTGCCAGGACGTGTCACAGGGTATGACACAATGTTAGGGCTTTTGAATATTGGTCAAGAAAAGCGATTTAAAGTGTACTTATTAGGTGCACAAAAAGAAACGCTCGAAAAAACGGTAGCAAATATTGAAGCACAGTATCCGAATGTGGAAATTGTCGGGCATCATGATGGCTTCTTTGATTGGGAGAACAATACGATTGCTGATGAGGCCGCCGCGCTTCAACCGGATTTAATTTTTGTCGCGCTCGGTGTACCGCGCCAGGAGCAGTGGATTTCTGAAAACATCGGGAAATTCTCCCACGGTGTATTCATCGGCATTGGCGGATCATTTGACGTCATCGCTGGAACGGTCAAGCGTGCACCCGTTATTTGGCAAAAGCTGAATTTAGAATGGCTTTATCGATTACTGAAACAGCCGAGCCGTTGGAAACGAATGCTCGTACTGCCACAATTCGCATTGAAAGTCTTTTCAATGAAGCGTAAAGGTCGGGTATAAATACGATGAGTCAGTCTACGTTAGTTAAAAGTACCGTCATTTTGACCATTGCTACGCTTCTTTCTAAAATATTAGGCAGTATATTCCGTGTGCCCCTGCAAAATATTGCGGGTGATGAGGTGCTTGGTATATTCAGCCTTGTGTATCCTGTTTATATGGTAGCGCTCTATTTATCAGTAGCCGGGATTCCACTGGCGATTTCCAAGCTTATTGCAGAGGCGAATGCGCGCAATACACCTCAGCAAGTGAAGAAAATATATATTACGGCAAGTATATTAGCCATTTGCTTTGGGCTTTTTAGCTTCACGTTTATTTTTAGCTTCTCTGACTTCCTTGCGCAGGCACTCGGTGGTCCATCGACGCGCTTTGCGTTAATTATTGTGGCGCTCACTTTATTAGTGGCTCCTTATATGGCTGTTTATCGTGGATTTTTCCAAGGCTATGGGGATATGCGCCCTACCGCTATTTCCCAAGTAGTCGAGCAGTTAGTTCGTGCCGTACTCATTATTGTCGCGGCCTATGTACTTGTGAAAATGGAGTATTCAACGGAAGTGATTGCCGGTGGGGTCATGATTGGCTCGGTAATCGGGGCACTGATTTCTCTCATTTACTTACGTATCAAATATCGCCGCTCTCCATTAAAAATTGTATCAACTGAAAAATATAGTGCGAACGATTTCTCAAAATGGAGTGGCACGATTTTAAAAATTTCGATTCCGATTGCGATTGGTTCGATTACGATGGCGCTGTTTAATTTTGTCGATTCCTTTACTGTTACTTACGGGTTACGAAATGTTGGAATTACTGAATCGCAGGACATCAATTATTTATACGGGCTATACGGACGTGGTGTGACGTTAGTTCAAATTACGACAGTGTTTGCGTCTTCAATTATTTTGCCGCTTGTTCCATTTATTACGACAAAGCTCGCGCAAAAAGATTTGCTTGGTACACGCGCTGTCATTGAACAGACGTACCGCATGACGCATCTGATTACATGGCCCGCTGCGATGGGCTTACTTGCACTCACATTACCATTAAATTTAGCCCTTTATACTAACTTAGAAGGTAGCTCGATGCTTGCGATTATTAATGCGAGTGCGGTATTTACTTCACTGACGTTAGTGAGTACGGGTGTGCTACAAGGGATGAATTTAGCACGTTTAGGCGCATTTATTATTGTTGGGGGTGTCTTGCTAAAAATCGTGTTAAATATTTTCTTCATCCAGCTTTACGGCTTAGATGGTGCCGCTTGGTCAACATTAGTCGTTTACCTTGTCGTATTTATCGTCAATACACTGTTCATTCTACGTGCAATACGTTTTACTGCCTTCAATATGAACACGTTAAAGATAATACTTTCTTCTATTATAATGGGGACTGTTGTTGGACTTCCTACGCTGCTCTTTGATGTAGCAAACTGGGGACGACTTTTAGCACTCGGCTATGTCTTTGTCGCAATGGCTATTGGCGGTGTCGTGTACTTCGGACTGCTATGGCTAATGGGAGCGATTCATCCAGAAGATTTACGTAAAATTCCTGTGCTCGGGAAAAAACTTAAAATACGAGAAAGAAAGAGGAAGACGATGAAACTAAAACGCACATGGCTTTGGGCGATGATTGTCCTATTGCTACTTGCTTCATCCACAGGGTTGATCAATCGTTGGAAAGCAGAAAAAAGTAATAATCACTATGAAATTATTATTCCTTATGAGGAAATTTTAACGACATCCGCTGAAAGTGACTTATCCGTTGATGAAATACTTGCCACATTAAAAGAGGCTGGATTAACAACGGTTAGTTTGAGTCCTATTACACTGAAAGATTTAGAAAACCAAAATATTATTACGATATTTAAAGAAAATAATTTAGCGGCCCAACTGCGCTTTACGCCTTATCGTGATGCGATCGATGTAACGGAGCCAGGTTATTATATTTCCGTTCCTGAAGATCCTTATTATGAGAAGTTAATTACGGACAACATCGAGGTAGAGAACGTGATGATTGGCGATGAGCCGTTCTATTTCCTTGCTCGTTCAAATGAAGATTATGATATTGATACACCGATTGGCTATGATGAGGTCGCACTTGAAGCGATTCAAGCACAGAATTTACTTCATGTATTCCGCGTGACAAACGCTCAAAGTGAAACGGTAAATAACAAAATCGTTCAGCAATTAGTTGAGATGAAATCAGATAATACATCTGGACTACTAGGTGCTGGTACTGAAGCAATTGGTTTTGGACAAGAATCACAAAGTAAAATGGTCAATCAATTAAAAGAAGCGGATTATTCCTTCTATACGATTGAGGGCAATACAATGATTGGTGAGCAAACGATTGCACGTAACACAAATTACGACTCGATTCGCCTACACAGCATTGATATTAACCGTGAAACGACATTAACTTTGCAAAAAATGGTTGATCGTACGGTTCGCGCAGTTAAAGAGCGTAATATTAAATCGATTTTCTATCATATTAAAACAACGGAAAATCCAACAGAAAACCTAGAGCTTGCGGTTGATTATTTAACGGACGTACAAAAACGTATGCCTGCTTCTTACCAGCTTGGTGCACCTGCTACATTTGATAAAATCGACGTACCATCTTGGGCAACCGCGATGATTTTACTTGCAGGGACAATTTTTACGTATATTATGTTCGGACTGTTAAAATGCAATCCACTACAAATTTTAGCAACGACTGTCATGCTGTTTCTTGCAGTCGCTTACTTCTTACTGGATCGCCTGCTATTCATTCAATCGTTTGCTTTAATTATTGCGGTATTAACACCAATATATGCGGTCGTTCATACAGCGAAAGGCTCGAGCAATTTCGGCAAAATTACCGTTCAATATTTGAAAGCCGTCGCGATTAGCGCTGTTGGTATTGCCATCGTTGTCGGATTATTAAATGGCAATGGCTTCCTGACAGGATTCGAGCAATTCCGTGGAGTAAAACTTGTTTACATTATCCCGATTGCGGGTGTAAGCTTATTCGTTTTAATGTCGATGTATAATATTTTTGAAAATGGCTATAAAAATGCCCTCCTTACTTCAGTGAAGGTAGTCAATAAAGAAGTTCGTTACTGGCATTTACTGCTATTCGTTGTTGTTGCTGCGATTGGTTTATTCTACATTAGCCGTACAGGAAACGCAGGCTCTGTCAGCAATTTGGAATTAGTAATGCGTCAATGGTTGGAGGATGTCTTATACATTCGACCAAGAACGAAGGAATTTTTAATTGGCTTCCCGATGTTTGTTGTCGCACTTTATGCGATGAGTGTCAATCGTAAATGGGGTAGCATCTTACTTGTGCCGGGTGTTATTGGTTTCCTTTCGATCATGAATACGTTTACGCATTTACACATTCCACTTGGGGTTTCGGTATTACGTACGATATATAGTGTCGTTTTAGGTTTAATCATTGGATTTGTATTCATCTTCATCTTTAAGTTGCTTCTTAAGGCAGCTAAAAAAGCGATAGCGAGGTGGTCATAGTGCATATTGTACTTTCTGGTTACTACGGCTTTGATAATGTCGGGGATGAGGCGATTTTATTTTCAATCGTTCATGCCCTTCGCAAATGGCAACCAGATGTTGACATTACCGTACTTTCGAATAACCCGGTAAGCACCGCCAAAACATATGGAGTCAACACAGTCAACCGTTGGAAATTAAAAGAGATTTCTCAAGTACTCAAGCAAGCAGATGGACTCATTAGCGGTGGTGGAAGTTTAATGCAGGATCAAACGGGGATGAAGTCAATCCCCTACTACTGTGGCATTATACGCATTGCAAAATTCCACAAAAAACCGGTATTCGTTTATGCGCAAGGGATGGGTCCAATTAATCAAAAAATTAGTCAGCTTCTTGTAAAAAATACATTTAAAAAAGTAGAACAAATTACGGTTCGTGATGAAGCATCGAAACAGCTTTTAGCAGATATTGGTGTAGAAAATTCGGTGTCGATTGTACCAGACCCTGTTATGGGACTTGATGCAAAGGCGTTTCGCAGTGACTGGCTGGCGCAACAAACTTTTGACAATGGCTATATTACGGTAAGTGTACGTGATTGGCCATCTGCTGTTCAGTTCAAGCGAAAAATTGCTGATAGCTTAGATTTGCTTGCACGTGACGGAAAAACGATTGTATTTATCCCGATGCATGGGGAGCATGATGAGAAATCATCCAATGCCCTTGCCGCGCTTATGCAGGAAAAATCCATTGTCGCACCTGGCAATGTTTCCATTGAAGAAAAAATTCACATTATCGGGCAATCTGATTTATTAATCGGTATGCGCCTACATTCGTTAATTTTTTCAGCCATTCAAGCAACACCTTTTATCGCTCTTTCTTATGATCCGAAAATCGATGCGTTTGCTGAAATTGCCAAACAACCGGTTATCGGCCATGTTGAAAAGGATGATTGGGACGGTACGCAGCTATTCGAGCGTGCGGTTGACATGCTCGCGAATCGCCCAGCACTTGAACAAGCATTACGCGAGCAAGTACAAACACTCCAAGCAGAGGCCAATGCTACTGCAAAATTAGCGTTAGAAACATTTTCTAAGTAATATAAGGTCCATAGAAGGACACAAAAATAGTAGCCCAAACAGTTCGCTGTTTTCGGCTACTATTTTTTATTATATGTGGTATTCACGATGCGAAGCCTTCACCTAATTTTTGCTTCTCCATCATTAAGTGATAAAATAAATCTTCATCCCGAACTGCAAGCGCATCATCAATCAATCTTGCTAAATTTTCCTCTTCAAGCGCTCGAACAATGCTTTCTACCTCTTCATTGAATTCGGCTTTTACAATAGTCGTAGCAGGCTGTACTGAATCAGAAGCATTATCTAAGATCGGCATTAAATGCTCATGGACATTAGATACTAACAGCAGCTGATATAACGGAAGACGTATAAATCGATTGCCGCGCTGGAATACAAACACATCCGATAAATTTTCGATTTGCATTGTATTTAAATCAACGACCATTTCCTTCCCCTCAATGGGAATGAAGTGAAAAATCTCTTCGTCCTTTGTAATCGAAAAGTATTGATAGGCAAATACTAAACGTAATTTTGTACCTGCTACCTTCGTATAAAACGGCTTCATAAATTGAACATGAATCATAAACTATCCCTCCTAACGATTAGAAAGACATATCCCGGTTAGACTACTTGAAGATGATGTCCTTACATATGTTGTTTCCCAATACAAAAGCCCTGATTTTTGTAGGTTGTTATTTGCTTTTTTATTCATTTTCTTTACTTAATGATAGTTTCCCCATAATTTAAATATTTCAAACTTCCAATTTTGGGTATTTCACGGGTTTCACAAATTTTAAAGAAAGTTCATTTCTCAACGTCTTCGTTTACGCTTCGTTTCGTTTCGTATTATAATAGAAGAAGTGATTTTTTTTAACTTGCTTCAGCAGAAGTCTCTCACATCTATAAATGGGGGATAAATGTCAAATATGCATTGAATTCAGTGAGGTCAAACCCCGGCTGAATCAAGTTAAAGCCCCCGGCAGATGTCACAGATTTTTTAGAGGTGCTTTTCAAGCATGCTCGAAAAAATCTGGACCCAATTATGCCGAGGCATAATTGATTAGGAGTGATGAAATGGGTTTATCCATTGCTGAAGTAGCCCGAGATCATAGGGATTATATAACCGAAACATTGCAATTTTACGAACAACATTTGCATCCTTCGTCGAATGAGGATGAGGAGCTTGTAAGGCGGGCAGTCTTTTCTGTCCGCAATAAAGCGATTATATTTGAACGTTTTATTCCATTTAGTGAAACGCTGTATAGTGTCGTTCAGGATGTGCGCCC
Organism: Solibacillus sp. R5-41; assembly: GCF_002736105.1. Taxonomy (NCBI): domain Bacteria; kingdom Bacillati; phylum Bacillota; class Bacilli; order Caryophanales; family Caryophanaceae; genus Solibacillus; species Solibacillus sp. R5-41. The sequence continues at coordinate 540,702 of NZ_CP024123.1, read as the reverse complement.
AGCTGAGGTCATGATCGATTTTCGGCGTCAGCAGCTTACGTGTAGCTGTCCGCAAAAAGCTAGTTGTCGTCACCAGCTCGGCGTTATTTTGGCTCTTTCGCAATATTTTATTTCCGTACAAGACTGGGCAGGTCAATGGCGGGCTAAAAAGAATGTTCAACTCGACACATTAGCTACTATGCGCAGTCCAGAAAGCTGGCAGCGTATGGTAGATGAAGTACTGCTTCACGTTTTAGATCATTCGCGACACATTGATCCTATTTTAATTCCTTCACTTTTTGAAAATGCACGAATGAAGTTACGTCGTCATCGTCCATTTGAACGGGAATGGCAGCCCCTATTTGATTTATTTATTGAGGTGACCATGCTTAAGCGCTTATGGGAGCATTTAATTCATACGAATTCGCCGATGCAATCTGACTATTTCCTTTACTATTTGGATAAGGTATTCGGGCTTATTGACAGTGCCGTTTCAGATATTCAAGCAGCTCGCCGATTGTTTGCGACCGAGTCATTTTTTGATGCGATTCAACATCAGATTCGTGCCATCGTTCTTTTGGAAAGAGGTGCGCCACATCGTCGTTTAGCTTTATACTTAAGCCTATGGGAAAATTTATTTACTGAGAAGAAGGAAATCCAAAAAGAATTGCATTTGCTAGAAAGTTTGCCCAGTGGGACATCTGATATCGACTTAATGGCTTTAAGAAGTACTTTTTACATTTTACAGTCAGACGATGTTCAATTGCAGCAGTCTGTACAATTAATTGATCCAGCAAATCTTGAAACCTTTATTGCCATTGCTCATTTCGCGCTAAAGAAGGAGCGACAGCAAGGGGCTGAGCTAATTCTAAAGGCTGCCCTTCCCTATTTAAAGGAGTATATACATCAACGTCTAACGCCAATGCGTCGTCAGCAATTTACAAAATTGCTTGATTTATTATATTCACAAATCCATTTACATGAGCGGGAAGAATTCACTTTATTTTCTGCGTACGGTAAATATGGGGTTCAAGCCTTTTCTACTTACTTGCTTACACAGCAGCGCTATCAGGATTGGGTTGCCCTACATCAGCTTTATCCGTCATCAATCCCTTACTTGGATAGCTGTGGACTAAAGGATGTTGTTGCGAATGATCCCGCTGCGACTTTACCGCTTTATCATTATTATGCGATGGGTGAAATTCAGCAAAAGTCGCGCCTAAATTACAAGCAAGCCGTGCGCATTTGGCGTGCAATGAAATCCGCTTCTAAAAAAGCGGGAAAACTCGACTTTTTTGAATCGTATATGCAAGAAATCCAACAACAATACAAACGATTGCGTGCATTACAAGAAGAAATTGATAAAAGCAATCTAATCGTTTAACTTGCTCCCGTAGAAGTCTCCTACTTTTATAAGTGGGGGATGAATGCCAAGTATGACCTTATTTCAATTGGGGTTCAAAAACCGGATGAATAGGTGAACTCAGGCGAGCAAGCTCGAAAAAATCTGGACGCAATTACGCCGAGGCGTAATTGATATTAACGAGTAATCGGAGGTGAAAATGCGTTTTTACGCAGCATATTATGTCATTTTTATTTAATACGAAATCGCCGTTTTTAAAGGTGTTCCGCTTCAAAATTTCGCAAGTACGTCCAGGCTATTATTCGGTTACTGCCTATAATGAAGCCGATTTAATATTGCCGACTGCCAATTGGGTGCAGACGTTATATTTCAATTATGAATCTCAATTTTATGGTATCGGAACTTCACTTAAAGAGCGTGATTTACTCCTCACTGCTGCTGAATTACTCGATATTTTTTCACCTGAATATAAGCATCCATTCATTGATGTGGAAGCAGCGGATATGGAAACGACTACAGTCTTCCAAAGCCTCCGTGATACGTTACCACTTTGGAGTTCCACATCATTATGGGAACAAGCGGAAGTCACAGAGGACGGATTTATTTTTTCAAACGAACTGATTCAAAATGCCGTGGAACAAAAGCTTGCTGCTACGGGGATGACAAAGGCGGATGCGGTGTCGCTCATTCCTTTCTTTCAAAATGGTGGCTGGCCTATTCAAAGCACGCGTTCACTGGATGGTGTGAAAATATCGCTCCGCTTAAGTGAACCCGAAGAAAATGCGGAAAACTGGTTGCTTGAAACAATCTTAACTGGTGCGGGGTCTGCCAAGCATTGGACGCCTGCTGTACGGAAGCTTACATCACCTATTTCACTGACACTCCCTAAAAAATGGCTTCACCTTGCACCACAGATTGAAGAAATGCAGCAACAAATAATCGAATTAATTCAATTAAATGCTCCGGACTCAAATTTTATTCATTTAGAGCTTTCAGATATAGAGGTGCGCGATTTTTTACGTAAAGATTTAGCGAAATTACAGGCAATGGGCTTTGATGTCATTTTACCTGCTTGGCTAAAGGAGCTCAAACAATCCAAAATGCGAGTACGTGTCAACGCCAACAATCAGTCCTCTCGTTCTGTTGCTGGACTGGACGATATTTTAACATTCAAATGGCAATTTTCAATGAACGGCGAAGATATTTCCGCTGAGCAATTCCGTAAGCTTGTGGAAGAAAAGCGCGAATTTGTACGCATTGGAACGGAATGGTTCCGAATGGATGCTGAATGGCTAAATGAAATGCGCATGTTGATGGAACAGGCTGATGAAGAAAACTGGACAGTGCGTGATTTATTATTTCGTGAGCTTCCTGAAACGCTTTCTGCCCCACTTGAAGAAGATGACTTGGATGATGCAGAGCGCGATGATCCAATATTTGCGTTTGAGATGCAGCAGTCGCTCCAGCAATATATCGGGCAGCTTCAAAATAAAAAGGGTCTCCCAGTGATACCCGTGCCAACGATGCTCCATGCTGATTTACGTCCTTATCAGAAAGAAGGCTTTGAGTGGCTCGCTTTCATGCGTGATCAGCAATTCGGAGCTTGCCTTGCCGATGATATGGGGCTCGGGAAAACGATTCAATTGATTACGTATTTGCTGTATACCATTGATACATTACAAGAGGATAAGCCATCGATAATCATTTGTCCCACTTCTGTATTAGGAAATTGGCAAAAGGAAATTGCACGATTTGCACCTGACGTGAAGGTTCACACTCACTATGGCAATCGCCGTTTAAAGGGTGATGAGTTAACAAGCTATTTAGCTGACGAGAAACCGCATATTATCCTTTCCACTTATGGAACAGCTACACAAGATGCGGAAGATTTGCAAGCCATTGATTGGTCTACTGTCGTGTTAGATGAGGCGCAAAATATTAAAAATATGCAAACGATGCAATCTCGAGCGATTCGAAAGCTCCAAGGTATTCACCATATTGCCCTAACAGGAACGCCTGTGGAAAATCGTTTATCCGAGCTTTGGGCTATTTTTGACTTTATTCATAAAGGCTATTTAGGTAGCTTCGGCAAATTTTCTGATCAATTTATTTTACCGATTGAACGCGATGAATCCGACTCACATAAGCGTGTGCTGCGCATGAAAATCCGTCCTTTCTTATTGCGTCGCACAAAGCGTGATCCTGAGTTGATGCTCAACTTACCTGAGAAGCAGGAAACACAAGAGTTTTGTGCATTAACAAGTGAGCAAGCTGCATTATATGAGGGTTATATTCAAGATACGCTTGCACAGCTTGAACAAATGACTGGTTTTGAGAAAAAGGGGCGTATCTTAAAAATGCTCAACAAGTTAAAACAGTTATGTAATCATCCTTCGCTATATTTAAAGGAGCCCTTTGAGGATGCAAACACGATGCTCAATCGCTCAGTTAAGCTAAAGCGCATTATAGAATTAACCGCAGAAATTGTGGATAACGGGGAGCAATGCTTAATCTTTACCCAATATATTGGGATGGGGAATTTACTGCAGCACTGTTTCGCAGAGCTTTACGATTTGGATGTTCCGTTCTTAACTGGAAGTATGCCAAAACAGCAGCGTGACCGTTTAGTCGAGGCATTTCAGGCGGGAGAATTCCCTATTTTTATCCTGTCATTAAAAGCAGGTGGTACGGGGTTAAACTTAACTGCGGCTAATCATGTATTGCATGCCGATCGTTGGTGGAATCCGGCGGTAGAAAATCAAGCGACGGACCGCGCATACCGTATCGGCCAAACAAGTTTTGTTCAAGTGCATAAATTTGTTACAATTGGTACGATAGAAGAAAAAATCGATAAAATGATCGCATTAAAATCGGCGTTGTCTGAGGAATTGATTCAGTCGAGCAAATGGCTAACCGAGCTCGATGATGGGGAATTAGTTGATTTAATGATGCTTGATACGGCAAGCTTAAAATAAGCCTATGCAATTGAAAAATAACGAGGAGAAGAGTCTACTTATACGCCATGAAGTAGACTCTTTTTCTTTTGCTTACTTCACTACTTTATTCAATTGTGTAAGATAGTTTAATTATTCTACGTAATTTATCAAATACGCCTCGGCTAACTTTTGTCCAGATTTTTTTGAGCACGCTCGAAAAGCTCCTCTTAAAAATCTGTGACATCCGCCAGAGGCTTTATCTTCGTTCAGCAAGTATTAAAACATTCACTGGAACAAATATAAACACCTGAATCACCACTTATAGCGGTGGGACTTTACTGCTGAATGAAGATTAAGTTAGTAGAACAGGAGAATGAATTTTACTACTGCGCGGTCAACAGCAGATTTTGGCAGTCACCTCTTTTGTAGTAATTTTTTAAAAGTGGGAAAGTAAAATGGCTTCATTCTATTCTTGATGGGCAGTCTATTCAATAGAATGTTGCTTACTGTTTACCATGAACTTATACCTGTCCAATAGGTAGCTGTTCTTCTTGTTCAGGTAACACAAATTCTGCTGGTATTTCTTGTGCAGCACCATGTTCGGTGTACTTCCTTTGCATTGTGTTTACTGCTTCTGGAGTTTTTAACGCATAAAATCGGACATCCTCGACAGCCACTTCTGTTGTATACATCTTTTGACTTTCCCCATTTATATACGTTCGGGAATGAAGTCTACCATTCACACCAAATAGGGAGCCTTTTCCACAATATTTAACGATACGCTCTGCTAGCCTCCCCCAAGCAACACAGCTAACGAAATCTGCATCGACGGTTCCATGGCTATTTTTAAAGTTGCGATTAATCGCTAAATTAAAGGTTGTGTACGTACGATTTTCCGATAATTGTCGAAGCACGGGATCTCTTGTTACTCTACCGACTAGTCCGACTTGATTCATCCAGTAACCTCCTTTCTTCTTTGGATGCTCTTATCGTACTTGATTCTATCTGTTTTTTGCAAAAACCCAAAAATTTGAATTACCATCATTTTCGTGATGAAATTTGATTTTCCGACAATTTTCATCGGCGTCATTTTGTAACATTTACGGATAAAATAGCGATATGTAGGCTTTTAAGGGGGCAGTTTTAAATAGACAGTTTGCCATTTTTTCTATGCTATACTGTTACTAGGAATGATGAGGGGGGAAAATTAGCTTGAAAACCTTTAAAATGCTCTCATTTGACTTATCTACTGAAGGTCAAATCAAAAAAATCCCTTTAGTTGATGGCATTATTATAAATCAAGAAAACAGTCATCAAATGTGGATACTCGAATTATTTACAACTTCTGAATATCATGATTTTTTTAATGAGCTGCTTAAGGCCGATGCGATTTTGGATGCACGTGCCATCATCTCGCAGCCTGACAATGAACCTGCGCCTTTTTCAGTTGTCGTCCATTCAATTTCCGAAATTGGCGATCAAATCTCGGTTCTCTTAAAAGGGCGGTTAAAGGCTCAACGAAAAAAATATGCAGAGTTGCTACTGTCTCAGCTTCTTGAAGGTGGTTTGCGCAATGAAGAGTTACTGGAAGCGTTTGAGCGTGGTATGCGTGAACGTCCATCACTTAAAGAACGCAATGAAAAATTAGAGCAACAGGATATAAAAAATAAGTTTTCGTAGTTTTCACATTTTTATTTCATTTTGGTAAAAAAACAATCGGCTACGTATAATTAACGTCAGCCGATTGTTTTTTTTATGTGTTAATCTGAGTCGATTATTCTGCTTTTTTGTCTTTACTATTTTCGATGATGTCATCTTGATTAACGGATGGCGCACCTGGGGCCATTGTTCCATTGTCTACTTCTGGGACAAGTGTACCATTATTTATTGTGCCTTCATCCACTCCGCCGGGTTTATTTTCTAAATTCCCGTTATTGTTGATATTTGGATCAACCGTATCCATCGTATCGTCGATTGCGTCACGCGTATCACGCATCGCGTCATTTACCCCATTTTCGACATCTTGCATCGGTGTTTCCTCGTTCAGTTTATCGTTATTCGTATTGCACCCCGCTAGTAATGCAAGCGACATTACGGAAACGAAAAGTATTGTTTTCCACATAAAAATTCCCTCCTCTCATTTGAGTAATTCATGTTGATCACAATTGTGATCGTACATAGATTGCCCGGGAAAGGAAGGTTCTATCCAACATATAATTGGTATTATTTCAATTTATCCTTTAAAAGCTGTTCAACGTATGTCGCTTCAGCTTTGCAGTCAAATGTATAATTTGTTCCCAACTTTTTTTGAAGCTTTGCAATTTCTGCTTTTTGCTTCTCTGTTGGCGCTTCATTTAAAATTTTCGACATCACTTCATCGATTTTTTTTGCAATTTCAGCATGGAATTCGTTGCTTAATAAAACTTCTTGTGGTATTTTATCAATCCAAGCCGCATTATCTTTAAAATATGTTTGCCAACTTGTCATAAAATCTTCCATTGAAAATTTATCTTCATCCCAACCAATGCTTGCTAAATATGCTTCATACGATGTCGAGATGGATCTAGTAATACTAATCTTTACACCTGAAGATAGTTGCTTATACATCTATTTTAAAACCTCCTACGTTTAAAGCTATAGTTCGCTCATTGTACTAAAATCAATTACGCCTCATCTAACTTTTGTCCGGATTCTTTTCGAGCTCGCTCGAAAATCTCCCCTTAAAAAATCTGTGACATCCGCCGGGGCAATGGGCCAACACGATGTTGGTCACTCAGGCATTGCCGCACGACGCGGGTCAACACGACGTTGATCACAAAGGCGTTGTCACAGGACGTGACGGGTTTAGCCTTTGTTCCCTTAGCCTGAGTTCCCCTATTCATTGGGGTATGAAAAATCCCCACTGATTCAATTTATAGAATATATTCAATCTATATTCTATAATCTTTACGATATAATTGCAAATCAGCTCATTTCGGCTGTTCTGGGCCAACCGCAAATAATATATCGCACTCGCATGCAAGTTCGCCATCAACTGTAGCAACGGCATGTCCTTTACCCATTTGACCACGTAGTTTAATAAATGTAACTTCTAACTTCAATTGATCACCTGGTACAACTTGACGCTTAAAACGACAATTGTCTATTCCAGTTAAAAATACAAGGCGTCCTTTATACTGTTCTGCTTGTAATAATGCAACACCGCCAACTTGTGCTAATGCTTCAACGATCAGTACGCCGGGCATAACCGGATATCCAGGGAAATGTCCTTGGAAGAATTCCTCATTCATTGAAACGTTTTTAATACCTACTGCACGTTTACCCTCTTCAATTTCAATAATTCGATCTACAAATAAAAACGGATAACGATGTGGTAAGATTGCTTGAATTTGCTCTGCGTTTAACATATAAGTACCCCCATTTGTTTGAAAATAATATGTAAAATTTAGAAAAACACCTCTTGCGCGTATATTGTGCAGGAAGATGTCTTAACATTATGTAGAAGATATGCTTTTTTAACATTTGGAGGAAAAAGCGCCTTTTCAAAAGACGCCTAGTTTTCCTTACCTTCCATAATGTCTAATAGATGCTGCCAAGTACTCCATTTTAGAGCACCCCCTGCTTCTCCATCTCCAATATAACTATATCCAATCGTGAGTCCCAATACGGCTACACCCACAAATAACGCGATTACGATAATGATGCGTAGCCAAATTGGAATAAGACGCAGCTGGACCCAGCGAATCGGTTGATCCGATTGTGGTTCTTCCGTTCTTCTACGCCTTCTCTTCCTAGGTGTAGCGTCTGGTTGCTGTGTTCGTCTTTCTAACTCATTTGTCATAAACTTTATCTCCCATCAATTACGCCTCGGCGTAATTGCGTCCAGATTTTTTTTCGAGTTTGCTCGAAAAGCGCCTCTTAAAAATCTGTGACATCCGCCAGGGGCTTTAACTTGATTCAGCCGGGGTTTGAACCCCTACTGAATTATATATTTGGTATTCATCCTATCACTTTTAGAAGTGAGAATTTTTCTCTGAAGCAAGCTAAAATTGACGATTAACGAATACCAGTAATTAGTCCAAGCATTTGATCGGCAATAGTCACTGCGCGCGTATTGAACTGATAAGAGCGTTGCGCTTGAATTAAACTCGTCATTTCTTTTGATACATCGACGTTAGACATTTCAAGTGCACCCTTTTGAATACCTACTTGACGATTTGCCCCTTGTAAATTCGTTACGATGTTTTCTTCAGTATACCCTAACTCGTCTAAATTATTTGGTAAACCGATATATGTGCCACCTTGAATTTGCTCCATTACTTGTGGCTTTTGAAGAGCAGTAATACCTAATTGGAACGTTTGTGCTTGTCCGTTTTGATAGTTTACAACTAAACTGCCGTCCGTATTCATCGTGAATTGCTTTACGTCATCTGGAAACGTAATCGGTTGTCCATTTGAATCTGCTACACTATGTCCATCACTGTTAACAAGTGACACGATTCCTGGTTCCGTTGGTGTTACGTAAAAACTACCGTTACGTGTATAGACCGTTTGTGTTGCACCATTTTCATCTTGCATCAAAATATTGAAATACTGATTTTTTCCAGTTAGTGCAAAATCTAAATCACGCTCAGTCATTTGGATTGAACCTTGTGTTTGATTGGATTGAATTTGACCAATTTGTGCACCGACGCCATAGCGAATACCAACTGGTGATTGACGTAATGTTTTATCAAACTTGTCGTTGTCGAATTGTTGATATAACATTTCCGTAAAATTCGCTTGTTGTGCTTTATAGCCATGTGTACTACTGTTGGCGATATTCGAACTAATTGTATCAAGCTGATGCTGTATTTGTGACAATGTGTTTGTCGCAGTAACCATTGTACGTAACATGCCTATTTCTCCTCTATACGATAAAATTTATTTATGAATTATGCCTCGACGTAATTGCGTTTTGGATCGGCTTTGTGATCTCACAAAGAACTCCTTTCCGATTCCTTAACATCCGCCGGGGCTTTAACTATTTTAGCGGTTGCTTAGGCAACTGCCAAATAGTTAAACTCGTCCAATTTCATTAACAGCTTTATCCATACTTTTATCGTAGGATTGTAGTACTTTTTGATTGGCCTCAAACGCTCGGTATGCTGTTAGAAGATCCGTCATTGCTTTTGAAGAATCGACATTAGATCCTTCTAAATATTGCTGCTGCATTGCAAAATTAACCCCTGCTTGTCCATAGGCAGATGGTAAATTTACATTATCCATTGTATTGTAAAGACCGTTATCACGCTTTACTAATAAATCCGGATTTGAAGAAAATGAAACACCTAATGTGCCCACTTGAACACCATTTTCATCAAAAATTGCACCTTCAGGACTAATTTGAATCGCGTCATTTGCAAATTGAAGGCGTTCTCCATTTGCATCTAACACAAAGAGCCCATTCGGATTAACTAAGTTTCCTTCTCCGTCTAACGTAAAGTTACCATTTCGCGTATATGACTCTGTGCCATTTTCATTTTCTAAACGGAAGAAAATAGCGCCTGTATTACCTGACGCTGGATCAGTTGGTAATGTTTCATTTATCAATGCGACATCTGTTGTAAGGCCTGTTGAATAAACTTGTCCTTGCGAATGATTCGCTAATGTTTCTTGTAAATAAACACCGGCATTTACCGTGCCCACTGGATCTAATCGCTTTAATGCAAAGCCTTTTTCTGTTGGAATTGTTGTAGAATTCACAGCGGACATGAGCATATCCGGAAACGAACGAATCGTCGACTGATCAGATTTAAAGCCTGGTGTATTAGCATTTGCCATATTATTTGTTAAAATTTCTGTTTTACGTTGTTGAGCAATCATACCTGTTGCAACTGTATAAAATCCTTTAAACATTACATTCACCTCAAAATATTTTCTAGTATTTATATATTATCGGTAAAAATTTTGAGAATGTTAGAAATTGTGCTCGTTTGTTATTTGCTTGCCCCTACTGCACGGTCAATATTGTCTAACATAATGCCTGTTCCAATTGCCACGCAGTCTATTGGATTTTCAGCAACAAAGACAGGTACTTTTAATTCATTCACTAATAACTGGTCCATGCCATGTAGCAATGCGCCACCACCTGTAATAATGACACCGCGATCAATAATATCTGCTGATAGTTCTGGCGGTGTTTTTTCTAACACATTTTTTGCGGATTGAACGATCATACTAACTGATTCACGTAAGGCTTGTTCAATCTCCTCAGAATGAATTTCAATCGTACGAGGCAGTCCTGTGACCATATCACGACCACGAATATCCATTGAATCACTACGTCCACCTGGGTAAACTGTGCCAATCGTCATTTTAATTGCTTCTGATGTACGTTCACCAATTAATAGCTTGTATTCTTTCTTTATGTATTGCAAGATGTCATTGTCAAATACGTCACCTGCGATTTTAATAGACTCGCTCGTCACGATATCACCCATCGATAAAACTGCGATATCTGTTGTACCACCACCGATATCTACTACCATGTTACCGCTTGGTTGGAAGATGTCCATACCTGCACCAATCGCCGCTACTTTTGGCTCTTCTTCTAGGTATACCTTTTTGCCACCAGCTTTTTCAGCAGCTTCACGAATAGCTTTTTGCTCTACACTTGTAATATTTGTCGGACAACAAATTAAAATGCGTGGTTTTGATAAAAAACCTTTGACGTCTAATTTATTTATAAAATGCTTTAACATCGCTTCTGTAATATCAAAATCAGCAATAACCCCATCTTTTAATGGGCGAATTGCCGTAATATTGCCTGGTGTACGTCCCACCATCTGACGTGCTTCTTCACCTACAGCAAGTACTTTACCTGATTTTTTATCAATCGCCACAACGGACGGCTCATTTAAGACAATCCCTCTACCCTTCACATGGATCAGTACATTCGCCGTCCCTAAATCGATCCCAATATCTTTTGAAAACATAGCTTTTTTAGCTCCTTCCCACTGATTCCAACATTTACGTATCTATTATCTCTTCATCTTGATTATTTTATCATAATAAATAGTGAATTACATCTTATTTTATGGGAAGGATTTCCCTTTAATAGGTAAATTAATGGGAATTACGGGCTTTTGACTTTTCTTTTGAAACTCGAAAAAGCATTTAGAATCTAATCGAGATCGTCTAAATGCTACTTTCATACTGTTTGCTTTCCCATTTTTTTCGAGTCGCTTCACCTCCGCGCAAATGACGTATTGACTTATTGTACGCCAACACTTGCTGTACTTGGTGTGCGAGTGGTTCATTTATTTGTTTGAGTCGTTCTGTTAAATCCTTGTGTACAGTACTTTTTGAAAACCCAGTCAGTTTTGCAAGGGCACGTACAGTTTCCCCCGTCTCAATCAACAGCTCTCCCAGTCGAACGCAGCGATGTCGAATATGTTCGTGCACGTTCTCTCCCTCTCTATCGAATATGAAAAGAGCCAACTTCATATTTTGTTCAGACCTTGTTTCTAGCTGTCATTCCCAATCTGTTACATCCCCATTTTGACACTTCAACATAGGTTTGAAATGCCTCTATTGCAAGGGATTAGATATTGATGACAAGGTCTTCAATTATAAAGTGAGCACTAGCAAATATGTTCATTTTCTACAACAGGTTGTAAAAGATGTTTATTGCTTCACCTTATGTTTTGTTGGCTCTCATTATTCGAATAAATCGGGGTATTTCAACATTAATTACGCCTTGGCATAATTAGGTACAGATTTTTTTCAAGTCTACTCGAAAAAAATCTGTACCATACGCCGGGGCTTCAGACCAACACGACGTTGATCACAAAGGCGTTGTCACTGGACGTGACAGGCTTAGCCTTTGCTCTCTACGCGTAGCCAAAGTTCCCCTATTCAATAAGGATTTTAATCCCTACTGATTCAACTTAGAACGATAAATATTTACGTGGATCTACGAATACACCTTGCTCTAATACTTCAAAATGTAAATGGACACCGGCAGTTGGATTCCATTCATTATCCTGCGATGTTGCAATTTGTTCGCCTTGCGTTACTTTGTCGCCGGCTTTTACTAAAATATCTGCCACAGAGCTATAACGCGTTTGCTTACCATCTGCATGATTCATAATAATTGTATTCCCTGTAAACGTGTCTAGCTTCACTTCTGCGACTTCCCCACTCATTGCAGCTACAACTTCAAACGGTTCACTATTAATCGCAATTGACACACCTGTGGACGTTGTGAATACTTGATTGAATACGAGCAATGCGTTTTCACGTGATGCTTCATCCGCATTCACATCGTAAAAATCTTGAAGGATTGCTACTTCATTCACAAATTCCTCTTTAAACGGATACTTTAATGTTTCTTCACGTGCAGCAGTTTCTACTAACCCAGGCTCTGGTGCCACGTTTTCTTCAACTAATGCCTTTTCCTGTTGACCATCATAAAGTTGGTTAAAGCCAAAAATTACTGCAACAATCATTAATGCCATTCCGCCATAGATAGCTGGCCAAAACCACGCCTGCTGCATAAGCGTCTTTTGAGAAGGCTTTTGTTTATCTTCTCTCATCATCATCACCTCTAGTGGAAGTGTAGACCGATTTTTGAGAATTTAAACATACTTATTCATTGTGATACTTCATAATTTTTTGTCACATGCGTAGAAGGTTTGACCCCCTACTGAAAAGAGTTGAGAAAGCTGGTGTTTCCAGCTTATTGTGTGCTTACTTCTTTACAATAATTCGCTTCTTCAATTTGTGCCCCCGGGTAGTAATTTTTTAAAATCCCCTCTACGGTCGTACCATTCTTCGCCATCGCATTTGCTCCGTGCTGACTCATACCTACACCGTGACCGTATCCTCGTGTTGTGATTTCAAGCCCTTTTTTTGACCACTTCACGGAGAAGTCAGTAGATTTTAGTTGAAGCAGCTCTCGAAATTCTCTACCAGACCAAACAACATTGTCTATCGTTACTTGCTGGATGCGGTTCGTATCATTTCTAGCAAAACTAATTTTGCGATACGCATCTGCGCTTAGCTTTTGTTTCAGCCGTTCATTCAACTCTGCAAATGAAAAGCTAACGGATTCACTTAAAGGCTTCTCAATCGACATAGCCGATCGTAAATAAGGGATTTCCTGTCCACTATAGTTTTTCGCTGATTCGGTTTGTTTGCTAGAAGACGCATGAAACATTGCTGTAATTAATTGGCCATCATACGTTAAAACTTGATTTCCCGTTGCTGCTATTGCTTGTTCTATTTTATTTTCGTATGTGGAAAATACTGCTTTCCATTTTTCCTTTCGTTTTTCTTCTGATTCAAATACTTGATGGGCTGTTGTTGCTTGAATTTCTTTTTTGCCATAATCTGTTTGCCTCAATGCATACGTTCTAGCAGCAATGGCTTGTGCCTTTAATGCCTCAGCATGAAAGCTTGCAGGCATCTCTCCTGCTAACACGCCAACTAAATACTGATTGAGCGCTATTTCTTCATCATTCACTTTCACGTAAATCACGCATTGATTTACTGGTGCTTCTGGTGCTTCTGGTGTTTCTAGCGTTTGTGGTGTGCTTTTTATACCTTTCACAAAATACAATGGAATGCAAAACAACAAGATACAGATTAGCAATTTTTTCATAACACAATGTATGTTCACTAGAGAAAAACATTCATTTGAATTTAATTTTTATAAGATTTGAGAGAACAAAAAAAAGAAACTAGTATTGTTAAACACTAGTTTCTTCTTAATCAGTTATTAGATATTAGTTACGCATTTACGATGTCTGATTCTTTTATTTGTTCGTTTTCGTTCACTTGTTCATCTGATTGTACACGCTCGATATCGGCTCCTAATGCCGCTAATTTTTTGTGGAAGTCGACATAGCCTCGATCTAAATGATGGAGCTTTGTTACGCGTGTAACACCCTCAGAAACTAAACCAGTCAATATTAGTGCTGCTGCTGCGCGTAAGTCGGTTGCAGATACTTCTGCACCTTGTAGTTCCTTGTCACCTTCAATGAAAACGGAACGCCCTTCGATTTTCGCTTCAGCATTCATTCGACGGAATTCTTCAACATGCATGAAACGATTTTCAAATACCGTTTCTGTAATGATGCTTGTTCCTTTCGCTGTTAGCATTAATGCCATCAGCTGAGACTGCATATCTGTTGGGAACCCTGGATGCGGCATCGTCTTAATATCCACTGCTTTTAGTGGATCCTTTGCACGGATGCGTAACCCTTCGCCCTCTTCTGCAATTTCTACACCCATTTCGCGCATTTTCGCAATTAATGCAACCATATGCTCTGGAACCGCATTTTCTATGAAAATATCACCACGTGTAATCGCAGCGGCCACCATAAATGTACCAGCTTCAATACGGTCTGGAATAATCGCATGCTCACAACCCTTTAATACTTTGACCCCTTCAATGCGGATAGTATCTGTACCGGCACCAATTACGCGGCCACCCATACCATTAATAAAATTCGCTAAATCCACAATTTCAGGTTCTTTTGCTGCGTTTTCGATAATTGTGATGCCTTCTGCAAGTGCTGCTGCAGTCATAATATTTTCTGTTGCGCCAACGCTTGGGAAATCTAAATAAATTTCAGCACCCTTTAATTTGTCCGTAACCTTTGCTTCTACATAACCGTGACCAAAGGAAATAGTAGCGCCCATTGCTTCAAAGCCTTTTAAATGCAGTTCAATTGGACGTGAGCCAATTGCACAACCGCCTGGCAAAGCGACACGTGCAAAACCATTACGCGCAAGTAAAGAACCCATTACTAAGATAGATGCGCGCATTTTACTTACAAATTCAAATTGTGCTTCACTTGAAAGCTCTGCGGAAGCATCAATAATCATTTCATTTTGTGCTACATTATATTCTACTTTTGCATTTACGCTTTTTAATACTTCACTGATTGTACTTACATCAGCTAAGTTCGGAACATCTGTAATTCTATTTATATCTTTAGAAGCTAAAAGAGATGCAGCCAGGATAGGTAATACAGAGTTTTTTGCCCCTTCTACTCTCACTGTCCCCTTTAATGTTTGGCCCCCTGTAACAATAATTCTCTCCACAATTCGTCCCTCCGAATTCAATTCTTAAATATTTATAAGCTCACAATTTATTTTAAAATTCATTTGACTTCTATTTTTACACACAAAAGATATGTTACAACTATTAGCGCCTTTATTCAAGCGTCCAAATCACTATTTTAAGCTAAAATTAAGCTATTTGCTATCTTTTATAGTACGCATCTTAAGTAAATATGGTGAATGTGTCGAAATCAACCAAATTTTATCCCTTGATTATGTCCCACGATTGAGCATTCATTATTTCCTAGGAAATCTTTATACCTTGTAGCGAATAATAATTCGTTACTCTTCCCTACAAGGTATAAATTGGTACGTACCTTTTAATTAAAAATATACGTAATCTTTTGGGACCAATTTGTAAAATTAATGAAAAAATCCGCGACTGTTGATCCAATTGTAATACTCATTACAATGTAAAATAGTTGAATTTGAAAGGTTTTGCCTTTTTTAAATAATTGTTCGATTCGAATACCTTGTAATGCATAAAAAGAAATACCAATGAATACAATATATGCTGCTACACTTACTAATGCCTGTTGACCAGCCTGCAAATAAAGATTTTCCATGTATTTCACTTCCTTTCTTACTCAATTACACCTTGACTAACTTTTGTCCAAATTTCGTTAGTACTTGCAAAATACTGCATTCATCTTACCAATATTGTAAGTAGGAACTCTCTGCTGAACAAAGATAAACTGCTTTTACATTCACAAAAAAGCGGACAGATTGCTCTGTCCACTTTAATTTTAATTAGATGTTACCCTGATGAACGTTGATACGATTCAACGCACGTTTTAATGATAAATCAGCACGTTTGAAATCAATGTTGTCTTTTTGCTTTTGAACGCGTTCCTCAGCACGAGCTAAAGATTCCTTAGCACGAGCTAAATCAATTGTTGAAGCCACTTCAGCAGAAGGTGCTAAAATTGAAATTTTGTCAGGACGAACTTCAATAAAACCACCGCTTACAGCAGCTAGTTCAGTAGAACCATCTGCCTTTTTTAACTTCACAGCGCCGATTGCTAAAGGAGCAACCATTGGAATGTGTCCAGCAAGAACACCAATTTCGCCTGAAGTTGTTTTAGCGACTACCATTGATACTTCTGAATCGTATACTGGGCCGTCGGGAGTGACAATGTTGACTGTTACTGTCTTCATATTTTTTCCTCCTCGCCGTTTTTATTAAACTTCAACGCCCATATCTTTAGCTTTTTGTACTACTTCTTCAATGCCACCAACTAAACGGAATGCATCTTCTGGTAAATGGTCATACTTGCCTTCAAGGATTTCCTTGAATGAGCTTACAGTATTTTTAACTGGTACGTATGAACCCTTTTGACCTGTAAATTGCTCCGCTACGTGGAAGTTTTGAGATAAGAAGAATTGAATACGACGAGCACGTTCTACTGTTTGTTTATCTTCGTCAGATAACTCATCCATACCTAAGATGGCGATGATATCTTGTAACTCACGGTAACGTTGGATTGTACGTTGAACTTTTGTTGCTACTTCGTAATGCTCTGGGCCTACGATTTCTGGTGATAAAGCACGAGAAGTCGAAGCTAATGGGTCAACCGCTGGGTAGATACCCATCTCAGATAATTTACGCTCAAGGTTTGTTGTTGCATCTAAGTGAGCGAAAGTTGTAGCCGGAGCCGGGTCAGTATAGTCATCGGCTGGTACATAGATCGCTTGGATAGAAGTTACAGAACCTTTTGTAGTAGATGTAATACGTTCTTGTAATTTACCCATTTCAGTAGCAAGTGTTGGTTGGTAACCTACCGCAGAAGGCATACGACCTAATAGCGCTGATACCTCAGAACCTGCTTGAGTGAAACGGAAAATGTTATCGATGAATAATAGTACGTCTGCACCATCTTCATCACGGAAATATTCTGCCATTGTTAAACCAGTTAAAGCTACACGCATACGTGCACCTGGTGGCTCGTTCATTTGACCGAATACCATCGCTGTTTGTTTGATAACGCCTGAATCAGTCATCTCGAAGAATAAGTCATTACCTTCACGAGTACGCTCACCTACACCTGCGAATACAGAGATACCTGAGTGTTCTTGTGCGATGTTATTGATTAATTCTTGGATTAATACTGTTTTACCTACGCCGGCACCACCGAATAGACCGATTTTACCACCTTTGATGTAAGGTGCTAATAAGTCTACTACTTTGATACCTGTTTCAAGGATTTCAACAGTAGTTGATAATTCAGCAAATGTTGGTGCTTCGCGGTGAATTGAATCACGACGAACATCAGTTGGAATTTCTTCACCTAAGTCAATTACTTCACCAAGTACGTTGAATACACGACCTAATGTTGCTTGACCTACTGGTACTGAAATTGGTTTTCCTGAGTCTGTTACTTCTGCTCCACGTTGTAAGCCATCAGTAGATGACATTGCAATCGTACGAACAGCATCATCGCCTAAGTGTAACGCAACTTCTAATGCAAGAGTTGTTGCAGCTTCGCCTGGACGTTCGATTGTAACTGTTAATGAGTTATTAATTTGTGGTAATTGGCCATTTGCAAACTTAACGTCTACTACTGGACCCATTACTTGAAGAACGTATCCTTTGTTCATTACTGTGTACCCTCCTATCGTATTCTTATACGACGTTGGTGCGGGCTGATCCTATTCTAAGGCTGCAGCTCCACCAACGATTTCTGTAATTTCTTGTGTAATCGCCGCTTGACGTGCACGGTTATATTGCAACGATAGATCCGAAATAAGGTCATTCGCATTGTCGGTTGCATTTTTCATAGCTGTCATACGCGCTGAATGTTCACTTGCTTTTCCGTCTAATATTGCACCATAAATTAGGCTTTCCGCATACTGTGGAAGTAATACTTCAAGAATTGCTTCACCAGATGGCTCGAATTCATAAGAAGCTGTACCTGCAACAGGTGTAATATCAGTTAATGGAAGAACTTTTTTTGCAGTCACTTCGTTAGCGATGGCGCTGACAAAGTGATTGTAGTACATATGAAGTTCATCATAAGTACCATCAATGAACATACCAACAGCATTACGAGCGATTTCTTTAATATCAGCAAAAGTTGGTTGGTCTGGTAGAGCAACAACATTTGCGATAACGTTATGATCACGTTTTACAAAGTAATCACGAACAAGACGACCAACTGCTAAAATAACGTATTCGTCTTTAGACTTATGACGTTGGTTAATTGTACTTTGAACTTCTCGAAGGATACTTGAGTTGTAAGCACCTGCAAGACCACGGTCCGAACCGATTACTAAGTAAGCTGTTTTCTTAACAGGACGAGAGATTAACATTGGATGTCCACTGTCTTTCGTACCTGATGCGATTGCGCCCACTACTTCTTGGATTTTTTCCATGTAAGGTACATATGACTTAGCATTTTGCTCTGCACGACGTAACTTTGAAGAAGAAACCATCTGCATTGCTTTCGTAATTTGTTTCGTTGACTTTGTCGAATTTATACGACCTTTGATTTCGCGTAAGTTTACCACTGGTATTTCACCACCTTATGTTTTTTATCAAGTGCTACTGTTTATTCATTCAAGCAAGGTCTACTAGCATAAACTAGTAGCACGCTTGCTTATTAATGAGTCTTACTCAGATTTTGCGAAAGTTTTTTTGAACTCAGTAAGAGCTGCTACGTACTCTGCGTCTGGAGCAAGTTCTTTTGTAGTACGAACATGATCTAAAACGTTATTGTGGTTTGTTTCTAACCAGCTTAAGAATTCACGCTCAAAGCGAACGATGTCTTGTACTGGAATATCATCTAAGTGACCTTTAGTTAATGCATAAAGGATCGCAACTTGTTTTTCAACTTTAAGTGGTTTGTTTAAGTCTTGTTTTAAAACCTCAACAGTACGTTTCCCACGCTCTAACTTACCTAAAGTAATTTTATCTAAGTCAGAACCGAATTGAGCGAATGACTCTAATTCACGGAATGCTGCTAAGTCAAGACGTAATGTACCAGCTACTTTTTTCATCGCTTTGATTTGAGCAGAACCACCTACACGTGATACTGATAAACCAGCGTTGATTGCTGGACGTACACCAGAGTTGAATAAGTCTGATTGTAAGAAGATTTGTCCATCAGTAATAGAGATAACGTTTGTTGGAATGTAAGCTGCGATATCGCCTGCTTGTGTTTCAACGAACGGTAACGCTGTGATAGAACCGTTTTGGTAAGTTTCATTTAACTTCGCTGCACGCTCTAATAAACGTGAGTGTAAGTAGAATACGTCACCAGGGTAAGCTTCACGACCTGGAGGACGACGTAATAATAATGAAAGTTCACGGTAAGCCGATGCTTGTTTAGATAAGTCATCATACACGATTAAAACGTGTTTACCTTGTAACATGAACTCTTCAGCCATTGATACACCTGCAAAAGGAGCAAGGTATAATAATGGAGCTGGTTGAGAAGCAGATGCTGTAACTACGATTGTGTAGTCTAATGCACCGTGTTTACGGAAAGTTTCAACTACACCACGTACAGTTGACTCTTTTTGACCGATAGCAACGTAGATACAAATCATGTTTTCACCTTGTTGGTTCAAGATTGTATCGATTGCTACAGAAGTTTTACCTACTTGACGGTCACCAATGATTAACTCACGTTGACCACGGCCGATTGGAACTAAAGCGTCAATTGCTTTAATACCTGTTTGTAATGGTTCATGTACTGATTTACGAGCCATTACACCGAAAGCTGGACTTTCGATTGGACGAGATTTTGTTGTGTTGATTGGACCTAAACCGTCAACTGGTTGTCCAAGTGGGTTAACAACACGACCAATTAGTTCTTCACCAACTGGTACTTGCATGATACGACCTGTACGACGAACTTCATCGCCTTCTTTGATGTCTGCGAATGGTCCTAGAATAACGATACCTACGTTACCTTCTTCTAAGTTTTGTGCCATACCCATAACACCAGTTGAGAACTCTAAAAGCTCTCCAGCCATGGCGTTGTCGAGGCCATGAGCACGAGCGATACCGTCACCAACTGTGATTACAGTACCAACTTCGCTTACTTTAAGCTCAGATTCGTAATTTTCGATCTGTTTTTTAATCAGACTGCTGATTTCTTCAGCTTTGATGCCCATGTATGTTCACCTCTCACATTTCATAAAATTAACCAACTAAAATACGTTTTAAACCCTCTAACTTAGATGTTACAGTGCTGTCGTAAATGTAGTTGCCGATTTGAACTCGTACACCACCGATTAGAGATGGGTCGATTTCGTTTGTAATGTTTAATTTCTCTTTGCCCACTAATTTGCCGAATGCTACAGAAATTTCTGCGCGTTCTGCATCAGTTAATGCACGTGTCGAGAATACTTTTGCGTCAGCTGCGCCTTGCGCTTCAGCCGCTAAAAATTGGAATGCTTCTGCTACATCCGTTGCTTCATCAATACGTTTTTTGTCGATTAAAACAGAAATCATATTAATAATAGCTGGTTGTGCACCAGATAAAAGTTCTGCAACAAGTTCTTTTTTGCGAACAACTGAGATTTTAGGTGCTTTTAATAATAGAACGAACTCTTCGTCCGTTTTAATTACTTTTACAAGTTCCTTTAAATCTGAGCTTACTTCTGCAACAGTGTTTTGTTGAGCAGCTAATTCAAATAAAGCTTGGGCATAACGCTTCGCTACAGTCGATTGACTCATTTCGCTTCGCCTGCCTTCGCAATCGTTTCTTTAATTAATGCGCTGTTGTCCTCTTCTGAAATTTCTTTTCCAAGAACTTTAGACGCAGCAAGTACTGATAGTGAAACTACTTCTTCACGTACAGCAGCGATTGCTTTTTCTTTTTCTGCTTCGATATCACGAACAGCAGCTTCTTTTAAACGGTTTGCTTCAGCGCGTGCAGTTGTTACGATCTCTTCGCGTGTTGCTTCGCCTTGCTTTTTAGCACCTTCAATAATTGATTGTGCTTCCGTACGAGCTTCTTTAAGAAGGCTCTTTTGTTGTTCTAATAGTGCTTGCGTTTCTTTTTTAGCTTTTTCAGCTGCATCAATTCCAGATGCAACTAATTCTTCACGTTCTTGCATGATGCCCATTAAAGGACCCCAAGCGAACTTTTTAAGAAGGATCATTAAACCTAAGAAAATTACTAGTGTTGCTAAAACATCACCTAAGTTGATGTTACCAGCACCTGCACCTAGTACAAGATAATCTAAAAACACGATTGTTTCACTCCCTTCAAGAGCTTTGAGTTCATAAATCTATATTGTATACATCTTTAAATTCGAGTTAAAAATTATAAAAAAAGGAAATACCTCTTTTTATACAAAAGGAATGGCGAAGGGTTGCTTAAAACTCTGCTTCGCCACTTGAAAATAATAATCTGTAAAGACTATTTGTTCATTACGATGAATGCTACTACTACTGCGATGATCGGTAATGCTTCTACTAATGCAACCCCGATGAACATTACAGTTTGAAGTGCGCCACGAGCTTCTGGTTGACGAGCGATACCTTCTACTGTTTTTGAAACGATTAAACCGTTACCAATACCTGCACCTAGTGCTGCTAAACCAATTGCGATTGCTGCTGCTAATAAACCTATTGAACCTGTCATTTTAAATATCCTCCTTGGATTATGTGTTTTTTTTGTGGTTCAAATCGCCGCACTACTTTAAATGCGGAAATTTATAATTAATGGTCTGTACTCACTTTGTGAGCCATGTATACCATCGTTAACATAGTGAAAATGAAAGCTTGGATTAACCCGATGAAGATAGAGAATCCTTGCCATGCCATCATCGGTAAAATTGCACCGACAAAGCCTGCCGCACTTGAAACGGCTAAACTTGTGATAAGACCGATTAAAATCTCACCAGCATAAATGTTACCGTAAAGACGTAAGCCGAGTGTAAGCGTATTTGCGAACTCCTCGATAATTTTTAACGGGAACATGAATGACATTGGTTGGAAGAATGTTTTAGCGTAACCACCTGTACCTTGCATTTTCACACCATAGTACTGAGATAAAACTAAAATCATTGCTGCTAATGTCATTGTAACAACTGGGTCAGCTGTTGGTGATTTCCACCATAAGTCATGTCCAACTGTGATACCACCTAATGGTAAACCAATTAAGTTTGAAACGGCTATGAACATGATTAGTGTAATACCCAGAATGTGGAAGCGACCACCTGTTTTCCAGTCCATGTTACTTTTAATAATGCCCTTCACGAAGTCCATTATCCATTCCATGACGTTTTGCATACCTGTTGGTTTTAACGCTAGTCTACGTGTTGAGATAAACGCGATTAAAAATACAATAGTAGCAGATATTAAAAGCATCATTACTGTAGATAAATTGAACGTAAGTGTCATAAAGCCTAATTCCAAATCAAACTCTGGAGCTGTATGATTCATTTCTGCATTCACCTCTCTTTCAAATGCACATTAATGGCTTCTTATATGATGTACAATTCTTTCTATTACTAAAAAGATGTACGGAATCATCAGCCCAATGACCGTGCTTATTAAGTGGAAATATTGTGGCAACGATATTGCGATTGCGACTGCGGCAACACCTGATCCGAAACGTAATGCCGTACCAATAGATGCTACTTTTGTCCCTTCACTAATGGAACGGTCAAATTTTTCCATACGTCGAACTAATATCCAAAAGTTATACGTACCAAAGAACGCACCCAGGGCTATACCGGCAAATATCGACTCATATGGTGAAAATCCCCAGCCTAAAGCACAAACAGCAAGCAAAAAAAAGAACGCTTTCTTCTGCATAGCAAAAACTTGATGCAAATCTAGCATTGGCAATTAATCTCCTGAAACATTTTTCGAGTAATGAAGTGTCCATCGACCATTAAGTGAATTTAAAACGTAGTGAATGTACTACATAAATCAGAGGCATTTATAAGTACTAAATAATTTCAACTATTGATTGCTTCATAGTTACGATTCATTTCATACTTCTAATTGACTCATAATTTCAGTGGACTTTAATCCAGACGCATAAAACGTTGTAAATCGACAAGTTGAGGATTCAACTGTCAATCTAGTAGAAACTTGATATAACAAGTGTTTCAGCGCCATTAGACTTGATGAAACCCTTATCATTCTTACCCTTTGTAAGCATACAATAGGGTGTTTTTGATGTCAATTAGTAATGGTGAAAAACTTAACACTGTTAGATACCTTGTCAAATTGTTGACAAATTTGTGTATGAATATTCACAAATCCCTTTCTTACTTTTCTAACTTCGTAAAAATCCGCTAGTTTATACGTTTTTTTTGTTTCTATTTGTCATTTCAAAGCAAATATTTTTTTTTACACTTGTAGCGAATTTTACGGTTGACTTTTAAAGAAAGTTAATATAAACCAATGTTTTTCTTTCATTTTCACTAATTTATACTTGTATTTCACCTATTCCATAAATTCTAACAATGCTTTTATGATTCGTTGTGAAGCAAATCCATCTCCATATGGATTGGAAGCATGTGCCATTGCCTCGTAAGCTTCTTTGTTCGTCAATAATTCTTTCGCCATTGTGTAAATTACTTCTTCATCTGTACCTGCTAGCTTTAACGTCCCTGCTGCAATTCCTTCTGGGCGCTCGGTCGTATCACGCAATACTAAAACTGGCTTCCCTAATGATGGTGCCTCTTCTTGCACGCCACCTGAATCTGTTAAGATCATAAATGAACGAGCTGCAAAGTTATGGAAGTCAAATACTTCAAGAGGTTCGATTAGATGTACACGTGGATTGTCCCCTAAAATTTCATTGGCAATTTCGCGAACAGCTGGATTCATATGGACTGGATACACAACTTGAATATCATCATGTTCAGCTAATAGGCGCATGATGGCACGGAACATATTGCGCATCGGCTCTCCTAAATTTTCACGACGGTGCGCCGTTAATAGAACCATGCGATCCGTACCCATTTGCTCTAATACGGGATGACTGTAGTTTTCCTGTACTGTTGTTTTTAATGCATCAATTGCTGTATTACCTGTCACGTAAATTGCTTCGGCTGGTTTATTTTCTTTCAGTAAATTGTCGCGTGACTGCTCTGTAGGTGAAAAGTGTAAATCTGCCATCACACCTGTCAGTTGGCGGTTCATCTCTTCTGGATATGGAGAATATTTTTGCCCCGTGCGTAATCCCGCCTCAACATGACCGATCGCAATTTGATTGTAAAAGGCTGCTAAACTGCCTACAAATGTCGTCGCAGTGTCACCATGTACTAATACAATATCCGGTTTTGCTTCTTTCATAACTTTATCTAAACCAATTAAAGCATTTGTCGCTACATCTACTAATGTTTGACGATCTTTCATAATATTTAAATCAAAATCTGGTGTAATTTTAAACGTTTCTAACACTTGGTCTAACATTTGGCGATGTTGCGCTGTGACCGTTACAATTGACTCGATTTTTTCAGGATGTTTTTGTAATTCCAATACAAGTGGTGCCATTTTAATAGCTTCTGGGCGCGTACCAAAAATAGTCATTACTTTTAATTTTTTTGTCATAATGAGTTCCTCCCTGTGATTAGGTTTACATAGTTAAAACGCCCGCTAAAAAAGCACGGACGTTTTTTAATCAATTATGCCTCGGCTAACTTTTGTCCAAATTTTTTTCGAGCTAGTCGAAAACTCATCTAAAAATCTGTGCCATCCGCCGGGGGATGAAGCAAGTTACATTATTTAGTTCCGAATAAACGGTCTCCAGCATCACCTAAGCCTGGAATGATATAACCGTGATCGTTTAATTTTTCATCTAATGCTGCAATATAAATATCTACATCATTATGATACTTTTGAATTTCTTCTACGCCTTCTGGAGCTGCAATTAAGCACATGAATTTAATGCTTTTCGCACCGCGCTTTTTCAGTGAATTGATTGCTTCTACTGCTGATCCACCCGTTGCAAGCATTGGGTCTACAATAATAAAGTCACGCTCTTCCACATCTGCCGGTAACTTTGCATAATACTCGATTGGTTTTAATGTTACTGGGTCACGGTAAAGACCGATATGACCTACTTTTGCAGCTGGGATTAGTTTTAATACACCATCTACCATCCCGATACCTGCGCGTAAAATCGGTACAATGGCCATCTTTTTACCTGATAAAACTTTTGCTTTTGCAGTTGTTACAGGTGTTTCGATTTCGATTTCTTCTAATGGTAACTCACGTGTAATTTCGAATGCCATTAATGTTGCTACTTCGTCAACTAATTCACGGAATTCTTTTGTACCTGTATTTTTATCTCGAATATAAGTTAACTTATGTTGAATTAATGGGTGGTCAAATACGAATACTTTGCTCACTTTGCCATCTCCTAACTGTTTTTAATCTAAATTAGTATAACAGAAAATAACGCTAGCGAAAACTAACACTACATTGTTTTTAAATTGTTCATTTATTGTGCAAATTACTCCCTAAAAAAATCGCCTTACTATCACGAATAATAGTAAGGCGATTTTTCTATGCTTGAATAGATTATGCGTATAATGGATATTTCGCAGTTAATGCATCTACACGTTTACGCGCAGCTGCTTTTACTGCTTCGTCCTCTGGGCTTTTTAGTACTAATGCAATAATTTTACCTACTTCAATTGCATCTTCTTCTGTAAATCCGCGAGAAGTAATTGCTGCTGTACCTACACGAACACCTGAAGTAACGAATGGTTTTTCTGTATCGTAAGGAATTGTGTTTTTGTTTGTCGTAATAGCAACTTCATCAAGTACATGCTCTGCCACTTTACCCGTTAAACCTAAAGATTTTACGTTTAATAATAGTAAGTGGTTATCTGTGCCACCTGATACGATTTCAACGCCTTCATTCATTAAGCTTTGTGCTAATGCTTTTGCGTTTGCTTTAATTTGTTTTGTATACTCTTTGAATTCAGGTTGTAACGCTTCACCAAATGCTACAGCTTTTGCAGCGATTACATGCATTAATGGACCACCTTGAATACCTGGGAATACAGATTTGTTTAATTCTTTTTCCCATTTCGCATCATTTGTTAAGATCATACCACCACGCGGGCCACGTAATGTTTTATGCGTCGTAGTTGTTACAAAATCCGCATATGGGATTGGGGACATATGCTCACCAGTAGCTACTAATCCTGCGATATGCGCCATATCTACCATGAAGTATGCATCCACTTCATCCGCGATTTCACGGAATTTAGCGAAGTCAATTTCACGTGGGTATGCAGAAGCACCTGCAACGATTAATTTTGGTTTAGAAGCTAATGCTTTTTCACGAACGTCGTTATAATCGATTGTTTGCGTGTCTTCAGAAACACCATACTCTACGAAGTTGTAAAGGATACCAGAGAAGTTTACTGGTGAACCGTGTGTTAAGTGACCACCGTGTGAAAGGTTCATCCCTAAAACTGTGTCACCTGGTTGTAAAATCGTGTGGTAAACAGCCATGTTCGCTTGAGCACCTGAGTGAGGTTGTACGTTTACATATGCCGCACCGAATAATTCTTTTGCACGGTCACGCGCGATATCTTCTACTACATCAACATGCTCACAGCCGCCATAATAGCGTTTACCTGGATAGCCTTCAGCATATTTGTTTGTTAAATAAGAACCTTGTGCTTCCATTACTGCTTCTGATACGAAGTTTTCTGAAGCGATTAACTCGATGTTTGTGTTTTGGCGTTTTTTCTCTAATAAGATTGCGTCCAAAATTACTTTGTCTTGTACTGCTAATTTTTCAAATGCCATGTGTATAAATCCCCCTAAATATTGTTCCGAATAATCGGTGTTTCCAATTCAAATAGATTAATCAATTACGCCTCGGCTAACTTTAGTCCAGATTTTTTTCGACCACGCTCGAAAAGCTTCCCTAAAAAATCTGTGACATCCGCAGGTGCTAACTTGATTCAGCCATAGTTTAGACTCTAACTGAAACCAGTACATCTTCAGCATGCATCTCCCATTATAGTAGTGAAGGACTTCTGCTGAAGCAAGTTAATATTGTGCACGTTCTCCGCCAATTAGCTTCGGACGTGTTGTAGCTAACGTAATGACTGCTTCACCCAACATTTTTTCAGATGTTCGAATGGGCACAGCAACTGCTTTCAAATGCATACCAATAAGTGTTTGACCAATATCAATTCCTGCATGTGCCTTTACAGCCTCCACGATAACTGGCTCTTGCATTTGTGTATAAGCATACGCAGACATAGAACCTCCCGCTGATCGTACAGGTACAACTGAAACAGGCTCTAATTGGTATTGCATCGCTGCTGCCGCTTCTATCGTGAGTGCACGATTGATATGCTCACAGCCTTGAAAAACTAAATAAAGATCATGCTTGTACGCAAAACGCGAAAATTCCTCATATAACACTTGCGCAACATCAAGTGCACCAGAAGTTCCAATTTTTTCTCCGATGATTTCAGAGGTAGAACAACCGATGACAAATAATTGCTTTTTATTAAACTTCACTTGTTGCTCGAATTCGTGTAAAACTAACGCTAAATCCTTTTGCAAATGGTGTAAGTTTGTCATGTGCAATTACCCTTCAATTTCAGAAATTTTTTCAACGCGACGAATGTGACGTCCGCCTTCAAACTCTGTATTTAACCAAGTTTCCACGATTTCACGTGCAAGGCCTGGTCCGATTACTCGTTCGCCCATCGCTAATACGTTAGAATCATTGTGGCATCGAGTTGCTTTTGCTGAAAATACATCATGTACTAAAGCACAGCGAATACCTTTAAACTTATTCGCCGCAATGGAAATACCAATTCCTGTTCCACAAATTAGAATGCCGCGATCAAATTCTCCAGCTGCTACTTTTTCTGCAACAGGACGTGCATAATCTGGGTAATCTACTGAATCATTTGTTTTTGGTCCAAAATCTTCATAGCTAATCGACAATTCGTCTAATAGTGCCATAATTTCTTTACGTAAATTATTGCCACCATGATCGGAAGAAATCGCAATTTTCAAGTGGGTTCCCTCTTTTCATTTATATTCAACAACAGTGTACCATTTCTTCTATAAGAATAACATGTTTTTCATTAATAAATTTTCTGATTTCTCCATAAAACACGAATGTTCCAGCTTATAAATACACAATCGTTAGTTTTTTACGGATATTTAACAATTAATCACCTTGAACATTCGTGATTCTCATGTAATTTACATTTTTTTGTAGATACCATTGATAACGCGAGTTCTAATTTGGGCACTAATTAAGTGCGAGCTAGTAGTTTAGGCTGGCTAGGCATATGAGCTACACAGACAATTTTAGCACAAATATGAACGACTCATTTTTGTGCTTTGTGCAAGACTGAGCCAACACGACGTTGGTCACTCAGACGTTGCCACAGGACGTGGCCATTTTAGCCTGAGTTCCTCTGCTTTAGTATGCCATTCTGAAACTTTCCGGATTTGGTACGCCGCTAAAGCGAGAGGCGGCGGATTCTTAGTCAGATTCCCACTTTAATAAATTTTAAACTTTATGGAATTTTGTTTCGACATAATTTTTATAGACAATTTGCATGATTTAATAGACATTCTGGTGTTGAACAAAAAACAACAATGAATCCGAAATGTTAACTTCGGTCATTGTTGTTTCGTTCATTTTTAACATTGAAAGCTTTATTAATTCACACGGTCAAACTTTTGAATGACTTTATATAACTCACTTGATTGATGCTTCAAATCACTAGCTAATGCCTCAACTTGTTCAATTGCATAGGCTTGCTCTGCAGATGCCGAATTTACTTCTTGGGCACTTGCAGATGTTTCTTCTGCAATAGCAGCAACTTCCTGCGATTGATGTGCTGTACGTCTAATATTTTGCATTTGTTGATCGATTAATTGCGAAATCGTCACAACTGCATCAGCCATTTCATAAATGCCTTTTGACATCCCTTCAACTGCAGCTGTTGTTTCAGATACGCGTGATGATTCATTCACTGCAAATGCTACTTGCTCATTCATTTGTTTTACGACGACTGTGACATTTTGCTGCATTGTTTGAATTAATGTTGTAATCCCTTGCACAGCCTTAGCACTTTCATCCGCTAATCCACGTACTTCTTCCGCTACGACAGCAAAGCCTTTTCCGTGCTCCCCTGCTCTTGCTGCTTCAATCGACGCATTCAGTGCAAGTAAGTTCGTCTGACCAGCAATATCTCCCACCAGACCAATAATTCGTTCTATTTGTTCCGCATTTTTTTCAAGCTCATGAATATTGCCTAACGCATTTTTATTATCTGTTGCAATTTTTTGTATACTATTTACAGTGCTTTGTATTGCATCGGTCGTGTTCGACAAGTTTGAAATAATTCGCTTCGAATGATCAGCAGAATGCACCGCTTTATTATTAATTTCCGTTGCCAACTCACGAACTTCCTCAAGCGCCTCTACCGTTTCTTGAATGGCAATTGCTGATGCCTCTGCACCACTTGAAATATGGCCAATATTATGTGTAATTTGCGCTGAGTTTCTAGCGACTGATGAAGTTTGGTCAGATAAATCAACAATAGTAGAATCTGTTTTTTTAAAATTTTCTTCAATACCTTCTACCATTTTACGCAAATTTGTAACCATTAATTGAAATGCTTCTGCTACATTACGGATTTCGTCATTTGTTTTTGGCATTTCAACATCTTTCCCAATCTTACCCTCTGCCACAGAATTTGCGCTCTTCTCTAATTGTTGCAATGGTCGAACAAGGATAATACTAAATACCGCCGCTAACGCACAAGACCAAAAAATTCCTAATGAATATGTAATGACTTGAAATAGACTACTGTTTACAGACTCAAAGAACATTGGTTGAATAAATTCAATAAATACATAGCTTGTTGAATATGTAATCAACGCTAATATCCCTACAAATAACACAAGTTTCCTACGCAAATTAAACACTTTCTTTTGTGAATTCATTCGATTTTTCCTCCCATTACTATTTTTTCTTCTAGCTCATCAATTGCTCGCTTTAATTCTTCAAATGTTTGTTTATATAATGCAATGTCTCCTCCAAATGGGTCAAAAACATCTTGGGTGCTATACGGTGTCGCATATTCTTTTAACGTATAGGTCTTTTCGAAAGCCTCTTCAAAAGTTCGGTTGATTACTTCCTTATGCGCCGCCGTCATTGTTAAAATTAAATCTGCCCACGCCACATCCTTGCTATTAATCTGCCGAGACAAATGTTGATGTTGGATATTTTCTTGATTTAATATAGCACTTGAGTTTTCTGACATTTGATCACCTTCAAGCGCATAAATTCCTGCCGAACGTACATTTACATTTTTTAAATCTTTATTTTTTAATATTGCCTCTGCCATCGGGCTGCGACAAGTGTTTCCTGTACAAATAAAATAAATATTCATTTCCATCGCTTCTTTCATGTTTTCTTACTATCCCAAAAACATAATACTTAGTACAATCAATAGCATTCCAGCAACCATTTTAAAAATATAGCTCTTTAATATGCTCGATTTTTGTGCGAAATGGAGCGCGGCATAAGAAAAGATAAAAGTAGCCACTCCCGCACTTATAACAAAAACTTCCTTCTGTAAGTTTAGCATACCAAAAGATAGACTAACTGAAAAGGTGTCAAAGCTTGCTAATATTGCTACAATAGATAAGGGTATTACTGGAACTTCATTGTTTTTCGCTGATAAAAGTAGTTGTAAACCAACGAAGAATAATAATATAGAAGAAATTCGACCTGTCCATTCAAGAAAAATGCCTGAAAGCAATTCACCGAAATGGAATCCGATTAGCGGAAAAATCGCGTGGAGAGCTCCTGTCCAAAGGGCTAATACTAATTTTGAACGTACTTTTGTCGTCAATAAATAGAGTGCAACGACATCAAAAGACATTATTACTCCTGTAATAATTTCTTGCACTCCCCTCCTCCTCTTACAAAAAAGTTTGTTGTATTTTATGCTAATCTTATCCGAATTATCCTTATTACTTCTCTAAACGAGCATTTTTCGACCCTAAACTCCCCCCGTATACCATATCACCTTAACTGTATGAATTTTTGTGGATATCCATTCAAATGGCTGTTCTATCCATCTGCCCCTTAAATATCACCCATTTTTGGTCGCTTCTAATTACCTGTAGTAAAGCTAATTCCCATTTCAATTAACACAAATTGACAAACGTCCCTCACCACAAAAAAAACACCCTGTAAAAGCTAGATTTTCCATCTAACTATTATAGAGTGTTTCCAAGTCATTATTGTTTTTGTAATTGAAACCAATTTCCACCTGCTGCTTTTTCAAGTCGGTTCATAATGGCTGTTCCGACACCTTCTCTAGTCGTGGACGTTGCTAAAATAATCGTTGCATCGGTTTTATCACATGCGCGTAATACATCATAAAGTGTTGCGCTCATTTTCTCGATGTCACCGGCATCTCCAAATGTAAAAAAATTATCGACTGTCATTTTATTAAAATTTTCTGGTGCGAGTAACGCAACTTGGTGACCTTGTTGTTTCAAATATGCTATTGCCTGCTGCACATTATTTTCATTCGGCTCGATTAAATAAACCGGTGCGTCTGGTGCATAGTGTGTATATTTCATGCCCGGTGCTTTCGGTGTAGCTTCGATTTGTTGCTGTTCAAAGTTCGGTTCTAAAACAGGGCCGATTACTTGTTCCAGCATTTCCTTTGTCACACCACCTGGACGCAAAATTACCGGTGAATCTAACGTGACATCCAGTACAGTTGATTCAACACCAATTCCTGTTAAACCACCATCTAAAATACACGGAATTAGCCCTACCAAATCCTCATACACATGACTCGCCTTTGTAGGGCTTGGTTTACCACTGCGGTTGGCACTAGGCGCAGCTAATGGTTTTTTCAATTGTTGAAGCAGCTTTAATGCGACAGGATGATCCGGCATGCGAATTCCTACCGTTTGCAATCCGGCTGTTACACTTGGTGCTAAAACATCCGGTTTTGCCTTCATTACAATCGTTAAAGGGCCTGGCCAAAAATGTTCCATGCATATTTTAGCAACTTCCGGAATATCATAAGTATAGTATGTCAACTCTTCGATTGTCCCAATGTGAACTATTAACGGATTATCAGATGGCCTTCCTTTTGCAGCGAATATTTTTTTCACTGCCTTCTCATCTGTTGCAACGGCACCTAAACCATAAACAGTTTCTGTCGGGAATGCGACAACTTCACTTTTATTTAATAAATCCACAGCTTGTGCATAATTTTCGGAATTATCCACATTTTCATCCACATGTAATTGTTTCGTCTCCAATTGGCATCCCCCTTTATCGCTCGAATTTTTCGACTTTATCCACATAATGTTGATAACTTTCTGAATTTTGTGGATAATATTAGACTAGTTGTTCACACTTGCAACGTTACTTTTCTTGAACCACTCGTAAATAAAAAATTTATGTTTTTCTTTTTCCACTTCTTTCGGTGGGCTACACACCGTTGGGAATGCTGAGCAAAACCAATTTTCCCCTCGACCACTTCCAATGACAAATGTGACAGAATTGTATACATTTTGTGGATAGAATCTATGAAATTGATATTTTGGTGGTATTAAGTTATCCCCAATATTCATTGCTATTTTCAAATCTGGGAATTCCTTCTGAATAACTGCATAAATTTCCTCATAATTGTGGATATCTTGTGAGTTCATTGTTTTACTTTCAATTAATTCTTGAATGTTTTCCACAATTAATTGCTTTTGCTGTTGATCTTGCACAGAAGAGCTATTCGCAACGACACGTATTTTCAATTGTTCTGCCTGTTCCGCTTGTGTCGTTTGGACATCATAAACGACTGTTGGAATTATCATAATCGCACCATACAGCACGAGTATACTAAAGCATAGTTTTAAGATTGCAATCATTATATGTTTATTCGAATTTGTTTGAATCTCGTAATCATTTAACATTTTAATTCCCCCTTGCTAGCAAGTGTTAGCAAGAAAGATAGATTTTATTCACTTATTTCACAAAAAACCATTCGATCTTTTCCATTTATATCTTTTACTACGGAAACATGCGCTTGTGGAAAACTCACCTTAAACATTTCCGCTACTGCCTGCCCTTGTGAATAACCGATTTCAACACCAATAAGCGCTGGTTTATTCATAAGCGGTGGTAATTGCTCAGCAAGTTTACGATATAAAATGAGTCCATCCTCCTCTGCAAATAAAGCAGAATGTGGCTCATGATCAACTACAACATCTGACATTTCTTCTATTTCACTAAAAGCAATGTATGGCGGATTAGATAGCACTACATCCCATTTTTCATCTGCAATAGGAGCTGTTAAATCCCCTAATTTAAACGTGATATTCACTTGTAACTGCTCAGCGTTTTTTTGAGCTGTTTGAAGGGCAATTTCTGAAAGGTCCGTTGCTGTTACAACCGCTTCTGACCATTCACTTTTCATTGTTATCGCAATAGCACCACTGCCTGTCCCGATATCCGCTAGCTTCAATTCGGTATGCTTTCCGAATAATTTTTCCATACGCGTAATGGCGCCAACAATTAATTCTTCCGTTTCAGGTCGGGGGATTAATACCGACTCATCCACAAAAAAGGTGCGACCATAAAATTCTTCCTCACCTGTAATATACTGAACCGGAACACCCTTTACATGCTGTTCAATAAAATGTGTAAAATTTTGCTGCTGTTCCTCGGTTAACGCATCATGCATTTTCATCATTAAACCTGAATAATTTGTTTGCAAGATGTGCTGTAAAAGTAATCTTGCGGCATTTCCTTCGCGACCATTTTCCATTAAAAAAGAAGAAGCCCCATTTAGGGCCTCTAAAATAGTTTTATGCATTTTCATTTAAGTTTGCAAGACGTGTTGCTTGCTCATCTAAAATAAGTGCATCAATAATTTCATCTAGTTTACCTTCCACAATTTGGTCCAACTTTTGAATTGTTAAACCAATACGGTGATCTGTCACACGATTTTGTGGATAGTTGTAAGTACGAATACGTTCAGAACGGTCGCCTGTTCCTACTGCTGACTTACGGGTAGAATCAATTTCTGCTTGTGCTTCTGCACGGTTCTTTTCAGCTACACGTGCAACTAAAATTTTCATTGCTTTTTCACGGTTTTTAATTTGAGAACGCTCATCTTGCATCGAAACAACAACACCTGTTGGTAAATGAACCATACGTACAGCGGACATCGTTGTATTTACGGATTGACCACCAGCACCGGATGATGCGAATGTGTCTACACGGATATCTTTTTCATGAATTTCAACATCTTCTACATGCATCTCTGGAAGACATGCTACTGTTGCAGTTGATGTGTGAATGCGACCTTGTGATTCAGTCGCTGGTATACGTTGTACGCGGTGCGCTCCATTTTCATATTTGAATTTAGAGTATGCCCCTTGACCATTAATCATTACGATTACTTCTTTGTAACCGCCAGATGGATTCGGTGTAGCTTCCATAATATCGACTTTCCAACCTTGCGTTTCAGCATAACGTGTATACATACGGAAAAGATCGCCCGCGAAAATATTCGCCTCGTCCCCACCAGCAGCTCCTCGTATTTCCATAATTACGTTTTTCGAGTCATTCGGGTCTTTCGGGATTAATAAAATACGTAAGCTTTCTTCCAATGCTGGAATTTGCTTATTTAAATCATTAAATTCCTCTTTCATCATTTCAAACATTTCTGGATCCTTTTCCATATCCATTAATTCACGCGTATCAGCCAATTGCTCTTTTACCAATTGATATTCGCGATATACTTCAACCATTTCTTGAATATCTGACTGCTCTTTTGAGTAATCACGTAACTTTTTTGAATCATTAACGATATCTGGGTCGCTTAATAATTCATTTAATCTTTCGTAACGGTCCTCAACCGCTTGTAAACGATCAAACATTTAGTTCACCTCTATTATTATTTTGCATTAAATTTCACACGTTAAAATCTACCTATATTAGTATAAAGAAATTAATTCACCGATGCTACATTTATACCAAAAGTTTCTTAAATTAATGATAACTTTTCTAATATAGATTCTAATTAAGGTGTGCTCGTTAGGCTAAAGCACATGAACCACACAGCTTTGTGCAATTCCAAATTTGGGTATTTAGCAATTGTTAAATATCTATTTTACTTTATAATGGCGGATTGCTATGGCATCTGCGACAAACCGGGTAATAGCTATCATTACCTCCGATTTGAATTTGATCGCCTGCTCGTACTGGTTTTTTATTTTCATCGACGCGTATATTCATCGTTGCTTTTTTATGACAGAACCAACAAATTGTTTTCATTTCCTCAATTTTATCCGCATAAATAAGCATGTAACGACTGCCTTCAAATAATTCATTTTGGAAATCATTTTTTAAGCCAAATCCCATGACCGGAATATTTAAATCATCGACAATTTGAGTTAACTGGAGAACATGTTCTTTTGATAAAAACTGCACTTCATCAACTAATACACAGTATAATTTTTCGTTGTGATTTTTTACAATTTCATAAATATTCGTTTCTTTAAAAATCGCTGTTGCAGGACGTCGAAGTCCAATTCTACTTGAGACAGTTCCTACTTCATCACGCGTATCAATGCCTGATGTAAAAATTAACACCGGTTTATTTTGTTCTTCATAGTTATGTGCTACTTTTAATATTTCAATCGATTTCCCACTATTCATTGCACCATGTTTATAAAATAGTTGTGCCATTCATAATCCTCATTTCTAACGCTAGTATTTAATAAGTTCCATCCTGATTAAACTAAATGAAGAGATTTTTATATTTTTTATTTAAAAAACCTACTTCCAAATAGGCTTGGAAGTAGGTTTCGATATTACTTGATACCGTATTTTTTGTTGAAACGATCAACACGTCCGTCAGCAGACGCGAATTTTTGACGTCCTGTGTAGAATGGGTGACATTCGTTACAGAACTCGATGCTGATTTTTTCTTTAACTGAACCAGTTTCGAAAGTGTTACCGCAAGAACATACTACAGATGCAGTTTTGTAATCTGGGTGGATACCTTGTTTCATATTCGTTACTCCTCTCGCCCTGAACCATCCGGAACAGAGTATTATTCGAACTGTGCCTTACATAACCCGAATATGTCGGTTACATATGCACACGTTTCATACTTAAGAAAGTATAGCAAGGAAGTTTTATCAATGCAACTGTTTTGTTTAATTTTTAACCTTTTATCTATAATAAGTTGAGCTAAAGAATCCCTTCCGCTAATGTAAGCTTTCTATTAAGGATTGTGATAAATTCTTCTGCGCTTGTTAGACTGACCAAGAACATGAACCACACAGCTTTGTTGCACAAAACTGTACGACTCATCTTTGTGCTTTGCGCAAGGCAAGCCCCTTTATACGTTTGTGCTTCTGAAACTTTTTGATTTAGGCCACCGCTACTGTGGAATGCGGCGAATTCTTAGCTAGAATTCCATTCCAATAATAAGACGGCTTTATATGTTCAATTCATATACTATCTTTTATAGTAACCCCTTACCATTCGTTGCTCTTTTCATATCTGTATCAAGCTTTTCGAAAAACTCTTCATTTGTTTTCGTTGTACGTAATTTACGTAAAAACTTCTCTGAAAAGTCGGTAGAATCACTAAATGTTTTACGAATTGCCCATAATTTCTCAAGCTGATCTTTTGGAATGAGTAATTCTTCTTTACGTGTACCCGAGCGACGAATATCAAGCGCTGGGAAAATACGGCGCTCTGCTAAATGACGGTCTAAATGTAGCTCTAGGTTACCTGTCCCTTTAAATTCCTCATAAATCACTTCATCCATACGGCTTCCTGTATCAACAAGTGCTGTCGCTAAAATCGTTAAGCTGCCCCCTTCTTCAATGTTACGGGCAGAACCGAAGAAACGCTTTGGACGGTGGAATGCAGCTGGGTCAATACCCCCTGAAAGTGTACGTCCACTTGGTGGAATAACTAAGTTATACGCACGGGCAAGTCGCGTAATTGAATCCATTAAAATAATAACATCACGTTTATGCTCTACTAAACGACGCGCGCGCTCTAAAACCATTTCCGCTACTTTTACGTGGTTTTCAGGTACTTCATCAAATGTAGATGACACAACATCTGCATTCACTGAACGTTCGATATCTGTTACCTCTTCCGGACGTTCATCGATTAGCAATACGATTAATTCTGCTTGTGGATGATTCGTCGTAATCGAATTGGCAATTTCTTTTAAAAGCGATGTTTTACCCGCTTTTGGTGGAGCAACGATTAATCCACGTTGTCCAAAGCCAACAGGTGCTACTAAATCCATAATGCGTGTTGATAACTGAGTTGGTGCCGTTTCAAGTTTAATATGGCGATCTGGATAAAGTGGTGTTAATGCTGGGAAATGCACACGTTCTTTTGCAACTTCAGGATCTTCTCCATTGACTGCATCCACTTGTAATAATCCATAGTAACGCTCATTTTCTTTTGGCGGGCGAACTTTACCCGATACTTTGTCACCATTACGTAAACCAAATCGGCGAATTTGAGATGCCGAAATATAAATATCCTCTTTTGATGGTGAATAGTTAATTGGTCGTAAAAAACCAAAGCCTTCTGTCGAAACAATTTCAAGAACGCCTTCCATGAAGAAAAATCCTTCTTGTTCAGAACGTGATTTTAATATGGCAAAAATCAGTTCCTTTTTCGTTAGCTTACTAGCATTCGTTAGCTTATATTGCTTTGCTAAAGCATAAAGTTCTTTTAATGTCATGCTTTCTAATTGCGCAATCGTTAATGCTGTCATGTGATGTCTCCAGTCTATATTTTTTTCAGTTCTCTTTTATTGGGTACTTATTTATCGGTGAATTCGATTGATTCGATTATGTAATCCAGGTGTGAGGGAATTATCGAATGAAGGATCAATTTTCAGTTTCAATTGATTTGAAAGATGCCCGGCAATTATAGCCGGGCATTAATTATATAACGAGATTAACGAAATGGGAATGCATTTTCAATTAATCTTCTGTTATAAAGAAGTTATTTAAAGTCATAATTTGGTTTTTTATCGATGCTGTGACGACCTTCGATAAAACGAACTGTACCTGTTTTTGCACGCATAACTACCGAATGTGTTAATGCATAAGAGCCTTTATATTGAACGCCGCGTAATAACTCTGAATCTGTAACTGCTGTTGCTGCGAAGATTGCATCATCACCTTTTACTAAATCGTTCATCATTAACACTTTATCCACGTCGATACCCATTTTTTTGCATCGCGCTAATTGTTCTTCGTCTTCTGGTACTAATTTCGCTTGGAAATCTCCACCTAAGCATTTTAATGCCACGGCTGAGATTACGCCTTCTGGAGCGCCACCCATACCGAACATAATATCAATACCTGTTTCATCGAATGCTGTATTGATTGCTGCACCA
This sequence comes from Solibacillus sp. R5-41, assembly GCF_002736105.1. NCBI lineage: Bacteria > Bacillati > Bacillota > Bacilli > Caryophanales > Caryophanaceae > Solibacillus > Solibacillus sp. R5-41. The sequence goes on along the minus strand of NZ_CP024123.1, from coordinate 501,906 downwards.
ACGTCGCCATCTTGGATGAATTTAATACGTGCACCTGCTTCACGAATTTCATCAACAATATGCTGATGACGTGGACGGTCTAATAAAGTCGCGACTACGTCGGAAATATCTTTGTTTTTTGCTTTTGCTACTTGTAATAAGTTATATGTCACGGAAGCATTAATATCTACTTTGCCCGCTGCTTCTGGACCTACAGCGATTTTATCCATATACATGTCTGGTGCATTTAATAAGTTACCTCGATCTGCAATTGCAAGTACAGTCATTGCGCCATTTGTACCTTTAGCTACAATGTTTGTCCCTTCTAATGGATCAACTGCGATATCAACTTCTGGTCCGCCGTTACGAAGTCCTAGTTCTTCACCAATATAAAGCATTGGTGCTTCATCCATTTCTCCTTCACCAATTACAACTGTTGCATGCATTGGAATAGTGTCGAACATAACGCGCATTGCTGTTGTTGCTGCATCATCTGCCTCATTTTTAAGTCCGCGACCCATCCATTTTGCTGATGCGATAGCTGCTGCTTCCGTTACACGTACTACTTCCATTGATAAACTACGTTCCATTTCCTGTCTGCCTCCTGTGATCGGTTAACGCCGAACTTACTGCATTGAAAGATGTTATTTTTATTCTATATTCAATTATGCCTCGGCATAATTCCGTGACATCCACTGAATAGTAACTTCAAACACGAATTAATCTCAACACCTATTGAAGTGGGTGATGAATGCTGAAAGAAGTTAAATCTATTTGATGAAAATTGATTAGTCACCCGTAATATTGTAGCACATTATTCAGTTTTTTTGATTTATCCGTAATATATTATTATGCTTTTTTATTTGTCTTAATGACAATTGATTCTTTACGAATATCTGCTCCTAGCATGCACAGCTTGTCGATTAAACCACCGTAACCGCGCTCAATATGATAGATATCATGAATTTCTGTCTCACCTTTAGCGAGTAAACCCGCTAATACTAGTGCAGCACCTGCTCGTAAGTCGGTTGCTGTTACCGCTGAACTTTGTAAAACAGATGGGCCTTGAATAATCGCTGTATTCCCCTCTACGCGTGCCTTCGCATTCATTCTTCGAAGCTCGTCGATATGCTTAAAGCGAGCAGAATAAATTGTATCCGTCACGATAGATGTACCTTCTGCTTGTGTCATTAGAACAGATAAAGGCTGCTGTACATCTGTCGGGATCCCAGGATAAACGAGCGTCTTTACATCGACTGCTCGCAATTGACCTTGTTTTGGAATATAAATACTTTCTTCATCTATTTCTATTACGACACCCATTTCACGTAATTTAGCAGTTACAGCCTCTAAATGAAGTGGGATGACATTGTCAATTAACACTCCATCGCCAACTGCTGCCGCCATAATCATAAATGTTGATGCCTCAATACGATCTGGAATAATAGTATGGTTCGTGCCACTTAATTCATCAACGCCGTCAATACGAATAACACTTGTGCCGGCTCCTTTGATTTTAGCGCCCATATTCGTTAAGAGCGTTGCAACATCAATAATTTCAGGCTCTTTTGCAGCATTTTCAATAACCGTTCTTCCTTTTGCTCGAACAGCTGCTAACATAATATTGATCGTTGCCCCAACACTCGCCACGTCTAAATAAATTTTAGCCCCAATTAGTTCGTCAGCACGTAAATAAATCGCACCGTGCTCATTCGTTACCTTTGCACCTAGTGCCTCAAAACCTTTAATATGCTGATCAATTGGACGAGGTCCTAAAAAGCAGCCTCCTGGTAGTCCCACTACTGCTTGCTTAAAGCGACCAAGCATCGCACCCATTAAGTAATAGGAAGCTCTCATTTTTTTTACGTTGCCATTCGGTAATGGCATTGCGACCATCTTAGTTGGATCGATTATCATTTGACCGTTTTCAAATGTCACCTCTCCACCGATTTCCTCAAGCAATGCCTTTAATGCCCATGCATCTGAAATTTCAGGAATTCCTCCAATCGTTACGGAAGAACCCGCTAAAATTGATGCTGGAATTAGGGCGACTGCGCTATTCTTTGCACCATTAATTGTTACTTTTCCTTTAAGACGGCGTTCGCCTCTAATTTTATACACATCCATTTTACTTTCTCCCTCACGTTTGGAAAAATTTTTCCGTTCATTTTAGCATTGGGCAACTTTCCATAAAAAAGTTGCCTTTTACTGTGACTTTACGTTTATTATTTCCCTTCACGTGCCGCCCAATCCGCTAAAAATCCCTCAATTCCTTTGTCTGTTAATGGATGGTTAAACAGTTGTTGTAAAACTTTAAATGGCGTTGTTGCAATATGTGCTCCTGCTAATGCAGCTTGCGTAATATGTTGTGGATGGCGAATAGATGCTGCAATAATTTCTGTTGAGATTTCATGAATGGCAAACATTTCAGCAATTTCACGAATTAATTCAACACCATCTTGACCGATGTCATCTAAACGACCTAAAAACGGCGATACATAAGTTGCACCTGCACGGGCTGCTAATAATGCTTGATTTGTAGAGAAAATTAATGTGACATTTGTTTTAATGCCTTTATCCGAGAAGTGTTTACAAGCCTTTAAGCCTTCAGGAGTCATTGGAAGTTTTACTGTAATATTTGAGTGGATTGCAGCTAATTCTTCACCCTCACGAATCATTCCTTCTGCATCTAACGAAATAACTTCACCTGAAACAGAGCCATTTACTAATTCTGCGATTTCACGTAAACGATCGTGAAAATTAACACCTGATTCTTTCGCTACTAATGATGGATTTGTTGTGACACCTGAAAGAATGCCCCAAGAGTATGCTTCTTTAATGTCCTCAAAATTCGCTGTATCTATAAAAAATTTCATTTTTATTATCCTCCAAACACATGTTGTGATTAATTGTTAGAAAAACACATCTCGCTCATAATTGAACGAGATGTTACCCATTTTATTATGCTTTTTGTGAACTGCCAAACTCGCGCATTTTACCAATTACTGTTTGTTTAATCGCTTCACGAGCTGGGCCTAAGAATTTACGTGGGTCGTAAGTTGTTTTGTCATTATCTAAAAACTCACGGATTACTTTTGAAGCCGCAATTTGATTTTCAGTGTTAACGTTTATTTTTGCTGTTCCTAAAGAAATTGAACGTTGAATATCTTTTGTTGGGATACCTGTACCACCGTGTAATACTAATGGTAAATCAGTTAACTTTGAGATTTCTTCCATTTCAGTAAAGCCTAAGTTTGGCTCACCTTTATATGGTCCGTGAACTGAGCCTAATGCTGGTGCAAGACAATCAATACCCGTTGCTTCTACAAGGTTTTTACATTCTTGTGGGTTTGCATAGATGATACCGCCGATAACGCCATCTTCCTCGCCACCAACTGTACCAAGTTCTGCCTCTACTGAAACATCTTTTGCATGTGCGTAAGCTACTACTTCTTTTGTAATTGCTACGTTTTCATCGAATGAATGGTGAGATGCATCAATCATTACTGATGTAAAGCCAGCATCAATTGCTTCCTTACATTTATCAAAGCTAGAGCCGTGATCTAAATGAATCGCAACTGGAACTGAAATTTTATAGCTTTCCATTAAGCCTTCAACCATTTTCACAACTGTCACAAAGCTACCCATATATTTGCCGGCACCTTCAGAAACACCTAAAATAACAGGTGATTTTTCTTCTTCTGCTGCTTGTAAAATTGCTTGTGTCCACTCCAAGTTATTAATGTTGAATTGACCAACTGCATAACCTTCTGCTTTTGCTTTTGCTAACATTTCTTTCATTGATACTAATGCCATTATAAAAATCCTCCTCGAAGATATAATAATAAGTTACTTTTAGAAAAACACATTTCTGCTAAGAATTTTTGAAATGGTCTTTTTTCTAATACCAATCCAAATCTGTTCATCCATCTTGATTGGATTAAAAACATTCAGATTTATCATAACAAAAACAGACAGTGTTCGCTACTGCCTGCAAACGTGTTCAACTATATTTTTCTTCATAATTTGCTAAAATTTTTTTCACTTCATCACGAACTTCAAATATATTGAATGGTTTTGTGAAATATCGGATTGCGCCTAGTTCCATCGCCTTATCAATAATATCCTGTTCCCCATAAGCGGTCATCATGATTACAGGCAAATTTATTTTTTGTAATTTTAATCGTGTTAAAATTTCTAAACCATCCATGCCCGGGATTTTCATATCTAAAAGGACACAATCAATTCCTTTCGTTTGAACAATATTTAATGCATCGATTCCATTGGCTGCAAGATGTGTGATAAACCCTTCTTTTTTAAATACTTCATTTAACAATAGTCGGATTCCTTGCTGATCATCAACAATTAAAATTTCTTTTAGTTTCAATTTCATTCCCCTTAAGAATTTATAGTGAACTAACTTGTTCAGATTATTTCAGTCATAAACTTAATTCGATTAAATCCGTAAATTCCCTTCTTATTTTAATTATTTCCTATTTTGCTTTTTATTATTTACACTTTTATAATAGGCATGAGGTGGAATTATGTCGAAAATTTTAACAACACAACTTTCGGGACTTCTTCAGCGCATTCAGCAATCTGAAGAGGACATGATTGAAGAAACTGCTAGGCTGCTTGCACAGGCTGCGATTGGACAAGGTACGGTATATTTTGCATGCTTTGGCGAAATGGAAGGCGTTGCACTGAATGCACTTCATGGTGCTGATCCATTTGCCCATTTTGCACCGTATTCAAAGGATGTGAAGCTTTTATCTGCTGATCGTGTCATCATTTTTACGCGTAGTGGCAACGATGCCGATGCGGTTTTACTTGCACAACAATTAAACGAAGCTTTCATTCCTTTTGCAGCTGTTGCGAGTGAGGTAGCTAGCGAAAGTAATGAACTAAGCGAGTTAGCCTACACATATATTTGCTTAAAATTGCGCGGTGGAATTTTGCCACATCCGACAAATCTCGGTGAGCGTATTGTAATGCCCCATTTAATCGCTGCACTTTTCGTTTATGAAGCAATTAAAATGGAATTTGATGAAATGATTTCAGATGACGATGATTTCGATGAATAAAAAATAATCGACATCCTTATGTAAAAAGCAAATCTAATCCATTACGCCTTGGCGTAATTGCGTCCAGATTTTTTTCGAGCTTGCTCGAAAACTCCTCTAAAAATCTGTGACTCCCTCCAGGGGCTTTGGGCCAACACGACGTTGGTCACTTAGGCGTTGCCGCACGACGCGGCGTTCTTAGCCTGAGTTCACCTATTCAGCCTAGGGTTGGGCCCCCACCGAACAAAGGCTATACTTGGCTTCATCCCCCACTTCTGTAAGTGGAAGAATTATGCTGAAGCAAATTAAAAATTACAAAAGCTGGAAAGTTGACTCCACGTCAACTTGCCAGCTTTTCGCTTAAATGAAACTTATTTACGGTTATTAAATGCTGCACCAACAAATTCACGGAATAACGGCTGTGGACGTTGTGGACGTGAAATTAGCTCAGGGTGGAATTGCCCTGCTACGAAGAATTTCTTCTCTGGTAATTCGATAATTTCCACTAATTTATTGTCAGGAGATACACCTGAGAATACCATACCTGCCGCTTCCATTGCTTCACGGAACTCATTGTTGAACTCGTAACGGTGGCGGTGACGCTCGTATACTAACTCTTCACCATTGTAAGCATTGCGTGCTACTGAACCTTCTTTTAATTTACAAGGATATAAGCCTAAACGTAATGTACCACCTAAATCCGTGTCTTCAGATTGATCTGGTAAGAAGTCGATAATTGGATATTTTGTATCTTTATCTAATTCAGTTGAGTGTGCACCTTCTAAGTTCATAACATTGCGGGCAAATTCAACTGTCGCTAGCTGCATACCTAGGCAAATCCCAAAGAATGGCACATCATTTTCACGTGCATAACGGATTGCTTCGACTTTCCCTTCTACTCCGCGGTCACCGAAGCCACCAGGTACTAATATCCCGTCTGCTTGGCCAAGTAATTCAGCAGCATTTTCTGGATTGATTTGCTCAGCATTTACCCAATCAATTTCGATATCTGAATTGTATAAATAGCCTGCGTGTTTTAACGCCTCTACTACAGAAATGTATGCATCTTGTAATTCTACGTATTTCCCTACTAATGCAATACGTGTTTTGTTTTCTAAGTTTTTCACTAAGTGTACTAATTCTTTCCAATCTTCCATATCTGCTTTTGGAGCATTAATACCAAAGTGATCAAGAACGATTTGGTCGAAGCCTTGTGCATGTAGGTTTAGTGGTACTTCATATAGGTGCTCCGCATCACGAGATTCGATAATATCTGATGAGCGAACGTCACAGAATAAAGCGATTTTATCCTTCATATCTTGTGGTACAGGTTGTTCTGTACGTAACACGATAATATTTGGTTGAATTCCTAATGAACGTAATTCTTTAACTGAGTGCTGTGTTGGTTTTGTTTTCATTTCACCAGCAGCTTTAATATAAGGCATTAACGTACAGTGAATATACATTACGTTCTCATGTCCTAAATCACGACGCATTTGACGTATTGCTTCTAAAAATGAAAGTGATTCGAAGTCACCAACTGTACCGCCAATTTCTGTAATGACTACATCAGCTGAAGTTTCACGACCTGCACGTTGTACACGGTCTTTAATTTCATTTGTTACATGAGGAATTACTTGAACAGTGCCTCCGTTATAGTCACCACGACGCTCTTTATTTAATACAGATTGATACACTTTACCTGAAGTTACTGTTGAGTGTTTACCTAAGTTGATGTCGATGAAACGCTCATAGTGACCTAAATCTAAGTCTGCCTCTGCGCCGTCATCTGTTACGAAAACTTCACCGTGTTGGTATGGGCTCATTGTACCTGGATCAATATTTAAATACGGATCAAATTTTTGAATTGTTACTTCTAACCCGCGATTTTTTAATAATCGACCTAATGAAGCAGCTACAATCCCTTTTCCTAGCGAAGAAACTACCCCACCTGTTACGAAAATATATTTTGTCATTATAATTTCCTCCTCAATTGCTTAATTTAGATAAGTGAAATTTCCGTTTATCTTATCCATAAAAATTAGAAAAGCTTATACTTTCGCACTCAAAGCTAAAATACGTGTAGCTAATTTTTTTCTACTGACTCTACTTTGAAAAAATAAAAAACGCTCCTCCTGCATTTAGTGTGCAGGGGGAGCGTATAGCTTATACGGTCAATCTCCTTTTAAAAGGAGCCCAAGTAAAAGATTATACGGAACTGAAAAAGAAGTCAAGAACTTTCAACTCAAAAATGAGTTATTTTAAATCCTCTTCGTCTTCCTCTTCTTCGTCCTCTTCATCTTCGTCGTCATCTTCGCCTTCGATAATGAAGCTTTCTTCTTCATCGATTAATTCTTCATCAAGATCCGTGTCGATATCTTCAATCTCTTCTTCCACGAACTCAATGTCTTCTTCCTCTTCTTCAATGAACTCATCGAAATCTTCATCGAATACTACATCTTCTTCGTCAAGGTCAACTAAATCTTCATCTTCGTCGTCTGTAGCTTTTGATTTTTTCTTGCGTGCTTTAATTGTAGGAGCTGTTTCTTCTTCAATTGTTTCAACTTTATACCATTCACGTAATCCCCAACCATTTTCATTGTTCAAAAGGAAGCGACCTTCTACGTTTAGGTCTGTATAAAATTGTACTAAGCGCGCTTTTAAATCTCCATTAGAAATACCATTTAAAGCTTGGATTTCTTTTAATAAATCATTTAATGGCATCGCCTGTTTTTTATCTTCTAAAATTGCGTATGCTAAGTCGATTAACGACTCTTCTGCTATTTGTTCTTTTGTCATATCACGAAAGTTCAAATCGTGCACGTCCTTTCTTTTTATACATGTCATATTATAAATTACGCCTTGGCGTAATTGTGTCCAGATTTTAAATTGTGCTTACACAATTCAAAATCTGTGACATCCGCCGGAGGCATTATCTTCATTCAGTAGGTATTTGAATACCCTTTGAAAAAAAGACTAAAATCGTTCTCATCCCACCAACTAATGCAGTGGTAATTTCTACTGAATGAGGATAAGCATAATACCCATTATATACAAACATTCTATCACTATGCTAGTTTCATTTCTTGTTTTTTAATTTCGTCGCTTTTTTATACGCAACATAAAACAAAACTAATGATAAAAGAAGGAGCGGTATAGCAGCTAACTGCTTATTGTATAAAAAGAAAGTGCCGATTAAACAAGCTAAAACCAAAATATAATATATATATTGCCCCACTACATCGCCGCCTCCTTTACTAGACAATTTCAGAATTCCCAAAAAAATAATTAACGTAATTTATTTTGTCTAAGGCTAGTATAACGAAGTTTGTGGTCATTCGTCGCGAATTCGTGCGTGATTTCTTTAATTTTTGCAGAAATTACATTTAAAAAGAAAATTATCCCCTTAAAGTAGATACTTTTCGCAAAATCGTTTCGTATCTATATGTTACAAGCCACTGATTTTACATGTTTCTACGGTATTGGCCGCCTACTTCATAAAGGGCGTTTGTAATTTGGCCGAGGCTTGCTACTTTTACGGTTTCCATTAGTTGTTCAAAAATATTGCCACCTGCTTTGGCTACTTCTTTTAATTGCTCAATTGCTGCTTTACTTTCACCTGCATGCGTTTGTTTAAAACTTTCTAAATTGGCGATTTGCAGCTCTTTCTCTTCTTTAGAAGCACGTGCAATTTCCATATTGTTGATTTCATCATCTGATGGTGGATTTGGATTCAAGTAAGTGTTGACCCCAATAATCGGCAATTCACCTGAATGTTTTAAATGTTCATAGTGCATCGATTCTTCTTGGATTTTTCCACGCTGATATTGTGTCTCCATCGCACCGAGTACACCCCCACGATCATTCATGCGGTCAAATTCCTCTAGCACCGCGCGTTCTACAAGCTCTGTTAGTTCTTCAATAATGAATGCACCTTGTAATGGATTTTCATTTTTCGATAAGCCATGCTCTTTCGTAATAATCATTTGAATCGCCATCGCACGGCGAACCGATTCCTCTGTTGGTGTAGTAATTGCTTCATCATAAGCATTTGTATGAAGAGAGTTACAATTATCTTGCAATGCCATTAAAGCTTGAAGAGTCGTGCGAATATCATTGAAATCGATTTCCTGCGCATGCAAGCTACGACCAGATGTTTGAATATGATACTTCAGCTTTTGTGAACGCTCATTTGCCGCATACTTTTCACGCATAACAACTGCCCAAATACGACGCGCTACACGACCAATTACCGTATACTCTGGATCCAGACCATTTGAGAAGAAGAAGCTTAAGTTTGGCGCAAAATCATCAATATGCATGCCGCGACTTAAATAGTACTCCACATAGGTGAAGCCGTTTGCAAGTGTAAAGGCAAGTTGTGAAATCGGATTGGCACCGGCTTCTGCAATATGATAACCCGAAATGGATACCGAATAATAATTACGCACTTTTTGGTCAATGAAATATTGCTGGATATCCCCCATCATGCGAAGAGCGAATTCCGTACTAAATATACATGTATTTTGACCTTGATCTTCTTTTAAAATATCGGCCTGAACCGTCCCACGAACGACTTGCAATGTTTTTTCTCGCGTAGCTGTAAATTCCTCGATAGTCAATGTACGTCCAAGCTCTTGTTCGAGTAGTTTCACTTGTTGGTCGATTGCCGTGTTCATAAACATCGCTAAAATAATCGGTGCAGGGCCATTAATTGTCATCGAAACGGAAGTAGACGGAGCACATAAATCAAAGCCTGCATACAGTTTTTTCATGTCCTCTAATGTACAAATACTTACACCCGATTCCCCTACTTTCCCATAAATATCTGGGCGTACGTGTGGGTCCTCTCCGTACAAAGTTACAGAGTCAAAAGCTGTTGAAAGACGCTTTGCATCATCATCCTTCGATAAATAATGGAAACGTTTATTCGTTCGCTCAGGTGTGCCCTCTCCAGCAAACTGACGCTTCGGATCCTCACCTTCACGTTTGAACGGGAATACGCCTGCTGTGTAAGGGAATTCACCTGGCACATTTTCTGCATACACCCAACGTAATATTTCACCATAATCTTTAAATTTCGGTAAGGCCACTCTAGGGATTTTTAAACCTGATAACGATTGCGTTTTTAAAATTGTTCGGATTTCTTTATCTCGTATTTTTGTGACAAGCTCATCACCTGCATAATCTGCGTTTAGCTTTGCCCAATTGTTTAAAATGCGCTTTGATTCTGCCGACAATTCATTATTTACCGTTTCAATTAACGTTTGAAGGGAAGCAATTAATGCCGTTTCACTTTCTGGTAGCTGATTTCTCGCCCCTTCTAGCTGATACAGTTTCGTCGCGAATGCCGTCTGCTGTTCAGACGTTTTATGATATGTTCGAATTGTTTCTGTAATTTCACGTAAATAATGACGGCGATCATTCGGAATAATGACATTTTGCTTTTGCGTTTTAATAAATTGTTCATACGAAGTTTCCCAATTTGATCCAAACTTCTCGTTTATTTTTTGGATCAGTGCGGCAAATAAAGAATTCGTCCCTTTATCATTAAACTGTGAAGCAATTGTGCCATATACCGGCATTTCATCTAAAGGTGCATCCCATAATTCATGCGAGCGCTGGAACTGCTTTTGTACTTGGCGCATTGCATCCTCTGAACCTTTTCGTTCGAATTTATTAATGGCAATGAGGTCTGCATAGTCAATCATATCAATTTTCTCAAGCTGTGTTGGCGCACCGAATTCACTCGTCATAACATACATTGAAAGGTCGGTATAATTTGTAATTTCGGCATCCCCTTGCCCAATACCACTCGTTTCAACAAGAATTAAATCAAAGCCTGCTGTTTTCACAACATCCAGTACATCACCAATAGATGCCGACAATTCCGTGCGAGAGCCACGTGTTGCCAAACTGCGCATATAGACACGCTTATTAAATATCGCATTCATGCGGATACGGTCTCCAAGCAGTGCCCCACCCGTTTTTTGCTTTGTCGGGTCAACAGATAAAATGGCTAACTTTTTGTCCGGAAACTCTTGTAAAAAACGTCGAATTAATTCATCCGTTAATGATGATTTCCCCGCGCCACCTGTTCCTGTAATCCCAATAATCGGTGTGTTACAGCTTTTATTTCGGGCAAGCTCAAGCATAGCCTCAACATCTGAACTGCCCCCGTTTTCAGCAGCCGTTATTAAATTGGCTAACACTTCTGGACGCTCCGTCGATACTTGTTCAAGCTGCTCCTTATAATTTCCGTGCAACGTCGAAAAATCAGACCCCTCTAACTTTTTATTAATCATACCTTGGAGCCCTAACTGCCGCCCATCCTCTGGCGAGAAGATACCAGCTATTCCATATTCATGCAGTTCTTTAATTTCTCTAGGTAAAATAACACCGCCACCACCACCGAAAATTTTAATATGGGGCGCACCTTTTTCACGTAATAAATCATACATATATTTAAAATATTCCATATGACCGCCTTGATAAGAAGAAATGGCGATTCCTTGCGCATCTTCATGAATCGCGGCATTGACCACTTCTTCAACAGAACGGTTATGTCCTAAATGAATAACCTCTGCTCCGCTCGATTGTAAAATTCGTCGCATAATATTAATCGAGGCATCATGACCATCAAATAAACTAGATGCCGTAACGAATCTCACATGATTTTTTGGACGATACACAACTGCTTTTGTCATTTTGAAAACCCCTTTGTTATTGTGAATTAATAAAAAAATCCCCTATGGTTAAAAAAAATACCATATAAAGCAATCGTTCAAACATTTGCTCTACATGGCATCTCCCTACTTTTCCCCTTGCATAATACCTTGTAAAAACAGTGCTGTTTGCAATTCAATATAACGGTCAATTGTATAGTGTTTTTTTAAGGCCCATCTACGGAATGCCCAGCTTTGCCCTTGAACCACTACATGATTGGCCGCCAAATAAATGGCTTCATCCGGAAGAGAAATGGCGTTAGATTTTTTGCAATTTCGTAAAATCCGTCCAAAAATCGCAACCATCTCTATTTCCTTGTCTAGCACGTAATGCATTGCTTCTTTTGGCAATGATTTCGTCTCTTGATACATAATTGTAAATTCATCCAGCATGCTATCAATTAACATGAAATATTGGCGAATCGCTTCTTTCAAATCGTCAATCGTTCCCGCATTAGCCGGAAACTGTGACAAACGATTCATCACCTCGTCAAATATACTGTCACAAACTAAAAACAAAACATCTTCTTTTGTACGAATATATTCATATAAAGTGCCGATGCTAAATCCTGCTGCTTTTGCAAGTTCACGTGTTGTCGCGCGATGAAATCCTTTTTCTTTAAACAACTTTACCCCCGCATGGATAATTTGTTGTCTGCGCTCAATAATTTTATTTTCATCCTTGATTGATGTTCCGACACGCAATTTATCTACATTTGTCATACATTATTTCGTCAGCATACGCGAAATTACGAGGCGTTGAATTTCCTGTGTGCCCTCATAAATTTGCGTAATTTTCGCATCACGCATATAGCGCTCTACCGGATAGTCTTTCGTATAGCCGTAGCCACCAAAAACTTGCACAGCTTCTGTCGTTACTTTCATCGCTGTATCTCCAGCTAATAATTTTGCCATTGCAGACGCTTTTCCGTATGGTAAATCATTTGATTCCAACCAAGCCGCTTGATATGTCAGTAAACGAGATGCTTCGATTTCTGTTGCCATATCCGCTAATTTAAAGGATACCCCTTGATTCGCAGCAATTGGCTTACCAAATTGTACGCGTTCTTTCGCATAATCAACGGCTGCATCAAGTGCCCCTTGTGCGATACCAACTGCCTGTGCCGCAATGCCGTTACGACCGCCATCTAATGTTTTCATCGCAATGATAAAGCCTTGCCCTTCTTCACCAAGCATATTTTCCTTTGGTACACGGCAATTTTCAAAAATTATTTCTGTAGTTGGCGATGAACGAATGCCTAATTTACGTTCTTTTTTCCCTACTGAGAAGCCTGGGAAATCAGCTTCTACAATAAATGCCGTCGTTCCGTTTTTAGCCTCTGGATCTGTCACAGCAAACACGACATAAATATCCGCTACGCCACCATTAGTAATAAATATTTTCGAGCCATTTAACACATAATCGTCGCCATCTTTCACCGCATATGTTTTCATGCCGCCTGCATCAGAACCCGAGCCTGCCTCTGTTAAACCGTAAGCACCGATTTTTTTCCCTTCAGCCATTGGGCGCAAGAATTTTTGCTTTTGCTCCTCGTTGCCAAACTTGTAAATCGGCCAACCTGCAAGTGATGTATGAGCTGATAACGTTACCCCTGTTGATGCACAAACGCGTGACAGCTCCTCTACTGCGATACAATAAGCCAAATAGTCAAACCCTGCGCCGCCGTACTCTTCCGGCCATGGAATACCTGTTAAGCCTAACTCAGCCATTTTATCGAAAATGCCACGGTCAAATTCCTCATGCTCATCGCGGTGTTCTGCAGATGGTGCTACTTCATTCACTGCGAAATCACGAATCATTTCACGTAATTGTTGATGCTCTTCTGATAATTGAAAGTTCATTTTATATTTCCCCTTTGTTATGAAGTTTTTAATTCATTTCATCCCATTACATGTTTGCTAATAACAATCTTTTGAATTTCACTTGTACCTTCGTAAATTTGCGTAATTTTAGCGTCGCGGAAATAGCGTTCTACTGGGTAGTCCTCGGTGTAGCCGTAGCCACCTAAAATTTGTACCGCTTCAATCGCTGTATCCATCGCGGTTTGTGAGGCAAATAACTTAGCCATTGATGCTTCTTTTCCGCAAGGTAAATTTTGCGAACGTAAATGCGCCGCTCGATATACGAGTAATTTTGCTGCTTCCACGGCAGTTGCCATGTCCGCTAATTTAAAGCCTACCCCCTGCTGCTGTGCAATCGGTTTACCAAATTGCACACGTTCCTTTGCATAAGCTGTCGCTGCATCTAATGCGGCTTCAGCTATCCCCAAGCTTTGCGCGGCAATTCCAATCCGTCCCACATCTAAATTTGCAAGCGCAATTTTATAGCCTTCTCCCTCTTCCCCTAATAACTGAGTAGCCGAAATACGCATATTTTCAAATGTTAACTGAACCGTTCTCGAACCGTGTAAGCCCATTTTCCGTTCATCTTTACCGATAATGAACCCCGCTGTATTTTTCTCAACAATAAATGCCGAAATGCCGCGTGAGCCCGCCTCTGGATCCGTTGAGGCAAAGACGATATACACATCCGCCTCATTGCCATTTGTAATAAATACTTTTGACCCGTTTATTATATAATCATCGCCATCACGGACTGCACGCGTTTTTAATGCACCCGCATCACTTCCTGCATTCGTTTCCGTTAAGCAAAATGCTCCTAAATATTCACCACTTGCAAGCTTCGGTATGTAGTGTTGCTTTTGCTTTTCGTTACCAAAATATAAAATCGGATTCGTCCCAACTGACGTATGCACGGATAAAATAACGCCCATGACCGCACTTACTTTCGATAACTCATTAATCGCGATAATGTAAGAGGTGAAATCCATTGCAGCCCCACCATATTGTTCAGGTGCGGTAATGCCCATAAGGCCGAGCTCACCCATTTTTTGAACAATCTCCCGCGGGAATTCGCCCGCTTCCATTCGTTCAATAAAAGGTTCAATTTCCGTTTTTGCAAAATCACGAACCATATTGCGCATCATAAGCTGTTCATCTGTAAATTGTAGATTCATGATACTCTCCTCCTATTCGTATACGTAAAAGCCTCGACCAGATTTTTTACCGAGCCAACCTGCTGCTACGTATTTTCGAAGGAGTGGGCATGGGCGATATTTACTATCTCCAAGTCCTTCATGTAAGATTTCCATTATGGATAAACAAGTATCCAGTCCGATAAAGTCTGCCAATGTTAATGGCCCCATCGGATGATTCATTCCCATTTTCATGACATCATCAATTGCTTCTTTCGTTGCAACGCCTTCATATAGTGCATAAATAGCCTCATTAATCATTGGTAATAAAATACGATTTGAAATGAATCCTGGGAAATCATTTACTTCAACGCCTGTTTTACCTAACTGCTTTGTCATTGTCGCAACCGTTTCATAAACTTCATCTGCCGTTGCTAAGCCACGAATGATTTCAACGAGTTGCATAACAGGTACAGGATTCATAAAATGCATTCCAATCACTTTTTCAGGTCGATTCGTTACAGCTGCAATTTCTGTAATTGGAAGGCTTGATGTATTCGTCGCTAATATGGCGTGTTCTGGTGCAATGCGGTCCAGCTGTTGGAAAATCGACTGTTTCACTTCCATATTTTCAACAGCTGCCTCGATAATAATATCTACTTTACTTGCATCCTCAATTGATAAAGACATCGTAATTCGTGAAAGAATTTCCTCTTTTTGTTGCGCTGTTTTTCGTCCTTTTTCTACGTCACGCGTTAAGTTTTTCGTGATTGATGCGATCCCGCGCTCAAAAAACTCTTGTTTCATATCGTTTAATACAACGTGATAGCCCGCTTGTGCACAAACTTGCGCAATGCCAGATCCCATTTGCCCTGCACCGATGACCATAACCGTTTGAATATTCATCCTATTTCTCCCCCTTGCCTGGTACTTCAATTAATATCGCATCCCCTTGACCGCCACCTGAACAGATCGCTGCGATTCCAAGTCCACCACCTCGACGCTTTAATTCATAAGCAAGCGTCAAAATAATGCGTGCACCACTTGCGCCAATCGGATGTCCAAGTGCTACTGCACCACCATTGACATTTACTTTTTCTGCATCCAGCGTCGCTAGCTCATTACTTACAAGTGCTACTGCCGCAAACGCTTCATTAATTTCAACTAAATCAATTTCTTCTAGTGATTTCCCTGTTTTTTCAAGTAAAGCATTGATTACAAGTCCCGGTGTTTGAGGGAATTGTTCAGGTGCAACGCCTACTTCTGCATGTGCAAGAATTTTTGCTAATGGTTGACGATTTTCCTTTTGCGCACGTTCTTCACTCATTAATACGAGCGCACAGGCACCATCATTTACGCCTGGTGCATTTCCAGCGGTAATCGTACCATCTTGACTAAACGCTGACTTTAATTTCGAAAGCGCTTCCATTGAAGTCCCTTTACGTGGGGCTTCATCTTGTTCAATGCGGATCGGCTCACCCTTACGTTGCGCTAGCTCCACTACGGCGATCTCCTGCGCAAATTTCCCATCCTCTATTGCAGCAATTGCTCGTTCATGACTGCGTACAGCCCAAGCATCTTGTAACTCACGGCTAATTTGAAATTGCTGTGCTGTTTCATTTCCGTAAACACCCATATGTACTTGCTGTGGGTTAAATGCACATGTTAGTCCATCATGTAATAGCCCATCTACTAAGGTTGCGTCTCCCATTCGCAAGCCAAAGCGTCCTTTTGGCATATAGTACGGCGCATTGGACATCGATTCCATTCCACCCGCTACAATGATTTCCTCATCCCCTGAGCGAATCAATTGATCTGCAAGCGTCACGCTACGCATACCTGATGCACAAACTTTATTGATTGTTTCTGTTTTGACATGCCATGGAATCCCTGCTTTTGTAGCTGCTTGACGAGAAGGAATTTGTCCTTGACCTGCTTGTAAAACGTTCCCAATAATGACTTCCTGTACATCATCTACCGCAACATCGGCCTTTTTTAAAGCTTCTGCAATAGCAATGCCACCTAAATCACTTGCCGATAAAGATCCCAATACCCCACCGAATTTTCCAAAAGCCGTTCGTGCCCCATCTAAAATCACTGTTTTTGACAATCCATACACCCCTTTGTTTGATTGACTGGAAAACGTTTTATCCAAGTTTGCGCTCAATTCATCAGCTGACTGACTGAACGCTCGCTCAATATGATAGTGTAAAAAACGGGAGTAAATTCACTCCCATTTCCATTTTACAAAATCTGAAAATATTAATCAACCGAATTTTTAGAATTTAAAGTTTTTACGTAATATTATTCTTTATTCATCTTTCTTTTCAGATATAGTTGGTAATTCTTCAATTACAGATTCTACACCACTTACAGTTACCGCTTCTTTCACTTGGACTTCTTCTACAATTGGAGTACCTTCTTCAATTGTTTCTACAAGTACTTCTTCCACTGTAGGAGCTACCTTAGTACCAAATACAGCACGCTCTAGTAATTCTGCGATGTCGTAAGTGCTAACCTTGTCTTCCACTTCAATTGCTTTCGTACCATCTGATAGCATCGTTAAACAGTACGGGCAGCCGGATGAAATGACCGATGCCTCTGTTGCAAGCGCTTGTTCTGTACGAGCAACATTAATACGGTTTCCAACATGCTCTTCCATCCACATTAAACCACCACCGGCACCACAGCACATACCTTCTTCACGATTACGTGCCATTTCTACTAGCTTCACGCCTGGAATGCCTTTTAAAATTTCACGTGGTGGATCATACACGTCATTGTAACGACCTAAGTAGCAGGAATCATGGAATACAATCGTTTCATCTACACGGTAATCCATCGTCAAACGACCTTCCTGGATTAAATCGTAAAGTAATTCTGTATGGTGCAATACTTCACCTTTCCAGCCGAAATCTTGGTATTCATTTTTAAAAATATTATAGGCATGCGGGTCAATCGTAACGATTTTCTTCACATCATTTTTTTCAAATTCATCAATATTCGCTGTTGCAAGCTCTTGGAATAAAAACTCATTTCCTAAGCGGCGCGGTGTATCTCCAGAGTTCTTTTCCTTGTTACCTAAAATGGCGAATTTCACACCTGCTTGATTCATCAACTTTGCAAAGGCTAAAGCAATTTTTTGTGAGCGGTTATCAAATGCACCCATAGAACCTACCCAGAATAAATAGTCCATTTCTTCGCCTGATTTTTTCAGTTCTTTAACTGTTGGAATTGAAATCGATGGATCAAGGTCCCGCCAGTTTTCTTTTTCTTTACGGTTTAAGCCCCATGGATTACCTTGACGCTCGATATTTGTCATCGCGCGTTGTGCATCTGGATTAACTTTTCCTTCTGTCATCGTTAAATAACGACGTAGATCAATAATTTTATCCACATGCTCATTCATAACTGGACATTGGTCTTCACAGTTACGGCATGTTGTACAAGCCCAAATTTCTTCCTCTGTTATAACATCACCGATTAAAGATGGGCTATAAATGTTGTCGATGACTGCGCCTTCTGCACCTGCAGCCATAGCAAGCTGATTTCCTTGTGTGTTTTTAAAGAATGAAAATGGTACCCACGGCTTTTGCTTTGTTTCAACCGCGCCTGTAAATGTTAAATGATCGCGCAACTTTACGATTAAATCCATTGGAGATAACATTTTCCCTGTACCCGTTGCAGGACACATATTTGTACAGCGACCACATTCTACACAAGCATATAGATCCAGCATTTGTTTTTGTGTGAAATCATGAATTTTTCCAACACCTAATGGCGGCATATTTTCTTCATCTTCTGCTTCCTCTAATGCTGCAAAGTCAATCGGACGTAATGTGCCCATACGCTCTTGACGGTTGGCAAATACGTTCATAATCGACGTAATTAAGTGGAAGTGCTTTGATTGCGGAATATATACTAGGAACGTTAATAAAAATAGTAAGTGTGCCCACCACATCACATAAAAAATTGCGATTGCTGCTGTCTGTGGTAACCATTGGAACAGCCATGCGATGCCCGATGCAACTGGCTCGGCACCTGTTAAACCATGATCATGCCAAATTAAGCCCATTCCATTTGCTATTAATGTCGAAAGCATTAACCCACCGATGAAAATAAGGACAAGTCCATTTTTAAAGCCTCGTTTTAAACGGACAAGCTTTTCCACATAACGACGGTAAAACGCTGTAAATACGGCTACTAAAATAACAAGTGCCACGATTTCTTGGAAGAATGTAAATACAGGATATAATCCAGCGAGTGGCAAATGTGTACCTGGTATTAACCCTTTCAAAATTAAATCAATCGCACCGAGTTGAACGAGTAAAAATCCGTAGAAGAAGAAAACGTGCGTTAAGCCCATTTTCTTATCCTTCAATAATTTTGACTGTCCAAAAACTTTTTCGACGATATCGCCAATACGTGCCGATAATTTTTGATTGAATTCTTCTTTTCTACCTAATTGAATAAAGTCATAGCGTGTTTTTAATAAATAAACGAATAAACCGAGTG
Organism: Solibacillus sp. R5-41; assembly: GCF_002736105.1. Taxonomy (NCBI): domain Bacteria; kingdom Bacillati; phylum Bacillota; class Bacilli; order Caryophanales; family Caryophanaceae; genus Solibacillus; species Solibacillus sp. R5-41. The sequence goes on along the minus strand of NZ_CP024123.1, from coordinate 482,628 downwards.
CGTAAAGTAACACCGCTCCAAACGCTATCCAATTGATAATTAATAATGTATTCATAATACTCCCCCTTTAAAACTAATTTCCGAGCCCCTTTTTGATCTGTTTTAATTAAACTGAATTTACATACAAATCTATATTTTCATTTTAATAATGAATGAGCATTCAGTCAACACTATTTTAAATAAATTCTGAAAATTAAATACTCATAAAAAAATGCTAGCTTAACGATTTTTATATCGTTAGCTAGCATTTTACGGTTATTTAAATACATTGGCACTGCGAATATATTCGACATCCGGGATAGATAATCGACTGTTTGCAATGCGCGCAGCGGCAAATAAATAATCTGATAGTCTATTTAAATACTTTTGAACAACGGGTGATACATCTTCTATTTCTTTCATGAGTGTCACGGTTTCGCGTTCTGCACGACGCGCCACTGTGCGTGCAATATGAAGGGTTGCGGCTGCTGGTGATCCACCTGGTAAAATAAATCGTTGCAGTGGTGGGGCTTCTTCTGATAAGGCGTCAATTCGTTGTTCTAAAATAACAATTGGCTCTTCTTTTAGCTTATAGTGACGTTCTTTCATGACATTGGCTAAATCTCCACCACCATCAAAAAGCTCATGCTGGATTGCCGTTAAGTCTGCAATAATATCTGCAAATTTGCCTTTTTCTAATTCGGAAATCGCCTTCCCAATAAAGGAATTCAGCTCATCCATTGTGCCATATGCCTGTACACGTAAATGGTCTTTGTCGACGCGACCTCCGATGATGCTTGTTTTCCCTTTATCTCCTTGCTTCGTATATAATTTCATCCTGTTCACCCTTTCGTGAATAATCCATAACTCAACAAATGGCTGCCTAATTTTTCGCTTGCTTATATTTTTCGATTGCCGCCATTGTCGTTTCGAAAACACCTCGACCAATTAACTTACCGACCTCGGTAATTGGCCCAGCATAGGGCATTTCCTCGCCTTGCTGTGTCGCCGCAATTAATAAGCTATCTGTTGCCGTACCGGTAGCAATCGTTTTCGTTTGTTGATCGACGACTTGCTGCTCTGTAAATGCTTTCGTTTTCGCCTCTGTCGCGGTAATCATCGCTTGGATAAACGCTTCATCGGACAGCTTGCCATTCACAAAAACCCATGTATTTACCGTACCAATATGAAACGGTTCATCACGCAAATAAGCTTTCGTAACATCAATTCCATTGCCAACACCCGCCGTAACCATGACGACAATTTCACAATTCCCTGATGAAAAAGATTGAATTTCCGCGCATTTCGTTGCAACTGCCGTAAGCATCACGACCGTATTTGTCGGAGCAAACTGGTGCTGTTGCAAAAAGGCAACCGTTTCTTCATTCACTTGATTTATATCATAGTATGGAGAAATGGCGCGATTTAAAAAACTTTCGTACCAGCCCATACCCGCATTATGCACCGCTGATGAAACCACTTTTAACGGGGCTTGTGCAGTGTATTCAATATAATCCTTTGTTATGCGAAAATCCCCCACTGCTACCTTCGCGAAATGACGTTGCATTTCCTTCGCAGGTAGCATCGTAATTTGTGGCTTCGGTAACTCAGGATGCGGATATGTAGCAATCCGCGCTTGGTAAACGTCCTCAATTTGCTCCTGTAAAACGACTTCATGAGGTAATCCAAACGAGCGCATTTCACCATTTTCTAATAGCAATAATTCATCACAATAGAGCGAGGCTAAGTTAATGTCATGAAAAATGGAAACGACCGTTAAGCCATTTTGTTCAACTTGTTGCCGAATCATATCTAAAATTTGCTTTTGATGCGCGATATCTAAATGGTTCGTTGGTTCATCTAATAATAGTAACTCCGAATTTTGAGCTAATGCCTGTGCAATAAACACACGCTGCTGCTCACCACCTGATAACAGCTCTAAATACTGCTCTTTATAGCGTGCTACACCCGTTTGTTCCATCGCGGTTTGTACCGCCTGTTCATCTTCTTTCGACCACGAAGAGAAAAAGCCATTTTGATGGGGATAACGCCCTAAAGAAACTGCAGCATAGACAGAATTTGAAAAACTGCTCGCGTGTAATTGAGGAAGAACCGCCATTTTTTTGGCTAGCTGTTTTACGGAATAGCTTTCAATGGCGTGCCCGTCTATAATGATTTGCCCGTCTTGCGGTTTGAGTACACCGCTAATGATCTTTAACAGTGTCGATTTCCCACTACCATTCGGCCCAAGTATTCCAAGGATTTTTCCCTTCCCTACTTGAAATGACACATTTTTGACAACTGGTTTTGCGTGATAGCCACCTGAAATATTTTGCACCGTTAGCATTATGCCCCACCCTTTCTACGTTGCTTAAAGAATATATAAGCAAACACTGGTGCACCGATAAAGGCTGTAATAACACCGATTGGTAGCTCAACTGGCGCAATAATTGTACGTGATACTAAATCACAAATGACAAGTAAACTTGCCCCGTTCAATAAGGAAATCGGTAGTAAATGGCGATGATCTGCTCCGATAATAATACGCACCATATGCGGTATAACAAGGCCGACAAAACCGATTGTTCCTGACACTGCAACGGATGCCCCAGTTAGTATCGAACCACCCGCCAAGATCATAAATTTACTACGCTTCACATTGACCCCTAAATATTGCGCACGCTCTTCGCCATAAATCATCGCATTCAGTTCACGGCGTTGTAACCAAATGATGACAGTTCCTATAATTGCGAAAGGTAAAATCATTTTCACATAAGGCCAGCCACGCATTGAAACGCTCCCTAAAAGCCAGCCAATAATTTCTCTTAGTTCTTCTCCTGTTAAGGCGACCATTAATGAAATACAAGAACCTAAAAAGGAACTAAAAATGACACCTGTTAAAATGAGCGTCTCCATTTTCATAGTACGGTCTACAATTCGGGCAAAGCTTAATACCGCAATCATTGTCAACAGTGCACCAATCATACTAAAAACGGGTAATGTAAAGCTTCCTAAAAACGGGATGGAAATACCTAAGAAAATCGTCATTACCGCACCAACCGAGGCACCTGAAGAAATTCCTAATGTATACGGGTCTGCCAATGGATTTTTGAGCAACCCTTGAAAGGCCGCCCCTGCAATTGCTAAGGAAGCACCGATTATAGCCGCTAAAATGACACGCGGCATTCGAATCTTCCACAAAATACTGTGGGCAACGGGATCGGTCGTACTATCCCATAATGTTGAAACGGGAATACTAACCGAACCTATTGACACACCAAACCATACGCTTAATAGCAGCAATACTATTGAAACTACATAAGCGAATACGTATTTTTTATTCACCGAAAACCTCTGGGTACATTGTTTGTGCAATCGATTGAATGCCATCTACAATACGAGGTCCTTGGCGACTTGTTGTATCAGCATCAATTAAATAAACATTTCCAGACTTTACTGCATCCATTTCTGCATATGCTGGATTCGATAAAATTGCGTCAATATCGTTTTCATACGTTACTAAAATCACATCAGGATTGTCACTTACAAATTGCTCTGCACTATATTGTGGCCAGTCTGGTTGTGTCACACTGTTCTTAATGCCAAGAGTATTAAGCATTTCATTAATAAACGTTCCTGTGCCAACCGCATATAAATCTGGGTTAGTACCTACGACAATAAATGCCGATTTCTCATCTAAACCAGTTGCCTTTGTTTTTATTTCTTCAATATCCTTTTGCATAGAAGCAACCATCTCTTCTGCTTGTGCTACTCGCCCTGTTAATTGGCCCATCTGCTTCATCGTTTCATATGTTTCTTCAAAATTCACTGCATTTTTTACGACAAATACAGGAATACCCATCGCTTCTAACTGTTCCATGCCCTTTTCAAAATTATACATGCCTGATCCATGTGCAAAAATAATGTCCGGTTTAAGTGATGCCATCAGCTCTATATTAAACTCTATGCCTCCTACTTTTTCCTTTGTAGCTGTTTGTTCTGGGAAATTATCATTATCCGAAACGCCAACAATTTCTTCATCTAAACCTAAGCCAAATAATATTTCAGTATTGGAAGGTACCATAGAAATAATGCGTTCTGGTTTCTTCTCTAATGTAATCTCTCTCCCCAATGCATCAGTTATCGTTACAGGGAACTGCGCCGCTGCACTTTCCTCTCCACTTGCTGCTTTATTTTGTTCCGATTCATTTGTTGCAGGCTTTGAATCTCCTGTGCTACAGCCTACTAGTAGTAGCATCGACATTAATAATAACGCTGCTAATTTTTGTATTTTCTTCATCTCTTTTTCCCCCTAGATTTTGTTATATGTAGCCTATTTGTGAGTACGAATGAACACTTCCTTCAACCAAAAGAAAAAAGCCTCCAACTCGGGAGACTTCATTGACGTATGCAAATAATTTCTAAATGATAATTATAAGCCACTCCCGTTCCACGCAGGTTTACTATTGGCAATGTAAAGGCAGGTCTCCTGGCTTATGCATTATAACACTTGTTGACACCTTCCCAAATTTCTTCAGTGGCTTTTTCCAACAAACTCGCATTTACAGTGGCGGGACCGCATCGGAATGTAACCGATTTCCCTTTTAATCCTTATTAGTCAATTTGATAAACCTTTTTTATTGAATACATAAAATATGTTTTTCTAACTCACATATAAGAACCTTCACATTTCTTATTTAATTAATAGGCAATTCTATTGTAGCGGAAAAATGATTGTTTGTATGTAGACAAGCGAGAGTTTTCAGATATATTAATTAAAATCCAGTATTTCTTTTATTTCCATTTCGGTTGGGTGCTATTTTTATGTAAGTTTTCGACTTATAGATTTTTAGAAGTGCTAAAATTTTTAGGTTGGCTAAGTATAAGCGACGCAAAGCTTTATTGGCACAAAACAGCACGACTCAGCTGTGTGCTTTGTGAAAGCCCAACTGCTTCCGAAATTGGTAGTACTAAAGCATTATATATATAGTGCCCCGTTATAATTATTCGGTCTGCCATTTTATTTATATTTAATTTAAACTTTTTAAGTTCCTAGCCCGTCAAATAGTTAGAACGTATTTGCGACATGTTGAAAATTAAAAAAGATGATTATTTAGCTCTATTAAAAATAAAGAAAATGCGTTCAATATTGTACAAAACTCCTTTTAGTTTCACAAGAGATTTGAATAGATTAAACACGATCAAAAACTGCTATATAACTTAGAATCATATGCTTGTGAATTTCATTCGACAAATATAAAGTGGCGCCAGATTACATGGGGGTATGAGGTTTGAAATACCTTTGGATATCCTAAGGTTTATTGGTAAATGGCACATATATTAACTAATCGCATTGCATTTCAAGTAGTAAACACATTCACATATCTACCAAAACTATACAATATATGGAAAAATAAACGTATCTAAACACTCAAAATAACAGTAGGAGGATTTATTAATCATGAAAGCACCACAAAATGAGTATGCCAAAAGAAGAAAAAAAAGAAGATTACGAATTGTATTGATTATACTAGTTATGCTAATCCCTATTTTTTTTACCGGTTTTGTTGTAGGGAAATCGTATGCTGTCAATGAAAAAAATAGCAAGCAAGAGTTGACTGAAAAAGTAGAAGCTTCAATTAGCCAAGGTAAAGAACAAACTAATCTAGAGGATGAATCTTTAAAACACTCTAATTCTGACGCTATCAACAGCACCCAACAAGATTCGACAAAGGAGGTAGAAGCCCCAATTACCCAAGATAATGGACAAACAAAAGAACAAGCAAGTACAGAAGAAAAACCTTTAGGTAAAGTGGTCTACCTAACATTTGATGATGGCCCTAGTAATCTAACAGACCAATTTCTAGATGTCTTGCACGAACAAGATGTCAAAGCAACCTTTTTTATGCAAGGAAGTAACCTGAAAAAAGAGCACCTCCAGGAAAGTGTGAAACGCGCAACAACAGAAGGACATTATATCGGTGCCCATAGCATGACGCATGAATTCAAAACATTATATAAGGAAAAACAGTTTGTGCCTGAGATGAATGAAACGTTAGCACTAATTCATGAGATTACAGGTACAAACCCCCATTTAGTTCGCCCTCCTTATGGTTCCGCACCAGGGTTGAAAAGTGAACAGATTCGCAACCAAATTGTAGACGCAGGCATTAAAGTTTGGGATTGGACAATTGATTCCAATGACTGGACGTTAAAGGATAATCCAGCCCAAATTATTGAAAATATTAAAAGTAGCACAAATTCTGACAGAGAAGTTGTGCTAATGCACGAGAAACCACAAACTTTGGAGGCACTTCCAGGTATAATTGCATTTTACAGAGAACAAGGATATAAGTTTGTCGTATACGATGAAGCTAATCATTTCTCCCTCAACTTTCAGAATGATGTACGTATGTAATTCCCTTAAGAAGACATCTGATTTACTGCTGCACAAGAAAGCTAGCTACGTGCATTGTTCCTAGGATGGGCGCTATTAATACATAGTTTGTATACATCAATAAAGAAGTGGCACTTTGCCCTAAAAATACTGTATGAAATTAAAATTTCTTACAGTATTTTTACAAGTGTACTAAGAGTATGATCCTTCAAGTATTTGATTGATTAATAAAGTGACGGATGTGTTATGAATGACATTGCAAAATACTTAGAGAGTCTCCTATTTGAAGGTTATTGTAATTCGGTTAATATATAACCCCTGTTTTAATAGACAATTTCATCTCGATTAATCAACAATCTAGCCACCTTACAGCAGTTACTGAAACCTGCGGATATTTATCACTACAATAGTAAGATGGGTATAGTTTTCAACATTCCATCTAAAATCTATTCATCGCGAGTGAAAAATCACCCATTATTTTCCTTTATATATGATACGTATAGTCATCCGGCAACACGCGCTGAAGGAAACGTTTTGTACGCTCTTGCTTTGGCTGGACAAAAATTTCATGTGGCGTGCCCTCCTCGACAACATTCCCACCATCCATAAAGATGACGCGGTTTGCTACATCACGTGCGAATGACATTTCATGCGTTACAACTAGCATCGTCGTTCCTTCCCTTGCAATATCCTTCATGACACTTAATACTTCTCCAACAAGCTCAGGATCTAATGCTGATGTAGGTTCATCAAATAATATAATATCTGGATTCAAAGCGAGCGCGCGAGCAATTCCGACCCGTTGCTGCTGCCCACCAGAAAGCTGACTAGGATATGCATCGTATTTTTCAGCTAAACCTACCCGATTCAGTGCTTCTCGGGAAATTTTAAACGCTTCCTCCTTTTTCAAGCCACGCCCGATATGGAGCCCTTCCGCCACATTTTCAAGCGCCGTTTTATTGTTAAATAAATTATAGTTTTGAAAAACAAAGGCTGTCTTTTTACGAATCGCTAAAATGTCCTTTTTCGATGCATTATGCAAATCCACTTGAATCGTATCAAAACTTGCCGTGCCTTCATCTGCACGCTCTAAAAAATTTATACAACGTAAAAGGGTCGTTTTCCCGGAGCCACTCGGGCCTAAAATAACAACAACATCCCCTTTATCAATTGTTAAATCAACACCTTTTAATATTTCATTATTTCCAAAGGTTTTATGCACATTTTTAATTTCTAACATATTGCATCCTCCTTAAATGACAGCCAACTTATACCGACTCAATCTCTTTTCATACCATTTAAATAAATACTCGACGGTGATACAAATAAGTAAATAGACAATGAAAATATCAAGATATGCCTCTAAATAGTTGTATCCGAAATTGGCCTCTACTTTTGCTTTTAGCGTAATTTCTTGTAATGAAATCGCATAACCTAATGACGTTGCCTTAATTAAATTAATTGTTGCCGTACATAAATTTGGCATCGCAGCAACTAGAGCCTGTGGGATGATGATGCGGCGATATGCCTGCTTCGTAGTTAACCCCACTGAATGCGCCGCCTCAATTTGCCCCTTAGGTACCGTTTGTAATGCCGAACGAAAAACTTCGATTAAAACTGCGGTCGTATTGAACGAAAAGATAAAAAACGCATACCATAGCGGATGAATTTCATAAATGGGGTAATCAATTTGATATTTCTCGAACAGCCCACTTAATAACAGCGGAATCGTTGCATACAGGACAAAAATTTGAATAATAATCGGTGTTCCTCGGACGAATGAAATATATAATTTCGCAAATGAATTGAGCACCGGTATTTCATAAATGCGTGACAATGCTAGTAAAAATCCAAACGGAACCGCAACTAGTAACGAAATAATCGTGACGAGAAGCGCCGCTGGAACACCACTTAATGCCACAAAAAATGTATTAATTAAAAATTGCCAATCAATGAATCCCATCAAGTGTGCCTCCTATGTCGCCCGAATTGGTTGCTTCCCTTTTTGAAAGTTTTTTTCAAGCCATGAAAAGAATTTTTCGATTGTAATTGCAAGTAACCAATAAATAACTGCGAGTGCGATGAATATTTCTAATGTATGCGTTCCGTAATTATTCGCAATAATTAAATTCGCCTTCCCAACAATGTCGATAAAACCAATTGTGTAGGCGAGTGCCCCCTCTTGTAAAACCGAGATGAAACCATTCCCGAAATTCGGTAGTGCAATCACAAATGCTTGCGGGAAAATAATTCGTCGATACGCTTGAAATGGAGTTAAACCGACACTTACAGCTGCCTCGTATTGACCTCGGTCAATGGCTAAATACGCTGACCGGATTACTTCGGACATCATCGCCGCAAATTGTAAGCTAAATGTGATAACGACAAAAACACCCGTAGAAACGTTTTGCAAATCAAGTCCGAAAAGATTTTCAGCAAATGCAGGAACACCATAATAAACTAAAAAAAGTAATACAATAGAAGGTGTACAGCGCATAATCGTTGTATACCCTTCCGCTAACACTCGCAGCCATTTCTTTCTACTTAATTTTGCTACCGCTAATCCAAGCCCCATGAGCGAACCACAAATGACTGAAAGCACGGCTATATATATCGTAATCCATAAATAAGGTGCTAATGCAGGTAGTGACGACCAAATATAGGACATATCAAAATACTTTTCCAACTGCTCTCCACCTCCAATCTATTTTTTCAGGAAATTTAGTCTATAGAGAGGAGCTGCAAAGCAAAATTCTCTAAGCAGCTCCACTATTTTAACGTTTAACAGTATCTAAAACTTCAAACAAATCCTTGCCGTAAAACTCAACGCTTAAATTGCGTAACGCATCGGTTTCCTTAATTTCAGCAATCGCTTGATCATAAGCATCTGCAAATTCCTGTTGTTTTTTGTTAAATAACGGCCATGTTTTAATAACGGCAAATTCGTTATAAACGACAGCATCTTTTAAATTGTTATAAGGTGCGCCCTCTTCTAACACTTTTCCTGCAAATGCGCCTTCGATAATGACACCACCATCGACGCGCCCTTCATTTACCCACTGGATGACATCTACGGAAAATTCTTCGCCAGCCTTCAAGTTTACTGGATTATCTGGATTTGCCTCATTGTATTCAGCTATTATTGTATACTGCGCGTTATTTGCAGCAATCGGCGCTAATTCCAAACCGGCAGATGCAAAATCACTTAAATTATTTATATGCTCATTTTCTTTTTTCAAAACAAGCCCGGCACTACTTAACCCTAAAAACTGTTGCGGGAAAATATATTTTTGTGTGCGTTCTTCCGTCCAAAAGGCATTTTTTACACCGACGTCGTATTTCCCTTGCTCCACACCAATTAATAAATCATCGCTCGTTGTGCCTACATATTGGAATTCATAATCTTCTAGTGCTTTATCCACCAGTTTCATAACTTCTACATCATAGCCCGTTGGATTGCCCTTTTCGTCAAGATAAGACATCGGTTTACTCGCCTGATCGTATGCTACTTTGATAACCGTTACGCCTTCTTTTTTCTCTCCTGATGAAGCTGAACCCGAATCTGGGTCATTCCCACAAGCCGCTAAAATGGCTACTGCCGCAAAACCAACAACTGCAAACTTCACTAACTTTTTCACGTTCATAAAATAACCTCTTTCTTTTTTTGATTTTCTTTTATCGCTGTTTCAGCCAATTTTTTAATCGTTATATCGTCCATAGGTGGATTATGGAGCCCTGCACGTACGTCTCGGTAATAACGTTGCAAGGGATTCGTGCGCTGTAAACTTTTCGCGCCAACTAAACGCATCGCTTTATCTACCACTTGCACGGCTGTATTCGTCACCACGTGCTTGGCGATATTCACCTCGTTTGTAATTTTCGATTTCGTCTGGGGGTTGCTGTATAATTGGGCAACCCCGTAAAGCGTGAATCGTGCATTTGCCAACTCTAAATCCATCTCCCCTATTAAATTTTGCACATTGGGCAATTGAGCAATTGTCCCTTGAATACTGTTCGGTGAGTGCTCATTTGCAAAGTTAACTGCATAATCACGAGCTGCCTGTGCAATGCCTAAATAAGTAGCGGGAATTAATAACAACCAACCATTCAATTTAAAACCTGTAGAATAACTCGGAATTTCAACCAAATTAGTCAGCTCCACACGTACATTTTCGAGTACAAGGTCATCACTCCCTGTACCTCGCATCGATATCACATCCCAAGTGTTATCGATGGATACGCCCGCAGCTGTTTTTGGTACGAGGAAAAATCCTAAATGATCACTTTCCTCTATCCATGCTGATACTAAAAAATAGTCTAAATCCGGTGCACCACTCGTATAATTTTTGCGCCCGTTTATAATATAAAACTCACCGTCTTTTTTGGCTGTCGTTGCTGGTTTTCCACCGCGGACTGGACTGCCCATCGCATATTCACTCACGGCCCGGTTAATCGTTGCACCTCGATTAACCTCCTGTGCAAATGCCTCGAGCTTTGTTTGCTCCCAATAACGATACTCAAAAAGTTCACCGACGTTTTGAATCGTCCAGGAAGCAGCTAAACCTGTACTTCCGCAATAGCTCGACAACGTTTCATGCACTAATACCGCGTCATAAACAGTAAAGCCTTCCCCGCCAAATTCTGCTGGTAACGTCGTTTTCATATAGCCTATATCGCGTAGTTTTTTAAATATTTCAAAAGGAAAAACGGATTCCTCATCTACTTGCTGTGCAGTTTGCTTAAATTCCTCTTCAAGCGTTGCAAGCTTCTCCAGCCAGAACCTTTGTTTTTCGGTCTGAATAAATAATTGTTTACTCAAATAAAACGCCACCTTTTTTAACTGATTTAAACTGTTGTACTCTATCATACTTTCAGAATATTCGGGAGTCAATAATTAATACCAAGTTTTTTTATCGGAATAGTAAATTGGTTATTTTGGCATCCCTTTCATATGCAAAAAAGACCAGTCACTTTCTTATTTAAAAGAAAGTGACTGGTCTTCATTTATTTAGGTCTTCAGCCCACTAGTAACTTACATCTTCTCCGGTGCGCTTACACCAATTAATTTTAATGCATTTGCTAATGTTGTTTTTACTGCAGTAATTAATGCTAAACGTGCCTCTGTTAACTCTTTGTTATCAGCATTTAACACTTTTTCTGCATTGTAGAAGCTGTGGAATGCAGCTGCTAATTCTTGAATGTAGTTGGCGATACGGTGCGGTGTGCGGTGCTTCGCAGCATCTGCCACCACTTGTGGGAATGCACCAACTTTTTTCAGAACGTCCTCTTCTTTTTCAGCTGTTAATAACGCTACGTTTTCTAAAGTCGCTGTAAAGTCTTGTTCTTTTGCTGAACGTAAAATTGATGCGATACGAGCATGTGCGTATTGTGCATAGTACACTGGGTTTTCATTCGACTGTGAAACCGCTAAATCTAAATCGAAATCCATATGTGAATCGCCCGCTGTTTTTACGAAGAAATAACGTACTGCATCTAGCCCTACTTCTTCAACAAGCTCACGCATTGTTACCGCATTACCTGTACGTTTAGACATTTTAAATTTCTCGCCGTTTTTGTAAAGTTGTACCATTTGAATCACTTCTACTTCTAACGTCTCACGGTCATAACCAAGTGCCTCGATTGCCGCTTTCATACGTGGAATATAGCCGTGATGATCCGCGCCCCAAATGTTAATTAACTTTTGGAAGCCACGCACAATTTTATCTTCATGGTACGCAATATCCGGTGTTAAATACGTGAATGAGCCGTCATTTTTAATTAATACACGGTCTTTGTCATCACCAAAAGTTGTCGAACGGAACCAAGTCGCGCCCTCTTCTTCAAATACGTGACCATTCGCTTTTAATTTATCTAATGCCACTTCGATTTTTCCGTTTTTATATAACGATGTTTCTGAATACCACACATCGAAATCAACACGGAAATCTTTTAAATCTTTTTTTAGCTTGTCCAATTCTAGCTTTAAGCCATGCTCACGGAAAAATTCGAAACGCTCTTCATCCGTTTTTTCTAAAATCGTTGCACCAAACTCTTTTGATAAGCTTCCTGCAATGTCGATTATGTCTTGACCATGGTATCCATCTTCTGGCATTTCAGCTGTCATGCCTAATGCTTGCTTATAACGCGCTTCTAAAGAGTACGCTAAATTGTTAATTTGATTACCCGCATCATTGATATAGTATTCACGTGACACATCATAGCCAGCAAAATCAAGCACGTTGCATAAAGAATCCCCTACCGAAGCACCACGCGCATGACCTAAATGTAAATCACCTGTTGGGTTGGCTGAAACGAATTCAACCTGTACTTTTTGTGCGCCACCCGCGTTCGAGCGACCATACACTTCACCTTGTTCAAATGCCGCTTTTACTACACCTGCAAGGAAATCTTTACGTACTGTAATATTCATAAAACCAGGACCTGCGATGTCGATTTTTTCGATATCTGTTCCCTCTATTTCAATGCTTTCTAAAATTGCCTCTGCAATTGCACGAGGAGGCTTTTTTGCTAATTTTGTTAATTGCATCGCGATGTTCGTTGCAAAATCGCCGTTTGCTTTATCTTTTGGTGTTTCTAAATGAATGTTTAATTCTGTACCAGCTTCCACTAAGCCTGCTTTTTCTACTGCTGCTACAAGTGCTGCTTTAATGGACTGCTGTAATTGTTCTACTGCGTTCATATTTATACCTCCGAATAATGTATTTCTAATGTATAGTGGCCGACTGAACTCCCGCCAATTATAAGATCATATTGCGTCAAAAAGCGCCCTGATACTTGACTACCTTTTTTAACTTCTAATGATAGTTGATGTGTATTCGTCGTGATAGGAAGTGAACCAATTGGGCTTTCATAATGGCCATCTTCGCGTCGTTCTGGATTCAATGGTAAGCGCATATTCACGCCACCTTTTCGCATAATAACGGAGCGATTTTCCGTTAATTTAACTGTCGTTTGAATTTCCAAATCTTCCTGTACTTCCTCATACCGTAAGTACGAACTTCCACCTTTTTCAATATGGTTACCTTCAAGACACATTTCATATTTTTCAAGCTCGCCATCGGTTGGATTGATGGAGGAAACAATCTTTATTTTAACTGTTTTACCTGTATCTTTCACCACAGTGGTCAGCTCCCTTACTTCGATTTCTATAACCTTTTTATTATAGGATAAATTAACGCCTATAAGCAAGACTCAACTCATCAATTACAATCCGCAGACAATTATGAAAGCCTAGTGAAAGCCTCATCATTGCACAACAAAATGCCAAAGCCTATTTCCCGCAGACGTATTTCCACGCAAATAATTTAAAGAAGAAATAGTAAAAACAGCTCGTGCCATTTTTTGGACGAGCTGTTTTTGATGGTTTTTTAGAGGGAATTTTTTGAATGTATCCTTCCATTGACAAAGTTGAACACTTCACGCCCCATTCAAAATGGAGTTACTTTACCCAACCAAGTATCATTTCACGCAATAATTTAGCCGCAGTATTTACTGTAATATCCGAATGATCATACACTGGTGCAACTTCGACTAAATCACAGCCGACAACATTTACTTCTGAACTTGCTATTTCGTGGATGGCAGCGAGCAATTCTTTTGGTGTAATACCTCCTGCATCAACTGTACCCGTACCCGGTGCATGTGCTGGATCAAGCACGTCAATATCAATCGTTACATAGACATTGCGCCCTTTTAATGTAGGTAATACTTTTTTTAATGGCTCAAAAACTTCAAATAGTGAAATGTGCATTCCGTTTTCCTTTGCCCACTGAAGCTCTTCCTTCAAGCCTGAACGGATGCCGAATGAATACACGTTTTCCGGACCGATTGTATCGGCAATTTTACGTATTGGCGTTGCGTGTGAATAAGGCTCTCCTTCATAATCCGTGCGTAAATCTGTATGTGCATCAAAATGGATTACCGCTAAATCTTGATGCTTTTCATACACTGCCTCCATCACAGGTAATGAAACAAGATGCTCCCCGCCCATACCAACAGGAATTTTGCCATCCGCGAGTACTTGGCGCACAAAATTCTTAATTTCAGCAAGCGATTTTTCTGGATTGCCAAACGGTAATGGAATGTCTCCTGCATCAAAAAATGGTACATCCCCTAGCTCACGATCTAAATAAAAGCTATATTCCTCTAATCCAATCGATACTTCTCGAATACGAGCAGGACCAAAGCGTTGACCAGGACGATAGCTTACTGTCCAGTCCATCGGCATTCCATAAAGTACCGCCTTGCTCTCCTCATAATTTTGATGACTTTTAATAAACATGTTCCCTGCATAAGTTTCATCAAATCGCATCAACAATCACCTACATCTTCCTATTTGTTTTTTTGTTCTATTTTCTTGCGTTTCTTAATTTTACCATACACAATATTTCCTGCTCATGCATATGTATCCTCGAAATTGCCCATACTAAAATCACGAAACGAAACTTTTATTCGCTATTTTCGTATAATTAAAGGAAACTTACATTTGTCGACATAAATCGAAGGACTACGACAAAAATTATAGTTGTTTTGACGAAAAGTGCAAGAATTTTTTAACTTTCTTCAGCAGAAGTCCCCCACTTCTATAAGTGGGGATCCAAACCCCGGCTAAATAAAGTTAAAGTTAATGCCCCGGCGGATGTCACAGATTTTTAGATGAGTTTTCGAGCAAGCACGAAAAAAATTTGGACGCAATTACGCCAAGGCGTAATTGATTAACTTGCCTATTACTTTTTAGAAAATGAGGTGGACTGAATTGAGAAGACAGCAATACTTCAAGCATAAAAAACGTAGAATATTTAGCAAAAAGCTAGGTTTATTTATGATTGGTCTTTTTTGTGCCGTCGCTGTCAGCCTTCTTTCAATACGAATATATGCACAAGTAGCTGGAGCACCTCCGCTCACTGTGCCAAAAGCGTCCATATTTTTAGATAGTCAAAACAATCCAATTGGCGATCGTTTCACGGAAGAACGTCGCTATTGGACGGAACTAAAAGATATTTCTCCATATTTAATAGATGCCACGGTAGCAGTTGAAGATAAAGACTTTTACGAACATGGTGGGTTTGATTATTCACGTATTGCAGGTGCTGTTCTTGCTGATATAAAGGCGGGTAGTAAGGTGCAAGGAGCGAGTACACTTACCCAGCAATATGCGCGAAATTTATATTTGACGCATGAAAAAAGTTGGAATCGAAAGATTAATGAAGCACTTTACGCATACCGTTTAGAGCTGTTTTATTCGAAGGACGAAATTTTAGAGGGCTATTTAAATACCGTTTATTACGGGCATGGTATGTATGGAGTGGAAGCCGCAAGTCGCTATTTTTATGGGAAGTCTGCAAAGGACTTAACTTTGGCTGAAGCTACGATGCTTGCAGGTGTGCCAAAAGGGCCAAGCTATTACTCCCCTTTAAACAATTTAGAAAAAGCAACAAATCGTCAGCAAGTCATTTTACGACT
This sequence comes from Solibacillus sp. R5-41, assembly GCF_002736105.1. Classification (NCBI taxonomy): domain Bacteria; kingdom Bacillati; phylum Bacillota; class Bacilli; order Caryophanales; family Caryophanaceae; genus Solibacillus; species Solibacillus sp. R5-41. Next base: position 466,769 of record NZ_CP024123.1, on the reverse strand, counting down.
GATGAATGAGCAAGGGATCATTACAGAGGATGAAAAAACACGTGCGATTAAAGAGCCACTTGCTTTTAAAAGTGATGAATGGATCGCTACAAAATCAATTGCTCCTTACTTTTTAGATGTTGTTTGGAATGAGGCAAGTGATATTTTAGAATCGAAAAATTTGCCGATAAGCGGCGGTGGTTGGACAATTCAAACGACGCTCAACCAAGCCCATCAGCGCGCTGCGGAAGATGCTGTGAAAAAAAATATGCCAGATAATGAATTGCAAGTCGGATTTGTCAGTATGGATGCTCACACAGGATTTGTTACGGCACTTGTTGGCGGGCGTGATTATAGTGTGAGTAACTACAACCGTGTCACACTCGGTAAACGTCAGCCCGGTTCCGCGATTAAACCGATTCTTTATGCAGCAGCTCTAGAAAAAGGCTTTAATCCGATGTCGTTTTTAGACGTTAGCGAAACAACCTTTACTTATGATAGCGGTCGCGCAAACTATACACCACAAAATATTAACAAGAAATATGCGGATCATGAGCTATCAATGGCACAGGCGCTCGCGATTTCTGACAATGTTTATGCAGTTAAAACATTAGATAGCATTGGTTATAAGCCTTTCCGCGACATGCAAAAACGGCTTGGCTTAAACTATTCTGAAGACGAAAATCCTTCGATTGCGTTAGGAACGACGGAAAATTCACTATATGACTTAACAAATGCCTATAATATCATTGCCGCTGGCGGGGAAAAGCGAAATGCAACAACGATACTCTCGATTACCGATGCAAAGGGAAATGTCGTTTATAAATACGAAAAACCTAAAGCTGAGCAAGTTCTGAACGAGAAAGATGCGTTTGTTCTAACGCAAATGATGACGGGCATATTCGATCCTGTATACAGTGATTATTCTCCTGCAACAGGCCTTTCATTACGTTCACGTATGACACATACGTATGCCGCAAAATCCGGGACAACGAATAGCGATCAGTGGATGCTCGGCTTTACACCAAGCTTAACTGCTGGGGTTTGGAACGGCTATGATCAAGGCAAAACATTATCCGTTAAAGGCGATATGGCCGCATCTAAGCAGGTGTGGATTGACTTTATGGAGACCGCACTTGAAGGTAAGGCCAACGAAGAGTTTACAATTCCAAATGGAGTGCAGCCTGTTTCCGTTGATATTAACAGCGGCTACTTATCAACAAGCGCGTGCCCTAATCAACGTGTCGTTTATATGAAAAATGAAGATGTGCCGACTAAAAAATGTTCAACTTTTGATTTCTTTGAAAAGGATTCGTGGAGCAATGTGTGGGACATGATCCCTGGCGAAGCGTTTCGTTCATTTTGGGAGTAGTTTTTGAATGACTTGCTTTCTTCTCCAAACAAAAACCAGCACTTCCAACTAAAAAAGCTCTTTCGTCTCCGGTTCAAGTCCGTAAGACGAAAGAGCTTTTCTATTGATGGCTAATGAAGGGTTGAGAATCATGGGGCATTCAGCTTGGGAAAGTTCAAATGCCGCATTGTCCTCAACGCCATCCATTGTCCATGTGTCCTAGCCTACTATTCGCAAGCTTTAAATTCAGTTTACTTTCTTTTGTAAATAGTTTCAACCACGTATTCATGATGTTTTAGAAATGTCACATATTGTTCACTGAATAGAGGCATTTTTCTAAATAAACAATTGACGGAATCAAATTGTAAGGTTGGATTCTTACTGATTCCAGATTTTGTCCTGTAATTTCCGGGAGGCTTCCTTAAGCAAGATCCTCATGCAGTTTTTGCTCGCTTCGATTCCACATATCTTCATTATGTGATTGTAAAAATGTTGCAAGAATTCCTTTTGAACGGGCATCCATATGATCCACAAGAATATTGCGTTTCATCGATTTATCCATTTTATTTACATGATCGGCTAAAATTTTATAGCCACGGCGCTTCTCACGGTTTACGACCATTTCACAAGCTGCAACGCCCGCAAAATAAGCGCCATCTTCTTTATGATCAATTGTTACCCACACAAGCCAATAATCCTTACCGCCAGCTGAGTCCTCACGATTCATCGTAAATTTAATGCCACGTTCTACATCACTTTTCGCATGCATTGCTCCGATTTCGACTGTCGCTGTCTCCTCTGCCACATCAATGATGACTGGTGACACATTTTCAAGTGAAAGTGAACCTATGCCAAAGCCTTTATGCCCATCTGTCGGGTCATTTTTTATAATAGTAAATCCCATTTTTGGTTTTGGTTTTTCTTCATTTGTCATTGTATTTACCTCCAATTGCGCTATTATAAATACTATACACTATATTACTAAATGGAGGCGACTATATGCCAATCGTAACAATTAAAATGCTTGAAGGACGAACAGACGAACAAAAACGTGCCCTTGTCGATGAAGTAACACAAGCAGTTTCAAAAACAGTAAACGCTCCTGTTGAAAATGTATCTATTATTATTGAAGAAATGTCAAAAAGCCATTACGCAACTGCCGGTGTACGATATAGTGATAAATAGGATTCAACTTATATCAGATGGCGCCCAAACATCCGCTGAAATAATTTAATCCTCAGATTAATGTCAAAGAGAGTCTTGTAGATTCTCTTTTTTTGTGGAATCAATTAAACTGGAATAAGTAGATTTGACAGGAGTGATTGCATTGAGAAATAAACTAGTAAACGTTGTCATTGCGCTATGTTTCATCATTGGACTAACGCTCCTATTTATTAATCCAATCCAAAACTTTTTAATCGCACAGACGAGTAAACGCGTTGTCGAAAAACAGGTGACGGTCGCAATGCCTGCAGATGACGTAGCTGTCGAACAGCCCGTGGCAAGCTATGATTTTGAAGAGGTGCAGTCTTTAACGATTTGGGACATTTTAGAAGCTCAAGGAAAAGTAAACGATATCCCTGCAATCGGCAGTATCCATATCCCTACCGTAGACATGACGCTCCCTATTTTAAATGGCGTCGGTAAATATGCGCTGGCAGTAGGCGCTGGTACGATGAAACCAGCACAAAAAATGGGGCAAGGCAATTACGCACTCGCTTCTCATTATATTGAAGGAAAAGATGTGTTATTTGGTCCGCTCTATCATTTAAAAAAGGGTGATTCGATTTTTATATCTGATATGGAATTTGTTTATGAATACAAAACAACCTCGATTAAAGTCATTGAGGCGACTGATGTTCATGTCATTGAAGATCTAAAGGACGACACGCGCCTCACGCTAATTACGTGCGCAGAGGATGGTACACGTCGTTTGTCCGTCGTAGCTGAATTTGTTGGGAAAACAGCTGCAGAGGAAGCGAAACAGCTTGGGTTGAAGTGAATACAATAAGAAAGCCCCTATTCTAGGAAATGAATCCTAAAGATAGGGGCTTTTACGTTCACTATTTTTTAAATCATTCACTACTTGCTAGCGATGCCGAACATTTGAATATCCGGCACAGCGAGCAAGGTAGAATCATTACGCTTTACGGCGACGTGTTACAAATAACCATGCACCTGCAAGTAATAGTGCCGAACCTACTAACATCGTTCCAAATTGAGAAGCACCGTCTGTTTGAGGTAATTTCTTTTGTAAGCTTGCTACTTTTTCAAGCTCATCTAACAGCATTTTTAAACCATTTACATCATAAAGACGTTCAAATTCAGTTTTTTGCTCCGGTGTAAGTGAGTCGTAGTAATCTAATAAGTCTTTCAACCCTTTTACTACATCATCTAATTTTGATGGATCTTTACTATATTCCTCAATCAATTCCGCTAAATCTCCAGGGGTAAGTGGATCCTTTGGAGTCGGAATAATTGATGGTGGAATTGGTTTAATAACTTCCTCTAATCCTGGTAACGTTGGCGGTGGTGTTGTGCCTGGGTTCGTCGGATTAGATGGATCTTCCGGTTTTGGTTTGTTCGGATCTTCTGGTTTTGGTTTGTTTGGATCTTCTGGTTTTGGTTTGTTTGGTTCTTCCGGTTTTGGTTTGTTTGGTTCTTCCGGTTTTGGTTTGTTTGGTTCTTCCGGTTTTGGTTTGTTTGGTTCTTCCGGTTTTGGTTTGTTTGGTTCTTCCGGTTTTGGTTTGTTTGGATCTTCCGGATTTGGTTTGTTTGGATCTTCCGGATTTGGTTTGTTTGGATCTTCCGGATTTGGATCTGTCGGCTCACCTGGACCTGGATCTACTGGTGGGTTCGGTTGAACTTTTGCTTCACACGTATTCCCCACAGTAATTTTACCGATTGTCACACCATTTTCTTTTACCGTATATTTACCTTGTTTAATAAAATTATTTTCAATTAAAATTTGACCGTTCGCATCTGTTGTAAATTCTTTGTTTCCATCAACATCTTCAACAACTTTGCCAGCAGCATCTGTTAGTGTTACTTTCACATTCTGACGCGCCTGACCGTATGCGTTGTTGATAGTTAGAATGAATTGTGGGCAAGATGGACCATTAGCGTCTATATTTACTGTCGCTTCACAATTATTCTTGTCATACGAAATATCAATAGTACCTAAATAAAGTTTTCCATCATATACTTTGTATTTACCTGCTGGAATACGATTTACTTTAGGATCATATTCAAATTTTTCATTTGAACCTTGAGAAACTTCAAATGAAACACTTTCATCTGAATCTTTCTTTATAGCAAGTTTACCAGTAGACTTATTTGAATCAAAGCCTGGAACTTCAATTTCAAACTTCGGACAAGCAGGAAGTGGTTGAACTTCTGCTTTACAGTCTGATTTTGAAGTAAACTCACCTAATCTATTTCCATCGTTGTCATACACATAGTATCTTCCTGGTTCTAAATCAGTAAATTCTACTTCCCCAGCATTACTTGTTTTTCCAATTTTCACATCTGAGGCATCTGCTCTATCCTCAGATTTAATTTTTACATCAAAATTTTCCAGATGTTTTCCATCAACGTCTTTTACAGTTAATGTGAACTTAGGACATGTTGGTGCATAGTCAACTTCTAACTCTGTGCCACATACTACTTTATACGTTACTTTAACTGTTCCTAAGAATTGTTGATTGTCGTAAACGTCATAATTACCTGGCTTTAATCCATTTGCAGGATCCTTAACGTTAGAATCAAACTCGAATTTACCTGTTGCATTTACTGTTGTCTCAGCTACTACTAAATTGCCTTGTTTTAAAGTGATTTTTGAAATATCCGTACGGTTATCTCCGTTTTTATCCTTAATAACAACTGTGAACTGTTCACATGATGGATTTGGTTGGACTTTGGCATTACAGTCAACGTCGTCGTATTTCACATTAACACTATTTAACTCTCCTTCAGTTGAATGCGTTACTTTGTAATCACCTGCTGGGAAGTTTTCAGGTAACGTAACTATTCCTGAAGTGTCTACTGGATGTGAAGTTTTTTCACCTGTTATCGTATTTTTTAATGTAACAATACCATCTTTAATTAAATTGTCATCGATATCTTTTACTTCAATTTTAAAAATTGTACACTTTGGTGCAGGTACATCCGCTAGATTAATCACTTCGTGGTACTTTCCACCATTTTCATTAAAGTTTGTTGTATCTGCAATGCGAATTTCCTGTGCATCAATTTGCTTATAACCAGATACTGCAATCTCTTCTAATTTGTAATAACCGTAGCGAACTTGGTAAAACTCTACAATACCTTCTTTATTCGTTTTACCTCGCTGAAGCTCAACTGTTCCAGCACGGTTGTATAAAATAAACTCTACACCATCAAGATTTTTTCTTTCACCAGTTACTGGATTGTAACCGATTTTTTTGATTTTTAAATCTCCCTTTTTAGCAGAAATTGAACCTTCAGAGTCATTAAAGCTAAACTTGATATTCTCTTGTTTTGCATCACTGTCAACTCCAGTTGTAGCTCCTGCATAACTAATTGATGCTTCATTTGAAAATACATCATCCGGGCCACCTGTGAAGAAGGTCGTATAACGTACTTCCCAACCTTTTTGATTCAAATCTAAATCAATTGTGAAACTATTTTCCAAATCATTGAAGATAGGAGTGGCACCTGTCCAATTTCCATAAGAATGTTTACCATTAGCATCCATCTTAATTTCTCGCACTTCAAATGTATCTTTTAATATCATTTGGTTAGAAGACATTTTATCCGTTAATTTTATTGGGTTTCCTATTGTGGAATGAGATTCGTTCACCTTCACAGTCCAAGTAATCGTTTCTTCATTAGTATTTTGGATTGGTACATCCTTACTAATTAATTTATTCGCATGCTGAACCGTTGCTTTTGCCTCGAACTCAAATTCCTTATTATTAATTGTAACAAATTTAGCAGTGTTATCGTAAGTATCACCGCCACTATATCCAATAATATCGTCTACATCTTCTGTTTGATACTCTACAATATAAGCATCTGTTGTAGGTTTATTAAATGTGACTGTAAAACCTTTTTCAGTTTCATTAATATCACGACCAGTTTTGAGTTCGTCACCTTTTTTACCTTTTTCACCCTGAGTTAAGTCTAATTTATACACTTTGACACTGTCTAAGACTAATTTATGTCCGTCCCCAATCGTATCTGTTAAAACAGCACCTTCAATATCTTGTTTATTAATATTAACTGCCAGATACCAATTAAACTTTTGATTTACATGGTCAAATGTACCTTCTTTATAACCATTTCTTCCAGTTGGACTCGTACCCGGATCGTATTGTGCACTCTTTTCTAAAGAATATGATTTCATGTTCGATGGATCTGTACTCTTCCAATCTAGTTTGGCTGTATTTTTATATACACCATACGTGGCACCATTTGCATCAATATCAAAATTTGTTTTATACGTTATTATGTGTTTGCCTTCAGGAAGTTTATCTAGGTTTAACACAAAACTTTCGATATAGCCGTCAATATCTTTTACTATTTTAGGCGTTACTCCACTTGGTAGACCTGTAAAGCTGTTTTCAATAAGCTTTTGGCGTGTTTTACCATCAATTTCTTCAAAAGTATCCGTAATTACAACGTCTTTCATTGCTTTCTCTGCATTGATTGTTAACGTCCAAGTAATTTCCTTTTTATCATAGTCAATTGAAGTTGAATTTTCTCCACCTGTTTTATGGAAAATATTCTCGGTAATATTAAATCCTTCTTTATCGCTTTCATTGTCATAACTAACTTTATTTTCTACTCTACTTCCATCTTGACCTGTATAAAACTCATCATTAAGTTCTGTTTCATACTCAATAATATAAGCTTCACCGTTTGGAGATGGTAAATTTATTTTTAATGTTTTTTTATCAGTAGAAAGATAAGGCTTAGGCTGAGGAGTATATTCCACACCTTTTGTACCCTTCCCAGTGGCATCTACCGTTACATGATAAACCTTAACAGTTTCCTCTTTAATTATATGCGGGCCTGATACTGTATCTGTAATTTCTTTAGTGTCAAACTTCGACCCAAAGTAGTTGTATTTAATTTCCCACTTTACACCGTACTTATCTGTACCTAAAGCTTCTTTAGATAGCTTCGTACCGTATACATGATTTACCGAAATATCCTTTGTATCTACAGTAGAACCATTATTTTTAAATGTCACTTTATTTTCAAACAGTTCCTCTACCTCTGTAGCCACACGTGTTACTTTTGTTGAATATGTGAGTTTGTATGCATAATAACCATCATCTAATTCAATATTAGATAAATTCTTTGATGTTTCTGTCTTATCAAAAGTAGTTGACAGACCCGTAAAAGTAAATGGATAACGCTCAATCGTAACATCATTCACTAATTCGTGCCCTTTACCGAGAGCATCTTCAATAGTGGCATTATTTAGTAACTGACCACTCTCATTGACCCAAACAACCCAATCAATAAAACGCTCTCCGTTGGTAGTTCTAGCAGCTCCAGATTTCGCTAACGGCGTCTTACTACTGTCAACTTTCGGTTTGAATTTAAAAGGAAGCTTAACTGTGTCTCCTCCGATAACTGGAATGTCCAATTCTTGATCAAAGCCATCCTTTGCTCCTACTTCAGAAAACAAAGCACTGAATTTAAGTTTCCCATTCTCAAGAATATTTCCATCCTCGATTGTTCCCGTAGTTAATGTAAGTGTAACTGTACTCCCTATCGTTTTATAATCAAATTCAATACCCCCACCTTCAAGAGTTACTTTGCCATCTAGTCCACCCTGATTAAAATTTAACAAGGCATTTGGCAAATCAAAACTAAATGTTGAACCCACACCATAATCTTTTTTTGCATTAATCTCAAATTCATAATTTACGTCAACTTCCTGACCAATTGTTGGTGTAACACTAGCTGCCTCAGAAGCGTTTGTGATAGTTTGACCACCTGTAAATAAACTCACGAAATTTAGTATTACATCTTCCTGAATAGATTCTGCAGTACCTTCACTAGGCAATGCCTTATCTTCACCGCCACCAGTAAGTTCGTTATCAGGATTTTTTTCTACTGATTCTTTTCCATCTTCCATGGATTCATTATCATCAGTTGGTGGTAAAGTAGGTTTACTCTCACCTTCGTCTTCCATAGCGCCATCATTCCCTGGCTCTTCCACTACATCACCGCCACCTACATCATTCCCACCATCAGGTTGCTCACTTATTTCAGGTTTTGTTGCATCTGGTTCATTTGCATAAGTAGCGAGTGGTGATAGCAGTGTTTGGAAAACTAATAATACCGTTAACACAGCTATATTCAGCTTCTTCATTTTCCTTTTTCCTCCTTCTATATATTTTGGTTATCGTCCTTCACATTAGCTACAATGCAGCAGAAATTAATTGCTTGTTTCCGCCGTCCATTTAGCCAAATGCTTCGGATAAAATTGCTTCATGCAGTGTAAATCCCGAATTTCCCTTTCTATATAAAACTTCCCCCATAAACGTATCTCTAGTTCATGAAAAACTTACCGAGACTATCAATCTGATTCGAATTTAATAAACATTAACCGACTAAATTTTCCATTTATTTATTAATCAAATACATTTTATAGTTGGATTTCCATTTAGATAGAGAAATTCTGATGCGTGTTCCTCTCTTAACCATTTACCACAGTTTTCCAAGTTTTTTATCTGTAAGAAAAAACCGGCTATATACATAACCGGGTCTTTAAAACTATTTATTAACTTACAAGTAAGTAATTTCTAAAAGGAACACTCTATTTTATAAAGGTTCTCTAGTTATTTGTCAAGATTTTCTAGTAATTCCAGTACATAAATACCTATTTTAAGATTATAGGACTACAATTTTTCATATGAATTAAAAGTCTTTTATCACAATAAATGTATTTCTTTAGGGTAATATACCTTATAATCTGTCTTGATATTGTTGGCGATTGTGGAGACAATATGAGATTGCTCGGCTAACTCGCGAATTTCACCGCTTGGCATTTCCAAATAGATCGGACGCTTCGTCGATGCCACGCCTGGTCGATAAAAATCATACGGCGAATCAGATGTTGAATCTGCATTCACATAATAGTTTGGATCAAATCCAGCAGACTTCACTTGTTCAATAAGCCATGCATACCGCTCTGGCTCTTCCTCGGGATTTAAATCCATATGAACGAATAAATCGCGATTTACAAAGCGGCGGCATAAATCTTGTAAAATGGTATCTTCCTCATGCATCCAAAACTGAAAATAAGCGAGCATGATGCTTTCATCGAGCGCTAAATATTCCTCTAGCGTAACATTGCCTTTAAAAAACGAGTGGAAATGCGTTGGCTCCTGCTTAAACTGGTAATCTTGCTGGCATAGCTGCTTGACGCGCTTTAAAATGTTATGGAGTACGACTTCCGCGCTACGTGACACTGGATGGAAATATATTTGCAAATACATTTGATAGCGCGACATAATATAGTCCTCCACCGCATGCATACCGCTCGATTTTATGATGACACCATATTCTCGTGGGCGCATCACACGCAAAATACGTTCCATATCAAAATGTCCGTAGCTAACCCCAGTGTAATATGCATCCCGCTGTAAATAATCCATGCGATCAGCGTCAATTTGACTGGAAATCAAGCTCACAACTAGCTCATTCGGATACGTTTTTTCAATTACTTGCGCTACTTTTTCAGGGAAGTCTGCGGATACCTTACTTAGCACCTTATTGACTTCTGTATCGCCTAAAAGAATTCGGCGTGTAAAGTATTCATGGTCGGTTTCAAATACATTTTCAAATGCATGAGAAAATGGTCCATGTCCTAAATCATGCAGCAGTGCCGCACATAAAACTAGCAGGCGCTCATCTTCATTCCATTCCGGACGGCCTTTAAATACATCATCGATAATGCGGCGTACAATTTCGTACACACCTAACGAGTGGCTAAAGCGACTATGTTCGGCCCCATGAAACACAAGATACGTTGTTCCGAGCTGCTTAATGCGGCGCAAGCGTTGAAATTCCCTCGTTCCGACTAAATCCCATATGACTTGATCGCGTACGTGGACATATCGGTGAACGGGGTCTTTAAAAACCTTTTCTTCCTGCAATTTTTTTTGTGCATATACATCCATTCCTAACGACCTCCTCATTTGTTTTCTTTCTATTATAATTGACGCGCTTTCAGAACAAAACAAAAACTACCAGGCTGTCTGTGCTCCTAGTAGTTTACGTCGTTACTTTTTTAGTTTGTCTAGTACCTTTACCATTAACTCCTCTTCAGTTAATGCGGCAACTGGTCGGTTATTTACAAATGTAAATGTTTTTTTGCGGCCTGGACCACAATATGAATGACAGCCAATTTCAATCGTTGCTTCTGGATCAATTTCTTGTAGCTTAGGAATTAACGTCTTTAAATTAACGGCCTGACATTCATCGCAAACGTGAAATAAGTTTGCCATAGTGTCAACACCCTTTCTTATGAAATTTGTTCATTAAATTTTTTCTTATCTTATTATTGTAACGTAAATGGTGAACTTCATTCAAGCAATTTCCTATCAATTCCGCCAAAGGTCTGATAGAGCAGTAAAATATAGATTTTCCAATTTTATTGAATAAATATCCTCTCATCTGGACATGATAGATTATGAACAACAAATCTATCAACATGGCAGGAGGTCATTTAAATGACAAAAACTAGACAAGATGCTTGGATGCAAGATAATGACGAATTATTAGCGGAGGCTGTTTTACGTCACGTCAAAGAAGGAAGCACACAATTAAATGCATTTGAAGAAGCAGGAGATGCATTAAATCGTACGGCAGCGGCTTGTGGATTTCGCTGGAACGCGGTTGTACGCCGTATTTATGAAGAGGAATTATCACAGGCAAAAAAAGAGCGCAAAGAAAAAATGCGTGTGTTAAATGCCGCAACGAAACGACGAATCAACCCAATCTATTTATTACCAACTTCTGAGGAGGAGCCGAAATCTATCCCTCTTTCAGCACTATCACTAGATATCGTAATTGCTTATTTAGTAAGATTACAACATTCTCAAACATCTGATCAGGAAGTGTTAAAATGGCGCAAGCTGGCTGGTGTACTAACAGAACAAAAACAAGAGCTTCAACAAGAGCTTGCTATGATTCAAACGGAAAACAAAGCAATTAAGGAAGATTACGAACAGTTCGTTTCGATTATGAACCGCGCCCGTCGCCTTGTAACGTTAGAAACAGAGGATGCACGTGTCGCTCCGACGTTTAAAATGGAGAAGAACGGGAATCTAATTACCCATTTACCTACAAATGAATCGGGCGAAGTACATATGTAGTACTTCCCCCTTACTTAACAATCTATTTTTTTTAACGTAGCATCGATTCATTTCGTTTTAATATTCGTGCTAAATAATAGTTATACAGTTCCATCTCATCTAACTGAATCGGTGTTTCATATAGTTGTCCATTCCATGCCATTAACAGTTGACGCAGGCGTTCATTCACTTGCTGGACTGTGAGCGGTTGTCCGATTAACTGCTGTAAGGAAGCCATGACATGTGGCGTAATTATTGGATATTGGAACTTTGTTTGCTCCCCTTTTAAACTCGTTTCATAAAATTGTTTTATGCGCTCAGCACGTTCACTACCATCGCCCTCAACGCATAAATAAATTTGAATTGCGATACCATTTTTCATACGTCGCTGCGAAATACCAGCAAATTTTTGTCCGTCTATGCTCAAATCATAGGAGCCTGGGCAATACGAGCCTATAATTTCATAGGCTTTGATTTTATGAGCCACTTCTGGAAATAATGCGCGAATTAAGTCTACCATTAATTCAAATGCATCATTAATGCTTAGTGGCTTTTCTTCCCCTAAAATAATCGAAATATTAAGTACACCACTATCAAGTACAACGGCTAAACCACCCGAATTTCGAACAATCGGCTCATATCCATTTTGAATTAGCACATTCATGCCCTCTTCAATATAAGGTAAGCGGTGATCTTGAATGCCTAATACAACCGCATCATGATGCACCCAAGTGCGAATGGTTGCATAGCTTTTTTGCTGTCCAATTATATGACAAAGGGTATCATCCATCGCAAAGGATTCCAATGGTGAACGTTTATTTGCACTAATAGATTGGTCTATAAAACGCCATTTTTTTTTCGATAAAAAATTCATCATCTTTCGTACTCCTCACTTTTTTTCATGCCCTAAGCATACCGCAAATGAAAGTCATGTCAAATTGATGAAATTCACGCATTTTTCGGTTTCAGACGATTTTTCTCATTGCTTTTGTGCTACACTAACTGTGAATCATTTTCAATTATAAGGAGTGTAAAAAACATGAATGAAGCAGCAATTACATTAGATGGTTGGTACGCTTTACATGAATTCCGTTCAATTGATTGGGCGTCATGGAAATTAGTATCACAAGAAGAACGTGAAGCCGCTACAAAAGAATTTATCGAATACTTAGAACACTTAAATACAGCTACAGGATCGAATGCTTTTTACGCGATTATCGGTCAAAAAGCTGACTTTATGTTGATGACATTACGTGAAACACCAGAAGAATTACATGAGGTGGAGACAAAATTTGCGAAGCTAGCTATTGCTGACTTTACCATTCCAACGTATTCCTATGTTTCAGTAGTCGAGCTTTCTAACTACTTAGCTGGACAATCTACAGAAGATCCGTATCAAAACCCACATGTGCGTGCACGTCTGTATCCAGAATTACCAAAGTCGAAACATGTGTGCTTTTATCCAATGGACAAGCGTCGCGAAGGCAATGACAACTGGTATATGCTACCGATGGACGAGCGCCGTCAGTTAATGCATTCTCATGGATTAATCGGACGTAGCTATGCCGGAAAAATCAAGCAAATCATTACAGGATCTGTTGGTTTAGACGATCATGAATGGGGCGTTACATTATTCTCTGATGACATGCTACAATTCAAAAAAATCGTGTACGAAATGCGTTTTGATGAAGTATCAGCGCGTTACGGTGAATTCGGTGAGTTTTTAGTAGGGAATTTATTAGATAACGAAAAGTTAGAAAAATTATTGGCTGTGTGACATTCAATCCGTGGGTTTTATCCCCACGGATTTTTTGTTGTCTAACAATAAAACACGCAAAAAAAGGTGAGCTGCCATATGCACTCACCTTTTTCATGTATTCTCATCCTTCATCTTTAATATGAGGATTACGGTATTAATAAATAGTCCGATGAAAATAATAATAATAAATAAAAACCAATGCACAGGCTGTTCATAAAATATCGCTACGCCAAAAGCCAAAATTGCACTAAATATAATGCCCAGCCATATTTCTAATTGCACCATATTCACCCCTCGAGCTTTACTTCAACACGAGGCAACATTTCTTCATTTATTTATTCCCCATACCCCAAAAATTATCCCACTTTCCCAACTAATTATTATTAGTATATACGAATATTCCATTTTTATGCCGGGCTTTTGAAGCATCATTCTGGGCTTGTTGCATATACTGTACGAAAAGGAGGGTAAGTCATCGTCGACAATTCAGACGATCGATTAATTCACAGCCCTACTTGTACATTGGTACGGGCAATAAAATACTAGTCGCTTTGAGACACATTTCTTTTTTTGCAACTATAATGAATAGCCAGCCGACAGTTTAATTTTCTTTTGGAAAGGATGCGAGTTTGACTTATTATTGGACATCTCCAATGCAACAAATGAATCCATCAACTATTCCGATGCAACCAAGTTACCCAGGAACTACCCTCCCACGTGAGGAATCTTACATTGAAAATATTTTACGATTGAACCGAGGGAAGCCTGGGGTATTTCATTTTTCGTTTAATAATACCGGTGCAGCTGATAATAAAATATCGGTAAGAGGTGTTGTTGAAGCCGCAGGTCGAGATCATGTTATTTTACGCGATTTAAAATCGGATCATCGTTATTTATTCCCGATGATTTATTTTGACTATGCTGAATTTGATGAAGAACTTAATTATTTCCCGCAAACAACATAGGGATTGTGGGATGCGAATAGTTGAGAAAAACGCCACTTCCTGTAAAAGCGAAGTGACGTTTTTCGTTTATCGGACTTTAAACTGTTGAATTTCGTTTTGTAAGTGATGCGCACTTTCACTTAACGTCACTGCTACGCCATTCACTTGTTGCATCGTTGTAACCTGCTCTTCCGTTGCTGCTACAATCATTTCTAAGTTTCGACTTGCATTACCCGAGCCATCCGCAATTTCTGCGACAGAAGCAGTTACTTCCTCCGCGCTTGCAGATATTTGCTCAGAAGTTGCCGAAATTTCTTGAATTTGAGTCGTCATTTGAGTTACCGCCTGCTCAATCGATGCGAACGATTGACCAGCTTCACTAATAATTTTGACGCCATCCTTTACCGACATTAACGATTCTGAAACTGCTCGCTCTACATTTCCTGTATCCGCTTTAATTTCCAACGTTAAATTAACAATTGAATTTGCTGAGTTTTTTGATTCCTCGGCAAGCTTTCGAACTTCATCTGCTACAACCGCAAACCCTTTTCCATGCTCACCCGCACGTGCCGCTTCAATGGCAGCGTTCAATGCTAATAAATTCGTTTGATCTGTAATGTTTGTAATAACTTTAGAAATCGAATTAATTTCTTCTGTTTGCTGTGCTAATTTTTGAACTAATAAATTCACAGAGTTTGTCGTTTCATTAATCGTTTCCATTTGCTTTTTCGCTTCTTCAATAATCGTACCACCTTTATCGGCCGTATTAGATGCCTCGATAGAGTTGGAATGTAATACTTGCGTCGCTTCTGCAATTCGTTGGACACCCTTAGCTGTTTCTTCCATTGCATTTGCACTTTCTTTCGATGCATGGGCCGAAGCTTGTGACGTATCGAAAGTTTGGTTAATGCGTAATGTTACGTCTTCAGAAGTCGCGGACATTTCCTCCGTACTCGCTGACAGTTCTTGTGCAGAAGCCGTTAATTGTCCGGTATTCAGTTGAACATTTTTAATGAGTGAAGCTAAGTTATTTTTCATTAAATTAAATGACCGGCCAAGCTGTCCAATTTCATCTTTTGATTTCGTTTGAATATCTTCGTTCGATAAGTCTCCTGATGCAATAACATTCGCCTCTGATACAACAAATCTTAGTGGGGCAACAATTTTGAAACGGATAAAAATAACTGCAGCTACACTAATAAGGAGACTAACAAACAATGAAAACCAAGCTGTTATTTTAGAATTATTGATGGAAGTCTCTGTTTCTTTATTAATTTCCGCAAGTTTTTCCTCTTGATAGTCTACGATTTTATTCGAAACCTCTAAAATACCGTCGTTTGCTTTTTTTAATGTCGTATTAATATAACCATTCGCTAATCGCGCATCCTCCTTTTTGACCGCCTCTAGTAAACTGATTGTGCCAACATTAAATTGTTCGTTAAAGCTTTCCATTTCTTCAATATAATCAATCATCTCTTGACTTTTTACCATTTCTTTTAAGCCTAAAATTTCTTCATTTAAAGAATTCATATAAAAATCCAATTTTTCTATACTTTCCTCAGAATTATCTAACACCACCGCGCGTGCATATAAACTTTGCATCGCTAAGCCAAACCGAATTTGTTCAGCCGCTCGAATTTGCTCTACGCGATTATTCAATGCCTCCTCCGAGTTCTCCTCAATGTTACTTAAGTTTAAAAAAGTAAATCCAATTGTTAGAATTAACACTGTAACAATCGAGTAAATCGCAATATTTAATTTTGCTCCAACACCCATTTTATCTATACCTTCCTTCTATCACTTGTTGTTTTACAATGATGATTAATTATTTTTTGTTAAATAAGCTACTGTTGCTTCACCTAAAATTTGCGCTGCTATAAGCATGGCACGTTCATCGAAATTAAATCGTCCGTGATGATGTGGATACGCCTGGTCCCAACAAGGATCCTTGGCCCCTGTAAAGAAAAAAGTACCTGGGACATGCTGCATATAATAACCAAAATCCTCACCAATCATAAATGGCGGACATTTTTGGACATTTTTTACCACATCAATTTGCTCCGCTACTTGTGCCACAAATTGTGTATCTTCTGCATGATTAATTACTGGTGGATAGCCATCAAAATATTCGTATTTATAGGTCGCATGCATCCCCGTACATGTCGCTTGTAATAATTGTTCAATTTCCTGCTTGATTTGCTGGCGCACGTTTTCATCAAATGTACGTACAGTCCCTTTTAGCTTCACTGTATCCGCTATAACATTAAAAGGATTGATTGCCTCAAAATGTCCTACCGTTACAACAGCTGAATATAGTGGGGCAATGCGACGCGATACAAGTGTTTGGAGCTGTGTAACAAAATGGGATCCGATGACAATCGCATCAACCGAATGCTGCGGCTCTGCACCATGGCCACCTTTTCCTTGAATTGTAATCTCGAATCGATCAGCAGCAGCCATTATGGCACCTTCTCGAACTAATACATCTCCAAGTGGGGTTGGCGCCCATAAATGCGTGCCATAAATGACATCAACACCTTCTAAGCAGCCATCTTCAATCATTGCTTTTGCCCCACCTGGTGCGAGTTCCTCAGCATGTTGGTGAATGAAAACGACATTCCCTACTAACTCTTCTTGCATTTCTGTTAATACTTTTGCAAGAACTAGCAAAGTCGCGGTATGTCCATCATGACCACAAGCATGCATAATTCCGTCATTTTTTGATTTATACGGGATGTCATTTAATTCATTAATGGCTAAGCCGTCAAAGTCTGCACGTAACGCAACAGTCTTCCCAGGTTTTGCCCCTCTTAATGTCGCGACAACTCCTCTTCCCCCCACCTGTTCACGTACTTCTAGACCAAGCTCACGGTGAAAATTGGCAATATAAATCGGGGTATGTACTTCTTCATGCGATAATTCTGGATATTCATGTAAATAACGTCGAATAATAACCATTTCTTCAAAGCTTTCTTGCAACTTTGTTTTTAATTGATTCATGACATTCCCACCTTAACTATTCTTATTTCTAACTATACTATATTTTGTGATAATTTAGAAAAAAGCAAATTTATATCACACCTGAAATATCGGAACTATCAGAATTTATTGTTTATAGTTCTTTATTTTATTCCATTAAAAGACATATCTCAATCAAAATTATTCTTTTAATAAACATTCTCTGCTGGTGTGGTTCATCCATAAAAAAAATCCCCTTTCAATTTCAAGTCGAAAGGGGATTTTTCCGTATTCAATTAAGCGTTACTTTGTTTGTTTTAATGTTGCGCTTATAATCATAGCCCAGCCGATTAAAAATAGGACGCCGCCAATCGGTGTAATGGCCCCTAATACTTTAATACCTGTAAGAGCTAACACAATTAAACTACCTGTAAAGAAAATGATTCCTGCATTAAAACAAATAACGGCAATTTTTAATTGTTTTACTTCGCCAAAAATTGCTTTTGACATTAAAATACCCGCTAAAACAATCGCTACTGCATGCAGCATTTGATATTGAATCGCCGTATTCCAAATGTCTGTGCTATATGCATCTAATTTGTCTTCTAGTGCATGTGCAGCAAATGCACCTAATGCTACCGCTAAAAAGCCTTGAATGGCACCTGAAATAATAGAACCTTTCATTATAAAAACCCCTTTTTTAATTGATTACTCAATACAAACTTGTTTCTACTTAAAAATCAAAAAGCGATTCGCCATTTGCATCTTCTTCCTCTATTTTTTGAGATGAAGTGACAGGTAGCTGTGAAATCATCATAGAAGATGTTTGGATGTTATGTACGCTTAGTGCGGCTTCGGGTAACTTGGCAACAGACTTTCCTTCGTCTAAAACGACATCACATAGCGCACGAATCGCCGATAATTGCTCGCGTATTTGCTGTTCCCCACGCACCTGCTTTGCTTGACTAGCATGCTTTTCAATTTGTTGAACAATCATTTCGTAGGAAATCATCGCTGTCCCTCCTGTTTTTTAGCTACAAACTTTAGACAATCCATACCTGAAGACTGTTTTACAAGGACGGACGGCAGCTGTTTTGTTTTAAAGCCGTATGCCGAGCAGCCACGTGGGTTATTTTGATCCCATGTGACACGGAAGTATTGACATTTAAAGCAATCAATTTTCATCAGCTGCTCCCTCTCTTTCTATTACACTTTACCATAAAATCAATTACACCTCGGCTAATTTTTGTCCAGATTTTTTCAAGCATGCTCGAAAAAATCCTCTAAAAATTTGTGACATCCGCCGGGGTCTTTGGGTCAAATGATGTTGGTCAATTAGGCGTTGTCACTGGACGTGACGGATTTAGCCTTTTTCCCTACCTTTAGCCTGAGTTCCCCTACTTCTGCTGAAGCAAGTTAATCGGATAAACACCATTGAATCGGCTCGTTCCCCATTGCGATTAATGCCGCATTTGTTTGTGAATAAGGCTTACTCCCAAAAAAACCGCGATATGCACTTAGCGGACTTGGGTGTGGTGCTTCTAGGATAATATGATTTTTATGAAAACGTTCGATTAATGTACGCTTACTTTGTGCAGGCTTACCCCATAGAAGAAAAACAGCGGGCTCTGCACGGTTGGCAATACGTTCAATGATGGCATCTGTAAATTCCTCCCAGCCCTGTCCTTTATGTGCGTTTGCCTCTTTTTCACGTACTGTAAGCACCGTATTTAATAGGAGAACTCCCTGCTCTGCCCATGCTGTTAAATCACCATTTTGCGGAATCGGACAGCCGACATCCTCCTGTAATTCTTTCAACATATTTTTCAAGCTTGGCGGCAGCTTTTGTCCATTCTTTACTGAAAAGCTTAAACCGTGCGCTTGATTAATGCCATGATACGGATCCTGCCCTAAAATAACGACTTTTACAATTGGGAAATCCGTTAATTGTAAAGCATTCAAAATATCCGACTTTTTCGGATAAACCGTTTCTTCACTATATTGCTGTTGTAAAAATTGCTGGAGCTGTTGAAAATAAGGTTGTTGTAATTGTGGAGCTAAAATATCACGCCACGTATTCGTTAAAGTCTCGATCAATGTGCTTTCACCTCTGTCCAAACAGTAATCAATACTGGCTCAAAATTCAAGTATCACCTCACCTGACCTTATAGTTTTTTCGTATTCTGACTATTTCAAGCAGTCAGAAGCAAGTTATAATTAATACTATAAATAACAATTTGTTTTTTAAATAAGGAGATGTTTTTCATGTCATTGAAAAAAACGTTAACAATTGCAGGTTCAGATACATCAGCTGGTGCAGGGATGCAGGCTGACTTAAAGGCTTTCCAAGAGCATGGCACATATGGCATGGTTGCCCTTACTGTTGTCGTAACGATGGACCCAAAAACATGGAGCCACAATGTAACACCGCTCCCTACTGAATTATTACAAAAACAAATTGATACTGCCCTTTCAACAGGTGTAGATGCCGTTAAAACAGGGATGCTGTCAACTGAGGAAATTATTAAAATTGCTTCAGATGCTATTCAAAAATCAGGAACAGACAAAGTTGTCATTGACCCAGTTATGATTTGTAAAGGTGATGATGAAGTTTTAAATCCAGGTAACACAACTGCGATGATTAACTATTTATTACCTTACGCAACTGTTGTTACACCAAATCTTTTTGAAGCGGGACAATTAGCAGGAACTGGTACACCAAAAACAATTGAAGAAATGCAAGTTGCTGCTGCTAAAATCCATGCATTAGGTGCTAAAAACGTTGTCATTAAAGGCGGAAAAGCATTAGCCCATGAAAAAGCAGTAGATTTATTCTTTGATGGTAATGAATTCAAGCTACTTGAAACTGAGAAAATCGCTTCTACGTATAATCATGGTGCAGGCTGTACGTTTGCGGCTAGTGTATGTGCGAACTTAGCAAACGGCTTCACTGTGGAAGAATCGGTTGTTGAAGCAAAAGAATTCGTTTCAGCTGCTATTAAACACGGCTGGGCTTTAAACGATCACGTTGGTCCTGTCATGCACGGTGCAAAACCACGTTTCGGCGCACCACAAGTAACCGTTACAACAATTCCAAGTGTAACAATCGCATAATTCGACCAATCTAAATGAAAGTCACACAAGATGCTTTGTCGCCTTGTGTGACTTTTTTATTGGTAAAAGGAATCTGAAATATGCTCATTTTGACGAAACACGCGCCTTTCTATTTTCTTTTATCGGCTCATTTTACTATACTAAAGTGAGAGTACGATTTAGGGGGATTAAAAGATGAAGGAAGTAAATACGCAAGAACTCCAACAATTACTGAATTCTTTTGCAAATAAAGACGTTTTTATTCATTTAGAAACGACAAATGGCTCTTACGCGGCCCATTACGATGAAAAATTTTTTAATGCAGGTGCGTTTATCCGCAATGTCAAATTACGTTACGAGTTAGGCAAAATTGTTGGGGATGCCCCACACCGTGTTGGTTTAAAAATGGAGCATGGCTGGGTTTATGCGCAGGGCATCACACATTTTAAGTTGGATACAGAAGGTCGCCTATTAATGGCTGGTTTAGATTATACAGGGAAGCTGGCAGTCGCACTTGAAATTAGCGAAAAGCCATTTGCTTATTAAGGGGGAAATACAATGACTTTACAAGAGGAACGCCACGTTTTAGTTATTTACCCTCATCCAGATGATGAAGCGTTTTCAGTTGCTGGTACGGTGCGTATGTATAGTAATATGGGTGTACCCGTTACATACGCTTGTTTAACATTAGGCGAAATGGGCCGAAATTTAGGAAACCCACCTTTTGCGACACGTGAATCTTTACCAGACATTCGCCGCCAAGAGCTCCTTGCTGCATGTGTGGCAATGGGCATTGAAGATTTACGAATGATGGGCTTACGTGATAAAACGGTTGAATTTGAAGATGATGAAAAAATGGTGAAGCTTGTAACGAATTTAATCGAGGAATTAAATCCTTCGATTGTCTACACATTCTTCCCAGGCTTTGCCGTACATCCAGATCATGAAGCAACAGCTCGTGCGGTCGTTGAAGCAGTACGTCGCATGCCAAAAGAATCACGCCCTCGTATTTTAGCGGTTGCATTTGCGAATGATACAATCGAAAAAATTGGTGAAGCGCCAATTGTAATCGACATTCGTAGTGTGAAGGACGATAAAATAAAGGCTTTACAAGCACATGCTTCTCAAACCGCTTGGATGATGGCTGAAACAGCTAAGCGTGTAGACGATGGTGAAACGTTAACAGACAGCTGGTTAAATGTCGAAAAATTTTACCCAATTACATTTGAAGACTAACTGTATAATTATTATTTTAGGCGAGGGATTATTCCTTCGCCTTTTTCATACAATAAAATGTTTTTTTATACAGTTATATAATTTATAAATATGAGGGAAACTCTATATAACAAACTTTTCACAAATACATCCCCCAACTGTTATTCATAATTTTAATCACTCTAAAAAATCTGAAAAATTAATCTTTAACAAAAAGAGTAGACATCTGCATATATTCAGTTTATATTGTATAAATATACAAATCGACAACAAAAGAGGTTAACATATATGACGAAAAAATTTCCTTTCTATACTTGGTTCCTGTTCGTTGTACTTTCGGCATTAGGGGTATTTTTATTCATTACACCGATTAATACCGAAGAAGGCATGAAGGTTCCAATTGCGATTCTTGCCAATATGCTTGCAGGTAAAGTCGAGCCGTTTATCCATTGGTTTGCACTCATTACCTTTACTATTGCAGCAGCTGGGTCAGTCATCATGCAATTTATTCCACAAAAAGGACCACGTACACTGATGGATTCTTTATTCCGTGTCAACTGGTTCTGGACAATTATGCGTGTACTTGCCGTCATTTTTACGACGATGTACTTATTCCAGGTCGGTCCTGAAAGCATTATTAGTGAAAATACTGCGGGTATATTAATTGATCCGGCTTCTGGTCTTGTGACATTTATGTTCGTGCTATTTTTATTTGCAGGGCTATTATTACCTTTATTAACAGACTTTGGTCTACTTGAATTTTTCGGTTCAATGATGGTAAAAGTTATGCGTCCCCTTTTCAAAATTCCTGGGCGCGCTGCAGTTGACTGTTTAGCTTCATGGGTTGGTGATGGAACGATTGGTGTTCTATTAACGAGCAAGCAATATGAAGAAAAAAATTATACAGGACGTGAAGCAGCAACGATTGCCACAACCTTCTCTGTCGTTTCGATTACGTTTTGCTTAGTTGTTATTGAAACGATTGGCATTGCGGATTACTTTTTAGAGTTTTATGCATCAGTCGTTTTTTCTGGTATCGTTTTAGCCTTTATTATGCCGCGTATTTATCCGTTAAAACAAAAGGCCGATACATTAATCGATGGTACAGAAGCTCCTGCGAATCGTGAAGATGTACAAGAAGGCTTTAACGCATTTTCTTTCGGCTTACACAACGCGTTAACGAAAGCTGAATCAAATAAAAACTTAGGTAAAATTATCGCAAGTGGGTTTAAAAACGTGTTAGAAATGTGGTTTGCCGTTACCCCGATTATTATGGCGTTCGGTACAATTGCATTAGTGCTTGCTGAATTTACAAGTGTATTCCGTATTTTAGGGATGCCATTCGAGCCAATTTTAACATTATTACAAATTCCAGAAGCGAGTGAAGCTGCTCAAACGATGATTGTCGGTTTTGCCGATATGCTTTTACCTTCTGTTTTAGGTGCTGGCATTGAATCAGAATTAACGCGTTTCTTCATTGCAACGGTTTCTGTAACACAATTAATTTACTTATCTGAAGTAGGTGGATTAATTTTAGGAACAAAATTACCGTTGAAATTATGGGATCTATTCGCGATTTTCTTAATCCGTACAATTATTTCGATTCCAATCATCGCTGCGATTGCACATATTATATTTTAAGTGAAAAGCCATTTTGATTTATACGTCAAAATGGCTTTTTGTATGATTATGAAAGTAAATTATTGCGGGTAATTAATTTTTCCTGTTTCAACTAGTTGTTTTAAACCTTCAAACATATAGTGCCAACCTTGCTCAGAGCTGACAACATATTCTTTTTCTGCCTTTTCAATGTCATCTTGACTCCAACCTTCTTCATGCGGCACTGTAATTTCTTGTGTAAATGTCATTTCAGAACCGTTTTCCGTATTTTTCAACTCAACTGTAATTATGTCCTCAGTTTCACTAAACTGTGGCATTCTAAATGTTTTACGAATTAAATTTGGTTGGTCCAATGTTAAATACTTACCTATCGCTCGGTAATCTATACCTCCGCGATGATCTACAATTTCCCATGTCCCCCCCTCCACCGGTTCATTTGTAGCCACTTTATTTGTATGTTCCATTGTAAAAAGCCATTTTTTTATCATTTGCGCGCTCAACCATGCATTCATAACACTTTCTGCAGGTACTGCAAATGTTCTTTTCATTGTTAACATTGTTTTTGACGTATTCTGCATTGTCTTTCATCTCCTTATGCTTGTTCTAACTTTAAGATATACGACTTTCATTTCATTAAGCAACTTTTAAATTCATTTCATTTATGAACTCTCTACTCTCCAATAAAGCGTTTTCATTGTGTTTATTTCGTGAAATTTCATAATTAACTGAATTTTAAAACATTAACACTTCTTTTTATGTTAAACTGAATCAATTACGCCTCGGCGTAATTGCGTCCAGATTTTTTTTAGCTTGCTCAAAAAAAATTCCGCTAAAAATCTGTGACATCCGCCAGGGGCTTTAACTTGATTCATCCGGGGATTGAACCCCACTGAATTAAGGTTGTATCTGGCATGCATCCCTCACTTATAGAAGTGGAGGACTTCTGCTGAAGCAAGTTAAACTTTGATCTAAATAACGGAGGTTACATGGGAATGGAAGTTGCACAAATGAAAACAATTGCAGTGGAGCATATTTTGATTGCGCACCATTTTTTAAAGGATGTAGTCGTACATACACCGCTTCAACGTAATGATTATTTATCTGAAAAATATGGGGCAAATATTTATTTTAAACGAGAGGACCTGCAACATGTCCGTTCTTTTAAGTTGCGCGGTGCCTACTATAAAATTAAAAAAATTGAAGAACAGGCACGTGATACGGGTGTTGTTTGTGCGAGTGCAGGCAATCATGCACAAGGCGTTGCTTATGCTTGTGCGAAACTTGAAATTCAAGCGACCATTTTCATGCCAAAAACGACCCCAAAACAGAAAATTGATCAAGTGCGGATGTTCGGTCGCAACTTTATTGAAATTCAGCTATCTGGAGATACATTTGACGATTCTGCTGCGAGTGCCCTTGCTTATTGCGAGGCAGAAGGGCGTGTTTTTATTCATCCTTTTGACGATTTAGATGTCATTGCTGGTCAAGGGACAGTTGCTGTTGAAATTATGAATGATATTGAAGAGCCGATAGACTACGTTTTTGGTAGTATTGGTGGTGGTGGTTTAATGGCTGGCGTATCTGCTTATATTAAAAACCTATCACCGAATAGTAAAGTTATTGGTGTGGAGCCTGCTGGGGCTGCCAGTATGAAATCTGCCTTCGAGCAAGAGGGACCCACTACACTAGATTGGATTGATAAATTTGTAGATGGTGCCGCTGTAAAGTTAGCAGGCAATGAAACGTATCAAGTTTGTAAAACACATTTAGATGATATTATTACTATCCCTGAAGGTAAGGTTTGCACGACCATTCTAGATTTATATAATAAACATGCCATTGTTGCAGAGCCTGCTGGGGCACTTTCTGTTGCAGCACTCGATTTTTACGCGGAAGAAATTCGAGGGAAATCTGTTGTCATCATTATTTCAGGCGGAAACAATGACATCGGCCGAATGCAGGAAATTAAGGAGCGCTCATTAATTTATGAAGGGTTACTGCATTACTTCATCGTCAGCTTCCCACAGCGTTCTGGTGCATTGCGTCAATTTTTAACATCCGTACTTGGGCCAAATGATGATATTACAACGTTTGAATATACGAAAAAGAACAATAAAGAAAGCGGACCTGCACTTGTCGGTATTGAAATCGGCCACCCAGATGATCGAGTCGGTTTATTAGAACGCATGTCCGCAAATGGTTTTGAATATAAAGAAGTGAATAAGGATAGTACGTTATTTGCGCTATTAGTATAACGAAACAAACAAGCCCGCATTCCTCATATGAAGGAATACGGGCTTGTTCTTTCATCCTAGTAATGCGCGGTCTGAATTCATTTTTTCTCCGCGAATTTGTTCAAATTCAGCCATTAAATCTGGAATGGTTAATGCAGACTTTCGTTCCGCACCGACTTCCAAAATAATTTGACCTTTGTCCATCATAATGAGGCGATTTCCTAAATCCAGCGCCTGCTGCATATTGTGCGTTACCATAAGCGTCGTTAAGCTACTTTCCTCAACAAGCACCTTTGTTAGCTTTGTAATGAGCTCTGCACGTGACGGATCAAGGGCTGCTGTATGTTCATCTAATAATAAAATGGCTGGTTTTGTAAACGTCGCCATTAACAAGCTTAACGCTTGGCGCTCACCACCTGATAGTAATCCGACCTTAGCAGTTAAACGGTTTTCCAAATTAAGGTGAAGCTTTTCTAATGATTGCTTGAAAAATTCCCGACGCTTTTTATCTACACCACCACGTAATCCACGTTTTGCATTTCGTGAATACGCGATTGCCAAGTTTTCCTCAATCGTCATAGAGGGTGCCGTACCCGCCATTGGATCCTGGAAAACGCGTCCGATATGCACCGCGCGTTTATGCTCAGGAATACGCGTTAAATCATTGCCATCAATGACAACCGATCCAAAATCCGGGGTCAATGCACCAGAAATCATATTCATCATCGTTGACTTCCCTGCACCATTACTGCCGATAATTGTAACAAAATCACCCGCTGCTAAATACAAATTAATATTGTCTAATGCATTTTTTTCATCCGGTGTACCTTCGTTAAATATTTTGTTGATGCCATCTAGTTTAAGCAAGACCATTTCCCCCTTGCTCTACATTTATCGTCGCCTTTTGAGCTGCTACCCGCGCCGCTAAACGCTTTGCCTTACGTTTCTTCTCTTGTTGCTTATTTAAAACTTGTGGAATAATTAATGCTAAAATGACGATAATTGCGGTAATTAATTTCATATCCCCCGTGTCTAACCAGCCAACACGCAGCGCAAGAGCATAAATTAAACGGTAAATAACCGCACCCGCAATAACTGCAAATGTTGTGCGTACGATTGATTTCGTACCAAAAATGGCTTCACCTATAATAACCGAGGCTAATCCGACAACAATCATCCCTATGCCAAGGCCGATATCCGCAAACTTTGTATACTGGGCAATTAACGCACCAGATAATGCCACCATCCCGTTTGATAAGCCGAGACCTAAAATGATTAAAGAATCTGTGTTGGCAGAAAAGCTTCGAATCATTCGTTTATTGTCCCCTGTCGCTCGAATAGCAAGCCCAATTTCTGTTTTTAAGAATCGATCCATTACGAATTTGATGACAATTGTTACGACCATCATGAAAATTAAAATGCCCCATGACGATGGAAGTGATTTGCCTCCCATTGCTGTTACTGCATTTGAAAGTACATTATCAATTCCTAGTTTTGACCAGAAGTCGTTAAACATCGTGAACACTGTTTCCGTATTTAATAATGGAATATTTGGACGTGTTACCCCTGTGTCAGATGTTATTCCCATAATACGGAGGTTGATGGAATACAAGGCAATCATCATTAAAATCCCAGATAGTAACGGATTGATTTTACCCTTTGTGTGCAATAAACCTGTCATACATCCTGCAATAAATCCAGCAACGGTTGCTACGATTGTCGCTAAAATTGGGTTGTAACCAAGCACAATCATCATTGCTGCTGTACCAGCCCCCGTCACAAAGCTACCATCGACTGTTAAATCCGGAAAATCCAACACTCGGAATGTTAAATACACCCCGAGCGCCATAATTGCATAGATGATCCCTTGCTCAACTGAACCAAACAAAGCTGTAAACATTTTGAACCATCTCCTAACTGTTTTTTATTGTTTAAGTTGTTTTAAAATGAGGATTCGCGCTAAGTAGTAGATCTTAGCGCGAATCGGTATTACTGTGCTTCTGCTTCCCACTCAGGCTTAATTTCTAAACCGATTGTTTCCGCAGTCTTTTCGTTAATTAATAGTTTTAAATTAGCTGGGTATGCCGCTGGAATTTCAGCTGGTGTTTTACCTTCTAATAAGATTTGTGCCGCCATTTGACCTGCTTCATAACCAATATCAAAGTATTCAAATCCGTACGCTGCTAAACCGCCACGCGCTACTGAATCAAGCTCGCCTACGATTAATGGCAATTTGTTTGCGTTTGCAACACCGATTACTGATTCTAAAGCCGATACTACCGTGTTATCTGTAATAATATAAAACGCCTCTACTTTACCAAGTAAAGATTCCGCAGCTTGTTGCACTTCTGCCGGAGTAGATGCAGGCGCTTCAACAATTGTTAAGCCCTCTTTCGCTGCTAATTCTTTTACTGTCGTAATTTGCGCTACTGAGTTTTGCTCCCCTGCGTTGTAAACCATACCGATATTTTTTACACCTAATTCTTTTAAGAATGCAATTGTTTTTGGCATAGTTTCTGGATGTAAATCAATTGTACCTGTCACGTTGCCACCTGGTGCTTCCATTGAATCAATTAATTCTGCGCCAACCGCGTCTGTTACAGATGTGAACAGAATTGGAATTTCAGTCGTTACACTTTTTACGGCTTGGGCTGATGGTGTTGAGTTGGCAAAAATTAAATCTACATTTTCACTTACTAGCTGTTGCGCAATCGTTAAATTGGCCGTGTTATCGTTGCTTGCAGATTTATCGATATACTCTGCTTTAATACCAGCATCTTCAATTGCTTTTTTGAATCCTGCTTTTGCTGCATCTAATGATGGATGTTCAACAATTTGAGTTGTCCCAATTTTAAATGTTTTCCCGTCCTCTGTTTTGGCTGCATTGGCTGATCCAATATTATCCGCATTTTTAGATGTTGAATCTTGTTCTTCCCCTCCACATGCTGCCAATAATAAAAGAAGCCCAAATACTAAAAACGAAAGCCTCATTAACTTTTTAGTCATTAACAATAATCCCCCTATTTCTTTCTCTATTTTATGTGTCACACTTCATCTGGATGAAGTGTGAATTAAAGCTATATTACCTCTACGTTTTCAGATAGTCAATAACATTTAGAATTTTCTGACATATTTTCACGCCTATATTTTTAACTATTTTCATTAATTTGGCGCTTTAAACCGCTAAACTACTGTATTCTTTGAATTTGTGACAATATATAAAAATAATTGTGAAATTTGACGAAAGTCCCGTCATTATATTAAAATATTACCTTATGCAAAAAGCATCGTGGTTCGTAACCATCCCACGTAAAAAAACTAGGAGGAATTGAATTATGAAAGTAAAATTTTTAGCTATGAGTGCCATTATTGCTGCTCTTTACATTGCAGTAACGATGCTTGTTGCTCCAATTAGTTTCGGTCAAGTACAGTTTCGTATCGCCGAAATGTTTAACCATTTAATCGCTTTTAACCCACGCTATATGGTTGGTGTGGTATTGGGCGTATTTATTTCTAACTTCTTGATGTCCTCAGTTGGACCAATGGATTTAATTTTTGGTGTTGGCCACACGATTATTACATTAGGTATTTTCATTGTCATTTGTAAGTTCGTGAAAAATATTTGGGCACGCCTAATTATTAATACATTGTTATTTACATTTACAATGTTTATTATCGCGGCGCAATTAAATCTTGTGTTGGACTTACCATTCTGGGAAACATGGGCTTTTGTCGCATTCGGTGAGTTCGTTGTCCTTGCTGTAGGTGCACCGATTATGTACGCACTGAATAAACGATTAAACTTCAAAAAATTAATCTAAATGGTTTCAACCAACTAGCAATTGTTAGTTGGTTTTTTTATTTTCATTTTTACCTCTCGGAATTATTTGACTTTTCTTTCTAATAATGAGTACAATGTTTCTATTCTAATTTGTTCGTGTACATGGTAGCAGGTTGCGATAGCGTGACCACCATACTAGCAAAGTTTAGATGAGTTTAGCTGAGTTGAGTCAAATTGATGAATAAGAAGAGTAGCATTTTTTGGTGGATAGAAAAAGGAACTTTCTTATCTACCTCAGTAAGGACATGACAGTGCATTATTTAGTGCAAGGTGAAGTTCTTCTGATTTTGCTTAGAGAGCGCATGGCTGGTGAAAATGCGTCAAAATAAAAATGTGAATGGGCCTTATGAAAGCTACTAGCGTTAGTTAGTGGACGGTTTCCCTGCCGTTATCAGGAATGAGTGGAAGTAGTAGTTTTGCTTCAATCGAGGTGGCAACGCGGTATTTATCGCCCTCAACAAAAGGATTTTTCCTTTTGTTGAGGGCTTTTTTTTTATCTTCGTTCAGTAGAGGACTCCCATCTATAAATGTTGAGGTGAATGCATTGTTCGTCATTATTAGTGTATGGTCAAATGCACACTGAACGAAGATAAAGCGCCGGCGGATGTCATAGATTCTAAAACTAAAGGAGTGTTCAATATGACATTAAAGCAAAAATTTCGTACATCTATGAAAAAGGTGAATGGCGATTTATTAACCCCTATTTCTATTTTTTTGCGACTACAAGGAAAGCGGAAATTTTTACTTGAGAGTTCCACAAAAAATGAAGGCAATGGGCGCTATTCCTTTATTGGCGTCGATCCTCGTAAAACCTATAGCGGAAATGATACACATTTACAGGATTTCTCGCATTTAACCAATAAACACTATCACTATGAAGGTGAACTCATTTCGTTATTGAAACAAGTGATGCCACGTGTTACAAGCCAAACGGAATATCCATTAACGGGCGGTGGCATTGGTTATATTCATGCCCTTCCTGCAACATTACAGTCAACAGTGCCGACGCTCCAGTTTCATGTGTATGACACGCTCATTATTTTTGACCATTTGACTGATGAAATTGCTGTTTTCCATACAAATATTGAAGCCGAACAAGTGGAACCAAATATTGATCAACTAATCGATGAACTGTTCACCGACTCCACTTTAGGTGACACGTATTATACACTTCATTCATTACAGCAAGAATCCCAGAAACTAGCAACCGCACAATTTTCTGGTGATGTGTTTGCCTTATACCGAAATTTACGTGTACAGGAGGCGGCCGCTTATATGTATTACATCGAATTTGATGAATGCACGGTCATTGGGACTTCTCCAAAAAGCTTTTTACAAATTCGAGATGGCGTGCTTTCTACGACGAATGAAGAGGCAAATCTCGACACATTATGTCAAACCAATTCCATAAAGAAACAAAACGCATTGCAGACGGGGTTACTCTCCCCCGCTTTTCACGCCATTGATGCTGTCAAGCAGCTGATTCCACAAGATGGGCTAATTGGTTATATCGGATTTAATGGTCAGGTCGATTTTACAACACCTGTAAAAACTTTGACGATTATTGACGACAAAGCGTATATCCAAACGACAAATGATGCGTCTGACCTTACGTTTCACGCACTTATGAAAGGATGAGGAATATGTCATTACAGCCGTTTATTAACCAACTTAAACGATCTGAACATCTCGTTTTTGAAGAAATGGTGCAGGCCGCACACTATATTTTTAATGAGCAAACTGCGAAACAAGAAATCGCCGACTTTCTTATTGCAATGAGTAACAAAGGAGAAACGGTCCATGAAGTGGCGGGGTTGGCATCAGTTATGCAATCCCATGCAGTCAAAATGAATGCGCCTGAAGGAATTTATATGGATAACTGCGGGACGGGTGGCGACGGCTTGCATAGCTTCAATATTAGTACAACAGCAGCTTTTGTACTCGCGGGCGGTGGCATTTTAGTCGCGAAGCATGGCAACCGGAAAGTATCTAGTTCATCAGGTAGCTCGGATGTTCTAGAGGCACTTGGAATTAAACTCATTCCCGATACAGCGCAAACAACCGATTTACTGAAGGAATACGGCATTGCCTTTTTACATGCACCGAATATGCACCCTAAGCTGAAACGAATCGGGGAAATTCGACAGGCAATCGGCAAGCCAACCATTTTTAACTTAGTAGGACCACTAACGAATCCAGTACCATTAAAAACTCAATTTGTTGGCATTAATCGCCCTAATTTCACAACTGATTATGCAGAAGTTCTTCATATGCTTGGACGCGAACGGGCTGTTGTTGTTTCGGGTGCGCAAGGGATGGATGAGGCCTCATTGGACGGTGAAAATACATTTGTTTTACTCGATTATGGAGATGTTATTCCATTCAAATTGCGAGCTGAGGATGTCGAATTAACCGCGCAACCATTATCGGCCATTCGCGGAGGCAGTCCACAGGAAAATGCGCACATTATGCGCGAGCTATTAGCGGGCAAGCAAAGTGTATATTTCGACACGGTTATTTTAAATGCGGGCATCGGATTTTTTGCTTACGGATTAGCTGAAACGATGAAAGAAGGGATTGAAATGGCGAAGGATAGCATTTTTTCAGGACGCGCACTGCAAAAGCTGCACAATGTCATTGCTTATAGTGAGCAGGTCGAAAAGGAGGGAGCATCAAAATGACAATTTTAACGAAAATTATTAACCAAAAAAAAATGGAATTACCTGCTTTACTTGCAAAAGAGCCCAGCTTCCAAACAGTTCAAAAACAGCGCCCCTCTTTATACGAAACATTGCAGTACACAAAAACAGTACAAATTATCGCTGAAATGAAGCGCGCCTCCCCTTCTAAAGGGGATATCGCGACACATATTGATCCTGTTACACAGGCACTGCAGTATGAAGAAGCTGGCGCGGCATGTATTTCCGTTTTAACAGAGCAAGCATTTTTTAAAGGTTCATTCGAGGATTTAAACGCGGTTGCGAACGCCGTTAATGTTCCGGTATTATGCAAGGATTTTATGATTGATACGGTCCAAATTGATTACGCAAAAGCTGCGGGGGCATCCGTTATTTTACTAATTGTGGCTGCGCTAACTGATGACCAATTACACTCGTTACATGCTTATGCCACTGCCCAAAATTTAGAGGTGCTTGTAGAGGTACATAATGTGGAAGAACTGCAGCGCGCACTTAAAATTGGGGCGAAAATTGTCGGTGTAAATAACCGCAATTTAAATACTTTTGAAGTCAATTTACTGCATACAAAGGAAATCGCCGAGCAACTCCCCCACTCCGATATTGCCTTCATAAGTGAAAGCGGCATTTGGGATGTGGAAGATGCACAATTCGTGGCGAAAGCTGGTGCAAGAGGTGTTTTAGTTGGGGAATCATTAATGCGCAGCGGTGACGTCAAAAAATCACTTCAATCGCTACAAATCGACATAATGACAAAGGATGGCGAAAATCGATGACAAAAGTAAAAATTTGCGGATTAAAAAAGACCAAACATGTAGATGCGGCAATACAGGCAGGCGCTGATTTTATCGGATTCATGTTTGCGCCTAGTAAAAGACGTATATCGGTAGAGGAAACAATCAATTTAGCCGCAATGATCCCGGAAGAGGTAAAAAAAGTGGGAGTGTTTGTTAATGAAGCGCCTGAAATAATTGCACGAATCGCTCGAAATGTGGGCCTTGATTATATTCAATATCACGGAGATGAAACGCCTGAAATGATAGCAGCAATCGGACTGCCATCCATAAAGGCATTTTCCATTCGTTCAAAAGAGGATGTAGTACAAGCGGCAAAATATGATGTGGATTTCTATCTATTTGATGCACCTAGTACGGATTACCGAGGAGGAAGCGGTCATTCATTTGACTGGACGTTATTGGATGATGTAAAAATCCCGCTGGAAAAAGTGATTTTAGCTGGTGGTTTAAATGCAGAAAATGTTGCGCTTGCGATTACACTTGTCGAGCCCTTTGCAGTGGATGTTTCAAGTGGAGTTGAAGTGGATGGACAAAAAAATATCGACGCCATTAAGACATTTATTGAAAAAGCGAAAGGAGAATTAATTTTATGACAACAACAAAAGGACGTTTCGGACAATTTGGGGGGCAATTCGTTCCTGAAACATTGATGACACCATTACAGGAATTAGAGGACGCATATGAGGAAGCAAAACAAGATCCTGATTTTCAGAAGGAGCTTGCTTATTATTTAAAGCAATATGTCGGACGCGAAACACCACTTTATTTTGCTGAACGCTTAACAAAAAAAATGGGTGGTGCGAAAATTTATTTAAAGCGTGAAGATTTAAATCATACGGGCGCCCATAAAATTAATAACGCCATTGGGCAAGCACTTCTCGCTAAACGTATGGGAAAAAAGAAAATTGTTGCAGAAACTGGCGCTGGTCAGCATGGAGTTGCAACGGCTACTGCGTGTTCCCTGCTCGATATGGAATGCATCGTCTATATGGGCGCTGAAGATGTTCGTCGCCAGCAGCTCAATGTTTTCCGTATGGAGTTGCTCGGCACAAAAGTAGTTGCTGTGGAAAAAGGTTCTGCTACATTAAAAGATGCGGTGAATGAAGCATTGCGTCACTGGGTTACACATATCGAGGATACACATTATATTTTAGGCTCTGCACTCGGCCCGCATCCCTTCCCTACAATCGTTCGAGATTTCCAACGTATTATTGGAGATGAAACGCGCGTGCAAATAATTGAGCAGGAAAACCGTTTACCAGATGCAGTATTTGCATGTATTGGTGGAGGAAGTAACGCAATCGGCATGTTTTATCCATTTATTGAAGATACGGATGTTGCCCTTTATGGCATTGAGGCAGCTGGCGAGGGCGTTGACACGAATCAGCATGCGGCAGCCATTCATGTTGGCAAAACCGGCGTACTACACGGGGCATTTATGTATTTATTACAGGATGAAAATGGCTTCATTCAAGAGGCGCATTCCATTTCTGCTGGGCTCGATTATCCAGGTGTTGGACCAGAGCATTGCTATTTACATGAAATCGATCGTGCTAAGTATCCTTCTGTCACAGATGAACAGGCATTACGAGGTGTAAGGCTCCTTTGTGAAACGGAAGGAATTTTACCCGCGATTGAAAGTGCCCATGCCATTTATTATGCGGCTGAATTTGCGAAAGTACGACCAGTAGACGAAATTATTGTCGTTTGCTTATCAGGTCGAGGGGATAAAGATGTGCACACATTAATGGAAAAGTTAGGAGACGTTGAGCAATGATTTTACAGCAAACAATTGAGCAAATACTTGCACGCGGAGATAAGGCATTCATTCCATATATAATGGCTGGTGATGGTGGACTTGAAACGTTAAAGCCAACGATTTTAAAATTGCAGCAGCTTGGCGTTTCCGCGATTGAAATTGGCATTCCTTTTACCGATCCTGTTGCAGACGGACCAACGATTGAAAAAGCTGGAGAACGCGCCCTTGCTCACGGGGTAACGTTACGCAATGTACTAGC
This sequence comes from Solibacillus sp. R5-41, assembly GCF_002736105.1. Taxonomy (NCBI): domain Bacteria; kingdom Bacillati; phylum Bacillota; class Bacilli; order Caryophanales; family Caryophanaceae; genus Solibacillus; species Solibacillus sp. R5-41. The sequence goes on along the minus strand of NZ_CP024123.1, from coordinate 431,906 downwards.
GGAACTTTCTCGCTTTGCAGATGACATTTCGGTGCCACTCGTTGCGATGACGTACTTAAATCCAATATTAGCTTATGGCATTGAAGCTTTTGCACGCGATGCTTATGCTGCTGGAATTCGCGGTTTGATTGTTCCTGATATGCCCTTAGAGGAAAGTGCACTCCTACATCCAGCATTAAAAACGCATGGCATCGCATTAGTACAACTTGTTTCATTAACGAGCCCTCTTGAGCGTGTAAAAAAATTAGCAGCGGCGAGTGAAGGCTTTATTTATGCGGTTACAGTAAACGGAACAACAGGGATTCGAGCGGAGTTTGCAGAAAATTTACAAGCTCATTTTAAAGTATTGAAGCAACATAGTGCGGTTCCTATATTGGCCGGGTTTGGCATTTCTACTCCAGAACATGTCAAAAATTTTAGTGCTATTGCAGATGGGGTCATTGTTGGCAGTCAAATTGTCGCCGCTTTGGAGCAGCAGGATTGGACGACGATTGAATCCCTTGTTCATGCGTCAAAAAAAGTAACCGTTCTTTAATCTATCTCCTCTTCCCATCATATGGTAAAGTGAAATAAACTTATACGAGGGGGATTGCGTATGAAAAAGAAGGATTTTTTTGCTGGACTCTTTTTTCTTTTTATCGCGGGATATTTTACGTATGAACTTGTACAAGACATGCCACAGCTTTTCATTGAAAGTACGACAATGTGGCAATACTTTATCGCTTTTTTCCGTGTAGCGTTAATTATTTTCGTTTTCAACTTAGGGCTGACGCTTATTAAACGATTTTTTGTGAGTCGAAAAGCAGCTTAACAGTGAAAACCACCATTTTGACTGTAATGAGGTCAAGATGGTGGTTTTTTATTTTGAATTATAAAATGATTTTCTTTTCTAAACGCAAATGTAATTTTTCAAGCATATCGATCGTCATTTTTTCTAAATTATACTGCGCTTTAAAGCCCCACTCATTAATTGCTGCAGTTGAGTCGATAGCATTTGGCCAGCTGTCTGCAATAGCTTGGCGAACTGGGTCGACTTCATAGCTCATGTCAAACGTTGGTATATGCTTTTTAATTTCCGCGGCAATTTGTGACGGCTCAAAGCTCATTGCCGAAATATTAAAGGCGTTGCGGTGGATAAGCTTTGTTGGATCTGCTTCCATTAAATCAACAATTGCTTGTAGAGCATCAGGCATATACATCATATCCATGTAAGTACCTTCCGCAATATATGATGTGTAACGACCTTCTAAAATCGCTTTATAATAAATGTCGACCGCGTAATCTGTCGTTCCCCCTCCTGGAGGCGTTGCATATGAAATTAAACCAGGGAATCGTACACCGCGCGTATCTAAACCAAAGCGTGTGTAGTAATAATCGCAAAGTAATTCTCCTGCCACCTTGTTTACCCCATACATTGTTGTTGGGCGCTGTAATGTATCTTGAGGTGTATTGTCCTTTGGTGTCGATGGACCAAATGCACCGATTGAGCTTGGTGTAAAAAATTGCATATTTAATTCACGAGCTACTTCCAACGCATTCATTAAGCCACCCATATTTAAATTCCACGCGAATACTGGATTTTTTTCGGCAGTCGCAGATAACAGAGCGGCCATGTGAATCATAGTGTCCGCACCAAAATCATGAGCTAACTCGTGCATACGCTTGCCATCCGTTACGTCTAACACTTCAAATGGACCTTGATCGCTTTCTATTTTACGAATGTCTGTTGCCATAATATTATCAACACCGTACGTATTACGTAATTTCTCTACTAATTCAGAACCAATTTGACCTAAAGCACCGGTCACAATAATCTTCTTCACAATGATACCTCCTCTGTCACAAAACAATTGTCCTCTGTAAAAATACACAAAAACACGTGTAAACCTTATTGCGAACAACTTTCGTTGAGGGTTATTATACGGTGTTCTTTTATATAATACAATATTTAATTAATTTTCTTTTCTAGCAATACAATTGTGCGTGTGAAATAGTCGTTTCATTTTAACTTGATTTATCCGGGGTTTGACCCCCGGATGAATCAAGTTAAAGCCCCCGGCGGATGTCACAGATTTTTAAGGGGGCTTTTCGAGCATGCTCGAAAAAATCTGGACGCAATTACGCCAAAGCGTAATTGATTGACCCATAACTGCACGCAGATGTTCTATCATATGTAGATTTCCCTAAAATCGCAACATTATTAGTCAAACAAAAAGCGCACCGATTACCGATGCGCTTCGTTTTTTCATATCATTATTTAACAACAGCCTCATATAAACTTGGGCGACGATCTTCGTACACCGGGATGCGCCCTCGCACTTCATCCACTAATGAAAAATCAACTTCAATAATCGCTAATTCCTCATCCTCTGCACCTGTCCATAACACTTCACCCCATGGACCGATAATCATCGATTGGCCGTTGAAATTTTCCACTTTGCGTGCAATGCGGTTGACCGCTACAACAAAGCATTGATTTTCAATGGCGCGCGCCTGTAATAATGTTTTCCAGTGATCAATGCGCGGTGTTGGCCATTGCGCAGGAATAAACAACACCTTTGCTCCATTTAATGCATGTGCTCTTAGCCATTCAGGAAAACGAATATCATAGCAAATAACGCCACCTGCTTCAATTTCCCCTAGTGCAAAACGATTCATCGTATCGCCAGACTCTAAATACAAATGCTCGTCCATTAAGCGGAATAAATGCACTTTGCTATATTCACCAACTAATTTACCATCACGATTGTATGTGTACATCGTATTATAAAACTTATCATTATGCTTTACGGCAACTGAGCCACCTACAATATGTACCGTCAACTCTTTTGCTAATGCGCTTAAAAATACTTTCGTACGTTCACCATTTACATCTGCTAATTCCTCAAGCTTTTCTAACGCATAGCCCGTGTTCCACATTTCTGGAAGGACTACGATTTCTGCGCCACCTACTACCGCTTCACGAATTAACTTTTCCGCACGTTCGTAATTTTCATCAACTTTACCAAACCCAACATTCAATTGAATACACCCGATTTTCATAACCGACACCGCCCTTATTAATTTTACTTCTTTCTTCATTTTAACATGTTTTTTTTATCAATTACGCTCATTTTATCACTACGAACAAAGCTATCATAATTTTCACTTTACTTAAATCTATAAAAAGCATACGATTATTCCACTAATATGAAGAAAAGGTGATTGTACATGGAATTTTCGAAAAAACTTCAGCAGCTCCCTCCACAATTTTTCGCCGCATTAGTCAATAAAGTGAATCAAGCCTTAGCAGAGGGTCGTGATGTTATTAACTTGGGACAGGGCAATCCTGATCAGCCGACGCCAAACCATATTATTGAAGCGCTACAACTCGCTGTATCAAACCCTCAAACGCATAAATATTCACCTTTTCGTGGAATTGCAGAGCTTCGTCAAGCAGCAGCAAATTTTTACAAGCGAGAATATGATGTCGACATCGATCCAAATACGGAAGTGGCTATTTTAGGTGGAACAAAAATAGGACTCGTTGAACTGCCACTTGCCCTATTAAATGCTGATGATTATATGCTTTTACCAGACCCAGGCTACCCCGATTATTTATCTGGTGTCGCGCTTGCGGATGTAAACTTTGATACGATGCCATTGACGGCTGAAAATCAATTTTTACCCAATTACGAAGCTTTAAGCCCTGAAATTTGTAAACGTGCAAAACTCATGTATTTAAACTATCCAAACAATCCAACAGGTAGTACAGCAACGGCTGCCTTTTTTGAGCAAACGGTTCAATTTGCAAAGGAACACCATATCGCAGTTGCCCATGATTTTGCCTATGGTTCTATTGGTTTTGATGGAGAGCGTTCACCAAGTTTCCTACAAGTAAAGGATGCAAAAGAAATCGGAATCGAGCTTTATACATTATCAAAATCCTATAATATGGCTGGTTGGCGTATTGGCTTTGCCGTTGGAAATGCAAAAATGATTGAAGCGATTAACATCATTCAAGATCATTTATTTTGTAGTCAATTCCCTGCTATTCAACACGCTGCCGCAACGGCATTAAATGATGAGCAGGCATGCGTTGAACAGTTGCGTTCTATGTATGAAACACGCCGAAATGTTCTTGTTGAAGAAGCGCATAAAATCGGTTGGAAAATAACCGCGCCAAAAGGTTCATTCTTTGCATGGCTCCCTGTACCATCCGGCTATACGAGCGAATCATTTGCCAATTTATTGCTGGATAAAGCAGATATTGCGGTCGCTGCAGGCAATGGATTTGGTCAATACGGAGAAGGTTACATCCGCGTTGGGTTATTAGTAGATGAAGAACGCTTACGTGAAGCAATACGACGTGTTGAGAAATTGGGGATTTTCGCCAATCGCAACTCGGTAATGCCCTATATTAAAGAAAAAAGCTAGAAACAAATTTCGTTTCTAGCTTTATATATCGTTATTTAATTACGCCTAACTCACGACCTACTTTTTCATATATAACAAGTGCGTCATCTAGCATTTCTTTTGTATGGGCTGCAGTTGGCATGTTGCGTACGCGACCTGTGCCTTTTGCAACTGTTGGGAAAACGATTGATTTTGCATAAACGCCCTCTTCAGATAGACGTTTTGAGAATGTTTGTGTTAAGTTTTCATCCCCAATAATACACGGTGTAATCGGTGTTTCAGATGCCCCAATATTGAAACCTAATTTGGCAAGACCCGCTTTTAAATAATGACCGTTTTCCCAAAGCTGATCATGTAACTCTGTAGATTCCATAATTATTTCTACCGCACGCGTAATCGCTGCAACATCGCCTGGTGGTAACGCTGTTGAGAATAAAAATGGACGAGAGCGAACTTTTAACCAGTCAATCAAATTTTTCTTACCCGCTACATAGCCCCCAACAACACCAATTGCTTTTGACAACGTGCCGATTTGGAAATCAATTTCGTTTTGAAGCCCAAAATGCTTCACTGTTCCGGCGCCTTTACCTGTTACACCCGAACCATGTGCATCATCTACATACGTAATTAAATCAAATTCTTTTGCGATTTCTACAATTTCCGGCAGTTTCGCAATATCGCCATCCATTGAAAAGACGCCATCTGTAATGACCATTACTTTATTGTAAAGACCTGATTCCTTTGCTGCCTTTGCTTTTGCGCGTAGATCATCCATATCCGCATGGGCAAAAGGAATAATCTTTGCTTTTGATAAACGGCAGCCGTCAATAATTGAAGCGTGGTTTAATTCATCCGATAAAATCGCATCATTTTTATCCATTACCGCAGAAATTGCCGCCATATTGCAGTTGAAGCCTGATTGATAACTAATAGCTGCTTCTGTACCTTTAAATTTCGCTAATGTTTCTTCAAGCTTTACATGTAAATCAAGTGTCCCGTTAATTGTACGAACCGCACCTGCACCGACACCATATGTATCGATTGTTTTTTTGGCAATTTGCTTTAGCTCATCACTTGTTGCTAAGCCTAAATAGTTATTTGATGATAAATTGATTAGTTGCTGACCGCGCACTTGAATGATAGGACCATTTGCACCTTCAACAGGATCGATTTCATTGTATAAACCTTGCGAGCGTAATACATTTAAATTTTCATCTAAAAATGTCGTTAATACGTTTGACATGCTTGATCATCCTTTCTGTTCTAACATCAGTTTCATTTTATCATAATCTGATAATTTTAACTTCTTTCAGCAGAAGTCTCCCACCTCTATATGAGTGGTTCCCCAATAATTTGTTCGAGCTTCTGTTTAAAATAAATTAATGCGGGCTGAATAATATAGCCTGTACCTAATGCTAAAATAACAGTTCCAAATCCTACTGGACCACCGAGCAACAAACCGCAACTTGCTGCAATGACTTCCATAATGGTGCGTCCTGTTTTAACCGAAAATCCTTTGCTCGCGATAATCATCATGACCGTATCGCGTGGACCAGCACCCAGACTTGCAGCAATATATAGCCCACAGCCTATGCTCATTACAAAAAATCCAGTAATAAAATACAGTAATTCAAATCCAAACATTGTTGTTGATGGCAATAACCAGTTAAAAAAATCAATAAACGAACCGATTAAAATCATATTTAAAAGCGTCGCTAATTTTGGGAATTGCTTTAAATAAAGGGAAGTGACACAAATGATAAATAGTCCTGTTAAAATCGACCACAAACCAATTGTTAAGCCGAATTGTTTAAATAAACCAATATGTAAGACATCCCACGGACTTGTTCCAATTGCCTTTCCTTTGATGGTCATTGTAATACCAAGCGACATGACCATCAATCCAACAAAGAAGCATCCCCATTGCCATTTTAATTTCTTTGACACATAAATCCTTCTCTCTCTAGTTATAAACGTTTCTATCTTTATACATTATTTAAATCGGGCGTGCAATGGGAACAGCTTAGACGTTCTATCTACTCACTGACAATAATTGAAGCAAACTTGGCTTTCGTTGCATTTGCTAAATCGGCTGGCGCGAGCTTTAACTGCATGCCAATTTTCCCTGCACTTACGATGAAATAATCGAGTGACTCGGCTGTTTCGTCGATATATGTTGGGAACAGCTTTTTCATCCCAATAGGTGAGCAGCCACCACGTATATAGCCCGTTAAACTAAGTAGCTCTTTCGTGGCCAACATTTCAATTTTTTTCTCCCCAACCGCTTTTGCTGCAGCCTTTAAATTAAGCTCAGTTGCTACCGGAATGACAAATACAAAAAAATGACCTTTTCCAGCAGTTGCAATTAACGTTTTGTAAACACGTTCGACGGGTTGACCGATTTTATTGGCAGCAGTTACACCATCAACAGCCTCCCCATCTTCTGTCGTATACTCAAATACTTCATGCGGAATCTTTTGCTGTTCAATCAATCGAATCGCATTTGTTTTCACATTTTTCTTTGCCATCCTATACACCCTTTGCTTTTTCATTCTTTAATTAGTATAACAAACCAAAATAACTTTTCGTTACACAAAAAAGCTCACCCGATATTAGTTGGGCAAGCCTTGTTCCATTATGCTGATTGTGAAAAGGTAGGCTCAATTAAAGGGTTGTATCCCAATTTCACCATCGTAATATGCGATGAATACTTTTCTACTGCTTTATTATACGTGCGCTGGAATAAAAGATTTTCTAACTCTTTTCCGAAAACCGTCCGTTCCTGTGGATCACGTGTAAAATCGCTTCGGAAACGCTCTGGAACTACATATGCAAAGTCTTCCTCTGCAAATGGAGCTACCCTTTCCTCCTCAAAAGCATCGCCATTTTGCTCTGCACGTACTTGCTGAATTTGCGTGGAAGCACTTGCTGCAACACGTAAATCCTGCACGGACGGCTCAGCAGGTGCAAGGGCCGCTTGACGCACCTTTTCAAGCAGAGAAATCGTACTATCTGATTCACCCGTACTTGGCAAGTGAATGGAAACTTCGCTACCTGTAATGTGACGTTGATTATCTGGACCGGTTGCGTGGGAGTAACTAATACCACCTGTCACATTCGCGCCAGCTGCTTTATGCGCACTTTCATGAGCAACAACTTCTCTTTCCATTAGCTTTAACTGATCGATTTCATTTTTTCCTTCAGGTTGTACAATTGCTTCAACAACGGATTGCGAAGTTTCTTTGCGAGCAGCTGCATCTGCCTTATGCAAGTCTTTTTCCGTCTTACCTGATAGTAAATTTTCAAGCGCTTGAAGAATTGGTTTTTTGCTTGCATCCGTATATTTAGCATGCTTTTTATAAGCATCTCCAACGATTTTACGCTGGATGGGGCGTTTTCTTTCCTCTAAATCAGGATTGAAACCATGCAATAAGCTCGAAATTTTCATAGTATACACCTACCTTTTCAGTGTCTAGTAATCCGAACGGGTTTACTTTAAATGTATATTATTTTATCAGACTTTTCAGCAAAAAGTTCATTATTTATACATATTTGAACCATATATACTATAAAAATAATCTTATATACCCTCTACATTCCCTTGCGTTTATTAATTATTTATTTTTTGTGTTACTCATTACTATTGTAAGGGTGATTCATCATCTTTTATGTTTTTAGACATAAGCGGGGAATGATAGTGTAACAAATTAATAATCCGCCTCGCCATTTCTGTTGGTTTTGCATCATAACTACTTCGAATCCATTCTAAAATAAATCCATATATCCCATATGAGCGATAATGAATAAAGTACTGTGCGTTAATTTCAGTAGCTTGATCCCCTAAAAAATACATGCGATTTTGAAATATTCCTTGTAGTTCTGTTAATAAAGTTTGATTAATATTTGGTAGCGTATTTTCAAGCACAAGTAAATCATAAAAGCTTCGATTCTTTTTAATATAATGAAATACGTCCGTCCCTGAAGCGTCCATTTTACGTAAATCTAATATTGGATTATCTCGAACTGGTTTACAAAATTCATATAAAAAATCTTTCATTTCGAGAGCAATAATTTCTGCAGCTAGCTCATCCTTGCCATCGTAATGCACATAAAATGTCGTCCGGTTATAGTTAGCCGTTTCCACAATGTCCTTTACACGTACATTCGTATAACCGTTCTTTACCACAAGTGTTTTCAATGTTTGCCTAAGTTGATCCTTAGTCCTTTCAATGCGACGGTCTTCTTTCTTTTCCATCAACCTTCCCTCCAAAATAGACATTTTTAAAATAATGTTGAATACCAATACATCTTACAATTAGTTGATGGAAACCTATACAAAATTATTTTTTTAATGATTGAATACAAATTTTCCGCTACCTATAATTAATCTATCTTTGAGCGGGTAATACTATCATAACCACTGTATCTTATTCGTTTCAACTTCTAGGAGGTATTCACATGAAAATTCAAGCAATGGTAACAACTGATGGTATTGATTTCGAGCAACAAACTTTGGTTTTAGATGAGCCTAAATCTGATCAAGTATTAGTGAAAATAGTTGCAACAGGTGTTTGTCATACGGATGCAACTGTTTTAGATAAATCTACACCTGTTCCTTACCCAGCCGTTCTTGGCCACGAGGGTGCTGGGATTGTAGAAAAAGTTGGGGCAAACGTAACAACAGTTCAACCAGGGGACCATGTTGTACTTGGTTTCACTTACTGCGGTCACTGCGATAATTGCCTAGATGGTAATGCTGGTGGCTGTGAGAACATGCTTCCTCTAAACTTCGGTGGTAAAAATAAACATGGTGAAACACCACTTCACACAGAAAACGATCAAGATGTATCTCAATTCTTCGGACAATCTTCATTCGCTACTTATGCAACAGTTGATGAAGGTAATGTCGTTAAAGTTGATAAAGAAATCGACCTACGCTATCTTGGACCTTTGGGCTGCGGTATCATGACTGGTAGTGGAACAGTATTAAATTCACTAGCACCGGAACCAGGATCAAGCTTTGTTATATTCGGTACTGGTGCTGTAGGCTTAGCAGGTATGATGGCAGCAAAAATTGCTGGATGCTACCCAATCATTGCTGTAGACATTCATGACAGTCGTCTTGAATTAGCAAAAGAGCTAGGTGCAACACACACAATTAACAGTAAGCAAGGAGACGTAACAACACGTATTATTGAAATTACTGAAAAAGGTGCCCACTATGCATTAGAAACTACTGGTGTTCCAGAAGTAACATTAGCTGGCATTCGCTCATTACGTGTAAAAGGTGAAATTGCTTCTGTAGCTGTTGGTAAACGTGACTTAACATTAAACGTGTTCACAGACATCGTTGGTCCTGCAAAAACATTAAAAGGTGTTATTGAAGGCGACGCAGTACCACAATTAATCATTCCAAAATTAGTTCAATTCTTTAAAAATGGCCAATTTCCGGTAGATAAACTGGTGAAATTTTATGAATTTAATCAAATTGAACAAGCATTTGCTGATTCTAAAAACGGTTCAACTATTAAACCTATTTTAGTTTTAGACAAAACTTATAATGTTTAAATATTTTTCTATTAATTGAGTTAATTTCATAATTCCAATCCCTTCGGTAATATACGTTTACAGCACGTGGCACTGAACTGTGGAAAAATCTATACAAAGAACGAACAGCCGTTGAGCGAATAAACGCTTATTTAAAACAGTATTTTCAATTAAAAAATGTCCGTCATCGAACAGGGAGAAAGGCAAAACTACATTTCGACCTTGTGACGTTTATTTATAATGCCTGCAAATTAGCAGCAGACCGAATCAATGCCATCGTACAAAATCAAAAGCAAACAGCCTGAATTTTAAACTGGAAGTATCTTTAATTTATTATTTGGAGGAATTTTTATGAATCAATATTTTTCATTAAACAAAAGTTATATTAATGGTGAATGGGTAGCAGGGGAAACTGATCGTGTATATAACGATTTAAACCCATTTGACGATACTGTATTAGCCAATATTTCAATAGCTTCGAAAGCGCAATTGGATTCAGCATTCGAATCAGCAAATACAGCACAAAAAGAATGGGCAAAAAATGCTGAACTTCGTAAAACTGTTATTGAGAAGGCAATTGCCTATTTTAAAGAACATCAACAAGAAATTGTAGATGTATTAGTTACAGAATCTGGTAGTAGTGTGCTTAAAGGTAATGTAGAAGTTAGCTTTGTTATTGCTGATTTAGAAGAATCTTTAAAAATGATTGACAAAGTTGGCACAGTAAAAACAGTAGAATCTGCAATTCCTGACAAATTGAATAAAGTTTATCGCTTACCACTTGGTGTCATTGCATCTATTTCACCTTTTAATTTCCCGCTATATTTATCTATGCGTACTATTGCGCCAGCATTAGCATTAGGGAACACAGTTGTGCATAAAGCAGATCTTCAAACAGGTATTTCAGGCGGTTCTGTTATTGCAAAAGCGTTTGAAGAAGCGGGCATTCCAGCAGGTGTATTCAGTTCAATTCTTACAGATATACCTGAAATCGGAGATACAATGATTACGCATCCGCATTCAAAATTAATTAGCTTCACAGGTTCAACTGGTGTTGGTAAACATATTGGTAAAGTTGCAGGTGAAATGTTGAAACGTACTGCACTAGAACTAGGTGGTAATAACCCATTCGTTGTCTTGAAAGATGCAGATATTGAACAGGCAGTAAAAGCAGCAATCATGGGTAAATTCTTACACCAAGGTCAAATTTGTATGAGTATTAACCGTATTATCGTGCATGAAGATCTATATGAAGAATTCGCTAGCAAGTTTGTAGAACGTGCAAAACAAATTCCATATGGTAATCCAAAAGATCCATCAACAATTATTGGTCCACTGATTAACCATGCACAAATCGATAAAGTATTAGGCTATATTGAAGAGGCAAAAGCGGAAGGCAATGAATTATTATTAGAGGGTCAACGTGTAGGTAATATTTTAACACCATTCATCTTTGATAATGTCGATAATGCTAGTAGTTTAGCACGAAGAGAATTCTTTTCTCCGGTTGTGTCACTTATTAAAGCATCCACTGATGAAGAAGCGATTGAAATTGCTAATGACACGGAGTATGGTTTAACTTCTTCTGTTTTCACAAGTGATTTAGCAATCGGTGAAGAAATGGCAGTGTTAATTGAAGCTGGTATGACACACGTGAATGACCAAACGGTTAACTGCTTATCCAATATTCCGTTTGGCGGTATGAAAGGCAGCGGAATGGGTCGTTTCGGTAACCCATGGATTATTGATGAATTTACACAAGCAAAATGGGTATCTGTTCAAGTAAAACCAATGAACTATCCATTCTAAGTTGCCGATCACAATCTTTAAACTTAATGTCAGTTATAGACAATAGAGGCGGTTTTAATGGGGCATCTCTTTAAAAAATATCGCATTTAGATATAACAAAGAGAACCATATCAAAAAGGAACATGCGCTAGTTTGAAAAAACAGGTGCGTGTTTCTTTTTGATATGGGATTAACTTATTTTTTTAATCTTAATTCGTCCACTGCAGTGTACTCTACTTGAATAGCACCTTCCATAAAATTGGTGAATTAAAGAGCTACTTCACAAATATTGACAACAACATTTTCATGAGATGTTCTTCAATTTTCAGGTGCATCCTCCTGTTATTTCGATGAATCCACAACCGAAACACCAGGTACACTTGAATAAATAACCCCATGAATTGGCTGTTTATCTTGCCAAAACTTTTGAGAGTACAGCCATGTTATTTTAATAATATCGCCATCCACATTGCTTGGAAGTGCTTGCATAAAGTGCTTAAGTAAGTTGAAGGTGTAACTACGGAATTTACCATTAACCCTAACTCATTTCTTAAAGTGAAAAATTTATATCAACTTTCTCTATTATCATTTTAACCTGTAATAAAATCAGATACTTGCGTTATAGTTCCATGAAACGAATGGAAATTTGCTCTAAAATATCTCCAAAATTAAAGGATTGAGGATTAAATTATTTTGAAACTAGTAAATTAAAAAAAGGATTCTTTAATTCCTTTATGTAATGATACTTTAGCATAAATTATTTGTAACTAATCAGTTAAGCTCAGAGTCTGTAAGCATCTTTTGCAACGTAATCAAGAAGTACTTTCGAAAATATGTCTTCTAAACCATAGTTCAGAAACTATAATAGCTCTTTAGTTTGTTTAACCGCTAATTTTAATATTGCGGATACTGAGTAATATAAGTAATTTGTTGGTTTTGCGGAGTATATTGCGGCCATTGATATTGTGGATATACATACTGTTGAGGAGTGTATACCGTTCCATTGTTACAATTTGTATATGGACCTATATATGTGGATGGTTGAACTGGTGCAACAGCTTGTTTCCATAGATTTTCATCCATGCAATAAGTATGAGCCATGATATTTGCGGGAGTAAATTTTAAAATGTCAGAGCCCAATATTACTTCAGGAGTTGGCGCATCAAAAATTGCTAAAAGATGCGTATTATCAACTGTAGCTACTTCATAATGCCACCAGCCTTGTGGAATATTTGCCACTTGTCCGGGTGTAATTGGGTAATTGAGAAGTTGTTTTGTGAATGGATTCAGTATTGAAACAGTAGCAGCACCAGAAATACAATAAACTAACTCTGCTGCATTTTGGTGATAGTGCGGTTCTACGACATTATTAGCACTTAGGAAAATATCTAGCAAAGATACATTTTCCAATGTATTCAACTGTTGTACACCTAATACGTTAATAAAGTTGTTATTATCTTTTTTGAACAGGAGACTTTTATTTACATCAAAAGTGAATTGAGTTGATGGGGATGTGTAATCCAAATTTGAAGCCAAAAATTTTCACCTCTTTACATTGACTATAAAAACAAATCTTCAAGGTATGTTATGCACTTACATTTGGTTTGGTGTGCGTAGTCTTTCAACACTATTTAGCAATTTACTTTAATTAATAGTTATGGGTCTTTATCTATACTGTACCCTATAATTTACTGATGATAAGTGAAATCCGTGCAATGTTTTAAAGTGAAATTGCCGCCTCCATCACCCTACCAGCGATCCATATCACACCCCTCATTGATCCAATCGTCAGTTATAGCTCTGTGATTAGGAAGAAATCATGCTCTTGCCACTGAATTCTTCACCATATCAACAATTTCATTTTATATATTATCCTTCATTTTGGAAAAGCTATGTTATTAATATAATTAAAATAGTTTTTAAAATGGCTGGTGAATATTTCATTTACCAGTCAGTTTTCTATTAATCAAATTTCATATCTTTTAACAAATATGAAATTGCATTGTTAATTGGCTTTACTTCTTTTTCTTGCTACTTTCATATACTTCTGTATACTACGTTTATCAACCTTGCCTCCCCCTTTTTTCCGACGAGCTTTAAATGCAGATAGTTTTTCTCGATAACCAAACTTACATACGAAAATTTGATCATCACCTTCACCATGAAGTTCAAGCTTCTTCTATTTCTAACGGCTCAATAATCATTAAAATGCTCCTGTATTGTTTATTATATTTTTTAATTCCCCAAAAAAGGTCTTTATACCTAAATTCTCTACTTAACACTATTAATTATTTTGTATTCTTAAATATTTTACGTATTGTTAAATAATTTAATTATTTCTTTACAATATTCACATATAAAAATAATAATGCGACGCTAAAATAGAATTTACTAATGGAAAGAATGGGTGTAATCGAATGAAATTTTCAACGACTATTGAAGCAAAAATGTGGAACTCTCCTAAATATTATATGAAATCACTGTTTTTAAAAAATAAATCTATATTGCATTTAGCGCGCTTATTTTCTCTAAAGAATATTATTACCAAGCAAAAAATGACGACTTTTTTCCAACCAATATTGGATGTGCAAAGCAATGAAACATTTGCTTTTGAAGCACTTAATCGCCCTTTTCGTACAAACCTTTTTAAAAATCCAGATATCTTTTACGAATTTGTAGGTCAAACGAATCGTGTTTTTTCATTTGAATGCCTTTGCCGAAATTTATCATTGCTTCGATACCATGAAAGACTTCACCAAACATTCCCCGAAGAAAATTTCACGTTGTTTATAAATATCCATCCAAACATATTACTCGATAAAAATTACCAGAGTGGTGAAACATTGACACTGTTAAATTCTTTAAACATCGAGCCGGAACAAGTGGTGTTTGAGCTAACGGAGCGCAGTGCGGTGACGGATTTTGAAGAGTTTTCACGTGTCCTCTCGCATTATCGTTCGCAAGGCTTTCGAATTGCTGTTGATGATGTCGGCTCTGGCTATAACAGTTTAAAAACGCTTATTTACTTAAAGCCAGAATTTATTAAGCTCGATCGTTCACTTATTCAAAATATTAATGAGCATCCTGCACAGCAACAGCTGTTAATGGTCATTTTAAACTATGCGATTCAGTCTGGAACAAAGGTCATAGCGGAAGGAATTGAAACGAAGGAAGAGTACGAATTTATTCAATCTGCAGGCGTGCATTATGCACAAGGCTATGCAATTGGTCGCCCAGCAGAAAAACTTGCGCACGCAAAAAGCCCACTTATCCAGAGTTAACCTGGAATATGGGCTTCCCGATGCACACTACCGAAATTGAATTTTCGCCATTACTTATAATCATGCACACTTAACATATCGTTTTCTCTGCTACTATATCGAATCCAACCTTACGATAAAATTGAATATTCCCTTCCTCACTGCTTCGAACTTTGCATGTAACATAGCGCTTCCCTTCCATTTTTGCTTGCATTTCAATAAAGCGAACAAACTGCTTTGCAAATCCTTTTCCTTGCATAGTTGGAAAACTGAAAGACGAGAAAAATGAAGTGCATCTGCTTGAGTTACAATTTTTACAATAGCGACTAGCTGTTCATTTATTCGTCCACCCCAAACGCGAATCCCCTTTTGCAATTCCTTTTCAATTGTTTGTGGCGTTTCCACTAACGTACTCGATGGAATTGGATCTTCCTTATAACGTTCAAAGGCGAGATGTATTACTTGGCAAATATCCTCTGTATTTTCACACGGCACAATAATCATCAATATCCCCTTTTGTATAATTAATCATTAACATTTGTAATAATACATTAAATTCCAAACAACAATATGTCATCCGTAGTATTATTGCACTTACATTTAAGAAAAAAACATCCCTTTTACATAGGATAATGACTAGTTAAGCTACTAAGTAGTGGGCACGAAGCCATTCCACACTAGCACTTGTGGTATATTAAACAGTAAATAAGGTAATAAAGGAGTTAATATTTATGGCAAAAAGTGTAGTTATTGCGGAAAAACCGTCAGTAGCACGTGATATAGCAAATGTATTGAAATGTACGAAAAAAGGAAATGGCTTTTTAGAAGGCGACAAATATATTGTGACATGGGCGCTCGGACATTTAGTGACATTAGCCGATCCCGAAACGTATGATGTGAAATATAAAACGTGGAATTTAGAAGATCTTCCAATGTTACCTGAACGCATGAAATTAGTCGTAATGAAGCAAACGGGAAAACAATACAATGCCGTGAAAGCTCAGTTAACACGTAATGATGTTAATGAAATTATTGTGGCAACCGATGCAGGACGTGAAGGTGAACTCGTTGCACGTTGGATTATTGAAAAAGCCAATGTAAAAAAACCGATTAAACGTTTATGGATTTCATCCGTAACAGACAAAGCAATTAAAGACGGTTTCGCGAACTTGAAACCCGGTAAAAATTACGAAAATCTATATGCCGCAGCAGTTGCGCGTTCAGAAGCAGACTGGTATATAGGCTTAAATGCCACACGTGCATTAACGACACGTCACAATGCCCAGCTGAACTGTGGCCGTGTACAAACACCGACCGTTGCGATTATTGCAACACGTGAAGATGAAATTAAACATTTCAAAGCCCAAACCTATTACGGCATTGAAGCGCAAACATCTGATCAATTAAAGCTTACTTGGCAAGATGCGAAAGGCAATTCACGTAGTTTTGATAAAGAAAAAGTGGATGCTATCGTCAAAAAATTAGGCAATGGCAACGCAACAGTTATTGACATAGAAAAGAAACCGAAAAAAACATTCGCACCTGGTCTTTATGATTTAACCGAATTACAGCGTGATGCCAATAAAATCTTTGGCTACTCTGCAAAAGAAACATTAAATTATATGCAAAAACTGTATGAACAACACAAAGTTTTAACATACCCTCGTACAGACTCGCGTTTCATTTCATCCGACATTGTAGGCACACTATCTGAGCGCTTAAAAGCATGTGCGGTAGGTGAATATCGTACTTTGGCGAATAAAATCTTAAACAAACCAATCAAAACGTCTAAATCATTCGTCGATGACAGTAAGGTAAGTGATCACCATGCCATAATTCCGACTGAAGGCTATGTCAACTTTTCTGCGATGACGGACAAAGAACGCAAAATCTATGATTTAGTTGTTAAGCGCTTTTTAGCCGTGCTTTTCCCTGCTTTTGAATATGAGCAATTAACATTACGTGCCAAAATCGGTGATGAACAATTTGTCGCGAAAGGCAAAACAATTTTAGCAAGTGGTTGGAAAGAAGTGTATGAAAATCGCTTTGATGATGACGATTCAACCGAAGATGTGAAGGAGCAATTATTGCCGCGCATTGATAAAGGAAATACGTTAAACGTCAAATTAATCGCGCAAACATCAGGTCAAACAAAGCCACCCGCGCGCTTTAATGAGGCCACATTACTTTCTGCAATGGAAAATCCAACGAAATATATGGAAACGCAAAATAAGCAGCTAGCTGATACATTAAAATCAACTGGTGGACTTGGTACCGTTGCGACACGTGCAGATATTATTGATAAACTGTTCAATTCATTCTTAATTGAAAAACGTGGAAAAGATATTCATATTACATCAAAAGGTCGTCAGCTACTCGACCTTGTACCAGATGAATTAAAATCACCTACCACAACAGCCGAATGGGAAATGAAACTGGAGCAAATTGCATCTGGTAAGTTGAAAAAAGAAGCATTCATTAACGAAATGAAGCAGCACACAAAAACGATTGTTGCAGAGATCAAATCGAACGACAAAAAATATAAACACGACAATATCTCAACAAAGTCTTGTCCTGATTGCGGCAAGCCAATGCTTGAAGTGAACGGTAAAAAAGGCAAAATGCTCGTTTGCCAAGACCGTGAATGTGGTCACCGAAAAAATGTGGCACGCGTCACAAACGCACGCTGCCCACAATGTAAGAAAAAACTAGAGCTACATGGCGAAGGTGATGGTCAAATTTTCGTATGTAAATGCGGTCATCGCGAGAAACTATCTGCATTCGAAGCCCGTCGTAAAAAAGAAGGCGGCGGTAAAGTAGACAAACGCGCTGTTCAAAACTATATGAAGCAGCAACAAAAAGAGGACGAACCAATTAATAATGCGTTTGCAGATTTATTAAAAGGTTTTAAAGTAGACAAATAAAGTGGAAGAACTAGAGGAATTCTATCCTTTAGTTCTTCTTTTATTTCTTCTTAACTATTGTGATTTTTTTAAAGGAATATTAGCAATTATGAGTGTAAATTGGTTTATTTCCTAATAATTATTTCACACAAACTGCCCCTCACATTATCTTGAAATGGTAGGGAAATTTCATTATTCATGACAAATCCTATTATTACAGTATTTTCAATTACTTTGTCACTACATTTATACGAAAAAACAAAAATTCCCTCGTTTTCACCATAAATTATACTAGACAGTTGGATAATGTTGTTATACAATAAGGGTAATTAAATTGCTTAGCATGTAGACAATGAATTCACATATTAAAAAAGTGAACGTGTTCGCTCGCTTTTTTAATATGTGAATTTTTTTAATACACTAACAGTTTGATTAATTTAATTTTTTTGGAGGTTTTCTCTCATGCAACAAGGTACAGTAAAATGGTTTAACTCAGAAAAAGGTTTCGGTTTCATCGAAGTTGAAGGCGGAAACGACGTATTCGTACACTTCTCTGCTATCCAAGGCGAAGGATTCAAATCTTTAGACGAAGGTCAAAAAGTTGAATTCGAAGTTGAAGAAGGCAACCGTGGCCCACAAGCTACTAACGTAACAAAACTTTAATTTTCACTAATTAATAGTTCATATAGTTAGTTGCAAAAAAGGTACTCCACCCGTGGAGTACCTTTTTGTTTTGTCAGTAGCACAACGCAAGAAGATCAAAAAATCCGCTCAATAGATATACCCTTTGAGCGGATGTTTCTTCACCTTAATTATTCATCTTTTGTTCGCTTTTTAAAGAGCACAACTGAAATAATAATCGCAACTACCGACCAAACGAACATGACAAGAATCGGTGTTATTAAATCCATTGTAGGCACTTGCTCATAAATTTGAATTGCTAATATTAAGAGCTGCGAACTCGGTAACCATTGGACGATTTTATAAACAATATGCGTTTCCCCTAGTTGCATTGCAAG
Organism: Solibacillus sp. R5-41; assembly: GCF_002736105.1. Lineage (NCBI taxonomy): Bacteria > Bacillati > Bacillota > Bacilli > Caryophanales > Caryophanaceae > Solibacillus > Solibacillus sp. R5-41. Next base: position 412,994 of record NZ_CP024123.1, on the reverse strand, counting down.
CGGAGCAAGAGAGAAAATAATCATAACTGGTAAACTAGCGAGAGACGCTTCCATAACCGTTTTTGTATATAATCCACAAATAATCCCCACTCCAATGTAAAAAACAGTTGATACGGCTAACGCCGCTACAAGCACTGGAATGTTTTCTGGTGTATAGCCTACTAAAAACATAGAGAACCCTAAAATAAATGCCGTTATTATAAAAACTAATACACTTTTGCCAAGTAAAATATCGGCGATTGACGCTGGAGACATCATTAAGCTACGTAAAGTATTGCGCTCCTTTTCTTCTGCAATTAAGCAAGCCTGCATATAGGCCGTTACCATTGAAAATGTCATATTAATCGGGAAGATATATGTCTGTATCGAATTGCTTCCACTTTTCCCATAAACTAACGCAAGGACCAGAGGAACTAACATGACAGATGAAACAGCAAAATTCCTTGAAAATTCCTTATAGTCCTTCATGAAAATGGCTTGAATTCGTTTAATTGAAATGTTCATTATAAGTCACTCCCAGTTAATTGTACGAAAATATCACCTAGTGATGGTTCGTTTGTGTTAATTCGCTCTACTTGTTGCGCACTCATCCAATTGAATAATCGTTGTGCGTCTTCTTGACCATTAAGTAAAACATGTTTCTCTCCATCGGTTAATTCAACAGTGAAGGAATTATCACTATATTTCTTTTTCAGCATCGCTGGATCCCCGATTTCTTGAATTTCACCTTTATGCAAAAACGCAACCCGGTCACATAGCGTTTCCGCTTCCGACATATCATGCGTAGTTAAAAAAATTGTCGTACCAAGTTCATTAAGCTTTCGCAACCCTTTATAAATATGCTGTGTATTTACAGGGTCTAATGCAGATGTTGGTTCGTCTAAAAATAATAATTGTGGTTTATGCATAATCGTACGCGCCAAAATTACTCGCTGTGTCATCCCTTTAGATAGGTTATTCACTTTTTTCTTGCGCTCATTTTGTAAATTAACAAATTGCAGTGCTTCATCAATTGCACTTTTTGGTAGCCCGTATAAGTTACAATACAGTAATAAGTTTTCTTCTATAGATAAACGTCCGTATAGTCCACTATTATCTGTAAGTATGCCAATCTTCTGCTTGTTTTTCACTTGATTCATGTCCGCTGCATTTTGTTGAAATACGGAAGCTTTCCCAGATGAATGCGTTAGCTGCGCAGTTAAGATTTTGATTGTCGTTGTTTTCCCTGAGCCACTTGGGCCAAGAAAGCCGAATATTTCCCCTTTCTCAACAGAAAAGGAAACGTCCTTTAACGCTTCTTCCTTCCCGAACTTCATTTGCAAATTTTGTACATCAATAATTTTTGACATGTGCATGCCCTCCTTCAATTTAGTTGTTACGTTAAATTTAAAGGTATTTCATAAAATGCGCATTATATTTCGGGTGAATGGTTGTGTTTTCATGTTGTATAGCGTTATTTCCTGATGAATGGTACCGATTATTCCCCAGGAAATAGATCATATTCCGACAATATCCTTTAATTCTGTGAGCTTATTTCTAGAAATTGGCACTTCAGCTTTCGCAAAGCCTTGCAAGGATAGGCTGTAACTATTACGTGTCCACGAAATTATTTCCCTTACCTTTTGTAAATTGACAATATAAGAGCGATGGCATCTAAAAAATCCAAATGGTTTTAAGCGATTTTCTAAGTCATTTAATGTCAATGTGCAAGGAAAGGACTCTCCTCCCACATAAACAAACACATCCCCTTCTATACTTTCTATATAATCGATTTCTGGCGGGTTAAAGAGGATAATTTTTTCATCTTTCTTTATTGGAATTTTTTCAATTTTTAATTGAACGGTATCAATTTTGGAAGGCTCATTTAGTTCTTCCTCCATTTGTATAGGATGTAAGCCTTGTTCATTCAACCTGAAAATTTCACCACTCGAAATAATTAAGTCTTCAAGATTATTCGATAACAAAATAATTTGTTTTTCATCGTTCTGTAGCAATGATAGTAAGTGCATAATAATTTTACGTTCTACTTGCTGCAAATTTTGAAATGGTTCAATGAAAGCGATGCATTGTTTTTGCTGTAAAAGAGGTTGAATAAAGCTCAATAAGCGTTTTTCACTTGAAGTTAACTCGCCTACTTTGTTTTTTAATTGTTGCTGAAGCCCAAATTCCTTCCAAAGCTGTTCTGCGGGAATCTTTGTCTCATAAAGCATTGTGTAATAACGAAAAGTTTCCTCTACTGTTAACCGATCGTATTGTCCATCTTCATGCATATGTACATAAATATTTTGTTCTTTTAATAATTGCTGCTTTAAATAATTTATCTTCGTAACATCGGTATTAATAGCCGTTATTTTATTTTCGATTTTTAAATTAATCGCTGGAATTAAAAGTTCTCCAGCCTCTATACAAGGTTTGAGTGAAATATCTATCAATGGGCAACCTCCTTCATTTATGTAAATTATGGTAATTACAGTATACTACAAGAACTTAACAAAAAAAAAGCAAGTCCTGTTCCTTTAAAATGGAACTGAACTTACTTCACTATTTTATAAAATCTTCCCTAACCGTTTAATTCCTTCTTCAATCATCTCAGGTGTCGCATTTGTATAATTCAAACGCATTGTGTTAACACCTGTTTTACTTGTATAAAAAGGATCCCCTGGAACAAATGCTACTTTTTGCTCCATTGCTTCATGGAATTTTTCGAGAGCCGATGCGCCATTTTCCATCGTTACCCAAATAAACATACCACCATCTGGCTTTGTATACGTCACATGTGGTGGGAAATATTTTTCCATTGCCGTAAGCATTGCATCTGATTGCGCTTTATAAAGTGCAGTAATTTTTTCAACATGCTCTTCGTACGCATTATTCGTTAAATAATCATGCAAAATGTATTGCGCGAAAATATTTGTATGCAGGTCAGATGCTTGTTTAGCCGTTTCGATATGACCTAACAGCTCATGATTTTTCGTTAAAATATAACCTAAGCGCATCCCCGGCGTCACCGTTTTTGAAAATGAACCAAGCACGACGCTATTTTCCATTTTTCCTGCCGCAATATATGGAAGGTTCTCCCCTGTAAAGCGTAATTCACCATATGGATCATCCTCGATAAAAATGACATCCTCACCCTTTACCGCTTCATATACTTCTTCACGACGCTCTTTTGTATACGTTAAACCAGTTGGATTTTGGAAGTTTGGTACGGTATACACCATTTTCACCTTTGGTTTTTTTAATGCTTCCTTTAATGCCTCAACATTTATACCCTCTTGCTCTAATGTCACACTGTGAAATGCTGGTTGGCGCAATGTGAACGCTTGAATTGCGCCCAAATAGCCTGGCTCCTCAATAATAATGCCATCGCCCTTATTTAATAATACTTTCGAAATGAGCTCCAATGCCTGCTGAGAGCCTGTTGTAATAAAAACATCCTCTGGTTTAAAATCCAATCCAGGCTGCTTTTGATTGTATTTATTCGCAATATACTCACGCAATGGTAAATAGCCTTGCGTCGTCGAATATTGAAATAATTTCGCACCATTTTCATCAATTGCATGTGCAATAGATGTTTTTAATTGCTCGATTGGAAATGAAATTGGATTCGGTAGACCACCGGCAAATGAAATGACATCTTCCGCATCGGTCACCTTTAAAATATTTCGAATGAATGATGATGGCGTGTACAAAATGCTATCAGAATATTGCATAAGTTTAGATCTTCCTCTTTTTTATAATTTTCGAAATTTTATCACTTTTTAAATTTCTTTACAAGTACGTTTTGGAATTCAAGCAGAACTAAGCAATAGTGAGTAAATGAATTATTAAAAAGTCCTTTAAATCGTTTGAACTTCTTTGCAATAATGCTGCGATTCGATGTGTGCAAGTGCTCTTGGCAATTGTCCGCGCGTTAAAAGGAATAGTTTCCTCGTTGCACGTGACGCGATCGTATATAGAAGATAGGCGTCCATTTCTTCCACGTATACATTTGCATTGGCATCCGCTAACACAACCGTTGTAAATTCAAAGCCCTTCGCCATATAGCCTGGCATAATGAGGATTCCCTTCATATACACTTTTTGTTTTTCTGTCACGAGCTGCAAATCGGGCACAAGTGGCTTTAAGGCTTCATATAACTGTTCGCAAGCTGCTTTATTTTTGCATAAAATTACAAAGCTATCCTCCTCCTTATACTGCTCCACAATAAGTTGCTGGATTGCTTTTGGGGATTGCTGTGTTTCAATAATTTGTGGTTTATCACCCGCTACACCAAGGGAAAGTGTCGTTGTATTTTGTAAAATCGCACTCATAAAATCAGTAATTTCATTTGTAGAACGATAAGATTTATTGAGTTCTACTACTTTAAAATGCTTAGAAATGGGCCCATCTAATGAATCTTTCATTTGGGGATGCACAATTTGATTGCGATCACCAAGTAACGTGTAATGCGCTTTTGGATGCATCACCTTTAGCGTGAGCAGCTGTAAATAAGAGTAATCTTGAATTTCATCAATAACGATATGCTTAATGATGTTATTCGCATATAGCCCTTTCACAACTGATTGTAAATACATCATCGGTGCCAAATCTTCATAATTAAGTACGTGATTTTTCAAATTTTGTGCTGTGCTCGCCTGTACGGCCTGTGTGAATAAATTGTCATTTGTATACGTTATTGATTGTAAATACATTTTATGAATATTCACAAAGCCGAGCTGTTCAATCGTTTGTTCAAGTCTGCCGAATCGCTTATTTAATTCATTATGTGCTTGCTGTTCAAGTTCTTTATCCGAGCCAATATAAGCGTTGACCGCACGTAATTCCTTCATGCGCACACTCATTTCCTTTTGCTTTCGTTCACGTAGCTTAGCGTGCAGCATTGTACGAATTTTTTTCAAACGGAAATCTAAATCGAGTTCGCCAAATTTCTCATAAAAAAGTTGGGATAGCTTGCGGGCTGAAATAAATACTTCCTCACCCATCTTCAAATTATAAAACGGGATACCCGCCTTTTTAACACTTTCAATATAGTTAAGCAGCTGTTTCGTATAAGGATGTGAGCCTTTAAAAGCGTAATGCTCCCGCGCCTCTGCATCCGCCTTTTGCAAGCGTTCAATATTCTCATAATTCGTTTCACATTTATATTGCGTCAACTTTAAATCGCGAAGCAAACGGAAATAGGTCGTATGCTGTACATTTTCCTCGCCTAACTCCGGAAGTACATTCGAAATATAATCATTAAATAAATCAGACGGTGAAATGAGTAAAATACTGCGCGCATTCATCGTTTGGCGATATTCATAAAGTAAAAATGCGATTCGCTGCATGGCAACCGATGTTTTTCCACTACCTGGAGGACCAAGCACAATTAAATTATCCTTGTTGGACGAACGAATGACGGCATTTTGATCGCTTTGAATCGTGGCAACAATCGACTTCATTTTTTCCTTCGCCGTATCTGCAAGCAATCCTTGTAACACTTCATCTCCAATGTAAATATCCGCATCGAATAATTGCAGCAACTGGTCGTATGTTATTTTATATTGGCGTCTTCCTTCTATTATTACGTCAATATATTCGCCATCTGGAATTTGATAACGAGAAGGTCCTACTTTATTTTCGTAAAATAGACTTGAAATCGGTGCTCGCCAGTCAAAAATGAGCATATCATCCGAAACCGGCTCACGAAATGTCGAGAGCCCGATATATAAATGCTCCGGCTCACCTAGTTCATTTTTTATAGAAATCCGTCCAAAATATGGACTTTTATATAAGATTTTAGATTTTGCTAATTGCTCATTCACATTCAAATATTCACGTTCACGGAGCTGCATCGTTTGCAACATTTGCGAAAATTGAATCGCATTCTCCCCTGAAACATCATTAAATTCAGAGGAAGCAAATGTACGCTCCTCGACAATTTCACCTTTTTGTTTTTTCAATTGAACTGTTAATGCTGCTATATGCATTTTAAGGAGTTCACTAATTGTTGATAGATGTGTCTGCTCCTGCTGCCAAATATTCTGTTCCATTTTTTGGCCCCCTTAATTTTTAGAACTGTTTGATTTTACACGAAATCTAATGCTACCTCAAAATGCCTTGCTGTTCAATCAACAGATGCACTTTATTTAATTGGCCTAATTTGGTTTATTTGAATTTCCTGGTAAATTTTAATCCTTCATATTATCCCTAAATGTAAAATTTCATGAGAACCTCATGTAGTATAGACACATTTTCTTCATATTTCTTCACTTTTACTGAAACGCAAATTTTTATTTAGAATTAATACCTTATGCCTAATTTTTAAAACTGTTTATTATTTTCAATTTGCGTTGTGGAATAAAGGAATTTAACTATTTCACGGAAAATATGTGATGCCAATGGTTTTTTTACTTTACCCTTCTCACAGTTGTTTTGAATCGTCTCAAAATACTAACAAACAGACAATCAATTATGCATCGGCGTAATTGCGTCCAGATTTTTTTGAGCTTGTTCGAAAAATTCCGCGAAAAATCTGTGACATCCACCTCGGGCATTGGGCCAACACGACGTTGGTCACTCAGGCGTTGCCGCACGACGCGGCGTCCTTAGCCTGATTTCCTCTGTTCAGCCCAGGTTTGAACCCCTACTGAATTAAGGGCATATTAGGTATTCGTCCACCACTTATAGAAGTGGTGGACTTCAGCTGAAGCAAGTTAAAATACAAATCCATTTTATTAATCACTACAAATCCACTCTACTTTAAAGACCAATATTTCGTATATCTAAGCATTTTTGTAACAATTCCGCTACATTTCCTACATACAACGCAATCATTACAAGTTATTATGGAAGTGAAATTCATAATTTGAAAGGAGCATTCTCATATGAGAAAAGTAATATTTTTTGAAGTACAAGGTGGAAGTGATAAAGGTTCAAATGGTTATCGTGGTGATACAATGCCTATGGTGGATGCACTAAAGCAGCGAGGGCAAAATTCAGAAGTGATATTTTTTGAATTGGAGAAACGTGATGAAATTTTTAACTATGTAAAAGAGCATGCAGCTGCCTATGTGTCTCGTATTAATCCTGGTAACTTAAAGTACGAAACCGAGTATTTTGAAATGCTTCGTGAATTATGTAATGAGGGTGTGATTGGTATGCCCCATCCTGATGCGATGATTGGCTACGGAGCAAAAGATGCGTTAGTAAAACTACGTCATACATCACTTGTACCTGAGGATACGTTTGCATACTACACTATTGAAGAATTTAAATCCGCCTTTCCTAAAGCACTTGCTACTGGCGAACGTGTATTAAAACAAAATCGCGGCTCAACAGGTGAAGGTATTTGGCGTGTACAAGTTGTCGATTCACTTGCAGAAAATGCTATAGAAGTACCCTTAACAGCACAAATTAAATGTACAGAAGCAAAGGATAATCATGTTGAATATCATACGCTGGAGCATTTTATGACGTTTTGTGAGCAATACATCGTTGGTGAAAATGGCATGCTTGTTGATATGAAGTTCCTTCCACGTATTAAAGAAGGCGAAATCCGTTTATTCATGCTGCGTAACAAACCGGTTAATGTCGTACATAAAAAACCCGCAGAAGATGCTGAAGCCTTTAGCGCTACTTTATTTTCTGGCGCACATTACCGCTACGACAAGCCCGAAGAATGGGCTACACTTGTAAACAGTTTTTTAGGCCAACTAGAGGAAATAACAGCGCTACTCGGTGGTCATGATTTACCATTAATTTGGACAGCTGACTTTATTTTAGATACAGATGAGAACGGTGCAGATACGTATATTTTAGGTGAAATGAATTGCTCATGTGTTGGCTTTACTTCTGAACTTGAACTTGCGCATGATGTTGCAGAAGACATTTTAGCTTGTCTTCACGAAAAAACGCCTAGCACCATCTAAACTATTACGATGTTTCACCACTTCAAATACAAAAATCCTGCATCCCCTATTTAAAGGAGATGCAGGATTTTTGTCATTTATATAGAAGCTTTTACTGCATATCAACCGGTTGCTTTGATAAAGTTTTACTCGCTTCGCAATAGTGAACAAATACACGTGCAAGTTCACGTAAACGGTTGTGTACGTCTTCATCAATAATTTTATTGTCTTGATCAAAATGATCTGCATGTGTATACACGTAATTTGGTGTTACTAAGCAGCGGAAATAATCAAGAATCGGGCGTAATTGATTTTCCAATACTAAATGATGCTGATAGGTCCCACCATTTCCAATAATTGCAGCTGGCTTATAGCGCAACGCTTTTGGCGAAATCATGTCGAATGCATTTTTTAATACGCCTGGGATGGATGCTTGGAAAATAGGAGAAGCAAAAATATAGCCATCTGCCTCCTCAAATTTCTGAATCATCGCTTTCATATCTTCATTAAGAGGGCTACCATCTAAAATTTGATGCTTTAAATTAGCGAAGTATAATATTTCTAGCTCTAAATCGGGATTAATCTCTTTAATATATTGTTGAACCTGCTCTAAAAGAACGCCGGTTTTGCGACCAAAAATTGTCCCATCGACAAGTAAGATTTTCATGTATGTTCCTCCATCTAACTAATATCTATACTATATTGTATCAGATGGACATAGCTGATTAATAGGGTTACTGCTTAAGAAACATGAATTTCAGTCTTTTGTCTGACTTTTTTACAATAGTATTTCATACAAATAATTCGTACCTCTATATGAGCATTTTTCTATGCTAAATTTACCATCTTAATAATCCATTGTCCCCCACCTATACGGATTTTGCGGTTCTCCGTCTATTATAAACTAAATTTAAGAATCCCTCTTCTAAAAATTCCCATAAAAAAGGGGGCGTTGATTTCCAATCCGGTCCAGACGCTTTCCGCGGGCACGGCTCCAACTAGCTTATTTCGAGATATATCTCGAAAAATAAGCGGATTTTCCACACGTGCTGTTCCCGCTGGAGTCGCCTCCCCTTCATTCCAATCAACTTCCTCTGATTAAATTTTCTGCCCCATAATGCAATCTAATTGGATTCACTTTAGCATCTATTACTTATCGTCTTTCCTATCTACTTCTTTTATTTTACTGCGATCAAATACGACGTCTCTATCAACAGGTGGGCAATCCTTGTCTTTATATTTGCCCCAATCAAATAATCCATCCTTTGAAGGTGCATCCCCGGTTTCCACTTCAGCTGGCATTTGCATTGCTGCTAATTGCTCTGATGTATAAATGGCTACGCTTTGTTTCCCCTCATTTAGCGCAATGATTTTCATTGCAAGTGCAATTTGATTTGCTGAAATGGATCGATATTTTGCCATTGGTCCAACAAATAACGGGTTCATTATTTTTAGCACTTTTGCTCCGATTAATTCACCTAAACGAAATTCTTGACGGTCTCCTATTATTAAGGATGGTCGAACGATTGATAATCGCGGGAAATTCATCTCGATTAATTCATTTTCCAACTTCCCTTTGACGCGGCTGTAATGAGCAAATGACTTTTCATTTGCACCCATCGCAGAAATGACAATGAAGTGCGGAACACCATGATTTTTGGCTAGTGCAGCTATTGATAATGGGTATTCAAAATCTACTTTCTCAAATTCTGATTGTGAGCCTGCTTTTTTGATTGTCGTCCCTAAGCAACAAAATATTTCATGTGCAAATTCCATGTCTTGATCCACAATTTGATCAAATTCACGAATCTTTACATTGAGCTTCGGATGCGTAAAAGATAGTTTTCTTCTCGAAATAACATTTACCGCAGCATATTTTTCACTATCACACAATAACTTCACAAGCGCCGAGCCAACTAAACCTGTTGCGCCTACCACTAAAGCTGAACGCATTCCTAACATTTAATTCACCCTCTCTTTATTATCGGAAAATTGAAATCACTGTTTTTATCTATTTCTATTTATACATACTTTCGGCAATTTCACCATATTTTATAGGGAATGTGGAAAGGATGGGATTGTGTTGCAAAAAAAGAAAATCGTATTTATTGTGGAGCATTGTGATATAAAGGGCACATATCCGTTTGAGCGCGCAGCTACTTTAGCGCAGTTATTGCAAGATCAAGGTGAAACGGTTTATCTATTTATTCGCACGGCCAATGAGCGTTTATTGGACAAACTGGCAAAAACGGATTTGAATGTACTTCTTTTTGAAAAGCCGCAAGAACTAAAAAAACATTTACGAAATTTAGAGCCGCATCTGGTGGTTCATGATGGAAAAGATACTCATATCGAACACATTGAGCTCATTCGCCCATTTTGTACGACCGTAGTTCATTTTGATGATTTTGGTCATGGAACACAGCTAATTGATTGTAATATTATTGCACTCTTTGAGGAGTCCCATGAACAACCTCTTGCGAATGAATTGGCAGGGAGCTATGCGTTTGCTGTATCACAAGAACTGGAGATGATTGCAAGTCATATCATCGACACTGGAGATATTTCCATCAAGCAAGATTTACCGCATATTGTTGTCGCATTTGAAGACGGAGATGTGAATAATTTAACGTACCGCACCCTCCGCCACTTAACGCAATTGCATATTCCGTTAAAAATTTCGGTGGCCATTGATGATGATTATTCACATAATGTAGAGGATTTGCAAATGATGGCATTAAGCCGACGCAATACTGAAATTGTTCGCCGTCCAGATGCCCTTCTCCACCTCATGCCTGAAGCGAATTTAATCATATGTAACGCAAACTATACGCCATACAAAGTGGCGGCAGCTGGTATTCCTTGTATTACTACTGCTCAGCATGAAAATGAGCTGAATTATGCATTTTCTCGTGAGGCAAATGGGTTTATTCATATTGGCCTTGGTCGAAAAATGAAGCAATCGATTATTCAAAATGCGGTGATGGAGCTGTTACTGCATGAACATCGTCGTGAACGAGCTGTCAAAAAGCAGCGCTCGCTCGATATTTTAACAAACAATGAAATTTTACAAACATTACTTCTAGATTTAGCTTATTCGCGCCATAATATTGCACATATTTAAAGACATAAAATATGTTCGCGATACTAACAAAGCATGAATGTACAACTTTCCCTTCCATTATTCGAACCTAAATTTAGACAACACTTATCCTAAATATTTCTCCGCTTACGATAATTTAATAATTTCCTTGACGACAAAAAAATCAATCGTATGATACAATATGTACAGATTAACTTGCTTCAGTGGGGTAAGTTAAAGCCTCTGCCAGATGTCACAGATTTTTAAGAGGAGCTTTTCGAGAATGCTCGAAAAAATCTGGACAAGAGTTAGCCGAGGCGTAATTGATTTTGGTTCGAAAAGGAGTAATTATTATGCCAACAAAAGGCCAGTTACAACAAGAAATCGCTGAATTAAAGATGGACTACATTAATCTTCAAGGCGATATGGAAAAGCTAGAATCAGTAGGTCATGCGGAATCAGTACAAAAGGCGCTTACCCGTCTTGAAAATATGGAAGCACAGCTTGCAGAACTAAATAAGCAGCTCGCAGCATTGTAATTAGCTTGCGAGTTTTTTTAATTTGAAAGACAACACCACAGCAAAATAGCGCGGAATGATGTTCTTTCTTACTATATTTTTTTAAAACAGACATCACTTTCTTACCCAATAAAAATTTCAAAATCAATCGGAGGATTATCTATGGCAATTTTAACAGTGGAAAATTTGGGGCACTCATTCGGTGACCGTACTTTATTTAAAGATGTTTCTTTCCGTCTCGTTGAAGGCGACCACATCGGACTTGTAGGAGCAAATGGTGTTGGTAAATCGACACTTATGGGTATTCTTACAGGACAAACAATCCATGATACAGGGAAAGTCGAATGGCTACCTGGAACACATTACGGCTATTTAGATCAGCATACAGTATTAACAGCTGGTCGTTCTATGCGTGATACGCTACGTGATGCTTTTTTACCCCTTTATAAAAAAGAAGAAGAATTAAATGAAATTACGATGCAAATGGCCGACCCAGATGCAGATTTAGAAAAACTATTAGAAGATATGGCAGAAATTCAAGATACATTAGATGCCGGTGACTTTTACACACTTGATATGAAAATCGATGAAATTGCGCGTGGTTTAGGATTAGATGCAATTGGTCTAGATCGCGATGTTTCAGCCCTTTCTGGTGGTCAGCGAACAAAAGTTTTACTAGCAAAGCTATTACTTGAAAAACCAAAAGTATTATTACTTGATGAGCCGACCAACTATTTAGATGAAGAGCATATCACATGGCTAAAAATGTATTTAAAAAATTATCCGTATGCATTTTTATTAATTTCACATGATACGGAATTTATGAATGATGTTGTAGACGTCATTTTACATTTAGAATTCACGAAAATGACGCGTTATACAGCGACTTATGAAAAATTTATTGAACTTGCAGAAATCAACAAGCGTCAGCATATCGATGCGTATGAAAAGCAGCGAGATTTCATCAAGCAACAAGAAGATTTCATCGCAAAAAATAAAGCACGCTATTCAACGAGTGGCCGTGCAAAATCTCGTGCAAAGCAGCTGGACCGTTTGGAGCGTATTGATCGTCCTGAAACTGCGGTGAAGCCAGAGTTTCAGTTTAAAGAGGCACGTACTCCAGGCCGTTACATTGTAGAGGCGGAAAACTTAGTCATTGGTTATGACAAAGAAAAACCACTACTTCCACCGCTATCATTCCAAATTGAGCGCGGTGAAAAAATTGCCCTTGTCGGAATGAATGGCGTTGGTAAATCAACACTATTAAAAACTATGCTTGGCAAAGTGAAACCACTTGATGGAAAAGTGACTTTAGGAGATTATTTATCACCTTCTTACTTCGAACAAGAGGTAAAAGCAGATAAAATTACGCCGATTGATGATGTTTGGAATGCGTTCCCTTCGATGGAGCAAGCGCAAGTTCGTGCAGCATTAGCAAAAGCTGGATTAAAAACAGACCATATTACACGCCCATTAAATTCCCTTTCTGGTGGCGAACAAGCAAAGGTACGTCTGTGTAAGCTTTTGATGGATCCTGCGAACTGGTTACTGTTTGACGAGCCGACGAACCACTTAGATATCGATGCAAAAGAAGAACTAAAGCGTGCGATGAAGGAATTCAAAGGCACAATCGTACTTGTATCACATGAACCTGAATTTTATGAAGGTCTTGTTACAAAAGTTTGGAACGTACAAGACTGGTTCACATCAGGCGAAACGAAAGAATTACAATAAGCTGAATTCAATAAACCCATTTAAAACCATCATTTTGCTTCTTTATGAAAATGGTGGTTTTTATTAACTAACTGCCTCTCTTTTCTCTACTCAATCAATTATGCCTCGGCATAATTGCGTCTGGAATCAACCGTGGGCATAGGCCAACAAAATGTTGGTCACACAGACGTTGCCGCAGGACGTGGCAATCTTAGCCAGAGTTCAACTATTTCAGCAGGTGTCCAAACACCCGCTGAAAGAAGTTAAATTTACAAAAATGTAATATAAAATTCCGAAACTTTTTCTTACAATAAACGTATAAATTTATATGACAGTGGGTAAATATTATAAAGGTGTAACTCTCACAAAAATAATGCAAGTTCATATATCTTCTTATATGGAATTCCTACTAATATATCCACCCTCATCTACTAAAAGAAAATACAAAAAAAGTATTGCATTCAAATTACCTTAGTAGTAAGATATAAGTATCAATAAATATCTTACAACTAAGCTATTACCAAATGAATATGGGAAAGCGAGGAAATTATTATGACAGTAACAATTTATACACAATCAAGTTGCTCTTCTTCACGAAAGGCATTGAAATGGTTAAATGAAAACGACATCTCCTATTCAGAAAAACGTACAACATCTCAACCTCTAACTTTAGCAGAGTTTAAACATATTTTAAGTATGACTGAAGACGGTACCGATGAAATTATCGCAACAAATTCTAATGACTTTAAAAACCTTGATATTGATATCGAACAACTATCAATTCAAGAATTATATAATTTAATCCAACAGCATCCTCGTATGTTGCGCAGCCCTATTTTACTTGATGAAAAACGCATTCAAATCGGCTATAACGAAATGGATATTCGTCGTTTCATTCCACGTAAGGTGCGTGCATTTGAGTTAAATGCCTTGCAAGAAATGGCCGTAGAATAGTGATTACATGTGGAGTTGACAATGAATGAGTGGAGTTAAACGCGAGCAATTGGCTATACTTTTTGAGACAATGACTTCTCTGGAACGAAGAGTTGCGAATGAATGGAATAGTCGTAATGAGCTAGGCTTTTCGAAATCGCATATTTTAATTTTAGAGTTTTTAGCAACGGAAGGACCGAAACGACCTTCAGCCATTGCGGAAAAGTTAAAAGTGACAACAGGTGGCGTTACCGTTTTAACGACAAAGCTACTCAAAGCAGGCTTTATCGAAAAAACGCAAAATGAAACCGACCGCCGCGCTTCGCAAATTCACATTACCGAATCAGGCTTGGAAATATTAGAGCGTTCTCGTCAGCAAGTTGAAACACTCTTTGAGCATCTTTTTGGCATGTTAACCGCAGATGAAATTAAAACACTTCGAGCGATTTTTGAAAAGTGCATGAGATTATAATAGTTGCTTTTTCAATCCATTAATACCTCGGAGTACTTGCGTTCAGATTTTGAATTGTACTTCTCTATAGAAAAACGTCATTTGACCCCGCGTCAAGTGACGTTTTTTTATGTATATAAATTGAACTAAAGAATCCCACTTTTAAAAATTCACCCCCAAAAAAGGGGGAGTTGATTTCCATTCCAGTCCGAACGCTTTTCGCGGGCGCGGCTCCAACTAACTTATTTCGAGATGCATCTCGAAACAAGTGGATTTTCCACTCGTGCTGTTCCCGCAGGAGTCGCCTCCCCTTCATTCCAATCAACTCCCTCTGATTAAATTTTTACCAACCTGACTTCTAATAATTTTCTTCCAAATATAAAATAAGTTTCATATATTAAATTCCTTTATTAAAATAGTAGTTCAACACTAAAATTTATTTTTCTAATATAGTCAAGCCTGTAATACATGCTGTTTACTCCCACTTTTATATCATATTTTTGTCACTTAAAAGGATCGAACAAGCGCAATTGTTATAAACTTCCTTTTCATCCACAGCTCCAAAAATAAGATGTTTTTTCCCATTGGGATGAAAATCTAATTAGGATGACGCCGCCCCTACGTAGCGGTGCAATTAATACAGAAAGATTCAGTAGCAAAACTTACACAGGAGAACTCAGGCTAAAATCGCCACGTCCTGTGGCAACGCCTTAGTGACCAACATCTTGTTGACCCGGTCTTGCACAAAGCACAAAGATTAATCGTACAGATTTGCGCAACAAAACTGTGTGACTCATTTGCTTAGCCAGCCAAAACATGCACAACATAATTAAAATCCATTATAGAAAACTTACAACAAAGGGATAGAAGCTTTTTTTTAACTTATATAGATAGTTGATCAACACAAAAAAACACCACTCTCTATGAATGGCGTTGGACATTTAAGCTGGTAATAATGTATCCGCTAGACTATCATCAGATAGTAAAATTTCTTTTAATCGCGCTTTTGCACGGAATAAACGTGATTTTACAGTACCGATTGATACTTTCATTAAATCTGAAATTTCTGCAAGGGAAAACTGATCAACATAAAAATACCAAAGTGTTTTTTGGTAAATCCCATCAAGTTGGCCCATTTTTTCTTGGACAATTTTTGTGATTTCCGTTTTTTCTATTTTTTCTTCTGTTGAAATCTCATTGTTGGGAACCAAATCTAAAATCGGTACGTCTAATTGTTCAGGTTGATTCATCATATATTTGCCACGTCGAACATTTTTGCGATAGCGGTCGCGGAATGTATTCATCGTAATCGTTGTAAGCCATGCTTTAACATGGTCAACATCTGCTACAGATGCTTCGTAGCGAACAACCTTTACCCAAACTTCTTGCATTAAATCTTCTGCCTCAACTTGATTGCGTGTTAATTTTAAACAAAGGTGATAAATATAACGGTTATATTCATCGTAAACGTTTGTTAATATTTCATTCATTTTAATATCCTCCGATAGATTTTTATTTATATGAGTTAAGTAATGTTTTTATTCATGAAGTGCTTTACTTCTTAACTCTATTTTGCCAAATTCATTACTTACACTCTATCGGATTGGCTTTCAATTTCCTTACAATACTGTAAGTTTGGATGTAATTGTTTGCACTATTTAAATGAACCCCTCCTATTGTTCAAGTAGTTACTGTTTAATCCCATATCTTACAACGTTTCCTTTACATAATGAAATAACTCACTGATCTTCTTAAAGTCTTTTTCGAAGTTTGGTTGGATTGTGCTAATTTGCGCGAGTTGGCGATGCTTTAAATAATCACTTGCACTGTGCAATAAATAGCCATTCAGTCCGCATATTGCGATGATTTCAGCCATTTTTAAATGCTGTATCGTTGCAATCATTGGATAGGCCTCTCCAACTAACAGGCTTGCAAATTCAGAATTCCTTACATCCTCAATGCGCTTTTGTAATAAAGCAAATCGTTTTGGGTACGCATTGAGCGCTTCATTTACGGCCATGACGAAATTATGTGGCAATGTAAAAGGAATTTCCTTTTCTATATAATAAGGTAAATTTAAGTACATCGGAGCATTGCTGTTTGTCGGTGCTTCCTTACAAAAAACAAAGGACAGTCCAGCAACCGTTCCGAGCGCTTTACCACTAACAGCTGTTGCATAATGAAGATTCGCCATCGAAAATGAAGTTGCCCCGAATGAGCTAATGCAATCTGCACAAAGCTTGATGTTATAACGTTTACCAAGCACGATTAAGCGCTCAAGCGGATTTATCGTGCTGTTTGATGTTTCGCCATGCACAAATAGCATATACCGATACGTTTGAAGTTGTAGTTTTTGTTCAATTTGCTCCAGTTCAAACGGTTGTCCCCAGCCGAATTCCATCATCTCAATTTGTAAACCCCACTGCTTTGCTTGTTTTGCTAAGCGATTGCCGAATTCTCCATTTACCAAAATAAGTCCACGTTCCTCATTGAATTCACTTTTCAACTGACCGAGCATCGCATCATTTGCCAATGTGCCTGTACCTACTAATGGAATCACAACATTTGTTTGTGCAAGATTTAGCAATTGCGCTTTCATTTGTTTGAGATCTTGTTGAAACTTTTCTGAACGATGTGATAACGTGGAATGCTCTAGTTGCTTCTCAAGTGCCACTGGTCCAGGATAAAAGATGTTATTTTGCTCGCGTAATCGCTCACGAAACCCCCTACTTGCCTCACGAGTTAACACCATTGGCAAATACAATGCCTCCTCTGTACCAACAGGAGGTGCGAATTGACGGAAACCCATTTGTGTATACAACTTTTCCTCACGCACAGTACCTGAAATAACACACGCGCTATATCCCTTATCATAGGAATAGCGGTAAATCGAGGTTGCCAGCTTTGTAAAAACGCGCCCATTACGATGTGCTTTTTTCACTGCGAGCAAGCGAAGTTCACATAAATAATGACAAAGCTCTTTATCCAAATGCTTCTCAACGTCTCCTATTTTTTGATCTAGTGAAAATGGTCGAGCATCTCGAAACGCCACCATCCCAACAATTTCTGTATTTTTATATACAATGAGATAAACGTTTTCTTCGTGAAATTTATCTATTAAACGACGAGCTGAGTTTGGTTCGTGTTGCGGAATTTCCTCTACAAACGTTTCATAATTTAAGGCAGCAATCGCGTCAAATTCTGCTTCAGTTGTTGCAATTTTACTCCAATACATCCGGCTTCACTCTCTCTAGTATATTTTTCTGTTGCTTCCATATGACAAGAAGAAGTGCCACACTCATGACCCATCCTGCTTCAAATTGGCTACTAATAAAAATTCCATATATTACAAATCCACTCACCATACTTAATGTTGCACTTTTTGTGATGAGCATACTGATTAAAAATCCTAATATAAATACGACGGCATGAACAGGTGAAAAGATCACCATTGCGCCGATTATTGTTGCGACCCCTTTTCCACCTTTTCCTTTATTCCAAAATGGATACAGATGACCGAGTACGACTGCAATGACTGCAAGTGCAATTGTTAATTCAGGTAGCTCCAGCATTCGTCCAATGAGCACAACTAATAATCCTTTTAATCCATCACTAATTGCAACGATGACAAAAGCTGATTTCCCAAGCGTTCTACCCGCATTACGTGCCCCTAAATTGCCACTGTTTGCGTTTTGTAAATTGACACCTTTTAGCTTTGCAACGAGCGCAGCAGTGAGTACCGTACCAAGGAAATAACTTGCAATGACATATAAATAAACCATTTCTGCTCCCCCCTTATAATAATTGTACGCATAATTGGCTGTGAATTTCTATTTCTTTTTGTATTTCATACTTATATGTATTTTCATGTCCGTGGATGCAAATGTATCGATTGCCATAAATAGGACGCACCCGTTCTTCTTATGCTATACTATTTCCAATACCGAAATAAAAGGAGGCCCTTTTAATGAGCCATTTAGAAAAATTAAATGTATACTTTACAGAAAATCGTGACAAACATTTAGCTGAGTTGAACGAATTTTTACGTATCCCAAGTATTTCTGCCTTGTCGGAGCATAAAGAAGACATGCGAACAGCAGCCAATTGGTTAGCCGATGCACTGAAAAAATTAAACATTGAAAACGTTGCTGTAGAAGAAACAGCGGGTCATCCAGTTGTTTATGGTGAATGGCTACATGCAAAAGATAAGCCAACTGTACTATTTTACGGACATTATGATGTACAGCCCGTCGACCCGTTAAATTTATGGGATTCTCCCCCATTCGATCCAGAAATCCGTGACAATAAACTATTTGCGCGCGGTTCTTCAGATGATAAAGGGCAAGTTTTTATGCATTTGAAAATGATAGAAGCGTTATTTGCAACAGAGGGCACATTGCCAGTAAACGTGAAATTTATTTATGAAGGAGAGGAAGAAATCGGCAGCCCTTCTCTTCCGCAATATACAGAAGACAATAAAGAAAAATTAGCAGCAGACTTAATTTTAATTTCAGACACAGGACTTTATGCTAAAGGAAAACCTGCTGTTTGCTACGGTTTACGTGGTTTAACAGGCGTTCAAATTGATATTCGTGGGGCAAAAGGTGACTTACATTCAGGTCTTTACGGGGGTGGCGTGCAAAATGCCATTCATGCACTGACTGAAATTTTAGCATCCTTCCGCGATGAGCACGGTACGATTCAAGTAGAAGGTTTCTACGATAATGTTCGTCCACTTTCTGAAGAAGAACGTCAAGCTTATCGTGACTTAAACTTTGATGAAGCCGCATTAAAAGAAGAAGTTGGCGTGCAGGAGTTATTCGGCGAGGCTGGATATTCTTACTTAGAGCAAACTTGGGCACGTCCAACATTAGAAATTAATGGTGTATTCGGTGGATTCTCTGGTGAAGGCATTAAAACGGTTTTACCAGCAGAAGCCGGTGCTAAAATCACATGTCGCCTCGTACCAGATCAAGATCCAGAAGAAATCGTGGCATTATTAAGAGCGCATATCGAAAAGCACAAGCCAGTTGGTGTAGACGTTGTCATTTCTGAATTTGACAAAGGAAAACCGTACTTAACACCATTTGACCACCCACTAATTCAAGCAGCTGGACGCTCTTATGAAAAAGTTTACCATGTACCAACTGCCTATACACGCGGTGGCGGCTCGATTCCTATCGTAGCAGCGTTTGATGAAATTTTAAATCTACCTGTTGTATTAATGGGCTTCGGTCTTTCAAGTGAAAATTTCCATGCACCAAACGAGCACTTCCATTTAGAAAACTTCGACCAAGGCTTACGTGTACTTGGCGATTACATGTTTGAAGTCGCGTCGTTGAAACTATAAGATAGCAAATCAAAAGGTACAGCACGAAATTGCGTAACGCAATCCCAAGCTGTACCTTTTTATAGTAATTTTCCGCATAGAAAAACTCCAATGCCACTGATGCATCGGAGTTTTTTAACCTTTTTTTGCAATTAAATATATAAACATTAGGGGAGGTTATATAAGTTGTCGAACATAGCATTTAAGGTTCATTGAGCTTGACTTATCATTATTAATGAAAGAGTAAGTTTGTCATAAAGCTGTTTCTTTAAGACGAGTTAATCATAACATCCTTTTCTTTCATAAAAAATAACCATCCTTTGAATGTCATATTTTCATCACAATTACTGTTCACAATTCTGTAAACTGTTATACAACAATTGACTTATCACCACAATTATGGATACAGGAAATACTAGTCCAAAAGGTGTAATAACATATATTCACAGTCCCTAACTTGGGTACGAATCAATTATTTTATTTCAAAATAAAAAGCACTTTGATATGAAAAATCAAAATACTTTTTAATATAATTTATAGTGCGTTTAAAATCATTCCGACTGTTGCATAAATAATGACCGTGCCAAAAATCGCCATCATATGGAACAGTGAGTAGGCAAACATTTTATTGGCCCATTTTTTCTGTTCTTTTTGCTTCGAAGCCGTAATACTCATCCATAGCCAAATCGCACTTAATATAATGGATACGATTGTCAGTCCTAAGCTTAAAGGTAAAAATAAAAAGCTCGATAAAATGAGTAATACTAAATAAATATTGGATTGGATATACGTGCGTCTCTCCCCTTTTGCTACGGGTAGCATCGGGATATTGGCAGCAGCATAATCTTCTTTTTTACGGATTGCGATTGCATAAAAGTGTGGCATTTGCCAAATAACCATAATTAAAAATAATGCCCAAGCAGCTGGATGCCAAATATTCGGCGCCACGGCAGCCCAACCAATTAGCGGTGGCATTGCACCTGAAATACTTCCCACTTCCGTATTCCAAATCGTTTTTCTTTTCGTCCACATTGTGTAAGGTACGACATAGAAAAACACACCTAAAAAACCTAAAAGACCTGCTAGTGGAGAAGCCAAAATGAGCAAACCTGTACCAATTACGAGCAATATAAACGCGGTAATTAATACTGTTTTGACGGATAACTCTCCTGTTACAGTTGGACGAGATTGGGTGCGCGGCATAATTCGGTCAATATCCCGGTCATAGACGTTATTAAATGCACCCGCAGCTGCAATTACTGCCGCTGAGCCTAATGTCGCAAAAATAATAGTTGGAATTTGTTCAACAAAATTTAATTCGTATGTGTAAAGTGCAAGCATGAGTGCCGCGACCATCGGGATTAAATTCGACTTAATAATACCCGTTTTCACAGCCTGAGCCCACAACTGTTTCTTCGATTGCGTTTGCATTTTCTCTATCCTACTTCCTCAATTAGTCACTTTATCTAGTATACCTTAAACTGTGCCTAAAGGGTTAGCTTACGCGCTTTTTTCTAATCTTTTCATGTTCATTTTCATATACATTTTTATGAAATCTCCAATAAAAAAACGGCTAACCTCGCGCTCCTTGTTAGCTACATGCGTCATTCAAAATGTTGACACAATTATAGTTTTTATGTGAGGATGCAGGGGAATTTTTGTTTATTTTATGATGGATTAATTTTAGGTGTATATGACAACCAACATAGATAGTAAAAAAAATCGAACTCTCTCCCTTTTTAAGGAAAAGAACTCGATTTTGTATCTATATCGAAACTGTACTTTTCAAAATTGTTGACACATCAAAATAGTAATTAAATGCCTTTAATACTTCTTCTTTCAACTCTTCTATCTCCATCATTGGTACCATAACAACCGGGTAATCTATTTTTACTCCAATATATTAATACACAATTTTATAACAAACAAAATAATTAAATATAGGAAAAATTAAATTCCATAATTTTTTTCCTTATTCTTTGTTCCTTCTATATAATATGGAGTAATACATAGGATTGGAAGGGTTCAAATTGAAAAAACAAATACATGTTGTTGGAGCCATTATAGAAAATGAACAAAACGAAATTTATTGCGCGCTTCGTAGCCCACAAATGTCACTACCAAACTATTGGGAATTTCCAGGTGGAAAACTTGAAAAAGGTGAAACTCCTCAACGAGCATTACGCAGAGAAATATTAGAGGAGTTTGCTTGCGAAATTTTAGTTGGAGAAAAAGTGGAAGATACTACATATGACTATGGGACATTTATCGTTCGTCTTGAAACATATATGGCTAAAATTTCAAAAGGAACCCCCACTACATTAGAGCATGCCGACGCCAAATGGGTACCGCGTAATATGTTATATACGCTTGATTTTGCACCGGCAGATATACCTGCTGTCGAAAAACTAACACAATAATAATCTTGGGGTGGAGATTTAATGGAACAATTAATACAAAAGCTTGAAAACTCATTATATAAAGGTTTCATCGATCAAAATAAAGCCGTTTCTTCTCAGTTTAAACCGAAATTATTATCTAATCAGGCACACGAAAATGTACTTTCATCTTTACTACAAGAAATGAAAACTTGCAAAGCATTCACCTTTTCCGTTGCTTTTATTACAGAGGGTGGACTTGCAACAATTAAAACAATGCTTTATGACCTTGAGAAAAAAGGGATTACAGGCCGTATTTTAACCTCTACATTCTTAAGTTTTAATCAACCAAAAATGTTTAAAGAATTATTGAAATTAAAAAATGTAGAAGTTCGTGTAACAGATGTAAAAGGATTTCATTCTAAAGGCTATATCTTTGAACACCAACAGCACTATTCCCTTATTATAGGAAGTTCAAATCTAACAGATAGTGCTTTAAAAGCAAACTTTGAATGGAATGTATATTTAACTTCTCTTGAAAATGGGGAAGTCATTCATCATTTTAAAAATCAATTTGAACAAGCTTGGCAAGAATCTACTACCTTAACAGAGGAATGGATTCTTCAATATAATGCATTATATGAAAAGCCAGAATTCCAAAATAAAGTAGCTTCTCCACCTTTATATGTGACCAATCCATTAAAGGAAAGCTTAGAGATTCGACCAAATAAAATGCAAATCGCAGCGCTCGAACAGTTAAGGTTACTTCGTCAAAGTGGAGCAAATCGAGGACTTATTATTTCTGCAACTGGGACAGGTAAGACCTATTTGTCTGCATTTGATGTTCGAAATGCTGCGCCTAAAAGAATGCTATTTATCGTTCACCGTGAACAGATTTTAAAGAAAGCTATGCAAGATTTCCGGAAAATTTTATTAGGTGACCCCGATGATTATGGTATCTTATCAGGTAATTCCAAAAATACAGATGCACGTTATTTATTTGCAACCGTTCAAACAATGTCGCGGGATCCATATTTGCAGCAATTTGCAAAGGATCATTTTGATTATATTTTAGTCGATGAAGTGCATCGTGCTGGAGCAGACTCTTATTTAAAAATAATCGATTATTTTGAACCTCAATTTTTACTAGGAATGACTGCTACACCTGAACGAACAGACCAATTCAATATTTATGAACTGTTTGATTACAACGTAGCTTATGAAATTCGACTGCAGGCTGCATTAGAGGAAGAGATGCTCTGCCCATTTCATTACTTTGGTGTAACAGATTATGAACTTGATGGTGAGTTAATTGACGAAACGGCTGATTTACAAAAGCTGATTCATAAAGAACGGATTGACCATATTATCGAAAAAATCTCTTACTATGGATTTTCGGGAGATAGAGTTCGCGGCCTAATGTTTTGTAGTACGAAAGATGAAGCACGCACTTTATCTAATTTGTTGAATATGCGTGGTTATAAAACGATTTCACTTACAGGTGATAACTCTCAAAATGAACGTGAAGATGCAATTGAAAAATTAAAAACTGGTGAGCTTGAATATATTCTAACAGTTGATATTTTTAACGAAGGAATTGATATTCCCTTCCTTAACCAAATCGTTATGCTTCGTCAAACACAATCTAGTATTATCTTTATCCAACAGCTTGGTCGTGGGTTACGAAAGCATGATGTGAAAGAATATGTGACGATTATCGATTTTATCGGCAACTATAAAAACAACTATTTAATCCCTATTGCTCTTTCTGGTGATAAGTCGATGAATAAAGATAACGTGCGCCGTAAGACGGTAAATACAGATTATATTCAAGGCGTTTCTACAATTAACTTTGAGGAAATTGCGAAGAAGCAAATTTTCGATGCTATTTCAAATGCAAAATTGTCTACTAAGAAAATTTTAGAAGATAACTATCATGAGCTAAAAAATCGTCTTGGTACTAGCCCAACTCTATTTGATTTTATAATACATGATTCATTAGATCCTGAAGTAATCATTAACTTCGCTGGTACCTATTATGACTTTTTATTAAAAATCAAAGAACCTATCTCATCTATCACTGATTATGAAAATGCAATTTTAATGATGATTGGAAAGGATTTATTATCTGGCAAACGTATACATGAAATACTTTTACTAGAGTTACTTATTCAACAAAAAAAGGTAACAAAGAAACAGTTTATAGAACTGCTAAATGCTAAATCCATTTACTATGATGAAGATACAATTACCTCTTTGGAAAATGTATTTTCTTTAAACTTCTTCGTAGAAAACGACCGAAAAAAATTTGGATTAAAACCTATTGTTATTAGTATTAAGGATGCTTATACGTTCAACGATGAACTTCAACAATCGTTAATAGACGATAATTTCAAACAGTATGTTGTCGATTTACTTAAATGTGCATTCACTAAAAATAAAGCATATAACAACAGCGAGCCTTTTACACTTTACCAAAAATATTCTCGTCGCGAAGTATGTCGTATTTTAAACTGGGATAAAAACGAAGAAGGTACACTTAATGGCGGTCGCCCTAAAAATGGCGACTTTCCTATATTCGTAAACTACCACAAAAAGGATGGAGATGGCTCAGAAACA
The DNA here is from genome assembly GCF_002736105.1 of Solibacillus sp. R5-41. Classification (NCBI taxonomy): domain Bacteria; kingdom Bacillati; phylum Bacillota; class Bacilli; order Caryophanales; family Caryophanaceae; genus Solibacillus; species Solibacillus sp. R5-41. The sequence goes on along the minus strand of NZ_CP024123.1, from coordinate 388,079 downwards.
AACTATATGGATGAGTTCCTTTCACCTGAAGCATTTAGATGGTGCTCTACAAAAAATAGGTACTTACATTCTAAAGAAATGGAAACTCTCATTCATTCCAAAGAAAATGGAACGAATGTCTATCTATTTGTAAAGAAAGATAATGGTGAAGGTAAGGACTTTTATTATCTTGGTAAAGGATTAGTAAACCCTAATTCTGCTCGACCAGATCAAGTAACCGAAAAGGGTAAGTCATATCCTGTTGTCACATTGGAGATGATTTTAGAGCAACCGGTCCAATACAATATTTATCATTACTTAGTAGAAGAATAAAAAACAAGCTATTGCTACGGATACAACCATAGCAATAGCCCATTTTTATATCCCCTCTTTTCTTCCTTTAAACACATTCCTCTTATGCCATTTAAAATACTTTTTGTTTTCTTCCACACGGTTAACACGCATTTTTTCATGAATCCCATATTTTATGTAATCCATTTTTTCAATTTCAGATGAAATATGAATTTTCCCCGTCCCATCAAAGGTGATAAAACCTTGATCGTATAAAACATCATGATTGCTACACAATAAAATACCATTATACGGATCGAGGCGTTCTTCATCTGTTGCGTCTTTCCATGGTTTTGCGTGACTTGCTCGTAACAATGCTGGCAATGTAATACCACACAAAGCACATTGATCGTTCCACAATGGGGTTAAGTGCTTTTTGAACTTTTGCTGCCCTTTGCGAATTTTCACCTTTGCTTCAGCTTCCGTTTCAATTAACACAGGTGCTAATGTATTGCGTTCTTTTAGTGCAATCATGCCTATTGCAAATTCAAGCTGTTCTTCATTTTCTTCATAAATGTTTACATCACTAATGAGCTCCAATAGCTTAATTGCAAGCATTTCATTACAAGGGTATAAGTAGCCTTGGTTACCATCACCAGTTGATTGAAATGGTGAGTATTTAACTGGTAATAACGGTTTAATGAAATTAAAATGTGCTTTAATATTAATGAAAATTGCTAGTTCCTCATAATTAGCTGCGAACATATTCCCTAAATTTTCTGATTCATTTATCGGATTAACTCCTTCAAAACAATTCTCTTGTGCGATACTTATCGCTACAATTTCACCTTTTACACAATGAAAAATTGCATCACCTTTTTTTACTTCTTTCATTCGTTCCCATGAATGTGGTGTTTTCCCACTATTATCGAAAATCGAACACCAAATCACTTGTTTATCTTTTGCCTCATCATATGTTCGACCTTGCATTACAATATAAAAATTCATACGGACACCCTTCGATCTATCGTTTTATATAGTTTACCACTTCTTTTATAGCTCTAATAAGATTTGAATTCATTTAAGAACTTCCATCATTTCGCCTCTCGAAAATTCCCCCACATAAATGCTATAATCTAATTAATAATCATTTTCACTGAAATATACTACATTTATCGCGCATTTAATTTCCGCGTGATAAACACAGAAAGGAACAGATATGCTTACAAGATTTTTTACATACTACAAACCACATAAACGCTTGTTTATCATCGACTTTTCGAGCGCAATTTTTGTGGCGGTGCTAGAACTTTTATTCCCAATGGCGGTGCAGTGGTTTATTGATAAGCTACTACCAACTGGCGATTGGGGAATGATTGTAAAGATTAGTATTTTACTGCTCATTACGTACATTATTAGTACGGGCTTGAACTATGTCGTCAACTATTTAGGGCATAAGCTTGGGACGAATATTGAAACGGATATGCGTCAGCAGTTGTTCAATCATGTGCAGCGTCAGCCGTTCACGTTTTTTGACAATATGAAAACTGGGCATTTAATGAGCCGCATTACGAACGATTTATTTGATATTGGGGAGTTTGCGCATCATGGGCCTGAGGATTTGTTCATTGCTGTTATGACCTTTATCGGGGCATTTACGATCATGTTCAATATCAATACAACATTAGCGCTCATTCTTTTAATTATGGTGCCGTTCCTTATTATTGTGATGTATATGAGCAATAAGCGCATGAAAAAAGGTTGGACAGTCATGTATAGTGAGATTGCCAACGTGAATGGACGCGTTGAGGATAGTTTTTCAGGTATTCGCGTTGTGAAATCATTTACCAATGAGGAGTTTGAGAAAGAGCGTTTTAAATCGCAAAATGGCTTGTTCCGAAAGGCGAAGCTTTATGCCTATAAAGTAATGGCGGGCACGCATTCAAGTATTTATATTGTGACGCGTTTAATGACGCTGACGGTGCTTGTTGTCGGAGCTTGGCTATCTTATCAAAATAAGTTGTCTTACGGGGAATTTGTTAGTTTCGTGCTATATACGAATGTATTAATTAAGCCGATTGATAAAATTAGTGCCCTTCTCGAAATGTATCCAAAAGGGATGGCGGGCTTTAAACGGTTTTGCGATTTACTTGATCAGGAGCCTTCGATTGTGGACCGTCCGAATGCACTTGAGGTGAATCAATTAAATGGCGATATTGAATTTAAAAACGTGAGCTTCAACTATGCGGATAGTAAGCAAGTGCTCAAGGATATGTCATTTAAAGTGCCTGCGGGGAAAACGGTAGCATTCGTTGGGCCATCGGGTTCAGGAAAAACGACGATTAGTGCGTTAATCCCCCGCTTTTATGATGTGACAGATGGTGAGATTACGATTGATGGAAATGATATTCGTGACCTTACGCAAGAATCATTACGTCAGCAGATCGGTACCGTACAGCAGGATGTATTCTTATTTACTGGTACAATTCGTGAAAACATCGGATATGGTAATCTCGAAGCAAGTTTTGAAGAAATTTTACAAGCTGCGGAAAAGGCGAATTTACTTGAATTCATCGAGCAGCTGCCAGATGGCTTTGAAACTGAAATTGGTGAACGCGGACTTAAATTATCTGGCGGGCAAAAACAGCGACTTGCAATTGCTCGGATGTTCTTGAAGAATCCACCGATTTTAATATTGGATGAAGCGACGTCTGCCCTTGATACGGCAACTGAGCGCGTTATTCAGCAGTCACTAAGCGATTTGGCGAAAGACCGTACGACCGTTATTATTGCGCACCGTTTGGCAACAATCCGGGATGCGGACTATATTTTCGTCGTAACTCCAAATGGCATTGAAGAGCAAGGTACGTATGAGGAACTATTAGAAAAAGAAGGCGTATTTGCCGGGCTGCATCATGCTTAACCATTAAATGAGTGAAGGCTCGTTCCATGTTCATTGCAATGGAACGAGCTTTCTTATTAAGTAAAGTATCCTTTTCTTTTTCGAATTAGTAAATTTGAATAGTTACGGCTAGTTCATCAACATTGATAAGATTTATGGTTTGAGAAGCGTTACTTTTAAATAAAAAAATAGAGGAACTGACATGTGGATTTTTCTTAGACTAGCAACAATTTTGTTTATTGGAATTTTATTATTAACACAAATAAATTCTTCATCCAGTACGGAGTTTTTACTTATTTTAATCGGTGTTGGAATTATTGCTTCATTTATTGGAACATTAGCTGGTGGTGGCGGATTAATTACATTACCTGCAATGATGCTTCTTGGGATTCCGATTCAATTTAGTATTGCAACAAACAAATTTTCATCTGGAATTGCCTCATTATCTAGTTTATTTGTTTTACTGAAGGCGAGAGAATTGAAGTGGACAACAATCAGAAAATACATCGTATATTCAATAATAGGCGGTGGCATTGGGGCATTCGTGACGTCTTGCATTCCTGAAAGTTGGCTGAATTCGATTGCGCTATTTTTACTTCTATTTGCATTAGGTCTTTCTTTAAAAAGCAATAAATGGTACAACGAGGCATCGAATCAGAATGAAGATAGTAAAGACCCCGCTCGCATCTCCATTGTTTCATTTTTTATCGGAATTTATGACGGTGGATTTGGCCCAGGTTCCTCTTCATTCAGTATTTTATATTTCCTGAAATCTGGCTTTACGTATGTTAAGGCGACACAGATGAGTCGAGTATTGAATTTCGGAAGTTGTTTAGGAGCATTTATTGTTTTTTATCAAACAGGTTTCTTACAATGGGATTATGCAATCGCTCTAGCTACTGGATCTATTATAGGTACACAAATTGCCTTACTCATCGTAGCAAAAATACCATTACGATTTGCAAAATGGCTATTGACTATTATTCTAGTATTATTAATTGGTCAGGTTGCTTTGGAGATTATTTAATATGTTAACAGCAATGTCATCTATTTAGTGAAGTACCTTTCTTTCACAGCACCGAAACTAACATACAATTAATATTGGAAAACCAGCATTATTAACGATTCTAAAGTCTCTTTTTCATTTCCTATAATCCCCATAAAAAATGCTTGAAATTTTTGTCAGAATATTTATAATATTTATTATGATTAAAATCGCATTGAAGAGAAGAGTAATTTGTGGAAGTTTGCATAAGAGAGCCTCGGTAGCTGAAAGGAGGTCAAACTAAAACAGATGAACATGGCCTCTGAGCGGCAAGCTGAACTTATAGTAGGCGAGACGGGTTGGTATCCGTTATCAATACCTAGGCATTCGCGTGCTGAATGGAGGCTGTTTCCAGTAAATTAAGGTGGTACCACGATGATAAATTCGTCCTTAAATACGCTATTGTTGCGTATTTAGGGACTTTTTTATTGTCCAAAATTCATGCATTCACAAAAAACAAGTGATGGAGGAACAAAAATGACAAAAAAATTATTAGTATTTCAATCGGATTTTGGTTTAAGCGATGGTGCAGTCAGTGCTATGTATGGCGTTTCTTATGGAGTCGATAGCAATTTGGCGATTTCCGACTTAACGCATCACATTCCGCAATTTAACATTTGGGAAGGTAGTTACCGACTTTTACAAACCGTGCAGTATTGGCCTAAAGGTACCGTGTTTATTTCGATTGTAGATCCTGGTGTTGGATCAGATCGAATTGCTGTTGTTGCCAAAACAACGGGTGGTCAATATATCGTCACACCAAACAACGGAACACTCACACATATTAAGCGTTACTTTGGCATTACAGAAGCTCGTGAAATTGATGAAACAATTAATCGTTTACCAAATTCAGGAGAATCACATACCTTCCACGGTCGAGACATTTTTGCCTATACTGGTGCTCGACTTGCTTCTGGAGTCATTTCCTATGAGGAAGTTGGTCCTGTATACAGCATTGATGAGATTCACGAGCTCCCTATTAAAGAGTCCATTCAAGAGGGAGAAATTGTGAAAGGGATTATCGATATTGTTGACAAACCATTCGGAAACCTTTGGACAAATATTTCACGTGAACAATTCAAAAATATCGCAGTCACGTATGGCGATCAATTTGAGCTAACCATTACAACAGACGGACGAAATATCTATAAAAATATCGTGACATACGGCCGATCTTTTGCTGATCTTCATATCGGTGAGCCCCTTGTTTACGTCAACTCACTAGATAACTTAGGTGTTGCTATCAATCAAGGCTCCTTTGCAAACGCATACAGAATCGGTTCGGGTACGAATTGGGAAGTTACTATTCGAAAAACACCCAAAATCTTATATACTTAAAATAAAGGAGGAGATTCATATGAAAAAATCTATTTTTAATACAAAAACAATCGTTGCTATTGGTGTAGGTACGGCATTATTCTTCATTTTAGCCCGTTTTGTCATTATTCCAACAGGGATTCCGAATACAGAAATTCAAACATCTTATGCATTTTTAGCGCTAATCGCAGCAGTTTTTGGTCCGATTGCAGGCTTCTTTGTTGGTTTCATCGGTCATGCACTAAAAGATATTACGGCTTATGGCTCTGCATGGTGGAGCTGGGTGATTGTTTCAGGTTTTATTGGTTTAGGTATTGGTTTATTCTTTAACAAATTCAAAATTGGTGCTGAAGCATTTACGAAAAAAACGATTATTTCATTTAACATCGTGCAAACTGTTGTTCAATTAATAGGTTGGGGATTAATTGCGCCAGTGTTAGATATTTTAATTTACGCGGAACCTGCGAATAAAGTTTTCACACAAGGTGTCATTGCAGCTCTTTGGAACATTCTTGCTGTTGGAGTTATCGGGACATTATTATTAATTACTTATGCAAAAACACGTACACAAAAAGGTAGTTTAAGCTACGAAGAATAGGCTGGTGAATTAGGTGCAACCTATCATTCATTTCGAGAATTTTACATTTCAATATGACAGTCAGCAAAAGCCTACTTTGCAAAATATTGATTTAACGATTTATGAAGGTGAAAAAATTTGTATCGTTGGGCCCTCTGGTTCTGGGAAAAGCACGTTAGCACATTGTCTTAACGGTTTAATTCCAGAGCGTTACAACGGTAAATATACAGGCAAGTTGGATATTATCGGAAAACCCGCAACCTCCTTTTCATTGTTCGAACAATCAAAAAAAATTGGGACAGTACTTCAAGATACTGACAGCCAATTTATCGGGTTAACGGTCGCGGAAGATATAGCGTTCGCTTTGGAAAATGATATGATTCCACAGCAACAAATGAAAGAAATGGTTATGCATGCTGCGAAACAAGTCGAAATCGAAGCCCATCTACAGCATCAAATTTTCGAACTATCAGGTGGGCAAAAGCAGCGTACAGCGATGGCTGGAGTGCTCGTAAATGATGTTGATATTTTATTATTTGATGAGCCACTTGCCAATTTAGATCCTGCTACTGGGAAATCAGCAATGGCATTAATTGAGCGTTTACATGAAGAAACCCAAAAGACGATTATTTTAGTTGAGCATCGTTTAGAGGATGTTTTATCCCAACCTATTGATCGCATTATTTTAATAAATAATGGGGAAATTATTGCTGATTTGTCTCCTGCTAAGCTATTACAAACGAATTTACTGGCTGAAAATGATATTCGTGAACCACTTTATATTCGTTTACTTAAATATGCTGGGGTGGATATTTCGACATTAAATCATTTAGACACTTTGCAGCAGCTCGACATTGAAGCGTATCAAACTGAAATTTCGAATTGGCTTCAGCTGGAGTCTAAGCAAAGTCTCGCGCAGCCAAATTATGAGGAAGTGCTGCGCTTACAAGACGTTACGTTTACGTATAGCAAGGCGAAGAAACCAACTTTGCGAAATATCGATTTTAGCGTTCAAGCTGGGGAATTTATTAGCATTGTTGGTACGAATGGAGCAGGAAAATCGACGTTAGCGAAATGCATTTGTGGCTTTGAAAAAGTAAAGCAAGGTAAGGTTTTAATAAATGGGGCCGATGCAAAAAAAGATTCATTGAAATTACGTGCTGAAAAGGTAGGCTTCGTTCTGCAAAATCCTAATCAGATGTTTTCACAACCGAAAATTTTCGATGAAGTGGCGTTTGGATTACGTCAGCGAAATGTAGATGAAGCAGAAATTGAAGTGAGTGTCTTGAAGATATTAAAAGTTTGTGGCCTGTACCCATTCCGCAATTGGCCGATTTCCGCGCTTAGTTATGGGCAAAAGCGTCGTGTTGCTATTGCCGCTATATTAGTACTTAATCCTTCCATTATCATTTTAGATGAACCAACTGCTGGTCAAGATTATAAGCATGCAAAAGAGCTGATGGAATTTCTACAATCCTTGACGAAAAATGGCACGACAGTCATCGTTATTACACATGATATGCATTTAATGTCTGAATACACAAACCGAACAATCGTTGTACATGATGGGCAATTGATAGCCGATAAAAAACCCTCACAAGTGCTGACCAATTTATCATTAGTAGCACAGGCAAATTTGAAGGAGTCTTCCCTTTTTACCGTTGCAACGAGATTGGGATTAACCGAACCTTTCGAACTAGTAGAGTGCTTTATTCAGTACGAAAGGAGAGTGCTTACAAATGGCTAATGAGATGCTTAGTTATATTGAGCGCGACTCTTTTCTCCATCGTTTAACTGGAGCAACAAAACTTATTTGTTTCTTATTATGGTCCACTGCAGCAATGCTTACGTATGATACGCGTATTTTAATTGGATTTTTAATTGTAAGTATTCTTTTATTTATCATTTCAAAAATTAAATTAAGTGAAATAGCCTTTGTGCTAGGATTTATTTTGTTATTTTTACTGTTAAATAACGTGGCGATTTTCATATTTGACCCGAATCAAGGGTTAAAAATATATGGCACCGAAACACTACTAACGGGTGAATGGGGTCGCTATAAATTGACGCTTGAACAGCTTTTTTATCAAATAAATATTACATTAAAATACTTTGTTGTTATTCCCCCTGCACTGCTATTTATTTTGACGACGCAGCCAAGTGAGTTTGCGGCTTCACTCAATAAAATTGGAGTTAGCTACCGACTTTCCTATGCAGTTGCGATTGCTTTGCGTTACATCCCTGAAATTCAACGTGATTATCAGACGGTTTCACTAGCGCAGCAAGCACGTGGTGTCGATTTATCACGAAATGAAAAATTCGGGAAACGCATAAAAAATATCGTAGCAATTATCGTTCCCCTTATTTTCTCGAGCCTTGAGAAAATTGAGACGATTAGTAATGTGATGGATATGCGTGGCTTTGGCCAAAATAAAAAACGTACTTGGTATTCTGAGAAAGCTTATTCTGGAAAAGACTTTATTGCGATTGGATTTTGTATTCTGTTATTCGCTGTGACAGTTACCTTTTTCTTTGTGAATAACGGACGATTTTATAATCCGTTTCACTAAAGGAGCTTCGATTCGTTCGAGGCTTTTTTCATTTAACATGCTATACTACTAAAACAATTACGAAAAGGAGAGATTCAATGAACGGGAAAAATCGAGGCGACGTGTATGCAGGCTTGCAAGTCGATATCGTACTCAAACAAGATCAACGTACAGGTAAAAAAACGCGTGGTGTTGTGAAGGATTTACTAACTAATAGTAGCTCACATCCGCACGGCATCAAGGTTCGCCTAACAGACGGACAAATCGGACGTGTCTGCCAAACGTATCCAACTGCAGTTAAATAAAGCACCTAAAAATAATTAATTGTTTCCATCAGAAAACACGCTATGTCTATTCAACAGTAGCGTGTTTTTATTATTGTAAATTTGAACGTCTTACAGCGCTATTTCAAACTGCGCCTCTGTTTTTGCTTGAACTTCCTCGAGCGTCACGCCTTCTTGTAATTCCACTAATTGCATTCGGCCATCGACAAAATCAAACACGGCTAAATCTGTAATGAGACGATTGACGACACCTTTTCCTGTCAATGGCAGTGTGCAAGCCGGCTTTACTTTAGATTCACCGTATTTATTTGTGTGCTCCATAATGACGATGACTTTTTTTGCACCGACAACTAAATCCATGGCGCCTCCCATACCTTTTACAACTTTCCCTGGAATCATCCAGTTCGCGAGGTCACCTGTTTCCGAGACTTCCATGCCACCTAAAACGGCCACATCTATATGACCACCACGAATCATGGCGAAACTATCTGCGCTATCAAAGTAGGCTGCTCCTGCACGCGCAGTTACTGTTTCTTTTCCGGCATTAATGAGATCCGCATCCACTTCATCTTCCGTGGGGTAAGGCCCAATGCCAAGCATACCGTTTTCAGATTGTAGCATGACATCGTATTGTGCGGGAATTTCATTGGCTATTAATGTCGGCATTCCAATTCCTAAATTGACATACATGCCATCTTCAATTTCCTTTACGGCGCGACGTATTATTGTTAAACGAGTATCCATTATGCGTCCTCCCTTACAATGCGACGTTCGATGCGTTTTTCATATGGTTGACCGTGAACAATACGCTGTACATAAACGCCTGGTAAATGAATTTCATCTGGATCAAGCTCACCTACTTCGACCAGTTCTTCCACTTCTACAATCGTTACCTTACCTGCTGTTGCAACAAGTGGATTGAAATTGCGCGACGTTTTGCGGAATACGAGATTCCCCGAGCGATCTGCCTTCCATGCCTTTACAAGCGCAAAATCGCCTGAAATCGCACGCTCTAATATATAGGCCTTGCCTTCAAAATCTTTTTCTTCTTTCCCTTCTGCAATGGCTGTTCCTACCCCAGTTGCTGTATAGAAACCTGGAATACCCGCGCCACCAGCACGAATGCGTTCAGCTAGTGTTCCTTGTGGTGTTAACTCGACTTCAAGCTCACCATTTAAAAATTGTTGTTCAAATAATTTATTTTCCCCTACATATGAAGCAACCATTTTTTTAATTTGTTTATTCGGGAGTAAAACACCTAAGCCAAAACCATCTACTCCACAGTTATTACTGACAACCGTTAATTGTTTAACCCCTTTTTCATATACAGCAGCAATTAAGTTTTCTGGAATACCACAAAGTCCGAAGCCCCCAACTAAAATCGTTGCGCCATTTTCTATATCATGAATGGCTTCTTGAACAGATGCTACTACTTTCCCCATCTTCTCGTGCCTCCCCTTTGACCCATTTTCTATATTGTACAAACGGAAAATTTATAAGAGAAATTCATATATTGCATAATACTCATGCCACTACGGAATATATTCATTGCGTAAAACTTAAAAATTCCTTTGAGGCAACGGATAAATAGGCATCCCTTTTTGTTATGATTCCTAAACGCCACAATAATTGCTCCTGTAATTCTATTTTTTGAATATCGTTATGTTTTTGCTTTTCATAAATCGAACGCGGTAATAACGTAATACCTAAACGAGAAGCGACAAGCTCAACGATTAAATCCCACTGTGAGCTTTTATAAGCAATTGTCGGAATAAATCCTGCCTTCGTACATGCATGAATGACTAAATCATGCAGCGAATATTCTTCTGAAAAAATAATAAATTGCTCCTCTTTTAAATCTTCTAATGAAACGACCTCACATTTTGCAAGTGGATGCTCCTTATGTACAAACAAAACAAATTCATCTTCTATAAATGGCTGGATATCAAATAACGACTCATTCGCAGGAAGCACGACAAAGCCTATATTCACGTCCCCATTGTCGACTAATTCCCAAATTAGTTTTGCGCCGCGTTCGGTTAAATCTAATTTTACGTGCGGATAGCTTTCATGGAATTTTCTTGCTAATTCCGGGAAAAATAACATGCTCACTAATGAGGGAATACCAATCGAAATACTCCCCGTATGCATTTGCTTTAAATCATTTAATAACACGGGCATTTCATCTAGTGCGAGCACAGCTTTTTTAGCTTGATCAAAAACAATCCTTCCTGCATCCGTCAATCGAACGTAGCGGGTCGAGCGTTCTAATAATTTTATATTAATCTCTTCTTCTAATCTTTTAATACTTTTACTAAGGGACGGTTGTGACACAAATGACTGATTCGCAGCCCTTGTATAACTACCGGATTGCACGACAGCAATAAAATTTCGTAAATCTCGTAATTCCATGCGAACACCTTCTATTCCTTTTTGTTATAGGACTCCCTCATTTATTCTCTACGGTTATAACTAAAACCTCTTTTATTCCATATATTATTGCTCGCAAACATGTTGATAAGATTGGATTATTGTGGATTTCTTCGTACAAAATTTCGACATATTTCTATTTTCCACAAAACGCCCATAACATTTAATTCTCGAATACACAGAATATTTCTATTTTAATTCGACATTTTTTTTAGTAGATTAAGAGTACGATACAAACAAAGGGGGCAACTTTTATGAAAGCAATTACACGTTTTACAAATACGTTGATGGAAAAATTCCTTCCAGATCCGTATATATTTGTAGCAATTTTAACATTCCTTGTGATGCTTCTAGGTGTAACTTTTACAGATTCATCGCCATTAGAAATGACGGTCCATTGGGGAAATGGATTTTGGGGATTATTAGGATTTACGATGCAAATGGTTATCGTTCTAGCAGCGGGTCATGTATTAGCAAATAGCCCATTGTTTAAAAAAGGTTTAACGAAAATAGCTTCTTCTATTAAAACACCGAGCATGGCGATTATTGTCGTAACATTCGTTTCGTTAATTGCTTGCTGGATTAACTGGGGCTTCGGTTTAGTAATTGGAGCAATTTTTGCAAAAGAAATTGCACGCCATGTTAAAAAAGTAGATTACCGCTTATTAATTGCAAGTGCCTATTCAGGAATGGTCGTTTGGCATGGCGGTTTAGCAGGGTCTATTCCGTTATCGATTGCGACAGAAAATCATCCATTCCAAGACATCATGGGTGTAGTACCGACAACTGAAACGATTTTCTCGACATATAACTTATTTATGGTCATTGTCATTGTATTAACATTACCGTTCTTCAACCGTCTATTAATGCCAAAAGATGAAGATATTGTGGAAATAGATTCAGCTTTATTAGTCGAGGAAAAGGAAAATTTCCCACTTGCTGAAAAAACATTCGCTTCAATTACAGAGCGTAGTTATATCATTACTGGCTTTATCGGTCTGATTGGATTAACGTATTTGGGTCACCATTTTATGACAAAAGGCTTTGTATTAGATTTAAACATCGTGAATACGATTTTCGTAATTTTAGGTATTATTTTACACGGTACACCACAACGCTTCTTAGCAGCAGCTCAGGACGCCATTAAAACTACATCAGGCATCGTATTCCAATTCCCATTCTATGCCGGTATTATGGGGATGATGACGGCTTCAGGCTTGGCCGCAGTTATGTCTGGTTGGTTTGTTTCTATTTCAAATGAACAAACATTCTATTTATTCACCTTTTATGCTGCAGGTCTTGTAAACTTCTTCGTGCCATCAGGTGGGGGGCAATGGTCCGTACAAGCACCTATTATGTTAGACGCAGCGTCAACTTTAAATGCCGACTACGCAAAAACGGCAATGGCAATTGCATGGGGTGACGCGTGGACGAACATGATTCAACCGTTCTGGGCATTGCCTGCACTTGCTGTTGCAGGATTACGTGCAAAAGATATTATGGGCTTCTGTGTACTTGTATTAGTATACTCAGGCATCATTATTAGTATTGGCTTCTTTTTCTTTTAATTAGCTAATGACTATTAGGTCATGAAAAGTTACCTTTAAATTTTGGATTAAATAAATCGTAAAAAATGACATTTTGGCTTCTAGTCAAAATGTCATTTTTGCGGATTAGAAACTATTTTACGTTGAAAACTTACGATTATTTGGCCTACCCGTTTTTATGAGGTGCTTGATAAATACCAAGCTCACCTGTCATCGGATCACGAATATAGCACTGATCATCCTGTAATGGACTTTTATCTTTGTCCGCTTTATCCCGAATGCCAAATTCGCCTGCAACAGCCATATCTGGCATGCGAGGAGCTCGTTGCGGTTTGAAGGTTACTGGATAGATTTCTTTTAAGCCCCAAATAAATAAGTTCGATGGATTTTTTTGATTCGTAATCCATTTCGTCAACGTATGCCCCGTCCACTCACTTTCATTAAACGGATCGGCTCCTGACACAAGTACCATACCTCCCTTCTTAATCACTTCCATATATTCCTTTTCTTCCTTTTTTGACAGCTGCATACGGCGAATTGCCTTTTCAATAGGTGTTTCTTTTGTAAACAATGCTTTTATGTGATTACGAATACCGTGTGTTGTGACAATTTGAATTTGTGTATCTCGCGCTAATGCATGAAATTCACTAACTTCATTCGTTATAATATAAATGGTGTTTTGCCTCGTTAAATCAGGCGTACGTAATTTCTGGAGCTTTTCGAACATCTCGTATTTGGAATAAGCAATATCAATCGAGCGTTTCACTTCATTTTCATACATATGAACTCCTCCAATGTTTTCGATACTTTCCTTTTTCCAAAATAGCGGGAATGAAACTTTTAACTTACTTCAGCAGAAATTCTCCACTTCAATAAGTGAGTGATGAATGCCGAATATGCATTAAATTTAGTGATGGTTCAAACCTTGCTAAATTAAGTTAAGTGAATACCTTTAATAGTAGTAAAAGAACAGTTCATTATATGAGACAAGCGAGTAAAAAAAACACTCTGAATAAAAAAAACACGCGCTTATCGTTCTGCAGCCAATAGACAAACCCCCACAGTATAGAACACTGAGGGGGTTAATTGGTTTTAATAGATTATTTCATACACTATCCTAAATTTTATAATCCTTCACAACACGATTTAATTGCTCTGCTAAATCGGATAATTGTTCCGTTGCCGTAGAAACCTCTGTCATTGTTGCACTTGTTTGGATTACTGTTGCTGTCGTTTCTTCAACACTTGCCGCTGTTTCTTCCGTAAGGGCCGTAATTTCCTGCATGGAATCATTAATTTCATTTCCTTCTTGACTCATTTCTTGAAGGTTATGGATCATCATTGTGATAAATTGTGCCATTTGTGTAACAGCATCTTGGATTTCATTAAACGTATTTGCCGTTATTTCTAGTTGTTCCGAACCAGTAACTACTTGACCATATCCGCGCTGCAATGACGTGCTCACTTCTTTTGAATCATGCTGAATTGTCGCCACAATCGATGTAATTTCCGTAACTGAATGGGCAACTTGCTCTGCTAACTTCCGAACCTCATCAGCTACAACCGCAAAGCCTTTGCCATGTTCTCCCGCACGTGCTGCTTCAATCGATGCATTTAATGCTAGTAAATTCGTTTGGTTGGCTACTTCTTCAATAATGGAAACGAAGGATGAAATTTGTACAGCCTGCTTATCAAGCTGCACCATTTTTTCCATAGACTCCTTCATTACTTGATGAATTTCTTGCATTTGCTCATTCGAAGTATTCATCAACTTTGCACCATTTTCTGATAAGGCTAGTACATTTTCAGATGTTACATTTAACTGATTGCCTTGCACTGTAGATTCCGCTAATTTGTGAGAAAACTCGACCATAATTTCTGATATTTCTGCAACCTCAACCGTTTGCTTTTCAACACCTTTTGATAGGTTTTCCATCGTTTCAGCAATTGCCTCAGAGCCTTTTGAAACTTCCTCAGTTGACTGTGCGAGCATGATACTTTTCGTCGTTACAGTCGTAGATGCTTGCGATATTTCTGAAATCGTTTTGTGTAAATGCTCCTGCATCTTCTTCATATCCGTCATCAGTATTCCAATTTCATCGCGTCGGTTATGATCAGCAATTCGACTCGCTAAATCACCACTACTCAATACATGCATCATCTGCGTCGTTTTAATAATCGGAACTGTTAACGTGCGGCTATAAAATATTGCCACAGCAATCGCTACTAGAACCGTAATAAGTAATGCAATGCCACTCGTCATTTTCATTTGATTAATAGCTGTCTGTGTTGTAGCAATATCTTGGACTAACAATAGTGTACTCACGACCGCTGTACTTGTTGGATCTTGAATAGGCAGGTAACTTTCAATTTTGAGTTGTTTTGAATCTGTAAATCGCGTTTTTTCCCCTGCCATTGCTTTAGCAAAATAGTCATTCGTAATTTTTTGTCCAATACGATCAGTATGTGTAGAACGAACAATTTCACCTGCTTCATTGATTAAGTCCACTTCCGTACTTGGGAATAATGCTTGGAAGTCCGTTAAAAATTCATTTCCAAGCCCTAATTGTAACGTACCAATTACTTTTCCATCTTGTTTAATCGGCGCAAAGGCACGAACAGATAGTCCACTTGAACCATATTCAAACCCACTAATTGCCTGTCCCTTTAATGCTTGTTGAATGGCCATTACATCGGCTTTACTGTCACCATATTTTGAAACATTATGACCGCGTAGATGAACATTGCCCTGTAAATCACCAAGTTCTAAAATCGTTAGCTGGTGTTCCTTTTGCAAGCTTTCAAATAACGCAAGTCCCTCTGTATCAAGAGTTGTACGGCTTGTTTCCTTTAATAATTGCTGCACACGCGTATCTTGTGCATACAGCTCTGCTATGTATTTCAAATCATTAGATACTTTATTAAGATGCTGCGCTACCGCATGTTCAATCTGCTCTTGTTTTTCATTCTGAACATTTTGATAGCTAGTAGAAGAGGTTAAAAAATTATAAGTTCCCGTAACCGCCACTGGAATAATTCCTACTAACAATAAAATTACAATGAGTCGTGTTTTTAAACTTTTGTATCGCATAGCTACTCCCTTATCCCTTTTACTTTGCTGTTATATTGCACGATGTCAGTCCGTTATCTGTCGTCACATGGAAGCGATCTATTTTGGATACCACACACTAAACGAAGATAAAAAAACGAATGCGTCTTGCAGTCAGCTGACATGCAAAATAGCATTCGCTTTTCTCTTCATTACGCCGAGGCGAAATCAATCGTATTTCAAAAGCTTTTACGCGCCAAAATCACTAACGAATTGCGATACTGCTTTTCGCTCTTTTGCCTTTGGTGCTTCATCATAATGACCAAATTGAAGCATCGCAATGACACGCTCATCTGATTGGGCGTTTAATGCTTCACGGAATTTTGGATTATCTAAGAAGCCTGGTGTTTTCCAGCAAGTGCCGATGCCTTTTTCCAAAGCTAATAATTGTGCGTTTTGTAAGAAGCAAGATGCCGCAGCATAATCTTCTAAACGTTCCTTTTGACGCATGTCTTCTTTCACTAACACGAATGCATAAGCACCTGCTAACGTAAATTTTTGCATCTGTGTAGCAAGTGCCTCTTCTGAAAGCTCCTGCCATTTTGGAACGGCTAAATCGCGTAGTAAATCTAATACGTGTGGCAACTGTTCCCCAGCCCCCATCACGACACGCCATGGCTCACGACCTCCGTGATTTGGCGCCCATTTTGCGTCATTTAAAATTTCTAAAACAGCCTCTTTTTCAACAAATTGTCCATTAAATTTCTTAATCGAGCGGCGTTGTGTGATTGCATCTTTTACTGATAATGTCATTTTAAATCCTCCTTCATTCATTAGCTTTACCATAACATAATTAGGCTTTTTTTTATATATTTTGTAAGATTAGTTACAACTTAAAAACATCATTAATTTTATAAAAATAGTATTGCATTTGTGGTGTGTAGGCTGTCGAAGTTTCGTAAGTGTATAGTCGGTTCGCACTGTTTGAAGTATGTGCATTTACATAGGGAATACCGTCGACTATACTCGTCACGATGGTGCTATGATCAATGCGACCGTTCCCTTGAAAATCGTAAAAAATGACATCGCCAATTTCTAAATCAAACGGGGAATCTGTTTGACTTGCTGCCAATCCTTTTTTGGACGTTTCTAAATACCAACGAAGTGAATGCGACACAGTCCAACTATAACTCCAACGCTCATTTAGACCCATCATCCACCAGCCGACCTCACGATTTGGGGGTGCCCCCCTCATTGGCGCGCCCCCAGCAAGCAAACACTGCGAAATAAAATTCGTACAATCGTCCTGAAAAACCGGAAATTGCGGATTATAATCATCCCACCAACGCTGTGCATAAGCAACTGCCGCTAATCGGTTATAATAAATGACGATATTTTTTTCTCCTTTTTTATTTTCTTTTTTATCGCATCATATGTCGAATATTTTTGGATTATGTTTTATCTTCGTATATTAGAAGATTCACTCCATAAATTTTTACTTGATCTTCATAATATTTGTATGAAGTTAGAGTGAATTTACACTGTTTTCTAAAATGTCTGCTACAATATTTTTAAGTATGTATTAACTTGCTTCAGCTGAAGTAGGAGAACTCAGACTAAGAACGTCGCGTCGTGCGGCAACGTCTGAGTGACCAACATCGTGTTGGTCCAATGCCCTGGCGGATGTAACAGATTTTTAAGGGGAGTTTTCGAGCATACTCAAAAAAAATCTGGATGCAAATACGCCGTGATGTATTTGAATTATTTTGGAGGGATTGATTGATGAAGCAACATGCAGAAAAGGAAATTTTGCAGCCAACGCCACTTTGTGATAAAAAAGGGAATTTAAATCCTGAGGCAATCGGATTTGCACGTAAACCGATTATCGATTGTAATCTATCGGGTCATTTCATGCGAAAGAAAAAATGGAATTATTGGTGCGTATACGGTGAGGATATTTTATTTTCTGCAACAATTAGCCATTTGGATTACGCTGCCGTTTGCTTCGTCTATTTCCTAGAATATGAAACACAACGTTATTTTGAAAAAACGATTACCATTCCTCTAGGTACAAAAGTCAAAATGCCCACACAAGTACTTGAAACCGTACAATTTGCTAGCAATGACATGTCAATTCAACTTACATATTTTAATGGCGATACGCATTTAACCGTTACTTCATCAAATTTTGACGGCGAACATTTACATGCCGAGTTAACGATACAGCATCCGAAAAATGATGATTCCTTAAATGTAGTCATTCCGTGGAATCGTCAAACTTTCCAATTTACCGCTAAGCATCACATTTTACCGACATCTGGCATTGTCAAAATTGGAGACAAACGCTTCACATTCCACCCAGAAGAAAGCTTTGCTGTATTAGATTATGGCCGTGGTGTTTGGCCACGAGAAGCCACTTGGAATTGGGGCATGGCTTCACAGCGTATTCGTGGTCGACGCATCGGTTTAAATTTTGGTGGTCAATGGACAGATGGCACAGGAATGACTGAAAATGCAGTATTTGTTGACGGTGTCATGACGAAAATTCATGAGGATGTCATTTTTAAATACGATCGCACCAATTTCATGAAACCTTGGAAAATAACATCTAAATTTAGCGATTTAGTACATCTTACTTTTACACCGTTTTTTGAGCGTGTTGCTACAACGAATGCAAAACTCGTCCGCTCCGAGGTGCATCAAATGATTGGCTATTATGATGGACAAATTACCTTATCCAATGGCGAAATACTAAACATCCAGCAAATGCTTGGTTGCATTGAGGAACATGCTGCGAAGTGGTAATGAAAAAGGATCAATAACCTACAAAAAAAACAGCGGTTACAACTCTTTATCGAAGAATTGTAACCGCTGTAAATTCCACTGCTGTTGATATATAGGTCTAGAATAACTTTACTTGCTAATAAAAAATAGAGAATATACATGACAGGAGGAATGACGATGGAACATCCTGAATTTGTAAAAGAACAAAAACGCCTTGCTGATACTGTACACTATATGGATTATATTTTGCAAAGTTCGAAACAAAATCTTCAAGCAGCGCAGGACAACATTCGATCAGCAATGGCCAACTTAGAATACATTGATTCTAGTGATAGCTTTTTAAATATCCTGACGAACACGCGCTTTTTTGAAATGGCTCGCAATCAAAAGGAAGGACTCGAAGCCGTTCGACAAAAGCCATATTTTGCTCGTATCCATTTTCAGCGTGATGGAGAAGATGAAGAATTTCTTTATATCGGAAAAACATCTTTATTCCATAGCGACACACATGAACCGATTATTGTTGATTGGCGTTCCCCTGTCGCAAATGTCTATTATGATGGGCGTCTCGGTGATTTAACATATGACGTGCGCGATGAGGCGCTTAGCGGTCATCTATTTTCGAAGCGACAATACAAAATTGAGCATAGCAAGCTACTCGATTTCCGCGATGTTGATTTAACGACAAATGACGAACTGTTGCAAGAGGCACTTGAAGGAAAGGCGGATGTACGCCTAACAGAAATCGTTTCAACTATTCAAAAAGAACAAAATGAAATCATACGTGCTCATTTACGCCAGCCGATTCTCGTACAAGGGGCAGCCGGTTCAGGGAAAACAACAATTGCGCTTCACCGAATTTCATATTTTCTTTATACGATGGGCGAGCATTTCAAGCCCGAGCAACTCATGATTTTGGCACCAAGTCAGCTATTTATCGATTATATTGGCGATGTGTTACCAGAGCTTGGCGTCGATAAAATTTGCCAAACAACCTATGCCGAATATGTACAAAACGCGACGGGCATTAAATTAAAGCTACAAAATCCAAATGACCAGCTCGAAAAAATTATTGCAAGCCAATCTGAAAATCTGGACACCTTTATTATTTCAAAAGAAAAAGGAAGTAAGCTTTACCAAAATATAATGGACCGTTACTTGCAGCGCTATGAACAGCAGCTTGCGGATTTATTCGATGATGTATATATCGAAAAATATCGAATTATGCAGGGCAGCTATTTAAAGAAGTTGTTTTTAATCGAATTCCAGTATATGCCGATTGAAAAACGCATTGAGCGTATTAAAAAGGTCATTCAAACCGAGGTTAAACGAAAATCAACAGCGGTTCTATCTACATTAAACGGACGCTATGAAGAGGCGATTGGACGTGCACTAAACGGCATTCGTGATGATGAAAAGCGTCGTCGCATCGTAACAAAATTTATCGATGAGCGTGATGAGCGTATTCCAAAAATCAAACAGGAAGCAAAAACGACTGCTTCCCTATATATGAGAAAATTCCAAAAGGCGAAAATAAAGCCGATGTATCGTGACATTATAACGAACCGAATATTATTAAATGAATTGGCACCTGAATGGACATTGGAAGAGGTCGAGCAATTTGTACAAGCCCATCAGAAGGAACAATGGGTCGTAGAAGATTTAGCGGCACTTCTTTATTTGCATGCCAAAACAAAAGGTATTGATGACAAGTGGAAAATGCGCGTCGTCTTTATCGACGAGGTTCAGGATTATAGTCTGTTTCAGCTGGCTGCACTTAAAGCAGGACTCGAAACAGATATGTTCACAATGGTTGGTGACCTCGCACAAGGGATTCATAGCTACCGTGCATTAACTGAGTGGGCGCCAGTGCTTGAGCTATTCCCACGTGCGACATATGCAACGTTACAAAAAAGTTACCGAACGACAATTGAAATTATGGCGCTGGCCAATCAAATTTTGGAACAAATGGAGGAGGATCTGCCTCTTGTAGAGCCGGTTGTTCGTCACGGCAAGGAACCCGAATTCTTCCTGCAAGATACATTCGATTTACAGGTTATTCAAGACACATATGCCCGCATTCGAGCAAATGGTCATCGCTCGATCGCACTTATTTGCAAGACTACAAAAGAAACCGAAGTGCTCGTGAAGCAATTGCAAAATGCACATCTACCTGCACAATTACTCGATGAAAAATCCGGTATTGATCAAGAAAGATTACTTGTTTTACCGAGCCATTTAGCAAAAGGGTTGGAGTTTGATGCGGTTATCGTTCTCGCCTTTGAAACACCATACTTCGACCATGCCATCGATCGCAAGCTGCTTTATGTTGCCTTAACACGCGCCATGCATGAGCTCTATTTAATCGGCCCATCAAGGGAAACGTTTTTATTGTAAAACAAAGCATTATTAACATCGGTTTTATTATAGTAAAGGGGTATTTTGTCTTTATAGGCAAAATACCCTTTTTATACTTCTATAAAGTTTTTCTTCGTTCAATCACCCAAATTATATCCTACTATACTCCTTTTGTTTTAAATATTCTAAATTTTCATTGACTTTCAAATGGCGCATCTTTATTATTTAATTCATATTATGTTTATAGGAATTATGGAATTATATTCAAAGGAGGAATAATAAATGTCACTACAGTTTGATCATTTTGTCCATTTAACACCTGACCCTAAGAAAGCGGCTGAAGCATTTCAGTCAATTAGTCTACACGCTGTTGAAGGAGGAAAGCACGAAAATCTCGGAACTTACAATGCACTAAGCTATTTTGGTTTGAGCTATGTAGAATTAATCGGTATTTTTGATGAAGCTTTAGTAAAGGAAGCCGCAAGTATCAAATATAGCTTGCGTGATACGTTTATCGAAAACCAACTACAACAAGGACCACAGCGTATCGCATTACGCTCTAATAATTTGGCGGCATTAGCAGAACATTTTCGTTCGCTTGGATTAGAAGTTAACGGACCTTCAGATTTTAGTAGAAAACGTCCAGATGGGACACTTGTGACATGGAAACTTTTATTTGCCGGAAAACCAAGTGATTCAATAACATTACCCTTCTTTATAGAATGGGATGAAAAAGACAACGAGCGCCTAGCAGATCTACAACAACGTGGTGTAATTGCCCCACATGTATTAGGTGATATTTCAGTAGATGGTGCAGCATTTGCCGTTCAAAATTTAGAACAAATCACGACCCTTTGGCAGGAAACTTTACAACTCGATAAAGGCATAATTTACGAAGACAAAGAATGGAATGCCAAAGCACAGCGGCTTTCATTACAAGGTGGCGATATCATTTTTTATGAACCACTTGGTGAAGGTATTGTTCAAGAAATTATTAATTCTAAAGGTGAAGGTTTATTCGCTCTTCAATTCAAAGGGAGCACCCCAAAAACAACTACCATTTCAAACGCAATCTATCGATTTATTTAGGAGGAAATAAGATGAAAAAATGGTTTACTACACTTGGAATTTTTCTTATTTTTACAATTCTTTCCGCATGTTCAAACGATAGCAAAGAACCTTCAAATACCAACGCAACGAGTAAGGTAGAAGAGCTAAAAACAGTAAACATTGGCTATCAAAAAGGAAATACCCTTCACATTTTAAAAGAATCAGGAATTTTAGATAAAGCCGCGAAAGAAAAAGGATTAACTATTAAGTGGGAGTTATTTACACATGGCAATACGCTAATGGAAGGTATCTACGCAGGGGCAATCGATTTCGGTCACGCGGCAGATGGCCCTGGAATTTTTGCGCAAGCATCAAATAAACCATTTTATTACGTAGGCGCAGACACACCAAATCCTGAAGGCGTCGGAATTGTTGCACTAAAGAAGTCAGGCATTACAAAAATTGAAGACTTAAAGAATAAAAAAATTGGTGCTTTAAAAGGCGGGAATCATCACTACTCAACCGTTCTTGCATTAGAATCAGTTGGTCTATCGACAAATGATGTGGAATGGGTATATCCAAAAGACGCTGCTCAAGGTCGTGCTTTATTCGAAACAGGACAAATTGATGCATTAGCTTCATATGATCCATTCTTCGCATCCGCAGAAATAGAAACAGACTCTATCACATTGATAAATGGAGAAATTGATGGCTATCCAAACCGTACATTTTACTTCGCAACGACAGAATTTGTTGACAAGCATCCTGATTTAGTTAATTTTATTTTAGAACAAATCAATGAATCCGATAATTGGGCAAACGAGAACAACCAAAAAGTTATCGACATTATGTCCAAAGCACTTGGTATTAACAACGACGTCATCAGTAAGCAAATTAATCGTCGTACGTTTGGCGCCTCTGAAATTACGAAGGATATCATCATTGCTCAACAAAAACAAGCAGATAAATATTTTGAAATCGGTTTAATTCCAGTGGAAGTTAATGTAAAAGAAAAAGTTTGGACGAACAAAAATTAAAATCAATAAGCAGATGGGCGTCCCCCCTTTCCATCTGCTTATTGATAGGAGGCTTATTAATGAAAAAAGAGACCTTTGATTTTCGACCTTGGGTAATCCCAATTGTCCTATTAATCATTTGGGAAATCATTGTGCGAATTGAAATTGTTTCCCCGTCACTCTTCCCTTCTCCAATTACGATTCTTACAACGGGATGGAACTTATCGGTAAGTGGCGATTTAACTACACATATTGGCGTAAGCCTTGGGCGCGCGCTAACAGGTATGTTAATCGGCGGTGCAATTGGCTTTGTGCTTGGAGTATTAAATGGTTTATCGAAGAATTTCTACATTTATTTAGACACGACTATTCAAATGATCCGTAACATTCCTCACCTTGCCTTAATTCCATTAGTCATCGTTTGGATAGGAATTGGCGAGGATGCCAAAATTTTTTTAGTCGTACTTGGTGTGTTATTCCCCATTTATGTAAACACATTCCACGGCATTCGAAATGTAGACCCCAACTTAGTAGAAATGGGCAGAATGTATAACTTAAAGGGCTGGCAACTATTTAGACATGTCCTTTTACCAGGGGCACTTCCTTCTATTTTCGTTGGGTTACGCTATGCACTTGGGGTTATGTGGCTTACATTAATTATCGCTGAAACAATTCCAACTCAAGCTGGACTTGGCTATTTAGCTACGAACGCACGTGAATTTATGCAAACCGATATCATTATTTTAAGTATTGTCATTTATGCTTTCCTTGGAAAATTAGCGGATGTCATCGCACAATTCGGAGAAAATCGTGCATTAAAGTGGAATGCCAGTTATAACAAATAAGAAAGGATATGAAACTATGAAACATGAACCCATTCAAATTGATATCCAGAATCTCCAAAAATCATTTGCCCAAAAAGAAATTCTTCATGACATTTCAATTACATTTAAAAAGGGGGAATTTATTGCCGTCATTGGGAAAAGTGGAAGCGGGAAAAGCACCTTATTACGTTTAGTAGCAAGTCTTGAGGAAATTACACAAGGAGAATTACTGTTTGATGGTGTTCCAGCCAAGCACTCCGATGCGAACGTCAAAATGATGTATCAGGATTCTCGTCTCCTTCCTTGGAAAAAAGTAATTGATAACGTTGGGCTTGGCTTAACGGGAAATTGGCCAGCACTGGCGGAAGAAGCATTGGATAAGGTTGGGTTACTACAGTTAAAAGATGAATGGCCCTCAACCTTATCTGGTGGTCAAAAGCAGCGTGTCGCGTTGGCTCGTGCCTTAATTCATGAGCCTTCCCTTTTAATGCTCGACGAACCTTTAAGTGCGCTCGATGCATTAACGCGTATCGAAATGCAAAATTTAATAGAAACGATTTGGCAAAAAAATCATTTTACGGCACTGCTTGTAACGCATGATGTGAGTGAAGCAGTACGACTAGCAGATCGTATTATTTTAATAGAAGATGGCTCAATTGCCTTTGATAAAACAATTTTAGTGC
Organism: Solibacillus sp. R5-41; assembly: GCF_002736105.1. NCBI lineage: Bacteria > Bacillati > Bacillota > Bacilli > Caryophanales > Caryophanaceae > Solibacillus > Solibacillus sp. R5-41. Next base: position 363,394 of record NZ_CP024123.1, on the reverse strand, counting down.
CACGTCCTCGAAAATTAACGAATCCACTATTAATAGAACTTGAGGAAAAAATATTAAATCGATTAATGAACGGTAGAGAAATTGCCAATATAAATAAAGAACAACTCCCAGTTAGCCCGTTAAATCTTTTAGTTAACCCATAAACGCAAGAAAAAAAAGATGGCATGAGTCCAAATTCATACCATCTCCTCTCTTAACAACTATATGATATTAAAGCTTATAAACTATCCGAAACTGGTTTTTCTTTAACAAATTAATTCTTAACAAAATAATCCATTTGAATCGATTTCATAAAGCCGGCTTTTTCGTAGACACGTAGCGCACTCGCGTTGTCAATCTCGACATCAAGTAGCACCATTTTTTCCCCATTTCGAATCGCGTAATCCTTAACCCACTGTAATATTTGAGTACCAATACCACGTCCTTGCATAGCTGGGGCAACCGCAAATGCTGTAATCCATTGTACTTCACCCTCTTTACGCGTTGTGACCGTGCCTACAACTTCTCCTTCATGCTCGACTGTCCACATAAATAAACCTTCAGTCGTTGTATTAAAGTCAATTAAATCCAGTGATTCTTCACGCATATCACCAAATGTCTCCATCAAAATTGACACAATTACCTCTGTATCCTTCTGCATAAACGGACGCACTGTCAAACTTTGCTCAACCTGTAAAATTTCTGCCTTTGCCTCTAGCGTTGCCTCTGAAAAACTATACAGATAACTGTTTTTTTGTAAAAACTCACGCCCAAAACTCGCACCTTCGACCATTAATGCAAGTTCACCATCACTACCGCGCTCTTTCATTCCCTCATGCAGTACATTAAAAATCGCACGCCCAATGCCAATTTGACGATACATTGGCGCCACGACCATTGACCACTCATACGTATTTAAACCCATCAAATCAATGGCTGTCCCTGCACCAACCAATTCATTTTTATCATCATCGTACACAAGCACATAAAAGCCCTTCATCTCATAGCTTTTCGCGACAGGTAAATTCATCACCTGCTGATATATTAGCCCGTCAATATACGCACAGGTTTTAGTTAATAATTGAATTTCCTCATACGTTTCTTCATCCAAAGGAAAGGATACTGTAATTGCCGATAAATTCATTCTTTCTACTCCACTTCTCTATACTTAAGATGTCCTTATTCTAGTAGAGCTACTACGGATTCGCAACTACCGAATCACTCCTTCACCATAAATCCTAACAATCTATTTTACAATAACGAGAAATTCACACTAAATTTTTATGAACTTGGGTGAATATACCTAAACCAATCATTTTATCAAAGTCATAAGTCTAACGAATATTCATCCAATCAATTATACCTATATATCTATCAATCCATAAAATTCCCTTTTGTTGTTTGATTTTACATATAAATTGAACTATAATTACCTTTTTAAACGGTTAGTATTTTTCTCATTGCTCAAATACGAAAATAGACTATTAATACTACTTCAATACACTTCATAGTTTTTTTTACTATATACAAGGATGACTAATGAACGGAATTCATTTATTATTATAGTATCAATTTATGAAATAGGGAGGCCAATCGCGTGACAAAAGAGCAAAATCTTACAACAATTAATGAACCAATACATATTTCCCCATTCCCTGTCTTCCTAGTATCGACAGACGGGCTTTTGCTTAACGGGCATTTTGGTGAGTTGGCGTATGCCACAACTGATATAGATGAATTAAAGTTCCAACCAATAACAGAGACACTATTTACAATGCTTAATACGGATGAATTGGAAACCATATTAAAAAGCGAACAATCTATGTGTTTTCAAAACATTGAGTTATCAATAAAAAACAATGATTTAATTCATTCTACGCTCTATACCAAACCTGTGATTTACCAACAAAAACAAGCGATTCGTATGATTTGTATCCCAACTGACGCTATTCGTTTAATGGATGATGATCAGCAAAATTTAATTGATTTAAAAAATGGCATTCAAAATTCATTTATGACTGTAACACTTGATAATGATGGCTTTATTGTGCAGACGAACCAGCGCTTTCTAACGACGAGTCATTGGACACCAAAGCGTGTGCTCGGAAAAAACTTTTGGCAGCTATTCCCGACTGACGAGGAAAACGTGAAAGAAGTAAAACAAGTTTGGAAGACTATCCAAAACGGTAATATATGGCAAGGTGCTATTCAAAAAATTACAAAGGATGAACAGCTATATTGGGTTCACCTAACAGCGATTCCAATGTTGAGTCAAAACCCAATCAACAATCGCTTTTTCTTTATTGAACAAGATATTACAAATGAAAAAATGTTACAAAATCGACTAGAGAAAATTGCTTATATTGACCCCGAAACAGGGATGATTAACGTACATCGCCTTGAACAAGTTATTACGCAAATGATTGAAGAAGAGCGCCATTTTTCATTCGTCTATTTAAGCATTGATAAGTTTTATACAATTAAGGATTTACACGGTGATTTCGCTGAGAATTCGCTTATTTTAGAGTTTACAAAGCGCATGAAAATGTACTTCCAAGACAGCACAATGGCGCGTATTAACGAAAATGATTTCGTTGTCATTACACCACTACCTGAATGGTTTACACATGGGTTTTTAAGCTATTTATTGCAGCATCCTATTTACAATGGCAATGTAGCAATTCCTGTTTCCATTAGTGGCGGTATTACACGCTTCCCTGAAGATCAATCGACATTTGCTCACATTATGAAAGCCTCCCTTGCTACAATCAATAGTGTTCGAGAAGCAGGCGGAGATAATATTATGTCGTTATCAAATGCCTCGCACAAAGCATTAAGCCGTAAATCTATTGTTGAAAAACGCTTACTACTTGCGCTCGACCAAAGAAATTTACACGTGCTTTATCAGCCTAAGCTTGACTTAAAAACGAAACAAATCACTTCAGTTGAGGCGCTTGTCCGTTGGGAAGATGAAGAAATAGGTGTCGTTTCACCCGATGAGTTAATTCCCATTGCTGAAGAGACAGGCTTAATTAATAATATCGGTTCGTTCATGCTCGAAAAGGCTTGTGAACAGGCAGTTGCATGGAAAAATGCCGGTCTTCCGATCACAGTGAGCATCAACTCCTCTGTTCGAGAGTTCCGCGATAAAAATATGGCCAAATCCATTTTAGAAACACTTGAACGCACAGGTTGTCCAGCAAATTTATTGCAAATCGAAATTACGGAGAAGTTCGCACTTCAAGCCGAAGCTGAAACGGGTATCATTAAACAAATGCGCGTATTAGAAGATGAAGGCATCGTCTTTGCATTGGACGATTTCGGTACTGGCTACGCATCGTTCCGTTATATGCAGCTATTACCAATTTCAATTTTAAAAATTGACCAGACATTTACAAATACACTATTAAAGTCTGATAAGTCACGACAGCTCGTTCACGGGATGGTACAATTCGGAAAATCAATGAATTTAACAATCATTGCAGAGGGCGTAGAAACTGAAGAACAGCAAAAACTGCTAGAAAGCTATGGCTGTGACGCGGCTCAAGGTTATTATATTAGTAAGCCTGTAACGAATAATGAAATCTCCAATATCATAAAGTAAGAAAAGGCTCGCCAAGTAAGGTTTCCCAGTACTTGCCGAGCCTTATTTTTTCACCTTTAAGAAGGATTGAATCGATGTTTTTCCTTTGCTCATCATACCTAGTAAAATTTGCACGATAACTTCTGCAAATACAAGTCCCATCGCAATCGCTCCCGAAATCATAAATGCACGAATTCCATTTTGTAAACCCATAATATAATCGAGCTCCATGAAATTACGCATCGCATTGTATGCAATCCCTCCTGGTACTAATGGAATAATTCCTGACACGCTAAAAATAATCATGGGCATACGAAATTTACGAGAAAAGAAATGAGCAACGAGCGAAACGACAAAAGCACCAATAAAAGAAGAACGAACATCATCCAAGCCCGATTCTGTCACAATATAATAAACGGTCCAACCAACTGCTCCAACAAATCCACAGGCCGGAATCACTTTCGTAGGCGCATTGAAAATAACCCCAAAGCAAGCGGTCGCAACAAAGCTTATCAAAGCTTGTAAAATAATCGTCTCCATATCCGAATGGCCTCCCTACTTCAATTATGCTTAAGCAAGTTAAAAGGATAATACTAGTGCAATACCTGAGCCAATTGCAAAGGCCGTTAAAAACGCCTCGGCTCCTTTCGCCATCCCTGCGATAAAATGCCCAGCCATTAAATCTCGGACAGCGTTGGTAATAAGTAATCCTGGAACTAATGGCATCACAGAGCCAATAATAATCTTATCCACTTCTGTGCCAAAACCAAAATAAACAGAAAGCGATGCGACCACACCAACACTCACCGCAGCTAAAAATTCCGAGAAAAATTTAACACGCGTCATGTTATGAATAATTGTTACAATATATAAACCCATCCCCCCTGCCACAAAAGCTGTCGGGATATCGCTGAACAGTCCTTTAAACAGAAACAAAAAGCAGCTACTCGCAATACTAGCGGCTAAAACTTGAAGTAAAATTGGTAAAAAATAATTCGTTTTTTGTATCTTCTTTAACTCGTCATACGCCCGCTCTAGTGTTATCATTTGAGATGTAAGCTTTCGAGATACATTATTAACAAGTGCAATTCGATGTAAATCTGTAATTCTTGTTGAAATGGATGTAATCCGTGTTGGTTGCGTTCTCCCCAGTGAAAAAATAATACCCGTTGGCGTTACATAACTTTGTGTATCCATCATATTTTGCGAACGAGCCATTCTAAGCATCGTATCTTGTACTCGATACGTTTCTGCGCCACTTTCCATCATGATGCGACCTGCTAATAAAAAACAATCTATGGCCATTTCATTCTGTTCATATTTCATTGCGTCGGGAACCTCCTTCAACTTCTTAGCTCATATTACTTGAAGCAAAGTACAAAAGACAACTTTTTTTCACCTTCAATTTGCTTCATCTTTACTGATGTTTTTCATAGAAAGGGGCGCATACATCATGAAAAACACATTTAGAAAAAAACGTGGTCCTTGGATTGACTTCCTACTGGTCGGAGCCATTTTAATATTAGGGGGAGCCATTGTTTTTCTTACTAATTTAAATGAAAAATCCATATTTCAAAAAAACCAAAACACAGGCTCCAAAGAAATTACTTCTGACATTTCCGAGGAAGAATCTACATTTCCTGGTGTAAAAATTATTTCCGACATTTCCAACGATGACAAAATGAGATTTGCCATTCAATACCCGTTGACTAATTTCGATGCATTAAACGAGGCAATTACTACTTATATCGATAATTCTAAAGAATATTACATAAGCATGATGCGACTTCAAAAAGATGTAAAAGAACATACAGGTGAGCTCAATATTCGCCTCGATACTTATCAATATGATCACTATTATTCATTTGTTTTAACGAATAAAATGATATTAAATAATCTCGAGCACCATACAAAAGTGAAAACATTTTTAATCGACAGTGAAACAGGTAAAATTTTCGATATCCGCACATTATTAAATGACGATATTAAAAGCTTAGAAACATTTGCATCACATATTCAATCAGAAATTTTAAAAAATCCGAAACTTAAAGGTAAAATTTCACAAGATAAATTAATGCTTGCAACGAAGCCGGAATGGTCGTCATTCAACCGTTTTGCATTAAAAGACGAATCGCTTATTATTTATTTTGATGAAGGCGAAATAGGGGATCCTTCTGCTGGATCACTGACTTTCGAAATGCCATTATCCTTTATTAATCCGTTACTCGCTTCTGACTTCCAAATTGCCATGGAGGCAGACGAGACGATTATTCCCAAAGTGGATTTAGATCCTACAAAAAAACATGTTGCTTTAACATTTGATGATGGTCCACATCCAAAAGTAACAAAGCAAATTTTAACTTTACTTGAAAAGTATGATGCAAAGGCAACGTTTTTCATGCTTGGTAGCCGCGTGCAGTACTATCCCAGCCTAGTAGGTGAGATACGAGATGCTGGTCATGAAATCGGCAACCATTCCTGGAGCCACCCTGTCTTAACAAAGCTTTCTGCAGCTGAAGTTACAAAGGAATTTGAGTCAACAGAACATGCCATTTTCAACGCGATTGGTCAGAACTCTACGGTTTTCCGTCCGCCATATGGTGCGATTAATGATTCGGTTAAAACAATGATTCCAATAACTTCTGTTAATTGGACGATTGATACGATGGATTGGAAGCACCGTAACGCGAACAGCTTACTGCCAATCATCCAAAAATCCATGCACAATAATTCCATTATTTTAATGCATGATATCCACCAATCCACAGCAGATGGATTAGAGTCTGTCCTTGCCTACTTAACAAATGAAGGCTATGAATTTCTTACCGTTTCAGAAATATTGAATTACCATAAATAAAACAAGATTCATATTTGCGGTGGACTTCTGCTGAATCAAGTTAAAAAATTCCGCTTCTGATGCATGTCATCAAAAGCGGAATTTTTCATTTTACAACGGTATTCCGGTCTGGACGCTCCAAAATAGGATTGGGTTTTCCTATCGGGATGAAAACATAATTAGAATTACGCCGCCTCCCACGGTAGCGGCACCCTAAATCCAGAAAGATTCAGAAGCAAAACTTTATATAGGCTGGCCTTGAACAAAGTAAAAAGCTGTGTGACTCATGTGCTTAGCCAGCCCAAACATGCACAACATAATTAGAATCCCTAATAGAAAACTTACATCAAAAGGATAGAATCTTCTGTTTAACTTATATGGAACATCTTAAAAACCAATCATTTGTTGTTTCTTAAATGTGTTCATTTCGTAGCTTGTAATTTTGGAAGGAGACACTGTATATAATGTATCTCCCGTATATAAAATTCGTTGGACTACATTGTATGAATCTTCGTATTGCTCACCTGGTCTTGCTGGCTCCATTAAATCCCCTGCAAGCTCAATTCCCGCTGCCGTCACTTTGTAAACTTGTGCGCCCGTACCTTTATACGTCAAGCGGTTTTCATCCTTGCCTGGCTCATAAATTGTAATTGGGAAACCAAAATAATTGTTGCGTGAATCTCTATATAGTGCCTTATGATCATGCTGCACGGCCGAGTACGTACCACGTCCACCAATAATAACCGCATCTTGCTCAATTGGATTGTTTAAATCCGTTACATTGAACAAGCTTAATTTCATTCCTTTTGTTAAAACCATTGGCTCCTTAGAACCCGGCTCCATCTTCACCTCAGTATCATATCCAATACCTAGTAAATGATTTTCCCCAATTGGATGCAAGTAATTACTAAATCCAGGTATTTTCAACTCCCCTAACACTTTTGGTGCTTTTGGATTTTTTGTATCAATTACAAATAATGGATCCGTTTCTTTAAATGTCACGACGTATGCCTTGTCTCCCATAAAACGAGCTGAATAAATACGCTCACCTTTTGCTAAATCATTAACTGCACCAACTTGCTTTAATGCATCATCTAAAATGAATAGGTGGTTTTTAGAGTTTGCCTCTGATCCCCATGCATTGCCCTCTGTTGTTGCAATACGGAAAAAACCGTTATGTTCATCCATTGAAAACTGATTTAATACGGACCCCTTTACCTTTCCTTGTGCCGCCAGACGTATCGCTGTTTTATCTACACATATTTTATATATCGTTGTTTCATTCGCCTCAGCTAGCATCAAAGATTCCGATGTCGCCTCAGCTTCACTACGTAATATTGGCATAGAGCTATAATTCATAGACGCCACATAAATTGCATTTTGCGACATGTACAGCTGCCCACTATTGCCCAAATAGCTTTCTGTATTCAATTTGGCAGAAGCAATTGTACTGACATCAATTGACGAGACGATTAAATAATTTGGCGTGTTGCTTTCTGGTAAAATACGAATTTTTTCAAATGGTAACGCTTGATCTACACCATTTGTATCATACGTATATGGAAGTAAATCCATATCCTCTACCTCATGCAGCATCCAATAATTTGGTGTTTGATTTGATACAATATATAGATAGTTCCCTGCTTTACGTAGGTTTGTTATATAGCCATCTTGACCAATTTCACGAATAAGCTTTGGATTTTTAGCATCCTTTACATCGTAAAACGCTACTTTTGCAACAGATTTCCCATCGTAATATGGCTCTTTACTCGTTTCTATATATGCGGAATAGGCTACAATGAGCGTATTTTGATGCAACATTAAATGCGATGGATAAACATCCTTGCTTACAATAAGTTTTTTTACAACTTTCATATTTTTCGCGTCAGTAATCATAATCTGATTGTCAACTACAGAATAAATATACTGCCCGTCGGTAATCGCAATATCGCCTTCTTCAATTCCTTCTACCTGATTATTTGTCGTTGAATACTCAGCGCCACCAGCACTACCGCTATCCATTGCAACTTCTGATGACATTTCTTTTTTTTCGCTTTCTTGAGGGACGGCATAGTCATTCATCGTTGTAAATGTTGAAAAATATTCCTTTAAATCTTTTTCTGATGTGATTTTCGTAATCTTATTCACTACTTGTAAATCAAATTGAAAATCCTTTTGCAACATTTTCTTGTTATGAAACGCTGCTTTTTTCACATGAACCATATAGTTCCCTGCCGCTAATCCTTTTATCGTCAACACTTTAGAAGTTTCATCCAAATGAAGTGTTGCCTTCACTGTATTGCCTTGTTGATCAACAATCAAAATCGAGTCATCTGACAAGCTTTTTGCAGTAAGTGCTTGATCGAACGATACGAAATAAGGCTCCCCTGCTTGCACAATCGTGGATGCATACGCTTCAATTTTTTTATCAAATAAAATATAGCTACATACAATGATTGAAACAAGCATCGCTACCATTCCTAAACAATATCTTTTACACTTATTCATCGAAATTTCCTCCCTAAATCACCTTTACCCAATTAGACTTAGTATTTTGCAATTCGTTTCACTTTTTATCGAATAATCAGAAATTTTTTTACGATTTCATAAACGGAATCTTTTATTACGATGCAAGGTTTTTTGTTAGAAAGATGTAGCTTACTCAAAATAGATTATTCATTCTCATTCACCAAGAAAAATGTCATTTCAACTTTAGTCAAAATGACATTTCTTCTACAAAATTTTAACTTAAGGATTTAATCCTCTACAAACGGCCAGCTTGGAAGCATACAACGCAGCTTCTTATCTTCACGCTTACCAAGTACGTATTCCGCTTGCATCATCGTATGAATTTCGCGGGTTCCTTCATAAATAACCGGTGCTTTCGAGTTACGTAAATAACGCGCAACAGGGTATTCATCCGAATAGCCATATGCACCATGAATTTGTAGCGCATCATCTGCTGCTTTGTTGGCAAAATCACAAGCCTGCCATTTAGCAAGGGATGTTTCGCGGGTATTGCGCACACCTTTATTTTTTAATTCCCCGACACGATACACGAGCAAGCGACTCATCTCATAACCCGCTTCCATTTTTGCGAGCATTTGACCGACAAGTTGATGTTCCCCGATCGGCTTGCCAAACGTTTCACGCACCTCACAATAATTGACACTTGCCTCGATACAAGCCTGCATTAACCCAACTGCACCTGCTGCTACAGTAAATCGGCCATTATCAAGAGCTGACATTGCAATTTTAAAGCCCTCGCCTTCTTCTCCGAGCAAGTTTTCAGCGGGAATGCGTACATTGTCAAAAAACAGCTCGCCCGTGTTGCCTGCACGAATCCCGTACTTCCCTTTAATCGCTTTCGAGCTAAAACCTTCCCACGTTCGTTCAACAATAAAGGCTGAAATTCCGTGATGCAGCTTTTCTTTATTTGTATAAGCGAAAACAATGAAATAATCAGCCACATCACATAATGAAATCCACGTTTTTTGCCCATTTAAAATGTATGAATCACCCTCGCGTTTCGCATTGGTACTCATAGCAGCAACATCGGAACCCGCGCCAGGCTCAGTTAATCCGAACGCACCAATTTTTTCCCCCTTTGCCTGTGAAACAAGATATTTTTGTTTTTGTGCCTCTGTTCCCCATTGCATGAGTGTCATACTATTCAAACCTGTATGCACAGAAACCGCGGTACGAAATGCAGTATCTCCGCGTTCTAGCTCCTCACAAACAATGGCAAGCGCGTTATAATCCATACCCGCTCCGCCATACTTTTCTGGCACGCATACACCCATCAACCCAAGTTCGGCTAAATGTTTCCAAATTCCTTGATCAAAACCACCTTGTGTATCCCATGTTGCAATATGCGGCATAATTTCCGTATCGACAAATTGCCGAACGGTTTTCCGTAATAGCTGTTGTTCTTCTGTAAAATCGAAGTTCATCAAATCACTCCTACCATTTCACAATCATTGTCGAACGGTGCGACGTTTCTTTAATTACGACACCGCGCTTTGCCATTTCTTCTATAAACTCACGCCCTGGTACGACCATTTCTGGTGCAAATACACCACGATCCGTAATGAGCCCTTTCCCAATCATTTGCGCCACAACGGAAATCGTATTTGCCGTCGCACGGGCCATCGCCGTTACATTTTTCTCTAAATCTTTACGCACAATCATTTCATATTCATACGTTATTTGTTCCTCTGATCGTTCACCAGAAATAATCGCACGTAATAATACCGCATCGGATTGTTTTCCTAAATCTAATTTTTTCTTCAATGCTTCACGCGTTACTTCCCGGACATTAATTTCATTGTCCCCGACTGCAACTGTATTCGTTTTATCAAGGAAACCTAAATCAGCAAGTAACTTAAATTTCTCCGCATGTCCTTTATAGCGAATTGTTTTGTATTCAAGCGTTTTTACATTGGGGAATGTGTGGTGCAACGTCGAAATTCCTCCTGACGTATAGAACGCCTCTAGTACGCCGAACTCATCAAAATAAATTGGCTCAATACCCGTTAAAGACTCGACCTCCTTTAATACGCCTTTAGATATCGTTTTTGATGGCTCGGTATAATGGTCAAATACCCCATCCAACGAAAATACACGCGTATAATTCAAGGGTGGTTTCGGCTCTGTTGGAATACCACCTACAAATAATTTAATCGACTCCACTGAATCTAATTTTGAAGCTCCATATCCCGTCAAAATATTAATCATGCCTGGTGCAACACCTAAATCTGGAATGACTGTAACGCCTTTTTTTACTGCATCTTCATTAAGAGCCAAGATTTTTTCTGTCACACCACCAATATGACCACCTAAATCAACAGAATGTACCTCCACATCAATTGCCGCGCGGGCCACACGTTCATTAAATGTATAGAATAGGGCATTAATCACGACTTGCCCCTTTGAAATGACCTTACGTAAATCCTCATCACAATCTGCATCAAGCTGTACTACTTCCACTTTATTTGTATTTAAAGTTGCGACAAATTCATTTGCCGGCTCTATCGATACATCCGCTAAAAATACCTTTTCAACTTGCTCACTCGCTACTAAATCGCGCGCAATTTCTTTTCCCATTAAACCTGCACCTAATACAACTACTTTCATGTAAACATCCCCTTTGTTTGTATTTAAGTAATTCTATTTATGAACACGCACCCTCTAAACGAAGATAAATGGGGGGCACGAATCATTCGTTGTTATCAATTTGAGCTCGTTGTAATTTCCCACTGAAGTCAACGTAAATACTTTTCCATTCTGTATACACATCAAGCGCGGCCTGACCGGAATCGCGGTGTCCGTTCCCCGTACCTTTTGTTCCACCGAATGGTAAATGAATTTCTGCACCCGTTGTCCCTGCATTTACATAAACAATTCCTGTATCTAAAAGTTGCTGTGCCTTAAACACTTTATTAATATCTTGTGAGAAAATAGAACTTGATAGACCGAATTTCACACTATTATTTACTTCAATCGCTTCCTCTAGGCTTGCAATTTCAATCATGCTAATAACAGGTCCGAAAATTTCCTCCTGCGCTAAAATGCTATCCGGTTGAACATCTGTAAAAATCGTCGGCTCAAAATAAAAACCATTTTCATAAGCCCCTGTATTTAAAATTTGTCCGCCAAATAATAAATTTGCCCCTTGTTCCTTACCAATTTGAACATAATGCTTAATTTTCTCGAGCGCCGCCTTATTAATAACTGGACCGATCTTAACCGATGGATCTAAACCATCTCCAATCGTCAGCTTTTTCGCCTCCTGAATGAGCCTTTCTTCAAGCTGCTCTTTCACATCACGGTGTACAATAACCCGGCTACACGCTGTACAACGCTGTCCAGCTGTCCCAAAGGCGCTCCATAAAATCCCTTCTACCGCCAGTTCAATATTCGCATCATCCATGACAATTACCGCATTTTTTCCGCCCATTTCAAGCGATACCTTTTTTAAATGCTTGCCCCCGAGTTCCGCCACCTTACTTCCTGTTACCGTTGAGCCGGTAAATGAAATAACACGAATATCTGGATGCTCGATCATTGCCGTTCCAACAGTAGGTCCAGAGCCAAATACGACATTCACAACACCTTTTGGTAAATCAACTTCTTCAAAAATCTTCGCCAGTTCATAGGCCATCATTGGTGTTTCATTAGAAGGCTTCCATACGACCGTATTTCCCGCAATTAGTGCCGGGAAGGCTTTCCAAGTCGCAATGGCAATCGGAAAATTCCACGGGGTGATGAGTCCCGCAACACCGATTGGAGAACGCACACTCATCGCAAATTTATCCGGCAATTCAGAAGGGACCGTTTCCCCGAACAGACGTCTTCCTTCCGCTGCCATATAAAGTGCCATATCAATACCTTCTTGCACTTCACCTCTTGCCTCTTCTATCACTTTCCCCATCTCACGGGTCAATGTTTGCGCGAGTTGTTCCTTTTTTTCTTTCAATTTAAACGCAATGTCATATAAATATTGTGCACGCTTTGGCGCTGGTATTTGTGCCCATACTTTTTGTGCCGCTTTTGCCTCACGTACAGCAAAATCGACTTCCACTTTCGTAGACAATGGTAGCGTTGCAAGTTCTTCACCATTTGCCGGATTGATTACAGGTATACTTTGCAGAGTTGATTCTTCTATCCAATTACCACCGATAAAATTTAAAAGCCTCATTCTCTCCCACTCCATTCAAAAAGTTATTTCATCTTTTTATTGTTTAAATATTCGACATTTGCTACTTTAAACCCTTTTTCTATAAAATATTTGTTTACATGAAAATTTATTGGAGATTTTGAAACTTCTTTTTAAATTGCAACGTACATATAATCAAGAATGTTTTATTTTCAGTTAGCAGTAATGACTCGCTAAACGAATAAAAAGCCGAGGAGGAATTTATCGATGAAAAATCACGAAATCGATTTCAAGTTATACGGGGACGACATGCAATTTGTAGAGGTTGAACTAGATCCACACGAAACGGTCGTTGCAGAAGCGGGAAGTTTAATGATGATGGAAGACAGTATTCAAATGGAAACAATTTTTGGTGACGGTTCAAATAATTCCGGTTCAGGCATTATGGGCAAGTTAATGGGCGCAGGAAAACGACTTATTACAGGCGAAAGCTTATTTATGACAACCTTTACAAACTCAGGCATGGGCAAACGCAAAGTGTATTTTGCAGCACCATACCCAGGTAAAATCATTCCAATGGATTTAAGTCAAATGGGCGGAAAAATTATTTGTCAAAAGGATTCGTTTTTAGCAGCTGCTAAGGGCGTGACAGTTGGCGTAGAATTTCAACGTAAACTAAGTACAGGCTTCTTCGGTGGTGAAGGCTTCATCATGCAAAAGCTTGAAGGCGACGGCATGGCTTTCGTTCACGCTGGTGGAACAATTTATGAACGTCGATTGCAGCCAGGTGAAACATTGCGTATTGATACAGGGTGTTTAGTCGCGATGACAAAGGATGTTAACTATGATATTCAAATGGTTAGTGGTGTAAAAACGGCTCTATTTGGCGGTGAAGGGTTATTCTTTGCTAATCTTTCTGGTCCTGGTACCGTGTGGGTACAGTCCCTACCATTCAGCCGCTTAGCAAGCCGTGTGTTCGCAGCAGCACCAGTCACTCAAGGTGGTGGTGGAAGAGGCTCCGATGAAGGTGGTATTGGCGGATTATTTAATTTGCTGAATAAATAAAAACGAAGGTCGAGTTTCTAGTAATATAGAAACTCGACCTTTTCCTATTATTAAATATGTATTTATAGACAAGTTCGCCACTTTCATAGATTAAATCCTCTACACATAAACCGATAATTTTCATTTGTAATAAACGATCCGGATCATTAATGAATATACCTACTTTGTTAGAATCCTCGGACGTCTCCATATTTCGAATTTTTTTTAAAGAGAACACTATCTCTCACCCCTAAACCATTCCCGTTTTCTTCCATAACCATTTTAAATATTGTGGAACTAATCACAGATGACAAGTGAGCTTTCTCACAATAAAAAGAAAAAACGTCAAATTTATTTAAAATTTGACGTTTTTTCCCGTATCAATTACACCTCGGCGTAATTGCGTCCAGTTTTTTTCGAGCGCGCTCGAAAAAAATCTGTGACATCCGCCGGGGCATTGGGCCAACACGATGTTGGTCACTCAGGCGTTGCCGCACGACGCGGCGTTCTTAGTCTAAGTTCCCCTGTTCAGCTGGTTATATACCCTTTTTGAATTAAGGGCATATTTGGCATTCATTCCCACTTTTAAAAGTTAAGGATTTCTGTACCTGTCGCTTTACTTACGGTACAAAAAAAAATTTGCTGAAGAAAGTTAGATTGCTAAAATGAAAATTAATACAGCTGCAAGCACAATTCGGTACATCGCAAATGGTGTTAACTTTACTTTGTCAATAAGCTTTAAGAAGAACTTAATCGAAATTAATGCAAATATAAAGGCACTAATAAATCCAACTGCATAAAAACTGAAATGATCCATATTAATTTGATCCCAGTTTTTGATTAATGACAAGCCACTTGCTCCCGCCATAATCGGAACTGCCATAATAAATGTGAAGTCTGCCGCTGTTTTATGATCTAATCCAAGCATTACCCCACCAGAAATCGTTGCACCTGAGCGTGAAAATCCTGGCCATAATGATAAACATTGAATAAGTCCAATTTTCAAGGCTTTTGCATAAGAAATATCGTCTAATGTTGTAATCGCTGGTCTTTTCGGTCCAAATTTATCGGCAATAATCATGAAAATTGCACCGATAATTAAGCCCACAATAACTGTTTCAATTCTAAATAAATTTTCATCAATAAAATCTTCAAATAATACGCCAAACACGCCAGCTGGAATAATACCGATCACGACATGTCCTAAATTAAAGTGTGATGATTTTTGTCCTTCTATTTTATAAAGTCCAACTAAGCTGAGCATTCTCTTCCACATGACAACTACAACTGCTAAAATCGAACCAAGCTGAATAACAATTTTAAACGTATTCGCTGAGCCCGAGCCTAAAAATTCCTTCGTTTGCAACCACATATCATCGACAATAATCATATGTCCCGTTGATGATACCGGCGCGAATTCAGTCATCCCTTCAACAAATCCAAGGATGAGTGCCTTTAGTAATTCAAACCATTCCATATTCTTTCTGCTCCTTCATACTCCTTAATTTTGCGTAAACTGTAAATCGACCACCCATAATTCAGAGCGACTTCCAATTCGTGTCGGTGGTCCCCAAAATCCGTAACCACTTGAAACGAGTGCGTGCATTTTTCCCTTTGCTAAATGTCCATAATCTAGTTCAAATATTCGCTGTGTAATGAGGTGATTCGGCCACATTTGGCCTTTATGTGTATGTCCTGAAACATGAAAATCAACACCTAGCATTGCTGGCTCATCTAAATCATTTGGCGTATGATTCATAACAAACCATGGCAGCTGTTCATTTTCTGGCTTTAATGCCTCCAGCGCCATTCGTTTTTTTTCCGTAACATCTTCACGCCCTGTTAAATAAAAACGATTATTAATTAAAATGGTTTCATCCATTAAAATTTGCACATGCGCATCCTTCATTGCCGTTTTAAACCTCGGTATTTCTTTTCCGTAATATTCATGATTTCCGAGGATTCCATAAACACCATATGTCGACTCGAGCTGTTTCATCACATCTCCCATACCGTTCGCCAAAAAGCGGCGCGGAGAATCATCCACAATATCACCTGCAAGCAGTACAACATCTGGCTTTTGCACGTTTGATAATTCTACAAATTTTTGTAAATGTCTTTTATGCGAAAGCGCCCCCAAATGGAAGTCCGATCCCATCACAACACGCATGTCTTCCCCTGGCTTGTCGATCTCAATCGTCAAATAGCGCACGACTGGTGAATACGCATTGTATGTACCTATTATAAATAAAATAAATAATGTTACAACTACACAGCTACCGACCAACTTCGTGGAAAGCGGCGTCCATTTAACAAGCACGTTAGCAAGGATACATAATACAATACCGTATTGTAAAATAAACATCCAATAGCTCCCAATCGCACTAAAAGGCGATAAAATGACGTGGTACCTTCCTATTATAAAACCAAATGCAACTAAAAATAAAATCAGCCAAAAAACTACTGGCCAGCGATATAGATGAAACGCTTGCAACAGCGCTCTTAAATTCCAACCAATATAAAAGGTTATCATGCTATAAATAGAGATGGCGAGTCCTGCATATAATAGTTTCATCCGTCAAGCACACCTTCCAATCTTTCACTGTTGTTAGAATGTAATTTTACTATATTTAGAGTTTAATATGTTCATTTTATTGTATATCAATTACGCCATACAAAAAAGCTATCACATGATGTTTTTCCATCATGTGATAGCTTTAAGTTAAGGGGAATTTATTTATCCGCTCTTACAGACACTGTAACTTTAAATAAGTCACCATCAATAGCAACGTCCAAATGACCACCATGTAAATCAACAATCGACTGTGCAATAGCAAGACCGAGTCCAGAGCCTTCTGTATTACGAGATGTATCGGCGCGTTTGAAACGCTCAACTAACTCCGTGGCATCTTCATTTAATTCATACTTTGCCACATTTTTTACTGTTAGTTCCGCTTCACCATTTACTGTTTTTAAGTTGACATACACTCGTGTACCTTCTAGTGAATATTTGCGGGCATTAATAATTAAGTTATCAATCACACGCCACCACTTTTGGCCATCGACATAGGCAAATATCGGTTGCTCGGAGATATTGACACGTAAATCAATTTTCGAAGCGGCAAAATCTTCTTCATGTTCACCTGTAGCTTGTTGTAACAGCTGTACTAAATCAATACGCTGCTTCGTGATTTCGATATTGCCACTCGCCATTTTAGATACTTCAAACAAATCTTCAATCAATGTTTTCAAACGCGATGATTTCGCATCTAAAATCGATATATATTTTGCACGCTCTTCTTCGGTAATTTCCGAATTTTTCAATAAATCCGTATACGTAATAATGGATGTTAGCGGCGTACGTAAATCATGACTCACATTTGTAATTAATTCCGTTTTCAAACGCTCACTTTTTGCCTGTTCCGTTACACTGCTGCGAACACCTTCACGCAAGCCATTTAAATGTTCGGCATGCTGAGCAAGTGGGGACTTCCCTTTCACTTTTAAATCATTCGTCAAACGCCCTTCTGCCATATCTTTTGTATGACTCATAATACGGTTTAAATAACCCATATAGCGCATAAAAATAAACAACGCTGGAATTAAGAACAGGACAAACAAGAAAACATAAAAGAGGAGTACTTCAAAGGACCCTGCCATAAACACTACGGCTAACCCAAACCCTCCAAGGTAAACAACAACAAGTAGAATAAGTGACTGAATACCGATTGTACGATTGCTAAACATGCCCATTCCTGCATGCACAAGTTTGGAAAGGAAGGTTGAATCCCAAATTTGATCAATTGCTGTGTTATTCGCCAGTCGATTCCAAAGCCACACGAATAAATAAACTGTTATGATAAAGCTGATGTAACCCATTACAGTTAATATAATTAGCTCAACCATATTAGCGTTGTACCAGTCCTCACCATAATAAGAGAAGTTGTGAATTGAACTAAGTACACCTGATAGGAACATACTTGATATCAATCCGATAAAAATCACTATAACAAGTGCCATATCAAGTGGAAGACGCTCAAAAAAGTTATATGCTTTTGACTGACTTAAAAACTGTTTCTTCGTAGGTTCCAGTCCCGTCATTAATAACACAAAGCTTATAAAGCCCAAGATCATTAAAACGTAATAACTATATTTCGTTAAATTAAATGCTTCAATACTTTTCCCAAATTCAGTTTTCGATAAAATTGATTTAGGAATTGTTATTTCTCCATAAAAATGTGAATTATCCTTATTTAGTTCAAACGAGTTACTCTCTAAACCTGTGTCTGCATACTCATTTAAGTTAATATAAAACGTCGATGTCGGCATGTAGTGATCCGTCCGATTAATTTCAAACGTATACACTGACGTTGCCTTTACATCACCTTTTTTAAATACCTCATCTGTTTTTTCATTCGTAATATTATAGGCAAAATAATTATAATTCCTTAAAAAATCCTTTTTATTTTGCTCATAGTTTGCTAATACGCCATCTAGCGCTTTCTTTTTTTGCTTTAAGATTTTCGCTTTTACATGTTCATCATCTTCAAAATTTTTGCGAATATCTGCAATTTTAGCATCTCGCTCTTTTTCAATTTCCGCTTTCACTTCTGCGTCTTGGGATCCATCAGCATCCATCTCATATTGATCTTTAATATTTTGAATTTGTTCTGCTAACGAACCGTAATACGTGCGATAATAGTTAATTTCTTCATCCGTAACCGTTAAGATTTCGCTTTTATCTTCTTCGGTTATCGGATTCAACACATACTTAGCTAGACCCTCCATAAAATCATATGTTTCACTGTCAAATGAATTTGTTTCATAATACGTTTTTCCAAAATAACGACTACCTTGCGTAAAAATCATAAGAACTGCTGTTGCTACAATAAACATAAGAAAAAGCTGGAGGTGCGTTTTTGATTTTTTCATTTTTTCCCCTCTTTCTATCAATTACACCTCGGCGTAATTGCGTCCAGATTTTGAATTGTGCTGAGCCCCGCACCATGCAGGGCTCAGCACAATTCATTCTTTTCAAAATCTGTGACATCCGCCAGGGCTTTTTTTTCGTTCAGCATGTATTGAAACACCCAACAAAAATGTGAATAAATCATACTTCTCACAATCTATAAAGGTGGCAGTTTGCCGCTGAATGATAATAAAAAGTAGCTGAACTGCTTTATCGTTGGTATAAAGCGTCCTGTTAAATATTCATAAAAATAGATTCCTAGAAAATACATACCGATTCCCGCGCCCAATACACCGAACAATGTGAACAGTTTATTTTTCAATTTTATAACCTAGTCCCCAAACGACTTTTAAATAGCGAGGGTTTTTCGGATCGACTTCAATTTTCTCACGGATTTTCCGAATGTGTACCGCGACAATATTTTCAGCATTGTACGCTTGTTCATTCCAAACAAGCTCATAAATTTCACTAATTGAAAAGACTCGTCCTGCATTTTTTAGTAACAGTTCGGTAATTTTATACTCGGTCGGCGTCAGCTTCACCGGCTCCCCTTCAACGCGAACTTCTCTAGCTGCCATATCAAGCTCTAACCCTACCACTTGTTCAGATGGTTCATCATACTCGCCCAAATCTACATACCGTCGTAGCTGCGACTTCACACGTGCCATCAACTCTAACGGGTGAAATGGCTTCGTAATATAGTCATCCGCACCTACTGATAGTCCATGGATTTTATCACTTTGCTCTGCCTTCGCACTTAGCATAATAATTGGAATATTACGCACGGCACGAATTTTGAAAGTCGCAGTAATTCCATCCATGTTTGGCATCATAATATCTAAAATAATTAAATGGACCTCGTTTTCCTCTAGCAGTCGAATTGCTTCAAGACCATCTGCTGCCTTCAACACATGATAGCCTTCGTTTTTTAAATAAATTTCAATCCCGTCACGAATATCCTGATCATCATCCGTTACAAGCACCGTTAGCTTTTTCATATGCTCACCCCACAACATTTTCTTATACCTTTATGTTAAATCGTAAATCTTAACTTCCGTTCATGCAAATTATGAAGAAATTCTTAAGATTTTTGATTATTTTAGTGTATTTCTTAAGGTTGTTTATTCATTTGACCTTGATTATACAGGTTTTTATTGAATAGCAATTTATTTTCAAATCGTTTCTTGTATTATCTAATGGTGGGGACATTGGGGGACAAGACATTTTTAATTGGGGGAAGTTGGGGGACAATTACAAGTACAAATTTCAGGACAGGTGCATATGGTAAATTTTAAGTGCAATAAACCTTACAGTACAGTAAAATATATCCAGACGAAGAAAGGTGGAACTTATATATGAAGAAACTAATTTTTAGTGCTGCATTAGTGTTAAGTTTGGGTTTAGCTGGGTGTTCAGAAGACAAAAAGGAAACACCTGAACCAATTAAGGAAGTTGAGAAAGTTGAAGATAATACAATAAACAAAGAAGAACCGCCGATTGTAGAAAATAAGATTTCTTGGGCTGAACAAATATCCTCATTGGCCACTAATGAAGATGCTACTTCAGACAAATTTTATGCTTTAGAAAAGTTGATGATGGAATACGAGGCAACAGCTGAAGATGTTGAGCAATTCAAAAATGACATTATAGATGATTATAATTCAGGTACATATTTAAGCGAATTAGAAAATCATGAACGTATGCTTACAAACATTTTTAAATCTTATATCGTTGAACGAAATAGCGATGGTACCTTAAAGGATTTTGCTTTCGATTACCATCAAAATTTGAAATACACATATCGTGGAGTCGATGCTACTGATAGTGATTCCGTAAAAGCTAATGAAGATCAGATGAATAAATCTTTAAATGAATTAAAATAAATAGGAGCCATCCACAGATTTTGTGGATGGCTTATTTTTTATACTGCATATGATTTAATTTGATATTCAACACCGTTAACCTCTGCATTCATTATTTCTGTTAATTTTACTACAATCTCTACATCTTCAAATCTAACAAATACCGCATTCGTAAATACCACTGGCGTTAAGTCGTCTATATGAAATTTACTCTCAAACTTTAAGTTCACACCGCAATTAGTTAAAAATTTGTACTTATGCATTATATCACCCCCCTTGTACTTATAAATTTATAATAAAATGTAAATATCTACACAACGTCCCAAAATTTTTTTAGGCTTATTTGGTTTCTACAAATAAAAATGACCAGGCACTTATCACTTTTAAAAAAAAGATCGTTAACCTTCAATTGGATATTTATGTTAACATTCTGTAATTAGGATTGTGAAGTAATGTACTTAAACTAACGGAGCAGATTAGTTGAAGTGCGTTGTTTAACTTTTGTTCAACAATCGGGCCATTTAATGGAATAATCCAGATTTAGAATAATATACGAATATAAAAGGATTTTTTTAATGTGAAAATCTATCAGTCGATGATAAAGTAAATCTGATTTCGAAGAAGGAACACTATAGGAGTCAAGAGAAAAAAATAAAGATGAATGTATTAGACAATAGTAAAGGGGGGAAGGATTTTAGTCATGTTTAATATCCTTCCCCCCTTTATGCTTTCGAACAAGGAAGTTCTGCCTACCTGAAAAATTATAAAAAGTAGTTTTGAGGATTTTTTAATGCACTTGCAATTTTCCTAATTCCTTCATCAATTCGATGGGCGTCAACATTTGAAACATTCAACTTCAAAATCCGTTCGTGGTAAAAGTCATCTAAATAATTTCTTTCAACTGAATCCAGATATATGCCTTCTTCATGCAAATGATAAACAAATGATTTCAAATTCACACGCTTGGGCAACCAAATATGACTATGCATTACAATTTCTGATGATGATTCGTAGTTAGGTATATGATCTTGTATTGATTGATGCAGAATTTTCGCGCGTTCATGATAGATATTACTGATTTTCGTTTTATTATGTTCAAACAAACCATTTTTCAAATAGAGATATAATGCGGCTTGTGAAATCATAGAGCTGTCGATATCCGTTGTCATTTTGTATTTTTGAAACATGTCAATTATTGAAGGTGGAAGAACCGCCAATCCAACTCTTAACCCGGGAAACATAATTTTTGAAAAACTTTTTAAATAGATGACTTTATCATGGTAATCATCTGCAAAAAGGGGATCGTTCTTCGGATTGTATTCGAAATCTGCTAAATAATCATCTTCTAAAATGTATACATTATATTGATCTGCTAATTGTAAAATAGCCTCTTTTTCTTTTTTACCGTATGAAGTTCCTAAAGGATTATGAAAGCGTGGCATTGTATAAAAAAATTTAATATCTTCTTCATGAAATATTTGCTCTAGTCGACCTAAATCAATGCCATTCGCAGTACGTTGAATTCCTATTGCTGGTAACTGTAAGGTTTTTAGCAGATCCATATATAAATGATAACTTGGTTGTTCAACTAGAATGGTGGAACGATTATTTGGAAAGGGCATAATACTTAATAAAGAAAGGGCCTGTTGAACACCTGTAGTGATGAAAATCTGTTCGTTATGCGTGAATACTTGGTAAGATTCTAACAGTTTTTTAGCTTCTGCTATAAGTGGCGGCCAACCTTTTGGCGTTCCGTAGCGAAATAATTCTTCTTGATAGGTATCAATTGCTTTATTTATGCAGTGTTGAAATTCTTTATAAGGAAATGCATGCAAAGTAGGAGATGCACTCGCAAAGTCAATTATGTCAGTGGAAAATGGCGTTTTGAAGACGTGATTATCCACAACATAATAACCACTTTTCGGTAGAGCATAAATAATATGTTGCTCCTCCAATTTCTTTAAAGCAGTCAATACCGTGCTTTTACTACAAGAATATTGCCCAGTTAAATTTCGAATGGATGGTAGTTTTGCACCGGTCGAAAATTTACCAGATTGAATTTGCATCAGAAGTAATTGATAGACTGATTCATATTTAAGCATCATAAACCTCCTTACACATCTGTATCGGTACAGATGTGTATTTTTTATATCGTAAAGGTTTTTATTATCCCTTACGATAATGGTACCGGCCGGATCAATATAAGGGGGGAATCGAAATGAATGAAAATAGAAATGCCTATATCGCAGCAACCATCTATGCACTCATTATCGGATTGTCATTTATGTTTGTAAAAGTGACATTAACGGTTGCAA
The DNA here is from genome assembly GCF_002736105.1 of Solibacillus sp. R5-41. Classification (NCBI taxonomy): domain Bacteria; kingdom Bacillati; phylum Bacillota; class Bacilli; order Caryophanales; family Caryophanaceae; genus Solibacillus; species Solibacillus sp. R5-41. The sequence continues at coordinate 340,148 of NZ_CP024123.1, read as the reverse complement.
CACCGTTAGATACATTGGCTCATCGGTTTACCATTGCATGGATCGCAGCCACAGTGTTGTTCGTGTTAAAAAAGGAATCAATCAAAGTAACAAAAAAAGATGTACTGCGGATTGCCTTGTTAGCCATCTTTTATCCGACACTCTTTTTTGCTTTTCAAGTATTTGGGTTAGTGCATACATCTTCATCGGAAGCTGGTATTATTCAAGCAACATTACCAATTTTTACGTTAATTTTTGCAAGTATCATCTTAAAGGAAACATCTACACGTAGTCAAAAAATAGCGATTGGTTTATCAGTACTCGGTGTGATGTATATTATGTACATGAACGGGGCAAGGGGTACAAATACAAGTCTCATCGGGACTGGTTTAATTTTACTTTCAGCACTTACCGCCTCACTATACAACGTATTTGCTAGAAAGTTAACACAACGCTATTCGTTATTCGCTATCACATATATCATGACATTGTTTGGGTTTATAGCTTTTAATGGACTGGCACTGACAAACCATGTAATGAATGGAACAGTCCATCAGTTTATGCAACCTTTTGGTCACTGGGATTTTGTTCTTGCCATTTTATATTTAGGGATCCTATCGTCTTTAGGAACGGCCTATCTTTCAAATTATGCTTTATCAAAAATAGATGCATCGAAAATGAGTGTTTTCAGTAATTTTGCTACGCTCATTACCATTTTAGCAGGGGTCATTTTTTTAAAAGAGGAATTTCAATTATACCACATTGTAGGATCTATTATCATTATCATCGGTGTTGTTGGTACAAACTATTATGGTGAAAGGGGCAAATCAAATGAAAAAATATAGTCTCTTTCTAATCATAAGCCTCATTTGAGGATCTCAATTGATGTAGGTTCCATTTCGTTATCTGCTTTAAAGCACTGATCGGTGCACTTTGTTTATCAGTGATTAGTCTGTTCCAATCCAAGAAAAACCACACACTCAATAATAAACTATATTTTTGGATTGGACTTTTCGACTTTTTGAAGTCGTCTTGCCGTTTATTCTTAGCGGGATTGTTGCATAAGCGTCTCTGTTCTTATTCAACTAACGGGGGCTTTAGTTGAACAAGACGTTTAAAAAATAGATACAAAAAGCTGTCATTTTGATTATTCAAAACGGCAGCTTTTTATTTATTCATACGGCTTAATAACATATTTTCAACATGCGTTTTTATTGCTCTATTTGCGTAACGGATGGTTATATCTTCACCAGCGGTTGCCACAATCACATCACTGAAATGCTCGTCAATTTTAACCCATTTAACAACACGTATTTTATCTTTTGCCAGCAAACGTTTTTGGTTTAAATAATCATTACGCACACTTTTTAGTATGTTGTCGATAATCGGTAAATAGATTGCTTTCATTTTCAGTAGGTCCGTTTGTTCCACTTTACTGTAATCCGTTTGAAGTGATTGAACAGCTAAATCTATAACTAAGTAATCATGTACAAGTTGGCGTTGTTCACCATTAATCATATAACGCCACGCTCCTTATAAATGACTGGAGCGATAGCTAATACGTTATCAATGATAAAAGTCCGCTTTGCTTGTTTGGTAAAACAAAACGCTTGAAACTTATCACTAACCATTTTCATGATTTTAACTCGACGTTTTGATATTACTCCACTTTTAGATATATACATCACATCGATTATTTGATTACGCTGCATAGCTTTTATTAATTGCTCTTTCATCTTCCGCACCCCTTAATGAGAACGTTTGTTTGTACTTATAATAGAACAAATGTTTCCGTTTTGGCAAGTGCGAAATTTTGAGAAATAAAAAAAGACCAGACCAGGCTCACGAATGAGGATCTGGTCTGTATCTTTTATTTATTAAAACTACAATTATTTAGTCTAATATTCTGACAGAAAAATCAAAGTTCCCTGGACCACCATCATTTGATGTCACTAAAAATGTATACTCACCTACAGGGATGTAATCGAATTGCCCGTCCGCTATAGAAATTGATTGATTTCCTGGATTTAAAGCACCGCTAGACCAAGTTTGTCCATATGGGTCACGAATTTTCCATGTAAAAGCGTTATTACCTGTATTTTTTACGTAATACTTAACATCTCTATTTTTTGTACCAATATGGAAAGTAGCCATATACGTCCCATTTCCTAAAGCTTGATTTTTTAAATCAATTGCTGTTGATGATCTCAAATCGATTATAGGATCGTCACCGTTAATCGTTTTATGATTCTGTACATAAATATTTTCTTCTTGAGATTGGATTTCTGAATTAACTTGTTCTTCAGCCTTAGCGGGAATTAAACCAGTGCCAACTAGAGATAATGATAGTGCAGAAGCTGCTAAAATTTTTGTCATTTTCATATATACCACTCCTATTTTTAAAATTATAAGTATAGAACAATTTTTTAAGATGTCTAAACGCCATAGCTATAGTTGATGTCTTTATCCTCGAGTTACTTATATCATATACATAATTCCCTATAATTACCACAATCAATCTGTTTTGTATGAATATATTGTCATAAATAGAATTAAGTAACCATTTCTGACAATTATCTTACAAAATAGTCTTTCTTAATTATTTAGCTGTACGATTCACATAAGTAATTGAATGTAAACGTCATAGCCACAGCAGGCAATGTTTCCTCATGCTTCATCAGTTGCTTACTAACATTCGTATACAGTGCAAACATGAAACCTGCGCATAAAGCGAGTATTATGCCAAACGGATCAATCACTGCTTCCCCGTGATTAACGAATAACAGTACACAGCCAGTAATCGCAAGCCCCGTCGCCATTCCCCAAACTTGACTCGGACGCCCTTTCCAAAAGAGCCATTCAATCACACCCGCAAACACAGGCGCACTTCCTATTGTAATAACCGTTCCAACTGCCACGCCTGTATAGCGAACGGAAGCAAAAAATAAACTTTGGAATAGTGCAATTGTTAACGCAGCTAAAATCGTCCATTTCCACGACCATGTGCGAAAATTTATTTTTCGCATAGCCAAAACAATTACTAATAATAGCCCACCACCAATTGCCGAACGAACACCTGCTACGCCGAATGACGAAATCCCTTTCGTTAAAAAAGTTTGCGTCGTTCCAACCGTTCCCCAAAGCATCGCCGCAAACAATACAAAAACATAGGGTAATAAATTCACTACAAACACCCTCCAATAAATCCCATAAAATCAATATCATGCTATCATACCTCCCCCGTCAAATCGAGATGAAGTTTCCTTGAAAATTGATTATAATAAGGGTAACACCATCTAGAGGGAGGTCATCAATATGTATAAATCTGTTGAACAAACAGCACGTGATATCGGGATGCCCGAACATCAAATTATAAAATACATTTATGCAGGTCGTATTAAAGCCGTTCAAGACGGTGACGATTTTTTAATTAACAGTGCGCAATTTGATACGTACCATCTCCACCTCGAACGAATTAAAGAAGAAATTGAAATTTGGAAAAACACACCGATTCCTGAAGATATCGATGTGAAAGATGAGGATTAATTAAGAGAGCGTCTAAATACTGAATTCAATTACGCCAAGGCGTAATTGCGTCTAGATTTTTTTCGAGCTTGCTCGAAAAATCCCTCTGAAAATCTGTAATATCCGCCGGAGCCTTTGGGCCGACACGATGTTGGTCACTCAAGCGTTGCCGCACGACGCGGCGTTCTAAGCATAAGTTCCCCTATTCAGCCGGAGTTTGAACCACCACTGAATAAAGGCATATTTGGCATTCATCCACCACTTATAAAAGTGGAGGACTTCTGCTGAAACAAGTTAAAAAGGAATTTCGTTGCTCTAAGTAAGCCTACGAAATCCCCCTTTTTTTCTTTCTTTATCATGACGTTCTTAGCCTGAGCTCCCCTATTCAGCCCGAGTTTGAACCCCTACGGAATCAAGTTAAATCGTTACCGTAAATCCCACACGCTTCCCAATAATTTCAGCATAATCCTCTACCATTACACTTGCTGTTGGATACATGCCTGCACCAGGGCCTGTAATTGATAACGTTCCGATATAATTCGTTTCCATCGCTACCGCATTGAACACATCATCTACTGGATAAAGCGGGTGATCTTTACCGACTAACAAAGGAGATACCTTTGCATAAATCTCACCATCTGAGCGTTTTTCAACCTCTGCTACATGACGATAGCGTAGTCCTTTTTCTGTTGCCTCCGCTACTTGTGCTGCTGTAATTTTATCGATTCCGATAACTTCCACGTCCGACCAATTCGGTTGTTCTCCAAACGCGAGGTTCGATAAAATCATGAGCTTTTTAAATGCATCCTGACCAGAAACATCATTAAATGGATCTGCTTCTGCATAACCTAAACTTTGAGCCTCTTTCAACGCCTCGTCAAAGCTCCAGCCTTCTGCACGCATTTTCGTTAAAATATAGTTCGTCGTCCCATTCAAAATCCCTTGCACACGACTCACATCATTCACCAATAAAATATTTTTCATCGTTTTAATAATTGGTACGCCGCCTGCAACTGATGCCTCAAAACCGACGAATACACCGTTTGCCTTTGCAAGTGCCTCTAATTCCGCACCTCGCTTTGCAAACATCACTTTATTCGCTGTAATGACATGACATTTATGTGTTACTGCTTGCTTTAAATAGCTAAACGCTGGCTCTTCATTTACAATCGCTTCAAATACGACCTGTATGCCCTTTTCCGCAAGTACTTCATCGATGCTTTCCGTCATTAAATGCTTTGTTCCTGGTACCCGCTCACGACTTGCATCTGTTACTAAAATTTTTGTAACTTCCAACTCCACGCCCAACTTCTCGTGGAGCTCCTGCCTCTTTTCATTTAAAATATGGTAAATCCCTTGACCTACTGTGCCAAATCCTAAGATGGCTGCCTTGATTGTTGCCATTTCCTTTCATCCTCCAAATTCCTTTTAAAACATATCTATTTGAACTTCTCATGATTAAAACCATGAATATTCTCGCTCAGCGCAATATAGACGAACTATTCTAATAATTAATATATAAAAATTCTATCTTATATATTACACGAAAACAAGATAAATCTCTCCTACATGGACATTTGTTTTCTGTAAACGGTCAACTTTCATTCAAATCTATTTTTGAATGAGCATATTTTGTACTTTAGGTTGGATTAATTTTAACTATTTATAAAATGAAAAACGTATCCCGACTCGAAGCCAAAATACGTTTTTTAAATGATTGAAACTATTTTATTTACACCTTAACAGAATTAAACCGCTACCTTTACACGTTCAATATTATGTAAATGATATATGCTTATTATTTTCTTCATTAATAACTGTTCTTTTACTGTATAGTTTGGAATTGCGAATGGACGTTGCACGAGCTGGAACTCACCATATTTTAAATACCATTCTTTTGCTGGTACTAAAATATGTGCTACACCATGTTCCTTATATTCCACTGCTATTTCCTTCACGACATAGCCTGATTTCGATAAATGATAAGTTGTTTCAGAGAAAGCACAGTGTCCAAACACCTTTTGCCACATCAATTCTACATCCGCCAAAATCTCTTGAATTGTCATTGCGTTTACAAATTTCTTTAGATCATTTAGTTCATAAATTATATATGCTGCCACATTTTGTGCACTGTATACGTTTCCCATGTCAAACAAATCCTTCTAATTGATTAAGATAGAGCACTTGCTCAAAGGGGGGTTAACCATTTGCAAGTGCGCTATCTTCAAGTAATGTAAACGATGCTGCAACATTATTTACATTACTCAGTTTATAATCCCTATTTTATTACTAGGTTTTATCTTTGTCAATAAACCTTATAAAAATACTTGGTTTTAATTTTGGAAAGCTGCTCCCTAACGAAATGATGAAAGGCAAGCAAGTTTCTTCTATTATATTAAACTTGTGTTTCGATTTCTAAATTAGCGGCTACTTTCGCTAAAGCTTGTTCTAAATCTGCAATAATATCTTCTATGGCCTCCAAACCGATCGATAAGCGAATGAGCTCCTCAGATACACCAGCTACTTTTAATTCTTCAGCTGATAATTGTTGGTGTGTCGTAGATGCTGGGTGGATAATTAATGAGCGCGCGTCTCCTACATTGGCTACGTGTGAGAATAATTCCACGTTATCAATGACTTGGCGCCCTGCTTCACGTCCACCTTTAATGCCAAATGTTAAAATTGAGCCAAACCCGTTTTTCAAATATTTTTTCGCTAGCTCATGTGAAGGGAAATCTTCAAAGCCGTTATAGTTTACATATTCCACAAATGGGTGGTTGCGTAAATATTCCGCTACTTTTAACGTATTTTCATTATGGCGCACGATACGCAGATGAAGCGTTTCTAGGCCTTGTAAAAAGTTAAATGCTGCGTCTGCTGATAATGTAGGACCGAAATCACGTAAAAGTTGAACACGTAGCTTTGTGGCAAATGCAGCCCCTGCAGTGTCAATTCCATAACGAAGTCCGTGATAAGACGTATCTGGCTCTGTAAACCCAAGATGACGCCCTTGTGTCCAATCAAAATTCCCTGCGTCCACGACAATGCCACCAATTGTCGTTCCGTGACCACCTATCCATTTCGTAGCCGAGTGAATGACAACATCCGCGCCAAATTCAATTGGGTTCCCACCATATGGCGAAGCGAATGTGCTATCGATTAATAATGGTAGTCCGTTTTCATGTGCGATTGTAGCAACTGCTTCAATATCTAACACCTTTAAACTTGGGTTACCAATAATTTCTGCATAAACAGCCTTTGTTTTATCTGTAATTGCGTTCCGGAAATTTTCTGGGTTCGTTTCATCCACAAATTTCACTGTAATGCCGTAGCGTGGTAATGTTGTTGCAAATAAATTATACGTACCACCGTAAAGTGAACCTGCTGCCACGATTTCGTCCCCAGCACTTGCTAAGTTTAAAATAGAAAATGCGATAGCTGCTGCACCAGATGAAAGTGCTACTGCGGCTGCTCCCCCTTCTAATAACGCAACACGCTCTTCAAATGCACCAACCGTTGGGTTCATAATACGTGAATAAATATTGCCCGCCTCTTCTAATGCAAATAGTCGCTGCGCATGAGCAGTATCTTTAAATGCATAAGCCGTTGAACGATAAATTGGTACTGCAATCGCACCCGTTACAGGATCTGGCTTTTGACCTCCGTGTAATAATAGTGTTTCTGGTCGTAAATTTGTCATCAATAATAACCTCCAAAATAGTTTTCGATGGTGAAATCGGTGTTATAGAGGAGGAGTTTTTTGAATGAAAAAAACCCTCTTCAGCTAAGAAGAGGGTTTGCAAATGAGCAAGTTTGCCTCCTCTTATCTTTCAAAATGCAAATTGCATCTTGTAGGAAGTAGCACCTTAGTCAGTTCGTCACTCACTGGTTGCCGGGCATCTCAGGGCCTATTCCCTCCGCCACTCTTGATAAGAGTATGTGATTTATGTTCCATCGTTGTTTCACAGTATAAAACAGTTAATATCAGTTCGTCAACAGTTAATTTAAAATTTTCTGATTTTCATAATATTCTATTTAACAAAGCTGTTGAGTCTCATTTCAGCATTATCAATAGTCATCTGAATATAAATCGACTAGAATAAACTTAAAGGAACGTTCCTTTACATTGATTTTTTCATAAGGGGAGAAATTTACATGCAAACAAGAGAAATTTTACGAAGTCACTCATCTGTTCGAAAATATTCAGGTGAGCAAATTTCAAAAGAAACCATTATTGATTTAATCGAAACGGCGCAAATGGCTGCAAGCTCACATTTTGTCCAAGCATATAGCGTTATTTGGGTAACGGATGAGGAGAAAAAAGCAAAACTAGGTGAGTTATCAAAAAATGATTTCCAATTCAAAACTGCGGGTGCTTCTTTCTTATTTTGCGTGGATTTCAAACGTCTACAAGTTGCAGGTCAAATGCACGGCGTTGACATTGTGACAGATTCTGCTGAAAACGTTCTTGTTGGCGTTGCGGACGTTTCATTATTTGCACAAAACTTTGTTATTGCTGCTGAAGCGATGGGCTATGGGATTTGCTATATTGGCGGGGCACGCACAAATCCAGCTGAAATTAGTGAACTATTTAATTTACCTGATTATGTGTTCCCATTATTTGCGATGACAATTGGTACACCGACAAAACGTAATGAAACAAAGCCTCGTCTACCAGTATCGGCTGTGTTGCATGAAAACAGCTATGACGTAGATCAATATGAAACATTATTAGCTGACTATGATGCGATGATGGAAACGTATTACGCAAGCCGCTCTTCCAATCAAAAGATGGCAACTTGGACGAAGCAAATGGCGGATTTTTTAGTCGACCAAAAACGTCCATTTATAAAAGATTTCCTTGCAACAAAAGGCTTTACGTGGAAATAACCGCATGACCTACCCATCATTTTAGCGCTCCGCTAAAATGATGTTTTTTTGAGCTAAGAACATGCCTTCTTTACTAATTGAATCGGTACTTTACATCCATACGGATTTTTAGAATTATTTTTTTAGCATTTCATATTACTCATTATGACTTAGGTTTTTTGTTTCATATTTTGCTATTATGAAGAGACTGAAGTTGTTAGGAGGTAACATAAATGTCGACTCCATTTATTGCGAAATCATTAGAACGCCAACATTTGAAATCTGCTCGAAAATACCCTTTGTTAATTTCAGACATAAATATTGAATTAAATAAAATTCATCAACAAATTACAGATCAAATAGAGCACTCAAAATATGAAGCTGCAACCGCGTTCATCGACCAATATATTGCACATACATCAATTTGGCAACTTAAATTTGTTTGCAACTTCGAAAATCCTGAAGTGGTGCTTATGCAAATTTTCCATTTAGATTATATTTTCAATAATGAACCTTCTGATCATTTTTCAACCGAGCGAGAACTTTTAAACGTGCAATGGGAAAAATTCTTGAATGTAACGCTATACACAGAAGAAAAAATTGAACACCGAAAACAAAAAATGCTTCACTATATTCAAAATTACTAGTAAAAATGAATTGTAAAAGGCAGAGACGTTTTCAACAACATCCCTGCCCTTTTTACATGCTTTATAATCCTTCAATAATTACATTTTTTACAGGTTGGAACTGCTCGCCTGTTTTCGCATATGTCATAACGATGCGATCACCCTCTTGTAAATAAATCGCAAGCGGTACGATTTCTGAACTTACGATAAAGTTTTCACCCGATTTCAGTAAGAATGATACGAGTGTAAAATCACCCACACGCTCTTTATATACACGAACAACTTCACCTGTTACTGTTGCTTCCTCTGCATTAGAAGTGCCACCTACTGTACTACCACCACGACTTAATGCTGTTTTATATAGCTTTAACGCCTCATTTGGTGTGGAGGCAAAGGCTGAAATTTCAGGATTCGCTGCGGAAACGATGAAATAGTTTTGTAGGAAACCATTTGCATCAAGTACAGCAGTTAACCAGCTCGCCTCGCCGTAGAAGTTATAAAGAATTGGCATTTTGCCTTCCCATTTCTTCTCGATGAATTTCTTTTCAATAATTTGCAGTGCTCCTTGAGAATCCATGTATGATGCATCTAAATCACCTGTATAATACGTTGCCGCGCCCGTACGAGCATTTGTCAACGAATAACCAAGCATAGAATCAACACCCTCTTTTGGGCTTGTGAAATCTGTGAAGTAATACATTTCCCCATCTTCCATGAAAATCGGGCTTACATTCGCTTCCGTACCTTCATCACTCGGTAATTTCACATCTTTCTTTCCAACAACACTGTTCCAATAACCGTGCACATAGTTCCCATAATAGCTATTTTGCAAGCTCACTGTTTCTGGAGAAATTGCCCCATCAATATAGTCTGGTACATCTTTTAGCGCAAGCTTTTCTGTATGTCCCGTTTTTGCATCAACTATAACAATCCCTTTCACATCAAAGCCATTACGCGCAGATATAAATTCACCGTATGAACGAATGTAAAACGGCTTCCCATTCTCATCAATTTCCAATTGCGGTTGCCCGTAAAAAATGAGTGTAGGATATTGTAAACGTATGTGACGCTCTAAATTTTGATTTAAATAAGCGGATGGAATATAGCTCATTTCCGATTTAATAAATTTCGGATTATCACTTGAATCTGTCGCGCTCATCGTGAAATAACCCGGTGTTGTTTTTCCATTAAACCATTTGAAAAAGTCCGAAAACTCAACTGGTGCAATGTACACATACTCACCGTTTATTTTTTGAATTTGCAAACGACCTAATTCATAATAGCTTGTATTTGGTACCTGTCCGAATGCTTTTTTCATTTTATTTTTTACAAACTGTGGCGGTACACTCGCCGGCTTTTTCGTTTCATCGAATGGCTCGATTTCTACCTTTTCCTCCATTTGTGAGGACTTGAATTTTTGTTCAGCATTTAGTAATGGTGCACTTATCAAATAAGCGACCCCTAATATCCCCACTAGTACAATAGCTGATTTTAGTTTTTGCTCACGCCCTCCTGATAAAATCGCGCCAACTAACGCGGCTACAGGCAGCACATATAAAAATACTGTCCAATTCAAATCAATTTTAGATACATAAACCGTTACAAAAACCGAAATAAAACTAACTACAAAAGCGAACGTAGATGTTATGATTAGCTTCTTCGATAAAAATTTACCGTTTTTCACATGCCGAGAAATTGGTATGATTAATAATGTCATGATCAACGAACCGATTAAGGCAATTAATAAAAGTTGTTCCATGGTGACCATCCTTTCTTTGTACTATTTACGAATAACTAGCTTGAAAGATTCATAATTACAATAAAAATATGTTTTAGGAGGAATATTTATGGCGCGAAAAGTACTCATTTCATTATTTTTAGGGTTCGGCATTTTTTATGTGTTTTTCATTAACTCCATCGATTCATCTTTAATAATGGTCTTTAAGTTAATACCCATGTTATTACTTATTACGCTGGCATTCACGACGAAGCTCCCGGCCAAAATTCCGTATCACTGGCTTATTTCAATTGGCCTCATCATTTGCGCGATTGGAGATTATACGTTGCAATGGTTCATCGTCGGACTATGCTTCTTTTTAACAGGGCATATTTTTTATATTTTCGCGTTTCGAACGACAAATATAGCAAAAACACCTATTATCGTAAAAATTTTACTTGGTGTGTACGGACTATTTATGGTTGTGTGGATCGCAGGTGCTATTTTTAATCGAGGTGAAACCATTTTAGCGATTGCCGTTGTGGCTTATATGTTTGTTATTTTAATAATGGGCTGGACCTCATTCCGTACAGGTAGCACGTTTGCGATAACTGGCGCTATATTATTCATTATATCTGATTCTATTTTGGCAATTGATCGCTTTATGTTTGAAGTTTCCTACTCACATCAGCTCATTATGATTACGTATTATGGTGCACAATTTTTCTTCATGCTTAGCATTACTCAATACTTCAATATTCGAAATAAAGTGGTACAATAAAAGCAGTATTTCATCATTTAGTCCACATCAAAACGCCGACTGAATGATATATCTTGACGCAATTACGCCAAGGCATAATTGATTTTACTAAGGAGGCTTTTTCATGAGCATGAAAGAACAAGTAATTGAACGTTTAGTTCGCTACGTAAAAATTGATACACAATCGGATTTCAACTCAACAACAACGCCATCTACACAAAAACAATTTGACTTATTACACATTTTAAAAGACGAGCTTGCAGACATCGGCTTAACTGACATTACATTAGATGAAAATGGCTACCTTTTCGCTACACTTGAATCAAATACAGAAAAAAAAGTACCAACAATCGGCTTTTTAGCACATGTTGATACTACAACGGATTATACTGGTACAAATGTTAATCCACAGCGCATTGACAATTACGATGGTGAAACAATTACATTAAAAAATGGTTTAGTTATGGCACCCGATTACTTCCCAAATTTAAAAAACTATGTTGGTCAAACATTAATTACAACAGATGGCACAACTTTACTCGGTGCAGATGATAAAGCCGGTATCGCAGAAATCATGACAGCTATGGCCTACTTAGTGAAAAATTCTGACATTAAGCATGGTAAAATTCGCGTGGCTTTTACACCGGATGAAGAAATCGGACGCGGCCCACATAAATTTGACGTGGAAAAATTCGGTGCGGATTACGCGTATACGATGGATGGCGGTCCACTAGGTGAATTACAATACCAAAGCTTCAATGCTGCTGGTGTAAAAGTAACGACACGCGGTACGAACATCCACCCTGGTTCGGCGAAGGACAAAATGGTTAATTCGATTGCTTTGGCGATAGCCTTCCAAAATGAAATGCCAAAAGATGCCGTTCCAGAAAAAACAGACGGCTACGAAGGCTTTATTCATTTAATGCAATTTAATGGCGGCATTGAGGAAACGACAATGTCTTATATTATCCGTGACCATGACCGTGCTAAATTTGAAGAGAAAAAAGCATATATGGCTGAAATTGGCAAAAAGATACAAGCCGCTTATGGTGAAGATGCAATTACCGTTGCGATGGAAGATCAATATTACAATATGGGTGAAAAAATTGAACCTGTTATGGAGATTGTTGACATCGTAAAAGAGGCATTTACAAAGTTCGAAATTACACCAATTGTTGAACCTATCCGTGGTGGAACAGATGGTTCTCAGCTTTCATTCATGGGCTTACCAACTCCGAACATCTTTGCTGGTGGCGAAAACATGCACGGTAAATATGAATTCGTGTCAGGTGAAACAATGGAGAAAGCAACAGAAGTGATTATTGAAATTGTTCAGTTGTTCGAAGCACGTAACTAAGATTTATTCATGGAGTGATTCTATTCACTCCATTTTTTACCGCTATTAATATCAGAAAATTCTTTAAATAAACCCAAGTAAATAGAGAGAGGTGCATTATGAAGGAAATTTTTATCGGTATTATTGCAGCTCTATTTTTTGCTGTTACATTTATTTTAAATCACTCGATGGAATTAGAAGGTGGAAGTTGGCTATGGAGTTCTTCATTACGCTATTTCTTTATGCTTCCTTTTTTAATTGCCATTGTAGCGATACGTGGTAAAAATGGCTTTCGTGTCCTAGCTAATGAGGTTAAAGTAAAACCAGGAGCTTGGTTTATTTGGAGCTTTGTTGGTTTTGTCCTATTCTATGCCCCACTTACATTTGCTGCGGCATTTGGGCCAGGCTGGCTCGTTTCGGGGACGTGGCAATTTACGATTGTTGCTGGGGTTTTATTAGCACCCATATTTGTAACGGTTATTGCGGGAAAGCCTATTCGCTCTAAAATTCCGATTATTTCATTAGGCATTTCTTGTATTATTTTAATTGGCATTTTACTCATTCAAATTCCGCAAGCTAAAGTCGTTTCTACAGAAATTTTATTACTTGGGATTTTACCAGTGATTATCGCAGCCTTTGCGTACCCTTTAGGCAACAGAAAAATGATGGCTATTTGCGATGGGCGAATTGATACCTTTCAACGTGTGCTTGGCATGACAATCGCTTCGTTACCCGCCTGGATTATCCTTGCAATTTATGCGCTATTTACGGTGGGTTTACCTTCAGGAAGTCAAGTGCTCCAATCTTTATTAGTCGCTGTATCCTCTGGTGTTATCGCGACCATTCTATTTTTCATCGCGACAGACCGTGTACAACATGATCAAGGCAAACTTGCTGCAGTAGAAGCAACGCAATCCACAGAGGTTTTATTTGCTATGGCTGGTGAAATGGTTTTATTAAGTGTTCCATTACCCGCGCCTCTCGCATTAATTGGACTAGGTGTTATTATCGGTGGAATGCTGCTACATAGCTATCACACAATGCTGGTCGGAAAGAAGCAACTGCAATTAGAGAAAAATATTACTTAATTAAAATCAATTACACCACGGCGTAATTGCGTCCAGATTTTTTTCGAGCTTGGTCGAAAAAATCCTCTAAAAATCTGTGACATCCGCGGAGGCTTTGGGCCAACACGACGTTGGTCACTGAGGCGTTGCCGCACGATGCTGCGATCTTAGCCAGATTTCCCCTATTCAGCCGGAGTTTGAATCCCCACTGAAATAAGGCATACTTAGCATTCATCCCCCACTTATAGAAGCGGAGGACTTCTGCTGAAGCAAGTAAAAAAATACCTGTATCCTCAATTGGATACAGGTATAAAAGGGCCTCCCATATGGGAAGAAAACTAGAAGAAAAATAGAAAAAGTAAAAAAATCATTTGTTTGACAATGCTTGCCAAACCACGTTCCAAATGAGGGGGTTTAGAACGCTACCTTGAACTAGCTAACTTTTGGAGAAAAGGCGCTGAGTTCATTCTTATTTGTACTGAATTACAAATAAGATTACGCTACATGACAATGATAATCATTATCAGTTTGTTTGTCAATATTTTTTAAAAAAATTTCAATTGATTTTTTTGTCACTTTAACGACCGTCGATAAAAATAATTCATAAAAAATAGCTAAAATTCACGTTTGCCCTGTCACTCATACATTTCGTTCACCTTGACGCTTTCCCGCTCATTTATTAAGTAAAAATGGTATAGTAAGGTTATCCAATGGTGAGCCGTTTACTATCACCAAATAATTATTAATGAAAAGGTGAGATTTATGCCTGCACTTTCTTATGATCAAGTACGACAACTCAATTCATATAGTATTTTTACAGAGGAACCTACACGCCCATTATTTACGCTGGCGAATCTACATAAAGACTTTTATTTAACGGATTTTAGAAATTTAATGATGGGTGTGACAAATGCTGCAACAGAAGCTGCGGCTATTTCTCACTTTGGACGTCGCTATGGGATGTTTGTTGCTATGCAATTTTATATGTTGACGTCTTATGATGAAGTATGGGATGGGAAACCTGAAGATCTTCGCTTTGCCATCATAAACGAATTCGGAATCCATACATTAGGCATGTATATAAATCCAAATGATTACCGTTATGTAGAGGATGATGAGCGGGAAAAAGTAATGACGGACATATTATATAAAGCATCCGTCATCATTTCGCAGCTACGTAAAACAACATCGATTTCCCCTCTTGTTTTATGGGAAAATATTTTTGGTTATATGCTTTGGCACCTTCATACACTGCTCGATAATCCGGCTCTTTCTGATCGAGCATTTGAGGATTTAGAAATGCTAGAAGACAAAAATATTTGGCGCTATTTCTCAGATAAATCACTATTTCGAAACTACACGAGTGGTATAAACCCTTCTCAGCTCATCAATAATCCTGTAAGAAAAAGCTGCTGCTTCTCTAAGGATATTCCTGGCTTATTAGCTTGCGGCTTTTGTCCAATAAAATGAAGAAAAACGTCCTCGCTCTAATTATGCGAAGACGTTTTTAATTAACTTGTTGCAGCGTTTTTTAATGTCGCAGTTAACACCTTGGCGCCATCAAGTAGGCCTGAATGATCAAATGTCATATGGGGGTGATGGAGTCCCGGTGCTAAGTTTGCACCAACACCAATCATCGTAGCCTTCAATTGTGGTTGCTTAATCGTATAAAAATGGAAGTCATCACTGCCTGGTGTTGCAACAGCTGGCGCTAAATGCTCCATGCCTAATGCTTCAATAATTGAAGTTTCTGCTACTTTAGCAGCTTCTTTAGAAACTTCAGCACCTGGTGTGACATCCAGCCACTGCCAATTGACATCAATCGCAAATAATTGAGAAATTTGCTTTAAGCCCTCATTCACATATGCTTGAATTTGCTCAAGTACTTCATTTTTCTGAGCTCGCACATCAATAGAGAAGCTTGCATTACCTGGGATAATATTAATACTACCACCATCTGCAACGATTTTCGTCATTTTTGCTGAATATACTTCAAATGGATCGATGTATAAATTTTTCAACATTTGCTGAATAGCTACGGCAACATCAATCGCATTATTCCCTTGGTGTGGGCGTGCACCGTGCGCATCGATCCCTGTTATTGTACCGCTCAAAAACGCCGCTGCCCCGTGAAAAATTGCTGGTGATACTTTTCCAAGTGGTAACTCTTCTACTGGGCGTAAATGAACACCAAATAAATGCGATACATCTTTTAAAACATCACGCTCAATCATAGCTAAGGCACCGCCACCTGATTCCTCTGCTGGCTGGAAAATAAAACGGATACGCTTTTTTAATTTTTTGTCTTTTAATTCTAAAAGTGCTCCAAGTACCATCGAAATATTTGCATCATGTCCACACGAATGATTCGCCTGCATGACACCATCAACTTCCTGCCATAAAGCATCTATATCAGCACGAACTGCAATAACTTCCTTGCCTTCACCAATTTCGGCGATTAACCCTGTCACATCGTCAAATCGGGTATAGCGAATGTTCAAATCATCTAAAATCGTTGCTAATTTCTCTGTTGTATTATGTTCTTGCCAACTCACCTCTGGATGAGTGTGGAAGTAATGAAACCATTCAAATATCATTTCTTCCGTTTTCCTGACATCAATCATGAAACGCACCTCTAATATAATTTAATACCTCTATTATATAGCACAATTCTAAATTTACTAATAATAGGCGCCTAGCTAATTAGAAAAACAATTTACAAACGAAAAAAAGAACTATCCATTGCTTAGCGCAAATAGATAGTTCTAGTCGTTATAGACTTGAGAAAAAGCCTGCTGGATACTGTTCATATTGCTCAACTGCCTGTGTTTCGGTCTGCTCGACTACTTCCACGTCATGTTCTTCATCCAACAAATAAGTAGCAAACATAGATTTTAAAAATGTCATCATTTCAATCACTCCAATTTTCTGAATTTTATAATAATTTAATATTACACGTTCCTTTTCTTGTTCGCAACTGAAACATATCACTTATGCATAATAAGTATATAATCTATCTCAAGAAGAGATGAATGACATCGATTACGCCTCATTCCGACTGTATGAAAATAAAAAAACAGTCGACCCTCGGTATAGACCCGAAAATCGACTGCTTGGAGTTAATTACACCTTAAGAAACGATTACTTTTGGTACATTCCCTTTATTTTTAGTGTAAATTTGTAATGCCCACATTGCGAAGAATACAATCAGACCAATCGCATCCGAAAATGATTCTGGGTAAATCATTGCTAATCCGGCAGCAATGACAACTAATCGTTCCACAATCATTAGCTTTCGGTACCAGAATCCAATAACCCCTGCACCAATTGCAATCATACCCATTATCGCAGTAAATACTACCCAAATTATTTGTATAATCGTTACGTCAATCATCAATAGCGCTGGTGAGAATACAATCATATACGGAATAATAAATGCCGCAATCGCTAACTTAGCAGAGTCCACACCCGTTTTGATCGGGTCTCCACCTGATATTCCGGAAGCTGCGAAGGCGGCGAGTGCAACAGGTGGTGTAATATCTGCAATAATACCAAAGTAAAATACAAAGAAGTGTGCAGATAATAACACAACAATTGGCACAGCACTTTGAGGTACATCTGGCGCTAATAAAGCGATAATTGCAGGTGCTGCAATCGTCGATGTAATAACATAGTTAGCTGTTGTCGGTGCACCCATCCCTAAAATAAGAGATGCAATCATTACGAAGAATAATGTTAATAAAATGCTTCCTCCAGCTAATTTGACTAAGCTATTTGCTAGTGATAATCCAAGACCTGTTTTCACAACTACTCCAACAATGATCCCGGCACATGCAGTGGCTGCAACTACACCTAACGCTGTTTTTGCACCATCTACTAAAGCATCTAAAATATCTGCAAAACCTAGACGTGTCTCCTTGTTAAACATCCCTACTAAAATACAAGCTAAAATACCATATAAAGCGGAATGCATTACAGGTATACCAACTAACATTAATACAATAATTAACATGATCGGAATTAATAAATAAATTTTCATCAATACTTCTTTACGATTAGGTAATTCCTCATCCGATAATCCACGTAACCCTAAACGTTTCGCTTCAAAATGAGTCATAATCCAAATTCCTGTAAAGTAAAGTAATGCAGGGATTGCTGCGGCTTTGGCAATATCCCAATAAGTGATACCACGACCAATAAACTCTACCATTAAGAAGGCCGCTGCTCCCATAATCGGTGGCATTAATTGACCACCTGTTGAGGCTGCCGCTTCTACTGCTCCCGCAAACTCCTTTTTATAGCCTAGCTTTTTCATCATCGGAATTGTATAAGCACCCGATGTTACAACGTTTGCAACGGAACTACCTGAAATTGTTCCTTGTAATGCAGAAGAAAAAATTGCTACTTTAGCAGGACCACCAATTAATTTCCCCGCGATTGCTACGGCTAAATCATTAAAATATTGCCCTACTCCTGTTTTCACTAAAAAGGCCCCGAATAATAAGAACACAAAAATAAATGTAGCCGATACACTTAAAGGCGTTCCTAAAATACCATCTGTTGAGTAGAACATTAAATTAACAATGTTGTCTACACTTTGACCACGGTGGGCCATGAAGTCCGGCATATATGGACCAAAATAAGCGTAAAGCAGGAATAAACTTGCAATAATCGTAATAGGTAACCCAACTGCACGTCTTGCTGCTTCTAAAACTAAAATCGTCGCAAGAAGCCCAATGTAAAAGTCCATTGTTTCTAATCTCCCTAAACTTTGTACAAGACGCTCATAGTTAATTAACCAATACGAACCAACTACAATGGATAAAAGCGCTAAAATATAATCGTAAAATGGAATGGTATCCTTTTTCGTTTTACGTATTGCTGGAAATAGTAAAAATATAAAAGTTAAACCGAATCCTAAATGGACTGTACGCTGAATTTGAGCTGGGAATAATCCAAAAACAACCGTATAAAGTTGAAATAAAGAAAACAGTAAGAGTCCCACATAAATCACTTTTTTCATAATACCATTCACATTACGCGTGTTTGATTCAATATCGTATTTTTCTAACAATGCTTGCTGATCTTCAGCGGATAATTGTTCAAATTGGTTATCATCAATTTGATCATTCTTTTTTGTCATTCAATTTCACACCTTTCATTTTTTCATAGAATGATATTTTTCTTACCTCAGTAAAATAGGATTTCCCTTTTACTAAGTTCTTTTTTAAATTATATTCTTCGTCACCATATTGGAGTATTAGCTTTTGTTGAACCGCGCCAATATGTAGCGTAAAATTAGGCAATTTCGCATCATCATAGCGTAATGTATATACACCATTTTCATAAATAAGTGCTTGCCCTTCTTCAGCATGCCCCGGCATACCGATTGCAACATCTGAATATTTCATCGATACTAGTTGAAATTCATTGGATGTTAATACACGATAACTTTCGATGACATCCGATAGGTGAATAGAATGGGTAAATACTATTTGAAAATCATTTCCTGAATTCAATAATACATAGTTTACAGTCGGTTCCTCATTTCTTGTTTCCGTGAAAACCAACGCTCTTTGAAACGGAATAAAAACCGCTGCACAGCAAATAAAAAAAACACTTACCACGAACCATTTTTTCATAAGCTCTCACCATCAAAAAAGCCTCTGAAGCATTTTTCGCAACAGAGGCCTTTGCTTTGTGTTACTTGTTCACTTCATCAAAATATTTTTGAGCACCTGGGTGAACTTCAATACCGATTCCGTCTAAGCCCGTTTCAGCTTTGATAAATGCACCTTTAGCATGACTAATTTTATCTGTGTTATCATAGATTGCTTTTGTCATCGCATAAACTAAATCTTCCGGAAGATCCTTTTTAACTGCTAGCATTGCACCTACCGATACAGCTGGAATTTCTTTTTCTAATCCGTAAGTACCTGCTGGGATTGCATCTACTGCATAGTATGGATATTTAGCAATAAGCTCTTTTGCTTTGTCTGCTTCAACTGGCACAATGTAAACGCCCTTCGTTGCATTAAGTGCTTCTACCGCACCTGTTGGGTAACCTGCAGTGATGAACGCTGCATCAATTTGACCTGATTGGATTCCATCTGCTGATTCACCGAAATCTAAGTTTTGAGCTTTAATGTCATCCATTGTTAAACCGTGAATTTCTAATAATTGCTCAGCGTTTGCGTAAGTACCTGAACCAGGAGCACCTACAGAAACTTTTTTACCTTTTAAATCTGCAAATGATTTAATACCTGAATCAGCTAATGTTACAAGCTGAACTGTTTCTGGATATAATGCACCTAATGCTGAAACCGAATCAATTTTTTGACCATCAAACATTAATGTTCCATTTGTTCCATAATAAGCAATATCTGTTTGAACGAAAGCTACGTCACCCTCGCCATTTTGTAAAGCTGTCATATTTGCCGCAGAAGCTTGAGAAACTTCAGCAGTTGTTTTTACACCTGTATCAGAAGTAATTAAGTCTGCAAAAGTACCACCTAATGGATAATATGTACCTTGCGTACCACCAGTTAAAATACTTAAAAAATCTACTTTACCAAAATCTAATTCTCCTGTTGAACTTGCATCTTTATCAGCAGTTTTGTCTGTATCTTTACCTGAATCACTATCAGTATTACAAGCCGCTAATACTAATAGTAAAACACTTACCATAGTTAGAAATAATAGTTTATTCTTTTTAAACATAGTAAATCCCCCTTTTTTTTACATCTATAGTCTATTTTACATAAATAATAATTAAAAAGTCAAATAATTTTAAAATTACTATCTATTTTTACTATTTATAATTAACTTACTAACGCATTAATATCCTAGTAAAAATCAAATTTATCTAACCTAAAAATAGTACACGCATTAAAACACATATAAAAATTACGATTTAATGTATAAAAATAAATAGATTGTTTTTTTGAAAAGCAGGTATAACAAATAGGTAAAAACAGGCTTACTTCACTTCTTATGCACATAAAAAACTGCGTCCAAACATGGACACAGTTTTATTGAATGACACCACAAGCAATTCGCGCGCCAGAATTTCCTGAAGGGTCTGTTATATAGTCATCTGCCTTTTCATGAACGATAACTGTGCTACCATCAGCATCAAATAAGGAATTTTTCTCTCCTTTTTTCAATGTAAATTGTGGCGCAATAAAGTTTAATTGGACTTCACCATTTTTATCAGCTACCAAATTTGGTAAATCACCTACATGCGGACCAAGCGGATTTTCAATACCATGCTGCTTTTTCGTCGGATTATAATGAGCGCCAGCTGACTCAAAAGTAGGTCTTTCACATTTTCCAACCTCATGTATATGAATCCCATGTTCGCCTGGTGTTAAGCTATTTAATATGGCCGATAGTTCCACACCTTTTTCGTTCTCTTGAAAAGCCACCTCGCCAACGATTTCATTTTTCGTATTATACATAACGGCCTTTGCTGTCAACGTTTCTGGCGCACTTACTGGAACACTTTTCGCTTGAAAGAAATTACATCCACCTAACAGAAAAAGTGGCACTAACATAAGCAATAGTCTCATACTTCACCTCCTCGCAATAAGCGTCACCATGAAGGGAAGTTTTTATTCCCTTTTTAAGAACAATAATAAGGACAAGGCTCTAATTTTCCCGTTTTTTGACGATATAACAAGGAAAGGAGAGGATAAATTTGGATATTAATTCTATGATGTCTGCTCAACTTGCTTCACTTCAACAAACATTGCAAATGAGCATCTTAGACAAATCAATGAACAATGGCGCTGCTGGCGTAATCGAAATGATGGAAGATCTACCACAGCAAACTGCCGCAGCTCACCCTTATAAAGGACAAGTAATTGACGTACAAGCTTAACTTGTTTCAGCAGAAGCCCCTGCTGAGGCGTAATTGATTATGTAAAGACGTTCATTCATTTGGGCGTCTTTTTTTTAATATAGTAGGTAGTAACGGGAGTTGCGCAAAATACGCATTTTTTACAGCGGGATGTAAACCGCACGTAAAGTATTCATTAAAATGCTTTGAATTACTGGTTTTCGGGTAATATGAGTACTACAATGGTGTTAATCAAATGAAGAGGAGTGATTTTTATAGGAATTCATGCATTTTTTACAAGCTTAAATGATTTAGAGCGCATCATTCGTTGTCCAGGACGCTTTAAATATGAGGAGCATAATGTCGCAGCCCATTCCTGGAAGGTTTCTCAATATGCCATGTTTTTTGCTACACTTGAAGAACGTGCGGGTAATTCAATTGATTGGAAATCCTTATACGAAAAAACAATCAACCACGATTTTGCCGAAGTCTTTATTGGCGATATTAAAACACCCGTAAAACACGCGAGCGTCGAATTGAAGCAAATGCTTGCACATGTGGAAGAAAAAATGATGGAAAAGTTTATCTATGAAGAAATTCCACCTGATTTACAAGATGTCTTTTTAGCACGTATGAAAGAAGGGAAAGATGCCACGATTGAAGGGCGTTTACTTGAATTTTCCGATAAGCTCGATCAGTTTTATGAGTCCTTCGCAGAACTAAAGCGAGGCAATACGGATCAAGAATTTGTTTATATGTATCAAACTGCTCTAACTAAACTGCTTCAAATACCACTTAAAGTGAGTGTGCTCTATTTCAAGAACGAAATATTAGCAGACGTCATCTCGGAAAAAACAACGATCGATATTGCACAGCTTACCAATCAAATTTTACAACACCATAAGGATTAACACCGGAAGGCTTCCCCATTAAAAGAGGAAGGCTTTTTTTATTTGTATTTTTTGTAACGAATTAATTTATGATGGTACTAATGAGTTGAACGAAGAAATGGAGGTGTGCCAAGTGGACCGTTTAGAGCAAATATATCGTGAGTTGCAGCCAAAACTCTATACTTTCTTCTATATTAAAACGTCCAGCTTGGCAACCGCAGAAGATTTAACCCAAGATGTTTTTTATGAGGCCAGCAAAAATATTCATCGGTATCGTGGAGAAGCAACTCTTTCGACTTGGCTTTTTAGCATTGCAAATAACTTATTAAAGAAATATTATCGTTCGAAAAAATATGAGAAAGCTTTAATCGAACAGCTTGAGACGAAATCAAGTTTGCTTCCATTTACGACCGAGCAGTTAGTCGAACTTAAGGACGATGCCGAGCAATTGCTTTTACAAATCGATGCTCTCGAACCAGCTGCTAAGGATGTCGTACTCCTTCGTATTTATATTGAGCTCAGCTTTAAAGAAATTGGTGAGCTGATGGGCCAAAGTGAAAATTATGTTCGTGTTCTATTTCACCGTACAAAAATTAAGCTACAGCGAAAGGAGGAGTAACCGATGAACGAATGTCGAATTGTTGAAGATTTACTTCCATTATATGAAGAGAATTTACTGCAATCAGAAACTCAAAAATGGGTGGAGCAACATTTAGCTATTTGTGTACAATGCAGCAAGCTGACAAATATTGAATTTGAAACGTTACCGACACTACCAAAGCCTAAAAAATCAGCCGAACAAATGATGTATCAGGCACAGGTAAAATTAACGATTTACCAAATACTTTTCGTGCTCCTATCCTTTGTTTTTGCGATGAATACGTCCCTTTTAAATGAAAGTTTTGCTTTTATTTTATCGTATTTCATTTTAGGTGCAGTGACGTATTATTTTTATCAAAACCTTGTATTGACGGTGTTGTTGGCTTCTATCCCGATTTTCATTTGGGCAATTTTTGACAGTATCCAATCCTTTGGTAGTTTGCATGCATGGTATTCCGGCCAAATCGGCTATTATTCCTCCCCCTACTCCATGTTTACGCAGCTAGCTTTAGGCGGTTTAATGATGGCACTCATTCATACATTGTTTGCCGTTCTTGGTGCATTGACTGTATACCTTATAAAAAAAACAACGATCAATCAAAAATAACGAAAGGAAATTTTACTATGAAAAAATGGTTTTTTCGCATTGCCGCCCTTGTCATTATTGCCGGCGTCGTATTTTTATATGTTAGTTTTAATGGGAATTTCATTTCCAAAAAAATTGCCAAAAATAGCGCAGAAGAGTATTTGCAATTGCATTATCCTAACGGGAATTACACACTTGGAGATGGACATTTTAATTTTAAAGATAACTCCTACCTATTCAACTTTACGTTTCGGGACAACAACAATGCTTGGACATATTCGCTTAATGTTGGGCATGGCTTACGTCCAACAGAGGCAACAATCCTAATGCTTCACACAGATTCAGCTGATGATGATACGACCAAGAAATGGCGGGAAGCTGGGACGTCTTATATAAAAAATCTGTTAGCCGATTTCCCGATTGTTACGGATTTTAGCTACGATATCGATGTACCAAAAGGATTTACACAATTTACACCCGAATGGACCCCAAATGTAAACGTTCCAGTCGCTCCAACGCTCTATTTTGAAATGGCTTATGATGGAGAAACAGAAGAACAATTTTTACAGGCCGTGAAGGATATTCAAAAAAAAATCGATGCGGGTACTCTTTTTTACCGCTCTGCTTATGTTGCGATGTATGAAAAGGTGGATAATCGTGATGGTCGAAAAAAAGGTTACGCACCAATTTATTATGAGGAAAAGTATTCCATTCGCTTTGAACCACAGCAAAACCTAACAATAGACGCTATTTATTGATATTTTCTACGGCCGCAAATTAGTTGACTTTTTTTATAAAACAGGCTTTATTGCGCATCTCGAGAAGTTAATATATTATTACATTAAGGCTACGTTGTACGTACGAATATTAAGTTTTAACCTTTATGCTTATACAGGGAGTTTTACATCGAAGTACGAATGGCGCGCCCAGGTTTTTAACTTGGGATAGACAGGAATACTTTTGCGAACACCCACTTTGAGGAGTGGTGGTTTAAAACTTTCTATAATAACTACGGCAATGTGGCTTTATTACATAAAGCGCATACCAGCAATGGTTTATGGGCACTTTCACCTTTATTGGTGAGAGTGTTTTTTTGTGTCAAAATTTAGTTTTGGTGTTAAATTGGTGTTATTTTCAGTACTTAAATACAACCATTTCAAAACTCTCCATCTCTCCAATTACACGTAACTCACTTGTACTTTTATATACTGTTCGTTTGGAATTAAGTTTGATTAAAAAATGCTATTCAATCCTTTTTTTAACGCAAGGCAAATACACCATTTTGAAAAGAGAGTGATCAAAATGGTGCGTTTCGTTTTGGTTACGTATGAGACTTTTATAAAAAAAACTGCATTCCATACAGGTTTTTATCAAACTTTATTATAAATTATCAATCTTTATTAAAAGACCACATATACTTGGATAAACGGAAAATATCCCCTTATGTAAGATCCCTTTCATTCAAATTATTTATAATAAATCATTTATCAATATTTAAAATACATCAAATAATAAACATTTTTCATTCTAATTAGAATGTATTTTCAGTAGTGTGAGTATTTTCTTTATCAATACCCTCAAATGATAAAGTTACGATACCTTTCAATTTTTTATGTCTTGGTTCCATTTCATTTTGTTCCACTGCAACTTTCAGAAGACGAACATAACGTTCTAGGTTTATAATCGCGATATTTGCACGCTCTTTTTCTAATTTTCCCATAAATAATTTCCTCCTCCAACAAAAAATACCCTGTTTTGCGCATGTAAGTAGAACTAGGCTTGCTTAGCCTAGTCAACATGAACAGAACAGGGTATTCCTCTTGTATTTTACTGTATTTATTTTTATATTATACAAACTAACAAAGTTTTTATGAAATAATTTTTCAAACTAAAGTAACTTATTATACACTTAAAAAGGGTTTTACATATTAATACCTTCTAATATGTAAAACGCAATTAAATTTGTTACCGTACTTTATTAGTTTTCTTGAAACTTTAACGTTCTCGCTAAAAACGCTGCAAAATGTTGACGTTGAAGTGGTTCATTCGGTTTAAAGTATCCATTCGAACCTGTTGTAATGCCGTGTGAGGCTAAAATTTTTACATATTCTGCATACCACGATGAGTCTTCTACATCTTTAAAAGTTCTCATTTCTGCATCGTTGTTATACGTCAAGCCAAATGAATTAACAAGCATTTTCGCCATTTGAGCACGGGTAACCATGTTATTTGGGTTAAAGCCTGCTTCATTTTGATCGACAATTCCACCTTGTGCAAGCAAATGGATGTTCGTATAGTTTTCATGGTTTTTCAAGACATCTTTGAACTTAAATTCCATCGTCAATTTTTTTGGAATGTTCGGAGCTTCTGAGCGTACGAGCATCGCTGCCACATGATGACGTTTAATTAAATCTTTTGGCTTGAATGTTTTATCTTCGTAGCCTTTGATAACCCCTAATGCGTTAAGTTCCATAATGTCATTAAAATAGGGATATGACACGATCACATCTTTAAATATGGCTTTATAGCCTTTTTCCCAAAGGATATTATAAGCATTTTGCGTACTACCATACTTAATGCCAATGTAGTAAGTCCCCTGCTTTAATGTCGCCTGCTTTGCGGCATTCACAAAACCAGATAAAACAATCGTACCTTGTTCGTTTTCGACATAAACATAGGGATCTGTGTAGCCTTCTAGCTCTAAATTATTCACCTTAAAACGATATTCACCGTCTTGTTCTACTTTTATTTTGAATATGTCTGTATCATCCGGTTGTAGTAAATAGCCATGTGTTAATGTGGCAATTGGTAAAACTTGAGCAGTAAGTGTCGAATCGTTACTTTCATATTCAACCGGTTGTGCTTCATAATTAATAACAAAGCTACGTGGCTGTTCACTTCCAAAAACTCGCATATAATACGTTCCCTTTTGTAACCCTACAGAATGTACTGTGCCCTTTTCATGTAAATAAAAATTTTGCTTTTCTCCATTACTCAAACTGACTCGGCTATCTAAATGTGATGTTTTAACTGTTAGTACCCCATCTTCAGGAAGCTCTACTTTATATAAACTATTATACCGTAAACTCGTTGTCGTCACTTGCTGTATCTCTTGACCAAATGCAACAGGTTGCGCAAGTTCAATCGTATCATTTGGACTAACCGACGTATTTTCCACAGGCGTTGCTTTTAATTCAAGCGTATAAGGTGATGTAACTTTCATAAAACGTTTCATTTCAATCGTATATGTGCCTGGCTTTAATGCGACACGGTATGTGCCAGAATATAAATCGGATGATAAACGAGCCCCCATTTCATCATATAACGTAATCGACGGCTCAGATTCCATTTGTGATAGCTTCAAATCAATTAAGCTCGGCTCTTGAACTATAAATGTATACATATCGGTGTTATCGGTTTGTCCACTTAGCCGCCCTTTGTAAACCGTATTGAGTTTAATTTTTTGTGCTAACTTAACGGTATCATTTGGCTCCATTTCTACATACGGGTCAACCTGTTCAAATCGATATGAAAATGTATAAAGGTTTCCTAACGCTTCTAAATAATACGTACCAGGCTGAATTTGTAATGTAAACTCTTTTTGCGTTTCATCACTTTCAATGAGTGAATAGCCATATTCATTTTTTAAAGAAATTGCCGCATTATTTTTTTCAACGACAATTTTCGAAGGTTCCGT
This sequence comes from Solibacillus sp. R5-41, assembly GCF_002736105.1. Lineage (NCBI taxonomy): Bacteria > Bacillati > Bacillota > Bacilli > Caryophanales > Caryophanaceae > Solibacillus > Solibacillus sp. R5-41. Next base: position 312,656 of record NZ_CP024123.1, on the reverse strand, counting down.
CGTTTCAAATTTATAAAAGTCTGCCAACACACTATTTGATAAATGCGGAAAACCTTGAATAATCGTATTCGGTGGAATGACAGCACTTGTCTCCATCGTATTGTTCGGTTCTGCATCGTAATGCTCCCCTTTTTCAAAATGAAGTTGTACGTCGTAATTTGTGTCGTTTGCTCCACTTACTTCAAACTTGTATTCACCTGCTTTTAATGCATACTGAATCTCGGTATTTTCTGACACAGCAAAGCCACCTACATACGAATTAAGTTTGCCAGAAGTATGCAAGCTGATGCTATACGTACGACCACTGTATGTCGCATCAAACGTAACGACACCTGCTTCGGGAACTGTAAAATAATACGTATCTATCCCTCTGTATTCCTCTGTCAGAATCGTATTGGTAACTTGCTCATCAAATTGTATATTTTTTGACACACTCGCTGATGCGGGCGTGATCATTATCACTAGTAAACTAAACAAAAAAACAATAAAAATTTGGTTGTGCATTCAATTCACCTTTCCTATAAGAATGACGAGTATTATAACATACTTATTTTTTATATTTCAGCTATTACAAAGAATCCATGCAAAATAACTAAAAGATTGCATAAAAAAGCACTTAGGCCAATACCTAAGTGCTGTTTATTAGTTATGAATATATAGCTCGATTGGGGTTAAAATTAATGTTAACCCTAAATGAGCAATTATTCACTAAAAATTTACCTTTAGTAATGGATTACAAGTTCTTCTACAATGTTGATAATGCAACGACTGAATAATCATTGTATTCTCCTCTTTATGATTTCTATCCGTCTGAATCAAAATACAGCCTACCTTTCAATTAAATTTATCTATTTAGTTACAATAATGAACCGGTACCCTGTAATTTCCCAACTAGTTGAAAACTTATAAATATTCAATTATAATAATATTTATAATTATATGTAAGAAAAATTCACTCTTGAAAGAGGTGTTTTAATGAGTTTGTATTTTGCGTATGTCATGATTGGCTTAGCAATTGCAATGCCTGTTGGTGCTATTACTGTCGAAATGACAAAACAAGGATTAAAAAATGGATTTATGCACGGGTGGGCTGTTGGGCTTGGCGGTATGACAATTGATGTTGTATTAATACTTGCACTGTATTTAGGGGTAGCAAAATTTTTAGCATTGCCATATATTCAAATGCCACTATGGATTATTGGGGCCATCTTCCTCTTTATGCTTGCATATGACTCTATCAAAAATGCAGATAAGGATATCACATTAGCAGGAGAAAAAGTGAACAAATCATTTTTCTCAACATATCGTAACGGACTATTAGTAGCCGTTTCACCAGGGAATTTAGTATTTTGGATTTCTGTATTTGGGGCTGTTTTAGCCGACTCTTATTCGGGAAATGGTGCCAATCAATTTTTAATTGTGGCATTAGGAATCCTAACAGGTATTTTGTTACATGATATTGGACTATTAACGATTGTTTCACTCTCAAGAAAAGTAATGAACCGAAAAATGATTAAATGGACTTCAATCATTGCAGGTCTTTTATTGTTTGGTTTTGGTTGTTACTTTATATATGAATTTTATATAGACTTAAAAGATTTGATTGTTTAAATCAAATACATAAAATAGCATTCAGACTATATTAAAAATCACTTCATTGACTTTTTACTTTTAGGAACTTTGAATAAATATAGTTAAATATTGTTCAAAAGCACCAGTAGTACACTCCTACTTTAGCCTTGCACAAAGCATACAGATGAGTCGTACAGAGTTGTGCAACTCATCTGCTTAATCAGCCTAAACAAGCTCAAACTTTATTAGAATCTAAAATAGAAAACTTACATCTGCAGAAGATTTCTTTATTTCACTTAACATTGTAAGTCCACATTACTCTGAATAGCTCCTTTGGAAAATCGGCAAAATGCTACCCACTCTCAACCTTTTATTAAGACATTGCCTTTAGACCGATTAACCCAATGACAATAGCTACCATGCTTAAAATGCGTGTTAAATTTTTGGCCTCATTAAAAAAGATAATATTAATAACTACCGCGCCAATCGTTCCAATACCAACCCAGATAACGTAGGCAATACTAAGTTGCAAATAATTAAATGATTGATATAAAAAGAAGAATGATAGTCCAAAACCACCTACATACAGCAGAAAATTCCATAATTTCTTTTGCTGGCTATAAAAGCGTAAACCAACAACTCCGACAATTTCGCATACCGCTGCAATCGTTACGAATAACCAGCCCATATTACGCCTCCTCCTGTTTATCACTTAATTTTAAGCCAATAATTCCAGCTACTAAAATTAGCATGAACATACTCATATACAGATCAAGCTGTTTATCAAATAACAAAATATCCATAAGTACTGTGCCCAGTGTTCCCACACCTGCGAAAATCGCATACACAGTGCCGGTCGGTAAATTTTCACATGCTTTCGCTAAAAAGTGGAAATCTAATGCAATTAACCCGACAATAAAAATCCAATGCCACCACTCATATGCAAGTGTAAATCCAAGTAGCCAACCAAGCTCAAAAGAACTCGTAAGTGCTACGTAAAACCAATCTTTTTTCATTTTACCCTCCATCTATGACTGACTATCAGTCATTTTGTTGTATTTTTTTAGGTATTCATTTTACTGAATACCTAATGCGTTTCTAATAAATTGTTTCAATAAGGCAATTCGTTGCTCCACATCTACTTCCTCTACAACATCCGCAAATAAATAAATTTGCTCTGCTGTTGATTCAATCGTACCAATTAATATTTTTGCAGTTGCAGAAGCCTCTAGACTTTTATGAATTTTATTTTGTTGTTGTCCTTGTTCGATAATTTGTGCCATCCACGTATAAAATGGCTCATAAATATCTTCCCATTGTCCAATAAATTCACTTTGTGCAAGTCCGGCATACAATAGTTGCAATCGTTCCTTATGCAATAAATTAAACTGCATGATCGCATCGACTACTTCTTCCAGTTGCTCTTCTGAATTTGCTTTGGCGTTCACTTTATCCTGTAAGAAGGCTAAAATATCTATGACAACATGCTTGGCAATTTCCGGCATTACCGCAAACTTTGTAGGAAAGTATAAATAAAAAGTACCTTGTGCTATGCTTGCTCGTTTTACAATATCCGATACTTTCGTTTTTTCAATACCATTTTCTAAAAATATTTGTTGTGCCGCTTCTATAATTAACTGTCGCTTGTCCGCCATGTATCCGCCTCCTAATCATATTTCATATCATAGCTAGTAGGTGACTGACTGTCAATCATTTAGGTTTTAAACTTTCTATTCGAGTATCTTTACTTCACACTTTCCCCCTAGTTTATTCCCCACTCAAAACAAAAGCCCACGAAAAAGGGTGACCTAACCGGCTTTTTCATGGGATTCTATTATTGTTCAGGTTATCGTGCGCAGACTCTCGGTTTCATACAGTTGCGCAAACTGATGTTTAATTAATTTGCAATCCATAAAAAACCTAACTGGCCCTCCTAAATCGTCCTAGTATTACAACAAAATTTCCCTAGTATTTTCAAACAACCTCATGATAATACATCGCATACAAATCACTTAATGTCACTTTTCCGAATGTAAACTCGGGTAAATTGTATTCTACTAGAAATTCGGTTATGCTGCTTAACACTTCTTGATTGAGTGCGCCAAGTGAAATGAGTGTCATCCCATTGATTAATGTTTGGGACGATAACGCTGGATGTTGCTGAAGAAGTGCTTGCTTTACATGCTCTGGCATATTTTTCACACGTATTGTCGTTACTGCTGATTCACTAAAAGTTGCAACAATTGATACAAAAAAACTCTAAAACAGGTACATAGAAAATACATACACTATTTTAGAGATGCTTTGTATGAAGAAATAGATGGCTGTTAAAAAAATCACTTAATTCCACTCTGTACTTTCACATATTGAAGCAACTGCTTCTTATCAATTTTACCAACCGCTGTTTTTGGTAATTCGCTTAAGAAATAAAATTGCTTTGGCACTTTATAATTGGCTAAACGCTCCTTACATAGTGTCCGTAACGTTTGTTCAGTCATTGGTGAATTTTGCTTGGAAACAATACATGCAACGATGCTTTCTCCCCATGTATGATGCGGAACACCAATCACTGCTACTTCATCTACAAAGCTTGCGGCAATTAAACACTGCTCCACCTCTTGCGGATAAACATTTTCTCCACCCGTAATAATCATTTCCTTTTGTCGCCCTACAATATAGTAATCGCCGTCCTCATCAAACTTCGCTAAATCTCCTGTTTTTAACCAGCCTTCGCAAAATGCTTTTTCTGTTTCCTCTACGTTATTCCAATAGTTTGAGAACATATGACTACCACGTAAATACAGTTCACCTACTTCTCCTTGCTTACAATGTTCACCTGCATGATTAACTATTTTCACTTCATTGAGCAGCATACTTTTACCAATCGCCCCTTTTTTCGTTACGGCGATTTCTGCATCAATCACAAAATTATTCGGTCCGGCTTCTGTTAACCCGTAGCCTTCTTTAAATTTCAAGCCACGCTTTATAAATCGATCATAAATTGGCTTTGGACAAGGGGCCCCACCCGATAAAAATGCTTTTATCGTTGGGAAATTCGATTCGTGAAAATAGTCCGTATCGGTCATTAGCTGATACATCGTCGGTACAAACAAAGAAAGTGTTGTTTTATAGTCATCTAAAGCACGAATTGCAATTTCGGGATCAAATTTTTTCCCGATAACGACCTGTCCACCTGCAAGTAAAATGGGTAAAGCAAGGGCATTAATACCACCCGTATGGAAAAGCGGCATGTAATTTAATGTGCAATCCTCCTCATTTAACCCCCAGCTAATGACTGTATTCATCGCATTCGCTGTCACTGCTTCATAAGAAAGAACCACACCTTTTGATTTTCCGGTTGTACCTCCTGTATAAATTAATAGCCAAGGTAGCTGTGGTTCATCTTGCCAATCATATGTGAAGTGCTCTTCTGTAAACGGTTTCTCGTTATACAATTGACAGCTAGCCATTAAGTTCTTTGCAAGCTGCTCATTCACTTTATCTGTCAGTAAAATACTTGGCGTGCAATCCGAAATAACATAATCCAACTCTTCTTGTGCCAGGCGGGTATTGAGCGGTACATAAATCAATTTTTTTAATCGACAGGCGAAGAGAATTGCAAAACTATGAATCGAATTTTCCATGAGAACCGCGATTCGTTCCCCTTCTTGAAATTGATTGACGCTAAAATGATGACCCCACCATTCGATTTGCTTCATGAACTGTCCATATGTCCACCGTTCATTCGTTTCAATTTGAATTAAAGCGGTTTTCTGTGGACATTGACGCGCTCTTTTAGCAATCCAAAAATCGAGCTGTTGCATATTCTCACCACCTTTTTACATCATAATACCGCCATCCACATGTAATACATGCCCTGTAATATAATCCGATTCATGTGAAGCTAAAAACAAGTATGCATTTGCAATATCATCCGGCTTACCTAAACGTTGCAAGCTCGTAATCCCTTCCATTTGCTTTAGCACCTTATCCGGCATTTTTTCGACCATACTCGTAGCCGTAAACCCCGGTGCAACCGCATTGACACAAATACCTTTACGCCCAAGCTCCTTCGACCATGTTTTTGTCATCCCTACAATCGCTGCCTTTGTTGCCGCATAATTAGTTTGACCAAAATTACCATAAACTCCACTCACAGAGGAAGTGTTAATAATTTTTCCAAAACCTTGTTCTACCATGTATGGAACGACTGCTTGCGTGCAGTAAAAGACGCCATTTAAATTCACTTGGATAACCTTTTCGAAGTCTTCTTCCGCCATTTTTATAAGCGTTGCATCGCGTGTAATGCCTGCATTATTCACCAATATATCAATCTTGCCAAAATGCTTAGCCGCGGCTTCTACCATTTCATTCACTTGCTGACGTTGCGAAACATCAACGGCATAAAATGCGACCTGCTCACCTAATGTTTCCGCCATTTGCTCTCCTACTACTTTGTCATAATCGACCATAATAACTTTCGCGCCTTCATCGACAAATCGCTTTACCGCTGCCAGTCCGATTCCGTTCGCTGCTCCTGTAATCATTGCTACTTTATTTTGTAAACGCATATTTTTTCTGCCCCTTTATGCTGAAATGAACTGTTCAATTGCCTCAGTAACTTCTTCTAAACTATCAACTAATGGTGAATGCCCACAGTTTGCTAGTTTTTTAACGTGTGCACGCCCTTTAAAATCTTCTATTATTTCATTGGTCATCAATTCTGGAACGACATAATCACGATCGCCGTATAAAATGAGTGTTGGAATTTGAATATCCTTTACCTGATTTGTTCCTGTGGCAATCTCATTATTTACCGCGCTTATGTTAAAAGTATTTAGCGCATGATACACATCTGCCAAGTTGCGTTGCGTCAACATATCATCCACATATTCCTCATAGCGCACATTTTCTGGTTGTTTATTCGTATAGATGGCGCTATTCCAAACCACTTTTAACCCTTCACGATTTTCTGTATCATACATATGCTGCATCGGAATCGTTTTCATCCCGTCCTGCTCCACTTCTTCAATCGTACCAAGTCTTTTGGAAAGGTTTGGTGAACCATCTTCATTTGATGCAAAAAATGGATAGCCGCGCGTTGAGCCCGAAGCGAATAGCACAAGCTTTTTGCATAACCCTTCATAATCAGCGCAAAACTGCATCGCCACATCTCCACCTGTTGACCAACCAATCATTGTAAAGTCCTTTAACTGAAGCTCATCAATCCAAAGCTTAACGTCATCACTAAAATCCTTTATTTTTGTAATACGGGTATTGTAGGTCGAACCTCCAAAGCCCCGCAAATCGACTGCATAAATTGTAAAACTTGCATCCATGCTTTCTAATAGTAAATCCCAATGTTTTGATGACGTCATATTGCCATGCACTAACACGACAAGCTCATCTCCACCATCACGTTTGCGATAAGTGAGCGTTTCGCCATTTGAAAGCTTAACTTCTTGCAAGGTATTTAATTGATTCATATTTATTCCCCCCACTTTACTGTAATTGCTCCCCATGCATAGCCAATTCCCGCACTAACAAGTGAAATAATCATGCCATCTTGCAATTTCCCTTGCTGTCTTGCTAAATAAAGTGATAAAATTTGATCAATTTGGCCGATATGACCGTAGTGAGATAAGTAAATCGAGTTATCCTCGGTTAAACCAAGTTCATGTAGCACAAAGTTATGCGCAGATTTTTTCATATGCAACATCGCAACATAAGCTACTTGTTGCTCGGTATAGCCACTTTTTTCGAGTGAACGGCGAATTACCTTTAAAAAATTTTCAAGCGATTTTTGCTCAAGTCTTCGTTTCATTCCTGCTGGATCTAACACATCTAAATAGTATTTCCCTTGCAGCAAAAGCTCTTGAGTTAATGGCTGCTTCGTTCCTCCAACAGGTATGACAACATCTTCTGAAAACGAACCATCTGTAATTAATTCTGACTCCAGCACAAGATTTTTTGTCGCGTGCTTTTGTAAAATCATTGCACCCGCGCCCGCACCGAGATTAAACATGAAGCGTGTTCTTTCATTCGCATAATCAATCAAGTCGTGATTGCGATAACCGCCTGCTAGTAGCACCGTTTGAATTGTCTCGTCTGCCTGCATTAAACTTTTGGCTACTTTCATTGCCATAATCGCCGTACCACATCTTAGTTGAACATCAAATGCCCACGCATTCACAGCTCCGACTTCCTCTTGAATCTTGATTGCCGCTGTCCAAATTGGATATTCTTTATGCTCCTCTCCAATATAAATCACAACATCAATATCTTTTGCGTCCAGTTTAGCCTCCAAGATTGCTTCACGCGCCGCCTTAATACTCATTTCGACAGGGTGATCATCTGGACCTGCGACGACTTTTTCAATAATCCCCATTTTTTCTTCGACAACTGATAGTGGAATATTCCCTAGCTGCGCAATATCTTGGCTAGACATTCTTCCTGTTGGTAAATAAATCCCCAGTCCTGTAATTCCAATCATCTGCTTCACTCCTTTTTTTCTATGAGCTTCGCAGCTACAGGATTTTGTTTTTTCTTCATTTTCCATTCGTTAAATTTTATATAAATCGTTCCAATAATTCCGCGCGGGAAGAAGATTACGGCCAAAATATAAAGAATTCCGAAGAAAATAATCCAACGCTCAAAAATCGGATATTGACGTGCTAAGCCGGATAAATAATGCTGTGTAAATTCAATAACACCTGCACCAAGTATCGGACCAATTAACGTCCCAACCCCACCGATAATCGTCATGAGCAAAGCATCCAGCGTAATATCCATCGCCATCACGCTTGTATTCACAAAACGTAGTGATATTGCATACAACGATCCAGCTAAACTTGCAACACCTCCCGCAACGACCGAGGCAATAATTTTATAGCTAAGCGTTTTAAAACCTAACGAGCGTGTACGTTGTTCATTTTCTCGGATTGCAATTAGCACCTTACCAAATGGTGAAGAGACAAAACGTTTTAACAACATAAATACGACGACTAGGCAAACAAGAACAAAGAAATAAAAGTACAAACGTTCACGGAAAATTTCAGGCGCTTTAAATGTGAAGCCGTCATTGCCTTTTGTCACGGTACGCCATTTTTCTGCGACGACTAAAAATAAGCCTGAAATCGCCATTGTAAACATCGCATAGAAGTGATTTTTTAAGCGTAATGTTAGGGCGCCACTTATGATACTTATTAAAACAGAGATGAAAATCCCTGCTACGATAGAAGCTAAAAAGATACCAACTGTCGGCTCAAAGCGGCTCAACATAATTGCTGTCATGTAGGCGCCAATTCCGAAAAACATCGCATGCCCGAATGAAATAATTCCCGTATAGCCTAGTAAAATATCATAGCTCATTGCTAAAATCGCAAAAATACAAAATTGTGTTAATAAAATCGTTAATGTACGTGAATCCATGACGAGCGGAAAAGCAATCATGGCAAGTAATAGCACTGAATAAACCGCATTTGTTCTTGATAATAATGTTGGTTGTTTCAACATTCATTTCACCCCTTTGCCAACGTGAATAAGCCTTGCGGACGGAAAATTAAGACAATAACCATCAGAATCATATTCACTGCCATTGATAGAAATGGTACATAGTACGCCATAAAGCTGCCCGCAAGCCCTACAAGAATGGCCGCCATTAAAGATCCTTGGAAACTGCCCATTCCGCCAATTACAACAACAATAAAACCTAAAATTGCGTATTCCATCCCCATTTCGGCATACACGACACCTGAGTATGGCGCCATTAGCATACCGCCTAATGCTGCCAGTGCGGCACCACACATAAAGACGATTAAAAATACACGCTTTATATTTATACCTAGCGCTTGTGTCATTTCCTTATTCATCACACCCGCACGAACAATTAACCCCACTTTTGTTCGTTTTAAAATGAACTGTAAAATTGAAAATAATATGAGACCAACGACAATAATAAAAATACGGTATTTAATAATCGTTAAATTGCCGATTTCCCAACTCCCAGCTAAATAAGTAGGCACTTTTACTGGAACACCATTTGGACCGAATACAACTTTAATCATTTCCTGCAACACCAACATAAAGCCAAGTGTAATTAAAATTTGCTGCACATGATTTCCATATACCGGGGTAATGATTAGTCTTTCCGTAACAAATCCAAGAGTAATACCTGTTAAAATGGCCGCAATAATGCCAATTAAAAAGCTATTGCTCCATGCATAAGAGAAAACACCCGTATATGCACCCCACACGAAAAGCCCACCATGCGCAAAGTTTAATACATCCATTAAGCCAAAAATGAGCGTCAATCCTGCAGCTAATAAAAAGATAAGCATACCCGTTGCTAATCCATTGATCGTTAGACTTACGATTAATTCCATGACTGTTCCCTCCTTTAGCCAATTCCTAAATATTTACGCTTTAGCACTTCATCTTCAATAAGTGATTGCATTGCACCCGATTGGACTGTACGCCCGTCATCAATCAATGTATACGTATCGCCGATTTTACTGGCCATCATAAAGTTTTGTTCAACTAATAAAATCGACGTATGCTTTTTCATTTCTGTTATCGCTTCCATTACCTTCTCCACGACAATTGGTGCAAGTCCCTTTGATGGTTCATCAATTAATAACAGCTTACTATCGTTCACAAACGCTCTCGCCATAGCCAACATTTGTTTTTGCCCACCGGATAAATTCCCACCGTTTTTCTTCCAAAACCTTTTCAAATCGGGGAATAGCTCTAAAATGTACGCTTGCTTTTCCATCACGGATTCCGTTTCTTTTCGAATCGCAACACGCATATTTTCTTCTACCGTTAAATGAGCAAAAATCCCTTGATCTTCCGGCACGTAGCCAATACCACTATTCGCAATATCATACGGTGCTCGTTTTGTAATCGTTTGATTATCAAAAATAACCGAACCTTTCGCAGCAGGTGTTAGCCCCATAATCGTACGTAATGTCGTCGTCTTTCCAGCACCATTTCGTCCTAACAATACAGACACTTCCCCCTTCTTTGCTTCAAATGAAATCCCCTGTAAAATATGATATTGTGAAATATACGTTTCTACATTTTCTAGTAATAAAATGTTAGACATTGGATAGCCCTCCCAAATACGCTTGTTGCACCGTTTCATTTTTCATAATGTCCTGTGGTGTGCCATCTGCTAAAAGCGCACCATTAAAGAGCACCATAATTGAATCAGATAAGTCGATAATCATGTCCATCTTATGTTCAATTAATAAAATTGACTTATCTCCACGCGCTTTAATCGAACGAATCACATCTAAAATGGCAGGCACTTCTTCTAAAGACATTCCAGCTGTTGGTTCATCGAGCAATAATATTTCGGTATCTAACGCGAGCAACATTCCAATTTCAAGCTTCCTTTTTTCACCATGTGACAATTGATTAGCCACTTGATTCATTTTGTCCGTTAGTAATACTTGCTCTAATATTTGCATAGCTTCATTTGTTAACTCTTTATATTGTAAAAAATGACGAAATACATCAAATCGCACTTTTCTTTTTGATTGCACAGCTAACCTAACATTTTCTAATACTGTTAAATTAGGAAATACATTTGTAATTTGAAAGGATCGCCCTATGCCTAGCCTTGTGCGGTCAACAGCGGTTCTCTTTTTTAATGACTCGCCCTTAAAAAACACTTCCCCTTCAGTTGGCTCTAGCTCACCACTAATTAAATTGAAGAAGGTTGTTTTTCCCGCGCCGTTTGGACCAATAATGGATTTAAAGTGCTTATGAGGCATTTCAAAGTTCACACGATCAACAGCCCTATGTTCACCGAATTTAATGGATAAATTTTCTGTTTTTAAAATAGGTTCCATCTTATCCCTCCTCCTTGTTCTTCTTAACAACCTTCCGCAGAAAGTTGTTAAGAAGAACAGATGACATATGCGTCATCTGCGCTTATTACGCTTTAATTTAAAATTGGCGGCTCTGTTTCGTCTGGGGATAACTCACGAATTAATACTGGAACTGGGTAATCAAATTCAGCAACTTTTTCTAGCTTAATTGAATACATTGGTTGTAATGCTTGATGATCTTCTTTACGGAATGTCATCGTGCCTTTTGGTGTTTCAAATGACATGCCTTCCATTAATGGAATAAGCGTATTGCCATCTGCTTCCCCTTCAGATTTTTTTAGTGCTTCGACAATCGCCACTGCTGCCGAGAATCCGCCTGGTGTGAATAAATCTGGCACTTCGCCATTAAATCGTTTTTTATGCTCCTCTACTAACCAATCATTCACTTTATTTTTAGGTAATGTATGGTGATATACAGTGAACCCTTCCATCCCAATTAAAGGCTCCATAAATTGAAGTGCGATAATATCCGGTGCTCCTGTCGAAACTTTGATTCCTTTTTCTTGTAGCTTTAAGTCTGCGATTTGATTCCAAGGAGAGTTCGCACCTGCCCACACTACGAAAAGGAAATCTGGTTTTGCCTCAATAATCTTTTGTAAATTCGATGTAAAATCTGTTGCTGCTGGATCTGCAAATTCTTCTAAAACAATTTCCGCCCCTAATTTTTCTGCCGCTGTCTTAAAGGCTGCTACACCGTCCCATCCAAATGAGTAATCTGGTGCAAATGTTGCGATTTTTACGCCGTCACCTGCAATGGCTGCTGCCGCTGCATATGCATCTTGTGATGAGTTACGCGCTGTACGGAAAATAAATGGGTTGAATTCCGAACCTGTAATACTATCAGCAACAGCTGGTTCAACAATCATAATTTTTTCGTATTCTTCTGCTAAAGGTAAAACAGCTAATGTATCACCAGAGCTTGATGAACCAACTAAAAAATCTACTTTGTCATCCTCTAATAATTTTGTTGCTTTTTGCACAGCTACTTCAGGTTTTGTTTCTGTATCTTCCCATACCACTTCAATTTTTTTACCCGCAACTTCCATTGTTCCTTCAGTTGCATACTCTAAACCTAATTCAAAACCTTTTTGTGTTTGTTTTCCATAAGATTCGAGTGCTCCTGTTAATGATGCAAGCACCCCAACTTTAATCGTTCCTTTTTCACCTTCATCTCCAGAAGAGGTTGTTCCGCTTTCATCTTTAACACCTGAATCTGTGCTTCCTGTTGTATCTTCAGGTTCACTTGAGTCACTATTACAAGCAACTAATAGAAATAATGCACATACTACGAAAACCCACCATAAATGCTTTTTCATTTATTGTCCCTCCTAGCAATAATTTCAGCATAGATTTCTGCCTTACCTTACTTTACTAAGAGCAAGTTACAAATGAGTTACATAAAAAAAAGACTACAAGTTTTCACTCGTAGCCTGCTTTACATTTTTAATAGTAGATCATAAAGTTGCTCCGTTGTTTCCATTGGTGCTAGCTGGTATTGCTCATCTAATGCTTTTACGCAATTGTCATACACTTTCAATGCTTCACGACGATTTCCTTTATAATAGTTTGCTAGCATCATTAAGCGATAGCCTTCTTCATGCCCTGGGTCCACTAATAATAGTTTCTCTGCCCAAAAAATGACCTGCTCAAATTGCTCTAAACGCACATAGTTTTGAGCAATTTTTTCGCTCACCTTAACTATTTGCTCATCATAAAAACTCCGCATTGGTAAAATCCAATCACGTTCATTGTCTGAACAAAATGGAGCAATTGCAAATGACATCGCTATTTTCAACCATTCATTTGAAACTTTCGGTCGCTTTTCTTCTAACCCTTTTTGTGCATAATAATCGAATAATGCGACATCACTTTGAATCCACGTGCTATCTAATTTATATAGTTGTTGACGACGAATGATAAAATTGCTTTCTTCCCGTGCTGTTCTCGCAGGTTCCAACGTTTTCAACATCGCATTATACACAACTTTAAAATCCCTTGTCATCGCTTCTTCATCATTTTGCCAAATCGCTTCACATAGCTGCTGCTTGGAAACAAATTGCCGACGGTGCATGTATAAATATAAAAATAACTCCTTTGCCTTCATACGCTTCCACTCTTTATCTTGTATCGAGTGATTTTCATGCATAATCTGAACAGGCCCAAACAACGCTAGTTTTAAAGATTCATCTGGATGCATTGCTTGTTGTAAAAAATCGAGCACCTCTTGTTGTCTACCTACATTTTTTGCTAGATGAAGGAACGCTAAAGGCCTTTGCGGACCAAATAACGTTCGCTTTTTCATGAAAAATGGATAGTCATTACGACAAAATTCCCAATACACGTTATAGTATTGTTGTGCCGTTTCTACATCCTGCATTTCATAAAAACAGGTCGTCAACCAAAACGAAATGACCATTTGTCCATATACATCTTCACTACGCTCAAAATACGTATAGGCTAGTTTTCCATGTAAAATCGCTTCCTCATGTTGACCCGCTTCCACTAAAACTTTCGTCAAAGCGCTGAGTAACAGTGCAGACATCCAGTAATCTTGCACCTTGTTCGTTTCTTTCAGTCCAAGTTGTGCGTATCTTTTCGCCTCTTTTACATTTTCACGATAGTACAAGATTAACCCCATATAGCATTCCGCTTTTACACGTTTTACATGAATTTGGCTCATTAGCTCGAGCGTTTCATCAAAGCATCTTTTTGCTAATGTCGAATCACTCAATTCCATATTGAGTAGCGCTAACCCTTTGCGGAGCTTTGTAATAGCTAGTGTAAAAGGCAGATCTATTAACTGCTCCTTATCACTTTCAATAATTCGCTGATACGCTTGTTCATTTTCACCCGTTAATACATCAATTAACACTAATAATAAATCGGTCGTTCGGTGAGCCTCTTCCCATTGAAATGGCTTCGCTACACGATGTTTTAACGTTTCTTTTGCCAGTTCCAATTGTCCTTGGCGTAAGTAAAGACGGGCATCAATATTATTTAATTTTAAGGACAATTGTTGCTCTTCACTCCACCGCTGCGCTTCACCTGCTCTCCCTAAATTCACAAGATTTTCTGTATAATAAATATTAATTTTTTGGCGTTCTTCATCACTTACTTTTGCCTCCTCTAATAAGAGAATGGCATGTTGCAAATGACCTTCTGCAAAAACAGGCTGCAATGTATCTAAATATATATTCGCCAAGCCAAATTGCGCACGCATCATAAACACAGAGTCTTGCTGAATTTGCGCCAATTCATAACACGCCAAATATGCATTTTTTGCCTTTTCATAATGCGCGCGATAACGCTGACTTTCCCCTTCATAATAAAGAAGCTGATAGCCTTTATTTGCATATGGAATATCTTTTATGCGCTCTATTAAATAATCAAACTGACCTGCTTCGATAAATTGCGGGGCAAATTGAAGCAATAGCCTCTCTAATAATTGAGAATTGGATAAGTAAGTTGCATGTGTCACCGCTAAAATCCCTAATTGCCCGTTCGCATAATAAATGGCCGCATCTTCATGAAGCTGTTCAAACGTTTCAGGTGAACATGCTTTTAAATGTTGCTGTAAAAATTGTTGAAACAATGCATGGAAACGATATTTCCTTCCCCCTGCAAGCGGAATGACAAAGGCTATTTTAGAAAGCTGATTTTGAACATCTTCTCCCCATTTTTCTCCGTAAATATCCGTTAGCACATCTAGAGAAATTAATTGATGTACACTCAGCTTCAATAAAAGTTGCTGTACATTGGATTCAAGCTTATCAAACACTTCCTCTGATAAAAACGCAAAGAAGTTGGTCACAGAACCATTTGCTATATCGATCAATTGTTTATCCGTATGCTTCGCTTGATATGCAAGTAAAAGCACAGCCATTGCCCAACCCTCCGTCATTTGCATCACAAACTCACATTCCTCATCAGACAGACTGCGTTCAAAATAAGCTTCAAATAAAAACTGAATATCTTCTTCGGAAAAAATAAACTCCTGTTCTACGCATTCAATTAATTGATTATTCATGCGCAACTTCAGTAAACAATTCCACTCGGGCATTTTTCGTGTGGCCACCATAAGATGAATTGTTTTCGGCAAAAATTGCAATAATTGATTTAATACATAATTAATAGAGAAGACGTGCGACACATAGTGATAATCATCCAGCACAACTAAAATTGGTTGATTAATTTTATGAAATTCATTTACTAGCTGCTTTGAAAGCTGTAAAAGTTCCTCTACGTTATGAAATTTTAACTTAGCGTCCCAGCCTGTCATGCCTTGTCCAAACGTAGGAAATTGCTGTTGTACACTAACGATTAAATGTCTTAAAAATGGGAAAATCGCATCATCGTCACTCGTAATTTGGTACCAAGTACAAACTATTTTTTGATCATGAACGAATTGGCTAATCAATGATGTTTTTCCGTAGCCCGCGCTACTTGTTAAAATAATGCACTTTGCCTGCTCCCATTCCGAAAGCTTTTTCAACAAATTCGCTCTTCGTAAATAGTTTTGTACAGGTGTTGGCGGAATCAATTTCGATACAAAAATATGCTGTTCCATATGCCCCACCTCCACTCTATTTTCAGAATAGTTTAACATAAAAAAGACACTCTATCTTTTTAATTAAGTAATTATAAATAATATTATTCGATTTAAAGTTAGTTTATGTTTTCCTGAATTACCCATAATAACTTGCTTTATATGAAAGTTTTTTTCAATAGAAGACAATGGCTATTCTATTAAAAGCAAAGGACTGATTCCATCGATAAAGCATGGAATCAGTCCGACTGTCTTTTTTAATTTGGTAAAGTAAACATTAATCTTTTACCTTTAGAAGTATCTTTTGCTTCTTTATCTTTAATTGGACCAAGTTCAATTTCAAAAGCTTTATCTTTCCATATCTTTTCATATTGTTCTTGATCAAAAGCGTATACTTGTAATAACTCCCCAGATTCTCCAGGCTTAATGTTGTCAGCCTCACGATATTTTAGTAGCATATTATCATTTAATAAATATTGAGAACCGTCATTAACAGTTAGTCTTGAAGTCATGAATGGCATGCCAATTTCACTAGATGCTTTATTATCTAGCTTAAACTTCGCTGTTAATATTACAATACCATTCTTGAAATTAGAAAATCGAGGTGCTTCTACCTCATTTGGTGTAAATGAGGTAAATTGGTAACCATCTAATGTGACATTCACATCACCCAATTGCTTACTGTCATTGATGCCGCTTTTTTCCTTCAGCATCTCCTTATCACCCCAGTTGTCCACTGTTGCTCTATCTTGATAAAACACTGCGTTACTTGCTATTTTTTCTACACCACCTTCATTCATGGCAAGCTCAAATTTCCCCTCTGAACCAAGCGATGTCGATGTACTAAAATCCCCTTTTTCTGTAAACACCTTTGGCACCATTACTGTCACAGTTTCTAGCTCATTAATTTTCTTTAAGTCAGTTGCGCCGAAAGAATAAGCGGCGTACCCTATCACTTCTTCACCCGCTTTTAGCAAATAATCTTTATCAAAAGGCAACTTTGTTGATAATTGATCTTCTTTTGGAATTAAATATCTATTATGCGAATAATGTTTTTCTGCACCCGTAAAGGTAATATATTCACTAGGCATGTAATAAACATCTTTCTCCATATCATTCTTCACCGTATACTTAGCTAAAATGACACCACCATCTGTTTCACTTCCAAACGGTATACTGAAATCTGTGTGGAAATCCTTTAATTCTACTATTGTATATGCATCTAACGATATAGAAACATTCTCCATTTTATGTGCTTGTGGCGTGTTGTTCTCGTAAAGAACTTTCGTTGTCCCTTGCGTTTCTTTCTCCATATATTGAATTAATGAAGAAAAGTCATTCGCACTGGCAGTTTCTTTATTATCCTCTTCTTTCTCTTCCTTGGCTTCTTTATCTGCTTCGTCTGGTTTTTCTTGATCTACATTAGCTGAAACTTCTTTTTTTGTTTCTTCTTCACTTCCTGCACAGCCACTAACCATTAGTACAGTAATCATTAATAACGAAAAATACACAATTAAATTTCTTTTCATTTTTACCCTCCAAAGATGTTCTAACAATAAATTCAGGACTCAACTCCCTTTATGTGGAAAATTTAGGACCTGTTGATATTTTAATCTACTAATCGGATAAAATTCAATAATTACTGGAAATTTTATACTACAGAACCATTTTAATTCCATATATTGTTTGCAGAAAAATACATTAGTTCCTAAAATTTTTATTAATTACATTTTAATTATGTTTCCTGCTAGCTAATTTCCTTATATAAACGAAGAAAGTCCTATATAAATTGCAATCCCCAGATTTTAATTAAATATTTCTAACCTTTAAGTTACTTTGGCAAGGATCTAATAATGTGCTGTATGAGAATTGTTTTGAAACCTCCTGCAAAGAAGGGAAGGTACCCAACTGAAAAATGAACAATTTTTCCTTTAATGCGTTACAATTCATGAATTTTCTCAATTAATCATTGCATTTCAATGCTTAATAAATTTTTATAGAAATTTGAAAACGTGACCAATGCAGATATATGTATATTTAAAGCGTTTCCAATATTTTTACCTCAAATTTTACTCAGTACAAAACACTTTTAAAAATATTCCGACTATTGTATCATTAAAAAAAGGAGATGATACGAATGACAAACTACACTTATTTAGACTCTGACGAAAATGATGTTTCTTACTTGTACGAAGATGATCAAGACTTCTTTAATTTAGATGGTTTTGACGACAACGATATTTAATAGGGAGCTCACAATTTCATGGAAGCAAAAAAACAAAAAAGGATGTGGCTAACGTTGTAATTTACGCGCCCCATCCTTTTTGCTATTATTTCACATATTTCACGAGCCAGACCGACTCATGTTGACGAATTGAAATGCCTATATAACCTTCTTTGAGTAGTGTTTGTTGACCTTCTGTATCCGCCATTGAAAGTTCCGTCTCACTTTCGAAATTTCGTACTTCCTCGTTTAAAAACTTCGCAAATACATAACGTAACTTTCCACCGTATTTATACTTTAAAGCTGCGACATGCATCCCCTGTGAAAATTTATCCTTTAAGCTCGCGATATTAAACGGCATCACTGTCGCACAAATGACGTTGAATTCCGTTGTATTCACTTGCTGCATAATAATATCCGCCATTGTTCGTTGCAAACCGTAACCTCGAAATTGTGGGTGCACATTTGAAATTTCTTGATAAAGCACCTGTTTTAACTGCACATCCGTCGTTAAACCTACATCCAGTCCAAGGTGTTCCGCATCCATTTGCGGCTTAAGCAACGCACGGAAAGCCATTAGTGAGCCTTCCACAAAAACACCGACCATTAAGCCGTTTCCTTGTAAAATATTACTTAGCTCATCCTCATCTAGCGGCTGTAAAATCGCTTTATCTGGCAATGCCTCCACAACTTCTTGCTGTAAAACCATCAACTGAGGAATATGTGCCTCTGTTAACGCTTCCACTTCATATGGTGTTTCACCTAAAAAACCAGTTGCAATCATTTTACTGCACCACATCTTTTTCACGTGTTAATTCGGCTAAAATCATTTCATCCACTTCAATACCTAAGCCGGGTTTTTCATTTAACTGAATAAACGGAACATCATATTGTAGATTACCAATATCTTTTGAAAATTTAAGTGGTCCTGTTAGCTCAACACTTGTAAATGCTTTATTTGAAAATGCCACATGAAATCCTGCTGCTGAACCAACAGAAGATTCCACCATGGAGCCGATTTGACACTCAATACCGGCCATTTCGGCCATATGAGCAAGCTTCATAGCAGGGTAAATTCCCCCACATTTCATCAATTTAATATTTACTTTATCTGCTGCACGTTTTGCGATAATTTCACGCATGTCGCGGAAACCACGTAAACCCTCATCAATCATCATTGGTATTGATGTTTTTGATTTAATTTCTACCATGCCATCAATATCATCTGCACGCACAGGCTGCTCAAGCCAATCAATATTTAGCTGCTCTAATTCACGGACTGCTTGCATTGTTGTAGAACTGTTTACCCACCCTTGATTTACATCGACACGAATCGCAATATCCTTGCCAATACGTTCACGGACTGCTTGAATTCGTGCGACGTCACTTGTCACATCACGCCCAACTTTCATTTTGAATGATTGATAGCCCATTTCCACACGCTCTGCTGCTTCATTGGCCATTTTTTCTGGTGTACCAATACTTAACACATGCGTAATCGGGAATTTTTCATGATAGCGACCACCTGTTAATTGATACGCCGGCACATTTAGTTTTTTACCTACAAGATCGAAGCATGCAATATCAATGGCTGCTTTTGCTGCCGGTGCACTATAAATAAGCGCATCCATTTTTGCATGAAGCGCCTCAAAATTCATTGGATTTTCACCAATCATTGCGGGTGCTAGTGTATGCTTTAATACCGCATAAGTCCCCTCTAATGTTTCACCTGTTACATGCTCATCTGGAACGGCTTCTCCCCAACCGATTATTCCACATTGCGTCGTCATTTTCACAATAATTGATGGCATATTTGGATATGTACCGTAGCTGACAATAAATGGCTCGATTAATGGTAATTCAATATTAAAAATTTCTATTGTTTTTATTTGTAACATCATTTTTCCTCCTATAATTACAGTGGGCGCTCTATTGTAAATTGCTTGCCGATTTTTGCATAGTCATTCCCTGCCAAACGGCTAACAGCAGCCAGTCCATCTGGATCGATTCGCCCATCTTCGTAAATACTTTCTTCTATATAATATTTGGTTACTTTACCAATAATTAAATCACAACCTTTGTTTTCACCAACACCTCCAAGTTCTAAAGTTGTTTCAAGCTCACATTCCATTCGAATTTTCGCCTCTTTAATACCTGGCACTCGAATCGTTGTACTATCAATTAACGTCAGCCCAACCTTTTCAACTTCACTTTCATCTGGTGCTAAATTCGCTGCGGTTCCATTTACTTTCTCGACATTATCAGTATCAACAATATGCACGACAAATTGGCGATTTTCTTTTATGTTACGTGCCGTATCTTTCATTTCACCTTGTTTCCTTTGTATGCTCACTGAAATCATCGGTGGATTCGATGAAACAATATTAAAGAAACTAAACGGCGCTGCATTGACAACACCTTCCTTTGACATTGACGTGATAAATGCAATCGGACGTGGGATGATTGAGCCAATTAGTAACTTATAATTATCTCGTTCTGTTAATTTTTTAGGATCAATTGCGCGCATTAGTTTTTTACCCCTTTCTATCATTAATTCGACTTTATAGAACTCTCCCCAACGCGTCAAATAGTTTGCTGAAAAGTCAACAATTCAATATGTATGATTATACGGCTATCTCCACAACTGTTTCCCCATAACTTTTATGATTATAAATTAAATAATTTTAAAAATAATTGACCTAATTCTCCATTCGAATAAACCAATATATTTTCTACGCAATCAAAACTTACATCTCGAAACAGCAAAAATATCATTTTATTTAAACTGTTATAAACAGTTCGCATTTTATAGCTAGGATACCTCAAATATGACTAGTAATTTTCAGATTTCTCGTTAAACCCGTTGATATATCAATGTATAATACTACTTCCCCTTAATTTCCTGTGTATTAGTAACTGTTATACTATCGTAAAAAAAGTAATAACCCATCCTTATCCCATTACCCATTTTTAGAGAAAATAGAAATAAATTAGATATTTTTATTATTCAAGTAGAAATTTATCGCTTTTTTTAAATTATTTTCATTTTCACCTCTCATTTTACTTCCCAATCACTTACTTTCCTTAAATATTATTCAAAACGTTGATTTATCAACGTTACCAGAGATTTATCTATCCATATAATTAGTTCACCAAGTACAATTTTTATACGCAAAAACAGAAATTTATGTTTTTTCGAGATAACTTTTTTTCAATTTTCACTTGCCTAACATAATAATTTGATGTTAAGTTATTGTCATGAACGTTCATAGTTTAGACATATCTACTTGAAAGAGAAAATTATTGCAGTATCGCTGTTTTCTTTTGAATTAGGGGGAAAATCATGAAAAAGAATCGTTGGCTTATTGCTTTATCTGCAGTTGCCATTCACCTTTCAATTGGGGGCGCTTATGCATATAGTGTGTATAAAAATCCAATTGCTACTGAATTAGGTTGGGAAGCATCGCAAATTACAATTGCGTTTACAATAATGATGGGATTAGCTGGTTTTTCGGCAGCATTATTCGGTGGAATCGTAGAAAAATTAGGTCCACGAAAAGCTGCCATGGTCGCTGCTGTCCTTTTCGGTTTAGGTCAAGGTGGCGCAGGACTAGCCATTTCAATGGATTCTGTTGTTTTATATTGGCTCACATATGGTTTACTTAGTGGTTTAGGGATGGGGATCGGTTATATTTCACCAGTTTCGACACTTGTAAAATGGTTCCCTAATAAACGTGGCTTAGCAACGGGTATGGCTGTACTAGGGTTCGGATCAGGCGCATTAATTACTGCACCTGTGGCAGTATTCTTAATGGAATCTGTCGGTATTGCTAATACGTACTTCATTTTAGGGATCAGTTACTTTACATTTATGATTTTGGGCGCGCTTTATATTGCACCACCTAAACCAGGTGATGTAGAAGAATCCATCGCAACAGGCAATAAAAAACCACAAGAAATTGCTCAATTGTCTGCACGTGAAGCAGTTCGTACAAAACATTTCTGGATGCTTTGGGGCATGCACTTAATCAATGTTACTTCAGGTCTTATGATGATTTCAGTTGCTTCACCAATGGCACAAGAAATCGTTGGACTTTCCGTAGCATCTGCTGCAACAATGGTAGGACTTATGGGATTATTTAACGGTGGTGGACGCCTAATTTGGGCCGCTGCATCGGATTATATTGGACGTTCAAACGTATTCGTTATTTTCTTTGCGATCCAATTAATCGCGTTCCTAACATTACCATTTACGACTAACGTTATTATATTCCAACTATTTATTTTCCTAGTTGTTAGTTGTTACGGTGGTGGTTTCTCAAACTTACCAGCATTTGCGAGTGACTTATTTGGTACGAAGCAGCTTGGTGTCATTCATGGTTATTTATTAACAACATGGTCACTTGGTGGTATTTTCGGACCAATCATTGTGTCTGCTATTAAAGAAGCAACAAATAGCTATATACCAGTTTTCTACGTATTTAGTTTCTTAATTGCGATTTCGTTTGGTATTTCATTATTACTTCGCTCTGATGTTAATAAGTTGAAAAAACAACAAGCGATAGAGCGTGAAAAATCAAAAGCGGATAAGAAAACACCGGTTCATTCATAAGGGGTTTCTTCATAAAAGGTAAAGGCAAGTCGTGCGAACATGCATGGCTTGCTTTTTTTAATCTCTTTTTTACGGCCTGCACGATGCTGATCAGTTATCCGTTATCGCACAGTTGTGACGAATATGCGCAATCACTCTGCGCTCATATAAGCCGATTCCGGACGCAATAAACCGAGGCGTAATTGATTTATGTTAGAATGAAAGTAATTCAAATAATTTGTGAGGTATTTAAATGCTTTATACAATTATATTATACACACATATTTTTAGCGCCATTATTT
This sequence comes from Solibacillus sp. R5-41, assembly GCF_002736105.1. NCBI lineage: Bacteria > Bacillati > Bacillota > Bacilli > Caryophanales > Caryophanaceae > Solibacillus > Solibacillus sp. R5-41. Next base: position 289,525 of record NZ_CP024123.1, on the reverse strand, counting down.
CAATGGGACCTTTATTCGCTATTTTCCCTTTACTTAATCGAATGAACGACGCATCCTCTGATCAGGTTAGCGGCTATATTCAATCCATACAAGGCATTTTACGAGCAATTGCAAATGGTGGACATATTGTTGTCCCCTCTGGACTATTACTTATTTGGTTTGGTAGCTGGTCATGGAAAACTTCATGGGTGCTCCTCACGATTATCGTCATGTTTGCTTCTTTATTTTTTATGGCACGTGCATTTAAACCCGCTATGACCTATTCAAAATCAGATGGGTTTGTTAAAGAAAAATTTATTTCTATGATAAAAACCGCAACGTGGAAATATATTTTTTTAATGGGGATTTTACTGTGGTTAATGGTCGTTAAACCGAATTTTTGGTAGAGTTCTAACTAACCTACTCTAGAATTTGATGTTAGGTTCGGTTACTACCACTAAATCATTATAAAGATCTTTTTTGTTCGTGAATTATATTACAGGAAATTCTGTTTTATTTTCTACTTAGCAATGAAACAGCAAAAGGAATGGGAAAAATCCATTCTTTTTTTTGTCATTATTAAATTGATTTTATTGCTAAATCTTCAATTAAGTTTAATATTTTTTAATTTTAGCACACTCTTCTTTGGTCACGTCGTTGATACAAGTTAGTAAAGTGAAATAATAATTCCTGTTCTGCTTCTAGCTCATATTGGTTTTGTTTACAAATTGTTACTAATTTAAATTAACTCCTGTGGTTGATAATCGTCAAAATTTAAATGTCGTGAAAATCTGCGACGTCAGCCTTCATTGTTATCTAAGAAAGACTCCATTTTTCTACATTACCATTACCGGCTACAATAACAATTAATTTACCGCAATGGTCTTCCATATATTTCAGCAAAATTTCAATAGCTTTGTGACCTGGGTCTTCTTCAGCTCCATTATCCAGTAACTTATAAAACTTAAATGCAGCTTTCCCTTCTCGTAAGATACCCGCCCTGGAAGTTTAGTATAGAACATCCATCTTTTTTATATTTTATAATAGTCCGTTTTTACTATATACCAAATTTTTCTATAAAGTAAAATAAATGGATATAAATAACTGACGGAAACTTATATTATTATTAAAGGAGAAAAATCAGATGGAAAATTACTATGAGGAACAGCCTATAAATATTTCATTCAGAGACAATAAATAAATCATTTTATTAATGAGGGGATAATCATTTTGAATATAGATCATATTAAAAATATATTTGAAAACTGGTACAAAAATGAAATGCAACCAATTCATTGGATTATTTATGGTTTGGCTGTATTTATTTCTACGGAAACACATAGCCCATTTTATAGCCTTATTGTCATTATCGTAATTATTTTATCAATGCACTATTTAAAACAAAAAAGCGTATGGGCCAATGTTGCATTTGGTTTATTTACATTAAACATTTCCTTAACTTTAGGTGCGCTAAGTGTATGGTATATCGAAAAGAATCCAAATAAATTGAATGGCGATTCTTTTAATGCACATGCATTTGTTGATTCTATAAAAAAATTTTTTTCGAATAATCTTAACAAATTATTAGCTGAAGTATCGAAAAAAGAAGAGGAAGATCTATTTGCACATAATAAACTCATATCTGAAAAAATGCTTGCTGAAAAAAATGCCGAAGAAGAGCGTCGACTTGTAAAACAGCATCAACTTGATGAACAACGTCGCCTTGATGAACAACGTCAGCTTGATGAACAACGTCAACTTGATGAACAACGTCGCCTTGATGAACAACGTCAGCTTGATGAACAACGTCGCCTTGATGAACAACGTCAACTTGATGAACATCGTCGCCTTGATGAACAACATCGTCATGAAAAACAAGATCAAGCTTACTTTTATAGAAAGCATGAAGATCCTCAATGGAAAATTGACGAAGCAGATGATGCATTAGGACGTAATAGTATAGAACGAGACTATGAGGATGAAAAATATACGTCGAGATGTAGCGGTTGTGGCGAATTTGAATCAAATTGCCAATGCTGTTACGAATGTAAGAGTTACCCGTGTCAATGTTGTACACAATGCAGGAATCATCCTTGTCAGTGCTGCTATGAGTGCAAGAACCACCCGTGTCAATGTTGTATACAATGCCAGAATCATCCTTGTCAGTGTTGCTATGAGTGCAAAAGCTATCCTTGTCAATGTTGTATACAATGCCAGAATCATCCTTGTCAGTGCTGCTATGAGTGCAAAAGCTATCCTTGTCAATGTTGTATACAATGCCAGAGCCATCCTTGTCAGTGCTGCTATGAGTGCAAAAGCTACCCGTGCCAATGTTGTAAAGAATGCAGAACACATCCATGTCAATGTTGTACAGTATGTGGTTATACAAGCTGTCGTTGTTGCTATAGTTGTGGGCATTATAATTGTCGATGTAATGACTAACACTACGCAAAATAAACGCTTCTGAAACAAAAAAATTACCATTCGCAAGTACACTTCGGGTCGTTATCAATGTATTGGCTTTGATATAACACTAAATTATGTGTTTCCAAACTTTGCTGAATTCTATATACATTAATGGAATTGTTGAAGAATTAGTATTATTTTTTTAAACACTAACAAAAGTAGTACGGACCAAGGCCATGGTTTGTACTACTATTTTTTTATAGCAAACGTGAAGGGAATCTTGAGGCATTGCTTTACTTTCCTTTCATAGAATTTTATTAGTAAAATACAAAAACGTTCTCACAGAATAATCTTAAGCAAAGGAATTCTGATTCTTTATTTTGATTTTTTATTTAAACTATTTTTTCCATATTAAGTTCCCAAACATTTATTTTAGAACAACCCTTTTAATCTGAAATTTCAAAATGTTACAATGAAGTTTAATGAGAATCTGAATTTTAAGGGGGCTTGTTCATGAATCGGCAACATGCAGGGGTTATTTGTGGGGGAATTTTATTTTTAGTCATAGCAATGGGCATTAGCCGTTTTGCTTTTACGCCAATCTTACCGTTTATGCGCGTTGATGAAGGGCTAAGCTTTTCACAAGGGGGCTGGCTCGCTTCTAGTAACTATGTCGGTTACTTTGTTGGTGCGTTAGGTGCAGGCTTTATTTTACGGAATAAAAAGCGTTTTGTGATTGCGAATGTCATGATCAATATTATCTCAATTTTAATAATGGGTTGGATTGATTCCTATGGTATATGGATTGTTTTACGCTTTATTGCAGGTGCAACAGGGGGCTTTATTTTCGTATTAACGTCGAGTATTGTCATGGATTATTTAGCATCGAATTTATTAACGCGTTGGAGTGGCTATGTATTTAGTGGTATCGGCCTTGGCATTGCCATTTCTGGATTATTTGTTCCCTACATAGAAGCTTCCTTTGCATGGCAAGGTACGTGGATCGGACTCGGCATCTTATCCCTCCTATTTTTACTAACGACACTTTTATTATGGCGCAATATCCACGTGCAAAATGGTGAAAAGCTTACAAAATCGGATGATACAAATATTTGGCGTGGTTTTATGCCATGGCTTATTGTCGCTTATGGCTTTGAAGGGCTTGGCTATATTATTACCGGTACATTTTTAGTGGATATTATTTATAATATTGAACCATTACGAGCGTATGCCGGTTATAGCTGGGTCATAGTTGGACTAGCAGCAATCCCTTCAGCTCCATTATGGATGCATCTCATGTCGCGTTTTTCTACGATTTCAATGATGGTGATTGCCTATGCTCTTCAAGTAATTGGTATTTTATTACCAGTTCTTTCTCAATCGGTTTGGAGTGTACTTTTATCTGCCTTTTTATATGGGTTCACATTTGTTGGGCTCGTTACGATGACAACTGGCTATGGGCGTCAGCTATTTCCAAAGCAAAGTGCTTATGTTGTATCGATGCTCACAACATTTTATGCGCTCGGACAAATTATCGGTCCCCTTCTTGCGGGGCGCTTAGAAACGTATTTTAATTCGTACAAAGCGCCACTTGTTTTCGCAGGAAGCATTGTGGCATTTGCGCTCGTTGTTTTAATCATTGGGTATGCACGCAGTCAGCGCATTAATCTTAGAACAATTGAAACCCTTTCATAATGCTACAATAGAAGGACATAACGATGGTTCACACGAGCCGAGTTATGTCTTTTCTCTATGTTTAATCAAAAAATAAATCACTAATAAGGAGTACAAGATGGAACAAACTTATTCTATTGGCGAAGTGGCGAAACTGACGAATATTTCGATTCAAACATTGCGCTACTATGACCAAATTGGGTTATTTAAACCTTCCTATGTCGATGAAAAAACGAATTATCGCTATTATAAAGACTCTCAATTATATTATTTAGATATTATAAAATCATTAAAATATGTTGGAACCTCTTTGGACGAAATTAAAGAAGCCCAACAGTTTACCCCCGCACAATTATTAACCTTTTTAGAACAGCAAGAATCCGTTATTGAGGAGCGGATTAATCGTCTTGTTGAAATTCAACAAAGCCTTTTTAAATCTAAAAAGCAAATGCAAGAGCAAATCGCCATTACTGTCTTTAATGAAGTGTATGAAAAAGATGAAGAAGCTACACGTATTTTAACAATTGCACCTAAACAGCTTAATCCGAGTTATATTCCAAATTCGTATTATAGCTCTTTGCTCAAAACGCTAGAAATTGAAAATACGACAATTAGCAGCCGTTATGGCTGTATGTTTAAATACGCAGCTTATGAGAACATTGAAGAAATCATGTATAATCATATCTTCACACCACTATTAACCGATCGTTATATTACAAATTTACCCCCGGAAATGGATGTCCAAACTACACCTGAAGGACGCTATATTTGCATTGCCTTTAAATTTACGGTGTTCACGTATTTTGAGCAATATATAAAATTACGCCATTATATAGAAAAAAACGAGTTAGCAGTCATTCCCATTGTGTACGAAATTTTCATGCCGACAAATTACGCACCAAATGAAACGGATGAATTTATTGTGGAATTAAAAGTTAAACGAAAGTAGCCATATATCTCCCCTTTTTTCACAAAAAAGAAAGCGGGATTCATTGACTCTATAGTTACTATAGGGTTTATTTTAGAAAGATACGGAAAATATTTGTAACAAATTAAGGAGAATTACTATTATGAAAGAACAAAGAGTCACCTTAGGACTACTTTTAATGAATTTGTTCATTGCTTTTATAGGTATTGGTTTGATCATCCCAGTACTTCCTACATTAATGAACGAGCTCCAACTAAGCGGACAGGTAATTGGCTATTTAACAGCAGCATTTGCGGTTACACAGCTTATTTTCTCTCCTTTAGCTGGTCGAGCTGCCGATAAATACGGACGAAAAATTATGATTGTCCTCGGATTATTTATTTTCGGTGCTTCAGAGTTTTTATTCGGGCTTGGAACAACGGTTGAAGTTCTATTTATTTCACGAATTTTAGGCGGAATTAGTGCTGCCTTTATTATGCCTGCTGTAACGGCATTTATTGCGGATATTACGACGATGGAAACACGTCCGAAAGCACTTGGCTACATGTCTGCTGCGATTAGTACGGGCTTTATTATCGGACCAGGCATTGGTGGATTTTTGGCTGACATCGGAACACGCGTGCCATTCTTCTTTGCCGGAGCGCTTGGTACGATCGCTGGGATTCTCTCGCTTATTTTACTACGCGAGCCTGAGCGTAATGCCGAAAATATTGAAAATGCGCCTGTTCAACAATCCGGGTTCAAACGTATTTTTGTACCGATGTATTTTGTTGCTTTCATTTTAATTTTCGTTGCATCATTTGGTCTTGCTGCATTCGAATCGTTCTTTAGTTTGTTTGTGGACCATAAATTTGGTTTCACTCCAATGGATATCGCGATTATCATTACAGGTGGTGCGATTTTCGGTGCGGCTGCACAAATCTTGTTATTCGACCGTCTTGCGCGTTTATGGGGCGAAATCAAATTAATTCGATACAGCTTAATTTTATCGGCAATTTTAGTCTTTTTAATGACAGTCGTTCACTCTTATTTTGCGATTTTACTGACAACATTTATCGTTTTCGTTGGCTTTGACTTATTTAGACCTGCAGTTACAAGTTACTTATCAAAAATCGCAGGCAATGAGCAAGGTTTTGTTGGTGGCATGAACTCCATGTTTACGAGTTTGGCGAATATTTTTGGTCCGATTTTAGGTGGTATGCTATTCGATATTGATATTAACTACCCATATTACTTTGCAGCAGTTGTATTAGCATTTGGTATTCTGTTAACATTAATATGGAAGAAGCCATCCACAATTAAATCTTGATTACGCTTTTTCTTTTGTAAAATGACTTTCCTATTAACCTACGAGGGGGATTATCATGATAACAAGATCACAGCAATACATTGATCAAACCGAAAAATTTGGCGCACATAATTATCATCCACTGCCAATCGTTATTGAAAAGGCAGAAGGTGTATGGGTGACAGATCCAGAGGGAAATCGCTACATGGATATGCTATCTGCGTATTCTGCACTGAATCAAGGACATCGCCACCCTAAAATTATTCAAGCACTGAAAGATCAAGCTGATTCCGTAACACTCACATCTCGGGCATTTCACAGTGCGACATTAGGTGTATGGTATGAAAAATTATGCACGTTGACAGGCAAAAACATGGTGCTACCAATGAATACCGGGGCTGAGGCAGTTGAGACCGCTATTAAAACAGCTCGTCGCTGGGGCTATGACGTAAAAAAAATTCCAGCAGAGCAAGCTCAAATTATTGGCTGTAACGGAAACTTCCACGGACGAACAATGGCTGCCGTTTCATTATCTTCAGAAGCAGAATACAAACGTGGATTTGGACCGATGCTACCAGGATTTACGCTCATTCCTTACGGGGATATCGATGCGTTAAAAGCAGCGATCACTCCGAATACAGCCGCGTTTATTGTCGAACCGATACAGGGTGAGGCAGGTATTATCGTTCCACCAGAAGGTTTCATTCAAGCGGCCTATGCGCTGTGTAAGGAGCATAATGTACTATTTATTGCAGATGAAATTCAGACTGGACTCGCACGTACCGGAAAAATGTTTGCCTATGAATGGGAAAATATTATTCCTGATATTTTAATTTTAGGTAAGGCACTTGGTGGCGGCGTTTATCCAATCTCAGCAGTTGTCGCAAACGATGATATTCTTGGCGTTTTTACTCCAGGCTCACACGGTTCCACATTTGGTGGAAATCCACTTGCCTGTGCCGTTTCAATTGCCGCACTTGAGGTTTTAGAAGAGGAACAGCTTGCAAAACGCTCATTCGAATTAGGAAATTATTTTATAGAGCAGCTGCAAACCATTCAAAATCCGATTATTAAAGAAATTCGAGGGCGCGGACTATTCATTGGTGTCGAATTACACGAAGCAGCAAGACCTTATTGCGAGAAGCTTGCTGAGCGTAAATTATTATGTAAAGAAACACACGATACAGTCATTCGTTTTGCCCCACCATTAATTATTTCGAAAGAAGATTTAGACTGGGCCATTTCGCAAATAAAAGAAGTGTTTAACTAGCTCAGCAATTCATCCTCCACTTCTATAAGAGGAGGATGAATGTCAAATATGCCCTTACTTTAATGAGAGTTCAAACCCCCGGCTGAATAGAGGAACTCGGGCTAAGAACGCCGCATCGTGCGGCAACGCCTGAGTGACCAACATCGTGTTGGCCAAATGCCTCGGCGGATATCACAAATTTTTGGAAAAATAGCTCACCAATTCACTATGCATTCGTGAATTGGTGAGTTTTTGTATTATAATTAAGTATCATCAATAATCTATACTAAAGGAATGACTAACATTGAAATCACTATTTGTCACAGGTTATCGACCACATGAGCTTGGTATTTTTAACGACAAACATCCTGGTATTGCCATCATAAAAAAGGCTGTTGAAAACCAGCTTCGTACTTTGATTGATGACGGCTTAGAATGGGTTATTATTAGCGGTCAACAAGGCGTTGAAACTTGGACCGCTCAAATTGTTCTTGAGCTCAAGGAAGAGTTTCCACATTTAAAATATTCCATTATTACTCCTTTTTTAGATCAAGAAAAAAATTGGAATGAGCATAAACAGGCTACCTATATGCATATAATGAATGAGGCCGATTTTGTGACCAGCGTAACAAAAAGACCATATGAAGCACCTTGGCAATTTATTGAAAAAGATAAATTTATTATTGATAATACGGATGGAGCGTTACTCGTGTATGACGAGGAAAATGAAGGGTCTCCTAAATATGTTTTAAACTTAATTGAAAAATATCAAGAGCAACAAATCGATTACAAACGATTGATAATTAATGCCTATGATCTTCAAATGGTAGCAGAGGAAATTCAGCGTGGTGACGATTGGTAGAAAAACTGCACTTTTTAACAATGTTTTAATTTATTTAATTTTCTGATTACTTATTTTCGTTTTTTGATATAATAACTTTATATGCCCTATTATTTTTAGTTATTGAGGAGGAAAAAAATGAAACAAATTTCAATGGTAACAGAAGCTACACCAATCAACATTCAACACCATACGTATAAACGAGAATGCCGTTACACAAGAGGTGTCCACATTCCTCTTGCTGATATTGAAATAATTTTGAACGGCCTGAATGAAGACACATTAGCCTATTTTGAGTTTCATAATATTGCAAAAGAAATTAAAGCGGGTACATTTTTAAATGGCTATGCGGGACTCGCAAATATTATTTCAGATTACTATAAACAGGAAAAAGATAGTGAAATTTTAGAATTAACAAATGGACGCGACTTTTACGTTAAAATTATTTAATCATCCGAAGAGGTGGCAAGTTAATTGAATACCAATCAAAACAACGTCTTATTTTAACCGGCTATGCACGATTAAAATGAGGCGTTGTTTATTTTTATATGGTTTAGAAAGGACTTTTTCTTGTGCTATTTTTTCTTACATTTTTTTATTGACATTCTAATTGATAAAGATTATCATTATCAATGTAAGGAATACATCTTAGTTTTAAACATCTTTTCGAAACCGTTCCCCCCAGTTCAGGTTCGAAACGCAATTTATGACTTTTATTTATATTAGAAAAATGGCAAATATCCTACGTGATTTGCCATTTTTTCATTTAAAAACGGGTAATACTATATTGATTGAACATATTTGAATAAAAGGAGTCGTTTACATTGGAATATCGTATTGAAAAGGACACTTTAGGTAACGTTAACGTTCCAGCAGATAAAATTTGGGGTGCTCAAACACAACGCAGTAAAGAAAATTTCCAAATCGGAATAGAAAAAATGCCGATTGAAGTAATCCGCGCTATGGCCATTTTAAAAAAATCTGCTGCATTAGCAAATCAAAAATTAGGCAAGCTTTCGAACATTAAAGCGGATGCAATCGTGGAAGCGGCGAATGAAATCATCGCAGGAAAATGGGATGATCACTTCCCTCTTGTTGTTTGGCAAACTGGTAGCGGTACTCAAACGAACATGAATGTGAACGAAGCGATTGCATATTTAGCGAATGAAAAATTAGTGGCGCAAGGTTCCAGCGAGCAAGTTCATCCAAATGATGATGTTAATAAATCGCAAAGTTCTAACGATACATTCCCAACTGCCCTTCACATTGCGGCTGTTGATATTGTAGAAAATTATTTAATGCCACGCTTGAACCTTTTACAGACAACATTAAAAGAAAAATCAATCAACTTTAAAGATATTATTAAAATCGGGCGCACCCATTTACAAGATGCTACTCCGTTAACGCTTGGTCAAGAAATTAGCGGCTGGCATCATATGCTTAAAAAATGCGAAAAAATTATTATGGTGAACACGCAATTTATGAAGGAACTCGCAATCGGTGGAACAGCTGTCGGTACGGGAATTAATGCACACCCTGAATTTGGTGACCGTACCGCCGCTGAAATTAGTGCGTTGACAGGCAAAAATTTCACTTCAGCTGAAAATAAATTTCACGCACTCACAAGTCATGACGAAATTGTTGCGGCACATGGGGCGTTAAAAGCTTTGGCTGCAGACTTAATGAAAATCGCCAATGACGTGCGCTGGCTTGCAAGTGGACCTCGATCTGGTATTGGAGAAATTACAATTCCCGAAAACGAGCCTGGCTCTTCTATCATGCCAGGAAAAGTAAATCCGACACAAAGTGAGGCACTAACAATGGTCGTAACACAAGTTATCGGGAATGATGCGACCATTGCATTTGCTGCCTCTCAAGGAAATTTTGAACTAAACGTATTCAAGCCTGTAATTATCTATAATTTCTTACAATCTGCACGCTTATTGGCCGATGCGATGAAGTCTTTCAATGATCATTGTGCGATTGGAATCGAACCGAATACGGAAGTGCTCGATGCCAATTTAAAAAATTCATTAATGCTTGTTACGGCTTTAAATCCATATATCGGCTATGAAAATGCGGCCAAAATTGCAAAAACAGCCCATAAAGAAGGTTTGACGTTAAAAGAAGCTGCAATTCAATCGGGATTATTAACAGAAGAGGAATTTGACCGTTATGTTGATCCGAAAACAATGATTTACCCAAATGCAGAATAAGGGACTTTTGAATATAGCTTCTACAGAATAAAAATCAATTTTATATACAACATAAATATGTGGGTTTGACTATGTCAAATTCGCATATTTTTTATTTCCAGCTAGTTATAATTGTAAAAAAATCTACCAAAAAAACCTCATTTTCCATTCGTATACTTCCTTTTTTAGCGGAGCACAATATGACAACAGGAGGTTTTATATCGGATGAAAAGAATTCAATTTATCGAGGATGGATTTGAAATTGTAGTCGATATTCCTATGATTTATTCGAAGTTTCAATTTTATGTAATTGAAGGAGAAGCGTATTATAAAGATTTTGAATTGTACCGTATTTTAGTCATTGCAAGTTCAGAACAAAAAGTTGTTGAGTTGGCCACAAAGGAGCTTTTGACAAACCATCCATTTGAAAAGGTTATTTTAAATTATTAGAAAAGCTTCTCCCCCTATCAAATAATACGAAAATCCCCAATTATCCTCCTACTAAAAAGGCTGTCCTATATGCCATTTTCATGAATTTAAGGACAGCTTTTTGCTATGTTTTTAATCTCTACATTCATCAATTTTTTGCGTTTAAGCCTAATTATATTAGTATACTTCAAAATTACTTTTCAATTATGTATACCCTCACCCAAAAAGTTTCTCCCATATTTAGTTGAAATATGTCTGTATGTAATCTTGATTCATTATTTGTATAATTTGATTTTATGAGATTTTCCTTTTTTACTTCCATAATTATCCCCCTGTATATACCTTTTAAGAATGTTCTTACTCCAAACATTCTTAAAAGTTAAATGTCTACACTCTAGTTTTCAGAAAATTTTGAACCGTTCACATTTTAGACATATATTTTAGTACCGCTTTCATTCCTTTTATAAAAGCTTTTCTAGAAAACTATCACGAATCCCGAAATAACTCATGTTATATTTCCTAACATGTAAAGACGGAAAAGAATTGCGTACATCACCTTGTAGCTTTAACATTTAAATTACATTAAAGTAAGGAGCTGGTGCTGATGAAAAAAATAGAGGCAATCATTCGTCAAGATGTTTTTGGTCTTGTTCGTGACGGACTTGCAGATATTGGTATTTCAGGTTTGAGTATTTCTGAAATTGCTGGATGCGGTCGGCAATTAGGGCGCACAGGTTTATTCCGTGGGAATGCGTATGAAATTGAGTTTTTACCAAAGCTAAAACTAGAAATGGTAGTAGATGACGAAAAGGTAGAAGCCATTGTTGAAGTCCTATTACGTGATGCAGCAACCGGTAAAGTTGGGGATGGTAAAATCTTTATTTATTCTGTAGAACAGGCAATTCGTATCCGTACTAAAGAAGTCGGATCAATTGCAGTAGAATAGAGGGGGCGACAAGTATGGAAGAAGTTATGTTATCTGTAAATTTAGTGTGGGTTATGCTCGGAACAATTTTAGTGTTCTTTATGCATGCAGGTTTTGCAATGGTTGAAGCAGGCTTCACACGTTCAAAAAATGCCGTCAACATTATTATGAAAAACTTTATTACAATTTCTCTTGGTGGGATCATTTATTTCTTATGCGGGTATGCCATTATGTTTGGGGATACTGCTGGTGGTCTTATCGGAACAAGTGGTTTTGCTTTAATAGATGTAGAAAATATCGGTTTCTTCATCTTCCAAGCAATGTTTGCAGCAACAGGCGCTACAATTCTATCTGGTGCAGTGGCTGAACGTACGAATATTATGGCCTATATAGGTATTGTTTTTTTAATGACATCATTCGTTTATCCTGTGGTCGGTCACTGGATTTGGAGTGGTAGCGGCTGGTTAACGGATCTTGGGTTTGTGGATTTCGCAGGCTCAACGGTTGTGCATTTAACTGGTGCAGTAGCTGCATTTGTAGCTGCTATTATGATCGGTCCTCGCCTTGGAAAATATGGGGATGGCAAAGTGAATGTTATTAAAGGGCATAGTATTCCTCTTGGGGCATTAGGTGTATTCATTCTTTGGTTAGGTTGGTTCGGTTTCAACGGCGCTTCCACTTTAGCAGCAGATCCTGCAACAGTTCCTGGTGTTATTGCAAACACATTCTTTGCAGCTGCAGCAGGTGTTGTAGCAACTGTTTTCTATACAAAATTCCGTTATGGTCATATTGACGGTTCTCTAACACTAAATGGTGCATTAGCTGGTTTAGTAGGAATTACAGCAGGTGCCGCAAATGTAAGTATTGTCGGCGCGATTTGTATCGGTGGTATCGCAGCTCCATTACTTGTTGAAGGGGTACGATTTATCGAATGGAAGCTAAAAGTGGATGATCCAGTCGGTGCAGTAGCGGTCCACGGTATTTGTGGAATTTGGGGTACACTTGCAGTTGGACTTTTTGACATTGGTGGTCAAGGTTTATTCTACGGCGGTGGCATCGGTTTACTAGCCGTGCAAGCTATTGGCGTATTAGCTACTATTGCATGGGTTAGCGTGACTGTTACAGGTGGTCTATTCCTTATTAAATTATTTATGCCACTTCGCGTATCGAAAGAAGAAGAAATTGCTGGTCTTGACGTAATTGAACACGGTACACCAGCTTATGAGTATCAAGAAATTTTCAAAAGCTCAGCATTACGTAACGAAACATTTGCACAACGTTTAACACATTTCGGTAAACCTCAAAGCATACATGAAGAACATATTTCTTAATCATTATTAAAAGGGATGGTCTCTCCAGTTTGAGCCCATTCTCTTTCAATTTGTTCTATTTGTAGTAAAAATCCCTTCATCAGAGTACCACTCCGAAAACCATTTTTAATTATTTCAATAATTCACTAGGATAAAAAAACTGTCCTTAAAGTCATTTACATGCCTTTAAGGACAGCCTTATGCTACGTATTTGTTAATCTACATGCATCGGATCTTTGCGTTTCGGTCCAATCATATTTAATAGAATATTTAATAGAATCGCTGTAATTGAACCAGCTACAATTCCGTTTGAAGTCAAAATCGATAGTGATTTTGGTAAGTTAGCGAAAATTTCTGGTACTACTGCAACACCTACACCTAAACCAACTGCTATTGCTGCAACCATCGCATTTTCCATTGATTTTGCAATCTCTGGTGCTAGCATGCGAATCCCTTGCGTAATTACCATACCAAACATGGCTAACATCGCTGCCCCAAGCACTGGCGTAGGGATGATCGTTGTAATCGCCGCTAATTTTGGTAGGAAACCAAGTGCTACAAGCATACCACCTGTAATGAAAATCACATTGCGGTCACGTACACCCGACATTTGGATTAAACCAACGTTTTGGGAAAACTATGCCTGTTTTGAATAACATCTATATGTACTTCTTTAATTTCCTTGAAATAATTATTGTAATAATCCCACATTTGATAGTCACCTACATTTACTATCATATTATTCAAAATTGTACTTTATTAGATTCACATTTACAAGTAATTACTGAAATTAGACTATAAAAAAGAAGGTGATGCAATTAAGCACCACCACTTTTAATTATTTTGCAATCTTGATAAGACCAGTTTCAGTACCAAAGAAACCTGTTTGAACTTGTAGCATTAAATCTGGGTTTGCGATTACTTCATCTGTTACATCAAATACGACCGTACCTGCGTTTGATAAGTCTGGGTTTACTTGTTGTAAGAAGAACTTTAATTCCATATCAGTATGCATAGAAGCAGTACTATCTGCTTCATAAGTTTTTTCACCGACTTTTAATTTGAAGAAAGAAGAATCAGTTGTAATTGCTTCATTGCCTTTATTAGTAACTGTTACATCAACTAATAAGTACGTGCCTTGTGCATTACTTCCAAACTGACCACCAACATTTTTAGCAGTTGAAGTTCCGTTTACAGTAAACTCTACATCACCAACTGTTACAACTTCACCGATACTAGCAACTTTTGGTTCTTCTTTTTTAGCTGGTTCTTTTTTATCAGCAGTTTCAGTTTTAGGTGTTTCAGCTTTATCATTAGTTACAGGTGTATCTTCTCCACCACTACCAATTGCAATAAACACAATAACAATAATCAACCAAAACCACCATTTTTTATAGAATGGTTTCTTCAGAAGGTTTTTAGCATCCTTCTTTGCTTGCTTTAATTCCTCTTTACTCATTGGTGCGTTACTCATGTTGTAATTCCTCCTACGAATCTACTCTGTAAATAAGTTTCCATATATAAGATCGAAACACATTATTATTTTAACATATTACTAATATATTACAATCTAATCATTTAGCCTCATAAAATATATATAATAAACCATTTACCATTATAAAAACCCGCGTTTTTAAGTAAATTTTAACATAATCAAGCAATGTATAATTATATAAATAATAACAATATTAAATCTCTAAATTCTCATGTGCACTATCATCCTTTAACCTTTGACATATACTTTAGTAAATAGTGACAATAGAAAATTAGTATTCTTTGTAAGCAGTCAGAATGTATACACGCCTTCACTATTTCGTCTTACTGTATTGTTGTACTTTGGTTTGATGTTAGATTGGGCAGTCCACCTTTCAGATATTATCTAATCATTGAGAGATAGCCATTTTAATTCAATTGCTATATATCATCACTCTCCAAATATTCTTTTAGTAGCGTTCTCATTCGCTTTGAAGGTATATATAGATTAATTGATTCTCCTTAGACCTTCCACTCCTAGCCTTTAATGGTCGCTAACACCAATTCAGATACCCATACCAACAAGGAAGTATGTAATGGCATCCTAGACTTAATTATTGCGGCGGCTAAGTCATAACCTTTCAAGTTTATTTAGCTGGTGTTAGTAGGCATTCCACCAGTGAGTTTTACCTAAAAAAGACAATAGGAAAGTAGACCTTTGCACTTTAGCTTTTTTTGAAGTAAAATGAAGGCAATATAACTCATATTCAGTTATCGATGCTGAGTCGATTTGTTAATGGGTTTTGCACTACTATGTCGTCAAACATATAGTGTATTTCTTCAAGAGGGTGTTTCCAGCACTCTCTTTTTATTTATCTTAAATACATCATCTACGTCTCTTGTACGCCATTTGATTAAGTGGACTATACAAATCATGCTGATTTTTTATTGTTTCATCATCAAAATGAACGTATTTTTTCGTAGTGCTTATTTGTGAATGACCAGCTATCGCTTGTACCACAAATACCGAAGCACCATTTTTAAGCATGTCTGTAATTGCTTGTCTCCTAAAGTCATGACAGCTGTAACCTTTATTTATCCCTGCTTTCTTAAGATAACGTTTTAAATTCCTTCTAAAGGTATCTACCGCCATTCTTTCACCGTACCAATTCAAGAAAACCGCTTCCGCATCCTTAAACACTTTCTTATTTTCATCAATCAGTTTAATTAGTAGCTGTACTGTTATATTTGATATTGGAATTGTCCTATATCGTCTGTCTTTCGCCTTACCTGATGGAAGTATAATCTGTTTCCTCATTAAGTCTATATCCACCACATCAAGATTGATTGCTTCGGAAATTCGTAATGAACTATCGTAGAGTACATGAAACAACACAAAATCCCGCCATTGCGGATAATATTTTTGGTCTGGTATTTCAAATAATCTTTGCATTTCATCAGCAGTTAGTAGTGTCACATTCTTTTCATCTACTTTTAAGTAATTAACTCTAAGCAAAATATTATCTTTTATTAAGTTTTCCTTTTTTAAAAAGGAATACCATGTTTTCAGAAACCTAATTCTAGCGTTGATAGTTTGAATGGATAACCCTCTTTTGCCTGTTTTAAAATTGTAATGTTCTTCCCGCATATAGTTAATATAAGCCCGTACAATTTCTCCAGATAAGCCATTAACACTTTTCAATTTATAATCCGTGATTTCTAACCAATTAGTGAAAAAGCGAAAATGTTCTACATACGTGACAAGTGTTTTTTCTCGAATATTTTCAGCCTTTTTCGCTGAATAAAAATAGTCATAAGCCTGCTGTAAAGTAAGAGATTCCGTATCGTCATTTATATCATCCCTCATTAAATAGCCCTTTTTCCGCATAAAAAAATGCCACCTCCTCAAATCTAAATCAATAGATAAAAGTAGGTGACAACATTCATTTCATCAAAATATGTGGGGTATTTTAATGAACGTTATTAAATTATTTATTGTATTTGTTAATCTACATGCATGGGATCTTTGCGTTTCGGTCCAATCATATTAAATAGAATATTTAATAAAATCGCTGTAATTGAACCAGCTACAATTCCGTTTGAAGTCAAAATCGATAGTGATTTTGGTAAGTTAGCGAAAATTTCTGGTACTACTGCAACACCTACACCTAAACCAACTGCTATTGCTGCAACCATCGCATTTTCCATTGATTTTGCAATCTCTGGTGCTAGCATGCGAATCCCTTGTGTAATAACCATACCAAACATGGCTAACATCGCTGCCCCAAGCACTGGCGTAGGAATAATTGTTGTGATCGCTGCTAATTTTGGTAGGAAACCAAGTGCTACAAGCATACCACCTGTAATGAAAATCACTTTGCGGTCACGTACACCCGACATTTGGATTAAACCAACGTTTTGGGAAAATGTCGTATACGGGAATGCGTTGAAAATACCACCAATAATTGACGCTAAACCTTCTGCACGGTACCCTTTTGCTAAATCTTTTGAAGTTAAATTCTTTTTACAAATATCACTTAATGCATAGTAAACACCTGTAGATTCTACTAATGAAACCATCGCGACTAATGTCATCGTTAAAATTGCGGACGCATTAAATGTTGGTGTCGCTAAGTAAAACGGCTGCATAATGTGTAACCACGAAGCATCTGCTACTGGTGTAAAATCAACTTTATCCATGAAAATACCAAGTGCTGTACCTGCTACCATCCCTAGTAAAATAGAAATGGCACGAACAAACCCAACAGTAAAACGGTACACAACTAAAATAATTACTAATGTAATGAACGCAAGCGCTACGTTTGATCCAGATGCAAAATCAGGAGCACCTTGACCGCCACCCATATTGTTTATTGCTACTGGAATTAAGCTAATTCCGATAATCGTTACGACAGAACCTGTTACAACTGGCGGGAAAAATGGAATTAATTTACCGAATAATCCACCAATAATAACAATAATTATACCTGATGCAATAATTGCTCCATAAACATCCCCTAAACCACCTGAAGTACCAATCGCAATAATTGGACTTACAGCAGTGAACGTACAGCCTAACACAACTGGTAAACCGATCCCGCTAAAGCGACCTTTCCATACTTGTAGTAATGTTGCCACACCACACATAAAAATATCAATCGCGACTAAATACGTCATTTGAGCAGGGGTAAAGTTAAGAGCTCCACCGATAATTAATGGCACTAAAATCGCACCTGCATACATGGCAAGTAAATGTTGAATCCCAAGCATTGTAGCTTTTGTGTTATTCATAAAAACGTTTTCCCCCAATTTATGTGTACTCTTGATGAGTAAAAAATCGATTCGTTTAACTGTTCTACTGAAAATTAGTCAAAAAATTCTACTTTACCATTTGCTAAAGATTTAATATTAGCTAATGATTCGATACGTAATCCTTGCTCACGTAAAATTTTGCCGCCTTCTTGGAATCCTTTTTCAATGACAATCCCTGCACCAACGATTGTTGCGCCAGCTTGATTAGCGATATCTACTAATCCTTTTAACGCCTCGCCATTCGCTAAAAAATCGTCAATAATGATGACATTATCATCTGCTGATAAAAATTTATTAGAAACCGAAATCTCATTCGTTTCGTTTTTAGTAAATGAATGTACTTTCGAAGTATACAAATTATCCGTTAGTGTAAGTGATTTGCGTTTACGAGCAAATACGACAGGTGCACCTAATGTTAATCCTAAAAATGTCGCTGGTGCGATACCTGAAGACTCAATAGTTAATACTTTGGTAATAACTACATCCGAATAACGGTTCGCAAACTCTTCCCCTACTTCTTTCATTAATAGGGGGTCGATTTGATGATTTAAAAATGAATCTACTTTTAAGACAACATCTGATAGTACTTGTCCTTCTTGTTCAATCTTTTCTTTTAAACGTTGCATATTATAAAGTCCTCCTTCAATTTCGTAAAAGTATTCCCAACTACAAAAAAACTCAGTAAACCTGTCCCCTTGTTAAGAGTGGAGCAAGTCTTCTGAGTAAAGTTCAAAAGAAATAACAGATGAGTAGCACAACGATTCTAAGTGAATTATCGGACTATTCATTCGTTAATCATGCTTCACCCATAGTCGATTTATTTATGGTAAATCGGTAGAAACTCGCAAGCCTTATCCCTGCTATTATATGAGTAAAGTTATTTAAGTCATGTGAATGTTCCAATTATAATCATCTCAATTTTGAAAAGCAATAAAATTAAAATAAAAAAATTATTCTTATTATTCGGAAATCTGGTGTTATTTTTATCAAAAAAGAAGTTAATGTTCGGATTTTGCTTTAATTATCCAGAATTTCGCAAATTTTATTTTTAAAACATTCGAATTTAGAACCATCTTTCCCAAAATAAGACATGCTACGTGTTGCGAAAATATGTACCTTTTTACCGTTATGATCGAGCATTTCTGCAAAGGCGCCTTCTGCCTCTAAATGCTGCACTTTTGTTATTGTAGAATTATAAATTACTAATTGTTCAGCATACATCGCTTTAAATTGATTCAACGCAGCTGTTCCTTGGAGCACAATTATTTCTGGTTGAAACTCATTTAATACCTCGTCAAAAATAACTTGCCCGCGTGCAAAAGCTTCTGGATTTTCCTTTTTTACTTCCTTTAACTCATCGGCACTTTCAACTTGGTACGTATTCAGAGATGTATATACAGCCGTTTCATTTAATTCCTTTTGCAGCCATTTCGCAAAGTGCAAAGATCCTTTAAATTCGCGTGGTGCATGTTGTACTTCACTATTATATAAATCTTCCATTAAATCCCTGTTTAGTAACGCATCAGCAAACCCTTTTTCACTGCCTTGCTCCACCTTAAAAAAAGGAATGGCATTTGAACCAACTAAAAATAAACGTGATTTATAAGGATTTCCATCCAAAATAAACGGTCGGTAAATGACTTCGTTTTTTGCTTCACTCATTATCCAGTTGTAAATTTTTTTATAAAACCCTATTGAAACAGTCACCTTCATCACTTCCTTAACTTTCATTTATCGTAAATAGCTTTTGTCAACGCTATTTTCATTTCTTTCATTATATTCTTATAATACCATCCCTATTTATCTTTTGGCGCAATATGAATTTTTTTTATGTGGATTTTTATGAACTGACATTACAAATGGCCAAACACCTTGTTTTTTCTCGAAGATGTTGTCACTGGACACGATAGTATTAACCTTTGTTTCTACTTGCTGTTTCTACTGGATTCGAGGCTCCCATATTTTGCAACTCATAGTATATCTAAATTTTATATCTATTTCTTTTGTTAAATTTTACAATTAGCTCCAACGATAAGTGTGCTAACAGTTAATGCAGCTTCAACGAAATCGTGCGATGTATACCAACTTTCACACAATAAATACATCAGTTGTTCAATACGAGATCAATCGTTCATTAACTCAGTTATCAGTCGAATTTTACTATCCATATTTTAGTTTTTGAAATAACCTAAAATCACAAAAAAAGCAAAACCCCAGCTTGAGGTTTTGCTTTTTTTTAATATTTATTTGTTAAATCGCAATCCTTTAATGGCACGATTTTTGTTTTATGCTTCCACTTATAGCCGATCCACAGTGCTGCGAATAATGGTAAACCAATGTATGACACTAAAACGCCGTACCAATCAATTGTGTCACCTGTGAATGCCATATAGTTTTGCCCTAAAATAACAATCATACAGAGCGCAAATGCGAATAATGGACCAAACGGGAAAAACTTCGATACATATGGTAAATCACTAAGTGAATGCCCTTGCGCCACATATGCACGACGGAAGCGGTAGTGACTGATTGCAATCCCTAACCAAGCAATGAATCCGGATAGCCCCGATGCGTTTAATAACCAAATATAAACGACACCATCACCGAAGAATGAAGCTAAAAATGATACGCAACCTACAGCCATTGTCGCCAATAAAGCATACACCGGAATTCCGCGCGTATTCACCTTTGCAAAAAACTTTGGTGCTTTTCCATCCACTGCTAATTGGAATAGCATACGGCTTGCTGCATATAAACCAGAGTTCCCTGCAGATAGCATCGCTGTTAAAATGATTGCATTCATCACGGAAGCGGCAAATGCAAAGCCTAAATTTTCAAATACTAATGTAAACGGACTTGTCGCAATGTCTTCTGACAGTAAACGTGAATCTGTATAAGGAATTAATAATCCAATTGCACCAATGGCAAAAATATAAAATAGTAAGATACGCCAAAATACTGAACGTACTGCCTTTGGAATATTTTTTGCTGGATCATCTGTTTCACCAGCCGTTACACCGAGCATCTCTGTCCCTTGGAATGAGAAACCTGCAGCTAAGAAAATACCAAAAATAGCTAGGAATCCACCGTTAAATGGTGCATCTCCAACAAAGAAGTTTGTAAAGCCTACCGGATCATTGCCACCTAAAATCCCGAAAATCATCAGGAAACTGACAATAATGAACACAATAACTGTTACTACTTTAATCATCGCAAACCAATATTCACTTTCACCGTAAGCTTTAACCGAAAGTAAGTTAAACGATAGAACAACGATAATAAATAATATCGTCCATGTAAGCGATGAACTATTTGGAAACCAGTATTTCATAATTAATGATACGGCTGCGATTTCTGCCGCGATTGTAATTGCCCAGTTGTACCAGTAGTTCCAACCTAATGCGAAACCTAGCGCCGGATCGACAAATTTCGTTGCATACGTACTGAACGAACCAGATGTTGGCATATATGCGGCCATTTCCCCTAAGCTCGTCATTAAAAAGTACACCATCACGCCGATTAATGCGTAGGCAAGTAATGCACCACCAGGACCAGCTTGAGCAATTGCACCACCAGAAGCTAGAAAGAGCCCTGTTCCAATCGTACCACCTAAAGAAATCATCGTTATGTGGCGACTTTTCAGGCTTCTTTTTAATTTATTTTTATTACCCAGTTGATCTGTTTTTATTTCACTCATGAAAAATTCTCCTTTTTATTTCATTTGAATAGGGTCAAATCTAATCATCCATACAGATTGAATTCTTCTGTTAAATGAAGATAAAAAGCCGCCACAAGTTTTTGTGACGGCTTTATTTAACACCAGACAAACTTGAAAGATAGCTCAACACATGCTTTAACATGTGACAGTTCTGTTCCTTTCGGAGACAGCCCCAGCATCATTTTTTGAGAATCAAAATGACACTTCGGCAATCATTCCTTTCATATTAGCTTCACAGATTTTCTCAATCTCCACTAAACTACTCTTAATGCTTGCGACCTCTACCTCATTTTGACATGAGGTAATGTAATATTTAATTTTTATAACGGTTCAAATTCTAGCATACCAAATTTTTGATAGCAACCAATTCGAATTTTATTATCTCTTCAGATAATTCGCGCAACTGATCTCATCTGTTATAATAATATTGATTTAAATAAAGGACGTGAAAAAATGAATTCTAAATTAGTTACATACACAGACAAAAATTTATCATCAAATAAATCTATTTGGCTATTTACACTGGCCATTATTTTATTTGCGACAACACTTCGAACGCCTTTAACGGTTGTTGGACCCATCATTTCGTTCATACGAGATGGACTAGGGATTTCAAACGTCCTTGCTGGATTTTTAACAACGATTCCTTTGCTTGCTTTTGCGGCAGTATCGCCGTTTGCAGCACGTATCGCTAGGAAATTCGGAATGGAATGGACACTATTTTATTCGGTTATCATTTTATGTATGGGTGTTGCGCTTCGTTCTGTTGGCTCGACTTCGCTTCTCATTTTTGGGACGATACTAATCGGGGTCGCTATCGCTTTTGGAAACGTGCTCATCCCTAGTTATTTCAAGCTGAAATTCCCTCTTCATATTGGATTATTAACAGGTATTTATTCTGTATCTATGAATATTTCTGCCGGACTTGCAGCAGGACTTAGCTATCCAATTGCATCGATTTCTGGATGGCAACTAGCACTTGGTCTTTCACTTATTTTAGGAATATTAACCTTACTCTTTTGGCTTCCAATATTAAAGGATCGAAAAGTAGAAATGAACTTTGCCAGCTCGAACAAACCGAAAAAGAAAATGTGGAAATCCCCTCTTGCATGGGCAATTGCAGCAACGATGGGCTTACAATCACTCATTTTTTATTGTTCAAGCGCTTGGCTACCAGACATCTTTATTAGCCAGGGGATGGATGCACAAGCTGCTGGTTGGATGGGCTCCATCATGCAGCTTGCACAAATTCCACTAACATTTGTCGTTCCAATTATTGCCGGAAAGCTTTCATCACAACGTCCGATTGTGCTCTTTTTTTCCATTTGTTACATAATCGGGTTTACTGGTGTGTTAATGGAATGGACAAGCTTGGCCGTTTTATGGATGATGTTTTTAGGTTTTGCAGGAGGAGCGTCATTTAGTCTTGTCCTTATGTTTTTCACATTACGAACAGAAACTGCTTTTGAAGCAGCTGACTTATCGGGCTTTGCACAGTCTGTCGGTTATTTAGTTGCAGCAATTGGTCCTGTATTATTTGGCTATGTCCACGATGCAACGAATAGCTGGACAATCCCGGTTCTATTATTTTTAATCGCTTCCGTATTATTATTTACTGCTTCCTTTATAAGCGCGAAAAAACAATTCGTCTAATGCAAACGTATGTACTCATTTATGGTATACTCTAATTACAAGAAACATCACAACATTGAAATTTAAAGGAGTACATAGAAGTTGCGTAAACGAAACCGACAAAGAAAGAAAAGAATGCCTAATTTCACATTGTTCATGATCGTCCTGGCGGGTGCAGCTGGCTGGTATTTTAATAAAACATTACAAGGTGTCGGCATTGGGATTCTTCTTTACTTTGTATTATTAATAGCTTTTAAAATTTGGTGGAAATCTCGAAAAACAGCAAAGCTACGCAAATCCGGTATTCGTGAAGTCGATGTAATGAGCGGAGAGGATTTCGAACGCTTTTTAGGCGAGTTATTTAAACGCCGAGGCTTTAAAGTGAGCTATACAGCAACAAGCGGAGATTACGGTGCTGACCTTCTATTAAAAGATGGCAAAGAGGTAATTGCTGTACAGGCAAAGCGCTATTCTAGTACTGTTGGTGTGAAAGCAGTGCAGGAAATTATCGGTGCTGTAAAAATGTATAATGCGACTGAAGCTTGGGTTGTGACGAATAGCCATTTTACAAAACAGGCAAAAAAACTGGCCGACATTAATGATGTTTATTTAATTGATCGTGACGAATTAATTGATATCATTTTGAATAAATAACGAAAGTATCCCCCTTATCCCTTTTACATGGATGAGGGGGACTTTTTGTTTATTTATAAGGAAGCTGCTGGTAGAAATAATTTGGTTTATTCGTTTTATTGTGAATCGGTTGATGGTAAATAGATGTTGTCGCAGGAGAAAGTGGTGGAATGAGCCACACCCAGTTCCCCGTTACTTCGCGCTGTTCTTTTTGTTCCTGCTGTTGAAACAATTGAAACTGTTGTGCTGCGGTATGATGATCCACAATGCTCACACCCGATTTCTTATAGGAATGTAACACCGCGACATTTAATTCTACAAGTGCTCGATCTTGCCAAAGTGATGCATTCGAAGTTGTTTCTAGCCCCATTTGCTGTGCCACCTTTGGCAAGAAATGATAGCGTGCTTCATCAGCTAAATTACGCGCGCCAATTTCTGTTCCCATATACCAGCCATTAAACGGCGCTGCTTGAAAGTCCATTCCACCAATATTAAAGCGCATGCTCGAAATAATCGGAACGGCATACCATTTCATTTGTAAGCTTGAGAAATCATAGTGTGGATGCTCGATTTGTACTTCGACTATATAGTCTTTCGGAATTTCAAAAAACGTTGGTTGGTGATCATCTATTTGAATGACAAGTGGCAGCACATCAAAATTTGTACATGCCCCGCGCCAACCTAATGCCTCACATATTTTTGTAAAGGCCAATGAATCTGAATCACCAATTACACCATCTGCGGTTTCATAGCCTGCATAGCGAATGAGCTGATGATTCCAAATATGTACACGGTTTTGTGCAAAAATCGAAATGACTGGCCGGATTTTTCCGTTGTTTGTAGCAAAGGCAATATGCTCTAGTAGCGCTCCAAAAACCTCTTCCTCATCCAATAAATGACGCTGGTCCAACACAGTTAAGCTATTCCAAAATAATCGACCAATGCATTTATTACTATTGCGCCAAGCAACACGCGCACCAAATGTTAATTCCTCTGTTGTAAAGTTAAATTGTGGGTCTTCCGCTTGATTAAGGCGACGTTCTAGCCATGCATCTGTTTGTTTCGTTTCTTTTTTATATAAAGCTAAAAATGAATTTAGTTCTTGTTCGTTCATGTTGTATTCCCCCTACCCCTTTCATTTTGAAGCGTTTTTGTAACAAACTCAATGAAAGCCTTTCCATAGTAAAGATGTATTTTACATACATGACTTAAAGTGTTCAAATTCGGGTTAATATATACGAGCAAGACATAGCTCACCTTCGATAAAAACTATGTCTTTTTTTATGTGGTTTTACTAAATGCCTTTTTATTCATAAAGCGGAATGCGCCAAGGTTTTTCCAATGGATTAAATTTCACAACTTTCGTAAGGTGGAGCGTAAATTCCTCATCTAAAGAATCCACCCCGTAAACGAGCAAACGGCCTCCACTATTATAAACGGTATACAACTCACCCTTGGAATCCTCTAAAACCCAGCTATCCAGTTCCTCTTTTATTTTTTCACGATCATAATCAATCATAATTTCCGCATAGTGCTCTCGCTGTATAAATGGCCAATCCATTCGCAAACCTGTATTCGTCACTTTTTGCATGAACTTTACCGTTATCGGCTCGCCATTAAATATAAGGGCTGGTTTGTCTTTCTCCTTATTCTTCAAATCAGAAGGATGGAATTTTACAGCTTCCTCAACTGTTTCGTGATTTAAAAAACCTGCAACAACAAGGGATGGCTTTTCTGTTTTTATAGGGACAAACATTTCCTTATGACTAAATTGTTGTTGGTTTTCTGAAGTAGTACCAATTGCAGAAATTGCCCCCTTACCGTCACCAAAATAACTACCATAAGTGAAATTCGTTGCAAGCAGCTCACCTTTCTCATCTTTAATCATATACGCGACATCTACATCAGGTTGTGTAAAAGCCTTTGCTGACAGTTTTGATTCCTTTAACGGCTCTGTAAATGCAGTCGTATAGCTTATTTCCATTGCGGATGGTGAAAATCGCGCTTTTTCAAATGTGACGCTTACATTTTGCTGTGCATACGTCGCGTTTTGTAAATTCAATATTGTCATAGAGGCCAGTGCTTTTTCGATAGGAATCGGAATCTCCATATCCCAATTTCCTTCTTTGCCATTGATGTCTCGTATTTGCCATTTTAATATAACGTCCTCTGTAACATTCGGTGTTCTCAATTCAAAAAAGCCGATATCGCCTTCTTTGTAGTGCCATGAACCATAATCTTCTTGTGGCAATTCCTCATTCGCATTATTCATAAACTTCATGTTATTTTTTTCATGCCAATTCTCAATATAGGGATTCTTTACCTTGCCATTTTTATCGATAATTTGGTACGTGAATGCGAGTCGTGTTGTATCTGCCATCACCTCATCGACCCGAACTGTTAACCCGTTGTCCGTTACTTCATAATTCACTTGCTCAACAAAACCAAGCGTTTCTGCCTCATGATAGCCTGAATCCACCTGCTCAGTTGAAAAGAAACTGGCAATTAATTCCGCAAAGCTTGGACTGACTACTGTTAAAATCCCCACTGACAAAACCGCTGCCGCAGCGACACCTGAGCTAATCATCCAAATAGTTCGTTTTTTCTTATATGGCTTTACTTGCGCTAAAATTTGCGCTTCAAAATCATCTGGTAACGTTGGTGCTTGAAGCGTTTCTTTTAGAAATTGCTCTTCTCCTTCAAATAACGTAACAATTTGCTGACAGCTCGTACATTGTTTCAGATGTTCCGCAATAGCTTGCTGTTCCTCTTGATTTAGTAAGTGATCCACATATTGCGATAGCTTATCCACGCTCGGACAGTTCATAAAAATCGCCTCCTTCTTTTACTTGCTGACGCATCTTTTTCTTTGAACGATGTAATTTATTGCGAACATCCGATACTGATATATGCATCAGCTCACTAATTTCCTCATAGCTGCATTCATTGTTATAGCGTAATAATAAAATCATTCGTTCCTGCTCGGGTAATTGACTTAGCAACCGTTCTAATTGCCGCTCCCTTTCTCTTTTCAAATACACTACTTCAGGATGATTTTTTTCCACAAGTTGCTCATCCTCAATCGGCTCATTTTTATATTGATACTGCTTTTTCCGTAGTTCATCCAAACAATGATTAATAGCTACACGGTACATCCAGCTTTTAAATGAGCCCGTTGCTTTATAGTGCGCTAGCTGCTCATATATTTTAATAAATGCTTCCTGCACAAGGTCCTGAGCAAGCTGTGCATCATAAGTCATGCGTAAAATCGTGGCGTAAAGTGGATTTTTATAGGTTTGAATAATTGCGGCAAAGGCACTTTTGTCGCCTGCTAATACTTTTTTTATAATCAATTGCTCGTTCATCATCTTCCCCCCTTCATTAACTATAACGGGTTGGCGAACGAAATAATTTCACTATTTATAAAGGTTTTTACCAGAATATATGTTTGTCTATGTAAAATGAAATAAACAATTTTCAATCGTTCAGCGAAACTTGTACATATTGACTATTTCTTTAGGTGTTGTATTTTTTACCCAGTTGTTTTCAAGACTTTCAACTGAATCTCTGTTGTGTTCGTGCAACTCATGTGCAATTTAATACTTGCTTATTAAGCATAATAAAATCCACATAGTAAACCTTATATGTAAAATAATGATATAATTGTACTAGGAAAATGTTTTTGGGGGATATGAGGTTGTTTGTAAATTACTATTTTTAGAGGGAGAAATACTGGAGTAATAGACTAGAAACTGCCCTATTTAATCTTTTGAATCCAGAACATTATTCAGTCCTTGAATGAGGAAATTTTTGTTCCATCTTTAATTATACATATTATCTTCTTTCTTATACGACAAGTGACACCTCAATAGTTTATATGCTTGTCTTATTTGGCGCGGGATTGTAATTCCTGTAGCAGTCAATTATTTAGCTGATTTAAACATAACTTTTCCAGTAACCTATTTATACATAGGTACTAGTATTCTGTTAGCATTAATCTTTACACTAGCATCAAAAGAATAACTTAAGACGGGGTATCACATGGAGCTTTTATTTTTAATTATTGAGTTTGTTTTAATATTTTGGGCAATTACCTTCATAACACAAAAAAATATTAAACATAAGGATATTTTAGTTTATGTTTTAATGGTTATTTGCCCTACTACTCTTATTTTCCTTTGGATTGGTCAGTGGCAAGGAATTATTTTCATAATCATAAGTTTCTTTCTTTATTTTTATTGGTTAACTAAAAGATACCTTACTCTTATACATCTATGTTTCGTTTTGATTATCGGTATTATATCAGACAACGTTTCACAATATTTGATGAAGTCCTTACCTTATGATTTCCTGCCAGGAATTTTAGAACAATATTGTATATTTGTTGTTTTATTTTCAATTAACACCATCGTTTATCATTTAGTAACAAGACGGATTTATATAATGTTTGGTAAAAAGA
The DNA here is from genome assembly GCF_002736105.1 of Solibacillus sp. R5-41. Lineage (NCBI taxonomy): Bacteria > Bacillati > Bacillota > Bacilli > Caryophanales > Caryophanaceae > Solibacillus > Solibacillus sp. R5-41. The sequence goes on along the minus strand of NZ_CP024123.1, from coordinate 261,074 downwards.
AGAGTGCCTATGTACTGATTATGTTTATAGCATTTGTGACGATGAGCACCTTCTATATCAACATTTACTTAACAGAATATTTTTCACAAGATAATCTACTGAAATTCAACATTATTACACAGTTTATTTATTTTACAATCATGTTATTTGTTCTTTATTTCACAACTAAAACTATAAAAAAGGAAAATAATATCCAAAAGATTAAATTTGAAACCGAACAGTTTACAGACTATATGCATTCAATGGAGTTAATCAATCATGATATGCAAAAGTTTCGTCATGACCATGCGAACATCTTATTTACGATGCAGGGATACATAGAGCTAGATGATTTTGAAGGTTTAAAGAAATATTTCAAAAAGCATATTTTTACAGCCGAAGAAGATACATTAAAAAGAAATGAGCAGCTAGCGAACATATCAAAGTTGCACATTCCAGGAATTAAAGGGCTCATTTTAACGAAGACGTTGCAAGCTGAAAAAGAAGGCATATCAGTCGATCTTGAAATAGCTGATGAAATTGACGAAATCAATATGAATGTAATTGATATCGCTAGAATTTTAGGCATCTTTTTTGATAACGCAATTGAAGCGAATAATCGCACGGAGTCTCAAAAAGACATTGGTATTGCGTTTTTTAAAAGTACTCCAGATTCCTTGATGATTATTATTGATAATACTATGGTCGATGAACCGGTCAATATAGAGCAAATATTTACAGAGAGCTTTTCAACAAAGGGACAAAATCGTGGAAAAGGGTTAAGCACGGTTAAAAGTATCTTGAATAATTATCCGAATGTAACGTTAAATACAAATGTAGAAAATGGATTTTTTACTCAAATTATCGTAATCGAATAGAGGGATTGTATGAAGGTTACTATAAGTGAAGAAAATTCATTTATGTTAAACAAATGATTCTAACATCTTAATGTAAGTTTTCTATGATGCATTCGACGGCATATGTTATAAGCTTGAATATTTCGCAAGTACAGATTTTGGTGTTAAGCTATTTTAAAAAATACACAGGCATCACCTCACTGCCTGTGTGCTCATCTGCTCCGGGCTCAATTACGCCAAGGTGTAATTCATTTCTTCCATTTATCGCTCGCCTTGAAATTATATACCGGCGTAATATGCTTTTGGATTTCGACCGTCTCACCAATTTGATCGACAATTTCTTGCATCGGCTTGTATGCCATTGGGGCTTCATCTAATGTTTCTTCTGATACAGAAGTCGTCCAAATGCCACTCATTGTCTCATTAAAATCATCCATTGATAAGTTTTTCATCGCTGCTTTTCGTGAATAAATACGTCCTGCTCCGTGGGGTGCTGATTCGTTCCACTCTGCATTACCTTTCCCAACACAAATTAATGAGCCATCACGCATATTCATCGGAATGACTAACTGCTCCCCACTTGCCGCGCGAACAGCCCCTTTACGTAAAATCATCGAATCCGTATCAATGTAATTATGCACTGAATCAAACTGTGATTGATAATCCCATTTCATATGTTCAGCAATTATTTGTGCAATGACCTTGCGATTATCTCGTGCGAATTGCTGTGCTAGTTTCATATCTGCAATGTAATCCGTAAACAAATCGCCTTCTAAATAAGCTAAATCTTTCGGTACAACAGGATTTTCTAACTTAAATGCTTGAATCATCTCTTGAATTTCCTGATGACGGCCTTCCTCTTTTAACTGATTCATCTTTTCCGTTAAATCCGCACGCTGCAATGACTCAAATGCACGTTTTTGATGCCAGCTTGCCACCTTCGCACCTACATAACGTGACCCTGTATGAATGAGCAAATAGTGTATGCCTGTATCATCTTGTGCGATCTCTACGAAATGATTGCCTCCACCAAGCGTACCGAGCGAACGATTCGTATAATCATCTTGTAAGCCGCGTGCAATAAAAGCTTCATTTGTATATGTTTCGGTTAGATTGGCCTTGTCTACGTTTTCATGAATTGCATTCCCACTTGGGACAAAGCTACGAATGATTTCATCAAGCTTATTAAAATCAACCTTTCCCTTGCCAATTTCTGAAACGAGCACACCACAGCCAACATCCACACCGACTAAATTTGGCACAACCCGATCATTCAATACAATCGTCGTACCAATTACACAACCTTTCCCTGCATGGTAATCTGGCATAATGCGTACCTTTGCCCCTTGCATAAAGGATTGATTGACGAGCTCCTTGATTTGCAAAATGGCAGCTTCTTGCGGGTTATTTGTATAAATCACTGCATCCGTGTACTGACCTTTTACTTCAATCATTACCTTCACTTCCTTTGCATTATTTTTATCCATCCGATTATAAAGTGCTTCATAAAACTTACATAACAATTCGCATACATTCTTCCCTTTCCCATAAACAGTCATGCTATTATTTACGAAAAATGTAAAGATAAGTTTCAAATTATTCCCACTTTACATATAAAAAAAGCGTAACCTCAGTTAAGCGGTTACGCTCTCAATTCATTTCAAATATACATATCTAGAAACCATCGCCGTTAAAAACGCATACGTTCCCGCTTTCACTGTTTGTTGCTCAAGTGTATCACGATACGGATCTAAACATACAAAGTCCATGCCGCGCACGATGTCGTATTTCCCTACCTCATACAATAAATCAAATAGCTCATCCGTGCGCATCCCACCCGGAGTCGAAGCGGGCACACCCGGTGCGTATGTAATATCTAGCACGTCCATGTCAACCGTTACATATACAATATCGACCTTGTCCTGCAGTGCCTTCATCACTTCTGCAATTTGCTTTTCCGCACCATTTTCACGAAATTGCTTCAGCGTAATGCGATTCACACCATAATGATTCGCAGCTTTCATTAAACTTGGTGCATTATAAAATCCATGAAGTCCGATGTTATAAACATCCTCGCCACGAATAATTCCTGCATCCAGCAGTTGGCGAATCGGCGTACCATTTGACGGACCATCACTTTCAGTAGAACGCAAATCTAGATGCGTATCAAATTGTACAATCCCAATTCGTTTACCTGTATGTTTTGCTAATGAACGAATAATTGGCGCTGTAATCGAATGATCGCCACCAATTTGAACATAAAAGCTATCTGGGCATTTTTTTTGAATATCCGTTATAGCATGCTCAATATTTTCATGACATTGTAAAATATTCGTGCCATGCATTTTGACATCCCCTACATCGGCAATGCGTAGTGCACGAAAATCAACGTCCTCATCAATAGAATACGTCGTAAAGAAGTTCCAACTTTTACGGAAGCTATCTGGATATTCTGAAGCAGCTGATGCACTAATCGAAGAACGTGATAACGGTACACCCGTTATCACGACATCAAATCGATTTTCTAATTGTGCGTAGCTTGGCTCAATCCAGTCCTTTACTTTCATATCCTCGTGATTGACACGATTCCATGTTGTAGCAGGTGAAATGAGAAACTGACTCACAATAAGGTTCCCCCCTGTACAACTACTTTCCCCGCTTTAATCACAGTGTCCGTATGATTCATGCCATAGAAATATTGTAGTTGCTTATAGTTCGGAACATTTAAAATAAGTACGTCTGCTTTTTTCCCATTTTCCAGCGTGCCGATTTCATTGCCCCGATTAATCGCATACGCTGAATTGACAGTTGTCGCACAAAGCACTTCTTCCATCGTCATGCCCATATTCATACAAGCTAAATTTTGAACGAACGGCAAGCTAATCGTAGGAGATGAGCCCGGATTAAAATCAGTCGAAATAGCAACTGGTACACCACTATCCACCATTAAACGACCTCTTGCATAAGGTGCGCGTAGGAAAAAGGCAGTTCCCGGTAATAGCACGGCAATCGTTCCGGCTTTTGCCATCGCCTCAATGCCTTCATCTGAAGCAACGAGTAAATGCTCCGCTGAAATAGCACCTACTTCGGCAGCCAATTCCGCACCTTCATACGGTTCAATTTCATCCGCGTGAATTTTCGGTGTTAAACCGTATGCTTTCCCTGCTTCTAAAATGCGGCGTGATTGCTCCGGTGCAAAGACACCCTTTTCACAAAACACATCGTTAAATTCGGCCAATCCAAGCTCAGCAACTTTTGGAAGCATGTCATTGATGATTAACTCAACAAACGCTTCCTCATTCCCTTTATACTCAGTTGGCACTGCATGAGCACCCATAAAAGTTGAAACAATATCTACCGCATGTGTTTCTTGCAATTTTTTTGCAACTTCTAATTGTCTCTTTTCCGTTTCCCAATCAAGTCCGTAACCAGATTTTGCCTCGACCGTTGTAATGCCGTAGCGTAAAAAATCATTTAAATGATTGTACGTTTTGTCATACAGTTCATCAAAGCTCGCTTCTCGTGTCTTTGTTGTCGTGTAATGAATGCCACCACCTGCATTCATAATTTCCATATACGTTTTTCCAGAAAGACGCATATTCAACTCATGCTCACGCGTCCCCCCATGCACTAAATGTGTATGGCAATCTACGAGTCCAGGCATAATAATTTTCCCGGCTGCATCAATCACTTCCGCACTTTGTACTAAGTGCGGAAATTTTGCTTCAAGCTCTTCAAGCGGTGCAATCATAATGATTTGCTCGCCATCTAAAAGTACACAAACTTCCTTCAGCAGTCCAAGCTCACTCATCTGTTCCTTGCGACGGGGACCTTCTACATTCGACTGCATCGTAATGACTTCATTTGCATTTTTAATTAAAATTGCCACGATTCATCATCCTTTTAGCATCGGCATATTAACGCCTTTTTCTTTTGCTGTACGAATTGCGATCTCATAGCCTGCATCCGCGTGACGTACAACGCCCATTCCTGGATCTGCTACTAATACGCGATTAATTTTATCTGCTGCTAACTGTGTGCCGTCCGCTACTAATACTTGACCTGCGTGCTGAGAATAACCCATCCCTACACCGCCGCCATGATGTAGGCTTACCCAGCTTGCGCCACCTGCTGTATTCACTAATGCGTTTAATAACGGCCAATCCGATACTGCATCTGAGCCATCCATCATTGCTTCTGTTTCACGGTTTGGTGAAGCAACTGAACCCGAATCTAAATGGTCACGACCGAAAACAATTGGTGCTTTTAATTCGCCACTAGCAACCATTTCATTTACTTTTAATGCGAAACGATGACGATCGCCATAGCCTAACCAGCAAATACGTGCTGGTAAGCCTTGCCACTTCACCATTTTTTGCGCCATATCAATCCAATTGACTAACCCTTCATCATCCGCAAACATTTCCTTTGCAAGTTGATCTGTTTTGTAAATATCTTCAGGGTCTCCTGATAATGCTGCCCAGCGGAATGGTCCTTTTCCTTCACAGAATAACGGACGAATATAAGCTGGTACGAAACCTGGGAAATCAAAGGCATTTTCTACGCCCATTTCTTTTGCGTAAGCACGAATATTATTTCCGTAATCAAATGTTTCTGCACCCTTTCCCTGGAATTCAAGCATTGTACGAACATGCTCTGCCATTGTTTCTTTTGCAAGACGCTCATATGTTTTCACATCTGATTTGCGTAGCTTTAACGCTTCCTCCAACGTCATACCATTTGGAATATAGCCATTTATTGGGTCATGCGCAGAAGTTTGATCCGTTACAAAATCCGGAATCACGCCACGGTTTAATAATTCACGGTTTACATCTGCACAGTTTCCTACTAATCCAATTGAAGCAGGTTCATTCGCAGCTGTCAGCTTATTAACAAGCTCAATCGCTTCATCCACTGTTTCAACAATATAGTCACAGTAACCCTCTTTAATTTTACGTTCGATGCGCGTGCGATCTACCTCGACAACTAAAATTACCGCGCCCGCCATTTTTCCAGCAAGTGGTTGCGCACCACTCATACCGCCCATACCACCTGTTAAAATGAATTTTCCACGTAAATCAGGTGTACCAAATTTCTTTTTCCCTGCTTCTACAAAACTTAAATACGTCCCTTGTAAAATCCCTTGTGCTCCAATATAAATCCATGAGCCTGCCGTCATTTGACCGTACATCATTAAGTTGCGTTCTTCTAATTCATAAAAGTGATCCCAATTTGCCCATGCTGGTACTAAGTTTGAGTTTGCGATTAATACGCGTGGTGCATTTTCATGTGTTTTAAAAACTGCAACTGGCTTCCCTGATTGCACAAGCATTGTTTCATCGTCTTCTAATACTTTTAATGTATCGATCATTTTTTCAAAGCTTTCCCAATCACGTGCTGCCTTACCAATACCGCCATAAACAACTAATTCGTCTGGATTTTCCGCTACTTCTGGATCCAAATTATTCATCAGCATACGCATTGCTGCTTCCTGTGTCCAACCTTTACATGTTAATTCGTTTCCTCTTGGTGCTCGAATGTTTGTTTTAAATACCATCTTAAATCGCTCCTTTTAATTTTAAATAAAACGTTATTTTTAAGGATCTTTACTAAAATATGCGCTTAACCGCATATTTCGGTGTTGGACCATTTTTAAAATAAGATAAATGCTATTGGTGTTACGATTATGAGTGTTAATACGACACGTTGGAACCAAATAATAATCATTTGGCGAATCGTTAACGGAATATCTGTTGATAAAATTACTGGTATTACCGCAGAGAAAAATAAAATAGCCGAAATCGAAATAACAGCAATGATAAATTTCGTAATAATATCAGCGCCCGCTACAATCATTGCTGGTAAAAACATTTCAGCAATTGATACTGACATAGCTTTCGCTGCCAACATCGGCTCTGGAACTTGTAATAAATACGTGAAAGGCACAAAAATATACGCTAACCAATCAAATAATGGAGTATAAATGGCAAGTACCATGCCTAGTAAACCTATTGATAAAATAGAAGGAATAACTCCCATCGCCATAATTAAGCCATCTTTTAAATGGATGAATAAATTCTTTGCTAATGATGGATTGGAGTTCGTTGCTTCCACTGCTTCTGTCCAAGCCGTTTTCAAACGATCCTTTGTCACCATTTTTTCTGGCTGTGGTGTCGCACCATCATAGTATTCATTTTTAATTTTATTTAAAGGATAAATACGCGCAGTAATGGCTGTTACGATGAATGTCACAATAAGCGTTACCCAGAAAAATGTATTCCAGTGCTCCATTAAATCTAATGTTTTTGCGACTATGACCATAAATGTTGCCGATACTGTGGAGAAGCCTGTTGCAATAATAGCCGCTTCACGCGCTGTATATTTCCCTTCTTTATAAACACGATTCGTTAAAAGTAAGCCTACCGAATAACTTCCTACAAATGACGCCACTGCATCTACCGCTGAGCGACCTGGTGTTCTAAAAACAGGTTTCATAATTGGCTGCATGAGTACCCCTATAAACTCAAGCAATCCATAACAAACAAGCAAGGCTAAAAAGACAGATCCAATTGGAATAACTAAACCAACTGGCTTAATTAATTTTTCTAGTAAAAATGGACCAATATCTGGATTAAATAACCAAGCTGGGCCGAAGCCAAAAATAAGCATGACACCTGCTACAAGTCCACCTAACTTAAAAATAGATAGCACCATATTTACAGCAGAAGTTTTCCATTTTTTTGTGACAAATGGATAGAATGCACCGAGCACTAGTAAAATTAAGACATAGCCGTTTACTAATGCTGGTGTGTAAGTAGAAATAGCATTAACAACGTGGTCAACTAAGATTGTTTTTTTTCCGTTCCATTCAAATGAAACAAAGAAACTAAAAATTCCTATGAAACTACAAATAATCATTTTCATAAATATGGATAGTTCAAATTTTTCGACTTTTTGAATCCCTTGATTTTGTTCTTGTTGGTAATTTGTCAATTTCCCTCACCCCTCAGTTCCACTATAAGTGTCTTTTAATTCGGAATATATAGAAAAACTTACACCTTTATAGTAAAATTTTATAGTAATGACGTATTTATCTATTATTAATAGTAATTTTATTTTAAATAGTAATTTTATAAGGTGGGATGCCGGTTTATGCGTATTTTATTACTTGAACGCGACCAAGCAGAAATACAGGGGATAGAGTGGTATTTAAAAAATTATTTTTCGAGTGGAATGCAATTTTCAGGGCTTACGGATGTAATGGAATTAGAGCGAATGCTCAATTCATTTGAACCAACAATCCTCATGCTCGACGTGGCGCTTGTAACGGTACATGTTGAGAAACTCTTAAAAAATAGGTTGCTTCATATCATTTGTTTTACCGCACAGCCTTTTTTTCAGCACGCGATGAAAGCTATCTCGCTGCAAGCAAAACAATTATTTGTAAAGCCTATTCCTTTAGAGCAGTTAAAATCGACGTTGATGACGCTACCCACACCGGAAAGCACAATTTCATTTGCCAATCAGACGCAAACCGATGCCCAAATGTATGTAGATTTATTTTTAAATTCGCCAGAAATCATTCATTCGACACAATCAAAATTTATTTTAATCGAGCCTTCAAATTTTGATGCGAACTTACAGCTTTATCATTGGCTTATACAGTCACCTATTTTTTCAGAGCTAACAGCATTTCCATTGCAAAAGCGGATTTTATGTTTAATCTCGGGGCAAGAGCAGGCACAATTTGGTAAAAATTTGCGCTTAGTCATACAAGAATGGCATATGATGACCGGGGAATTTTTAAATATCGCCATTTATGATGGAATGGATGCAACATTGCGGGATATGTATACTGAGGCAAAGCAAGTACTGACACAACGCTTTTACAAAGGGTATGAGCATGTCTTTTTAACATCGGAATCTATTTCCTTATCGCATTTGGATCCGTTACTAACACCCGAGCAGCAGCAGCTTTGGATTACTTCTTTAGAAGAAGGGAATTTATCTGCGGTGAAACAATTTTTATATAAATTGTCAGAACCAAATCGCTTTTATCCACAGGAAGAAGTGCGCATTCATCTCACGAGCGTGCTTGCACAAATTCGCCGGTTCATGCTAAAGCACCATTTGCAGCAGCAAGTAAAGGTCGAACATCACTACCGCCAATTATTTTCGTTAATTTTAGATGAGCCTATTCTTTATACAATCGTGCAGGAGATGATTTTTTTCACGCAGTCTGTTTTAACATTCGCCAAATCCGCACGTATGCAACAGCTAACAGATTATAGTGAATTGGCCATTGAACAAATTGAAAAACTATATTCCAATAGCTCCTTATCCCTCTTATTAGTTGCAGAAAAATTGCGTATTACACCAAATTATTTAAGTCAACTCTTTTCAAAAAGGCAAGGTGTGACGTTTAAAAGGTACTTGCAGCAATACCGCGTACAGCAAGCTGAAAAGATGCTACTTGAAACCGATTACCCTATTTCAGAAATCGCTGAAATGAATGGTTTTGTCGATAGTAATTATTTTATTAAAGTATTTCGAGAGCATACCGTCCTGACACCGTATAAATACCGAAAAACGTATCAATTGTAAATTGCAACAAACTATATAAGATGAAATAGAAAATTCCTCCTGCTAATGTAAGTCTAATAAAGTTTGTACTTGTTAGGCTGGCTCAAGCACATGAGTCGCACAGCTTTGTGCAAGGCCAGCCATATAAAGTTAGGCATACTGAAACCTTCTGCATATTGTGCGCCGCTATCGTGAAAGGCGGCGGATTCTTAGTTAGATCTCCATTCTAATATTCGGGATATTTCATATGTTCAATTTTTATAGCTAAAGAAATAGGGCACTTCCTATTCGAAATCGAACAAAAAGTGCCTTATTTTTATTTGAAGATGATTAATAATTTTTAATCATACGTTTTTCAGTGCCCTACTTAAAAAGTGGCATCATGTCTTTCGTTTATTCATTTCGTTAGAATGGGAATAATAATGGTACCGCGATCATCATGACAATAAACATCACAACTTGTAACGGAACACCTATTTTCACAAAGTCCATAAATTTATAACCACCTGCAGTTAATACAAGTGAGTTTGTTGGTGAAGCAATCGGCGTAGCAAATGCCATACTCGCTGCTGTTGCAACAGCAATCATAAAGGTGTAAGGATTAACGTCCATTGCGAGTGCCGCTGTAATGGCAATCGGTGAGAACAAGACAGCCGTTGCCGTATTACTTACAAACTGGCCAAATACAACGGTCAATAAGTAAACCCCCATCAATACACCATACGGACCAAACCCACCCAATACTGAAATAATGCCGTCTGCCAGTAATGTCATCCCACCTGTTTTTTCAAGTGCTGTTGCCATCGGGAGCATCGCCGCAACAAGAACAATACTTTCAAAATTCATTTTGCTATACGCATCATCCATATTGCGCAGGCAGCCAGTAATAATCATTAACACCGCTCCGATTAACACTGCAATGACGGCGTCGAACACTTCTAATACCATGAGCGCAATCATAAACACCATAATAATTCCTGCAATCGGGGCTTTGCCATTTGCCGCTGCCATTCCTGCATGCTCGAGCGGCTGACCTACAACGACTACATCCTGTGTTTCACGCGATAACAATTCAATTTCTTCCCATTTCCCTTGAACTAAAATTGCATCCCCGAAACGTAGTTTTTGTTCCGCCATATTTTTCAAAATATAGTCGCCTTTTCGATTGATTCCAAGAATGTTTAAATTATATTTCTCTCGGAAACCAATTTTACTAACCGTCTCACCAATTAAGCGTGATTGTGGTGTTAATAATACTTCTGCAACACCAATTGCCTTAGAAACAAGCTCTTCTGCATTATCTTCAAACGGTTGTACTTGTACACCGTAATCCGTTGCAAAACGCTCGATATCCTCAGCCATTCCTTGCATATACAATTCATCACCACTATAAATAACACTTGTCGGACCGGCCATTTCCTGGTACGTTATCGGCAATAAATTCATGCCATCTGCCGCGCCACGTTTAATTTTCATAATATATATTTGATAATTTGCTGGCAATTTTAAATCCGCCAGTTTCGCATTGACGATTAATGAATTTTCCTCTACGACAACACGGAATAGTTTATCTTGTAAATTATATTCTTTGACAATCTTTTTCGGCGCTAACTTATAACCTGCACTAGATTGTGTACGATTTTTATCATTAGGCAACAGTATATTGCGCACTAAAACTAAATACGTAATTACCGTAATCGTCGCAATAATACCAATTGGTGTAATCGTAAAGAACCCTAGCTTTTCAAATCCGTGATCAACGAGTGTTTGCGAGGCAATTAAATTCGTCGGTGATGCGATGAGCGTCATTAAACCCGACATACTCGCAATATAAGACAGTGGTAGTAAAAATTTCGATGGGCTTACTTTAATACTAATCGCAATGGATACAACAATCGGTAGCATGAGCGCAACGGTTCCTGTATTACTCATAAACGCACCAACTGTTGCAACAATGACAAGCAATAAAATAAATAAGCGTAGTTCGCTATCTCCTGACCATTTAAGTAGTAAGTTCCCGGCCATTCCTGCAAGCCCGGTTCTCAAAATGCCCGCTCCCACGACAAATAATCCTGCAATCATAATGACGACTGAATTTGAAAAACCTGCTAACGCTTCTGCGGGTGTTAAAATTTCAAACACGACAAATGCAAGCAATGCCATCATCGCGACTAAATCTCCACGCAATCGATTCGTCATAAACAAGATGATTGTTACGGCTAAAATAATAAATGTTAAAGTTAATTCCATAATAAATCCCTTTCTTTCTATACTCATATAACATTATAGGTGATACCATCATGAAAAAGGGGATAACTTATAAGTCATTTTCAATTAGCCCTCTTTTTTTCAATAGCACGACAACAAAAGCACATATACCAAGTACTTTATTTTTATTTTCAAACCCCCATCCAAATCGCAGTACAGTATTTCTCTATATATTCGACTATATTCTATTTTTTGTAACGAATTATCCTAAGAATAAATTATCCCACACTGTTGCAAAGAATATTCTCGCTTTTATTCACCAAAAAGACATTACTAGACAAATTATTTAAAAAGAATTATTATAATCTAGTAGAATTTATTATTTGTATTTGTTATAGTAATTTATGAAGAGATTTTTAATTTTATTTTGGAGGTATGAAAAATGACAAATGAACGTTTAACAACGATTACAGGTGCACCAGTCGTAAGCAATGACAATTCTCAAACAGCTGGTCGTCGTGGCCCACTCCTTTTACAAGATGTATTCTTAATTGAAAAATTAGCAAACTTTAATCGTGAAGTTATACCAGAACGTCGTATGCACGCAAAGGGTTCAGGTGCATTCGGTAAGTTCACTGTAACTCATGACATTACAAAATATACTAAAGCTGCGATTTTCTCAGAAGTTGGAAAAACGACTGATATGTTCGCTCGTTTCTCAACAGTAGCAGGTGAGCGTGGAGCAGCTGATGCAGAGCGCGATATTCGTGGATTCGCATTAAAATTTTATACAGAAGAAGGTAACTGGGACATGGTTGGAAACAACACACCTGTATTCTTCTTCCGTGATCCATTGCACTTCCCTGATTTAAACCACGTTGTAAAGCGTGACCCAAAAACAAATATGCACAACCCGAACTCAAACTGGGACTTCTGGTCATCACTACCGGAAGCTTTACACCAAGTGACAATCGTGATGTCTGACCGTGGTATTCCAAAAGACTACCGACATATGCACGGTTTCGGATCTCACACTTACTCTATGATTAACGACGTTGGCGAACGAGTTTACGTGAAATTCCACTTCCGTACACAGCAAGGGATTAAAAACTTAACAGGTGCTGAAGCTACGGAACTAATCGGAAATGACCGTGAATCATCACAACGCGACCTATTTGACTCAATCGAAAAAGGTGATTTCCCTAAATGGAAAATGTACATTCAAGTAATGTCAGAGGAACAAGCACGTCAACGTAAAGATAACCCATTCGACTTAACAAAAGTTTGGTTTAAATCGGAATTCCCATTAATTCCTGTTGGTGAATTCGAATTAAATCGCAACGCAGAAAACTACTTTGCAGATGTTGAACAAGCTGCATTTGCGCCATCAAACGTCGTACCTGGTATTAGCTTCTCACCAGACCGTATGTTACAGGCTCGTTTATTCGCTTACCAAGATGCAACTCGTTACCGTTTAGGTGTGAACCACCATCAAATTCCGGTAAACACACCAAAATGTCCATTCATGGTTTATCATCGAGATGGCGCTGGCCGTGCAGATGGCAACCGTGGTGCGGCAACAACTTACTATCCAAACAGCTATGGTGCATTACAAGGTCAATCGCAATATAAAGACCCTGCCCTTGCTTTAGATGGACCTGCGGATATTTATGATTTCGCTGAAGATGATAACAACTATTTCGAACAACCAGGGAAGTTATTTAACTTAATGGACGATGAGCAAAAACAAACGTTATTCAATAACACGGCTGCTGACATGGCTCCAGTAGAAGAATTCATTAAACGTCGTCACATTTTACACTGCTACTTAGCAGATCCAGCTTATGGTGAAGGTGTAGCAAAAGCGATGGGTCTTTCATTAGAAGGTATGGATCTTTCAAACCCATATACAATAGAAGTAAATTCTAAATAACGTATCACTTTCCACTTAAGAAGCTGTAAAGATCCTCTAAATGCGAGATGGCTCCATTTTACTAAGTCTTACTGGACAAATAAATGCCATTACCATTATGAATCTGTTTGGGACAGCTATAAAAAAACATGTATTTAATTTGTTATTACCAAATATTATCGTACCAACGCCAACAAAGTAACAACTATTCCAATTAAAAAAACTGATTATGAGCTATTTGAAAAATGCGGCTAGCAATTGATTTCATTAGAAGACGCCATGTTGTTTTTACATCGACATGGCGTCTTTCATTTCTATACAGGCATGTTATCATCTTCGCGTAATTATGAAAATACGAAATCACTTAAAATTATCCTTCAATTGGACGCCCCCCTTTTCCACAACAAAAAAACTAAGGAAGAAAATCCTTAGTTTAATACAAATAAATAATTTGACATGTAAATAACGACCGTTACTGTGAGACAGCTAATAATGGTTGAAAATAAAACGGTTTGCGCTGCCGTGTCTGATTCAATATCGTATTCTAAAGCGAGACTTGCACTATTTCGTGAGGTTGGAAAAGCACTGGCAATAAATAAGGATTGTGCCACGACACCGTCTAATCCAAGCGCAAAAATAACAAGCAATGCTATAGAAGGCCCTACAACTAAGCGTGTAAAGCAGCTCACGAAAATAGTTTTATTAAACATCGAACGCATTTCTATTTGCGAAAGCTGCGCACCAAGTGTAATTAATGCGACCGCTACAAATCCATTGGCAATATGGTTCATCGGAATGCTAAACGTTTCAGGTATGGGCACATTAAAATAATTGAGCGTGCCCCCTAAAATAAGTGCATGCACAATCGGCATCTTCAAAAAATCACGGACAATCGCAATTCCTGACTTCGTAGAAGAAATCAAATTGTACAGCCCATATGTATACGTCACCATATTTTGAAAAATTACCATAATGACTTGGATTGCTACGCCAATCGGTTGTGTAGCAAAGATCATTTGTGCAACCGGAATGCCATAATTTCCCGAGTTGATGAGCACGACACTATTTTTAAACACGGCCGATTCTTTTCGTTCCAGCTTTAGCACTTTTGCTAAAAATTGACTTAATAACATTTGAATTCCGATAAAAAGCACGATAAAGAGGGTAATTTCCCCAATGACACTCACTTCAATCGAGGTTTCATAAATATTAATAAAGACCGCTGCCGGCATGAAGCAATATGTAATTAAATGTGATAATGCTTTTAAATTAAAATTGAATTTTTTCTGTAAGATTGCCCCAATGACAAGCAGTATTAAAATAGGGGCAACAATTTTAAAGAAAATCATTGATAAATAAACCACAATGCTCCCTCCTTTTTTATGAACATCCCACTCACATCAAATTAACATAGTATTCTATCTATTTATTATAGCCCAGTTTTTCATAATCAGCCAAATGCAAAATACAAAAGCACAGCGCTCAATACGCCGTGCTTTGTTGATCAATTATAAATACCCAATAGCTGTTAATGCACTGTAAAGCATTTCTGCGAACTGTGCTCTCGTTAACTGTTGTTGTGGGTTAAATTGATTTGAAGCTGTGCCATCCACAACACCGAACAGCTCTAAAATCGCAATACTTTGACGTGCTTCATAAGATAAGTCAGAAATATCCACAAATTTTGTTTTTAGTTCATTATAAGCTAATGATAAATCTTGATTTAAGTGGCGATACATATTGGCAATGATGATTGCTGCTTCCTGACGTGTTATCGCTATATTTGGGTCGAATTGCTGCGTTGTCACACCACTCATAATGCCTGCCTCTAATAAGCCTTGCGCTTGGCTTGTTGATACTGTATTCCCTAAATCTTTATATTTTGTAGACTGTGTGCTTGAAATGTCAATTGCTTTTGCAAGTAATGTTGCGACATCTGCACGTGTCACACTTTCATTTGGAATAACCGCTTTCCCTGCCGTCGGATATGTAATACCGCGCGTTGCGAGTTCGCGTATACCCGTCGTACTTGAACTCGATGCCGTTAAGTCCGAATACGATGTTTTACTTGTTCCCGCAGTAAAAGTCCCACCTGTTTTCGTTCGAATCACATAATTAGAACCTTCGATTTTATAGCTTGCTGATGATGTCCCATTATAAACGACGCGTTGCACAGCCATTGATGCATTTCCGCCTAGTAAACGCATCGGAATACGAATTTCAACAACGCTCGAAAATGCTTTCGCTGTATGACCTTCTGTGAAACTAATGTCTAATCTATTATTATTCGTCGACATTGACACACCAATTGCTGCAGATGTCCCTTTAATATCCGCTGTCGGGATTAATATTTCAATATCTCCAGCCTTCAGCATCATCGTCTTATCTGCCACATTGGTCATTTGTGAGGAGGTAATCGTCGCTGTGTATCGACCGTTATAATACGTCATTTCCTCATATGGCGACCACGTAGTATTCGGCGGTACATATTCGTCGGAATTTGAATCATCTGGAATATACAATGGATCATATACCGGCTTCTCTACTTCAATGCCCCCTGGTTTTATCGCATGAATATAATCTGGGTAGTACGTGAAAATTAATCCTAAATAATCCGGATCATTCCACATCGTTTCAAGTCGACGCAACTTTTCGTACATTTTAACCTGTCTCTTTGCCTCATAGGATAATGAGTTGTAATACGCGCGCGCCTTCGCAATTTCTGCTGTTGACGAATTCCGAGTAATGTTCGCCATGTACGCATCAAATGCGGCTGCTTGTAATTTTGCTTCTTTGACAACTGAATTTTGATATAAAATATAGGCTTCCTCATTAATTAATTTTTGTATGTTCGTTACATAACTTTTCGCCAATTCGCTCAGCTTATTATACGCAAGTCGAACGTCTTTAATTTGAGCTTCTGTATAGCTATTTGTAATGCGATTAATACGATCAATAATTACCTGTGCCTCTTTTTCCGCTTGCTCAACCTGCTTATTCATAATGGTTTCATAAGTTACAAGCAACTTTAACATCTTTTCAGACACTAACTTTACCGCATTTTCATTTAATGCCTCATACGCATTACGCACTGCTTTAATTGCTACAGGAGTAGATTCATCATTCAAAGCATTAATCTTTTCCTCTACTAAACGGGCCTCCTTCTCATCAAGAATAGCCAATAGGTTTTCGGTTTTTTTATAATCTTTTACTAATTTACGCGAAGCTTCTGGCAATTTGTAATATTCAGCTTGAGCAGCTAAAATTTTTCCCCTTGTTGAATCATTATTAAGTTCTTCGATTAAGCAATCTACATCATCAATGGCTTTTTGAATTGCATTTGCGTCTTCGCTTTCTTTTGCCTGTAAACTTAGGCGTTCTCCGGAATTTGAAGCGCCTACACAACTATTATTAATTTCAAATGTGGATGTTACTTCCTCCGCATGCACTTGCCCAGCAACAATTACCGTCGCAGGGATTGCTAGCATGGCGGCAAGCAATTTTTTAGATTGATTCATCTAGTTAAAACATCTCCTCTTCAGTTTCTCTATGTATTGGATCAATTACGCCTCGACGTAATTGCATCCAGATTTTGAATATAATATCATTGTCCTTTATATCGACATTTATTGTTAATTTTAGAATAGTAGATTGCACGAATTTAAACTTTTTCTTTTGGAAAACATTAATCAATTAAATGAAACCTAGTCCTCTCTTATGTATTTGTAAAAAAGGAAGGATAGAAACATCTACCCTCCCCTAAAATCATCTTTTCCTAAGCGCATTAATTTGCTGAGTAAGCTCTAAAAATTGAGCATCAAGCATCGAATAGTTTGTATCTTTCGATGTCATGAAACTCAACTTCCCTAGCACTTCCTGACGTGCGGTTTCTAGCTGCAATAACTGGTCTTCTGTTGTATTTTTTTGTGCATTCGATTGACCAAACGCCTTTTTTTGAATGGTGCCGTCTTGAATGACAAGATGCATATTTGCTAGTTTGTCGATGAAATATTGGTCATGCGACACAAGGATCAGTGTCCCTTTATACTGAGCAAGTGTCGACTCTAGCTGCTCTCGTGATGGTAAATCTAGATGGTTTGTCGGCTCATCTAGAATCAACACATCCCGATTTTCTAAAATATATTGCATCAGCTTACATTTCACGCGCTCCCCCATGCTCATGTGGGCAATTGGTTCTCTCCACTGCTCCATATGAAAGCCAAGATGCCTCATTAAATTTTGCACAAGTCCACGGTCAGTAAAATTATCACGATGAAAAAGCATTGCGGGCGTTTGATGCTCCGGCAAATCAAATACTTCTTGGGTTAAATAGCCGATATTCGTCGTCGGTGAAAACGAAAGTTCTCCATCAAAGGATTCCCGCCCTAAAATCATATTTAAAAAGGTTGTTTTACCACTTCCATTTGCCCCTATTAACGCCACACGCTCACCATGCAAAATCGTGAAATTTACCTGTTCAAAAAGACGACGCTCCCCAAAATACTTCGATACATTTTTCGCCTGTAAAAATCGTTTGCCTACCTTGTTATTCGCTTGCAATCTAAAATTGACCGGCTGTTCATTCGCCACTTGCTCAACTTTATTTTTCTCGATTTCCTTTTCCAGCATTTTTCTCTTTGACTTCACTTGGGCATCCATGCGCTTTGCCTTAACGCGATAATATTCTTTCGGAAATTCCTGCTTTGTAGAATCGCGGTGCGCCTTTTGCGACCAGGACGTCAGCGCATCCATTTGTTGCTCCAAAATATCAATTTTCTTTTGCTGTTTCTCATAGGCGCGTTGCTGTGCGAGACGACGCTGCTCACGAACATCCATATAATGCGAGTAATTGCCCTGCTGCTCGATGAATTGCTGTTGTTCCAATGACCATATTTTTGTAGTCACCTCATCCAAAAAATAACGATCATGCGAGACTAGAATAATAGTTCCCGAATACGCTTTAATCCTATCAATTAAACTTTGCGTACTTACCGCATCTAAATGATTGGTCGGCTCATCTAATAATAAAATTTGTGGGCTTTGCGAAAACCCTTTCGCTAATCGGCGCTTTAATCGTTCCCCACCACTGAGTTTCTCATACAAAACATCGGGAACTTTCCATTTTGCGAGTAAAACCGCTTCCTCCTCCGTTGTCATCTCCGGCTGAAAATGCTGTTCTTCCTGCTCAACTAAATAAACAGAAGTATCTGGTTGAAGCCATTTCCGCTTTCCACTTGTAAATGGCCGCACACCTGCAATTACATTCAATAAAGTAGATTTCCCGCTTCCATTCCGACCGATAATACCAATTACTTCACCTTGCTTTATTATGGCATTGGCATTTTCAAAAAGGATCCGGTCTGCTAACTCAATCGTTCCATGCTGCAATTTCAATAATTCTTTCATATGTGTTACCTCCGCAATTTGGGAAGAAAAAAACCTCCCAAAAAAATTAATTTGGAAGGATTAGCTGCTGTTCATATTTGTATAAAAAAGACGCCAAAAAAGCGTATAGCAAAAAGCTTTTTATACAAATTTATTGGAATTTGGGCATACTAATCCTATTTTTTGTTTGAAAAAATTTTTTCAATTACTCAAAAATAAGATTAGTTAATCATCGTTCACCCGTCACTCCTTCAATCATTTATGTAACTCACTATATCAAATTTGGACTATGTTGTCATGAACTTTAGGCATTCATTGCGGGAATAAATGGAACATGCTACAGTTAAATAAATCCATTTATTATTAATCACTTTAAGGAGGGCTTTCAATGAGGCGAAAACGCTACCTAATTCTAACTTTATTGTTCCTAGTTATGAGCTTTTCATTAAGCACGACTACATCTGCTGCAAAAGCATTATTTAAAGATGTACCAGCCCATCATTATGCATATGACGCAATTAAATGGGCATATGATTTCGACATTATAGGTGGGTATCCGGATGGCACATTTCGCCCAAATCAACCGGTAACCGAGCAGCAGTTTGCAAAAATTTTAGTAACCTATTTTGAGTTAGAAGCGGACACAGAAGAACTTGATAAATTCACCAAAAAGAATACCGCTTCAGATCATTACTACAATACACTCGCTGCCTATCAAGTACCACTAAACGGATATTTTCATAATGACATTCGCGAGCGTGCCGTGACCCGTGGCGTCGTCGCACAAGCAATTACCCATGTAGCAGACGGTAACGCTACATTAAATCAATCAATTCAATTTTTACTCGACCATAGTATTTCTAGTGGGCAAAATCCAAAATATGAGTACACTAACCTAGCTAAGTATTTTGGTGCTTCAAACAATTTAACTCGCGCGCAAGTCGTTGCATTTTTCTACAATTTACAAAATAAAAATTACTTCTATATTTCTCAAGATGCAGAGGATAGCTATGAAAATTTAGACGGGCTCCCACTGTACGTTCGTGCCAATGCCGCACGTAAAACCGTGGATACTTCTTTACGAATCGGTAAAGATTGGTCAACCGTATCAAAAGAAAACTCTTGGGATGGCCATTACTTCTACTATTATAAATACGGTCGAGGGGAAGCTGATTCAAGCCTTCGTGATTTGACGATTTCTTTTAGCTCAAAAAAGGATTTTTATGTTGAATATGAAACCTATGATGGCTATGCAACCGGCTTTGTTCAAGGTTATGCAACCGTGACATCAGATAAAAAAGCTATGCTATCCGAAACGATCGCTGGTGAACGCTGTGTAATTGAGTTCCAAAAGCTAAATAACGCTATTAAAACGATTGAACATGATTGCGACAGCTCACGTCAACGCGAAACCAACTTTAATGGCATTTTAAAAACCAAATAATACACAACATCAATCAGTGGGGGAACTTATATAGTCATCCTCCTTGATTGTTTGTCTTTACCAATCAGTCGGGGGCAATCTTCCAAATTCGCTTAGACCCGAAAACAGGAATCTTACTGCTCGTTAATACCGAATCAATTTTTTCATTCATCTGTAAACTATCATCCTGTTTCTATATATCCATACTTACAATCATACAAATAGCCCTTCATAACACAATTATTCATCTAGGTCATTATAAGAATACACATACATATCAATATCTAATATCGCATTTATCTCCGCAGCAAATTTACTAAACTCAGGGTAAATTACTAATGCCGGAGTATATCCATCGTAAATATTTACAACTAACTCTAATTGAACATCTAATGTTAGTTCCTCTTTTAACTGATTTATCATATCTGTCTTTAATTAAACACGTTTAAAAGCGGACATAATACATCATCTGTATCTAATGATTCTTCCGTGTCTATTTCGAAACGCCAACCAGTGTATGACCTTATCCTATGATTTATTGGATGATTAGGGTTAACACGTCCTCCCATTTTCCAAGTTTTCGTAGGTTGCACTCCTAGCCTTTCTGTTACAACATCTAGTGGGGAATCATCATTTCCGCTAAATAGGATATACGCAAATAGAGATGTTTTACTCATATAAACCGCATTTTTTATTTCATTTTACCTTTATTGTTCAGTAAAATGAA